>NZ_CP126446.1:0-2400000 GCF_030166655.1 Pontibacillus chungwhensis | reverse complement strand
CTTCCTGATGCTTAAAGACCATTCCAGATACTGGGCCAGTCATCTTAGTAATGTCCCCTCTGCCATGTTGACCATTTGTTTGGTTAATCGTTACATCGCCTATGTGAACTTGTTTTTCAAAAGAGTGAACATTTGAAAAGCCCTCTTGTTTTACGGTCTTTAAATCTTCTTGGTTTTGAACAAATATTTTAATGTCTGTTGGCAATATTTCTTTCGCTTTCTCATCGAAATGATCTGGATGAAGATGAGTAATAAATACAGCATCTACCTCTAAGTATTCACTCGCTTTATCTGGTAGTGGTACAAGTGGGTTAGATAATTCCTGATTGGGTGTGTTTGGAAAAGCAGGCATAGAACCCTGGTCAGCGAAGAATGGATCAATTAAAAAGCTATGTCCTCCATACTCTAGTAAAAGGGTTGCATTTCTTATATGATGGATATTCATGTGAATCTCCTCCTTTTTAGGTGTACACGTATAGGATAATATAAATGGAGTCTAGCTTACATAGATGAAATCAAGAATTTTGCGCCATGAACTTGAAATTTGAAAGGAGTGAGAGATGGTGGATGCCACGGATTATAAAATTGTACATGAGCTTAATCAGAATGCTCGGTTAAGTATGAAAGAGCTAGGTGAAAAAGTTCATTTGACAGGGCAGGCTGCTTCTTCACGAGTGTTAAAGTTAGAAGAAGCGGGGATTATTTCAGGTTATCAGGTTTGCGTGAATGAAGAGAAGATGGGGAATCCTGTGCATGTCTTTATAAATATTTACACAAGAGGGCCTTATCATAGATCTTATTTTTCAATTTTGGACCAATATCAGTATTTTGTAAGGAATAATTACAAAATTAGTGGAGATGGATGTTATTTATTAGAATGCCGTTTTCCATCAAACGAAGACCTTGATGAATTTATTACCAATCTTAGTGAGCATGTTGAATACAAACTTTCCATTGTTTTGAAAAATACACTTAAATAGAAGGACGACTTTTTGAAGTCGTCCTTCTATTTATTGTTCTTCTTTTGGCTTTTCATTTGCTTCTGGCATGATTTCATCAGCAAATTCAGCAAACGCAGCACCATTTGGGCGTGAATCTGCACGTTTCATATAATCTTGAATTTTACCAGCATATTTCTTCATTGGTTCATCATGGCTATGGTGCTCATCCTCGCGACCACGTGTAATGCCATAGAAGGCCGCACTCACCATTGTAGCCGCTACGCCCAGAACGGACATGACCATAGGGGTACGACTTTTTTTCTTTTTTCGAAACATGCCCATCCACATGGGTTGTTTTTTTGTATTGAACATGGACAACCATCGATTGTTTCTCATTAAAACATCCTCTCTGAAGAGTGTCTTCGTTCTTAGTGTCTCTAGAAATAGGTCGTTTATGAGAAGAATAACAACGTCGCCATCGACAAAATCTACCTATAACTATGTTATAGTTGCAATCACAATGGAAGTGAGGTGTGCATTATGCAAAATAAGTCATTACATAATAAAGCGAATCGTTTAAACCATGAAAAATCCCCCTACCTTCTTCAACATGCTTATAACCCTGTTGATTGGTATCCTTGGGGCGAGGAAGCCTTTCAGAAAGCAAAGAGGGAAGGAAAGCCGATATTTCTTTCCATTGGATATTCAACTTGTCATTGGTGTCATGTAATGGAAAGGGAATCCTTTGAAGATCAAGAAGTGGCCCAAATGATAAATGAGCGGTTTGTAGCCATTAAAGTGGACCGGGAGGAGCGTCCTGATCTCGATTCCGTTTATATGACCATTTGCCATATGATGAACGGCATGGGGGGATGGCCGCTAAGTGTGTTTATGACCCCTGAACAAGTTCCTTTTTATTCAGGGACGTATTTCCCGAAAGAAAGTCGGTATGGAATGCCGGGCTTGAAAGATGTCATCATTCAACTTTATCAAAACTTTAAGCAGCAACCTGATAAAGTGAAAAATATTGAAAAGAATGTTCAACATGCCCTTGATCAGGCCTTTCATATAACACCTTCAACAGAACTTTCTGAAGAGGTGCTCGATCACACTTATAGCACCTTATTTAAGCAATTTGATCGCACTTATGGCGGTTTTGGAAACGCCCCTAAATTCCCAAGACCCCATACACTTACATTTTTACTTAGGTATTATGATTACTCTGGTCAAGAAGAAGCGCTAAATATGGTCACTAAAACACTCGATGGGCTTGCTGCTGGGGGGATTTACGATCATGTAGGATTTGGCTTTTCACGGTATAGCGTGGATGAGAAATATCTTGTTCCTCATTTTGAGAAAATGTTATATGACCAGGCTTTACTTGGGATTGCTTATACAGAAGCATACCAGGTGACGAAGGAACCTCGTTTTAAGAAAACAGCTGATGAAATAATGTCTTATGTATTAAGGGACCTGACCCATCCTGAAGGAGGGTTTTACTCTGCCGAAGATGCTGATTCTGAAGGGGAGGAAGGCAAATTTTATGTATGGACCCCGGATGAGATTAAGGGAGTGCTCGGGAATTCATTAGGAGAACAGTTCTGTGAGATCTACAATATTACCGATCATGGAAATTTTGAAGGGAAGAGTATTCCGAACGTAATCGGTATTGATTTACAACAATATGCCTCCTCTTACAATAGTACTGAAAAAGAACTTGCTGAAGCCCTCGATCATTCTAGAGCAAAATTGTTTGAAGCGCGAAAGAAACGTATTCATCCCTTTAAGGATGATAAAGTGATTACATCTTGGAATGGGATGATGATTGCCGCATTAGCTAAAGCTTCTCGGGTATTTGAGAATGATACGTATATAAACGCGGCGAAACATGGACTTGAGTTTATCGAAACCCATCTGATCGTAGATGATCGGCTTATGGTCCGCTACAGAGACGGGGAGGTCAAACACCTTGGTTTAATTGATGATTATGCCTACATGTTGTGGGCTTACCTTGAAATGTATGAAGCTACTTACGATCTTGAGTATATCCAAAAGGCTAATCACCTGAGTGAGAACATGTTTAAGCTGTTTCTTGATGAAGAAGGTGGAGGGTTTTATTTATACGGCCACGATCATGAACAATTGATCGCCAGACCTAAAGAAGCAGCAGATGGCGCCGTTCCATCTGGTAATAGCGTGGCTGCTCTCCAGCTTTTACGATTGGCCCGCTTAACGGGAGATCATCAGAAAGAAGAGGTGGTAGAGAAAATGCTTCATGCTTTCTCAGACGACCTAGCTAAGTATTCGGACGGCCATGTTTACTTGATGCAAACGTACTTACTTACAAAAAGTAACATGAAAGAAGTTGTGATCTTACAAGGAATGAATAACGGAATGAAACCATTACTGGACTCTTTAAGAAATGACTTCTATCCGTCTAATACCACACTTGTTGCAGTAAGTCCTGAAGAACTTAAAGAGGTTGCCCCTTTTGCAGGTGACTACACATATTTGAATAATCAATCGACTGCGTATATTTGTGAGAATTTCAGCTGCCATACCCCAACGACAAGGGTGGATAAAGCATTTCGATATTTAAAGGTGTGAGGAGAACATCACACCTTTATCTCTGTTGGAAAAACTGAAACCCAAAGAACCGTTCATTCGTCTATATTGAATAAGAGGTGAGTTATTTGGGATTTTTATTGTTTATTATTGTTGTCCTAGCTATGGTAACCTCCAGTTTCCGAACGAAAAATCGAGACACGTATGGGGACAGTGATGCGAGTGGCGGAGACTCTTCTGGCTTTGGTTTGTTTGGAGATGGTGGTGACGGTGGAGGAGGCGGTGAGTAACGCTTCTTTCACAACGAGAGTACCTATAAAAGAAAAGAGCATTTGGCTATAGAAGCCAAATGCTCTTTTTGTGTCTCTTAGCTTATAAAAACATACCTGCTCCAGCAAGTAGTGATGTTAGCAACATCGTTACGATCATTAAATAGACTACAACTTTCTGGCGTTTTTCCCTCTTAGATGGTTTACGCTTTTGAGGCGCTTCTGTTTGTTTATTTTGAGCTGTTTTAGATGCCATCGTATTGACCTCCTTCATCCCCGATACTAGTCCTATTTTAACCCGAATCCGTGAATGGAACAAGTCTCCTTTTTTATAATACCAAAGCCCTTCTCTTCGTATTGTTGAACATTACTCTTATAGTGAATAATGATTCATTTTATAACCAGTTTCATGATACAATAAAATTGTCGAAAAATTGAAAGGGTTTTCTTGTTCTTTATCGAATACGTTCAAAATGATGCGTATTTTATCTAAAAGGGGGAGTTCGGATGGGGTCAACCTATAATGAGCAAAAACAAAAATGGGAGGAACAATCCAAGAAAGCAATCGAACGATTTCCAGAGAGGAAGGAACCGTTCGAAACGAGTTCCCATATTGAAATTGATCGTCTTTATTCACCAAATGAAATCAATGAAGATTATATTAATGATATAGGGTTTCCCGGGCAATATCCATTTACACGGGGGATCCAACCTACAATGTATCGAAGTAGATACTGGACCATGCGTCAATATGCAGGCTTTGGTTCCGCGGAGGAAACAAATAAACGGTTCCGTTATTTGCTCGATCAAGGGCAAACGGGACTTTCTGTAGCTTTCGATCTACCAACGCAAATTGGATATGACTCTGATGATCCTATGGCCGAAGGAGAAGTCGGGAAGGTCGGGGTAGCCATTGATAGTCTAGCTGATATGGAAACGTTGTTTAACGAGATTCCTCTTGAGCAAGTAAGCACATCCATGACCATTAACGCCCCTGCTTCTGTATTACTTTGTATGTATATCGCTGTTGGGGAAAAACAAGGTGTACCGAAGGAGAAATTAACAGGTACGATTCAGAACGATATTTTAAAAGAGTATATTGCGAGAGGAACGTACATTTTTCCTCCTAAGCCATCTATGAGAATCATTACGGACATCTTTGGTTATTGTCATGAGCATGTCCCTAAGTTCAATACGATTAGTATATCGGGCTATCATATCAGAGAAGCAGGATCTACTGCCGTACAGGAAGTGGCATTCACTCTTGCAAATGGATTGGCTTATGTAGATGCAGCCATTGAATCAGGTCTTAAAGTCGATCAATTCGCACCACGTCTAGCCTTCTTTTTTAACGCACATAATCAATTTTTTGAAGAAGCGGCTAAATTCAGGGCGGCTCGCAGAGTGTGGGCAAAAATTATGAAAGAACATTATAAAGCGGAAGATCCAAAAAGTTGGAAGCTTAGGTTCCACACCCAAACAGGGGGGTCTACTCTTACAGCACAGCAGCCTGATAACAATATTGTCCGTGTAGCGTTGCAAGCTTTATCAGCTGTAATGGGCGGGACGCAAAGTTTACACACAAACTCTCGCGATGAAGCTTTGGCACTACCGACCGAAGAGTCTGCACGCATAGCCCTAAGAACCCAACAAATTATTGCGAATGAAAGTGGCGTTGCAGATACTGTTGATCCTTTAGCTGGTTCTTATTATGTTGAGAAGTTAACGGATCAAATTGAAGAACAAGTCAATCAATACCTGGATCAGATTCGTGAGATCGGTGGAGCTGTTCAAGCTGTCGAAGAGGGCTACATGCAACGGGAAATTCACCACGCTGCTTATGAAACACAGAAGAGAATTGAAAGTGGAGAAGATGTGATCGTCGGGATGAATCAGTATAAGATTGACGAAGAAGTTAATCCAGAGTTATTAAAAGTTGACGAATATTTAGAGAAAGCTCAGGTACAGAAGACAGGTAACATTCGTATTCATCGAGACCAGGAACGTGTCGAGCAAGCGCTCAATCGGATTAAGCAAGCAGCCCAAGATCAAAACGATAATTTAATGCCGCATATTCTTGAAGCCGTAAAAGCATACGCTACTGTTGGTGAGATTTGTCACACCCTTCGAAGAGAATTCGGAGAATATGTTGCGCGCTAATTAGAAGAGGGGGAACGGTTATGGATAGAAAAATACGTGTACTTATAGCGAAACCAGGACTTGATGGGCATGATCGTGGAGCGCTTGTCATTTCGCAAGCTCTTCGTGACCATGGTATGGAGGTCATTTATACTGGGCTGCGCCAATCGCCTGATCAGATTGCTCAAGCAGCTATTCAAGAAGATGTCGATATTGTGGGATTATCCTCATTATCAGGCGCGCACCGGTCACTGTTTCCAAAAATTGTGGAAACATTAAAAAAATACAATGCAGAGGATATCCCTGTTTTTGGTGGCGGTGTTATTCCAGCTGAAGATATTCCGTTCTTAGAGGAAAAAGGGATTAAGAAGATCTTTACACCTGGTAGTTCGACAGATGAGGTAGCGAAATACATTCAACGGCTTGTTGATCCTGAACAATCCGCAGAGGTTAAACCGCCAGAGAAGATTGCTCACATTGGAATCGCTGTACAGAACATTGAACAAACTCTTCCGTTTTACACAGATACCCTTGGTCTTACTCTTACACATGTTGAAACAGTTGAGAGTGAAGGCGTTAAAGTTGCCTTCTTACCAATTGGGGAGACTCAAATCGAATTGTTAGAGCCGTTAAGTGATGATTCTTCAATTGCTCAGTTTATTAAGAAGAAAGGAGAAGGAATCCATCATATTGCATTTGAGGTATCGGATATAGGCGATCGGTTAAAACAATATAGGGCTGATGGCGTTCCTTTACTCAATGAGGTGCCAAAGAAAGGGGCACACAATGCTGATGTCGCTTTTTTACACCCGAAAGCATCTAACGGTGTTTTATATGAGTTATGTCAGCATGGAGGTGACCAAACGTAATGGATATTTATAATAAGATTAATGAACTCTATGATAGAAGAAGAACCATAGAAATGGGCGGTGGAGATGAACGTATACAAAAACAACGAGATAAGGGAAAGATGACAGCTAGAGAACGAATTGACTATCTCCTTGATGAAGGAACGTTCGTGGAACTCAACCCATTTATTGAGCACCGGGGCACAGAGTTTGGAATGGCAGGGAAAGAAGCACCTGGTGAAGGGGTCGTTACCGGTTTTGGGAAGATTAAAGGCAATGATGTGTACTTATTTGCCCAGGATTTTACGGTCTTCGGTGGGGCATTAGGTGAAATGCACGCAAAAAAAATTGCTGCGGCCATGGATCTTGCTGTCAAAAATGGTGTCCCCTTTATCGGTTTAAACGACTCAGGTGGCGCTCGAATTCAAGAAGGAGTCACTTCTCTTGATGGTTATGGGCAAGTCTTTTATCGAAATTCGATCTATTCAGGAGTGATTCCACAAATTTCTGTTATTATGGGACCTTGCGCAGGGGGAGCGGTTTATTCTCCTGCGATTACAGATTTCGTTATTATGGTTGAGGAAACGTCCCAAATGTTTATAACAGGACCTAAAGTAATCGAAACCGTAACAGGTGAGCAAATCTCTTCTGAGGACCTAGGTGGAGCGCATGTACATAATAGTAAAAGCGGAAATGCTCATTTGAAAGCAAAGACAGAAGAAGAAGCGTTAGATCAGGTCCGTTCTTTAATTGATTACCTACCTGCTAATAATGAAGAGAAACCTCGTCAAATAGAAATGGATGAGGAGGATCATTACAGACCAGACCTCACAGACTTAATCCCGTTTGATCCCATTCGTCCCTATGATGTAAGGACCATTATTGATCAGGTAACGGATGAAAACTCCTTCTTTGAAATTCATCCAGACTTTGCGAAGAACGTTGTGGTTGGATTCGCTCGCATTAAAGGGAAAACGGTGGGACTCGTTTGCAACCAGCCTAAAGTGATGGCTGGTGGTCTGGATATTGATTCTTCTGATAAAGCTTCCCGTTTTATTCGCTTTTGTGATTCATTTAATATTCCACTCATTACATTTGAAGACGTAACTGGGTTTTTCCCGGGTGTTAAACAAGAGCATGGTGGAATTATCAGACACGGAGCTAAAATCTTATATGCTTATTCAGAAGCGACTGTTCCAAAGATAACAGTCATTACTCGAAAAGCATATGGCGGGGCTTATGTGGCGTTAAATAGTAAATCAATTGGAGCAGACCTTGTCTACGCGTGGCCGAATGCTGAAATTGCGGTGATGGGGCCAGAGGGAGCAGCAAATATTATTTTTGCCAGAGACATAAAGGGGAGTGAAAATCCTGAAGCGACTCGTCAGGAGAAAATCAATGAATACCGTGAAAGATTTGCCAATCCTTATGTAGCTGCAGGTCTTGGTATGGTCGATGATGTTATTGATCCTAGAGAGACAAGAATCTCTCTTATTCAGGCACTAGATATGCTTAAAAATAAAAAAGAAGAACGACCAAAGAAAAAGCACGGAAATATTCCTTTATAAGAAACATCGTTTGACACTTGAGATGGCTTTCGCTAACGTACTAATAGAGAGTCATCTCTTTTTTTACATATTGAAGGAGGCAGCATATATGCTTACTGTAAATCGTGACCGATTAATTGAAGAATTTCTTGAGTTGGTTCAAATTGACTCAGAAACGGGAGACGAAGCAAAGATAAACGAAGTATTGAAAAAGAAATTTACAGACCTTGGTGTCGAGGTTTTTGAAGACAATGCCAAGGAAGTGACAGGGCATGGCGCTGGGAATCTTATCTGTACCCTGAAAGGAAGTAAGGGGGGTGTGGATCCAATTTACTTTACTTCTCATATGGATACAGTTGTACCTGGTAATGGCGTGAAACCTACTATTCAGGATGGCTATGTGGTTACAGATGGCACAACGATCCTTGGGGCGGATGATAAGACTGGATTAGCTGCTATTTTTGAAGCGATCCGTACCCTTCAAGAGAATAATGTAGAGCATGGGGATATTCAGTTTATCATTACAGTTGGTGAAGAATCAGGTTTAGTCGGAGCTAAAGCGCTGAATCCTGAACATTTAACTGCTAAATATGGCTATGCTCTTGATAGTGATGGGAAAGTTGGGAATATCGTAGTGGCAGCACCTACACAAGCTAAGCTGAATGCAGTGGTTAAAGGGAAGACTGCACACGCAGGTGTCGCTCCTGAAAAAGGAATTTCAGCGATTACACTAGCGGCTCGTGCCATCTCAAAAATGCCGCTTGGACGCATTGATGAAGAGACGACGGCAAATATCGGCCGTTTTGAAGGTGGTCAGAAGACGAATATTGTTTGTGATCACGTAGAAATCCTAGCTGAAGCTCGTTCACTTGTTCCGGAAAAAATGGAAGCTCAAGTGGAAAAGATGCGAAAAGCCCTTGAAGAGACTGCTGAAGAAATGGGCGGAAGTGTAGATATTGAAACCCAAGTTATGTACCCAGGCTTCAAACATAGTGAAGGGGAAGAAGTCGTTGAAGTAGCCAGACGTGCTGCGAAGGCGATCGGTCGTTCTACTGATCTTCTTACTAGCGGTGGAGGTAGTGATGCAAATATTATTGCAGGTCACGGAATTCCGACGGTGAACCTTTGTGTAGGATACGAAGAGATCCACACAACGAATGAACGTATGCCTCTTGATGAACTAGAGAAAACAGCTGAACTCGTGGCAGCAATTGTACAAGAAACAGCTCAAAAATAAGTCAAAAGCCTTCCGCCTGTTATGTCAGGTGGAAGGCTTTTTTACATATTTCTTCTGTGGATCGTAGACACTATGGACTGATGGATACAGGAGGGATAAACGTGCAACAACAAAACGATTCAACTACGAATCAAAAGAACATGGCCCCATCGACTAACCATGGAGGTCATGAGCTTTTTGATGCTCACGAAGTTATTGCATCTGTTATAAGTTTAATGGATCAATACCAAATGTATGAACAGCACATACAAGACCAGAAGTTAAAGGATATTTTAAATCGTCAGTACGCTTTTATTGAAACGATGTATAATACGATTGTAGAGAGCTTTAGCACGGGAAATAAACCGTCTGTTTCTACCCAAGTATACAAGATGGAAGAAGATCATACGACCGTTTATGGATTAAATCAGGGAGAGCCAAAAAAGCCCAATCAATCTGTACAAGAACTATCTGATAAAGGGTTATCTGCTTACATGTTAGGACAAACGAAGTCTCTAGCTACGCTGTTTTCGATGACGGCTTTAGAGATGACAAATCCCGTATTAAGACGCGTCATAGCAGATAGCGTTCCAAACTTAATTGAAATGTCGTATGAAATCTTTCTTTATCAGAACAAACATGGGTATTATCAAGTTCCACAATTAAATCCTCAGGACATGAACCAGATGCTTCAAAGTTATGTTCAGACCAATCAAAAGCCTATGCAATAATTTGGAAAAAGAGTCACCTTAAAAGGTGACTCTTTTTTTTGTGTCCCTTATGTTTAAAACAACTTAAAAATATTTAAGCCGTCTAATCCCATGAGTGCTCTTAAAAGTTACAAAAAGGTACCTATACTACATGAAAGTACGTACTTTTTTCTTATATTTTTACGATGCATAATAGCAATTGTTGCAACGGCAGTGAAGGAAACAGACAAGCCGTAAGCAATAGTCTTATGTATGAAACAGCTTATAGTTACTTTTTAGTACCTACCGTACTTTAAAGTGCGTACTTCCGCAAAGATGAAGTACATTGCATAATGTAATGTACGCAAGTTGGATAGGTAATGGCGCCTTATCTATTCAGTGATTATTAACGATAGTTCAAAGGAGGATCTCTTTAATGAGTTCTAACACACAACATTCAAATCAAGCTCAAAATAAAGGAGGCACACTGGCGCTACTTGCGCTAGCGATTAGTGCCTTTGGTATTGGAACAACGGAGTTTGTTCCAGTTGGACTTCTTTCATCGATTGCTGATGATTTATCTATATCGATTACGTTGGCAGGTCTTTTGATTTCTGGATATGCAATTGGAGTATCTATTGGGGCACCGGTTCTTACAGCATTAACATCCAAGATGAATCGAAAAACGCTTCTGATGTCTTTGATGGTTCTGTTTATAGTAGGTAACTCTGTAGCGGCGTTATCAACTAGTTTTACAGTCTTATTTATAGCTCGCTTTATTACGGCGTTCTCACATGGCATATTCTTCTCGATTGGCGCAACAATTGCTGCTGATTTAGTTCCGCAGCATAAGCGTGCCAGTGCAATAGCATTTATGTTTACAGGCTTAACAGTTGCGACCGTAACAGGTGTTCCACTTGGGACATTTATTGGACAAGCCTTTGGTTGGAGAGCAACCTTCTGGGGAGTCGCACTACTAGGTCTTATTGGTGTTATTTCCAGTGCGATATTGGTCCCTAAAGATCTTAAAGAAGCACCACCAGCGAAATTTAGTGAACAGCTTAAGATTTTAACAAATGGTAAATTAATCTTAGCTTTTGTCATTACAGGTCTAGGGTATGGAGGTACGTTCGTAGCCTTTACGTATCTTTCTCCGATATTAGAAGATATTACAGGATTTAGCGCCCGTTGGGTAAGTATTATCTTAGTTGGATATGGTGTGGCCGTTGCGATTGGTAACACCATCGGTGGAAAAGCTTCAAACAAAAATCCACTAAAAGCTCTGTTTTGGATGTTTGTATTCCAAGCTATTATTCTATTTATCTTAACGGTAACAGCGCCATTTAAAGTACTTGGTTTAATTACTATCTTCTTTATGGGTCTGTTTGCATTCATGAACGTTCCTGCTTTGCAAATCCTTGTTGTGAACCTGGCTGAAAAATATGTTCCATCTGCTGTTAACGTAGCATCAGCTTTAAATATTGCAGCTTTTAACGTCGGGATTGCGATTGGATCGTTTGTTGGGGGAATAATTGTAGACTCTATTGGACTTGAGCACACACCTTGGGTAGGTGCTGTCATGGTAGTTGGCGCTATATTATTAACAGCGGTTCTTCGTTCGATGGAACGTAAAGAAGACTAATCTGACTCAGAAAGGGCACTCCGAGTTAGATAACTAGATAAATCACCCGAACGCAGCACCCTGGTTCACCAAAGAACCAGGGTGTATTATATTGCATTCTATTCCATTTTAAGGATAAAATAGGGCGGGGAGGTGAGGATGAATTGGCTCAAGAAGGAACCCGTCTTCCTTTTCGTGACGTCGTTTTATATTTTATTAGTTTAGGGATTTTAATTTGGGTTTTGAACTCACTCACGTTGATGAATGCTTTATGGTTTGGAGTTCCTATCCTTGTAATAAGCTCTATCATTACGTATATCCGTTCTAATAAAGTCCAATCTAATGTACACCGGTATTTGCAGGAAAAAGGGGTAACCAAAGGGATTGTTTTTCCGATAATAATGATCCTCCAGGTCTCATGTTTTCTTGTATCCATCTCGCTAGAAAGTGGCCCCTTTATTGTTAATGGTCAGACAGGTTTCGATGACTACATGGTGAGGGAGTTCAATAGAAGGTTAGCTTTATCACTTATACTATTTTTATTTGGTATTCGAACGGTGATAGCAGGTTGGCTTGAGAAAAGTAAATCTTCTATTTGGATTGGTGTAAGTGTTATCTTCCTTTATTTTGGTATAGTTTACAAGATGGGGATAAGTTATGGAGTATGGTAAGAGTGTTAGAGAGTGCCTTGAAAAGGTGCTCTCTTTTTTGATTTTAGCAACCGTCATCTCCCGTTTAATGCTATAAAACATTAGCTAGAGGTGTCTTTGGAACGAGGAGACCCCGGACTGAACGAAGTAAAGGACAGCATGCCCGCGGAAATTCAGGAATAAATATCTAAAGGAGGGCTAAAGACCATGTCTAATGGTACATGCGTTCGTATTTAAAATAGACTTTTTACCTATTGAAATGTGACAACCTCTAATGCTATAGATTCAATTACGTTAAAAATGATTGAAAATTCTTACAATAATAGTATGATAAGGATAATACTATAGAGAAGGGTGATGATATGGATCAGGTTTATTCACTAGTCGAGCTATGGCACATTTTTAAATTGGCGATTTTAGTAAGCTTGGTGGGGGCATTGATTGGTCATTATAAACGAAATGCGTGTATTTTACTTCCGATTGTAAGTATTGATTTTAAGTTCAAGGGGTTTGAAGAGTGGAGCCAATCTTCTTATCGGGGAACAATGAGAGCGTTGATGCTGATTGTCACGATTGTGAACGCGTTTATTAGTTTCTTATTGTTTTTAATTGGAATCCGGTATGGAGATAACAAGAACACCGATCCGATTTTATTCGAACTTGGCGTCATTGGTGACCTCATTATAGGGGTTGGGGCTGGCATTATAGCCAAAAGCACTGTTACGCTAACGGGTACAGAAAATCAGCTATCTATTATTGTAACATCGTTACTTGCAGGGTATGCTGGGTTATCGTACATTCAAAAGTACCAAAAAGAATCTCTTGAAAATGCCTGTATTGATTATGAAAACAAATTAGCCTGTTCAGAAGAGGACAGAAGTCCGCACTTGTACCATAAGAATAACTCTTCCGATGAAATTGCGGCAACAAAGGAACCATAAATACTCCACGGAAAGAGGTTTGTTATGAAAGTCCGATTAACTCAAGAAGAGAGAGAGCAACTGGAATCATATTTGAATGTGCTGCAAAATCCTTTTGAATCCATTGCAAAGCGCAGGCTTGCGAAAAGTAAGTTTGATATGGTTTATAATCGAGCAGCGGCAAGAACCGCCAACTCCATGGGTTCTTGCATAAATAAAGAAAATCAGACTGCTTGCTCAAACGAAGGGGAAGAAAATCCTTCCAACCTGTAGAGAGATAATCAAACTCCCTATAGTTGGAAGGGTTTTTTTCTGTGTAATGAGCCAGGTCGTGTCAGACACCCTTTACTAAGGTAAAGGGTGTCTGACACGAAAGGGTTTTGAGTTGGACGGGAGGCGTAGGGTTGGTAGATGTGTTACAATAGATTATAGAACGAATGTTCGTTAGTGAGGAGGTGTGTTGATTTGTCGAAGTGGTATCCGAAGAATGGACGTGTGATTTTCCATGTTGATATGAACAGTTTCTATGCTTCTGTTGAGATGGCTTACAATCCAGAATTGAAAGGTAAACCTCTCGCGATTGCGGGAAACCCTGAGGAACGAAAGGGAATAGTTGTAACCGCCAGTTATGAAGCGCGGGCAAAGGGTGTAAAGACCACTATGCCTCTGTGGCAAGCAAGGCGTCTTTGTCCCGATATGATTGTGATGCGTCCTAATTTTGACCGTTATCGAAAGGCTTCTAGAGAGATGTTCTCCATTCTTTCTCAAGTCACACATCTTGTTCAGCCTGTTTCAATTGATGAGGGGTATATGGATATTACCGATTGCGAAGATCAGGGTACTCCTTTAGATATTGCAAATTGGATCCAAAAGACCATTATGGAGCAGCTCGAACTCCCTAGTTCTATAGGGATTGCGCCGAATAAATTTCTTGCTAAGATGGCTTCAGATATGAAAAAGCCAATGGGAATTACGGTACTTAGAAAGCGTGATATACCAACGAAATTGTGGCCGTTGCCTGTTAGAGAAATGTATGGGGTAGGAGAGAAAACCGCTGAGAAATTAATCAATAGCCATATTCATACGATAGAAGATCTTGCAAAAGCAGACGTGTATGCTTTAAAAGGGAAGCTTGGGATTAATGGGGAGCGTCTACAAAATCGTGCAAACGGAATAGACGATCGACTTGTGGATCCTGATGCGGTTAGCGAGTTCAAAAGTATTGGGAATTCCCAGACATTGCCTCATGATACGACCGATGATATCGAAATTACAAAACTCCTTCGTCAATTATCACAGAAAGTTGCCGATCGTATGGAGAATAAAGAGGTTGTTTCAAGAAATATTCAGCTAATGATTCGGTATCACGACCGGAGAACCATTACAAGAAGCAAACAATTACCTGAATATATCAGTAAAGTGGAAGAGATTTATCAATACGCCGTAAAACTTTGGGAAGACCACTGGAACGGGACGCCTATCCGACTTATGGGTGTTACTGCACAGGACCTAAGTGAAAAGCAGGACGCAACGCTACAGCTTGACTTGTTTACGTATGAAAAGGAAGCTAAAAACGAAAAATTGTATTCCGCCATTGGAGAATTAACGGACAAATACGGGTCCAATCCATTTAAGAAATTAAAGGCTAAGCCAAAAGCGACCCCAACCACCAGTTTTCAAAAAGACTTTCTGGACGATTTTAAAAAACACCAATCATCTGATTCGGAAACAAACTAGACAGACGCTAGTTTGTTTTTTTATGACTGTGGAGCACTAAAGCGTGCCAGACACCCTTTACTTTGTTAAAGGGTGTCTGGCACGCTTTAGTGCTTTAGATATATAGAGATCTGGAGTTTTGAATTTATTTTATATATTCGGTTCAAAAAACGTTGTCTTCTTACATATATTGAGGTAAGATGAAGCTAGAAATGAAATGATTTTATAATTATATTTCAAATTATTAAATGGAGATGAGCGTATGAGTATCGTACTATCAAATGTGAACAAGATATATCAAAGCGGTGAAGTGACTGTTCATGCGTTAAAGAATGTTTCTATTGAAATCCCTGATCAAGAAATTGTCGCGATTTTGGGCCCTTCAGGTTCAGGTAAGTCTACACTGCTTAATGTCATTGGAGGGATTGATCGTCATGATGAGGGAGAGATAACGGTTCATCACTATGAATTGTCCAAATTGAAAGATAAGGAATTAACAGAATATAGAAGGCAATCTCTTGGATTTATCTTTCAACAATATAATCTTATGCCGACACTCACCGTTTCTGAAAATGTTGAAGTAGGAAGTGAGTTAAGCCAGAATCCTCTTAACATGAAAGAGATTTTGGAGAAAGTTGGAATGTGGGATAAAAAGGACAAATTCCCTTACCAGTTAAGTGGAGGGGAACAGCAACGTGTTGCCATTGCACGTGCCCTGATCAAAAATCCTCAAGTCTTACTATGTGATGAGCCAACTGGGGCATTAGATGAAGAAACAGGTAAGAAAATCTTATCCCTTTTGAAATATGTAAATGAAACGTATGGTACAACAGTATGTATCATTACACACAATAATGGCATTGGTGAAATGGCCCATAAAGTCATCCGAATGAAAAGCGGTGAAATAATGGAGCATTTTTATAATGAGCAGCCCGTTGATCCAGAGAAGGTGAAGTGGGTATGATCCTCAGAAAAAGTATACTTCGTCAGTTTAAAGAGAAGAAGTTTCAGTTTATAGGCGTAACGATTCTTCTGATTGTGTCCATTATGCTTTATGTTTCTATGTCGATGGGAATCTCGACTTTGGATAATCGGAACGCTCAATTTAAAGATGAATATAGCCAAGAGGATTTTCATATGATTCTCTCTAATGAGATTCCTTCTAATCAACTATCAAGATGGGAAGACAAGTTTGACCTAATATTAGAAGAAAGAAGGTATGGGGATCTTCCATACACAAATGAAGACACAACGCTTCGGTTATTTTCGCTAACGAATGAGATCAATATCTCGTATGCTTCAGAGGGAGCGTTGCCACAAGAAGCTGGAGAAGTGGCATTATCTCCTGTCTTTGCAAAAGCACAAAACATCGAGGTAGGAGATGAAATCGAAGTAAACGGAGATGCACTGGAAGTAACAGGGTTCGTTTATCTCCCTGACTACATCTATATACTAGAGCGAGAAAGCGATCTTCTTAGTGATCCGAGTACATTTGGGATCGGCGTTACGACAGAACGTACACTCTTATCAGTTGCTGATCAGACCGTCACGCAAGTATTAGGAGATGGTGCTTCTGTTCAAGCAAGAGATTCGTTCAAATCAACCGTTACAGAAGATTACTCCTTACTGAAATGGTTAAATCAAGAGGAGAATCCTCGAATTCAATTTGTAGAATCGGAAATTGAAAGCTCGCAAAAGTTGATTACAACTCTACCTTTATTTATATTAGCTTTATCGGTTCTAATGGTACTTATGATTATGAAGCGCCGTTTAGAAATGCAAAGAAAAGAGATCGGGACGTTAAAAGCACTAGGCTATCGTAATCGTGAACTCATTCGTCATTATATGATGTATGCAGCCTTTATTGGATTGCTAGGCTCTTTGCTCGGTGTGGCAGCAGGTGCTGGATTGTCCATTCCAATAACAGATCTATATTCCAATTACTTTAACTTACCAAGCATTTCTTATTTCGATTGGGACCCTAAAGTCCTTGTCATTGGTTTTGTAATTCCAAATGTTATATTACTCCTTATGACTTACTTTGTGATCCGTAAGCCCTTGCAACAATCCCCCCTTGATCTGTTGCGACCAAAGGATACGGCTGCTGGGAAGAAGTCCATGTTAGAAAGGCTGCCGCTACTCAATAAGGGAAGCTTTATGACACGGTTTCGCACTCGTTTGTTAGCCAGGAGTAAAGCGAGAGCTGTTTATATTTTGTTAGGGGTTATGTTTTCTAGTATTCTTTTAATCTTTGGGGCAACGATGTACAAAGGTATGGATGGTATTGTAGATGCAACCTATAAAGAAATCTTGACCTACAATTACGCTGCTCACTATAAAACATTGCAAGAAGAAACACCGTCCCAAGGGGAAAGCCCATTTACTGCAGCAGAAGCAGAGATTAGCGAAGTGAATGGAGAAAAAATCGATTCAATTGACCAGCAGTCGATGATCTATGGATTAGAGCCTGACACAGACCAAATTCACCTTAAAACTGAAGAAGGTAAGCTGCTCAATTCCAAACTTAAAGAAGGTGTTATCCTGAGCGAACCCTTTGCGAGCGCACTCGGTTTGGCGGAAGGGGATACGATTACTCTAACGAATGCTTACAACTCAAACACCCTTAAGAAAAAAGTACAAGGAATCGCGAGTGTTTATATTGGCTTTTCCATTTATGATGAACGTGGTGAGGTAAATAAGTTTTTAGGGTATCCAGAAGAGGTTTATACAGGAAAATGGACAAATAAAGAGCCGGAAAACTCAGAAAACGTCTTATTTATTGAGAATAAACAAGACATCATTGAAAATTTTGAATCCACATCTGCTTTAACACGGTACTCTGTATTTGGCATTGCGGGCTTCGCATTCTTAATAGGGGTAATTGTCCTAACCCTCATTACGAATCTAATCGTGGAAGAGAATTCACCGTCAATTTCCCTGTTTAAAGTCATGGGCTATACGGATAAAGAAGTTTCTAAGCTTATTATAAATGTCTATACACCAATCGTCTTGATTGGGTTTATCCTGTCTGTCCCAATTGGAATCTTAAGCATTGATCAACTCATGAATTCACTCGTTGAACAGACCGGTTTCGCTATGCCTGTTCACCTGAGTCCCTTAATGATTGGCATGAGTTTGGTTACGATCTTATTCACCTATTACGTATCTTTAACTCTCTCAAGAAGGAAACTAAAAAAGGTTTCCTTACAAGAAGCCCTGAAAAAACAGCAAGATTAATTGCTTTAGCGAGATAAAGGGTGCCAGACACCCTTTTACTAATTAAAGAATGGTTTACAAGGGTGGGGGAGTTTGGTAATATTATAGAAATTATTAAAAGGCTGTGAAGAGAAGAGTAAATCAGCATCATTTCCTAAAGAGAGCTCCGGTTGGTGAAAAGGGGCGGACGTGACTGGTTGAACCAAACCTCTAGAGCTGCGCATGGGAACATTCAGTTGGGATCGTGCGCCAGGTGCTCCTGTTACAGAGCTAGGGTATATGCATTCATACATGTCGTACCCGAAAAGGTTAATATGGAGACATATTAATAAACTGGGGTGGCACCGCGGATTAATTATCGCCCCCAAGATGAGAAATCTTGGGGGTGTTTTTTATGTGCAAAAGTAAACAGATTCATTCTTCCTGAATAATGGTTAGTAGCTTACAACAGGAGGAAATCAAATGAATCACGTCTATCGAAAGCAACGAAAGCACGCTTCTATCATCTTATTAGCAGCGCTTGGAATCTCTGCACTAGGGGATTGGGTTTACCTTATTGCATTAAATCTCATGGTGTTAGACAAAACAGGATCACCGCTTGCTGTTACCTTTTTATATATAGCAAGACCAATTGCTGTTATTGCCACAAATTTATGGGCCGGCAGTATAATTGATCGTATCAATCAGAGAAATATGATGATTGGATTAGACTTTATACGGGGGTTGCTGGTATTGTTGATCCCTTTAACGAACAACCTAACAATAGTCTACGGACTGGTACTAATTATTTATATGGCCAGTGCTATGAGCGAACCGACAGCTTTGTCGTATATAACGAACCTGATTCCGTCAGAGAAGAGGAAACATTTTAATGGATGGAGAAGCTTGCTGGACTCTGGTGGATTTGTGTTAGGACCAGCTATTGCAGGAGCATTATTAGTGGTAGGAGGCTATAAAATTTCGATTATCTTGAATGGAGTTTCTTTTTTGATCGCAGCGTTGCTTATTTTTTATCTCCCTAAACCGAATAAAGAGAGGGATAGTCTCGAAAAACCTTCTTATGAAATGTTTAAAAGAGACTGGAAAGATGTGTGGTCCTTTTCAAGAAACCATCGTTTTATGATGCTAACCTACTTCTTAGTTGGCGTTATAATGGTGTTCGTGGCAGCTATTGATTCTTTGGAAGCTGCTTTCTCTACAAATATAATCATGCTTTCTGAAATAAAATATGGCCTTTTAGTAAGTATTGCTGGGGCTGGGTATGTGATGGGTTCCTTAGTTCTCATCGCGATTTCCCATTTCATTAGTTTTCGAATGATGATTGGTTTAGGAGCTATATTCGTTGGGGCAGGTTATGTGGTGTATAGTTTTTCAAGTGTAATGGGTCAAGCAGCTACTGGATTCTTTATCCTTTCCTTCTTCATGGCTTGGATGCAAACGGGTTTTAATACGTTCGTACAACATTCTATCCCGCCAGATAGAATCGGAAGGGTATCCAGTATATACGGTTGGTTAGAAGCACTCCTCACTATTATGGCAACGATTGTAATTGGCTTTACTGCTGAATTTCTTACGCTACAAGGCTCTGTAATTGTAGCAAGCGTGATATTAGCTGGCCTTTCAACCATTCTTTTCAGTTTGTCTGTGCTTCAGGATAAAAGAAGAAGGGTCTCTCTTTTATATCATTAAACAAAAAGGCTCTCAGTCATGAGAGCCTTTTTGTTTTGGAGAAGGAAGTTCAAATCGTTTCCCGATCGTTATTCCATCCACTAAAGGGATGTCTTGATTCATAATTTTACCTATCGTTTCATTTGTTAAATCGCCTGACTTTTGAACGGTTATACTTCTCGTTAAATAGGTAACCTGTTCCGCACCAATACTTAATGGAGGGTGGGTGCCTATTTTATTGCGAGTGATATAGCTCGGATAAATAAGGGTGACGAAGCGTTCTGATTTTGTTTGATTTCTTATTTCAAGATTAATTGTAAAGGTAACTTTTTCTTCATTTTCGTTTGTAACATGATAAGAAAAGTCTTTAATAGCAATTGGCTCATCAGATTCTTCAACCGCTGAACAAGAAGTAAGGACAACGGCGAAAAGGATGAGTGCCCACAACCATTTTGTGTGCATACATTTAGACTCCAATCATTTGATTCGGTATATTTTGCTCTTTAAGAGCAGCCCGTGTAGCTTATTTATTCATATGAAGTTATGCATCATTTTAAACCGCCATCCTCCCCTGTTTTTATAAGGGAGAGTGAAGCGTAAGTTCAACCTTAGAGAATAGTAAGGAATGAGTCAAGGTTAACGCTATTCTTGGTACATTTTTGTTAGTTTGCACTTCTTATCATAGACAAATCAAGTGCGTCTCATACCAGGTGAAGGCTAGCTCAGAAGTTATTAGAAATTAAGGTTTCCTTGCAAGTAGTATAGGTTGATAATAACCTGTCTCTTTAGCGCTCTTCCAATTGATATTATAGAAGCCGGCTTCTTCTAATAAAGCGGTCAATTCATCTTGTAAGATTGCACGATAATCTGTTGAAAACTGTTTTGTATGCCAGGTGTCTTGCGTTTTATTCATAATAAAGTGGTGGAGGGTATACGTGCGTCCGTCCTCTTTCCAATCCCACAGTTGGAAGACAATTCGATTCCCTTCATTAAGAGACTTAGGAGGAGTAGAGGCAGGCTTTTCTTTTAACAGTTCGTCATAGTTTCTCATTGTAATAACGAGCCATCCCCCTGTCTTCACTTTCTGATAGAATTGTGAAGCTGCCAAACGTAAATCCTCTTCATTTAAGAGATGGGGTAGCGAATTGTCCGCTGAGAGGAGAATGTCAAAGGTACCCTTAATATCTTGATTTAAACGTCGGAAATCAGATATCCCAAAAGAGATAGACGCGTCTCGAGTGAAGGCCTCTTGTTTTGCCCGCTCCACTGCTGCTCTACTAATGTCCGTTGCGGTAACATTATAACCGGAGAGGGCAAGACCAATCGACTGAGTACCGATCCCACACGAACAATCTAATAAGGATGTATCTTTACGATCTTTGATAATCAGTGATGTAAGAAGTTTGCTTAAGGTTTCTCCCTGGTATTGAATGGCTTCATCCCAATCCTTAAAAATCATATGGTAATGTTCTGCTAGTTGATTGTAAAAATCTTCAGCGGATGGGTTCACTGTGCTCACTCCTACTATAAGTTCTTTTGCCATACTCTTTATAGCTTCCACTTAAATTGTAGCATAGTAAAAAGGGGAGTAAATCTATATAGGTTGTTCAGTCATTTTAATAGGCATAAATAAAGGCTTAAAGCATTCCTGCTCTAAGCCTTTTTTGAGTATCTTTCTTAGATATATAGATTTATAGAAGCTGATGCGTTTTTCGGTTCGTTTTCTGGAAGATATGCACAAGGTCCTCGAGCATTCCGCTTGCAGTTGTGGAGGCTCCAGCACCAGGGCCTGCCAATGTGAGCGGTCCAGCCAAGTCGGTATGAATGACCACGCCATTTTGCTCATGGTCAATGGCATAAAGGGGATGATGATGGGTAAGGGCGATAGGCTGAATGGAAGCACGAACATCACCGTCTTTCCATTCAATGGTCGCAATATGCTTTATTTTCTTACCCATGAATGAGGCTTCTTCTATATGATCAGAGCGGATAACATCGATCCCTTCTACAAATACCTCATTCCAGTTTGGCTGTTTGCCATAAATGAGCTCACTGACAATCATAAGTTTATAAAAAGCATCGCGCCCATTTATGTCGTTTGATGGATCGGCCTCTGCGTACCCTTTGTCCTTTGCTTCTTGCAGAGCCTGGTCAAAGGATACCTTGTTTTCTTTCATCCTCGTTAAGATGAAATTTGACGTCCCATTTAGAATCCCTTCAAACCGTTCTACACGATTGACCTGGAGCAGTTGGGAGAGTGTACGAATAATTGGCGTCCCTGCAACTGTGGTAGATTCATATCCTAAGGAAACATCGCATTTTTCTGCTAACTTCTTTAAAGTCTTTCCATGTTTAGCAAACATTTGTTTATTTGCCGTTATTACATGTTTACCACTCTCTATTGCTTTCTTACAGTAACTAAACGCGGGCTCTTCTCCAACGATCGCATCGATCACAACATCAATATCTTGAAGAAAAAGCTCGTTGAAATCTGTTGTAACTAAACTAGAGTGAGGAAACTCCCGTTTTTTAGTTGGATTTTTAACAAGAATACTAGCAATTTCAACAGGTTCTCCTTCTAAAAGATTCTGCAGCCTTTCCTGATGCGATTGAATGGTTTCGGCAAATCCCTTTCCAACTGTTCCGTAGCCGAGCAATCCAACTCGAATTGTCATGATGTACCTCCTTTACTATGCTTTGTTTGATCTGGGAGGATCTTAGGCTTTAACAGGCTCTTCTATATAATTAGGTATACGAACACCGATGGCATCTCTGTATAAATTTTCAGTGCTTAGTAACGTAAGGTTTTGTTCTCTTAGGTAAGTGAGCTGCTCTTCCGTTAATGTCCCTTTGCGATAAGCTACAAGCTTTGTAATGGGACTAATTTGAACCTGACCTTCTTGTTTCTCGGTTACATAGACAATATCAGCTTCAGTACCTGGCCCATCAGTTAGTTTAAACCCAAGACGTGATAGCTTCGAAGATTCATCTTTTGAATTCGGATTCCCTAAAAAGACGATTTTTTTAGGTCGGACGGCTGTTTCATCACGGTATAAACTTGATTGTAAGTAGGAAGAGGCCCCGGATGCTTGAGGGTCCTGGCTTGAGACTCCTGTTGCTTTATAAATCGCTTGTTCTAAATCTTCAATTAGATCCTTCGTTGATTCAATTCCAACTGATAGGCGTATTAAATCTTCTGTAACACCGGTTTTCACTAAATTCTCGTTATTCAATTGCTGATGTGTAGTTGAAGCAGGATGAATGATAAGTGATTTTGCATCTCCTACATTGGCTACATGGGACCACAACTTGATGTGATCAATAGCGCGTTTTCCTTCTTCAAGTCCTCCTTTTATCCCGAATACAACCATCGAGCCTGCGCCCTGATTTAAGTACTTCTGAGCAAGTGAATGGGATGGGTGTGATGGAAGGCCAGGGTAAGAAACCCAACTCACACCAGGATGATTCTCAAGGTAAAGAGCAATTTCTTTTGCATTTTGAACATGACGCTCTATCCGTAAATGTAAGGTTTCTAGTCCTTGTAATAGATGAAAGGCATTGTGTGGACTTAAGCATGCTCCGATATCTCGTAATAATTGAACCCTTAATTTTACCGCGAAGCCTGCTGGACCAACATCTGACCCATATCTAAGTCCATGATAACTTTCATCCGGTTCAGTAAAGCCGGGGAACAATTCATGATTCCAGTCGAAACGTCCTCCATCTACAACTACTCCTCCAATGGATGTTCCATGACCTCCAATCCATTTCGTCGCAGAGTGAACGACAATGTCTGCTCCAAAAGATAAAGGCTTACAAAGGATCGGTGTTGCAAAGGTACTATCCACGATAAGGGGGATGTGATAGTCGTGAGCGATGTCGGCCACTGATTCGATATCTAGTACATGTAAACTTGGGTTTCCAATCACTTCTGCAAAGATGGCTTTTGTTTTTGAAGTAATCGCATCTCGAAATTGCTCTGGGTCTGTACTGTCAACAAAGGTGACATTGATTCCGTATTTCGGGAGAGTGACGGCAAATAAATTGTAAGTACCACCGTATAGGTTCGTGGAGGCAACGATTTCATCACCAGCGCTTGCGATGTTTAAGATAGCAAGGGTGATCGCAGACATACCAGATGAAGTAGCAACGGCTGCTACGCCGTCCTCTAGAAGTGCAACCCTTTGTTCAAATACATCTACTGTTGGATTGCCAAGACGAGTGTAGATGTTTCCGGGTTCTGCAAGGGAAAATAGATTTTTGGCATGTTCTGTGTCGTTAAAGACATAAGAGGTGGTTTGGTAAATGGGAACCGCACGTGAACCTGTCGCTTTATCAGGATGCTGGCCACCGTGTAAACTTACTGTTTCGTTTTCAAATAGATGAGATTTTTGAGTCATAACAATTCCTCCTTGTTTAAGTAAAAGTCTAGGAAAAATTGCCATACAGGTGAGGGGAAGAAGAGGGCATATAAAAACCCTCTTCATAAGAAGAGGGTGTATGTACATTCCTCATCTTATCTTCCAGATCCACAGACCTGTAGGATGTAGCACCACTCAAGCAATATGCTTGAAGGTTGCCGGGCTTCGCAGGGCCTAGTCCCTCCGCCACTCTAGATAAGATATTCGCTTTGTTTTTTAAGCTATGAGCTTGATATGGATTATAGAACAAATCTAAATAAAGGTCAATAAAAATTCGGAACATTTGATTTCTTCTGTTTTTATCCTTTCCTGAACATGAGTCTGCCCTAAAGGGAACAATAGCTTAGTCTGTTCTTTTATGCTTTCCCTTGCTACAATAGGACATAATTCTAAATAGAGTAGGTGAGCCAATTGGGAAAAACGATTTTATTTGATGTAGATGGGGTTTTGTTAAGTGAACATCGATATTTTGATGCTTCGGCATTAACCGTGTGGGAACTTATACATAGTGAGAATTATTTGGGTCTTCAATCAGACCGTTTTCATACAGACGTAACCGAAAGTGAAGTAGGCGATTTGCGCGCAGAAGTTTTCCAGGAAGATGAGGTATTGTACTTAATTAAATCAAAAGGAATCAATGCAAACTGGGACATGGTCTATTTAACATTTTCCTTTCAACTGATTCGTTTGTTAGCTCAGCTAAATGAAGTGAAACCGAAGTACGTTGAGAAAGTGTTCCAAGATATGACGCTTGACCGGCAAGCACTTCAAGAAATTGGGGGAGAGTTGTATAAGGCTGGTATAGAACCAGATTATAAAACATTTGTCCCAGTTATGAAAGATGTTGAAGCGATGCGAGGTGAGTTGCTTACCCATTTAAACCAAATCGCATATGAAATGACAGGTATTGAGACGATGGCTTTCACAAGAAACAGTGCTCTTTGGGAGTTAGGAAGAGAAACCTTCCAGGAATGGTATGTGGGTGAGGACCTAACAGAGAAATCAATCGGAAGGCCACCGTATCAACAAGGGAAAGGTGGATTTGTCCATATTGAAACGCCTCTTGCGACTATGGAGGAATTGGATAACCTGTTTACGAAATTAAAAGATGATGGGTATACGCTCGGAATTGGTACAGGTCGTCCAGCACTAGAAACGGTAGAACCACTTGAAAACTTAGGCATTCTCTCTTACTTTGACCGGAATCGCATGGCTACTGCTTCTGACGTCCTGGAAGCGGAAAAGAAATACGGTGACAAAGCTCCACTCGCGAAGCCGAATCCATTCACCTATATGTTTGCCTGGTTAGGACGGTCGAGTATAGAAGAGGCGCTTGACTATTCATTTACTGAAGAAGAGAAAGATTCAGTGATTATTGTAGGAGATTCCCTCGCAGACGGTCTTGCAGCCCAAAGTCTTGGTTGTCATTTCGTCGCTGTTCTGACAGGATTATCAGGTCAAAAAGCAAGAAAAGAGTTTGAGCAAAATGATCAACACACCATTATAGATAACATTAAAGACCTTCACAAAGTCCTTTAAGATTGGTCTAGAGATCAACTCTTTAGCCCGGTAGAGAATGAACGCGTGCCAGACACCCTTTACTTATTTAACTTAGTAAAGGGTGTCTTTTTTAGTTTATAGATCAACTAGGGGCATGGCCGATTTTAGTTATAGGGAGTGGATGTTGACCATAGGATAGTAGAGGAGGGGATTTGATGGTAGAACTTTTCTTTTGGGCATTGGCAAGCTTTATTATTGTCATGGTGAGTGGAGCATTTGGAATGAGGGAATTGTTTGTCCGTGAACGCTGGTGGTGGCCTTCTGTCACTCTATTATGTGTGGCCCTAATACTTGGAGGGCTATCGGGGTTGATGAGTCTTTTCACTTCACAACTCATAGAATTAGACAAGCCTGCAGTTAGTTTATATTATGCGATACGCACCATATGTATATTAAGTAGTCTAAGTCTCGTAGCTTTCATCATCCTATGGATGAGAGAGGAGAGAGAACGACTGACGTTACCTAAGGGGTTAAGATTAGTAGAGAATAGAAGGCAAAAGAAAGAAGGTGCATCTCAATAGGATGCACCTTCTTTTTTAACAATATTCGTCGTAGGCTTTCGTTAAGTTTGCCACAATCTCTTCCACCTCGTGATCTTCAATCTCTTCACGTGGAATAAAGTGAACGACTTGTCCCTTTTTCATAACGGCCATTGAAGGGGAAGTGGGCTCGTACCCTTCAAAGTACTCTCTCATACGATTTGTGGCTTCACGGTCTTGACCAGCGAAAACCGTTACAATATGGTCAGGGCGTTTCGTGTTTTGTAGAGATTCTTTTGCAGAAGGTCGGGCCAGACCGGCTGCACATCCACAAACTGAATTTACAACGACAAGAGCTGTTCCTTCCATTTCACTTACGAAGGAATCAACCTCTTCAGGGGTAGTCAATTCGGTAAAACCAGCACCCGTAAGTTCGTCTCTCATCGGCTGTGCTACTTGTTTCATGTATTCTTCATATGCGTTCATGTTTAAATTCCTCCTTAAGGTATTCTTACTTCTTTCTTGCCTGAGTCATTTGATGCCACACAGAACCTTTGGCTTCTTCTCCGCCTTCAATACGACGAAGAGCCATTTTGGCTTGCATGCGTACTTCAAATTCTGAATCCTGAATGGCTACTTGTAAAGCAGGAATGGCTGATTCATCACCAAGTTCATATAAAAACATGGCTGCTCGCCAACGGACTAGCTTATTCTTGTCAGATAAAGACTGAATCATCTCTGGCATAGCTTCCTTGAACCCCAAATCTGATAAACAGTCACCAGCTGTACGGCGGACTGTGGTTGATTTATCGTTTAACGCTTTGTATAAATAGGGAAGGACTTCAGGTTCTTCAATCATTCCAAGATAAGCTGTGGCAAGGCGTCGAATCGATGCCTTCTCATCCTCTAATGCTTTATCCAAAACAGGAAGGTCGTTATAGGTTGGGTGCATACGGTCAAGGGCTGCGTAGCGTACTTTCCAATCAGGATGATCTAATGTTTCAAGCGTTACTTGTTTTGCTTCTTCATGACCTGTTTGAAGATCACCTGCACCTTCATCAAAAGCTTGTTCTACTAATGAGGCTAGTCTGTCTTCATCATAACTTGCCGAAAGTTCTTCTGCCACTTCTTGCCCCACTTCTTCTGGGTCTCCGTAACGTGGGTTCTGTTCAACCCATTTACGTTCCATAACCATGTTAGGAGAAGAGGGTGAAGCTTTCATGGCTGCGTTCATAAAGCGTTCAGGCAGGCCAACCCGTTGCTCATTTTCACCTTCTTGTAGTTTAACCTGCATTGGAATTCCGCGGAACATTTGTACATAAACGTTCACTTCTCCAAATGCTTCGGTATTTTGGGCTGTTTCTTCAGTTTGTTCCATCGTTGGTTGTTCTGATGAACCAAATACCGAACGTACTTCAGGTAATATGTTTTCCCAAGGATGTTTCGGATTTCGGTCTAATGCAATAAAGTCCGAAACGTGATATAAACTTTTAACCCCTTCAATTTCGAAAAGTTGCTGAATGTAATCGGGAGCTTCAGATCGATCGTCGTTTCTTTTATAATTACGTGATTCTCCGTCGGCTAGTTGCTCATTCAAATTAATCTTCATTGAATTGGGGCTTGGTGTCGGTTCAATTGACACAATATTCATTTTGTTGTCCCCCTTACACGTATACTCTTTGTTGATTTTAACAAACACGAGCGATGACTTCCATTGTTGCGATTGATTCTTTGAAAACGTCGAATGTTCAATGGGGGAGGAATTTGGGCAAAGAGCGTCGGGAAAAGCAGTACTACATAAAAAAAGAGCTGTTCTAGAAGAATATCCATGTACTCTTCTAGAACAGCTTCTTCACACCAAACCTATAAATCTATGTTTTTAGCTGAGTGGATGTGGTCCACTTGTAGTAATTCGCCTAACACATCTTCAGAAAGGGCTCGATCGATGGTTAACATCATAATCGCTTGACCACCAGCTTGTTTGCGACCTACTTGCATGGTTGCGATGTTGATTTCGTGTTTCCCTAGCAGACTACCAACATGGCCGATAATCCCAGGAACGTCAGTATGCTGGATGTAGAGAAGACGGTCAGTTGGTGCAATATCAATTGTGTACTGATTAACATGAACGATACGCGGTCCAAGCCCATCAAATAGAGTACCAGCTGCACTGTATTCTCCTTCGTCTGTTGTTAAGGAAACGCTTATGAGGCCAGAGTACCCCATACTAGCTGTTGTATTCTCCACAGAGTAGCTTAGACCGTACTGTTTGGCGAGGTGAGTCGCATTGACAATATTCACTTTTTCGCCGAGGTAATGGCTGAGCAATCCTTTTACAAATGTACGGGTTACAAGCTCTGTGTTGAAATCGGTTAAAGTACCTGCATAGCTAATTTTAATATGTTTCGGAGCTTTTTTAGCAAGCTGGATCATCATTTCTCCGAGTTTCTCGCTTAATAGGTAATAAGGTTCTAATGTTCGTCTTGTTTCATCATTCACAGCCGGCATATTAACCGCATTATGGAAAGGTTGATCAGCTAGAACATTTAGAATCTCTTGACTCACATCTTCTGCAACATAAAGTTGTGCTTCAGATGTTGATGCTCCTAAGTGAGGCGTTACAATAACCTCAGGTTTCCCAACAAGGGGGTTATTTGTAGGTGGTTCTTCCTCAAACACATCTAAAGCGGCTCTAGCAACAATTCCTTCGTCAATTGCTTCAAGGAGTGCTTCTTCATCAATAATGCCACCACGGGCACAGTTTACGATGCGCACGCCTTTTTTCATTTTTTGGAATGCGCTTTTATTAATTAAATGATGCGTTTCTTTTATGAGAGGAGTATGCACGGTAATGAAATCAGCATTCTCATAAACGGTATCAAGATCGCCTTTGGTAATTCCGATTTGAGAAGCACGTTCCTCTGTTAGGAAAGGATCATAGCCAATCACACTCATTTGAAAGGCTTTGGCTCTTTTAGCTACTTCTGTACCGATCCGTCCCATTCCGACGATTCCGAGTGTTTTTCCTTTTAGTTCTACACCCTTATAAGTCTTCCGGTCCCAGGTTCCTTCCGTTAATGTCTTGTGAGCTTGGGGAATATTTCTGGCTGAAGCCATTAGCATGGCAAATGTGTGCTCACAA
This sequence comes from Pontibacillus chungwhensis, assembly GCF_030166655.1. Taxonomy (GTDB): domain Bacteria; phylum Bacillota; class Bacilli; order Bacillales; family BH030062; genus Pontibacillus. The sequence continues at coordinate 2,370,393 of NZ_CP126446.1, read as the reverse complement.
GTTGAAATCGTATTTCCGTTAGGGGCGTTTACGACGATTACACCATGCTCTGTCGCTGCTTCTAAGTCGATTGTGTCCACGCCAACGCCTGCTCGGCCAATCACTTTTAGTTTCGTAGCCCTTTCTAGAATTTCTTTTGTGACTTTTGTTTGGGAACGTACAATCAAGCCATCATATTCTGGAATCGTTTCCTTCAATGCCTCAGGTGAGAGGTCGGTTTTCTGATCGACTTGGACTTGATCTGAATCAAGCAATGCTTTAATTCCATCTTCACTTATTGGATCACTTACTAATACTTTAAACATTTTGTACATACACCTCCTGGGCAGCTTTAACACCTTTACCTAATTCTATTTCGACACCTAGTTGTTTTAATCCCATTTCAATCATGGATAGAGTGGTTAAAATATCTACGGGAGAACAGTAGCCCATATGGCCAATTCTGAATATTTTTCCTTTTAGTTCTTTTTGACCTCCTGCAAGCGTCAACCCAAACTGTTTGGAGAGCAAGCTTCTTAGTTCATCTGGTTTAAACTCAGCCGTTTCTTTAACGGATGTTACAGTAGGGGAAGCATCTTCCTCGCTAGTCAAGAGTGGTAATCCAAGTGCTTTTATACCTGCACGGGTCATATCTTTCATAAGGTGATGGCGTTCGAAGACGTGGTCAAGCGTTTCTTCTTTCATCATCTCACTAACTTCCTTTACTCCTTGGATAAGTGAAACGGCAGGAGTGTAAGGAGTCATACTATTTTCAAGTTGTTTTTGATAAGCTTTTAGATTTAAGTAGAAGGATGGATTTCCATCTGTCAGTTTCGCTTCAGCCCGTTTACTTAAGGAAACGAAAGATAATCCTGGTGGCAGCATCATTGCTTTTTGAGATCCTGTTACAAGGACGTCCAGGTTCCAGTGATCCATGTTTCCTGGGACACCACCAATGCAGCTCACACCATCGACTAAAACGAGCGCTTCACTGTATTGATGAACCTTTTCAGACAGTTCTCCAATAGGGTGCATCACACCAGTTGATGTTTCATTGTACGTTAATAGAACAGCTTTAGCATCAGGATGTTCCTGTAAGGTGTTCTTGAGGTCTTCAGGTGAAACAGAGCGCCCCCATTCAACCTCTAATCGATGGGTAGGATAGCCATTATGCTCACAAATATTTGCGAAGCGGTCACCAAACGCCCCGGCTACGACTACAATTACTTTTTCTCCTTTAGGAACAGTATTGGTCACAGCGGCTTCAAGGGCTGCTGTCCCGCTAGCTGTAAGGGTGTAGACAGGTTGCGTGGTTCCAAAGATTGGTTTTAGACGTTCACTTGTGTCAGCAAAAAGTTGAGCAAATGAGGGGGAGCGATGTCCAATCATTGGTTCGTTCATAGCGTGCTTAACGCGATCTGGTACGGGTGTTGGTCCTGGAGCTCGTAAAAACGTTTGATCTTGTAGCATTTGAAAATCCCTCCTGTATGAATAAAAGAAATAAAAAACGCCCCTTGCTAACAAAATGCTAGCAAGGGGCGTTTGTATAAACGCGGTACCACCCTTTATTAAACGACACTCGTCGTTCTCTCATTGGTAAGATTACCAGTCTGATAACGGTCGACGCCGAGTGTGCCTACTGTAAATTCGGACACTAGTTTAGAAGGGCTACCCATAAATCATGCCGTCGATTTCCACCTGCCACCGACTCTCTGAGGGTCATGAATGTATGTTGGTCTTCATCATTACTTTTCCTTATTTTTTAGAAGTTTAGCACGTTAAATCATTCATGTAAACAGAAAAGTTTTACGATTTTACTTTATTCAGGAGGTTTTGATATAGGAGCGCCCATGTCCTGTGCTAGTAACACAAGGGATTGGTTAATGCGCCAGATGTAGTAGAGTTTATACACAAATATTCGTTTAGATAAATCGTTGTTCTGGTCCGGATATCGCTCAATGCGCTCTCTGTCTTGTTCTAAATCATAAATGATTTGATGTCGTTTTGATTTTAGCATCTCATTAATCGCAGCAATATTATGGGTAACATGAGCCTGGATATGATCAATGGTTTCTTTTAATTCAGCATCCATTTCAGGTTCATTTTCCCTCGTTGCATTCAGATGTTTCGCATAGTAATTCGTAGCTACCAAGATGGTCAGCCACCGTTCTACATCAGATCTTGAGAAGCGTGCCGGGCGTTTACGGATGGATTCGGAATCAACTTTGAATTGGTGAAGAGACTGATCAAGGTCAAAAGCTATTTCAGCAAGGTTATCTGTTGTGCCTTTTCCTTTCAGGCTCATCAAATAGCTTTCGATGTATTGAGATAGCAATTCCAGAAATTCGATGGTGGTATCTGTTACTTTCTCCCGTGTCTTCTTAGGGAATACAAGAGCAGCTGCTGAGAATCCAATATAAGCTCCTAAAAAGGTATCCAACACTCGGGCAAATAATAACTGATAGGTAATGCCCCCAAGTAGTAAATCATAAAGCATGGCAATAATCATCGTAATCCAGAACATAGCCAATGAATAGGAAACGTTAAACAAGTAAAACGCCATAAAGATACATAAAAAGATAAAAGCGACTTGCCATGTGCTATGACCACTTAAAAATAAGGATACTAAAAAGCCTACGATAGCGCCGGCTATAGTTCCGATCGTGCGATCATTTGCTTTTATGAAGGTTCTTCCAACTGTGTCAGTACCCATAAATACTATAAACGCTGATAGTAATATCCAGTACTGATGGGTTGGCGTTAAGGCGTACCCAAGAGCAATCGCAAGGGACCCTGCTAATAACGCTTGAAGAGCTTTCTTCGTGGTTGGCTCAAGTCCTTTAGCTTTCTCTTTCTCTGTTGAATCTTCGGCTGCCTCTTCATCTGCTTCTTGTGGTTGTTCTATGTTTTGATGACGTACTTCATGAAGCTCAAAAGCTCCTTCAATGACATGGTTTGCCATTGTGTTGAGTCGTCGCAACAGGAAAAGCCACTCATCATTTTCCTTTTGATTTACATGTTGAGTTACAGTCCGAAGTTTCTGTACATTTTTTTCTGCTTCTCGGAGTTGTTCTAAAACATGTTGATGTCTGAGAACTTTAACATCTCTTGTAGATTGAATCAGTTGTACTAAGGCATCTTGTACACTACTATGATCAAGCGCTTTATGCTCTTTTAGTTGCTCAATTGTAGGAGTTAACGTTTCCATAAGCATTTGAACATCAAATACGTACAAACGAAGCTGGTTTGCTGTGATTCCTTCCCAAACATCATACGGATTCACATCACCGAGTTGAGCTGAGATATTCCGAGCATATTCATTTAACTTTAATACGTTACGATTTAAATACCTAAGTTCTTTTTCATCTTCATAAGGATGTTGAACAATGTGAATGACCCTGGTGAGGATTAAATTCGTTTGGACGTGGAAGGAAGTCATGCTTCTTTTTAAGATTGTTTCAGGTTTGTTTTTTAATAAGACAAACTTATAGAAGTATGCATAAAATACCCCGATTGCGATCCCGATGAAATAGATTGGTAAATCACCAAATTGCACTCCCAGAATTGTGGAGAAATAGATCGAGATAAAACCAATCATGTTTAATGAGAAATAGCGGGAGCCATAACGAGATAGGTAAAAAGCTAAAAAGACAACGCATAAGATCGCAACATCAGATAGGTGGAAATACGATGAGGTCCAAGCTCCAATGCTAAGCGTCACACTACTTGAAAGAGCGAGGAGGAGCGTTGTAACCTTTTGCTTTTGACTCGTATCGTCAAACACAGCAAAGACACCTAAAAGCCCTACAATTCCCGAGAAGATAGGGACAGTAATTAAACTGTAATCGAGCCAATCCAGTAGGAGGTTTGTAGTGAGTACAGAGGAAATAACGCTTAGGGTGGCCTTTACTGCATTGACTAGTCTCGTCAGACCTGGATCTGCCGCTGTAATTCGTGCAAGCCAATGTAGTAAGGTTTTATAAACTGTCTGTTTCATTTTCATAATGTAATCATAAACGATTCCTAGCGCTTCATCCAATCCAAATGCCTAAAATAGTAGAATTCTATCTATTCTGTGAATTCATTCAAGCTTAAGACTAGGCTGTTACACATAAAACACAAAAAGACATTGAATTGTACAATGTCTTTTTGTGTAAAACCTTTTCGTTAGTCTTCGTCAATTGTAGTCTGAGTTGGATGAGTAGCTTTTTTCATTTCCTCTTTAGACATTACGTTATCTTGCGCTGTAAGGGCATCACTAAAAGGTTTCCCCTTTTGGCTCCCTTGCTTTTTCCCTTGTTTATTCTTGTTTGACATCATGACCACTCCTTTACGCTTATTAGTGTATCTCCTGCTGGGTCGATTATGCTTCAAAGTATAGGTGGTAATGAAAGGCACACCCTTCATTCCATGGATGTTGACAAGTACGACAGAGAAAAGGTGCGTTTAAATACGTTTGTATAGAAAACTCTGACCCGCAATGGCCGCAAAGAATAGCTTTATGGGTGAATAAGGTAGCAGGCCACCGTTTTATTGCATGGTTACAAGCGTTATTATGGCATTGATAGCAAGGATAATAGGTATCACAACAATAGAACTTAATTGCAATCACGTCTTTATCAGAATGGTAATGGACACACCTTGTTTCATGATCGATCACTTGTCCGAATACAGTGGGGGAATCGTTCATTGCGAACATCTCCTTTTTGTTCTAGTGTACTGGAGAGATGGGTTTTTGAAAATCTTTCATCACTACCTTGCATTGTTCACTAGTGTGGAGTATGATGAGTGTAGACGAATAGGAAACATTTTCCTAACTAGTGAATATAATTCAGTACTGAATGTTACTCAGTAGGAGGTGGATCGGTGAACGTTCAATTTAAGAAAGGAGCACTAGAATTATGCGTGCTTGTTATGATTGCATCGAAAGATCAATATGGATATGAACTTGCTCAAAATATATCTACAAAAATTCAAATTGCAGAAGGAACCCTCTATCCTTTACTGCGACGCCTCACCAAAGAAGAGTACTTAAGCACCTACTTTGCCGCTTCTTCAGAAGGACCATCCAGAAAATATTATTCCTTAACACCGAAAGGCTCAGACTACAAAGATTCCCTCATCCAAGATTGGAACGTTTTCACAAGTGCTGTCACAGAGTTAATTGAGGAGGAGAGTAAAAGTGAATAAAGAACAGTTTCTAGAAAAATTAGAAGCACCTCTTAAAAGACTTCCGGATGAAGATCGAAATGAACTTCTTTATGATTATGAAGAACATTTTGAAACAGGAATCATGAAAGGGTATTCGGAAGAAGAGTTGGCGAATCAATTAGGAGATCCAAAGAAGCTTGGGAGAGATTTATTAGCGGAGTATAGAATTGATCAGGCAGAAGATGAGAAATCGGTTAAACATATTTTACAAGCGATCTTCGCCACGATGAGTGTGAGTTTTCTAAATATCATACTCGTTCTTGGTCCTGCTATAGGAGTTTTCAGCCTATATGTTGGTTTATGCTCGGTGGCAATCGGATTGTCAGTAGCACCGCTGCTTTTTATTGGAAGTATGTTCATTGGTAGTGTTGAACCTTTCTTCGTGAACCTATTCCTTTCGATCACACTTGGTAGTGGTGGATTACTGATGGGAATAGCTCTTTTCTATGTTGGAAAATGGCTCTATCAGGCCACACTTTCCTATATTCGTTTTAATATAAGAATTGTAAAGGGGGAGAAAGCAGCGTGAGAACCTTTCTAAGATGGGTGATTCTACTGTTTATCATTGGAATTGTAGGAACCGTTGCGTCGCTTCAAGTTACAGGCGCTTTTACAAAAGAAACCATAGAAGTGTTTGAAGAGAAGTCTTTTAATGGAAGTACGATTGACACATTTCATGTGGATACTTCATCTGCGGATATTTATATTGAACCAAGTGAAGATCAATCCATTTACGTTCAGTGGGGCGGGCATGCAAGTAAAGGGGTGTGGGAAGATTACGAGTTAACGACGAAGGAAGAAGGCAATGAGCTTTCTATTAAGCTTCGCCAAAAAGATCTACTAGGCTTCCAATTTGGTCTGTTACAAAGAGATTTAAAGCTTACCGTAAAAGTACCAGAGAAACTGTATGAAACGATAAATGGATCCTCTTCTTCTGGTGATGTTGTGGTTCTTAAACAGCAAGCGAAACGGTTACAGCTAAAGACAAGTTCAGGAGATATTGAACTTAAAGAAATTACGTCTTCTGAGAAACTTGTTACACGTTCATCAAGCGGGAGCATTTATTTAACAAAGGTGAGTGCCGATCGAATAGATACGGATACAAGCAGCGGGGATGTAATGGGTAAAGGTGTAAATGTGGTAGATATCATCGGAGACTCTTCATCTGGAACGATCGATTATCGCGTTTTAACATTGAAAGGTGATCTTATCCTCAAAACATCAAGTGGGGATGTACATTTAGATTTTGAACAAGTACCGAATTCCTATTCTATAGAGTATCAATCCAGTTCTGGTGATGAACGTGTGAACCTTGATGGGGTTGAATACGATCGTAAGGCAGAACACGAAGTTGTTGGACAAAAAGGAAATGGAGATCAGCGCATTGAAATACACACGAGTTCAGGAGATTTCAGCGCTCAATAACATTAAAATGAATGTGGAAGAAAGAATGGTTAATGATCATAAGAAGATCCTACATGGGACATTTACAGTGGGTTCGAATGTATATGAAAGTGAAATAGGGATAAAAAAGGGCTGACCTTCTTGTTCGACCATCCTTTCTAAGATTCTATCATTCAAGAAGCGGTGAGCCTGATGAAGGATTTATTTTACATTATGAACACTATCTATGTTCGAGCAAACTTTATATCGTGAGCATTGTAACAGGTGATTCCGATCGCCTGTTTTTTTATGAAAATTTTTAGTGAGATTTTAATCTATAGGTTTCTAAAGAAGCTATTTAGGTAAAACAAAAGTTAGGCTGAGACAATCCAGGTCAATTGAAAGTTAGGCACTTTTAGCAACAATAGGACGTTGGCTTATGGCTTTTAGGATCGATAACTTATCCTGAGGGGTTAACATGTTCCAACTAGCAGCTTTAATTTTCATATTGATTCTCCTCCTTTTTGATTGAAAAACAAACAAAAGCAAGGGAAACGATTCAACAGTGCATAAACAACTCTGGTCATTTAGTAGTTTATACCGTCATTTAAACAGAATTAAACAACAAAAATTTCTACAAATTTTGCGACAAAATGGGATTAGCGTCCCAAAAAAGGAGGAATTATATGTGGTTTAAACATCCATTTTTTAAGTACGCAACAGGAACCGTAATTGTTTTGATTGGTCTTTACATCCTTGAACTGTTAGGTTTTTTTGGTCCAATTAAGACGATACTTAAATCGCTCTTTTACCCTATACTCATTGCAGGATTCTTATTTTATATTTTAAGACCGATTGTGTCGAAATTAACGAAAACCAGAATTATGAATAAAACAACTGCTATACTTACTGTGTTTTTATCTATTGCAACCGCTCTTTACGCTTCAATTTATTTCCTTGCTGGTACGATTCAAGAACAGATCAAGAACATCAGCTCTAAGCTTCCGAAGCAGTTAAAGAAATCTGCTGAAGAAGCTCAAAAGACAATCGAAAAGAATGATATGGGTATGGTCTCTGTAGAAAACATACGACAAAAAGTAAGTAGTGGAGCATCCGAAGTCCTTCAATCACTAGGTGATAATGTGATGCAGGTGATCTCAGCTATAACAGGAGCCACTACAGTTTTAGTTATCGTACCTTTCGTCTTATTCTATTTCTTAAAAGATGATCATAAGTTCATACCTTATCTACTACAGTTTATACCTGATCGGCATAATCCTAAGGGGAAAGAAGTGCTGAGAAGAATTAGTGAGACGGTGTCAGCTTATATTACAGGTCAAGTTATTGTAGCACTAGTAGATGGTATTTTGATGTATATTAGTTATTTGATTCTTGGACTTGACTATGCACTAATTCTTGCTATTTTTGTTTCCCTTACAGCGGTTGTTCCTTTCTTCGGTCCGATTATTGGGGTTTTACCAGCTCTTATCGTATCGCTAACTCAGGATCCGGCAATGGCCTTATATGTTATTATTGCTCTTGTAGTTGTTCAGCAATTAGAAGGGAACCTTGTCGCTCCCCTTGTCCTCGGTAAGCGACTTAATATTCACCCGATTACCATTATTTTATTACTCGTTGTAGCTTCAGCCTTATACGGTTTTATTGGAATGCTGATCGCCATACCGCTTTATTCCGTCATTAAAGTCATTTTTAAAACCGTGTCTGAAGAAGTCGACACGGAGTGGTTATTCCGGGATGTTTTTAAAACGAAAAAGTCTTAATCGAAACCAGTCCTTAAAGGGGCTGGTTTTTTTGTGATTAGGTCTCTAGGCCCATCCTCATAAGGTCAATAAATATTTTTCATAATCTAACGTATTCGAGTATCTTGGCACCGAGATAACAGGAAAGGTGCTCGATTTGACCCACAAATTCCCTGTTAGGATTTTACCAGACAAAAAAGTCGAAAATAGTAGTATTTTCCTGATTTTCGGGCATTTTCAAGTAAAATCTTTGGTAATTTGTTATATTCTTATCGAACCATTTAGCGATATTTGACAGAAATGTATAAAAGACTGTTATAGGAAATGGAGGAGGCTTCTTGAATAAAATACAGCTTATTTTGGTCGACACAAATCTTGAATATGCCAATTATATCTCCAGATATGTTCGAACATCAGAAATACATGACAAAGTGAACCTAAGAACCTTTACATCGAAGGAGACGTTAAATCAATTTCTGAAGAAAGACCCGGTCATTCATATTGGGCTTGTGTCTGAAGATGTGTATGCGAAATGGGGGAGCGATTCTTTCGTCCATCAAGCTGATCTCCTTTTCCTTTTAGAGGAAGATACAAGAAACCCTGTAGGGGAACGAGGAGTTTATAAATACCAACCGACTCATCACTTATTCTCCTACATCTTGTCTGTTTATTTCGAGGAGTTCCAGACAAGCTTATCAGCAGGTCATCAGAAAGCGAAGTTACTTTCCTTTCATTCAGCTCTTGGAGGAACAGGCAAAACATCACTTTCAGTTAATCTAAGCAGGCAGCTGACGTTACTAGGTTATAAGGTTTTTTATTTCAATCTAGAACTTGTTAATGGAACTTCGCTCTTTTTTCAATCTCCAGAAGATGAGCATACGATTCAGCTCTATTATTATGCTAAGGAAAAGCCAGAGCTTCTTGGCTCAAAACTTGACCACTTAATTAAACGTGATCCTTATAATGGAGTCGATTATTTCGATGTTGCGGTGAACCCTTTGGAGGTCAAGGAACTGACAGGGGATCATGTCCAAACGATTCTCGATTCTCTCGTGCATTCAGACCGCTATGATTTTATCGTGATGGATCTTGATTCACAGCTTCAATCTCACACAAAAAAGGCGATAGAGGTTTCTGATTTGCTTCTTTGGGTATTAAATATTGATGTTAAAGATTTCCACAAAACAAATCACTCTCTAACCTTTTCTTCACAGCTATATGGAGAGAAGGTCAACCTCGAGGAGAAAACATTTTTCATTCTGAATGGCTATAGTCGTGAATTGCCGGTCGAGTTTGAACGGTTTAATGTCCCTGTTCATGTCAAACTTCCAGAAATGAAAGGATGGAAGAACCTAACGTCAGGACGCCCGGTGACGACAACTTCTATATTTCCACAACACATTCTCCAGCTTATTGTTGAACAGGACGTAGAGGATGGTGTGAGGCTTGGTTGATGAGAAGGTCGTGAAACAACTGATAGTAGAGCTTCGAGAAACGCTTGATTTAATGCACTCCATCTCAAATGAAGAGCTAGTAGAGTACATTGAACAAGCTGTTTTCCAATATGCTCACAAAGAATATATAAAAACAGAAGATATGAAGTGGCTTGTAGACCGTATCTATCATGCTTTCAGAGGATATGATGTTCTTCAGCCTTATATCAATGATCCGACGATTACAGAGATTATGGTAAATAACCATAAAGAAATTTTCATCGAACGGGGCGGGGAGACCGAGAAAGTCGAGACGGCCTTTGAAAGCGAGCAAAAACTTGAAGATATCATTCAAGCGATCGTATCGAAGGTGGACCGTGTGGTTAATGAATCTTCTCCGATTGTCGATGCCAGGCTACAAGATGGGTCCCGTGTTAATGTCGTTTTACCGCCAATTGCATTGGCAGGACCTGTGATGACTATACGTAAATTCCCTGCTAAGCCGCTGACGATTGATGATTTGATTGAGTATGACTCTATTTCCGTTGAGGCATCAGAATTTCTCCATAAGCTTGTCGCCTCTAAATACAATATTTTCATTGGTGGAGGTACAGGGTCTGGTAAAACAACTTTCTTAAATGTGTTATCAAACTTTGTTCCAAAAGAAGAACGTATTATTACAATCGAGGATTCTGCAGAGCTGCAAGTTCAAAGCGTCCCGAACTTAGTAAGTCTAGAAACTCGAAATGCGAATACGGAGGGGCGTGGTGAAATATCAATCAGAGATTTAATTAAAACATCGCTCCGAATGAGGCCGGACCGAATTGTAGTGGGGGAGGTTCGTGGTGCTGAAGCACTTGATATGCTACAGGCCATGAACACAGGCCATGATGGCTCGATCTCTACCGGGCATGCCAACTCAACGAAAGATATGTTAAGCAGGCTCGAGACGATGGTATTAAGCGGAGCTCATCTCCCTGTTGAAGTGATTCGGAAACAAATCAGTTCAGCGATTGATATTATGATTCACCTCGCCCGTCTGAGGGATCATTCCAGGAAAGTTGTCGCGATTAGTGAAATGATAGGGGTTCAAGACGGAGAAATTGTATTAAACCCTTTATATGAATTTATCGAGGAATCAGAAGGACCAGATGGTGAGGTTATAGGTTCTTTACAGCCAACGGGTAATGTGCTTCACAGTGAATCTAAGTTGAAATTAGCCGGGGTTTCCTTGTAATGAGTCACAGGAGGTGAAGTCATGAAGGTTGATAGTATTCTCGTCATTCTACTAATTGCCCTTGTTGGCATCTATATTTGGAAGGTTACGAGTCGTAAACGAAAAGAAAGACAAAATGCCCAGGAAGAAAAACGGCGGAATCAGGAAGAAGAAGCTCTGAAAGAGAAGAAATTTAAGACGCTATTTTATAGTCTGGAGAAGTTTAAACAAGAAGATGATGTTGAATCTAGTCACTTGATTGACTATTCCAAGTACAAACTAAGTCTTAAAGAATTCATCTTTTTCGGTGTACTTGCGTCAATAGTATTCGGAATATTGGGAAAATTGTTCTACGACAGCTATATCATGACTATTTTTTTGGGGGCTTTTGGTCTGGTTTATCCTTTCGCGCAGAAAAAAAAGCTCCTCAGAAAACGTAAAGACAAACTGAGTCTTCAGTTTAAAGAGGCAATTGCAAGCTTATCGTCCTCTTTAGCAGCGGGTCGATCGATTGAGAATAGTTTTATTGAAGTTGTAAATGATTTGAAATTGTTATACCCAGATCCTAACACCTATATCATCCATGAATTTGAAGTGATTAACAGGCGTGTCGAGAATGGAGAAACCATTGAGCGAGCAATTCAGGATTTTAGTAGAAGGTCAGACATCGAAGATATTCAGAATTTCTCAGATATCTTTATTACTTGTAAACGAACGGGTGGAAACCTGGTTGAGGTGATTCGGCGAACCTCAGATATTATTTCAGAGAAGATTGACATTCAACAAGAAGTATCCGTAATGGTAGCGCAGAAGCGGTTTGAGTCGAGGGTATTGAGTATCGCTCCAATTGGAATGATTCTGTTATTGAAATATAGCGCTGGTGACTATATGAAACCCTTATATGAGTGGGAGAATATGGGGCCGATCGTCATGACTGTATGCTTAGGATTATTAGTTCTCTCTTATTGGCTCAGCCAAAAGATAATGAATATTAAGGTGTGAGTCTATGATTGGATTTGGTATAGCGACGCTCGTCATTATAATGATGTATTTTGTTCTTTCCTTGAAAGCTGGCAAGCGGTACAACCGGTTTGTAGAGCAATTTGGAACAGACTTTCAGCTAAATTTTATGGCTCCTGTTTCTTTATATTTGATCGATTACTTTCAAATTATGGAGAGGATGTATGGGCAAATCTCTTTTATCCAGAAGCGGATGATCAGTATACACGGTCATAGACAAGCGCTGATGTATACGAAAATGTATCTGGCCCAGCTTATATCTACCGTTTTGGTTTGCTTATTAGGGAGCACCCTTGTCGCACTCCTTGCTAATGGAGATTTGACACTTTTCATTGCAGGGATGGTCTTTACGATTATGATCCCTTTTGTCCTTGTTCAAAAGCTTAGTAACGAAGAGAAAGAACGGAAGGATCAAATTTTAACCGAACTCCCGGAAGTGGTGAACAAAATTATCCTCCTCGTAAATGCCGGTGAAACGGTTCAGCGAGCGCTCGTTCATTGTGTCTCAAGCACCAAAGATAAAAACTCACCTCTCTATAAAGAATTAAGAGACACCGTAAACAAGTTAACGAGTAATGAACCATTTCATCAGGTGATGAATGATTTGAGTAAGAAGGTCGGGATCCAGGAGGTTTCTATATTCACGACAACGATTCTATTAAACTACCGAAAAGGTGGACAAGATTTAATTCTAGCGCTGCGTGAACTCTCTCAAGACCTGTGGGAGAAAAGGAAAAACATCTCAAAAACAAAAGGGGAGGAAGCTTCTTCTAAATTAGTCTTTCCCCTAATTCTTATATTTATCGCTGTCATGATTATAGTCGGCTATCCGGCGATTACAATCTTGTAGACAGTTAAATTATTTGAAAACATTTAGGAGGTATATACATGGAAACTTTAATGAAATGGGTAACGCAATTTAAAGATGATGAAGAAGGGCTACAGACGCTTGAGATTATGTTGATTATCGCTGTTATTGTCGTGATCGCTCTCTTATTCAGGGATAGCATTATGGGATGGGTCAATGACCTAATCAACTTCGGTGATGAGAACATCAGTGATTTCCAACAAGAATAATAACCTGCTTATCTTGGAGGGATGGTATGAAGAAAGTTATGAAACAGATCCAAACCTTTAAGAAAGACAGGTCGGGAAGTTTCACGATAGAAGCATCTATTATCTTCCCGACGCTTCTTATCCTAACCCTTTGCCTAATTTTTTTCAGTCTAGTGATCTACCAGAAGGCAATGATGCATTACAGCGCTACTACAATAGCTGAGCGAATTGCTTATACGTGGGATAACAGTAAGAAGGATTGGGTGACGGGTGAATTTAAAGCGAGTGATTACACGACTTATGATCCAGGGGATGATGGGCTATATTGGCGCTTTACGGGAAATGACTTCTTAGAACAATTTGGAATTTCTCTTGAAATAGGGGATGGTGGGGTAAAGGCTAAAAAAATTGACCCAGCTCGTATCGGAACCGTGCCCTTTGGAGATCGTCCTTCAATCACTTACGAAAATGGCTTAACTGGTAACTTTGTCAAAGTGAGGCTGATTAGTCCTCTTAATATTCCCTCTTTCACGAAGGATTTATTTGGTATTGATCAGCTTGATGTAACCGCCAAGCGGCGAGTGAATGAGCCGGTGGAATTTATGAGGAATGTGGATTTTGCAGTTTATGCAGTTAACCAAATTAAAAATACTCCAAACTTTAGATCGTTATTCAGTAACTTTAGAAATCAATCTAGTCGGTAATAAAGAGGTGAGAAGACAGTGAGAAGAACATTGCTTCATTTAAAACGAAAGTTCATAAGAGATGAAAGCGGAGCTGTCTCCATCTACTTAATCATAGTAGTCCTGCTGTTATTTATTTTCAATGCAGTTTTTATCGACTTTGCTCGAATAATGGTTGCGGAGCACCAAACAGAGGTAGCTGCAAAAAAATCATTGCGCTCTACATTTTCAGCTTATGATACTGAATTACAGAAGATGGGGATGTACGCCTTTCATGAAGAGAGTGTTTCAGAAGAAGATATTTTTGAAGAAGTATTTAAAAGTAATTTAAACGCTGAAGGGGACTATTTTCACTTTATAGATAATCAATTAGAAGAATATACATTGGAAAGTGACCCCGATAGAACGCTTAGAAACGTCGATGTATTTAAGCATCAGATCTTGGAAGATATGAAATACACGGCCCCTGTGGAATACGGAAAACTTATAACAGAACAGCTTAACCCCGTAGCATGTGCGATGGAGAAAACATCAGAATTTGTGAATATCGCTAGTGAAGTTGATCCGGAATTCACAAAGAGAAGTACAGCAATTAATGACTTAAAAGAAGAACTACGTAAGGCGAACGAAGCACTTTTCCGCATCAAAGACAAAGTAAACGGAAATAAAAGGAGTTATCCTTCTGCATCAGACCTTCAAGATATCCTTGTGAATTTTGATGACTATGAGGATGATACTGAAGGGGAAGATCGACCAGATTTTGAGTCAAACTCAAAAAGTACTGTCAATACAATTGAGAAACAACTGAATATAGCGACTAAATCGTTAAAGAAGGCACAGGACGATTTAGAAGAAGTTATAAAGTTGAATGAAAAAATAGAAAAAGAGATTGATGGATTTAAAGAGAAGAATGACGCCAAGTACGAACGGATGAGATCGAAATGTGCTAGTGCGGATACACAAGGTATGCAAGAGGCAAGTAACAGTGTGGATCAATATGTGATAAAGAAGGCTCCTTTAACGACCTTAGAAGGCAAGATCAAAGATGCACACCAGTATATAGGAGATAAGACTTCCTCTTCAGCACTAGACCGCATCCGCCATCTTGAAGATGTTATGAAGGAAGCATTTCAATCAGAGAGCAAACCACCAAACCTTGCTTCTCTTATAAAAAGTATTAGAGATCCTTATGGAAAATGGAGAAAGACAGTTAATACTATTAATCAAGACTTTACTACCTATATTCCAAAAGAGTATTTTACAGAAAATGATATTGCTGCTGGTAAAAAAGAGAAAGCTAAGGATAAATTTAAGCTAGCAAAAGATATCTTTGAACAAGGGAAAGCAACGTATAAGGATAAAGGAGAATATGATGAATTACAAACTTTATTAGGGAATTACACAGGGTCTAATGCAATTAGCGTTGATGAAATGACTAGCGCTGAGGGGACTTCAAAGGCTGCGGTAAATCAAATGGATGATCTATTTGGTAACTTGAGTGAAATCCTTACAGGTGTGAGGGATGAGGCATATATAAATGAATACATTATGACTAGATTTAAAAGTGTTCAAAATCCAAGTGAATTATCTAGTTGTGGTAACCAAACACCAATGTACAAATGTTTACCAGAAGCATACCTTTATTCCAATAGAGAAGTAGAATACATCATTTATGGATCCCACCAACCTGGGATTAATTATGGTTATGCTTTGACGGAACTATTTTTAACGCGTCTCGCTTTGAACTTGGCGGGGGAATTTTCAAATAATGAAACAGTAAAATTAATCCCTCATCCATGGGCGAAATTTTGGTATGCATTAAGCGTGGCGTTGGAAAAAACTCTGGACAATATGGAAGTTTTAACCTCTGGAGGAGAAGTTTCTTTTGTGGATCTAAACGGTTATAAACCTGATTATTCTATGCTTACTGATTACAAATTTTATTTGAGGATGTTTCTTTTCTTACATCCAGAAGGTAAGAAAATTGCAAGAATACAGGCATCAGTAGATAAGTCTACAAATTCAGATATGTCTAAATTACCTACCTATATAAAGGCTAATGTTGAATCTTCTGTTGATTTATGGTTCTTGCCTGGGATTACCAAATTATTGGGTAGAGCTAATATTGTAAACGGAGATGTTTCAAACGGTAGGTATTATATTGAAACAAAAATTGTTTACTCGTATTAAATGACTAATGGAGGGTTAAATGATGAAAAAGACTATAAAAATAATCGTACTACTGGTATTAATAGCAGTTCTTTCTGCATGTAATAATCAATCTGAAAATGAAACTACAAGTGACGCAAAAGATTCTTCTGATCAAACAACCACACAACCTGATAATGAAGAAAGCAATCAATTAATCGAGATTGGAGAAACCCATAATTTTGAAACCACACTTGGTAGCTACAAAATGAATCTTAAAAATGTCGTCGAAAAAAAAGTAGTGGATAGTGAAGAATCTATGAATGGTGAGTTTATTATTCCTGAATTTAGTATTGAGAACACCGGGGATAAGGCAGTAAAAGTAGAATCTATATTCTCTACTTTTGATATAAAAACACCTTTAATAATGATCAGCCAGACAAGAGTTATTGGAGATCAAAAGGATTGGTGGACTAAGGAAATTCAACCTGGCGAAACTTTGAACGGGAAAGTTTATTATGATATGAAAGCTGGAAAAACCTATGAAATAAAATCCAGATATGTGACAGCGGATATGGAAGGTACTAAAACGCTAGGTTGGAAATTTTCCAATGAGGAAGTAGAAAAGGATGCGGAATAGTTCTTATTAATGTACTTATCTAAGCAAAGGAGGGGGGAGGTCTAATGTTTCGAAATGTGAAAGGAAGTATTACGTTAGAAGCTGCAATGATCTTACCCTTTTTTCTCTTGTTTGTCGTTTTTTTAGCCACCCTTATACGTATTTCTATTGCAGAAATTGGACTCGAAGAATCAGTATCCTCCACTACCCAAACGATAGCAACTCATGCTTACCCGGCGACGTATGTTACTGAAACACCAGCTTCTATCATAGATGACCGTATTAAAGGAGCTACTATGGACTTAATTTCTCTTGAGAATGTTGAAAAATGGTCAGGAAAGTCTTTAAGTGATTTTGGTGTTGGGGAAACGGGCTTGAATGTTATTGAACAGCTTTCACAAGGAGCTATTGAATCTTCGGTTCAAGAGAGTTTTAGAGAGAATGTGCCAGGTTCATTTTTTAATCCAGATGATATAAAAGCTACTGTAGAACTTCCTGCTGATATAAAAGGTATGGTAAGTATTACAGCAGAATACAAGTTGGATATTGTTCTGCCATTTGTCGATCGGACGATTATTCTAAAGAAGAGAGCAACAGAAAGGCTCTGGACTGGAGGCTAATACCTTAAGGAACTAATACATAGATTGGAAGTTTTCGAATAAAGAAGGAAAATAAAGAAAGGTGGGAGTTCATGCGAACCGTTGTCAAAACCTTAATTTTTAGTATGGTTCTAGCTATTCTAGCTTCTGGTTGTAGTGATACGTCAAAAAAAGAGAACGACAATAGCAGTCAAGCGAACCAACAACAAGATAACTCAGAAAAAGTCTCCTCAAGTGAAGACGTTTACTATTCGGTGGGGGAAACCCATCATTTTAAGACGCCGATTGGAAATTATAAAATGACCCTAGATGAGGTAGAGATCACCGATCAAGTAAATGGTGAAAAAGCTGAAACGGGTCGCTTTGTTATTCCTACTTTTACGATTGAAAATACTGGAGATTCAACTATTACTGTAGAAGATGCATTTTCAACATTTGATCTGTTAACGAAAGTTAGTAAGAAAAGCTCAACTATTCAGGTTGGAAATGAGCAATTATTGGCCGGTAACATCGAGTCTGGTGAGACAGAAACTGGCAGAATTTATTATGTTATTAAAGGTGATTCCTATACCTTACAATCGGATTACATTACATCAGATATGAAGAATAGAAGAGTAGGATGGGAATTTACAAACGTTGAAAAAGAAAAGTAATTGTAGGTGAACTCGTTTCCTACCCATCTATTCAAATAAGGAAAGAGCATACAAGCTGGGGTGAGATGATTAGTGGGGATGTATGATGCACTGTTTATAGCATTTATTATTGTAGCGTTTATATGGGATGTGAACTATCACAAACTACCCAACTGGCTAACGGCTATAGGAATGGTGACTGGTTTAATGTATCACCTTCTGACAGGAGGGATTAACGGATTTCTTTTCTCAGGTCTTGGGCTGTTGGTATCTGGGGGCATCTTTTTGCTACTTTATATGTTTAAAGCGATCGGGGCAGGTGATGTAAAGCTATTTGCTGCGATTGGGGCGATTATGGGAATTGAATTTACGCTTTATTTGATGATGTATTCTGTCGTTTACGCAGGTGTCATTGGAATTGTGATCTTGCTCGTGGTCAGGACCCCAATGCAAAGGGTTTTTATACGTTTATATGAAAGAACGATGCGAGTACTACAAAGAAATCCTTCTCAGTTAGATGCCTTTAAGCAAAACAAAAGAACAAGGTTTCCCTTTATGTATGCAGTATTACCAGCTGTTTTAACTACCTATTATTATTTTTTATAAAGCTAATTAAAAGAGAGAACGGAGGGAATAGGTTGAATTCTACGATTTTTGGATACTCGTTTGATTTTAGACAACAAAATGGTCTCCAGTTAGTGTGCTTGGGGAAAGAGGGTCGTCATTTGAAGGAGGAGGACCTGAATGCCCTGCAGATGAAAATGATGCAGTCCAACACTGTCCCTCGTTTATTGCCGGTCAAGGTAGATGAAATGGATCTGCAGTTACGTCTTCACTATGACCTTTCCTCAAAACGGATGCTCACCCCCTATCTACGTGAGAAACGGTTATCATGGAATGATTTCGCCCATCTTTTTATTCATATTATTGAAGCGATCGAAGCGAGTTCTTTATATATGCTTAATCACAACCAGTTTGTTCTTGAACGAGACTTCATCTTTATCGGAAGGGATGTAGGAGACGTTTATCTGACTTATCTTCCTATGAAAGAGTTAGATAGGGAAGGAGATATTTCGGATGATCTTCGTTCCTTATTAAATGAACTGCTTGAAGAATATGAGCATCTTCAGGGTGAAAAACAAGAAGAAGTAAGCCAGTATGTGGCAAGTCCCTCCTATAACTTACAGGGTTTAAAAGAACTCCTGATGTCTATGTCTGTCTATCATGCATTTGATGAAGCGAGAGCTCAAGAATCTAATCATCCATTACAAGATGCTTCCATGAAAGATGGAGAACCAATGAAACCTGAAGATATGAATGAGGTTCATACCGATCGAGATAAAAAGGAGAAGGGGAAGAAAGAAGCATCCAACGTTTCTGACCGTGAGAAGGTGTACTTGTTTGCTGGTTCTGCTTTAGCTATTGCGTTATTTTGGAAGGTTTATCAATCTACTGGTACTTCCCTTTGGTTTTATATAAGCACAATTTCTACGATTCTCATTCCAATACTTGATGGTAGTTATCTCGCATGGCGAAAAGGAATTTTTCAAAGATCTAAAAAAACAAAGAATCCTAAGAAGCCTTCAGAACTTCAGAATGAAGAGGAGCTCTCGGTTCCTTCTATCAGAGAAACAAAGTCTGTTTCGGATGAAAGAGTGGAAGAAGAATTTCAGACAAATCCATTAGGAGAAGAGAATGGGGGATCATACGCTTACCAATCTATTAAAGGCGACATCGTTCCATTCTTAACCGTCCGTCGTAACAATGAAACAGAATCAGTCAATATCAATCGTGATCATTTCGTGATCGGGAGACATCATGAAATGGTTCATCACGTAGAAGATGTTGAGGGTGTTTCGCGTGTCCACGCTGAATTTACAAAGGTAGGAGATCACTACGGGGTGAAAGACTTAGGATCTAAGAATGGAACCTATGTGAATGAGAATCCATTAATTCCTTATAAGGTATATGAATTAAAAGATAACGACAAAGTGATCATTGGAAATAGCACGTTGACCTTCCATCATCCGGAACCTGCGCATGTATGACAATCAAGTGGGTTCTTATAAACGAATCAAGGAATTTAAGAATGAAAGCTCAGCCTCTGTCTCATTAGTCCACACCCCTAATCGGCCAGGGCGCTTCATCCTGAAAATAATGAAAAAAAATCACCCTCTCTCTAAGCAGCTTATAAACGAAGCTGAGAAACTTATCACCATGGATACTCCAGCTATTCCTTCTTTTTACCATATTGATATTGATAAGAGTACAGGGTGGGTTGAAACCCTTCAGGAATACAAAGAGGGAAGCACCCTTTCATCATTTATGAAAGATGCTTCCAGTGATGAACTACTTCAGATTTGCAGGACTTTATGTAAGATTCTTCATGATCTCCATTGTCGCGATCGCCCTATTGTGCATAGAGATCTTTCTCCTTCAAATATTATTGTTTACTCACCAAAAGAGGTATCGCTTATTGATTTTGGGATTAGTGTATTTGAGGAAGAGGACGCTTTCCCTATTGGGACGGAAGGTTTCGCGGCCCCGGAGCAATATGTAAGATCTCAAGGAGACGTTAGAACCGACTTATATGGATTTGGTGCGCTTCTTTGTTATTTGAATGACAAAAGGCTAAAGAATCCAGAAATTCATGCATGGAGCAAGAGATTAACAAGTCCAATAGAAGCACGGTCGGTTTCTCTATGTGAGATTGAGGCTGACCTTCACCGTATTCAAAAGAAAGGAGGGGAGGGCCTGTGGAAGAGCCTATTCAGCTTCAACAAGACGAAAAGAATCGATTCTTAACCGCAATCGTGTTGAAAGAAGATACACATATTGTAGAAACAGAACAGTTAGAAGAACTTAAACGAGGCCTTCCACTATTTCTGCGAGTGGGTGAGATCTATATGGAAGAGGACAGGCTAAAGATAGCGTATGAGACCGATCCAGCTTTTGTCCCACTGAGCTCTAAGCACTCGTCATCAACAGAAGAGAAAAAGGCATCATTAGCCCACCTTTTTCAATTACGAAGGTTAGAGGGATCGCCTTACATCCCTTACATGGACCCAGATAATCTTTTTGTCCATCCTGAACATGGTCTAAAGATTGGTCACAGAGGATTAAGAGAAGTTCTTCCCCCTTCAAACGACGAGGAAGGAGAGCTATTTAAAGCTTTTCAAGCCTGCCTTTTATCCATGTTTTCCTCTTATTCGTTTCATCATATTTTAAGAAAAGGGAGCTCACATCTTACTTGGGATGAATCTAGACTCGCCCAAAGAATGGCTCAAGCAAAACGCCTCGATGAATTAGAAGAGCTTATTAGCCCACCACCTAACTCTAAAGATGATCCTAAACGATCTTCAAAGATAAATCCGTTTATTCTTGCTGGCTCTATGCTTGTGCTAGGATTAGGGATCGGATTCAGCGGAGGCACTTCTGCAGATCAAGACGATAGCAAATCACTAGAATATAGAGAAGAGGTGGAAGAGCTGAAGGGACAGCTTGCTTCACAACAAGCACGTGCCGCTGCTTATCAAGCTTCCTTGCAGAATGACCATGAAAAGGCTATCCGATTATTAGAAGGCTTGCAGAATGTGAACGGGGAAACAGAGGCTCTTCTAGACGGAACCATTAAGTCATTGAGGGAAGCAAATACATTAAAAGATTCTTTAAAAGAAGCTGTCGTAGAGAATTTAGTTTCGCTTCAAACACAAGAGGCCAATCAGGTTATTCTTCAAATAGAGTCCAAATCCCCTAGAGTTATGATGGAAAAGGCATGGATCAATGACGATTATGAAAAGGTGTTAGAGCTTCATAAAAAAGTTAATGGGACGCGCTCAACTTGGCTCGCTGCCAATAGCCATTTCCAATTGAATGAGTATGATCAAGCTGTATCATTAGCGAAAGAAGTAAATGAAGCGGACTTTGCTATTAGGGTTTTAAAAGCTAAAAAGGACCAGGTAGAGTCCGATGAAGGTTTAAGTGAAGAAGAGAAAGAGGAACAACTTTCAAGGATCAATCAACAAATTGAAAACCTTCAATCATGAAAAAAATAAGAGGAAGATCTTCCTCTTATTTTTTATGTCCGCCTTGTAAGCCGTGTTTTGAATTTCGATTTGCACCTCGTTGCATATCTTCCTGACTCTTCGTTTCATCTGTTAATTCCACATTTGTCATACTTTCTGTAGGTGTGGAATTGTTTTTTAAAGCTGCATCTCTAGCTACTTTTCGTTTCGTCATCAGTGTACCCTCCCTTCCTGTCTTTATAGTTTTTACGTTTCCTTATAGATCATTCATTGATTTCAGAACGAATCTTTTTCATCATTTGTTCGTATTGTTCAGGATGGACAAAAACCTCTTTATTCCAATTTTGCTCCACCCATGACACTAACTCTTGCTGAGAATTAAATACTTGCCCACTAGTGTCTGCTGTCCTTATCGTATATACTCCGTTATCTGGGTCCACTGTAACTTGGTTGGGAAAAGCACCTTCATAGGTATGCAGTTCGAATTCCATAGAGAATCCCTCCTTTACTATTAGAAGCGAGTTGGCGATTGAATATTTCAATTTATATAATGAATAGGGGAGATTTTGTTCCGAACAATATTTGTGGTTAAGATCTCCCTAATCAGGGAAACGTTTAATAGAAGCATTATACAACAGGAGGTTAGATCATATGAGTGATAAAAAGCGAAATAGTGAAGATCATCAAATGTCAGAAGCTTTTACAGCGAATAGTAAGTTAAGTCAAGCATTCAATGGTGAAGATCACGAAGATAGAGGGATGGAAGGGGAGAATCTTTCCCAATATTATATGAACAACAATACACCTGCCATTGATATTGATCCTCTAGAGGATAGAGACCACGATACAGAAGATCAGGTTAAGAATAAAGAGTAAAAGCCTCGCCCAATGGCAAGGCTTTTTTTATTCCTCTGTATAGGTATCTCCTTCATGATAAGGAATGTCCCCTAGAATGGACATCATTCCGTCTTCATCTAAGTCTTCTTCATACTCTTCATGTGCTTCATTTGGATAGACTTTGATATTTTTGCCATATAGATCATTTCCTGTGAAGTTTTCGTAATCCTCTACATAACTGATAGGTTCATCTGAATTAATGAACGTATCATCATAATCAGAAATGTCCTGTCCGGAAAAATCGGACGGGGTATCTGAAGTTCCATAACGGGCCACATCTTGCCATGAATCTTCAGAGTCATAAAAGTTAGTCACGGCAGCTTCATCAGAATGCCTTCTAAAGCCAGGTTGAAGAATTTCTTCTTCCACGGGTCTTTCTTCATGTTCTTGTTGACTAGGGCTGTGTTCAATGCAAAATGTTGTGGTAGGTAAAGCATCCAAACGTGCTTGTGGTATATCCTTTCCACAGGCCTCGCATTGCCCATAACGCCCTTCCTCTATTCTCTCTAGAGCATGGTCAATATCTTTAAGCTCTTGTTCTGCATGCTCATTTAAAGCAATATCCTTCTCTCGTTCATAAAGAAACGTAGCTGTATCTCCAGGGTGGTTATCATAGTTGGAGAGTTCGGAGACGGATTCATGATCCGACTCTGATTCTAGATCGTAATGATCATTGTGTTCTAAATGCGTTTCTAACTCTTCTCGTTGTTTCATCAATCTTTTCTGAAATGTATGTTGATCTTCTGATGAAAGCATACGATCCCTCCTAACAAGCGTTATGAGGTTTAGTATTTACGCCTCGATAAGAAATCATGCTGTATATATGTGGGGATTAGAAGAACGCTACGGTATATATGAAAGCGGTCTATAAACTGAAAATTCCGAATTTATGTTTTTTCCTTAACAAATAAGGGTTCAAGGTCTATACTTGTATCCATCAAGAGAAAACGGTTGTTCACCTGAGGAGGACAAAACATGAAAATAGGATTATTACCACGACTTTTAATTGGCATTGCACTAGGAATTATTAGTGGATTAGTACTTCCTCAAACGGGAATAGAATTGTTCGCTACGTTTAATGGTTTGTTTGGGAACTTTCTAAACTTTATTATCCCGCTTATTATCTTATCCTTTATCGCACCTGGAATTGGTGAGTTAGGGAAGGGAGCCGGGAAGCTTGTTGGTTTGACAGCAGGCGTTGCGTATGGTTCTACGATTATTGCTGGTTTATTAGCCTTTGTTGTAGGCAGTAACGTTTTTCCTAACATTTTAACAGTTGGAAGCCTGGACGGGAACTTTGAAAACCCGGAAGAATTTTTAGTAGAAGGATTTTTCACTGTTGATATGCCACCTGTTATG
Organism: Pontibacillus chungwhensis; assembly: GCF_030166655.1. GTDB lineage: Bacteria > Bacillota > Bacilli > Bacillales > BH030062 > Pontibacillus. The sequence continues at coordinate 2,346,373 of NZ_CP126446.1, read as the reverse complement.
AGTGTAATGACGGCTTTAATACTTGCGTTCGTAATTGGTATAGGACTTGCTTCTATTAAGGGAGATACGCTTCAAAAAGGGTTTGAAGATCTGAGAAGTATTATTGAAAAGGTCATTCAATATGTGATCATTCCATTATTGCCGGTTCACATCTTCGGGATCTTTGCGAATATGACCTATGGTGGGCAAGTAGCAACAATTATGTCTACATTTATTAAAGTATTTGCTATTATTATTGTCTTACACCTTGTCATGCTTACATTACAATATACAGCAGCATCGGCGATTTCGAAGAAAAATGTTGTTACTTCAATTAAAAATATGGTGCCTGCTTACTTCACAGCTCTTGGAACACAATCATCTGCATCAACCATTCCAGTAACACTTCGTCAAACGAAGAAAAACAATGTAAAAGACAAGATTGCAGAATTTGTTGTTCCGCTATGTGCGAATATCCATCTCTCTGGTAGTACGATTACCATTGTAAGTGCTGCTATGGCTGTCATGTTTCTGAACGGGATGGAAGTGACCTTCGCAGAGATCTTCCCATTCATTCTGGCACTTGGACTTACTATGATCGCCGCTCCAGGTGTTCCAGGCGGGGCAGTCATGTCAGCGATTGGTCTTCTTCAGTCTATGCTTGGGTTCAATGATGCTATGCTTTCTCTTATGATTGCACTTTACTTGACTCAAGACAGCTTCGGTACTGCTACAAATGTAACAGGTGATGGGGCTATATCAATTATTGTTGATAAATTGATGGGCAATCAAGTTGAAGACACTCAAACAAACGAACAAAAATCAGCTTAATTATTATAGAAGAAAAAGGTGAAATCAGATCTGATTTCACCTTTTTTTATATCCTCTTTGCTATTTTTTATGATAAGTGAATGGATCTTTACGACTATTTCTCTTAAAGGTAGGAAAGACCTGAGAAGGGAATATGCATCTAATAGGGGACGTGAATGTATCTGAGATTTGCTACACTTAATGTAGAACATAAGGGGGGCGGGAGAATTGATTTTAAATAGTGACCTTATACGAGCTGAAGTGTTAAATCAAGAATTTCATTTATTAAATAGTGGAGCTATTAAAGATTGGTTGCTAAATCAGGACCTTTTATCACAGCGTGATATCGAAGTAACGATCTATTCTTCTGAGTCATTCATAAAGGAACGGGATACTGGTTTTGATGGAACAGCCATTCATTTCTACAGTCCGTCTGCTAGTATAAATGAGTTGTATACGATCTTTAGAGGCAGTGAACATAGGGAAGTGTCAGATTGGAGGCCAAAAGATTGGGTGTATAACTTACTTGGGATCTTTACAGGGCTAGGAAAGACCCAATATGAGGCAGCAAGAGCCTTTAATGAAGAGGTGACCAATCATATCCTAAACCAAACAATCCCACCTCTAAGAAAAATCGGGATGGGATTCTCTTTAGGAGGAAATCTTGTTCAGACTCTTCAACTCATTGAAGCGCCATTTGAGATCGTTTTTACTTATAATGACGCGAAGCCAAGTGTGTATCAATTAGCCTATATTGATACTACCTTTCAACATGAAATCGAACTTCATACGAATCAAGTTTTAGACCCTTTTTCGCTCATTTACCAAATTCCTATAGAGGGCCTTGAGAAACTAGCCCATCGGATATATCCAACCGAAAAAGAATTCATTTATAAACTAAACGTAAACAGCGATCTTTTGTACGCTTTTCATATAGTACCTGGGTTTATGGATGTTGGACATGAGTGTCTATTGAGGGTGAGGAAGGGGCAGCGTTTAAGGGAAGTTTTAGAAGATATCCCTCCAACTTTTTTCAGAACCATCAGAGAAGGTCTTGCCACATATAGCCTCCTTTACGAAACGGAAGGGTTCGACGCTTTATGGGAAGAGATTACGGGTCTAGATGCTAAGACCATCGAAGCTATATTTCGCTCCATTGTTGATTACAGGGAAGATGGATTTCATCCAGGGCTACTAAAAGAATGGTGGAAGATTTACACTCATTTATTTGGAAGTATGGATGAATTATACAATCGTTTACCATTATTTACAACTTTGTTAAGTAGAGTTTGGGAGCATGCTCCTACTTTCCTTCGACTTCTGATGAGTAATAACTATTTAACGGTAGAGGAATACAAACAATGGAATGAAAGTCTTACTGTCATTAGGGGGCATATGGGAGGGGACCTTGATCATGGAATTTTGGAACAAGATCTTTGGCTATCACTTCTTACCTCTTTTAGGCTACTTAAGAAAGTAATGATCCTTTTGTTTGAAGATGTTGTAGCAGGTGTGCAAGCTCATGATTTAGATTCATTAATTTATTACATTAGAAAGTATGATAAAATTTTTTTGTGAAAAGAGTAGATAACTATTGCTAAATGGAAGAATTTACGATACTATTTGATTCATAAGTTGCGAAAACGTTTGCACAAAACGTTTTCATTTTTTACATAATTGTGAAAACGATTCCAGATAGTAGAACTAAGGGGAGTGGGAATATGTCAAAAATAAAGCAATTGCCGATCTTTTCATTTGATTTCTGGCAAAAGTTTGGGAAAGCATTAATGGTTGTAGTGGCTGTAATGCCAGCAGCTGGTATTATGATCTCATTAGGGAAAGCACTTGATATGGTGGTAGATGACCTTGCTTTTATGCAAGCGTTTGCGCGAATTATGGAAGATATCGGTTGGTCCATTATTGGCAACCTGCATATCTTATTTGCAGTTGCAATAGGTGGGTCCTGGGCTAAGGAACGGGCAGGTGGAGCGTTCGCAGCCCTTCTTGCTTTTATCTTTATAAACAGAATTACAGGAGCTATATTTGGTGTTAACTCCGCTATGTTAATTGATGGGGAGCAAACTGTAACATCATTTTTAGGTACAGAAATGCCTGTTGGGGATTATTTTATTAATGTATTAGGTGCTCCTGCACTCAATATGGGAGTATTTGTAGGGATCATTTCAGGTTTCTTAGGGGCTAGTCTTTTTAATAAGTATTATGCATTTGATAAATTGCCTGATGCGTTAGGATTCTTTAATGGGAAACGGTTTGTACCGTTTGTGGTTATGTTAGGGTCAGTTTTTGTTTCATTAGCAATGGCGCTCGTGTGGCCTCCCATTCAAACGGTTCTTAATAACTTTGGTGAATGGATCGCAACATCGAGAGATTCAGCACCAATATTAGCTCCATTTGTTTATGGAGCCATGGAGCGTCTTATGCTACCGTTTGGTTTGCATCACATGTTGACGGTTCCTATAAATTACACCGAATTAGGTGGAACTTACATTATTCAAACGGGTAAAAATATTGGACAGGCTGTAGCAGGTCAGGACCCGTTATGGTTAGCTTGGGCAACTGATTTATACAACTACATGTCTCAAGGAAATATGGAAGCTTATAACGAATTGAAGGAGAATGTGACTCCTGCGAGGTTTAAAGCAGGGCAGGTTGTTACATCAACTGCAGCACTTATCGGAATTGCTCTTGCGATGTACAAAAACGTCGATCAGGATAAGAAAAGTAAGTATAAATCCGTCTTCCTCTCAGCAGGTCTCGCCGTCTTTTTAACAGGCGTAACGGAACCGATTGAATTTATGTTCATGTTCGCTGCACCTCTATTATATGTTGTGTACGCGATTATGACAGGATTGGCTTTTGCTGTAGTGGATCTTGTGGACTTGCGTGTTCACGCATTTGGTATGGTGGAATTGATTACCCGTACACCACTAATGATTAATGCAGGAATTGGGAGAGACCTTATTAACTTTGCTGTGACGTGTCTTGTCTTCTTCGGACTGAATTTCACGATTGCAAATGTTATGATTAAAAAGATGAAATTACCAACTCCTGGACGTAAAGGAAATTATATTGATGACAACCCAGAAGAAAGCAGCGCTAGCTCAGCTGAAGGGGAAGAAGGAGAAGATCTTTCTCAATCAGGTCAAGTCATTGCTTTACTCGGTGGAAAAGAAAATATTTATGAAGTAGATGCGTGTATGACTCGTTTACGTGTAACTGTTAATGATTTAGAGAAAGTGGCAGAAGAGGATCAATGGAAACGAAACGGAGCAATGGGCCTCGTTGTAAAAGATAGAGGTGTACAGGCCATTTACGGTCCTAAAGCGGACGTATTAAAATCTGAGATTCAAACAAAATTAGGAGCTTAATCTATGAAATTACTGACCATTAATGTTCACGCATGGCAAGAAGAGAACCCTCACATGAAGATAAAACAACTTGCATCAAAAATCCATAACAGTAGGTATGATGCGATTGCCCTGCAGGAAGTGAGTCAGCATAAAGAGGCCCCGTATCTTTACAATGATATACGGAGCGACAATTATGGATATTTACTTCAACAAGAGCTCCATAAATTAGGGAGTAAGGATTATGAGCTCGTGTGGGATGTTTCTCATTATGGGTATGATGTGTATGAAGAAGGGATTGCCCTTCTTCTGAGACATCCTATCAATTATTCCGACTCTTTTTACGTTACTGAATCGGAATCGATTGACTATTGGAAATCGCGAAAGATTGTTTCTGTATCATGCACAATAGAAGGCGTGCCAATGACGTTATTTTCTTGTCATCTTGGTTGGTGGGGCGATGAAGAAGAGTCCTATGTTTCACAAGTAGATTCACTATTAAGTTATGTCCAAGGTGACCGCTTAACCTTTTTACTGGGGGATTTTAATGCGTCAGATATGAAACGTGGCGAGGGATATGACTACATAAAGAAATATGGGTGGATCGATACACATGAAGAGGCCGTGGATCAACTTGGGAATGCCACAGTTGAAGGAAATATTGCCGGCTGGGACCACAATAAAGAAGGTATTAAGATTGACCATATCTTCTGTAATCAACCTATTGAAGTACTAAGGTCTGAGATTGTGCTAGATGGAGGCAAAAGCCCGGTCGTGTCTGATCACTTTGGTTTGGAGATCACATGTACGATTGGTAAGGGAAAGAGGGATAAATAATGGAACGAGTATGGTGGAAAGAAGCTGTAGGATATCAGGTTTATCCAAGGAGTTTTCAAGATTCAAACGGCGATGGTATCGGAGACTTAAAAGGGATGATGAGTCGTCTCGATTATTTAAAGGAATTAGGTATTGATTTCATTTGGATTTGTCCAATGTATAAATCTCCTAAAGATGATAACGGTTATGATATATCAGACTACCAGGACATATTGGAAGAATTCGGGACAATGGAAGACTTTGATCAGCTATTACAAGAAGTCCATAAACGTGATATGAAGTTAATTATAGACCTGGTGCTGAATCATACAAGTGACGAACACCCATGGTTTATTGAATCGAAGTCCTCCAAAGATCACCCAAAACGTGACTGGTATATATGGAGAGATCCAAAAGACGGTGCCGAGCCTAATAATTGGGAGAGTATCTTTGGTGGTTCTGCATGGGAGTTCGACGAAGCAACGGGTCAATACTATATGCATTTGTTCTCAAAGAAACAACCGGACCTTAACTGGGAGAATGAAGAAGTGCGTGAAGTCTTATATGATACGGTCAATTGGTGGCTTGATAAAGGGATTGATGGGTTCCGCATTGATGCGATTAGTCACATTAAGAAGCGTACAGGTCTTCCTGATCTTCCGAACCCAGATCATGAAAAGTATGTCTCTTCCTTTGATATGCATATGAATCAGGACGGCATTCATGAATTTCTTCAAGAGTTCAAAGATCGCACTTATAGAAATTATGATGTCATGACGGTAGGCGAAGCAAATGGTGTCAGTGCCGATGAAGCTCATTTATGGGTTGGGGATGAAGGAAAGATGGACATGGTCTTTCAGTTCGAACATTTAGACCTTTGGGATCAAGACGCTGAAGAAAAGTTGGATGTACTTGCGTTAAAAGATGCCTTAACCCGTTGGCAAAAAGGTCTTGAGGGAGATGGATGGAATGCTCTCTTCATTGAAAACCATGATAAGGCCCGAAGTGTTTCTACCTGGGGAAATGATAGTCGTTATTGGCGAGAAAGTGCTACTTCCTTAGCGACCATGTATTTCTTTATGCAAGGCACACCGTTCATTTATCAAGGACAAGAGATTGGTATGACTAATTTCCAGTTTCCTTCTATTGAAGACTTTGATGATGTAGCCGCTAAAAATATGTATCACAATATGATCGAAGAAGGTAAAACCGAACAGGAAGTGATGGATATCCTGTGGAATACCTCACGTGATAATAGCCGGACGCCGATGCAGTGGAGCTCTGAATTAAATGCAGGTTTCACGAGTGGGAGTCCATGGATGAAGATTAATCCAAACTATGAATTGGTTAATGTGGATACCCAAAGGAAAGATCCGGACTCAATTCTGAATTATTATAAAAAGATGATCCAATTGAAGAAGAAGTATGACTTGTTTACGTATGGCACATATGATTTAGTCAATGAGGAAGACCCTCAAATTTATGCCTACACAAGAACGCTAGGGGATGACTACGCGTTAGTTATTGCAAATCTAACAGAAGCCGAAGTCTCTTTTATTCCTCCTATAGCAGTTAATGAAGAAGCTTTGATTCTTAGTAATTATAAATCCGTTCAACATACAGATCAAAACCTCTTGAACTTATCGCCATATGAAGCTCGAGTTTATATTCTCTCTAATTAAATATGGAGCTAGTGAACAAAAGCCTGAAGAAAAAAATTGAATAAACGAAAAAATGAGCGCTCTGATTCCTATCAGAGCGCTCGTTTTCGTTTTATTGATAGATCGTTTTTAAAAGTTCTTCTTTTAGTGGGTCAAATTCATTCTCTTTATGAGTATTTCTTGATACAGATTCTAGGTTGTTAATAAGATAATAGCAATCATTCTCAAATAAGCTACATCCATTCAGACCTTTTACGGTTTGGTAGGCAAACTCCCAAATATCCGGAAGGAATCTTTCGTCCATTCCTTTAGCTAATAAGGATAGCATGGATAAGATTTCAGTAATAATCGTGACGTTGTGATGACTATATTCTCTTATATTAGCGAAGCCTTTGTGTAAGTAAAATTTGAAATCTTCCTGGCAAAGCATCAGACGTAAATGCCCATCCTTATCGTATAGATAAGGAGAGAAATCTGTGACGCTTCCTACTTCTTGCAATAATTCTGTTATCTGGTGAAGGGTATTGGTGACCGTTAAAGGATCATCATTCCCAAGAGCGCGTATAGCAACTTCAGCAAGTTTATTTACGCCGTATTCAAGATCTTGAATTTCCGTTTGTTTTTTACCTAATTCGACTAACTTTAAATAGGTTTTCTTATTAAACTTTTCTTCATCTCCCCAATAGGTGAACAGAGGGGTATTGCACAGCACAAACTCTCCGATACGAGGTTGAAGTGATATAACTAAATCATCTTCTTTCGCTTGGTATATAAGTTTTTGAAAATCGGCTAATTGCAGGTAACCAGAACTTTCGGCAAGAATTACATTTCCTTCTTCAGTAGGTTTTTGAGCTAATGTTTCGTCTGTTGTTTTCCGAAAAGGTTCAATTTCTTTCATTAGCGAACTTTGAATAATCTTCTTAGAATTCTCTTTCATCCGTGAGGTGATGTTATGCACCTGCAGCCAAGTTGTAGTGTGATTAATGAAATAAACGAACGTAATAGCTGCAAGAAAAACGGTTGCAATCGAAAGGAAAGGTATAGCTAAGAGATACTCTACATCATCGTTTGAGACATAGAGGAAGTTTAATAAGACGTATATGAAGCTTCCGTTAAAGATTCCCATTACATGTTGAGTGTTTCTGTCACTTATGTAATTCAATAGCATTTTAGACGAGAATTGTCCGCTGAACGTAGTCAGAGCTACCAGAATAGAGTTAATGGTAAAGGCACTAAGTGTTAACACCCCTCCGACTAATGATCCTAAAAGTGTCTGAGTTGTACTTGCGCTAAATGCTATAAGCTTAGGAAAGTAAGCAGCTAAGTCTAGTTTATAGTCCAGGAAAAAGGTTAAAGCGGATAGGCAGATTGATGCGATAATATACCACATTGGCATAAACCAGAGGGTAGACTGTAGTTCATTCTTTCTTTCGCGTTTAGACATCGTTGCATAACGTTTTATTTGATAGAACATAAATTTAAACTCCTTTAATGGTTATATGTATTCTTTCCTTTATTTCTGCCCAGTTAATCTAAAAAATTTATGTTTGTCTTAAAATATTATAATTATGGAAAAGGTGGAGGGAACCACTAGGTTACAGAATCCATCAAATGTCGCAGTACAAATGATGGACATCTGAATATCTTCTAAATTATTGAATAATCAAACAATTAGGGTATTGAAAAACAAGACCTTTCCATAATCTTCATAAAACCTCTTGAGAAGAAATCAGCAGCCTTGAGACGCCACATTGAGTGAATAAGGACGAATGGAACCGTTTACATAAACTATTTCGCCTCTTTACGCCCCACTTATCCGAAAGCCCTTGCATATATTTTTTGGAATGTTACGATAATCATCGTTGTTACAAAAGCCAAAAGGGAGCGTGTTAAAGTAGTGGCACAAACGATTGCTTTTTTAGGAGCAGGATCTATGGCTGAAGCTATGATCTCAGGAATGGTTCAGTCTAAGCAGGTCACTCCGAATCAAATTATCGTATCAAACCGTAGTAATACCAACCGTTTAAACGAGTTGAAGTATAAATATGGCATTCAAGCCAAGAAACGTGAACAGTTAGATTTTGAAAAGATTGACCTATTTATATTAGCGATGAAACCAAAAGATATTGATTCTGTACTAGAATCATTAAAGCCTCATTTAAACCCACAACAAACCATCATTTCTGTATTAGCAGGAATTTCAACTTCATACATGGAGGATCACTTACCAGAGAAACAACAAGTGATTCGAGTCATGCCAAACACTTCTAGCATGATCGGGGAATCAGCCACGGCTATCGCACCTGGTGCCTATGCCCCTAAAGATCGAATAACCTTCACTAAGACATTAATGGAATCCTTTGGCGAAGCTTACGTCATTGATGAGGATCAAATGGATATTTTCACTGGAATTGCAGGCAGTGGCCCTGCGTACTTCTATAATCTCATGGAACACATTGAACAGGCGGGCCTAGAAGCTGGATTAGATAGTGAAATAGCGAGGTCTATTGGTGCTCAAACCATTCTCGGAGCTGCCAAGATGATTCAGGAAAGAGATGAATCCCCAACTGAATTAAGAGAAAACGTCACATCTCCAAATGGAACAACGGCTGCTGGATTGAAAGCGCTCGACAAGCACAGAGGGGGAGAAGCGATTACGGCTGCCATTAAAGGAGCGGCAACTCGTTCTAAAGAGATGGCGAAACAAATGGAAAAGCCCCCGCTCGCAACCCACTAAAACTGAAACAAACTAAATTGCAGGAGGAACTTATGATCACCGACACCGAATCGAAACGTATTGTCATTAAAATTGGAAGCAGTTCTTTAACAAGTATGCACGGAGAGATTAGTCGCCGAAAACTAGAGAAAATCGTGGATGAAGTCGTCCGTTTGAAAGATGAAGGCCATGAAGTGTTACTAGTATCATCTGGCGCAGTTGCTGCTGGTTATCGGAAACTTGGCTGCTTAGAGCGTCCGACAGATCTTGCTGAGAAGCAGGCTGCAGCATCCATTGGTCAGGGACTTCTCATTGAATCTTATTCTGACTTATTTCTTTCACACGGTTATGTGGGAAGTCAAATTCTAATTACTAGAAGCGACTTCTCTGATGAGGACCGTTATAATAACGCAAGAAGTACAATTAATGTCCTGCTTGATCGAGGGATTATACCAATTGTTAATGAAAACGATACGATTACGATGGATTTTCTTAAATTCGGAGATAACGACACATTATCTGCCAAAGTAGCTGGTTTAGTTGATGCTGATCAACTTATTATTCTTTCAGATATTGATGGACTTTATGATGAAAATCCGAATGATAACCCACATGCAAAACTTGTATCACAAGTTCAGGAAATAACAGATGAAATTGAAGCCTCTGCTGGAGGGTCAGGAAGTTCAGTTGGAACAGGAGGTATGAAATCTAAAATAGATGCCTTTAAGATTGCGATGGCTTCTGGGATCTCTTCATTCCTAGGTAAAGCGTCAACGCAAAATATTGTTTATGACGCGGTTCACCAACAAGCAAAAGGAACGTACTTCACCTCTAAACCAGATACAACAAATCTGGATCAAAAGAAACAATGGATTGCTTTTAATTCAGGACCAGAAGGTGAAGTTATCATAGATATGGTGACGAAGGATACCATTGTGCAGCAAAAGGATAGTTTACATCCCGCTCACATTACGAACGTACAAGGTGATTTTGATAAAGGCGCTGTCGTTCGAGTTATGGATAGTGACGGAGAGGAAGTAGGCCTTGGGGTTGTAAATTATTCTTCGGCAACATTCAAATCTTTCATTGGCCAGCCTATTGATCAGCTTTCTAAATATAAACAACCAGCCGTTGAACGTGAAGACTTCGTATGTCATCTTGATTTTGCCTTACCAGTAAGTGTCTAATAAGCGAGGAGGAATGGATCTATGATTACCAAAGAACAAACGAATGTGGAAGCTCAGGCGATTCAAGCCAAGAAAGCGTCTAAAACGCTCTCTGTATTAACTACAGAGGAAAAAAATAAAGCTTTGTACGCGATTGCTGAACAATTAGAAACAGAATGGCAAGAGATATTAAAAGCAAACGAACGTGATCTTATCAAGGGTCGGGAGAAAGGGTATGAAGATGCTTTTATGGATCGTCTTACTCTCACAAAAGAGCGCATTACAGATTTCGCTAATGGCCTACGTGAAGTTGCTGAGCTTGAGGACCCAACTGGCATTGTTCAATCGGACTGGACACTTGATAACGGTCTTCAGGTACAGAAAGTGACCGTTCCCCTTGGCGTTATCGGAATGATTTATGAAGCCCGTCCAAATGTGACCGTGGATGCTACCGGCCTTGCTTTAAAATCTGGAAATGCCATTGTCCTTAAAGGAGGCTCTTCAGCCCTTGAATCGAACAAAAAGATTGTTGAAGTGATGCAAGAAGGCCTTCAAGATACAAGAATTCCTAGGGACGCTATTCAATTTATTGCAAGTACAGACCGCAAGGCGACGAATGCTTTATTTACAATGAAAGAATATATTGATGTATTAATTCCTCGCGGTGGGGGCTCTTTAATTCAAGCTGTTGTGAACAATGCTACTGTTCCTGTCTTAGAAACTGGGGTTGGGAATTGTCATATTTATATTGATGAAACAGCAGATGTTGAAAAAGCCATTTCCATTCTTATTAATGCTAAAACGGATCGACCTGCTGTGTGTAATGCTGCCGAAACCGTTATTATTCATGAGAACTGGCTTAACAATCATAAAGAGGCACTTGTAGCCTCATTAGAAGAGCATGGCATTGTGGTTCATGGAGATAAATTAGCTGTTGAAGCGATTCCTGGTGCTTCAGAAGCTGTCGAAAAGGACTGGGCTGAAGAATATTTGAGTAAGCACATAGCGATGAAAGTCGTTCGTGATGTTACAGAAGCCATTGAGCACATTGAGATTTACGGCACGAAACACTCTGAAGCGATCATTTCTGAAGATCTTCAAAATGTGGATCTATTTATGAAGCTAGTAGACGCAAGCGCGCTTTATCACAATGCATCAACTCGCTTCACAGATGGAGGCGCACTTGGATTTGGAGCAGAGATTGGTATTTCTACTCAGAAACTCCATGCTCGTGGTCCAATGGGGCTTCCTGCCTTAACGACTATTAAGTACCAAATGAAAGGTACGGGGCAGATTCGTTAAATACTGTTAGCCTTAAGTTTGAGGAAGGGGATCCATTGACCGCAATTGTATTCCCTTTTTGTAAATAACTAATTCTATATGTCCTATTCATTTATAAGATAAATGTTTTCCGTTAACACTATCCTTAAGACAAACGTATGGAGGGATAGGTGTTGAATGGACGATTGATGTACCAAGCACCATGGCATGATATTTGTACAGGTGGGTATAAAATTCGAAAGAAAAATAAAAGACTGATTTCATCTGCCAGGTTCACGAATGAGAACCCAATTTTTCAGACAGACCTTTCCAAATTTCATTATAAGTCGTAAAAAAAGCTAGCCATTAGGTTAGCTTTTTTTTATTTTACCTGTGGGGTCCACCATGACTGTAAGAAAGATCGATCAAAGAAAACGTATTCATAAAATAGATGTAAGAAAATTCAGCCTTTACAAAAAGCGAGAATGGGTCTATTCTTTCTTATTAAGACCGTTTAAAGGAGGAACGACATGAAGCAATTTACATATTCTAAAACGCTCGAACGTCTGCCTGAACAGTTCTTTGCTAAGCTAGTAGATAAAGTGAAAAGAGCAGAAGAAGGTGGTCAGGAAATGATCAATTTAGGCCAGGGAAATCCTGATCAGCCGACTCCTTCATTTGTGACAGAGGCTTTGAAACGTGCGGCGGATAATGAGACCTACCATAAATATTCTCCCTTTAGAGGGTTTTCATTTTTAAAGGAATCGGTAGCCAATTTTTATAAACGCGAGTATGATGTAGACCTTGATCCTGAGAAAGAGGTAGCGGTTCTGTTTGGTAGCAAAACAGGACTTGTGGAGATCAGTCAATGTTTCCTTGATGAAGGGGATACCGCGCTCGTTCCTGATCCTGGTTACCCTGATTATTTGTCAGGGGTGGCGATGGCCAATGCACACACTGAGAGGATGCCGCTCTTAAAGGAAAATGATTTTCTTCCTCGATATGATCAGATTGGGGAGGATACGTTTCATAAAGCGAAGTTGATGTTTTTGAATTACCCTAACAATCCTACATCAGCTACCGCAACAGAATCGTTCTTTGAAGATACAATTGAAATAGCGAACAAGCATGATATATGTGTCGTACACGATTTCGCCTATGGCGCGATTGGATTTGATGGAGAGAAACCACTCAGTTTCTTGCAGGTACCTGGTGCTAAAGACGTGGGTGTAGAAATGTATACGATGAGTAAGACATTTAATATGGCAGGCTGGCGTGTGGCATTCGCTGTTGGGAATCAAAGTGTGATTAGAGCACTTGAACTTGTCCAGGATCACTATTATGTGAGTTTATTTGGTGCGGTGCAAGAGGCTGCTGCAGAAGCACTAGAAAACGGTCAAGAATCAGTAGAGCAATTAGTAAAGCTATATGAAAGTAGAAGGGATTATCTTGTTAAAGGACTGCGGGATATTGGATGGCGAGTTACAGCACCAGAGGGCTCATTCTTTATGTGGCTAGAGGTGCCAAGTGAATTTACTTCTGAATCTTTTGCAGATTACCTTATCGATCAAGTTGGAATCGTTGTAGCTCCAGGGATAGGGTTTGGAGAGAAGGGAGAAGGTTTTGTACGAATAGGGTTGTTAGAAACTGAAGACCGCTTAAAAGAAGCTGTTAAACGCCTCAATACTCTCCCATTTACAAATAATGATTGATGAAACATGCTCACACCCATTTGTGTGAGCATGTTTATGGCTAGTTGATCTTTTAGAAACTTAGTAGCAACTCCGAAAGTTAAATAACCACAAAAAGAAAAACCCTCTTTACGGTAAGGGGTTTCGGGAGTGGCGTTTTTTAACTCGTTTTTTGAACTGTTCTACTTTCTTTTGACATATTCTCAGTTCTTTCCAAGTCTCTGCTCTGTCTAAAAGGTCACGGAGCTTCCTATACTCGATTGATTCTTCATGTGTTAATTTGATTTTAGGCTTCGGGAAAGGGATAACATCTCCCATACTCACATCACCTCACTTCAAGGTTGTCCCTTTAGTGTATGAGGGAGAAGGGAGGAAATATGCTAGGTATTCATACAAAAAAGCAGCCATCATTATCATGGTGGCTGCTTTATGTACTAGTTATGGATGTATCGCTCGAAGATGTTTCCGAAATCTTTAACTGTATATTTTTGTTTACTCTCTACTAACCAGTTAAAAGCAAGCTGATTGATGGATTTGAATTCTTCGAATACGCGGTTATCTTTAATGTCTGTTCGGTTCAACGTGTTAGATGCGTAATCTAGGCTTTGCTTGGTAAACTCATAATAAGTTTCGTTCTCACTCATCACTTCACTGATTTTAAGGAGAGCCTTATATAGGTCTTTTAGTTCTTCAATGTTCTTCTTGTGCACATCAATAGAAAAGGATTGATTCCCCATTGAAAACTTAATCTCAACATCTAAATCTACTGTTCCTGCGGTTTCTAGTGCTACATTTGAAATGGCATGTTTATAATAATCATACCGATGAAGCATTCGTTTCTTGCTGGTCGCACTAGTGCCATCTAAATGAATGAGAGCTTTGTTTGTAAAGCAGTATTCGTCAGCCGCAGATTTAATTAGGAAAAATATTTTTTCATCGTCTTCATGCATGACATAATCGTCTGCATCTACTTTGTCATAATCTTCAGGGGTAATGACCTTTCCGACATCACTTAAACCTAAGGCATCAGATGCTACTTTTTTAAACATCGTTTCACTCCTCTTTCTTATGTCTCTTGCTTTAGTAGCCTACTTCAACAGAAGCATTTACGATATACATGAGGTCGTTTTTGTCCTCTTTTTCTTCTAAATGTATACCACTTGTTGTAAGCATTCCACCGTCCATTACCTCAACGGTGACAGTTCCATAAGGGATAGCGTTGCGAATCTGTTCAAGGTCTAGCTTTTCCTTATCACAAGGGACAGCTAACTTTATATTGACCACCATATTGTCTAAAGATTGTTCTGGTAGAATATTTTTAATGCCCGGCATAGAGTTCGTATGTATGGCGTTTTTAACAGCGCGTACAGATGCTTTTGTTACGTTTTGGCCATGAACATCAACACCCATGCCCGTTTCTATAAACACAAGTTGATTCATAATTATCGCTCCTTTCTTGCTATTAATTTCATTTTAGCACATACGAGCTTCTTTGTGGTCAATCTTACTTTTATGCGATCTGGCTGAATGGAATATGAAAAAGCCGAGCGGTATACCGCTCGGCTGTTAAACAGTGGAATGCGTATAAATTAAGTAGCTCGAAGCTAAATAAATAATTACAATCAAAACGGAAGGGAACATATACGAAAAGGTATTCAAAGGTTTTTTTCTTAAAATGGCATAGAGCGTTAAAGCGATTAAAAGCATTGAACCGATAATTGAGTATACATGCGCTTCATTCCCAGCTTGAAGAAGGGGGCCGTTACGGAAGAATAAGTCTGTACCAGCAAGGATGAGTAAATTGAATAGATTACTACCAAGGATTCCGTTCATCATTAATGAATAGTTGCGTAACCGAATTGCGATAAAGGATGAAACTGCCTCAGGCAGAGATGTACTTGCTGCAATAAGCAAGGAACCGACAAATGTAGAACCGAGTCCACTAATCTTTGCAATTTGATCACCTGTTACAGTGAGAAGACTACCTGCAAGGATTGTACCAATAGCCGCTAGTGCAAAATATAAGATCGCTTGCTGTAAACTAGTAGTTTGAATCCTTTGTACGTGTCTTGCATTTGCTTCTTCAACCGGCTGATTGGCTTCATTAGAGGTGAACTGAGAGATAATTCTAATACCAACAAGGTAAAAGACAATGATGATTAAAGAATCAAGACCAACGCCAAAGAAAGAGTAGGGGAGAGAGATGACGAAAGATAATAAGATGACCATCGACATCAACAGACCAAGGCCTGCTGTAGCTGCGTGCTCGTTTGTAGAGTAACCGAGTAGACGAGACCTACGATAATATAGATCGAATAGGGCTAATATAAGCACATTAAAAAGGTTACTCCCCAATAGGTTACCAAGAGCAAGGTCAGGATTATCAATCGTGACAGCTGTGATACTTGTTGTAATTTCTGGCAAGGATGTTGCCGCACCGAGCAAGAGACCGATCATAGCACCTGTTGCAGCCGATTTCTTTTCAATGATGTCTGCATAAGTCGATAAGTTAACAGCTAGCAAAAATGTTACTAGGGCTGCTATTGTAAATAAAATATAGGTCAATGTAGAGTACACTCCCGTATTGATGATCTAAATTCAAATTAAGAAAGGTGGCTGATATCGTTATAGGTGTTTATTTGCCACATCTCATTCAGATGTTCAATATTGCTAATACATGCGTTCATTAATTTCGTTTTGCCTGAACCGATTTCTCCCTCTGATAGGACGGATAGAATTGCATTGATTACAGCTCCATGTGCAACTAAAAGAACTTTTTGATCTTTATAGTGTTTCTGAATGTCATGTAAGCCATCAAAAATTCTCTTCTGAAATGGATTCCACTCTTCTTGACCTTTGTAGTCCCGGTTGGGGTAGAGAGTGCGAATTTCCTCAAACGTCAATCCTGATCCTTCTCCAAATGCACGTTCCTTAAAATGATCCATCTCCACAAGGCGAATGGACTCATCCATTTGTTCTGAAATAATAGTGGCCGTTTCTTTGGCTCTTGAAAGAGGGCTTGTTATGAACACATCCCATTCCATTCCTTTAAGGTGCAAACCAGCTTCTTTCGCCTGTTTACGTCCTGTGTCGTTTAATGGGATATCCTCTTGGCCCTGGAGGCGAGATTCTTTATTCCAATCTGTTTCACCGTGTCGAACAAGGCATACTGTAGTCAATATATCTAAGTCCCTTCTATAATAAAACTGCTTTCATTGCTTCGTTTAATAGAGTCACTCTTATTGTACAGAAGCGCTCCTTTAGTAGCAATGGAAAACACTCTTGTAAAGAAGGTCAGATAATTTCTCCCTTATAAGTATTTGAAGGAAGTGTTTGGAAATCATAGGCGATTAAGTCTTCTAATGAGTATACAAAGGCTCTACCTGATTCTGCAATCATAAGATTCATTATTGTATCTTTTTCTGTATAGACGATGATTGGAATTCTGTTTGCGTAGGCAAATCCTATTTCCCACATTGTTCCAGAGTCTGGGTAGGGTTTATTCCCGCTATCATGGATCGCAACCATGACGTCGGATTCCAATATATGAATGACATCATTTGAAAACACAGCCTTTTTCCATAGGGGTTCTCCAAATTCGAGTGGTTTGAATTGATTTTTCATGGGAATAAAAACTTCTAAGCCTTTTACATCTTGTAGCACTGCAGCAATATCACGAACTCGTTTACGTTCTTCCTTATTAAAGAATGGGCCTGCGAGAAAAACTTTCATAATATAACCACCTTTAAGAGAGGATTGAAGACATGAGAATAATTGTTGTCTCAGATACACATATGCCGAAAAAAGGGAACGCATTCCCCGAATCCATAAAAGAAGAGTTAAGTAATTCAGACCTTATTATCCATGCTGGTGATTGGAGTAGTTTGGAAGTATACGATCAGCTAGCTTCGTATGGAAAGGTACAAGGGGTCCAGGGAAATATTGAAGAAGAGGAGGTACGAGATCGACTGCCGGAGAAATTAGTTTTGGAGCTCGATGGTTATAAAATTGGAGTTGTACATGGACACGGAGATAAGAAGACAACCGAGAAAAGGGTTGTCGAGGCATTTGAAGGAGAAGAAGTGGATCTTATTATATTTGGTCACTCCCATTTACCTCTAACAAGATGGGTTAAGAAGACTTTATTGTTCAATCCAGGATCTTTAATGGACAAACGTAAACTTCCCTATACCTCCTATGGGATTATTGATACGACTCATGGTCTTGACTGTATGCATAGGTATATTCTATAGAAGATATTACTTAATTTGAATAACGCCCCCCACATAAGGGGGGGCTCGGACTTATTTAAGAAGTTTCTTAATGAGTTTTAACCCATGCTTACGTCCAGGATAGCGAATGGAAAGGTCAAATTTAGTCGTTTGCTTGACAATTCCTTTCGAATGAGTAAAGGCATCAAAGCTTGCTTTGCCATGATAGGTACCAACGCCGCTTTGACCAACACCACCAAATGGTAGGTGGGGGTTAGCAACATGGAAAAGAGTGTCATTGATACAACCTCCGCCAAACGATAGCTTCTCTAAAATCTCTTCTTGTTTTTGTTCATTCTTAGAAAAATAATAAAGAGCCAATGGCTTTTCATGATTTCTCACTTCGTCAATCACTTCATCTAACTGATCAAAGGTTAAGACAGGTAAAATAGGACCAAAAATCTCTTCCTGCATAATGGAATCATCCCATGAAATATGATCTAAGATGGTCGGTTCAATGGCATTTAAATCTGCGTCATGTTCACCGCCTGTTAAAAGCTCGCCGTCGTGTAGATAGTTACATAATCTCTCGTAGTGACGTCGGTTTACAATATGGCTATATTCTTCATTATAAAGAGGGTCCTCACCGTATAGATCCTTAATTGCAGCTTTTAATTTACTCATTAATTCAGGTTTTACAGAGCGATGAACGTATAGGTAATCGGGTGCTATACACGTTTGTCCTGCGTTTGTATATTTCCCCCAGGCGATTCGTTTCGCAGCAAGATCTAAATTCGCATCCTCATCAACAATAGTTGGGCTCTTCCCTCCAAGCTCCAACAGTACAGGAGTTAAGTGCTGGCTTGCTTTTTCCATAACAATCTTTCCAACAGGAACACTTCCCGTAAAGAATATAAGGTCGAAACGCTGCTCGAGTAGTTCCTGACTTACCTCCGCGTCACCTTCTACTACTGTAAAGATAGATGCATCAAACCATTTGCTTACCATTTTCTTTAGAAGGATAGACGTTTCAGGGGTAAGCTCAGAAGGTTTCAGGATAACCGTATTTCCACCTGCAAGGGCTCCAATAACAGGAGCAAGAGCCAATTGAAATGGATAGTTCCATGGAGCGATGATAAGGGTAACACCGTATGGTTCTTTATATAAGTAGCTTTTGGATCCTGCATGTGTAAGAGGTGTTTTGACCTTTTGAGGTTTCATCCAGTCTTTTAAATTTTTTATGGTAGAGGTGATTTCACTATATAAAAACCCAATTTCTGTCGTATAACTTTCAAACTCTGACTTGTGAAGGTCTTTATAGAGCGCCCCGATAATAGCTTCTTCATTTTCTGCAATCATGTTTCTAAGGTTTGTTAACTGTTCTTTCCGAAATGAAAAAGGCTTCGTAGATTCTGTGTAATAAAATGTTCGTTGGTGATGAACCAGTTCTTCGGTATTCATCTTTTCCCTCCTTAATCACGTACTTTAAATTGTTTTAAATCTGCAGCGATGTCTGTATTAGAAAAATAGGTTCTGGCTTCATTTAATAACGAGTTCACGTCTTCATCTTGGTAGCGAGATGAAATGTGGGTCATGATGAGTTGTTTGACCCCACCTTCTTGAGCAATGCGAGCAGCTTGAGCAGTTGTGGAATGATAGTAATTATAAGCTAGTGTTTCCTCGTTTTCAGAGAATGTCGCTTCATGTACTAACACATCAGCATCTTTTACAAATGGAATAAACCGCTCATGAAAGCGTGTGTCGCCAAAGACGCACACTTTCCTGCCTTTTTTAGGAGGGCCTACATAGTCTTCTCGCTCGATCATGGTTCCATCCTCTAACATGACTCTAGGATTGTCTTTGATCTGCTGATAAATGGGGCCTGGTTGAATGCCTGATTTTTGTAATTGTTTAACTAGCAGTTCTCCAGGTTTGTCCTTCTCTTCAAAAGAGTACCCATAGCTTAAAATGCCGTGATCTAATTTTTTACAGGTAATCGTAAATTGATCATCTTCATAAATTTTACCTTCATCTATTTCATGAATCTGCAAGTCATAGGTTAAGCGAGTTGAACTAATAGAAAGGGCGGTTTCTATGAATGCTTTGATACCCCGAGGTCCGTATATTTCTAAAGGAGTTGTTCCCCCTTGAAAAGACCGGCTCCCCAATAGACCTGGTAAACCGAATATATGGTCTCCGTGTAAATGGGTAATAAATATTTTTTCGATCCTTCTCGGTCGTATGGAAGTATTTAAGATTTGGTGTTGAGTAGCTTCTCCGCAATCTATTAACCAGGTTGCGCCTCTTTCTTGCAACAATTGTAAAGCGATACTTGTAACATTTCGTTTCTTAGAGGGTACACCAGCACCTGTTCCTAAAAATATAAATTCCATGATCTTCCTCCTACTCTATACAATGCTTCTCAACCTCTGTTATGAGTTGTTTTAATAGATCAATTCTGTCCTCGATAGTCAGGAAATAATAGCGCTTTGTTCCTTCTTTCTCTATGGATACAATGCCCGCATCTCGCAAGATCTTTAAATGATGGGAGACAGCGGGGCGTGAAAGAGGAGACTTTTCCGCAATTTCATTGACGCTTAATCGTTTAAATTGATCCAGCAGTAAAATAATATCTTGTCTGGCCGTATCTCCTAACGCATGAAAGGTTAGGGTATTCAGGCGAAACAGCTGTTCAAAGTGGGTAGACATATTTCGATTCCTTCTTTCTGTTCGTTAGTTTAAAAGTTTAAACGAAACAGAATACAGAAGCAAGTTTTTTGGAGGTTAGGATTAGCCCGATCCGGTTGTGGAGAATCGCTATCACATTTAAAAAAAGAATTCAAAAATGTTGAATCGTTTCTATGGGGAAGTTCGTCTAATCTATAGAGGAAAATGTAGTAAGGGTGATGGAAGTGAAGAAGTGGTGGTCTATAGGGGTTTTAATCGGTTTATTGTTGCTTTTATCTGCGTGTGGGGATCAAACGTCTTCTGAAAATCTCGCACAATTAAAAGAACACTATCCTACTTTAAAGAATCAATTGAATGAACTGTCACAAGAGCAGTTGGAGCAAATTAAAGTACCTGATTATATTCCTTTTGAAGTGACAGATGTACAAGCAATCACAAGCTCTGAAAATCCTTCTCATATTGAAATTATCTTCACAAATGGTCAACTAAATTTACATGTGATGACAATGAGTCACCAAGGTGAATTGTATACAAGTGATACGGGAATTGACCTTCAGAATGGCGCCCATGCAAAATTCAAAATGAATGAGTTTGGAAACGAATTGCAATGGAGTAAAGAGAGTGAGAGCAGAGCTTATATCGTGAAGTTGATGGCATATCCTCCGAGTCAGCCACAGCAATTCACGAAAGAAGATGTAATTAAAATTGCTAATTCAATGTATAAAATGTAGGTTTGAAAGAAAAAGGAGTATGAAACTAAGTTTCATACTCCTTTTTTACGTAAACGTGAGAGTGGTGATTACAGCCATCCTCTTTTGTATTGCTCAGGACCTTCTAACTCCACACCAAGTTCATCAGCAGCGGCTTTTGGCCAGTATGGGTTGCGAAGCATGGCGCGAGCTACGAAGATTAAATCAGCTCTTTTGTTCCGGATTGCTTCCTCTGCTTGAAGGCCAGAAGTAATCATGCCGACTGCGCCTGTTGCGATATCCGCCTGATTCCGGATTTGGTCTGCATATTGCAACTGATATCCAGGGTAGACCTCAGGTCGAACAGGTACTACACCGCCAGAACTACAGTCAATTAATTCAACTCCAAGTACTTTCATACGTTCAGCATAATAAAGGAAATCTTCCATTTGATTCCCATTTACATCGTGCTCATTCGCAGAAATCCGAACAAATATGGGTCCATCCCAAGTGGTTTTGACTTCTTCGATCACTTCTTCTAAGAATCGAAAACGAGACGCTCGATCTCCACCATACTCATCTGTACGTTTATTTGTGAGAGGGGAAAGAAACTGACTAATTAAATAGCCGTGCGCTCCGTGAAGCTCAATAATATCGAAATGC
Organism: Pontibacillus chungwhensis; assembly: GCF_030166655.1. Lineage (GTDB taxonomy): Bacteria > Bacillota > Bacilli > Bacillales > BH030062 > Pontibacillus. The sequence goes on along the minus strand of NZ_CP126446.1, from coordinate 2,324,655 downwards.
GCTTCTTTAGAACGTCTCGCTGCTTCTTTAAATGCCTGTATTGTACGTTTAATATCAGAGGTGGTCATTTCATTTGGGGTTTCCATGTCTTCTTTGAAAGGAATCGGACTTGGAGCATATATGTCTTCATCCAAGATCGCTTTTCTTCCTGCGTGCCCTAATTGAATCGCTGATCTGGCTCCGTGACGATGGATCCCTTCATTAATTTGTTGCAAACCTGAAACATGGTCATCACTCCAAATTCCTAAATCCTGAGGGGAGATCCGTCCTTCAGGGAGTATGGCGGTCGCTTCAATCATAATGAGCCCGGCCTGACCAGCAGCGCGGCTCTCGTAGTGGGCTAAATGAAACGGTGCTACAACCCCATCTTCAGTATGAGAAGAGTACATACACATAGGGGACATAGCAATCCGGTTTTTTAATGTAACTTTTCCGAATGTTATGGGGGAAAATAAACTGGATTCCATAGGTAATCCTCCTTTTTGAAAATACAGAACGAGTTCATTATTTCATAATCAAATGATTTTTACATTTTTATTGCTTCGTGCTTTTCCTTTTTCCTCTTAAATCTTTTAAAGAGTAGAACGTTCCCCTCCATTCAATTCCACCGTTCTTAATCGTAATAGTGAGCGCGCGTACGATCGTGTATATAAACAATAAAGCAGAGTAGGGAAGGGTGAGTGCGTATAAGGAATGGTAATGGGTTAGTTTCCTTGTTGTCATCACCATTAATGCAAGCATTAAAAAGATGGCTATTGCACTTAAGCTTCTGTGATCGTTGGATCCTACAATGAATATAACGAAAGGGAGAACTTGAGAAATAAACGTTCCTGAAACAGCAATAAAGCTTAAGGAGTAAGAATAATTCAATCCGGCAAATGTATTCTTTTCAAGTCCTTTTATCGCAGTACTTAAAGAAGGATACCATTCAACAGATAGTTCATCCATTCCAGTCACAAGCCGTTGTCTGTATCCTGAGGATTTCACCAGTTGTCCGAGATAAAGGTCATCGTCCGGCCTGAGTGAAAAAGACTTATGAGTTCCAATTGCCTCGTAAGTGGAGCGGTTCAGCATATTGAATGCTCCGATGCCCATACCTCCTTTATTAGAATAATCCTTGTTTGCTGTCCACGGCCTTTTAAAGAAGCCAAACCCAAACGTGGTCCACTTGATCCGCTTCAAAGAATGAAAGGGCCTGGTTAATAGCGTTGTTAGAAAAGTAAATGTCTCCATCCGTGAATAGTAGAACATCTCCTTTTGCGTGCCTGTACCCTGGTATAGAGCGTGGTTTTTCCCTAACCAGTCTGCAGGCAGTACCTCAATATGAATAGCTTTTATGCGGGAAGGATTGCTTTTTGCCCATTTGTTTATGATAGAACCTGTTTGATCTTGAGAACGATCATTTACCGCTATGATTTCAAAGGGCTCATGAGTTTGATTTATCAAGGATTGTAATGTTTGATCAATCGCCTTTTCTTCATCTTTAGCAGCCAGAATGATGGAGACAAACTGATTTGAATGATGATCCTGGACCTCTTTAAGAGCTTTTATAGATTTCAAGCCTCTCCATCCATCGATTAGGGCATACGTCCAAAAAGCGATCGTCATGATTAAAAGAATTGTCATGTGCCAGCCTCCGATCTATAGATTAAAATCTATCATACTTCTTGGACAATCACGATGCCTGGATCCTCTCTTAGAGCGTATTGGCATTACTTTTCCCAAAATATCCCCTTTTGTATCCAAGAGGTAAAACAAGCTATAATAAGATCGTCAATACAATTACTTAAAAGCGGTGGTAAGAATGATCGTAATGATCGATAACTATGATTCATTTACATATAATTTATTCCAATATATACAGATGGGAGGGTATGAGGTAGTGGTCTATCGAAACGACCAGATCTCTATTGAAGAAATCGAAGCTTTAGAACCAGAAGCAATCGTATTGTCACCAGGCCCTGGTTCTCCTCAAGAAGCCGGGATTTGTACAGATGTTGTTAAACATTTCTTTAGAGTGGTTCCTATTCTTGGGATCTGCCTTGGGCACCAGGTGATCGTAGAAGCTTTCGGAGGGGAAGTAAAAAAAGGAGAACGTCCAATGCATGGTAAAGTCTCTCTTGTATTTCATGATGGAAATGGCATCTATGATGGCATTTCGTCTCCTACTACTGTTACAAGGTATCACTCTTTAGTAGCTCTTGAGGACAGGCTCCCTAAAGAATTAGTAGTGACCTCGCGCTCAAAAGACGGAGCTATTATGGGAGTGCGACACAACGTTTATCCGGTTGAAGGAATTCAATTCCATCCTGAAGCGATCTTAACAAAGAATGGGTACGAAATGTTACAGAACTTTTTTGATGTAAAGGAGGTAGCTCCTTCATGATTAATTTACAATTCGACTTTGAGAATAAAGAAGGTGTCGTCACCCCATCTGTGTTTACGGAGCCTGAATCTGTCATTGAGGCACACACCATTGAAGAAATTGAAGCAGCCTTCTGTAGAATTGAAGAGGCAATTGAAAAAGGTAAATATGTGGCGGGATATATGTCTTATGAAGCAGCGCCAGCTTTTGACAAGCGATTTAAGGTTTCCCTTAATTCTGAGATGCCACTTCTAATGATGGGAGTATTCTCAAAAAAAAGCGAAGTTCCTCTTGAGAGTGGAAGCCTTCAATATAATGTAGCTGAGTGGAAACTCCAATCGGATTACGAGGAATACCAACGTGGTATCCGAACCATTCATGAAGCGATTGAAAAGGGAGATACCTATCAGGTGAACTATACGGCTCGGTTGAAATCACAATTTAATGGAGATGATCTCGCACTTTACCATGTGCTTGCTAAGAATCAACAATCCTCCTATAGTGCTTATTTGCAATTTGACCGTTATTCGATTCTTTCTGCCTCTCCGGAGCTATTCTTCAGAAAAGACAATGAACATATAACCACCAAGCCCATGAAAGGAACTATTAAAAGAGGAAAGACAATGGCTGAAGATCATCAGCTTAAGAGGACACTATCTCAATCAGAGAAAGACCGATCTGAAAATGTAATGATTGTGGACTTGCTACGAAACGACCTGGGGCGGATTGCCACACCTGGTACTGTCAAAGTACCTCGTTTGTTTGATGTAGAAACCTATCCGACAGTCCATCAAATGACCTCTACTATTCAAGGGGAGGTGCCTCGCGATTTACCTTTCTTTGAAATATTCCGTGCTCTGTTTCCGTGTGGTTCCATTACAGGAGCCCCTAAGATTCGTACGATGGATTACATCTCAGCTCTAGAACAATCACCAAGAGACGTATATTGCGGAGCTATTGGAATGTTCACGCCTGAACGGGAAGCCATTTTTAACGTCCCAATCCGCACGGTTTGGATCGATCGTGAAGAGGGGACAGCTACATATGGCGCTGGTGGCGGAATTACTTGGGAGTCTACTTCAAAAGGGGAATTTGACGAACTCTGGGTGAAAGCAAAATTGTTAACAGAGAAGCGGCCTTCCTTTCAACTGCTCGAAACCATTCGGTTAGAAGAGGGAGAGTATTTTTTGATGGACCACCATCTGAAGCGAATGAAAGATAGTGCGATCTATTTTCAATACCCTTGGCCCGAAAGAGAGGTCTCTGAAAAACTTGCAGAAATTAAGGAGTTTAATGGGCGGGGGCTTTATAAGGTAAGGCTTTTAGTCAGTGATGCTGGGGATATAACAGCAGAGGCTGTTCAGGAAGAGGTTATTGAAGCGGTGATGAAGTGTAAGCTAGCTAGCTCGTCTATTAATGAGGAAGATCCGTTCCTTTATCATAAAACAACTCACAGAAGTATGTACAATAAGCATAAGGATCAAGACTTTTTCTCTGTTCTTCTATGGAACACAAAAGGGGAGTTGACTGAATTTCTAATCGGCAATCTCGTGCTCTTTATAGATGGTGAATACGTCACTCCCCCTGTTGAAAGTGGATTACTAGCTGGTACTTATCGGGAATATTTATTAGAAGAAGGCATGATTGGTACCCAGACTCTCTATATGGAAGATTTGAAACGTGCAGATGAGGTCTGGATGATTAATGGTTTGAAAAAATGGGTACAAGTGGAACTTGTTCGATAAAATCTAAGAGATTCTTTATGTTTTTATGGAACAAGATTTCTAATAGACAGGAGTGTGCATATGGATATTATTTGGTGGCTTATTATTGTCATTAGTTTTATTTTTAGTTATGTGGGGTTACTTTACCCTGTATTGCCGAGTCCACTATTTTTATGGATTAGTGTGCTGGTTTATCAATTTGCAATAAATAGCAATGAACTAGGTATCTGGTATTGGATAACGATGGGGGTATTAACCGTGGTGCTCCTCATTTCAGATATTATCATTAACAGTAAAGCGGTCAAACATTACGGAGGGACAAAATGGGGAGAACGAATGGCAGCTATTGGTGTGATTATCGGTTCCTTTATATTCCCTCCGTTTGGCGTCATTCTTGTGCCATTTGTATTCGTTTTTATTACTGAGTATATTCAAAAAGAAGATTTACAAGAAGCGCTTCAATCCTCTAAGGGAGCTATTATTGGATTTCTCGGAGGTACTTTGGCGAAGTTTATCATTCAAACGTTTATTATTGGGTGGTTCGTCTTAAATGTCACCCTGTTCTAAAGGAACTTATCTCATTTGAATTAAGTGTCGTTAACCTATAATATAAAAAATCCTCCCTCCTAACTAAAGAGGTGAGGATTTTTTATATTATATTAGCTTGAGGTAAACAAACCTCCGTTAACATGAATAAATTGACCAGTCATATAAGATGAGTCATCAGAAGCTAGAAGGACGTAGCTTCCTACATGCTCAACAGGTTGCCCGGGACGGCCCATTAAGGTATTGGTGCCAAACTGATCTACTTCTTCTTCAGGGAAAGTGGCTGGTATAAGAGGCGTCCAAATTGGACCTGGTGCAACTCCATTAACGCGTATGCCACGGTTGACAAGTTGTTGAGCCATGGAGCGAGTAAATGCTACAACAGCTCCTTTTGTGGCTGTATAATCAACAAGCTCAGCGTTCCCTGTATACGGATTTATAGAAGCAGTATTAATAATAGCGCTCCCTTGTTTTAAGTGTGGCAGAGCTGCTTTTACCATATGGAACATAGAAAAGATATTGGTCTTAAATGTACTTTCTAATTGTTCTACTGAAATATCTTCAATGTTATCTTTTGGATGTTGTTCAGCTGCATTATTTACTAAAATATCAAGTTGACCAAAAGTATCGACCGTTTTGGCTACAATATCACGACATGTAGCATCATCCCCAACATCTCCAGGTAGTAGCAAAGCTTTAGTACCTTCTGCTTCTACTTTCTTCTTCGTTTCTTCCGCATCCTCGTGCTCATCTAAGTAAGAAATAGCAACATGGGCGCCTTCTTTTGCATAACCAATAGCTACAGATCGACCAATCCCGCTATCTCCGCCTGTTATGAGAGCCACTTTACCTTTTAATTTATTTCCACTCTGATAGTCTTCATCAGCTTGAAGGGGGGAAGGATTCATTTGTGATTCAAACCCTGGCTGGCGTTGTTGTTCTTGTTTGCGAGGGCCATCTTGCATTAAATTATCGCGATTCATATCGGTTCCTCCTTATTATGTTGCTAAACTTTTTTAGGTTCGGAGGTACTATTCCACATGTATCCAGATTCAAACTCTGATAACGGTATCATTTTTTATGAATATGTATGAGGGTGGACCGTCATAGAAAAAAGAAGGCTAAATCTATCATGATTTAGCCTTCTTCAATTAATTCTTAACCCGTGGTGCCCTGTTTAGTAACCTCCGTAACCGTATCCTCCATATCCTCCATATCCCCCATATCCCCCGTAATAAGGGCCAGGGCCATAACCATATCCGTAATACGGTGGATAGTATGGGTATGGACGATAAAATGGGGAAAAGAGCGCACTACCTACGAGACCTCCGACAAGTCCCCCGACAAAAGGTCCTCCAAAAAATGGGCGACCGAATCCAAATGGTCGTCTTCCGACAAAAATTCTTTCATCTGATCTGTATAAATTGTGGTTCCCTTGTGGAAGCACAGGATAAGCATATCCGTTATGATGCATACTACTTCCTCCTCCTTGTTATTTCCTGATTATGATATGCGCCTGATGAGATTTTTGGGTCTTTATTCTAATGGGAAACCTGAAAATAGGCAGATGTCTATGTGTTACACTGGAGACATTCGAGTGGAGGTGGAAGCGGTGAGAGACTTTCATTGTTGTGCTACATGTGTGCATTTTACTGTAGCTAAGGAAAAGGGGAGAGTTAAACGTTTTTGTAAGCGTCTAGGTTACGAAACAGATCCGAGGTGGAAGTTTGATTGCTGGACCCCGAAAGATCATGTTCTGAGGTTAATGAAAAAAGAAGAAAGTAAGAAAGGGATATAAAGAAAGCTCAGAGTTACAGGGTAACTCTGAGCTTTTATTTATCATCATTTGGAGTATGGAATTACATGTTGATAACAGTAACTTTGTCACGTACAACGGAAAGAAGGCTCTCACGGATGCCTTGTACACCAAGACCAGAGGCTTTCACACCTAAGAATGGGAAGTGGTCTGGTCCACGGGATGTTTTACCGTTTAGCTGAACTGTTCCAACTTCTAGTTTATCAGCGATGCTCATCGCGTTGTCGATATTCTTCGTAAAGATACTCGCCTGTAAACCATACTCAGATTCATTAGCGATTTGAATAGCTTCAGACTGACTAGAAACGCGGATAATTGGAAGAACAGGACCAAATGGTTCCTCCCATGCTACACGCATATCTGTTGATACATGATCAAGAAGAGTTGGGTGAAGAAGATTACCTTCACGTGTGTCACCAGAAATAACTGTCGCACCTTGATCTTTCGCATCATCAATAAGACTTTGTACGTAATCAGCGCTCTTATCATCGATTAAAGGGGTCACATCTTTATTATCTTCTGGCATACCTACAGACAGGCTCTTCACTTTATGAGCGATACGATCTACTAGCTCATCAGCTACTTCATCTTGAACAAGTACACGTTTAATCGCTGTACAACGTTGACCAGAGTAACTGTATGCTCCGGCTACAATCTCTTTTGCAGCTTTATCTAGGTCTGCATCTTCAAGGACAATCGCAGGGTCCTTACCGCCTAGTTCAAGTACTAAAGGTACCATTGAGGATAGTTGAGCGATGTGACGACCTGTAGCTGTTCCACCTGTGAAAGAAATCATATCTACTTTAGGGTGTTGAACAAGGAAGTCACCGATCACAGAGCCACGTCCTGTTGCTACGGTTATAAGTTCTTTAGGAAGGCCAGCATCAATTAGAGCTTCTACCATTTTTATACCGCTAATCGCACCTTGAGTGGCTGGTTTAAACACAACGCTATTACCTTGAACAAGGGCTGGTGCAATTTTAGAAGCTGAAAGGTTAACTGGGTAATTGAATGGTCCAATAGCTAAGATTGTTCCAAGCGGTGCTTTTTCAGCTAAACCAACTTTAGAGCGTGAGCCTCCTTTGAAGCCATCTCCGCGCTTCACTTCACCATTTAATCGATAAGCATCTTCGACTGTGTGACGGATATAGTCTACAGTACGCTCTACTTCAGAAACAGAAGATTTTTTGTTTTTTGCAACTTCTTTCATAATTGCTGTACCAATTTCTTCTTTTCGTTCTTCTAGAAGATCAGCCCATTTATTAAGGATTTCTCCACGTTCTTGCACAGAACGTTCAGCCCATTCAGTTTGAGCCTTAGCTGTTGTTTCAATCGAAGTATTTAATTCTTCCTGAGATAAGGAAGGTACGCTCCCGACAAGTTCTTTATTAGAAGGAGAATAAATATCTACTGTCGCTTTTGACTCGCTTACATTCCATTCTCCGTTTAGAAGTGTTTTAATCATTTCATTTGTTGTTGTACTCACGTGTAAAACTCCTTTATGGTTCAGTGTTTACTTCAAATAGTTAAAAAAATTAATAAATCTTTATTAAGATGCTTCACTGTAAGTCATTTTATAATTGATTAAGGAATATTGCAAAACATATACACTGATATATCAATGAAAATGCTTTCTTTTGGGTTTTTGTTAGTAAAATATGTAACATCATTCTAATAAATGTATTGAATGCGTTTTCTGTGGATTTTATAAAAAATTAAAAATAATTAACAAAATGGTTGTAGAGATTTTATACGGAGAGAATGAATGAAATATAAAAATGAGTAAGCCCAAAAAAGGACTCACTCATTAGGATTTGTGTTTATGTAGATATAATTCTTTGTATTCTATAGCAGAATGGGGAACATCTGTAAAAATGCCATCAAGGTTAAGTTTGTAAGAACGCATCAATCTGGAGGGGCGATTGATTGTATAGGTTCTGACTGGAAGCTGTAAACGATCGGCTTCTTTTAATAAACCTTTTGTTAGGGCGGTGTATTTAATGTGTAAAGCATTAGCTTTGGAGTCTTGTATGAGTTGCTGTAGATCTTTAGGGCGTCTGCTTGTTAGACAAGCACATTCTATCTCTTTTGAGATCCGTCTAAACCGTCTGATGCTTTTTGGGTTAAAGCTTGAGATAATCGTTCTGTGCTCGAGTTTATAATGGGTAATCAAGTTGAAAACCTTTTGTTCAATATCTTTATAATCAATGAGGTTGTTCTTTAACTCAATATTCATTACAAGGTTGGTTGATGCGATCCATTGAAGAAATTCCTCTAAGCTAAGAAGCTGTTCTCCTTTATATTTTTCACTAAACCAACTTCCGGCATCAAGTCTTTTTAATTCTTCAAACGTGTAATCTTTTACATATCCAGTACCATCTGTTGTGCGGTGAAGGGTCTCGTCATGAATGAGGACGGGGATATGATCTTTCGTTAGCTGTACATCTGTTTCAACCCCGTCTGCTCCCATCTTTTGTGCCAGTATAAAAGCAGCCATCGTATTTTCCGGAGCCAATCTGCTTGCACCCCTGTGAGCGAATATAAACGTCTTCACATTAGCACCTCCTGAAATAGAGTCCATCTTGATTGTGTTCCATCCCGATATAAAAGTCAATTTAGTTTCTGTAAAAGAATGTATTGTGATAAGATAGCGTAAATATCTGAATAATACATCAATTATAACCCAAGCAGGAATAGGAGTGGGATCATGTCAGATTGGAAAACTAAGAAACAGCTTGTCGATCTGCTCTGCCAATTAGTTGAATACCCAAGTATTACAGGAAGCGAAGCAGAAATTGCGCTAGCTGAACATATTCACCAACGATTTATGGAAAAAGATTATTTTAAAAACCATCCCGACCACGTTAAGCTTCATCCGTTACCTGATGGTAGGCAGCTCGTGACAGCACTTGTAAAACAAGATGAAGCTCAAGATACGGTAATCTTATTAAGTCACTTTGATGTGGTAGGGGTTGATGATTTCGGTTCTAAAAAGCCTCTTGCTTTTTATCCGAGGGGATTAACTGAAGAATATGAGCGAATACGAGAAGAACTCCCCGATGCTATTCAACAAGATATGAAAAGCGGGGAATGGCTGTTTGGGCGAGGAATTATGGATATGAAAGCAGGACTTACGGTTCATATGTCCATGCTAGAGCGTGCTATGGAAGGTGAATTTAAAGGGAATTTACTTCTCTTAACGGTACCTGACGAAGAGGTTAACTCCCTTGGTATGCTTCAAGCTCTCCCAGCCCTTCAAGAAATCAAAAAGCAGGAGAACCTCAACTATAGGGCATGTTTAAACGGAGAACCGATGTTTAGCCAGTATCCTGGTGACCCAGGACAATATGTATATTCAGGCTCAATCGGGAAATTGCTCCCTGGTTTCTTATGTTATGGAAAAGAGACCCATGTGGGAGAACCGTTTGCAGGACTAAACGCTAATTTAATGGTAAGTTACTTATCACAAGAACTGGAGTTAAATGAAGCTTTCATCGAAACAGTGGGGGAAGAAACCACACCACCGCCGATCTCTTTAATGCAGAGAGACTTGAAGGAGGAGTACTCCGTTCAGACACCTCAAGCGGCTGTAGCCATGTATAATGTTCTTTACTTGAAGCAGTCCACGAAAGAGATTCATAAGAAGCTTCTTGAAGCAGCGAATCGAGCAAGTAGCCAGACGACAAAACACTTCAATGCGAAGGCGCGTGCCTTTCTGAATGAAAAGCCGGGCATTCATATACCAGAATTTCCTGTACGTGTCTTTACTTATGATGAATTATATAATGAAGCAGTGGAGCGATACGGGGGAGAAGAGGTTGAGAGGAGGAGGAATCTTCTCATAAGTCAAAGAGAGAAAGGAGACCGAGAGTTTTCAACCCTTCTTGTACAAGAGCTTGCATCGCTATGTAAAGACCTTGCGCCTATGATTGTTCTATTTTACAGTCCACCGTTCTATCCATCTGTCTCGTCTAAAGAAGATGACTATGTTAAGGATACGCTGCAACACGTTAAAGATTACACGAAAGATCAGTTCCAGATTACTCTTGAGGAAGTAGAATTTTTCCCTGGTCTATCAGATCTTAGCTTTATTGGTCCGCCAACCTCAGAGACTAAATTAAATACGTTGTTAGAGAATATGCCGCTTTATGGCAATGGATTTGAATTATCAGATGAACGACTGTCAATGTTTCAAATGCCCATTTTAAACGTCGGGCCAAGAGGGAAAGACCCCCATCAGTGGTCTGAACGACTAGAACTCTCTTATAGCTTCGAACAGCTACCAGAAATCATTTCTGAAACCATTCATACTTTATTGAAAACGCGAAGTTAAAACAATTTTGTGAGGGATGGGGCTCTTACGGATAACGATCTAAGCTTTAAAGAAGCATAAAAAAAGTCCAGCTCAAGCGAGCTGGACTTTAAGTTTATTTCCATAGGTTTCCATCAAAGTAGATGCCTGTGTCTGGACCGATTGGGATACCGGCAACGACCCAAATGATAAGCATGATCAGCCATGCAATGAAGAATGCAATCGAGTATGGAAGCATAGTGGAAATTAAAGTTCCGATTCCAACTCGTTTATCATATTTTTGGGCAAAGGCAATTACAATGGCGAAATACGTCATAAGTGGTGAAATAACGTTTGTCGTTGAATCTGCAATACGATAGATCAAAGTTGTAAATTCCGGGCTGTAGCCGATACGCATCATAATAGGTACGAATACAGGAGCCATAATAGCCCACTTGGCTGATGCGCTACCCATTACTAAGTTGATAAGAGAAGCGACAATAATGAACAGAATCACAACACGGAAATCGTTAATGCCTGTACTATCTAGGAATTCGGCACCTTTAATAGCTAAGATGCGTCCAAGGTTTGTTTTGGCAAAGAATCCAACAAACTGTGCAGCGAAGAACGATAGGACAATAAAGGAACCCATTGTTTCCATCGTTTCATTTAGTTGGTTGGCTACATCTTTATCGTTCTTAATGTTCTTTGTAACAATCCCGTATACAAGTCCTGGAATAAAGAAAGCCAGGAAGATACTTGGTACTAGGTTAAAGAAGAATGGAGACATCAATACATCTTCATTATTTCGTAGTGGAGACCACTCAAATGCGATAAGTAAAGATAGTAAACCTAATGTAACAAGAAGAGAAAGGAATGAAAGAAGAAGTCCTTTTTTCTCGGCCTTTGTTAAGTAGTTAATTTCTTCTTCCACTTCGCCTTTATAATCACCAAGACGAGGTTCAACGAATCGATTCGTTACCCATGTACCTACTACTGTTAATAAAGCAACAGAGGCTAGCATAAAGAAGTAGTTCATAGTGTATTGAATTTCCCCTGCATATTCAGGAAAAGCAGAGTTCTTTACTGCTTCAATGGTTAAATCAGCAAGTAAAGGATCTAGAGCTGTTAATGATAAGTTCGCACTAAAACCTGCAGATACACCCGCGAAGGCGGCTGCTAAACCTGCTAATGGGTGTCGTCCAAGTCCTGCATATAGAACTGCACCTAAAGGCACAAGTACAACGTAACCTGCATCAGCTGCCATACTTGACATAATACCAGCAAACACAAGGGCTGCTGTAATCATTGAACTAGGAACAGAGGTAACAAGTCCACGAAGCATAGCGCTAATTAAGCCAGAGCGCTCTGCTACGCCAATTCCTAGCATTGTTACAAGTACCGTTCCGAGTGGGGCGAAGCCTGTGAAGTTTGTAACGAAGTTTTCAAAGATATATTTTATACCCTCAGACGACATTAAGTTAAAGACAGAAACCGTCTCTCCCTTAATGGGGTCTTCAACCGTAACTCCAAGGGCTGCCATAATCCCTGAGAGGATGATGATCAATCCTGCTAGTATGGCAAAAAGGGTTGCTGGGTGGGGAAGCTTATTCCCGACGCGCTCGATGACGTCAAGCGCCTTCGTAACCCAACCGCGCTTTTGAGTATCCTCCATAGTTGGATCTCCCTTTCTTTTTCTTATGATTTTTCAAACAATTTGCATCGTTAAGAGTACTACAGAATTATAGAAAAACTTCGACAAGATTTAAAGGTTTATTGTAAAATGCGCAATTTGTCGAATATTATAAATAGTGTTAAAAAAGATTTTTCATATTTATGGAAATGAAATATTCCACACCAGGTGTACAAAGAAAAGAAAAGATATGTACTTTAACACGCCAACGTGTTGGTGTGTTAGAGTTTTTCAGCGATGGCTTTTCTTCATTTTTATCGCACTCAAATGGACATATTAAAAACCAGGGGCAAGGCAACGACCGGGAAAATATTTTTATCTTTTCTTTCTTTAACCCTCTTCTAGTCTTTCAAAAAGAGGAGATGTTCATTCCTTTTTTCGTTCTTGATTCATGACAAACTCCATAGAAAGGAGTACAATAGAAGAAAAACTGAATGATCATTCAGTGTTTGGGGGTTCACTATGGTTCAAACAACAGATAAGATCTATCAACTGTCCATTCCAACGCCATTTGCAGTGGGGGATGTGCATACGTATTTACTAAAGGGAGAAACGCTATCTCTAATTGATGCGGGCGTAAAAACAGAAGAAGCTTGGAAAGCGTTAGAATCCCAATTACACGCGATTGGTTACAGTCCTAACGATATTAAACAAGTGATTCTGACACATCACCATCCTGATCACATAGGTTTAGTTGATCGCTTTGAACAATTAGAAGGAGTATATGGTCATGAGGACAATAAAAGATGGCTTGAGAGAGATGAGACGTTTTTAAATCGTTTTCAAACGTTTTTCTATACGTTATATAAGCAGTTTGGGGTAGATCATACTCATGAAGCCTTCTTTAAACATTTGCGTGATCCTCTTAAATATGTGGCGGAGGGCACACTAACTGGCTCGTTAAAAGAAGGAGATCAAATTCCAGGGCATCCAGATTGGTCGGTTATGGAAACCCCTGGGCATGCCGAGAGTCATTTATCGTTTTACAGATCTCTTGACCAGTCGATGTTGTCGGGGGATCATTTGCTTTACCACATTTCTTCCAATCCTTTGTTAGAGCCACCTCGCCTACCTGGTGGTCCGCGTCCTAGGCCGCTTGTCACTTATCAAAAAACATTGGATAAGTGTTTACATATGGATATACGAGAAGTTTATCCTGGTCACGGCCCGGTTTTCACGAATCCTAACGAGTTAATTAAAGAACGTATGAAAAAGCAGGAATACCGGTCTAATAAGGTATATCACATGTTGGAAGAGGGACCTCTCACTCCATTTCAAGTGTGTAAACAGCTATTTCCAAAACACATTGAAAAACAATTTGGTTTAACGATGTCAGAAACCGTCGGGCAACTTGATGTATTGGAAGAGGAAGGGCGCGTTCATGTACACTTAGAAGATGGAGTTTATTATTATGAAGCAAAATAGGTGATAAGTTTGACGCATGTATTAACGAATAAGAAAGTGGTTATTACGGGAGCATCGAGTGGTATTGGAGAACGCATAGCCTGGCATGTAGCTAAAAAGGGTGGTCTACCGATCCTTTTAGCCAGACGAGGAGAACGTTTGAATGAACTCATTGACAGTATAGAGAAGAGCACCGGTGTGAGGGGTTATGCCGCTTCATGTGATTTGGCTAAACGCTCAGATATTGAACGGGCTTTTTCAATGATAAAGGAAAGATTCGGAGTTGTAGATGCCTTAATTAACAATGCAGGGTTTGGTATATTTGAGTCGGTAGAAGAGACGAGTATAGAGCAGTATGAAGCAATGTTTCAAGTGAATGTGTTTGGTCTCATTCAATGTGTGAAAGTAGTGCTTCCTGATTTTGTTGCACAAGGGGGGCATATTGTGAACATCGCCTCTCAGGCTGGTAAGATGTCTACTCCGAAAGCATCTGGCTATGCGGCTTCGAAGCATGCGGTTCTAGGTTTCACAAACGCTCTTCGCTTAGAAGTAAAACCAAAAGGGGTTTATGTAACAGGGGTGAATCTGGGCCCTGTTCGAACAAACTTTTTCGATCAGGCTGATCCTGATGGAGCTTATCAAAAGTCCGTTGAGCGCTTCATGTTAGATCCTGATGTTGTAGCTCAAAAAGTGATCAAGCATTTGTTTACATCTAAGAGAGAAATTAATTTGCCTTCTTGGATGGAAGCCGGTTCAAAGCTTTATCAACTTATGCCTGGACTTACAGAGAAAGTGATGCGCAAACAATTTGAGAAGAAATAAATCCTCACAACTCGTGAGGATTTTTGTTTTATATAAGAAGGGAACTATGTGATGAAGAGTAAATGTCGAAAAAAGGAAAACATCGCCACTTGAAAATGGGAACGAACATTCGCATAATAAGGATAATAGATCATGCGAACAAACATTCGTATTTCGCGGGAGGGTAACTTATGAATGCGGTGATTGATTATCAGTCGTTCCCGGAACGTAGTATTTTGTGTGTGGATATGAAAAGTTTTTATGCTAGTTGCGCCGCCATCATGAAAGGGCTAGATCCAATGAGGGCCCATCTTGCTGTGGTAGCAGATTTAAAGCGCCCGGGAAGTGTGGTGTTGGCAGCTTCGCCAGCGTTAAAGAAAGATTTCGGTATTAAGACAGGGAGTCGTTTATTTGAGATCCCAGATGATCCGAGAATCCATTTAGTGTCTGCACAAATGAGGATTTATCTGCACATCTCAACTGAAATTACCCGCCTTTTTAATCGTTATGTTCCAAAAGAAGCGATTCACACGTACAGTGTTGACGAAAGTTTTCTGGATGTAACGGGAACGGAGAGATTATGGGGAGACGCTAAAGAGGTTGCTCGAATGATCCAACAAGAGTTGTTTGAGACGTTTCACCTCCAATGTGCAATTGGAATCGGGCCAAATATGCTTCTGTCTAAATTATGCCTCGACCTGGAAGCTAAGAAAAATGGGATTGCTCAATGGGAGTATGAAGATGTAAAGAAAAAATTGTGGCCTGTTTCGCCGTTAAGCGAAATGTGGGGGATTGGTTCGCGGATGGAGAAACGGTTAAATCGGTTAGGCATTACAAACGTTGGACAGCTTGCTACATTTCCTCTCGAACAGCTGGAGAAACGCTTTGGGGTGATGGGGAATCAGCTCTACTATCACGCCAATGGGGTAGATCTCTCTGAGCTTGGTGCTCCCATTATGGAAGGGCAGATCAGCTTTGGGAAGAGTCAAATTCTTATGAGGGATTACCCGAACCCGGAAGAAGTGCGCTATGTCATTTTGGAAATGTGTGAAGAGGTGGCAAAGCGTGCACGTGCGTCTCAAAAAGCAGGGCGAACGATTAGTCTTGGGATTGGATATAGTAAAGTTGAGAATGGCGGTGGGTTTCACCGTTCAAGATCCGTCGCATCCCCTACGAATATTACAACAGAGTTATACGATGTATGTATGCAAATTTTTAACGAATTTTATTCTCATCAGACCGTTCGGAAGATTTCGATAAGCCTATCTAATATTACAGAAGACAAAGCGATGCAACTTAGTTTATTTGAACAAGACCGTGATAAAAAGCGTGATCTTGGTTATGTGATGGATGAAATCCGAAACAAATACGGGAACGATGCTCTTCTTAGGGCCGTTTCCTATACGAAGGCTGGTACAGCGAAGCATCGAAGTAAGTTGGTTGGCGGGCATTATGCGGAATAGAGGCGATTCCTTGCTGGATGATACTCCAGCAAGAAACGCATTCTTGTCCTCAATGACTTATGCTTCTATAAAAAGCTGTTTTTCAATAAGCGTTTGCTTAATGGCGGTTTCGTTCCCGCCTTGGACATCGAGTTCTACTGTTTGTCCAGGCTGTAGAGAGACTGCTAACACTCCTAAAAGACTTTTAGCATCCACGACCCAGTGATCTTTTTTTAACAGCACCGTATCCTCGTACTCACTCATTGTGTTTACAAAGAGACTAGCAGATTCGGCGAAAATCGGTTTCTGTACTTGCAGTTTCATTTTTATTCCTCCTCTTGATTCTTAATCGTTTCATTATCATATTTATGCGTTTACCTGGAGATTTCCTTCTTATAAAAGAGTATGATTCAGAGTTTGTACAAGACGCACAATGATTGGTCAATGAATGTGGGCACTTTATACAGATTAGTCAGAAAGGTTGCTCGAGCGGTTATGATTTTATAAGATAGATAAGACAGAAGGTGGTATGATCATGAAATTAACAATTATGAATGAAGCATTAAATCAATTGCGTCAGTTGCAGATGGACCATAAGCCTTATCTGCGCCTTTACTATGACATAGAAGGATGCGGATGTGGTGTGAACGGCGTACGCATTTTGTATTTTACAGATGAAGTGACACAATACGATGAAGTGGTGGAAAATGATAATTATAAGATCATAATAGATGAACAGCAAAAAACCTTTTTCGAACCAGACATGAAGCTAGAATGGACAGGGCGTTTATTCCGCCTTAAAAGTCCAAATGGGATGCTGAATGCTTCATTATCTTCTAGGGTTATTCAAAAAGGAGTGGAGTTTGTTGGGTAAGAAACGTAAACAAGAGGAAGAAGGCACGTTAAAAGATCTGTTACAAGATGATCTTGTAAAACAACTTCAATCGAAGAAAGCGGATTTGAAAAAGCAAGAAGAGCAGCGAAAAGAAGAAGAAAAGCAAAAGCGGATAGAAGAGCGTAAAAAAAGGGAAGCAAACAAAAGTTTTGAGGAATTGCTAAATGAAAGTGAACTTGATTGGAAGAGTTTCAAAAAGTAAAAGGTAAATAAGTGTTTTCATTTGTCAAGATGTGGTATCCTATACGTAGAAAGCATATAATAAAAAACGACCACAGCTGCAACTGTGGTCGTGTGATCTACGTTCTCTCTACTTAAGAGGATCGGCCCATATGAAATAGACCTCTCCTGCATAATCGTGTGAAGGGAGGTCTATTTTTTATGCTTTAAGAGCTCTGTCACAATCTTCACAACAAAGCTAAGAAGCGAAAGGACGAACATACCAAACGAAAACATTACCATAATGACTTGATATGCGTCGATAGGCATCACCCCCTTTCGGATAGGGGTTAGCCGACCACCCTTTTGATGTAGAGAGACAAGATCTTTCCTAATTATACCATACATCCGTCAGTAGTCGTTAGGACATAAGAACGCATGTCTTTTACATCTAAATGGGTCAAAGGAACTTATTCTCGCTAGGAATCCAGTTGAATAGGGGAGAGCTGGTCGGTTTGATCTCCTAATAGGTAAGGATTGGTTTGAATTCAAGGGAAAATGGATAAAACAAGAGAGCAGACTATTTCTGAGGAGGATAACAATGACGACATCATTCACTCAACAATATATAAATGGAACATGGAAACAAGGTTCCAGTGAGAAAATGGTAGAAAATTATAATCCATATTCAAATGAATTACTACAAACCATTCAGTCAGCAAATGAAAAAGATTTAAATGAAGCATATGAGTATGCTGAGAAGGCGCAATCATCCTGGGCTGACGTAAGCCCTGCTGAAAAACAAGCCTACTTCGACCGTTTGCTTCAGGTTATGAATGAAAGAAAAGATGAGATTGTCGACTGGCTTGTAAAAGAATCCGGAAGTACAAAGGTGAAATCACAAGTAGAATTCCAAGCAGCCATGGCGATTGTGAAGGAAGCGAGTTCTTTCCCAACACGCATGGAGGGGACAATCTTACCTTCAAATGTTCCTGGGAAAAACAACTATGTACATCGTTCAGCAAAAGGAGTCATTGGCGTGATTGGCCCTTGGAATTTCCCGTTCCATTTAGCGCTTCGATCTATAGCACCCGCAATTGCCACAGGGAATACAGTTGTCGTGAAACCCGCTTCTGATACACCTGTCACTTCTGGTTTACTTATAGCAGATTTATTCCACGAAGCTGGATTCCCAGAAGGCGTTATCAACGTATTAGTTGGACGAGGATCTGAAATAGGGGATGCATTTGTGGAACATCCGGCAGCTAAATTAATTTCTTTCACAGGCTCAACTGAGGTTGGAAGTCACATCGGAGAATTAGCCGGCAAACATTTGAAAGATACAGCTTTAGAATTAGGAGGCAACAATGCCATGTTAGTGTTGAAAGACGCTGATATTGATCGAGCTGTTCAGGCAGCGGCCTTTGGTAAGTTCTTGCATCAGGGCCAGATTTGCATGTCTCTTAACCGAATTATCATTCACGAAAGCATTTATGATAAATTTACAGAAGCTTTTAAGAATAAAGTGGAGAGTCTAAAAGCAGGAAACCCTGCTGATGACGATACAGTTGTCGGTCCTGTTATTAACGAGGAAGCGATCAAGCGTATTCAGCAAGATGTAGATGAGAGTGTCAGCCAGGGGGCTAAGAAGTTGCTTGGAGGAAAGGTAGAAGGAAATCTGATGCATCCAGTGGTCTTATCTCATGTAACAAACGATATGCCAATCGCTAAGAATGAGATATTTGGTCCAGTGGCGGCTCTTATTAAAGTGAAGGATGAAGAAGAAGCTATTCAAATTGCCAACGATTCTCCTTATGGCTTAAGCGGGTCGATCTTTACAACAGACCGCTATCACGGTATGGAAGTTGCGAAGCGGATTGAAACCGGTATGATTCACATTAATGATCAATCTGTAAACGATGAAGCCCATGTTGCCTTCGGTGGCGAGAAGCAATCAGGTATTGGTCGCTTTGGCGGCGAATGGGCAATTGACAAATTCACAACCGTTAAATGGATCAGTGTCCAATCCGAATATAGAGAATATCCATTTTAACGAAAGTTGAGGATACTACACTAGTTAGTGTCCGCTCCAATTTGCGTTCAACTTCAAATGTTCAGCACTCCTCAAGACCTGCCGCTAATCGGCAGGTCTTATTTTAATGGGGTTAAATGAATATACGGTGGTTTAGGGTGAAGGAAGTGAAACGAGTGTCCAGTGTTAAGAAAGAATTAAGGTAACAAATTCTTGAAATCCCAATTTATTGTAGTAGTATGGGAAGTAAATTGCCCATTGGCAAAATACATAAAAGTTTCTTTATTTTTGAAATAAACGGAACTTTTTGCAACCTGTCCCGTAAATAGGGATAGGAAATCTATTACATTATGAAAATGGAAAGGGATGGAATGATGACAAAACAAACCAAAAAGATGTTTGCAAAAGTTGGAGGAACTACAGTAGCAGCTACTCTATTAACAGCAGGTCTTGCGACGCCTACATACGCTGCAGAGGCTGATCAAAGTCAAGAAGCTATGGACTTGTATTTAGATGCGCAGCAAAACACAAATGATATCCGATGGGAACAAATGCTTAAATACAGTGAAACATCGATTGAGCTTCAAGATCGCTTATTGCGTGAGGCTTACAAGTCTAATTCAAGCTTTTCAATGGGCTTTGACGCAGAAGGGGATGCTGTACAACCTTTCCTTCCGCAAGTACAAATGGCTAAAAATGTTCTTTCAAAGCTAGAATTCGAAACGAAATCAAAAATCGATCCATCGACAAACGAGGCATATGGAGATGTTGACGTAAACTTGAATAACTTTAACATTGCCAGTGCTTACATGTATCAAAATGAAGAGAAGACAGCCCTTAAAGTTCCAAGTCTATATAGGAAGTATTTCAGCTTCCAAAATGACAAGTATGGGGAACTGATTGAGCGATTAGATGGAATGAGTGGAATGCCTGCTCAGGAAACACCTGGTGCGCCCGCAATGGATACGACAGGAATGATGACTTCCTTCCCTAACATTGTTAAAGCGAATGAAACGAATTTCACATTCAATGAGCTAAAGACAATGGGGCAAGATTATTTAAACGTTATTACGGATGAACTTGAAGGGGCGGAATTCTCCCTTGAAGAAGGCGTAGATTATGACGGAGAAACGTATGACAAAGTTTCTGTTCAAATTGATGAAGAAAAAGCTCAGGAAATGATTAAAGCATTGCTAGAAGAACTAAAATCTGATGAGACGTTCTGGAATGCTGTAATGCAACAAATGGAAATGCAAGGCATGCCATCTGATATGAATTCAGAAGAAATGATTATGGCGGATCTTGAGAGAGCCATTGAAAACGTAGACAAATTATCTCTCCCTGAAGGGATTTCAATCGAAGCTTATATCCAGGATAACGTTGTAGAACATGAAATGATTACAATGGACCTGAAAGCAGAAGGTTCTGAAGAAGCCGTAACAGTTGATATGATCGGCAGCTTTAACAAAGAGGGAGAAGATTACGAAGCAAGCGGAGAAATTTCCTTCGGACAAGCTGGTCAAGAGGAAGGGTTTACACTTAGTTATACAGAAGACGGCACATCTCAAACAGATGGACTAGCTGTTGATAATGAATTCCGCTTTGTTGTAGATGCAGTAGAAGATGCGAATGATCTGACGGTAGGACTTAACGTACAGAGCGAGTACACGGAAACAACTTCAAATTCTACATTTGATGTGGTGCTTGAAGGAGACATGTTTGAAGGACAACCAATCCCTGAAATTGGCGGCTATGTAAATACGACGTTAACTAAGGGAAGCGAAGATGAGTATAGTCAAGATACTGACTTAGGACTAGACCTTAACTTTGACAATACTCAAATGGGAAGTGTGATGGCATCTGTTGATTTCAATATGGAGCAAGATGTGACATTCACAGATGACCTTGAGTTCCCTGAAGTAGTTGAGGGGGACAATGCAGTCAATTTAAATGAAGTATCTGATGAAGAACTTCAGAAGATTGGTCAAGATATTCAAAAGAATATGAAGCGTTACAGCAACTTATTTATGCAAATTTTTGGCGAGACTCTTTTTGCTCCTAAAAAGTAATGTATTATAGGGAAAGCTCCTCACATCATGTGAGGAGCTTTTTGTGATTAGCGATGTTTTTGATAAACAATTGGTCGTGTGATTTGCTGTAGTTGAGAATAAACATCTTCTGTTAAAGGGGGAGCTTCTAACATGGATAGGTTTCTTTCCAATTGTTCTACTGAACTAGCTCCAAACACAGCGGTTGCAACAGCTGGGTCTTTCAGAACATATTGCAGTGCTAGGGCTTGAAGAGAACGATCTTCAGAAGAATACCCTAAACTATGTTCAATCATGTGCTTAACTTCATCATGGGAATAGGATAAGTAACCATCAGTGGCTTTCTCCTGTACTTTTTGGAGACCATTGTCACTTAGCATCCCTTTAGCTAATGGGCCCCTGGCAAGTACGCTGATTCTATTTTCGTTAAGCAATTCTAGTATTTCTTCTTCTGGACGACGGTCGAGTAAACTATATTGCATCATAACACTTACGATATTAGATCGTTTTACATATTCTTTAATAACATTTGGTCGAATAGAGGAGATCCCGTAGTAACGGACTAGCCCTTCTTGGACTAATTCGTCAAACGCTGCTATGGTTTCATCAATAGGGTCATCAATTGTCCCGCCGTGAAGTTGATACAGGTCAATGTAATCTGTTCCGAGACGGTGTAAGCTATTCTTAACTGCTTCCTTTATATAGGTTTTAGAAGGGTCCCAATACCAGTCTTCTTGTTCTTTGTTAAAGTGATTCCCTCCCTTTGTTCCGAGTATGACTTGATCACGTCGACCTTTAATTGCTTTTCCAACAATTTCTTCATTGCGGCCGAAGTTATATAAATCTGCTGTATCTAAGTAATTAATTCCTGCATCCAGGGCACGGTCTACAATTTCTGTAGCTTTTGTTTCATCTGTTCCTAGAGTCATGCATCCTAAACCGATCTCTGATACCATCAAATCGGAAGAGCCAAGTTGTCGCTTGTTCAAAATCTATCATCCTTTCTGGCTAGGGTACTTTCATTGTAAAATGGTCTTATGAAAGACTCAACTGTTACACTTTTCCCTAAAATAGGGTAAGTTAAAAGAGAATGTGAATTATATACTATTGGAGGAAATCGATATGAAAAAATTCGAAGAAAAAACGATACATACGGATTCTATTTATAAAGGAAAGGTAATCTCTCTTCAAGTCGACGATGTTTCTTTACCTGATGGGAATACATCAAAAAGGGAATTAATTAAACATCCAGGTGCCGTTGCTATAATTCCTGTTACACAAGAAGGGAAATTGGTCATGGTGGAGCAATACAGAAAGGCGCTAGAGCGCTCACTCGTTGAGATCCCAGCAGGAAAGCTTGAACCAGGAGAAGGTCCTGAGGAAACAGCTAAACGAGAGTTGGAAGAGGAAACAGGTTACACAACAGATAAACTAGAGTTCGTCACTTCTTTCTCTACTTCTCCAGGCTTTGCAGATGAAATTGTTCATGTGTATTTAGCGACAGATCTTAAAAAGGCAGAATCTAAGTTAGACGGAGATGACGATGAATTTGTTGAATTGCTAGAAGTTTCATTAGAAGAAGCTGAACAAATGGAAAGAGATCAAAGAATCTGGGATGCAAAAACAGCTTATGCGCTTCTTTATGTGAAATTAAAAGGATTGATGGTGTAATGAACGCCTATTTTGCAGATCTTCATATACACATCGGAAGAACGATTCATGGAGACCCTGTCAAAATAACGGCATCTGACGAGCTTACTCTCACAAATATTGTCGACCACGCAGCTTACCAAAAAGGGCTGGACATGGTTGGCGTGATTGATAGCCACGTCCCTGCTGTACAATCGGAAATCTTACAGTTGATTGAAGAAGGGAAAGCAGAGGAGCTTTCTGGAGGGGGGATTCGTTATGGCCCTCTTACTCTTATATTAGGTTGCGAAGTAGAGGTGTATGATGAGTATTGTCAGGGGCCTCTTCACGTGTTGTGCTATTTCCCAACACTCGAAGCTATGCAGCGTTTTACCGTATGGCAGAGCGAACGTGTAACAAATATCACATTAAGTTCTCAGCGGATGTATGGGAGTGCACAAGAATTACAGCGCTTTGTAAAGGATGAGGGAGGAATTTTTATTCCGGCCCATATCTTTATTCCTTTCAAAAGCCTATATGGAAAAGGGGTGAAAACATCTCTTGAAGAGGTGTTTGATCCTAAGCTTATTGATGGAGTTGAGCTTGGCCTTAGTGCGGATACGAACATGGCTGAAGGGATTCCAGAACTTGCAGCCTATTCATTTGTTACAAATTCAGATGCTCATTCATTACCAAAGATTGCACGCGAGTACCAGGAAATTTTAATGGAAGATTGTTGTTTTCAAGAATTGGTCTTCGCCCTTCATGAACAAGATGGTAGAAGAATCATTGGCAACTACGGTATGAACCCACTGCTTGGTAAGTATTATACAACGGTTTGTCATATGTGCTTAAAGTCACCGGAACAATGTCTTTGTGAGGAAGCTGTAATGGTGAAGGGAGTAGCTGATCGCATACATGAATTATCGGACGAATATGAAGGACGAAGGAAAAGGCCTCCGTATATTCATCAAATACCACTCGAGTATTTGCCGAAAATTGGTCCTAAAACATTACGTAAGCTAATAGAAGCATTTGGTACAGAAATGACTATCATTCATCATACCTCAATAAATCAATTGAAAGATGTTGTTCCATTGTCAGTAGCTGAGATGATCGTAAAGAATCGTTCTGGAGACGTGAGTGTTGATGCGGGCGGGGGAGGCATGTATGGTCGTATAAAAGTCAGGAAGTAAAAGAAGCGAACGGAGTGGTCTATTTTAAGAGAACCCTTCATAGAATATCTAGTAAATAGAACAGATTGCTAGAAACGGAGGGTTCTCATGTACGCTAAAGGACACGCTGCCTCTCAACATCTTCGGGAAAATGCTAGTATTTATGTCTTTACTAGCTTGTTATTTTTAATAGGAATTGTTTTTGGAGCTGTCATTGTTAATAGTATGAATGTGATCCAGAAGCAGGACTTATTCTTTTATCTAGATCAGTTTTTTGAACAAATGATGGGCGGAACGGTAAGTGATGCTGTGAGTCTGTTGAAGAGCAGTTTCTTTTATCATATGAAATATTTACTTTTAATCTTTATCTTAGGGATGTCCGTTATTGGAATGCCTATCATATGGATTTTGCTATTTATGAAAGGGATTGTCGTTGGTTTCTCAGTAGGGTTTCTGGTGAATCAAATGGGTTGGAAAGGTCTGTTTATGGCAGCAGCCTCTATTGCTCCGCAGAACCTCATAATTATACCTGTTTACATCATGGCAGGTAGCATAGCGATGATTTTTTCATTTACTTTACTTCAAAAACTAATGGCTAAGAAAGGGCATCAACCTCTACTGCCCCCTTTCATGAAATATAGTGCTTTATTTGTCATATTATTTGCTGTATTAAGTGTGGCGTCCATTATTGAATCGTACGTATCTCCGGGGGCGTTAAAAGCTGTGGTTGAGTTTATTTATGGATCATAATATTTTTAGGTGATAATCATTATAAATAATAGATTGTAATGAATATAATTTGACACTTTCTCTATATCTGCTTATAATGAAAGATGGATATACGAGGGAGGGACCAGTCATGGAACAACGCATAGAGAAAATTAAAAAACAGCTCCATTCCCAGAGCTACAAGCTAACGCCACAGCGAGAAGCAACCGTTCGCGTTTTGCTCGAACATGAAGAGGATCATTTGAGTGCAGAAGACGTTTACCTCCTCGTAAAAGAAAAAGCACCTGAAATAGGGCTTGCTACCGTTTATCGTACATTAGAATTACTATCTGAATTAAAGATCGTCGATAAAATCAACTTTGGAGATGGAGTGTCTCGCTACGATTTACGAAAAGAAGGAGCAGAACATTTTCATCATCACTTAGTTTGTGTGGAATGTGGTGCTGTTGAAGAAATTGAAGAAGATCTATTAATTGATGTGGAAAAGCAGGTGGAAAGTGATTGGGGCTTCCAAGTGAAAGATCACAGGCTTACATTTCACGGCATCTGCAAAAAATGCCAGGTCGTTACAGTAAAATCATAACGCGAAAATGCCTTTTTTCCAGTCGGAAGAAAGGTTTTTATTTTGTTAGATTTCTTGATTACCAAGTTTTGTTAAGGATAAGAGAAAAGAGGGTTTCTCAAGCTTGATGTATGCTTGAGAATGAACATGCTCCGTTTTTTTAGAAAACCATGATAATCCGTTCATATCTATTTACAAATGATAAGAAATCGGTTACTTTTATCATGTGTTTCTCTTTTAAACTTTTTCGTATATTTTAGAGAAATTCTGGCATATCTTGTACTAAAGGACATAAGCACTAAAGGAGATGTGCGGATGCATTTAGTACAGTTAATTAAGGATACAATAAAAATCTTTGTGATTTTTACAGCCTGTACCTTGTTATTTTATTTTGGTTTACGGATGATGAATGAGGAATACGAACAAATTCATCGGTACGATGAACCGGAGGGGAAAGCTGTTAAAGTATTTCAATGGGAAGAAGAACAAATTATAGACCGATTATCGATCTTTTTCCGGTTAGGAGAGTAATGGGTCATGGAAAACGAAAAGAAAGATTTTCTTCATTATCTACAAATTGAGCGAGGACTGTCTCGTAACACCCTTATGTCTTACGAAAGAGACCTTACTCAATATGTTACTTTTTTAAAAAATAAAACAGCTCTTTCGGATGTTCGTAAGATTGCTCGTACGCACATTATGCAATACTTACATCATCTAAATGATTTAAATCGTTCTCAATCTACCATTGCTCGCACACTTTCATCGATTAGGGCTTTCCATCAATTTCTTATCCGAGAACAAATCACTCAAGCGGATCCGAGCTTACATATCGAAACGCCTAAGAAAGAAAGAAAGCTTCCTAAGACCTTATCTATGAAAGATGTAGAAGCCTTATTGTCAATGAGAGCAGATGATGCCCTGTCAATTCGAAATAAAGCTATGTTAGAGATGCTCTATGCTACAGGTCTACGAGTTACAGAACTTGTGTCCTTAAAAGTAAGCGACCTTCATTTGACTATGGGGTTTGTGCGCTGTCTTGGTAAAGGTTCAAAAGAGCGCATTATCCCTCTAGGAAACATGGCTAAAAAGTCAATTGAAATCTATCTATCTAGTTCAAGGTCTGAGCTAGTAAAGCAAAACCAAACAGATGAATTGTTCGTCAACCACCATGGGCGACCATTATCAAGACAAGGGTTTTGGAAGATATTGAAAGCGGTTGCGAAGGAAGTGGGAGTCGAAAAAGAGATTACACCTCACACATTGCGTCATTCATTCGCGACACACCTATTAGAAAATGGGGCTGACCTCAGGGCTGTACAAGAAATGCTTGGACATGCTGACATCTCTACCACACAGATATACACACATGTTTCAAAAGCAAGGTTAACAGACATTTATCGCTCTTATCACCCAAGAGCGTAATTTTTTCCAAAAAAATGATGTCTGACATCATACCACCCCTATTGTACTGCATAGATCCGTGCAATAAGGGAATGTAAACATTATAGGAGGGATCGAAGTTATGGAACAATATAAACGTGTATTTTTAATTGTATTAGACTCAGTTGGGATTGGAGAAGCACCTGATGCAGAACAATTTAATGACAAAGGTGCAGATACTTTAGGCCATATCGCTGAGCATATGAAAGGCCTGAGCATGCCGAATATGGGGGGGCTTGGTCTTAGTAATATTCGACCACTTCAAGGTATTGAACCGGCTGAAAAACCAATGGCTCATTACACGAAGATGCAGGAAGCATCTAATGGGAAAGATACGATGACGGGTCATTGGGAAATCATGGGCCTTTACATTGATACACCATTCCGTACATTTGAAGAATTTCCGAAAGAATTGATTAATGAGATTGAAGAAAGAAGCGGACGTAAGGTCATTGGTAATAAACCGGCTTCTGGAACTGCTATTTTAGACGAACTTGGTCCTGAACATTTGGAAACGGGAGCCTTAATTGTTTATACATCTGCTGATTCTGTTATTCAGATTGCAGCTCACGAAGAAGTTGTACCAGTTGATGAGTTGTACGAAATCTGTGAAATGGTTCGTGAATTAACGAAAGACGAAAAGTATATGATTGGACGTGTCATTGCTCGTCCGTTTGTAGGTAAAGAAGGAAACTTTGAAAGAACATCTAACCGCCATGATTACGCATTAAAACCATTTGGTCGCACAGTCATGAATGAGTTGAAAGATGAGAACTATGATGTCATTGCCCTTGGTAAGATCTCAGACATCTATGATGGAGAAGGGGTAACCGAAGAGATTCGTACTAAAGATAACATGGATGGTATGGACAAACTCGTTCAATCTATGGATAAAGACTTTACAGGTCTTAATTTCTTAAATCTTGTGGATTTCGACGCAAAATATGGACACCGCCGCGACCCTCAAGGTTATGGTGAAGCATTAGAAGCTTTTGACCAACGTCTGCCGGAAGTATTAGATAAACTGAACGAAGATGATTTATTAATGATTACAGCAGACCACGGAAATGATCCCATTCACCATGGCACAGATCACACACGTGAACTTGTTCCGCTACTTGTTTACAATAAACAATTTAATGAAGGAAAAGAGCTACCACTTCGTGAAACATTCTCTGATATTGGTGCAACAGTTGCAGAGAACTTTAATATTAAAATGCCTGAATATGGCAAGAGTTTTTTGAAAGACTTAAAGTAAGGGGAGGACATAAGCATGAACGCAGCACAAACAAAAGAAGCAGCACAATTTATTAACGAACAATTATCAAACCAACCAACTTTAGGCATGATCCTAGGTTCAGGGCTAGGAGTATTAGCAGATGAAATTGAAAATGCCGTTACAATTCCTTATAGTGAGATTCCTCATTTCCCCCAATCGACTGTCGCAGGTCACAAGGGACAACTAGTGATTGGTCAACTAGAAGGTAAACAAGTGATCGCTATGCAGGGGCGTTTCCATTACTATGAAGGCTATAATATGAAGCAAGTCACTTTCCCAGTTCGCGTTATGAAAGAACTTGGAGTTAAGTCTTTATTTGTAACAAATGCTGCTGGTGGTATTAATGAAAGCTTTAAGCCAGGGGACCTTATGATTATTACTGACCACATTAACAATATGGGAGATAACCCTCTGATTGGTAAGAATGATGACGAACTTGGCGCTCGTTTCCCTGATATGTCGAAAGCCTATGATGTAGAGCTTACGAATCATGCTAAAGCTTGTGCTGATCGTCTTGGGCTTAAGGTACAAGAGGGCGTCTATGTGGGGAACACAGGTCCATCCTATGAAACCGGCGCAGAGGTTCGTATGCTACGTACTATGGGTGGAGATGCTGTTGGCATGTCCACTGTACCAGAAGTCATTGTAGCGAATCATGCCGGAATGAATGTACTCGGAATCTCTTGTATTTCTAATATGGCAGCGGGCATTTTAGATCAACCTCTAACACACGATGAAGTTATTGAAACTACACAACAAGTAAGAGAAGACTTTTTAAACTTCGTAAAAGAAATTACAAAATCACTTTAAAAGTGTCATGAATACAGGGGGAATTGAAACATGAGAATGTATGATATTATTACTAAAAAACGAGATGGAAAAGCGTTAACACCAGAAGAAATCACATTTTTTATTGAAGGATATACCAATGGTGACATTCCGGACTACCAGGCAAGTGCTTTATGCATGGCTATCTTCTTCCAAGATATGAATGATGAGGAACGTGCCAACCTAACGATGGAAATGGTGAAGAGTGGAGATACCATTGATCTATCTGCTATTGAAGGCATTAAAGTAGATAAGCACTCTACAGGTGGTGTGGGTGATACAACGACACTCATTCTAGGACCACTTGTTGCCTCATTAGATGTACCTGTAGCTAAGATGAGTGGACGAGGACTTGGACATACCGGCGGTACAATTGACAAACTAGAAGCTGTGCCAGGTTTTCATGTGGAAATTGATAAGAGCGAGTTCATTGAACTTGTCAACAAAAATAAAGTATCTGTTATCGGACAAACAGGTAATTTAACACCAGCTGATAAGAAGCTTTATGGTCTTCGCGATGTAACAGCAACCGTTAACTCGATCCCTCTTATCGCAAGTTCCATTATGAGTAAGAAGATCGCTGCTGGTGCAGACGCGATCGTATTAGATGTTAAAACGGGCGCCGGTGCTTTCATGAAGACGTTTGAAGACTCAAAAGCCTTAGCTGAAGCGATGGTGGCA
This sequence comes from Pontibacillus chungwhensis, assembly GCF_030166655.1. Lineage (GTDB taxonomy): Bacteria > Bacillota > Bacilli > Bacillales > BH030062 > Pontibacillus. The sequence continues at coordinate 2,295,113 of NZ_CP126446.1, read as the reverse complement.
ATCGGAAATCGTGTAGGTCGAAACACAATGGCAGTTATTTCTGATATGAGCCAGCCTCTCGGTCGTGCAATCGGAAATGCTTTAGAAGTTCAAGAAGCTATTGATACTCTTAAAGGCCATGGTCCGGAAGATCTGACTGAACTTTGTTTAACCCTTGGTAGCCAAATGGTGGTATTAGCAGGTAAAGCGGATTCTCTAGATGAAGCACGTGAGAAACTTCAAGAGAATATGAATAACGGCAAAGCCCTTGAGAAATTTGCTACTTTCCTTCAATCTCAAGGTGGCGATTCTCGTGTCGTAGAAGATCCTAGCGTAATGGAAGAGGCTACTTATAAAGTAGAGCTTGAAGCGAAGGAATCTGGATATGTAGAAGAAATTGTTGCCGATGAGCTAGGGACCGCGGCTATGATGCTTGGAGCTGGCCGTGCCACGAAAGAATCTGTCATTGATCTTGCGGTAGGCCTTTACTTAAATAAAAAGGTCGGAGACTATGTAGAAGCAGGTGAATCCCTTCTTACGATCCATGCTAATCAAGAGGATATTGAAGATGTGAAGCAAAAACTATATGAGAACATCACCATCTCATCAAATAAAGTTGACGCTCCCACTCTTGTCCACGATATGGTAACAGAGAAGTAAAAAATTATGAAAAGCCCACTGCTGAGGGAGTCATCCCTCCGCAGTGGGCTTTTTTGTGCTTTGCTCTAGTAAAGAGAAGAAGGGTGTCTGACACCATTTAGTTCTTTACTGGGGTAAAGCTTTATTTTTTTGGTTTTCTTGTTATATATTTTCTTGCCTTGGAAAAAATAGCTAACATAAAGATTGGAGGGACCTCTATGAAAAAAATAGGTGTCTGGTTCATGTTGATGACAATGATAATGACAATGTTTGCACCTGCCTCTTATGCGAAAGAAGAGTCAGGTCCTGAGTTAGTAGAAAGTGCGAAGTCCGCTATTCTGTTGGAGCGAGATACAGGCGAGATCCTTTATGAGAAGAACTCTGAGGAGTCACTTCCACCAGCTAGTATGACGAAGATTATGACAATGATCCTTGTAATGGAAGCTCTTGATGAAGGGAAGCTAAAGCTTAATGAGAAAGTCCGTGCGAGTGAATATGCTGCTTCCATGGGAGGATCTCAAATTTTCTTAGAGCCTGGGGAAGAAATGACCGTTGAGGAGCTCTTAAAAGGGGTGGCGGTGGCCTCTGGAAATGATGCCTCTGTAGCATTAGCAGAACGAATTGCTGGAAGTGAATCCGCATTTGTTAAACAAATGAATCAAAAAGTAAAAGAACTAGGACTTAAACATACGAAATTCCAAAACACCACTGGTTTACCAGCTAAAGACCATTACAGTACAGCACATGATATGGCAGTAATGGCAAAAGAATTACTTAAGCACGAAGGGATTACGAAGTACACAAGCATTTACGAAGATTATTTACGTAAAGGAACCGATAATGAGTTTTGGCTAGTAAATACAAATAAACTTGTAAAGTTTTATAACGGTGTGGATGGCCTTAAGACAGGTTTTACAAGAGAAGCCATGTACTGCTTAACAGCAACTGCTAAAAAGGACGATATGAGGGTTATTGCAGTGGTAATGGGAGCAGAAACACCAAAGGACCGGAATTCGGATGTTTCAGCTATGCTTGATTATGCCTTTAACCATTACGAAACAGAATCCCTATATAAACGCCATCAGGCAGTAGATCAGTTGACAAATATACGGGCGGCTAAAACGACAGTGGATGTAGTGACAAGTGAATCCGTCAGTGTATTAAAGAAAAAGGGCCAAAAGATTGAAAATGTTGAGAAGAACCTGGTCTATAAAAAAGATCTAACACTACCGATTCAAAAAGGTGATACCGTTGGAACGCTTACCATTACAAGCAATGGAAAGCCACTCTCTAAAACAGATATTGTGGTAAATGAAACGGTCGAAGAAGCCGGAATATGGACGCTATTTAAACGATCCATGAGCGAGATGGTGAAACAGCGCTAAATTTAAGACCTTTACTCGAAATGCGACTAGTTTTGTCAGGGTGCAGGAAATAGGCATAAAAAAGAAGAAAGACTCATTAACCCATTAACAAGGAGGAAACCCCAGTGAGTCTTTCAGTTCACTTTGAAACAAAACAGCACGTTTTATTGGTTCGCCTGTCTGGCGAACTTGATCATCATGAAGCAGAGAATTTACGTAATGACTGGCAGGACATTTTATCGCGGCAGAACCTGAAGCATGTGATTCTAAATTTAGAATCGTTAAGCTTTATGGATAGTTCAGGACTAGGCGTGATTCTAGGTAGATATAAAGAAGTCAAGCAACAGGGAGGAGAAATGGTGGTTTGTTCCATTTCACCTGCTGTACAAAGGTTATTTGAAATGTCAGGGTTATTCAAAATTATTCGTTTAGAAGAAAACGAGGCGTTTGCACTTGAAACGTTGGGGGTGGCTTCCTAATGAAGAATGAAATGCATATCCAATTCTCGGCCTTAAGTGAAAATGAATCCTTTGCACGTGTTACCGTAGCAGCTTTTATTACACAACTAGACCCTACAATGGATGAACTCACTGAAATTAAAACGGTAGTGTCAGAAGCAGTGACCAACGCCATTATCCATGGTTATGATGGCTATCCAGAAGGACTTGTCCATATTGACTGTGAGATTGCTGAAGGAACCGTTTCGATCTCCATTTGGGATGAGGGTATGGGAATTGAAAACGTAGATGAAGCTAAACAGCCTTTATATACATCAAAGCCAGAGTTAGAGCGATCTGGAATGGGCTTTACCATCATGGAGAACTTTATGGATGAAGTGGATATCACATCAATTCCCGGGGAAGGCACGACAGTTCGATTAGTCAAACACCTAAAAAAAAGCAAAACCTTATGTAATTAAGGGGTCATGCGTATGGATGTGGAACTAAAACAAAACAAAAAACAAGAGCAACTTTCTGATCAACAAGTCAAAGCGTATATTGAATTAAGTCAACAAGGTGATCAAGAGTCACGGAATATCCTTGTTGAAAAGAATATGCGATTAGTTTGGTCCGTTGTACAGCGGTTTCTAAATCGGGGTTATGATCCTGATGACTTATTTCAGATTGGTTGTATTGGTTTATTAAAGTCGGTAGATAAGTTTGATCTTTCCTATGATGTGAAGTTTTCCACTTATGCTGTTCCTATGATTATCGGTGAAATTCAAAGGTTTATACGAGATGATGGTAGTGTTAAGGTCAGCCGTAGTCTCAAGGAAACTGGAAATAAGATTCGTAAGAAAAAAGATGAACTTACCAAAGTATATGGCCGTGCCCCAACTGTTCAAGAACTTGCGAAAGAATTAGATATTTCAGCAGAAGATGTTGTTTTAGCCCAAGAAGCTTCCAAAGCGCCACACTCGATTCATGAAACCGTTTATGAAAATGACGGTGACCCAATCACTCTTTTGGACCAAATCGCTGATCAAGATACAAAGTGGTTTGACAAAATGGCATTAGAAGAAGCAATTCGGTCCTTAGATGAGAGAGAACGTCTCATTATATACTTACGGTATTTTAAAGATCAAACGCAGTCTGACGTAGCAGATAGGCTGGGTATATCACAAGTTCAAGTATCTCGACTTGAGAAAAAAATTCTGGCCTTCATCAAAAATCAGATGAACGAGTAAAAAGGTGTCTCCTCAATATGAGGAGGCACCTTTTTTATGGAAAGTATTTTACAAAAGATGTAAACGCATGATTCGAGGACATGAAACTCATACTATTTATAAACATTTCTTGTTGAGGAGGATGCGAGATGAGCGAGGTCGTTTATATAAGAATGAAGCAAAAAATAAACGGATATCGTCATCAAGTTATTTATTTGTCTGATATTGCGCTCATTTCTGCAAGTACGCGGTTGACAGAGAAATTAAATAACGTCGTCATCCATACCGTTTCAACACAAGATAAAAACATTGTCATTATTGACGTATTTCGTGTGATTTATGAACTTAGTCAAACGTTTAAAGAGCTTGAGTTTCAACCGATGGGGCCTAATCAAACCATCGTCATGATTCCTTCTAAGCGAAAAAAACCTGCGCTACTCTATGTCGTTCTCATCTGGCTTTTACTATTTATAGGAGCTGGTATGGCTATTATGAACTTTCACTTCGATGTCAGTATGGAAGAAGTCCATCAGCACTTGCATTTCTTATTGACAGGGGAACGCATAAAACATCCGCTCTGGCTGCAAGTCCCTTATTCCATTGGTTTAGGGATCGGCATGATTTTATTCTTTAACCACTTATTTAAGAAACGAATTAATGAAGAGCCAAGTCCTCTTGAAATAGAAATGCACAAATACCAGCAAGACTTGGACCAGTACGTTTCTTATCATGAGAACCAAATCAATCAGGATCATAAGAAACATGATTCCACTGATTGAACTATTTGTTGGCCTTGCTGGTGGGCTGGCTGTAGGAGCAGGTTTTGTTGCATTTTTAACAGTGCTTGGTATTATACCGAGACTTATACAATTGAGTAAGAGTGCTATCTATACAAAATGGTATGAAGGAAGCGTTGTATTGGGGGTCTTATCAGGCACATTTTTATCATTTAATGATAGTCCCTTTGGATTTCCAACATTCTTGAGTTCTATATGGGGATTGTTCCATGGGATCTTCATAGGAATGCTGGCGGCAGCACTGACAGAAGTATTAAATGTCTTTCCGATTCTGGCGAGGCGTATTGGAGTAGAACGAAGTCTTTTGTGGTTTCTTATGGCTATTGTTTTAGGGAAAATTACAGGATCATTATTTCAATGGACGATTTTTGTTAAATAAATGAGGTGACCAAAATGAGTGAGAAATTTAATCAACAGCAATACAACAACACGATCAAGGAATACCAGCCAAAGCCAGCGTTATTCAGTAATTGTTTGAAGGCTTTTTTAGTTGGGGGTCTGATTTGTGCATTTGGCCAAGTTCTTACGGAGCTTTATATGAACGTGATGGATGTTTCTGAAAAGGATGCAGGAAACTATACGGTTACAACGCTAATCCTTATTGCATCCCTCCTTACCGGATTTGGTATTTATGATAAGATTGGGCAATTTGCAGGTGCAGGATCCGCTGTACCAGTAACAGGGTTTGCTAATTCGATAACAAGTGCTGCGCTTGAACATAAAAGTGAAGGAATTGTGCTTGGGATTGCAACAAACTTATTTAAATTAGCAGGGTCTGTCATTGTGTTTGGAGTGGTAGCAGCCTATGTTGTAGGGATTGTGCGTTACGTATTTAAACTCATTCTATAGGAGGTGACCTTCATGCGAAAGCAAGGGAAACAATCTTGGGTATATGAAAACCCCATTTATATTAATGCTACGGGTACAGCTGTCGGTCCGAGGGAAGCAAAAGGACCTTTAGCCGGTACTTTTGATAAGAGTTTTGAGAATCTTCATTGTGATGAGGGCAATTGGGAGTTAGCTGAACGAAAACTAATGGAAACAGCCGTACAGTCTTGTCTCAACAAAGGCGAGCTTACGAAGGAACAGGTTGATCTGTTCTTAGCAGGTGATTTGTTAAATCAGAATGTTACCTCTAACTATCTAGCCCGTTCTTTATCCATTCCATTTCTTTGTATGTTCGGTGCTTGTTCAACTTCAATGGAAACGTTAGCTGTAGGAAGTGCTCTTGTAGACGGTGGATTTGCTAATCATGTTGTGGCTGCTGTGAGTAGTCATAATGCAACAGCTGAAAGACAGTTTCGCTATCCAACGGAGTATGGAGGCCAAAAACCAAAGACAGCTACCTCTACAGTAACTGGTGCAGGTGCTGCTCTTGTGAGTAAGAAAAAGTCAAGCATTCGTGTTGAAGCGGCTACTATTGGTAAAGTAATGGATTATGGAGCTAAAGACCCGTTCGATATGGGATCGGCTATGGCTCCTGCGGCTTATGACACCATTAAGACACACTTTGAAGATATGGGCAGACTACCGACGGATTATGACTTGATTGTAACAGGAGACCTATCAGGTGTTGGAAGTCCAATTGTAAAGGACATGTTAAAAGAAGATGGGTACAATATGGAACAAGTTCATAACGATTGTGGACTCATGATTTACAACAGCGATCAGGAAGTTTTTGCTGGAGGAAGTGGTTGTGCATGCTCAGCCGTTGTGACATATGGCCATTTAATTCAGGCACTTGAAAAAGGAAAATATAAGCGCATATTAGTTGTAGCAACTGGAGCCCTAATGAGTCCTACCATGGTTCAACAAAAGGAATCGATTCCAACAATAGCTCACGGCGTCGTATTAATGCGAGAGGAGGAACAATAATGGATTATGTGTGGGCGTTTGTAGTAGGAGGGGCCATTTGTGTTATTGGTCAAATCTTATTAGATGTATTTAAATTAACCCCAGCGCACGTTATGGCTTCCTTTGTAGTATCTGGTGCTGTTCTCGATGGTTTTAATATATACGATAAACTAATTGAATTTGCAGGAGCGGGGGCTACCGTACCGATTACGAGCTTTGGTCATTCCTTGTTACATGGAGCTATGGAACAAGCAGATAAGAATGGGCTGCTTGGTATTGGAATTGGGATCTTTCATTTAACATCCGTTGGAATCGCATCAGCCATTTTGTTTGGCTTCCTTGTCGCCCTTGTATTCAAACCGAAAGGATAGATGCATATGCTTTCAAAACAAGTCATTGTCATTACAGACGGAGATGAATATGCCAGGAACGCTATAGATTATTTGGCAAGAGAAATCGGAGGAACTTCTCTTGCTGAATATTCCGCTAATCCGACGACAGCGTCTTCTGGGGAAATTATTAAAGCGGTTAATAGAGCCAAGGCTGAACCCGTTTATGTTTTATTAGATGACGCAGGAATCCAAGGGGTTGGGCCAGGGGAGCGAGTGTTATTAGATTTAGCCAAGGAGCCTTCGATTGATATTATCGGAGCGATAGCAGTAGCTTCTCATACTCGTTTCCGTGAGTGGTCAAGATTTACATTCGCTATCGATCGGAAAGGGGAAATTGTTGCAGAAGGGGTCGACAAAGAAGGGGAAAGAGAAATGGAAATTGGTCGAATTAGTGGGGATACGGTCTATTCCCTTGATGAATTGGATATTCCTACTGTAGTTGCCATTGGAGATATCGGTAAAATGTATGGCCAAGACGACTTAAAAAAGGGAGTGCCAATAACAAGGAAGGCGATTGAACTGATTTTGGAAAGGGCTGATAAAAATGAAAAAGGGGAGTAGTCAACCGATCTCTTCCAAAATAAAAGAAAATGAGCAATTTCTTAAAGATCGCGTCGGGGTAGGAGTATCATTTGATCTAGGTTTTAGAAAGATTAAAGTATTTGAAAAAGACATTGATATTTACTACTTAACAGGCATGTGTGATACTCAATACATTATTGAACTAATGAAGAAGTTAATTGAGATCAATGATGTTGAACGACATAATAAATCTAAATTATTCTCCATTGTAGAGAATCGATTAGTCCATCAACAAGTGTCAAAAGTAAAAGATCTAGGTGAAGCAACAACCCAGCTGCTGTCAGGATTAATTATCGTATTTATTGATGGATATAGTGAAGCGTTTATAGTAGATGTCCGTATGTACCCTGGACGAACACCTAGTGAGCCTGACACAGAAAAGGTTGTCCGAGGTTCACGGGATGGGTATACAGAGAATATCATCGAGAATACATCACTAACACGCCGACGGGTGAGAGATGAGCGGCTTCGCCACGAAATCTTTCAGGTTGGCGAACGCTCCAAGACCGACGTTTGTATTTCATACTTACAAGATGTTGCTGATCAAGGTTTAATTAAACTTATTAAAGAGGAAATTCAAAGCATTGATATAGATGGGTTATCGATGGCGGATAAAACTGTTGAAGAGTATTTGGTAAGCCAGGGGAAAAATCCTTTCCCGCTTGTACGCTATACAGAAAGACCTGACGTAGCATCTGCTCATTTGTTTGAGGGCCACGTGTTAATTATGGTGGATACATCACCAAGTATGATTATCACACCTACAACATTTTTTCATCATGTGCAACATGCAGAGGAATACCGTCAAGCTCCCATCGTAGGATCATTCGTTCGCTGGATTCGTTATTTGGGAATCTTTATGTCTGTATTCTTATTACCTTTTTGGCTACTCATGGTCGATGATCCAACGTTATTGCCCCAATCGTTAAAGTTTATAGGTCCACACGATGAGAGTAACATCCCTGTATTTGCTCAGTTGTTAATCGCAGATATAGGAATTGAATTTTTGAGGATTGCAGCGATTCACACGCCGACCCCGCTCTCGACGGCAATGGGTCTAATTGCTGCTGTATTGATTGGACAAATTGCCATTGACGTAGGATTGTTTATCCCTGAAGTTATCTTATATGTTTCGATGAGTGCTATTGGCTCATTTGCTACACCTAGTTATGAGCTTAGTGTGGCAAATAAGATCAGTCGAATCACATTATTGTTAATCACAGCTCTATTTGGTATTAAAGGATTTGTTATCGGATTTACCCTCTATGTACTGTTGTTAACAAGAACGAACTCTTTAAATACCCCGTATTTTTGGCCGTTTTTACCGTTTAACTTTGGAGCGCTCATGCAAATCCTTTTCCGTGTAGCTGTTCCTTTAGCGAAGAATCGTCCAAGTATCGTCAAGCCTCAAAACGATTATCGTCAGTCGTAGTTGTTTATTGAATAACAACTTATGATGTGGTAAATTTATTTTAATCTTCTAACGAATGAAAGAAGGCAGCATCATTCTGTCTTCTTTTTCATGGTTTGACGTAGAACGGGAGTGACTTAAATGGAACAGGAAATGAATGAACCCGGACACTTAATGATCGGCGGTGTGGATGCGGTTGAACTTGCTTCAACCTATGGTACACCTTTATTTGTATATGATGTAAATCAAATTAGACGAAATGCTCGGAACTTTGTGGATACCTTCAAGGAGTTAGGAGTTGAAGCTCAGGTCGCGTATGCTTCAAAAGCATTTTCCTCCATAGCCATGCTTCAAGTGGCGAAAGATGAAGGACTTAGTCTAGATGTGGTTTCGCAAGGAGAATTATACACAGCATTAGAAGCATCGTTTCCTCCAGAACGCATTCATTTACATGGAAATAACAAGAGCATTCAGGAATTAGAAATGGCAATCGATCAACAAATCGGTTGCATTGTAATCGACAACTTCTTTGAAATGGAGCTATTACAAGGTTTGTTGGCTGAAAGAAATGCTTCTATGGATGTATTGCTCCGCGTGACTCCAGGAATCGAGGCGCATACACATGATTATATTCTTACTGGGCAAGAAGATTCAAAATTTGGATTTGACTTATGGAACGGTCAAGCTGACAAAGCGGTTCAGTATCTTCTGAAAGATCAAGAACATATGAGCTTAAAAGGGCTACACTGCCATATAGGTTCGCAAATCTTCGAGACAGATGGCTTTATTATGGCTATTAGAAAATTATATGAAGCCTTAGGTGCCTGGAAAGAAACGTATGGCTTTCATCCGGAAGTTCTTAATTTAGGTGGTGGATTCGGCATTAAGTACACAGATTCCGATGAGCCACTCCCATTATCTCATTATGTACATAGATTAGTTAAAGAGGTAAAAGTCCAAGTAGATTCCTATAATTTCACTTTTCCTGAGATTTGGATTGAACCAGGTCGAGCAATAGTTGGTGATGCTGGAGTTACTTTGTATACAATTGGGTCAATAAAGAATATCCCAAATGTACGGACGTATGTGGCTGTCGATGGGGGAATGACCGACAATTTACGACCGGCTCTGTATTCTGCTAAATATGAAGCAGTGGTAGCAAATAAGGTCAATCAAGAGAAACAAACAACGGTTTCTATTGCAGGGAAGTGCTGTGAGTCTGGAGATATGTTAATATGGGATATAGATGTTCCTATAGTGGAGAGTGGAGACCTGCTAGCTACATTTAGCACGGGAGCTTATGGGTATTCCATGAGTAACCATTACAATCGATTTCCTAAATCGGCTGTTGTTTTTGTAGAGGATGGTCATCATCAATTGGTTATTAAACGAGAATCTTATCAGGAAATGACCCGGTTAGATTTGCCATACACTCCCCCCGAAAACGTCTAAAAAACGAAAACATAGAGTAAACAGGAGGAACCATACATGATGAATAAAGGTTCAATTACATTCGAAAACGGTGAAGTGATTCATTTCGATCTATACCCAAATGAAGCACCAGGTACAGTTGAAAACTTTGCCAAATTAGCTAACGAAGGATTTTATAATGGGTTAACATTCCACCGTGTCATTCCAGGGTTCGTAGCTCAAGGAGGCTGTCCTAAAGGAAATGGAACAGGTGGTCCTGGCTACACAATTAAATGTGAGACAGAAGGAAATCCTCACACTCATCAGGCAGGTTCTCTTTCCATGGCGCATGCTGGTAAGGATACAGGCGGAAGCCAGTTCTTTATCGTTCATGAACCACAACCGCATCTAAACGGTGCTCATACTGTGTTTGGTCAAGTAACAGAAGGAATGGATACCGTTTTACGTATTCATCCTGGTGATGTTATGCAAGAAGTGAAAGTTTGGGAAGATTAAGTAGTGGAAAAACTGTTCCATAAAAATGGAACAGTTTTTTTAATGAACTTATATTGTCAACTGCCGCGTTAGTTAATAAACATACTTGCAATCTCTTTAGATGAAAGAGAAAATATGTATAGATTTGGATAGAAGGGGTCTTTTTTAATGGTTGTGTTTTTCAGTTTACTATTCCTCATAGCTCCTTTATGCTTACTTCTCCATGAATGCGGTCATGCCCTATTGGCACGAAGCGCGGGTGCGGAACGTGTAGAGGTTTTTCTAGGGGTGGGGCCGGCTTACCAAATGCAAGTCCATCCTTCATTCTCTATACATATTGCTTCTTTATACTTCTTAGGTGCTATGGCTTCTTATGATAAACAAGATGTTTTTAAGCCTGGTGAACGAATTGCGATTTCTCTAGGTGGACCTCTTTTTAGTTTAGGAGGAGCTGTGCTTTCGTGGGGGAGCTATCTATATTTCCCTCATCCGATTTTATCGTTTATGATCATTTTTAACCTATGGCTTTTTGCTGTGAACTTAATCCCGTTTAAAATTCGAGGTAAACGCTCAGATGGATCTCTGATTCTTCAAGATCTTATAGGGATTCTGAGAAAGAGTTCATAACCTAAGAGATAAAATGGGAAGGGCTTGCATATTTAACGAATGTCGTTATAATAAGGGAGGAGTAAAAAATTGAAGAAAAAGAATTGGATCCTTTTCTCAATTTTACTCGGAGTGAGTTTAATATGGGGCGTGATTTACTGGATCCTATTTGTAATCCAGTAAGTAAAGTTTAGATCGTTGACTAAGCGTTGCCTTTCAAGTAGATTGATAGATTGCTTTTGTTCTTGATTGAATAATACAAGAACAAAAGAGATGAAAAATGAACTTAGTTATTGATGTATTGTACTTTTTTGGATATCAATGATTGGGAAGTTATTTTCATAATGAGGGGTTCATATGTTAATTCGATATAAAAAGAGTTTTGAAAAGATTGCCATGGGTTTGTTATCTTTCATGCCAGAGGAAAAGGACGTAAAGAAATTATTACAAACAATCCGGGAATATGAAAGTAACGACAACTGGCAGTTGTATTTGTGGAAAGAGGAGGACATCTTGGGTGCCATTGGCATTCAATTTGATGACCAATCAAAAGCGGTTATTCAACACTTAACCGTTAATCCTTCTCATCGTAATACCGGGATTGGTAAACAAATGGTGGATGCTGTCAAATATCAGTTAGGGGAACGTTATCATGTGTGTTCTAATGAATACACAGAAACCTTTGTAGACCATTGTGATGCATAATCCGGAAGGAAGCATAAAAAGCCAGCTCCTCTCTTTTTGAGGAAACTGGCTTTTTTCATCGTTTATGATGGAATACCATCTTGCTTATAAATAAAGGGTGGGTATCATTCCTGGATATTGCTACTGACTTGAGCGTCTTTGTGATAAAGCCTCTAAACGTTCATTAATAACATCTGTACGATCTCTCATACTATGTCGATGGATGATTGTCTCATCATGCAGGTCGCTTGGTGTGTTGTATGAGATTCCCCATTCTTTACAACGAAGAGAAGCTGCTTTCTTTAATTCATCAGACATGAGTGGGATCTCCATGCTTTGATAGGGTTGTTCATGTTCAATGCGATAACGAATGGTATCAATCATAGAAAGTAAGGCTTTAGCATCTAATCCATATTCACCTAATTCACCGTAATGATCTGTCAGGATTGCTTCTGCTTTTTGGATCGTTCGTTTAGCACCATTAAAGTTTTCACGTCTATGATGATAAAGGGATACAGCTAACTGGATGAGGCCTACCCATAGTGCGTTTTTATCAAGAGGTTTATCTTCTTTCCAACGTTCTTCAAGTAATTCATGACATTCAAAATAGTCTCTAGTGCCATGGAAATGTGCTAGATAATCAATATAGGCTTGTTCAAACAAAGGGTAGACTCCTTTCAAAAGTGTACATAGCATAAGTGTATCATAGGTGGAAAGGCAGAAGAAAATGAGAAGAATAAGGAAAGAGAGAGCCAACATCTAGCTCCCTCATGAAACGATTAATTAATATAACCAGCTAGCACCAACAATGATCAATAGAATAAACAACACAACGATTAACGCAAATCCGCCACCATAACCGTAACTCATATTGAATTCCTCCTTATTTTCTGTTAACGGATAAATGTTTTTTTGATAACATTTATCTTACGGTATACCTTATGAGAAAATGCCTTATTCTGTATGGGCGTTTGTACCGGTCTCGGAGAATTTTTTCATAATCCAATAAAATGGGGTACTTTGTACGTAATAGAGAGGATTACAATATGAATACAAGCTACACAGTAAAAATTGATGCCTTCGAAGGTCCTCTGGATCTTTTGCTTCATTTGATAAACCGATATGAAATTGATATTTATGATATACCTGTTGCGACCATTACCGAACAGTACATGGCTTATATCCATACCATGCAAAAATTAGAATTGGATGTAGCCAGTGAATATCTTGTAATGGCTGCTACGCTTTTAGCAATTAAAAGTCAGATGCTTCTGCCTAACCAGGAACTTGAAGTAGAAGACGAGGAGTATGAGGAAGAGGACCCACGTGAAGAATTAATGAGACGTTTAATTGAGTACCGAAAATATAAAGAAGCTGCCGATGAATTAAAAGAACGGGAATTAGAAGCCACGCAGATCTATACTCGTCCCCCAATGAATATGGAAGGAGAACAGGAGGAGCAGCAACCCGTGAGCAATTCAGGGAACGTTTCCATTTATGATATGATTGGAGCTATGCAGAAATTGTTTCAACGTAAGAAATGGGAACAGCCATTAGAAACTCGCATACAAAGACAAGAAATTCCGATACAAGATCGTATGAATGAAGTGCGTGATGTGATTACACATTCTCGTGGAGGGGTACGTTTCTTTGAAATGTTCCCATTTCCTACGCGGACTCACATTGTTGTAACCTTTATAGCAATCTTAGAACTTATGAAAAGCAGAGAAGTTTATTGTGAACAATCCAACCACTTCGACGAACTCGTGTTATACAAGATGGAGGAATAGCAACATGGAAATGAATGAATTAAAAGCGATTGTAGAAGGACTTTTATTTGCAGCAGGAGATGAAGGAATGACAAAGAAACAACTTGCTGAAATTATTGATACTGACCCTAATACTGTCGATACGATATTAGAACATCTTAAAGAGGACTACGACCAGCCATCTAGAGGAATATCACTAATGAAGTCCAAAGCTTTCTTTCATCTAACAACGAAACCTGAGCACTCTGCGTATTTTCAACGCCTGAAGGATGCTCCCCACTCTTCTCGCTTATCACAGGCAGCTTTAGAAGCATTAGCCATCATTGCTTATCAACAGCCAATTACCCGAACTGAGGTAGAAGAAATCAGGGGTGTGAAGAGTGAGCGTCCTATTCAAACATTAATTAACCGTTCACTAATTGAAGAACGGGGAAGGAAAGAGGGGAGTGGCCGTGCGATCCTTTATGGTACGACCACCGATTTCTTAACGTATTTTGGTTTAACTTCTATAGAAGAACTCCCGCCACTGCCAGAAGGTGCGGAGCAACTAGATATGGAAGATGAAGCAGACCTATTCTTCGAGTCTTTCCAAGAAACATTTGATGATTCATCTGAACCTTCCTGAACTTAGGAAGGTTCTTTTTTATATAGTTTATTCCTATTACTGGACTTATCCTTTTGAAAATAAGGGGGAGGCAACATAACCTGAGAATCTAGTTAGAAAAAAGGACATTGCATGGGAGTTGTCGAATAAGTATGTACCATAGAAAAACGCTTATTTATTTCTCTATGGGGATGTATTTTTCAGGAATGACCTAAATAAAGGAGGTCTTTACATGAGTAATCAGATGGTTCGTGCACAGATGGAAGAGGTAAAAGATATCTTACAGCAATCTGTAACTGACACGAACGACTACTTAAATCAACAATCCATGGGTGCTATGCTCCTCGAAGAGGGCAGTCATCATAAGGAGTATTATAAGTTACTATTAAAAGCGTTAAGGCGTTTAGAAGTTTTTTGCGATGAAGCTTATGATGCTGTGCAAGTTATTTTAAAATCTGAAAGCTTTCGTAAACCAGCTGCTGAGCGAACGCTTTATGGCATCTATCATCAATGTGTGATGGAGTTTTTCTCACCCAAAGGGGACATATGGTACGAAGATAGCCGCGCTGCATATACGGGGAACAATGCTATAAAATATCATCATGAACCCCCGCAATCCTTTAAGAAGTTAATTGTGAAATTAGAGAAATCATTCCAACAAATGCGAGAAGATCTAGCGTATTATGAAACAGATTATCATACCAAGATGGTAATGAATGAAGACCAAAGAAGCTCCTCTTAACTTAGAGGAGCTTTTCACTTTTTCTGGGCGTGGGGCATACGATACGACGAGGTGATTCGTATGCAAGAGGAAAGAAGACAATACTTACGCTCATTGCTTAATTGGGCAAATGAAGTAGAAAAAAACCTGAAAGAAGCTCCCATTGAAAAAGAAAAGCTTGAGGGATGGATGGATGATTTTGATCAATGGAAGAACATGATTCAAAAAACACTTCAAAAAAATGAAATTACTAAAGAGGATGTAGAGGACGTGGTGCTTGAAGGGGAACGAATCATGTATCATCTTGAGGATCATGTTGAGGATACAAGGCAAAGAGAGCGTGTGCCAATAGGGAAACACAAATTACCTCCTCTTCCTTATGCCTACAACGCCCTTGAACCCTATATCTCAAAAGAAATCATGCGTCTTCATCATGATGTCCATCACAAATCTTATGTAGATGGATTAAATAAAGCAGAAATTGAGTTAGAAAAGCTTCGTAAAAACGGAAAAGATACATTAATTAAGCACTGGCTGAGGGAACAGTCATTTAATGGGTCGGGCCATTTTTTACACACGATCTTTTGGTTTAACATGTCTCCAAATGGAGGAGGAAAGCCTGAAGGGGAACTGTTAAAACAGATTAATCGTGACTTTGGAAGTTTTAAGACTTTTAAGAAGCAATTTACTGATGCTGCTAAATCGGTCGAGGGCGTTGGTTGGGCCTTGTTGGTTTGGGAATTGCGATCAGGAAGATTAGCTATCCAGACAGTAGAAAAACATCAGAACGTATCTCTGTGGGATGTCATTCCGATATTGGCGCTCGATGTATGGGAACATGCTTATTATTTGCAATACCAGAATAAACGAGCTGACTATATTGATAGTTGGTGGAATGTAGTGAATTGGAAGGATGCTTCCAAACGATTTCAGTCCGTGAAAGATTTAAAGTGGAAATTATATTAATTCAAAGTGCTAAGGAGCCAGGAGTAACCTGGCTCTTTTTTTGATTTAGCAATGATTGGGATGCTGAAATGATTCATATGCTTGTCACGCTCGCATATGTTAATACAAAGTTTATGGAATGGGAGGATTCCCCTTGAAGTTAACGAGGATTCTGTTACTTAGTATATGTTTAAGTTTGTTATTATCTCCATTACAAGTGAAGGCGAAACCCTCCGTTTCAGCACGCAATGCCGTGCTAATGGAGCAAGAAACTGGACGAGTTCTTTATGAGAAACAAGCTCATGAAAAAAGGAATATTGCAAGTATTACAAAGATCATGACCGCTATTATTGCAATTGAGTCAGGTATGATGGAAGACACGGTTAAGACATCAAAACGAGCTGTCTATACGGAAGGGTCTTCTATTTATTTAGAAGAAGGTGAAAAGATGAAGCTTGAAGACCTCGTGTATGGTCTTATGCTTCGTTCTGGCAACGATGCTGCCATGGCTATTGCAGAACATGTAGGAGGGAGTATGGAAGGGTTTGTGTACCTTATGAATCAAAAAGCAGAATGGATTGGAATGAAAAATTCTCACTTTGCAAATCCTCATGGGCTAGATGCGGAGGGACATTATTCCACAGCTTATGATATGGCTTTATTAACCAGGTACGCAATGGATAATGAGGTCTATCGAGAGATCGCTGGAACGACTACCTACAAGTCGGATACAAGAACGTATGCTTGGGGGAATAAGAATAAGCTGCTCACAAAGCTTTACGACCATAGTACAGGTGGTAAAACCGGCTTTACGAAGACGGCAGGTCGTACTCTTGTATCAACAGCAGAAAAGAACGGCATGAATTTAATTATGGTTACATTAAATGGACCAGATGATTGGAATGATCACATCCATACGTTTAATTGGGGTTTTGATACTTACAAAATGCGAGATTTGAAAAAAGAAGGAGAGCAATCACTCGGCTCAGATGATAAAATGACGGGCTACATTTGGGATTCTATTAAAGCACCATTGACCGATGAAGAATTTAATGAAGTAAAAGCAACCACTCATATTCAAAAACCTACCGATTATCAGTCTGTTACTCCTATACTAGGTCACACGATCTTTGAAGTGAATGGTGAAGTCATTGCAGAAGCTTCTGTTATGGCTAATCCAGCACCTGAACCAGGGAACAAGGATTTTGCAAGCTCTGTTTTTTCCTTCTTTAAAAACCTAATAGGGGCGAACTAGATGGTTAATCTAATATGGGTTTTTATGGCGGCAGGAGGTATTATCTTCGCAATGTTTAATGGAACAATGACTGATGTGAATGAGGCATTGTTTCAAACAGCTGATGACGCTGTTATGTTAAGCATTAGCTTAATGAGTGTGATGATCTTTTGGCTAGGGCTCATGAAAATTGCTGAAAAGGCGGGGTTACTTGATATGTTATCCCGCTTGTTCCGCCCTCTAATTAAAAGGCTTTTTCCTGATATTCCTGCTGAACACCCTGCTATGGGATATATACTGTCTAATATCTCTGCGAATTTATTCGGTCTTGGGAATGCAGCTACACCTATGGGGATCAAAGCAATGGAAGAGATGAAGAAGTTGCAGCCTGGCAGCGATGAAGCGAGTCGTTCGATGATTACTTTTCTAGCTATTAATACATCCTCTGTAACGTTAATCCCGACTACTGTCATTGCCATACGGATGAAATATGAATCTGTTGCTCCTACTGAAATTGTGGCCACGACGATTGTAGCCACTTTGATTTCTACACTGGGAGCTGTATTGGTGGATCGCTTTTTTTATACGTTACGTGAGAGGAGGGCCAAGTAATGCAGTGGTTAACAACTGTCAGTACATGGATGATCCCCTTGCTCATCTTACTTGTTTTAATTGTTGGGACAATTAAGCAAGTCCCAACCTATGAAACATTCGTAGAAGGAGGGAAAGAGGGGATTAAAATGGCTATTAGTCTTCTACCATTTCTATTAGGAATGATGGTGGCTATAGCTATCTTTAGAGCTTCAGGTGCGATGGAATCGATCGTAGCGCTATTTTCCCCTTTATTACAGCTTGTTGGTGTTCCTTCAGAAATTGTCCCCTTAGCCATGGTGAGGCCTATATCGGGTACAGCAGCTCTTGGGATGACAACTGAAATTATAGGAACACATGGTCCTGATTCTTTCTTGGGGCGACTTGCCTCTACAATGCAAGGAAGTACAGATACAACGCTTTACATTATTACGGTATATTTTGGGGCTGTAGGGATTAAGCGTATGGGGGATGCATTGAAAGTTGGACTAATCGCGGATTTTATTGGTATAATTGCCTCTATCATCGTTGTGTCGATTGTATTTGGCTCATAAAAGCGTTAAGATGAAAATGCGTTAACATCTTCATGTTAGCGCATTTGTTGTGCATTATAAGTCTACATAGTTAGATTGAAAAGGAGTTTGAAAATGGCAGATCATCAAGAAAGATTGCAAAAAGTTATTGCAAAAAGTGGAGTAACTTCAAGAAGAAAAGCAGAAGTTTATATTACAGATGGAAGAGTTAAAGTAAATGGGAAAGTTGTAAGTGAGCTTGGAACCAAAGTAGGGCCTAATGATACGGTAGAAGTAGATGGGGTCCCTCTCGAGAAAGAAGTTCCTGTTTATTACTTGTTATATAAACCTAGAGGCGTAATTTCTAGTGTTAGTGATGACAAAGATCGTAAAGTAGTTACAGACTTTTTACCTGAGGTAAATGAACGCGTGTACCCAGTTGGAAGGCTTGATTATGATACATCTGGGCTGATTATCCTTACAAATGATGGATCATTTGCGCAGTCTCTTATGCACCCTAAGCATCAAATCGATAAAGTATATGTAGCGAAGGTAAAAGGTATACCGACTAAAGAAGAATTGCAGAGTTTAAAACAAGGAATTAAATCAGACGGAGAGTATTTAAAAGCCATTCACACAAAAATGATATCTAGTGATCGAAAGAAAAATACATCGATTATTCAGATGATTCTTCACGAAGGGAAGAACCGTCAAATCCGTCGTATGTTTGAGGCGTTAGGATATCCTGTTGATAAATTGAAGCGTGAACGGTATGGCTTTTTAACAACTCAAGGTCTTCAACCAGGCGAATGCCGGGAACTCACTCCCCATGAAGTGAAATTACTAAAAAAAGCATCAGAATAAAATTGTAACTAAATTTTCAAAGTTTACCACTATGTAAAATGGTATAATGTGCGGGAGGAGTGACAAACATGGCAGATAAGAAGAAAAAAAGACTGATTTTTCGTAGTATCATTTTAGTCGTGCTGGCGATTGCCGTTGGGTTTGCGCTCTATTCCTCCTTTACAGATGGTGAAAAGGCCGTTTTAAAAGAAGGAGACACGGCTCCAAATTTTAAATTGAAAACGGTTAATCATGAAACGGCCGATGCTCTTGCACTTTCTGACTTTAAAGGCAAGGGTGTTATGGTGAACTTTTGGGCTACATACTGTGAACCTTGTAAAGAAGAAATGCCTTATATGGAAGAGTTATATAAGAAATACAAGGATAAAGATGTAGAGATTCTGGCAGTTAATCTCGATCAAAGTGAACTCGTCGTTAAGCGATTCTTAAATGAATACGGAATCACATTTCCAATCGTTCATGATAAAAAAGGCCAAGTTATGGGGGAGTATGGGGTAGGCTACCTACCGGCTAGTTATTTTATTAATCCAGACGGTACCATTGAAAAGAAAATCATTGGACCATTAACGCTCGATCGTCTGGAGGGTTATTTACAAGACATAACACCTGAGTCTTAAACGAGCCAAGGGATAGAGAGGTTTTTACATGAACAAAATCAAATGTGAGTGCGGACACATTAACCCTGAAGGGACCGTTCTCTGTGAAGCTTGTGGGAAACCAGTAGAAGAAAATCAGCACATTGATGGGAATAACAAAAGCAAACTTTTGAACATGAGATATGATGGAAGTGCGAGACGTTCTAAAACATACAACAAAACAATTGTTGATAAGATTTGGAATTTCTTCTCTTCTGTAAAAGTAGGGGTCTGGCTAATTGCCATTACATTAATTGCTTCATCCATTGGAACAATTTTTCCACAGGCGATGAACAATCAGTCTCCTTTACCTCCTGAACAATATTATGAACAGAATTATGGGATGGCAGGCCAGATTTATTACCAGCTTGGGTTTCATGATTTATATGGTTCATGGTGGTATATGATTTTAATAGCCTCGATAGGGGTTTCACTTGTTATCTGTAGTATTGATCGTGTCGTACCCTTATATCGTGCTTTAAAGAAGCAGAAACCAAAACGACACGAAACGTTTTTAAAGAGGCAACGCGTATTTGGAGAAGCAGAGGATGCTTCGAATGAGGACTACCATAGTATTGTAGAAAATTTAAAAAAACGCCGATATAAGGTAACAGAAGAGAACGGGCATGTCCTTGCTGAAAAGGGTCGGTTCTCAAGATGGGGACCTTATGTCAATCACATAGGGTTAATCATTTTCCTTCTAGGTGCCTTACTGCGGTTTGTTCCTTCTATGTATGTCGATGCCAACGTATGGGTTCGAGAAGGCGAAACCAAAATGCTTGAGGGAACTGAAGGCGAGTACTATATCAAGAATGAGGATTTCATTGTTGAGATGTATGATGAAGATGATGAGAGGTATAAAGAAGCCATCAAAAAACAAGGTGGAGCTGTACCGAAAAACTATCAGACAAATGCTGTATTATATGAACGTACAGACGAAGCTCTCCCTGGTGTGGACCCTGAATTGAAAGAAGTAAAGAATGGGGAAATCCGGGTTAATGAACCGTTAAAAATAAATGGATATGCCATTTATCAAACAACTTATCAGTTAAATGAATTTAAAACGATGACCTTTAAATTACATGAGAGAAATGATCCGGAAGAGAAATCTCTTGGAGAGTTTACAGTGGATTTAGTGGATCCGGAACCAGAATATACACTGGATAATGGCTACAGAGTGGAGCTTTATGATTACTACCCTGAGTTCGAAATGAAAGACGGGGTCCCAAGCTCTTTCTCCAAATACCCTAAAGATCCTGCTTTTGTGTTCCATGTTTACCCACCTGGAGAAGATGAACCAGAAGTGAACTTTCTTGCAATAGGGTCTAATTTAGATCCTGGTGGAGAAAATCAATATAAACTTGGAATTGCTGATTTAGAAGTACGAGACGTAACAGGGTTAACCATACGTAAAGACTACACTTTGCCTTTATTAGGTATTGGTGGTGCGATCTTTATGATTGGCGTTATCCAAGGAATGTATTGGAATCATAGACGAATATGGATTCACAGGAGAGAAAAGGGATTTTGGATTGCAGGTCACACGAATAAAAACTGGTTTGGTCTTAAGAAAGATATAGAAAAAGTCTTAGATGGGACGAATGTTAAAGAACCAGAGGACCAGCAGGAGTTAAAAGAGGAGCCCCATAATGGTTCAAAGGGTAAGGAGGAATAAAGTTGGAACTAAGCACAATAAGTAGTAATTTACTCTATGCCGCCTTTTTTCTTTATCTAATCGCTACTTTCTTTTTCGGAGGTACGATTCGTGAGAAAGACGTTAAACAGAAGGTGTCAAAGGCGGGTACTATAGGAATTGGAATAACCATCGTTGGCTTTGTGGCTCAAGTGGGCTACTTTATTACTCGCTGGATTGCTAGCCATCATGCCCCACTTAGTAACTTATTTGAATACACAACGTTCTTCGGCATGATGCTAGTGCTAGCTTTTATTGTTATCTATTTTATCTACCGTTTAAATATTTTAGGGCTATTTGTATTACCAGTAGCTTTATTAGTTATCGCTTATGCAAGCATGTTTCCTAGTGAAATTTCGCCTTTAATTCCAGCGCTTAATACCCACTGGCTGTATATTCATGTTTCTACTGTATCACTTGGACAGGCTATTTTAGCTGTCAGTTTTGCAGCTGGCTTATTGTACTTAATCAAAACCATTGATCAAACCGAAAAGACGAAGAAAACGTCATGGTTAGAATTTATTATTTACACGATCTTTGCCGTAATTGGATTTATTGTGATAACAAGTGGATTCAGATTAGCTGGTTATGAAGCTGCATTTGATGTTCCTCCTAAAGAAGGAATGACTGAAGTAAGCACAGTAGAATATACACTCCCTCCGATTGTAGGTCCTAAAGATGGTACCTTACAAAATAACGGAGGAAGCGGACCTTTATTTGAAGCTCCTTCTTGGATGAAAGGAGAGAAGGCTGCAAGAAAGTTAAATACTATGATTTGGTCCCTTCTTGTAGGCTTAGCCTTATATTGGTTAACAAGGCTATTGTTAAGGAAGCGGGTTGCTGCAGCCATTCAGCCTAAATTAACTCGTGTGAAGCCTTCATTAGTCGATGAAGTGTCCTATCGAGCAGTAGCCATTGGATTTCCTGTCTTTACATTAGGTGGACTGATCTTTGCGATGATCTGGGCGCAAATTGCGTGGAACCGTTTCTGGGGATGGGACCCTAAAGAAGTATGGGCTCTTATAACGTGGTTGTTCTATGCAGTATTCTTACATCTACGTTTAGGTGCAGGTTGGCATGGCGAGAAATCTGCATGGTTAGCCGTAATCGGATTTGCCATTATTATGTTTAACCTAATTGCTGTTAACCTGGTGTTAGCAGGTCTACATTCATACGCTTAAATTGACAAAGGCTGCTAATCATTAAGATTTGTAGCCTTTGTTGTAACACAGATTGAGAGGGGAGAACCATTTATGGACCAAGGTGGAAAAATTTTAGTAGTAGATGATGAGGAACGCATCCGTCGATTAATTAGAATGTATTTAGAAAGAGAAGAATATGAAGTGGTCGAGGCTGAAGACGGAGAAGAAGCCTTAGAGATGGCTGATAAAGATGATTTCGATTTGATCCTTCTTGATTTGATGATGCCTGGAAAAGATGGGATTGAAGTGTGTCAAGAAATTCGAGAGAAAAAGGCCACACCCATAATCATGTTAACCGCTAAAGGGGAAGAGTCCAATCGTGTACAAGGGTTTGAGGCTGGAACAGATGATTATATTGTAAAACCGTTTAGTCCAAGAGAAGTTGTACTACGTGTAAAAGCACTGTTAAGACGCTCTTCTTCCACGAAATTTCTTCAAACGGAAACAGGTGCAAGAGACGTGTTGGTTTTCGATCATTTAACCATTGATAATGATGCTCACCGCGTGAAAGCCGACGGGAAAGATGTGAGTTTGACTCCAAAAGAATATGAACTACTCCTATTCCTTGCGCAGGCACCTGATAAAGTATTTGATCGTGAGCAGCTTTTAAAAGAAGTTTGGCAGTATGAGTTTTTTGGTGATTTGAGAACAGTTGATACTCATGTGAAACGCCTTCGTGAGAAACTAAGTAAAGTATCTAAAGATGCCGCTAAAATGATTGTTACTGTATGGGGCGTCGGATACAAATTTGAGGTAGTTGGTGACTAATGTTTTGGAGGAGTGTAGTAGGTAAGCTTTGGTTTACTATACTACTTTTAGTATCTTTTGTTTTATTTATTTTAACGGTACTGTTACTTGAATTTTTTGAAAGTTATCATGTCTATCAAGCAGAACAAGAATTAATGCAAACCGCTGAAAAGGTTGAGGATATTCTTGATGAATATGAAGAGAGACCTTTGGCTTTATCCATTGCTGAGAAAATTATAGACCCTTCAAGCAGAATTGTTGTGGCTTTTGATGATAAGGATCAATGGATTTCACCTACCTATAAAGAGGACGTGCCAGTTGTTCCGATCAAATGGTTATACGAGGATGAATCGTTATCTACTGTATTTGCATCTAATGAGACAGTTATGAAGGAGGACATTATTCCTGGAACTGACACCCACGTTATGATTGTGGGGATCCCTTTATCAAATGAAGGAGCTGGAATATTTGTTTATCAGTCTCTGGCTTTTGTTGAACAGACTACCTCTCAAACGACGAAAATCATTTTCCTTGGAGCAGGGATAGCTATTATTTTAACTACAATCTTTGCTTTCTTCCTATCGACTCGAATTACCTCGCCTCTTATAAAAATGAGAGAAGGGGCATTTGAATTAGCTAGGGGAGAATTTAATACGAAAGTTCCCATTTTAACGCACGATGAGATTGGGGAACTGGCTATGGCATTTAATCGAATGGGAAGGCAATTAAAATTCCATATTAATGCTTTGAACCAAGAGAAGGAGCAATTATCAGGGATTCTTCGATCGATGGCTGATGGGGTCATCACATTGAACCGTAAAGGGCATATGCTTGTTACAAATCCTCCGGCTGATCAATTTATCGATTCTTGGTTTTATGAACATGAAAATGGACTGCCTAATCATGATCTCTTACCTGGCGAGTTACAGGAAATGCTTGAGGAAGTTATTACGAAAGAAAAAGAGATTATGACCGAGCTCGTCGTACAAGGCCGTAGTTTTGTTGTCATCATGACTCCGCTTTATGACAAAACATATGTCCGGGGTGCAGTGGCTGTTATCCGTGACATGACTGAAGAAAGAAGACTCGATAAACTAAGGAAAGACTTTATAGCGAATGTGTCTCATGAGCTCCGTACACCTATATCCATGTTGCAGGGGTATAGTGAAGCCATTGTGGATGATATTGCGGAATCAAAAGAGGACAAGAATGAATTAGCGCAGATCATTTATGATGAATCCTTGCGAATAGGTAGACTCGTGAATGAGCTTTTAGATTTGGCTCGCATGGAAGCTGGTCATATTCAGTTAAACCGTGAGCTAGTTGATCTCCATGACTACATTGAGCGAATTGTGAAAAAGTTTACAGGTCTTGCGAATGATAAGAACATTACCATTCAAGTTCAGGTAGATGAGGACTTGGGACAAGTCTACTTTGATTACGACCGTATTGAGCAGGTGTTAACAAACCTCCTCGATAATGCCATCCGCCATACCGATCATGATAAGTTAGTCTTTGTAGATGTAGAAAAAGAAGAAGAGGACGTGCAATTTTCAATTCGCGACCAGGGGATTGGTATAGCTGAAGAAGATCTACCATTTGTGTTTGAACGTTTTTATAAAGCGGATAAATCGCGTAAAAGAAGCGAAGGCGGAAAAACGGGGACTGGATTAGGCCTAGCGATTGCCAAAAATATTGTGGAGGCTCATAAAGGTTCTATTTCCGTTCACAGTAAACAAGGGGAAGGAACAACCTTCTTGTTTAGACTTCCAAATATCAACGAATCCTGATTAGAATAGATAGGTTCACCTAAATATTAGACTTCCTTTTTCTAGAATACTGTGCTACGATACAAGCAGATGATAATTTCATATTTTTAATTATGGTGCTCTCACTAGAGAGCTGAATAGGGAATCTGGTTAGAATCCAGAACTGTCCTCGCAACTGTACGTGTGGACGAAAGAGAAATGCCACTTTATATGTTAGATGTAAGGGAAGGCTCTCGAGTAGATCGATACACAAGTCAGTAGACC
Organism: Pontibacillus chungwhensis; assembly: GCF_030166655.1. GTDB lineage: Bacteria > Bacillota > Bacilli > Bacillales > BH030062 > Pontibacillus. The sequence goes on along the minus strand of NZ_CP126446.1, from coordinate 2,269,684 downwards.
TGCCATAGTTAACGGTTTCAAAGCTTCGAGGATTGAGCGTTTGAGAGACCTTTCTTGTCTATTGTATAAATAACGAGATTTGTCATGCTCAAAGACTCTTCCAATAAAAGGGAGAGTCTTTTTTATTACGTTTTATGGATTAGGTCACTTCGAAGCTAAGGAACCTCTACATACTAATTCAGAGAGGTTGAGGGTAAAGTGAAACAACTGTTACAACTATTTTTGGTGTCCTTTTTTGTACTAGGAGGTCTTGCAGCATGTGGACAATCCACAGAAGGTGGAAGCAATGGAGATGCAGATAACCAGTCCACGCAAGAAGAACAAGAGCAACAAGTAGAAGTTAAAATCACCAAAAATAACGGGGAAGAAGTTATAAGTGAAAAAGAGGTTGAAATTGAAGACGGTATGACGGTTATGGAAGTCATGGAAGCTAATTTTAATTTAGAGGCTGGAAATGACGGCTTTATCACTGCTATTGAAGGAGTTAGCCCTGAAGATGGAGAGAAAAAGGCTTGGTTTTATACTGTAAATGGGGAAGAAGCAATGGTTGGAGCGAAGGATTATAAATTAGAGGCTGGGGATTCTGTGACATTTGATTTTCATAGCTGGGAGTAAGAAACGATGAACTTATACAGGTTAACGCTGCTTTCATTGCTTGCTTCTCTTGCCACTGTAGGTCGATTTTTATTCAGCTTTTATCCGAATGTCCAGCCTGTGACCGCAATCATTATTATATGTGGAATTTGGTTAGGTCCTTCTTATTCCGTTATCCTTGCCATTTTGACTACAATCTTATCGAATATGTTGCTTGGTATGGGAATATGGACGTTGCCTCAAATTGTGAGTTGGTCTCTTATTGGACTTCTCGCGGGTTTACTAGGGAAATATCGTCATAAGATTCCATTGTATGGATTTGCCTTCTTTGCGGGTATGAGTGGGTATTTCTTTGGATTTATAATGGCCGTTACATATGGCCAGATCGGAAACCATTTCTTTGCCTATTGGTTAACGAGTCTCCCTTTTGATACGTATCATGCGGTTGGAAATGTCGTTTTTATGGTCATCTTGTATCCTGTCTTATCCCGTTTGTTTCAATTATACGAAAAGAAAAATTTTAAATCTTTTAGCAGACCCAATCAGACTTTGAACTGATTGGGTTTTTTATGATTATCGAATTGTTTCGGGAAGACTTTCTTAATTTTTGTTTTATTTGGAAAAAACCTTTGGATTGGGATAATATGGTCTATTCAAAACCTAGAAAATAATTTATAGTATGGTACGGGTGTAACGTATTTACATAAATAACGACTATTGTTATGAACGGGAGGTTCGTGAATGGATTCCGTATTTCAAGATCTTTATGAGAAATATCATAAAGATGTGTTTCAATTTATATTTTATATGGTTAAAAACCGGGAACAAGCTGAGGATCTCGTTCAAGAAGTCTATATAAAAGTAATGAATTCCTATGACCGTTTCAATGGGGATAGTAGTGAAAAGACATGGATGTTTTCAATAGCACGCCATGTTACGATTGATTTCTTCAGAAAGCAAAAGAGAAAGAGAAATCGAATTTTAGAATTCTTTGACTGGGGAGAAAAAGGTCATCTTATTGAAGACGGACAACCAATCCCTGAGGAAATTGCTCTTCAAAATGAAGAAATTCAAAAAATGTATCATTGCTTAGAAAAGTGTACAATGGACCAGAAGACGGTGATTATCTTACGATTTATTCAATCCATGTCCATACAGGAGACTGCTGATATATTAGGGATGACGGTTAGCAAAGTAAAGACCACACAACACAGAGGGATGAAGGCGCTACAATCCCTTATGAATGAGGAATATGAGGAGGGGATCCAGCGTGAAACGAAATAACCATCACAACGATGATTCCATTCAAGATCTCCTGAACCGGATGCCGAGTGTAGAAGACCGGCAAAGCAGTGAAGAATTGTACAGAAAGATATCAACGAAGCGGTTTCAGCATGTACAGAAACGATCCAAACGCAAGAAGGCCCTAACAGCTTGGGGAGCAGGAATAGCTTCACTAGCAGCCATTATTCTCTTTTTCGTCGTTGCTTTCCCTTCTATGCAAATGGATAATGCTCAACACGATACGGCTTCATCTAATGAGTCAATGGACGCAAGTGCTGACCAATCGACAAGTGAAGCTCATGAGTATAAAGAGGCAAAGCTTCAAGAAACAGAAGAGAGCCATCAGTCAAGTGATCAGTCAAAATCAGATATGGGTAACGATAGTGAACAAGGATTTGTTGCCACTGACAGTGCGTTAAGCTCTCAGGTCGTGTATAGAGAGGATAATAAGAAATATGCGACTTTGCCTTTTGCGGATGTGCAAGGACAATATATTATTCCTTTTACATTTCAGTCCGTAAATGATACTCAAACCGTTGAGCAGTTATACAATTCTCTTTCCCCTTCTATTCAAGAAGATTGGGGCGTAATGGAGTATCAGTTTTCCTCTGTTTCGTTTAATATTAACCAAAAAGAACGAATAGTGGTGGCGGGTTTTCCTGAAGATTACGAATTTCCAGGTTCCTCAGCTCAGGAAAACATCTTTTTAAAGTCTTTAAAAGCCATGTTTCGGCCTCTAAACATTCAAACCATTGATCTTCAAACGAATGGTGAACCTGGTGTAGACCTTGGAAATAATTCAGGTCTAAAGCAGATAAAATTGGATGGGATATCTGTATATAAACGGTTTAACTCACCAAATGGGTTGCAGTTGTTTGTGCAGGTACCTATCAATCAAAGTGCGACAGTTGAAGAGGCGTTAAATAAGCTGAAAGTAGATGAACCTAACTTTAATGTGGAAGGAACGATTCCTAAAGAGGTAGAGGTAATGGCAGTAGAAACTACCGGTGATACACTTGAGGTCAACGTTAATGGTGTTGAAGGCTTGGAACAGGCCCGCTACACCTTGTGGATGATTGAATCCATTCTTATGACCGCAAAGGAATTTGGGTACCAAGAGGTCAAGTTTAATGGTTTTCCTTTTGAACGTTTAGGAACATATAACTTCACTAAGTCTCTGCAAGTTCCATTTAGTGTGAATCCCATGCCTGCAAATCAAAGTTACTCTAAATAAAAAAGCTCGCCAAAAGGCGAGCTTTTTTTTATTTATTTTCTTCGTAGCGTGCTAGACAGTCATCAATCAGTTTGTTAGCGGCTTCTACACCTTCATACTCTCCGATTTCAGTTTTCTTACCTTGTAGGTCTTTGTACGTTTGGAAGAAATGAGAAATCTCTGTAAGCTTGTGCTGAGGAAGATCATCTAGTGTATGAATATCTTTAAAGCGAGGATCTTCAGTAGGCACAGCGATCAGTTTCTGATCTTCTTCACCATCATCAATCATGTTTAAGAAACCTAGAATGCGGGATTCAATTACACACCCTGGGAAAGTAGGATTAGTAACGAGAACAAGAGCATCTAGAGGATCACCATCTAATGCTAAAGTGTCATCAATATACCCGTATTCAGCTGGGTAGAACTGTGATGAGAATAGTACTCGATCAAGTTTAAATACACCTTTTTCTTTATCAAATTCATATTTGTTCTGACTTCCTGTTGGAATTTCAATAAACACGTCAATTACTTTATTTTCAGCCATATGAATGCCTCCTTATTCGACAATAGTATGTAAGTTGTTACAGATTTATATTATATCAACATTTAGCTAGGAAGGAAAGGATAGAACGTGTTAAAATAAAGGTATCGACGTATGTTAGGACTGATGATAAATGGACCAACACTCTTTAGTTGAGCAACTTTCACCCAAAGTCAAGCTTGTTCGTGTCGAAAAAGGCTACACACAAGAACGTATGTCTATGATACTCGGTGTATCAAAGAAGACGCTAGTCCAAATTGAAAAAGGACGTATTGAGGCGAGTTGGACAACTTTAGTAGCGATGGTTGCTTTATTCAGAGATAGTGAGGTTATTCAGCATACACTTGGAGATGACCCGCTTGAGGTATTAGAAACGATTGCTCATGATTCAGTAACTAGGTCAAAGCAGCGTACACTCGGAGGGAAAGTATGGTGGACAACTATAGAGGAACACAATAGCTATGTGATACAGCAGAACGTTCTAAGCCAACACTACCGCATTATTGACGAAAGGCACTACCGTTATTTTAGTAGCTTTGATCTTGAGGAAACACGTCAGAAGTTAGCTGAGCTAGGAGAATCCAAATAAAAGATCCCTCCAATAAAGGAAGGGATCTTTTAGGGCAGAAACTATTCGAACTTAAGCGGGTCACCATCAAATGGCTCGTCTTCTACTTTGATGGAGTCTGTTGGGCAACCTTCAAATGCATCTTCCATATCTTCATGAAGGTCCTCCGGAATTTCCGCAGTACCTTTATTGTCGTCTAATATGACAAATGCGATGCCTTCATCATCATAATCATAGATGTCTGGAGCTGCAGCCCCACATGCACCACATGCAATGCACGTTTCTTTGTCAACAATTGTATACTTAGCCATGTCACATACCCTCCTAAAAATTCAAGACCCTGGTATGGATCTTTCTATTACATATATAAGTATCCTTATTTGGAAACATTTTCGCCTCATATCATATTGTAAAGCTACTTTCTTAACATTTCAACAAAAAATCGGCTATTTCACGAGGCAACCTGCGTTTGACTCATCCCTCGACTGAGCGTTTGAATGGGAACTGAAAGGGGATTTCATGTTTACTACTTTATTACTTCACAGCATCCATCAATTAAAAGGGGAAAGAAGTACTTCGGCAATTTTACATATGCTCACTGGGAAGAAATCTTCCCAAACATTTCAGGATGTTTATGCGTATGGCTTATCAACTTTTTTTGGCATTTATCGTACCATAACGCGTGAAGAATTGATGGCCGAATTGAAATCCTTACAAGCAAATCATTATATAGAGACTAAAGGGAAAGAGATCCACTTAACAACGGCTGGAATATCTCATCTCCAAACACATCCTATAGAAAAAACCCCTCTATACTGGTTAAATGGCGCAGAATTTCAACACATGGATCAGTTATTTTGGGGTCGGTTATTAGTATTCGTTCAGACAGCTTCTAATATTGCTTCAGGTCAGCATCAATTTATTCCAGTAGAGGACCATAGTGATATATTGAAATGGGTGAAAATGAAATATCGATCCATCCAAGGGAATTTAAATGAAAATCTGACATTTCTCTATGAAGAGCTTTATGCGTTATTGAAAGAACTTCCAGAATGGGTGGCTGAGTGCACCACCTTAAGATTCTCAAGCCATCACCGATATGGTATGAGTAAAGAACAACTAGCTATTCGATATGACCTTAAGATCCATGATATAACAATTGTGCTGCAAGCTGTAATTCATTATCTTTTACGGCAAATTCTAAAACATCAAGAGCGTTATCCGTATTTATATGGGATATGTGAAGATTTAATTGTTACTTTACCTCTTACACAATCGGCTCAAAAGACATTAGAATGGATTAATAAAGGTCACTCGCTTGATCGGATATCTAAAATTCGAAATTTAAAGATGAGCACGATCCAGGACCATATTGTTGAGATTGCCTTAGTGAATCCGCTATTTAAGATAGATGAATATGTTTCAAAAGAAGCGGCACAGAACATTTCCCACACAGCTAAGGAATTAAACACGAATCGTTTGAAAGCGATTAGAGACCATCTTGATGGAATCTACTCATATTTTGAGATCAGGCTTGTACTAGCCGCTGCACAAGGAGCGTCAAAACATGCAGGACAGACCACTTGAAAAAACACTATATAAACACTTTGGTTATGAGCAATTTAGAGAAGGGCAAAAGGAAATTATTGAGGAATTACTAAATGGCAATGATGTCTTAGGGATATTGCCGACTGGCACTGGTAAATCGATGTGTTATCAATTACCATCTCTTTTATTGGAAGGTACAGTTATTGTTGTAAGCCCCTTAATTTCTTTAATGGTGGATCAAGTTAAGCAGTTAAAACAACAAGGAATGAAACGTGTGGTTGCTATTAATAGCTTTTTAACTCCAATGCAAAAGCAACAGGTTTATGATCACATCAATCACTATAAGTTAATCTATTGTTCACCCGAGATGCTTCAGAATGCTCAGTTTATGCAGACCTTGAAAGAAAAAGTTTCTGTATCCCTATTCGTTGTAGATGAAGCCCATTGCATTTCTCAATGGGGTCATGAATTTCGAACAGATTACTTGAAGCTAGATGATACGCTTAAACAGTTAAATAACCCAACTGTATTGGCTTTAAGTGCTACAGCTCCGGTTCATGTCCAAAACGATATTATGAGACAAATAAACAGACCCGATATGCAGAAACATATCTTTCCTATGGACCGTGAGAATATCGCATTTACAGTTGAACATGTAACTGGAATGGAGGAAAAAATTGAGCGGATTGCTTCTGTTTTAAAGACTCACCCAGTTCCTACAATGATTTACTTCTCCAGTCGTCAGTGGACGGAGAAAGCGGCTTACGAATTAACTCAAGCTACAAGCGGATTAAGGGTTGCCTATTATCATGGTGGAATGGAACAAACAGATCGTTTATTAATCCAACAGCAGTTTATGAATGATCAACTTGATGTTATTTGCTGTACAAGTGCCTTTGGTATGGGGGTTAACAAAAGTAATATACGTCTTGTTATTCATGCTCATATCCCCTCTCAAGTGGAATCCTTCCTTCAGGAAGTGGGACGCGCGGGAAGGGATGGGGAACAAAGTGTGAGCTTAACCTTTTATAGTCCTGGTGATGGGGAAATTCCTAAACGTTTTATAGAATCAGAACTGCCTTCAGCTGAGCTCGTTTCAGATGCTATTCAGTATTTACAAAACATTGCTCAAAATGGCCGTCTGCTTCCTTTGCAACCAGAAGAAATTGAGGAAAGCCTTCAGATTAGCGAAGTTCAATGGCGCTTCTTGGCGTATCAGTTTGAGAAAAACGGTGTAATCAAAGGCAGGAAAGTTGTACATCAAGCAAATTGGGGAGAAGCTTATCATTCTATTGTGGCTTTTATTAAAGAAAGAACCAATATCAAGCAAAATAAGCTAACGGAACTTTTAAATTGGGTTCATTCTAAAGATTGTTTAAGGGCTAGCTTATATCAGTCTTTTCAGTCTTCCTATAAGACTCCAGTTGGTTTTTGTTGTGACCGTTGCGATTTTTCATTTAATTTATGGGAAACAAGCGAAACTCCTGATCGAATGGAACTATTAGGATGGGAAAAGGAGTTGCAGAAGGTCTTTTTGCAAGGAGAATATCAATGAAACAAGCTGAACTAATTCAGAATATGACCGACCGTCAAGTTGTTACTCAACTTTATATTACACAATTGTTGATATTGCTGGTTTCTTTGGGAAGTAGCTTGTATTTGTTCGATGGATATACAGACTGGTATGAATTATTCCAATGGGATCTAAAGGATATTTTCTACTACGGAGGTTCCGCTGCACTTTTTATTTTATTGTTGGATGTTTTACTTATGAAGATCATGCCCAAACGATTTTATGATGACGGAGGCATTAACGAGAAAGTGTTCAGAAATCTTCCCTTAATGGAGATATTTGCACTCACATTTTTCGTAGCTTGCGCAGAAGAGTTGCTCTTTAGAGGCATCATTCAAACAGAGTTTGGCTATTTGGCTGCAAGTATTATTTTTGCCCTTGTGCATATTCGATACCTAAATAAACCGGTATTATTTGTATCTGTTTTAGCTATAAGCTTTTATATTGGATGGATGTATGAGATCACAGGAAATCTATGGGTAACCATATTCGCCCATTTCTTAATCGATCTCGTTTTAGGTATAATGATTCGATATCGTGTAATGAGGTGATTGGGATGGAAGATTCCTTTAGACATAATGATCAGGCGAAAGCTTTGCGGAATAGGATGGACATTGAACGAACAGGCTTTGATAAAGGGCAGTTAGAAGAAACCTCACTAAGTGATACATTGCCCTCAAGGAGTGAAGTACACAAGGGGAAAGCTAAACGTACAAAATGGAGAATGCGTTATCCACTCATACGCTTATTAGTGGTTCTCTTTATTATCATGCTACTCCTTTTGCCGTTATATTATCTCCGGGGGGATACGAGTGAGGATCATCAACTATCTATAAGTACAACAGCAAGAGCTGTGCACAATGTTGAACTTAAAGGACGTTCATCTTTTGATAATCAAGTAGTATATGAAGTGAAGAGCGGAGATACGTTAGAATCGATTGCAGAGAAGTTTTTCGGGGACAAGAGTAAAGTTAGTCTTATTCTTCACGCAAACAAAATGGAAACAGATGATATAGCCCCTGGGTTGAAGATAACCATTCCTAAATAATAAAGGTTCAGAGCTCATCATCTCTGAACCTTTATTTATATTCGTTGACAAAAGAATTGGTAAATGGGGAAGTATTAAAAGAATATTTGTCGATCACGCTCTTCTTTTAAGATTTCCACAGCTTCACGGAATCTTTGAGAATGGATAATTTCTCTTTCACGAAGATACTTTAAGCCATCGTTTAAATCTGGATCATCAGATAAATTAATAATCCATTGGTAAGTAGCCCGTGCTTTTTCCTCTGCTGCAATATCCTCATATAAATCGGCAATTGGGTCACCCTTAGCTGCAATATAGGTTGCTGTCCAAGCAGAACCAGCTGCATTTTCATAATATAGTGCATTTTCGTGATTCGAATAATGGGCTCCTAAACCCGCCGCTTTCATCTGTTCTGGGGTTGCATCTTTCGTTAGTTTATAAACCATTGTTGCAATCATTTCTAAATGAGCAAACTCTTCAGTCCCGATATCTGTTAAGAGACCAACCACTTTGTCTGGAATGGTGTAGCGCTGATTTAAATATCTCAATGCTGCAGAAAGTTCTCCATCTGCTCCTCCGTATTGTTCAATCAAATATTTAGCAAGTTGAGGATTGCAAGTGCTTACTCTAACCGGATATTGTAATTTCTTCTCATAATACCACATGGTGATCCCTCCTTCTTTGTATTAAACCTGCCACGGCCATGGTGCGTTTTTCCAGTTCCATGGATAGCCTGAATAGCTCTCACCATATTGTCTTAACGGTCCATATTGCTGTTCGTATTGTTTTTTTAGGTTTTTGCTTTGTTTTGCAAATTGGTTAAATTGATTAATGGCTTCATAATCGTCGGGGTGAGTATCTAAATACAATGTAAGTTCTACTAAGACAAAGTCCACAGCTTGAATTTCTTCTAGCAACTCATAATAAGCAGGGGGGAGTGGCTGGTTCATTCGTTTTCACTCCTCCCGTCAGGATTGGGGTAAGGACTGTAAAAGGCAGGCCAAAGCGTACCGCAATAAAGTGCTTGCTTAGGACTAAACTGCTCTAAGTTTGGTGGTTGGAAACCAATATAAAGTTGAGGTGGGGTTTGATAGCTTTTAACCCGTATAGGCGGGCAAGGGTCATATGGGCTGATGTATGGCTGATAGTATTTTACCTGGGTGAACATGGTTTTTTCTCCTTTCGATAAGCTGTATTTCATACCATTACTATCTATGGATATTGTGTGAACACTTGTCCTATGACTGAGTTAATCCTCTATGGGAAAGAGGAATTATTGTTTTCCATCTAGAATAAGGATAGTGAGTCATTATTTAAATACATATAGAGGTGAAGCCAATGTTTGTAAAGGGAATTATGAAAGAGGCGCATCAATGCTGGACAGCATCAATGGAAACACCGTTAAAAGACGTCATCAGTAAACTCAATCAACATGATATTCAAGGCATGCCTGTGGTCGTGGAAGGAATCTTTAAAGGAATGGTTTCTAAAGAATTAATTTACAAAAGCTTTTTTGAGAGTAGTTTAACGAAAGAAACCTTTTTAGAGCAGCACAAAGTTGGAGATGTAATGGCTCATGAGGATCTTTACATCACAGAAAGCGATGTTTTTGAGCAAACTCTTACCACTTTTAAAGGATTCCCGATTGTAGCTGTCATTGGACCCAATTCGAAGTTTTTAGGTATTGTTACGAGATATGACATACTAGAACAATTTGAGAGTGCATTTGGAATGAAGAAGAAGGGTGTAAGGATTGCCTTTACATCAGAAGAATCAGAAGGGCGTATTGCTCGATTAGCTGAAATCGTTAAACAATATCATGAAAACATTATCTCTCTTGCTACATTCGATGAAACAGCTAAACTAGCTCGAAGAATTGTCTTAAAAATAGAGAAGAAAGATAATATAGATAAATTTGCAAAAAAACTCGAAAGATCTGGATTTAGAATTCTTGATATAAAAGAAGATTCATAAGGACTAGACCCCTCCTCTTATCCATATACTAGGAAAGAGGAGGGGTTAAATTGTTTGGGGCCATTGTGATAAGTGGAATCGCTTGGATCGCTACGTTTTTTGCAATATATTGGTTGCCATTTGCTAGAATACCGTTTTCATCTGACTTCTTTTTACGTTCCATTTTAGCTCCAGTAGAATTTTTATTAGGGAGTCTATGTTTATTCGTTGCTTGTATGACACACGGATTACTATTTCGGGTCATTTTCACACCAAATGGAAGGAAAGGCATAAAAATATTGTCTTTTTTAGGTTGGTTAAGTCCTCTTATGCTTCTTATCTTTTCTGTGAAAGTCGTCATCCTTCTTTTTAGTATCTCTATCATTTATGGTATCCTTTCTACAGAGCGAACGAAGGAAAAGAAGGCTTACGATCAACAAAGGTCTTTATAATACTCCTTATCTTTTGTGCAAAACATATCCAAAACCCATACATAGTTTACACAACAAAGGTTTTTACTTATAATAAAGGCAAATAGTTTATTGGGGGATAAGGTATGTCCAGCACTCAAGGAAAATACAACATCAAAGCCGTATCAACAATGCTCGGAATCCAATCAGGTACACTTCGAGCTTGGGAGCGGAGATATAAAATGATACGTCCAACGCGCAATGAGGCTGGTCATCGATTATATACAGATGAACATATTAAAGTCCTTAAATGGCTGATTGATAAAGTGAATAGAGGATTTACTATATCCCAGGCCGTTTCATTGCTAGAGAGCAACCAAAGCCAGCAGACGACTATTTCAGAGGAAAATACAACCACAAATGAAAGCCATGTGGAATCAGTATCGGACGAATTATTGGATGCTCTTCTTCGCTTTAATGAGAGGGAAGCCCAAATGAAACTTGATCATGCGTTCAGCCTCTTTACTCCTGAAAAAGTGGCTATCGATATTGTAGGTCCAATTCTAGTGAAAATAGGTGATCTTTGGGAATCGAATGAAATCTCGAGTGTTCATGAGCATTTCGCAAGCAATTTCCTACGATCTAGACTTGGAATGATGTTAGTCTCTATGCCGGCTAACCATATGCAACCTAAAGCCGTTTGTGTGTGTGGACCTAATGAGAGACATGAATTAGGTATCTTGATTTTCAGCCTTTATCTTAAACGTCAGGGGTACGATGTGGTTTATCTTGGTCAAAGTATTGCACCAGGGGACGTGGAAGTAATCGTAAACGAGCTTAAGCCTAAATATCTTTTCTTGTCTTGTACAATGAAAAAGAACATACCCTCGACCGTCCATATTGCAGATGCATTAAAGGAGCGCTATCCTGATTTAGAAATTGGACTTGGTGGCTTTGCCTTGGATACATTACCACATAAAGATAAAGAGCCAGTTAAGCCCTATATTATCGGAAGTACGAGTACAGAATGGGAAGAATGGTTGTCTAATCATTCATAACGACCCGCGTGGATACGCGGGTCTTTTTGTTGCGAGCTTTGAAATGAATAAAATTGTTGTACACTTATCCATTCCAATTTATACTTTAAAAATAGTACCAAAATCAAAGAAAAAACATATACTAATGTAAGGCATCGCACATGCATTCAAAGGGGGACGAATGAATGCGTCTTGAAAGATTATCAAGTAATAAATTTAAAATATTTTTAACCTTTGATGATTTACTCGATCGCGGTATTTCCAAAGAGGATCTGTGGCACGACCTCCCTGCAGTCCATGCATTGTTTCATGATATGATGTATGAGGCTACAGATGAGTTAGGGATTGAACTTGAGGGAACACTTTTGGTTCAGGTTTATCTTATGCAAGCTCAAGGTATGCTGATTGTTGTTACTCAAAGTGACCAGACAGATGAAAATTACGATGAGGACTATATCGAAATGAAAGTAACGCTCGATGAGAGTAAGGAAATGATGTTCACCTTTCACTCATTCGAAGACATTATCCAAGTAGCTCACCATTTATCTCAGTTAGGCATAGAAGGGGGATCAGTCTACTTCATGGATCGTTACTTTATGCAATTAAATGATGAAGATATGGATGAATTGAATCGAGAAGATTTAATCGCGATTCTTTCTGAATTCGGATCCCCAAGTACTGTGACCAGCTATCGTCTTCACGAATATGGAACAACGATTCTTAGAGGCAATGCGGTTCAGGAGATTACAACGTATTTTCAGTAAATGAAAAGATCGGTCCATTAAAGAGGACGGTCTTTTTTTTGTAGATTAGTGAATCCATTAGTGAGTCCTGAGTAGAAAAGTAAAAAATATTTAAGTAAATATTAGAAGGATTCATATGAACATGTTACGATAAAACAGAATAGTAAATATAGGGGGCTCACATAAAGATGTTATTGCAAGAATTCCGAAACCCCCTTATAATGAAATCGCTTACATTATAAAAGGTTTAGTTTTGACCAAAATATTCATTTTCGTGTTTCCATAAGTGCTAAGAAGTTGTATACTAATTTCTGAAGAAATGGAATGTACATTGACTGAACCGAATTTTCATGGGAGGTAAGTTCATGGTAGCCGATAAAGCAGCAGATTCTGCGAATGAAAATCATGACAAATTAGACGTATTAAAATCAACTCAAACTGTAGTGAATAAGGCACTTGATAAATTGGGATATCCGTCCGAAGTGTTTGAATTGCTTAAAGAACCTGTAAGAATGATGACTGTCCGTATACCAGTTCGAATGGACGATGGTTCCATTAAGATCTTTACAGGATACAGAGCACAACATAATGATGCGGTAGGCCCTACTAAAGGTGGCGTGAGATTCCACCCGGATGTAACTGAAAAAGAAGTCAAGGCCCTATCAATCTGGATGAGTTTAAAGGCTGGGATTGTAGACCTTCCGTATGGCGGAGGTAAAGGCGGAATTGTTTGCGATCCACGTGAAATGTCTTTCCGTGAACTAGAAGGACTTAGTCGCGGTTATGTACGAGCTATTAGCCAAATTGTTGGTCCTACTAAAGATATTCCTGCACCTGATGTCTTTACAAATTCTCAAATTATGGCTTGGATGATGGATGAGTATAGTCGTATTGATGAATTTAATAACCCAGGATTTATTACAGGAAAACCTCTTGTTTTAGGTGGATCACATGGTCGTGAATCTGCTACTGCCAAAGGTGTTACAATTTGTATTGAAGAAGCAGCCAAAAAGAAAGATATCGATATCCAAGGAGCGCGTGTCGTCATTCAAGGCTTTGGTAATGCCGGAAGCTTTTTAGCGAAATTTATGCATGATAAAGGTGCAAAAGTTATTGGTATCTCTGATGCTAATGGTGCACTTCATGATCCTGAAGGTCTTGATATAGATTATCTTCTTGATCGTAGAGATAGCTTTGGAACAGTAACGAATCTATTTAAAAATACAATCACGAATCAGCAGTTGCTAGAGTTAGATTGTGATATTCTAGTGCCAGCTGCAATTGAAAACCAGATTACTGAAGAGAATGCATCCAACATTAAAGCAAGCATTGTAGTTGAAGCGGCGAATGGTCCAACTACTTTAGATGGAACACGTATTTTATCAGAACGTGGCATTCTCTTAGTGCCTGATGTGTTAGCTTCTGCTGGAGGCGTGACGGTTTCTTACTTTGAATGGGTACAGAATAACCAAGGGTATTACTGGACAGAAGAGGAAGTAGAAGAGAAGCTTCACAAAGTAATCGTAAAAGGTTTTAATGCAGTGTATAACACTGCTGAAACTCGTCGTATTGATATGCGACTTGCCTCTTATATGGTTGGTGTTAGAAAAATGGCGGAGGCTTCACGCTTCCGTGGATGGATATAGGTTGAATCTTTTGCAAGCATCTCCTATCATTATGTGGGTAGGAGATGTTTTTTTGTTTTGGAAACATGTTAAAGATTATATACGAAAGAACCTTATGATACTTATGTTACGATGATCTGTGTTGTAGATAGAGGAGTGAAGGAAACGTGCAGAAAGAAGATGTAATAATTGTAGGAGCAGGACCATGTGGTTTGTCCACTGCTATTGAGCTTCAAGAAAAAGGGATGAACCCGCTTATTATTGAGAAAGGGAATGTAGTAAATGCCATCTATAATTATCCCACTCACCAAACCTTTTTTAGCTCGAGCGAGAAGTTAGAGATTGGGCGTATGCCATTTATAACAGAGATGAAGAAACCAGTCCGTAATCAAGCATTGGCGTATTATCGGGCAGTTGCTAAACGAAAGGATCTTCGAGTCAATGCATATGAAAAAGTGTTAAACGTGACGAAAGACGATCATACATTTACGCTCTGTTCAAAGCGAAATAATGGAGAAGAAGTTACTTATCAGGCGAATCACATTGTGATTGCTACAGGGTACTACGACCACCCAAATTATATGGGGATACCTGGGGAATCATTAAACAAGGTAAGCCATTATTTCAAAGAGTCTCATCCTTACTTTGATAAGAATGTAGTGGTCATTGGCGGGAAGAACTCTGCTGTAGATGCTACATTAGAACTTGTTAAAGCTGGCGCAAATGTAACGGTGTTATATCGACAGGCCGATTATTCCAAAAGTGTTAAGCCATGGATCCTACCCGAATTTGAAGCTCTTGTGAACAAAGAAGTCATTCAAATGGAATTCAATGCGAACGTAACCGAGATCACGCATGATAAAGTATACTATGAGGTTCATGGACAACAAAAAGATGTGAAGAATGACTTTGTTTTTGCTATGACTGGTTATCACCCTGATCATAGTTTCTTGCGTGAAATGGGTATTACGATTGAAGAAGAGACGGGTCGTCCGGCCTTTAATGAAGAAACAATGGAAACAAATGTGCCTGGCATTTATATTGCAGGAGTAATTGCAGCAGGCTACAACAACAATGAAATTTTCATTGAAAACGGTCGACATCATGGCGAAACAATTGCCGCAGCTATTTGCGGGAAATAATAAAACTAGAAAAGGTTCTGCGAGGTTAGTCGCAGAACCTTTTTATGTATTTGCCTATCATATAGAGTGAATTGCCATCAATCATCTCAAAGACTTTGACTTTTCGCGCAGCTATGAAAAAATATGTACCAATTCTGAGGCATTCTGTGTCATTTCTAAGGCGATCATTAATTTAATGCGTGCTTTTGGTCCTGTTAAACCGTTTGAAAAGACAATTCCCATTTCCTTAAGCCTGCGTCCCCCGCCTTCATATCCATACACATCTTGAGCTATTCCCTGGTAGCACCTCGATACAAGCACAACTGGTATTCCATCATTGATCATTCCTTTTAAAGGTTCAACAATTTGGGGTGGAACATTTCCTTGCCCTAACGCTTCGATCACTAGCCCATCTGGATTTGTTTGGCGAATCGCTTCTACTGTTTCCCGGTCCATACCAGCATAAGTTTTTATAAGTGAGACACGTTTTGTGATTTGTTGGATTGGATACGACTCATGAGATGTTAAGGTATGGTGAAACATGATCCCTGTTTTCGTTACAATACCAATTGGGCCGTATTGCGGACTTTGAAAAGTAGCTACATTACTTGTTGAGGTCTTTGTCACATTCTTTGCGCTATGGATTTCATCGTTCATGACAACCAGTACACCTTTATCTTGTGCTTCGTCAGAGCATGCTACTCGAACGGATGTTAATAAATTATAAAGCCCGTCAGAACCAATTTCATTTGAAGAACGCATCGCTCCAGTCACAATTATGGGTTTACGAGTCTGCAAATAAAGATCTAAAAAATATGCTGTTTCCTCAAGTGTATCTGTTCCGTGAGTAATGACGATGCCATGAATTTCTTCATTCGCTAAACGTTCATGAATCCTTTGCCCTAACTTCAACATGTGTGCAGGAGTCATGTGAGGAGAAGGTAAATGAAAGACGACCTCATCTTCGATTTCGGCTGAAGTGGCTAAGGAAGGAAGCATATCATATAATGGGTGATCTTGTTCTGGCGCCACAGTCCCTGTGTCTTTATCTTCTTTCATGGATATGGTTCCGCCTGTATGTAATACTACAATTTTTTTCAATATGTACACCTTCTTATTTCAAGTATTTTCTTTCCATTATGTTCATGATACGATGAAATAGATTGAATTGAAAGAGGAGGAACGGTCGTGTTTACTATACTCTCAGCAGCAATGGCACCGGGCTTTGCGCTCATGTCGTTTTTTTATTTGAAAGACCGTTTTGACTCTAAGCCTTTTTCGATTGTATTCAGAACGTTCATAATGGGAGCGTTACTAGTGTTCCCAATCATGTTTATTCAGTACGCTTTTGAGACAGAAGGCGTCTTACAATATCCGTTAACAAAGTCCTTTCTCCTATCAGCAGGACTTGAAGAGTTCTTTAAATGGTTTATTTTCTTATATGCTGTCTATAAGCAAGATCACTTTGAAGGTCGCTATGATGGCATCGTTTATGGTGTTTCGATAAGCCTTGGATTTGCGACGGTAGAGAATATTTTGTACTTACTCGCCAATGGGGTTGAACTCGCGTTTTTACGCGCCCTTTATCCCGTCTCCTCCCATGCTTTATTTGGAGTGATTATGGGATATTATATGGGGAAAGGAAAAACGGACATCCACAAGAAATCAATGTATATCATATGGCTTGCCTTAGTGACGCCTGTCTTCCTTCATGGCCTGTACGATTATATCCTAGAAGCTTGGAAATCCACATGGTTATATACGCTTACCCCTTTCATGATTATTTTATGGATGATCGCAATAAGGAAAGTTAAGCAAGCCAATATGGCTTCTGCAGATATTATCCCTATTGAACAAAATAAATGGAAAGCATAACCGAACCCGTTCTATATAGAGCGGGTTTTATTTTTTTCTGCGTAAGTTTAGTGATGTTCAAGTACTTATATGGAACATATTTAAAGGCAACCGCTGACTTTAATGGTCTCTTATGCATAAAAAGCCGATAGTTTCGGAAACTACAGTGCATAAAGACTATTGTTCAGGAGGATATACGAGATATGAAATGGTTGCGAGTGATGTCTATATTATTGATCGCTTTGATATTAACGGTTTCCGTATCATCGAGTGTGGATCAAACATCTCATGCGTTCAGTCCAAGAATCTTGCAAAAGGGGTCAACTGGAGATGATGTGATTGAGTTGCAAGCACGGCTTCAGTATATCGGCTTTTATGAGGGGAAGATTGACGGAGTTTTTGGATGGGGAACTTATTGGGCTCTTCGAAACTTTCAGAAGGAATTCGGTTTAGAGATTGATGGTTTAGCTGGGCAAGAAGTAAAGCAAAAATTGAGAGATGCGACTCAGTATGATAAGCAGTATGTTAAAAAGCAAATTAATTCTGGTAAAGACTTTACGTATTATGGTGGTACTCCGAAGGAACAGCAAACCCAACCTTCTCCGCAGGGAGGTCAGGAAGCAGAAGATACACAGTCTGAACCTACCGCAGTGAATGTTCCATCAGGATATTCACAGAACGATATTCAATTAATGGCGAATGCCGTACATGGTGAAGCACGCGGGGAACCTTATGTAGGGCAAGTGGCTGTTGCGGCAGTTATTTTAAACCGCGTAGAAAGTTCCACTTTCCCAAATAGTGTATCGGGAGTTATTTTTGAACCTAGGGCATTCACGGCTGTGAGTGATGGCCAAATTTGGTTAGAACCTGATGAGACATCTAAAAAAGCGGTTATGGATGCAATGAATGGGTGGGACCCATCACAAAATGCTCTTTATTACTTTAATCCAAATACGGCTACATCCGGTTGGATCTGGAGTCGGCCTCAAATTAAGAAGATTGGTAAACATATCTTTGCTAAATAGTGAAAGGGTGAAACTGATATGATCCGTTGGCTCCTTATTGGGGTGTTAGCTGTTGGGGTGACGGGTACTGCCGTTTGGGGGTACCAGGAACACCAGGAGAAGAATGCTATACTCGTCCAGGCAGAGAACTCCTATCAACGCGCTTTCCACGATTTATCTTATCATACAAATTTATTGCACGATAAAATTGGAACAGTTTTGGCGATGAATACACAAAAGCAGCTATCTCCGCAGTTAGCTGATATTTGGAGAATTACTTCAGAAGCGCATAATGATGTTGGGCAACTCCCTCTAGCATTGCTTCCTTTTAATAAAACAGAAGAATTTCTTGCAAATATTGGAGAGTTTAGTTACAGAACAGCTATAAGGGATTTAAATAAAAATCCACTTACAGATGAAGAGGTAAAGTTGTTAGAAAACCTTTATAAGCAATCAGGCAAAATTGAAAAAGAGCTTCGAAAAGTTCAATACATGGTTCTTAACGATAATCTTCGCTGGATGGATGTCCAGTTAGCATTAGCAAACGATGATAAAGCGGATAATACTATAATTGATGGGTTTAAAACAGTCGAGAAGAATATGGAAGGGTATTCAGAAGGCGACCTTGGCCCAACTTTTACTGGGGCATCTAAAGAAAATCATGAATACCAGTTTTTAAAAGGTGAAAATTTATCTGAAGAGAAAGCCAGAGAAAAGACTAAAAATATTTTCGAAATTCCAAAGGGTGCAAAGGTTACGATGACAAAGAGTGGTGAAGGAGCAGAGGTGCCAACCTATAGTTTATCGTATCGGGGCGATCAGAAGAATGGCTATATGGATATGTCAGTTAAAGGGGGACATCCCATTAGTATACTGGTTGAGAGAAAACTAAAAGAAGCAGAGTTAGGGCTTTATGATGGCGCTGAAAAAGCTAAAGAGTTTCTAGCGCAATACAAATATACAAACATGGAGAATTTCCAGAGTACTCAATACAATCAAGTAGGGGTTTATAATTTCTTGTATGTGCAGGATGGAGTTCGCATTTACCCTGATTCGTTACAAGTTAAAGTAGCCTTAGATAACGGGGATATTCTTGGATTATCTGCACGTGATTTTCTTATGAATCATCATAAGCGTGACTTGGGAGAACCAAAAATATCAGAGAAAGAAGCTAGAAATAGTGTGAATCCGAATGTAGATATTCAAGAGCAGCATATGGCCATAATTGAAAATGACCTGAATGAAGAAGTGCTCTGCTACGAATTTCTTGGTACATTAGGAGAAAGTACCTATCGTATCTTTATTAATGCCAATGATGGAGTAGAAGAAAAGGTTGAAAAATTAAAGCAAGCCGAAATGAAATTTGAATAAAGATGAAGGGAAAGATAGCGTATCTATCTTTCCCTTTTTTATATTTTTTGCCATAATGTGTTATATAAGACCTTAGAACCAGGATTAGGGGAGAGAGGGACATATTTTGATTAAAATAGGCATGCCTTTAACGTTAGAGCCAAAACAAGATAGTGATGAAGAGCCTGAATCATTTCGTTGTAAGCTGGTAGAACAAGATGATCATATGTTCTACATAGATTACCCTATTAATGAGAAAACAGGTCGAACGGGATTTTTCTTCGAAGGCACTCAATTTAAAATCACGTTTGTAGGAGAAGATCAATCCGTATATATGTTTCATACAGAAGTAAAAGAACGCAAGAAACTAAAAATCCCTGTTTTAGCGTTACATAATCCAGGGAAAAAGCACATGATTCGGATTCAACGGCGCCAATATGTTCGAGTAGAAACCGCTGTAGATGTAAGTGTACAAGGGATTAAAGGAAGACAAGATCCATTTACTACCATTAGCTTGGATGTTAGTGGGGGTGGGGCTGCAGTTATCCCTCCTGCAGATCATTCTCTAAAAGAGGACGATCTTGTAGAAACGTGGTTTGTCATACCTCTTTCTTCCGGTGAAACGCACTATATTCAATCAACTTCTAGAATAGTGCGAATCGTTCAGGATAAAGAAACAAAGCGGGATCAACTTTCCCTCGAGTTTATTGATGTTGAGAATCGTGATCGAGAAATCTTAATTCGTTTTTGTTTTGAGCGCCAATTGTTGTTAAGAAGAAGTAAGGTGCAGTAACGTATAAACTCATTGTGAGCGGATACGCTAATATCAAAAAGAGGTCATAGCTCGTGAAACGTTTTGAACAATGGCTCCTAACCCTTGTAGTATTTCATGCTTTCTTATTAATCATCGTTCAAGCTTTAATGCTACATACAGACTTTTCTTTGTATGTTCAGCCTGTTTATGAATATTTTGGGATTGGAAAAAGCCTTGAGACCAATATTGTAGAAACAATAGACCGGATCTTCAGTGATGTGTTATCCTTTTGAAGGATAACTTGCGGTTACATATTATAAGTTCAGGTTTTTTAGCTTTGAGTTTATGCAAGAACAAGAATGCTTTCCTTTTTTAGAGGGGAGCTGTTTTGTATTTTAGCAATTGAAAGAGGGATTAGGATGAAACAAAATATTGCAATAGCTATTGATGGACCAGCGGCTGCCGGAAAGAGTACGGTTGCCAAAATTATAGCTGAGAAATTAACATACGTTTATATAGATACCGGGGCCATGTATCGGGCTCTTACATTTAAAGCGATCCAAGAGGGGATTCCCTTGGAAGAAGAGGAAGCTTTAATGGATCTTCTTGAAAAGACAGTCATCGATCTTCAACAATCAACAGCTGGGCAACAAGTTCTTTTAGACGGGGAAGAAGTTACGTTAGATATTCGAACAGAACAAGTGACAAACCAGGTATCCATTGTAGCGAAGCATGGGAAAGTACGCCATGAAATGGTGAAACGACAAAGAGAGCTAGCTGCCAAACGTGGAGTCGTGATGGATGGTCGAGATATAGGTTCCCACGTTATTCCTGATGCAGAAGTTAAGATCTTTTTAATCGCGTCAGTTCAGGAAAGAGCCGAGCGACGTCATAAAGAAAACAAGGAAAAAGGATTTTCCTCAGATCTGGAGAAATTAAAAGAGGAGATCAGGAGACGCGATCAAATAGATTCTGAACGTGAGGTTTCTCCACTTGTGAAAGCCGACGATGCAGTAGAAATTGATACCACCTCTTTATCTATTAAAGAAGTCGCCGAAAAAATCTTACGTGTTGTTCACGATAAATTAGACAGAGGTGAATAATCATGAGTTTATATGGGGTAGCTAAATCAATTTGCGCAACTATTTTTTATCCTCGCTACCGAATAAAAGTAGAGGGGAAAGAGAACATTCCTGATAAAGGTGCCGTAGTTATATGTTCGAATCATATTTCTAATTTAGATCCTATAATTGTAGGGATTACATCTCCAAGAGATATTTATTTTATGGCCAAAGAGGAATTATTTAAAAATAAAGTTATAGGTGGATTATTAAAACGTATTCATGCTTTTCCAGTCAAAAGAGGCATGAAAGATCGTCAAGCCTTACGTCAAGCAATGGGTGTACTAGACGATAACGAGGTTTTAGGATTGTTCCCAGAGGGGACAAGAAGTAAAACCGGAGAGTTGAAGAAAGGACTAGCAGGGGCTGGTTTTTTCGCTCTTCGTTCCCAGGCAACCGTCATTCCATGTGCGATTGTAGGGTCATATAAAGGGAAAGAACCTTTAAGGGTTATTTACGGGAAACCAGTGCCTATGGCTGAATTAAGAGAGCGAAAGGCTTCATCTCAAGAGGTGACAGATGTTATAATGGGAGATATTCAGAAGCTTTTAGACAAAAAGCGCTAGAGTGCGCCTTTCACTTGACAAAAAGCTTCAAATATTAGAAGTTAGAACCAAGGATTAATTAATGGTTGGTTGTGGCGGAACTGAAGGAGGTCTTTTTAATGGATGAAATGAACCAAGAAATGTCAGAAATGCCGAACGTTTCAGTCGGCGATGTACTCACAGGTAAGGTTGTAAAAGTAGAGGACAAGCAAGTTCTTGTCGATATCGGTTACAAAGTTGAAGGCATCGTTCCCATTAGTGAGCTTTCTAGTTTACATGTAGAGAAAGCCTCTGATGTGGTATCAGAAGGTGACGAGTTAACGCTAAAAGTGAAGAAAATGGATGATGAAGAAATTGTCTTATCTAAGCGTGCGGTAGATGCTGAATCAGCTTGGGAAGACCTTGAAGCAAAATTAGAAAGTGGAGAAATATTCGAAGCTGAAGTTAAAGACATCGTAAAAGGTGGACTTGTAGTTGATGTAGGTCTTCGAGGATTTATTCCTGCTTCTCTTGTTGAAACTTATTACGTGGAAGACTTTAATGATTACAAAGGCAAAACTCTTGCCCTTAAAGTAATTGAGCTTGATCGAGAACAAAACCGCGTAATCCTTTCTCATAGTGCTGTAGTCGAAGATGAAAACGACGCACGCAAGCATGCTTTACTTCAGGACCTTGAAGCAGGTCAAGTATTAGACGGTACTGTTCAGAGACTTACAGATTTCGGAGCTTTCGTTGATATTGGTGGAGTGGATGGCCTTGTCCATATCTCTCAACTTGCCCATGAACACGTGGATAAAGCTTCCGATGTCGTTGAAGAAGGACAACAAATCCAAGTACGTGTTCTTTCTGTAGACCGTGATAATGAAAGAATTTCACTGTCCCTTAAAGATACTCTTCCAGGACCGTGGGATCAGGTTGGAGAAAAAATTAGACCTGGTGACATTCTTGAAGGCAAAGTGCGCCGCTTAGTAAACTTTGGTGCATTCGTTGAGCTTCTTCCTGGTGTAGAGGGGCTAGTGCATATTTCTCAAATATCTAAGCACCATATTGGTACACCACAAGAGGTTCTTGAAGAAGGCCAAGATGTAAAAGTGAAGGTGCTAGACGTAAATGAAGATGAAAAACGTATTTCCCTTAGCATTAAAGAAATCGAAGCTGATCAAGATCGTCAAGAAGTAGAACAGTATACAAAAGATGATGACGGTGGTTTCCAATTAGGGGACTTTATCGGAGATAAACTAAACAAACTAAAATAAACTAAAAATTCGGTGATGTTATTGAGTCGATCAAAAAGAAAATTAGAGCATATCAGACATGCCCTATCTCGTGAAGATCTGGGGATTAATAGCTTTGATGAGATGGAAATTATCCATCAAAGTCTAACAGATATCCATTGGGATGATATCTCATTGCAGACTCAATTAGGCGAACTTACTCTAAGTTCGCCTCTTTTTGTCAATGCGATGACAGGAGGTGGCGGAGAGAAAACGGAGGCGATTAACCGAGACCTTGCTATTGCTGCAAAGGAGACGGGAATTGCACTTGCCGTAGGCTCACAGATGTCTGCCCTTAAAGATGAACGTGAAATGAAAAGTTATCAAGTTGTGAGAGAAGAAAATCCAGATGGGATTGTGTTTGCTAATGTGGGCAGTGAAGCAACGCTTGAACAAGCGAAGCGTGCTGTAGATATGTTAGAAGCCAATGCATTGCAAATTCACTTGAATGTATTGCAGGAACTCATCATGCCTGAAGGAGACCGTGACTTTACTACCCGCTTACAACAAATTGAGGAAATCGTTAAATCGGTCGGGGTCCCTGTCATATTAAAAGAAGTCGGATTTGGTATTTCTCAAGAAACCACGCGTCAATTGAAGGAAATTGGTGTTTCGTATATAGATGTAGGCGGTAAAGGCGGAACTAATTTCTCAAATGTGGAGAATAAACGTAGGAAACAACCTCTTGAATCGTATAATGGTTGGGGAATTCCAACGGTTACTTCTATTAAAGAGGTAAAAAGTGTATTTCCTGAATGTAATGTAATTGCTTCTGGAGGAATGCGTAATGGTTTAGATGGTGCGAAGTCATTCGTTTTAGGCGCAAATGCCTTTGGTATGGCAGGCCAGCTTCTTAGAACTCTAATGAAAGATGATCTAGAAACACTAATTAAAAAAGTGGATCACGTTCATGAGGAGTTTAGGATTGCCATGATGCTACTAGGAGCAAAAGAAACGTATCAATTGGATGGAAAACCTCATATTTATACCGGTTCTACGAAGACATGGCTCGAACAAAGGATTACAACATTTTAATAAAATCATGACCCATTGCCCTATAGGGCAATGGGTTTTTTTATAGCTTTTGATCTTTTCTTGCTTGTTCTGGTGTATCTAAGTACGTACTGCCCTTCGGATGAGTCTCTGTGTCCCGATCACTTTCAACACGTTTTTCTTTCTTTAGCTTCTTTTGCTGACGGTCTTTACCCATGAAAACACCTCCTCTTGGAATGTAGTATTTTCCCTTGCAGAAGAGTTATGCATGATTAGAAATCATGCAAATGACCCATAATGAAAGGAGGGAAGGTGGAAGTCATGGGAGAAGGGCTGATCTTTTATTTTGTAAGCTGGTGCGTTTGGGTGGTGGTTACATTCCTTATGGCTAAGACACGGGAACGTTTTCTTGCTGGTTTATTTCTATTGGTCTTAATTATTAGTTCTAATGAGTCTGTAGCCATTTTTCATTTCCGTTTCAGTCTAACTGCCATCATTATTACTTGCGTTTGCATAGCTATTCTGATTAATAGGAAGAAAGTGGTTTATCCAACCTTTGCTTCTATAATCGTTAGTATTGGATATGCAGGTATGCTTTTATGGGAGACTGTTGTGCCTGTATGGGTAGTGATGCCAAGATTAATTCTATTGTCGCTGTTATGTTATATACTCCTTTATTTTTTAGTGGAGTCCATGATGGTCCGGTTAGCTATTTGGGGGTTTGGTTCAGTGTTTGGAGAGTTTATCTATTCTATGGTTGTGATGGGATACAATGTCAGTGCCCCCATTGGAGATGCAGGTTATTTGGATGTGCTTAGTCTTGTTTCTGTGATCGTAATGTTGAACTCTGCGGTGGCTTCGGTTGCAAGAACATTTGAACAGGCAGTATTGAATCGTGTGAGAAGAAAGGCGGGATTTCGTTCATGAATGAATATACTTATCCCATTATATTTGGGTTAATTATTGGAGTGGGAGTTCGACTCGTGATGTTACGTGCAGATTATCGTCAATACCCTACTTATTTACATGGGAAAGTCATACACATTTCACTCGGGTTTATTGCAGCATCTCTTGGGACTATTGCTGTACCTGCTATTATGGAAATGGAATTTACTGCAGTAACGTTTTTAACGATTGCAGCTTCTCAGTTTAGGGAAGTGAGAAATATGGAGAGGAATACATTGACTGAATTAGATTCTTATGAATTGGTCCCGAGGGGAAATACATATATAGAAGGAATTGCCATTGCTTTTGAAGCCAGGAACTACCTCGTCATCTTTACTTCTTTATTAGCAACGCTTAGCTTCCTTGTATGGAACATATGGGTAGCTCTTTTTGTTTCTCTGATTTGTTATTTCATCGTTCGCAAATTCATGAGTGGGAAGACATTAAAGGATATAGTAGATATCGAATATGTAGACCCTCATTTTGAGGGTGCAGGGTTGTATGTTGATAATATTTATATCATGAACATTGGTCTTCCTCAGAGGCAAAAGGAAATTGGTGAGTACGGGATGGGGTTCGTGTTAACACCTAAAAACTTTAATGTTCGATCCACTATAGCGAATCTTGGCCAACGACAAGCCATTCTACACGATATCTCCATTTCAATGGGCGTTTTCAGAGACAGTGGTACACCGGCACTGGTTCCGTTAATTAAGAGGGATCTGGACGATGGCCGAATCGGAGTTTTTGTTTTACCACAAGAGAGGGATAAAGAAAAAGCAGTAAAAATTATTGGAGCTGTTCCTGTGCTTGAAAATGCTATACGGATGCCGTCAGAATCTAAAGCCAATAAAGAGGAGGGAGATCTTCAATGAAAGTCGAAAAAATGGTGCTCGCAGCCATTACGACGAGTCGTGATAAAGTCGATGGAGGTGCTCCAATCTTTATTTGTGATTCTAAGGAAGAAATGGATAAAGTGGCCGCAAACCTTGAAGCGATACTGGATGGCATCTCTCATGCATTGAGTGACGAGCTCTATATTATCGTTAAACATTAATGAAGTGCTCGGAAGGTGCTCTAATTGTGCTAGAAAAGGATTGTTAGTTTCAAATCCTTCTGCTAAAATGAAAAAGTTAAGAGTAAACCCTTCTTACTTGACAAGAGGGGTTTGCTTCTTCATTTGCAATCGTCGAATTTCAAAGAGCGTTAAGCGTGAAACGCGTTTAAGAAAGACATTGTAAAAATAAGAATATGATAAGAAAGGGTGAACCTTTCATGCGAAAATCTGTAGTAGCTGTAGTCGGTAGACCGAATGTTGGGAAATCCACCATTTTTAACCGATTAGTTGGAGAGCGTATTTCGATTGTTGAAGATACGCCTGGTGTAACACGAGACCGTATTTATGCAGAAGCAGAATGGTTAAATACCACGTTTAATATAATTGATACAGGTGGAATAGAGCAAGGAGACGAGCCTTTACTAGTCAAAATGAGAGGACAAGCTGAGGTTGCAATTGATGAAGCTGATGTTATTGTCTTTATGGTAAATGGCCGTGATGGAATTACAGGGGCAGATGAAGAGGTAGCTAAGCTACTTTATAAATCTAATAAGCCTGTAGTGCTTGCTGTTAATAAAATTGATAATCCTGAGATGAGAGAAAAGATTTATGAATTCTATTCTTTAGGATTCGGTGAGCCATATCCAATCTCTGGTACACACGGACTTGGGCTTGGAGACATGCTTGATGAAGTTGTTAATCATTTCCCTGAACGTGTAGAGGAAGATGAAGATGATGATACAATTCGGTTCAGCTTAATCGGCCGACCGAATGTAGGAAAGTCTTCTCTTGTCAACACAATGCTAGGTGAGGAACGCGTCATCGTAAGCGACATCGAAGGAACAACAAGAGATGCAATTGACACATCCTTTACAAAGGATGATCGCGATTATATCATCATCGATACGGCGGGAATGCGTAAGCGCGGTAAAGTGTATGAAACGACTGAAAAGTATAGTGTAATGAGAGCCCTCAAAGCAATTGAGCGCTCCGATGTAGTCCTTGTAGTTCTAGATGGCGAATCTGGAATTATCGAGCAGGACAAACGCATTGCTGGTTATGCCCATGAAGCAGGTAAAGCTGTTGTCATTGTGGTAAATAAATGGGATGCCGTCGAGCGTGACGATAAAACGATGAAGAAATTTGAGGATAAAGTGCGTCAGGAATTTCAGTTCCTTGATTATGCACCTATCGTCTTCTTATCTGCTAAAACAAAAAAGCGTGTCCATACTTTATTACCTAGTATTTTACAAGCTAGTGAGAATCACACCAAACGCGTACAGACTAATGTGCTGAATGAAGTAATCATGGATGCTTTAGCAATGAATCCGGCACCTTCCTTAAAGGGGCAGAAATTAAAAGTCTTTTACATGTCTCAAGTAGCAGTATCACCGCCAACTTTTGTGGTATTTGTAAATGATCCGGATCTATTGCACTTCTCATATGAACGTTTCTTAGAGAACCGAATTCGTGATGCGTTTGGTTTTGAAGGTACGCCGGTTAAGATTTATGCACGTAGACGAAAATAAGGGGAGAGTGAAGGCATGGCAAATGTAGCCGTATTAGGTGCAGGCAGTTGGGGAACAGCCTTGTCCATTGTGTTAGCCGATAACCACCATGATGTTCGTTTATGGACTCATCGCCCGGAGCAGGCCAATGAAATAAACGACTTACACCAGAATAAGAACTACTTGCAAGAAGTCACCTTACCTGAATCCATTGTGGCTTATACCGACTTAAAGGAAGCTGTTAAAGACGTTACTGCTGTTGTAATGGTCGTTCCTACTAAAGCGATCAGGGACGTTTGTCAACAGTTACAATCCGTTCTTGATCATAAAGTAACGCTTATTCATGCTACTAAGGGAATTGATCCAGATTCTCTAAAGCGGGTCTCTGAAATGATCACAGAAGAGATGAGCGGGGAATACTATGATGATGTCGTTGTTCTTAGTGGTCCATCTCATGCTGAGGAAGTGGGGCTACGACAGCCAACTACTGTAACGGTTTCCTCTGAAACCATGAAAACAGCCGAATTAGCACAAGATTTATTTATAAACGAGAACTTTCGTGTATACACAAATCCGGATGTAGTTGGAGTTGAGTTGGGAGGAGCACTAAAGAATATTATTGCTTTAGGTGCAGGAATCTCAGATGGATTAGGGTACGGCGATAATGCAAAAGCTGCCCTTATAACAAGAGGGCTTGCTGAAATAGCGCGTCTAGGCACATCTATGGGATCAAGTCCTTTAACTTTCGCAGGTTTAACAGGGGTTGGGGATCTTATTGTAACCTGTACGAGCCAGCATAGTCGTAATTACCGTGCTGGATATTTATTAGGTCAAGGTAAAGATCTTGATGATGTATTAGAGCACATGGGAATGGTTGTTGAAGGCGTTCGTACAACAAATGCGGCTTATAAACTATCTCAGCAGCAAGGTGTTGAAATGCCAATTACAGCTGGAATTGAGCAAATTCTATTCCAAGATGCTGAGGCTAAAGATGTTGTCGATCAATTAATGACAAGAGGACGTCGACACGAAATGGAAGACTTATCAAATGTGTTAGGTGATTAATTTCTTATGAATACATCACGCTTACACTTCCTTCGCATATACTGTGTTTGAAAGTTTATTATAAGGAGGAAGTTACGTGAGCGGATTTCAAAAGAAAGCATTTGAGCATCTTCAAAATAAAGCCAACATCTCTCCGGATGAAATTATGAAAGTTGCTGATTCTGTAAAGAATGCAAACTTTAAAGATGAGAAAACTGTTCGTAATCTTGTGAAGCAGTTATCTAAAATGGCGGGCAAGCCTGTCTCTAAAGAAAAAGAAGACAAAATTGTTAAAGCTATTACGAACAATAACATGGATATGAACCAATTAAATCAAATGTTTAAAAAATAGTCACAAATAGGCACTTGAGGATACCAATACATGAATGATTGCATACTATAAAACGCAGCAGGATTTCAACTAGGGTTGTATGTAAAGGGTACTATTTAGTCAAACCGAGGTGAACTCGCCCCATTCACCTCGGTTTTTTGGTGTATAAAAGAATGAAAAGGGTTTCTTGCTAGCATATGGTAAGCTTGTAAGTTGTGGTATAATAAATTTCGTGAAAGTTGACACATGCAAAAGGAGTTGAATTCGTTGTCAAAATCGATGTTAAATATGTATATTTCTTTTGCTGGTATTATATTTATGTTCCTCTCCATTGGCTTGATTTTACTTAGTCGTCATAAGTTAAAGGGGATTTTAAGTGGAATCACTGCATTTTTAGCATACATATTTATGATAGTAGCAGGACTCATTATATTTTATATCGTCTTTAGTGGACCTACATCTTAAGAAGTGGAGGTATGAAGTATGTACATAAAGAAAATGGCGGTGCTCTTGCTGGCAGCGTTCATTTTAACTGGTTGTTTATATCCGGACGATCGTCTTTCTAAGAACCAAACACCAAACCAAGTTCAACTAGAGTCTCTCCAAGCAGCTGTGGATGAATTTAAGAAGAACAACCCTTACGCATTACCAATTAAGACGAGAGACCAAGATACGAATATTTTTCAAAAGTATCCCATTGACTATAAACGCTTGCGAGAAGAAAATCTTATCTCAGAAGCTCCAGGTAATTCGTTTGAACGCGGAGGCGTTTATCAATATGTCATCATTTATGCCGAAGAAGATCCGACTGTGAAAGTGATGGATTTAAGAGCAACGCAAGAACTACAAAAAATTAATAATCGTATCACAGCGTATAGAAATGAGCATCAGTATGCCCCTTACGGAGAACGGATTGCAAAAGATGTTTATAAAATTGATTATGAAAAGATTGGATTAAAACAAAACCCTACTATAAAAAGTCCGTATTCTGAAACTCAACTTCCCGTAGTAATGGATGCAAAAGGAAAAATATATTTAGACTATCGACAAGAACTCTACCAAGCTTTACAGGAGAACGATCACTCTTTCTCAAGTGGTGACGATATTCGATACTTACTTGTACAAGATTCTCCTATCGTGCCGTCCCATTCCCTTCCATATACTGTTAAAAATGGAGAACCAGTCTTTAATGGTGTCGACATAAACAATCCATCTTAAGAAATGAGACCTTTCAACTTGGTTGAAAGGTTTTTTTGTGTTCCTAATGTTGAATGACTTGGCAACTTCTCCGACTCATCCTCTGCTGGGATCATAATCTATAAAATATCTGATCAAAAATACCGTAAAATTTTTGCTTAGCTTTAAAACTATAGCATAATCATCCTTCCGTTTTTATATAGTAACAATAGTAGTAGGTCAAAAGGGATTAACCTTTGGCTGGACTAGATTCTATAGAAGAGGTTTTAAAAACAAGTCATAAAACAGTAGGACAACATCATAGACTTGTAATGCAAAGATTCGTTAGCAATCATCATTTGTTTGTCCAAGCGAAGTAAATGGATCGGGAGGGGATCACTTGGAAAGAGTTGATGTTTTTAAAGATATTTCTAAACGGACAGATGGAGATATTTATTTAGGTGTTGTAGGAGCGGTGAGAACAGGGAAATCCACATTTATCAAAAAGTTTATGGAGCTTGTTGTCCTTCCAAACATCCAAGATGAAGGTGAACGTGCAAGAGCTCAGGATGAACTTCCTCAATCTGCAGCAGGTAAGACGATCATGACAACGGAGCCGAAGTTTGTACCAAATCAGGCCGTTCAAGTACATGTGGACGATGGCTTAGATGTTAATTTTAGAGTTGTAGATTGTGTTGGATATACGGTTGATGGTGCTAAAGGTTATGAAGATGAGAATGGACCAAGAATGATTAATACCCCTTGGTATGAAGAACCCATTCCATTTCACGATGCTGCTGAAATTGGAACAAGAAAAGTTATTACAGAACATTCCACAATCGGTGTAGTTGTAACAACAGATGGGACAATTGGTGAGATTCCAAGAGCAGACTATGTTGAAGCGGAAGAACGTGTTGTGGAAGAATTAAGAGAAGTAGGAAAACCATTTATTATGATTATTAACTCTGTTCGCCCACACCACCAAGATACAGAGGTATTAAGACAAAAACTTCAAGAGAAATATGATATTCCTGTGATATCAATGAGTGTGGAAGGCATGAGAGAAAGTGATGTTTATAATGTGCTTCGAGAAGCATTATATGAATTCCCTGTCCTTGAAGTTAATGTGAATTTACCAAGCTGGGTTATGGTTTTAAACGAAGGTCATTGGCTTCGCAAAAACTACCAAGATGCGATTCAAGATACTGTGAAAGACATTAAAAGATTAAGAGACGTGGACCGAGTAGTCGGACAGTTCTCAGACTACGACTACATTGATAAAGCACAGTTAGCTGGTATGGAAATGGGAGAAGGAGTGGCTGAGATAGATCTCCAAGCTCCTGACTATTTGTACGATCAAGTTCTAAAAGAGATTGTAGGAGAAGAAATTAGAGGGAAAGACCATTTGCTTCAGCTTATGCAAGATTTTGCCCATGCAAAACGTGAGTATGATCAGGTGTCTGAAGCCCTTCAGATGGTAAAACAAACAGGATATGGTATTGCAGCGCCAGCCCTTGAAGACATGTTCTTAGATGAACCGGAAATTATACGTCAAGGATCAAGGTTTGGCGTTCGTCTTAAGGCTGTAGCTCCATCTATTCATATGGTGAAGGTAGATGTTGAGTCTGAATTCGCCCCTATTATTGGAACCGAGAAGCAAAGTGAAGAACTTGTTCGGTACCTGATGCAGGACTTTGAAGAAGACCCACTATCCATTTGGAACTCTGATATATTCGGGCGTTCACTAAGTTCTATTGTGAGGGAAGGTATTGGTGCGAAGCTTGCTTTAATGCCAGAGAATGCTCGATATAAACTTAAAGAAACCCTCGAAAGAATCATCAATGAGGGCAGTGGAGGGCTTATTGCCATCATTTTATAAGCGGTTAACCACCGCTTTTTTTATTTTTTTTAAGAAATTTTTTAGAGGGATTTCATTTCCCTAATACATGTAAAATAGAAATCTTATCCATATGCCCAAAACCCTTTCATATCAAGGGTTTTGGGTTTTGTTTAATAATTCAGAAAAAACAAGGTGGAAGGGAGAAAATGGGCTCGAAGACTTGATGTATCAGCCTTTTTGTTGAAGAAAGTTTGTTGTTTTTATTGAAATCACTCGCATCATCGTTTAATATAAGGCTTGTCATCAAGTTTTCTTGATGCACACACGTATAAAACGTTAAAAAATTGTGCACAAATGTATGTAACATCATGTTACGATCTTGGCACAAAATGATGCGTAACCATTTCCTGGGAGGAGGTGAATAGCATGAACAAGACAGATCTAATCAATGCAGTTGCAGAGAAAAGTGATCTTTCTAAAAAAGATGCTACAAAAGCTGTAGATGCAGTTTTTGATTCAATCACTGAAACACTTAAAGACGGTGATAAAGTACAACTAATTGGTTTTGGTAACTTTGAAGTACGTGAACGTGCGGCTCGTAAAGGTCGTAACCCACAAACTGGTAAAGAAATCGAAATTTCTGCTAGCAAAGTACCAGCATTCAAACCAGGTAAAGCCCTTAAGGATTCCGTTAAGTAATTACATAAAGGGCATAATGAGTAAGGCTGACTCAAGTTATGGGTCAGCCTTATTTTCACATTTATGTAGGAAAAGCTGTTCCTTAACAGTGTTAATGAATTGACACACATGGCAATTTAAGAGATATTAAATAAAGATT
The DNA here is from genome assembly GCF_030166655.1 of Pontibacillus chungwhensis. Lineage (GTDB taxonomy): Bacteria > Bacillota > Bacilli > Bacillales > BH030062 > Pontibacillus. Next base: position 2,236,813 of record NZ_CP126446.1, on the reverse strand, counting down.
AGCTCTAGGAGGATTGAGATGAGCAACCAAAAGTCTAGCGGAGATTTTTTTGTAATAAAGGCTCTTGAAGATGGAGTGAATGTGATTGGCCTTACCAGAGGTACTGATACTCGATTCCATCACTCAGAGAAGCTTGATACCGGAGAAGTCATGATAGCCCAGTTTACAGAGCATACCTCGGCGGTTAAAGTAAGGGGAAAAGCACAGATTCAAACAAGTCACGGCGAGATGAATTCCGAGGCAGAGTGACCTGAACGCTCTGCTTTTTCTTTTATACATATAATCATTTTTAAATAATGGGCACACTATAGTTATTCAAAAATGTGTTGATCCGACCGGATATGCTATAATAGACGACAGTAAGCCGAGATACGGCACGAAAGGCTTTGGGTGATGTCAGTGAAGAATACAAACGTGAATATCGAACATTTAAGAACTAGTATTGAACATCAAATCCAACATCCTTATTTAGCCAAATTTATACCTGAACCCGTAATTTGTGAAGATAAACTAATGTTTCTTACGTCTTTACTAAAAGATACAGACCTTAGTGAAGATAAACAGAAACAATATATAATCTCAACGATGCTAGTACAAATAGCTCTAGATACGCATGAACTTGTGAATTCATCCAAAACGAATGAAGAAGACCATGTAACAAAGAGTCGACAGTTGACCGTATTAGCTGGAGACTATTACAGTGGGCTGTACTATTACCTTTTGTCTAAAATTGAGGATTTACCAATGATTCATACACTAGCTTCTGCTATTAAAGAAATTAATGAATTAAAAATGAAGATTTACAATCAGGATTTTCCATCGATAGCTCAAGTAATGGATGCTTTAAAACAAGTCGAATCATTATTGATTCAACGGGTAGCGGAATTTGTAAATCAACCTGTGATGAATGAGGTGGCGGGGGATTGGTTATTAGCCAAACGATTACAAGATGAAGACCGTCGTTTTCGTAAGCGTGAGAACTCCCCTTTAATTGAATTGTTAATTAAAAGCACGCTCGTTCACCAAAACGGTGCACAAGCTCTCCGAACGATAGAAAAATATATGAAGAAGCAAATGGTTTCAGTTGAGCAGTCTTTAGCACAGTTGCCAGGGAGCTTCAGTTCACTTAAAACGTACCTCCAACATCATATCTATCATTCATTTTATCTGAAACATCAAGCTGTGGAGGAAGGGTAATCAATGGACCAACAAACAAAATCACAACGTGTTCATCATGTATTTGAAAAAATCTATAATCGATATGACGTTATGAATTCCATCATATCGTTTCAGCGTCATAAAGCTTGGCGTAAAGATGTTATGAGTCGTATGAATGTTCAAAAGGGAGAAACAGCTATCGATGTTTGCTGCGGAACAGGAGACTGGACCATTGCTCTTGCTGATAAAGTAAAGGAATCAGGTAAAGTCGTAGGTCTTGATTTTAGCCAGAATATGCTTAGTGTAGGCAAAGAAAAGAAAAATGATCTTAATCTTGATTACGTAGATTTTATTCATGGAGATGCTATGGAACTTCCATATGAAGATAATAGCTTTGATTATGCAACAATCGGGTTTGGATTGCGAAATGTTCCAGACTATTTGCAAGTCCTTAAAGAAATGACTCGAGTTGTTAAACCAGGAGGTATTGTAGTCTGTCTTGAGACTTCTCAGCCTACTGCGTTTGGATTTAGGCAAGCTTACTACTTCTACTTCCAATATATCATGCCAGTTCTTGGTCGTTTATTTGCTAAAAGCTATAACGAATATGCTTGGCTCCATGAATCTGCAAAGGACTTTCCAGGAAGAGTAGAGTTAAAGCGTTTGTTCGAACAAGCAGGATTGAAAGATGTTGAAGTTAAAGGATACACTGGTGGCGTAGCTGCCATGCATCTTGGAACAAAACCATTGAAGTAAGAAAATGATATAAAGGTGACTCCGATGAAATTAGCGATGATCTATCCACACTTAAAACAAGATATTGATAAAATAGAAAAGTCTCTCAACACGACAATTCAAGCTGATCATAGCATCTTAAGAGAAGCTTCTACCCAATTGTTACAAGCAGGAGGAAAACGTATCCGTCCTGTTTTTGTTTTATTAGCAGCTAAGTTTGGTCATTATGATATCGAGAGAATTAAGCATGTAGCAGTAGCGCTAGAGCTTATTCATATGGCATCACTTGTTCATGATGATGTGATTGATGACGCTGAGCTCAGACGGGGCGAGCAGACAATTAAAGCTAAATGGGACAATCGTGTGGCAATGTATACAGGAGACTATATCTTTGCCAGAGCAATTGAGAGCTTATCGACTTTAGAAGACGCTAAAGCCCATCAAATCCTATCCAAAACAATTGTAGAGGTCTGTGTGGGTGAAATAGAGCAAATTAAAGATAAATTTGATTGGGATCAAAACCTCCGTACTTATCTACGTAGAATTAAAAGAAAAACAGCTCTTTTAATTGCTGTAAGCTGTCGCCTTGGTGCAGTAGCAGCTGGAGCTGACGAAAAAGTTGAAAGAGCTTTATTTAAGTATGGCTATTATGTAGGCATGTCTTATCAGATCATCGACGATGTATTAGATTTTACAGCGACAGAAAAGGAATTAGGGAAGCCTGCAGGGAGCGACTTAATGCAAGGGAATATTACACTCCCCGTTCTTTATGCGATGGATCAAGATGAAAGGTTTAAGCAAGAAGTACAAAGCTTATTCCAAAAAGAAGAGGTTACAAAGACTGATATGGCATGGGTAATCGAGAAAATTAAAGAATCTGGAGCGATTGACCAGTCGTTTGCTTTAAGTGAACGTTACCTCAACAAAGCATATGAGGCGCTAGATATCCTTCCCAATCAAAAAGAGAAACAAACCCTTATGAAAATTGCCAAATACATAGGAAAACGTAAATCATAAGAAAACGTTTGCTACTTTTCCGAAAATTTGATAGAATTTCATCTGGTTAAACATTTAAACGCTTTCATAATTCTACATAACTAAGAGGTGGAGAAAATGGAAAAAACGTTCATTATGGTCAAACCAGACGGAGTTCAAAGAAATTTAATCGGGGACATTGTAAGTAGATTTGAAAGAAAAGGATTTAAATTAGCTGGTGGGAAGCTAATGCAAATTCCTTCAAGTCTAGCAGAGGAACATTATGGCGAGCACAAAGAAAAGCCTTTCTTTGGTGAGTTGGTCGAATTCATCACATCTGGTCCTGTTTTTGCAATGGTATGGGAAGGTGAAAACGTAATCGCGACGTCTCGTCAAATGATGGGGAAAACAAATCCATCAGAAGCCTTGCCAGGTACTGTAAGAGGAGACTTTGGTCTTACAGTAGGCAAGAATGTTATACACGGTTCTGACTCTCCGGAGAGCGCTCAGCGCGAGATTGGTCTTTTCTTTAAGGATCAAGAACTTGTTTCTTATGAAAAGAACGATCAGAACTGGCTTTATTAGAATTATCGGTCGATGAAAGTATGATTAAAAAGGGCGTAACCACCTAAGGTTGCGCCTTTTTTTATTCCTTTTAGGGATGACTGAAAGAATGTGTTTACTAGTAGCAGCGGCGAAAGATTGTTTACATTGACATGGCCATTTATTAAGATTAAGAAGATTCATATACATGGGCAATAATGGAGAAGAGGAGAAATATAGGAAATGGCAGAGGACTATCAAGGATTTATTAATCAAGTTAAACGTAAGACTGGGATTGATCTTTCGTTGTATAAAGAAGCACAAATGAAACGCAGGTTAACGACCCTTCGGGATAAACGAGGTTATAAGAGTTTCGATCGTTATTTTCAAGCTCTATCAAAAGATGATGAATTGTTTTTTGAATTTCTTGATCGGATGACGATTAATGTGTCTGAATTCTATCGGAATCAAAAGCGTTGGGAAGTGCTAGAATCAAAATTATTGCCAGATCTAGTCAAAGGTAAGAAATCTTTAAAAGTCTGGAGTGCTGCTTGTTCCACTGGCGAAGAGCCTTATACACTTGCTATGGTATTGAGTCAATTTTTCCCTTTGAAAGACATTCATATATTGGCTACAGATATTGATGAAAATGTAATGTACAGAGCTAAACAAGGAATATATCCTGAACGTTCTTTAAAGGAGGTTCCTCCTCACATTAAATCTAAATATTTTAAGCCAAAAGGCAACTTATTTGAAGTTTCAGAAGACATCAAAAGGGTTGTAACGTTTAAAAAACACAATTTGTTATCTGATGAATATGAATCCCATTTTGACCTGATTATTTGTAGAAATGTTTTGATTTACTTTACTGAGGCAGCTAAAAGTGAAGTGTATAAACGTTTTAGTCATGCCTTAAATAAAGATGGTATTTTATTTGTAGGAAGTACAGAACAAATATTTAATGCACATACATATAATTTCGAGATAGCGGATACGTTTTTTTATAAAAAGAGTTAAGAAAGAGAGAGAAGACGTTTTGAGCTGTAATAAAAAATTCAGACTTTTTTGGATATTTAGATAGATCATACAATTTTTTAATAATGATGAACACAGCACCTATAGGATATGATATAGTAAGACAAAATTCATAAAGTTTAGCTGAGAAAAGGAGAGTTTAGATGAGATATTTAACTGCAGGCGAATCACATGGAAAACAACTTACAACAATCGTAGAAGGGATCCCTTCTCTTATGCCACTACTTTCTGAGGATATAAATGAATCCTTAATACGTAGACAAGGTGGCTATGGGCGTGGTCGCCGTATGCAGATTGAAAAGGACTTGATTAACATTACGGGTGGGGTTAGACATGGTTACACCCTGGGATCCCCTATATCCCTTGTTTTGACGAATGATGATTTCACTCATTGGAGAAACATCATGGGAGAAGACCCAATAGGGGATGATGAAGAAGTTCGTCGTACAATTAGTCGCCCTCGACCTGGCCATGCCGATCTGAATGGAGCTTTAAAGTACGGACACCGAGATATGCGTAATGTGTTAGAACGTTCTTCTGCACGAGAAACAGCTGCTCGAGTAGCTGCGGGTGCTATTGCGAAGAAGCTCCTCGCCGAACTCGACATTAAAATAACAGGTTATGTAAATACAATTGGTGGTATCACAGCTTCTTACGATGAAACACTGTCTATAGAAGAACGACAAGAGATATCTGAAGCTTCTCCTGTAAGAACACTTGATAAAGATGCCGAAGAGAAAATGATGAAGGCAATCGATACAGCCAAGCAAGAAGGAGATTCAATTGGAGGAGTCGTAGAAGTAATGGTAGAAGGTATGCCTGCTGGTATAGGCTCATACGTTCAGTACGATCGGAAAATTGATTCACGTATTGCTGGGAGCGTTGTAAGCATTAATGCCTTTAAGGGTGTTGAATTTGGAGTAGGCTTCCAAGCTGGACACATGAATGGAAGTGAAGTTCATGATGAAATTGCTTGGTCTGAAGATAGAGGATATTACCGTAAGACGAATCGCTTAGGAGGATTTGAAGGCGGTATGACTACAGGTATGCCTTTAATTGTAAAAGGTGTGATGAAACCAATCCCAACACTATATAAACCATTACAAAGTGTTGATATTGATTCAAAAGAGCCGTTTAAAGCTAGTATTGAGCGTTCCGATTCTTGCGCGGTTCCAGCTGCTGCAGTCGTTATGGAACATGTTGTAGCTTGGGAACTTGCTCGCGCATTAACAGAACAATTCCCTCATGATCAGTTCCCTAAATTAAAAGAAAGTTTAGATCAATACAGAGAAGAAATTAGGTGCTTCTAATGGAGCAGTTACATGTTAAACATGAACATGGAAGCTACACCGTTTCTATTGGATCTGGGCTACGCCATACAATATCCGAACACTTGCCTAAATCATATAGGCAAGTGTTCATAATTACAGATAGTAATGTTGCTCCTTTATATATGGATGATGTGAAACAGAGCTTTCCTGAAACTACAGTGGTTACTACTTACGTCGTACCTGCAGGTGAGGAGTCAAAAAGTCTATCTGTATTTTATGATTGTCATACAAAAGCTATTGAATATGGCGTTGATCGTCAATCTTCAATTGTGGCGCTAGGTGGTGGCGTGATTGGAGACCTTGCTGGGTATGTGGCAGCTAGCTATATGAGGGGTGTAGATTATGTGCAAGTCCCAACAACGCTGTTAGCGCATGATAGTAGTGTAGGTGGAAAAGTTGCTATTAACCATGCTCTTGGGAAGAATTTAATAGGCCACTTTTATCAGCCTGTAGCTGTCATATATGATACGGCATCACTTAACACTCTCTCAAAAACAGAGTGGAGATCAGGGATGGCGGAAGTCATAAAACATGCTTGGATTGCACATGATCAAGCATTTTTGGATCAGTGCTACTCCATTGATCATTTTGAAGATGTAGACAAGGATTTATTGAATTCCCTCATTTTGCAAGGAATAGCTGTTAAAGCTAGAATTGTAACAGAGGATGAACGTGAACAAGGTAATCGTCGATTTCTGAATTTTGGCCACACTTTAGCGCACGCCATTGAAGCTGAAATGGGCTATGGGGAGATCACTCACGGGGAAGCCGTGGCCATAGGGATGGATTTCGCTTTAAAAGTGAGTGAGTCTTATTTTGATTGCTCATTGAACCGTATGAATTTCAGAAATTGGATAATGGCTCATGGTTACCCTATTTCCGTCATAAATCACTTAGATCAACATGAATTGTTACATAGAATGACAAGAGATAAGAAGAATGTTAACTCAGAGATAAGAATGGTATTGTTATCCAAACAAGGAAATCCTCAAGTTGTTTCCTTTACAAAAGACGAGATAAGAAATGAATTGAAAGAGTATCACAAAGAGGTGAGTCAAGTTTGATTAGAGGAGTTAGAGGAGCTACAACAGTAAAGCAGAATAGAGCAGAGGAAATTGTGAATCATACTCATTCATTGTTAGAGGAAATGATTGATGAAAATGGAATTGATCCAGAGCAGGTGGCGTCTATTCAAATTTCCACTACAGAAGATTTAAATGCGACATTTCCAGCTAAAGCAGTGCGTAAGATTGAAGGATGGACGTTTGTTCCGGTTATGTGCATGAGGGAAATACCGGTACCCCAATCACTTGAACGATGCATTCGTGTTATGATGCATGTTAATACTGAAATGAATCAAAAAGAGATTCGTCATATCTATCAACATGAAGCAAAACAATTACGTCCGGATCTTATTCAAGAAGAAGGGAAGGGTTTATCATGAGAACAAAACCTATTTTTAACCAATTAAAGCCTTACGTGCCAGGCAAGACAATCGATGAAGTGAAGGAAGCTTACGGATTAGACAGAATTATAAAGTTGGCTTCTAATGAAAATCCATTTGGTTTCTCAAGTCATGTGCAGAAACACCTTGCCGAAGCGGTTACAAATCTCGAGATTTATCCTGATGGATACGCTAGAAAGTTAAGAACAAAACTAGCTGCAGATCTTCAGGTTGATGAAACGAAGTTGATCTTTGGTAATGGGTCTGATGAAATTATGCAAATCATTTGTCGTACGTATCTAGAACCAGGTGCAAATACGGTGATGGCTACCCCAACCTTTCCTCAATACCGACATAATGCGTTGATTGAAGGTGCCGAAGTTCGTGAAGTCCCTCTAATTAACGGGTATCATGACCTGCAAGAAATGCTGAACGTAATAGATGAAGAGACACGTGTCGTTTGGTTATGTAACCCTAACAATCCTACAGGAAACATCTTCACTCAAGATGAGTTCGATACGTTTATGGAGAGATGTCCGGCCCATGTGTTAGTGGTACTCGATGAAGCTTATATGGAGTATGTTTCAAATGAAGCATTTCCAAATGCAGTAGATTCTCTTGGAAAATATGAAAACCTTATAGTTACACGAACATTTTCAAAGGCTTATGGACTTGCTGCTTTAAGGATCGGATATGGAATAGCACGTGAATCTATTATCACAAAGCTAGAGCCGGCTCGTGAACCATTTAATACATCTGTAATAGCTCAGCACGCTGCGATCCTTGCTTTGGAAGATCAGAATTTTATAGAGACTACCTTTGAGCAAAATGTTGAGACTAAGCAAGAGCTAGAAGCCTTTTGCGATAGACTAGGTTTAGAATATTATCCATCTGAAACGAACTTTTTACTCATACACTTACCTATAACAGGAGATGAAATGACAGAGCATCTATTACAGAATGGATTTATTGTCCGTTCCGGCGAAGCTCTTGGAATTCCTCAATCAATTCGCTTAACCATTGGTAAGAAAGAACACATGCAGGAAGTTATGGAAGCAATGGAACGGAAATTAGTGAAGGTGCAAAATAGCTGAGTTATGGAGCATACTACAATCTTTGTAGTAGGTTTAGGGTTAATCGGAGGTTCGATTGCCCTAAACTTACAAAATAATAAGCATTCAACTGTTATCGGCTTTGATGGTAACGCCAAAACACTAGATTACGCCATGCAAAATCAGATTATAGATCAGCAAGTAACATCTTTCGAAGAAGGTGTAAGCCTTGCTGATATCGTTTTCCTAGCTACGCCAACTTCCATCACGCGTTCTTATATCCAACAACTTGAGCAGATGAAATTAAAAAAAGAACTAATTGTTACGGATGTTTGTTCAGTAAAAAAACCTGTTATGGAGACTGCGGAGTCTCTTACCAATCAAAAAGTCGTTTTTGTTGGAGGGCACCCGATGGCTGGGTCGCACAAAAATGGGATTGAAGCTGCTAAAGCCCATCTGTTCGAAAATGCCTATTATTTATTTATTCCAGGCACGCACGCTTGTGAGGAACATGTGTCTAAACTTGAGAAGTTACTAAGCTCAACAAGGAGCTATTTCGTTACTGTCGATGTGGAAGCACATGATCAAATGACAGGAGTCATCTCACATTTTCCGCATTTAATTGCGTCTGCACTAGTGCATCAGGCTCGATCTTGGCATGATACTCATCCTTTTTTACATGAATTAGCTGCTGGAGGGTTTCGAGACATTACACGAATTGCTTCAAGTCATCCGAAAATGTGGAATGATATCTTTTTCCAGAATCGTGAAACGATGATTTCACTCCTTTCTGATTGGATTCACGAGATGGACCACCTAAAATCTTTAGTCGAGACACTAGAACATGATGAACTACATACGTATTTAGAACAGGCGAAGCAGTACCGAGATGGTTTGCCTGTTAAGCAAAAAGGTGCCATCCCTTCCTTTTATGATCTGTACGTAGATATTCATGATCAGCCTGGAGCCCTGTCTGAGGTTACCCATATTGTAGCCCAGGAAACGATTAGTATCGTAAATATCCAAATTCTTGAGATCAGAGAAGGAATTTCAGGAGCGTTACGCTTGAGTTTTCAAACAGCGAAAGACCAAAAACACGCTCAAATGCTCTTGCAATCTAACGGATATGAAGTAACCATTGAATAACAAAGGTAGTGAATATATGAATCAGATGGAAATTAAACCAAGGCCCCATTCTTTAAGGGGAACCCTAAGGGTACCCGGAGACAAGTCCATTTCACATCGGTCTATTATGCTTGGCTCTTTAGCGGAGGGCAAAACCACGGTTAAACATTTCTTAACAGGTGAAGATTGCATAACAACCATTAATGTATTTCGCGCTATGGGGGTCCAAATTCAGCAGAACGATGACGAAGTAACCATTGTTGGAAAAGGGTTGAACGGTCTGTCAGAGGCTGTGGAGCCATTAAATTTAGGGAATTCAGGTACAACCACACGCCTCCTTCTAGGGATACTGGCTGGAATACCGAATCATTATAGTTTATTTGGAGACACTTCTTTGTCTAAACGACCAATGAACCGGGTAGTTGATCCCTTGCGCGAAATGGGTGCAACCATTGATGGTAGAGAACACGGAAATCTCTTGCCTCTAAGTATTAGAGGACAAGCTTTAAAGCCAATCCATTATCGTCTTCCTGTTAATAGTGCTCAAGTGAAGTCAGCCGTCTTACTAGCTGGATTGTTTGCAGAAGGAACAACCACCGTGATGGAACCTGTTAAAACGAGGGATCATACTGAACGTTTATTAGAAGCATTTGGTGTTAAGGTGGTCCGTGAAGATGATTTAATTCATCTTGAGGGAGGTCAAACGTTAACAGGAGTAGACATTGAAGTGCCTGGTGATATCTCATCTGCTGCTTTCTTTATGTGTGCAGCAGCATTGAAAAAAGATAGTGAAGTAACGTTAAAAGATGTAGGATTAAACCCTACACGAACTGGAATTATAGATGTCTTAAAAGATATGGGTGTATCCATGGAGATTAATACTACCCGACACATTGGTGATGAACCGGTTGGCGATATTACCGTAAAGGGCGGAACGTTAAACGGAGCCACTTTGTCTGGGGAACTCATTCCGCGTTTAATAGATGAACTTCCTATCATTGCTCTTCTTGCTTCAAGAGCAGAAGGGAAGACGATTATTAAAGATGCAGAAGAACTGCGGTATAAAGAAACAGACCGAATTAAAGCTGTTGTAGATACACTCAATCAAATGGGAGTTAAAGCAGATGCTACTCAAGATGGCATGGTTATAGAAGGCTCCTCAAATCCTCTTAAGGGTGGCGTGTTTTCTTCTTATCATGATCATCGTATTGGAATGATGGTGGCTGTAGCCTCTTTAGTATGTGAAGAAGAGATCATTTTAGAGAATCCATCTTGTATTTCTATATCCTATCCCAATTTCTTTGAAGATTTAGATTCTCTTTACGTGCAAGCATAATGTAGAAAGTCATAACAACCAATTTGCCTTCATACCTTGTACCAAAAGCTAGTAAAGGGGACAAGTCGTATGGAGGCTTATTGTATAGAGGCAAACCAATGCTTTGCTCAAGGAAAATGGAAACAAGCGTCATTAGGGGTGAGGGATGGGAAATGGATACAACCCTATAAATTAAACAGGGAAACGATGACTATAAATATGGATCGTTTTTGGATCTCCCCTGGTAAGGTTCATATAGACTTACAATTCCCTCTTTATCAAACTGAATTTCAATCGGCTCTTGTCCGGCGTTATATGTTTAGAGGTACCACCTTGCTTATTGTCCAGTGTCCGATTTCATCTTCAAGAAATATGGCTAAAGAATTTCAAATGATGAAGCACCGCTTAGATGGTCTTGGGATCGATTATATGATTGCGCCACTTGTTTCTGTAAATAAACTAACCCCTGAAATGATTCGCTTTTTTGGCAATGAACGAGTTCCTTTTGTGTTGTTTCAAGCAGAGACAAAAGAGGATATTTTAAACAAAATGTGGGGGTGGATTGCGCAGGCTCAGGATCCTTCTTTTATCCCTGTTACACCAGTCGTGAAAAACGAAGGTCCTCTTTCCTATTCGAAATGGCTTCAACTAGCGGAGCATCATAATGTTCGTACATTACCACGCGTATTAGGGGAGTGCCCTTTGACAAAAGAAAATTTAAGGGCGACAGGAATTTACCCATATAAGGGAGAATTTATGTATTCAGGTGATGCAGATTATAACCTTTTTCGTCTTCATACTGAAACACAAATTGATACACCTGATCAAATGTTTTATCATAAAGCTATCCCATGTGTTACAGTGTTACGTGGTCAAATTATTCGTTCTCACACAGAAGTGAACGATCTGGAGGGATATGGAAGGTATTTTAAAGCTTCCATACCGAACCATTTTATGAGTTGATGAAAGGGTGTAGACATGCAAGGCATAGAACAAGCCATTCAATATATGAATGCAGGAAAAACCGAGCAAGCTGTAGAAACATTACGTACGGAGTTATCTCGTGCTGGAGATGAGGAAAAATATACAATAGCAGAAATGTTCATGCAATGGGGAATGGTTGAAGAAGCAAAAGATGTACTAGAAGAACTTAAGCAACGTTACCCAGGAGAACATGAATTAACACTCTTACTTGCAGAGATTTATGTAGACCAAGAAGATGATGAGAAAGCCATCGATCTCTTAAATCAAATTCCAGAAGATAACGAAGAATATTTAGGAGCACTCGTTCAGCTTGCTGACCTTTATCAAGCTCAAGGTCTATTTGAAGTAGCTGAACAAAAGTTACTATTAGCAAAGAATATTTCTCCAAATGAACCAGTTATCGATTTCGCTTTAGGTGAATTGGCGTTCTCAGTGGGGGAATATCAAAAGAGTATTCCATACTACGAGAAAGCTTTACGACGTGATCAGAAGATGGGGGAAACAGATATTACATTACGCCTCGCTGAGGCCTTTGCTATTGAAGGTGACTTTGATCAAGCTCTTGACTATTTCCAAGCTGCTGACGAAATGACACCTGATATTTTATTCCGCTACGGTTTTACGGCTTATCAAGCGAATCGTATTGATATTGCTATTCGAGTATGGAACAAACTTATTGAAGAAGATCCTTTCTATCAATCTGCATATCCGTTGCTTGCTGAGGCCTACGAGGCTGAAGGGATGATTGAAGAGGCATATGATATAGCAAATAAAGGACTTAAGAAAGACGAATTCAATAAGGATCTATTTTATCTAGCAGGTACTTTAGCCTTCAGACTTACGAAGAAACAAGAAGGGTATCAACATATCAGACAATCCTTGTCTATTGACCCTGGTTTTAAAGAAGCTGCTCTATTCTTAGTAGAGCGACTGAAAGAAGATGGGGACTTTGAGGCCATTAAGGATATTTTAGAATATCTCAGTGAAATGAATGAAGAGGAACCTCTTTATAAGTGGTATTTAGCTCAGGCTAATAATGAATTAGAACACTTTAAAGAGGCATTAAATGACTACCAGGAAGCATATAATACCTTTAAAGATGACAGTGACTTCCTGAAAGAGTATGGATATTTCCTTGTAGAAGAAGGAAGAGTGAAGGAAGCACAAAGCGTATTCGAACGTTATCTCACCATTGAACCAACTGATGAAGAAGTAGAAACATTTATGGCCCGTTTGCAGTCTGGTAACGAGGAATAGTATTTCTCTGTTTAAAAAGGAGGGCATAAAAGTGAAAATGCCGGTCTCGGTTGAGGATAAGAAGGAATTTGTTCGTTGGTTTTTGAATCATTTTCAGTTAAAGCGCAGAGAAAGTGTATGGATTTTAAACTATCTGATCAATCATGATTCGATTATGGAGCATGTACACTTTGTGGAAGAAGCAAGATTTTGCCCTAGAGGTATTGTTATATCAACCCATTGTGTTGATGAAGTTCCATTCCGCTTTTATAAGGATCAGATTATGACAACGGATGCAGAGAAATCGTTTCATGATATTCGTTTGAATCGAAATGAACCTGTTTATATCCAACTAAATTTCAGAAATTCTCACCAGAGCGCTCCTTATGCAGCGGTTTTAGAAGAGAACCCTTTTATGCCTCAAGATTACTTTATCACTGAAAAAGATCAGGAATTAGCTGAATTAGTATTGGAAACATCTATATCGAACTACCAAACTCAAAGTTTAAGAACCAAAATTGACCGAGCTTTGGACTGTGGTGATAAAGAAACATTTGAGCGATTGAGTGAGCAATTAAACAATCTTAAAAAAAATGTAACTCCCTAATTTATTAGGGGGTTCTTTTTTTTTAACAAGAATAAATTCTGAAAACATCGACAAATTTGACCATTATGACTTTCGATTTCCTTTACCAAAGTCTATAATGAGGGGGAAGATTCTTCGGAAAGGAGGGATAGCAATGAAATGGAATGGACAGGATGCAATGTTATATTCTCAATCTAAAGAATTTGTCGATACCTGGATTGTACCTTTAATCCCTTATTCTTTAGCAGGTTCAGAGAATGAACTTAAAATGCTTGCAAATCAATCTGAATTGTTAACGTTATTTATGAAGGAAGTTGAAGAAGAATATAGGGGGAGAATTTTTCTATCGCCATCCTATACCTACTTAAAAGAAACACCTGTCTCTAAGGAAATCGAGCGAATAAATGAGTGGACAACAGAAATGAAAGAGCGAGGCTTTAAACATGTCTTGTTCTTTACGTTTGATCAACAGTGGAAAAAGGTAGAGAAGGACTTAGAATCTTCATTAATATGGATGCCTCTTCCTAAAGTCGACGATATACATAATGAAGAGGCTCAAAAAGTTCTTCGATCTCAAATTGAACAAGTAACCGAATTAATTACAGCATATTGGCAAGAATAATTTCTAAAGCGATTTCAATTCCAATATTGACCGTCTAAATAGTTTGCGCTATCATTATAATGTCCTAGTAAACTGTGTGAATATTTACCATGAATGTTGGATCATATTGGATAGAGGGGGGAAAACAATGAGCGATAAAAAACAACCAGTATCCCGCCGTCAGTTTCTGAACTACACGCTAACAGGTGTAGGAGGGTTTATGGCAGCGGCTATGCTTTCGCCGATGGTTCGAATGGCAGTAGATCCAGTTCTTAAACCGAAAGAAGCTGGGGAATTTCACGCAACAGGTACTGAAGTAGCAAACATTACAAAGGAACCGACACGCGTAGATTTCTCTTTCGAACAAAAAGATGCATGGTATGTATCTGAAGTGTCGAAAACAGCATGGGTTTACAAGAATGAAGATGGCGATGTGATTGCGCTTTCACCGATTTGTAAACACTTGGGATGTATTGTGAAGTGGGAAGGTGGCTCGGGACATGAAAACAGGTATTACTGTCCTTGTCACGGGGGTCTTTATGAGAAAAGTGGAGAAAACGTACCTGGTACGCCTCCATTAGCTCCGCTAGATCAATACAAAATCAAAATTCAAGATGGCATGCTGTACTTAGGAGAAATCATTCCAAATAAGGTGGTGTAATTCATGCTTCAAAAACTTTACGATTGGGTGGACGAGCGTGTCGATATTACACCTTTATGGCGTGATATTGCGGATCACGAGGTTCCTGAACACGTGAACCCTGCTCATCACTTTTCAGCATTCGTTTATTGTTTTGGAGGACTCACGTTCTTCGTTACAGTTATTCAAGTTCTATCTGGTATGTTCTTAACCATGTATTATGTGCCAGACATTGAAAACGCATGGGAGTCTGTTTATTACCTTCAAAAAGAGGTAGCTTACGGTCAAATTGTACGCGGTATGCACCACTGGGGTGCTAGTCTCGTAATCGTGATGATGTTCTTACATACATTGCGCGTATTCTTCCAGGGAGCTTATAAAAAGCCTCGTGAATTGAACTGGGTAGTAGGGGTACTTATTTTCTTTGTTATGCTCGGTCTAGGTTTCACAGGTTATCTGCTTCCATGGGATAACAAGGCGTTCTTCGCTACTCAAGTAGGTCTTCAAATTGCTGAACAAACGCCGCTTATCGGTACAGAAGTGAAGACATTACTGGCTGGTGACCCGGATATTGTAGGTGCACAAACGTTAACTCGTTTCTTTGCTATCCACGTATTCTTCCTGCCAGCTGCATTATTCGGATTAATGGCAGCACACTTTGTTATGATTCGTAAACAAGGAATTTCTGGTCCACTATAGGACTTGATTGATGTAAAGGAGGGATCGCTGTGCATAGGGGAAAAGGTATGAAGTTTGTCGGTGACTCACGTGTCCCGGCTGAGAAAAAACCTAATATACCAAAAGACTATTCGGAATACCCGGGTAAAACAGAGGCTTTCTGGCCGAACTTCTTATTGAAAGAATGGCTGGTTGGTGCTGTTTTCCTTATTGGATTTTTAACATTAACGGTTGTAGCTCCATCACCACTTGAGAAATTGGCAGATCCAACAGATGCTGGTTACATTCCGTTGCCAGACTGGTACTTTTTATTCCTTTACCAGTTCTTGAAATACGAATTTGCAAGTGGACCCTATATCGTATTAGGGGCATTTGTAATTCCAGGTCTTGCTTTTGGCGGTCTATTGTTAGCGCCTTTCTTAGACACAGGCAAAGGACGTCGTCCATTTGAGCGCCCAATTGCAAATGCTTTAATGCTAATTGGTTTAGCTGCTACAGTTTTCCTAACTTGGGAAGCAGCAGACCACGTAGATTGGGAACAACGTGCTAAGTCAGGTCAAATTGTTGAAGATGTTGAAATTGACAAATCCGCTGAAGGATACAAGATTTACAGTCAGAACTGTGCGTCTTGTCACGGTGATAATTTAGAAGGTGGAAATGGTCCAACGTTAATCGGTGTTGAGAAATCTGTAGATGAGATTAAAGACATCGCTCAAAACGGAATTGGCGGCATGCCAGCCAACATCTTCCAAGGTTCTGATGAAGAGTTAGATAAACTTGCTAAGTTCATTAAAGGTGTTGGAAATGAAGGAAGCGAATAAATACCTAGTGAGAGGGAGCTGGCTTTTAAGTCAGCTTCTTTTTCTGTTGTGAAGGAGGGAAGACGTGTTTCGATTTTTGTTGACTTATAAACCCTTTGTTTTGTTGCTCTTGGTCATTAATGTATTTGGAACTATTTATGGGTATTGGTGGTATGAAAGCCAAATTGCGATAACTCCTACGATTTTTATACCTTTTGTACCCGATAGTCCAACGGCAAGTTTGTTCTTTTGTATCTTCTTATTCTTTTTCCTGTTGAATAAGAATGTACCTTTAGTAGAGGCGTTAGCGATCATTACCTTATTCAAATATGGTGTGTGGGCAGTCGTTATGAACATTTTGACATTAGTAGTGACTGGTTTTCTACCGTGGCAAGGATATATGTTAATTGCTTCTCATGGAGCAATGGCTATTCAAGGTTTACTTTATGCACCTTACTATAAGATCAAAGTTAGCCACCTAATCATTGCTGGGATCTGGACGTTACACAACGATATCATTGATTATGTATTTGACATGATGCCTATTTATTCACAATTAAATGATTATAGCCAAGAAATTGGCTATTTCACTTTTTGGCTCAGCCTTATTTCAATTGGCATCGCATATGTATTAACGGTACGTAAGAAGCAAAACCCTCGTCATTCCATATAACTACTTGTACTATTTATCTCTACCTTCTCATACATTGAAGCAAGAGTGCTTTTGAGAGGGGATCGTTATGAAACAGATACAAAAGAAAATAGTATGGGGATTACTGATCTGCCTGGGGTTTAGCTTATCTTACTTTGGATCTGCAAATGCTTCCTCTTATTCAGAAGAGTTGAAAGAAACAACGTATCGCTTTTTGCAGTATGTTGAAGAAGGAAGATATGAAGCGGCAGAAGCCACATTAACTAAACTTAGAAGAGAATACAATGTTGATGATACAGAACATATAAGTGTGTTCCAAACCGCTTTAAATGAAGCACAAAGCGCTTTAACAGATCCAAACACTGCTGCTACGGAGAAATACCATAGAAGCCTTACAGTCGTCTTACTATATGAGGCGATGTGGAACAAAGTTGATCCACTCTGGTTAGCATGGAAGGATCATTTGTTAGAGGAAATGAAAGATGGATCAGGAAATTCTGTTTCATGGACAAAAAGCCATCTTGAAGACGTATACCTTTTGTATGAACGTATACTACCTGCTGCAAAAGTTGCGGGGACTGATGAAAGTGTGCGAATTTTAGAATCCCACATGAAAGAACTTCTTACAATGCAGTCTATAACGGAAGAAGAACTTCTCGGTGACCAGCTAAGTGTGTTTGCTCAGGAGGTTAATGAAATTGGGGTGAAGCGTAAAAAGAGCTTGACTGAAGAACCTGGTTTTATTTGGCTAATGGGTTCTGTAGGGAGTTTAATTTCTTTCACATTAATGTATGTAGGTTGGAGAAAATATAAAGGAGAAAAGACGGACTACACCGTTAAAGAAAAAGAGCGGGATAGTTGACTTTCGCGTTACTTTTGACTAAAATTGACCTTAATAAGATCTTTTTGTTAAGGTCGATTACATTAGTGGAGGAATGAAGGATGGGTCAATATTTAATTTATTTGGCTTTAATCATTATCATCCCAATTTGGGCACAAATGAGGGTGAAAAACACCTACAAGCGTTACTCGAAAGTAAGAAATGAATCCAATATGACCGGTGCAGAAGTAGCCCGAAAGATATTAGATGAAAATGGTCTCTATAATGTACAAGTTGAAGAAGTTAAAGGGATGCTTTCAGATCATTATGATCCAAGAAGCAAAGTCGTTCGTTTGTCTTCAGGCAACTATCATGAGCCATCTGCTGCTGCACAGGCAGTAGCTGCACACGAAGTGGGCCATGCTATTCAAGATGCTGAAGCCTACGCGTTCTTAAGGTTTAGACATGCATTAGTTCCAGTGGCAAGTTTCGGTTCAAATGCATCCATCTTTTTAATTATTGCCGGTGCTTTCTTTAGTCAATTCCTTTTAGGTGTTGGAATTGCCTTCTTCGCATTAGCTGTTTTATTCCAATTCGTGACCTTACCAGTTGAGTTTAATGCCTCAAGTCGTGCCATGAATCAACTTGTATCGACAGGGATTATTCGAAATAATGAAGAGCGTCAAACAAAAAAAGTCTTAAATGCAGCAGCATGGACTTATGTAGCGAGTGCTTTAGTTGCACTACTTGAACTACTTCGCCTTGTCTTATTATTCACTGGGATGAATGAAGAATAGGCTGTTCTCAAAAAGCTTGGAGCTTCTGCTCTAAGCTTTTAATTTTAATCTAAGATTGAATAGATCAAAAGCCAGTTGAATGCAAAAAAGGGCGCCAATAAACTTATTGGCGCCCTTTTTGTTATTAACGTTCAATTGGGTTTTTATTTTCATCTAAGGTGAATCCTTCTCCAAGAACATCATGAACAGATGTCACAGCGACAAATGCATGTGGGTCGATAGAGTTAATAATATTTTTCAAACGGACAATTTCATTACGAGCTACAACGCAATAGAGAACATCACGACTTTCTCCTGTGAAGCTTCCTTTTCCAACTAGAATAGTTACACCGCGGTCCATATCTTTCATGATTTTCTCAGATACATCATTAGACCGTTCTGAGATAATTGTAGCTCCTCTGGCAGCATAAGCCCCTTCTTGAATGAAGTCAATTACCCTTGCTCCTACAAATACGGCTACGAGGGTATACATCCCTTGTATGTAATCCAAATAAATTAATACAGAAGACAAGATGACACAAGCGTCAAAAAGGAACATCGTACGTCCCATGCTCCAACCAGCATATTTATGTACGAGTCGCGCAATAATGTCAACACCACCTGTAGTGCCTCCGCTTCTAAAGATAATTCCAAGCCCTACACCAATAAAGACACCCGCCATTAGAGAGGCGATAATCATTTCATCTTGTAAGGCGAATTCTATGTTTTTCGTGAAAATAGGAAGCTCGAACACCCATAAGAATAGGGATACGGCGAATGTGCCAACCAGTGAATAGATTAGAGTAGTTCTCCCGAGGAGTTTCCAACCTAAGAAAAATACAGGTATATTTAAGACCAAGTTCATAATTGCAATATTTAGACCAAAGTGGTCAAGAATAAGTAAGATCCCGGTAAAGCCACCTTCAGCGAGGTCATTTGCCATATTAAAATAGAGGACTCCAAAACTAAAAATTGCTGAACCAAGTAAAATCAATAAGATGTTTTTAATATTAATTACCATCTTCAAATTGTTGCCCCTCCTTTCGTCACACTCCATCCATTATAGACAAACAGTGATAAAGGAGCAATAATAGTGAAAAAAATTTGTCAAAAGCCCGCCTTTTAGCTAACATGAGAAGAGATTACATATGAAAGTACCAGAAATGAGGGTTCACATGAAATTTAACCATAATGCATTAACCACTCAAGAGATGCAAGAACGTGTTGATGCTTATATATCTCAATTTAAAGAAGGGTATTTTTCCCCTTTAAGTATGATGGCCAGGATGACAGAGGAAGTGGGAGAGCTAGCTCGCGAAGTCAATCATTACTACGGGGAAAAGCCGAAAAAAGACTCAGAAGAAAAAAATACAATGGAGGAAGAACTTGGCGATTTGTTATTTGTAATGATGTGCTTTGCTAACTCCTTAGACATTGATATGACCAATAGTTTTGAAACGGTAATGAATAAATTTGAGACAAGAGACCAAAATCGTTGGACGAAAAAGGACCTAGAGGAGGAACATAAAGATGACTAATACATCCGTTATAGTAGCTGGACCAAGAGGGAAAATGGGAAGAGAAGCTGTCAAAATGATTCACAACACAGAGCATTTTACTTTAGTGGCCTGTGTAGATCATAAAAATGGGGGTTTAAAAGTTAAAGATCTAGATGGTTTACCTGATATAGAAGCTCCGATCTTTGAAGATATTGAACAGTGCTTTAATGAAGTAAAAGCTGATGTATTAGTGGACCTTACAACGCCCGAGTTTGGTTATAAACATACAAAATTAGCCTTAGAGAATGGAATTAGACCCGTTGTGGGCACAACTGGATTTACTAAAGAGCAACTTCAAGAATTAGAACAACTCACAGAAGAGAAAGAACTAGGTGTTGTAATTGCCCCGAATTTTGCATTAGGAGCTGTACTTATGATGCAATTCTCTAAATGGGCAGCGAAGTACTTCCCAGATGTGGAAATTATTGAACGCCACCATGATCAAAAGTTAGATGCTCCAAGTGGTACAGCGGTTAAAACAGCCGAATTGATCCAAGAAGTACGTGATAAGAAGCCTCAAGGGCATGAGAATGAAAAGGAAACGCTAGAAGGTGCTCGTGGTGCAGATGTAGACGGTATGCACATTCATAGCGTTCGTTTACCTGGACTTGTCGCTCATCAAGAAGTTATGTTTGGTTCAAGCGGGGAAACATTAACAATTAAACACGACTCTATTAATCGTGAATCCTTTATGACGGGTGTAAAATTATCGATTGAGAAAGTCATGGAACTTAACGCATTTATTTATGGTCTTGAAAACTTATTGGAATAAGGAGTGGGACACTTTGAATATTGCACTAATTGCACATGACCAAAAGAAAGAAGATATGGTTCAATTTACTACGGCCTACCAGCATGTATTAGAAAAACATCAACTATTCGCTACAGGTACAACTGGAACTAAAATAACAGAGGCTACAGGACTATCTCTTCATCGCTTTCAATCGGGGCCACTTGGAGGGGACCAACAAATTGGTGCGTATGTTGCGCAAAACGATATGGATGTCATTATATTTTTCCGTGATCCATTAACCGCTCAGCCTCACGAACCAGACGTGAGCGCGTTGATGAGGTTATGTGATGTTTACCAGATCCCACTTGCAACCAATTTGGCTGCTGCAGAGATTATGGTTAGAGCGATTGAACATGGTGACTTCCATTGGAGAGAAATTATTCACAAGAATAAGCAGCAAGGGTGAAAGATATATGGAAAGAACGAAAATCGGAATTACCTGCTACCCCACGGTAGGTGGATCTGGGGTAATTGCCACAGAGCTTGCAAAACTTTTAGCCGAAAGAGGATATGAGATTCACTTTATCACTTCAAATATCCCCTTTCGACTAAAACGTATTTATCCTAATATTTATTATCACGAAGTGGAAATGACGCATTATCCTGTCTTTCAATATCCACCTTACGATTTGGCTTTAGCGAATAAAATGGCTGAAGTCATTAATCGTGAGAAAATTGATATTTTACATGTACATTACGCTATGCCTCATGCAATCTGTGCCATATTAGCAAAAGAAATGATTAATCATGATGTTAAGATAGTTACAACCCTGCACGGTACAGATATTACGGTTCTAGGTGTAGACCCAAGCTTACAAAACATGATTCGTTTCGGAATTGAGCGATCTGACCGAGTAACAGCTGTGTCGGAGAGTCTTGTGAATCAAACAAAAGATATGCTTCACGTGGAAAGAGATATGGATGTCATTTACAACTTTGTAGATGAACGTGAGTATAGACGGCGAGATGAATCCCACTTAAGAGAAGAATACGGCATTGACGAAGATGATAAAGTCATTATACATATTTCAAATTTTCGCCAAGTAAAACGGGTTCCAGATGTGATCCAATCGTTTAAAACGATACGAGAGCATTCTAAAGCTAAATTACTTTTAGTAGGGGACGGACCTGATTACTATAAAACATGTCAGCTTGTAAATGAACTAGGTCTTAAAGATGATGTATTATTCTTAGGCAAACAAGAAAATGTTTCCGAGCTATTGTCCATTTCTCACTTGAAGCTTCTCTTATCTGAAAAAGAAAGCTTTGGCCTAGTCTTATTAGAGGCTATGGCATGTGGGGTTCCCTGTATTGGAACGAATATTGGTGGAATTCCTGAGGTTATTGTACACAATGAAACAGGTTACATTTGTGAGGTAGGAGATACCGAAGAAATTGCTGATTACGCTATCAGGTTATTATCTAGCAATGAACAGTGGGATAAATTTTCAAAAAATGGGCTAGAACGAGTTCGTGATGAATTTCATTCAGAGACCATCGTAAAGCAATATGAACAAGTATACGCAGATTTAATAGTGGATCGTCTATGAGGAGAAAGTTAGAACAACCCTTTCTAAAGGCACTGCCCGTATTATTTGCTTTAATGAAGCAAGGATATGAAGCCTATTTTGTCGGGGGTTCTGTAAGGGATCATATAATGGGGAGAACGATTGGAGACATTGATATCGCAACGTCTGCTCGTCCGGAACAAGTGCAAGCCTTGTTTGAAAAGGTTATTCCAATTGGAATTGAACATGGCACAGTCGTCGTTCAGTATAAAGGGGATTCTTATGAGGTTACGACTTACCGAGTAGACGGAGACTACAATGATTTTCGTCATCCTGATGAAGTCACCTATGTAGCGACTATAGAGGAGGACCTTTCCAGGAGGGACTTTACAATGAATGCAATGGCTATGGATTTCAATGGGGAAATCATTGACCCCTATAACGGTCAAGATGCCATTCATAACTCTATCATCGAAACAGTCGGAGAGGCTCCAGTTCGCTTTCAGGAAGACCCCCTTCGAATGATGAGAGCTCTTCGTTTTTCAAGCCAACTCGGTTTCACAATTAGTGAAATGACCTTGAATGCCATTATAGAATCTGCCTATTTGCTGGAAAAAATAGCTGTAGAACGAATAGCAATAGAGTTTGATAAACTTGTTAAAGGAGAAAATATCCATTCTTCTTTCGCTCTATTAATTGAGTCCACTTTGGTCTACTACTTGCCAGTATTTAAGAACATCCCATCTCTAACAAAAGTGATCAATAAGCTTCCCTTTCAGCCACTAAAAGGGATCGAGGAAGCAATTGCTATATTTGTGCTCTCTAAACCAGAAGTTGTGGTTTCTACATTTACAACAGAGTGGAAGTGCTCCAATAAAGTAAAAAAGGAAGCAGAACAGCTTGTTAATATCTATATGAAGCGGCATTTCAAACCATTTAAGTGGATCGTCTATCAACTCGGAGAGGATCATTTAGATTCATACCAGAGGCTTTTATCTATTATAGACAATGAAGATGTGTCACTAGAAGTGTTAAAAGAGAATTTTCAGGATCTCCCAATCCATTCTAAGCGTGAGCTTGCCTTATCTGGAAATGATTTAAAAAGCTGGTTCCCCAATTGTAAACCAGGTCCATGGTTAAAAACGTACATGAATCAGATTGAAGAGGACGTTGTGTTAGGAAATGTCCAAAATGATAAAGAAGCGATTGAAATGTGGGTGAAGAAATGGAAACAACACGAGGAAAGCTGATTGAGATATTATCAAATCATCCTGATCAATACCTTTCAGGACAAAAGCTTTCAGAACAATTGAATATTAGTCGACCAGCTGTTTGGAAACATATGAAAGAACTTGAGAAAGATGGTTATGGTATAGAAGCGGCCCCGAGAAAGGGATATAAGATTGTGAACTATCCAGATAAAGTAAGTGAGAATACGTTGTCATGGGGACTTAATACAGCTTGGCTTGGACAGGAAATGATCCATAAACAAAGTGTTACATCGACGCAATTGATTGCTCACCAAGAAGCTCAATTAGGGGCGGCTCATGGTACGCTTATTATTGCTGACGAGCAAACAAGAGGGCGTGGCCGATTAAATCGAACGTGGCATTCTCAAAAAGGGGATGGGATATGGATGAGTATGATTTTGCGTCCGAAATTTGAACCTCACAAGTCCCCTCAAATTACACTTTTAGCTGCAACTGTTTTAGCCGAAGTTTTTAAAAAGCATTGTGGTATAGCCCCTCAGATTAAGTGGCCCAATGATATCCTCACAGAAGGAAAAAAGCTGTCCGGTATTTTGACAGAACTTCAAGCAGAGCATGATCAGATAAATTATATTGTGCTTGGGATCGGGATTAACGTAAATCATAGCTCTGATCAGTTCCCTGAAGATTTAAAAGATCAAGCGACTTCCCTTAAAGTTGAAACGGGACAGGAGTGGGAATTGAAGTCATTGATTCAAAACCTACTAAGTACATTCGAAAAGCGGTACGAAGAGTTTGTGGAAGAAGGCTTTAGAAGTGTGAAACTTCGTTGGGAAGCTTTTGGTTATCGAATTGGGGAGTATGTGACCATCACGACTCATCAGCATGAATGGAATGCTTTAATTATGGGGATCGAACATGATGGAGCCTTAAAAGTGCGAGATGAGGATGGAAAAGAACATGTTCTTTATTCAGCAGAAATTAAGTGGAGAAGGGGAGAAAAGTGATGCTTACCCATACTAAGCTTAAGAAAATGAAAGAAGAAAAGGACCCTATTGTTATGCTGACGGCTTATGATTACCCTTCAGCAAAGTTAGCTGAATCTTCTGGTGTTGACATGATTTTAGTTGGAGATTCTCTTGGGATGGTTGTGCTTGGATATGATTCTACGATCCCTGTTACAGTAGAAGATATGGTTCACCATGGAAAAGCAGTACGTAGAGGCGCTAAGGAAACTTATATGGTGGTGGACATGCCCTTTATGTCCTATCATTCATCCTTATCTGAGACGATGGATAATGCCAAACGACTAATGCAAGAAACGGGTGCTCAAAGTCTAAAACTTGAAGGCGCTGGAGATGTACTACCGGTCATTCACAAACTTACTAAGTCAGGAGTTCCGGTAGTAGCTCATTTAGGATTAACTCCTCAATCGGTAAATGTGTTGGGAGGGTATCGTGTGCAAGGGAAAGATCTAGAAACTGCTGAAACTCTTCTACAGGAAGCAAGGCAGGTAGAAGAGAATGGAGCTATTGCTCTTGTATTGGAATGTGTCCCTCAACAACTAGCCAGAAGGATCCAAGAAGAATTATCAATTCCTGTCATTGGGATAGGGGCAGGTGTGGGCACAGATGGACAGGTGCTGGTCTATCATGATGTAGTGGAATATGGAGTAGAACGTTTGCCGAAATTCGTTAAATCCTATGCTGATCTTAACACTACCATTACAGTTGCGCTAACTTCTTATGTGGAGGATGTGAAAAAGAAGGAATTTCCTGCTGATTCACATAGTTTTCAAATGAAAGAAGAGCTTATTCCGTCTTTATATGGGGGAAGCGGTTCATGAAAGTGATTGAGAAGATAGGTGATATGCAATCTCTTATCAAGGATGAGAAGCTTAAAGGGAACGTGGTAGGGTTTGTTCCAACTATGGGCTACCTTCATGAAGGCCATCAGCAGCTGATGAGAAAAGCTCGTGAAGAGTGCGACATCGTCGTGACAAGTATCTTTGTAAACCCTTTGCAATTCGGGCCTAATGAAGATTTTGATCGATATCCAAGAGATGAAAGACGAGACAAACGTATAGCTGATGAAGAACAAAACGATGTATTGTTTTTTCCCCATGTAAGAGAAATGTATCCAACAAATCAGTCTGTAAAAATGACTGTTCACAGAAGAGTAAACGTAATGTGTGGGAAATCTCGTGAAGGGCATTTTGATGGGGTCGTAACCGTATTAGCTAAGCTTTTTAACATTGTGATGCCTGATCGAGTTTATATGGGAATGAAAGATGCTCAACAAGTTGCAGTGGTGGATGCGTTAATTGAAGATTATAATTTTCCGATTAAGCTCATACCAGTGGAAACGGTTAGAGAAGTAGACCAACTAGCAAAGAGTAGTCGTAATGTATATTTAAGCCCTACAGAGAGGAAAGAAGCTCCTTATCTTTATCAAGCTCTTCTCCATGGGAAATCTCTGATTGAAGAAGGGGAGAGTTCCCCACAAGCTGTTATTGAGGCTGTTTCGTACTTCATTAAAACGAATACCCATGGTAAAATAGACTATGTTGATGTCTTGTCATACCCACAACTTGAACCATTAGATGAGTGTGGGGGAGAGATGATTTTAGCCTTGGCTGTTAATTTTGAAAAAGCTAGGCTAATTGATAATGTTTTAGTGTCAATTCATTAGAGATAATAGGGGGAGAAGAGATGCTTCGCACCATGATGAAATCGAAAATTCATCGGGCCCGTGTTACTGAGGCAAACCTAAACTATGTAGGTAGTATCACAATTGATCAACATATTTTAGATGAAGTTGGAATATTGCCACATGAGCAAGTGCAAATTGTGAATAATAATAATGGAGCTCGTTTAGAGACTTATGTGATACCTGGTGAAAGGCACAGTGGAGTGATCTGTTTAAATGGAGCTGCTGCTCGACTAGTGCAGCCAGGGGATATCGTAATTATCGTATCGTATGGACTTTTAAGTGAAGAAGAATTGGAAACCTTTCAACCCAAAGTGGCCATTATGAATGAGCAGAATGAAATTGAAGAAATGATCGAACAAGAATCGCCATTAACGATCATATAGAGGGTGTCCTGTTCAAGAGGAATGCTCTCCTATACTAGTAGCCCATTTGTACTTCCGATGATCTGGCTACGTATAGGGGCCATCTTCATTTGAATGGGACAGCCTCTTTCTTTTCGATCATAGGAATTCCTTATCTCCTTATAGTGAAAATATAAGATAAGTGACGATGTATTTATTTCAAGTCCTAAAGTAGTTAAGTATATGGAAACATACAAAGGCGCTATATAGAAAGTTTAAGCATGCAGCAAAGTAGGTGAACCAATGGCTAAGTTTGTAGTTGTTGATTTGGAAACAACAGGTCATAGCCCTAAAAAAGGGGATAAAATAATTGAAATTGGTATGGTTACAATTGAAGATGGCGTCATAACTGATCAATATAAATCCTTCATCCATCCTGAACAACCCATACCGAGTTTTATCAGTCAACTAACTGGGATCCAAGATAAGGATGTTCAGGGGGCTCCTTTATTCGATGAAATTGTTGATGATGTGATGTCCAGACTAGAGGGGGCTTATTTTGTTGCCCACCATGTAGAATTTGATCTTGGATTTTTAAATTATGCGATTCAAGAGGTGACAGGTAAGCAGCTGACCATGCCAGTGCTTGATACGGTGGAACTAGCGCGTATCCTTATGCCGCAAGCACCTGGGTACAAATTGGGGCAGTTAGCTGAATATTTTAAAGTCTCACATAAAGACCCACATAGGGCTCTCGCAGATGCTTTTGTTACCGGAGAAATCCTTCTGAAGTTATTACATAAAGCCAAAGGATTGCCGTATGAGACTTTGTCCCACTTACTTCAACTAGAAGGGAAACTGAAAAGCGACGTCAGTGAATTATTACAAGGTGTCGTGAATGAGAAAGCCTTTTCTGTACATGATGATTCTGAAATGGACCTTTATAGAGGAATTGCGGTCAGAAAGCAAGAAGACCCAAATGAAAATAATGATGAACCCCAAGAAGGTTTTGCTCCCTTTTTAGAGCACACATTTAAAGAGAACGGTTACTTGCACAAGTATATGGAGCGGTATGAGGACCGTGAAGGCCAAAGAGAAATGGCTACAACCATTTATGATGCCTTTCAGTCTCATTCTCATGCGTTAATTGAAGCAGAGACAGGAACCGGTAAATCGCTTGGTTATTTAATACCATCTCTTTATGAAGCAGTCATGACAGGAGAAAGAATAGTTGTTAGTACACATACGACTCAATTACAATCTCAGTTAATTGAAAAGGAACTCCCTTTTCTTCAGAA
Source organism: Pontibacillus chungwhensis (assembly GCF_030166655.1). Lineage (GTDB taxonomy): Bacteria > Bacillota > Bacilli > Bacillales > BH030062 > Pontibacillus. The sequence continues at coordinate 2,208,908 of NZ_CP126446.1, read as the reverse complement.
ATCTATGCCTTTTTCGTTTAAAGCGGCTCTTTTAAAAGGAAAGCAACATTATCTTAGTTTGAAGAAATTTGAGCATGAGCTTTTTTCACCAACAGCGGATAACTACGATGTGGTGTTAACAAAAGCCATGATTCTAGTGTGGTTAACCGAGACGACAACAGGGGATCGGGATGAGATCCAATTGCCTTCAAGCGGACAGATATTTTGGAGGAAAGTGTCTGCTGAAGCAGAAAATGTTGATCCAAAGTCTTCGTGGTACCGTCTTTCCTTCTATCAACGAGCCAAGAAAAGAGCTCAAAAAGCAAATATTATCGTAACCAACCATTCATTACTGTGTACGGATATTATCCGTTCGAATGGATTGATTTCATCCTATAAAAAAATTATCGTTGATGAGGCTCATCACCTTGAAGCTTCTGCAGCAAAACATTTTGGCTTGAGATTAGACTATATAACCATCCAATATTTAATTAATGAAATGGGCGGAAACCAAAAAGGGGATTGGATGTACAACATGTTATCATCCTACCCAGAGCTATCTATGCGACTTGATTTATCCAAATGGGATCAGTATATGCAAAACATTCGAGAAGAGGCTGATGAACTGTTCCGATATATTTTCTCTTATGTCATTCAGAAGCATAATGCTGAAATTTCTTTAAATGATGTAGGTCGCTTTCAGTATCGATACCAAAAAGAACAAGAAGATCCATCAGCCTGGAGAACGATTGAGGAGATGACTCACCGGGTTTCGTTTTATCTTCGTGATGCCATACAGTTTCTTCATCACTGTAAGCAGTACATTACAATGGCTGAAACGAGTAATGAAGCGATGAGGTGGACAGAAGATATTTCGATGTATATGGAGCGCTTAGAGACAATTATAGACGGGTTACGCATACTGTTGATAGAAGATCAAGCAAACCTTGTGAAATGGATTGAATTAGAAGCTTATGGCGCAAAAAATGCTGTGTTCTTGTACAGTGAACCGATTGAAATAGCTTCTATGTTGGCTGAACATTTCTTTAATAAGAAAGAAAGTGTCATTCTTACTAGTGCTACACTTACGATGAAAGATTCTTTCTCCTTTATGTTAAAACGGTTAGGTTTATCAAAGGAAGAAACCATTCAATATAAAATTCCTTCTCCATTTAAGTATGAGGAACAAGTGCAGCTTCTTATCCCAAATGATTTTCCTAGTGTTAAATATGGGGATCAAGAATCATTTATACACGCGACGTGTGAGGCTATTTATTCTCTCGCTACTGTCACTGAGGGGCGTATGCTTGTATTGTTTACATCCTATGACATGTTGAAGAAGACCTATTATGTGATGAAGGAATTAATGGAACAAGAAGAATTTATGCTAATCGCACAAGGGATATCCAGTGGCAGTCGAACCCGCTTAAAAAAGAATTTTCAAGCATTTGATCGGTCCATTCTATTTGGTACGAGCTCCTTTTGGGAAGGGGTGGATATACCAGGGGAAGATTTAACATCACTTGTCATTGTGCGCCTTCCATTCCAGCCACCTGACCATCCTGTGTATGAAGCTAAGTCTCAAGCTTTAAAAGAATCAGGAAAGAATGCATTCATGGAACTTTCCTTACCAAATGCTGTTCTTCGATTTAAGCAAGGGTTTGGTAGACTAATTCGTTCAAGTTCTGATCGAGGAATTGTATTGGTATGTGACGACCGAATTATGAAAGCGAAATATGGAAAATACTTTTTGGACTCCATTCCTGATTTACCTGTGCATTTCGAAAGTACAACAACGTTGATGAAGAAAGCACAAGACTGGCTATAATAGACTGACGGAAAAAAGCACATCCTAAAGGTGTAGTTTACGTAAGGGTGTGACTAGTATGAGAAGATTACTTATCATGTTCTTCGTCATTTTCTCTATTCATGGACAGCAGGTTGACGCTGAACGGATGATACTGGATAAGAATGAAGCTATATTCGTTTTTCTTTCTCTTCCCGATGGAGAGGCCATGCTTATCCAAACTGGCAGAGGGAAGGATTTTTTGGTTAATACAGCTTCAAAAGCAAGTGAAGAGAAACTATTGGAACAGTTGGCCAATATTGGTGTTGACCAGTTAGACTCCATAATCCTAACGAATCAAGAACCTTCTACATGTGGAAATACTTCAAGAATTGTAGAGAGATATCATGTGGATGCTGTGATTCATGGAATGAGCGAAAAGAAGCTGTGTGCAGAATCAAGTAATCATGCTAAAGAAGTGATTTGGAAAGAGGGAGAGCTGCATGAACTGAATCCTGGATTGTCTGTTCGTGTTTTACCTTCAATAGACGGTAGTGATATGAGCTTATTCTTTATGTATGGGAAGACTTCGCTCATGTATTTAGCCAGCGGAGATATGGAATTAGAGCAAAAAATTGCGAATAGTTATCCGTTAAAAGCAGAGGTTATTAAGATAGCTGATTATGCACGTACACAATCACCAACCCTTCATTTCCTCGAAGAAGTGGATCCTCATGTGGCTATGGTCTATCCGCTTAAAGGGGCACGCCCTAATGAAGGTCTTTTAGAGCGATTACATGAATCGTGGATTGAAGTATATCAATTAAAGAAGACAGGAACGACGACAATTTTTTGTAATCTTGAGGACTATGAAGTATTGTCTTAGAAAAGGCTCACAATAGGTGAGCTTTTTCCCTTTAAATAATGTATTTGTAAAGCCAATGTAACCAGCACATATAAAAGGTAAAAGCCTTCAAAACCTAAAAAAAACTGCACGAATAACTTCGTGCAGCAAGAATGGGTTAGGAAGAAATTTTGAAAAAATGTGTAGCTTATCATCAAATTGTCAATGGATCATTGTTATAATAAAAAGGTGCTTTCCATTGGTGTACCTTTATGATGTGCACTTTCATGGAGAAATATGTGATCCAAAATTTGATAAGCACTAGAAAGAACGATTGACAGACGGAGGGTTATTATGGAGGAACAAAGAGTAGAAGTCATGTCTACGGTTCGGGTTGAGAAATCAAATGACCTGTATAAGATCGTGGATTCATTAAATCGTACTTTAAAAGACCAAAATTTAATGTTTGGATTAGCATTGGATGAGAATGATGAGAATACGGCTGTATTTACCATCTATAGAACATAAGTCGGGCAAACTCCTTTTAGCTTCTGTAATTATTATTACGTTAGTGTTGGGGTATTTAGGATATCTGTATTATGTCATTCAAGATGATAAAACAGCATCTTTTAACCCTTCAAAGGAAATAGCTCAAGCAGAAACATCCTTAACATCCGTAAATTCTGTTTCCCGCTACCATGGAATGCATCAATATGATATAGTAGCAGGCGTGGATGACAATGGAGAGAAGGGTATGGCCTTTATCCCTGTTACAGAAGGAAATGAAAAAGAAGAAGTAATTTATGTAACCGGGCAGGAAATAACTTCTAAGGAGACCATGCAACGACTTTGGAGTGATCAATGCATGAGTTGTACCTTTATTGAAATCAAGCCTGCCATTCATCAGGATGTTCCATTATGGGAGATAACCTATAAAGATGAAGACAACCGTTATGTATTTGACTACTATAAAATGGAGAATGGGAAGCGTTATGAAGTTTTCCGTTTAAAATAACAGACGTATATGAGGAGGGCTTATCGAAATGGAATTGGCAAAACGCGTTCAGACAATAACACCTTCAAGTACACTGGCAATAACAGCAAAAGCTAATGAGCTAAAGGCACAAGGCCATGATGTGATTGGACTTGGTGCAGGTGAGCCTGATTTTAATACACCAGAGCATATCTTACATGCAGCGAGTAAAGCAATGTTTGATGGGAAGACGAAATATACCCCTTCTGGCGGCATCAAAGAACTAAAGCAGGCCATTGTAAACAAGTTTCAGCACGATCAGGGTCTTACATATGAACTTGATCAGGTTATTGTCACTACTGGGGCCAAACACGCCTTATATACACTATTTCAAGTCTTACTAAACGAGGGCGATGAAGTTATTGTTCCAGCTCCTTATTGGGTAAGTTATCCTGAACAAATTAAGTTAGCTGGTGGCAAGCCTGTTATCGTTTCAGCTAAGGAGGAGAATCAATTTAAATTGACTCCGGATGAATTAGAGCAAGCGATTACAGATAAGACAAAGGCCGTCATTATTAATTCCCCGTCTAACCCAACTGGTATGGTTTATTCCAAAGGTGAATTAGAAGCACTTGGGGAAGTATGTGAGCGCCGTGATATCACGATTGTATCAGACGAGATCTATGAAACGCTCATATATGGAGATGAATCTCATACATCAGTAGCACAATTATCTCAAGAATTAAAAGACCGAACAATCATTATTAACGGTGTATCGAAATCACATGCTATGACCGGTTGGAGAATTGGATATGCTGTAGGAAGTAAAAAAGTCATTAAAGCTATGACAAATCTCGCTTCCCATTCAACATCTAATCCTACCTCAGTAGCCCAATACGCAGCTTTAGCAGCCTATACTTCATCTCAAGATGAAGTGGTAAACATGAAAAAGGCTTTTAGTGAACGTTTAGAAAAGCTTTACGGTTGGATAACAGCTATTCCTGGTATAACATGTGTTAAACCGCAGGGAGCGTTTTATTTGTTCCCGAATGTATCAGAAGCTGTTCAAGCTAATGGTTACGATTCAGTAGATGATTGGGTAAAAGCGATTCTAGAAGAAGAAAAAGTTGCACTTGTTCCAGGATCAGGGTTCGGGGCAGACCAAAACGTGCGTTTATCATATGCAACTTCTCTTGATCAATTAGAAGAAGCAGCGAAACGGATTCATCGATTTGTTAAAAAGCATCAATCATAAGTTTTTTGGAGGGAAAGATAGTGAAAACAACAATTTCAGAAGCACATAAACACGTCAATGAAGAAGTTACCATTGGCGCATGGCTAGCAAACAAACGCTCAAGTGGTAAGATTGCCTTCTTACAACTACGCGATGGAACAGGTTTTATACAAGGCGTTGTGGTTAAAGCAGACGTTGAAGAAGAAGCATTTAACCTCGCTAAAAGTGTTACACAAGAGTCATCTTTATACGTTACAGGAAAGATCGTAGAAGATACTCGTTCACCTTTTGGGTACGAAATGCAAGTAAGCTCTTTAGAAATTATTCATGAAGCGGTTGATTATCCAATTACACCGAAAAATCATGGTCCAGAATTCCTTCTAGATCATCGTCATTTATGGTTACGTTCGAAGAAACAACATGCCATTATGAAAGTACGTAACGAAATCATTCGTTCTACTTATGAGTTCTTTAACAATAATGGATACACTAAGATCGATCCACCGATTTTGACTGGGTCATCAGCAGAAGGAACAACAGAGCTATTCCATACGAAATATTTTGAAGAAGATGCTTACCTATCTCAAAGTGGTCAGTTATACATGGAAGCTGCCGCGATGGCATTTGGGAAAGTATTCTCATTTGGTCCTACATTCCGAGCAGAAAAGTCTAAGACGCGTCGTCACTTAATTGAATTTTGGATGATCGAACCTGAAATGGCGTTTATGGACCATAATGATAGCCTTGAAGTACAAGAACAATACGTCTCTCATGTCGTACAGTCCGTTCTTGAAAATTGTAAATTAGAACTTCAGGCTCTTGAGAGAGATACGGAGAAACTTGAAAAAATTCAAGCACCGTTCCCTCGTATTACGTATGATGATGCTATTCAATTACTGAAAGAAAAAGGCTTTGATGATATTGAATGGGGCGAAGATTTCGGAGCTCCTCACGAAACAGCTATAGCAGAAAGCTATGACAAGCCTGTATTCATTACTCATTATCCATTAGATATTAAAGCCTTCTATATGAAACCAGACCCAGAGCGTCAAGACGTTGCGTTGTGCGCTGATCTAATCGCTCCTGAAGGGTACGGTGAAATCATTGGCGGAAGTCAACGTATTGATGATTTAGAGCTTATGGAACAGCGTTATGAAGAACATGGTCTTACAGGTGACGCTTATCAGTGGTATTTAGAGCTTCGTAAATACGGTAGCGTACCTCATTCCGGTTTCGGTCTTGGTTTGGAGCGAACAGTTGCGTGGATTACAGGGATCGAGCACGTTCGAGAAACGATTCCATTCCCTCGCTTATTAAACCGTCTATATCCATAAGGCAATAAGCATACTATTGCGAAAGCTCCCAAACTTTGGGAGCTTTTTCATTCATTGGCTGTCGGTTTAGTGAATAAATCATGTTACAATCAGTGAATGAATCATATCGGTGTAAATAAAGGTAGAGGTGAGCAGGATATTATGAACGGAATTGCAACACTAATGAAAGACCAACTAGCATTGCCTAAACGGTTGTTAACGAATTATAGACAATTGGGTTTAACAGAGAGCGATGTAATGGTGTTGTTACACATTCATCGCTTCCAATCAGAGGGGAATGATTTCCCAACACCTTCAGAACTGTCTGATTTCCTTTCTATCAATGAATACGAGTGTTCCCAGGTGCTAAGGAAATTAATACAAAAAGGGTATTTGAGTATTGAGCAAAGCACTGATGAGCAAGTGCTTAATGAAGTTTATTCATTATACGGTTTATGGGAATCACTTGTTGAAGAGCAAGGGGAAGCCTATCGAACCCAAAATGAGGAACCTGAACAACCAAATATGTTTGTGTTATTTGAACAAGAGTTTGGTCGAGCGTTATCACCGTTTGAAATTGAAACCATTAACATTTGGATTGATGAAGACGCACAGGAACCAGCCCTTATAAAAGCTGCTTTAAGAGAAGCAGTTCTCATGGGGAAATTAAATTTTAAATACATTGACCGTATTTTACGGGAATGGAAGAAAAAAGGGATTCGCTCAGTCCAAGATGCGAGGGAAGCAAGTAAGTCATTCAGGGGTCAGCAAAGTAAACAGAATCAAAATAGTGAGCAAAATAACCAACAAAGAGATGTTTCTATTTATTACAACTGGTTGGATGATGACGCATAGATGGAAGGGGAGAGGATATGCTGAATCAAACGCAGATTAAGACGGTGTTACGAACATTAGAAGATATGTTCCCGCATGCTGATTGTGAACTTGAGCATGACAATCCCTTTGAGTTATTGGTTGCAGTGGTTTTGTCAGCTCAATGTACGGATGCATTGGTGAATAAAGTAACAAAAGACTTGTTCCAAAAATACAAAACTCCAGAAGATTATGTGAACGTCTCGCTTGAAGAACTCCAGCAAGATATTCGTTCCATCGGGCTTTATCGAAATAAGTCTAAAAATATCAGAAAGCTAAGTCAAATGCTGATTGATGAATATGGTGGAGAGGTCCCCCAAACGAAAGAAGAGCTTGAGAAACTTGCAGGCGTTGGAAGGAAAACAGCAAACGTGGTAAGCGCTGTTGCCTTTGGAGAACCCGCTATTGCAGTAGACACACATGTTGAACGTGTATCCAAGCGACTTGGGATTTGTAGGTGGAAGGATTCAGTTCTTGAGGTGGAAAAGACCCTCATGCGTAAAGTACCAAAAGAACAATGGAGCCCGACGCACCACCGCATGATATTCTTTGGGAGATATCATTGTAAAGCTCAGAACCCTCAATGTGAGGTTTGTCCACTGTTAGAACTTTGCAGGGAAGGGCAAAAGAGAATGAAAAAGGCCAATAAAATAAATTCTTAAAAAAAGATCGATCCGTTAGGATCGATCTTTTTGTTACCCATTATTTTCGTTATTTGTTTCTCCTTCATCAGGTTGGTCATCTGTCTGATCTGTATTCGTTTCTTCATCTGAATTCGTTTCTTGATTAGGGTTTTGATCGGATCCACCACCGGATTGACCACCTTCTGTGTCCTCACTCTCTCCTTCATTTTCTTCATTATTACCATTACCATTACCGTTATTGTTTTCATTTCCATTGCCGTTACCGTTACCGTTACCGTTCTCATTATTATTACCATTACCGTTTCCATTATTGTCGTTATTCTCATCGTCATTTCCGTCCAAGCCGTCTAGGAGGTCATTTTCATCCTCATCTGTTGGAATCTCTATTTGCACAGATTGAGGTGAACTAGTGTTTCCATCATTTCGTTCACTGACTGCTATGACTTCAAATGAGTAGGTTTCCCCAGGCTGCGCATTAGGGATATCAATTTTAGTTTCTTTTATGCCTTCTGTAATTGTTTGAGGCTGCGCTCCTTGAGTAGCTCCATTAACCGTAAAGGTAACCGGACGTTTCTTATCTTGTTTATATTTCCATGATAGTGTAATGCTTTGTTTACCTTGATCATAGTTCGCTTGTAAGTTTTGGACAGGGTCTAATTGATCATAAGCTTGAGAGGTATTCGTTGGCTCTGTCCCTTTAACAAATAGCTCGTAGCGAATAAGATTGCTTGGGGTATAATCACTAGGGAGTTTCCCAGGATTAGTACCTGCCTCAACTTTTGATTCTACAACAGATGCTGGCTTTTTAAAGTCAGCGGTTTCCTTACCTTGAGAGATATGACTCATCAATTGTTTAAAGTACTTTTGTGGGATCTTTGTGTCTGGAACTTCTCTTTCCTCTGTTCCATACCCCGTCCATACCGCTATGGTGTAGTTGGTTGTATAACCGGCGAACCATGCGTTCTTATCGTCGTTCGTTGTACCTGTTTTACCGGCGACAGGAAGACCTGGTATGTTAGCAGCAGTACCGGTTCCTGAGGTTACAACATCTTTCATCATATCTGTCACCATATAGGCCGTGTAATCTTTCATAGCAACATTTGATTCTGATTTAAATTCAATCGGCTCACTGCCATCCTGAAATTCAATCCGTTTAACAGAATATGCTTCATTGTGAACCCCTTCGTTCCCGAAGGCACTGTAAGCTTCTGCAAGTTCAAGAGGGGTAACGGTTTGCCCACCCCCGATAGCGTTTGATTCATAAAAGGCTGGTTGAGTAAAGTCAATTCCTAAGCCTTCAGCAAAGGACTGCGCTTTATCAAATCCTACCGCATTTAATGTTTTTACAGCGGGAACGTTAATGGAGTCCGCCAAGGCTTTTCGAATCGACATTTGACCTCTGTGCCCTGTGTAATAGTTTTTAACCTCTTTACTTGAATCGGTCTGATAATAATATTTCTCATCCACTAGCTGGTGGTGAGTGGACCATTTAAGATATTCAATGGCAGGTCCATAATCAATAATCGGTTTAAAGGTTGAACCAGGCTGCGATCCACCATCAATGGCATAATTAAATGTGGCATTGATTCCTTCTGTATTACGTCCACCTGCGATCGCTCTGATGGCGCCCGTTTTCGTGTCTATAACAGCACCGGCTGTTTGCAGTTCTTTATCAGGAAATTTAATTCCATCCTTAAGGAGTTGCTCTGCTTTTTGTTGTGCATTGGGATCTAGTGTTGTGTAAACTTTAAGTCCATCTTCATAAACATTGACATCATCCACTTTCGCTTGAACCTCTTTTAAGACTTGCTCAATGAACGCATCATATGGAATGTTGGTCTCAGTTTGTTTTGAAAGCATGGACTCTACTGTAACGTCTTGGGCTTTCTTAGCTTCTTCTTCTGTTATTTTCTCATGTTGAACCATTAGGTCCAGTACAATATTTTTACGTTTCTGAGCGGCTTCTGGATGCTTATAAGGGTCATAAGCTGCTGGTCGCTGTGGTAGCCCGGCTAATAGTGCTGCCTCTGGTAATGTAAGTTCATTCAGGTCTTTATTAAAATAAAGTTTTGCAGCACTTGCAACTCCATAAGCATTATTAGCATAGTAGATCTTATTTAAATACATCGAAAGGATTTGTTGTTTCGAGTACTTTTGTTCTAGCTTAAGTGCAAGCCATTGTTCCTGTACCTTACGTTCAATCGATTTCTTTGGACTTAGGAAGGAACGCTTTACGACTTGTTGGGTGATCGTACTGGCTCCTTGTGCTCCGAAGCCTTCCGTAATATTAGCATAAATGGCTCCGCCAATTCGCTGAAGATCGATACCAAAATGATCATAAAATCGAACATCTTCTGTTGCGAGGACTGCATTTTCTAATACTTCAGGAATATCTTCATAAGAAATTTTTGTTCGCTTCTGTGTTCCAAGTTCAGCAAACAATTCGTTATTTACATCATATAGCTTAGTAGAATACGGATCTGATAATTTCGCTTCATCTAAATCAGGAGCGCCTTGTACATAGTAAACAAAAAGACCGCCTCCTAGTACAGCTCCTACGATTCCTATGATGAGCAATGTTGTGAATATACGTTTAAATAAGGATTTCTTTCCAGTTTGTTTACTTTGCTTTTGTTGTTTCTTTCTTGCAGCTCGAGATTGGCTATTTTCGGCCATGTCCCATCTTCCTCCGTTCTAAAAGTATAAGTCATCCAACACCTGTAAATAATCTACGCGGATTTTGAACTTAAGTGGAATGATATACCCATGTGTTACGATCTCTTGATAGGGGATCGATTTCCTTCCCCCATCTTTTTGACGTTCCCAATAAGGGAAAAGTTTCTCTGCTGGGAGTAAATAGGTTTCTTCTAACGTAGTAAATCGAATAATTAAAAAACAAATGCCATTATGTTCACAAACTTGTTTCATATGGTCTATTTGATGCTTGTGAATATTTGCGAGTGGGAAGGATGTCTTGTTTTTAGTTTCCTTCGCTTCAAAATCAATATACCTACCCTTGTAAATTCCATTATAGTCCGTTGTTGATGCCTGTTTGAAATACGCTTCTTTGATGACAGCTGCACTTCGTTTTGGGAAATCTACATTAACAATTTGAACAGGTGTAGGTTTTTTGTGAATGACAGCCCGATTTAACGTTAAATACGCTTTATTTGTTTGATTAATGTCTTCTTCTAATGTCATGCCACGATTAGAGAAGTCCGGTTTGGATGAAGGGCGTTTCCTGTTTGAGGAAGAAACGTCGCCTTTTTTTCCGTTTGGATAATTCATGAAATGTGCCCTCCCTGTGCATGATAGTATCATATCAGAAATGATAAAAAAATGAGAACAAAAATGTGAAAAAATCCGTAAATCTCGCTTTTTACCATCTTAAAGAGAGGTGATTCTTTGAATCAAGTGACAACCCCTGCCTTTATCCGATTTATCTTAAATGAAACAAAAGAAGGGAATAAAGATAACATATCCAGGTCAAAGTGCTATCAAAATTTTTACATGGACAATAGGGAGATTCACTGGGCATTCCTTGCGAGCATGGTGTCTAGAAATGCTGGATGGAATATGACTGATTTAAACGTATACCCTATGAGAGGGCTTTTACATGAAGACGTTCGCAAGCAGTTGTTTTTAACGTTTGAAAGAGCGAATTGGCTTATTTTCTCCGATGCCTACCCTCAACTACTTCTCTATAAGAAGTCTAAAGAATGTGGGGAGCCGTTATTTCACTACTTATCCTTACTTGGCGTTTCCCGGTTCATGATTCATGAGTGGACACACTTTTGGCATAATAGAGATAAAGTACGCCTTGTAAAAGCCCTTATTATTAATGAACAAAACGTGATACAAAAGCCTATAATTCAGCACCCATTTTTTAAGAAAAAAGTTTTCCATCAAGTTCCTTATTTATCACAAGATTTTTTCCATTTAAGTGCAGTTTTATTTCCAACTACGAAAGGAAATCTATACGGTGCTTCCGTACATGACTTTACACAGCTCACTAAACGAATATCGCTTGGAAAGAAGCTATATGGATTATTGTTTCATCCTAACTTTTATCCTTTATTTCATCAATTTGCTGTACAAACAGAACCTATAGGCTCAAGGATGGAATATGAGCAATATTTTCTTATGCCTATGTCTAAGACACCCATGCTCCGAACGATGTATCCAATCATCGAACACAAGGATAATATTCGTCAAGATTGGTACATTTCAGGGCGTTCTGTGAAGAAAAAGTGGTGGAAAGAAGAGCACTATAAGATGGGGGCAGATGTTAGTCATCGCTTTTATGCGAAGAAATACGCCCTGTTAGCATATCAGCAGTTAAAGCACCCGCAATAAGAAAAGAGCACCCAAGTAGAGGATGCTCTTTCTTTTTGACGTATTTTATTAAGTAGCTGGACGATTTTCACCGTCTAGTTTTGGGTTGCCGTCACCTTTAAAGTTTTCATTGCGTTGTTTTGGTTCACCATTTTTTAAAGGTTTTTGTGCTTGAGTATTGCGTCCTTTTTTACCCATGCTATCCCTCCTCGACAATAGTTTGTGCGGGATGCTCAAAAACATACGAATGAGGGGGGATTTTGGCGAAAGTCACTTTCTTTGTAGCTTTTCTTCTACTTTTGTCAGACAGAAAGGGATCTTTCTGTGAAAAGAGAATGTCTATATAAACATTCCTTGAGGAGGGTGCCACATGGCGGTAGCGGCTAAGAAAATTGAAATGTTTCAAAAAGGAGTATCAAAGTTTGAATTTGAACAAAATTGGGTTGAACTAATGGACCGTATCGAAATGGTGGACGAGAAGGTTTCGAGAAAAGCTGATGAGGTTGTAATGACAATGGTATTGGCCCATCGTCACGAAATTGAAGATCTTCAGTCTGAATTATATCGTCTGCAAGGTGAAGTAAAGAAACTTCAAAAGGAACAAAAAGGCTCATTATCCGTTCAAAGTGAAACTGGACAAGTTTCTAAACCGGGAAGTTTTTGGCGCCGAATTTTCAAGTGATTGTTGCTCCTTTTCATGTTAGAGTGGATAGGGGAGTGAGACAAAAGTGAATTCGCAATTATTGAAAGATATTTTAAAAATAAAAGAAGAACTTGAAAAACTAAAAGAACAGTTTTTACAATCTGAAAAGCCTGCTCAGAAAAAGGATCGTGCCTTATTTGAACGCGTGAAGACTGAGACATCGCCTCTGTTTAACTTAAATGAACAGTGGGCAACTAAGGCTGAACAATACTTAAAGGAACATCCAGGTGGTGCTGTTCATCCATTACAATTAAAAAATACTCGAGAAAATATAGAACTTGTTATTCTTCACAGTTACTACATTGATGTACCGAAAAAACGTTTCATGGAATTATACAATTCCATTCATTATGTATTAGATCAACTAGTTGAGGGACTAAGAAAAGAAAGCACCGAATAATCGGTGCTCTCTAAAGAGAAGGTGAAGCTATTCTTTAATGGCTCCACCTTTTTTTGTGTGCATATCCATTGCCTTGTCTTCGCCTACTTCCGCGAAACGTTTCGCTGTAAGAGGCTTTTCGTTCTCATGATTCTGGCGTTTTACTTTATAACCTTTACCTCGTCCCATCTTTGTTAACCTCCCTTCGTATTTCATACTTTATTATTTCTAAGGGAACGATGAACTATGCTAGAGGTGTGCAGATCAGAATAAAAAATAAAATCTAATTGAACGAATGAACCGGGGTACACGTTTCATCTATGAAGGGCGAAAAGGGGAGTGGTTATGGACGAAGATATTCTAAGAAAAATAAAGAACAAAGATCAACAAGCCCTCACACAACTATTACAAGATCATTATCAATTTCTTTATAAATATACGGTTCAGTTGACGGGAAATCCTGAAGATGCGAAGGACGTTACTCAAGAAACAATGGTGAAAGTAATCCGGTCGATTCACACTTATGAAAAGAAAGCCAAATTTTCAACTTGGCTCATTCGAATTGCTACGAACGTTTTCTTGGATATGAAGCGTAAGGAAAAAAGAAGAGAACACTATAAGAATGAACGACATGAGGAGGCCTGCTACCAACACAAAGGTATAGAATGGTCCGATACGTTAGAGGTTCTTTCTTCTCTTGAAGATGGTTATCGCATTCCTATTCTGTTAAAGCATTTATATGGTTACGAATATAAAGAAATCGGGAAGATAATGGGGCTAAAGGGTGGCACCGTTAAGTCTAGAGTACATTATGGCATTGAGATCCTCAGAAAGGAGTTGCAAGAAGATGACTAAGAATAGGGAGGGTTCTACTTTTCAACACAGATTGATCCATGAACTCCACGAATATCATGAATCCATAGAAGTGGAGGAGCCTGAGTTTGATCACCTCTTGCATCTTGTGCAAACAGAACAAGAAAAATGGCAGGAACGTATTTGGATAGAGTTGATGTTATTATGGGGGATCTCTGCATTTATTTTAACTTTACTTGCTCTGACATATGTTTATACTCCTCTTATATTTGGCTTATTTCAAGTCGCTGCTATTACCGGCCTTGCTATTTATTTTTATAAAGAAAAAGTAAAGGAGATGCGATATGACCCAAGTTGAACCAACAGAAGTTCCGGTCTTCATGTGGTGTTTAATCGTTCTTCTATTAGTGAGTCAAAGTACGTTTTTGTTCATTCAGGCAAAAAAAATCCATAAGACGCCTTGGTTTTGGGCGATCGTTGGACTTATTCAAGTTCCTATGCCAACTGTTGCTTTTTATTTAATGAAGAAATTGATTTGGGAGAAGAAAAGGTGAGAACTTGATTAATATGATTACGAGCATATCATACAATGCATAGGATGATTGGGGTATTTATCCATATATATAAAGGCACAGAGACCCTTCATGTCTCTGTGCCTTTTCTTACGTTTTTATTTTTCATTTTAATTTAAGATAGTGACTTTTTGCCATTTCGAATTCTGTACAGAATGAGATAAAACGCTGGTAGTAAAAGAAGTGTCAAAATGGTAGAGAATGCAAGACCCGCTACAATGGATACTGCCAGAGGTCTGAATAACACATCTCCACTTACGATAATTGGCACTAAGGCTGCGATTGATGTAAGCGTAGTTAAAATAATCGGACGTATACGAGCTCTACCTGCCTCAATGACAGCAGTGATGATAGACTCTGACGCACGGTAGTTCTGTTCAATGAATTCAATAAGAATGACAGAGTTACGCACTACAATTCCTGATAACGACACAATACCAAGAACAGCCAGGAAGCTCAGTGGCTGATTAGAAATAAAGAGGCCGATAATGGCTCCTGTAATCGCCAAGAACACAGTACTTGTAATCAGTAGTGGCATAAGCAATGAATTGAACTGAATGGCGATCACTAAATAGATTAAGAATAAGATGATCACAAACAGTTTAGATACTTCAATGAAGAATTCCTGCTGAGCATTTGCCTGCCCGCTTGTTGTAAAGGAATAGCCATTAGGCAATGTTTCCTCAAAGTCTGAGACAATTTGATTGGCGTCCTTTTGGAAATCATTTGAACCTTCTTCACCGTAAGCCTTTAAAGTGAGCGTTCTTTCTCCATCCAAATGAGGAATACTTCCGATTTGTTCGGTCTTTTCTTCGGAGATTAATTCATCTAAAGAAACAATTTCTGGTGCTCCATTTTGGTTCGCGGAAGGAGCGGCAATTTGTAAATTACTTAAATTAACTCCTGCTTCATCTCCATCATCTAACAGCACTTTCATAAAATATTTCTCCACTCCGTTGTCGAAAGTGGTTAACGGAATACCGGCACTAGCTGCTTGAATTTGGGAAGATATTTGATCTACGGATAAATTCAAATCTGCCATTTTCTCACGGTCAAGATTATATTCAATATAAGGTTGCTGATCATTCATGTTTAATGTAACGAGTTCAGCTCCATCAAGATCATTAATCTTTCCTTTCAGTTCATTTGATAAACTGAGCAGCTCTTCAATCTCTTCACCCTGAATCTTTACTTCAACAGGTGGACTAGGAGGAGGACCTGAAACAATCGTTTCTAAGAATATCTCAGCATCAGGATATTCCTCGCGTAACGGTTGTTCCCACTCGTTAATAAAACTTGATGCACTTGTTTGACTCTTGTCGACCCTTACTAAGATTTGCCCTGTGTATTCACCGCTTTGTTGTAATCCTGAACTAAATAGATTTGGCATACCGCTTCCAGCGAATACAGCTGTTTCATCAATTTTATTGCTTTTTTCTTGAATGAACTGTTCCATATCATTTAACTGTTCCTGAGTATTATCTAAAGTGGTTTCTTGAGGGTATGTTACCGATATTGTAACTTCCTGTCGATCTGCTTCAGGGAAAAACTCGAATGGAATACGAGTTACGAGTAAGGCTAGGAGGACACATACAAGAAGTCCTGAAAAACCAATGATGAATGGTCGTTTAGTTACTCGTGGAAGAATCCGATTTGCATACGTATCCTCTATACCATTAAATAAGGAGCCTAAAAGTCCCACCTTTTTTGGAGGTTTTTCTTGGTCTTTTCGCTTCCTTCGAATATATTGAACCGTCGGAATAAGTGTTAACGCCATAATAGTTGACGCAATAATGGTTGTAATAAGAGTGGTTGGTAAGGCTCTGATGAAATCTCCGTTTGAACCAGATATGAATGTTAATGGGAAGAAACTAAATATGATCATAAGAGTAGAAGTTATAATTGATACCCTTACTTCTTTCACCCCTTGAATAGTTCCTTGCCACGCACTATCCCCGAGTTGAAATCTCCGTTGGATATTATCATTTACCACAATCGCATCATCAACTAATATACCGATTGCAATAATTATCCCAATAATCGAAATTTGATTTAAGTCTACTCCAACATAAGGGAGTGGAATTAAACCAATTATAACGGAAATTGGAATTGAAATTGACACAAGTATCGCGGATGATACTGGTAATCCAAACAACATAATGATTAATACAGCGACTACAGAAATAGCAAAAGATGTCACGAGGCTTGTAAATACCTCTTCAATAATCGTGCTTTGTGTATAAAAACGATCCACATCTATGTTTGAAGGTAGATCATCGGATAAGAGATTTACTTCTTTAGTAATCTTATCTTGTAAGGCTGATATATTTTGACCTTCATTCGCCAAAATTGTTAGAGAAAGGGAAGGTTTCTCCTTATACGTAATAAGGTCTTCGGTTTCTTTTAAATTAAGAGAGATCGAGCCTACATCACTTAAAAACAGAGGGTCTCCATTACGCTTCTTACCTACTGATAAGGATTCTAGTTCTTTCCAATCCTCTGTCTTATTTAATAGAAGTTGATATTGCTCTCCGTTTTCTTCAGTTGTACCAATAGCGCCTGGAGAAAGCTCCTGGCTTAACGTTTGTGTAATTTGGAATGGAGATAATCCTTGATCGTTAAGGGCTTCTGAATCAAGTTCAACGAGTAATTGTTGCTCTGGTAGCCCTTTTACTTGAACCTGATCCACCCCTGCAATTCCTTCTAATGATTCCTTCCAGCTCTGAACAGAGCCACGAATGTCATAAAGTTCGTTGAAATCTTCAGCAGTCAGGTGGTAGGACGCCACAGCTGACATACGGAAATCGGTTTGAACACTAGGGTCCTGTACATTATCGGGGAATGTCCTCGATACATCAGATACAGTTTGGCGTATCTTTGAAAATACGGTTTGTCGGTTAGCGTCACCGGTTAAAGTGAGAGTAACAGATGAAAATCCAGTTGAAGAAACTGATTCGACACTATCAATTCCAGCTATATCCTCTACACCATCCTCAAAAGGATTAGTAATGGTGCTTTCTACCTCTTTTGGGGTGGCACCAGGGTAAACAGTAGAAATGGTAGCAATGTTTACATTGATCTCAGGTATCTCCCTTTTTGGCAACTGTACATATGTAAAGATGCCTGTAAATACTAATAAAAGTATAAATATCCATACAATCTTACGATATTTTAGTATCCAGTTCATACATTTCCTCCTCATTCTTTTGTCTTAATATATATTACAATATTAACATATGCGACCTCATCCTGTAGGTCAATTGTGAATCGGCTCATTCATGATTTATTTCATGGAAACGCTTTACACCTCGAGGAATATCTCATATAATGATTATCCATTTATCAATTCTTCACACTAGAAAGGGCTGTCGTTTCAGATGAATACAGAACAATTAATTGAACGCGCAAAAGAAGTGAGAAATAAAGCTTATGTGCCATATTCTAAGTTCCCAGTAGGTGCTGCCATTCGAATGAAATCAGGGAAAGTATATGAGGGTTGTAATATTGAGAATGCTGCTTACCCTGTAACGTGTTGTGCTGAACGTGTAGCTATTTTCAAAGCTATTTCAGAAGGGGAAACAGAGTTTGAGGAGCTTGTTGTGGTAGCAGATACCAACAGACCTGTACCACCATGTGGATCTTGTCGCCAAGTCATCAGCGAGTTCTTTACACAGGACACCAATGTTCATACAACAAACTTGGATGGGGAAGTTAAAACGCTAACTGTAGGTGAATTATTACCTTATTCATTTAATCAAGATGACCTAACTAAATAATGGCTCACAAGGAGAGGTTCTTTTTAGAGAACACTCTCCTTTTTAGTATGGTGAGGGTCTATATTAACTGAACTTATGAAAGCTGTGGTTAAATAGGTCAGAAGTAAGGTTTGAAAATTTAGGCTTGTTTATAAAGAGTGTTTAGACAGAATTAGGTATCTGTCATAGTACATGTCTCTCCTTTTTGACATAGGTTATTAGTGAACCTAAGATAAAGAAAGGAGAAATGATTATGCATCACAAGAAAATGTGTCATCCTTGCCAACCTTCAATGGTGAGTCCGGCAAAAACGAATGTTTTTCCTACAAAGCAGTGTGTGAAACACAACTTTTATCAACAAGAGGTAAATAACGTTTATCCAACCCACACAACGAACGTAAATCATGTGAATACAGTCAACAAAAACTTCTTCCCTCAAACTCAGTCAGATGTATTCGAATTTACGGAGCAAAGTGTTAATATGGGTCCAACTTCTCCAACGGGTCCTCAGGGGCCTGGTGGTCAAGTAATGGGCGCTTCAACAGGTCCAATGGGTCAACAAGGACCTGGTGGTCAAGTAATGGGTGCTTCTACTGGGCCGATGGGTCCTGGTATGCAAGGGCCTGGTATGGGTCCAGGTATGGGAATGGGTCCTAAAGGGCCTGGCTGCTGGAGAGATTAATGATCAAATGAGCTGGTTTTCCAGCTCATTCTACATATTAAAGGAGTTGTAGTATGAGAGTGTTGACCGTAACAGGCTATAAACCTATGGAGATGGGGATATTCAAGGTAGATGATCCTAATATTGCCTTTGTTAAGGAAACCTTACGGCGAAGGTTAATCCCTCTGATTGAGGATGGAATTGAGTGGGTTCTGGTCTCTGGACAAATGGGGGTCGAACTCTGGGTATGTGATGTTTTATTTACATTAAAAGAAGAGTATAATGTGCATGTGGGGATATTTCCACCTTTTAATAACCAGGAACAAAGGTGGCCAGAACCACAGCAAGAAGAGTATCGTGTTTTATGTGATCAAGCTGATCATTTTCAACCCCTTTATAACAAAGATTATGAGGGTCCCTATCAGTTTAGAGCCAAAGATCAATGGATGTTAGATAAAAGTGATGGATGTATGATTTTATACGATGAAGAAACAGGCGGAAGTCCGGGATATTTTTTAGAAAAAGCGAAAAACTATCAACAAGATCATGATTACCCAATTTATTATGTAACTCCTTTTGACATTGACGATACTGTACGTGAAATGCAAATGGAAGACCCGAATTACTGGAATCCTTCTTAAAGATTAAATTGACATACATGGTATCATCTGCAAGAATTATGATAAGTGTATAAATCTGAGGTGAGAGAGATGGGTTTAGATCGTATTCAATTGTCAGGAAAAGAAATATTGGATAAAGATTTTAAAACAGGTATACGTGGGTATAATCAAGATGAGGTAGATCAATTCTTAGACGTTATTATCCAAGATTATGAAGCTTTTCATCAGGAGATTGAACGGTTAAAACAAGAAAATGCAAAGCTGAAAAAGCAAGGGGATGTTCCTAAACAACGTGTACGTTCCTCTGAATCAGCACCTGCACAAACAAGACAGACAGGCCAGGTTAACTATGATGTATTGCAACGGTTATCAAACTTAGAAAAGGCTGTTTTTGGGAAGAAGTATGCAGACTCATAGGAATTGGAAAAATATACTTGATGAAGTTCGCAATATTTCATGGTATACTAATTGCAGAAACAGATTGACGTAATGATTAAATCATATTAAGATAATTGAGCGGTTGATGAATGCTTGGGTAATCGCTGCATGACTAATCATGTAGAGGAAAGTCCATGCTCGCACAAGCTGAGATGCTTGTAGTGATCGTGCTTGACGAAACCATAAGTCAAGGTAGTGTTCACACTAACGGCAGGGAAAACACCTACGTCATTAAGATATGGTGTAACTACTTTGAAAGTGCCACAGTGACGAAGTTTGATTGGAAACAATCAAAGTGGAACGAGGTAAACCCCACGAGCGAGCAACCCAAAATTAGGTAGGGGCACTCTTCTGAGGAAATTCAACCAATACGAAGAGACAAGCTTTAAGCTTGTAGATAGATGATTACCACCTTATGTACGAGGTTGACCACCGATTGTAGTACAAAGGTACAGAACATGGCTTACAAAGCATTCATCAGGTCATTCATGTTTATCACAAAACCCTTTCTAAAGCTCGAGCTTAGAAAGGGTTTTTTTATTACGATAAAGGAGTGCTTACGCATGCCGAAACCCAAAAAAATAACGCTGATCGCCACTACTGCGATGGGACTAGAGTCCATTGTTGCTAAAGAAGTAAAGGCGCTAGGCTATGAAGATGTTACAGTAGAAAACGGCCGTGTTCGTTACGAAGCGGATGTAGCTGCTATACCAAGAAGTAACCTATGGTTACGCAGTGCAGATCGTGTGAAATTAGTAATTGGAGAATTTGAAGCGAAAACATTCGATAATTTATTTGAACAAACGAAAGCTCTTCCATGGGAAGATTACATTCCAGAAGATGGATCTGTACCAGTGATTGGTAAATCAGTCAAATCAACCTTATACTCAGTAAGAGATTGTCAGTCAATAGTGAAGAAAGCGATCGTTGAGAGAATGAGGAAAATGTATGGTCTTGCTTCCCGCATTGAGGAATCCGGACCTGAGCATAAAGTCGAGATTGCCATTCATAAAGATCAGGCTCTTCTTACGTTGGATACAAGTGGAGCAGGTCTGCATAAACGGGGTTACAGAACCGGACAGGGTGAAGCTCCACTGAAAGAAACTATGGCTGCTGCATTAGTTCAATTAACGAATTGGCATCCAAATGAGCCTTTTGTCGATCCATTCTGTGGCTCAGGAACCATTCCAATTGAAGCAGCATTAATCGGTCAAAACATCGCACCAGGTTTTAACAGAGAATTTGCCTCGGAATCTTGGGATTTTATCCCCTATAGTCTTTGGGAAAAAGCGTTTAATGAAGCAGAAGAAGCAGCCAATTATGATCAAGAGTTAAACATTACCGGTTTAGACGTTGATGGACGAATGATTGAAACGGCTAAAGCGAATGCTATTGAAGCAGGTCTTGGTGATTTAATTTCGTGGAAACAAATGCAGGTAAAAGATTTCAAACCAAAAGAAAAGAATGGGTACGTTGTTGGGAACCCTCCTTATGGAGAGCGATTAGGGGACAAAGAAGAAGTGGAACAGATGTACAAAGACTTCGGTGTGATTATGCGTGATCATCCTTCTTGGAGTGTTTATGTCATCACATCAAATGAGAAATTCGAGAAACTATATGGTCTTCCTGCCACAAAGAGACGTAAGTTGTATAACGGTTACATTAAAATTGATTATTATCAGTACTTCGGAAAGAAAGAAAGATAAGTATATTTATGTCAGGCTACGCTTAAAAAAGCAAGCCTGGCTTTTTTTAGTAGAGGAGCGTATTTGTTGAAGTTTACTGAATTATTAGTATAATTGTAGGAGATCTACGTTTAGGAAACGGGGAAGAGGAGGAAGGAAATGAGCACAGTACAAACAGAATTACAACCAACTGAGCAACAATTTATGGACTATGTTAAAGAAATTGCCCAATTAGGTGAAGCAATAGGACTGATGGGGTGGGATTTACGTACATACGCACCGAAGAAGGGTGTAGAAGGACGATCAGAGGTCATCGCCACTCTCTCATCAAAAATCCATGAAATGCAAACCTCAGATAAAATGAAAGAGTATATCGATTCTTTAAAAGGCCAAACGGCAAATGATATTGTACAAAAGTCAGTAGAAGAATGTGAGAAGAACTACAATCAAGCAAGAAAGATCCCAACCGACGAATATAAGGAATATGTAGCTTTGCAATCGAAAGCTGAATCAGTCTGGGAAGAAGCTAAAGACAAAAATGATTTCGAGATGTTTAAGCCATATTTAGAAAAAATTGTTGAATTTAACAAGCGATTTGCTGAGTATTGGGGCTATGAAAAACATATTTACAATGCACTGTTAGACAATTTTGAACCTGGAGTTACCGTTGATGTTCTTGATGAAGTATTTCCAGCTGTTCGAAAATCGTTAACTGATTTACTTCAAAAGGTCCAGCAATCAAGTGTAGAAGTGGATGCCTCTGTATTACAAGGTCATTTTCCAAAGGAAAAGCAGCAGGCTTTCAGTCTAGAAATATTAAAGCGTATGGGATATGATTTTGATGCAGGGCGCCTTGATGAGACGGTACACCCATTTGCTACAGGCCTTAATCAGGGAGATGTTCGCGTTACGACGAAATATGACGAAAAAGATTTCCGTACAGCTGTATTTGGTACCATCCATGAAGGTGGTCATGCTTTGTATGAACAAAATATAAGTTCTGAACTGGCCTACACAGCGCTTCAGGGTGGTACATCTATGGGGATCCATGAGTCTCAATCTTTATTCTGGGAGAACTTTGTCTCAAGAACGAAAGCTTTTTGGGAAAATCATTATGACTTATTCCTTGAATATGCACCGGAATCTTTTAAAAATGTTAACTTTGAAGATTTCTTTGCCGCAGTGAACGAGGTTAAGGCTTCATTTATACGGATTGAAGCGGATGAACTAACATATTGTCTTCATATTATGATTCGTTATGAACTTGAGAAAGCTTTAATTAGTGGGGAGATTGAAGTTTCTGATCTTCCTGAACTCTGGAATGACAAGATGGAAGAATACCTAGGTGTTCGACCAACAAGTAATAAAGTTGGGGTACTTCAAGATGTTCATTGGGCAGGGGGCATGTTTGGTTACTTCCCTTCATATGCTTTAGGTTATATGTACGCAGCTCAGTTCCATAACACAATGAAGGATGAAATTGATGTAGAGGGCTCGATTCAAAAAGGTGACTTTACGGTTATTAAGAATTGGCTTACTGAAAATATTCATCAGTACGGTAAAATGAAAAAACCATTAGAGATTCTAGAAGATGTAACGGGTGAAAAGTTAAACGCTGATCATTTAGTTCAGCATCTGTCTGATAAATATAGTAAAGTTTATAATTTCTAATATCTAGCTTTTAATAAAGTTACGTGTGGTTTAGGGTTGATAAACATTTTAAATAATCTAGTGTGACTGGGGAAAATAATGAACCACTCACGCCTAATAAAAAACGGAGGCCTGTGATGGGCCTCCGTTTTTTAATTAGGAATTTCCGATTAATCCTTTAAAGGTTGGTGATCCTGGCGGTGAGTTCTGGATGATATCAATGAAAGGAATTGTATAAGCAAAAGCAATCAGTACGACTG
The DNA here is from genome assembly GCF_030166655.1 of Pontibacillus chungwhensis. Lineage (GTDB taxonomy): Bacteria > Bacillota > Bacilli > Bacillales > BH030062 > Pontibacillus. Next base: position 2,185,391 of record NZ_CP126446.1, on the reverse strand, counting down.
CTATTCCGATCCATAAACGCCAGTTCTCGAAAATCATAGGAGTAGGTTCAGCACCTTCAGCTGTTTCGGCAATAGGGAATTCTTCTACACCTTTAGGAGCGAAGAATGTCATGTAAATAAAGGTGTAAATCATAATGATGATTCCGATAAACAGAATAGTGCCTCCGATCGCTTGACCGTATTGATAACCTATCCATTCTGTAACCTGCTCACTACCGTTATACTCAGAGAAAGCGGAGCGGCGAGGTGCTCCAAGCAAACCTGCAATATGCATAGAACCAGACATGAAAAACATTCCCACTGCCCAAACAATGGTTTGAATAATACCCAACCGGTTCGTTTTTTCATCTAATGTTCTTCCTGTGAGCACAGGAACGAGCCAGTATGAAATACCGAAGAATGTAAGGATAACCGTGGTGGCTAAGGTTAAATGAAAATGACCGGTGACCCAAATCGTATTGTGCACAACAAGGTTTAATTGATTCGAAGCATTGACTAGTCCGCCAGCTCCAGCTGGGATAAAAGCGATCATTCCAATCATTGGAGCAAAGAAGCGAACATCTTTCCAAGGGAGTGCTTTAAACCAACCAAAAAGCGTTGTGAATCCTTTGGCTCTACCTGCTGTTTCAAACGTAGCAAACATACTAAAAGCAGTAAGTAAAGAAGGGATAGCGACAGCGAATGTCAACACTACTTGTATATATTTCCAAAAAGGATCAATACCAGGTTCTAGTAATTGGTGGTGAAATCCTACAGGAATTGAGAACAACAAGAATAAGATGAATGCTAATCGAGCTAAACCGTCACTAAAAATTTTCCCACCGATAATTTTAGGGATGATGCCGTACCAGGCCATATATGCTGGTAATAACCAGAAGTAAACTAATGGGTGACCGAAATACCAAAACAATGTACGACTTAATAGGATATTTATGTCATCTACAATACCTAGTGACCATGGGATAAACTGAATAAGAACAGTTGCTGCAACCCCGATGGTACTGATGAACCAGATTAACATATTAATTACGACCATAAAGGCCAATAGAGGAGATTTTGCTCCTTTATTTGCTTTTTTCCAAGCATACAGTTGATGAAAGTTAACAAAACAAGCAATCCAAGTACCTACTATTACAAGAGTGAGTCCAATATAAAAGATAGGGTGTGCTGCAAGCGGAGCATAAAATGTATATAAGACACTCGCCTTACCCAGAAGGATCATTGTAGCAGCTGCAATTGTTCCGACGACCATGACCCAGAAGGCAATCCAAGCCCAAGCTCTTTCTTTATTACTCATACCGACTGTTTTGCTCATTAAAGAAAATTGGAAACCTATAATAAAGAATGTGGTTAAAACAAGAGCTAAAATAACTCCGTGTACAGTAAGGATTTGGTAATAATCAATTCCGAAGGGTAAAGTGAACTTTCCGGTTCTGACTAAGGTTTGTAATAAACCCATCAAGCCCCCGATTAGAAGAGAAATAAAAGCGACCCACATATGAGCCATGGAAAGTTTTGAATCTTTTTTTGTTAATTGATTTGCGATCATTCGTCATACACCTCCACAGTAGCGGTCATATAATGATGACCGGTTCCACAATATTCATTACATACGAATGTATAAGTACCTGGTTTGTTAAAGGTGGTTTCTACTGTATTGATATAACCAGGTTCTAGCATCATGTTTGCATTTGTTCCAGCTAGTTCAAACCCGTGAACGACATCCTTACTTGTGCCTTGGAACATAACTTCGGATCCAGTTGGGATGCGAATCGTACGGACGACGTTTCCTTCTTCGTCTGTTCCAAAATCATAATTAAAGGCTGAAGCAATTACGTTTACCACGTATTGGTGATCATCTAGCTTTTGTAAACCTAAATTTTCTGTTTTAAATGAGTCGTGAGCTTCTACATTTTGAGGATCAATGGTTGTTAAACAACTAGGAGGCTTTGTACCTTGATAAAAAGCTCCTACTCCTAACATAATTAAAAAGATTAATAATGCTCCTCCTCCAATCAACATCCACATCTTTTCGTATTTGTGTAAATGCATTTTGTTTCCCCCCTTAAACTAGTTAATGTAGCCTTACCGGTTGACGAAGATCCCCCAAACACTAAACCAAGTAACAACTAAGAACGCACCTACAAATAAGACTGCGATAAAAGTACCTTTTAGATCGGATTCCTCAGTTTGTGTTTTCGTTTGTGTATTTGGGTTGTTCAATTGAGTTTTGGCCATTTCTCATTCACTCCTTCCAATTTCCTCCTGATTACTTTTACAGTTTTATCATACTGTATTTTTTTCATTTAGAAACAAGGGAGCGGGGCATTTCACAAATAGTTCAAAACTCTTAAAAAAACCACTTATATCAGCAAGTTTGGCTAAGTTTGTCAATTGTATGGCAGCGATTTCATGAACAATCAGTGACAAAATGACTAGATGATCATGTTTATAAGGCTAAATGGTGATTCGTATTTTAAAATGAACTTTCCTTTTCCACTACGATGGTAGTGGAAAATGGCGTATCTACTTTTGGAAATGTTATACTAATGTGCAGTTATTTAAGAAAGGGAGAGGATTTATGTTTTTGCCAAATTTCCATCTTGAAGGTAAGCTTGCAGCCGTAACAGGAGCAACAAAAGGAATCGGGTATGCGATCGCGATTGCCTATGCTGAAGCGGGTGCAGATCTTATTGTCATTTCTAGAACAGAAGAAGATGTACATAGAGTTTGTCGCGAAATTGAACAATTGGGCAGGAAGGCCTATCCAATTATAGGGAATGTGCAGGATTATAAGGACATTATTAAACAAGTGAAAGAAACTACTCCCTATCAAGACATTCATATCTGGGTCAATAATGCAGGGGTGAACATCCGGAGTGAAGCTTTCGCGGTTACAGAATCAGAATGGGACCAAATCATCCAGACCAACATGAAGAGCGCTTTTTTCCTTGCACAGTTCGCAGGAGAGCAAATGAAAGAAAGAGGAGAAGGTAAAATTGTAAATGTATCCTCTGTTGCAGGCCATGTAGCGCTCCGTACTGGGGTGGTTTATGGGATGACAAAGGCTGCCTTGATTCAAATGACTAAGACACTATCATTAGAGTGGGGGAAGCACAACATCCATGTTAATGCCATTGGCCCTTGGTATTTCCCGACAGCACTAACGGAGAAGCTTCTCGAAGATGAACAATATGTTAAAGAAATTAAAGAGCGTACTCCAATGAGAAGGATTGGTGAGTTAAAAGAACTCGCAGGAGCTGCCGTGTTTTTAGCTTCAGAAGGAAGTAACTATATGACTGGTCAAACCCTGTTTGTAGACGGAGGTATGAGCATTTACGGGTTTTAAATGATAATGTGAAGCGCTAAGAGATGTATCTCTTAGCGCTTTTTTGTCTATGAAATATCCACCTTCATTTGATCATTAAGCAAAGTTTAATTAAGAAGGAAAAGCCACATAAAAAGCGAGTAAATATACGAGCAGGAGGCATGCTAAAAGAAAAATGGAAGAGGGATAATATGGCATGGATCACATCGGTGGGTGTTAGCATTCCGGAATATGAAATTGCACAACGAGATATACAGTCCTTTGTGAAAGAAGTTTTTCCACGTTCTGAACGGGAGATTACCAGACTTTTACCTGTATTTGAAAACGCTGCGGTTGATAAGAGACAATTTGTAGTCCCTAAAGAATGGTTTGGACAACCACATACTTTCCAAGAGCGAAATGAACTGTATGAGGAGAAAGCATTGTCTTATTCCCTAGAAGCTATTGATGATTGCTTAAAAAATAAAACTTTTTTACAAGAGCCAGTCCCCTATGAAGCAATTGACTATATCATTTACGTATCAAGTACCGGGGTTGCCACACCAACCATTGATGCTCGTATAATGAATGAGCGTGAATTTAGAGAAGATGTAAAGCGAGTTCCTTTATGGGGGTTAGGTTGTGCTGGGGGAGGGGCAGGACTTGCGCGAGCTATGGATTTTGCCCACCTCTATCCAGAATCCAATATTTTAGTGGTCTGTGTGGAATTATGTGGTTTGACTTTTCAAAAGAATGATCGAAGAAAAAGTAATTTCATAGGTACTGCGCTATTTGGAGATGGTATCGCTGCTGCATTAGTCGTTGGTGAAAAATCACCTTATGCGTCTAATCGAATCTCTACAGCGCCTCAAATGAATCAATCAAGTTCTAAATTAAAAAAGCACGCTTTGGATGTAATGGGATGGAACGTCAACGAAGATGGCTTTCAAGTCGTATTTGCTAAAAGCATCCCAGTTCTAGTTGAAACTTTTTGGAAAGGCCATGTTGAACAGTTTTTAAGTACAATCCATAAGAAAGAAAGTGATCTCTCCTTCTTTGTTGCTCATCCAGGTGGACAAAAAGTATTGCAAGCGTATCAGGAAGTTTTAAATAGCTCAGAGAAAAAGTTCAGTCACTCATATGAAGTCTTAAAGCAGCATGGAAATATGTCTTCTGCGACCGTCATTCATGTGCTGAAGCGTTGGATGGAAGAATTTCCAAAAGAAGGTACAGCTAGTATTCTGGCTGCATTAGGGCCTGGGTTTAGCTCAGAATTAGTCAGTTTGGAGTGGTTAAAATGAGCGGATGGTTTGTCGTATTATTCGTATTTATCATTGCACAACGACTTATTGAGGTTGCTGTTGCGAAGCGGAATGAAAAGTGGATGTTGCGAAATGGTGCAGTAGAAGTCGCTAGTGATCATTACAAATGGATTGTGGCTGTACATGTTTTATTTTTTGTATCAGTTGGATTAGAAGCGTATGGTAAGGATTTAGTATTATCTGATTGGAAAGGGTTTTTGTTGGGGGCGTTTTTTGTAACGCAGGGATTACGAATCTGGTGTTTAACATCCCTTGGTAGGTTCTGGAACACAAAGATTATTATTTTACCTGGGTCACAGTTAGTAGCAAGAGGTCCCTACAAATGGATGAAGCATCCAAATTACGTAGTAGTTGGTTTGGAATTTATCATTATTCCGCTCCTTTTTAACGCCTATATGTCTGCGGTTTTATTCCCGTTGCTCCATTTAGGTTTAATGAAAATTCGGATTCCTCACGAAGAAAGGGCTCTCACCAAACTTTCAGAATGATTGAAAATATTTCTCATTCTCATTGAAAACTTTTCTAAAGATTGCTATAATCTATTTAGAAATGAAAATCATTATCACTGGAAGTGAGGGGCTAAGATGGTTTTTCTAATAATGGGGATTGTAGTGATTTATTCAATACTAATGGTTGGCATTCTGGCCAAACTTCGTGATGAAAAAGCGTTATACTTAGTTGATTTAATTAAAGGAAAACATACATTACGTTCTGCTGAAGCAAAACAAAGAAAATACGAAGATATACTATCAGCCAGGTAAAGTGCCTGGCTTTTTTATTGTCTCCAATTATTCATAAGGAAAAGTTGAGGCAGCTATATGTTGAGCTAGTGATGATATTTAGATCACATCGTTTTCAAGTGTTATAATAATTTGTATACTATACATATTGAACAAGATAAAAGGAGGGAGATAATTGAATAGTATTTGTTCTATCCATTGGGTAAAGGAACAATCTGCTTCCATACGTTTTGTGGACTGTCGTTTTCACCTCCAGCACCCACAAAAGGGGAAGCAAGAATATGAGCATAGTCATATTCCTAGTGCTATTTATATGGATCTTGAAAAAGATTTGAGTAGTCCCATTCAAGACACAGGGGGGCGACATCCCTTACCGAGTTTAATTGACTTTCAAACTGTTATTCAAAACGCAGGACTTAAGCAGAACGATATAATTGTGGCTTATGATGACCAAAACCACGCCATGGCGTCACGATTCATCTGGATGATGAAATACATGGGTCATAAGCATTCGTATGTATTAAACGGGGGTTGGAATGCCTGGTTAGAAACTGGAATGGAAGTATCCAGAGAAGTGCCAAATTATCCAGTGTCGTCCTTTGAAAGAAACGTTCAAAGAGATATGATAGCTGATCAGGAGTATGTAACGAAGCATATGCATGAACCTAACACCATTATCTTGGACTCCAGGAGCTATGCACGCTATGCGGGGATTGAAGAACCAATAGATAAGAAAGCAGGACACATCCCGTCTGCCCTCAATTCAGAATGGACCAATATTATGAAACCAAATGGAAAGTGGAAATCTAAAGACGAATTGATTGCTCATTTCTCTCAATTTGGAGACCCTGAGAAATGGATCGTTTACTGTGGTTCTGGTGTAACTGCTGTACCAAACGTATTAGCTTTGTATGAAGCTGGATTTCAAGATGTTCACCTTTACGTAGGAAGTTGGAGTGATTGGATAACAAATAGTAATAATCCAATTGAGGCCTGTTAATTAGAATATACATAAAGGATGTAGTACATGCCGCTATCGAAATCGCTTGGGTATTTTATAGAAGATCTTTGGTCAAAAGGTTTTCGATTATCAGATCAAGATATTCACTTTATATATTTCGGCAAAAATTATACAAACTCTGAAGATTGGCTCGTCATCTTTGCTTTAACGGTTACCATTCAGTTTCAAATGAAATTTGATGGAAGTTTTTTTATCGGAGTTTTGGAGTTTTTACATGAAAACCATCCTCGATCAAAGCGAGAAGCTTGGAAGCTAATAGAACAAAAAGGCTTGAATAAAAGGAAAACCCCGCACTCTATCAGCAGATAGGAGTGCGGGGTTTTAGTTTTCGTGTATAGCGGCACGTGCAAGCTCATCCGCTCGCTTATTCTGTTTCTCAGGAATCCATTTTATAAAGAATAAAGGAAATTGACTTCCAAGCTGTTCAGCTTCACGTAATAGTGGCAAGAAACGCTCTTGCTTTGTTTTAGAGTGCTCAATGCAATCAACCACAAGCTTTGAATCAGAACGGACACTAATTATCTCTTCAGGAAACTGTTTAAGGCATATTTCTAAAGCTTTAATGAGCGCTGTGAATTCTGCTTCATGATTAGAGGTTAAGCCAATCGGAAGTGAGTAAGCGTAATGATCTTTACCATTTTTAATGAAGATACCTACACCGCTTGGTCCAGGATCTCCTTTTGAAGCCCCGTCCACGTATACTTCAAGCATAAAAGTCCCTCCATTTCAGAATGACTATTTATGAAATCGCTTTGCGATATAAAGAAAAGGCGTATCGAGCATAGCGACTACAAATTTAATGACATAGGTGGTAGTAAAGATCTCAACCCAAATATTAGTCGGTACCTCTCCTAAGAAAGCAATTAAGGTAAATACTAATGAATCAAGTAGTTGGCTGATCATCGTACTACCATTATTTCGTACCCAAAGAAAACGGTCGTCTGAGAACATACTTTTTAATTTAGAATAAATGAAAACGTCAATATATTGACTGACAATGTATGCGACCAGACTCCCTGCGGCCACCCGTGGTAATAAACCAAAGATGGTTTCTAAAGCTGCCTGAACCTCGCCTCCAACTGGAGTAAACCACTTGACCGCTATTTGCATCATAACCGTCATACTAATAAGCGTGAAAAAACCTAACCATACTGCTTTTTTCGCTTCCTCTTTTCCATACTTCTCATTTAATATATCTGTAGCTAAGAAAACTGTCCCATAAATAATATTACCTAAGGTAGCGGTCAAACCAAACATTTCTATTGTTTTTGTAACCTGAATGTTTGCTACAACAGTAGCCATTCCAATCCAAACAAATAGGCCTTGTTTACCGAATCCCTTATAGATCAGTGTAAGCATGGAAAAATTAATGATAGCAAAAACAATCCATAATAATTCGTTCATATCTTCAATCCTTTCTAGTTTTGATCTCGCAGGAAGTTTCGAACTGCGCTATGCACAACGGTAAACAATTATACGGGTTGTAGAACCGTTTTTCAATATAGGAAGGTGTATCCATTACCAGTTATGGTCTGCGCCTTTTGGATTTTTACCCATAAAAAAGCGACAACTCGTATGAGTTGTCGCTATATTTCATGCGTTTTTGGTTAATTTAGTTTTTTACAACGTTAGCAGCTTGAGGGCCACGGTCGCCTTCTACGATTTCGAAAGAAACGCTTTGACCTTCTTCAAGTGTTTTGAAACCTTCTTCTTGGATTGCAGAGAAGTGTACGAATACATCGTTTCCACCTTCTACTTGGATGAAACCATAACCTTTTTCTGCGTTAAACCATTTTACTGTACCGTTTTGCATTGTAAAATCCTCCTAAAACATTCACGTTTAAACGTGAGACGTGATAATACAAAGTTGATGTAAGAAATACATAAAAAAGGGTAACTCCAGTAGAAATGTAGGATCATCAAATCCCGACCACTTCTATTGAAGTTACCTCGTCTTTCATGATTCCACATCTTCTTTGCTTAGGTCTAATATAGCTTATATTTATAAAGGAAGTCAAGGAGTAATAAGAATTTTTAAAACAAATTGTATTTTCTCAATTCGTTTACCAACTAATTGAATGCTTTCCTTTATTAGAATACCCGTTCTTTGCATTTTTAGTACCATTTCATCTAAACTATAAAAGTATTTACGAAAGGAGTATTATAATGAAAAAAGATATAGAAATTGCGCAAGAAGCTACTATGAAACCAATCGAAGACATCACAAATCAATTAGATCTGGATTACGAAGACTGGGAGCCATATGGTCGATATAAAGCCAAGTTATCAGAATCTCTATTACATAAATTATCCGATCGAAAAGATGGAAAGGTAGTCCTTGTGACAGCGATAAACCCTACACCCGCCGGGGAAGGTAAATCGACTGTTACTGTGGGACTAGGTCAAGCAATGAATCAGTTAAACAAAAGGACTGTTATTGCACTAAGAGAGCCATCTCTTGGGCCGACAATGGGTTTAAAGGGAGGGGCAGCAGGTGGCGGCTACTCCCAAGTATTGCCGATGGAAGATATTAATTTACACTTTACGGGAGACATTCACGCAATTACGAGTGCTAACAATGCGCTGTCAGCCTTTATCGATAATCATATTCACCGAGGGAACGAATTGAACATCGATCCTAGAAAGATTGGTTGGAAGAGAGTTCTTGACCTAAATGATCGAGCATTACGGGAAGTTGTTGTCGGTTTAGGAGGGCCTTTAAAAGGAGTTCCGAGGGAAGATGGATTCAATATTAGTGTAGCTTCAGAAATCATGGCTATTTTATGTCTTGCTTCTGATTTGGAAGATTTGAAGAACCGTTTGGCTCGAATTGTATTTGGTTACACCTATGAAGACAAGCCTGTTACGGTACAACAGCTAGGAATGGAAGGAGCATTAACGCTACTTCTTAAAGAAGCCATTAAACCAAATCTTGTGCAAACTATCGAGAATACGCCTGCTATTGTCCATGGGGGACCTTTTGCAAACATTGCCCACGGTTGTAATAGTGTTATGGCTACTACAATTGCTTCTAAACTAGGTGAATACGTTATCACAGAAGCCGGTTTTGGTGCTGATTTGGGAGCAGAGAAGTTCCTTAATATCAAAACACGAGCTGGGGACTTCACGCCGGATGCGGTCGTTATAGTCGCTACTGTTCGAGCTTTGAAAATGCATGGTGGTGTTCCAAAAGAGGGATTAGGAGAAGAGAATGTTAACGCACTACAAGAGGGAATGTCTAATTTAAAAAAACATATGGAAACGATTGAATCCTTTGGTCTTCCTTTTGTGGTCGCCATTAATCGTTTTCCAACTGATACAGAAGAAGAATTAAATTTTGTAGAGAAGTGGTGTGAAGAGCAGAACGTTCGGGTAGCTCTTACTGAAGTTCATGCTAAAGGTGGCACAGGTGGTCTCGATCTTGCTCGGGCTGTCATGGATACTGTTGATAAGGAGGCTCGTTCCTTCACTTATACGTATGAACTTGAAGATCCGATTGATGAGAAGGTGAGGAAAATTGCCCGGACTGTTTACGGGGCTAAAGATGTCGAGTTTTCCAACCAGGCGAAGAAACAAATGAAATTGTATGATCAGTTGGGTTGGGGGAACCTACCGATCTGTATGGCTAAAACGCAGTATTCTCTTTCTGATGACCCTGCATTACTTGGTCGGCCATCTGACTTTACCATTACCATCAGGGAATTCAGTCCTTCTATTGGAGCGGGCTTTATAGTGGCTCTAACAGGAGATGTTATGACGATGCCTGGTTTACCTAAAGAACCGGCCGCTCTAAAGATGGATGTTGATGCGTCTGGAAAAGCAAAAGGGTTATTTTAATACCCATAATAGAACAACTTCCTGAGATTGTCCCTATACGGGGCAATCTCTTTTCCTTTACAGCTTAAAGAGCCCTTCGTAAAATGAAAATAGAATAGGAGTGAGGGGAATGATGAATGTTTCGATTGGCGTTACGGGTTGGGGAGACCATGATCAACTTTATCCTACAGGTACGAAAAATCATGAGAAATTATCTGCCTATGCTTCGCATTTTCCTGTAGTGGAAATTGATAGTGCGTTTTATGCTATTCAACCTAGACGTAATTACGAGAAATGGGTTAAGGAAACTCCTGATGGTTTCTCATTTGTTGTAAAAGCCTATAATAAAATGACAGGGCATCATAAAGAGAAACTATCGTCAGAAGAAGTACGTGATATGTTTATCGCGTATAAAGATTCCATTCAACCGTTAGTAGATGCCGGGAAACTAAGGTTTGTATTGTTTCAATTTCCACCATGGTTTTCTGTGTCGAAAGAAAATGTTCAGAAACTCCGTGTTATTCGTGAGCTCATGGGAGATTTACCAGTTGCTTTAGAATTTAGAAACCAGACGTGGTACTCTAGTTCTTATAGAGAACAGACACTATCGTTTATGGATGAAAATAATTGGATTCATGGTGTAGTGGATGAACCTCAAGCTGGAGAAGGTTCTGCTCCTACTGTTCTTAGAGCCACACATTCTGAGGAGACACTTGTTCGATTACATGGTCGAAATGTACATGGCTGGAATAAAAATGGCCGAGAAGATTGGAGAGAAGTTCGTTTCTTATACAGATATAACGAAGAAGAGTTGAGCGAATGGAAGAGAAATGTGAAAACATTGTTAGAACAGTGTGAACACGTAACGGTTCTGTTTAATAACAATTCCGGTGGAGACGCTGCTGATAATGCTAAACAATTTATAGATCTGTGCGAGGTCAATTATGACAATTTAAATCCGAGACAAATGGATTTATTCCAGGATTAGGGGGGCTTATGAAGAAGAACACTTTGGAGCAATTATCATCATTTATTTATAATCGTTTTACACATGACGCTACAGGACATGATTATTATCATATGAAGCGGGTTGCTATAACAGGAAAGAGATTAGCTTTACAGGAAGGCGCAGACCCGGTTGTATGTGAGATAGCAGGTTGGTTACATGACGTTATGGATCCGAAGCTGACAGATGACCCTGATCGAGAAAGACAGGTTATAATTGATTTACTTCGATCAATGTACGTTTCCTCAGAGGTTCAAGATCAAATTTTTATAGCGATGGAGAACGTTTCATTTAAAACAGGTCACCAAGTTCCAACCTCACTAGAGGGAAGAATTGTTCAGGATGCAGACCGGTTAGATGCAATGGGAGCGATAGGAGTTGCGCGCGCGTTTGCATATGGAGGGGCAAAGGGACAAGCTATACATAATGAAACATCAGAAAAAACAACAATTCAGCATTTTTATGAGAAGCTTTTAACGTTACAAAGCCTCCTGAATACTGACTCTGCTAGAAAGATCGGTCAACAAAGGCATGATTTTTTAAAATGTTACTTAGACCAATTCTACGAAGAATGGGAATGTAAAAATTAAAAAAAGATGGTTCCTTTTAGCGAATTTGAATTTTGTTTTGAGGCTAATAAAATTGAGGATATATGATATAATGTCTCGGAATAGTTTTAGAGAGAACGAGGTGTCAGTTTTGGAAACAAATGAAAAAGCATACTTAGATATGTGTCGATATATTTTAGAACATGGGGCTCATAAAGGTGACCGTACCGGTACAGGGACCCTGTCCACTTTCGGTTATCAGATGCGCTTTGATCTATCAAAAGGGTTTCCGCTCTTGACGACAAAGCAAGTTCCTTTTCGTCTTATTAAAAGCGAACTTTTATGGTTCTTAAAAGGAGACACGAATATTCGTTATCTCCTCAAGCATAACAATAACATTTGGAACGAATGGCCATTTAAACAGTGGGTAGAAAGTGATGACTACACAGGACCTGATATGACGAATTTTGGTCTGCGAAGTCAACAGGACGATGACTTCCATGAACAGTACAAAGAGCAAATGAATCGTTTCAAAGAACGCATTTTAGAAGATGGTACCTTTGCTGATACATACGGAGATCTTGGGAATGTGTATGGTAAGCAATGGCGTAACTGGGAGTCCTCTCAAGGTCATACGATAGATCAGATTAAGCAGGTCATTCATGATATAAAAACATCCCCTGATTCAAGAAGACTAATTGTATCTGCATGGAACCCTGAAGATATCACGCCAGATCGTGCAGCCTTACCTCCTTGTCATATATTATTCCAGTTCTATGTGGTAAATGGGAAGTTAAGCTGCCAGCTATACCAGCGGAGTGGTGATGTTTTCTTAGGCATTCCTTTTAATATTGCAAGCTACGCCCTACTTACTCATTTAATAGCTGAAGAGTGCGGTCTTGAGGTTGGGGAGTTTATCCATACGATTGGGGATGCTCATATTTATACCAATCACATTGAGCAGATTAAAACTCAACTCTCTCGCGAGATGAGACCACTTCCTTCTTTGAAAATTGAAAAAGAAGGGAAATCGATTTTTGATGTAGAGATCGAAGATATTACACTAGACGGATACGACCCGCACCCCCGTATTAAAGCACCTGTTGCTGTCTAGTTGCTGAGAAGGAGGAAGAACAAATGCTCTCATTTTTAGTCGCAATGGATCGAAATCGCTTAATAGGAAGAGATAATGATTTACCTTGGAGATTGCCTAATGACTTGAAATTTTTTAAATCGGTTTCAACTGGAAAGACCATAATAATGGGTAGGAAAACATTTGAGTCAATGAATGGACCGTTGCCTAATCGAGAAAATGTGGTTCTGACACGAGATGAGGACTTTAAAGCTGAGGGTTGCAAAGTAATCCATAGCTTGGATCCAGTATTTGAATGGAATAAACAAAACCCTGATAAAGAGTACCTCATCATAGGAGGAAGTCACATCTTTGAACAAACTCTTGGTGAGGCAGATCGGATGTATATTACACGAATTGAGGAAGACTTCGTTGGTGACACTTACTTCCCTCCATTTAATAAAGATGAATGGATACTTACGAAAAAAGAGCAAGGTAAACAGGACGATAAGAATCCATACGAATATTACTTCTGTCAATATGACCGAAAGTAAGAATGAAACTCATGCAGGTTGTTGCATGAGTTTTTTTATAAGGAAGAGATCTTTAGTGGACATAAAGGAAGAACGTCTATCTAGAATTATAGATGAAACATAGACAAAACATATAAAAAGGCTTACAATCGAAGACGAAAGACATATTTTTCCCGTGGATATTAGAAATAATTTATCATGGATCTGTTTAGAGTACGGATGTTTGTGAGAAACTTAAAATAATAGATCCAATTAGAAAAAATGCGCAGTTAGAATGACTGCCATTTGGACAAGGGACGGTGAGGACATGTTATCAACAATTGGTATTCCAGGGTTAATCCTGATCCTTGCAATTACACTTATCATTTTTGGGCCCAAAAAGTTACCTGAAATTGGTAAGGCAACAGGGCAGACATTAAAGGAATTTAAGAAATCAGCCCGGGAATTGACGAATGATGAAGATGATCAGACGATCATTGAATCTAAAGGAAATTCTTCTAATCAAGATCAAACATCCCCTAACACTCAACAATAATAAAGACATGGAGTGGTGATTATGTTAGGCTCAATTGGCGTACCTGGTCTTATACTTATTTTAGTGATTGCTCTTGTCATTTTTGGACCTTCTAAACTTCCTGAGGTTGGTAAAGCTGTTGGTAGTTCACTACGTGAATTTAAAAAAGCAACATCAGACCTCACTAGTGGTGATTCTGAAGATTCCAAGAAGATTGATCAAAAGCAAGACAAAAATGCTTAAAGTGTTTGTATAAGGAGATGTAAGGGGCAAAGTCTCTTACATCTTCTTTCATGAAAATGGAATCGACGCTCCCATTTGGAGGTGCAGCAATGGAACACGGACATAATAATTTAGATAAAGAAATGAATGTAACGGAGCACTTAGGGGAACTTCGGAAGCGATTAATTATTACCATCAGTGTTTTTATTCTCTTTTTTATTGGCGGTTTTATTTTTATAGAAGAGATCTTCCAATTCTTTAAACTAGGATTCGAGCAGCGACTGCAGGAGTTAGATAATCAGAACACCACCCTGACCGTTTTAGGGCCATTTGATATATTATGGGTTTATTTAACGTTAGCAAGTGTGATTGCTATCGCCGGTACACTGCCTGTTCTCTGCTTACAAGTGTGGTTGTTTATTAAACCTGCCTTAACACCTAAAGAACAGAAGGTGTCTCTAGCCTATATCCCGGCTATTTTCCTCCTCTTTATTGGAGGATTATGCTTCGGATATTTCATGATTCAACCTTTAATATTTAATTTCCTGGTTTCTTTAGGGGATAACATGTTCACTATGATGTTTACAGCAGATAAGTATTTTAAATTCTTATTAAGAATCACATTACCTTTCGCCATTTTCTTTGAAATTCCAATCATTATGATGTTCTTAACAAGTCTTGGAATTGTTCAACCTGGTTTACTGCGAAAGGTGCGTAAATACGCGTACTTTGTACTCATTATTATAGGAACTATGATTTCTCCTCCGGACTTTATTCTTCAAATTGTAGTGGCAATTCCACTCATTGTTCTCTATGAGGTATCCATCATTCTATCGGGTATCGTAGCTAGAAAACAAGCAAGGAAAACAGAAGAATTCACAACAGAATCATAACAGAAGAAAAGGATACCTTGAGGGTATCTTTTTTCTTTCTAGATTGCTTTTTACAAGACTTCATGTTACAAAAGTAAAAAGCATGATATAGCAAGGGGGAAGAGAATGCGATCGTTTTACCATTTTATGATGACTTTTCGCGGTAAGTTAGTACCTGATGATAAGAGTGGGTTAGCGGACTGGATGTTTGAAGATGCTAACTTCCCGAAACATTCCCATTCTTATGATGAGATAAGCCGTTACTTAGAGTGGAATATACCATTTCCAACTGCATTAAGTGTTTTTGATGAACTGTGGGAAGAGTATCAAATGAATGAAGCAATTTAACGTTTAACGTATAAAAAAACCGCCTTTTGGCGGTTTTTTGCATTAATAAAGGAATGTAGCACCAACAATAATTAACAAAATAAATAAGACAACGATTAGTACGAAATTATTTCCATAGCCACAGCTCATGTGAGGCCCCCCTTTTTCATGGATAGTATTACAATATGGTGAAATAGCGGAGAATGTATGGGCGAATGCGGAGAAAAGGAAATTAATTTGTATTACAATGGAATAGGAAGTGGTTGACGTTACCTCTTCCATTATAATCTTTGAGATGACACTTGATTATTTAGCTCAGTGATATAGAATTTGGTACGATAGTGCAAAGGGAGGTTCATCTATGAAAATTATTCATACTGCGGACTGGCATCTAGGGAAGCTTGTCCATCAATTACATATGACAGAAGACCAAGAATACATTCTTGATCAATTTATAGAGATCGTAAAAAATGAGAAACCAGATGCGGTTATTATTGCAGGAGATTTATATGACCGGGCTGTACCGCCAAAAGAAGCGGTTGATTTATTAAACCGCACACTCATTACGTTAATCTTTGATTTAAATATACCCGTATTAGCGATATCGGGAAACCATGACAGTCCTGACCGTTTAAATTTCGGAAGCCAACTTTTTAAACGACAGCAATTTTATTTGCAAGCAAGATTAGAGGATGCTTTTACACCAGTTCGCCTTTCAGATGAATATGGCGAAGTAAATTTTCATTTAATCCCTTACGTCGAACCTGCAGATGTTAGGAAAGTTCTAGAAGACGATACAATTGAGACCCACCAGCAAGCTATGAAAGCGATTATTGATCATATAACAGAAGATCAGCAGCAAGAAGAACGCCATATATTTGTGGGTCACGCGTTTTTAGCGGGTGGGATGGAATCAGAATCTGAGGAAAGACTGTCCATGCTTGGAGGTGCCCCTTATATTCAGGCTGAGCTCTTCCGAGACTTCTCCTATGTAGCACTTGGACACCTGCATCAACCTCAAAGAGTTCAAGATGAATCGATTCGTTATTCAGGTTCTATATTAAAGTATTCCTTCTCAGAGGCCCGCCATAAAAAAGGGGTAACAGTTGTGGAATTAGACCATGATGGTGTCTCTTCTATCAGACAAGAACCCTTGGTTCCTAAACGAGATATGAGGGTGAAAGAAGGGTATTTACATGATCTTCTTGACGAACATGAAGAAG
Organism: Pontibacillus chungwhensis; assembly: GCF_030166655.1. GTDB lineage: Bacteria > Bacillota > Bacilli > Bacillales > BH030062 > Pontibacillus. The sequence goes on along the minus strand of NZ_CP126446.1, from coordinate 2,168,868 downwards.
GTATGGAGGATTACCTGCATATTAAACTGCTTGATGAAGGTCAAATTCTCGATCCTATGGGGAAGCTCAGGAAGAAATATCCTAATGTATTAAGTCTAGAACGCGTAGGGTTAATTGGTAAGGCACATACTGATCAATTATCCAATGTTCAAGAGAGAAAGCAAATGTCTCATATGGAGTTGTTTGAATCCTTCTATAAAGAAGTAAAAGGTAGTGAGATGGATCATCAGAGAAAAGAAGCCATTTCTACTATTATTAACGAAATTCAGGAACAAGAAAGGAACCAATAGTATGCGAGCGATTCAACTAACAATTGAAGCATTTGGGCCATATTCTGATCGGCAGGTGGTCGATTTCACCCAATTAGGTCAAGAAACGGTGTTTCTTATTACAGGGCCTACCGGTGCCGGAAAGACGAGTATATTTGATGCGATGGTTTATGCATTATACGGTCGTGCAAGCGGTAGTGACCGAGATCAAGATACATTAAGAAGTCATTTTGCAGAAGAGGACCAGCAGACGGAAGTTCAGTTTCGCTTCGAACTAAAACAGAACATGTATGAGGTGAAGAGAACCCCTCGGCAATTAAAGAAAAAAGAAAAAGGTGAAGGGTTTACCGAGCAACCCCCGAAAGCTGAATTATATCGAATAAAAGAGGGAGAACATGAGCTTCTTGCTTCGAAGATCAGAGAAGTAAATGAGTCTATTGAAAATATGCTTCATTTAGACTATGAACAATTTCGAAAGATGATTATGATCCCACAGGGTGAGTTTAGACGCCTGATATCAGAGAACAGTAAAGAACGAGAAGAGATCTTACAGAAAATCTTTCAAACGTACGTTTATGAACAAATGACTGATCGTTTAAAAGAGGAGTCAAGAGAGTTAAAAAATGTAATAGAATCCATAGAGGCAAGGGAACAAGAAGAACTCAATCGTTTAGATTGGGATGAGGAAACACGTGATTCTCTATCATCTTCATCTGATGTGCTAACAAAGCTTCAACAAGATATAGAATCTGACGAACGGCACCATCATCATAATAGAGAGATGATTGAGAAAGAACGAAACACGTTAACATCCGCTCGAGAAACTTTTTATGAAAAGAAACAGTTAAAACAATCCTTCCAGAAATTGGTTCAACAAGAGCAAGAAGTCAAACAGCTGGAAAAACAAAAGCCTGAGATGGAAAAGGTCGAGCAAGAAATTGGGGCTGCGATTAAGGCCAGTCGGGTTAAGCCCTATGAAGAACAAGTTGTTCAAAGAAAAGAAGAAAAGAAAAAGCAGCAAGATCAACTCTTTCAAAAAGAAAAAGCACTCCAAAGCCTCAATGAACGCTACCAACAAACCAAAAAAGACTATGAATCCGCCATTTCTAAAGAGGATGAATTAGAGTCATTAAACTTAACCATCCAACAAAAGAAAAAAGATTATGAGAAGCTAGAACATTTTAAAACATTGCAAGAAGATGAGAAATCTCTCAAGAAATCGAAAGAGCAAGTGGAAGCTTCGGTTAAGAAATTAGAAGAACAAATGAAAGAATTAAATGAGAAGTGGCAGAACCTTTCAAAAGAAACAGCCGATTCACAAGGTTTAACGAAGCGGTATTATGAAGTAGAAAATCAGGAAAAAGAATACAAAAATCGACTAGAACAGTTACAAAACCTGATAAATGAAGAAAAAAAGATCCAAACGATGATTCAGTCTTATCACCAATCAAAAAAACGACTCGAGGATGCAAAAAAGGATATTGAGCGTTCAAAAGCTAATTTGAAACAATTAGAACAGACTAACCAACAGAATCAAGCTGTTCGATTGGCGAGCCACTTAAAGAACGGAGAAGCATGTCCAGTTTGTGGATCCTTAGAGCATCCGGATAAAGCAACTACACATAAGACACCCATTTCTGATGAAGAACTTGAGCGAGCGAGTAAACAGCTAGAAGAAGCCGAAGAAAAGCATAGTAAAGAGCAAGAATCATATATTCAAATTAAATCTGATGGACAAACTCAGCGCCAAATAACGGATCAGCTCTCGAATGATCTCGTGGAACATTTAAAAGAGGACCTTATAGACAATAATACTCGGCAAGAACAGTTTCAATTTTGGCAAGAGAAGCAAAAAACTTTACGTTTGGAGAAGGAGTCACTTTCCCGTCAGATTCAACAAATTGAGGGTGCTCGTAAAGAAATGGACGAAGTAAGCCAAATGATTAGTAAGGTGAGTGAAACACTAGAAAGCAGCCGTAAACAACTCTCATCACAACATGATCAGTGGCTAACGGCATCTACAAAGCGAGCTCAAATTGAAGAAGAAGTGTCTGGTATGACTGCTGATATTGAAAGTTTCAAACGTGAGCTATCCAATATGGAGGAAGAGTATCTGAAGAAGCAAAAAGCTTTAAAGGAAACTACGGAAGCTTATCAAAAAGAAAGAGAACAAAAGCAAAAGTTAGAAACAGAAATAGAAGGGCAAAAAAGTTTTTTACAAGAAACAGATCATCATGTCCAAGCAGCTACAGAGTCCTTTGAGAAGTTCTTAATAGAGATGGGCTTTCATTCCGTTGAAGATTATACTCATGCCAAAATGGACACTCACATCGTTGAACAAAAACAAAAAGAAGTAGAGAATTTCCATTCATCCTATAAATCTCTATTAGAAGGTTATGAGACGCTTAAAAAGCAACTTGATCACGAAGTTGAGCCAGACCTTTCTTATTACGAGGAACAGGTAACCTATTCAGAGAAAAGACTTCAGCAACTTAACGAGAGTCAACAAGTATTGCATCTGAAGATTAAGGAACAGAAGAGGATCCATAGTAAATTACAGGACTTACTAGATGAGAAACTAAAGAGTGAACAAAGATATTATTATATTGGAGAGCTATCACAATTAGCTAGAGGTGATAATTCTTATAAATTGTCATTTGAGCGCTATGTACTTTCGGCGTTTTTAGATGAAATTATTCTTCAAGCTAATCTTCGGCTTGATGCAATGACAGAACACCGTTATCAATTGGAACGTAGCAAGGAAAGAGCAAAAGGCGGGGCGCAGAGTGGTCTTGACCTTGAAGTGCTTGACCACTATACCGGCCAAAAACGGTCTGTCAAAACATTATCTGGAGGGGAAGGATTTAAAGCTGCCTTAAGTCTTGCGCTTGGAATGGCGGATGTTGTACAAGCCCATGCAGGGGGTGTTCAATTGGATACCTTATTTATTGATGAAGGCTTTGGCACTCTTGATGAAGTTTCCTTAGAACAGGCGATTGACTGTCTGAAAGATCTCCAAAAAGGAAATCGAATGCTAGGTATTATCTCGCACGTACCTCAGTTAAAACAAGAAATCCCTGCTAAATTACAAATACTTCCTTCTCCTAAAGGGTCTACGTGCCAATTTATCTTCCATTAAATAACTGGAAGTATTTACATCTTAAATTCTGACAATTTCGCGTGATATAGTAATGGATAGAATTAATATTAATCTATTTCCATTATCATTATACGAAATGACAGCGTGAGTACGTTGAGGAGGCCTTTATAATCATGAGAATTGTCACAGCATCAACCCCTGAACAGCATAAGTATGTAAAAGAAATGGTTACATATTTTTTTGAATCCCTCTTTCCTTTTTTCTTCTCTAGTTCTTATAGAGAGGATTTAAAGAACTTCGGAGTCCTTGAGTTAAAAGATCTAGAAGAGTTTTCCCTTAAAGAAATACTAGAGATCACCGCTGCTCTTCAGACATTACAGAGTCTTATGGAATGTATGTCTGAAGAAGGTTCGGAGATGAAACATTCCAAGCAGTTTGAACGAAATACTAAAATTCTGACTAAGCATTCGATTTATTTCCCATTCAACTATGATGACTTCTCGTCAGCCGACGGCGAGTCTCTCTATATGGCAGGTAAGGCTTATAATCAATGGATCATATAGAAATGACTTGTCAAGCACCCGACTCTAAAGTAGGATAAAGGAAAAAGGATAGGGATGGAGGGGATGAGGATGTCTATGCCTCTTTCATTAGAAACAAGGATTATTACTTTTGGTGATGAAAAAAGAGTAGAGGAAAAAGAAAACGTATTTGAACTCTATCTCGATCGGTATTGTTTATTTCCTGTAGATGAATTAGTAGAGGTTTTACGAACTGAGGACTCAGAGCAGACCGGCACGGCTAAAATTGTCGAAATGACTTGGGCCAATGGTCAAACACGATTAGTCTACCGATTAATTTCGTTATATAGCGTCAATTAATGACAGGAAACAAAAACTCATGTAGAATGTTGCGCTTGCCCGGGAAATAGAAAGCATTTCCCTTATGAATTTTCATGAATTTGCCATAAGTCATTCATTCCAGAGGGACTTCTTTCGCTTATACTGAAAGTAGACCAATCATAAATGAGGAGAAAGAAGGGATTCCTATGATGACGGCTATGGTTTTTGGACTGATTCTAAGTGGTAGTTTTGCTCTCATAATCGCGGGAGAGCTAACAACAGATTGAACGATTCCGACATTGAATGCTATACTTCAAAAACAGGTACCCTTATGGTACCTGTTTTTATTTATCTACATAATGCCCGAGGAGAATGGATATGGAAATTTTAAAAAACGATTGGAAAGATGTTTTAGATAGCCAATTTAGACAAGAGTATTATCAGCATTTAAGGGAATTTTTGAAGAGTGAGTATGCCAATAAAATGATTCATCCTCCTATGCATGATATCTTTAATGCTTTGCACTATACGTCCTATAAGGATACAAAGGTCGTCCTATTAGGGCAGGATCCTTATCACGGAGTTGATCAAGCTCACGGATTTAGTTTTTCGGTTAATCCTGGAGTAGCAATCCCTCCCTCTCTCCGTAATATTTATAAAGAGTTAAAGGAGGATGTTGAGATCACCCCTCCAAATCATGGGCACTTACTACATTGGGCTGAACAAGGCGTCCTTCTATTGAATACGGTATTAACTGTAAGGGAAGGTCAAGCTCACTCTCATAAAGGGAAAGGATGGGAAAAGTTTACGAACGCTGTAATTGAAGCGATTAATCAGCGTGAATCCCCGGTTGTGTTTTTATTATGGGGGAAACCTGCTCAACAGAAAATGAATATGATCGATACAACTAAGCATTTGTGTTTAACGGCACCTCACCCGAGTCCTCTGTCTGCCTATAGAGGCTTTTTTGGAAGTCACCATTTCTCTCGAACAAATGAATTTTTAGTACGACAAGGCCTCGATCCTATTGATTGGCAACTTCCACATGATCCCTATTCATCATAATACTGTATGCACTCCTCTAACCATTCTAAACGATTGATTAGAGGAGTTTTTAGTTCTGAATTTATTGAAGGATTGTAGAAACGATTGGCGATCCGACTAAAATTATTAGATTCGCCTACACCTTCCATCCCTTCTTTACGTACATTAGAAGTAGTGAATATAAAAAGGAGGGGAGCCAATGAATCAAGGTATGAGATCATTTGGTCCCGGTAATATACCCCAAGCAGGAAGAATGTTTAATCAAGGCCCTAGATTACCACAAATGCCCCAAAGGTTTGGACCCCAAGGATTTCAAAATCCACTTCCTCGTAATTTTACGGGGTTCAATGGATTTGGAGGCATGCAAGGGTTTCCTGGTATGTCGAATATGGGAGTTCAAGAAGTCGCTAGCCAAGCGCGTGGAGGAGGCGGCCTTCTCTCAAAACTCTTTTCCTCTGGAGGGGGAGGGGGACTTCCGTCATTAGGCGGAGCAGCTCAAGGATTAGCGGGAACTGGCGGTGGAGCTACTGGGATGTTGAATAATGTACAACAAGTGCTGAAAATGGCTCAATCAGCCATGCCAATGGTCCAAGAATATGGGCCGATGGTACGTAACATTCCGACGATGTTTAAGTTAATGAAGATTATGAACGAACCAGATGATGGTGATGAAACAGTAGAATCAGATGACCAACAAGAATCTGATGTTACTCTTAATAAAGAGAATAAAACGAAAAAAGAACCATCTAGCACGGTAGCTAGTCACACTTCCCAAAAAAACTCTAATAAGAAAGAGCCTATTTCAAAACCGTTGTCAGAAGGAAACGGGCCTTCTAAGCCAAGAATGTATATCTAAATAAGCAATTTTCTTGATTTTTCACCTCTTAAAGGAAACAATATAGGATACGATCTATTTGTTTTGATTAGAGGAGGAATGCATCGTGACGAGCAACAATCTTGAGATTGCGACATTTGCGGGTGGCTGTTTTTGGTGTATGGTAGAACCATTTGATCAGCGTCCAGGTATTCATAAAGTGGTCTCCGGTTATACAGGAGGTCACATGGAAAATCCTACGTACATGGATGTTGTTACGGATACAACAGGCCATGTAGAAGCTGTGCAGATTACGTTTGATCCTGAGATATTCCCTTATGAACATCTTTTGCAAGTGTTCTGGCAGCAAATTGATCCAACTGATGCAGGTGGACAGTTTGCAGACCGTGGAGAATCGTATTCAACTGCTATTTTCTATCATAATGAAAGACAGAAAGAATTAGCGTTGAAGTCTAAACATGAATTACAAGAGAGCGGAAAGTTTAAAGCTCCTATTGTAACAGAGATTTTGCCTGCTTCTACTTTCTATACAGCTGAGGAAAAGCACCAAGATTATTATAAAAAACAGCCTTATCACTATAAACGTTATAAACAAGGATCTGGCCGTAAAGATTTTATCGAGACTCATTGGAAGATGGAGAAAGACCCTAACCAACTAAAAGAAACACTCTCACCTATGCAGTATAAAGTGACACAAGAAAATGGAACTGAACCTCCTTTTAGAAATGAGTACTATGATCATGAAGAGGAAGGAATTTATGTCGAAGTTGTCTCTGGTGAACCTTTATTCAGCTCCCGTGACAAATACGATGCTGGTTGTGGTTGGCCAAGTTTTACACGCCCGATTGATTCCTACTTTGTAGAAGAGAACATGGATACTACTCATGGTATGATCCGAACTGAGGTGAGAAGCCGAGCAGGTGATTCACACCTAGGGCATGTTTTTGATGACGGTCCAAAAGAAGAAGGTGGCTTGCGCTATTGTATTAACTCTGCAGCCTTGAAGTTTATTCCAAAACACGAATTAGAACAAAATGGCTATGGATATTTACAATTTCTGTTTAATTAATAGGAACTATAAACCCTCTTTGATTAATATCAGGGAGGGTTTTTGAATAGGGATTTATTGTGCATTGCTCATTTCAGAAAAATGAGTAGTTATTGACATTATCTCGAAATCGAGATAAAATTTTAGTAGATCATGATGGAAAACCATAATTATATTATGTAAACTTAAAGGGTGGGATATGAAAATGAAACATTTATTTAAACAAGGGGAACAAGGGAAGCCGGTTTTTCTTCTTTTACATGGGACAGGTGGAACTGAAGAGGATTTACTTCCTATAGCTGATATGATCGATCCTAAAGCATCTGTGTTATCCGTTAGAGGGCAGGTTAATGAAAATGGGATGTCACGTTTTTTCAAACGTCTACGTGAGGGCGTTTTTGATGAGGAAGACCTTGTCTACCGGACAAATGAGTTGTATCGTTTCCTGGATTGGGCTGCAGAGAAGTATGAATTTGACCGTAAACATGTTGTAGCGATCGGCTATTCAAACGGTGCTAATATAGCGGGGAGTTTACTCTTTCATTATAAGCAAGTTTTATTAGGAGCTATCCTCTTTCATCCTATGGTTCCGCGTAGAGGTGTATCACTTCCGGACATGAGTAATTTACCCATTTTTATTGGAGCAGGAACAAATGACCCTTTATGTAAACCTGAAGAAACAAAAGACCTTAAAGACCTATTAGAAGGGGCTTATGCGAGGGTTCACCTTTATTGGGAGAATAATGGTCACCAGCTGACAGAAGCGGAAGTTTATGAAGCTAAGAAGTGGTATACTAGCATATGAGAGACTTGAGGGTGATGGTTGAAGCTCCAAGGCATTCTTTTTTTGGGGGGTAGTAAATTCATGTTCATTCCTTTTCATCAGCCACTTTACGAAGCTACATTCGTAGAACGACCAAACCGATTTATTCTTCATTGCCGCCTAAGACATTCAAAAGAAGTCGTTAAAGTGCATCTCCCTGATCCTGGCCGATTGAAAGAAGTGCTTCGAGATGAAGCCACGATCTATGTCCAATATAGTGATAAGAAAGACCGCAAAACAAGTTGGTCAGCTGTATTGGCTCAAGACCCCGTTGATGGTGCTCTCATTTCCTTGCAAACAACACTAGCCAATCATCTGATAGAAAAGGCTCTGAAAGAAGAAATGATTGAGCCATTCAAGTCGTTCCTATTTAAGGCTAGAGAATTTACTAAAGGTCATTCAAGGTGGGATTTCTATGTTTCTAAAGGAAATCAACATCATTTAATTGAGGTCAAGAGTGTGTCCTTAGGTTACAAGGGGGAAGGGTTTTTCCCTGATGCCGTTACTAAACGTGGGACGAAGCACGTTACCGAATTAACTTCTATCATTGAAGAAAACGATTGGCATGGGACGATTCTCTTTGTTTGCCAACGGAATGGACTTCATTCTGTGCGTCCTGCTGAACATATTGATCCTTCGTTTACGAAAGCGCTTAAAAATGCTCGTGATAAAGGGGTTCATCTCTTAGCTTATTCTACAACGATTACCCTTGAAGGGATTTATCTGTCAGAAGAGGTACCTGTATTCATATAGGAAAAGATTGAATCAATTGATTGATCTATAGTAAGATAAGAATAGTTGTACATAAAGGAGTTGTCGAAATGATTCATAAAACTTGGTACGAAACAGAAACCATAAAAAAAGTGGAATGCGTGCATGCGGATGCAGAAAAGTACATTGTAGACCGCGTGCTCACACCTGGGAAAATATATGATGTTAAGAATGAAACAGAAGAGTTTATCTTCATTATTGATAATACAGGTCGTATGGGCGGTTTTAAGAAAGACTATTTTAAAGAAGTATAAAAAAAGGACCTCGTTTCGAGGTCCTTTTTTTGTGCCTTTTTTAAGAAGCTTTCAGGTTCACACAAATATTCCAAACAAAAGCTATAATGCCTAAGACCGTTACCGTTGAACCGATAGCTGCTCCCATTCCAAAAGCATCGTTTTCAAGGTAAAGTAATAAGAATAAGGAAATCATCATAATTGGCAATCCAATGTTATGGAGCCAAAAATGAATTTTTCCAGATAGCGATTGCCCTAGTGCCGGAAAATGATAATATAAGATACCTGCTAGTGTTAATGAGGTCCAACCTAATAAGTTCATGTGTACATGTACGGGAGTGAAACGGTAATCATGAGTAATGGACATGATTAATCCTAATACTACTGAGATTAAAAAGTATAAGGCAGAAATCTTTATCAATTTAATAGCCATGTAGCTTCCTCCTTTCTTCTCATACTACTCTATGCCTATGTTGAAGTAGGTCATAATATCCATTTACGTTTTAGGATTTTAAAGAAGGGTAGAGTACTTTTGGAATCACTTAATAGGAGGGATAGCATGATTATAGAAAATGTTCGTATTTATACACCAGATCAGTCCTTTGATCATTCAAAAACGTATTCTTTACATATTGAAAATGGAGTATTTACAAAGATTGAAGAAGGACTAAATGGAGATCCGGATGCAATAGATGGTGAAGGAAAAACGATAGTAGCTGGATTTATTGATTCCCATATGCATTTATTACGCTTTGGATTATTAAAGAAAGAGTTAGATCTTACAGAAGTGACATCTTGGAAAGAGATGAAAAAAGAAGTAGAACAGCATTATAAATCTCTTGAAGACAAAAATTGGATCTTCGGAAAAGGATTTGATGATGCTCAGTTCTCTGATATTGATGATCTTCTTACATCAGATGACCTTAATGAAATTGAAATTGATAAATATATGTACTTTATGCATCATGACCAGCATGAATGTGTTATTAGCCATAAGCTTTTAGAAAGACTTCAAGAGGAAGAGGATTTTTATAAACAACCTGAAGTATTTAAAGAAAGAGATGAAGAAGGTAATCTTACCGGTCGATTTAAGGATACCATGGTACACTTTATTAACTATCACCTCTGGGAACGTTCTATTGAGGACACAAAGAATGCTTTATGTGAAGCGATCCCTTATCTGGTTTCTAACGGGATCACGTCTGTTCATACCGATGACCGAAGCTTTGTCGGTTCATATGATACACTTTGGAAAGCATATGAAGAGGTAGAGGAGCAAGGGGAGCTGCCTATTGAAGCATTCTTGCACCATTACGTATACGATGAGAAAGATCTTGATGATTTTATCAAAGACACCGTTCGACGTACTGGTCAAGGAACAGATCATATCAAAGTAGGATCGATTAAAATCTTTCTAGATGGAACGCAACGTCTTCACACCGCGGCAATGAGACAACCTTATCCAGATGCTCCAGAAACAACGGGTCAATTGATTTACGAACAAGAAGAATTGAATCGTATGATTCGTAAAGCCTCAGAAGCAGGAATGCAAGTAGCGATGCATGCTCTTGGAGATCGAGGGGTGGAATCAGCACTCATTGCTTTAGAACAAGAGGAGGCCAATACATCACAATTGAGGCATCGGATCATCCACGCTCAGACATTAGGAGAAGACTTGTTGAAGCGATTAGGCAAAGTGGGAGCATACATTGAAACGCAACCTACCTTTTTAATGGGTGAATGGGATAAGAAGGATAATTGGAGTCCAGAAGAACTGCTCCCATATTGTGATGCATTTCAGAAAATGCTTCAGCATAATGTTCCGATTACACTAAGTTCTGATGCTCCAATTGGTTCTATTAATCCACTTGACTCTGTATTTGCTGCAGTCAATCGCGTTGATGACAATCATCAACCTGAGGGTGGATGGATGCCTGAAGAGAAGCTCTCAATTCATCAGAGCTTTAAGGCATTTTCAGAAACACCGTCTTATTTGGAATTCCAAGAATCTAGAAAAGGCAGGATTAAAGAAGGTTATCAAGCTGATTTCGTCTTATTAGATGCATTTCCTACAGAAGTAGATCCTCTTCAAATACGTTCGTTATCTGTTGAAGAAACTTGGGCAAAAGGAGAGCGTGTATATCTTCGGAGTAAATAATTAACTATTATAAAGAAACAATGTGATCTAAAAAGGGTCCAGTCAAAATAGACTGGACCCTTTTAAAGTTAGGTTTATGATTCGATTGTTTCTTTCTTTAATTCATCACCTGTTTGAGCAATGTGGTCTTCCCCCCATGTGCATAAGGAAGTTAAGATTGTCTCAAGACTCCATCCGTAGTCAGTTAAGGAGTATTCCACTTTAGGGGGCACTTGATTATAGACTCTTCTTTCTATGATGCCGTCATCTTCAAGTTCTCTTAATTGTTGAGTTAACATTTTTTGAGTAATTTCAGGGATCAGTCGTTTTAACTCGCTTGTTCGTTTTGTTCCATTATCAATTAGGTGACAAAGTATAACAACCTTCCACTTTCCACCAATTACATCCAATGTTGCTTCTACAGGAATATTATATTGCTTCACGGGAACCCTCCTAACAGCTGGTACACAAGTTTTCACCATAATAGTATAACGTTCCTAATAGTGTTCTGCCAAGAATGGTGCATTATGTATGATCTTAAGCTAATTTTTTGTCATAAATTTATTCTTCTTTCATACTTCTAGTTAGCCTACACCTTACTATTCGGTTCAAGCGAGGGTTTTATCTGCCTATGCTTACGCTTAAGTATGCTATTAAACGTGAACAGAGCTACCAGAAAGGACGTTAAAGAATGAATTGGAAAGACCATTATGGCTATAGTCGTATGATTAAAGAAAATCACTTAACAATCGGATTAAATATGCCACTTGAAAATCACGGCAAAGCAATGCCGACGCTTGAAAATCAAGTCGAACGGGTACAACTAGCTGAACAACTCGGATTTACTTCCATATGGTTTCAAGATGTGTTGCTAGAGGATCCTACCTTCCATGACCCCGCAACTGGACAAATTTTGGATAGTTTTATTTATTTAACTTATTTAAGTGCTCATACCCAGTTGATCAACTTCGGGACAGCGGCATCAGTTTTAGCTTTACGTCACCCTGCAAGATTTGCAAAAGATGTGGCCAGTATTGAGAATCTATTACCTGAACGCTTTATGCTCGGCCTTTCATCTGGAGATCGAAGACGAGATTTCGAAGCAATGAATATTCCTATTATGGAAAGAGGGAAGCTGTTCAGAGAGGCTTATGATTATGTTCAACATTTATTATATAAGGACTACGTAAACTTCGACTCTAATTTTGGGAAAATAGAGAACGCAACGCTTGTTCCAAAACCTACTAGGTCCATTCCGATGTTTATAACTGGATACGCTCAGCAGAGTATGGAGTGGGTGGCTGAGCATGGTGATGGATGGATGTTCTACCCTCAATCTATTGAGAAGCAAGAGGCTCTTATAAACCAATACAGGGAACAAGTTGAAAACTTTCATCAAAAAACATTCAAGCCCTTTTTCCAACCAATTGTTTTTGACCTTGCTGAAGATAAAGATCAAGAGCCAGAGAAAATTACCTTAGGTTATCGTATGGGTTCTAAGGCGCTAATTAGGTGGTTAAAGCAACACGAACAAATCGGAGTTAATCACGTTTTGCTATCATTAGCCAATAGTACAAGACCGGCAGAAGAAGTCATTCAAGAGATAGGAGAAGAGGTAATCCCGCACTTCCCACCCCATCATCACTATTAAGGGAAGGTTAGATACTTAACCTTTAAACATAAGACCGCTAAAGAGTTTTTCTCCTTAGCGGTCTTGGTTCATGATCGACTGATTTTAGATTCTCTTTGATTAAAATCAACATCTTTGTAATAAGTATTCTTTACAAGTACATTAGGACCTAAACAAGCTGCAGCTGGGCAGTGGCAATTTAAAGCTTGGGCTAATGAACTTTCATTCCATTTATTATAGGCATCCGGGAGAGAGGTTGTTTGAATATTTCCAAGTGGCGGTTCGTCAGCAAAGTCTGTAACGATTATCTCTCCGCTGAAAATATTAACATTTAATCGAGATCGACCATCTGGGTCATTCCGTACGGTAACATTTTTCTCATTGAACAAACGTTGCTGTAGGGCAAGATCTTCTGAGGAAGTACTACATGGGTAAAATGGCAACGTCCCAAACAGCATCCACATGTCTTCGTTACGATGATCGAGTAATCTCGTAATTCCATCCCGCATCTCTTCTAAATTGAGAGTTTCTAGTCCGCTTGCGAAGTCAACAGGATACATTGGGTGTACTTCGTGTCGCTGGCACCCCATCTCGATGACATGGTCATGTATTTGTTCTAGGTAAGGATAAGTTCGTTTATTTAGCATTGTTTCTGCTGAAACCATTACCCCTTGAGCGGACAATCTCTGTGAATTTTCAACCATTCGTTCAAAATATTCTTTTCGTAATTTCTCAGAAGGTTTTCTTTCCATTCTTGCAAAGCCTGTTGTTATAAACTCCTCAACCGTTCCCCAGTTATGTGAGATATGTAATACATCTAGATAAGGTATAATCGGTTGATATCGTTCGTAAGGAAGCGTTAGATTTGAATTTATTTGAGTACGAGCCCCTCGCTCATGTGCATACTTCAATAGAGGCACTACATACTGTTCCACAGATTTCTTTGACAAAACAGGTTCCCCTCCGGTGATACTAAGTGCGCGCAAATGAGGAATCTCATCCAAACGCTTTTTTAATAGTTCAAACGGTAGGGCATCTGGATCTTTATTTTGTAGCGTGTATCCTACTGCGCAATGATCACACCGCATATTACAAAGATGAGTTGTTGTAAATTCAACATTTGAGAGAATCATCTCTCCATGCTCTGTTACATCCATATAAGCTTCCCAAGGATCATTTTGGGGCGTAATGGGGTGAAGCTTCATGTCTTCCATATATGAAACTCCCTTTCTATATAAAATTAAACACACTAGCTACCATTCTACCACTTATGATCGAGAAAAAGAACCATTGCCAAATTAAGAGTCATCAACAATCGTGTTCTATATTTAAACACTGCTATATATACAATCAATAGATTTATCCAATGTGCTCATAGATCCATCAGATTGAATATTTTTTGTGCGAGAGGGAATGGTGACTAAGTAACCAACAATAGAGGAGGGCTTTTACATGACAGAATTAAAAGGAAAAACAGCGGTAATTACAGGTGCAAGTAGTGGTATAGGTGAATCCATAGCTCAACATTTCGCGAGTGAAGGTGTCAATGTTGTGTTAGCAGCTCGCCGTGAAGACCGTTTACACAATCTGGCGGATTCCTTAAAGAGTAATCATGATATTCAGGTTAAAGTTGTACAAACTGACGTAACCAAGCAAGAAGATATGGAACGATTAGTAAAAGAAACAAAAGATGAATTTAAGACAGTGGACTACTTTGTAAATAATGCAGGTGTAATGCTCCTTTCTTTCTTAAAGAATGATAAAGTAGATGAGTGGGAAAAAATGATTGATGTGAATGTTAAAGGGGTTTTATTTGGCATCCATGCCTCTTTACCTACAATGCTTGAACAAGAAAGTGGCCATATTATTAACGTATCATCAGTTGCAGGCCATGAAGTGTTCCCATCTAGTACGGTATACAGCGCTACTAAATACGCTGTAAAAGCTTTATCTCAAGGCATGGAGAAAGAGCTTTCAAAAACGGGTGTTCGAGTAACCAATATTTCTCCAGGTGCCGTTTCTACTGAACTTCCTGAGCACATTACCGATGAAGAAGTATTAGAGATGTTCAAGGATAGAGGGGACCGTATTACGTTAGAAGCTGATGATATTGCCCGTTCTGTTGTTTATGCGGCATCACAGCCTAACTATGTGAATGTAAACGAAGTAATCGTTCGACCAATGCAGAAGAAAAGTAAATAAAAAGAAAATGCTGCCCTCTTGTGGGCAGCATTTTTATTACCGAATTTCAAACGTCGAATACGTTTCAGTTGGAGCGAGTTCTTCTATTGTAAAATCGGATATCTTTGCGTATGGGCTAGGTCCATGCTTAATGGCTTCAGTAAATGATTGTATCTTTTCTTCATCACCCTGGGCATCTATTTCAACCGTACCATTCGATTTATTCTTCACCCAACCATACACGTCACATTCATGAGCTTTCTGTTGAGCTGAATACCTAAATCCAACTCCTTGTACCCGACCTTCTATAATCATATGAACCCTCTTCATCTAAATCACCTCATATCTGTAAGCTAATAGAACCATTTCCTTTTATGAGGTGGTTTAAACTAAGATCATCAGCTTTGTTCTCCGTAAATTTCATCATAAGCGGCTTGGGCAGCCTCTTCGCTAGTGAAAAGGGCATCATTTTCTTCAATTAGATGATAAGTTTCATGTAAAAATAGGGCGTTTTGTTCAGGGTTATGAGGATGAGGTACGATCTCAGCTTGCTTAATATTCATCACTGTAGGTGTGTGTGGATTCCTGTAGAGTACAAACACTTCATCTCCAGATTTTATCTCTTTAGGGTCAATCATATCCATAACTATCCCACCTTTCATGTAGTTATATATAGTTTATATAGAAGAGGGAAATCTACTCATACAATTTAGAAGCTAAATTTTTCTAATGTTATTAGTTAACATAATGTGATTATGGTTTACTAATTTCCGGAAGAGTTTACAGAGTTGTATTTAGGGTAATTTTTTAACGTTACATCCAGTTTTACTATGTTACATAGTGAGAGGGGTTACCTTATGAATGAGGAAAATCTATATACCTTTAAAGCTCGGGACCAAACCTATCTTCAGTACTATTTTTATGGGGAGAATAGTAAAGAGAAACCTACAATTGTTTTTATACATGGAATCACTGCAGAATTGCATCACATTCAACAATTTGCCTTAAAAATTAAAACTGAAGTAAATGTAATTATTCCACTATTACGAGGCTATGATCCGACACTAAAAAGGGGAGATCTATATTACATTGGTCAATACGACGATGACTTAGAGGATTTGGAAATATATCTTAGAGAGGGAGGGATCCACAATCTATATTGGGTCGGTCACTCAATGGGGTGTGGCAATTTATATAGGTATTTAGAAAAAGGATGTAGCAAAGGTACGGGGATTATTTTCTTATCACCATTTTTTCATCCTTCATTACCGGTTTATAGATTCAATCAACAGTCAGATCAAGAAGAAGATCAGTTGTTTGAAGTAAAGTTTTACAAATCGATTATCCTTTACACACTTCATCGCTTTAAAATAGGCTTGTTAAATAGAGCAAAGATTGCTACCATCCCTGACGATTTTCACCAAGATCGAAAGCTTACTCTAAGTTTTCGACTATTATTTTCTCGTTTTCCAGTGGAAAATAATCTTAAATCATTACACAATTCCAAGCTACCACTGTTTATGATGATTGGAGAAGAAGATGAGATAACAGATTCTTCAAAAATGTGTGATTTATGGAGAGATATAACAAATCACCCCTTTACTGTCGAGCAAGGAGAAGATCATAATTCTATAATTTCAAGTGACAATACCATTATAAAAGTTAAAAATTGGATAAAAGATATTCAAGAAAGTTGAATTACGTTATCATAAAAATATTATGTTAACTTAATTGCTACCTATTGAAACTTAGTAGTAACTCCGATATTAAAAACAATATGATCACACCATTCGCTATGCAGCTAAACTCAATATAAATAAGAGCTCTAACACAGGAAGGAAAGCTAAAAGAATTAAATTTAAAACGTGGGGAAGCTATTTTGATAACTTTGCCACGTTTTTGACGTTATCAAATACTTGGAGAATTATCAAAAAGCTAATTGTGTATATGAAGAAATTTCTGACAATAATAGGTGCCAATGATCTAAGTATGATTAATCATGGTAACTTTATCATACTTAGTAGTAACTCCGAATAATAAAAAAACAAATCGTTCAACAAACAATTGGAAGCGCTTTCAAAATCGGTTATAATGAGACAAATTCAGTTTATGGAGAGGGGACAAAATGATGGAGAATACATTAGACCTACCAAAAGACAAGAAGCCTTATTCTGAAAATGATTTGGGAAGAACAGATATACTTCCTAGTTATAGAGTAGATCTTAGAAACTATAATGAAAAAGAGTATAACAAGTTTGTTAAAATGAATCGAATTAACAATTGGGCAATGGTGAGCTGGAAGGAAGTAGGAAGACCATTTGAAGTAAAAAAGTATTCCAGTGATCGGCTATTGTATGAAAAAGAAAAAGGGAAGGAAATAAGACCATTCACATCATGGAAGTACTTTAACAAAGCGTTTCATGAATGGTTTATTAAGGATGTTCCCACAGAGATGAAAGAGCAGAAGCAAGCATTCATAGCAAGTCTAAAAACCTTTAACCCTAATCAAATTAGAAAGACCATAGGAGAACTAGCTAAAATACAATTATGGAATTATGCTCACCGAATACAAGATGGAGTGTGGGATCCGAGAGGAAAAAGAGCTCTATTTGAAGGTTTAGACATTTCTAAGCCGCGGATTTTATTTCTCGGGGCAGCTGAAGGCTATGAGGCCATGCAGCTTGCAGCAATGTATCCTGGTGCTGAGATTACTATGGTTGATTACGATGAATATTGCAAGAGTACTCGTTTTGAAGAATTCCCGAAAACGTATCCTTTTTTAGGGGAAAATCAATCAACAGGCCATCAGAAAGTTTATTATAAAGATGATTTCACAATCGATTATGTAGTCGATGATATCAGGAATCTGCCATATGGAAAGGAATTTGATATCGTTTTATCTGTAGGCTTATTAGAACATTTTCCTGATGCCTACAAGCCTGAAGTCATGGAATGGCATCGGAAATTTTTAAAACCTAATGGGTATGCAATTATGACGACACCAAGGAAGCAGTTACGTTCTAAGCTTTACTATAACGTTATGGCAGATGTGATGAATCATACGTACCGTGAACTAATGACAATAGAACAAATGGGATTGTACGTATATGAAAATGGCTTTGATATAAAACAACACGGATATATAAAAGTTCACAATGGAATTGTTGCCAAACCGAGATAAAAAAAATCCACCCTTTAGGGTGGATTTTTAAGTTTCTATAAAGCGTATGAGGTACGAGCAAACTTGAGCGCAATGAACCAACTAATACTTAGTAGCAACTCCGAACAATAAAAAATATAAAAACCAAACAAACATGATAACAAAAATTCAAAGATAAAGGTGAATATATTAATATCTACTAAATTTTCAAACATTTTTATCTGGATAGTTATTTATTCATTTATAGGATAATCCATTAAGTCAATTTCTTCTCCTACACGCATAGCCATTGCTTGATTACGTTCTCGAGCGACGGGTTTGGCTCGTGATTTCTCGGAAACTTGAATGGATCCTTTATTTAGAAGCTGTTTAATTTCTATAAAAAATGTTGGAGCACCATCATCTTTTAGTGATCCACTTAATACGCGTAAGTTATTGTTAGAGGCTCTTGTAACTTCTGAATCCTGCCATACTATAGCACCGTCATACATATCATCATTGTAAAGGTCTGCAAAATTCATCGCTTCAATAATTGCTTCTACGGAAGTATGGTAAGCATTCGGGCTGCCAATGTATGTTTTAAGTTGTCCATCATATACAAGGGGACGATAAACAATCGATGTATGATTCGAGGTCATTTCTTCCATCCTTTAACTTGTTGTTAGTGTTAGTATGTTCCTTTACTCAAAACCTATACATTCTACACAAGATTAAATTGACAGACTAAGAGGGGAAGCTTACGATTGTGATAAGTAACAGGGTGCATAAGATTGGGGGATTAGTATGATTTTTGTTGAAAACGTTACAAAAACGTTCTCTAATGGTAAAGGAATCTTTGATGTTTCATTTACAGTAGAGGAAGGAGATATATTTGGTTTTCTCGGTCCTAATGGTGCTGGTAAATCTACAACAATACGACAACTGATGGGATTTATGAAGCCTGATAATGGAAAACTCTTCATTTCTAAATACGACTGTTGGAAAGATACTTCTACCATACAGAAATTTGTTGGTTACCTTCCTGGTGAAATTGCCCTTATTGAGAAGATGAAAGGGAATGATTTTCTTAATATGCTAGAAGAGATGAAGGGATTCAGAGGTACCTCAAGAAAGGATGCACTGATCGATCGTTTTCAATTTGATCCATCCGTTCAGATTCGCAAAATGTCGAAAGGGATGAAGCAGAAGGTGGGGATCGTGGCCGCATTTATGCACGATCCTTCTCTTTATATATTAGATGAACCAACATCGGGGCTTGACCCATTTATGCAAAAGGAGTTCCTGGATTTGTTGGGTGAAGAACAAGGTAGAGGAAAAACCATTTTAATGAGCTCGCACTATTTCCCTGAAGTAGAGCGTACATGCAATCGAGCATCCATCATTAAAGAAGGGAAAATCGTTCGGACAGATTCTATGAGAGACCTGCGTTCTTTGCAGACAAAGAAAATTGAAGTTGCGTTTAAAGATGAACAAGAAGCATGCGCTTATGCAGATCACTACCCTGATCAAGTAGAAAGCAGGTCCGGCAATCGAATCGTAATTCCGATAAAGGGAACGTATGAAGCTTTCATAGCTTCCCTTCAAGGGCGTTCCGTCACCAATATGGAGGTAGAAACTCAAACCCTCGAAGAAGTTTTTATGGATATTTATGATCAAAACCATACACCTTCCGACTTGAAGGGGGATGAACAATGAGTCTATATTTAAGAATGTTGCGACTCCATTTAATGAGTATTACAGCCTTTTCTTTTATATCAGCCCTTTATATGCTCTTAATTATTTGGATCTTCCCCACATTTGCAGATAAAATGGATGTTATGAATGAATTAATATCAAGTATGCCTGCTGGTTTCATACAGGCCTTTGGTTTAGAAGCTGGAATGGGAAGTCTTGGAGAGTTTTTATCGAGCAAATACTATGAGATGATTTATATTATCATCTTATCGATTTATAGTATTACAATTACAAATCAATTAATCGCTCAGTTTATAGACCGTGGCTCTATGGCTTATTTACTGGCTACACCTTTTTCAAGAACGAAAGTAGCTCTTATTCAGTTTTCGGTATTCCTTACTGGTTTACTTGTTATAATGATCGTTACAACAGTTACCGGTTTATGGGGGCAAAATAGTTTAATTTTGAGCACCAATCAAATGGATGTTCAAGCATTCATAGAAGTCAATCTACTGGGTACCTTGTTGTTTTTTGCTATTGGAAGCATTAATTTTCTTTTGTCCTGTTCTTTCAATGACGAAAAAAGGGCTTTGGGGTTAGCATCCTTTGTAATCTTTCTTATGTATGGGTTTGATATCGTTGCAAAATTAACGGAGAAATTAAGTTGGTTAGAGTACGCTTCCATTTTCTCGTTCTTCCAGGCAAGTGACATATTAAGAAGTGGGTCAGCTTCTGTCTATTCTTATATAGGTTTAATCATTATTGGATTGATCACTCTTAGTGCTTCAATTTGGATCTTTAAGAAAAGGGACCTTCCTTTATAGGATTACAACCTTTATCACCTTTCGTTAAAAAAGCGCCTAGCTTATGCTGGGCGCTTTTTGTTTATAGAAAAAATTATTTCATAAAATGACCGCCTATCTTAACAGCGGCATGATCCTTGAATTTCCGCTTGCGACGTAGGTAATTGTCTGTTGTAGAAGAAGATTCATGATCAAGTAAATCTTGAATGGCTTTTAAATCAGCACCTTTGGATAAATAATAAGCAGCTGTATAATGCCTGCACGTATGTGGAGTGATTTTGAATTTAATTGGATTTGATGTTTTGGCATAACGTTCTTGGCGATCTAAGCGTTGTTGTATAAATGGAAATACATGTCGTAGCCTTTCGATCTGTTTTGTAAATTCATTACTTAAGTATTTGAAGTTATAGTGTTCACCGTTTGGTTTAGGGAATAAAGGGGTTTCATCACCATCCAACGTCCCGGAAAAACCTCGCCTCATTCTGAACTCACTAATTACCTCTAGGACCTCATCAAATAGAGGAACCTCCCGCAACTTGCTTCGTTTCCCAATAACAGAAACAAAATGAAGTCCAACATCAGGCTGATAGAAAATTTCCGACCACTTAGCTTCTGTAAATTCTTGAATACGGAGTCCAGTCGAAACCAATGTATACAACATTGTATACATGTAAAAATCGTTCTTTTGGAAGTATTTCAGAAGCTCTTCAACTTCTTCCTCATAAAAGTCTCTATTTACAAGTTGTTCTTTCTTTACGGATATTCGTTTCATACTTTTTGTAAGATCATTGTTTACGATATCCCGATTATGTAAATAAGATAAGAATTGACTTACAACTGTACTTTTGCGACGTAGCGTGGTTGGGCGATAAGAGAGGCTTTCTAAGTGCAGTTGAAAACGTCCTAAATCTTCATGGTGAATAGTTTGAATCGTATGGCCTTGCTCTCGTATGTACTCAATAAACTGACGAATATCACGGAAGTACTCCTTAAGCGTAGAGGTTTTACGACGAGAACCGAGTGTAGGATCATCATGTAGAAATAAATAAAGAAGTAATTCATCCGGAACGTCTTGCCAGGGAATATCCCTAAATCCGATTTGAATAATTTTATGGTACAAATCAGGAGAACTCCAATCGATGTGTTGAGATGTAATCTGTTGCATGGAATGTATGGTTATTTGATTATTCATAATATTCTCCCTCTATAATAGAATTACAAAACCAAAAGTTTCTATCTAAACCATAACATATGATATTGTAATAAACCTAGAAAAATTGCTTATTATTCTATATTCAATAACAAAAACATAAATTATAATGGATTAGATTAGTATTTTATATTTTTGTTAGAGAGGGAGCGATTAGATGTATCTATCAATTGAGCAAGTAGCCAAAAAATTACATAAATCAGAGAGGCAAGTTCGATACATGATTCAGCAAGAGCGAATCATGCCTGTGAATCCAGATACTTACAAAAGAGATGGTGGTTATCGATTTAAGGAAGAAGAGATCTACGCTATTCAACGAATGGATGAAGCGAATGGCTTGAGTGTTAAGGATGCAGCGAAACGCGCGGGCATTACACCTCAGTACTTAATGCAGTTTGTGAAAAAAGGGGACGTACAAAGTTTTATTAAAGTGATCGGGAAACAAAAGAGACGGTTCTTTAAATTGGAAGAAATTGAACGATTTAAAGACCGCTTACAGGAACGAACTGTGTCGAATCGAGAAGGGGATTATGGGGCTAAGGTGCAACTAATTTCGCGAGAAGTCCGTATTTTTGATAAAATCCGTGTGAACGGCGTCATGGCGCGGGTTATAAGCACATCGCCTCTTAAAGTTTTGATGAATAATGGGAAAGAGATCCATATAAGGGAATCCATACAAGGTGAGGGGGATTGGCCAGATAGAAATTATATAAAATACAAAGGGTTTGCAGAATTATCCATACCCATTCCGCGTAACATGGATCACCCGGTTTATGACTTGTTATACAAAATGATTCACCAACTTGGGAAAAGGAACATACAGATCTATGAAACAAATCTTGGAGATTATTATGTTCGCTGTCGATTAGGAGAATTGAACATTACAGAAGAAGAGTATCACCTCTTGCTTCGTTATAAAGAGAAAGGAGAAATTGATTATAACCGCCTAACAGGTCAGGCTCTGCTGCTGTCAGGTATTTCTACGGTTACAATTGATCTTCCAACTAATATTGTAAAACGATATCAACAGGAGTCTGAAGACATTGGCCTGAAAATGGAAGAGGTCATGATAAAAGCCCTGCGCCGATATTTGTGAATGGGGGCAGGATATTAGACCTATTTAGTCAAAATACTTACTAGATAATAAAAAGGGGGGAGTTTATGTTTTGGAATGAACTATCCAAGGAATGGAAGCTTTGCTTTGAACTAGCCTGGGACTCCTATAAAGAAGGATCCAAGCCAATTGCTGCTTTAATTACAAACGAGAAAGGAGAAATCATTTCAACAGGAAAGTGTGCTGTCCATTCACAGCTAGCAGGTGAATGTATTAGTTGTAATGAAATTGCTCATGCAGAAATAAATGCACTCTTACAAATCGATAACCGAGTACATACATATCGGGCTCCTTACACTCTTTATTCCACACTTGAACCTTGCCCGCTCTGCATGAGTGCGTTGTATATGTCAGGTATAAAGAACTTAAAATATGCGGCTAAAGATACCTATGGGGGAAGTGAGAATCTTTTAGGCGCCACCCCTTATCTTAGTCGTAAGCAAATAAGAGTAGAAGGCCCTGTAGCAAGTATTGAAGAAGTATCTATCATCTTAAATGCGGTTTTTGACATCGAACATAACCCTGACAAATTATTTTTTGTGGAAGATATGAAATACCAATATCCTGAAGCCATAACCATTGCGGAAGAGCTTGCTAAAACGGGGGCTTTACGACTGAACAAACATTTACCTTTTGAACTAGCATTTGATTTAATTTTGCGAACTTTTTTAGTGATTGATTAGCTCGTTTTTTCAATTGTTTTAGTATTGGAGCCGGGTGCATCCTTGATGATGTGGTGTATACCTGGCTTTTTTGCGTGAACAGAAATGGAAGAGATGTTAAAATCATGTTAAGACTGTCAAAAGAGGACCGCTTTAAGTACAATGAAGAAAGATCAGCTTAGTAAAGGAGTTACCGGAATCATGACAACAGAACAGTACCAAGATTCGTTACACCCATTAGCTAGTCTATATAAACAATTTATGATGTATGAAGCGCACGTAACTGCAAAGAAAGCGCTTGATTTATTAGAAAAGCAGCAAAACCAAGAACTTGTTATTGGATTTGCTGGTCATTTCTCGGCAGGTAAATCAACGATGATTAATACACTTCTTGGTGAGGAACTTTTGCCCTCAAGTCCAATTCCGACCAGCGCCAACCTTGTTAAAGTGAAAAAGGGGGAGGGGTATGCGCGTGTTTACTTTAATGAAGAAGATCCGGTTGAATACCTTGAACCATATGATATAGAACGGATTCAACAGTTTTGCAAAGACGGCGATTCAATTAAAGAACTAGAATTGGCGAAAAAAGACTCTCATTTACCTGAAAATGTTAGCATACTGGATACTCCTGGGATCGATTCATCCAATGATGCTGACCGGATCATGACCGAATCAGCTCTTCATATTGTTGACGCACTGTTTTATGTGATGGACTATAATCACGTTCAATCTGAGGTGAATTTAGCTTTTTTATCTGAAATGCAAGAAAGAGGGAAGCCCCTTTATATTGTAGTGAATCAAATTGATAAACACGACGAAGCTGAACTAAATTTTTCATCATTCAAAGATAGTGTTTATGAGTCTCTACGTAATTGGGGTATTGAAGCTGAGGCTGTATATTTCACAACTCTCATCAGTCCTGAACATTCTAATAATCAATTTGAAATGGTAAGAGCCACATTGGAAAATTTAATGGAAGAGAAAGGTTCTTTCATACAACAAACTATAACTCATTCCATGGATACACTAATTAAAGAGTACATTCAACTGCAAAATGAAAATACAAGAGAAGAGCGAGAGTCCCTTACTAACTTAATCAATACGTACAATAGTGATAAAAATCAAACCTCTTTGACGGAGGAAATCACTGAAGCAGAAGCTCTTCCAGATAAGGCAGAGGACTCTTTGCGAGAGAGGATTGATCAGTCCTTACGTAATGCAACCCTAATGCCTTATGAGGTAAGGGAAAAAGCTCGTTCCTTTATTGAATCTCAACAATCAGGTTTTAAAGTGGGGGTTTTCTTCACAAAAGCAAAAACTGAGGAAGCCCAGAAACTAAGGTTGGAACAATTTCATGTCGATCTGTCTGAACAGGCTAAGGCAAAGCTAGAGTGGCCTGTAAGAAAAGCGCTCGTGGAAACAGCAAAATCGTATAATATAACGGACGAGGCCATATTGCAACGTTTTGAGAATTTCTCCTTCTCTTTTTCGTCTCAGGTGCTTCAAGATGCTATACAAAAAGGAGCAGGATCCGGAGGGGATTATGTTCTCCAATACTCAGAAGATGTATCTAGAGAAATAAAGCGACTCGCAAAAAGCGAGGCACTCAAGTTGTGGGAGGATGCTTCAGGATATTTAGATAAGGAAAAAGAGTATCAACTTGAAGAGCTTAAAGCAGAACAGGCCTCTAAAGAACAATTTACGTACTATAAAGAGAAGCTAAATTCCATTGAAGAAGATATTCACAACAAGAATAAAAACCTCAAGGAAATCCAAACTGGCAACCGGGACCTAGAGGGTGCGCTCGATGATGCGACTGCAGCTTTATTTAAACAAGAGCAGCAGGTACGCAAAAATGTAAAGCTCCCTGCAAAAGAAGTTGCAAATAAGGAGAAGGTTCAATCAATCGAAGAGAACTTAAGCGCTCAGCAAGAAATGGACTATACAGTAGAGGAAACCATGAAACGACTAAACGAAACATCGGAAGCATTACAGCCATTACCCGGATTCGAAACATTGCAGCAAGATTTAGTGGAGAGAAAACAGCGACTTCAGTCCAGACATTATACTGTGGCTTTATTTGGGGCATTTTCAGCTGGGAAATCTTCGTTTGCCAATGCTTTATTAGGGGAAGGTGTATTACCCGTTTCTCCTAATCCTACAACAGCAACCATAAATAAGATCCTCCCGGTATCAGAACACTTTCCGCATGGAAGCGTTCGTGTCAAAGTAAAAGAAAACTCAGATTTGAAAGAGGACTTATCTTACGCAACGGATCAGTATAGCGATCAATTCCAAACAATTGAACAATTGGTGGATTGGATAGAAGAAGACCATAGTCGAATCTCTTTCATTACACCCGATCAAAAAAGATGGTCTTTCCTCCATGCTGTAGTGAATGGGTACACATACATGAAGAATCACTTTGGAGGAACTCTGGAAGTTGGGATCGATGAATTTAAAGAATTTGTCGCAAATGAAGAAAGGTCTTGCTTCATAGAATGGATGGAATTGTATTATGATTGCAATATCACAAGAGAAGGGATTACATTGGTGGACACACCAGGAGCTGACTCTGTGAACGCGCGTCATACGGAAACTTCTTTCGAGTATATTAAGGAAGCGGATGCCATACTGTTTGTAACCTATTATAATCATGCCTTTTCTGGTGCAGACCGCGACTTTCTTCTTCAGCTAGGTCGAGTGAAGGATGCTTTTAGTATGGATAAGATGTTCTTTATTGTAAATGCTGCTGATCTTGCGAAAACGAAAGATGAACTTAATCTCGTAACGGATTATGTGAAGGAACAATTACTTCAGTACGGAATTCGTATGCCGCGTTTATTCCCGGTTTCTAGTAAAATGGCGCTTGAAGAGCAATCAGGAGAAACAAAAATGGAAACCGTAACCGGGGAATCAGGGATTCATGATTTTGAGGTATCCTTCCAAGAATTCATCAATCAAGAACTCGTGACACTGCTTATTAATGCTGCTTTTTCTGACATGGAACGTGCAAAGAATACGATTGAGCAATATATTCGTACCGCTTCATTAGACCAAAGAGAAAAAGAAGAGAAGAAAAACCAATACCAAAGAGAAAAGGATGATCTTTTAACTCAAATTAATCATTCTGAGAAAGTCCGTTACCGAAAAAGTATTGAAAACAAGATTACGAAACAAACCTATTATGTTCAAGAGCGCCTATCCTTAGCCTTCTCTGATTTATTCAAACAATCATTTAACCCTGCAGTTATAAAAGGCAGTGGCAAAGAAGCAAAAGCAGCTTTAGAGAAAAGCTTTAATCAATTAAAAGAAACTATGGAACATGAACTTCTTCAGGAGTTAAGGGCTGTAACGATTCGGCTAGAAACTTTTACAAACAGCATAGCGAAAGAATGGAAAGAAGATCTTGAAGAGAAATGTAATCGAGATATTGCATCTATTTCATTTCCTTATTTAGATGATGGGAAGATTGATACCCCGTCGATCCAGAAACATCTTACAATCACGGTTAAAGATAAAGAAGTCGAACGTGCTCTTGGTATGTTTAAGAACACGAAAACGTTCTTCGAACAAAATGAAAAAGAACAAATGAAAGACGTTCTGTATGGAAATATAAAACCGAAAATAGATACCGCTATCACCGCAAATACTGAGTCTATGATTCGTTATTATCTTTCAGAATGGGATAGAGCCACAGAAGCTTACCAGGAGAAAGTGAAGAGAAGCATTGAAGAATACTACGAAGGATTAATGAACTCACTTAAAGACGACGTCAATCTTGATGTATTAAAGAATACAAAGGAACAGATTGAACAATCTATTCTTTAGTAAGGTAGCATACCAAAGATTGCACCAAAAAAAGGCAGCCATTGTAGGCTGCCTTTTTTTATTATACTTTCTTTTCGATTTCAGCATCTTTTTTCAGTTTATCAACAAGCTTTTTCTCTTGTTCACGTTGTTTTTGTTTTTTAATAGAATTTTTAATTTGATCTTTTACTTCTTTTAGCTCCGGAACTTCTTGTTCGCTTCCTTCGCTACTTTCAGCTATTTTATCGTATTGTTTTTGGATTTCTTCGTCTGTTACTTTTACTTCTTCAGTGTTTTCAGTAACAAATTTGTCAATCATCATTTGCGTGCGAAGTTGGTCTTTAACTTCTTCTTTAGAAATTTCTTCTTGTTCTAAAAGCTTGTTAAACTGCTCTTCTCCACCATTTTGCTTGATAAGGTTATCAAGGTCTTTTTGAACTTCTTCATCAGACACACTTACATCTGAAGCTTCAGCCTCTTGTTTCACGATTTCTAAATTAATAAGCTGAGTTAAAATAGAATCTTTCATTTGATTTAACTGCTCATCTTTAAGTTCCATCCCTTGTTGTTTCGCCATTTGCTTCTGTTGCTCAATAGAATCATTTAGGCGAGACATTGGAATTTCTTTCCCGTTAACAACGGCAGCAACGTCACCTTCAGCTTTTTTGTCATTGTTTTCAGAACTTTTTTCTTCTTTCTTTTCGTTATCTTGAGTTTCTTCTGTCGTTTCAGTATCTTTAGAGTCATTATCATTAGAGCCTTCGTCGCTACTAGAGCACCCTACGATTCCTACGGAAAGGACAAGGCCAGATAGCAATGTGGCCAGTTTTTTCTTGAATGTCAAAAGAACATCTCCCTTGCTGAAAATTCAATTCTGTTAGACTGTATCATACCACAAAGTCTCTTGTAAAATACATCCTCTTATAATGAGGCTTGTTCACTGTTTAAATGTCAATTTAAAGTCATGTTTGGGAACTATTTCACATAGGCATTAGTGAAGGTGGATATACAAGGGGGAAACTAAATATGAATCCATACCAATATAGTCAGTATGAACAAAGCCTTATTCAAAATGCATCCATGTATGAATTGCTTTCAAATTACTACAAATATATAGATCCTAATAAACATATGATGTACTACATGAAACATTATGAATGTATGCGCCAATTAACAGGAATGCACCGTACTGCTGAAGAGCAAAGAAGCCAACAATCACAATCAAATCAACAAACGATGTCTTATATAAGGGTACTACATGCTTCACCCAATGCGCCAAATGTAGACGTATATGTAAATGGACAAAAACTTTTGCAAAACGTAGCTTTCAAACAGGTCAGTCAATACGTTCCTGTCATGGCAGGAGATTACCGTATTAAAATTACCCCAACCGGTAAAACTGAAGCGGTACTGACGAAAGATATAAGGGTAGAGCCAGGGCAAGCTTATACAGTTGCCGCTGCTGGAAATGTGGAAGAACTAACGCTAGTCCCATACGTTGATGACACGACATCCGTTCAGGGTCAAGCAAAAGCACGCTTTATACATTTGTCTCCAGATGCCCCGCGAGTTGATATAGCGGTTAAAGGAGGGGATGTTCTGTTTCCGAATGTTGGCTTTAAAGAAGCCACCAACTACGTAACTTTACCTCCAACTCAAGTTGATCTGGAAGTAAGACCTGCTGGCACTAAACAAGTGGTTTTAACAATCCCCGGGGTCTCATTAGAAGGGAATAATGTTTATAACGCAGTAGCTGTAGGATATGCAAATGGAGAGCCTTCCTTAGAAGCCATATTTATATAAAAGAGAAAAACCCTTTTTATAAGGGTTTTTCTCTTTTTTAGGCTTTTCTTATAAAAGAAAGGGGTCTTTAATAGGAAATATTCCATTAAAGAGATTAAATTGTAGAAAGTTGTTTGAAAATTTAATATACTTAGAGTTGCGAAATAATAAAGGAGGAAAAGAAATGACCAAAACGTCTTATGACTTAACTTGGGATTTAGATATAATTTTTGAAGGCGGGAGTGATTCAGAGGCCTTCAAACAATACTTACATACTCTGAATGAAAACCTTAATGAATTATCATCAAAGGTAGACAACTTTAGAAGCCCTAAGACGGCTCAAGAAGTTGAGCCATTAGTGGATGTTATTAAACACCTAGAAACCGTAACGAAACAAATGAGAGAAAGTGGCGCTTTTATTAGTTGTTTGTCTGCACAAAATGTTGATGATAAAAAAGCCGGCCTCCTAAGAGCTCAAGTTAGCCAATTGGGGGCTCGATTCTCAACTTCCATGACACAAATGGACCAAAAGCTAGCAGAAGTCCAGGAAGATGTTTGGGAAGAGTTATTAACCTCATCTCAGCTAAATAGTCTCGAATATGTTTTGAATGAAAAGAGAAAGAGAGCTAACGAAAATTTACCTCTTGAACAAGAAGCTATTATTAACGACTTAAGTATTGATGGATATCATGCTTGGGGACAAATGTACAACACCATCGTAGGGAAAATGAGTGTTGAGGTAGAAGAAAACGGTGAAACTCACAACTTGTCTGTGGGCCAGGCTTCCAATAAATTAAGTGCAGCCGACCGTAATGTCCGACAAACGGTGTTTCATAAACTACAAAATGCTTGGACAGACCAACAAGACCTATTTGGAGAAACTATTAATCACTTATCTGGTTTTCGACTGCAGACATATAAACACAGGGGCTGGGACCATGTGCTGAAAGAACCACTAGACATTAACCGCATGAGTGAAAAAACACTAGATACAATGTGGTCTTCTATCACGAAATATAAAGGAACATTCGTGAAGTACCTTGAACGAAAGGCTCATTTACTCGGCCTAGAGAAACTAAACTGGTATGATGTAGGTGCTCCGATAACGAATGATGAAAAGACGGTCACGTATGATGAAGGGGCAAAATTTATCGTCGATCAATTTAACCAATTTGGTCCAAAAATGGCTTCTTTTGCAGAGATGGCCTTCGAAAAGCGATGGATCGAAGCTGAAGATCGGAGCGGTAAGCGTCCAGGTGGATTTTGTACTAGCTTCCCTGACAGTAAACAAACCCGTATTTTTATGACATATTCAGGGACAGCATCAAACGTAGCTACGTTAGCGCACGAACTTGGTCATGCATTCCATCAGCATGTTATGGATGATGTACACCCTTTAAATCAACGATATGCTATGAACGTAGCTGAAACAGCTTCCACCTTTGCTGAGATGATTGTCGCGGATGCTGCTGTTAAAAATGCAGAAACGGATCAAGAGCGACTTTCTCTTTTAGAAGATAAAGTGAATCGAAGCGTTGCTTTCTTTATGAACATTCATGCCCGCTTCTTATTTGAAACCAGATTTTATGATGAACGGAAAGAGGGACTTGTATCAGTTGAAAGACTGAACACATTAATGGAAGAAGCTCAAAAAGAAGCCTTCTGCGACGCTCTTGGAGAGTATGATCCTCACATGTGGGCCTCAAAACTTCATTTTCACATTACAGGTGTTCCGTTTTACAACTTCCCTTACACATTTGGATACCTATTTAGCCTTGGGATTTATGCGAAGGCTTTAGAAGAAGGGAGCGATTTTGAAGAGAAATATATTGATTTATTGAAAGATACAGGGAGTATGAGGGTGGAAGATCTTGCGAAGAAGCACCTTAATGTTGATCTTGAACAGCCCGAATTCTGGGAAAATGCGATTAAATTATGTGTAGCTGATGTAGAGGAATTCCTACGTCTAAGTGAATAGCAAGTTTTGCGGGAATGATGCTGGTACAAGCCTCATTCCCGCTATAAAAGAAATAAAATGAAATGGTTCCACTTATTCGCTTGACTTATGGTGAGGAAGGGAGTATCATGAAATTAATGAAGAAGACAACAGAATATAACTCGAATGCATAAAGACATCATTAGAACCATAAGATAAGTAATGAGTTACGATTTGAAAGATACTCCGATTCACATATTAGAAAGAGTATTAATTCACATTAGTACTTTTTCTAATATGTGATTTTTTATTACTTAATAAAAGTAACATATTAGAAATTAGTAATGGAGGTTTTCTCTAATGAAAACAGGTACAGTAAAATGGTTTAACGCAGAAAAAGGTTTTGGCTTCATCGAAGTACAAGGTGAAGACGATGTATTCGTACACTTCAGTGCGATCAACGAAGAAGGCTTCAAGTCTCTTGAAGAAGGCCAAAGCGTTGAATTTGAAGTAACAGAAGGTAACCGTGGACCACAAGCGGCTAACGTAACTAAATTATAAGAATTAAAAAGCTACCTCCAAAGGTAGCTTTTTATATATACTTTCTCTAAGTTTCAGTTCTCTAAAAGATGAAGGTATGGGAAAAGCAAGTGAACCATCATTTGTTTTTCTAATATAAGTCTTTTCCAAGGAGGCGTTTAGTAGATGGCATTTGGTAAAAAGAAACAAGAAGAGATCAAGAAGCAGGACCTGAAAATTTGGGAATGCTCCTCTGAAGATTGCAATGCATGGATGAGGGATAACTTTAAGTCTGAAGAAACCCCTACGTGTCCAATTTGCAAGAGCAAAATGGTGACATCTGTAAAAGAACTACAAGTCGTAGAGAATAACAGCGCTAAATGGAATTGATGATCCATAGAGGACCTCACAAATCGTGAGGTCTTTTTTTGTGCATGAGATAAAATGAATTTTCTTGCAATTGAAGGGGTAGATACGCTATCGTGTGTACAAATGGTATCGGGAGGTCTTTATGTGAATTTACACGTCGCTATACTTCAAATTGATATTACATACGGTGACCCTGTTAAAAATCAGAATTACATCGAATGGAAGATGGGTCAAACAGAAGCACTTCAAGATATAGATGTTGTGGTTATGCCTGAGCTTTGGAATACAGGGTATGACCTCACAAGATTAGATGAAATTGCGGACCCGCTTGGTGAAAATAGCCAACAATTTCTCTCTCAATTAGCCAAAAGGTACAGCGTAAATATTGTGGGTGGATCTGTAGCGAAGATAGAAAAAGGGAAAGCCACAAATACCATGTATGTGTTTAATAAAAATGGAGAATTACAATTAGAATATAGCAAAGCTCATTTGTTCCAACTTATGGATGAACATAAATATTTAAGTGCCGGGAGCGATAAGAGTCATTTTGATATTGAAGGTTATCCTAGCTCAGGATTTATTTGTTATGATATTCGCTTCCCGGAATGGATGAGGACCCACACGATAAATGGGAGTGAAATTTTATTTGTTGTAGCTCAATGGCCAACTCCACGTATTGATCATTGGAGAAGTCTCCTAATTAGCCGTGCAATTGAAAATCAATGTTATGTTGTTGCATGTAACCGCGTAGGTAGCGACCCTAAGAATTCTTTTGGTGGTCATTCAATCATAGTGAACCCGTGGGGGGAAGTCATAACTGAAGCAGGGGACCAGGAAATGATTCTTGAAGCTGAACTTGATATGAGTATTGTAGAAGGGATACGTACCCAGATCCCTATATTTCAAGACCGACGTACTGACTTATATGAATAATGATGAATTCTTCTAAAAGAAGCGAGTCCTAGAGGGACTCGCTTCTTTACGTTTGATATTGTTTCATAAACTTTCGATCGATGCGGTTTTTTAACTTCCATGCCAATTTGCCTTTATAGGACCATTTTCCGTAAAGAAGGAATCCTTCTTTTTCGCCGACTGACATAATTGCAAGCCATTTTTTCTGCGGGATATAATGACTTCCATCTCCAGTAGATAAAAAACCTTTAATGTTTTCCCATAGAATTGGAGCTTGACGAATGGCAAAAACGCCGTTTTTAGGAAGTTCCGGATGCTCAGATAGGCTAATGCAGTCTCCGGCTCCAAATATTGAAGGGTGTTTTTTTACTTGGAGAGTGGATTCTACTTGTAAATAACCTTTATTATCAGTGGGAAGTTTGGATTGTTCAAATACGCCGGGGGCTTTTGGGCCGGCTAGCCAAAGGGCATCCGTGTATTCGAGAGCATCTCCCTGGTCCATATATATATGATTCTTAGTCATTTTCGTAACATGACTGTCTTTAAGAATCGTAATTCCTTTCCTCGCGACTATTTGCTCCACTTTCCGTGAAATATCTTTTGTTTCACCAGAAAGCAATCGATTCGAGCCGCTTATGATTGTTACATCTTTCCCCTTATTATGTTTTTCTCTCCACGATTGCAATGATAATGCTAGTTCAACCCCTGCAATACCACCACCCACTATTGAGAGGTGCTCTGCATGCCTTACCTCATCAACCATTTGAGGGAAGTGATAGTTTGGTTTAATACGTCTAGCGTATTCTTTAACTCCTTCTAAATCTGTGCTTGCCGTAAGGGACCCAATGTCAAAGGACGCCACATCATACGATAGAACACTCCCTTGATCTGTGAGTAATATTTTTTGTTTCGCATCTATAGAGACAACAAACTCTTCTTTAAATTCTACAGAAGCTTGTTCACACAACCCTGGGAGGTACACGCTGATATCTTCTTCTGAATATAACCCCTCAGCGTATCCTGAGAACATACCTGAATAGTATTGATAGGGAGCGGGGGATAGGAGAGTCACCTCGACATCTTCCAGGGATTCTTTACGAAGTTGATTTATTATATGTAAATGGGCATGTCCAGCTCCTATTAAGAATAATTGCTTCATAGTTCTATTTTCATTCCTCCTCTTCTTATGTTCACACTATATCAGATATTAATTAAGGGAACCAATACGAGGACCCTAAAAAAATATACCCCTAGGGGTTGACGTTTTGTATCATTCGTATTAATATACCCATATAGGTATTAAACAAAAACCACTTGGAGGTATGAATATGAGTACAACAGTATTAGATGTAAAAGGTATGGCATGCCCAATGCCAATTATTAAAACAAAAAAATCCATCCAGGAACTTAACTCTGGAGATGTTTTAGAAGTACAAACAACAGACCAAGGTGCTGTTGCAGATTTATCTGCTTGGGCAAAATCTGGCGGACACGAAGTAGTAGACCACAAAGAAGAAGACGGAGTTATTACATTCTGGATTCGTAAGGGATAATAAAAGACAGAGGGGAGTTTTTTCACTCCCTTCTATACCCCTACTTGTATTAGTATGAAGGAGGAGTTAATCAATGTCTACAACCAAAAAGACAAACATCATTTTATTTAGTGGTGATTACGATAAAGCTATGGCGGCCTATATTATTGCAAATGGAGCAGCTGCTTACGACCATGAAGTTACAATCTTCCATACGTTCTGGGGATTAAATGCTCTTCGTAAAGATGAACAGGTTGAGGTTCAAAAAGGATTCCTAGAGAAAATGTTTGGCAAAATGATGCCTCGTGGAGCAGACAAAATGGGGCTTTCTAATATGAACATGGCTGGAATCGGACCTAAAATGATTAAGAAAGTAATGAAGAAGCACAATACCACTTCTTTACCAGCTCTAATTGAAATGGCTCAAATGCAAGAGATTAACCTTGTAGCATGTCAAATGACTATGGATCTTCTTGGATTCCAAAGAGAAGAACTTTTAGATGATATTACCTATGCAGGTGTGGCAGCTTATTTAGCAGATGCAGAAGAAGGAAACGTGAACTTATTTATCTAATTATAATTTTTCTCGTCCGATTAAAAGATCAGCTCCCAATCTTTTTTAGAAGGAATGTATAAGATCGGGGACTGATCTTTTTATTGGGTGTTAATTATTCAGCAAGAAGAAGCATGGGAGGCTGAAAAGATATGGATTTTTCTTTTATAATCACAATATTTCTCATTGGTTTCGCGGGGTCATTTGTATCTGGAATGGTTGGAATAGGTGGCTCAATCATTAAATATCCAATGTTATTATATATACCACCTTTATTAGGGTTCACAGCTTTTACAGCTCATGAAGTCTCCGGTATCAGTGCCGTTCAAGTCTTTTTTGCTACAATCGGCGGTGTTTGGGCATATCGTAAAGGTGGTTACTTAAATAAATCTCTTATTGCCTACATGGGAGTAAGCATTCTTATTGGTAGTTTTATAGGTGGATATGGATCTAGGCTAATGTCAGATACTGGTGTTAATTTAGTGTATGGACTGCTGGCTACAATAGCCGCTATCATGATGTTTATCCCTAAAAAAGGGATCGACGATGAGAATATGAATGAAGTTACATTTCCTAAAGCATTAGCGTCTATTCTTGCCTTTGTAACAGGAATTGGCGCAGGGATTGTTGGTGCAGCCGGTGCATTTATTTTAGTACCAATCATGCTGGTAGTTCTGAAGATTCCTACACGAATGACCATTGCTAGCTCTCTGGCTATTACATTTATTTCATCAATTGGTGCAACAGTTGGTAAGATTACTACAGGGCAAGTTGAGTACGGACCGGCAGCTATCATGATTGTCGCAAGTCTTCTCGCTTCACCTCTTGGTGCAAATGCTGCTAAAAAAATAAACACAAAAGTACTTCAAACGATCTTAGCCGTTTTAATTTTAGGAAGTGCGGTTAAAATCTGGTTAGAATTCTTTGGAGTGTAAATAATGGAGGAGACAATGTTCATTTAGAGCTTGTCTCCTTTTTCTCGTTGAACCACTATCTATATTGCGTTTACAGTGATATAATCACGATGGTACCATTTAAATATTGGAGGAATACAACCCATATGCTTAATGTAAATAATGTTAGTTTACGATTTGGCGATCAGAAGTTATTCGAAGACGTCAATATAAAATTCACAGCAGGAAACTGTTACGGTTTAATCGGTGCAAATGGCGCTGGTAAATCAACGTTTCTTAAAATCCTTTCCGGCGAGATTGAATCCCAGTCTGGAGATGTTTCATTAGCATCTAATCATCGTATGGCTGTATTGAAACAGAACCACTTTGAATATGAAGAATATGAAGTAATGCAAGTTGTAATGATGGGGTATAAGCGTCTTTATGAAGTAATGCAGGAAAAAAATGAAATTTATATGAAAGCAGATTTCACTGAAGAAGATGGTATGCGTGCAGCAGAACTAGAAGGTGAATTCGCTGAAATGAATGGTTGGGAAGCAGAATCAGATGCAGCAAGATTACTAACGGGTCTTGGTATTACTGAAGAACTTCACACCAAAAAAATGGCGGACCTAACAGGTTCTGAGAAAGTAAAAGTACTTTTAGCTCAAGCACTATTTGGAAATCCGGATGTTCTACTTCTGGATGAGCCTACCAACCACCTTGACCTGCGTGCGATTCAGTGGCTTGAAGAGTTTTTAATTAACTTTGAAGGTACAGTTATCGTGGTTTCTCACGACCGTCACTTCTTAAACAGTGTATGTACTCACATTGCTGACCTTGACTTTGGTAAAATTAATGTCTATGTAGGTAACTACGACTTCTGGTATGAATCCAGTCAGTTAGCTCAAAAGTTAGCAAAAGAAGAGAACAAAAAGAAAGAACAAAAAGCAAAAGAACTAAAAGAATTTATTCAGCGATTTAGCGCGAATAAATCTAAATCTAAACAGGCTACTTCACGTAAGAAACTACTTGATAAAATATCACTTGATGACATTCAACCATCAAGTCGTCGTTATCCTTATGTTGCCTTTAAGCCTGACCGTGAAATTGGTAATGACCTTCTTACTGTAGAAGGGCTTACAAAAACCATTGACGGTGTGAAAGTACTAGATAATGTATCTTTCACTATGAATAAAGACGATAAAATTGCGCTTGTAGGCGATAATGAAATTGCCAAAACAACACTATTTAAAATCATTATGGGAGAAATGGAAGCAGATGAAGGGACGTACAAATGGGGAGTAACCACTTCTCAGAGCTATTTCCCGAAAGATAACTCTGCATTCTTCCAAAACGATGATCAAACTCTAGTCGACTGGTTACGTCAATATTCACCAGAAGATCAGACAGAAACGTTCCTTCGCAGTTTCTTAGGACGTATGCTATTCTCCGGTGAAGAAGTGAAGAAAAAACCAAGCGTGTTATCTGGGGGAGAAAAAGTACGCTGTATGCTTTCTAAGATGATGCTAAGCGGATCAAACGTTCTTCTATTAGATGAACCAACAAACCACTTAGACCTTGAATCCATCACTGCTTTAAACGAAGGGCTTACAAACTTCAAAGGGTCCATGCTTTTCACTTCTCATGACCATCAGTTCATTGATACGATTGCAAACCGAATTATTGAAATCACACCAAATGGTCTAATCGACAAATATATGACGTATGACGAGTATATTAACGATGAGAAAGTAGAACAGCAGCGTAAAGAATTAATGCAAACATCATAAACTTATCTAAAGCCTGGAATATAATATTCCAGGCTTTTTTACATACAAATTGACTAATCTAACACGTAGCCGATTCTGCAACAATATGTGGCACATTGTACCTATTTTAAGAGATGAGAGGTTTCTTATCTTTCCTAAGCGGGGATTGTACAGTATCAATTCAATTAAAGGAGAGGTTATAATGGCAGGTGCGATGAATGACGCGAAGCGTGCTGCTAGACGAACCGAGCAAAAAGCGAACCAGGCTAGTCAGGATGTAAAACCTTGGGTTCGGGGATTTGCACGTTTCGGGTACACAGCCAAAGGCGCCGTTTATGTTTTACTAGGAATCTTATCTTTAATGGCTGCACTAGGTGTTAGCGGAGGAAAAACAACAGGAACAAAAGGTGCTTTAGCCACAATTGCTAGCAAACCTTATGGAAATATCATTCTATGGATCACAGCAGTAGGATTAATTGGATATGTAATGTGGAGAATTATACAGGTAGTGAAAGACCCTGAACACGAAGGGAAAGATACATCAGGTATTGGTAAACGAATTGCTTACTTAATTAGTGGGATCATTTACGGAGCACTAGCTTATAAGGCCATATCACTGGCATCAAGCTCTTTGGGTTCTTCCGGTGGATCTTCAGGTAATTCAAAACAAAGTTTAATTGCGAAAGTTTTATCTCAGCCAACTGGACAATGGATTATTGGAGCAGTGGGTGTCGTCATAATTGGATATGGACTTTATGAAATGTACAAAGGGTTCACGGAGAAATTTAAGAAAGAATTTAAATTTGGTGAAATGAATCAAGGTGAAAAGAAACTTGTTCGACGTACAGGCAAATATGGTCTCTTAGCAAGAGGTGTTGTGATGCTAATCATCGGATATTTCTTTATCCAAATGGCTATGACAGCCAGTTCACAACAAGCAACTGGACTCGATGCTGCGTTAGGAGAATTAGCCTCTCAACCTTATGGTAGATGGTTATTAGGTATCGTTTCTCTTGGCCTTGCATTATTTGGTGTATTCCAGATCTTAAAAGGGAAAAATCGTCACTTAAAGATTTCTTAAATAATAACGAGAGACTCCTCTATTACTGGGGAGTCTTTTTTTTGTTTTCATTTAAAGAAAAAATATGGTTTTACAAGGATAGGGTTTCCAGTACAATAGTAGGAGAAACCTCAGGGAGAAGGGGGCCTATAATGGAATCAATGTTAGCTTCCTATAGTCCGATTTTATTTTTAATTGCTATTTTACTTACCTTAATGACCTCATATACTGCTTTAGATCTATTTACGTTATATAAAACATCTGAACGGAATGGTCAGTTTCTATTTATAGGTGGAATGATTTCAATGGGAATTGGGATCTGGGTTATGAACTTTCTAACCATGCTATCTTCTGATTCATATAATGTGATGAATAATCAAGTTCCGCTGACTATTTTGTCCGTTGGATTAGGGATCACGTTTGCTGGAATCGCGTTTTATTTTGTTACAAATCACTCCGAGAAAGTAATGTATTTATTTCTGGGAAGTTTTTTCTTAACGATGGGGGTGTTCGCAACCCATGTGACAGGGATGTACACATTAAAATCATCTGTTTATTACCAGCCATTTATTCTCAGTTGGTCGTTAATCCTTCTATATGGATCTTTTCTATTAGCATTATGGATTTTATTTTACTATAAGAACTTAATTTATTCTAAAAACCCTTGGTTAAAACCCATTAGTTCCATCATTATTACAGGAGCAATTGTAGAAGGGTATTTCTTATTATCGAAATCAGTTTCCTTTGAGGAAGCCGTCATTACAAATGGTTTACCCGTTACTGGTAATCATTCTTTCTCTGTCTATTTCTTGTTATTTATGTCGGTATTAATCATTGCAGGAGTGCTCGTCTCTAGTACCTTATTAAATACAAGATTAGCATCAAAAGATACGTATGTTAGAGATATCACATTTGCTCTTGATCAATCATCCATTGTAGCCATAACAGACTCGAAAGGTATCATTACATATGTGAATCAAAAATTTTGTGAGATATCTGGTTATAAAGAAGATGAACTTATTGGTCAAGATCATAGCCTAATAAGTTCTGGGTATCATTCAAAAGATTTCTTTAAAGAACTTTGGAAAACGATAGGAACAGGACAGGTGTGGAAGGGAGAAATTAAAAACCAAGCGAAAGACGGGTCCTACTATTGGGTAGATACCACAATTGTTCCCTTTCTGAATGCTAAAGGAAAACCCTATCAGTATATAGCCATTCGATCAAATATTACCACAAGGAAAGAAGCAGAGCACCAACTTCGAAACGCGCTTAAAGAAGTACAAGATATTGAGTTTGCATTAAACCAATCAACGATTGTGGCTATTACAGATGAAAAAGGTAAAATCAAAACGGTAAATGATAAGTTCTGTGAAATATCTGGCTATACACGTGGAGAGCTAATCGGGGAAGATCATCGCATTTTGAATTCTTCCTATCATCCATCTCAGTTCTTCAAACAACTATGGAAGTCAATTGGCACAGGCCATGTTTGGAGAGGTGAAATTAGGAACAAAAAGAAAGATGGGACATTTTATTGGGTTGATACAACAATCATTCCGTTCATGAACGAAAGTGGAAAACCGTATCAATACTTATCCATTCGCAATGATATTACAGAGCGCAAAAAGACAGAAGAAGTGTTGCATCGACAAGATAAATTAGCAGCAGTAGGTCAACTAGCTGCAGGAGTTGCACACGAGATACGGAACCCCCTTACTTCAATGAGAGGGTATGCCGAATATCTTCAATTAGACGAGGAGGATCTTAATAGGAGAGATCTGCTCGATATTATTGTTGATGAAATTGAAAGGGTCAACGTCATTGTTGAAGAGTTTATGGTCTTATCAAAGCCGAGAGCCGTTCATTTAGAGGAAAAGAGAATAACCCCAATTATCCAAAACGTCTTATCATTATTAAATTATCAGGCCCGAAAAAATAAAGTATCCTTACAATTCCAAGAACCGAACGAGTCACCACTCCTTCATTGTGACGAGGACAGATTAAAACAAGTGTTTTTAAATCTTGTGAAAAATGGAATTGAAGCCAATGAACCTGGCGGTGAAGTAACGATCTTTATGGAATCATCAGACGAATTCTTAACGATATATGTACGTGATACAGGGGAAGGCATCCCAGAACATCAATTGAAACAGCTTGGGGAACCATTCTATACAACAAAAGAAAACGGGAACGGGTTGGGATTAATGATGACTTATAAAATCATTGAAAGTCATAACGGATCCATACGTGTAGAGAGTAAAAAAGGTCAAGGAACAACTTTCATTGTTTCGCTTCCAGTTCTAAGGGAAAATTGATTGTGAGTAAAAAAAGGAACGACTTCGTCGTTCTTTTTTTATTATTGAAAATCATGAACTTTTACCTTTTCATAGAGCCTAAAAACCGATATGATAACTAGTGCCACCGACATAAACGTTGTCGATTGGGGAGATTTTATGGTGATAAATCTCCAACATAAAAAGAGGAGGGACCTATGTGAAAAACAATAGTAGTGATCCCAGGTATAAAATCGCTCATCGCGAAGCTTTAATTGGAGTCGGTTTAGCCTTAATTAAT
The DNA here is from genome assembly GCF_030166655.1 of Pontibacillus chungwhensis. Taxonomy (GTDB): domain Bacteria; phylum Bacillota; class Bacilli; order Bacillales; family BH030062; genus Pontibacillus. The sequence continues at coordinate 2,127,617 of NZ_CP126446.1, read as the reverse complement.
TTTATATGGTGGTTTGCTTTTGCATACGGACTAGGGGACCGTTCTCCTGAAGATTATACGTATATACTTGGTTTACCCTCGTGGTTTGTTTATAGCTGCATAGGTGGATTCATTTTGATGGCTGTACTTGTTACATTTGTGGTAACCGTGTGGTTTAAAGAAGTTCCTTTCGATCAAGAGGAAGGAGGACAAGAATGAATCTGTCTGTCATTATTCCATTATTACTATTTTTAGTTGTCATTTTTATGATTGGATTATGGAGCAGTCGGGAGCTACATGCTTCTAATACTTTCTTAGAAGATTATTTTCTTGGTGGCCGTCAGCTAGGCGGATTTATCCTAGCTATGACAATGACCGCTACATACGGAAGTGCAAGCAGTTTTGTTGGAGGGCCTGGTGTAGCATATACCCAAGGGCTTGGCTGGGTTTTGCTTGCTATGAGTCAAGTGGCAACAGGATATTTTGTACTCATGATACTCGGAAAGAAATTTGCGATTATGTCAAGAAAATACAATGCCGTTACGCTAATCGATTTCCTAAAGGAAAGGTACCAAAGTAAATGGGTTGTGATTACTTCAGCCTTAAGTATCATCATTTTCTTATTTTCTGCCATGGCTGCCCAATGGGTAGGTGGAGCTAGGCTTATTGAATCCATTACAGGCCTGTCCTACACGAGTGCTCTTTTCTTATTCGCTTTATCTGTGTTGGTCTATGTCATTATTGGAGGATTCCGAGCCGTTGCCCTTACGGATACCGTTCAAGGAATTGTGATGTTCTTTGGGACTCTCATACTTCTTATAGCGACGATCATTGCAGGAGGAGGGGTTCCTTCCATTGTGGCTGACTTATCGGCAGAAAATCCTAACTTATTAACTCCTTATGGAGCTAATCTTGATCTAAGTCCGAGCTATGTATCCTCTTTTTGGATACTAGTGGGCGTGGGTGTCGTAGGGTTGCCACAGGTTACCGTTAGAGCTATGTCGTATAAAAGTTCTAAAGCTATGCATCGTGCGCTAATTATCGGAACGATTGTTGTAGGCTTTATCATGTTAAACATGCATTTAATAGGTGTGTTTGCACGACCTATCCTTCCAGGGATTGAAGTCGGAGACAAAGTTATGCCACTTATTGCGCAAGAAGTGCTTCCTCCTTGGTTAGCGGGAATCGTACTTGCAGCTCCAATGGCTGCCATTATGTCTACAGTGGATTCCTTATTACTTCTCGTCAGTTCAGCCATTGTTAAAGATGTCTACTTAAATTATATAAAACCAGAAGCAAGTAATCATAAGGTTAAACAGTTAAGTATTACCATCACTGCTGTTCTCGGGATCCTGGTATTTTTAATGGCGTTAAATCCTCCTGATCTTCTAATTTGGTTAAATCTGTTCGCGTTTGGTGGATTAGAAGCTGTATTCATATGGCCAGTCGTTCTGGGATTGTACTGGTCGAAAGGGAACAAGTACGGAGCATTAGCTTCTATGCTAGTAGGGATCAGTTCATATATTGCTATCGATCAATGGACAAGCTCCCCACTGTTTGGTATGCATACTGTTGTGATGCCAGTACTTTTATCATTAGTGATTTACATTCTTGTCAGTTTATTTACTCAACAGAAGACCAATGAAAACCTTCTATAAGTAATATAAATAACCCCATGACTTTTTAAAGTTATGGGGTTATCTCATTTAACTTTTTTTCATAACCTTTACCAATTAACACATACTAAGCAGGGGCCAAATAAGACCCCTATTCCATATATGAGGTGAATCTTTTATGACAAGAGGACAAAGTAAAAAAGGGAAAAACAAAAATAAAACACGTGATCTTTCTCAAACACCGAAGCATGACATTGTTGAAGACGGACGCGATGTAGAATTCTCACAAGAATTCGCAGATGAGGCGGATCGTAAAGCGCAAGAGCGCTCAAAAGAAGCAGACCAACGTGCGAAACATCATAATGAATAATGGTTAAACGTAAAGGCTGTTCCATAGCGGAACAGCCTTTTTATTTACTATTTAGGAAGCACTTTAGAGCGTGTTAAGAAACGCACGCCTTCTGGTCCCTCTAATGAAAACATACCCCCACGTCCTTCTACAACATCGATGATCAGCTGAGTATGTTTCCAATACTCATATTGTTTTTTGTTCATATAGAAAGGGCAACCTCCAATGTCACCTAGATGGACATCCGATTTTCCGATTAAAAAATCTCCTTCCGGGTAACACATGGGGGAGCTGCCATCACAACATCCACCTGACTGATGAAATAAAAGAGGGCCATGTTTGGCTTTTAACTTTTCAATAAGTTCAAGAGCCTCTTCTGTTGCTAGCACTTGTTCCATTTTAATAAAATCCTAATTTCTTCGGACTATAACTCACGAGCATATTTTTAGTTTGTTGGTAATGGGAAAGCATCATTTTGTGATTTTCACGCCCAATTCCTGACATTTTATATCCTCCAAACGCTGCATGAGCAGGGTAGGCATGGTAACAATTCGTCCACACACGACCCGCTTCAATCCCACGCCCAAATTGATAAGCGGTATTAATATTTCGCGTCCATACCCCTGCGCCTAATCCATATAGCGTATCATTGGCAATGTTCATCGCTTCTTCCTCAGATTTAAATGTCGTAACGGAAACGACTGGACCAAAAATTTCTTCCTGGAAGACTCTCATATCATTTGATCCTTTAAAGATAGTTGGATTTACGAAGTAACCTTCACTTAAGTCACCTTCTAATGTATTTCTAGATCCACCAATGAGACATTCAGCACCCTCTTCCTTGCCGATTTCCAAATAAGAAAGGATCTTTTCAAGCTGTTCACTAGAGGCTTGTGCCCCCATCATGGTTTCCGTATCCAGAGGATTTCCTTGTTTGATGGACTTAACCCTTTCAATTGCTCGCTCCATAAACTCATCATAGATAGACTCATCGATCAGGGCTCGAGAAGGGCACGTACAGACTTCTCCTTGATTTAAAGCAAACATGATAAATCCTTCAATGGCTTTATCCAGGAAATCATCATCTTTATCCATTACATCTTTAAAGAAGATATTTGGAGATTTACCACCTAATTCAAGTGTAACAGGAATGATATTTTGTGAAGCGTACTGCATAATTAATCGCCCTGTAGTCGTTTCTCCGGTGAAAGCAATTTTTGAAATTCGGTCACTTTGAGCAAGAGGTTTACCTGCTTCTACACCGAATCCGTTTACTATATTCACAACTCCTGGCGGAAGAATATCTTCAATTAACTCCATTAATACCATAATAGAAGCCGGGGTTTGTTCAGCTGGCTTCAATACGACGCAATTCCCAGCGGCTAATGCAGGAGCCAGTTTCCATGTAGCCATTAAGATAGGGAAGTTCCAAGGGATGATTTGCCCAACCACACCAAGTGGCTCATGGAAATGATAGGCAATGGTATCCCCGTCTACTTCACCAATTGAGCCTTCTTGAGCACGAATACATCCTGCAAAGTAACGGAAGTGGTCCACCGCTAATGGGAGATCGGCAGCGAGAGTTTCACGAACCGCTTTCCCATTATCCCATGTTTCTGCTACGGCTAACATCTCTAGGTTATCTTCCATTCGATCAGCTATTTTATTTAAAAGATTTGCTCGTTCTGTCGTTGATGTTTCTCCCCATGATTTCTTCGCTTCATCAGCTGCATCAATTGCCAGGTTGATATCATCTTCCGTCGATCGTGCTACTTCACAGAAGACTTGACCATTAACGGGGCTGACATTTTTGAAGTATTCACCACCAGATGGGGCTGTCCACTTTCCACCAATATAATTCTCATACCGTTCTTTAAATGTAACCTTTGAATTCTGTTCACCTGGATTTGCATAAATCATTATAATTGCCTCCTTAAGTGTATGTACGCTATTGATAGCGCTTTCAAATAATTGAACGACCACTCGGTATAGCTAATAGAGCATTCGTTATTTATATTCTAAATTTTCAGACTAATAGATGCAAGTAAAAAACACTTTACCCTCATCATTGCATTCAAGTAGTGAATCATGTTAAATAGGAAGGGAACTACATGTTAGGAGGACGATCCTTTTTGAGACTACAAGGAAAAAAAGTTATTCAGATTGTAAGTGATGAATTTGAAGACCTTGAACTATGGTATCCTGTTCTACGTTTACGTGAAGAAGGAGCAGAGGTTCATATTGCAGGGGAAAAAGCGAATGAACAATATACAGGGAAATATGGTGTTCCCATTACATCAGATTGTTCTTTCGAAGAGGTAGAAGCTAGTAATTATGATGCAATCCTTGTACCAGGTGGATGGTCCCCGGATAAACTTCGTCGATATGACTCGATTCTTAAAATGGTACAAAGTATGAATGAAGATAAGAAAGTCATCGGCCAAATCTGCCATGCAGGCTGGGTCTTAATTTCTGCGAATATCCTAAATGGCAAACGTGTTACGAGTACACCAGGTATTAAGGATGATATGATGAATGCCGGAGCTGAATGGGTGAATGAAGCTGTGACAGTTGATGGTCATTTGGTATCAAGCCGCAGGCCACCTGACTTACCTGACTATATGAGAGAATATATCCGTGTATTAGAAGAGCAATAAATAAACAAAACGCTTAGACTATGTCTAAGCGTTTTTTTATGTGTGATGCACGGGAATTATATATCTCTGTGAGGACATTTTGGTTTCGGTTCTTCATAAGGATTTGATTGGTATAGGAAGTTAGGGCTCTTCACAGTGTTATCATAGGATTGGTGAAAAATATGAGTAGACGCAGGGGAAATTGGTGGGATTAACCACGTCCAGTCTCCTGTAATGGATCGACCACACCCTCTCTCTTTTTCTTCAAATCGTTTAAATTGACTAGCTGCCGTGTGATGATCGACAATGCTGACACCTTCTTCTTTAAAAGAGTGAAGGACAGCCGTATTTAATTCGAGTAATGCGCGATCCTTCCAGAGAGACCGATTCCTTTTTGTACTCAAGCCCATTCTTGTTGCTATTTCTGGCAACAAGTCATAGCGAAATTCATCAGCCAAATTCCTCGCACCAATCTCAGTTTCCATATACCACCCATTAAAAGGGGCAGCTACATATTCAATGCCTCCAATTTCAAGCATCATATCTGAAATGATAGGTACCGCATACCACTTTAATTGTAAATCTTGAAACCATTCATAATCAGGATGCCTTAGAGGTACCTCTTTCACAAGAGAAAGGGGGACTTCATACCAAACCGGCTTCTTGCCTTTGACCTCTATGACCCAGGGTAAAAGGTCAAAGGCTGTATGGTTCCCTTGCCAACCAATGGATTGGCAATAGTCTGTGAAAGAAAGGGAAGCGGGGTCCCCAATAATACCATCTTCCCCTTGGTAACCTGCATATCGTAAAAGTTGGTGATTTAAAATACGGACAGGGTCTTCTTCTAACTTTCGCGGCTTGAAAACGGATATAGTAGAACGGATTTTCCCTTCATTTGTGGCATAGTCCAAATGGTGACATAGAGCTTGATAGACTTCATCTGCAGAAGAGATATTACGATAATCAAATACTTGTAATGAATCCCAAAACAACCTTCCGATACATCGATTGCTTTGACGCCAGGCCATCTTTGCTCCATACTCTAGTTCTTCAAATGTATGATCATAATGGCCGGTACGGGCGATGTCATAATGTATTTCGCTTAAGCGATCCTGCATTTCTTTATCAGTTCTGCCTAATTCACCATAGCATCTATGTATAAATTGTTCTGCTTCTTGATATAGCTTCTTGTTCACTCACTTATACCTCCGCTAGATGTCTTTTATGCTGATTGTACCATACCTACAATCTTGTACATAAACCCTTTCGCTTGTGAAAAAACTATCTCTAACAACGACCGAGGAGATGAAAAGATGACTAAGTTTCGATTAGGGTACGTAGCTATGAGTGTTCATGTCCAGAATGCGTCCCCGTCTCAAACGATGACTTATCGCCAGTTTTCTGCTTTACAAGACAGAGAAGCTGCAATTCGGAAGCTTGAACGCATTGCTGAGTCTAATCTTGAGAACACATTAAGGTTGTTAAAACATTCAGCCGCTTCTGGTATCACCTTTTTCCGCATGAGTTCTCGCCTGATTCCTCTCGCAACTCATGAGGAGTTATCGGATTGGAATTACATCCAGCCTTTAAAAGAGCACCTAACGGCTATTGGACAGTTTGCTACTGAAAAGGACATGAGAATTGATTTTCACCCTGATCATTTCGTGGTATTAAATAGTCCTGATCAACACAATTTTAAATTTTCACTACTCGTTTTAAAGTACCATTATCGATTGCTTCACGCTATGGGCATTGATCCAACCCATCGCTGCGTGCTGCATCTTGGCGGAGGTTATCAGAATAAAGAAAAAGCATTGGAACAATTTATAGAGAATTGGGCTTATGTACCATCTGGAATTCAGAAAATGGTGATGTTAGAGAATGACGATAAGATATTTACTATGGAAGATTGCTTATATGTTTGTGAGAAGCTCAATATACCGTTCATCTTTGACCTTCATCACCACATGGCCAATCACGTTGAATCAGACTGGACAAAGCAGTGGGAGAGGGTTATTCAAACATGGGAACACTCTTCTTTACCAATAAAGATGCATATATCGAGCCCTAAAAGTTCAAAGGATTTTAAAAGTCATGCGGATCTTGTGGACTATAACATGTTCAAGACGTTTGTGGAATATGTATCGGGTTCAACCAATCAAATTGATTGTATGATAGAAGCCAAACAAAAGGATGAAGCGTTATTTACACTAAGTCGTCAACTTGAAGAGGATCCTGAGATTGTCATGTCTACACCTTCTACTTTTACAATAAGTAAATGATGAGAAACAAGCGGCTCACATGTGATTAAAATTTATAGTTAAAGGGAATAGCCGAGGGAAGTGGAGGGATGAGACATGTCAGAAGACAAACAAGTTAACGATGAAGCACAAACAGATGAAGAACAGGAAGATAAGAATATAGGGACCACAATTGAATCCAGGACGAATCCAGATCGTCCGGGGAGGCAGTTCTACATACCTTCTCAAATTGTTAGTGAATTTGCTCAAAAGGGAAAAGATCACCTTTCAAAACCTTTTCGATCTCAATTTATCCTTGCTTTAACAGCAGGTTCATTTATGACATTTGGTGCACTATTTTCCATTCTTTTGGCCATTGAAGTTGAAGTAAAAGGTTTTTATCATCTTCTTTCAGGCTTTGGTTTTGCAGCAGGGTACGCAATGGTGTTTATATCAGGTTCCGTTCTTTTTACAGAAGTAAATGTTCTACTGCCAACTTATGTCTTTAATGCTATGGAAAAACAAAAAAATATTTTAAAATTTTGGCTTTCTGCTTATATAGGAAACATCATAGGGGCGCTATTTGTGGCCGTATTAATTCAGTTATCTTCATCTCTATCTGATTCCTTTTACACCGAGTTGTCCATGTACTTAGATAAGAAAATGAAGTTTCTTGATCATGGATGGGTTGGATGGTTTCAGATTATCGTTTCAGGGATTCTTGCCAACTGGTTAATTGGTATGGCCGCTTTCTTAACAACATCAGCCAGAGATTTAACAGGGAAAATACTTGGTACCACATTACCTGTCGTTTTGTTCGTAGCCGGTAACTTCCAGCACAGTGCAGCGAACATGGGATATTTCAGTATGGGGATATTAGCTTCTGACCAGTATGAATGGTACGAATTCTTATTCTTAAATCTAATCCCAGCAAGTATTGGGAATATTATAGGCGGAGCGATATTCGTATCCCTAATATTCTCATACGCCTATAAGGACGATATTCAAACCGCTTTAAATAAGAAGGACTAGTCAAACAGAGGACAGTTTACGAACTGTCCTCTTTATAATTGAGCAAACGACTCGAAATATAATTGATTGTATAGGAAAATGCTATAGAAGTACTAAAGAGTTAGGAGAGACCTATAGTGAAACTTAGCGTATTAGACCAAGCTCCCATTTCAAAAGGAAGCACACCAGAACAAACCTTATCCAATACACTTGAGCTGGCTCAATTTACTGAGTCACTTGGCTATTTTCGATACTGGGTTGCTGAGCACCACAATACAAATGGACTTGCCAGCACATCACCTGAAATATTAATAGCTCGAATTGCATCCGTAACGAAAACCATTCGAGTGGGGTCAGGCGGGGTTTTATTGCCTCAATACAGCCCATTAAAGGTAGCTGAAAATTTTAAAATGCTTGAAGCTATGTTTCCTGGTCGTATTGATCTTGGCCTTGGACGTTCCCCGGGTGGTGGCCAAAAGACTCGTTTAGCTCTCACAGACGGAACTCAAAAAATGCTCAGTGCTTTCTCAAGACAAGTAAAAGACCTTCATGGATACTTATATAACACATTACCTGACGATCACCCTTATAAAGGAGTCATTGCTACCCCAGAAACAACTTCCAACCCACAAACATGGGTTTTAGGTTTATCAGAACGAGGTGCTAAACATGCTGCGATTAATGGTACTGGTTTCACATTTGGTCATTTCATTAGTCCGGCGCATTCTTCAGAAGCGATTTCTACTTATTTAGAACGATTCAGGCCATCTCCAGAAAGACAGGACCCATTTATCAATGCTTGTGTGTTTGTAGTCTGTGCACCTACACATGAGGAAGCGGAAGAATTAGCTTTAAGTCAGGATATGTGGTTACTTCAAGTGGAAAAAGGGATCGAAACAAGAGTTCCTTCTGTCCAGGAAGTTAAAGAACACACCTTTACGCAAGAAGAACTTCGAAAGGTTGAGCAAAATAGGAAGAGAGCTGTCATTGGTACCCCCAATGAAGTGAAAGAAAGGTTAGAAACTCTTGCGGCCGAATATCAAGCATCTGAACTATTGCTCATAACAAATATTTACGATTTCGAGAAGAAAAAACAATCCTATAAACTTATAGCGGAAGCTTTTAACCAGTAAACGGAAAGAGAACAATCTTTCCGTTTTTTTATGCCTTCCCCCTTAAAACTCTTAATAGTGAAGAATATGTTACTATTAATAGATGAAAGAAATCAGAATTGCATCATTCTTTAATTGAAAAAGGGGACATGTAAATCATGAGTTCAGACAAAATGTATGACTTAATAGGAGTTGGGGTTGGCCCGTTTAATTTAAGTATGGCTGCTTTGTTAGAGGATCACCCTGAGGTCGATGCTTTATTTTTCGAACAACGATCATCGTTTGATTGGCATCCGGGGATGTTAATTGAAGGTACCAAAATGCAAGTACCTTTTATAGCCGACTTAGTGACGATGGCGAATCCAAAAAGCCATTATTCCTTTTTAAATTACATTAATGAACAAGGAAGAATGTATCCGTTTTATTTCCTGCAGCGCTTAGATATTCCAAGAAGAGAGTATAACGATTATTGCCAATGGGTTGCAAAACAAATAAATGCATGCCAGTTCTCAAGCAGGGTTGATGACGTTCGCTACATAGAAGACAATGAAACGTATTTCGAATTAAATGTGATTGATACAGAAACTGGAGACAAAAGCGTGTATAAAACTAAGCATATTCTTTTAGGTACAGGCAGTTCACCAGTAATGCCTGATTCATTCGATCGGTTACCGAAAGAAGATGTCTTCCATACAGCACACTTCAAGGATCATTTAGAACGATGTAGAACTGCAAGGTCTATTACTGTAATTGGATCTGGACAAAGTGCTGCTGAAGCATTCAGAGAATTATTAAAAGAACAAAGAGAGCATAAGTTTCGCCTCGATTGGATTACGCGTTCGCCTGGATTTGCCTCAATGGAAGAATCAAAATTAAGCCTTGAACACTTTTCACCTGATTATGTAGACTACTTCTACAATCTTCCTCAATCAAAAAAAGACGAAGTGTTTGCAACACAAGGACTATATTATAAAGGGATTAGTACCCATACGGTTACGGATATATATGATCTTCTGTATGAATATTCCGTCGGGGGTGAAGTGCTCGATGTAGGGCTGCAAGTCTTGACTGAGGTAGATGGGATTCATCAGAAAGCTGAAGGGGAAGGATACGAGATAGCTTGCACTCATCATCAAGAAGGAACATCTTTCATTCATGAAACAGAAGTGGTCATTACAGCTACTGGCTATAAACCTTATGTACCGGCGTTTATAAATTCCCTTCAAGATTTAATACAATGGGATGATCAAGGTCGTTACAAAGTAAAGGCAGATTACCGAGTGGAAAAAACAAAAGAGGTAAAGAATGAGATCTATGTGCATAGCGGCATTTCTCATACTCACGGTGTCGGTTCAACAAACCTTGGATTGGCCGTCCATCGTAACAAAATGATTATCAATCATCTGTTAGACAAAGAAGCATATCCTATACCAGATCAGAATGTATTCCAAAACTTCAAGCCTCAATCCTAGATAGACAAAAGAACACATACCACTTAAGAAAAGGTATGTGTTTTTTTATTATCTCCCTAAATTCTCCCACAATGAGTAGAAGTAGTAGATCTCTTGAATAATCGCTTCCTTATCTTGTATTCGTATACTTCCTTCAATTTTAGCAATTACCCCGGCAATGTCTAGCATGTATTCCCGTTCAGCACTAAATTGAATGCGATTGACGACCTTTTTCCATGCTTTCGCTGTATAATCCACTTCTTCTTGCGCCTTTTCCCACTCTTCACCTTTTGTATAATCTTCTAATTTCTGAAAGGACTCAAAGACTCGATCCTGCTCTCCAAATGGCTGTTTCAACCAGAATCCTCCGGTCATAATGACAATAAAGATCGCTAATGTCAAAATAGGGATTGCATATAAAAAAAATCGATTCATGCCTTATTCACCTCACCTTAATAAGGACCTGGATAATCGCTAATATCTTCTTCTTCTCCAACCTTTTCTTCATATAAATCTACATATAACTCTCCGTTCGGTAGATAAAGTGCGTAAAAGACTGATTCTATTCGATGAATTCCTTTCTTCTCCAACTCCTGTTCAATCCATTCTTTCGTAACATTTTTCTGCTCAAGGTTTTGAAGGATGAGCTTCCCTTCCTGGATTAATTCCGTAGCTATCCCACTTTTACTCTTTGAAATGTTTAAATCGGAAGGAGTCACAGGAAGGTATTGAGGTTTAGGCAGTACCGACAGCTTTCCATTAACCTCAATCAAGGCGAATTCAACATCTGTAATATTAAATACACCTCTTTGCCTTAAAAGCATCATAAGCTCTCCAACTTTTATACGCATTTTTTTCAGGTTATCTTCTAGAATCTTCCCATCCTTCACCACGACAGTCGGTTCCCCTTCTAAAACCTTACCGATATAACGATTCTTCATTGAAATAATTTGTAGAACTCCCGTTAATAGGGCATACCCCGTTAATCCGACCCAATGCCCCCATGTAGTAGCGGATAGATCAGTGGCTAAATTAGCTGCAATGGAACCAATTGTAATGCCATTGATATAATCAAAGAAAGTCAGTTGTCCTACTTCTTGCTTTCCAAGTACACGTGTGAAAATAAGTAGCGTAAAGAATGAAAAGATTACCCTCACAACTACGACAAGTGTTTCATCGATCATAAATAAATCCTCCTGAAGGATCAGTATTCCTTTTATCTTCTACGTTATTATAAGATCTATGCTTCCGAATCGATAAAAAAAGCACCCTAGGATCGGGTGCTGTAAGCTGAGGTTATGTTATGTATTGAATCAGAAGCTGCCGGAATTTTTCTCGGTCTTTTGACGTAAGTGCTTTTGGCCCTTTCGTTCGCTTGCCACTCTTTCTGGCCTGGGCACTGGCATGACGGGTAATTAAAAGCCGATCAATATTATCATGAGTATAAGCAAAGCCACTGTGGTGAAGAACAATGCAGCCTTTTGAAAGCGCCAATGAAGCGAGACCGTAATCTTGAGTAATAATCAGATCACCTTTTTGAGCTAATTGCATAATTCGGTAATCTGCCGCTTCAGCTCCAGTATCTACATAAATGGTGTCAACACCAGGGGGCTCCTCTTTATTTGAATAGTGGGAAAAGCTCTTCACAAGTGTTACATCCAAGCTTTGTTTTCTGGCTTCCTCAATTATGATTTCTTTAACAGGGCAGGCATCTGCATCGACGTATATATGCATACCCACACCTCCTTTCAAGGGGGTCAGTAAAGTATTTAAAGTAAGGGACTAAAAAGCTTTCTCAAGATATGCTATAATGGACGAATCTAGGAAAGGAAGTAGGCTAACGAATGACAGAATTACAAGTAGGTACAACACAAACGTTTACCGTTTCAAGAGTAATTGAAACAGGCTACGTGTTGGGCCTTAATGATCAGGAAGTACTATTGCATACAAATGAAGCTGCAAAGGAATTGGAAGTCGGTGAAGACGTCCTCGTATTCCTTTATCATACGAAAAAAGGGACCATGGCTGCAACTATGTCTATTCCAACTATATCCTTTGAGCGATATGATTGGGTAGAAGTAAAAGAAGCTGTTAGGCGCTTAGGTGTCTTTGTGGACATTGGCATTAGCAAAGATATCCTCGTTTCAGAGGATGACCTTCCTCTATTTGAACAAGTTTGGCCACAAGCTGGCGACAAATTGTTCGTGTGTTTATCGAAAGACCAAAAAGGACGTTTACTAGCTAAACCCGCCACTGAAAACGTAATGGAAGGATATAGCGAACCAGCTCCAGAGTCCGTACTCCATCAGTTTATAAGCGGTCATATTTACCGTTCCACTAAAGTAGGATCTTTCCTAATGACAGAAGAAGGATACCGTGGTTTTATTCATTATTCTGAGCGAAAAGAAGAACCTCGTTTAGGCGAATGGGTAAAAGGGCGAGTGATTGATGTCAAAAGCGTTGGTTCCATTAACGTTTCCCTACGCCCTGTAAAAGAAGAGGCTCTAGGTCAGGACGCTGAAGATATTCTTGCCTTCATGAACGAGCGCGGAGGGAAAATGTTCTTCACAGATAAGAGTGATCCAGAAGAGATTCGCGACACGTTCGATATTAGTAAAGCTGCGTTTAAGCGCGCTCTTGGACGTCTATTAAAACAAGGTAAAATTGAACAAAACGACGGCTTAACCACTTTAAAAGATTCAGAATAAAAATGACGCCCTATAGGGCGTCATTTTTATATACATTCGTTTCTGATAACCGCACAAGCGCTATGAACAATGTTCCTATAAGAAGGAAAGCTGTAAATAGTAGAGCATTTCCTATTCCGAAATAGTCTGCTATTATTCCACCTGTTAACGCTCCGACTGCATATCCACTATCACGCCAAAATCGATAAACCCCAAGAGAAGTCGCACGCCATGTTGGGGATGCTACATCGCTTATACTAGCAATTAAAGTAGGATAGACGAGTGCAGTTCCAATTCCTAACAAGAGTGATGCGATTAACCAGAGGGAAAAATGATTTCCATACAATATACCTAATAGTCCAGCAATTTGAAGGATAACTCCTGAAATGATAAGCCATTTCCGACCCCATTTATCACTTAAAGGGCCGGTAACTAGTTGAAAGATTCCCCAACTAGCAGGGTAGATTGCTATCACCAAACTCATTTGACTCCCTGTTAAAGGAGTTGTAGCGAAGAATAATGGGAACAACCCCCAAGCCACACCGTCTTTAAAGTTTGTCATTAAACCAATGATGCTTGAAGTGGATAGGTTCCGATTTAGAAAAGAAGTTTTAAGGAATACATGTTTAAAAGAAGGTTTCCCCGCTGATTTTGTTGCAGGAATTGACTGCATATCTTTTATGAGAATAGATAAGATCAGTCCTATACCTGCAATAAGAAAACCGATTAGGAATGGTTCAGGTCTTGTGGAATACCTTGCCATCATGTAACCAGAGAATAAAGCTGTTAGAGATAAACCCATATAGCCTGCAAATTCGTTCATCCCGACTGCAATTCCTTTTTGATTGTCCTTAGCCAAATCAATCTTCATATTAACAGTCATAGACCAGGTCAGTCCCTGACTTAATCCTAAAAGGACATTGGCTAAAATGATGATCCACCAGACGTCAGCTATGATTATAAGACAGGGAACAAAGCTTGCAACGATCCACCCGATAATCAATAAGGACTTCCGACCAAACCGATCTGCCAATTGACCTGCTATTAAATTCATTAAAGCTTTGGTCAAACCGAAAGATATGATAAAAGCTAATGATGCCGTTACAGAAGCTATACCAAACTCCTCTTTGGCTAGAACAGGTAAAACCGTTCTCTCTAAGCCTACCATAGACCCCACAAATACGTTTATACACACTAGTGTTATAAAAGTCATTAAGTTTTGACGAATCCCTTTATTTTGGATAACCTCCACACCTCCCCATACGGGTATATGTATAAAATATATCAATCTAAGAAAAGGGAATCAATGATTGTATAAACAAAAAAGAGTAGTGGAACGAAACCACTACTCTTTTTTATCACGTTTATGAATCTCTTCTGTTACCACAAACGCTAAATCATCATTTCCGTATAAGGATAAAACACCGAGAAGGGTTTGGTCCGGAATCGATTCAGCTTCATCTTTAGATACAGTTAGATCAATCCCTTGTTGAAGGGAGGGGTTATCCTTTTGGTCTGGATAGGCTCTAAAATATAATTCTTTAGGATCTAAGTCGTGGTTCACGCACCATTGTGCAAATACAAGAATCATCATTTGTTCATCTTGTTGAAAGTTTTTTATAATTTGTTCTTCTAAATCCTTTTTTTCCATATGTGTGACTCCTTTACTCCAATCAATAGGTCTATTATATCGAGAAAAGGGGCAGGCATACAATCATGAATTTTTAGGCTTTCACCCATCATGAGCCTTTTTCATATGCTAGGGGTATCCATTGAAAGAGGGGGATTTAATGAGTTCAATACATCATCACTACTATGCTTCTGGTCATACAGCTGAAGGGTATTATCGACTTACTGACTCAGTATTGAAAGAAATAAGCAATTGCTATGTTTTAACGGGTGGTCCTGGAACTGGAAAGTCCACTTTCATCCAATCAGTCGCAGAAGAATTGAAAAATAGCGATCATCACTTGGAATATCTCCACGCGCCTTCTGAACCAGGAAGTCTTGATGGGTTAATTATACGTAACCACAATGTAGCTTTAGTGGATGAACAGCTTATAAAGGATACTGATATCGAACATATGAAGGAAAAGCATTTTATCCATTTAAGTGAAGGACTAGATCCAGAACGATTGTCTGAGAATAAAAAAACCATTATTGCTCTTACGAAACAAATTCAGCAGCTAACAGAACAGGCTTATCAAACGTTCCATGCCTCTTTACGCGCTCATGATGACCTTGAAGATATTTATATTTCTTCTATGAATTTTAATGAAGCGAATCTTCTTACGAACGAACTAATTGAACTTTTTTATGGAAAGGAAGACGTATTTAAAGCTCCCAAGATTGAGCATCGTTTCCTTGGAGCCGCAACACCTGAAGGCGCAAAAGATTTTATACAACAGCTCACTCAAAATGTTCAAAAGCGATATTTTATAAAAGGGCGTGCAGGTTCAGGGAAATCTACAATGCTTAAAAAGATCGCTACAGCCGGGGAACAAAAAGGGTATGACGTAGAAATTTATCACTGTGGCTTCGATCCTAACAGTCTTGATATGATTATTCTTCGGGAGCTTGGGATAGCTATCTTTGATTCTACAGCTCCTCATGAATACTTTCCAGACCGGGAAACTGATGAAATTATCGATGTTTACAAAAGGTGCATAACAGAAGGAACAGATGAAACGTTTACAGATGAAATTGCAGAAGCAACGAAGCGTTATAAGGATAAAATGACAGAAGCTATATCAACACTAAAGGATGCTAAGCATGCTCGAGACGAGTTAAAGGCGATCTACTCGAAAGCGATGGATTATTCCCTTGTGAATCAAACAAAAGATAAATGGCTTTCCGATTTCCTACAGTCTTAAAGACCCTCTACGGGTCTTTTTTTATTGAGTCATACTTATTATACTCTTATTGAAAGGGGTGGGAACTTCCATGACACAGAACATGAATCAATTATTAAAACAAATTCCCTTATTCTCTAAACTCGAAGATAGAGATTTAAGTATTCTGAGCACAATTACGACGAAGCGGCTCTATCATAAGAAAGAGATAGTCTTTATGGAAGGTGAAGAACGTGAGGCTGTTTATTTTATTGCTAAAGGTGTCATAAAAACATCTAAATCAGATTTTAATGGAAAAGAGCACATTATCAACTTCCTCCAGGCGGGAGAGATGTTCCCTCACGTAGGTTTTTTTGAAGAAACACCTTATCCTGCTACAGCTGAAGCATTAGAGGAAACAGAACTTTATATCATTCGTATTCAGGATTTTGATCAACTCATGCTGGATCACCCGAATATTGCTGTTCAAGTCATGAAGATTATGGGACAGAAGCTATCCTTACTTACAGAGCGAATCCGAGAGCTCTCAACAAAGGACGTAAGACATCGAGTTATTGCAACGTTAATACGCCTAGGTGAAGAATCAGGAACGAACGGAATAGACCAACCAGTCTCCATTACTATTCCACTTACCAATACGAACCTTGCCAATATGGTCGGATCTACTCGCGAAAGCATCAACCGAGTGCTAAATGAATTGAAGAAGAATGATCTCCTAACGGTAAGCCGTTCATCAATCGAGATCGTAAGCCTATCTGCCTTAAAATCTTCTCTATATCGAAAATGAGTCACAACATTGTCAAAAGAAATGTGATGTATATCACTAAAAAACGTAATTTAATTATTTACAATGTACATATAGAAAAAAATATTACTTAATTCGGAGGTTTTAGTCATGCTTACTACCGAACAAAAATCCATAATCAAGTCAACCGCTCCTATTCTTAAAGAGAGAGGCACGGAAATTACATCCCGATTCTACCAGCAATTGTTCACTTCTCACCCTGAACTATTAAATTTGTTTAATCAAACGAATCAAAAGAAAGGGAGACAACAAACTGCTTTAGCAGGCGCAGTTTATGCAGCGGCGGAAAACATCGATCAACTTGAAGATATTCTTCCAGTTGTAAAACAGATCGGCCATAAACATCGCAGTATCGGAGTACGACCTGAGCACTACCCTATTGTAGGAGAGCATTTACTACTAGCCATGAAAGAAGTTCTTGGTAGCGACGCTACAGATGATGTCTTAGAGGCGTGGAAAGAAGCTTACGGAGTCATTGCTAGCGTGTTCATCGAGGTTGAAGAAGAGATGTATCAGGATGCATCTATCCAACAGGGAGGTTGGGAAGGATTTAAACCATTTAGAGTTACTCATAAGGTAACAGAAAGCAATGCGATTACTTCTTTCTACTTGGAACCCGTTGACGGAAACGTCTTACCATCATTTTCACCAGGGCAGTATATTAGTGTGCAATTGCAAATCGAAGGCGAAACCTATACCCACATTCGTCAATATAGTCTATCTGATGCACCAAATCAAAACTATTTCCGCATCAGTGTTAAAAAAGAAAGTGATCATGATCCAGAAGGAATTGTTTCTAATCATCTACATGAGCGAGTAGAGGTGGGTGATGAAATTCCTGTTAGCGCACCGGCAGGCGATTTTGTCCTGAGTACCAAAGATGAAACACCGCTTGTACTGATTAGCGGTGGCGTTGGATTAACACCCCTACTTAGTATGTTAAAAACAGTGGTACATCTGCAACCAGAACGAAGAGTTACCTTTATTCACGCTGCACGTAATAGCCAGCTTCACGCCCTCAAAGGTGAAGTAACGGATCTTGTGAAGCAAATCGAGACCATCCAAAATTATACGATTTATTCTGATCCTACAGAGCAAGATGAGCAATCTGTAGACACTTATACAGGTCACATTACGTTAGAATGGTTGCAAGAGATACTTCCGCATAATCAAATGGAATTCTATTTCTGTGGACCAACTGGTTTTATGAACGCTGTATATAGTGCATTACAGGGCTGGAACGTTCCTGAAGACCGAATGCACTATGAGTTCTTTGGTCCAGCCAAATCACTAGAAACTATTAATGAAGGCTAAATATTCTTTACTATTTTAAGAACTGGGAGTATGCTCTCAGTTCTTTTTTTGTTTTGATGCAAATTCAGTGAAGTCTATTGAATATTGTCATCAACCACTTCTTCTCATAAAAGCTGAATTGCTAGACCACCATTGAATATAGTTGCACCAAATTCTCGCTTTCGTTATGATGAAAAGGGGTTTTTATAAAAAGGAAAACATTATACTCCTGTAGTAGACCATCTAGCATTATGTTCTTTCCTTACTTTCTCTCCTAAAGAAATAGTACATATTAACGATAAAAGGGTGTATTCAAATGAGTTCAGAAAGTAAACAAACACATTCAAGTAAAAAGATTTTTGTTTTAGGAGGGGATGGGTTTTGTGGCTGGCCTACAAGCCTTCATCTTTCTAATATCGGTCATGAAGTGGTCATCATCGATAACCTTTCAAGACGTAATATTGATAACGAATTAGAAGCGGATTCATTGACCCCTATTAAACCGATGGGGACCAGGATAAAGGCATGGGAAGAAATTTCTGGGAACACAATTGGATTCCATAACATAGACATTGCAGAAGATTATGATCATTTCCTTGATGTTCTAGTCTCAGAACAGCCGGATGCGATTGTTCACTTCGCTGAGCAGCGTTCAGCTCCCTATTCTATGAAATCACCAAAACACAAACGTTACACAGTTAATAACAACATTAACGCTACGCATAACGTTTTGTGTGCAATTGTAGAATCAGGCTTAGACACACACCTGGTTCACCTTGGAACAATGGGTGTATATGGATACGGGACAGCAGGTATGAAGATTCCGGAAGGGTACCTTGATGTAGAGGTGAAAACTGAAGAAGGAGAAAGAATTGCACAACAAATTCTTTATCCAACAAACCCTGGTTCTGTATATCATATGACCAAAACACAAGATCAACTCTTGTTCCAATACTATAATAAGAATGACTCTATACGTATTACTGACCTTCATCAAGGGATTGTATGGGGGACAAATACGGTTGAAACCAATATGGATGAACGTCTCATTAATCGTTTTGATTATGACGGAGATTATGGTACTGTATTAAATCGTTTCCTCATGCAGGCTGCGGTTGGCTATCCAATTACGGTTCATGGAACAGGTGGACAGACAAGGGCATTTATTCACATCCAGGACACAGTCCGTTGTATTGAACTAGCCATAGAAAACGCTCCATCCCGCGGTGATCGAGTTATGATCTTTAACCAAATGACAGAAACGCATCGCGTTAACGATTTAGCCAAATTAATCAGTGAGATGACTAATGGCGACATCGCATACGTTTCAAATCCTCGTAAGGAAGCAGCTGAAAATGACCTTCACGTGAAAAACGATCTCTTCTTATCGAAAGGATTAAACCCAACTACGTTAAATACAGGTCTTCTACAGGAAGTAACTGAAGTAGCTGGTAAATATGCTCACCGTGCTGATTACTCAAAGATACCAGCAACTAGTACATGGACGAAAGAACAACAACCTGGTATCCCTGAAACAAATAAAGAATTAAACTAATACAGTTACCGCAAGCCTTCAGATGATTCTGGAGGCTTTTTTAATTCTATAAATAATTTTTTAGGGAAAAGTTTAACATACTTTTTTCCTTGGCTACACGTGTGAATACCTTAATGAAGTTAGGTCATTCATAAGAAACTTTCCGCATTTTATAAATTTATTAGGGATTAGATAATAAGAATTTTTTGTATGGAATTTTTTTCAAAAAAGTTCCTTGTTTTTATTTCTTAGTGCAAGAGTTTATGCCATAAAGATAAATAATTAAAATATTCTGAATTCATGGAGGTGTTGGCTAAAGTAACAAACGAAAGTATGCATTTGTTTGGCCAGATCTTAAAAATAAGGGAGACTAGAGCATGGAAAATACGGTTTGGTCTTTATTGCCCCCACTCTTAGCCATTGTCATGGTGTTATTAACAAAGCGTGTGTTGGTGTCTCTGGCATTTGGAATTATAGCTGCTTCGTTTTTACTAGCACAGTTCAGTATATTCGAAACGTTTGCTCTTATTTGGGAAGCTTTTTCAGGTGTATTTGTAGACGGTGGAGCACTTAATACTTGGAATGTGTTCATCTTGTCATTTGTATTAATGCTCGGAGTCATCACAGCATTCATTAGTATGATGGGAGGGGCTCGTGCATTTGGTGAATGGATGATTAAAAGGGTTAAATCGCGCGCAGGAGCTCAAATCATGACCGCTATTTTAGGCATAGTCATCTTTATTGATGATTACTTTAATAGCCTCACCGTTGGGCAAGTTGCGAAACCAATAACGGATCAACACAGAATCTCAAGGGCAAAACTCTCCTATATTATAGACTCTACAGCGGCACCGGTGTGTGTAGTGGCTCCTATATCTAGTTGGGGAGCTTATATCATTGGTGTTTTAGGAAGTATTCTGGTGGCTCAAGGGATAACAGATTTCTCAGCTTTTAGTGCATTTCTGCAAATTATCCCAATGAACTTGTATGTATGGGCTGCTCTTGGATTGGTTTTCGTAATCGCCATAAAAAATGCGGATTTTGGTCCAATGAGCGTCCATGAGAAACGAGCGTTGCAGACCGGTCAAGTGACTGATCCATCTCACAAAGAAGTTGTAGACGCAGAGGATAAGCTTCCAATCAGTCAGAACGGAAAAGTGCGCGACTTATTTTTACCCCTTATACTTCTTTTCGCTGCCACAATAGCTGCCATTATATTCACAGGTGTTCGAGCAACCACAGAGAATATGACTCTCATTAATATTTTTGGTAATGCAGATGTCCCTCTAAGTTTATTGGTAGGAGGGATAACGGGGCTATTATTCACATTCATTCTGTATTTTAGACAGCATTCAAAAGATCAGTTGGGTTCCGGTGCTTCAATTTTACTTGGTGTCAAAGAAGGTTTACGTTCTATGCTGCCTAGTGTTGGCATCTTAATCATGGCATGGATGATCGTCTCTCTTATTGATCAACTTGGAACTGGGACGTTCCTTGCTGAAATCGTGAAAGGGGCGAATATAAGTAGCAGTCTTTTGCCAGCTATTCTATTTGTATTTGCCGGTGTAATTGCTTTTTCAACCGGTACTTCTTGGGGATCATTTGGGTTGCTTCTTCCTATAGCCGGTCAAATCGCAGCATCAACCGATATTAATTTAATTCTTCCGATGCTCGCAGCTGTTCTTGCTGGAGCTGTAATGGGTGATCACTGCTCTCCAATCTCTGACACAACCATTCTTTCTTCTACAGGCGCTAATTGCCACCATATGGACCATGTAACGACACAAATTCCATATGCTCTTACTGCGGCTGGTATATCTTTAATTGGTTATATCATTCTAGGACTTACAAGTAGCGTATGGTTAGGGTTAGGTACCGTTTTCTTAGGCTTAATAGTTGTGTATGTCCTTTTAAAACCTGATTCTCAATCTATGACAACGAATCAAGATAAAGAAGCAATCGCTAAATAGGTCCGCTCTCGATTTGATTTCATTGTCATTGTATTTCTCTTATCCTCATATAATGAAATGGCGTTTCAATTATTGAAATGATAAAGGGGATGATTCTTCGTATGACATTTGCATCTGATCAGGTGAATAGTTTGCCCCCGTATTTATTCTCAGTATTTTATAAGAAGAAGAAGGCTTTAGAGGCGCAGGGGGTAGATGTAATTGATTTAGGAATTGGAGCCCCTGATTTAGAGACACCTTCCTTTATCATTGATCGAATGACAGAAGAAGTGAGGAAACCTGAAAACCACAAATATTCCCCCTACAGTGGGATTATGGAGTTTAAACAAGCCGTTGCATCTTTTTATAAAAGATATCATGGTGTCTCTTTGAATCCAGAAACTGAAATTCTCACTCTTATTGGATCGAAGGAAGGATTAGCAAACGTAATAAGGTCCGTTGTAAACCCTGGTGATGGTGTTCTTCTCCCCGACCCAGGATATCCAGTTTATCAATCTGCGGTCCACTTAGCCTATGGAAAAACAATCCCTTTGCCACTTAACCCGGCAGATGGATATGCACCCATGTATGAGAAATTGTCGCGTGATGATTTACGTAAGGCTAAGATGATGCTTCTAAACTACCCGGGCAATCCGACAGGAGCTACAGCAGAGTATAGCACTTTTTCGAAAGCGCTTACATTTTCTGAGGAACATTCTCTTTGCCTTGTTCATGATGCGGCCTATAGTCTCGTAACTTTTGGGAGTTATAAAGCCCCAAGCCTTCTTCAGGTCCCTGGGGCTAAAGAACAAGGTCTGGAATTTGGCTCCCTATCTAAAAGTTTCAACATGACCGGGTGGCGGATCGGCTATGTAGCCGGTAATAAAGATTTAATTCAGGCCATGTCTGTTATTAAAAGCAATACAGATACGAGTCAGTTCATCCCTATACAACAAGCTGGAGCCACAGCGTTAAACAGTGATTTAAGTACAGTGAGAGCGAATAACAGAACTTATGAACAACGTTTAGAGAACCTTCTTCCAGTTTTAAAAGAACTAAACATAGAAGCAGAAAAACCAAGAGGAACATTTTTTGTATGGGCAAAAGTTCCAAAAGGATACACCTCAGAGAGTTTTGCAGAAAAGCTTCTAACAGATGCTGGTGTTATTGTCACCCCAGGTCACGCGTTTGGAGTACGAGGGGAAGGGTATTTTCGCATTTCTCTTTGTGTGCCCACAGATCGTTTATATGAAGCGGTCCAAAGAATGAAATCTCTTTCGTGGGAGGTGGAGGGATGACAGCCATGGATACGAACCACAGGCAATCTGCAGTATCAAGTGCACGAGCTATTGTAGAGTGTATTAAAATCGAAGGAATTAAGCACGTTTTCTGTGTACCTGGAGAAAGTTACTTACCTGTTATGGATGCCATCTATGATGAGGATACCATACAACTTATATCTACTCGCCATGAAGGAGGAGCCTCCTTCATGGCGGAAGGCTATGCAAAAGCAAGCGGGAAACCTGGAGTGGTAATGGCCACAAGAGGAGTGGGTGGTTCAAATTTAACGATCGGTGTCCATACAGCCTTTCAAGATTCAACTCCCATGGTAGTCTTTCTTGGTCAGGTTCATAGTGCTTTTAGAGGTCGTGAGGGATTTCAAGAAGTTGATCTCGATCGGTATTTTAGCCACATTGCAAAGTGGACCGTAGAAATTCGTGATGCAAAACGCGTTCCTGAACTCGTCCAACGAGCGTTCAGAGTAGCTCAAACGGGAAGACCAGGTCCAGTCGTGATCTCACTTCCGGAAGATCTACTTGTTCAAGATGCCGTGATGACATATGGACCACCAGTACAGAAACCAAAACCCGCTCCATCTAGAGATGAGATCCTAGCTGTCGAGAATATCCTTACATCTTCCAAGCGTCCATTAATTATAGCAGGTGGTGGTGTAAAAGCTTCAGGTGCTGAATACTTATTAGAACGATTCACTGAGAAGCATCACATCCCGGTCATGGCTGCTTTTAGAAGACATGACGTTGTGCGGAACGATCATCCTCTATATTGCGGACATCTCGGTCTAGGGACCCCGGCTTCCTTGTTAGATACCGTTAAAGATGCTGATGTAATCATCGCGCTAGGTACTCGATTATCAGAGGTCACCACCCAAGACTATACCATTATTACAGATGACAAAAAGCTTGTGCATTTGGATATCGACTTCGATTCAATCGGAAAGACCTATCAACCTGATGTGGGCATTTTAACAGATATCAAAGAGGGATTACTCGCTCTCTCCACAATGGAACTGTCTAAGCATTGGAGCGACTGGGGAAGAGAACGGCGTAAAATCTACGAAGCTGTGACTAAAGACTACTATTCAGAAAAATCGGATTCGTTCCATAGACAGATTATCACTAGCTTACAAAATCAACTTCCAAAAGATGCGATCCTAACGAATGATGCCGGAAACTTTGCTGGATGGCTTCATCTATTTTATCAGTTTTTGGAAACCAATACCTATGTAGGTCCTACATCTGGGGCAATGGGATATGGAATGCCAGCCGCACTCGGGGCTAAATTAGCTCAGCCAAGTCGTAAAGTTGTCTCTTTGTCCGGTGATGGAGGGTTTATGATGACGATGCAAGAGATTGAAACGGCTGTACGATACAAGATTCCTATCCTATCCCTTGTATTTAACAATAAAATGTATGGAACGATTAGGATGCATCAAGAAATCCATTACCCGAATAAACCGATTGGAACAGACCTTGGTCAGGTTTCCTTTACTGAGATAGCCATCTCTCTTGGAGCAAAGAGCTATTATGTTCGTACAATAGAAGAATTCGATATAGCGTTAAAAGAGGCGCTTCATTGTAATCAGCCAGTTGTGATTGAAATAGAAACGGATCCAAATCAAATATCTGTTTCCAAAACGATTGATGAACTGCGAGAACGTTAAACTTGAGCGTTATGGACTTCATTGTTCCATTAACCATATTAAAACCATTCTAAGGAGGTTTTTTACATGACAAAAACACTCATCCAAGAAGAAAAATTAATGAACTTTATTAACGGAAACTGGGTGAATTCTTCGACGAACCAATTCAAAGAAGTCAAGAATCCAGCAAATTTGGAAACACTCGTCAGGGTTCCTTTATCAAGCGAAGCGGACGTCGATGAAGCTGTTCAAACGGCTAAAAAAGCTCAAAAAGAATGGGCACTTGTACCAGCACCTCAACGAGCAGAAGTCTTGTATCGAGTAGGGTTACTCATGAAAGAGCGTAAAGAAGATCTTTCGCAAATCCTGACAATGGAAAATGGAAAAGTAATTGAAGAAGCGCGCGGAGAAGTTCAAGAAGGAATTGACATGGCCTTTTATATGGCTGGTGAAGGTCGACGATTATTTGGGCAAACCACTCCTTCTGAGTTAAAAGACAAATTCGCAATGAGCGTTCGCTCTCCAATCGGTGTGGTGGGGATTATTACACCGTGGAATTTCCCTATAGCTATCGCGACTTGGAAGTCATTCCCAGCCATTGTAGCTGGAAATGCCGTGGTGTGGAAACCTGCAACAGAAACGCCATTAATGGCTTATGAACTTGCTAAGATCTTTGAAGAAGCTGGATTGCCAAAAGGCGTGTTGAATGTGGTTTTCGGTTCAGGATCAGGGGTTGGGGATGCGATGGTGCATCATAAGGATATACGAGTCATTTCCTTTACAGGGTCCAATGATGTCGGAAGAGATATCGCCGCTAAATGTGGTCAGCAATTAAAGAAAGTCTCTCTCGAAATGGGAGGTAAGAATGCTGTAATTGTAATGGATGATGCCGACTTATCCCTGGCTACAGAAGGAATTCTTTGGAGTGCGTTTGGAACAAGCGGACAGCGGTGTACAGCTTGCAGCCGTGTGATTGTGCACGAAGATGTAAAAGAACGGTTGGAAGAACGCCTCCTTGCAGAAATGGAGAAGCTTACAATCGGAAACGGGCTTGATGAAAATATTAAAGTTGGACCTATTATCAACGAGGGTGGACTTGAGAAAATTAAAGAATACATCAAGATTGGCCAGGATGAAGGGGCTAAATTATTGGCAGGAGGCTATTCCCTTGACCAAGGGGAATATAGAAATGGAAACTACTTTGCTCCAACTTTGTTCACCGATGCAACACCTGATATGCGTATTGCACAAGAAGAAATTTTTGGTCCTGTGGTCTCATTAATTCCTGTTAAGAGTTTTGAGGAAGCCATAGAAGTCAATAACGGAGTCGAGTATGGATTATCGAGTTCTGTTTTCACGCGAGATGTTAACCGTGTGTTTGCGGCTCAACGTGATTTAGATACAGGGATCGTTTACGTTAACGCCGGTACTACTGGAGCTGAAATTCATTTGCCATTTGGTGGGACGAAGGGAACTGGAAATGGACATCGAGATTCAGGGGTTGCGGCGCTAGATGTCTTTACTGAGTGGAAAGCTGTCTACGTTGACTATAGTGGTAAGCTCCAACGTGCACAAATTGACGTTGACTAATTCTTAAAGGGGGACTTGGGTCTATGAAAATAGGTGTGCTAGGTTCAGGTTTAATGGGTAAAGAAGCAGCGCGTGATTTGACACAAAATCCATCTGTAACAGAGGTAGGTCTTGCGGATATTGACCTTGAGCGAGCAGAAGCTGTTTGCAGAGGGTTAGGTTCTACTAAGATGAAAGCTTACCAAGTAGATGCAAGTAATGCAGATGAATTAAGAGCATATATGAGACAATTTGATGTCATTATTAATGCGTTGTTCTATTCATTTAATGAAAGAGTTGCTCAAACCGCGATTGAAGTAGGTGTGAGCTCCGTTGATTTAGGGGGGCATATTGGGAGCGTAACTGATAATGTGCTTCTCATGAATGAGGACGCCATCACAGCGGGCGTGACAATCATTCCAGATTTAGGTGTAGCACCAGGAATGATTAATATTCTTTCAGGATACGGCGTGAGCAAACTAGATCAGGCGGAATCGATTCGTTTATTTGTGGGAGGGATCCCTGTAAAGCCAGAAGCACCCCTTGAATACAATCACGTTTTTTCTATGGAAGGTTTACTAGACCATTATACAGACCCTTCCACGATTATCCGAAATGGATCGAAACTACAAGTGGAATCTTTAACAGAAGTGGAGCGCCTCTATTTTGATAAATTCGGTCCACTTGAAGCTTTCCATACGTCAGGAGGGACATCAACGCTCCTTCAGTCTTATCCTACTATTCACGACCTTGAGTATAAAACGATTCGCTACCCGGGTCATGCAGAGAAAATGAAGCTACTGGTTGACCTTAACTTAACGAAAAATGATTTTGAAGTTGAGGTAAATGGAGTTAAGGTGAAACCTAGAGAAGTTCTTCTTAAGACGATTGATCCAATTGTAGATTTAAAAGATAAAGATGATGCTGTTCTGTTAAGAGTCCAGGTAAGCGGTGTGAAAGATGGACAGAAAATGTCGTATGAGTATGAAATGGTAACGTATAAAGACCGATCAAATAATGTAACAGCCATGGCTAGAGCCACTGCGAATACAATCTCTGTTGTCGCTCAATTAATTGGTAGCAAACAGATCACTAAAAGAGGTGTTCATCCTCCAGAGAAGATTGTTCCAGGAGATATCTATATTAAAGAAATGGCTAAACGGGGTGTGGAGATAAAAGAAAACAGGATTATCCAACCTTCCCAAGTACAAATTTAACTTCTAAATAAGAGGAGGGATCTATTGATCCCTCCTCTTTCAAACCAATTATGTCTTGAGCATGAGGTCACGGCCTATAAAGGAGACCGAAAATGAACCAGAGTGTGTTGAAAGCTTTGAAACTTCTAGACTACTTTACAGAAGAAACACCGGAATTAACCCTACGGGAACTAACAACCAAATCAAATATCCCAAAGCCAACGGTTTACCGTTTGCTAGTTTCTTTAGAACAAGCAGGGTTTCTCATGAAAACAAAAGAATCAGAACATGATAGCCGGTATCGTCTTGGTATAAAGTTAATGGAACTCGGGTATCGTGTAGCAGATCAGATTGAGTTAAGAAGAATAGCAAAGCCTTACATGGAGCAATTAGCTCAAGAAATTAATGAAGTTATCCACTTAGTCATCGTGAATGAGGACAAAGCCACCTATATTGAGAAAGTAGATTCAAATCGAGCCCTTCGTTTATATACGAAAATTGGTAAAAATGCACCGCTGTATTTAGGTTCAGGCCCTAAACTTCTCCTTGCGTACTTACCGCCATCAAGACAGGAGAAAGTGTTGAATGAATCCTCTTTGTCTCCTATAGCTAATTTACCTCCAATCGATAAAGAAACCTTAAAAAGAGAGTTGAAAATCATTCGAGAGCAAGGGTATGCCATTAGTAAAGGCGAACAAGATCATGATACGACCGGAATCTCTTATCCCATCTATAATTATAAACATGAAGTCGTTGCCTCTCTGGCAGTAAGCGGGTTATCCAATCACTTTGAGGGGAAGAACTTAACGGTCATTAAAGAGGCGACAGAAAGAATTGCGCACCAAGTTTCAAGGAGTATAGGCTATTAAGATCATTAGTGGAGGTATATATGAAAACCTATTTCATTGCAGGTCATGCAAGGCTCCCCGCTGGAATGGCTGCTCAAAACATGTATGATGTCTTAACTATTACGGCAGAAGTCGATGGTACCTATGGGGTAATTCTTGAAGCAAACTGCACGTTAGCCACAGAGCATGGGCGCCAATTTATTGGTCAACTTCTTAAAGGGTTTAGTTTAAGGCATTCCCTTGATGAGCCCATTGAAGAGATACGTGCTTACTATTTAGGGAAAGCAAGCAATGCACTTATTTCTGCTTTGAAAGATCTTCACAAACAATACGGACTTAAACATGACTAAGCATTCATAGGTAAGATCTATGAATGCTTTTAAACATGCTATACAAAAATAAGCAAGTGATCACTAAACGATCATTCATGAATGGCTGTTGAAATATACTTCAAATTCACATATTCATGGATCCCTTGTGATCCACCTTCTTTTCCAACCCCAGATTGTTTAATTCCTCCAAATGGAGCCTCAGCCACTGCTGGAAAAACATCGTTTATTCCAACGATTCCATAAGCAAGTGATTCTGACACTCTCGTTGCTCGGCTTAAATTTTCTGTGAACAGATAGGCAGCCAGACCATAATCGGTATCATTGGCTTTTTGAATGACTTCCTCTTCATCTGTAAATGACTGCAAGGGAAGAAGAGGACCAAATGTTTCTGCTGACATAACGTCCATTTGATCCGTTGCATCTTTCAACAGGGTAGGAGAGTAGAAATGACCCTTAAGACCTGTCGATAACGGTCCTCCTCCGACTAACACTTTTGCTCCCTTATGAAGAGCGTCTTCTAATTGAGCTTGAACTTTGTCTAATGCTTGACGGTGGATGAGAGGACCTAAGTCTATTTCATCCTTCAACCCATTACCTGGTCTTAATTGGTTAAGTTTTTCCTTCAGTAATTCCGTGAATTCATCCATTATGTCTTCATGTACATAAACACGATTTGCGCAAATACAAGTCTGGCCACTGTTTCGAAATTTACTAGCTATGGTTTGGGTAGCAGCCCGTTTTAAGTCTGCGTCTTCAAATACTAGAATAGGTGCGTGACCGCCAAGTTCAAGAGATAGTTTCTTTACGGTGTCAGCACTTCCTCGCATTAAATGTTTCCCAACATCTGTGGAACCAGTAAAGGTGAGCAAACGTACTTCTTTACTTTTCATTAGAACGGCACCAATTTCTTCTGCATCACCTGTGACCAGATTAACCACGCCTGGTGGGACTCCGGCTTCATCCAAAATAGTAATAAGTTCAATCGCCGACAAAGGTGTTTCCGGAGCAGGTTTAAGTACGACTGTGCATCCAGCAGCAAGAGCGGGTGCAACTTTTCTCGCTATCATGGATGATGGAAAGTTCCAAGGCGTAATCGCAGCAATCACACCAACTGGTTGGGGGATGACATGGAGCCTTTTCCCAGGGAGAGAAGAGGGGATCCACTCACCATATAAACGATTGGCTTCTTCTGCATACCATAGAAAAAAACTAGCAGAAGCACGAATTTCTCCCTTCGCTTCTTTTAGAGGTTTTCCTTGTTCAAGTGTTAAAATCGTAGCCAGCTCGTCAAGACGCTCTAACAGTAATTCATGAACGCGATATAAGATCCTTGATCGTTCGCGAGCTGTCTTTTTCGACCATTCGGGAAAGGAGAGCGAAGCGGATTGTATGGCTTTTTGAGTTTCTATTCGTCCTCCAAAGGATACATCAGTCAGTTTCTCAAGGGTAGCAGGATTCATGACACTAGCGGTCTTTCCTGATTCTGAACCTTCCCATTTCCCATCGATATAAATAGAATGGTGGTAATGCTTCAATTCTGTCATAAACATCGCCTCCTAATCTTCAAATGGCCATTTCGGCAGCATATGATCAAGGGATTTATCTTTACGATAACCAAGCACATAATCTGCTTGCATCAAAGTATGAATTTCTCTGGTCCCTTCATAAATGACAGGAGCTTTTGAATTGCGCAGGTATCGTTCAACAGGGTACTCATTTGAATAACCATACGCTCCGTGGATTTGAACAGCATCATCCGCAGCTTTATTAGCAAAATCGCATGCTTGCCATTTAGCGAGAGAGGTTTCCCTCGTGTTCCGTTTGCCACTATTTTTTAATTCACCTGCTTTCCATACAAGTAAGCGGCTCATCTGCAGACCAGCTTCCATATTGGCAATCATTTGTTTCACCAACTGATGTTTCCCAATTTCTTTTCCAAATGTCTGACGTTCATGACAATAATCCACACTCGCTTCTAGGCACGCCATAATTTGACCACAAGCTCCAGCAGCAACAGTAAATCGTCCATTGTCGAGAGCGGACATGGCAATTTTAAAACCATCTCCCTCTTTTCCAACAAGATTCTCTTTAGGGACCCGCATATCATCAAAGAATAATTCTCCAGTGTTTCCGGCCCTGATTCCAAGTTTCCCTTTTGTTGCTTTAGAAGAAAAGCCTTGCATCGTCCTTTCTACTATAAAACAAGAAATCCCATGATGACTTCTCTCTTTATCTGTATAGGCAAAAACTAAGAAGTGATCAGCAGTGTCACAAAGAGAAATCCAGGTTTTTTGACCATTTAAAACATACTCATTGCCATCTAGCTTTGCTGTCGTCTGTAACGAGGCTACATCAGATCCTGCACCTGGTTCTGTTAAACCAAATGCTCCAACTTTTTCTCCTTTTGCTTGTGGGATCAGATATTTTTCTTTTTGCGCTTCAGTTCCCCACTGAAGGAGAGTCATACTATTCAAACCGGTGTGAACAGAGACTGCAGTTCGAAAAGCGGTATCTCCTCGTTCAAGCTCCTCGCAAACGATTGCTAGTGAGTTATAATCCATCCCACTACCACCGTATTTCGAAGGAATGCACACTCCCATAAGACCAAGCTCTGAAATTTTCTTCAAGGTGTCCGTGTCAAAATGTCCTTTAGCATCCCATTCATCTATATAGGGCATGATTTCCTGATCAACAAAGGAACGAACAGTTTTTTGAAGCATGGATTGTTCTTCAGTGAGTTCAAAATTCATCGTAAGCATCTCCTTATATGGATTGATTATTTTTCATGCGTTCTAAATCATCTTGAGTATAGCCTAACGCGGAAAGGACTTCCGCTGTATGTTCTCCTGGTTCAGGTGGATGGCGAGTTAAAGAAGTAGGTGTTCTTGAAAGCTTCAAAGGACTACCAATCATTTTGATGAGTCCGGCCTTCGGATGATGCGCACTTACAAACATTTCTCGGGCTTGTAGTTGAGGATCTTGTATGAGTTCATCAACTGTTTGTATCGGTCCAAACGGAACGTCCTCTTTGTGACATAAATCTTTCCAGTAAGCGGTTGAGTGTGTAGAGAACCGTTTCTGCAATAGAGGAACGAGTTCCTTGCGATGAGCCACACGGTCAGGATTTGTCGCAAACCGTGGATCCCAAGCCAGTTCCGGCATATCCATTAGCTTACATAAAGACTTAAACTGTCGGTCATTCCCTACTGCTATCACCATCTCACCATCAGAAGAGCAAAACGTTTGATAAGGTACAATATTCGCATGATGATTGCCTAAACGTTCAGGAACCTGACCTGACATTAAATAATTGCTACCAATATTAATGAGAGAGGAGACGGCTGAATCATATAAAGAAAGATCAACCATTTGACCTTCACCAGATGTCACTCTCTCTAAAAGAGCGCTTTGTATACCGATACAGGCATATAACCCTGTTAGAACATCTGTTATGGCAATCCCTAGCTTTTGAGGACCGGAATCGGTGTCTCCTGTGATACTCATAAGACCACTCATGGCCTGGATAATAAAGTCATAGCCAGGCAGATGCTTAAAGGGGCCTGTTTCTCCAAATCCAGTAATCGAACAATACACAATACGCGGGTTTATTTCTTTTAATGCATCATAATCCAGACCTAATCGTTTCATTGTCCCAGTTTTAAAGTTATGCATGACTACATCGCTAGTTTCTACTAATTTTTTTATAATTTCTGAGCCCTTTGGCGATTTTAAATCAACCGTGATGCTCTTTTTATTACGGTTGGCACAAAGATAATAAGCACTTACGCCTTCTTGAAAGGGAGGACCCCACTTTCTTGTGTCGTCACTGCCACCTGGGGCTTCTACTTTAATCACTTCAGCTCCAAGATCTCCAAGAATCATGGAACAGTAGGGACCGGCTAATACTCGCGTAAGATCGACTACTCGAATCCCATCTAAAGAAGTGCTCACATTGGATCACGCTCCTTCTAATAAATAAAAAAAGCCAGTTTGAAGAGACACATGAATATGTGCACGTTCAAACTGGCTTTTTACTTGCTGGACCCCGTCCTGGAGGAGGCAGGAGAGCAAGATTAACAGTTGTTTCATATTCAATTTAGAGGGTAGGAAAAGCTTTATGCCTGTTTATGCCTGGGATGGGCTTAGAGGCAATAGTATGATTCCTTCTTTAAATTTTATAATATTCTGACAAAAAAGTAAATCACTTTTTTCTTGCTTGAAAAAGGTCCACATAAGTCATTTAAAGGGAGTTAGGCATCAAAAGTTTGTTATCTTCTTTAAAGTGATATAATAATAAAGGGCAACTACTAAAAATAAACTAACTTTGTTGTAGATAAGAAAGGTGTTAAAAGAATGATTGAACATGTTGTATTATTTAAGTTTAACGATCAAACGACTGATGAACAGAAAAATGAAGCTATCCAAAAGTTAACTTCACTTAAAAATAAAATTCCTGGTATCGTAGATCTGCAAGCGGGAGTAAATTTCTCCGACCGTAGCAAAGGGTACGAACTAGGACTCACCGTTCGCTTTGAAGATCAGGAAGCCCTTGAGCAATATGGACCTCATGAGGAGCACCAAAAAGTAGTTTCATACTTAAAAGAGATTGGAATGTCTGACA
The DNA here is from genome assembly GCF_030166655.1 of Pontibacillus chungwhensis. Taxonomy (GTDB): domain Bacteria; phylum Bacillota; class Bacilli; order Bacillales; family BH030062; genus Pontibacillus. Next base: position 2,094,596 of record NZ_CP126446.1, on the reverse strand, counting down.
TTCTGGCACTGGATTTCGAACTATAAAGATTTTAAAAGTACGCTTCTTATAGAAGCGTACTTTTTTATGTATATAAAGCGAAGAAAGGCTTTTCAATGGACTCAAAGAACGTATGTTTGTATAATAAATATAAATTTCTATTGTTTGATGAAGAATGATAAATAAAGGGGAGGACATGCGTATGCCTCGTAAGCCCGGCATTACTGACGATTATATGATAACACTGTACAAAAAGGGGACTTCATTTAAAGTTATGAAGGAGATTTCCGGCTTATCTGATCGTGCTATACGCAATATTCTATACAAACACAAAATTGAAATGAACCGTGAACAATACTCTGGTCAGCCTAGAAAATATAGTGTCAACGAGCATTTCTTTAAAACGTGGACTCATGAAATGGCCTGGGTTTTGGGGTTATTTGTTACGGATGGATGTGTCAATCAGACGAATAGTATTTCTTTTGCGCAGAAAGATGAAAGAATACTTCGTATGATAGCAAAGCATATGGACGCAGAAAATAACATTATTCCGCCTTCTTCTACCAGAAATATATCCACCCTTATAATAAACTCCAAGATACTTAAAAACGATTTAAAAAATTTAGGAATATTATCGAATAAATCACGCACTGTAAAGTTCCCTGAGGTTCCAGATGTATACTTACCTTCTTTTGTGAGAGGGGTTATTGATGGGGATGGGTGGGTACAGAAAACAGGCTATGTTATGAATGTAACAAGTGCCAGTAATAAGTTTGCCTTAGAATTACTTAAAGTATTTCAAAAATGGAAATTAAGATCCGAAATAAAAACCGAGACAACGAAGAATGGAAAAGAAATTTACCGAATCTGGGTAAAGGGGAAGGAAACTCTCCCTGAATTAGCAAATATTATATATAATAATGCTGGTGAAAGTTATGTCTATATTAAAAGGGAACGCATGACCATTCATAGTGGTCCAAAATCGAATCAAATAGATTTTAGCTAAAAGAACTTGAATGGGGGAAATTTTAAATAATGTGGAAATCAGTTGATGGAAGACTCGTACAAGCTACTGATAATTCGAGAGTTAAATTCAGAACCAACATTAGTAAAACAGTGCTCAATAATTTAAAAAAGATGGCAGATGATCACAACACACATGTAAATTATTTATTAGAAAGTGGCCTAAGAAATCTCCTGGAACAAGGGGAAATTATGTACAGCAAAGAATCCAGACCTAAAGATCGTGTTCAATATAAAACTACATACAACCAAGAGCTATTAGAATCTACAAAAGATTTTGCTAAAAAGCATGACTTAAGGACAAACGATATTATTGAATTTAGTGTTCAATTTATTGATATTAATAAGAGCAAGGATAGGGCACATAGATATAGGATAGAAAAGTAATTTTCTATCCTATTCAATTAACGCCCCGGACATAATATATATTATCGGTAGCAATATATAAAACAATAATCTCATCTCAAAACCTAAGTATACTCTTGATATTGAGATGAGATTTGTTTTTTTAATTTTTATCTTGATTATTATTTCATAATTTTTTGGGTTGAAAAACTAATTTAAGTTAACCAGTACCCAAATTTATTCCTTTTTTTAATTGATCCGATTTGTAGATGCCTTCAATAATTTGAATAATGGATTGACCGTATTGCCCATTTCCACACGTTTCATCTCGAATCCTTTTCATCATATCTTCTAATTGTAAAATAAATGGATCGGGGAATTTTGGGACTTTTAATGTCAGCTCGTTTCCATCGTGGCTAACGAACACCCCTTCACCCATTTCTATTTTGACCATTCCTCGTTTAAAAATTAATTCTGTGCGCTGCGTTGGAATAACCGTAAAACCTGACATTGAAATCGTGACAGGCACTCCGTCACTCGTTTCTAAATAGACCGTTCCACTTCCTTCTACATCCGTTTGTTGCTGTGGATCTGGATAATGGAGATTTGCTTTAATGTATGAAAATGTAGACTGTGTAAGCCACTGGATTTTGTCGATGGAATGTGCACCGAGATTCATTAGAATCCCCCCTCCCGCCTTTTTCTTTTCTAAGAACCATTTAGGGCGATCAGGATGGAAATACGAGACGTGCCTGGCATCGTTCACCATTAATAGCGGACCTAAATCATGGGTATCTATATAATTTTTCGCTACTATATTTTCCGCCAAATAGTGTTGGGTATGGGCAACCATAAGCTTTACTCCACTAGCCTTTACACACTCTCTAATTTCTTGGCACTCTTCTGAAGTTAAAGCCATGGGTTTTTCCAATAAAATATGACAGTCTTCTTTTGCAGCAAAAATAGTTGCCTCTTTATGCAGAAAATGCGGAAGAGTATTGATGACGAGATCCGGAGCTTCTTTCACAATCATTTCCTGGTAGGCGCTATATCCTTTAACTCCGTATTGTGAAGCGATTTTCATTGCTTTATTAGAATCAATATCTGCAACAGCTAAAAGCTTTAGTTCAGGAAATTTACTTATTGCTTCTAGATGATGCTTAGCAATAATACCAACTCCTATTACACATACAGATAAATTCATAGGCTATGCTCCTAACTCTTTCAATAGATGTCTTAGAAGTAATAAATCTTCTTCTGCATGTGAGAGAAGATCCCTTGGGTTCTCTTCACCTGTAGCTACACCCTCCGTAAATTCTATGGAATAGGTCCCATAAAACTGCAGACGATCGATTTCCTTTAAACGCTCTTTTACAAACCTTTCTGAAGCTCGTAATCGATGAAACCTTTCCTGGTTGTATAAACTAATGTGAGCATGTGTAATGGTTGACCCGAAATAGGTAAACCATTCCTCTATATTTAAATGAAGTTGTAAGGGGTGGATGATAATCTTTACTCGTTCAGAACCAATCTGATCTAGAAGAGCGTATGCGACTTCTGGGTCTTCCATAATCGTCCCTGCATGGCATTCGCAGAGGAGCTGGCAAGTATTCGGCAATTGCTTCAGCATCTCCTTAATGTGGGTGACATACATTTCTTTGTTCTCTATAGAGCTCCCGAGATTAAATTTCACACCCTTGCATCGAAGCTGGTGGGCCATATGAGCAATGTTGTCCCTCTCTTGTTCCCAACCATCTTCAAATTTGATATACGTATTAAATAGACTTACAGGGAAGTTCTCATCCTTAATTTTTTCCTTTTCTTGAGGAGAAGATTTTGCATAATGATTTTGCCATAATTCTAAACCATCAAAGCCCGCCTCATTTATAGTAGATATCCATTCACTCACAAGGATCGAAGGGTTTTGACCTTCTTCCCACCGATTCTTTTCAAGTAATACAGTATTTAAGAATACGTTCGTCATCGTCTCTCCCTTTCTTTACGAAAGATAGCTACAATTGGATAGAATCTCCTCCTGGCATTGGTGCAGATCGATTCTAAAGATCATTCTAGGTCGTCCTCGTTGATTAGATTGCTCTTCCCCAATAACTATAGCAATCTGATTTTCTTCAAGGTTTGATAAGATTCTTCTGGCACTACGTAATGTAACAGAAAATCCTTTAGCTAATTCTGCGGCTGTTAAGGTGTTTTTTCCGTTGGCATAACATAAGCATTGCAAACGGTGAAGTGTTTTGGCACTTACTCCAAGCCCTTTTATAGATGAGAAAGTTCCCTGATGTTCGTACCGTATGGTGTCACTCACATAAAGCTTCCTTGATTTCGAATATTCTGGTATTTCTTTAATGAGGTGATTTATAGAGCGCGTTATACATTGACTGGTAGGGATGATCAGTCTGACAGGTATCCTTTGTTTCTCTAACCTTGTTTTAATATAAGGATCACAGGTGACAATACATTGTGCCTCTTGGTTCTTCCATAGATCTATGTGGCGCTTAAGGATTTGATCTCTACTCTCTTCTTTATATTCTGTTATAAGGATTCTTTCGTCTTTTAACTCTTCTGCTATGCTCTTTAGATCCATATCTTTAACGTCAATACTTATAGAATAGGAATTAGAAGGGGTTAATCGTTGTTCATAGCTACATTTGAACAAGGTTGAATAAAGGGCTATTTCTGTATAGGAAAGTGTAAAGACAGGTGTATGATCCATAGCTTTAGATAAGGTATGCGAAGGAATAATTGGATTAGCTAATAGAATGGCTTGGTAATTGCTTACGTTTTCTAACGTTGAAAGATCAGTCAAGGGGATTAATGACACGTCCGGGAAACATGTTGCTAAAGCTAACACTTTCTCTGTAACTTCATTGCAGCCTACTACTAAGACATTTATGTTCACCAGGTTCACCTCTTCCTTTCCTGCACTTCTTACTTGAGTCCCGAAGAGCTTGCCCCTTTAACAAAGTATTTCTCAGCTAATAAAAACACAATTAGTATAGGTAATAACGACATAAGAGCGGCAGCAACTAAATATTGTTCCTGACCAAACCATGCTCCAGACATGGATAATATACCGATTGGTAACGTGAATTTATCCTCCGATGATAAATAAATGACAGGAGCCATAATCTCATTCCATTTGGTCATAAATGTAAAAATCGTTAAAGTAGCTAATTGTGGCTTGCACATCGGTAAATATACTTTCCAAAATGTTTGAAATGGATTACACCCATCTAATTTAGCTGCCTCATCGTATTCTTTTGGTATCGAAAGAAAAGCTTGCCGCATCAAGAAGACCCCAAAAGGCTGAGCTAACCATTCTAGAATCCACAGAGGAACAAGCGTATCGACGAGTCCCATTTGATTGAAGATCATAAATTGCGGAATGATCATGACAACGGGTGGGATCATGAGTGTTCCTAGAACCATAACAAATAATGAGTTCTTAAAAGGAAAATCTAAACGAGCAAATGCATAAGCGACCATGGAACAAGACAGTAGTGCCCCAGCAACCGAGAGAACGGTTACAATAAGACTGTTCCAGGCATACGTATCCATGGAGGTCATCTTCCACACTTCGATATAATTCTGCCACTGGAATGGATTTGGAATCCACTCCACCGGTATCGCGGTATATTGTTTGTAGGACTTCAATGAATTAAGTGCAGCACTAACAAGCGGAGTCAGCATGATCAAAGAACTAAACAGAATGACTATATAGCTTATGGCTTTTCTCTTTTTGTATCGACTAAACATTATGAACACCCCAACCTTACAGTCTATTTCTCATAATACACCCATTTATTTTGCAACTTTAATTGAATCATTGTAATGCCGAACAAAATGATAAACAGCACCCACGCAATTGCAGAAGCATAGCCCATTTTCAGGAACGAAAATCCTTGCTGGAAAAGATATAGCATAAGAACCATACTGGCGTTATTCGGTCCTCCAGCCGATGTTACATCGCCTAAATGGCTAGTCATAACGTAGATCTGTTCGAAAGATTGAAAGGTTGTTATGGTCGTTAAGACTAAGACTAGAAAAGTGGTCCCTGATATCAAGGGAACGGTTACATGTCTGAATTTCTTCCAGATCCCTGCTCCTTCTATTTCAGCTGCCTCATATAAATCCTCAGGGACATTCTGTAACCCAGCTAAGAAGATGATCATCATATAACCAACGCCTTTCCACACCGCAACAGCTACAAGAACCGGTATAATTAGCGCCTCATCACTCAACCATTGTTGGGGCTTCTCCCCTAACTTTAAAAGGATTGTATTAGCAAGACCGAACCTGGGGTTTAGGATTGCATCTGCAACGTATAGAACAACAGTCCAGGAGCAGATCACAGGGATAAAATGGGCAATTCTAAAAAATTTCAATCCTTTTAAACTCTGATTTAGAGCAACAGCAAGGAGCAAAGCAAGAATCGTTTGTGCAGGGACAAACAAAAGCGTGAAATATAATGTATTCCAAAGAGCTTTGTGGAACACAGGGTCTTGAACAAGGGTAGTATAGTTTTCTATACCAATCCATTCAGGAGGATTCAACATGTCATATTTTGAGAAACTAAAATACAAGGAAGCGACTAAAGGAAATAATAAGAAAACCAAGAACTGAAGAAGGTACGGGGATACCATCAGGAATCCCCATCTCCCTTCTGTTGAAAGCTTTCGTTTACGATCATTCAGATCTTTCTTTTTACGTGCAAGTTTTGGCATATAGGACACACTTTCTTCTATAATTTTTTATTATTTCTTATAAAAATCCTCCAAAACTTTCGTTACTTCTTTGTCAGCTTGTTTTAACGCCTCTTCAACACTTGTTTCATTTAAAAATGCTCGGTTAATGTTATCGTTAAACTTTTGGAGCCACTCTGACCAAACCGCATTTGTATCAAGAGTCCCGGCAAATTCAAAGCTATCTAAAAAGGCTTGCTTGTTAATCTTGTTCTCTCCAGAATTTAAGAATAAATCTGAATTCGCAACGGACTTTTTGACCGGTACCGCTTCCCCTAATTCTGCCCATTCCTTTTGAACATCATCTTCTGTAACCCAGAATTTCACCCATTCCCAGGCAGCTTCTGCTTTCGCATCTGAACTATTGTTATTTACGATCCATGAGTTTGCAATAACAGGAGCAAATCGCTTACCATCAGGACCCTTTGGTAATACAGAGACATCATAATTAATTCCTGTCTCATTCGCTGCTAATACGCGGGCGTAGATTCCAATTCTCATGGCTGCTGTCCCACTAGGGAAAGGAGACATAGGACTTTGGAAACTTTGTAAATCTGAAGGGTCTGTTAAGATTCCTTTTTCCATCCCTTCTACCATCCACTTAACCGCTTCTTCATTCTCAGGAGAGTCTATGACAGAATTCTTTAACTCCTCATCCAATACGCCACCACCGAATGATTTAAGGACAGGCATCCAACCTTCTGTAATATTAAAGAATGTCATTCCGTATTGGTTTACAGCATCCTCATTAAATTTAGAATCCGTCGCACGATTTCCTTCTGCATCAATCGTTAGCTTGGCAGCCGCTTCTTGTAGATCTTCCCACGACCAATCATCATCCGGGTAGTCTACACCTGCTTCATCAAACATATCCTTGTTATAAAAAAGAGCTCCTATCTGAATCCCTTGAGGAACCGCAAAATATTTTCCGTTAGCATCTTTATTAAAGTCGAGTCCATAGTACTCATCTTTGTTTAAATCTCTTTCAATCCATTCTGATACATCTTTAGCCGCTCCTCGCTCTGCATACTTTGATACAAGCACGCCATCTGATAACCAAACATCAGGAGCGTTATTCCCAGCAATCTGTGTGTCTAATTTCTGAAAGAACTGCGAATAAGGAGCGTTCTGTGTTTTCACTTTTATATTTGGATGTTTCTCTTCAAATTGATCAATAAGCTCTTCCATTTTCTCATCAGCACTTCCTGAAGAATAATAGCCTAATGTGATTTCTACCTTTTCATCTGAATCTTTACCGTCTGAACTAGACTCATTACTGCAACCTACAAGTCCTAAAGTTAAAACCATAGAAAATAAAAGAAATAGGCCAAGCTTACATGAACGATTCATTCTGTATCCCCCTTTTTTGTTAACGCTTACACTATCATCATAGTCTTAGTCCTCTCTAATCAGAATGGGCATTGATTTGATTTGTTGTGTTTTTTTCAACGACTTAAGAAATGAGTAAATCATACGTAAAGGATGAATTGCCTTTGAAAAATCTCTTCCATAAGAGGTCGATTCAAACGAAATTGCTATGGGTCATTATCGTCTTTGTCTGCACACCTTTACTTGTCTTTGGTTACGTTTGGTATAACAAAACAACTAGCACGATAGAAGACAATTCCGTAAGGTCCAGTCAACAATTGCTTAAACAAACAAAAGAATATCTTTCCTTTTACTTAGCAGATTTAAAGAAAGCCACCACTCCGCTTCTGACCAACGCTTCTATTCAAAATTACTTGAAGTCAAACAAAGAGCCTCATACACGTTTTGATCAGTATGTGGAAACAAAGAAGGTTCAAGAAGAAGCACTTGGACAAATTATTAAAGGTCGTTCTGATGTTTTCGGAATGTCGTTAGTCAGTAGGAATGGGGATCAAGAACATAACTATACAAATGTGAAACAATTTATTGATATGAAGCGGATTGAGAAGAGAAATAAAGAGTTATGGAGAACAAAAGAACAATATAAAAGCTACGAAATGTTAGGACTTGAGTTCTATCAATCTACCCCTACTCTGACAGTTGTCCAAAAAATATATGACCAAAATACGTACGATACGATTGGTTTACTTGTGATTGACCTTCACCTTAATCAAACCGCTTCAATTCTAAATGAAATTACAAACGATCATTTTGATCAAATTTGGTTAGTCGATGAAGACCACAACATTCTCTACAATCCTGATTCGAAAGAGTTAGGAGAAACGTTTACCTATGATCTAACATCCAAGCAGCCATTTATAATTAATAAAAATCAGCCGAAAACATTAATGGTGTATGAACCCCTAAAGGATCCGAACTGGACGATTGTGGCAAGCGTCCCTCTAGAAACTACGATGAGTCACCTGATGGATCTCAGAAACTACACTATTTGGATTGGCCTAGCACTAGTAGGTCTCGCCATCCTTTTTGTTGGAGGTTTTTCCTTTACGTTAACCTATTCCCTGAAGCACCTTCAGATCCTCATGAGACAAGTTTCTGCAGGGCAATTTCCAAAGCAAGAACCACGTCCCTTAGCTTTGTATCACCATGATGAGATTAGTGAGTTATATACTAGTTTTTACAAGATGACTGAAAAGCTCTCAGCCCTCATTCAAGAGATTCGCCTTTCTAAACTAAAAGAACAAGAGTTATTACTTAAGACAAAAGAAGCTGAGCTACAAGCGATGCAATCTCAAATTAACCCTCACTTCTTATACAACACGCTAGAAATTATTAATTCTTACGCCATTATTGAGGACCAGATGGAGATTAGCCGTATGACGACCTCTCTTGCTGATATGTTTCGGTATAACGTAAGCAACACGAAGAAAGTAGTCTCTCTTCGGGAAGAACTACAACATATAAAAGCCTATTTCAATATTCAATTGGAGCGTTTTGAGGACTTAGAGGTTTATATAGATGTAGATGATTCACTTACTTCTGACATTCAAACCTCCCGTTTAACCCTTCAACCTCTCATTGAGAATGCTTTCTTACATGGCTATGAAGAGCATGCACTAGAACCGACCTTTATAGGAATTACAGGAGCTAAGACCCACGAGGGATATCTTTTAGCGATTGAAGACCATGGTAGAGGAATGTCACCAGAAATCTTGGATATCTATAACACTGCGTTCACTCACCATAAAGAGCCTTCTCTTGAATATAGGACAACGAGAAGAATTGGAATGATGAATGTGCATAAAAGGATCGTCACAGAATTTGGTCATCCATATGGTTTGTTCATACACAAATCTGATTCAACTGGCACTGTTGTTACCATTCACTTGCCTTATCTCACAAATGAACAGTAAGGAGGCGTGATGATGTATAAGGTGTTAATAGTAGATGATGAGAAATTAATTAAAAGAAGCCTATCAGCCTTACTTAAAAAACATAGCACTGGATTTCAACTTGTCGGAGAAGCCAAAGACGGTGAGGAAGCGCTCGAGCTTGTTCAAATGCACCATCCTCACCTAATTATCACAGACATTCGAATGCCTAAACTAAACGGGTTAGACTTTATTCAAAAAGCTAGATCCTTAAATCAGCAGATCAAATTTATGATCTTATCAGGGTATGATGAATTCACCTATGCCCAACAAGCTCTCAGGTATGGGGTGAATGACTTTCTTTTAAAACCGATAAAACCTGAACTATTTCTAACCGCCTTAGAAACTGTCCGTAATGAAATCGAACTAGAATCCCCTTCAAAGGCAGAACGGCAAGAGCAGCTCAGTTTCATCACGTTAACAGCAGAAGATATTAGTCATCTTATATGGATGCTTGAAGAACAAGAACTCGTTAGCAAAGTTAAAGAAACTCATGCCTACCTACTGCAAAAACATACAACACAGCTTACTATGAAGGGCTTCTATGAAGACCTTGTTACTTATGTATCAAGTACGCTTGAGAAACGGGTGAAAGAGATGAAAAATGTCATCATTCCTGAAATAACGTTCCCATACGGATCTGATGAGCTTCATAATCGTTTCCTAACGTACTGCCAGGAATGGATGATTCTTTTAAAACAGGTAAGGAACATTGGCCATAAGACTACAATTCTGAATGGTGTTGACTATATAAACACTCATTTTGCTGACCATGCTCTGACCCTTCAGAAGGTGGCAACCATTGTGGGGATGTCCCCTTCTTATTTCAGCATGGAATTTAAGAAGGAAATGGGAGAGAGCTATAAATGCTATGTAACAAAACTTCGTATAGAGAAAGCGAAGACTTTATTAAAGAATCCTCTGTCCAAAAGTTATGATATAGCGGAGTCTGTTGGTTATGGGGATTACCCTCACTTTACGAAAACATTTAAAAAGTCTACAGGGTATACCCCTACGCAGTTCAGGAAGCGTTTTGGAATCGATTAAAAAGGTTGCCTCTACTATTTTGAGGCAACCTTTTTTTCTAACGATGAAATTCAAGCGAAGGGGCATAAGTATTTTCTTTACTGTGTATCGGCACAAGACGGTCTGAGCGTTGATCATCTGATAGTCGAAACGTTGCCGAGTCAACATCTGCAAAACCCTGTCCCCATTCGGTTAGGTCAAATTGGTACCACCCTTTACCTGATACAAGTACCCCCCCTAAATATTCAAACTGGTCAGCATCTGGTCGTGTATTCCACGTCAAATCTTCTTCGTTCCACTCTTGATTAACAGCACCATAAATCGAAATCGGAACAGAAGAAACCTGAGAATCCCCAACATCACGATCCACATAAAATTTCAGAATTAAACTATTAGCATCTGAAAGAAAGGCTTTTTCCTCTTTAAACTGAATGAGAGATTGACGATTGTAATTCAGAATGGATTCTTCCACCCCTTTTACTTCTAAAAGACGTTCATTCCCATAGTTATTATCCCCGTAAGAATCACTTCGAATATAGGTATCTTGTTTAGGGATGAATATATCATAAGACCAAGTTGTTACTAATTGTGTCGGAGAATCCAAAGAGGAAGCCCAATAATAACCGTCAGCGGTAATCGCATTGATTTTAAATCCGATCTTGCCATTCTCGCTCGGCAACATTTCTGACGAAAACGTAATAGTACCCTCTTCATCAGTCTTTCCGCTTACCACTTTACCGCTCATATATTCATACCTTCCGCTGATAGTCGCTACAATAGGATCAGCAGTGCTTGAATCGATTACAGTTAGATTCATGTGCCCTTTCCCATCTGAATACGAGATGGAGGCTTCCTTGATTGCTAATGGCTTTAGTGAAGTTGTAGACGTGGTAGCAGAGGTCACAGAAGATATAGGGCCTTGATTTCCATTTACATCAACCGCTGCTACTTTGTAATAATACGTTGTATCTGAGAGTAAGCCTTTATCGACAAAGGAAAGACCTCTGCTAGTCCCGGCTATGAAGTTATCCCCTGGTGTAAAATCCCGGGTTTTACCACGGTAAACCCTATAATGTTCAATCTCTGAGTTATCATAGGCTCTTCCATAATCTATCACGATGGATTGATAGCTCTCAGCAGTAGCATTCGGCTGTCGTTCGACTTCTGAAGGAGCTTCTGTATCTGGTGGAGCCTTCCATAATACTCCATATTCACTCCATTCTGAAGGTAATTCCCTTATGGTGTCATAATGATGTAGGGCGATTCCACCATAAGAAGAATAGCCATTCATAGCCTCTGATACTTTCGTAAGTTCTTCCTCCATATAGGTGCGTCCTTCTTCTCTAAATGTTATAAGTTCTGGGTCCCCTCCATCTGCAATATCTTTCGTCTCAGCACCAATGACAACGGAATAAGGCTTATGAATCGACTCCGCATACTCCATTTCACCACGTGCCTTCTCAATCATTCCATTTGACCCTTCTGCAAAATCACGATAATCCATAATGGATATATAATCGAGCAAATCTTGAATATGCTGTGATAACCATTTGGTCTCTTCCTTTCCTTTTTCCAAACGAGGACCCCAGGTAATATTCTCAGCATAGGGCGAAGAATCATACCAGTTTGGTATAGCTGCCCCAATAAATAGACTAGAATCAGCAGATTGCTTTATGTGCATTATTTTTTCTAATAGATCTAAATATTGAATCTGTAATGACGGAGCTTCTGTTTTAAACTCTGAGGCAATATAAGGTTCGATATCTATATTGATCCCATCAAATTGTTCATCCTGATTAGATGCAAGGTTATAGTTAATAATGGTTTCTACCTCTCTTATGGCTGTATTGTGATACTGTTCAAAAGCTCCGAAATGAGGTGGTTTGGTTCCACCTGCTATAAGCGCATGAACGGCAAATCCTTGTTTATGGGCCCAAGAGACAAAGTCACGAACCCGCTCTCGTTCATCCTCAAGCATATCGATCCCATAATAGCGATCTACTCCTAAATAGAGAGTTGTTATAGCATCCTGGTTAAAAGTAGAAGTATCTTTAGCGAAGGCTTCCAATACGTGGCGTGATCCTTCGTTGTAAATTAAGTTGTACGAAGCATTTTCCCAGATCCACATGGCTCGATCTTGCTTCTCGACTTTAGTGTAAACCAATCGCCCATTCCCGGTTCTCGGATATACCGTACGACTCACTCCAGTATTCCCCTCTGAATCCACTGCTTTTGCTTCTATGCTGTACGTAAGATCTCTTTCAGAAGGAAGGGTTAGATGATAAGAATAAACGCCATTTTGCTTTTTGGTCGGGAGCCATTCTTCTCCATTCACTCTGATTGAAACGGCTTCTATATTATTTTTTCCTGAAGCATCAACTGTTACTTTTGTGTTCTTGGTTAGAGTAGTATCCGATTGAGGAGTTAAGATCGATACTGTAGGTAGGTTAGCCTTTTTATTATCAACTGAAAGCATAAGCGGCTCCGACCATGCTGAATATCTCGTCATCGTACTGGTTCCTTTTACAACGATTTCGATATCCCCATCAAGAGTAGTTGTATCAAGATCATAGAACCATTCACCTTTTTCAGTTGACTCAGGCAACATTTCGGCCTTGTATTCCCCCATACCATTAATGATTACATCGAGGTCTGAGACTTGTGTATAAGACCCTATAATCCTCGTTACCCCTATAGGAATAACATCGCCATTTTGGTGTGAAGTAATCGTAATTGTAGATTGAGCATACCCACTTTGAGGAATAACACATAAGAAGATTATAAAAAGGACAAAATGGACGAGCAATACAATCAGTCTTCGCGGCACCCAATTTCCCATAACTTAACCACCTTCTTCTTTTTTTAGAATATAAAGAACCATACATTCACCACCTTTATGATGAATGTATGGTTTATAAATGGGTAATAGACTGACCGTAATACGTCCTTATTACACTTTAACAATCCACTTCCTCTTACCTACTTCCTCTTCTTTTACTAAAAGCACCTCGCCTGTCATATGTTCATTTCCAAACTGAAAGCTATTCGGGCCTGAATGGGAGATAAGGGCGTAATGAGTATCTTCTTCGACTTTGATTTCTAAAGCTGTGACATCTGCCTTTTTAAAAGGTTCTCCAAACGTATTTCGCACTTCAATTTCTTTGAAAAATATATTAAGAGGTTGAGAGTATTTATATGGAATAAATACGGTGATCATACGTGTTGTGCCTGAACCAATGGCTTCAAATACTAGTTTTGTAGACGGTTGTTTTTCATTATAGTGACGGGAGATCCAGCAAGCTTCTTCCGTTAAATTAGCTCCCGTAAGTGATTGAATCATGAGTCCGGATAAATTCTCGGTTTTACATATAGCTTTTGAGTGTTCCGTTTCTGTCTGAATCGTTAATTTTTCGCTTAGATGAAAATGCTGAGCAAAATGATGTTGCTTGTTAGAATGAAATTCATCCACAACGATCCAATAATAAGGTTTAACAAACAATACCTTTCTCATAACCTGGACAGGATCTGCTAATGTTCTATACCCATCATGACCGCATTGAACGTAGTCAAAGTCTTCACAACTCTTCCAATATGATTGGGTAGGCCTAGCGATCCGGCCCCATTCCCATGAGTCTATATATTCCGATATGGATGTATGGTCAACGATGGTTGTATTATGTTGGATTGATTCTTTAAAATACCTTCTCTCCCGCCCCTCCATATAGGTGTACCTCCCAGTATCAACCAGCATATCCTCACCAAACACACTCATTTCAAGATGCAAGAAATCATCATGACCATGAGCTTGTATGATATCCATATGCCCTCCATCGAACAAACAATAATGACTATCCCTTGACCATCCCGTTCTCATGATCGAATAGCCACTTTGCGGTAAATGAATAGAAGCTTTCGAAGGAGGGTGAGATTTGAGTTTTTGGAAAGCTGAGATCCCTTCGCCCCCATAATACCAAGCACTCTCAAAATCTAGTTGACGGTAAGACTGATGCTTGAGGTCACCTCGCTGAAAGAATACCGCTCCGCGACCTAACAGATCACGTATATCCGTATGGTCACTATCACTTATCATGGGTTGATGTCCTGAAGGTTTAACTATGGATAAAGATGCCTGAAATAGTTGTTCAAGCGACTTTTCACAGATAGAAGGTAAAGAAACATCATTCAACTTAGCTAACAAAAGGGGTTCAAATAGACAATGAAGAACTTCATGGTGATACATAGGACTTTGCTCATTGTGCATACCATCTTCAAAGATTTGCAACTGACACATGTTAGCTAATCGTTCAGAAGCCAAGTTGAGCCACTTCTTTGCTTCAGGAAACTCCGGAAACAATAAAGCAATTTGAAACAGCCCATTAGTTTCTAAAAAACCCCAGTTACTCTGAGCATCGTGTGCGGTATATGCCATACTTAAATAGGTTCCATGCAGGTAAACCGCTTCTTTAAATTGATGATTATCTTCAGTCGTCCACTGCGCCGATTCCTTAATACAATGGTAACCTTTCAGCCAGTTAGTGATGCGTATACCGCTGTCGAGTTTACGCCACGTATCCTTAACATTGAAGGCACGTATTTTACTTTCATAGATTTCATCTACTGATAATGGGTTTTGTGAGATCCAATCATCCAACAGCGCCTTATATGCCGTTACGTATTTCTCATCGCCTGTTAACCAGTAGGACTGCCCTAACTCAGCCATGAAGCGGCTTCGATTTAAGTTAACTGTCCATTCGAAGTCACCTTGAAATCTATAAGTCCAATCGACCTTGTCAGGAAAAGAAACCGGTGTCTCGCATCGCTCCATATCCCATCGATGAGTAAAGATAAAGGTTTGATTACACGCAAGATCTGAACGTTGAATGACCTCTTTCGTTTCTTCTGGCCATCTTGTTTGGCAGAAGGTTATTATTTCCTCACGATCGTCCTCCTCATAAAAAAACCTCTTTTTCAACAGATCACCTCCTTTGCTGATTAGATAGCCACTCTTGTAAATGCTCTTGAACAAAACCATCATCTGTAAGATGTGAATATTCCCTATAAATACGGTCAATTTGCTCGAATTGGTTCGGACTTAGCACATCGTGATCACGTAAACACGTATTCTCTGAAAGCAATCCTTGCCTTCTTAAGACTTCGTTTATACCTGCAATACAACCCTTAAATTGATGAGCAACATCAAATAAAGCAGCATTGCTATCTGTAACTTGAGAAGCGGTTGTCAGCATAGATTCTGGGATAACCGACCGTTCTCGAATTTGTTTGATCTCTTCAAACAATTGGACCGCTTTTGAGGTCCATACGGCCCAATGACCTAACAAACCACCCACAATTCTTTTCTCCACTAATTCTCCTTCAACCGTAAATTTGTAATTGGTAAGTAAATCGACTACAATATTGTCATCATTTCCTGTATAAAGGGCAATTTCTTGACGTCTCTTGGAATGACAAACGGCTCTTATAACATCTATAGTCTGATAACGATTGAAAGGAGCCATCTTAATGGCACAAACCCCCTCTATATCAGCAAATTGCTCCCAAAACCCATAAGAAAATATCCTTCCGCCTACAGAGGATTGAAGATAAAACCCACAGACAGGAATGACTTCTGCAATAGCTCTGATCCTTACTAGATGTTCCTCTTCTGTTAAATCGAGGCCTCCCATACTGACAAGCCCTATATCATAACCTAGTTCTTTCGCGAACGTTGCTTCCTTAAGGGCTTGACTCGTTTGGCCACAAATTCCTGCAATCTTCAAAAAAGGCCGCTTCAGATTTCTATACTCGACTTGTTCTTTAGCTAATGTTAGAACTCTTTCATACAAATTAAATTCAGGACATCGTATTTCAAACTGCGTAGTATGAACCCCTACTGCGATACCACCTGCACCGCTATCAATATAATAATTGGTTAACGCTCGTTGCCTGACTTCATCTAGTTTTTTCTGTTTTGATAAAGCTAGAGGATGTGCTGGTATAACCGTGCCACTTTGCAACAATGCCCACTGTTCCTTCGTAAATCGTTCATCCACTTAATATTTCCCCTCCCTCTCTTGAAAGTGTGTAGGTTTATCAATAACTTCCCCATTATGCAAAATCCACTCGGCTGTCCATTCAATCATTTCAAGCATCGTTACCTGCGGATAACCAAACCACTTATGAGCTTTAGACGCATTACTTAACAAAGCAGTGTCTTGCTCCTGCCCTGTAAAAATAGGAGTTACGTTAAACATGGTGCCGAATTGCTCTGCAACCCAGCGAATTGACAGGGTTTCTGGACCAGTGACATTTAAGACCTCAGGTGGTGTGCTGCAATAAAGCAATGACCTAATCGCCATTTCATTCGCATCGCCTTGCCAGATCACATTGACGTGCCCCATTGTAATGTCAATTGGTTTCCCTTCTTTAACCGCTTTCGCAATCTCAAGAAGCACGCCATAACGGAGGTCAATAGCATAATTAAGACGAAAATGAAGTTGAGGGATATTATACTTATAGGAGTAATAGCTCCATATCCTCTCTCGACCAAGACAAGATTGAGCATACTCTCCCACAGGGCCCGTTGAATCTTC
Source organism: Pontibacillus chungwhensis (assembly GCF_030166655.1). GTDB lineage: Bacteria > Bacillota > Bacilli > Bacillales > BH030062 > Pontibacillus. Next base: position 2,077,553 of record NZ_CP126446.1, on the reverse strand, counting down.
TTCTGTTGCCCCTCCCTCCTTAACAGATGAGAAGGGATACACATTCCCCGTAGAAAAAGACACAATACGAGAATCTTTAAATTTCTCTGCAATTCGACCAGGCAAATAAGCATTCATAGCCCAGGTGAAATGTTCGTGGCCGGTTGTACCAAACTTATGACCAACCATGTAAATAATATTTTTCACATTAGGCAACTGATCGAGTTGACGTTCGTCTAAAAGGTCTGCTGCAATTGTCTCTATACCACATGCTTCAAGCTCCTGTTGAAGGGATCCTTTAGTAAAACGAGATACCGCATAAATTTTTTTCGGATGAGGAAGCTGATCCACGGCATTTTTAGCAAGCTTCGCAAGTGTAGGACCCATTTTCCCTCCTACACCGAGTATCATAATGTCGCCATTTATTCGAGAGAGGTCTTTCACTAACTTCTCCGATGGCGCGCACATTTTCTGTTCTAAATCAAAAATGGTTCTCACTGTCTACCTGCCCCCTTCTCAATGAAAGTTGTACTTACCCCTATCCTATGAGAAGCCGGGCATAGGAACTATGTCTTTAATAGGACCTTAAATTCGCCTTTTGATATTGCGAACAAATGTTCTTATTGGTGGTTATAAGCATTTTCTTCATTAATGTATAAATAAGATATTTTTTCTTTCTATCTTACATAATTGCTTTACTAAACTCGGTCTCACTCTTCTTATAGTTGAATTTTTATACAAAAAATACGTATTTAATGAGCTTTTTATCGGGGTCTCCATTCATTTATTGTTTTAATTATGCAAAAACACCCATTTTTCCCCCATGTTCATTTTTATACTTATAAAGGGTTATTTTTACTCTGCATTTTCGTTTCCTCATAAACGTAAAAAAGCAGATCAAGGAAGAGAACGAGTCTTCTCCTTTGATCTGCTTTTTATATCACGTCATTTTTCTATCTATAAATGCTTGATAACTCTTGCTGGATTTCCCCCAATAACTACATTATCAGGCACATCTTTTGTCACAACAGCGCCAGACCCGATGACTACATTATGATCGATTGTAACGCCTGGATTAATAATAGCATTCGCTCCAACCCATACGTTATCCTTTATTGTAACAGGCATCCCGTATTCAAGCCCCGCATTTCGTTTTATTGGATCTAGGGGATGGGTAGCAGTGAGAATTCTGACACCAGGAGCTAATAAACAGTTCTTCCCTATGGTTATAGGACAGACATCTAAAATAATACAGTCAAAATTTGCGTAAAAATCTTCACCGACATAAATGTTGTAGCCATAATCACACCTAAATGTAGGTTCTATGTAAATATTCTCTCCTGTAGAACCGAAGAGCGCTCTTAATAAGCTCGTACGTCTTTCAGGTTCTACTTCTGTTGACTGATTAAATAACCTCGTTAACTCTCTCGCATTCAAGCGATCCTTCATTAATTCTTCATCACTTGCATCATATAAATCTCCCGCAAGCATCTTTTGCTTCTCTGACAACAACATCGTGATCCCCCCACTTTTAGTAAAATGGAGAGCCTTCATTAAGAAGACTCTCCATTATCCTTTCAATTCGCTTGTTTCATTTTAACAGCACCTAAAACTTGCTCGTAATATTCTAACAATTGTTCAGATGGCTTTGTCCAGCTGAATTTCTCAGCTTCTTTACGGGCATTCTCCCGAAGTTGTTGCATAAGCTCGACATCCTCTAGCTTCTCCACAGCTTCAATTAAGCTATCGGTGTCTTCATTTTCAAATAAGAGTCCAGTACGTCCATCTTCTACTTGTTCCATTGTCGGACCGCTCTTAGCAGCAATTACAGGTAAGCCTGAAGCCATTGCTTCGAGAATAACTAACCCTAGTGTTTCTGTGACAGATGGGAAGATAAAGGCATCTGCTGAGGCAAAAGCCTGATTCAGCTCGTCACCGTGCAAGAAGCCTGTGAAAAGCGCCGTTGTGCCTTCAAATGTTTTCTCAACCTGTTCACGGGCTGGCCCATCCCCTACAATAGCTAACCTTACGTCATCCCGTTGTTCGAGAAGTGGCTTTAGCTTATGAATCTCTTTCTCTGCAGCAAGTCTTCCAACGAACACGAGTAACTTCTTGTGGGGTTCGCCACCTGTGAGACGGTTTCTCATTTCCTGACTGTAATGATCAGGCGAGTAACGGTCCACGGCAACGCCTCTTTTCCAGACATGGACATTATGAAACCCTTCTTCATCTAACTCATCTTTTACAGCTTGTGACGTACAAAGGTTTAGGTCTGCCTGATTATGAAGACGTTTGAAATGCCACCATAAAAGAGGTTTAAATGCATACAGTTTATAGTAATCCAGATATTTTGGTACGTGTGTATGGTAGGAGGCTAACAACGGAATGTTTAATTCCTTCGCATATTTCACCCCTGATACCCCCACTAGAGCAGGATTTACCACATGAACGATGTCTGGATTATGTTTTTGCAGTAACGTTTTAACGACTTTATTTGGCAAGGAGAAAGGACGATACTTATAGAACGGAAGAGTCGTTGTCTTCACACCTTCGACGATAGCCCCCTCATATTCATAAACCCCTAAATCAGGAGCAATGACAACAACTTCATGCTGCTGATTTCTTAGGTATTTAATAGCTTCTTTAAGCCTAGTTACCACTCCATCCGTGGAAGGTAAAAAGGTTTCTGTTACAATTGCGATTTTCACGCTGGCATACTCCTTTATTTCTCAGTTAAGTTTTAAGTTTTCCATAACCTATACGTTTTACTCTTATGTACTACTATATAAGACCAAGGTTCCCGGTCTCCAAGTTCTTTTTATCATACCAGTAATCTAACGAACTTTTCACTCATGAGCCCTTAAAGTTCTGTTAAAACGATGTAAGTAATATAAATGGGCTGTAAATTAGATAGACTTTTGCCGCACATATTGTACCATATTTCGTGCAATTTCACAGTTCACAACTAGTGATTTCTCTACACTTATCATTTCAGAAAACAGAAACATTTCATAATATTCTTAAATAGGTTGACACGTTTTTCCACGGGACCGTATAATATAACGCATATAATTCCGATTAATCTTATAAGAATTAAAGAAAAGGGCTGAGCAAATGTACTTAGAACTCAATCATGTATCAAAATCATTTCCGCACGAAGAAAATGGAAGCTGGGAGGTATTCTCTGATATCAATTTATCCATCGAAGAGCACAACTTTGTTTCGATTCTTGGTCCTTCCGGTTGTGGGAAGTCAACCCTTCTTTCCATGGTAGCTGGTCTTGAGTCGATTACAGACGGCTCCATCCTATTAGATCAGCAACCGGTCTCTAAGCCAGGCCCTGATCGTGGTATGGTTTTTCAGCAACCCGCCTTATTTCCATGGTTAAATGTGTTGGAAAATGTAAAGTTCTCTTTGAAACACCTATCAAAAAAAGAACAGACTGAAACAGCTAAGAAATATTTGCAAATGGTGCATCTTAGTCGTTTTACACAAGCTTATCCTCATGAGCTTTCAGGAGGAATGCAGCAAAGAGTAGCTATCGCGAGAGCTCTGGCGATGGATCCTAAGGTTTTGCTTATGGATGAACCATTCGGGGCGCTAGATGAGCAAACCAGACACATATTGCACGATGAATTGCTAAGAATCTGGTCTGAAGATCAAAAGACGATCCTGTTTGTGACTCACTCGATCTCTGAAGCTATAAAATTGTCAGACCGTATCATTGTAATGGGAACACGTCCAGGTCGTATTATAGAAGACCTTTCTGTAGATCTCCAACGCCCAAGAGAACGGGCCAATCCAGACGTAATTAAGTTAGAACAACACGTAATGGGATTATTAGAAGGTGAAATTAACAAAGTTTTAAAGGAAGAATTACAATGAAAATATTTTTAAAACGGCTTTTATTTCTAGTAGCGGTAGTCGCCTTGTGGCAAGGTGTTTATTCATCGGGGGTCTTTCCTGATATTGCATTTCCACCTCCCATTGATGTGTACTTTGCATTAATTGAAGGATTTAAGGATGGATCATTAACGAAAGCTTTATTAGCAAGTTTCAAACATTTATTATACGGATTGCCTGTCAGCATCATCCTTGGAACAGCGATTGGAGTTTTGCTTGCTAAATCCAAACAGGCGGATGAGACAGCAGGCATGTACTTAATTGCATTACAAAGTATTCCAAGTATTGCATGGGTTCCCTTGTCATTATTACTGTTTGGATTTAATGAAATGGCTGTCATTTTTGTTGTTGTCATAGGCGGGATTTTTGTGATGGCACTAAATACAAGAACCGCTCTCCGAAACGTACCTTCTTCTTTTAAAAAAGCAGCGAGGACGATGGGGGTCAATGGTTTAGAACTATTCTTTAAAGTCGAGATTCCAGCGTCTGTTCCCCATTTTATGACGGGGATTCGTCTCGCATGGGCATTTAGCTGGCGTGCTCTCATGGCTGGTGAGTTGTTAAGCAATGGACCTGGACTTGGGTACTCGCTGACGTATGCATTTGACTTTGCAAGAGTTGACGTCGTAATGGCGATCATTCTGATTATAGGGATTATTGGTTCCACAGTGGATCATTTAGTCTTCTCTAAACTAGAGAAATCCGTTATGAAGCGATGGGGACTTTTATAAAAATTTTAAGGGGTGGAGAACATGAAGAAACGTTTATCGGTATTCATAATTGCATTACTTGCGGTCGTCTTAACGGCTTGTGGAAGTAAATCAACATCAGGCTCGACACCAGAAGAAATCGTGATTGGCTACTTTCCTAACATAAATCACGTTGCGGGTATGGTAGCCGAAGAGAAAGATTTTTATGAAGAAACATTACCAGATGGGACTGAGGTAAGCTATAAATACTTCCCGGACGGATCAAGTTTTATGACAGCCATTGAAACAGGTGAAATTCATGGAGGCCTTGTTGGACCAGGACCTGCTATGAATCACTTCACCAATGGAGCGGATATTAATATTGTAGCTGCTGGTTCTACAGGCGGTACTGTTATAATGGCTCGTAAAGACTCAGGTATAAACTCTCCAGAAGATATTCAAGGAAAGACTTTCATATCTCCTCGCGTTGGTTGTACTCATGACGTTCAGTTTGAAACATTAATGATGAGAGAGTTCGGCATGAAGTCAGATCGTCTTAATGGGGACATGAAACATGTTACAGGTAAACCTGCCACATATGCCCAACAATTTGCAAATGGCAAAGTCGATGTAGCAACCGTACCAGAACCTTGGGCCTCTTACATTGAAGAAGAAGGTTATGGAAAAGTATTAATTGATACGAAAAATGTAGCGTATGGGGAAACCCTCCCAGCTGCTGTATTTGTTACATCTGGGGAACTGGTTAAAGATAACAAGGAATTGGTTCAAAAATTAGTAGATGGACATAAAAAAGCAACAGAATATATACAAGATAATCCGGACGAATCCAAAACGATTGCGATTAATAAGATAAAAGAAATTACTGAACAAGAATTGTCTCGCACAGTGATCGATAGCGCTTGGGAACGCATCACTTTCACGTATGATATCAACCCAGATTATCTGCAAGCATTCGCAAACTCTTCTTATGATCTGGAATTCTTAAAAGAACAGCCAGACCTAGAAGGATTAGTTGATAAAAGTTTTATAGAGTAATGAAAAAACCTTGGGAACTGCAGAGTTGTTCTCAAGGTTTTTTGTTACACTTTTTGAATATTCTGAGTTACTACTAAGTATAAAATATGGTATACTAGTATTGTAGATGTTGGTAACAAACTTATTTTCTACCAAAAGGGGTGTCGTTTGGATGTCACACAAAAATAATCCAAAGAAGTTTGCTCTTAATATGTCTGCCGCTCAGTTTACTAAGTTTTATATTTTGCATTTGTTACACAAACGGACGTCTCTGATTAGCGAGCATTTTAAAGAAGAGTTTAGTAAGTTAACAGGTAACTGGCAGCCAGCTCCATCTACTTTGCTTGATACGCTTCACGATATGACAGAAGAAGGATTGTTACAGCGGCGTGAAGATTACAAATCCCTGGAGAAGAAACGACAAAAAGTATACTGGTACCGTGTTACGGAACAAGGATCTGAAGAATTCGAAGTCATGAAAAAACATTATAAAATCCTATTTGATGAGCAAATCCATATTTTAAAACGTATTATGAATGAAGTTTATCAATAATAAAAACCGCTTCCCTTAAGGGAAGCGGTTTTTATTATTGGCTATGATTCACCGTTCTATTTTACTTTTTGATCAAATTGATTCTGCTCCTCATGGTGAGTGGTGCGAAGGAAAGCAACAAAGCATAACGCAGCTATAATGGACCCCATTACTAACAATATGGTTCCCGTAATGGGAGGTTGTTGAAAAGGAAGTAGCTCTGTTACGTCAACCATGAACAAATGCAATTCCTGCGGAGTTCCAATATTTCTTCCGGAGGTTTGAAAAAAGTCAATTCCCTTTAGTAAGAGATACAATCCTAAAAACAATCCACAACCAAAAACGATACGTCGTTTCACTGGACTTGTTATGACTTACCCCTCCTTGATCGGTGATGTGTGCTGATTCATAAACTTCTCAACTACATCAAAATCATTAAACACGACCTTTGATCCATCTACTTCCTGAAAATCTTCATTTCCCCGGCCTGCTATCAGAATGATATCTCTCGGTTCGGCCATACGGAGCGCCCTGTGTATGGCTTCTTCTCGATCTTCTATAATTTCATAGTCTCCCGGGGCTTTCATTCCTTCTTCTACTTCAGCTACGATCCTAGAGGGATCTTCTGAGCGAGGGTTATCTGAGGTGATTATCACATAATCACTCCACCTAGAAGCAATCTCACCCATGACAGCTCTTTTTCCTCTATCGCGTTCTCCTCCACAACCAAAAACAACAAATACATTTCCCTTTTTAATAGGAGATAAATTTAATAAGACCTTCTCCAATTTTTCAGGGGTATTGGCATGGTCAACCATTACGGTAAATCCCTCAGGGGAATGGATGGTTTGCAGGCGTCCGTCTGGTCTTCTCACATGTTTTAATGCCTCTACAATGTCATCAATCTCTAGACCTAAATGGAGAGAACAGCTAATGGCTGCTAAGGTATTTGATACTGTGAAAGCCCCTTTTATTGGTACGTATACTTCATTTTGGAATTCTTTATGTGTAAGTTGAAACGTTACTCCGTTTTCATTATCTTTAATATGGGTAGCAACTAAGTCTGCCTCTTTATTATTGATTCCGTAGGTTTCATAGCACCCGTTAGTAGCCGCAATAAACTCAGATATATACGGGTCATCAGCATTCAAGATCGAATAAGGGCACATCGGGAATAAGGAAAGCTTACTTTCTTTATAATCATCAAATGCCCCCTGATCCTCAAGATGGTCTTCTGATAAATTTGTAAAAATCCCAACATCAAATTGACATTCTAATACTCGTTTATTCTTCAGCCCTAGTGAAGAGACCTCCATAATAACATCTGTCACACTTTGATCGCGCATGGCTGCAAAAGATGCTTGCAGGTCTACTGTTTCCGGTGTTGTAGGAGTTGTACGGTACGCGTTCATCTCCGTATTGTTAATACGGTCCCCAAGCGTTCCGACAGTCCCTACTTTTCTTCCTGAATGTTGTAAGATCGACGAAATCAGATGGGATACAGATGTTTTCCCACTTGTTCCTGTCACCCCTACTAAACGAAAGCTTTGGGATGGATGACTATAGAATTGACTGGCGATAACAGGAAGTACATTTCTTGTATTCTCAACCTGAATCACTGTCATATCCTTAGGAACAAATTCAAGACCAACTTGTTTTTGAATAATAATGGCGACAGCACCCTTCATAACAGCTTGGGCAATATAGTCGTGTCCGTCTCGTTTTGTTCCTTCAAGACAGATAAACAAGGAATCTTGCTGGATTAAACCTGAATGATAGGCAACAGATTCAATGGTTACGTGAACATCCCCTTGTAGAATTTTGTAGTCAACGTTGTTTAATATTGTTTGTAATTCCATTTATAGAACCTCCATAAGGGTCAGTTTTAATCATGTCAGAAGAGTCCCTGATGTGCTTGTCAATTCTATCGTCATTTCAATATTTAGCGCAATAAAGAAGTGCTTAAACCGGATATACGCCATGCTTTCGCTCAGTAAACTGTAAACGTTTCGTTTCATAGGAAGAGAAACGTGTAATTAGTTCTGCTCGTAATCGATTAGGATCTACAATATCATCAACTACCATTTCAGAACCAAGGCGATAAATATCAATATTCTCTTTATATTCTTCTTGTTTTTCTTTTATGAATTGAGGACGTTCTTCTTCTGATAACTCTGCTATCTTATTCGCATATACAGCATTAACTGCTGCTTCTGGTCCCATAACAGCAATTTGAGCACTTGGAAGAGCTAGACAACAGTCTGGTTCGAAAGCAGGACCAGCCATAGCATATAAACCTGCACCATAAGCTTTTCGAACAATAACTGAGATTTTAGGTACCGTTGCTTCGCTCATAGCCGAAATCATTTTCGCCCCGTGACGAATGATCCCTGCTTTTTCTACGCGGGTGCCTATCATAAACCCTGGAATATCCGCCAAGAATAATAGTGAGATATGGAAGGCATCGCATAGATTAATAAATTTAGCGGCCTTATCTGCTGAGTCGTGAAACAACACGCCGCCTTTCATACGCGGCTGGTTCGCTATAATACCAACCGGTTTTCCATTCATCCGGGCTAGTCCAGTAATCAGTTCCCTTGCGAATAACTTCTTAATCTCACAAAACGAATCTTCATCAATCAAGTGATCAATTAATGTATACATATCAAATGGAGCGTTTTGGTTTTCTGGTATCAATTCTTTGATAGTTTGATCATGAGGTTTAACAGGTAGCGGTTCCTTTGATGGCGCAGCGGTTCTGAAATTTTGTGGGAAGTAGCTTAAATAATTTCGCGCATAATCGATCGCTTCTTGTTCACTTTTAGCTAATACATCCCCGCATCCAGATTCAGAACAATGCATCTTAGCCCCACCCATTTCTTCGAGGCTCACTTTTTCACCAATCACTTTCTCAGCCATTCGTGGTGAACCTAAATACATAGATGCATTCCCTTCTACCATCACCACAATGTCACAAAAAGCAGGAATATATGCGCCCCCTGCAGCAGATGGACCGAAGAGTAAACAAACTTGAGGCACACGTCCTGAAAGTTTTACCTGATTATAAAAGATTCTCCCTGCTCCACGTCTGCCTGGAAACATTTCAACTTGATCGGTAATTCTTGCGCCAGCTGAATCAACGAGATAAAGCATAGGGACTTCGAGCTTTTCCGCTGTTTCCTGAATACGAATAATTTTCTCAACTGTCCGAGCTCCCCAAGAACCAGCTTTTACCGTTGAATCATTTGCCATTACACAAACGGTCTCACCGTTAATTTTCCCTAAACCTGTAACCACACCGTCTGCCGGAAGAGATCCGTCTTGACAATTCGCAAAGAAAGCATCTTCTATATCCATTCCGTCATCAAATAATAACTCCAATCGCTCTCGAACAAATAGCTTTCCTTTTTCGGCATTTTTTTGATGGTACTTTTCAAGACCACCTTTTTTTATGCCATCGACTTTGTCTTGAAATGTCTGATCATATTTTGTTGTCATATAGATCCTCCTTTTTTATTTGCCTCTATAATTTGGGGAACGTTTCTCCCTGAAAGCATTTAATCCTTCCATTCGGTCCTCAGTCGGAATGGTTTGCTTGTAGCACAGGGACTCGATAGATAGACCAGTATCCTTATCTGTATTTATCCCTAAATCAATCGCTCGCTTAGCTTCTTTAAGGGCAATCGGGGCATTACTTGCGATTCTTCTCGCAAGCTCTCTCGTTTCTTCCTCTAATTTAGCAAAAGGAACAACTCTCTCAGCCATACCTATTTGACCAGCTTCTACAGAAGAAATCCGACGAGCGCTAAAAATTAATTCCTTAGCCTTTCCAACTCCTATTAAGCGAGGCAGGCGTTGAGTACCTCCCGCTCCTGGTATAATACCTAGTGATGTTTCGGTTAAGCCCATTTTGGTATCATCCCTTACGAATCGTATATCACAAGCGAGCGCTAGTTCTAAGCCACCTCCGAAAGCAACACCATTTATAGAAGCAATCGTTGGAATTTCAAGAGATTCAAATTCTTTAATGCATCGTCCTATTTTATGTACGGTTTCGACCACTTGTTGATCATTCATACCTCGTCTTTCTTTTAAATCCGCTCCCGCACAAAAGGCCTTGTCCCCGCTTCCTTTCACAATGACACATCTTACTTCACTTGATTTTTTTATTTCATTCAAACATTGTAAGAAATCATCCATCAATTCATGAGAGAATGCATTAGCAGCCTCCGGTCTGTCTAAGGTAATTTCATACACGTAATCTTCCACTACTTGTAAGACTACTGATTTCTTCAAGCATGAATCCCTCCACTTCTGACCAGTTGCATATGATGACTTGGCAAAGGACGGTCCACAACACCCTGAATCCACTCCCCAGATTTCAGGAGCTTATGAAGGTCAATTCCTGTATGAATGCCCATTTCTTCGAGCATGTATAATAGATCATCTGTAGCCAGATTACCTGAAGCTCCCTTGGCATAAGGACAACCTCCAAGACCACCAAGAGAACTATCAAACGTTGTAAAGCCTAATTGCAATGCCGTTAGAACGTTAGCTAAGGCAGTCCCCCTTGTATTATGAAAATGCAGGGCTAACTGGTCTTTTGAGAAGTGTTGACTTAACGAAGTAAGCACTTGTTCTACTTGGAGAGGGTTTGCTACTCCGATTGTATCTCCAATCGAGCATTCATCGATCCCCATTTCAAATAATCTCTGGCATACAGATAAGACTTGATCTACTTCTACGTTGCCATCATAAGGACAACCAAATGCTGTGGATACATATGCTCTTACTGTTTTCCCTTCTTCTTTCGCCGTTTGAACCACAGGTGAGAGGACAGGATAAGTTTCAGAAATAGATTTATTAATATTCTTACGATTATGCGCTTCAGAAGCGGACATGAAAATAGAGACTTCATCAATATCCGCTTCTAGCGCTCGCTCTAACCCTTTCTCATTAGGTACCAGAGCTGCATATGTTACTCCTTCTTTTCGATTAATTCGTTTAGCTACGTCTACTGCATCACCAAGTTGCGGAATCCATTTTGGGTGAACAAAGGAAGTAATTTCTACATAAGAAAGGCCTGTTTCTGACAATTGATTAATCCACTCAATCTTCTCCACAGTTGAGACATGTTCTTTTTCGTTTTGCAACCCGTCTCTAGGTCCAACTTCTTTAACTTTTACTTCATTTGGTAAATTCATTAGAATCCCCTTCCTTTTATTCAAGAATGGCTACAACATCCCCCTCATTGACAAACTCTCCCTCTTGGACCTTCAGTTCTTTTACTGTTCCATCATCATCTGTAGCGATGGGGATTTCCATTTTCATTGATTCTAAGATCAAGAGATCCTGACCGGATGTAACCTGATCTCCTTCTGCCACTACAATTTTCCATACACTTCCTGCCATGTTTGCCTTAACTTCTGTCATTTTGCTTCCTCCTTTAGATAATAATCTTCTACAAAACTAGTGGTATAATTACCGCGTTTAAATACTTCATGATTCAGCACTGTTCTCAGCATAGGGAGGTTTGTTTTAATACCTTCAACTTCATATTGGCTTAAAGCATAAGACATTCTTTCTATTGCTTCCTCTCTTGTTTCCCCCCACGTAATGCATTTTGCGATCATAGGATCATAGAAGGGAGATACAAAGCTCTTCGAGTGAACAGCCAACTCATGTCTAATGTGATCCCCAACTGGTAGTTGCAAATTGTTCATTTGTCCAGGTGCAGGGTAAAACGTCTTCGGATCTTCTGCGTAAACTCGGACCTCTATGGCATGGCCATGAATCGTTAATTCGTTTTGCTTATATCGCAACGCCTCGCCTGAAGCAATGCGAATCTGCTCTTCCACTAAATCAAAGCCGGTAATTTCTTCTGTTACAGGGTGTTCAACTTGAAGGCGCGTGTTCATTTCAAGGAAGTAAAATTGTTGATTATCATCCACCAAAAATTCAACTGTACCTGCATTTTGATACCCGAGTGCTTGAACGGCTTTAAGTGCTGCCTCACCCATTTTGACTCTTGTTTCTTCTGAGATATAAGGAGAAGGTGCTTCCTCCACAACTTTTTGGTGCCTCCGCTGTACAGAACATTCCCGCTCAAAAAGGTATATAGCATGGCCTTTCTGATCAGCCAATACTTGAATCTCTACGTGATGGGGATTTACAATTTTCTTTTCTAAAAACATCGTCCCATCCCCAAAAAACATTTGCGCTCGCTTAGCGTTACTTTCATAGGCCTTTCTTAATTCCTCATCATTTGTGACCACTTGCATTCCGATGCCGCCACCACCAGCAGACGCTTTTAGCATAATAGGATACCCAATTTCAGAAGCGGCTTTGACAGCTGCATCAGCATCTTTCGTTGACGAAGACGTACCAGGAATAACGGGAACTAAGGCATCCTTCATCATCCTTCTCGCTTCCACTTTACTTCCCATACTCCTGATTACATCGCTTGTGGGACCAATAAAGGTTATACCTTCTGACTGGATTCGCTCTGCAAAATCGCCATTTTCACTTAGTAACCCATAACCTGGGTGAATGGCATCAACCCTTGCTTTTTTAGCGATCTCAATAACTTTATCTACTTGTAAGTAACTCTCATGAACTCTTGACCCACCAAGAGGAAAGGCTTCATCTGCTTCCTTAACATACGGACTATCCTCATCTGGTTCGGAATAAATCGCTACGGTTTGAATATTCAAGCGCTTACATGTTCGGATAATGCGAGAAGCGATTTCTCCTCGATTAGCAATAAGTAGTTTCGAGAACATCTTAGATTCCTCCATTCAAATTAAGTTTGATTTTGGATGAGATGAAGTGCATTTTCGCGCAAAATATATTTTTGGATTTTACCACTCGCTGTCATCGGGTATTCTGATACAAATTCTATATACTTTGGTATCTTGTGACGAGAGATTTCCCCGTGGCAAAATGTTTTGAGCTCCTCTTTCGAAAGCTCTCTACCTTCCTTCAAAATAACCCACGCCATGAGTTCTTCTCCATATTTTTCATCAGGTACTCCGATGACCTGAACATCTAACACATCTCCATGAGTGTATAAGAACTCTTCTACCTCTCTTGGGTAGATGTTCTCACCCCCGCGAATAATCATATCCTTAATTCTTCCGGTGATCTCCACATATCCTTCTTCATCCATTACAGCTATATCACCAGTATGAAGCCATCCTTCCTCATCAATAGCGGCAAAAGTAGCTTCCTTATTCTTGTAATACCCTTCCATCACTAAATACCCTCTTGTACAAAGTTCGCCAGGCACCAAAGCTTGTACTTCCTCACTAGTTGCCGGGTCAATGACTTTGACTTCCACGTTTGGGTGAGCTCTTCCAACAGACCCTACCCTTCTTTCAATTGGGTCATCCGTTGTAGTTTGGGTGATTACAGGGGAAGATTCAGTCTGGCCATATGCAATCGTAATTTCACTGGCCCCCATTTTATGAATGACTTTTTTCATAACTTCCATAGGACATGTTGATCCTGCCATAATACCTGTGCGTAAATGAGGAAACTTAAAATCTGAAAAATCAGGATGATTGAGTTCTGCTATAAACATTGTCGGCACCCCATGAAGCGCCGTACATTGTTCATCTTGAACCGCCCGCATCACAGCCACAGGTTCGAATTGTTCTAAAATAACCATTGTGCTCCCTTTAGAGACGGCTGCCATTGTACCAAGCACACAGCCAAAACAATGAAAGAATGGGACGGGTATGCACAATCGATCATCCTCAGTTAACTTCATCGCATCTGCTACTTGGTTCCCGTTATTTACAATATTGTAATGGGAAAGCATAACCCCTTTAGGGAAGCCAGTTGTACCAGATGTATATTGCATATTGATAACGTCTTTATGGGATAAAGAAAGTTTACGCTGCTTGAGCTGCTCAGAGGTTATACGCTTTCCTTCTTCCATAATTTCTTTCCATGTATACATTGAAGACTCATTCCGGTCATTAAGAATGATTATATTTTTTAGATGAGGTAAATTAGGGCTATAGAGTTTACCCTTACCAGAATGACCGAGTTCAGGACAGATTTGCTTTAAAATATCTACGTAAGAAGTACCTTTATACTCCTCAGCCAATATTAGAGTCGTTGCATCAGATTGCTTCAATAAATATTCGAGCTCTCGTGCTTGATAATTAGTATTAACTGTGACGAGAACCGCACCCATCTTAGCTGTAGCAAATTGAGAGATAAGCCATTCTGGTTTATTGTCTGCCCAAATGGCAACATGCTCACCCTTTTGAATACCTAAACTCATAAAACCTTTTGCGGCTGCATCTGTTAGGCTATCAAATTCACGATATGTTTTTCGGATCCCAAGCTCCGGATAAACGAAAGCTTCATGCTCAGGATGAGCACTCGCTTTATCCTCCAGCAATTCTCCAACCGTCTTTTCTAATAAGGGCATTGTTTACCTGCCTCCTCTATAAATTTAGTAAATCGTACACTAACACCCTAACTGACGACTAATGACCAGACGTTGGATCTCAGATGTTCCTTCTCCTATCTCTAATAACTTCGCATCACGTAAATAACGTTCTACCTCGTACTCACGCATATATCCATAACCACCATGAATCTGGATGGCTTGATTCGCTGACCGGAAAGCGGTTTCAGAAGCAAACAACTTAGCATAAGCAGATTCTTTCGTGAAAGGCTTTTTCTGGTCTTTAAGCCAAGCTGCTTTAAGAACAATGTTTCTTGCTAATTCTACTTCCATTGCCATATCTGCTAACTTAAATTGAATGGCTTGAAAGTTTGAGATTGGTTGACCAAACTGTTTCCGCTCCTTTGCATAAGCTAATGCTTTATCGAGGGAAGCTTGTGCGATTCCTACAGCTAGAGCAGCAATTGAAATCCGACCTCCATCTAATGTGTGCAAAAATTGCTTAAAACCTTTTGAAGGATCACCTAAAATATTCTCCTTTGGAACACGAACATCCTCCAAGATTATCTCAGATGTATTTGATGCTCTAACTCCCATCTTGTCATAATTACTTGAGATTTTAAGACCTGGTGTATCTGTCGGAACAAGAAAAGCAGATATAATGTTTTTTCCTCTACTATCTTTACCAGAAACAGCCGTTACGGTTAACGTCTTAGCGTACCCTGCATTAGTAATCCAAGATTTCTCTCCATTAATCACAAATTCATTTCCATCCTGAATCGCCCTTGTTTGAGTTCCTCCAGCATCGCTCCCGGCATTAGGCTCTGTAAGCCCAAACGAAGCAAGTGCTTCCCCTTTCGCTAGTGGCACCAAAAACTCTTTCTTATGTTCTTCTGTTCCAAAGTAATAGATTGGACTTGAACCAAGGGATACAGCTGCAGCATAACTCAACCCAGTTCCTCCGCAGACGCGGCCTATTTCCTCAACAGCCAGAGCATAAGTAATCGTATCTCCACCAGACCCTCCATATTCTTCAGGGAAAGGAATGCCTAACATACCGAGTTCACCCATCTGATCAAAAATATCTTTAGCAAACGTGGAAGTCTTATCGAGTTCTACGGCCCTTGGAGCAATGACCTCTTGTGCAAATTCCCTAACCATTTTCTGTGTCATTTCTTGCTCTTTACTTAATTCGAAATTCATTCCATCTACTCCTTTATCTTTTTTAATTGACCGACCGCTTAGTCGGTACAATTCACATGTAAGCGCTTTATAAAATTCTGAAAAAAATAGAATTCTATAACTTTAAAAGACTTTGATCTGGTTCTTTTAAAACAGAATGCAAGATTAAATCTACGTAGATGTTCGCAATCTCATCGATACTTTTTTCTCCATCCTTCTTGTACCATTTGTAGGTCCAGTTCACCATGCCAAGGATCGACATACCCGTAATCACAACTGGTAGTTCCTTTCTGAAATCACCAGTCTGCTGACCTTTTTCAATAACAGAGAATAAAAGCTCTTTAAATTCATTTCGTTTCTCTTTAATTCGTTCTTCATAATGCGGTTTTAAGTACGTGCTTTCTTGGTAGAAGACATAAATATGTGGCTTGTATAGATCGAATACTTTTACGAAGGATGTGATCATCTCTTGAAGTTGCTCTGTGGGATAGTGGTAGGTTTGCTTCGCTACATGTGCTTTCTCTAAAACATATGTAATGAAGGTATCGTGTATCACATATAACAATTCATCTTTGGATTCAAAGTGGTGATAAAATCCTCCCTTTGAAGCCTTGCAATGCTCAACAATTTGATTGACTGTTACACCGTGATAGCCATCTTTCTCGAATAAAACGAGCGCTGCATCGATTATTCTGTCTTTTAACTCTTTCATAGATCATCTACTTTCTATTATTTTTTCATTTACATCATAGCACAAAATTCTGAATAATTGAAATACTCTTTGGTTTGGTTTATTATTTTTTTGTTCGGAGTTGCTACTAAGTATAAGGAAGTGTTAATGGGGATTTCTTCATGTTATAGTTTGGATTTAATTACCATATAGTGTAATAAATGGTTAAAAGGGGTGTTAGAGGTGCCCAAGAAGATCTTATTCTTTGGAGACTTTGGTATCGACGATGTCATTGCCTTACTATATGCTCGAATGGAGCCTTCTATTGAAATTGTCGGTCTCGTTACAGGCTATGGAAACATTTCAGAACATAACGCTGAAAACAATGCTCTTTTCTTGCGTGCGTTAACGAAAGCAGAATCTTCGATTGATATTATTCGAGGAGCCTATAAACCTTATACTGGAGCCTTTCCCATTTACCCTAAGGACATCCATGGAGAGTTTGGATTAGGTCCTCTCTCGCCTTATTCATCCGACATTCAGAATAAGCGTATTCACGAGTATTCAAAAGCAGTCGACATCATTAAACGATACCGTAATGAGTTAACGATTGTAAATGTAGGCAGACTTTCTTCCCTTTCCTCAATGTTTGTGCTCTATCCTGAAATAGCTGAAATGATCGAGGATATTTATGTGATGGGAGGCGCATTTCACACCCCAGGAAATGTCACGCCAGTGGCAGAAGCGAATATATATGGGGATCCCTATGCTGCAAATCTCGTATTTACAGTCCGAAAAAAAGTAAAAATTATACCCTTAAATGTCACAAACTTTGCTATTCTCACTTCAAATATGATCCACACCATTAAAGATTTCTGCAAAGACCCTATGATTGGCTCTGTTCTCGTAGAAATATTTGACTATTACTACACGTATTATCAGAAATCAAACGCTACCCATTCACAAACCGGAGCTCCTATTCATGACCTTCTTGTTTTATGGGCTGCTCTCCATCCAGGATCCATATCTTACATAGAAGCTCCTGTTACAGTAGTAGTTGAAAAAGGAGAAGCTTATGGGCAAACCATCGTAGATTTACGTCTAGGTAATAAAAAGGAAGATTATCCTCTCCAACATATTGCAATGAAATTTGATTATGAAGCCTTCATAAATTCAATAATGAAAGCTTTCATAGAATCTAATCAGTAAAAAAGGACTCTAAAGTAAATCCCTTTAGAGTCCTCTCCTTTCATCTATGATGGTTCTTCTTCCGTATCAAACACTTTCTCATAGTCGGCTTCTCTCCATACTGCCACGACTTGACCATATTCATCCTGGTCAATAACAAATGACCCATTACTATATCTGTCACTCGCTTTGAAGGAACCTGCGTTAATCTCTTGAACCGTTCCATTTTCTGTTTCAAGGAAAAGGATTTCTTGACCTTGAGTAAGTTGTAAACCTACGACACGATGAGGATTGTTCTTCAGTTCCCTTAACATAACTACACCACGTTTTGCGCGAGAAGACTTTTCAAATTCTTTTAGCCTCATCCGCTTCACTGCACCCCTTTGAGTAGCAAGAAGGACTGATGGATCACTGTTCTCTTCAAAAACTTTACCTGCTACAATTTCTTCATCCTCTTTTAATGCCATAGCTTTAACACCAGCTGCACGTTGACCGATAATTTTCACTTCTGATTCATGATACCAGAGCCCATATCCCGTATTAGTAGCAAGGAAAACGTCCTGATGGCCGTCTGTTACATGTACATCCACCACTTCGTCTTCTCCTTTACAATTAATAGCTACTAGTGGTTTCGAATAACGTTGTGCTTGGTAAAGAGATATTTCGCTTCGCTTGATCATTCCTGCTTTGGTCACAAATAAGAAGTATTTTGCTTCTTGAAAATCTCTAATTGGCACAGCTCGGATGATTCGCTCATCTTTTTCAACAGTAATTAAATTGGCAATATGCTGTCCAAGATCTTTCCAACGGATATCTGGTAACCCATGGATTGGAAGATAGAGGTAATTACCTTTATTGGTAAATAGAAGGATGGTGTCGGTTGTATTGACTTCGAATAACCCGAGGAGACGATCTCCCTCTTTCATGGCAAAGTCTTCTCCTCCTGAAGCTGCATAGGAACGTAGGCTTGTACGTTTAATATAACCTGCTTGCGTAACAGATACGAGAATATCTTCGCTAGGGACTGTTACTTCAGGGTTAATATCTAATTTTTCGATTTCGTCTTCAATAACAGTTAGACGGTCTGTATGATATTTCTTTTTCATAGAAGCCAGGTCTTTTTTAATAACCTTAAGTAGTTTCTTTTCATCTGCAAGAATTGCTTCTAACTCACTAATTCGTTTATTTAATTCCTCTGCTTCCGTTTGAAGAGATGTTATATCTGTATTCGTTAATCGATACAATTGCAAGTTTACGATGGCTTCTGATTGAGGTTCAGTAAACCCGAACGCTTCCATAAGTCTCTTCTTTGCATCTTGTTTATCACTTGAAGAACGAATGGTTGATATCACTTCATCTAGAATCGATATCGCTTTAATTAAACCCTCTACTATATGAGCTCTTTCTTTTGCTTTTCGTAACTCAAATTCAGATTGCCGCGTTACTACATCCCTTTGGTGAGCTATATACGCATCAAGAATCCCTTTAAGACTCATTAACTTAGGGGTTTTGTCATGGATCGCAACCATGTTGAAATTATAGCTGATTTGCAGATCGGTAGCTTTATAAAGATACTTTAATATCCCTTCACTATCTACTTCTTTTTTCAACTCAATAACAATGCGTAATCCTGTACGGTCCGTTTCATCTCGAACTTCAGCAATGCCCTCGACTTTTTTGTCTATTCGCAGTTCATCCATTTTCTTAACAAGATTAGCCTTATTTACCTCATAAGGGATCTCATCTATTACAATTTGTTCGCGATTACCACGTAACTGCTCAATAACAGCGCGGCCACGAACAACCACTTTTCCTTTTCCTGTTTCATAAGCTTTCTTAATTCCATCTACACCCTGTATAATACCACCTGTTGGGAAATCAGGACCTTTCATAACAGCCATTAGATCATCTACAGAAGCTTCCGGACGATCGATCTTCATCATGACGGCGTCAATCACTTCACTTAAGTTATGAGGAGGGATTTCTGTTGCATACCCTGCTGAGATACCTGTAGAACCATTAACCAATAAGTTAGGAAATTTAGCTGGGAGTACAACAGGTTCAGCGATTGTATCATCAAAGTTTGGGATGTAATCCACTGTCTCCTGATCAATATCTCGAAGTAGTTCAGAAGCCATACTAGAAAGCCTTGCTTCTGTATAACGCATGGCAGCCGGGGGATCTCCATCCACACTCCCATTGTTTCCGTGCATCTCCACTAATAGGTTTCGAAGCTTCCAGTCCTGACTAAGTCGAACCATCGCGTCATAAACGGACGTATCACCGTGAGGGTGATAGTTACCGATAACCGTACCAACTGTTTTGGCTGCTTTACGGTATGGTTTATCATGGGTATTCTTTTCCTGATGCATCGCATATAAAATACGACGTTGAACAGGCTTCAAACCATCGCGCGCATCAGGAAGCGCGCGATCCTGTATAATATATTTACTATAACGACCAAACCGGTCACCTAATACTTCTTCTAATGGCAAATCCATATACTGTTCTGACTGAGACAAAAGGTGAACCTCCTACTCTATTGCAATTTATCATTCTCTAAAATATTACTTTGTTCTTCTAATCCAAAGGCTACGTGAGATTCGATCCACTTCCTGCGCGGCTCTACTTTATCACCCATAAGAGTGGTAATACGACGCTCAGCTTGAGCTAAATCATCAATTGTTACACGGATCAGGGTTCTTGATTCAGGGTTCATCGTTGTTTCCCAAAGCTGATCAGCGTTCATCTCACCAAGACCTTTATATCGCTGAATGGTATACCCGTTTTTAAACTCTTTTAACACTTGCTGCATTTCATCTTCTTCCCATGCATATCGTGTCTTTTCTTTTTTCCCTTTTCCTTTAGAAATTTTATATAAAGGTGGAAGAGCAATATAGATTTTACCTTCTTTCACGAGTTCTTGCATATAACGGTAGAAAAATGTTAAGAGCAATACTTGAATATGGGCACCATCGGTATCAGCGTCCGTCATAATAATGATTTTGTCGTATTGACAATCATTGATATCAAAATCCGAGCCAACCCCTGCTCCAATGGTATGGATAATCGTTGAAATCTCTTCATTCTTTAGGATATCCTGAAGTTTTGCTTTCTCTGTATTAATGACCTTGCCTCGTAAAGGAAGAATAGCCTGGAATCTTCTATCCCGTCCCTGCTTAGCAGAACCACCAGCAGAGTCACCCTCAACGAGATACAGTTCATTTTTCTGAGCATTTTTAGATTGAGCTGGTGTTAACTTTCCACTCAGTAACGTTTCTTTTCGTTTTTTCTTCTTTCCTGATCTCGCATCTTCCCTAGCTTTTCGAGCGGCCTCGCGTGCCTCCTTCGCTTTAATAGCTTTACGGATAAGCATCGTTGCCACATCAGGATTTTCTTCTAAGAAATACGATAATTTTTCTGCTACAACCGCATCCACAGCACTTCTAGCTTCAGACGTTCCTAATTTACTCTTCGTTTGTCCTTCAAACTGAAGTTTCTCTTCAGGGATTCGAACGGAAATAACCGCTGTGAACCCTTCCCTGATATCATTACCATCTAGGTTCTTATCTTTTTCTTTCAAGAGTCCTGTTTTCCTGGCATGATCATTAAATATTCTTGTTATAGCCGTTTTAGCCCCTGATTCATGTGTTCCACCATCCCTTGTACGGACGTTGTTCACAAATGAGAGCATACTTTCAGCGTACCCATCATTAAACTGAAAACCAAAATCGATTTCAATTTCATCTTGAGTCCCTTCAAATGCTACTACAGGATGAAGTGTATCTTTTTCTTCATTCAAGTAGGTTACAAACGACTCTAGTCCATCAGGATACTGATAGCTTTCCTTTTGGTCTTCCTGACGTTTATCATCTAGAACAATTTCCATTCCTTTTAGTAAAAATGCAGCTTCTCGCAGGCGTTCTGACAAAGTTTCGAAATTGAACGTTGTCATAGAGAAAATCTCAGAATCAGGTTTAAAGTGAATAACAGTTCCACTTTTTCTTGTTGCCCCTTTATTCTCAAGCGACGTGACAGGTTTACCACCATTTTCAAAACGTTGATAATACGTTTGTCCATCACGATAAATGGTCACTTCAAGCCATTCTGATAACGCATTCACAACAGAGGCCCCTACACCATGCAGGCCACCACTTGTCTTATAACCGCCTTGTCCGAACTTACCACCAGCATGAAGCACGGTAAGTATGACTTCAGGGGTGGGCTTACCAAGTCGGTGCATCCCCGTAGGCATACCACGCCCTTCGTCACGTACTGATACACTTTGATCTTTATGGATGGTCACCGTAATTCGGTTCCCATAACCCGCTAACGCTTCGTCAACGGCATTATCAACTATTTCATATACTAGGTGATGAAGCCCGCGATGGTCTGTGCTTCCTATGTACATACCAGGTCGCTTTCTAACTGCTTCTAACCCCTCTAGTACTTGTATTGAATCATCATTATATTGAGTAGAATTCTTAGCCAATCTATTTGTACTCCTTTCAATGCTCTTACATCTATAATAGAACGGATGTTCGTTTTTGTAAATAAGAGCACGGGCAAAGCGCCTGTCTTTTATTTTAGCGGTTTCTACAATTTAATCAAATAACCTTTTTCCACGAAAAGAAAAAAATCCCTGCAAGAACAGGGATTTTCTCTCTTATTACCTTCCTATTGTAACAGAATGGGCAACTTTAATACAGAGGTCCATTAGCACTGTCATACCTTGTTCACTCAAATAACGAAAGGTGTCTTCATCCTGGACACCTTGCTGAGCCCAAAAAACCTTTGCTTCAGTCTGAACAGCTTCTCTGGCCACCTCAGGCAAAAATTCTGAGCGCCTGAAGACATTAATCAAGTCAAAAGGTTCCTCGATTTCACTCAAAGAAGAAACCGCTCGTTCGCCTAGTGATTCTTCGATCGTTGGATTTACAGGAATGATTCTATAGCCCGCATCCTGCATAGCTTTTGAAACTTGATAAGATGTACGTTCAGGACGATCCGATAAACCAACTACGGCAATCGTTTTTGTTTGACTTAAGATATCTTTAATCTCTTCATTAGAAGGATTTCGCATAGTAAGATCTCCCTTCTTTAGTCAATATACCCGTTATCCTTTAAGAAATTACGTGCAACTTGATAAGGATCTTCATCTTCAAAGTCTACTTTATAGTTCATTTCCTGCATTTGTTGTTTAGTAATGTTACCACCCAACTGATTTAGGATATCTCGAATTTCAGGATATTGATCCAATGTGGATTGTTTTACCAAAGGAGCCCCTTGATATGGCGGGAAAATATTCTCCGGGTCTTCTAAGACCTTAAGATTATAAGCAACCATATAGCCGGCAGTTGCATAAGCATCAATGACTTGTACATCGCCTTCTTTTATTGCGGTCTGGCGAACCCCAGGTTCCATCGTTTTAACATTTAGATCTAACCCATACTCTTCTTGCATTCCTACATACCCGTCATACCGATCATTAAACTCAAGAGTGAAACCAGCGGTGACTTTATCTTCTGCTACTTTAAGATCGCCAATCGATTCAAGGCCATATTGCTCAGCTATTTCTTGAGTAGTAGCTACAGCATACGTGTTGTTGTATTCCATCGGCTCAAGAAGAACCATATTTTCCGCTTCTTTAATCCCGTCCCTGGCTTGTTCATATACCTCTTGCTTCACATTACTTTCGGCTTGCTCTCCTAAAAGTGTAGTGATAACAGTTCCTGTAAATTCAGGATAAATATCAAGGTCGCCGCCTTTTAATGCTTCAAACACATAATCAGTTTTACCGAAATTTGGTTTTGTTTCAACCGACAAATCGGTTTCTTCTTCAATTAAGACTTTGTACATATTCATTAGGATTGCTGGTTCTGCTCCAATTTTACCACCAATTACGAGGTCTGCTTTATCATCCCCATTCACAATGAAAGGAATGGTTACAATTAATAATGATGCAATAAGAATCGTTGCTAAAGACCTGAATCCAGACTTTGCAGACGTTCGTTCGAATAACCTGAGTATATTATCAAGTAAAATTGCCAGGAGAGCTGCAGGTATAGCGCCAAGTAGAATCAATGGGATATCTCCACCGCGGTTTATGCCTAGTAGAATTAACTCTCCCAATCCTCCTGCGCCGATTAAGGCTGCAATGGTTGCCGTTCCCACAATAAGCACCATAGATGTTCTGATACCAGCCATAATAACAGGCATAGCAAGTGGCAACTCGACTCGAGCCAGCCTTCTGAATGAGCTCATCCCCATTCCTTTAGCAGCTTCAATGAGCGCTTTATCTACTTCATTGATTCCTGTATAGGTGTTTCTTAGAATCGGAAGTAAAGCATAAGCAGATAAGGCGTATATAGCAGGCTTAAATCCTATACCCACAATAGGGATTAAAAACGCCAGTATGGCTAAACTGGGTATCGTTTGTAAAATAGCTGTAACCGTAATGATGGGTTCAGCAATTCTTTTTGTTCGTGTTAATAAAAGCCCAAGTGGTACAGCAATTAAGATCGCGATCAATAATGATATAATCGATAGCTGTAAATGCTCCCATATGCTTTGCCAAAACATATCTTGCCTGTCTAGAAAGGTTGCTTTTAACTCACTCATTGGTGAATCACCCCGTTTTCAAGCTTTGTTTGTTGCTGAAGGTAAGCAACAATATCACGGTGTGATAGGGTACCGATTAATCGTTTATCTTTTACAACCGGCAATATACTAGTTTCATACTCATCAAATATAGGAGTCGCTTTCCGTAAATGAGTATCATTTTGTAAGGAAGGTAAATCTATAAACATTCCGTTTTGAATAGCCCCTTTATACTGCTGGTCTTCTCCTTGAATGATATATGTCCCTTCCTTTGGGTAATGCGAACTTTCTGTAATGATATAATTCTTTGAAGTATCTACCATAACGTCTACAGCGGTTTGCCATGGAGACTTTCTTTCTCCGACAAAATTTCGTACAAAGTCTGTTTGAGGATTTAAAATAAGATCCTGAGGGGTTGAGATTTGCACGACTTCCCCTTTGTCCATTAGACAAACCCTGTCACCTAATGCAAGTGCTTCATCAATATCATGCGTTACAAAAACAATTGTCTTTTGAATTTCCTGCTGAAGCTTCTGTATGTCAGCTTGCAATTGCTCACGACTAATCGGATCAAGAGCACTAAACGGCTCATCCATTAAGATGATGTCAGGATCTGCTGCAAGAGCTCTAATAACTCCCACTCTTTGTTGTTGACCACCAGATAACTCACTAGGCTTTCGTGTTTTATATGTATGGGGATCTAATCCTACCATCTCCATTAATTCATTCGTTCGCTTCTCTAGATCTTTCTTCTTCCAGTTTTTCATTTCAGGAACAACTGCAATATTCTCTTCAATCGTCATATGTGGAAAGAGAGCAATTTCTTGCAACACATACCCTATATTCCACCTTAATTCATGAATATTATATTCTCGTATATCCTTGTCATTAATTTTTATTACACCGGATGTTGGTTCAATGAGACGGTTTATCATTTTCATAGACGTGGTTTTCCCACAACCACTGGGCCCTATTAAGGTGACAAACTCCCCTTTTTCCACACGGAACGAAACATCTTTTACAGCTTCTGTTCCGTCAGGGAATGTCTTTTGAACTTTGTCAAATTCAATCATCCTTTTCCCCCTTGCTTTCGAACAATTTATTATTTTATAAAAACTTATTCCCATCATATATGAAACAAGGCAGGAATGCGAAACATCCCGCCTGTTCAATGTGCTCTATTCTTTTTCAATCATCTTTCGCTTCTTAAGTGCCTTTTCAATCGTTTGAAATGCTTCATCCGTTGCAAACGTTTGACTCCAGGTTGCGAGTCCCGCCAGTTGATATTGATGAACCAATAGAGCACGTTTTTGTAGTGAGGTTTCGTTCTCTAACCACATTTTATACGTGATGTCCTCTTCTGAATATTGAACGTAATCTTGACCTGTTCCAGGATCATAAGAGGGTTCTACTTGATACTCTTCTATCCATTCATTAGCTTCTTCCATAGACATAGCCTCTGAACTTACTTCTACTGATCCATCTTCTGTCATTTCTTCTTTCCATAACCGTGTATATAAAGGAGCTCCTAAAATGAGTTGTTCATGAGGGATTTCTTCAAGAATTCTTTCAAGACCATTCTCCACCCAGGGCAAACTACTAACACTTCCAGCCACAGAAGAACTTCCCCAATGTTCATCATAAGCCATAACCATTATATAGTCCGCTGCTTCAGCTAATTCCTTCCGTTCATAAAACTTAGACCATTGTGCACTACCAGATATAAAGGATACATCTACTGACACAACCAACCCCTCTTTATGAGCTAGAGGTGTAAGTTCCCTGATGAACTGAGTTAGATTGGCCCCATCTGTCTCATAAACATTTTCAAAGTCGATATTAAAACCATTTAAACGATAAATCTCAGCAAAATAAAGAAGCTGTTCGATCATTGACTTTCGCTTTTCAAAACTATTCAGGGCTTCTTTCGTAATATCTGGATCAAACCCATTAGAAAAAAGAGCCCATATGGAATACCCTTTATCTTTAGCATTCTTCACATAACTTTCAGAAGCGATGTTACGAATTTCCCCTTCTCCATTTTGGAGAGTAAACCATGTCGGAGAGATGACTTGGACTCCTGGCATAGCCTCTAATGGATCATTCGTTGCAAGCTGATCCCAAGTTACATGAACGGGCCATTCTAATGAAGGAGTGAACGGATTTTTAGCCTCTTCCACATCCACAGTAATGCGCTTTGGCTCTTCTATAGAAATCGCTGAAGTTTTTACATAGCCTCCAACTCCATCTTCAGTTCGAACGAAATAATACCCTTCTTCTTCAGTCTCAATGGTCACCATTTCCTCCCTTTTTAGTTCAGATACATAAGAAGATGTAACGGTTGGTTCTGTTCTGACTCTTCTCTCATCTGCACCTTCAGCTGTAACCGCTCCTTGCTGAAGGATTTGCTCATTTTCGTATAAGGAAACGGCTGTTGTATTATCATGGTACTCAATCTGGACAGGATAGACCTCACTCATCCAATCGCTTGATACATACACGTTTCCTTGATCAGTTTTTACTGCTGGGAAAGAGAGTTGAGTTGATTCATTGTTTATATAATATTGTTTCGTATTGCTTGGCATTTGATAGACTTTCTCTTGAGTAGTCACGATAACCGATCTGGAACTTTCATCATAGTGGAGTTCACTATCAATATACTCTTTAACAAAGTCAAAAGATAAATAGATCCCGTCCTCATACAAAACTTCCCCTGTGTATTTTTTCCCCTTAAAAATTAATGGATATTGAGTATTAAAATAGTCCGTCTTTTCATTTGACGGAAATGGATAGAGAAGCCAAAAGACTGCAAAAGAAAAAAACAGAAAAACTGCAAGTCCTCCTATCATCCAGGGCATCCTCTGTTTTGCTTTTGTGTATGTATGGGTGCGTGCCATTTCTTTTCCCCTCCCTCCTTCTATCCTATAAGAAGAACAAAAAGATGAAAATAGTTTCAATAAAAATAGAATAGTTGTTCTTTCTACCTCTTCTTTCTGATAAAATATAAAAAGCATTAAGAGCGAATGGTAAAGGAGTTTTCGTATGAGTTATGCTTTATTTGCAATCATTGCTTATATAATTGGTTCAATTCCATCAGGTCTCATTGTTGGTAAGCTAGGGTATAATATTGATATTCGTGAACACGGTAGCGGAAACTTAGGCGGAACAAACACATTCCGAGTCCTTGGTACAAAAGCAGGACTCATCGTTACGATCTCAGATATATTAAAAGGGACGATTGCTGCTCGAATTCCATGGATGTTTGATGCGGATATTAATCTATTAATCATTGGAATTTTTGCTGTTATTGGTCACATGTATCCCATTTTCGCAAAATTTAAAGGTGGTAAGGCTGTTGCTACTTCAGGTGGTGTCATTTTAGCAGTTGAACCTATTCTCTTTGGTGTTATGCTTTTAACATTCTTCATTATGTTAAAAATCAGCAAGTATGTTTCTTTATCTTCAATGGTTACTGGAATTGTTACAGTCATTATGTCCATAATTCTTGGTCATGTTGGTCTAATTATAGTAACCAGTATTTTGACAGCATTTGTCATATACCGCCACAGATCGAATATTAAACGTATTATGGATAAAACTGAACCTAAAATTAAATGGATGTAATTGTTAAAACGCCTCGGATGAGGCGTTTTTTCTTTTAGGTATTAATTGTTCGGAGTTGCTACTAAGTATAAATAAGTAGTAATATCTGAGGTGTTCCCCGCCTTTTCGAGATATACGTTTGCTAAAATAGCAAGGTATTAAGCAGATTCTTCTGTAATCGGAGTTGCTACTATGTAGATAAAACAAGGGTGCTCCGCATCGGAGCACCCTTGTTTTATCTAATAACCAAAAGACCAATCTATATCGCTAGTGAACTGAACGGGAACCATCAGCTCAATATTCCCTGTTTGATTGCATTCTTTCTCGTAACCACCTTGTTGTTTCCATTGGTCGAACGTTTCTTTTTTTATATCTTCAAGTACAATGACTTTTTCAGTTTGTGTTTGTAGTACAGCTGTTCCTTTCATAGGTGCCACCTTCTTTCCTCGTTTCATAGTGCGAATCTATTTTAGTTAATTTTATTCATGTTGCCAACCGGTGGAACCATATTTGAAATTTTTTGATTTTAGAAAACGCATTCTTGATTTCCCAACCCTGGGCTATTTGTAGTAAAATAGAATTTATATGTAAAGAGTATAGAAAGAACGTTTCCTGAGCCGATCTAGACCCTATTGACTGAGTATTAAAATTGAACTTACGAATCCGTTTCTTGTATACTTTTAATAGCTCTATTTAGAAGCTGAAAGGAGTCACTGCTATGAACCAGACAAATATTAATACAAAAAAACAGCTACCTTCTAAAGAAGACCGACATAAATTATTTGGTTCTGTGGATCCGGGGCCACGTACAAAACCCGTAGAAAAAGATGAGATGGCAGACCTTCAAAATTCTCGCAAAGATTTCTTATTTGATCTTGATGCAGTTGGAATTTCTAACGTTAAACATCCTATCCGTATATATAGTTCAAAAAAACCAGAAATGCAGACCACGATTGGGACCTTCCGTTTCGCATCTAAAATTGGGAAAGGAAGCAAAGGGACTAATATGAGTCGCTTTACTGAGCAATTAGACCGCTATCATAATGATGGCTTTGCCGTCGATATTACGACTTTGAAAAAATTCACGAAAGAATTAGCTCAACGTTTAAAACAAGATGATGCCGAAGTAGAAGTTTCCTATCCATGGTTTTTCGAACGGAAGGGTCCTTTCTCTGATTTAGCAGGGATGAATCACGCAGATGCAACGATGAAAGTCTCTTACCATAATAGAACCGGGTATGATGTAGAAGTAGCACTTACAGGTAAAATCACTACCCTATGCCCTTGTTCTAAAGAAATAAGCGAATACTCTGCGCACAATCAGCGTGGGAATGTAACGATGTCTGTTCGATTAACAGATGATTTCGATGAGAATGATCTGGATTGGAAAGAAGCACTACTTGAAGCAGCAGAATCAAATGCATCCGCCCGTATTCATCCTGTCCTTAAACGGCCTGATGAAAAAGCGGTAACGGAGCAAGCTTATGAGAATCCACGCTTTGTAGAAGATATTGTCCGTTTAGTTGCGGCTGATCTATATGAACTTTCTTTTGTAGAACGTTTTTATGTAGCTTGTCGTAATGAAGAGTCCATTCACCTGCATGATGCAATTGCTGAAGTGACCTACGATAAAACGGTAGAATAGCTGTAATAAGGATGAGTTGTATGAAAACCATTTTCTTGTGGATCATTCGCTTTTACCAAAAGGCCATTTCCCCGTTAAAACCAGCTCCTACTTGTCGCTTTTATCCGACATGTTCCCAATATGGTGTTGAAGCTATTACAAGATTTGGAGCAATAAAGGGTGGATGGTTAACAGTAAAACGAATTGCCAAGTGTCACCCCTTTCATCCAGGGGGTTTTGACTATGTTCCAGAAAAGAAACAAAAAAAATAGACAAGAGCAGAGAGCTCTTGTCTATTTTTTGTATTAATTAAACCTTTTCTTAAACATGTAAATTCCTAACCCTAATAGTGCTAAGCTCATCCCTGTAAGATAGACTAAAGGGAGGGTATTTTGAAAGAGTGAATGATCATAGAGTACTACACCTTTCAGTGCATTCATTGCATGATAAATAGGCGTTATGTTTGCTAGAGTTAAAAGAATTTGATTTTGGACAATTTCTATCGGCCAATAGGCCCCTCCAAGCATAGCAAAACTCACAGCAACCACTGGTGTTATGGCGCTTAACTGTTGCATTGTCCTCGAAAGACTACAAAGAATCATTCCATAAGCCATCGTAGCAAGAACATACAAGGCAATAATAATTCCTACACTTATTATCTGATCTCCCCAATCAATTCCAAAAACATATTGGCCAATCGTGACAAGAATAATGACTTGTATAAACCCAATCAGAAAGCTATACAAGAAGTTCGCACTATAGATCTGAATAGTCCGAACGGGGGACACCCCTAACCTGGTCATAATCCCCTTTTGGCGGTCTTCAATCATTTCTCCTAAAGAAAAAATGATTGTGTACATAGTAAAGAATAACGTAAACCCAACAAGAGCTTGAAAGGTAGTATCATAGACCACTTCTTGTTCTTCGTTAATTACTTTTTTATCCACCGATATTATTGGCTCCTCAAGCTCACCGCTAACATACTGATAAACAGCCTCTTCCTTCTGTTCTGGTTTAGCCAAGGCAGATAAAATCTCTTGAGCGACCTGGTGCTCATTCGCCACCTTCATTGTTACTTCCCTGACCGCTTGTTCAATCGCTTGGATGGTTGAAGTATCTGCCGTTCGGTATATTTGTAAGGACAAGTCTTGTAAATCATTATTAAAGATTCCTTTTTCAGGTACAAGCACAGCTTCTACACGACCATCATATAATTTTTCTTCAATCTCATCCTTATTCAATTCCGTTATGAGCAAATTCTCATGTTTGTAAAGTTCCTTAACCCAGTCTTTTGAGAGTGGATTTTCCTTTTCTACTACAAGACCAACAGAATATGCACTACGACTGCCTGACATGGAGAAAAAGAAGGTGAATATGATAGGCAGGATCATCATGGTAATGAGTATCCCTTTGTGTTTTCGTAGTGATATCAATCTCACCCATAATAAAGCCTTCATGAGAACACCTCCTTATTTCGACGAATGATTATGAATGCCAATAGTAAGAAAATGAACCCATTTATCCAAATGGCTAGTATGGAGCTTTGAAGGCCTTCAAAACCATATCCTTGCATGATCTTTAGAAGTCCATCTAACGCAGCACCATTGATAATCGATTGACCTATAAAACGGATACTTTCAGGCATAATTGATAATTGTATAAAGCTCCCTCCCAACATAGCCATAAAAGGAATGACTACACTTTGAAACAGATCAGTTAATCGGTTTTCCTTGTATGTTAAGGCAAGTGCGCTAAACACAACACCTAAACAACCAACTGCAATTGAGGTAGAAACCATAAGGATACCAAGTGGCAATAGGGCGCCTAGCTTCATACCAAACAATATTTTTGAGAAAGTAAATAAAAATAGGAATTGTCCAAACACAAATATACTGGTTGAAATTAATTTACCCGCTAGAACTTTATAAGGTGATTCTCCAATCACACGTATTCGGTTAAACATATTTGTACGAACTTCATCCTTCATATATATCGCCGTATATGACGCCACATAGAGCATAAACATAACGGCCATCCCTACTGTATAATATTGAATACCAGATATAGAATCTAAGCCGTCTATAGAAGCTCTGGACAATTTAATTCGATTTCCCCCCTCACTGTTAGCCTCGAAAGAGTCTTGCATCTTTGTTGCCGTTATGGCAGGGGAGAGGCCCTCTTCAGCTAAAAAACGCATCGTTCCCTCTTTTTGTACAACAAGCGAAGTCAGTTGTGTCGTGTAGCCTTCTACAATACTGGCTATAATTTCACTTTGTAAGGCCTGATCAGGATTCTGCCATAGATCTACTTGAAGATCAGATTGATTTGAAAGCAATAATGCATCAACCACATTTTGGTTAAAAGATGCTGGAAAAGAAATGAAAGAAGTTAATTCGCCATTTTGTAACCGTTCTTTTCCTTCCTCTTCAGATTCAATCTCTTCAATATGAATAAAAGATTTCAATTCTTCTCCTTTAAGAACTTCTTCTTTAAATAAAGCAACAAAGTCATTTGGTGGATCAGAAGGCGTAAATTCTTCAGGCATTCCTTCTATATTCCAAGTAGCAGGTTCACTCTGATCAAACACTCCTAAGGAGATTGTATCGATTTCTCCTGAACCATCCATCATCTTCCCAATAGACAAACCTAATAGCGCTGTCAGCAATGCAGGCATGAATAATACAATTAAGAGAGCTTTCGGATCCTTTAACATACGCTTCCAATCCTTATGTGCATGTATCCACATAGTCACCCTCCTATTCATCCCTTAACGAACGGCCAGTAAGATGCAAGAACACATCTTCTAACCTCGGCTTTTTCACTTGAATATGATAAATATGTACTTGATATTCTTTGGCCAATCGAAATATATCCGGTAGTACGTCCGCCTGTTTCTTCACTGATAGCATGTAAGCATCTTCAATGAATTCAATCAATTCAACTGCTACAAGTTCCATTAATTCTTTTTCAAAACGTTCATCTCTTGTTTCCACTTTCATTTCAATATGATCTTGGTGTTGGATGAGTTGAATTAACTCCTCTTTCGTACCCTCGGCGATAATATGACCATGGTCCAATATCAAGATCCGATCACATATGGCTTCGACCTCCTCCATATAGTGGGTGGTGTACAAAACCGACATTCCTTTTTTATTAAGTTCCTTTACCATCTCTAATATGTGATTTCTGGATTGAGGGTCAATGCCTACGGTAGGTTCATCCATAATAAGAAAGTCTGGTCCGTGAATAAGAGCAGAGGCTATGTTCAATCGTCGTTTCATCCCACCTGAAAATTCATTCACTTTTGACTTTGCACGATCAACCAACCCTACGTACTCAAGAGCTTGATGGATCTTCTCTTTTCTTTCTTTTCTTGGGATATTGTACACTTTGGCGAAAAATTGAAGATTTTCAAGAGCTGTAAATTCAGGATAAAGGGCAATTTCCTGGGGTACATAACCTAATTTAGATCGAATCGTATCAGGCTTCTCTATAACAGAATCCCCTTCATAAAAGATTTCCCCTTTTGTCGGTTTCAAAAGAGAAGCAATCATGGAGATCGTTGTAGATTTCCCTGCCCCATTTGGCCCAAGAAGCCCTAAAATTTCTCCCTTTCTAATCTCGAAACTTATATCATTTACAACCGTATGCCTTTTAAATTCTTTGTGTAGTTTATGTGCCTCAATTAAATGCATTTTTAGTTTTCACTTCCTCTCGAGTTTAACCGATTATATAGTTCTCTTTATTTGAAACCTACCCTTTATTGTATTACGATGAATATTAAGACAATACCTGCAAGGAGTTGAAAATATGAAATTAAAAGTTCAAGAAGAAGCAGCACAATGGTATAAGGATGAATTAGAACTCGAACAGAACGATTCCTTACGCTTCTTTGTTCGATATGGTGGTGTTGGAGGCCTCCAGCCAGGAATGTCCCTTGGCGTACGTCCGGATGAACCTGCCGAGCCTATAGCAGAGGACCAACAAGAGGGAATTCGTTTCTATGTAGAACAAGAAGATGCGTGGTATTTTGATGATTATAACGTAACGGTTAAATATGACCCTGATACACAAGAACCTGATTTCGACTATTATCAAGAAGACAGTGAATAAAAAAATGCCAGGATGGTCATTCATCCTGGCATTTTTTTATTCATTTTTTTACAAATCAAAACGATTAATGTGTTCATACAAACCTTCGTGATTTAGAATTTCTTTTTGGGTATCTCCCATTAAATCAAAATGAGGAAACCTAGGGTCGTTATGAATCCATTCGGGTTTCAAACCGTATTGACTCCCCCATCGTTTTAATTTCTGAAGGTTCATACACCCTACTTTTGTGACGGTTTTTACATCAGGAAACCGGTTATCATACCAATAATGAGTAAGAAAGGCAATTTCCCCTGCCTTCACACGCCTCTTCCATTCATCAACTTCATGACGTCTTAAACCAAAGGCCACCTTATTCTTCCCCTTTAGCACTTAGATAAGCCTCATGCCAATCTGGGAAGAAACGACGAATGGAAACAGGTTTAAAGCTATCCTTCTTTACACAAACATGCTTTGTGGTACCTGTTACAGCTATTTCACCTTCTGGAGTCTGTATTTCATATCCATAGGTAACCCGAATGCCATCATAATAATCTAGCCATGTATGAACACGTGCCGTCTGACCATATCGTAGTGGTTGTTTGAACTGGATATTTGCATCCACGACAGGCGACACAACCCCACTTTCTTCCATTTCGTGATATTGAAACCCTAATTCTTCAATAAATGCGGTTCGACCTAGCTCAAACCAAACAAGGTAATTAGCATGATAAACAACTCCCATTTGATCTGTTTCCTGGTATCGTACTTTTACATCTGTTGTTGTCATCATCCTATTTCTCTCCCTTTCATTGCATTCCAAGCCAATTCTAGATCAGGTTTGGATAATACATCATAATAGCCTTCTTCATCTTGTTCATCAATTCTTAGAGCTTGATATTGAATAGCTTCATCAACCAAGTTCTTAACATAACGCCCATTCCCATCGATGGAGTGTGTCTCATAAACATCGTCTAAGAAGGATAACGCATCTGGTTCTATTACGTATTTATGAGTGCTTGCTTGATATTTTGTCATTTCTACTAGTTCTCTTGGACTATAATCAGGGAAATGTAGAAACTTCTTAAACCTAGAAGAAAGTCCTGGATTACTTTGGATAAGAGAAGACATTTCCCTCTTATAACCAGCTAATATCACCACAAGATTCTCATTGTGTTTGGTCATCTCATCTACTAGTGTATCGATTGCTTCTTTACCGAAGTCATTTGATCCAGATTGGAAAAGTGAATAGGCTTCATCGATAAATAGAACTCCACCTAAAGCTTCCCGTATTTTCTTTTTAGTCTTAATGGACGTCTGACCAACATAACCTGCAACAAGATCACTCCTGGATGCAACGATTACATGCCCTCGCTTTAATAAGCCACACTCTTTTAAAATATCAGCATAGATATGAGCTACTGTCGTTTTTCCTGTACCTGGGTTACCGGAGAAAACAGCATGCAATTGTATAGGTACGGACGGGAGCCCTTTATCTTCCCTCTTCCTTTGTAACCTGACAAAAGATGAGAGCTTTTTCACTTCATCTTTAACTGGTTTTAAGCCGATAAGTTGCTCAAGTCGTTCCATTGGTGATTTGTTATCTTCCTCAGGTGAATCCGGTGAAGAAAAGTCTTTCTCTTCGATACGCATGAGGTCAATTTTTGATTCATGATCAGCTTGATCGGACTCACTAGCTCCTTTTTGGAATATGGTCTGTAACACTATATTCCTAACCGCTCTTGCATTCCCAAACGTATCATCTACTTGTTGCTTATCAATTGAACGTTCTAAATTCTGGACCGCTTTTTCTGTAAAGAAATAGTCGTTTTCGAGGGCAGTTTGTTCACCAATTTCTATTAATTCTGGAATGGAATAGTTAGGAAGGTGGACATGATTTTGCTCCGGAAAGCGACTGCGAAGACCAGGATTTCCCCAAAGGAATTGCCTCATCTCGTCAGGATATCCCGCTAATATAACAGCAAATTTATCTCCGTATTCCTTACTTGTCATAGCTGACACAAGCGTGTCAATGACCGCTTGCCCATAATCATTGCCTGTTTGTCCTTCACGCTGAAGACTGTAGGCTTCATCTATAAAGAGAATACCCCCGATAGCTTGTTGTACATAGTTCATTGTATTTTCCTCTGTTTGCCCAACATACGAACCTACAAGGTGTGAACGGTTGACCTCAATCACATCCCTAGTATCGAGCAAACCAAGATCATAATAAATATTGGCAAGGAGTCTTGCTATCGTCGTTTTTCCTGTACCTGGATTTCCTGTAATAATCATGTGCAGCTCAGGTTCATCAACCATCTGAAAACCGATATCTTTTCGGTATTGCTGGTACTTCAAATAATGATAATAACGGTGGATATAGGATTTCACTTCTGAAAGACCAACCATACTATCTAACTGTTTTAAGGGGTCTTTGCCTTTATGATCATCTTCTGTCCCCGGCAAGAATTTTTCCAATTCATTTGTTAATTGATCGAGCTCTCTTAACAGCTGGTTAATCCTCATAATGGAAACATGGTTAAATCCATTCGTCTCATTGCGTTTATGTGGACCAATTTCTTGGATTAACTCATTAAACAGATATTGACCTTTTTCAAATAAAGTCTGAACGGGAGTTTCTTTCCCTTCTCCTGAATAACTAAATTCTGTGGACCACTTTTCTTCGAGTGGTTCAACCTTCTCAAGAATCTGTTGTAACTTCTTTCTTTTTACTGATTGATGATCCGTTTCATGTAAAGCATAATTTTTAAATGTATGACCTTCTAACATCTGTAAGTGTGTTCGGACATTTAGGAGCTCTTGTAATTCCAACACGACTGAATCATTTTCAGCTGTACTCTTAGCTTTTGAAATAAATTCTTCTGCAATCTTATCATGATTCATGATTGTTCGGTTAAGTCGATGATATGCGATAAGGCTATATAAACGACTTACAATTAACGCATCTATATGGGCATGCCCATTTTCGTAATCATTAATATATCGTAACGCTTCCGTTTCTTTTAGCGGAGGATGAGCGCTTAAGGTCGTCCAGTTCTGTATATTATTCTTTCGTTCATTATCAATCGTCATGTCATCATCCTTACTATACGTAATCCATTAACATATTGTATCATAAGTAAGCCTATCACGTTGATGATGATGTTTTGGCCATATGAAATGCCTTATATAGTGAAGATTAATGCGATTATACTAACCGTGACTGCTTAATAAGCTTGTCCGTACATTCTTTTAAAAAAAGAGCGCCCTAAATTGGGCGCTCTTTTTACTGATCTTGCTTGTGTTTAGCTTCATCTTTTATTTCATTGCGGAAAGATGCAATGGATTCTTCACGACGTTTATTTTTAGCCATAATCTTTTGTTTCTCTTCTTCTGAGGAGAACTGCATCGTTTCATGAGCAGCTTCTAAATTGTGAATAGTATTTTGGACCATTTCTTGAAGCTTTTCAACATTGTCACTACGATCGTCAGGATTCGCATATCGTTGGTTGTTTTTACCCATATCGATTCCTCCCTATTTCTTCCCTTTAGTTTGGATGACTTTCGGTTTATGTGCATTTTGCATTTGCATTTGTTTACCTTTGTTACTTCCAGCTTCTCTAGGTTGTGTTCCTGGATGACTGGGAACAAAGTGCTTTGAATCCTTTTTTGGATTACCCATAATGTAGCCACATCCTTTCTGAGGTTACATGGCTTAGTGTGTGCCCAAGGGCTAATTCTATACAAAAAACAGATAGCCCTTTGGACTATCTGTTTAACGTATCATTCATTCGCTTTTCAATTCTTTCCTCAATTTGATTCATTAAATGCTCGTCTTCAATGATTTTTCGTCGGTTTTCTTGTATAAGTTCTTCAAAAGTAGGTTTTTTCTTACGTGGCATGACCCTTCACTCCTTTATTATCTCAGTAGCTTAAGGATCGGCTGAATTGTCAGAAAATATACCTAAATTACTTTAATTTATCTTTCATTTTTTTCATAAAATCGTAATCCATCGCACCAATATAGGATTTACTCTGGATTTTACCATCTGACCCAATAAAATAAGTCGTTGGATAAGCAGGTATACGATATCGATTGGCTGCATTTCGCTCACGGTCTAGATAAATCGGAAAGGTGAATCCCTCATTATGAACGTATGAAGTTACATCTTTCACACTTTTTTCAGTAGAGGTTACGTTTACTGCCATGATTTCTACTTCATCTCCAAATTCCTCATAGAATTTTTCCATTTCTGGCATCTCTACTCGGCATGGAGGACACCATGTTGCCCAAAAATTCAAGAAGACTTTCTTGCCTTTTAGATCCGACAACTTCTTTTCTTCACCTTCGAACGTTGTTACTGTAAAATCAGGAGCATACTCCCCAACCTTTAGTCCTTCAGGTCCATTGGGAGGTTGCATGGCCGTCCCATCTTCATTATTTAATGTGACAGCCTCTCCTCCTTCTTGGTCATCCTGTAGTACGTTGACAATAGCGAAAGCAAACAAACCAAGAATAATGAGACCCCCAACAATTCGTTTAATCATTTACTACCACGCCCTTTACTAATTACATAATCAAGATAGAATAAACCGAATAAGAAGACAAAAGAAATCCACACCATCACATCATCCACCATAAGGGTGGTAAACATTACTTTGTAAGCAACCCAACCTCCAAGTGCCAATTGGACATAGTGTATTAAAGATCGGAACTGGTGAAGATGTGTTGCCCATACATAGGATAATGAGAGAGCTATAAAATATCCTGATAGCCACAATGGTGCTTTATAAATGGTTAATGCTAATGTAAAAACCGATTGGGTGAGTCCTATCCACATGAAGTGGCCCGCCATCCATAAACTAACAGAGTAAAGAACAGGGAGTCCTATTCTATGGATGGACTTAACGTAGATTAGAAAAGATAATCCGATTCCGATTCCCATCCCGAGTCTTCCACCATTTAAGAAAAGGATTCGTTCTGGAGAGTGAGCGACCTCCAAGGGGTGTATAAGGACATAGCTGAATTTCCAGACTATCGCTATTAACAAAAGGGACTGTAGCCATTCATTGGCGTAAATAGAACTCTTCTCATTGTTACGGATAGTATTTAAAATGATGATCCAAATATAGGCTAAGATAGCCCCAATCCCCCATATGATATATGTACTTTGAAGGACTATTGGACCTATTGAAATAGAAGGAATAGACATATCTGTTCTCCTAAATAGTCGTATTATTATCTATACTAATTTGGAGCAAGCCTTATGTAAAGAATATACCCCACAACGTAAAAGAATTGTCAAAATTAGCTATGAATTTGATTGAACCTACAAGAAATTGGACAAACTTATATGACGTCCCTTCCACTATATAATTATACATAAAAGAAGCAGTCACACATTGTGTAACTGCTTCTTACCTATTACTTACTTAGAAGCCATTTTGTCACGAAGAACCTTTTGAAGGATACCACCATTACGGTAGTAATCAATTTCAACAGGGCTATCAAATCGTGCAATGACATTAAATTCAGTCTTGTTTCCTTTATCATCTGTAGCAACCACTTTCACTTCATCGTGTGGTTGAACAGATTCATCAATCTCAATATTAAAGGTTTCTTGACCTGTTAAGCCTAATGAATCTGCACTATCTCCAGATTTAAATTGAAGTGGTAGAACCCCCATCATAACAAGGTTTGAGCGGTGAATACGCTCAAAGCTTTCAGCTATAACGGTTTTAATACCTAAAAGATTCGTACCTTTAGCAGCCCAGTCACGAGAACTTCCCATGCCATAGTCTTTACCAGCTACCACAAGTAATGGTGTTCCATCTTGTTGATATTTCATTGCTGCATCGTAAATAGGCATAACGTCGCCAGTTGGCCAATAGGTTGTATAGCCACCTTCTGTACCAGGAGCTAATTGGTTACGGATACGGATATTAGCAAACGTACCACGCATCATAACTTCATGATTTCCTCGGCGAGAACCGTAGGAGTTAAAGTTTCTTGGAGATACACCCTTATCTTGCAAATACTGTCCAGCTGGCATATCTTTTGCGATTGCACCTGCTGGGGAAATATGGTCAGTTGTAACCGAATCCCCAAACTTACCAACCATGCGTAGGTTATTTAGGCTCTTAACAGACTCAAGGTCTTTTGAAAGCCCTTCAAAGAAAGGTGGGTTTTGAATGTACGTTGAGTCCTCGTTCCAATCATAGAGAGGCTCATCTGTAGTTTCAATCTTATTCCATTTTTCGTTTGAATCAAATACATTTTCATATTCTTTACGGAAGATTTCAGGATTAACATTTTTATCAATCTCTGTTTTGATCTCTTCAATAGATGGCCAGATATCATTAAAGTAAACAGGTTTTCCTTCTTTATCTTTGCCAATCGGATCATTTTTAAGGTCAACATCAACTGTGCCTGCTAACGCATACGCAACGACAAGTGGTGGCGAAGCTAGATAGTTCGCTTTCACAAGAGGATGAATACGACCTTCAAAGTTTCGGTTACCTGAAAGGACAGAAGATACAGTTAGATCATTCTGTGCGATAGCTTCTTCGATTTCTTCTGCAAGTGGACCAGAGTTACCGATACAAGTTGTACAACCATAACCTACAAGGTTAAAGCCAAGATGCTGAAGGTATTCCATTAATCCTGAGTCTTCTAAGTATCTTGTTACAACTTTAGAACCTGGTGCAAGGGATGTTTTAACGTACTCTGGTACTTCTAAGCCTTTTTCTACAGCTTTCTTAGCTACAAGACCTGCTCCTAGCATAACGTGTGGGTTAGAAGTATTCGTACAAGACGTAATCGCTGCAATTGCCACAGATCCCGTTTTCATTGTAGAAGATTTACCATTTGGATGTTCAATCGTTACTTCTTTTTCCTTTTCTTTCGCAGATAAGCCAAAGCCTTGATTTCCTTCTGGTGCAGTTAATGCATGGTTAAAGGAATCCTTCATTTCGGATAAAGGAATTAAATCTTGAGGACGTTTAGGTCCAGACAAATTAGGCTCTAATTCTGATAAGTCAATTTCCACAAGGTCAGTGAATTCAGGATCGGCAAATTCAGGAGAATAGAATAAGTTGTTTTCTTTACAATATTGCTCTACAACCTTAATTTGCTCGTCGCTGCGACCTGTTAAGCGTAAGTATTCAAGAGATTCTTCATCTACTGGGAAGAAACCACAAGTAGCGCCGTACTCTGGAGCCATATTCGAAATAGTAGCTCGGTCAGCTAGTGGCATGTCTTTTAGTCCAGGCCCGAAGAATTCTACAAACTTCCCAACTACATTTTTCTCACGAAGTTTTTGTGTGACTTTAAGTGCTAAGTCAGTAGCTGTTGTCCCTTGTGGGAAACCACCTGTTAACTTCACACCGATTACTTCGGGAGCTGGGAAATAAGAAGGTTGTCCAAGCATTCCAGCTTCCGCTTCAATGCCTCCAACACCCCAACCTAATACACCTAGACCGTTAATCATCGTAGTATGGGAGTCTGTTCCCACTAATGTATCAGGGTATGTCTCATATTCACCGTTTTCGTTTTCTAAAGCGTGAACCACATTAGCAATGTATTCCAAGTTAACCTGGTGAACAATACCCGTTGCTGGTGGAACAGCTTCATAGTTATCAAAGGCTTTCTTAGCCCAATTTAGAAATTCATAACGCTCTTTATTACGCTCAAATTCTAATTCCATATTTACTTGAAGGGCATCCTGTGTACCGTACTTATCAACTTGTACAGAGTGGTCGATAACAAGGTCTACAGGCACTTCAGGGTTGATTTTATCCGGGCTGCCCCCCATGTCGACCATTGCTTTACGTAATGAAGCAAGGTCTACTACTGCAGGAACACCTGTAAAGTCCTGAAGGATAACGCGTGACGGCTTGAAAGGTACGTCTACGCTTTCAGAATCTTTTTCTCCCCATTTTGCGAGTTTTTCTACATGTTCTTTTTGAATGACTTCGCCATCATATTGGCGTAATACTGATTCAAGTAAGACGCGGATGGAATATGGAAGACGGGAAATCTTTCCGTATCCAGCTTCCTCAAGCGCTTTTAACTGATAGTAGTTGTACGTTTTTCCGTTGAGTTCAAATTGCTTGCGTGCATTGTAAGCATCATTTACTGCCATAATCCTTTACCCCCTCAATGATAATGAAATCGTTAAACAAATTGCTCTGTTTCAACGATCCCCCATTGTTTGACTTCCAATTAAGAATTGAAAGAAAAATTCTGCAACTATCATTTTAAATGAAAACGATTTATAAGTAAAATATTTCGTCGAATTTTTCCTCATAATAAGAATGGAGGTGAAAAATATGAGTCAAAAACGTAAAGCGAACCATGTAAGACCAGGTATGAATGATGCTTCTGCACAAGGACAAGGTGCTGGATACAACGAGGAAACACCACAGCATCCATTAAGCGCAGAGGAACGTCAGAACAACAAAAAGCGTAAAAAGAATCAATAGCATAGTTTCATCACAAAAAAAGTGTCCCAACCCGTGAGGGAAGGACACTTTCTTAATTCTCTAATTCCGCTATAATTTGACTTAACTGATCCTGGTATTGCTTAAGTTGATCATACTGATGCTCGCTTGCTACTTCTAATGCTTTATCGATTTGTTGGTAGGCCTCATTCACCTCTTGAGTTAAATGCGCCAGTTCCTT
This sequence comes from Pontibacillus chungwhensis, assembly GCF_030166655.1. Lineage (GTDB taxonomy): Bacteria > Bacillota > Bacilli > Bacillales > BH030062 > Pontibacillus. The sequence goes on along the minus strand of NZ_CP126446.1, from coordinate 2,035,354 downwards.
TCCATAATCCGCCTGATCTACAGATTGTAAACGGGTTTCATTTGCATCAATTGCTTGCTGGTATCCTTGTTGAGCAGCTTGAAAAGCCTGTTGCTTATTTTTGTGATACGGCATAGTTCCACTCCTTATAGTGATTTCATCGTTAGTGTATGTACATTTGCTTTTTCCATACCTTCACTTGTATAAATCACCGATAAACATCAAATTCTAAATATGAAAGGAGAGATGATCATGTCTGGTAAACCAAAAGGTCCCAAACAACAAGATCGCGTTTCACTTCCAAAAGGCCCTAAACAACCCTACGGGGAGCCCACTAGCGGGTCTCATAAGGTAAAAAACAGGAATCATTCGCGTCAGAAGAACCACTCTTCTCATGATATGTAATATAAAAAAGGACCAAAACATCGTTGTTTTGGTCCCCTTGCTATTTGCTCTTTTCATTTTGTAACAATTGGGCTGCTTGGGATAATAAAGAGGTGTAATAAGAGAACTCCTCATCCTGCTCATATGAGAGCATGAATTCTTTCATCCAGATAAAACAATCTTCTAACAGTTTTGTTTCGATCCCTCTACTCGTTAAAACAGTATCAACCCACTCTGTGTAATCTAAAAAAATGACATCCATCTTCATTGGCCAAGTTGATTCGAGGTGTTCTAAATGATAAAGAGTATCCTGTTTAATGTGAGCAAGTTTTATGTCATCATAATATACCATTAGTTCTGGATAATGAATGAGATAACGCTCATACACATGTTCGACTATTTCCTCTTTTATTTCTTGTCTAATCAAACCATTCCCTCCTTAAGTATCAAACCCTTAGATATCGACAACTTGTTCAAACTTTCTATTTGATGTTCAGCTCAGGTAGAGAGGTAAACGAATACGGAATATACTCCCTTTTGGTTCATTATTTAAAATGGTCAAGCTCCCATCATGCTTCTCTAAGATTTGATTTGTAATCATCAGTCCAAGCCCGGTGCCATTTTTCTTCGTTGTAAAGAATGGCTCCTTTATCTTTTCTATTAAATGTTCAGGAATACCAGGCCCTTCGTCTATAACATCCATGCAAGCATCCCCATTTCGTTCATAAATATCAATGGAAACAGTCCCTCCACTGTCACTCATCACTTCAATTGCATTTTTTATGATATTAATAAACACTTGCTTAATTTGTGAACGATCGCAATAGACTTTTAACCACTCTTCTTGTTTAATTTCTATATCTACGTTATGTAAGTGCGCCTGTGTTTCCATAAGCTTACATACATCTTTCATTAGAGAAACTACAGATTCTTCTTTAGGATCATTCGTCATAGGCTTTGAAATAAACAAGAGTTCTGATGTGATGTTTTCTATTTTGTCAATTTCCTCTCCCATTATTGAATAATACTCGTCTTTACCCTCAATTCCTGCTTCAAGAAGCTGCAAAAAACCTTTCAAAGAAGTGAGAGGGTTACGAATTTCATGGGCAATACCGGCTGCTAGTTGACCCGCAACAGACATTTTCTCTGAACGAATCATCATTTCTTCCGCTTCTTTCCTATCAGAAATATCCCTGATAACCGCAATGACAACATCATCTCTTGTTTTTGGATCATATACAGAAGAGGAGACAACCTCTACCCAAATGTATGTTCCTGAACGATGTTTTACTTGCACTTCTGAGGTAACAAGGTCTCCTTTTTCATTCTTTCGAAGAGACTTCATTAAACGTATTTTATCTTGAGGAGATACGTAATCCAATATATATGTACCTAATAGTGCATCTTTTGTATACCCGATTAATCTCTTAGAGGAAGCGGTAACATATTGAATAGCTCCTTGGTGATCACACACACTGATTAAATCAAATCCATGTAAATCAATCCACCTTTGGAATACAGGTGGAAGATCAGCCAATGAAGTATAAGATACCCAATACGGATCTTTATAATGATAGTCTGTTGGGGATTGCTCTGATTTCTCTTTCATCCTACCTGCCCTCCTCTTCCTTACAACACATAATAACATTTTATCCCACAAAATTAACATCGTTCAAGAAAAGTACTTAAAAAACTTCAAATAATTAGTAATTATGATAGCTGATGACAAATATTCTCTGTTCTTTGACATTCTATTCTCCAGCAGATGATTTATTCCTGTCGATTATCCAAAATGAGGTATAAAATCATCAGGCGTATTGAATCCTAATAAGAGCTGTCTTATACTAGTAATAGGTATGATTACAACGGAAAAGGTGATTGCATGAACTCTACCTTTGCTTTATTTATTCTTGGATGGACCGTCGTTATGGTAGCTCTATTAGCGATAGGTGGCTACTTTATGTTTCGTAAATTCTTAAAGCGCTTACCTAAAGAAGACGGGAAATCTATCATTGACTGGGAAGAACATTACATTGAAGAAACTTTACACATGTGGAATGACGAACAAAAAGCATTCCTAGAAGAACTTGTAACACCGGTACCAGAATTATTCCGAGATGTAGCCAAACAAAAAATTGCAGCTAGAATTGCCCAGGTTGCTCTTCAAAAAAAAGCTAAAACGATTACTCAGGATATCATCATAGAAGGTTATATTCTTGCCACACCCAAAAGGGATCATAAATTTTTGAAAAAGACCCTCCACGAAAAAAATATCGATGTTCAACCGTATCAACCTTTGTTTGAACAATCCTAACCCACATAAAAGCCTGCAACGTAAAGTTGCAGGCTTTTATGAGTTTGAAGCATTCCATTTCTTATTCACTTGTGAAGGTAGCTCTTTTCGTAAACGAAGGTATTTAAACAACATAGCGATACGCCATGTTAAAATCATCCCAAATGCAAGAAGAAAGAACATACCACTCGTTTCCCCGAGAGAAACCGTTTGTCCAATGATTAATTTTAATATAATCCTTAAAATAAGCAATCCAAATAGAATAAACACAAAAGCTTTTGAGGGCTTTAAATAAATGTTATCTTTTCGGATCTCAAATGTGGACGTCTTAATTAAAAATAAAGAGAAAAATACTCCTACTGAAAAGGCCTCTAATACTTGCATCCACTCCACCCTAAAGGGCTCAAACACAAACATAAAAGCCCCTGTACTCATAAAGAAGGGTGGTAAAATTATTTTTTTAACCGATGCAGGCCTCCTTGAAGCCCTCATCCGAATGAATATCATTGTAGTCGCCATTAAGGCTGCTCCTACGGTACTGGCTATTGCCCAAAACATGAAATCAACCCTCTTCGAATGTCTTAATCTTATGTATTAGCTTGACGCTATTTATAGTACCCGGTTGATCGCGTCAAGGACTCTTGTTTCATCGAAGGGTTTCACGATGAAGTCCTTAGCCCCTTTCTCTATCGCTTCAACGACCATCTTTTGCTGACCCATTGCAGAGCACATAATGATTTTAGCGGATGGTTGAGAGGATAAGATGGAATCGACTGCTTCAAGTCCATTCATTTCAGGCATTGTAATGTCCATTGTAACTAAATCAGGACTAAGCTTATGAAATAAATCAATAGCTTCTCTCCCATCTTCTGCTTCACCTATGACGGTGTGATTTCCTTTTTCTATAATCGTTCCGAGTGTCATCCTCATAAATTTAGCATCATCGACAATTAATATGTTAGCCAAAGATGTCCCCCCTTGCACAATAAAGCTTATTGATCGTTGGCAATCGATAAAATAATGGTTAACGTGATTCCCACAACCGTTAAATACACACCTAAATCAAATAACATCGCTGTAGCTAATTCCATTTCGCCGAAAATAGGTACATGATGTAAGTGAGCAAATGTTTGACTCATAAATGGCTCATCAAATAAAAAGGAGCCGGATCCTGTTAGAACAGCAATCAATAATCCTACAGGTATAAGGTAGCGGAAATTAATAGGGATGATCTTATTCACTTGATCATAGCCATATGTCATATACATTAATACAATTGCCGCTGCTGTCATTAATCCTCCAATAAATCCTCCTCCAGGAGCATTATGCCCTGCTAAGAAGAGGTAAATAGAAAATGCCAACAAGATAAAAGCAATCAATATTGTTGTGGTTCGCAGTATTAAGTCGTTTGTTCGCATTATGTCTTCTCCTTTTTCAAACATACTTCTATCATAATATAAATGTAGCTTAAATGCCATCCTCGATTAGAAACCACTAAAGCCAAACAGACTCGCAAGATAAGACGTTAATTTTGTCATTAAGTCAAAGAATAAGAAGATCCCCATAAAAATCATCACATATCCACCGATCTTAACGATGCGAGCACTGTGTTGTTTAATCCAATTCATGCGTCCTATAAAGAAAGAAAGGATTAAAAATGGAACTGAGAAACCAAGTGAATATGTAATTAAGTAAAGCATACCACTCTCAGGATTTTGGGCTGCCAAGGTTAAAACACTTGCCAGAATAGGACCTGTACAAGGGGTCCACCCCATTGAAAACGCCATACCAATAAGAAGTGAGCCAGCATAGCCCCCAGGACGGTTCTTAAAGGTAATTTTACGATCTTTCATCAGAAATTCAAAATTAAACACTCCAATAATGACAAATCCAAAGAAGATGATTAAAATCGCGCCTAATTGCCTAATCAAATCCTGATATTGGTAAAAGAACTCCCCAATAAACGAAGTTGAATAACCAAGAAGGATAAAAATACTTGAAAAACCAATTAGAAAGAGAACCGTATGTAAAATACTTCTCCTATCAAGCATAGCATTCTCTGATTTCAATTCATTTACACTCATTCCTGTAATATAAGAGAGGAATGCCGGATATAAAGGCAATACACAGGGAGAGATAAAAGATAAAAAACCTGCTCCGAATGTCAAAAACAAATTAAGATCCATGTTAAAGCTCCTTTAATAATGGTTTCGATTAAGATAACTCTTCCACTTCCATTGTAAACAATTACATTTTGAAACTCTATCCTTCGCTATATTTAATAAATGACAAAATTGTGATTAAAAATTGAACAAATTGTGAATATAATGTATATTAAATTTATTCAAGGGAACCTTTAAAAAGAGGAGGACTACTGTATGGTACGGATTACGGCTTCCCTGCTTGCAAGTATGATCTTGTTGATTGTCCAATCTACCATCATTGTGGCTATAAAACCTTATGACACGATCGTTTACCATGACATGTCCTTGTTAGCTGGTGTTCTTACAATTAATTTTGTTTGGTCATTTGCTATATTGACTCAGCTAAAAAACTGGATCACTACTCATTACAATGAGAGAGATTCAAAGCTTCACAACCACTAATCCATAATAAAATCCTTCTCTTACACGGTAAGAGAAGGATTTTTTGTGCGTTTCGAAGTTTATTTTTGTTGTTGGTTATTCATAGCACGCATCATCTGATTAATTTTCTTCTGCGATGGCTTTTGTCCCATCTGCATCATCAATGTACGCAACATTTGTTCATTAATCGGTGGGTTTTTCTTTAAGTAGTTCATCATGTACTTTCTGGCAATAAAGAAGCCTAGTGCTACGCCAGCAAGTAACGTTACAATGGCAATAACAATTACCCAAACAATGGACATCGTACAAATTTCCTCCTTCATGTTGTCTCTCAAACATTATAGTAAATTGAGAAGGAGAATACAATAGCAGGCTAGAGAATCGCTTCCTTTTTAATAGGCGCAATCCATCCATATTGGCGCATATCCTCATCCATAATAAAAAATGAATGATTAAATGTTCGCAGCGTTTCAAATATTATGGTTTCCGCCTGATGAAGGCTCTCTGCTGTGATTCGCACCTCTCTGTCGCTCATTTGCGTTAACCTGATGTTTTGTCCTTTACATTGAATAATGAATGACATCTTATTTTTATAATAGGTCATTTCAACCGGTTTACGATTTTTCTCCGTGACGTAGTGGACTAACATATCTAGCGGAATGGGCTTTGTAACATACTGAAACTGTGTGCTTGATAGCGTCTGATCAGGGTTGTATTTCCATTCTTTCAAAAAATCAAATAACACATTGGTCTTATGAAAATAGTGGCTTGAAAATTCGTCCTTAATCCAAAATAAAGCATATTCACGCATAGCATGTCCCCCTTGTTAGAGACATTCTACCCGATCTGGAAGAAATTATGTGTCTAATTTCGTCAGCCAACTTGCGAAAGTTTTGTCGAATTCACAAATTGATATGCTTACTTCCGTACCAAGTCTCAGTAGCCACTACTTGTTCCAGTCGTCGTTTTGAAGAAATAGAAGAAAAACCTGTAAAAGAAAGTCTTTTACAGGTTTTTTATTGTTTTTACTTAAGCAGTTGTTCTACACGGCTCACTACATTATCGACAGTAAATCCGTATTCTTCCATCACTTGATCTCCTGGAGCTGATGCACCGAACGTGTCAATGCCTAACACATCTCCTTCAAGACCTACATAACGCTCCCAACCAAATGGAGAAGCCATTTCGATTGCTAGTCGAGCTTTTACGGTACTTGGAAGCACTTCTTCTTTATATTCTTTACTCTGTGCATTGAAACGATCCCAAGAAGGCATGCTTACGACACTCGCTTCAATACCCTTCTCACGAAGACTCTCTTGAGCGCGAACGGCAAGTTGTACTTCAGAGCCAGAGGCTAACAGAAGGCAATCTGCTTCCTCTTTGTTAGCAGGACTTACTACATATGCACCTTTTTTCACACCTTCATAACTTGTACCTTCAAGAGTAGGTAGTCCTTGACGTGTTAATACAAGGGCAGACGGAGTTGAGTTTGATTCAAGAGACAGGCGCCAAGCTGCTTCCGTTTCGATCCCGTCAGCAGGACGTACAACGGATAAACCTGGCATAGCACGTAGGGATGGCAGTTGCTCAATTGGTTCGTGTGTTGGGCCATCTTCCCCGACAGCGATAGAGTCATGAGTAAATACATACGTAACAGGTACCCCCATTAAAGCAGATAGGCGAACCGCTGGGCGTAAGTAATCACTAAAGACGAAGAATGTACCACCGTACACTTTTAGTCCACCATGAAGTGCCATACCATTCAATGCAGATGCCATCGCAAATTCACGTACACCAAACCAGATGTTACGTCCAGCATAGTTGTTACGAGAGAAATCTTCTTCTCCACTTACACTCGTTTTATTAGATCCCGCAAGGTCAGCACTTCCACCGAAGAAGTTTGGAACAGTCTTAGACAATGCGTTAATCATCTCACCAGAAGATGCACGAGTTGCCAGCTTATCTTCACCTGGTGTGTATTGAGGAAGCTCACTGTCCCAATTAGAAGGAAGTTCATCGTTTATCGCACGAGTAAATTCTTCTCCAAGTTCAGGGTAAGCTTCTTTGTATTGTTGGACTAATTCATTCCATTTTTGTTCTGCTTCAGCACCACGTGCTTGAACTTTTGTTTCGAAGTCCTGGTATACTTCTGAAGGTACATGGAATGGTTCGTGTCCCCATTTATAGTGTTCTTTAGTTAGGTTCGCTTCATCTTCACCTAAAGGAGCACCGTGAGAGGCAGACTTCCCTGATTTATTAGGTGAACCATAGCCAATAACTGTTTTCACTTCAATTAGAGTAGGTTGATCCGTATTCGATTTTGCCTCTTCAATAGATTGGCGAAGAGTAGCAGTATCATTACCATCTTCAACTCGGATTACTTGCCAACCATACGCTTTAAAGCGATCCTCTACAGACTCTGAGAAGGAACGGTTTAGGTCACCATCTAATGAAATATCGTTAGAATCATAAAGAACAACTAATTTCCCAAGACCTAAGTGTGCCGCTAAGGATGCAGCTTCTTGTGAAACACCCTCCATTAAGTCTCCATCACCACAAATTGAGTACGTATAATGATCAACTACGTTGAAGTTGTCTTTATTATATTTAGCACTTAGATGAGCTTCTGCCATCGCCATACCTACAGCCATTGCAACCCCTTGACCTAATGGGCCAGTAGTCGCCTCAACTCCATCTGTGTGACCAAATTCCGGGTGGCCTGGTGTTTTTGATCCCCACTGACGGAAATTTTTAAGATCATCGATTGTTACATTATAGCCAGAAAGGTGAAGTAAGCTATATAGAAGCATTGAACCATGACCTGCGGATAGTACAAAGCGGTCACGATTAAACCAACTTGAGTTTTTAGGGTTTTGTTGCATGAATTCAGTCCAAAGTGTATAAGCCATTGGAGCTGCCCCCATTGGCATACCTGGGTGTCCTGAATTCGCTTTCTCTACCGCATCGATTGAGAGAGTGCGGATTGTATTAATAGATTGCTGTTCTGTTTGATGTGTCATACAATTGCTCCTTTCCATTTCGCTTAATGCGAACTATGTACAGTCTAAATACTATAATGAAATCGTTTAAGTGACAAGCATTCCAAGAAAAAGAGTCGAAAATTCTTTGTCTACACCAGCTTAAATTGCGTATAGAATGTCATTCTTATTCATATTTTGGCACTTAGTGGGAAAATATTGCATTAGGTTACAAATCCTATACAAAAGAAAAAACACACGAAGTGCCTTCGTGTGTTTACATTAATGTTTTTTATTACGTTCTTGTTCTTGCTTTAATTTGTCAGGTGTTACATCGTTACCTTCAGGGTCTACTACTTTCATTCCTTTTAGCTGACTCTTAAAGGAATTACGGAAGTTCTTCAGGTACTCCTGACGTAATTTTTGTTGTTCTTTTTGTTCAGTCATGGATAAGCCTTGTTGTTTGGATTTATGAGATAATTCGTTAATTCGGTTTAATTTATCTTGAGAAATCATTTATATGCTCCTTTACTTGTTGGAATCCAAGTAAAAAAGGCAAGGGTCCCATAAGGATGCTTGCCTTTCTACTATTTATATCGTAACGCGTTTAGGCTTTGTTTTCAAGTGAAACGAATTCTTTGTAACGCCTATGTACTGTAGCCTTAGATACATCAAATCCCATTCCTCTAAGGGTGGCTGCTATTTCTTCAAACGTCAAATTGTTCGATCGAAGACGAACAACCTCCTCGATCGGAAAGTCTTTTCTCTCTCGCCCTTGTGCTAGATGCTGATTAGAGAGGTTAGCAGCAGGATTATATCCTTTATCCACCGCACGCCTCATACCACGCTTAATCTTAATGTTATGTATTTTCCTTTGATATTCCTCTACAATTCCTACAATTTGCAAAACCATGGAGTCTGATTCAGAAAGTGTAAGCACTCCGTGGTGAGAAACAGCATAAACAGGGACTTCAAGTTTAGTAAGTTGATGAAACAAGGCAATTTTTGTATTCCCCCGCCCAAGCCTTGTCTCATCCTGGATTAGTAGCACATCCGCTTCTTCGTTTGCTAATATTTCTAAAACTTCTAAGATCCCATCTCGTTCTATATCATACCCGCTTGCCTGCTCTTCTATTGTTTTATGGATTTCAAATCCGTGTTTAGTAGCCAATTCTTCTAGTTCGATTCGTTGCCGTTTTAAAGACGAAACTTGTGCTTCCTTTTCTGTGCTGACGCGACAATAGATGATTGCTTTCATAGAATCTCCTTTTTTCTCTATCATATAGCGGTGTCCCTATTTAAGTAAAGCCTAACTTAAGAGTAACCCAATATACATAAAGGCTAAGCCGCCTGCAAATAACAAGAAATATACTATGTCTAGTTTTGATAGATTTTGAAACATATTCATCGCCTCCAGAAAATAAGAACTTTTGTTCGTGTCTACACATCATTATATACGAACATTCGTTCTTGTCAACACATTTGCGAACGAATGTTTGTATATCGTTTCCTATCATGGTATAATGACGGTAATAAATGATATGTACGAGGTGTAAAGAATATGACGAAACTATCAAAAAGGCAGGAAGCAATACTAGATTTCATTAAAAACCGTGTACTAGAAAAAGGCTATCCACCTTCTGTAAGAGAGATTGGTGAGGCTGTAGGACTAGCATCTAGTTCAACCGTTCACGGACATTTGTCAAGACTAGAGAAAAAAGGCTATATCAGAAGAGACCCTACTAAACCAAGAGCTATTGAAGTATTAGAGTTAGAAGAAGATGCCATCACTACCATTCCTAAAGGAGAAGCAACGTATGCTCCTGTAATAGGTAAAGTTACAGCAGGTATGCCAATTACAGCTATTGAAAACATTGAAGAGTATGTTCCTCTACCTGATACGCTTGCCGCACAAGATGACGATATATTCGTTCTTGTGGTGCAAGGTGAAAGTATGATTGAAGCTGGAATCTTAGACGGGGATATGGTCATTGTACGACGTCAGCAAACAGCACAAAACGGTGATATTGTAGTGGCTATGACTGAAGATGATGAGGCTACGGTCAAACGTTTCTTTAAAGAATCAAATCACATTCGCTTGCAGCCTGAAAATGCTACAATGGATCCAATAATTGTTCAAAATGTAAGCATTCTTGGAAAAGTTGTCGGATTATATCGCCATATTCACTAAACTCAATATAAATACGGAAACATTGAAAAAAGCATCGAATGATTATCATTCGATGCTTTTTCTTATATCACTATTAATAAATATCTGTTTGATCATTTTGTCTGTAAATTTTTTTGTAACAAGATGAGTATGTTAAAAAATAAAAACCCTCAACACCAATGGCATCAAGGGTTTTCAATCTTAGTAAGTTGATAAATACTGTTCGCGCTCCCATGGGTGAACCTGTGTACGGAACATATCCCATTCGATTTCTTTCGCTTCAATGAAGTGTTCAAATAAATGTTCGCCTAATGCTTTCACCATTATTTCGTCCTTTTTAAGCAATTCTAATGCATCAGAAAGGGTTGCCGGCAAGTCTTGAACACCGTGTTTTACTCGTTCTTCTTTATCCATTACATAAATATTTCGATCAACTGGGGTTGGAGCTTTCAAGCCGTTCTCGACACCATCTAGTCCAGCAGCTAATAGGACAGCCATAGCCAGGTATGGGTTCGCAGAAGGATCTACACTACGAACTTCTATACGAGTACTTAACCCTCGAGAAGCTGGGATACGAATCAATGGACTGCGGTTTTGACCAGACCACGCTACATAACATGGAGCTTCATATCCTGGAACTAAGCGTTTGTAAGAGTTAACAGTCGGATTCGTCACAGCTGTGAAATTCGTAGCATGCTTCACAATGCCCGCGATGAACTGATAAGCTGTTTGACTCAATTGCTGATCGCCCTTTTCATCAAAGAAAGAATTTCCCCCGTCTTTGAATAAGGACATGTTACAGTGCATTCCTGAGCCGTTCACACCAAAGAGTGGTTTAGGCATAAAGGTAGCATGTAAACCGTGTTTACGAGCTATTGTTTTAACGACGAGTTTAAACGTTTGGATATCATCGCAGTGCTTTAATGCATCTGCGTATTTAAAGTCGATTTCATGCTGACCTGGGGCCACTTCGTGATGAGACGCTTCTATCTCAAAGCCCATCTCCTCTAACTCAAGAACAATATCACGGCGACAATTTTCACCAAGGTCAGTTGGCGCTAAATCAAAGTAACCGCCACGGTCGTTTAATTCCATAGTTGGTTCGCCTTTTTCATCTAACTTAAATAGGAAAAATTCAGGTTCTGTACCAAGATTAAAAGCAGAGAAGCCAAGCTCTTCCATTTTCTTTAAGTTACGCTTTAAATTATAGCGAGGACAACCTTCAAATGGGGTACCATCCGGATTATAAATATCACAAATAAAGCGGGCTACTTTCCCTTTCTCAGATGTCCATGGAAATACAACAAACGTATCAAGATCAGGATACAAAAGCATATCCGATTCTTCAATGCGAACAAATCCTTCAATGGAAGATCCATCAAACATCATTTGGTTATCGAGTGCTTTATCAAGCTGACTAAATGGAATTTCTACGTTTTTAATAGTTCCTAATAAGTCAGTGAATTGCAATCGAATAAATTTAACGTTCTCTTCCTGGATCTTCTCCAGGATCTGGTCCTTAGTTAATTTAGCTGCCATAAGCGACTTTCTCCTCCCAGTGTACTTTAGTTTATATTAATGGAAGAATCGTGATAATTCTCCCTGACGCAACGATGATTTACCAAAACGGTTTGCTTGAAATAATTCATTTTTAAGCATTTTTCGTAATTCTTTCTCAGATAATTCTTCTCTTACCTCCTGAATTTCTTCTTCAGAGTATTCAGTTTGAGGTTGAGGTTGTTGAGGCTGCATCGATAACACTTGCTTAATACCAGCAAGATTAACCCCTTTTTCAATTAACGATTTAATTTCTAATAAACGATCAACATCATTGAACGAAAATAAACGTCGATTTCCATCGGAGCGAACAGGATGAATCAAATCATGTTCTTCGTAGTACCGGATCTGTCGCGCAGAAAGGTCAGTAAGTGATTTTACAATCCCTATTGGGAATAGAGGCATCGATCTTCGTAGTTCATCATTCATGATTTAGCCCTCCTTATCGTTACGTTTATTTATATTTATTGTATGTAATGATTCAAATTCTGTCAACACATGTTAGCTTTTTTTACATATTAAAAAAAGCCCTTATGGCGCAAATGAAAACCCATACATAATACCGGGTTACCTTTGAATAACTATAGCCTGGCTTCCCATCTGTTTAAAGGCTTTTTCAAATTGCGAACGATTAACTTTTTGATTCTTTTTTCCATATGGATTATTAATATAAACAGAATCATCCGTATAACCTGTAATGACCACACTGTGAACACTGAAGGTTACATCTATGGCACCTTGAGGCGTAAGCCAAGTTCTAAAATTGCTTACAGGTTGAAACCGGGTAGTTGTAATAATCCAAACAGGCATTCCTTGATTTACATATTCGTATAGTTCAGAAGGATTACTCCCTGTTACATCTTGGGCACGATCACCGACATAACGTTTAGCAAGCTTCACAACCGGTCCGTGATAAGCAGATAAGCCTGGTCCATTTTCCATGTCCCCCACAAACCCTAGATTAGGATTTCCTTTCATACCATTCGAATAGGTTAAAGGAACCCGACTAATTTCTTCAGCTAATTTATTCTTACTCACGTTTATACCATGGTAATGTAACATCATCGCTAAACTTGTTACTTCACACCCGTTGTAAAGTCTAGGCTCATCCATTTGATTTAACAATGGAACATCCATTGGATTCGTAAACTCTTCACCTTTATATAACATCTTATCAGGGACTGATTTACCAACAACATAATGATCCATCCCATTTGCTTGAACTCGATTAATCGGTAGCTCTGTGATATCATCAATTGCATTTATAGGAATAAACATTTCCCCGTCTAGCTCTTTAATCCGGTCACTCATATACTGATCTCCATCTTTCAAGCGAATGACCTCATAGTCTCCTCTGTACAACACATTCCGTCCATTGTATAGTTTTAAAGGTCTTGCACCTTTATCAAGTTGAATGGTTACGTACCCATTCTGATTCTTAAAAATCCATCCAAGCTGTTTTGAAAGTGTTTTGATAGATACATAGATTGTCTCGTTCACTTGATAGACAGAAGGGCTCTCTATCCTTTTGCCGTTTATGTACAATTGTTCCTTTGTAAGAGAAAGATCTTCAAAATCAGACCTTTCAGTAACCGTAAAACTCATTTGTGTGACTGACTGAGATACTGTCCCTTTATTTGACTTTATGTTATCGCTAATTGTGAGCTTGTATTTCTGACCAGGTTCATAGCCACCCTTAGGAGGAATAACCGTTACATGGTTTTGAACAACTTTAAACGATACTGGAATCTTTTCTTCCTCAGAATCTGTTACATAAATGGTTTCACCCGTGATCGTGTCTTTATCTATTGTTGTATTGAAAAAAATAGACCACTGATGATCAGGATGTATGCGATTTTTATCCTCCATGATGGTAAAACCAGAATTCTCCGCGGCTACAAAAGACGGGAAAAATAAAAATGATAATAGAATGATACTAAATCCCAAAGCAATTGACCTCAACTAAAACCCTCTCCCTTACATACTAATTTATTATTGTTCATTTGATCCCCTTAATACTTAGGATTCCATTTCATCTTATGAATTAAAAGGAACCTCAACTTAACACCTAAAAACAAAGCCCCTATAATAAGGATATAGGGGCTTATCTCTGAAGACATTCTATCATGTTAATGCCACTAAACGCTCCACAGCCATTTTAATCGCAATCTTAACATGCGCATAAGTAAGACCACCCTGAACAAAGGCCGTATAAGGAGCTCTAATTGGCCCATCAGCTGTTAATTCAAGACTTCCTCCTTGTACGAAGGTTCCAGCCGCCATGATGACGTCATGCTCATACCCCGGCATATAACTTGGATATGGCGTTACATGTGAATTAATAGGTGAGGCCTTTTGGATCTCCTGGCAAAATGCTATCATTTGTTCGGCTGTCTCAAACGTTACGGATTGGATTAAATCGGTACGCTTTGCTAAATAATGAGGAGTTGTTGCGAACCCTAGCTTCTCTAAGAAACGAGAGGTAAAGACAGCCCCTTTCATTGCTTCCCCTACAACATGAGGGGCCAGAAACAGTCCCTGATACATCTCTTGCAGACTATGTAAGGTAGCACCAGTCTCTTTACCTAGACCAGGGGCTGTTAAACGATAGGCACATTGTTCAACAAGATCAGCTCTTCCTGCAATATATCCCCCTGTTCTTGCTAATCCCCCGCCCGGGTTCTTAATAAGAGAACCGGCAATGAGGTCGGCTCCAACATGAATGGGTTCTTGTTCTTCAGCAAACTCCCCGTAACAATTATCAACAAAGACGATTATTTCAGGATTTATGCCTTTAACATACTCTATCATTTCTTTAATTTCTGCTATCGTAAATGACGGGCGTGCTGCGTACCCTTTTGAACGCTGTATTCCGATTACTTTAGTATGGGGCGTAATCGCTCTTTGAACTTCTTCATAATTGACAGAACCATTATTTAGAAGGTTGACCTGGTTATACCCGATATGAAAATCTTTTAAAGACCCATTACCAGAACCACGTACCCCTACAATCTCTTCTAACGTGTCGTAAGGAGCTCCTGTAATATAAAGAAGTTCATTTCCAGGCCTTAACAAGCCAAACAATGAAATCGTAATGGCATGGGTACCAGATACGATTTGAGGTCGTACGAGAGCATCTTCCCCTCCGAAAACCTCTGCATAAACTTGCTCCAATTTATCTCTCCCCATATCGTCATATCCATAGCCTGTTGTCGGATTGAAATGGGAATCGCTCACCTGCTGATTTCTAAAAGCCCTTAAGACCCGTTCCTGATTATACTCAGCTAGACCATTTATAGATTGGTGAATATCTTTAATATCCTGCTCTGTTTCTACTGCTAATTGTTCTAATTCGTGTTTGTTCATGTTTTACTCTTGTTCCCCTTTATGATTGTTCTTCTTTAGTTGATGGTAAAGCGGATGATCAGCATCGATCCACCCCTTCACAAAGTATTTTTCATCGTCTTCAAGGAAATCGCGTTCCTTGACAATCGAACTAGATTCAACGCGATGAAGGAAATCGCTTTTAGAGGCGTGAATGTACGTCTGAAATGGTTCCCATTCTTCTATGATAACTTCTTCAATTTTATCTAAAAGACGCTTCAAATCAATAGGATCATGGGCACTGATAGTTACAGCTGGCATGGTTGCAGGAAAGAAGTTGTCACTTAAAAGATCTCGCTTATTATAAACGGTTAGCATTGGTAACTGATCTGCTTCTAAATCTTTCAACAGCTTATGCACCGTTTTCTCGTGTTGAATATGATCCGGGTGAGAAGCATCAACTAAATGCAAAATAAAATCAGCTTCTGTCACTTCTTCCAATGTAGAACGAAAAGCTGCAATAAGTGTAGTTGGCAAATCTTGAATAAACCCAACTGTATCAGATAGAAGAGATCTGAAACCTGAAGGAAGTTGAATTTGACGGGTGAGAGGATCTAGTGTCGCAAATAATTGGTCCTCTTCAAATGATTCACTGTTTGTCAATCGGTTGAAAAGCGTTGATTTGCCCGCATTTGTATATCCTACTACAGCAATCTGGAAAGCACGATTTTCTTTACGACGTTTCCTATATTGGTTTCGTTGACTCACTACTTGATCTAAACGGGATTTAATATCATCGATGCGGCGCCTAATATGACGACGGTCCGTTTCAAGCTTGGTCTCACCAGGTCCACGTGTACCAATTCCTCCACCAAGCCGGGACATGTTCTTCCCTTGTCCATAAATACGGGGAAGCATGTACTGAAGCTGAGCAAGCTCAACTTGTAGTTTCCCTTCCTTTGTATTCGCCCTTCTAGCAAATATATCAAGGATTAACTGCGTACGATCAATGATTCCCACGTCTAGGTAATCAGCTAATTTACTCATTTGGCCTGGAGCTAGTTCATCATTGAATATAACCAGTTCAATTTCATTTATCTCAATATAATCCTTTATTTCTTGTAATTTCCCTTCCCCTATGTAGAGAGCAGGGTGTATTTTATTTCGCTTTTGAATAAATATTTTATGTACCTGGCCATGAGCGGTTTCTGTTAAAGACTGTAACTCTTCAATGGATGAATGAAATCGCTCTTGATCATTACCTGGTAATTCGCAAGCTACTATGACTGCTTGTTCCATAACGACATCCCTCACCTTTCTAATCGTGCTCCTATCATAACACAGACCTTATTCTAAAGCGAAAAGTGCTCCCTGAAACGGCCAAAGGAGCCCCTCGAGTTCGAGGAGCTTGCTAAGTCTTTGTTTGAAAAATTAAATCCTGGCCAGTAATCTGCATGAGTTCAGCTGGTGTAAATCGATTCTGTTTCATTATTCTCATCGCTTGCTTACGTATAGATTGTTCAATCACATTTCGAATGTAACGACCGTTTGAAAAACCGCTTCCTCTTTGTTGTTGCATTCGAATTAAGTGATCTTTTAGTTTCCATTCCGCATCTTTAGAGAATTCATATTCTCGTTCTGATGCCATTTGTTTCGCTATGGTCATAAGTTCATCAATCGAATAATCTTTAAAGTCTAAAATAATCGGAAATCTTGACTGTAACCCAGGATTTAAACGTAGGAAACGATCCATTTCGTCCGGATACCCTGCAAGAATTAAGATAAAGTCATTATGATGGTCTTCCATATGCTTCACTAATGTATCAATGGCTTCTTTCCCAAAATCTTTTTCCCCACCGCGGGCAAGAGAGTAGGCTTCATCAATAAACAAAACCCCTCCCATAGCTTTTTTGACAAGGTCTCTCGTTTTTTGAGCAGTATGCCCAATATACTCTCCTACAAGATCTGCACGTTCTGCTTCAATAAAGTGACCTTTAGAAAGCACATTCATTTCATGAAAAAGCTCGGAAATTTTACGCGCTACCGTTGTTTTACCTGTTCCTGGATTCCCTTTAAATAACATATGAAGAACTTGCTTAGAAGGTTTAAGACCTGCTTCTTCTCTTTTCTGATTCACATAAATACTTGCATAAATTTCTTTTACTGTAGATTTCAAATGGTCGAGGCCGATAAAATCTTCAAATTGTGTTTCAATCTTTTGAAAAGGGTTTGCTGTATAAGAAGTTGCTGCGATTTCCCTAGATTCAACTGCTTGATGTTCCCGATCATGAAACATAATATTGATCTGACCATTCTTTTTATAGGTCACTTGCGTATCCAATAGGATCACCCCTTATTCATAGACAGTATACGCAATTATGAGATGGGGTGTGACAAATGCCTATTAACTAACGCCAATAAAAAAAGCAGACTCCTAAATAAGAGTCCGCCTTTCAATTATTCTTTATCTAGCGTAATGGTCTTTGATGGAGCAAATGTAGAAATCGCATGCTTGAAAATTAATTGTTGCTTCCCGTCTGTTTCTAACATGACGGTGAAATTATCGAAAGCTTTAACGACTCCTCGAAGTTGGAAACCGTTAAGCAAAAAGACAGTTACTTGAACATGTTCCTTACGTAGAGTATTTAAAAATTGATCTTGGATATTCACTGTTTGGGCCATGAATCTTCCTCCTCTTTTCTATCTGTGCTTACTATACTTCTATATTTGATTCAGCTTTCCTGCTAAATCATTTAAAATTTCTTCAAACTTTTCTGCAGCGGTTTCCACCGTAACCTCATACCAATCCACGTCCATTTTATTACGGAAATATGTAAGTTGACGTTTTGCATAGCGTCGAGAATTCTGTTTGAGATTTTGAACGGATTCCTCTAGTGATTGTTCATTTTTCACATAAGGGACTAACTCTTTATACCCTATCGCTTTCATACTTTGGGCGTTTTCATACCCTAGTTTGACAAGACGGTCTACTTCATCGAGGAGCCCTTCTTCAATCATTGAATCTACACGAGTGTTAATTCGATTATAAAGCATCTCACGCTCCATATTTAACCCAATTAATATAGGATTGTAAGGCGATGTGGGTTGCTGAGCTTCCTGGTATTCACTCATCGTCATACCCGTTAATTCATAAACCTCTAGCGCCCTTATAACTCGACGTATATTGTTCGGATGAATCTTTGAAGCTTGTTCAGGATCGATCTGTCTCAGTCGATCAAAGAAAGGTTCAACACCTTCTTCTTCTATCCTTTTCTCCATACGCTCCCTAAACTCATCATCTCGTGCCGTTTGAGAAAATTGAAAATCATATAAGACAGACTGAATATATAAACCTGTCCCTCCAGCGATAATCGGCAGCTTTCCCTTTTCAGCAATCTTTTTTATGTAATCCGTTACCTTCTCTTGGAACTCAGCCGCAGAGAAATCGTCCCAAGGCTCCTTAATATCAATCATGTGATGGGGGATTTCTTCCATCTCAGCCTTTGTAACCTTTGCAGTTCCAATATCCATCCCTTTGTAGATTTGCATTGAATCACCGCTTATTATTTCCCCATTAAAACGTTTTGCTATCTCAATGCTCAGAGAGGTTTTCCCAACAGCGGTTGGTCCAACTATCGCTACAACTGGTTGCTTCATTAATAATGCCTCACTTTTTAACGAACAATCGTTCCTTGTAGTAAATTGCTATCGTTATTATACATGTTCTGTTTGAGAAAAGAAAGCCGCGTTTCTATCCACTTTGAATCTGTCTAAAAGGGTAAAAATGAATAGTGGCTAGTCTGGAGCTATATAAAAAACGGACTGAACCCCTTTTGAGGGTTCAGTCCTTGTAAAAGGAAAATTACATGACCCTTTTAAACATCTTTTCCATTTCATATTCAGAAAAATGAACGATGATCGGGCGACCATGAGGGCACGTAAACGGATCAGTAGATTCTCGCAAGTCGTCAAGCAGCCGCTTCATATCCTCATGATTCAAATAATGATTGGCTTTAATAGATCGTTTACAGCTCATTAAAATGGCCGCTTCTTCTCTAAGGTTAGTAATATTTACTTTACGTTCGTCTAATACTTGATCAATCATTTCTTCTATGACTTCTTGTTCATGACCTTTAGGAAACCATTGAGGATGGGAGCGAACAATAAATGTCTGCTCTCCAAAAGATTCTAGAAATAACCCTACTTCATGAAGCTCTTCTAGATTTTCCTGTATCAAAATGGCTTCAGGCTTCGTAACGTCAAATGTCATGGGCATCAGCAATTCCTGCACTTCATTTGTTGTCTCCCCTAATTTATCACGGAAAAACTCATATTTAATGCGTTCCTGTGCAGCATGCTGGTCAATAATGTAAAGCCCCTTTTCATTTTGAGCAAGTATATACGTTCCATGCAACTGCCCAATCGGGTATAAGATCGGGACACGTGCTGTGGGTTCTGCTACAGGTTCCTCACCTTCTCTTACTAAAGGTTGGTCTTCTGTTGAATCTCTATCCACCACAGGGGATGTGGCCTGTTTCACAATTTCTGCATAGTCAGGCTGGCCACTTTCTTTCATCCATTCTGGCTCTTCTCTTACAGTGCTAGAATTAACCGGTGAAGCAGCGGGTTCCGCAATTACCGGAGCTGGCCGTTCATCAAACGAAAAGGATTCTTGAACGGAAGGGTCTTTTTCTTTGGCGCGCTTTGGTTTTTGCTCCACTTCCGGGATCAGGGTTTCTTTACGAAATACACTCGTAACTGCCTCTTGTACGGCATCAAAAAGTTCTTTTTCTTTACTGAAACGCACTTCTAACTTAGCTGGATGAACGTTAACATCGACAAGATAAGGGTCCATTTCAATTTGTAGGACGACTAATGGGTAACGTCCTATAGGAAGGAGTGTATGATACCCTTGTAGTACTGCTTTATTCACAGCAGGGTTTCTAATATAACGGCCGTTTACAATCGTAGACATGTAGTTTCTGGAAGCTCTCGTAATTTCAGGTTTTGCAATATACCCGGTAATCGTAAAATCGAGCGTCTTCGCCTCTATAGGAATCATTTTCTTGGCCGTGGACATTCCGTAAATTTGTGCAATGACCTGTAGGATATCTCCTCTTCCCGTAGTTTGAAAGAGGCGTTTTCCATTGTGGTAACATTCAAAACGAACCCCCGGGTGAGAGAGGGCCATCCGATTCATTACGTCTGTAATATGCCCTAATTCCGTATGAATGGTTTTCATATACTTCAACCTGGCCGGTGTATTAAAGAACAACTCATCAACGGTAATTTCCGTCCCTTGCCTGGCGTCACTTTTATCTTTCTCTTTTAAAGCTCCTCCTTCTAAATAAAGCTTCGTTCCAGCCGCTTCGCCTGTTGAAGATTTAACAGTTAAACGACTGACAGCTGCAATACTTGCCAAAGCTTCTCCTCGGAATCCAAGTGTTTTTACTCGGAAGAGCTCATTTTCATGAGTAATTTTACTTGTAGCATGACGTAAAAATGCTCGTTCGCTATCTTCTTCACTCATGCCTTTCCCATTATCCATGATCTTAATTTTGGAGAGCCCGGCTTCCTCTAGCTCGACTTTCACCCACGTACTTCCTGCATCGATACTGTTTTCTACCAGTTCTTTCACGACAGATGAAGGGCGTTCTACTACTTCACCTGCTGCGATCTTATTGGCTAAGGCATCAGGCATTTGATGAATGGTCGCCACTTTCGCTCCCCCTTTCCTACCTCTTCAATTGCTTTTGCAATGTGTAAAGATGATTCATTGCTTCAATCGGGTTCAACTCTAACAGATCTAGTTCTGATAACTGTTTTAACACTTCATCTTGAACAGAAGTTCTTTCAGGCTGTCGCTTCTTCTCTTGGACAGAGACTGGTTCTTCTTTAAATAAAGATAATTGCTCGTCTGGTTCATCTACGATTTCTTTATTTGAGACAGTTGACGATTCCGCATTTGAACCGCCCTCTAATTGAGCAAGGATTTGATTCGCGCGATCGATCAAACCATCTGGCAATTCCGCAAGCTGAGCTACATGAATACCATAACTTTGATCAGCAGCCCCGTCTTGAATCTGGTGGAGGAACACGACCCGACCTTCGTATTCTTCTGCTCTTACATGGACATTTTTTAAATGGTTCAATGGATCTTCAAGGGCTGTCAATTCGTGATAGTGAGTTGAAAACATGGTTTTAGCATGGATGTTATGATGAATATGCTCCACAATTGCCTGCGCTAAAGCCATTCCATCATAAGTGCTTGTCCCTCTTCCTATTTCATCAAGCAAAATCAAGCTTTTGTTTGTAGCGCGTGTTAAAGCATGTTTAGCTTCTAACATTTCGACCATGAAAGTACTTTGGCCTGAGACAAGGTCATCTGCTGCGCCAATTCTAGTAAAAATTTGATCAAAGATCGGCAGTTTAGCAGCTTCACATGGCACGAAGCAACCAATTTGAGCCATAATAGCCGTTAGCGCTAATTGGCGCATATAGGTGCTCTTACCACTCATATTAGGTCCAGTGATCAGTAGTATGTCTGTATCTTCAGGCATTTCTACATTATTTGGTACAAACGTATCGTTTTGCATAACTTTCTCAACCACCGGGTGGCGACCTTTTTCAATTGAAACTTCTCTGTCCTCTACAAGAGTTGGTCTTGTGTATTGATACTCCTCACTCACTGTCGCAAACCCTTGAAGAACATCAATCGCACTAATTTGTTCGGCTAGCTTTTGAAGTGGACGAATAAACGCCTTAACCTGGTCGCGAACCTCAATAAACAGATCATACTCAAGTTCTACACTTTTTTCCTGTGCTTCTAGTATAAGCGTTTCTTTTTCTTTCAACTCTGGTGTGATATACCTTTCAGCATTAGCGAGTGTCTGCTTTCTTTCATATCTCCCTTCAGGAAGAAGATGAATATTAGCTTTTGTTACCTCAATGTAATACCCAAACACTCGGTTATAGCCAATCTTCAGCTTACTGATGCCCGTTTCTTGACGCTCTTTTCGCTCCAGTTCAGCAATCCATTGCTTCCCGTTCCTTGCTGCATCCCGGTACTCATCTAACTGATTGTTGTACCCATCTTTAATGAGACCTCCTTCTTTAACAGTAATAGGAGGCGCATCCATAATGCTTTTTTCTAAAAGATCATGCACTTCATCAAGGGGCTCCAATTGTTCAGCAAGGGCTTTTAGTTCCTGTTTTTCAAAAGAAGAAAGCAAGGCCTTAATTTCAGGGACACGTCCTATAGAGTGTTTAAGCTGGACTAGATCACGTGCATTTACATTTCCATATGCTACTCTACCGGCAAGTCGTTCTAAATCATATACAGACTTTAAAGATTCTCGAAGAGTTTCTCTTTCAAAGAACTGTTCCATGAATCCTTCCACCTGATTATAACGTTCCTCAATGCTCTCCTTCTGAAGAAGAGGGCGCTCAACCCATTTCTTTAGCATACGGGCTCCCATAGATGTCACTGTTTTATCAAGCACCCAAAGGAGACTACCTTTCTTTCCTTGCTTACGAATGGTTTCCATAAGCTCAAGGTTTCGTTTGGAATACATATCAAGCGTCATGTATTCTTTCAATTGGATTTGATAGACGGGTTTCAAGTGGTCTAAGGATCGTTTCTGGGTGTCTTGTATATAGTTAAACAACTGGCCAAATCCAGTTACAAGGCGGTCATCTTGTAAGTTTTCAACAAGAGGTTGAAAACTTTCCGGAATCATGGTTCTCTCTTGTATTGAGATGGTTACACCAAGACGGTCTTGCAATGCTTTTTGTTGTCCCTCTTCAAAATGAGGCGGAATGATAATTTCTTTAACAGGACGGTTAAAGAGTTCACTAAGCACGCCATCAAACCCATCTTCAAGTAATGCGATGCTATTCTCGCCTGTTGTTAAGTCATTATAGGCTACAACAAAAGTGTTGTTATTAAATGGGGTTATAGAGGCTAAATAGTTGTTCTCATCTTCAGAGAGCATTGCCCCTTCCATAACGGTACCAGGCGTAACAAGTTGTACAACTTCTCTTTTCACGACGCCTTTGGCTGTTTTAGGGTCTTCCACCTGCTCACAGATCGCGACTTTATATCCTTTTTCAATTAACGTTTTAATATAATTAGCAGAAGAATGGTAAGGTACTCCGCACATCGGAATATTTCCTCCATCACGACTTGTGAGTGTGATCTCTAATTCCTGAGCGGCTTTGGTTGCATCTTCATTAAATAATTCATAAAAATCACCTAAACGGAAAAATAAAAAGGCATCTTTATACTGTGCCTTAATTTGCAAATATTGCTGCATCATTGGTGTTTGCTTTGCCATAAAGAATCCTCCACGAACTAAATTCAATTACAACATATTATAGCACATCAACCACCAATAGAACGACCAAATCCTATTGGAAACCTAACACTCTATCACTATAAAGGATGAAAGTGTGTCTGACACCCTTTCATCCTTTATAGCAAAAAAGACCTGACATTTGTCAGGTCTTTGTGTGGAGCTACTCTTCCTCATCTTGTGCGAGAAAGTCTGGATTCACATGTGAGAAGTCATCACTTGAGACATCATATCCCCAGTCATCTTCATCACATACACACCCATCCGGGTCGACTTTGACACAAATCTTTGTCTCGCCAATTACTTCCACAATGAATTCTCTTTCCACATCTACGATAATCTTATGTCCTTGGTGCGCTATGCGCGCTTCTAAACAATTTGGCTGTTGCACGACACGGGCTATAACTTCAAAGTCACAGTCCAAACAGTTCTCATCTTTGATAGATAACGGAACCTTATCGCAGTAATGTACTTTTTCTGTAACGACTTCTGTCTTTGTATTATCGCTGTACGAATACCATACATTGATTTCGTAACTACCAGAAACCTCAACGTAATCGCCCTTTTTCTTTGCATTATAAATGTGGTTGATTACCCAGCATCCTAGAATGCTTGTTGGGCGATGAGATGGTGTTACAGTATTTGTATCTTGGATAAACTTTCTACCCTTACCACATACCGCTTTTGTAATAATCTCACGATACTCCTGATCAAATAACGACATGAGAGCCCAACCTCCTCCTTCTTTGTTCATTCACATACTATGCGAGACATTCGCCCGAAGTGCACAGATCATAAAGATAAATCAATAATCATGGCAGTTTGAAACTTTAGTTCCTACTTCATTCTATGCATGAGCCTAGAAAAATGTACGAAAAGTTTTTTAGAGCCAAAAAAAAAGAGCGCTCTTCATTTGAGAGCACTCTCTTTCCTTTATTGTTTAGTGATCACAAGACCCACCTGATTTAGCAGCGGAACCTGTAGTACCTTCTAACAAATCCCCACCAGTATCACGGATGATTTGATTGGTCACTTCGTTAGCAATCGTATTTGTCACACTCTGCAAGAAATCATTAACAGATGTTTGTGTTTGTTTGAATTCTTCTACAACAGGAATTGCATCCAGTTCAGCTTGTAGGCGATCAATTTCTTTTTCTACTTTCTTTTGAGCTTCTGTTTTTTCATAGTATTGAAAGTTCACCGCTTGCTTTTGAAGCGACTTGATACGGTTAATGTGTTCCTGAACCTTTTTATTTTCATTTAATTTCGCTTCTACTTCCTTAAAACGCGAAATCTCTGGGGTTTCTACTATTTGATGAGCTAATGCTTTCGCTTGTTGGATGACTTCACTTCGTGTATAAGTTGCCAATTATTTCACCTCTACTGCTTCGATCATTTCTCCGTCCAATGACCAAGTCTTGGCTTTCGTTACCCTTACAGGCACAATCTGACCAATTATGGATTTAGGACCACGGAAATTAACGAGCTTATTTTTATCAGTATGTCCAGCTAGTACATCAGGGTTATTTTTACTTTCCCCTTCCACTAGAACATGGACAATTTCATCTTCATATTTCTTCATGGCTTGAGCGGATTGATGATTAATGACTGCATTCAATCGCTGTAAGCGCTCTTTCTTGACTTCCATAGGGACATTGTCCTGCATTTTCGCAGCAGGCGTACCTTCACGTGGAGAATAAATAAACGTATAGGCCCCCTCAAACCCAACTTCTTCGACAAGGGTTAAGGTTTCCTGGAATTGCTCTTCCGTTTCATTTGGAAAACCTACGATAATATCTGTCGTTAACGTTGCATTCGGCATCGCTGTACGAATCTTATCTACTAGTTCAAGGTAACGCTCCCGCGTATACTTACGTGCCATAATCTTTAAGACATCAGAACTTCCTGATTGAACAGGTAAGTGAATGTGATCAAGCAAGTTCCCCCCTTGAGCTAATACTTCGATTAATCGATCATCAAAGTCACGAGGGTGAGAAGTCGTAAAGCGTACACGAGGAATATCAATCTTATGAATCTCATTCATTAAGTCACCAAGACCATAAGTCATATCCTCAAAATCTTTTCCATACGCGTTTACGTTTTGGCCGAGCAAAGTGACTTCTTTATAACCCTGGGCAGCCAGTTGGCGAACTTCCTGAATAATATCTTCAGGTAGACGACTACGTTCCTTCCCTCGTGTATAAGGAACAATACAGTATGTACAGAACTTATCACACCCATACATAATATTGACCCAAGCTTTTATGTTTCCTTTACGCTCCCGAGGCAGGTTTTCTACAATGTCCCCTTCTTTAGACCATACCTCAACAACCATCTCTTTTCCAAAGAGTGCTTCTTTCACCAGGTAAGGAAGGCGATGAATATTATGTGTACCGAATATTAAATCTATAAATTGATGCTTTTGTAAAATACGGTTAACCACGGATTCCTCTTGCGACATGCACCCACATACCCCTAAAAGCAAGTCTGGTTTCTCTCGCTTCAAGGATTTCAAGTGCCCGATCTCACCAAACACCTTATTTTCAGCATTTTCACGAATCGCACATGTATTAAGTAAAATAATATCCGCTTCTTTTTGATCGCTTGTAGATTCATAGCCCATATCCGTAAGTATACCAGCCATCACTTCTGTATCATGTTCATTCATTTGGCAACCATAAGTTCGAATGAGAAATTTTTTGCCGTTCCCCAAACCTTTAAGGTCTTCTGGGATTTCGAAATCATAATGGACACTCACATCTTCTTTCCCACGTTTCTTAGCGCTTTTCAAAGATGGTGGTTGATAGGTGGTTTCAAAATATTTAGCAAAATCTTCTGTAGTCTTCTCTTTTAAAGGTTTATCCTTAGCAGTCTTGTCCTGTTCAGGCTGTTGAATGGAACCCATTTCTTTGCGTTGTTGTTCATTCATTCAGAGAACTCCTTTCACACTGTCTCTAATTGTAATATTATATCAGTCTCTGACCTTAAAATAAAAGAAAATTTCGTGAACATATGTAGAAATGAATGAAGAAAAGCCCTTCCCCGTTAAAGGAAGAGCATTATCAACAGCGAATGGTTCGGTCATGGCTTACAAAAGGCCAAGTGTCTTCCCAGCACGTCCAAAAGCATCCAGCGCTTCTTGAAGCTCTTCTTTTGAATGCTCCGCAGTCACAATAGTGCGGATACGCCCTTTGCCTTTAGGTACAGTCGGGAAAACAATCCCTTGAGCAAACACGCCTTCATTAAATAACTCATCAGAGAACTTATGGGTTAGCGCATCATCCCCGATCATGACAGGTGTAACTGGTGTTTCACTAATGCCCGTATCAAAACCCATTTCCTTCAAACCATCTTTAAAGAATTTTGTGTTATCCCAAAGTTTCTCGATCAATTGAGGTTCCTCAAGCAAAACATCGATTGCTGCATCACACGCCGCTGTTACAGCAGGTGGATGAGATGTACTAAACAAGAAAGGACGTCCTTTATGAATTAGATACTCTTTTAAGGTCTGAGAAGTGGCTACATACCCTCCCAGGACACCAATGGCTTTACTTAGTGTTCCCACCTGAATATGAACACGACCATCAAGACCAAAATGGTTAACCGTTCCTCGTCCATTTTCACCAAGTACCCCACTAGCATGAGCGTCGTCCACCATGATAAGGGCATTATACTTCTCAGCAAGTTCTACAATTTCAGGTAAAGGAGCAATGTTTCCATCCATTGAAAAAACACCATCTGTTACCACAAGGCGGGTGCGATAATCACTTGACTCCTTCAACTTGTCTTCAAGTGATTGCATGTCCACGTGCTTATAGATTTTTCTGGCTGCTTTTGTTAAGCGAATTCCATCAATGATAGAAGCATGATTCAGTTCATCTGAAATTACAACATCTTCCTCATTTAGCATAGAAGATAAAACTCCCTGGTTGGTTGTAAATCCAGATTGAAATACTAGAGCTGCTTCCGTATGTTTAAACTTAGCTAACTTCCGCTCGTACTCTTCGTGCATAGAAAGTGTCCCTGCAATGGTTCGAACGGATCCAGTTCCAACACCATAATCTCTAACAGCTTCTTCTGCAGCTTCTTTAAGTCTTGGATGTGACGTTAATCCAAGATAATTGTTCGAGGAAAGTTGGATGACATCTTTCCCTTTAATCATAACTCGTGAACCTTGAGCAGATTCCAGAGGGATTAGTTCTCTGAATGTCCCTTGATCTTTCATTTCTTCTAATTCGTTTTGTAAATATTCAAATCCCTTCATATAGCGAAACCCTCCTAAAGTTTATGGATGCAGTACAACTTTACCGCATTTACCCTCATTCATTAATTCAAAGCCCTTCTCGAATTCTTCAATCGGTAAGTGGTGAGTAAGTATAGGACTTACATCTACTTGTTCTGATTGCAATAAGCGAGAAACTTGTTGCCATGTTTCAAACATCTTCCGTCCTGTAATTCCTTGTACATGTATCCCTTTAAAGACCACATCATTTGTAATGTCAATATGTACTGGTTTTACCGGAAGACTGAGAATCGAAACTCTCCCGCCATTCGTAACCATTTTGAACCCCTGGTCCATTGCGACAGGGTGACCGCTCATTTCACAAACAACATCTACTCCATGTCCATCTGTGAGGTCTTTAGCTTTCTTAACGGGGTCTTCTTTCCCTGAATGAACAGTAACGCTTGCCCCCATCTTTTCAGCCAGCTCTAAACGATAAGGATTTACATCAAAGGCTAATACAAGGGAGGCTCCTGCAGCCTTCGCCACGCCTACAGCCATAAGTCCAATCGGCCCACATCCAATAATCGCGATCGTTTTACCAGCCACATCACCATTTAAAACCGTATGTACTGCATTCCCCATCGGTTCTTGTATAGATGCCATATCGACAGGCATATCCACCGGGTTCTTCCACATGTTCTCTTCAGGTAAGGCGACGTACTCAGCAAAACAGCCTTGTGTATCGACTCCAATAATTTTTGTGTTTTCACAAATATGAAATTGTCCTGTTAAACATTGTGGACACTGATGACAGACAATATGCGTCTCTGCACTTACATAGTCACCAACCTGGACTTTCGTTACTTTTTCTCCAACTTCGACTACTTCTCCTGCAAACTCGTGCCCAAATACATAGGGTGGCTTTACTCGACTTTCTGACCATTCATCCCAATTGTAAATATGGACATCTGTCCCACAAATCGATGTTGCCTTCACTTTAATCAAAACGTCCAAGTCTCCGACTTCCGGGATGTCAACTTCTGTTAATTCCGCTCCTGGTTCTCTCTTGTGTTTCATAATCGCTTTCATTTTTCCATTCATGACGAACACTAACCCCCTCTAAAAACTCCTTATAATACTATTAATATCACAATTCAAGATATTAATCTAGCATATTTTATTTTGGTGTTCACATGAAACGGACAAATGCACACGATAAGAAAACGCTTTCAATGAAAATGTTTTTAAATCAACGATTTCAGCCTTATATCTTCCTCGGAAAAGTTCGAATAAAATTCTCATAACATACCTTTTTCACTGTCTCCCCCTTAAAATGGGTGGTAACCATTTGCGATATGAATGATTCATAATCTGTATAATCTTCAAGACCTGTAACCACTTTATCAGTACCATCAAAATCAGATCCAAACCCTAATGAATTTTCACCGCCGAGGTTGATGATATGTTTCATGTGACGAACCACATCTTTCCGAAACGCTTCAAGAGACAAATTTAAAAACTCTGTCACGTAGGTTACACCAATAAAAGCCCTCTTCTCAATAAGCGCCCTCAATTGTGCATCATCCAGGTTTCTCGGATGGGGAGCAACAGCATATGCGTTAGAGTGGCTAGCCATTGGATACTCCGCAAGTTGTATCGCATCCCAAAAACCCTTATAAGAAACATGGGATACATCGGTCCAAATTCTCTCCTGATTTAAATAATAAACAACTTCCTTCCCGAAATCAGTTAGACCTGCACCTCTAGACTCACCTACTCCGTCAGCTACAGCATTGCCTTGATTCCACGTTAATCCCACTGCTCTTACCCCTAATTGAATTAAGGTTTTCAAGCGACTGATCTGATCACTAATAGGATGACACCCTTCAAGCGTTAAAACCGCACCCCTTTCATTCGGTGCTAGTGATAAGATATCTTCTTGGTTTTTCACCCACACAATCTCTTTATAAGGATCAATGATTCGTTCTTTAAACAACTGAACCATTTCTAAAGCCACATCAAACTGCGCAGCACCTGCAACCGTTTCTGGGACGAATATCGCAAAACACTGAACTTTAACAGGTGACCTCATCCATTTTTCAAAGTTTACTTGTAAATCAGAACTATTGAAGAAAGAGCGTTCAGGGTTCTCCCACAACTTCCATAACACATCACAATGAGCATCAATAATCATGTTGGTCCTCCTTGTTGTCTTTATAAACGAGACAAAATAAAAATAGGGCTCTCTTAAGAGAATCCTGATACAATCTGCAGATTGATCTAGAAGTATTCCTAAGCGAGCCCTATTTAATTACTAGTAGGAAAATGGTTTCAAGCATATAAAAGGGGTGTCCCAAAAAAAGATAGGGGACACCCTTATTGAGTTATCTTGGCTCAACTATAAGTTTAATAGCCGTACGTTCTTCCTCGTCAATCATAATATCCGTAAAGGCAGGGATACAAATCAGATCAACACCACTCGGAGCCACGAATCCTCGAGCGATTGCTACCGCTTTCACGGCCTGATTTAGAGCACCAGCGCCGATAGCCTGAATTTCTGCTGAGCCGCGTTCTCTTAGCACGTTCGCAAGTGCACCTGCTACAGAATTAGGGTTCGATTTTGCTGAAACTTTTAATATTTCCACTACTAGTTCCTCCTTCGTAACCTAAGATTCTTCCATTTCTACTATATTCATGGAGTTGAAAAGTTATTCCCTCCTATTATGAACGAATTTTTCTAAAAATTCAAATAATCAGTTAAAAAATGGATGATCATCGTTAATTAGAATTCGTTCAACTTTACGCGCCTTACCGGAGGAGGCATCCACATCAACAAGGAATGCACTTAATTGTGTTCTTCCCGTTTTTGGAACTTCGAAACGTACTGGTAAATTTGTAAGAAATTTCTTTATTACCGCTTCTTTTTCTGTTCCTAGTATTTCATCATAAGGCCCGGTCATCCCCACGTCTGTGATATAAGCTGTTCCATCTGATAGAATACGATCGTCTGCCGTTTGTACGTGCGTATGAGTTCCTACAACTGCGCTCACTCGCCCATTCAAATACCAGGCGAGCGCTTGCTTTTCTGAAGTCGCTTCAGCATGGAAATCTACAAAAATTAGATTTGTTCGTTTCTTAGCCTCTTTAACTAGTTCATCCGCTTTCTTAAATGGATCATCTAGCGGTGGCATGAATGTTCTACCTTGCAAGTTGATAATAGCTAACTCTACTCCGTTATCTTTTACATACATGATGCCATCACCAGGGGTGCCCTCTGGGAAATTAGCAGGGCGGATCATCTTATCCGCATCATCAATAAAATCAAAAATTTCTTTTTTATCCCAAGCGTGATTACCTAGCGTAACGGCCTGAGCGCCAAGCTCAATAAACTTCTGATAAATTTTATGATTAATTCCCTTACCTGAAGCGGCATTCTCTCCATTGATAATGGTAAAATGCGGCTGATAAGCGTTTTTTAATTTAGGTAAGTAATCTTCTACCATCTGACGGCCCGGTGAGCCCACTACATCTCCAACGAATAATATTTTCATGTTTAGTCCCTCTCTTGTTTCATTTGTTTCAGTAGTACACAGTCTTCAATATCCTTCAACTAACTGTGTGGCTGTTTTTAGTATTATACATAGGTTTATCCATAAAATAAAGCGACCCTGAGGGCCGCTTTATTATTTAGCATATTCAACTGCTCTTGTTTCACGAACAACGGTTACTTTTATATGACCTGGATAATCCAACTCACCTTCTATACGGTTACGAATATCTCTGGCAAGTTGAACAGATTTTAGATCATCAATCTCTTCTGGTTTCACCATAATACGAACTTCTCGTCCAGCTTGAATGGCAAAGGATTTCTCTACCCCGTCATAGGACTCAGAAATCTCTTCAAGCTTCTCTAAGCGTTTAATATAGTTCTCGAGTGTTTCACTACGTGCTCCAGGACGAGCGGCAGACAGAGCATCCGCTGCTGCTACAAGGACAGAAATAACAGACGTAGGCTCTTCGTCTCCGTGGTGTGAAGCAATCGCATTAATGACGGTATCATTTTCATTATATTTCTTCGCTAATTCTACACCAATTTCAACGTGACTACCTTCTACTTCATGGTCAATCGCCTTACCAATATCATGTAGCAATCCTGCACGTCGAGCTAACGTTTCATCTTCTCCTAGCTCCGCAGCTAACAGTCCAGATAAGTAAGCAACCTCTGTAGAGTGTTTCAATACATTTTGACCGTAACTTGTACGATATTTCAAACGGCCTAATATTTTCACAAGGTCTGGGTGTAATCCGTGAACGCCTACTTCAAACGTAGTCTGTTCACCAACTTCACGGATAAACTCATCAACTTCTCGACGTGATTTTTCGACCATTTCTTCGATTCGTGCTGGGTGAATTCGTCCATCTTGAACTAGTTTCTCAAGCGCATTACGCGCAATTTCTCTTCTAACTGGATCAAATCCAGAAAGAATTACAGCTTCTGGGGTATCATCAATTATAAGATCAATTCCCGTGAGTGTTTCAAGAGTACGGATATTACGCCCTTCACGACCTATAATCCGGCCTTTCATTTCATCGTTCGGTAAGTTTACAACGGAGACCGTTGTTTCAGCAACGTGGTCAGCAGCACAACGTTGAAGAGCAAGTGAAAGGATATTCTTCGCTTTCTTGTCCGCTTCTTCTTTAGCACGGTTTTCTGCTTCTTTAATCATAAGTGCTGATTCATGAGCAACTTCCTGTTCCACACGTTCTAATATAACCTGCTTCGCTTGATCGGTAGTGTATCCTGAAATGCGCTCAAGCTCAGTTTGTTGCTGCTTTTTCATGTCATCCACTTTGCTTTCCGTTTCTTCAATTTGTTGTTGTTTTTCAGTTAATGATTCTTCTTTCTTCTCTAAGGTTAGTTCACGCTTATCAAGCGTTTCACTTTTCCGATCCAGATTCTCTTCCTTTTGCATCAAACGGCTTTCTTGCTTCTGAAGCTCTGTACGTCTTTCGCGAATTTCTTTTTCGGCTTCTTGACGAAGTTGGTGATTCTCTTCTTTCGCTTCAAGAAGGGCTTCCTTCTTGGCTGCATCTGCATTTCGATGACCTTCTTCTACAATTTGCTTCGCCAAATCTTCAGCACTAGAAATCTTCGCTTCCGCAATGGACTTCCGAACCCAATAACCAACAACATAAGCGATGATGACGAAAAGCAAAATGAGGATGATTGTAGTTACGTTATCCATACCATTCACCTCCTCTTGCTTTTTCACTTTTTACCATACATGTTTGTCGGCATGTACATGTTTGTTTCATTTTCATTTTCATTTTCGTTTTTAAAGATTCAAAACATTTCGTATAAAGTTAAGAAAAATGAAAATTATACATATTAATTTTAAGCTTGACTACGTGTATTGTCAAGGAAGCGTCCAATTTCTCCCTCTATTTCATTCATTCTCTAACATATTCACTCACGTAATAGAGAAAAAGTAGGGATCAGCCCTCCTCATTACACACCTTCTAAAGAGACGCTTATAAGAAACTATGGCATTATGTAGGAAAAAATCCTGCAAAAATGCAGGATTTTTCTTGACGATCTATTTATTACACATCTAGCGTATCTTGATTTTTGGTTTCTTCAGCACCTTCTGGATCATCATACATATCATAGTGCTGACGAATCTTAGTGTTAATTTCATTATAACGGTCTGGATTTTCTTTTAGGTAAGCTTTTGCATTTTCACGACCTTGACCCATTCGTTCATCGTTATAAGAATACCATGAACCACTTTTAGTAATTATATCAAGATCAGTACCAATATCGATAAGCTCGCCTTCCTTAGAAATTCCTTCACCATACATGATATCTACTTCAGCTTGCCTGAACGGAGGAGCTACTTTGTTCTTCACGACTTTAATCTTCGTTTTGTTTCCGACCATTTCATTTCCTTGTTTCAACGTTTCAGCTCGGCGCACCTCTAATCGTACTGATGAATAGAACTTAAGAGCACGACCACCTGGAGTTGTTTCAGGGTTACCAAACATAACCCCTACTTTCTCACGGATTTGGTTAATAAACATAGCTGTTGTTTTCGACTTGTTAATCGCACCGCCAAGTTTACGAAGAGCTTGGGACATAAGACGAGCTTGAAGACCTACGTGAGAGTCTCCCATTTCGCCTTCAATTTCAGCTTTAGGAACTAAGGCTGCTACTGAGTCAATAACGATGATATCAATTGCTCCACTTCGAACTAGTGCTTCCGCAATTTCAAGTGCTTGTTCCCCGGTGTCAGGTTGAGATAGCAACAGATTCTCGATATCGACACCTAAGGCACGTGCATAAACCGGATCAAGCGCATGTTCAGCGTCGATGAAAGCAGCTTGTCCACCTTGACGCTGTGCCTCAGCTATGGCATGAAGGGCTACTGTTGTTTTACCAGAGGATTCTGGTCCATACACTTCTACAATACGGCCGCGAGGATAGCCACCTACCCCAAGAGCCACATCCAGTGCTAGAGAACCACTTGGTACTGTATTTATTTTCATTTCGGCTTGTTCGCCCAATTTCATAATGGAACCCTTACCGAATTGTTTTTCTATTTGACGAAGAGCCATATCTAACGCTTGTTTACGATCGCTCACTTTGTTTCCCCCTTACGAATTAACTACTCCTATCATAACGCGTTTTCGATCATTTGCCAACAAAAATGCGAATAAATGTTCCCTATTTTTATGAAGGTGTTCTTGTTTGAAATTTAACTATTCCCTCTTCAAATGTCTATTTTCCCAAATACCGCACAAGAGAAATTACGATTTTAATAAATAATATAAAAGTTCAAATCCTTTTTTCACACTACGGTGTCTTATCATATCACGATCACCATTAAAGTGAAAACATTTAACAATCGGTTGGTTGTCATCAACATAAATACCAATATAAACCGTTCCGACTTCTTTCCCTTCTGAAGCTGTTGGACCAGCTACACCTGTAAAACTAATCCCGATATCAGAACGAAGTTTTTCTGTAATATTTACAGCCATAGACAAGGCGCACGCTTCCGATACTGCCCCGTATTCTTCTAGAACAAGGCTTGGGATATCTAATACATTTTCTTTCGCTTCATTGGAATAGGCCACAATTCCACCCTTACATATGGAAGAAGCCCCTTCAAATGAAACGATATTATCAACGAATCGACCACCAGTTAAACTCTCAGCAGCACTTATTGATAAATTATTTTCTTTAAGTAACTCCATAACTTTGCTTTGAATACTGTCATCATCTGTTCCATAAAAGTACTCGCCGACGCGTTCTTTAATTTCTCGTTCAGCTTTTTCAATAAGAGATACTGCAACTTGCTCGTCATCTGCTCTCGCTGTAAGACGAAGTCCTACCTCTCCAGCACTGGCTAAAGGGGCGATTGTAGGGTTGGTTTGTCCATCTATTAAGTCTTTTAAATCATGTTCGAGCTGAGATTCTCCAATTCCGATAAAACGTAACATGCGAGATTTGATGGTTTGATTAATGGAAAAATGCTTCTCTATATACTTAAATCCATCATCTTGTAGGATCGCTTTCATTTCTCGGGGCACGCCCGGGAGAAACACCCATAATGTATCACCATCTTGAACGGCGAAGCCTGGCGCCATACCTACACGATTACTTAGAAGAACCCCACCTTCGATAATACGCGCCTGACGCTTATTATTCGGCGTCATTTGCTGATTATTTCGAGCATAGTAAGATTCGATTGAAGCTAATGCTTCATCATCCTGCACAATTTCTTTTCCCATGACTTTAGCGGCTGCTTCGCGAGTTAGATCATCATCAGTAGGGCCTAATCCTCCCGTAATGATAACAAGATCAGAACGTTCTGCCGACTCTTTAAACTGAGATTGGAGCCTGTTCAAATTATCTCCTACAACTGTATGATAAAATACTCCAACCCCTCTGTTTGCTAATTCTTGAGAAACCCATTGAGCATTGGAATTTACAATTTGACCCAAAAGCAACTCTGTTCCAACTGCAATAATCTCACCTTTTACGAGTTGTGTCATAATTATTTAGATCCTTTCATTACGTGCCAGTTCTTCATAAAGTACTCAACACCTGACACGACTGTAATTATCATAGCTAAATATAACGCTATCGTACCAAACGGGAAACCTATATAGGAAAACGGAAAATTATGAAGCAAGAGAGCAGAAGCGGCAATAATCTGAATCCACGTTTTTAATTTACCCATTTGCCCTGCCGCAAGTACAATTCCTTCTCCAGCAGCTACTAAACGTAAACCTGTTACCGCAAATTCCCTGCTAATAATTAAGATCACAATCCACGCCGCTGCAAGATCTAATTCCACGAGTGATATGAGCGCAGCTGATACGAGTAATTTGTCTGCAAGGGGATCCAAAAATTTACCTAAATTCGTTACCAAATTATATTTCCGGGCATAGTATCCATCAACCCAGTCCGTTACAGAAGCTACTATAAATAAAATAGCTGCAATTAAATGGGAAACGGGCAATTCGCTCTCTCCAATATCAAGAGTCCCCCAATTAAAAGGAACAGATAACAAGATCATAAAAATAGGAATCATCAAAATCCTTGAAATCGTAATTTTATTCGGTATATTCATCTTCACTAGACCTCCAATAGTCTCTCTTAATCAAATATAAAATACAAGAAGGGAGCCCCATCGTCAAGATGACTCCCTTCTGGTGTTATTCTGCTGAAGCTTTCATTAAACGAATTTTTTGTACGTCTTGAACGTCTGGAGAAATCGGATATTTTAGATCCTGACCATTTACCTTAAGTTTAACTCCTGGCGTGCGACCAATATTAATTGTCGCTTCTTTTTGTCCGCTCAGGTCTACCTCCTGGCCATCTTTGATGCCATTCTCCATAAAAATGATACTTCCTGAAGCATCACGAATGTCTACGTAACTTGTAGAACCATTTACTGTTGAAAAAGTGACCTTCATTTCATCGGCGTTCTTAAGCTCATAAACAGATATTGGTGTCGTCCCATTTGATGGTTTACCTTTTTCCTTCAATACAAGCTCTTGCTTCGGTTCTTCTTTGGCTTTTTCTGCTTCATCAGCTTTTTGCTCATCTTTACTTTCATCCGTTTTATCTTCCTTTGGCTGATCGGTTGAAGAGTTATCCGATTGATCATCTCCCGATTTTTTCTCGCCCTCATCTTGCTTTTGATCTTCATCGCTTTGTGCATCATCGGATCGTTCATACATATCCACTGTATCGTCTTCTTGCTGAGGCTGGTTTCCATTATCTCCTTCAGAACCCATGGATTTCTGATAGAAGAAGAGAGCTGTAGCAAGAATACCGACAATAAGTAAAATAATTATTAACTTCGGTAAAAAGGACATAAATGCCGAATTTTTACCTGAGGAGGATTCATCTTTATGCCTTTGAAGACGGGTATATTGAATATACTCTTCCTCACTTGAGGAGGGCAGCTCACCTTTATGCTCTTCCATTAACGCTTCCGGGTCTAAACC
The DNA here is from genome assembly GCF_030166655.1 of Pontibacillus chungwhensis. GTDB lineage: Bacteria > Bacillota > Bacilli > Bacillales > BH030062 > Pontibacillus. Next base: position 1,997,983 of record NZ_CP126446.1, on the reverse strand, counting down.
GACCGCTTCTGCATACTGACGTATAAAAGCTCTTGTGTAGAACTTACCTGGCATAATGCTGAAATTCCCTTTTTCAATCGCTTGTAAATAACGAGTTTGAATTTTCGTTTCGTTTTGCACATCTTCAAGGGACATGTTTTGTGATTCTCTTGCTTCCTTTAATCTAGCACCTATTTCCATTGCATAACACCTTCCATCTTAAAAATCAAACATGGAAAAGCCGTCTTTTTGATCTAAGTCTGGCTTGTCGACTGTTTCATATGTAATTTCTTCATTCTCGTCATTTCTAAGCTCAAGAATATAATCAAAATCGTCCAGTTTGTATTCTGTTTCTCGTACGAGCATATCAGGATGCTCAACAACCTTTGTTGCAGGTAAACGCATAATCTCACGTACCAATTGCCAGTGGCGTTCATTTGCTCGCCGTGTAGACACAATCCCATCTAGAATATAAACATTATCAGAAGAATACTCATCTTCAATCAATTGACTGCGTATCGTCTGCTTTAACAATGTACTAGAGACAAACAACCACTTTTTATTAGCAGATACACTAGCTGCGACAATGGACTCTGTCTTCCCAACTCGTGGCATCCCTCTAATTCCAATAAGTTTATGTTCCTCTTTCTTAAATAGCTCTGCCATGAAATCAACTAACAAACCAAGGTCTTCACGCACAAAACGAAACGTTTTCTTATCATCAATATCGCTATGTATATATCTGCCATGCCTAACAGCTAAACGGTCCCGCAGTTTAGGACGACGAAATTTCGTAATGCTAATCGTATCCATTGTTTCAAGTATGGATCTTAAGCGATTAATCTGCTCATCGTTTTTACAAAGCAAAAGCATTCCTCGTCTGGAATCCTCAACCCCATTTATTGTAATAATATTAATGGAAAGCATTCCTAAAAGTGAGGAGATATCTCCTAATAAACCAGGTCGGTTAACCTGAATTTCATATTCTAAGTACCACTCTTTCTTTTCCATATCACAACTCCTTCCTAGCCATATTTCTTCTATAAAAAGACCGAGTCAAGTCACTCGATTGATCCATAAACTTTTCCAATTCAAGTTTTTTGAATACTATTACTATCATAAATGATTTTCAAATATTAGAAAAGGATATAATGTCTTGATTTCTGAAACGTTTCGTATTGCCTTTACTCATCTATTCCTATACGTACCCAAACCACCGGTTAATCAATCATTTTTCCTTAAAATCAACCATCAGCCATATACCAATTTTACTCAAAAAAAAAAAAAAAAAAATAAGAGGGGATCCCCCCCTCTTATTACTTGGTGCCGTTATTATGAACTAACTTCACCATCATGTTTGCAATAGCGTGTTGTTCTTCTTTAGAAGCAACACTCCACAGATCACGAAGAACTGCTTCCTGATCATTCTTTGCATCCACTTGGTTTGCTAAGTAATCGCCTACTTCATAAGCTAATTCTGATACGGCACGGTCATCTAACCCATCGCCTTCAGCTTGATGGAGACGATCCCCTAGAAAGTCTTTCCATGAACCCCAGTTATCTAATACAGACATGGTTTTTCCTCCTTCATATGACTCGTTCTTACATTGTTATCATTTGTGATGAAGGAAAGAATTATTCATCTGCTTAGCGAAAATCAACCATTCCAAGCGCCATTCACATTTATTATTTCTCCTTGGATATAAGAAGCGCCTGAACCAACTAAAAAATGAACGGTATTTGCTATATCTCCGGGTTCACCAAGTCTACCTAACGGGATATCTTCTTCTATATCAATCAATTCCTCATCTGAGAGCTGATTATTCATGCTTGTACGAATAAAACCTGGTCTTATCCCATTTACGTGTACGCCTGATCTCCCAACTTCTTTAGCGAGGGATTTCACGAAGCTATCTTGAGCACCCTTTACGGAAGAATAAACAACCTCACAGCTCGCTCCTACTTCTCCCCATATAGAAGAGATCAAAATAATGTGTCCGCTTCTTTTTTTAATCATATCAGGAAGTAGTTTTTGGGAAATTAACCAGGGTGACTTCACATGAATCGCTAATACATCATTCATTTCATTAACTGTTACATCTTGGAAGAGCTTAACAAGACTCGTTCCGCTCGCAACTACAAGAGCATCTACTGAAAAAGCAATTTGATCAAGCATATTTAAAACCGAAGCTTCTTGACGCAGGTCTCCTTGGACTGTCTGCAAAACGGACCCATCAGGAAGATTCTTGCATAATTGGTCAATGGCTTCATGATTGGTTTGATAATGCAAAATAAGACCGTAGCCGGACCCGGCAAGCTTTTTAGCAATAGCTTGCCCGATCCCTCCACTAGCCCCAAGTATGAAACATGTTTTCATAATGCATTCCTTTTATGAATCAGAAGAACGTACTTCACAAACAGCGATACGGTCTTCTGAAATCCAGTTTTGAATATGGTCTTCAACATCTTTCTTTGTTAGCTTTTCAATTTCAGGTAGTACCTGGAAGAGGTCGATACCTAAGTGACGGTATTGCACAAAAGTTGTAGCAATAAATTCCAAAGAGTTCATAGAACGTAAGAACTGTCCAATTCGTTTCTTCTTCATACGTTCAAATTCTTCATCAGTTAGTTCTCTTTCTTTAAGTTCATGAAGCATTTCTTTCACTCGTTTTTGGAATTCTTCAGGTTGACGAGTGTTCCCGCCTAAAATCGTGAAACCAAACGTTTTATGAAGATGAGTTTCAAATGAGAAGCTATCATCCACTAGATCTTCCTTGTATAGCTTCTCAAAGTATTCACCGCTTTTAGAGAAGAAATGATCTAACACCATACTTTTTATCATATCCGTTTGGAGGAACGTGTCTTTTGTTAGACTGGATGTATCTTCTTTAACACCAACTAAACATTTCGATACAGACACAGGCATTTCAATGACTTTATGTTTTTCAGCTACTTCATTCGGTTCCTCAGGATAGGAACGCTTAATTTCTTCTTGTGGAGCAAACGATTTTGCATTTTGGTTTTTTTCAATCTGCTCCATCATGCTTTCAGGATCAAAATTACCAGCTAAGAAAAACGTCATATTCGAGGGATGATAAAACGTTTCATAACATGTATAAAGGTCTTCTTTCGTGATTTCCTGAATGGAATCAACTGTTCCTGCTATATCGATCTTTACAGGATGGTTCTCAAATAAACTCTGGATTGTACCGAAGAACGACCTCCAGTCAGGCTGATCATCATACATACGAATTTCTTGAGCAATGATTCCTTTTTCTTTTTCAACGGATTCATCCGAGAAATAAGGATCCTGCACAAAATCAAGAAGCGTTTGTACGTTTTCTTCTATTTGACTTGTTGCCGAGAATAAGTATGCCGTGCTTGTGAATGATGTGAACGCATTTGGAGAGGCACCTTGTTTTGTGAAATCCTGAAATACATCACGATCTTCTTTTTCAAAAAGTTTGTGTTCCAAAAAGTGAGCGATCCCTTCTGGAACTGTAACCTGCTCATCCTTACCAAGTGGTGTAAACGTTTGGTCAATGGAGCCATATTCGGTTGTAAAAACTGCAAATGTTTTTGCCATTTCTCGTTTAGGTAATAAATAGACTTCTAAGCCGTTATCAAGCTTTTTGGAATAAAGTGTTTCTTGTATTTGTTCATAGTGTGTTTTTTTCATTATTCATTTCCCCCTTCTTCTTTCGTTAAGAAGTAGACGGTATCTAACGCTACTTTCTTTGCCACTTGTAATACATCTTCATGAGTCACACGCTCAACATTTTGTATAATATCCTCAGGGGTTACAGAGGCTCCTGATAACACTTGATGATACATTAATTCAATGAGCCCATGTTGATTGTCCATTGTCTCACGTAGTTGATTAATTACCAGTTTCTTCGTTTCTTGAACGTCTTCTTCAGAAAACTCGCCTGCTTTCATAGCTTCCATCTGTTTTTCAATAATGTCCTTTGCTTGGTCATAGTCGTTTGGATCAATTCCAGAAAAGACAAGAAGGAGCCCTTTGTGACTTTCAAAGCGTGAAGCGGCATAATAAGCCAGGCTATGTTTTTCGCGTACGTTCATAAACAATTTCGAAGACGGAAACCCGCCAAATATTCCATTAAAAACTTGCAAAGCATAGTAGTCCTCATCCCCATACCGTATGGAGGTACGATAACCAAGGTGAAGTTTTCCTTGTTGAATATTTTGATGTTCAATGATTTCTTTAACTTCAGATGGGGCGGCTTGTTGCGTCGTTCCATTTTTCGAACGTTCCGGGTTGTTAGAACGTTTAATGGTAGCACTAACAAGTTGCTTAACATCCTCAGGGTTTAAATTTCCTTGTACATAGATATCCATATCATCTGACTCAAGCATTTCTTTATAGTAAGCATAAAGATTCTCGGCATTAATGTCTTTAAGGTCTTCCTCATACCCATGAACATGGAATCGATATGGTTCTTCTTTACACATTTCGTCAATTAGACGTGTGTTGGCATAACTCATTTTATCGTCTTTCAACGACTTGAGCTTTTGGGTAAGCGTTTGTTTCTCACGATTAACAATGGTAGAATCAAGCTCTTTCCCATCTACTTTAGGATGAAAAATCATTTCATTCATAAGATCAAGCCCTTGCTTTAGCAAAGATTCATCTGCTGAAAGCATTTCATCATTTGGGATTTCCATTCGAAACGTCATAACGTGGTCCTCCCCTTTTTTAGAAGAATCCACACTTAATACAGCGCCATATAAGCTATCTAAAGCCGTGCGAAAAGCCCGAGCAGAAGGGTAGTTGCTTGTCGCCTGTTGGAGTACATACGGCAACAACGCCCTCTTTGTTATTCCCTCTCGATTGAGCGGGGCTTTTAATTTAACTGCAATTGTATTTGTTTTATATTTCTTCGTAGGGATCATGTGTAACTGGTATCCCTCTTGTTTAAATACATGTTCTTCAATGTTTGACATCGGACTTCCTCCTTCTTGAGTCACACTTGTTATGGTTAGCTTATCTTAATGTATGAAAAACTATCCAATAGTTTAAGTATTCTTTGATTGTAACGTGTTTTCATTTAGAATGCGAATAATGAGAAATGTGGATCACACGCAAAAACACCGCCCCTATTCTTAACTAAGAAAAGAGCGGTGTAGTCAATTACTTTACAATCGATTTCATCTCAGTATCAGCTTTTAAATCCTTATCCCTGTCTAATAAACTTACAGTTACAAAAACAATCGCCGACAAAGGTAATGAATACATCAAGGGGTCAATATGTGTCCATGGGAATGCCAGCAATGCATCTTTCCCAAATATAGCACTTGATAACCCAATCACCCCTGACTCTTTCACATGAAGAAACAAAAACCCTAATATACTGACTGAGAATCCTGTTATTATACTAAAAATAGCCCCGTTCTTAGAAGCCTTTTTCCAAAATAATGCCCCCATTAGAGTAGGGAGGAAACCAGCTGCACATATTCCAAACCAAAATGCCGTCGCTCTCGCAATGACACCTCCAGGTAATACATACGCCAGACCAATTGCAGCCAACATTCCAATCACTACTCCGATCCGCGTCATGCTGTGCCCATTTTTCCCTCTCTTAACACCGAGTGTTTTCATAATATCTTCACCAAAAGCAGAAGCTTGTAAGTGCACCAATGAACTAATAGTGGAGATCGTTGCTGACAATAAGGTCAACGTAAATAAATAGATAAACCACTCTGGCATTAGACTATTAATAAACTTTGGAATAACTAAATCAGAATTCCCTCCTGCTGCTGCAATGGAGAGTTGCCCTGTGGTTTCAACAAAATAAACATTACTCAATGGCCCAATGATAAATGCAGCACCCGTCATGAAGAAGATGAATAACCCTCCAATTAAAACAGATCGATATAAAGCTCTGTCATCTTTAACTGTCATACATCGCATCATTAACTGAGGCTGTGCTAAAACACCGATCCCTACACCCATAATAATGGTACTTACAAGCGTCCACCAAAGAGGGCTTCCTAAAACCGGCATACTCGTCCAACCTTGGTGCCCGCCAGCACTCAGTGAATCCGGGACCATATCTTTCAAAGCTGTTAAGGCTGCATGGCCATCAACGACACCACCAACAGACTGATAAGTAACAACTAGAAGAATCACCATTCCAACTAGCATAATCACAGCTCCAAATGCATCCGTGTACATCACAGCTTTAATACCACCGCTAATAACATATAAAGCAATAATTGCAGCCAAAATAAAAAGGGATAAGTTAAAATTCAGCGATAAAGATTCCTGTAGGAAACGTCCCCCTCCAATTAATACAATACTCGTATAAGCCGGCATAAAGATGAAGATCATAGCACCGGAAAAAACGGTAATAAATTTTGAATTAAACCGCTTACCCAATAAGGACGGAAAGGTAGAAGCGTCGAGTTCGAGGGATAATCTCCTAATACGAGTGCCAAACACAGCAAACGCAACAAATATCCCTAACACAATGTTTAAAAATGCTAACCATAGAAGGCCCATACCAAAAACAGAGCCTACTCCACCAAATCCTACTAAGGCAGACGTACTAATAAATGTAGCCCCATAAGAAAGAGCCATAACGATAGGGTTGATGTTTCTTCCACCCAGTAAATAATCTGATTCTGTTACCGTCTTTTTATAACCATAGTAAGCCAATCCCGACATTACACCAATATAAGCAATGCAAAGAGGGATTAAAATAGACATATTCATTCCTAATTCCCTCCTTTATTCCACATTAATGCTCCATAAATGACACATCCAACCGTAGACAGTACTGTCAAAACCCAAATAACAGCAATTGAAACACTCTCCATACCTAACAAAGATTTCCCCTCCCCTAAAAGAAAACGCTTACAAAAGATCTCAATCCTTCTCTTACGCAAACGTCTTCTGCCTTATTATTTTTCTGAATATTCACATATTAATGTACCATGTCCAGTTAGCCTTTAAAAATACTTTATACGTCTTATAACCATATGTAATAGGTATACGACTAAAGGAGGATTTAGCTGTATGAACTCTTTTTCATTATTTCTTACATCTTTTCGGAGTTACTACTAAGTTTTTATACGATATCTTTATAGATGCGAATCTCTCATTAACTTTTAAATTCGTTATTTTGATATTAATAAGACTGGCACATCTTAACCCAAAAAAGCACCCTAAAGATCTTGATCTTTAGGGTGCTTGACTGCTAGTTCTTATTACTAAACTTTTTGAAATTTTATCGACTACCTTTAATATAAGGAGTTCCGATTGCTTTAGGCGCTTCTGCCCGCCCAATAAATCCAGCTAAGGCAAGAATCGTTAAAACGTAAGGTGCTATTAATAGGAAAACAGACGGAATACTTTCTAATAAAGGAATTCCAGCTGCCACATCGCTTAAGCTTTGAGCGAAACCAAAGAAGAACGCCGCTCCCATTGCGCCTAAAGGATGCCACTTTCCAAAGATCATAGCCGCAAGTGCCATAAATCCTTGCCCGCTAATCGTAGCCCCGGAGAAGTTACCTGTAATCGTCAAAGCGAAGACTCCCCCACCAAGACCAGCGAAAACTCCAGATAAGATGACGCCAATATAACGTGTACGGTACACGTTAATTCCGTTGGTGTCTGCTGCCATAGGGTGTTCCCCTACTGAACGAAGACGAAGTCCAAATGGCGTTTTAAAAATCACGAACCACACTACAAACGCAAGAATAACTGCAAGGTATGAGGTAATATGGTGAGTGAAAAACATTTCTCCTATAATAGGGATATCACTTAAAAGAGGAATGTCTTGTGTATAAATGGGCTGCGAAACTTGACCCGTTTGACCTGCTCCGTAAAGTTCTTGAACTAAGAATAAAGAAACTCCAAGAGCTAGGAAATTAATAGCTACGCCACTAACGACCTGGTCTGCCCTAAATGAAACGGAGGCAACGGCATGAATAATCGCGAAGAGCCCTGACACAATAGCTGCTAATAAAAGGGAGACATAAGGTGTTAAACTACCAAGCGTATCAGCCAACATTAAGTTGCTGACAATAGCCGTGAAAGCACCCATCACCATCAAGCCCTCTAAACCAATATTAACCACGCCTGCACGTTCACTAAATACCCCGCCTAGGGCTGTTAAAATAAGAGGAGCAGCGTAAAAGATCGTAACAGGAATAATCGCTAGTAAAATATCTATGATATTCATTTATTTTTCCTCCCTTTTAACACGTGTTAACGCCCAGCGAATAATATAGCCTGATGCTACAAAGAAAATAATTAGTGCAACAATAATATCAACTAACTCTTTCGGTATATTGGCAACAAGGGGCATGCTTCCAGCTCCATTTTTCAATGTCCCAAATAAGAAAGCTCCAAACACAGACCCTAGAGCTGTGTTACCACCTAAGAGCGCTACGGCAATTCCATCAAATCCGATATTTGTAAAACTTGATTGGACAAACATATTTCCATATGTACCAAGACCTTGCATGGCTCCGGCCACCCCAGCAAATGAACCAGAAATTAAGAAAGAATACACAATATTACGATTCACATTCATACCGGCATAATTAGAAGCATTCTGGTTAAACCCTACGGAACGTAGTTCATATCCTTTAGTGGTTTTTTCTAATATAAACCACATCACAAAAGCAAGTAATAAAGCAATAACTGCCCCCCAATGGAGACGAGAACCTGTTAAATCATAAAACAGCTGTGAAGATAACGATGCTGAATCCGCTACTCGGTCCGTACTATCCAAACGATCAGTTAACACATTACGTATTAATGCGTTACATGTATATAAAGCGATATAGTTCATCATAATCGAAACGATTACTTCATGAACGCCAAAACGTGCTTTTAAAAATCCAGGAACAAATCCCCATAACGCACCAGCTACCGCCGCTGCTAATATGGCAAGAGGAAGATGGATAATCATAGGAGCTTCAAAGGAAATACCAACCCAAACAGAAGCTAACCATCCTACAAATACCTGACCTTCTACACCGATATTAAACAATCCAGTTCTAAAAGCAAACGCAACTGCTATTCCCGATAATATTAAAGGGGCAACCTTTACAATGGTTTCGCCAGTAAAATAGGAATTCCCAAAAGCACCTTCGTATAGGGCGGAATATCCATCTATAGGATTATAGCCGAAGCATAGCATAATGATAGCACCAGCTAATAACCCAAGAATGACTGAAATAATCGGGATTAAAACATTAATAAATCTCTGGTTTGAGAGCATTAGCTTTCACCTGCTTTCTCTTCTACTTGACTACCTGCCATTAATAACCCTAACTCTTGTTCTGTCGTTTCTTCAGGACGAACATTAGCTACGATTTGCCCATCAAACATAATGGCTATTCGATCACTTACATTCATAATCTCTTCTAGTTCAAAGGATAAAAGCAAGACGGCCTTGCCTTTGTCCCGCTCCTCAATCAACTTCTTATGAATGAATTCAATCGCCCCAACATCTAAACCACGAGTCGGTTGTGCAGCAATTAATAAGTCCGGGGAACGGTCCACTTCCCGTCCAATAATAGCTTTTTGCTGATTACCACCAGACAATGCTCTTGCAGGGGTGTGTTCACTCGGTGTACGGACGTCGTATTCTTTAATTAATTTATTTGCTTGTTTATAAATCTCTTTATAATTTAAAATTCCCATAGAAGAGTAGGGTTTTTGATAATAGTTTTGTAGAACCATGTTTTCTCCAATTGGAAAATCAAGTACAAGACCAAACTTATGACGGTCTTGAGGGATATGCGCTACCCCAGATTCTGTTACTTTTCTAGGTTTAAAATGAGTTATGTCTTCATTATTTAATAGAATAGAACCTGATTCTACCTTTCTAAGACCAGCTATCGCTTCAATAAGTTCACTTTGACCGTTACCATCTACCCCAGCTATACCAACGATTTCTCCTGCTTTAACGTCAAGCTGTAATCCTTTTACCATCTCAGCACCACGTGAATCTTTAACTCTAAGATCGGAAATCTTGAGTACATCTCCTTCAGGATGAGCAGGAGTCTTTTCTGTACTAAAGCTAACTTCCCGACCAACCATTAATGATGCAAGTTCTGTTGTAGACGTTTCGCTAACATCGACAGTGCCAATACCTTGACCCTTACGAATAACCGTACATCGATCACATACTTCCATGATTTCTTTTAGTTTGTGTGTAATTAGAATAATAGATTTCCCTTCTTGAATAAGGGTTTTCATAATTTCTATTAATTCATGAATTTCCTGAGGTGTTAAGACCGCTGTTGGCTCGTCTAATATAAGGATATCAGCCCCGCGATAAAGGGTTTTCAAGATCTCCACACGTTGCTGCATTCCAACAGAGATATCTTTAATTTTAGCTGTTGGATCAACTTTCAACCCATAACGTTCTGAAATTTCTTGTACTTCTGCCTCAGCCTTCTTTATGTCTACAGTTCCTGATTTTTTCGGTTCAGAACCTAAAATGATATTTTCTGTAACGCTAAAAGTATCAACAAGCATAAAGTGCTGGTGCACCATTCCAATCCCTAAGTCGTTAGCAATGTTAGGATTCGTGATCTTAACCGGCTTGCCATTAACTCGAATTTCACCTTTTTCAGGTTGATATAACCCAAAAAGAACGTTCATTAAAGTAGATTTTCCTGCACCATTTTCACCCAAGAGTGCATGGATTTCTCCTTTTTTAACTTGAAGATTAATATTATCATTCGCTACAATCCCTGGAAATTCTTTTCGAATGTTTAACATTTCAATAACATAGTCCACTTTATTCACTCCCCCACTTCCATTAGAAAACACGATATCCTTAAATGAATATCGACCCTCTCCTCATGTTCGTCCTAAAACAAACATGTGATTAAAATCAGCAAATGAAAAGGGCCGGTCATCGGATGTCCTTTTCATTTGATGACTTTTTATTAAACGAGGTACAAAAGAGGCTGACTTTCGTAAAAAGATCAGCCTCTTTCGACCCATTCTTATTTCTTACAAGTTGTTTACGTAAGTTTCAAGTTCGTCACGATCTTTTGGAACTTCTACTTCGCCACTTGTAATTTTATCTTTCCATTCTTTAACAGCTTCTTTGATCTCATCAGTGTACGCTTCTTCGTTTGTTTCAGCAACGCTTACTGCGTCATCACTAAGACCATAAGCAATTTGTTCGCCACCAGGGAATTCACCATTCATAGCTTGTTTCGCAACGTCCGCTACAGCGATGTCCACACGTTTGATCATAGATGTAAACGTTACGTTATTGTCGCCAACTTGACCTTCTTCATACTGGTCACGGTCAACACCAATTACCCAAACATCTTCATCTGGATTACTTTGTTTGATGTCTTTAGCCTGGTTAAATACTCCAACACCTGTACCACCAGAAGCGTGGTAGATGACGTCGATTCCACTGTTATACATGTTACTAGCAATTGATTTACCTTTTGCTGGTTGATCAAATCCACCTGCATATTGTACTTCTACTTCGATATCAGGGTTAACGGATTTTGCACCGGCTACGAAGCCTGCTTCGAACTTATTAATAAGGAAACCATCTACTCCACCAACAAACCCAATTTTATCTGTTTTTGTTTTCTTAGCAGCCGCAACACCTACTAGGAATGAACCTTGGTGTTCTTTAAACGTGATGCTTGCAACGTTTGGCTGTTCAACAACATCGTCCACGATAGAAAAATGAGTGTCTGGATTTTGTTTAGCTACATTTTCAATATCATCATGTAACTTATAACCAATTCCATAAACTAAGTTATATCCTTGTTGTACAAGACGATTTAAGTTTGGAGAATAATCAGTTGCTTCATTAGATTGTAAGTATGTGTACTCTTTTCCTTCTTCAAAGTTGTTATCTTCTCCGAACTGCTTAAGACCTTCCCATGCTGATTGGTTAAACGACTTATCGTCTACTCCACCAACATCTGTAACCATAGCAACTGTGAAATCACTATTTCCACCAGATGCATCTTCTGAGGAATCTCCGCCAGAATCAGTGTCTGTCTCTTCTGTATCCTCATTATCAGAACCGCTGTCTGAATCTGTTGAAGCATCATCATCTGAACCACACGCAGCTAACATCATGCCAAGCGCCATTAATAGCGCTAATAATAAAATACGACTTTGTTTCAAATTCATTACCCCCTACGAATTTAAAAAGATTAATAGAATACCAATTATCAAACAAAACGTTTCCCCTTCGGACTCACCACCTCCTTAAATAATCACCCTAAATGTAAGCCCTTACACTCTTTTTCGCAAAACGTGGAATCCAAACGTGTCGGCCCGGAAGTAATTACTCGAATACAATACAGGCTCATCTTCCGTTGTATAATGCATTTGCTTTAACAATAAGAGTGGTTGATCTGGCTCACAATTTAATATTGTAGAGATTCGTTCCTGGTATCCTACTGGTTCAATGAAGGTTACAGCATAACTCACAACTTTTTCACTATACTCTTCCAAAAGCTGAAACATAGAATCTTCTTTATGGACATGTTCTAAAGGAATCAGCCCTTTTGGAATTTTGTCGACACAGTAGACTACCGGTTCTCCGTCGGCTGTTCTGACTCGTTCGACTTTTGCGAATGTTTCGACATGAAAAGGATAAAATTTTTTAACGTCCTCTTCGGTCGCTTCTAACATCTCAGTTGATAAGTACTGACTTCCGGGTTTCATGCCGCCTCTTTCAATCATTTCTGTTACACTAAATAATTCTTCTATACCAGATGAGAAGATTGGTTTAGCGTTAACAAATGTTCCAACTCCGTGACGTCTTGTTACAATGTTCTCTTCCTCTAGTATGCGAAGAGCCTCACGTAATGTCGCCCTGGATACACCTAATAACTTCGATAACTGGAATTCAGAGGGGAGTTTTTCCCTTTCTTTGTATCTCCCATTATCAATATCTTTCTTAATCTGATCGATGACTTGTAAATATAAATGGCGTGTATCTGTTCTTATACTCATATGTAGTTCACTCCAAGCGTTTCCTCTTTTAAGAGATCTGACATCTGACGTTCGACTCATCATATTCGAGATTAATATAACACTTTTATGAGCATAAATAAATAGAATTCTACTATTTTTATCAAAATGTCCTCTTTTCTGACAAAACTAAATATTCAGTTAACGATTGATCACACTGGCATACAAGAGGGTAAACGCTTTCTAGATGCTGTATGACATAAAAAAAAGAAAGACACAATAGTGTCTTTCTTTAAGAAGATATTTCCTCTGAAGATTGTGATACAAGAACCTCTCTCGGTTTACTTCCCTCATATGGTCCTACAATACGCCGATCTTCCATAGCATCAATTAATCTTGCTGCACGAGTATAACCTATTCGGAACCTTCGTTGTAACATAGACACACTTGCGCTTTGCATTTCTAACACTAAAGCTACAGCATCCTCATATAAATCATCATCCACTTCTTGCTTTACTTCACTTTCTTCTTCAGGAATCATTTCTTCCTCATATTGTGCTTTTTGCTGTTCGACACAATGTTCCACAATCCTTTCTACTTCTTCATCAGAAAGGAAAGCCCCTTGAACACGAGTCGGTTTTGAAGAACCAACAGGAATAAATAACATATCTCCCCGGCCGAGTAACTTTTCCGCCCCGCCTGAATCTAAAATAGTACGAGAATCCGTTTGTGAAGATACACTGAACGCAATCCGAGAAGGGATATTTGCTTTTATGACACCTGTAATGACATCTACAGAAGGGCGCTGCGTGGCGATAATTAAATGAATGCCAGCAGCACGAGCCATTTGCGCTAAGCGTGTTATCGCATCTTCCACTTCGTTTGATGCAACCATCATTAAGTCTGCCAGTTCATCTACAAGTACTACAATATAAGGCAGCTGAGGTTGGGTTTCTTCACTTTCAGCGTTATGTTTTCGAATGTGTTCATTGTAACCTTCTATATTTCTTGTCCCGGTATCTGAGAACAATTCATATCTTCTTTCCATTTCTGACACAACTTTTTTAAGTGCACGTGAAGCTTTCTTAGGGTCCGTAACAACAGGAGCTAACAAATGCGGTATTCCATTATATACATTCAGCTCTACTTTTTTCGGATCAATCATCATCATTTTTACTTCATGAGGTTTAGCTCTCATTAAAATACTAGTAATAATTCCGTTTATACACACACTCTTACCACTTCCTGTAGCACCCGCTACTAATAAGTGTGGCATTTTGTTTAATTCAGAAACTATAGCATCACCTGAGATATCTCGCCCTAGGCCAAATAATAGTTTAGAATCTGATTGGTGTTGCTGAGGCTCTAACACCTCTCTTAAACTTACCATAGCTACTTCTTGGTTTGGCACTTCAATACCTACGGCAGATTTCCCCGGTATCGGGGCTTCAATACGAATATCCTTCGCTGCAAGAGCCAAAGCAAGATCATCATGTAAGTTCACAATCTTACTTACTTTTACTCCTACATCAGGATAGACTTCATATTTTGTTACTGATGGCCCTACATGAACTTTGGTTACTTTTGCTTTAACACCAAAACTGTGAAAAGTTTGTTCTAATTTTTTTACTGTAGCTTGAATTTTAGAACGTTCTTGTTGTTGCGTATTTTTTGTGGGTTCAGCTAATAAATTCAAAGATGGCAATTGGTAATCAACGTTTTCCACCTCTGTAAGGGGTAATGATTCAGCTAACCCCTCCTCTTCCGATTTGATGTCTTGAGGACTTTCTTTTGCAGGTTTCTTCTCTTGTGGTTCTTCTTGTTTATAAGCGTTATCCGTAAAGTCCTGAATAATAGGCGAGGAGGTACTTTCTTCTTGTTCAGGAGGTTGAGAAGAAGTTTGTTTACCCTCATTTCCATATTCAATTGGAGCTTCTTCTTTCTCTTCGTCTTGCTTATCTTTTTGGCGCTTTTCTTTATATTGTTCTCTTTGGTCCTTAACAGAAGTCCATTGGTTATTCATGAAGCTTTTCCCTTTATCGAGTGCACTTTTCAACAGATCGCCAAGAGAAATTTCTGTTAAAAAGAGCACCCCAACGATCATGGCAAAGACAGAAACAATCTTTGCACCCGTCGGAGCAAATAAGTAATAGGTAAAAGCAAACAAACTCCCACCAATTAAACCTCCCCCCAATTGTGAAGAGGAAACCTTTCCTTGAATGTAAGCCTGGAAATGGTTCCAGGTAACTTTCAGGATAGACGGTTCAACATTATCCTTCATTACCGCTTCAAAAGTCTGTACATGAGTTAATAATAATATCGCAGCAAACAAAATGTAAAAGCCTACAAAGCGTTTATGTATAAACATAGGCCATTTACGCTGCACCATTAAGTAAATTCCCACTACAAATAAGAATAAAGAGACGATAAAATACCATATACCAAAAAAGAATTGAAATAAGTGCTCTAAACTATTTGGAATAGCGCCACCTGATATAGCACTAGCTCCACTACCAAAAACGGATAAGAATATAAATAAAAGCCCAATGAGCTCAAATTTAACCTGATCTTTTACTTGTGTTTTCTGTTGTTTTTTCTTTTGACGTTTCTTCGCCATTTTTTCACCATCTTTCAAACTAAGGATCTTTAGATATACAATGTCCTTCTTAGCTACAATACTATTTCTCATAAGAGAACAAGAAATCCTGCAACAGCACTCGTTACAGGATTTCTGTTCCAAAGAATGCCTCCTATGGATAAGCAATCCTTCAGTCTATATTATAGCATAAACAATAGCGAACAAATATACCCGTTCCTTAGGACAATAGACCATTTGTAAGGATAGTACCTGGCACATATTGTTGATCGAGGTAATCTTGTGGATCTGTAGATAATAACTGAACTAGTTGATAGGATCCATCATCGAGTTGCTCGACTCTGCACATTTTCCCATTAACTGTCATCGTCATGTGCTTCTCATAACTCATGGCATCATCCTCAATGATGTCGTAATCACTTAGCGGGGTGTAGTGAATCATTGAATCACCTGCTCATCTTGCTTCTTCTTTTCTGATATTAGTTCATTTAGTTTTTTCATGGCGTGGCTAACTCCGCCTACAGCATCAATTAATCCACATTCTACAGCATCGTCACCAATAACGTTCGTCCCAATATCTCTTGTTAGATTGCCTTTAGCAAACATTAAATCCTTGAACTTTTCTTCTGTCACATTGGAGTGATGAGTGACGAAGTTAATCACTCGTTCCTGCATCTTGTCTAAGTATTCAAACGTCTGAGGTACTCCAATGACAAGACCCGTTAAACGTATAGGATGGATCGTCATTGTGGCTGTTTCCGCTATAAACGAGTAGTTTGTGGCAACTGCAATTGGAACGCCTATTGAATGTCCTCCACCTAGTACAATAGAAACAGATGGTTTAGATAAAGAAGCAATCATCTCCGATATAGCAAGACCCGCTTCTACGTCGCCTCCCACTGTATTTAAAAGAACAATAACTCCTTCAATTTTAGGATTTTGTTCAATCGCAATAATTTGCGGTATTAGGTGCTCGTATTTCGTTGTTTTATTCTTAGGAGGAAGCTGCACATGTCCCTCTACCTGACCAATAATAGGTAAAATGTGTATATTTGAATCCGGCGCCGTTGGTACATTCGACTGACCTAGCTGCTGAATTTTCTGCATCAAAGAGGATTGTGAATTTTGATTCTGGTCCTGTTCTTGATCTTGGTCTTGCCCCTTTTTAGGTGTATCTTCATTTCCCATAATAAATCGCTCCTTTCATGATTATTCCTAGTATGAGCGAATGGAAAAAGAAGCATGCACGCTTTAATGAGAACAAAATGATAAAAGTTTTATCAAGTGGATATTCAAACGTGGTTATTTAGATAACTTTTTACTTCGTGTGATGATTCAAGATTGGATTCCTCTCGTTTAGTTAAAAAAGCTCCCTGACTCTAGGCCAGGGAGCTTTTGTCTATTATTATTTTTGGAAAGGTGCTAGCGCTTCTGATAAGCGATTACGCTCCTCTGCTGTGAGAGGAATAAGCGGAAGGCGAACGCCCCCTACATCTAACCCTTTCATTTGAAGTGCTGTCTTTACAGGTGTTGGCGATGGCGCCATAAAGCATGCATTCATGACCGGTAATAGCTGCTGGTGAAGCGCTGCTGCTTTCACAGAGTCACCTTCACGCAGTTCATGAATCATTTCTTGCATTTCGTTTCCAACAACATGGGCAGAAACGGATACAATTCCATTTGCACCGATCGCGACAGAAGGAAGCGTTAAGCTATCTTCACCACTGTAGACACTAAAATCGTCGCTTGTTTTAGAAATCAACTCTGTCATCGCATCTAAGTCACCACTTGCGTCTTTAACAGATACAATGTTGTCGACTGTCGATAGGCGTACGATGGTGTCTACATCCATATTCACAACAGAACGCCCAGGAATATTATAAAGCATTACAGGAAGGGAGGTTTCTTTAGCGATTGAGCTAAAGTGTTGGTAAAGACCTTCCTGGCTAGGTTTGTTGTAATAAGGGGCTACTAGCATAATTCCATCTACGCCCGTTTGTTCTGCTTTTTTCGTTAACTCTATAGAAGCGTGTGTATTGTTGCTACCAGTACCCGCAATGACTGGAACACGATGGTCTACCACGCTTACAACATGTTTACATAGTGCAATTTTTTCTTCTGCCGTTAGTGTGGGTGATTCGCCTGTTGTCCCGGCGATTACAAGACCATCAGAGCCATTATCGATTAAGTAGTTGACGAGCTGCGTTGTTTTCTCAAGATCTAGGTTGCCACGATTGTCAAAAGGAGTCACCATGGCTGTCATAATGTTTCCAAAGTTCATAAACGAATGCTCCTTTCTTAATTATTCGTTTAATTGTAGTTCAAATGTTTTATGAAGAGCATTAACCGCTTCTTTTAGGTCCTCCTCTTTTACAAGGACCCATATGGTAGTATGACTATCTGCTGATTGTAAAATTTGAACACCGGCTGTTGTAAGGGTGTGAACAATTCTTGCAGCAATACCTGGTACCCCTGTAATGCCTGCACCTACTGTAGAAACTTTGGCACAGTTGTGGGTAATTTCAGGCTCATACCCTAATGCTTCTAATATTTCTCTAGCTTTGGTCGTATAAACATCCGGTATGGTGTAAACGACACCTTTTGGAGAAATATTAATAAAGTCTACAGATATTCCTGCTTCAGCCATTGATTTAAAGACCTCTGACTGAAGTTGGTATGGCTCATCTTTAGCAAATACTTTAATTTGTGCAATACCAGACAGATGTGCAATCCCTGTTACAGGACGATCAGGAATGTCCTTACCTCTTCCATCATGTCTCGATTGCGTTACAAGAGTCCCAAATTCATCTGAATAGGTAGAGCGAACTCGAATTGGTACTTTCGCTTGCATAGCAATTTCGACTGCCCTTGGGTGTATAACTTTAGCTCCTTGATAAGCCAAATTTACAATCTCGTTATAAGTCATGACCTTTAAAGGTCTTGCTGTCTCCACAATTCTTGGATCCGCTGTCATAATCCCTTCTACATCCGTAAAGATATCAATATATTCAGCTTCAAGAGCCGCTCCAAGAGCTGCAGCGGATGTATCGCTCCCTCCCCGGCCAATCGTTGTAATATCACCTGATTCCGTTTGTCCCTGGAATCCTGCCACCACAACGACATCAGAGTATTGAAGCTCTTGGGTAATACGCTCAGGGTTCATTGCACGGATTTTTGCTTCGGTAAAGTCATTGCTCGTAACAAAACCAGCCTGAGCTCCGGTTAAAGCAACGGAACTAACGCCAACATTTTGCAACTCATTCGAGAATACGACTGAAGAGATGACTTCCCCGCAAGAAGTCAATAAGTCTTGTTCTCGTTTTGAAGAACGAGTATGAGGAAAATCGATCAGTTCTAAAAGACTGTCTGTTGCATAAGGATCGCCTTTACGTCCCATCGCAGATACAACAACGACTACTTTATAACCTTCTGCCCGAGCCTTTTGAACATGGGCAATCGCTTTTTCACGACTCTGTTCATCCTTTACCGAAGTGCCTCCAAATTTTTGAACTAAAATCTTCATACGGACACCTCTAATTTACTAATTCTTGTTGTACCACCTTTTATGGCTTCATAAAGCGATATAAAGGTGTTTTCTTAAGTTTTATGAGGGCTCAACAAGCTTAAGACGGCAGTCAACGTGGCTTTGCTTCGCTTTCTGCCGCCCTTCTCATGAGTCTAGCTTACTTGTTTAGCCATTGATTTTTCACTAAACTCTCTGCAATCTGCACAGAGTTCCATGCTGCCCCCTTAAGTAGGTTATCAGAAACAACCCACATATGGAAGCCACGAGATTGATCTAAGTCTTTGCGAATGCGCCCAACAAATACATCGCGTTTGCCCTCAGCACTTTGCGGTGTAGGGTATACTTGATTTGTTGGATCATCTTCTAATACCAATCCAGGCGCATTGGCAATTGCTTCTTTCAACGCTTCAACGGTAACATCCTTTTGATCTACCTCAATATAAACACTTTCGGCGTGTGAAGTAAAGAATGGAAGTCGAACACAAGTTGCCGCTACTGGAAGTTCACTCATGTGCATGATTTTCTTCGTTTCATTAATCATTTTCATTTCTTCGAATGTATATCCATTATCCTGAAATTTATCAATTTGAGGAAGGGCATTGAAGGCAATTGGATAATGATGCTCATCTCCGCCAACTGGTAAAATCTCAGCCTTCATTTCTTCACCATTTAGATAAGCTTCTGACTGAGCTCGCAATTCATCATTGGCCTGATTACCAGCACCAGAAACTGCTTGATAGGTCGACACAATAACGCGATTTAAGCCGTATAAATTACGGATTGGTTCAAGAGCTGCCACCATTTGGATAGTGGAACAGTTTGGGTTCGCAATAATACCATTGTGATTAGCAATGTCTTCATTATTCACTTCTGGTACGACAAGCGGTACATCTGGATCCATGCGATAAGCACTTGTGTTATCAACCACAACCGCTCCTCTTTTAACCGCTTCAGGTGCTAATGATTTTGAAATAGATCCGCCTGCTGAGAATAGAGCGATATCCACTCCTTCAAAACTCTCAGGTGTTGCTTCTTGCACGGTTATTTCTGTATCTTGAAAGCGCACACGTTTTCCAGCTGAGCGCTTAGATGACAACAACGTTAAGGTTTCAATTGGGAAATTACGATCGGCTAATGTTTCGATCATCTTTTCTCCTACTGCCCCTGTTGCTCCGACAACTGCTACATGATATTTTTTGGTTTCGACCATAGTATGTTCTCCCTTCGTCCTTACGTTTTCTCTATATCTATAAAAAGATTAATTTATATTCTACCACAACCTCAAATCCTCAAGATACCTAAATCTATTACGATCTTTCAATTATTACAGGTTGGACCTGCTTATATTCCAGTGCTGCTTCAATTGTTTCCACGAGTGAATCCATACGAGCTACCATGGAATTTGGTTTTTTTACTGGATCATCCTGCCCATACGGTACAAAGAAGATATTCTTTGTTGCCATAAGCCTCATTAAATTGACTCCATTCAACCCTAAAGCGTCATTGGTGGAAATCGCTAATACCACAGGACTTTGATTTCTCAGTGTAGCCTTTGCGGCCATGAGTACAGGACTATCTGTTAAAGCATTTGCCATTTTACTCATAGAATTTCCGGTTAACGGAGCAATAACCATACAATCTAGAGGGCGCTTAGGACCAAGTGGCTCAGCCTCAGGTATAGTTGAAATCAATTTCTCTCCTGTGATCTCCTCTATTTTCTTCAAGTGTTCAGCTGCTTCACCGAAATACGTATCTGTTTTTTGAACTGTATAAGACACAACAGGTACCACAGTAGCCCCAAGATCCATCAGCTTTTGCATTTGCGGAAAAACTTCTGAATAGGTACAATGTGATCCCGTTAAACCAAAACCAATTGTTTTCCCCTTAAGTGACATACTTTATGAACTCCCTTCACCTAATTTTTCTATAATAATCTGAGTCACCACATTCGCCAAAATATTACCTGCCGTCTTTGGAGCCACTATCCCAGGTAAGCCAGGCGCCAAAAGGGCTTTTACACCTCGCTTTTCAGCATAGCGAAAATCTGTCCCCCCAGGTTTTGATGCCAAATCAATGATCAATGTGTGCGTAGGCATGGTTTGTATGACACTCGCTGTCACAACATGAGCTGGAATTGTATTAATCACAATATCGCTATCTTGCGTATGTTGTTTGATGTCCTTCATGGGAAACGGAGTGAGTCCCATTTCGGATATACGAGCAAGATCCTCAGACTTTCTAGCACCTACCTTGACATGAGCCCCAAGAGCAGCAAACACCCTTGCCACACTCATTCCGACCCTTCCTAGCCCAAGGACCGTAACTTTAGAAGAATGAATAGTAAAGTCCGTATGTTGGATGGCCATCATGATAGTGCCTTCCACAGTGGGAATTGAGTTAAAAATCGCAACATCATTTCGATCAAATAAAGGAATTAAAGTCCTCTTCGTTTCTTCTGCAATACCAGTTAAATATTTATTTGTTATCCCAGTAAAGATTAAGCAATGTTTAGGTGTCTTCATTAACCATTCCTTAGTTAATGAAAGGGATTGATTTGAAAAAATCGTATCAATTTTCCCATCTGAATTTGTTCCTGGCACTGGTAGAATGACTGCATCAAGATTACTCGGGTCCACTTCATCGAAATCGACTTGTTTGGCACCCGTAAATCCATGATCCAGTTGATCGAAACCTGTTAGAATTAAGGTCGCATCCCATTCACTGAGCCTGCGAATTACCTCTAATTGCCTCGCATCTCCACCTAAAATTCCAATTGTATATCCAGTTAGCATTCCATTCACCTCGCCTTGCAAGGAATTATATCTCGTGATTCTCTCCTATCCTATGAGGGGTGAAATCGAATGGTGAATGTCTTATGTAAAACATCTTTGTTTCCAAAATGTCAGTGCCTTTTCAGTGATCCTTAAAAATAAAAAACCACTCCTGAGTATAAAAACTCAAGGAGTGGTTCTTTACATATATCTAATGTTTGAGTGTTACTCTTTTGGGTCGATGATAATCATGTCATCTCCGATTTTTTGTATGTCAGACCACCGAAGTTTAACCTCATCGCCTTCTTTCTTCATCCCAAACCATTTATAATTGGGGATGATGAAGGAATGGATGTTTCCGGTGTTTGGATCGATTTCTAGATCCGTTTGTCCTAAAACGCCAAGCCTAGAACCGTGTCTGACGTCTACGATCTCTTTCCCACTTAGTTCACGATATCTCATTTTCATCGCTCCTTTATACATGTGTATGTGTATATGGAACATGGTATGAGCTACCTATTCTTCAATCGGTGAAATGATGGAAGATGAATGTTGGCCTTTAAATACAGCTTTTAGCACGTGATCCACAGAATCATGAGTTACACTGTCAATTTGTGTGACCATTTCATCTAATGTTCGGTGACGACCAAGCATGAGCTCATTCTTACCATTTCGACTCATTCGGCTGTTTGTACTTTCAAGACCAAGCATAATACTACCTTTTAATTGCTCTTTACTATTTTCTAACTCTTTATTCGTTAACCCATCACGAATAAATTCATTTACTGTCTGGTCAATAGTTTCTTGAAGAACGCCAAGTTGGTCTTTGCCTGTGCCACCATAAATCGTTAACAACCCACTGTCCGCGTGGGAACTATGGTAAGAAAAGATAGAATAAGCTAAGCCTCGTTGTTCCCGTACTTCCTGGAATAATCGAGAACTCATACTTCCGCCTAGAACGTTATTCAATACAACTAAACTGAATACGCGATCATCGCCAATTGGAAGACCATCGTAGCCCAGACAAAGATGAGCTTGCTCTGTGTCTTTCTTACGGCGAATCGCTCCCGTTTGAAAGACAGGCTTTTCAAATGGATCTGGTGTGTGATTACTTTGATAAGAGCCAAAGTGATCCTCAACTTCTTTAAAGAAAGACTCATCCACATTACCTGCTACAGAAACAACGACATTTTCTGGGATATATTGCTGATCTAAATAAGACCGCAGCGATTCCGGTGCAAACGACTTTAGCGTATCTTCCGTACCTAGGATTGGATATCCTAACGGATGATTGCCGTATGTAGCTTGCGCTAACAGATCATGTACAATGTCATCCGGAGTATCTTCATACATCTTAATCTCTTCAAGAACTACTTTCTTCTCACGATCCATTTCTGTTTCGTCGAAAGTGGAATTAAAGAACATATCAGATAAAATATCTAATGCTTTTTTAGCATGAGTATCTAACACTTTCGCATAGTAACACGTGTATTCCTTTGAAGTGAATGCATTCACTTGACCACCTATAGAATCGAAGCTCTCAGCTATATCACGCGCAGAACGCGTTTTAGTACCCTTAAAGAACATATGTTCAATAAAATGGGAGACCCCATTGTTGTGCTCATTTTCATTTCTTGATCCTGTTTTCACCCATACTCCGATAGTAACAGAACGGACATTTGGGATTTCCTCCAATACAATTCTTAGTCCATTGGAGCAAGTATATTTTTTTACCAAAGGTCATCCTCCTAAATTTAGCGCTTGTTTGATGGAACGTTACTGTAACCGCTCTTCATCTAACATTCTGCTGACTGTATCTATTGTATAGCCTTTTTGTTTAATTTTCAAAATCAGGTTGTTTAATCCACTTTGAACCGAGGTTGTTGGATGCATTAAAACAAATGAACCGCCTTCTAATTTATTCATTACCCTATTTACCATTACCTCTGGAGCTGGTTTTTTCCAATCTATTGTATCAACGGTCCATAGAATCGTCTCCATCCCTAACTCATCAGCATGTTTAACAACCTCATCTGTCCAGCTTCCGCTTGGGGGGGCAAACCACTTTGGCTTCTCTCCGGTAATAGCTTGAAGAATATCATTTGTTTGTTTGATTTGCTTTTGAATTTCTTCAGAAGAGATTTTCGCCATATCTGGATGATTATACGCATGATTGCCTATTTCATGACCTTCATCTTTAATCATCTTGACCAGGTCTACATTTTTATTCGCCCATTTCCCCTCTATAAAAAATGTAGCTTTAACATTATTCTTTTTCAGTATGTTTAAGATATCAGGAATATATTCCTCTCCCCATGAAACGTTAATATTTAAAGAAACCACATGTTTATCTGGGTGACCTCTAAATATGGGAGCTGCAGGCAAATCCTCTAGAGAAACTTCCGGTTTTATTTGTTTATAAACCAGTTCCTTTTCTACAAACTTCCCCTTTTTCTTCATCTTTTTATAAGATTTCTCCACGTCTACCACGATCCCATTAAGTCCAGGCATCTTCTTCCACACTTGATGAATCACTGCATTTTGAGCAGGTTTTTCATATTCTTTAGCCTTCTCCTCAATTTCTTGATAGAGCTTATTATCTGTATTCGAAACAGGTGTTGCTTGACTTTTCATGCTCATCAAATAAGAAGAGGAATAAGGATTCTCAAACGCCTTATAAGAAACAAGCACCATACAAACAAACACCACAATCGGCACAAACCGCCTCATCACCACCACTCCCCTCTACCACAACCTATGTAGAGAAAGGACAAGGTAGAACAGAAAAGCGCAGGCGACTGCTTAGCCCCGTACGCATAAGCAAGCTGACAGAAGTACGCGTAGCGGACTGTAGTCAGATTGCTTATGACGCTAGGGGCTAGGAGCCGGAGCTAGACATCAACCGAAAAGCGCAGGCGGGGTGCCAAGGGCCGTACGCATAAGCAAGCTGGCGGAAGTACGCGTAGCGGTCTGTAGTCAGCTTGCTTATGACGCTAGGCCCTCCCCGCCGGAGCTAGACACTACCAGAAATGCCCTGTCAAAGTACTCTTCAAATTCACTGCAAAAACCTATATTATAAATGAATCAATTATTTATGTATAAAAAAAGAAACTGGCTTGCCAGCTCCTTTTTGCTAAACTACTCTGTAGCTTCTTGTTGTTTCTTTTGTTCAATTAGAACGTCTTTATGAGAAAGGTTGACGCGACCCTGGTTATCGATTTCTTTAACCTTAACCTTCAACTGGTCTCCAATAGCTACAACGTCTTCTACTTTTCCAACACGTTCTTCAGCTAATTGAGAGATGTGGACTAATCCATCTTTCCCTTTAAATAGTTCAACGAAAGCACCGAATTTCTCGATACGTTTAACAGTACCCAAGTAAATTTCGCCAACTTCAACTTCTCGAACAAGGTCTTCGATAATTTGTTTTGCATTACGGTTTGCTTCTGCATCTGTAGAAGAGATGAAGATTTTCCCGTCTTGTTCAATATCGATTTTAACGCCTGTCTCTTCGATAATCTTGTTGATTTGTTTACCACTTGGTCCGATAACGTCACGAATCTTATCAGGCTTAATAGCCATTGTAAGGATTTTCGGAGCGTATGCAGAAAGCTCTTCTCTTGGTTGCTCGATTGTAGCCATCATGCTATCAAGAATTTCTTTACGCCCAGCTTTCGCTTGTGTAAGAGCATCTTCTAAGATAGAGCGAGATAGTCCTTCAATCTTAATATCCATTTGTAGAGCAGTTACACCTTTTTCGGTACCTGCTACTTTAAAGTCCATATCTCCAAGGAAGTCTTCCATACCTTGAATATCAGTAAGAACAGTATAATCCTCACCAGATTTAACAAGACCCATTGCAATACCTGCTACAGGTGCTTTGATCGGAACACCAGCATCCATCATCGCGAGGGTACTTGCACAGATACTTGCTTGTGATGTAGAACCATTAGATTCTAGAACTTCAGAAACAAGGCGTACTGTGTAAGGGAAATCTTCTTCAGAAGGTACAACTTTTTCAAGAGCACGTTCACCGAGGGCACCATGACCAATTTCACGACGTCCCGGTCCACGCATAGGTCCTGTTTCACCTACACTAAAATGTGGGAAGTTATAATGGTGCATGAATCGTTTTGATTCCTCTAAATCAAGACCATCAAGAATTTGCACATCGCCTAATGCTCCCAATGTACAGATACTTAGTGCTTGAGTTTGTCCACGTGTGAATAGCCCTGAACCGTGTGTACGAGGAAGAATCCCAACGCGAGAGGATAAAGGACGAATCTCTTCTGGTTTACGGCCATCTGGACGTACCTTTTCCTTCGTGATTAAACGGCGCACTTCTTCTTTTACAATTTTATCAAGTACAGATTTAACTTGACCTAATTTTTCACTTTCTTCTTCTGACTCTTCATACTCAGCAATAACATTGTTTTTAACTTCAGTGATTGCTTCATCACGCGCATGCTTTTCTTCTGTTTGAATGGCTTTAATTAGAGCGTCTTTTGCTTTTCCTTCTACTTCTGCAACAATATCCGCGTCTAGTTCGAATAACGTAACTTCACGCTTCTCTTTGCCAACAGCAGCAATTACTTCTTCTTGGAAAGCTACAAGGCGTTTAATCTCTTCATGACCAAACATAATTGCTTCTAACATGACCTCTTCAGGTACTTCGTCTGCACCTGCTTCTACCATGTTCACTGCATCTTTTGTTCCTGCTACAGTTAACTGAATGTCGCTATTTTCTTGTTGTTCAATTGTTGGATTAATGATAAACTCTCCATCAACTCGCCCGACAATTACACCAGCTACTGGGCCATTGAAAGGTAAATCTGAAATAGATAATGAAAGGGATGAACCTAGCATAGCCGCCATTTCAGATGAACAATCCTGATCCACACTCATTACTGTGCTAATAACTTGAACCTCATTACGAAAGCCGTCAGGGAACAACGGGCGGATTGGACGGTCAATTAGACGAGAAGCAAGAACTGCCTTCTCACTAGGACGTCCTTCACGCTTAATAAAGCCACCTGGGATTTTACCGACAGCATATAATCTCTCTTCATAGTTCACAGTAAGAGGGAAAAACGGCAAGTCTTTTGGTTCTTTAGATCCTGTTGCGGTTGCTAAAACAGATGTGTCTCCGTATTGCACCATACATGCTCCACTTGCTTGTTTCGCTAACTCTCCAATTTCAATACGTAAAGGACGGCCAGCAATTTCAGTGGAGAATACTTGTTTTTCTTCTGCCATTTGTATGTTAACACCTCTCATACTCGATCTTATATTCTGATTCTTATTGTGCATAAGATTCCTCTTATGTATTAATTTTAGCTATAGAAAAAGCGGGAAATCATCCCGCTTTTTACTACTTAACGACGTAGGCCTAGTTCTTTAATTAATTCACGGTAACGAGTTACATCTTTGTTACGTAAATAGTTTAAAAGGTTACGACGTTTACCTACCATTTTTAGAAGACCACGACGAGAGTGGTGATCTTGCTTATGAGTACGTAAATGCTCGTTTAATTTTGTAATCTTTTCAGTAAGGACAGCGATTTGAACCTCAGCGGATCCAGTATCGTTATCATGTGTCTTGAACTTACTAATGATTTCATTCTTACGTTCTTGTGTGATAGCCATCCTATTCACCTCCTAAAATGTTTTCGAACCCCAATCCCCTAGCAAGCGTCGGTGATTTCGACTTGCCAAGCGATGGTTCCTGTGCCATATGCAGCACAACTATTAATGTACATGTTTTCATGAAAAAATGCAAGGGAAAGCCATAATTCTACGCAAAAAAGTTACGAATTTCAGCTTCATCTTTCTGTAATTGATGAATTAGATGATCTACACCGTTAAATTTAACTTCATCCCGGATGAAAGCATGCCATTCGACTTCTAGCTGATCTCCATATAAATCTCCCTCATAATCGAAGAGGTTTATTTCAACGGATAGAACCTTTGTATCTTGAAAAGTTGGTTTGTATCCAATGTTAGCCATTCCAAAATAGGAGGAACCTCTATGCTCAACCTTGACAGCATACACGCCCACCTTAGGCAATAGGTATTCTTCAGAAACATCAAGATTTGCTGTAGGAAAGCCGATAGTACGTCCCCTTTGGTCACCTGTTATGACTGTACCTCGAACTCTGTAAGGGCGCCCGAGAAGTTCATTAGCTAGATCGATATTTCCCTCTCGAATGGATTGCCTGATCAGGGTGGAACTAATTTTTTTATTATGATCCGTTACTTTTGATACAACCGTTTGAGAAAGGGCGTCACCTCCGTGAGCAGGAAGAGTTTCCATTGTCCCTTTCCCCATCTTACCGTATGAAAAATCAAAGCCCGCTACAACATGAGAAACATTCAGACCGATAAAATAATGATTCACAAATTCTTGAGGCAACAAACCTGCTAAATCTTTATTAAAGGTTACGAGATAGACACGATCGATACCTAAATCTTCAAGAACCTTTATTTTATCCTCCAAGGGAGTTATATATTGTACATGCTGCGTTTCTTTCTTTAAGACAACAGATGGATGAGGATGAAAAGTCATAACAGCACTCGTTCGACCCGTTTCATCGGCTATTTGCTTTGCTGTGCGAATTACCTCCTGATGTCCACGATGAACCCCATCAAAATACCCTACAGCCATTACGGTATCAGGAAGATCATCCTGATGTAGTGTGTGGGGATGTTGTAGTTCAAATATTTCCATTTCCTCTCACCCTCTTTTCCTAACACGTTTCACTCGTATTGAAATACTCGCACTGGCTTAATTAAATGTGGTTTCGTTGGGTGTATTTGATAAATCGCCAGCAATTTACCTTCCTCATTTACCATACCGAATGGATTTGTTTCAGGCAATCTTGAAGGCTTAGGGAAAACCATTCCGTGATAAACTTGATCTTCTTTACCTTGTTCTATCTGTAATTGCCCTAGGTGTTTAATCCCTCTTTCTAACGGTTGAAACAATTGATCAAGATTTCCTTCATCCCTCGATTGCTCAATTTGTTCAAAAGTGAAAGATTCCTTCGCCGTAAAAGAACCAGAAGCTGTACGAACTAAAGAAGACATGTGAGCTGGATACCCTAGTGCTTTTCCAATATCCACACAAAGTGTGCGAATATACGTTCCTTTTGAACATGTGATGTTAATGGTAAACGAAGCCGTACCATCGTTGTATGAAACCTCATCTGATGTGAGGGCTATATCGTAGATCTGAACCGTCCTCTCAGGCCTTTCTACTTCAATTCCTTCTCTTGCATATTCATACAAGCGTTTTCCATCAACTCGAACTGCTGAATACATAGGAGGGATCTGAGTAATCGTTCCTGTAAAAGATTTTAATACATTTTTAATATCTGAAAGGTGTATGTCTTCAACAACGCTTTCTTCAATCACTGCCCCCGTTTGGTCTTCTGTCTCTGTTGCTTTCCCTATCGTTACTGTAGCCTTGTAGACTTTTTCAGATTCTGTAACGTAAGACGATATTTTGGTAGCCATGCCTACACACATTGGCAGAACTCCTTCAACGTCTGGGTCAAGGGTACCTGTATGACCTACCTTTTTTGTGCGTAAGATCCCTCTCATCTTCATTACACAATCATGAGATGTCATGCCTTTTGGTTTCCATAAAGGGATAATTCCATTCATTATAACGCCCCCTTACTGTATTCTTTCAATATGTAGGTTTATAACAAATAAAAGGGTCTCCCTTAAAGGGACAGTTCCCCTTATACATAGATACCGTATCATTTCCTTTGGTATCCACATTCTTTGGGAAGCAGCCCCCTTGTGGGACACCCTCTAAAAGACTTTATTCGTTTGTATCGTTTAAGTCTTGTAAGATGGTTTCGATACGATTACCGTACTCAACAGCCTCATCAAACTCAAACATAATTTCAGGCGTCTTGCGAAGGCGTATTCTTCGTCCGATTTCAGAACGAATAAACCCTTTCGCTTTGGCAAGACCAATCAAGGTATCCTGTTTCTGCTTATCATCACCTAAAACAGAAATATACACTTTAGCTTGCTGCAAATCACCTGTTACCTTTACTTCTGTGACAGTAACAAAGCCAATGCGAGGATCTTTAATCTTCCGACTAATAATATCCCCTAGTTCTTTCTTCATTTGTTCACCGACACGGTTTGCTCTTAAATCACTCATTTTTTCACCTCTTTGTTCGGAGGGAGGGCTACAACCATTCCAAATTTGTTGTGGTACGTTCAATTTCTGGGAAGGAGTCAATCATGGCTAATACTCGATTGATCTCCTTTTCAGCCTGGACTTTGTCACTTGAAACCGTAACAAAGCCAAGGCCAGTTCGTTGCCAAACATCTTGATGATCCAATTCTGCTACAGCAACATTGTACTCATTATGTGCTCTTGTCAAAATACGCCGTAAAACGGAACGCTTTTCTTTTAAAGAATGAGCATCATAAATGAGACATTCTACCTCTACAGACGCAATCATTTGCGTTCGATTTCCTGCATTTCAAAGGCTTCAATAACGTCACCTTCACGGATATCATTGTAGTTTTTGATAGTGATACCACATTCATACCCTTTTTGAACTGTTTTCGCATCATCTTTGTAACGTTTTAGAGCGTCAATTTCACCTTCATATTGGACAATACCATCACGAATAAGGCGAACGCCACCGTCGCGTTTAATAACACCTTCGGTAACGTAACTTCCGGCAATTGTACCAACTTTAGAAACCTTAAAGATTTCGCGGACTTCAGCTTGACCAACAATTTTCTCTTCGAATTCAGGATCAAGAAGCCCCTTCATTGCGCTTTCGATCTCTTCCATTACCTTATAGATAATGCGATGAAGGCGAATGTCTACATCCTCAGATTCTGCTGTACGCTTAGCATTAACATCTGGACGTACATTAAATCCAATGACAATTGCGTTTGAAGCAGATGCAAGGATAATATCTGATTCTGTAATCGCACCTACACCAGTATGAATGATCTTAACCTTTACTCCCTCTACATCAATTTGTTGCAAGGAAGAAGCAAGTGCTTCTGCAGAACCTTGAACGTCTGCTTTAATGATAATATTAATTTCTTTCATATCACCTTGTTTAATTTGTTCAAATAAATCATCAAGGCTAACTTTTGCTTTCTCACCACGGTTCTCTTCAATCATTCGTTGTTGACGTGCCTCACCTACTTGGCGCGCTTTCTTCTCATCATCAAATGCAACGAAACGATCTCCTGCTTGTGGTACACCATTAAGTCCAGTGATTTCAACTGGTGTTGAAGGAGGAGCTATTTTTACGCGACGTCCTAAATCATTTACCATCGCACGCACACGTCCAAACGTATTTCCAACTACGATAGGGTCTCCTACATTTAACGTACCGTTTTGAACTAATAAGGTTGCAACAGAACCGCGACCTTTATCAAGCTCTGCTTCAATTACTGTCCCCATTGCTAAACGGTTAGGGTTTGCTTTTAATTCTTCAACTTCTGAAACTAGAACAATCATCTCAAGAAGATCGTCAATTCCTTCACCTTTTACAGCTGAAAGATGAACAAAAATGGTTTCTCCACCGTACTCTTCAGGAACTAAATTGTGTTCCATAAGTTCCTGTTTTACGCGATCTGGATTTGCGCCTTCTTTATCCATCTTATTCACTGCTACGATGATTGGAACTTCTGCAGCTTGAGCGTGATTGATCGCTTCAATGGTTTGAGGCATAACGCCATCATCAGCTGCTACTACTAATATCGCAATGTCCGTTACTTGAGCACCGCGAGAACGCATGCTTGTGAATGCTGCGTGACCTGGGGTATCAAGGAACGTAATTTTCTTATCATTTTCTTCTACTTGGTAAGCACCAATGTGCTGCGTGATTCCTCCAGCTTCCCCTGCTGTTACTTTCGTTTTACGAATGGAATCAAGAAGCGTTGTTTTACCGTGGTCAACGTGTCCCATAATGGTTACAACAGATGGGCGTTCTATTAAATCAGCAGGATCATCATCAGAAATATAGTTCTCGAAATCAGTTTCGTCTACTACAATTTCCTCTTCTGCCTTCACACCATACTCGTCACAGATTAACACAATTGTATCTGCATCTAAGTCCTGGTTTTTAGTAGCCATTACACCTGATAACATTAATTTCTTAATGATCTCAGATGATTCTCTTGATAGTTTCTCTGCCAGTTCTGCAACTGTAAGGCTACCCGTATACGTAATTTTCTCAGGTAGCTGAGGTTTCTTAGCTTGCGGGCGTTGCTGTTGATTATTACGGTTTTGACCGCCACGGTTATTTCGCTTGTTATTTTGGGTTTGCTTTTTGTTGTTGTTTTTATTGTTTTTATTCATACGATTATCCTGATCTTTCTCACGTTTTTTCTGACCGCCACCCTTTTGATTGTTGGATGGTTTGGCAGAACCTTGTGAGTTATTTTGTTTCTTTTCTGCTCCCTTTGCTTGAGGGTTCTGGTCACTTTCACCTTTATTATACATACCATCCAGACGCGTCTTTGTTTCGTCTGAAATAGTTGACATATGGTTTGTGACCTCTATATTCATATTTTGTAATTTCGTTAATACATCTTTACTGGTTACATTTTTCTCTTTGGCATATTCATAAACACGCATTTTCGTCATACGTTCACCCCCGAATAGATTCATCGAGCATCGATGTGATTTTCGTAGCGAAACCACGATCGGTAATAGCCAGGGCTACTCTGCCTGATTTCCCTATTGCACTAGATAATGTGTCCCGATCAACGACTTCACGAAAAGGGATATTATAAAAGCTACATTTATCTTTTAGCTTCTTTTTTGTGTTCATCCCCGTATCGTTAGCTATTAAAACCAGGCAGGCTCGTTTTCGTTGTATATCACGAACGATGGCTTCTTCACCTAAAGTGCATTTACCGGCTCGAAATGCTAGTCCAATCATATTGAGGAATTTCTGATTCATGCTAATCCTCTTGTACCATTTCTAAAAGTTGATCATAAAGTTCCTGGTCAACTTTTGTTTTTAAATGGTGGGACAATATACTTTTTTCTCGAGCGGTCTGAATGACTTCTGCATCCTTGGTTAAATAAGCTCCTCGGCCGTTCTTCTTTCCGGTTTCATCGATAAAAACTTCCCCGTCTTTATTCCTTACGACACGAATTAGCTGTTGTTTAGGTAGCATTTCCTTGGTAACTACGCATTTTCTTAATGGTGTTTTTTTGTTCTTAGCCATTTCGAGTCCTCCTTATTCAAATAGATCTTCGTCTACTTCAGAATAAGTGTCCTCTTGATGTTCACCAGGTGTAATCGTGCCATCTTCTACAGCGTCCGATTCACTCTTGATGTCAATTTTCCATCCTGTCAATTTAGCAGCAAGACGCGCATTTTGTCCACGCTTTCCGATCGCTAGAGACAGCTGGTGATCTGGAACAACGACTGTTGTTGCCTTTTCTTCTTCATTTACAAGAACCTCAACAACTTTTGCCGGGCTCAAAGCATTAGATACAAATACGACTGGGTCCTCTGACCACTGGACAATATCAATTTTCTCGCCCTTTAGCTCATTTACGATTGCTTGTACCCTTTGTCCGCGCTGCCCCACACAAGAGCCAACTGGATCGATTTCTGGGTCAGGTGCGTGAACGGAAATCTTAGAACGATCTCCAGCTTCACGAGAGACAGATTTAATCTCTACAGTTCCATCATAAATCTCAGGTACTTCCATCTCAAATAAACGCTTAAGTAAACCCGGGTGAGTACGGGAAACGTAAATATGAGGACCTTTATTGGTGTTTTCAACTTTTGTTACAAATACTTTTATACGATCATGAACATGATATTCCTCTGTAGGCATCTGTTCCCCTACCGGAAGACGAGCTTCAACTTTTCCTAAGTTAATGTACGTAAAACGCGCATCCTTACGTTGAATAATTCCTGTCATCACATCTTCTTCACGATCAATATATTCACTAAAGATAACACCGCGTTCAGCTTCGCGCACACGTTGAGTTACAACCTGTTTGGCAGCTTGTGCTGCAATACGACCAAAGTCTTTTGGTGTTACTTCAATTTCAATTACGTCATCGACATCGTAGTTTGGGTCGATTTTTTTCGCTTCATCCAGAGAAATTTCTTGTTGTGGATCCATTGATTCATCTACAACAATTTTGCGGGCATATACATGCATACCACCGCTTGTTTCATCCAGATCAACGCGAACGTTTGTCGCTGATTTAAAATTCTTCTTATATGCTGAAATAAGGGCTGCTTCTAATGCTTCCATTAGAAGATCTTTATCTATCCCTTTTTCTTTCTCTAAGTAATGAATGGCATCAAAAAGCTCACTACTCACCGTTTCTTCCCCCTTTAATTAAAACTGACAGCTAGTCTTGCTTTTGCAATGTTGTCAAACGGTATTTCGATTGTTTTCTTACGTGTTTTGATTGTTACTTCTACAGAAGCTGTATCATTTTCAAAGGATAGTAAACGTCCTTCAAACTCTTTTTCACCATCAACATGTTCATATACTTTCACATTCACATTATGACCTACATGGTTTTCAAAGTCTTTTCTTTTCTTTAACGGGCGTTCAGCACCAGGTGATGATACCTCTAAAAAGTAAGGGAAGGTAATGGGATCTTCAGCATCAAGTTTTTCGCTTAATTGCTCACTAACCTGGCCGCATTCTTCAATATCAACCCCACCCTCTTTATCAACATATACTCGCAGAAAATAGTTTTTCCCTTCTTGTTCAAACTCAATGTCTACGAGCTCAAGGTTCATATCTTCAAGGATTGGTTGAATGAGTTCTTCAGTGATTTCCGTTACATTCTGGCTTCCCAATGGAATTCCCTCCTTTTTGAATACTAATCAGATAAGCCGATACGCTAAAATTCCCTGCTGAGACAGCAGGGAATTGGTTCGGCGGTCAAATTCGGAAGTAATACGAAAGAGTGGGTTGCCCCACTCTTTTACTCTCATACGTATCTTCTGTCATACCAACAAAAATATACCACACACACGAAATTTTAGCAAGTCTCGTTTAGAACAGGGATAACTGGTTTTTATCCGGCAATCCTTGTAAACACCCATGATCATCAAGGTACTCTAAGACTGTTTTCGAAATTCGACTCCGCTCTCGGAGGTCCTCTTTAGATAAGAATTCTCCGTCTTCTCGCGCTTTAACAATATTGATGGCTGCGTTTGTTCCTAATCCATCAATGGAGTTAAATGGCGGGATGAGGGTATCCCCATCTACAAGAAACTCGCTTGCTGCAGAACGATATAGATCTACCTTTTGGAAGGAGAATCCACGTTCTTGCATTTCAAGAGAAAGTTCTAAAACGGTTAATAAACTTTTTTCTTTCGGTGTAGCGTCGAGACCTTTTCCGTTGATCTCTTTGATACGTGCTCGAACCGCTTCAGAACCTTTCACCATTGTATCGATGTCAAAGTCACTCGCACGTACAGTGTTATAAGCTGCATAAAAATAAATCGGATGGTGAACTTTGAAATAAGCAATGCGTACTGCCATAAGAACATAGGCTGCAGCGTGGGCTTTAGGGAACATGTATTTAATCTTTTTACAAGACTCAATATACCAATCTGGTACACCATGTTTTTTCATTTCTTCAATCCACTCAGGTTTAAGGCCACGTCCCTTACGAACAAACTCCATAATGGTAAAGGCTGTAGGGGCCTCTAGTCCCTTGTGCATCAAATAAACCATAATATCATCACGGCACCCAATTACTTCAGAAAGAGTACAGATTCCGTCACTAATAAGCTGATCGGCATTGTTTAGCCAGACATCCGTTCCGTGGGATAAACCTGAAATAATGACAAGTTCTGCGAAGGTAGATGGCTTCGTATCCTCTAACATTTGGCGCACAAAGCGAGTACCAAATTCAGGTACACCTAGTGTTCCTGTCTTACACATAATTTGATCAGGTTCAACGCCTAAAACCTGTGGTCCGCTAAAGATTTTCATCACTTCTTCATCGTCAGTCGGAATCGTCTTAGGGTCAATCCCACTCAAGTCTTGTAGCATACGAATTACTGTAGGATCATCATGCCCTAGGATATCAAGCTTTAATAAATTATCGTGAATAGAATGGAAGTCAAAGTGTGTCGTCATCCATTCAGATGATTGATCGTCTGCTGGATACTGAATCGGCGTAAAATCATAAATGTCTTGGTCATCAGGGACAACAATGATCCCCCCTGGGTGCTGTCCGGTTGTTCGTTTAACCCCAGTGCATCCTTGTACTAACCGATCTACTTCTGCATTTTTATACTGAAGCTCATGATCGCTTGCATAGCCTTTTACAAACCCGTACGCTGTTTTCTCTGCTACTGTACCAATTGTACCTGCACGGAATACCTTATCTTCACCAAACAGCACTTTCGTATAATTGTGTGCACGTGGTTGATATTCACCAGAGAAGTTTAAGTCAATATCAGGTACTTTATCTCCTTTAAATCCAAGGAACGTCTCAAAGGGAATGTCTTGTCCATCTTTCTTATATGGAATCTCGCAATCCGGACAATCTTTCTCTGGTAAATCAAAACCTGAACCAACCGAACCATCTGTAAAGAATTCTGATTTCTGACAAGCCGTACACACATAGTGAGGTGGCAAAGGATTTACTTCCGTAATATCTGTCATCGTAGCTACGAATGATGAACCTACTGAACCACGAGACCCGACTAGGTACCCATCATCTAAGGATTTCGTTACAAGTTTTTGTGAAATCAAATAGATTACCGCAAATCCGTTACCAATAATACTATCGAGCTCTTTTTCGATACGTTTTTCGACAAGTTCAGGTATTGGATCTCCGTAAATACTTCTAGCCTTGTTATACGTCATTTCACGCATTTCATCGTTCGCCCCGTCAATATTTGGAGTATACAAATCGTCCTTTACGGGTTTGATCTCTTCAATTGAATCAGCTATGTGCTGAGAGTTGGTTACCACCACCCTCTTCGCTGTTTCTTCATCTAAGAAGGAGAAGTCATCAAGCATTTCATTTGTGGTTTTAAAATGAACATCTGGTTGCGTCTGTCGATTAAGTGGATTACCACTTTGGGACCCAATAAGGATTTTACGGTAAATCTTCTCGTGAGGGTCTACGTAATGGGTATTGCCTGTTGCTACCACGGGCTTTTCTAGGCGGTCAGCCATATTGATTAAGTTCTTTAAAATGTCATATAAATGGGCTTCATTCCGTACAAGGTCCTTCTCGATTAAATGATAGTAGTTTGAAGGCGGCTGCACTTCAATATAGTCATAAAACTCAGCCACTTTCTCTGCTTCATCCTGTGACTTCTGCATCATGGCTTCAAATACTTCACCCTTGTCACAACCGCTACCAATTAAAATTCCTTCACGGTATTTCTTTAGCACAGAACGAGGAATTCGGGGTACCCGGTAGAAATAATTCACAAGGGACATGGAAACAAGTTTGTAAATATTCTTAAGACCCGTAGGATTCTGAGCCAAAAGAATAGCATGGGATGGGCGAGAACGCTGATAAGCATTTCCTTCCCCCATAAATTTGTTTAAATCCATATGGTTATGAATATCTTTTTTCTGCGCCTCTTTTAACAGCTTCCATAACAAATACCCTGTTGCTTCCGCATCATAGATGGCACGGTGGTGTTGCGTAAGTTCAATATCGAACTGTTTACATAAGGTATTAAGACGGTGATTTTTTAACTGTGGCACAACTAGACGTGCAAGTTCTAACGTATCAATAACAGGATTAGAAGCTTTCTCATACCCGATTTTTTGCAAACCAGCATTTAAAAAGCCCATGTCAAAGCTTGCGTTATGGGCTACGAGTATAGAATCACCCATCCATTTATGAAAATCTTTAAATACCTCATCAGGGTCAGGGGCATCTTTAACCATATCATCTGTAATCCCTGTTAAATCTGTTGTGGTTTGGCTTAATGGTTCATGTGGGTTAGCAAAGGATTCAAATCGATCAATGATCTCGCCTTCTTTAATCTTAACCGCTGCTAGTTCAATTACAGTATCATAAATAGCCGATAACCCTGTAGTTTCAACGTCAAAAACGACGTATTCATCTGTTGCCAGATCACGATCCTGTTCTTCATAAGCAATCGGCACACCATCATCTACAATATTCGCTTCTAAACCATAAAGAACCTTAACTCCATGCTTGCTACCAGCACCATAGGCTTCAGGATAAGATTGTACGACTGCGTGATCTGTTATAGCAATAGCTTTATGCCCCCAATTGGCTGCTTGCTCAATTAATCTAGAAGCAGAAACGGTAGAATCCATTTGACTCATTGTTGTATGAGCATGGAGTTCAACTCTTTTTTCTCCTTCTGGAGCTTCATCTTTTCGAACCACTGGCTTTACTTCATTAATGTCAGACCCCATCATCGTTAGCTCATTTGTGTAGTTGTCTGTTTGAACTCGCCCTTTTGCTTTGATCCACATTCCTTTTTTCAAGCGCTGGAATTTCTCTTCGTCATCATCTCGACGTGAGAACATTTTCACTTGAATAGAGTCTGTGTAGTCGGTCATTTTAGCCATTAGTAAATGACGACCTGAGCGTAGCTCTCGAATTTCTACATCAAACACATACCCTTGAATAACCATCGTATTTTCTTCTTCTTGAATAGACTCAATCTTATCAGGAACATCTTTAATGTTATAACCAATAAGAAGTGGCCCATCATGAAGGACTTCATCATCATCTTTATCTTTCGCACGTTGTTCCTTTTCTTGAATCGCTTTTTGAACAATGTCTTTATCTTCTTGTTTCTTCTGTTGTTTGAATTGCTCAAGTGCTTCCTCAGAAGAACTCACTTCAACCGTTAACACATACAGAGAAGCCCCTACACGATTACAAAACGCCTGGAAAGGTTCACTTAATCGACGCTTTAAAGCATGAGCTTCAGCATCATTCCGTGCATGCAAAACCAATTTGTTTCCTTCAATTTTTGGGCGCTGTTCATGAAGGAGGTCTTTATAGGCAGGAGATAGATCAGGTATTGATTTAACAAAGTGCATCCAGTAATCACAAATGCTGTCTTCATCTAATTTCTTTTCGCCTGTTTCAATTGACCATGTAATCGTAGCTATATGATGAAAAGCTTCATACAACTTCGAAGTGAACACAGCGTATACCTCTGGTGGTAACACGGTTGGAATATAAAAGTAAAAGTGCCATTCCTTTGTTGGTTTGTGCACGGATAGTTTTGTTAACTTGCTATCTTGAAAATGGGCATTCACAAGATCTTCTGGCATTTCGATTTGCTTTAGGAGCAACTGCATTTTTTCTAATTGCGAAAGGTCCATGCTACATATCCTCCCCTTCATAAGCAAAGAGAGGTACCTTCGCTGACGAAGGTACCTATTTTCCACTTACAATTCTTTTAATAGTGCTTCAATATGTTCAACTAGTTCACTTTCGTGTACCTCGGCTTGTTCGCCTGTTACACGAATTTTACTTTCTACGACACCTTCATCGGCACGTTTACCTACTGTAATCCGAAGTGGTATACCAATAAGGTCGCTATCAGCAAATTTAACACCTGCACGCTCTTTTCGATCATCATATAAAACCTCAATGCCTTTCTCTTTTAGAGTAGCATAAAGACGTTCAGCTAATTCTTTTTGTTCGTCTTTTTTCACATTAAGGGCTAAAAGATGAACGTGATATGGAGCCACTTGCTTTGGCCAAGTAATCCCAGCATCATCATGATACTGCTCAACAATAGAGGCTAGTGTACGAGATACACCAATACCGTAACAACCCATGATAAGTGTTTGGTTCTTCCCGTTCTCATCTAGGAAGTTTGCTCCCATTTTCTCTGCGTAAAACTGGCCTAACTTGAATACGTGTCCCACTTCAATTCCTTTGGCAAATTGAATTGTGCCTTCACCATCTGGAGAAGGATCTCCTTCTTGTATAAAGCGAAGGTCAGCATAATGAGTCACTTCAAAATCATGGCCTGGTGTGACATTTTTAAAGTGGAAACCATCTTCATTAGCTCCACAAGTAGCATTTACAAGACTCTTCACAGCATTGTCAGCCACGATCTCTACTGTTTCTGATGCGCCTACAGGACCTAATGAGCCAAAACCAGCACCAATGGCTGCTTTCACTTCTTCTTCAGAAGCAAGATCAATTAAGCTAGCATCATATAGATTCTTTAACTTCACATCGTTTACTTCATGATCACCGCGGGTTAGAACCATAACTAACTTTTCATCGTCTAGCTTGAACATAATCGCTTTAATTCCTTCTTCAAGAGAATGTCCAAGAGCTTCCGCAGCTTCTGCCATTGTCTTACAATTAGGAGTT
Organism: Pontibacillus chungwhensis; assembly: GCF_030166655.1. Classification (GTDB taxonomy): domain Bacteria; phylum Bacillota; class Bacilli; order Bacillales; family BH030062; genus Pontibacillus. Next base: position 1,957,814 of record NZ_CP126446.1, on the reverse strand, counting down.
GCTATCTTTTCCCGATCTTTTGGTTGCTCAGAAGACGGCTCATATGAAGTTACGACAGGAGCCATTTCTATATTGGCCGCATAATTACTTTGATCCGAATATGCAATTGTATCTTCCCCAACTTCTGATAGCACCATAAATTCATGAGTATCTTTACCACCCATGGCACCAGAATCAGCTATAACAGCACGGAAGTTTAATCCAAGACGTGTGAAGATGTTTTTATAAGCTCTAAAAATACGCTCATAGGCCTGATCAAGACTTTCTTGTGTGCTGTGGAAAGAGTAAGCATCCTTCATTAGGAATTCTCTTCCTCGAAGTAACCCAAAACGAGGGCGTTTTTCATCACGGAACTTTGATTGAATTTGATAAACCGTTAATGGTAATTGTTTATAACTTTTCACTTCATCGCGAATGATGGCTGTTACTTCTTCTTCATGAGTAGCACCAAGGGCAAATTCACGATTGTGGCGATCATGCATACGCATTAACTCAGGGCCGAATGTATTCCAACGCCCTGTTTCTTTCCAGTGTTCAGCTGGTTGAAGGGCTGTCATATTCATTTCCATTGCGCCCGCATTTTCCATTTCTTCTCGAACTACTGCCTCTACTTTTCGTAGCACTTTTGTACCTGCTGGTAAAAAGGAATATATACCAGAAGCTACTTTTCGGATGAAACCGGCACGAACTAATAATTGATGACTTTTAATCTCTGCATCAGCAGGATTTTCACGTAGGGTAGGTAAGAGCATTTCACTCTGTTTCATCCTAATTCACCTCGTCTCTCTATTTACTTATAAAAATAATCGTTGAATATCATTCCATGTTACAACAATCATGAGTAACATGAGAAGTGCAAAACCAATGAAATGGACAATGGCTTCTTTCTGCGGTTCAATTGGCTTCCCTCTTACTGCTTCTACACCAACGAATAGAAGGCGTCCTCCATCGAGGGCTGGAAGAGGAACCAAATTAATAATCCCAAGGTTAATACTTAACATAGCGATCCATGGCAAGTAATTAGCCCAGCTCATACTCACAACTTCATCTGTTGCATTGTAAATTCCCACGGGTCCAGATAACTGATCAATCGATAATTGACCTGTAACCAGTTGCCCTAGATTCGTCAAAATCATTGTAGTGATTTCATATGTTTTTGTAAAACCATAGGTTGCGAGAGTGGTCATGGATTTTTCTTTGGGTTGGAATACACCAATTTTTCCGACTTCTTCACCATTTCGTTCCATTACGCCTGTCTTAACAGGAACCATTAAGTTCTCTCCGTCGCGTACAATGGATAGTTCTACCGTTTCATTAGGTTTTTCTTGAATAATTTCAACAAACTCAACCCATGTTCCAACGTTCTCACCACCAACTGCAGCTACTTTATCCCCCTGCTGTAACCCAGCTTCTTGAGCAGGACCATCTTCTGTTAACTTACCTAGTGTAGAGTCATTAGAAGGGACCCCTTGAATCATAGCGAGCAGATAGAAGATGACAATCGCAAGTAAGAAGTTCATCATAGGCCCAGCAAACAACTGCATGGCCCGCTGTGGAACCGTCTTCGATGCAAATTGGCGATCATAAGGAGCGATTTGAGTTTCTTTCTCATCCATGACAAACAGAGCATCTGGTTCAACATCAAAAATGAGTTTTTCATCTTCATCAATCTCATAACCCTGAATCATAAGCTTATGATCTAAATCAGCTTGTTCAACCTCAATCACTCTTGCATTAGGATATTTCGATTTGTTATTCACAATAATCCGGTTTACCTTACCAGCTTGGCTGAATTCAAGCCCAATATGGTGTCCTGGTTTTAATTCCACAATTTCAGGGTCTTCCCCTGCAACGCGAACATACCCACCAATAGGTAATAATCGGATTGTATAGAGCGTTTCGTTCTTCATGAATGAAAAGATCTTTGGTCCAAATCCTATTGCAAACTCACGAGCTAACATACCTGCACGCTTAGCAAATATCAAGTGACCTAGTTCATGTACAAAAACAAGCAATCCAAACATGAATATAAATGCTAATATAGTCGGCAAAAATAGCACCTACCTTTTATTTTACGTAAGATTTAACTCTTGCTCGTGTTTCCTGATCAACCTCTACAATTGTTTCAAGAGAAGGCCTTTCAATTAACTCATGTTCGCTGAGTGCACGTTCGATCAGCGATTCAATCCTAAGGAAATCAATATCCCCTTCTAAAAAGAGCGCTACCGCCTGCTCATTAGCCGCATTAAGTACAGTAGGCATTGTTCCTCCGGCTCTTCCAGCTTCATAGGCCATACGTAGACATGGAAAACGTTCAAAGTCCATTTCTTCAAAATGGAGTTTGCCTATTTCTACTAAGTTTAACGTTTTCGTATCTTTCATTTCAAGTCGATTTGGATAAGTCAGCGCGTACTGAATGGGCACACGCATATCCGGGGTACCTAATTGAGCCATTACGCTTTTATCATTAAATTCAACCATGGAGTGAATGACGCTTTCACGATGCTGAATAACATCAATATCGTCATAAGGGATATCAAATAGCCAGTGCGCTTCAATAACTTCAAGCCCTTTATTCATCATTGTTGCTGAATCAATTGTAATTTTTGCGCCCATGCTCCAATTCGGATGATTAAGAGCGTCCTCAACGGTAACACCCTCAAGCTCAGACCTCGCCTTATCTCTGAAGCTCCCTCCTGAAGCCGTGAGGGTAAGCTTATGAATGTCCGAATGGTTCTCTCCATTTAAACATTGATAAATCGCTGAATGTTCGCTGTCTACAGGAAGGATATCGACACCGTTTCTTTTGGCTGCTTCCATTACTAAGTGTCCAGCTGTTACGAGCGTTTCTTTATTCGCAAGCGCTACTTGCTTACGGGACTCAATCGCTCCAAGGGTTGCTTCTAGCCCCACACTTCCCATTACAGCATTCACTAACACATCTACATGGTCATGAGTGGCAATCTCCTTCATGGCAACAGAACCTACTAATACGTCAGCTTGTACGTTTGCTTCGATAAGCTCAGCCTTTGTTTCTTCACTTTGAACGACTATAATCTCCGGATCAAATTCTCTTATTAATGGCAAAGCTTTTTCTACATTCCGGCGAAAAGCCATCGCAAATAGATTAAACTCTTCGGGGTGGTTACGGATGACATCAGTCGTTTGAATACCGATTGAACCAGTAGCCCCTAGTAAAGCAATATGTTTCATCATACACGCTCCTATGCTAATTTAATCCTATGATATAAATTGGATAAAATGCAGAATGGGCAGCACAAATATCAAGCTATCAAAACGATCTAACACGCCTCCATGTCCAGGTAGTAACTTCCCTGAATCCTTAACGGAATAATGGCGCTTATAAGCTGATTCAACTAGATCTCCAATCTGACCAAACACAGCTATGAGGACCGCTCCGGCAATCACAACAAACATAGACTTGTCGAGTGGAACGAGTAGTTGGAACACCACAGCGACCACACAGGCCAACAAAATGCCTCCCAAAGAGCCTTCAATTGTTTTCTTAGGACTAATTTGTGGCCATAACTTTCGTTTGCCCAAAAATTTCCCGAAAAAGAAAGCACCTGTATCGGTTGCCCAGATTAGCAACAATGTAAAAAATACATAGTGAACGCCAAAATCCTCTACATTTCTTGTCGCAATTAAATAGTAAAAGCCCATTCCAACATACACAGCAGAAAGCAGTAAAAACCCTGTTTCATCAAATGTGAATTTGTTCTTCACAAGTACTGTGTACCCAAGCAAGATAAACACAGCTAGTAGAGTGAATTCTGCTTTTGTCATATCTACGACCCCTGAGAATGTCTCTTCAGGAGCTAATAGTACCCATAGATGGACAAACGAAATGACTCCTGGAAAGGAGATAGGCGAAATTCGTCTCATTCTCATTAATTCTGCAAGACCAATTGTTGCGAACCCATAAATAAGGATCACAAACGGAAGTTGACCAAAGAAAAATATAGGAATGATTAACAAGCCAAATATAATCGCCGTAACGATTCGTTGTTTCATAACAATTTCAACACCTTATACCCCTCCATAACGTCGCTTTCGTTTCTGATAATCATGGAGAGCTTTTTCGAATTGACCTTCATCAAAGTCAGGCCATAACACTTCTGTAAACCAAAATTCAGCATAGGCAAGCTGCCATAACAAGTAATTGCTTAAGCGTTGTTCTCCACTCGTGCGAATGAGCAGGTCAGGATCTGGTAATGTATGTGTGTAAAGGTGAGATTCAATCATCTCCTCTGAGATGATTGAAGGATCTTCATTTTCATCTATTACATCTTTTGCTACCTGACGCACCGCTTGTACAATTTCGTCACGGCCCCCATAGTTAAGCGCAAAGTTCAAAATGAGGCCAGTATTACGTTTGGTCTGATCTTTTGCATTTTCAACAGCTTTTTTGGTATGTGGGGGAAGCTTTTCAATATGCCCTATGGTCTGAACTCTGACATTATTCTCAATCAATTCTGGTAAATATGTATTGAGAAACTCATCAGGTAATTTCATAATAAATTCTACTTCGTTTTTAGGCCGTTTCCAATTTTCTGTAGAAAACGCATAAAGAGTGAGGACGCCTACATTTAAATCCGTTGCCCGTCGAACGATTTTTTTTACTACGTTCATTCCTTCTTTATGGCCAGCAACCCGTGGTAGTCCACGCTTCTTTGCCCATCTTCCGTTTCCGTCCATAATAATGGCAACGTGCCTTGGAATATTAGTACGATCTAGTTGTATTGATTCTGACGATGCCTTTTTCTTGAAAAAAGGAAGTTTTAGTACCATACGAGATCCTCCATTACGGGGCGTTAATAGTATGTGTATAGAAAAATGTGGCTTTCGCTTTGAAGCGAAAGCCAATCATTTGCCTACCTTGACTAGCTAAAAAATGAAAAACCCCCTTCTAATAAGAGGGTTCATCATTCATTGTACAAGGAAACACATTAAACTTCCATGATTTCTTCTTCTTTAGTCTTCGCAACTTTATCAATCTCACCGATGTTTTTATCCGTTTCTTTTTGAACATCATCTTGATAGCTGCGCAGTTCATCTTCTGTAATGTCACCGTCTTTTTCAAGCTTTTTCAGTTGATCATTTGAATCACGACGCACATTACGGACTTGGACTTTTGCTTCTTCTGTATATTTCTTCACGACTTTAACAAGGTCCTTACGACGTTGTTCGTTAAGAGCCGGAATATTAATACGCACGATGTTACCATCACTAGATGGCGAAAGACCTAGATCAGCTTTTTGAATAGCTTTTTCAATCTCACTGATTGAAGACTTATCAAATGGAGTGATAACGAGCATACGTGCTTCTGGAGCAGAGATCGTTGCTAATTGATTCAATGGTACAACAGCACCATAGTAATCGACTTTTACACCATCAAGGATGGATGGGTTCGCACGACCTGCACGAACTGTAGCTAATTGACGTGTAAAGGCGCGTACGGCTTCTTCCATTTGTTCTTTTGTTTGTTGTAATACTGTTTTAGGCATGTTATTTCCCCCTCACAATAGTTCCTATTTGATCGCCAAGAACGGCTTTTTTAATATTTCCTTCTTCCGTAATCGAGAATACTAGAAGTGGAATGTCATTGTCCATGCATAAGGAAGAGGCTGTAGAATCCATAACCCCTAATCCCTCATTTAGAACATCAAGATAAGATAGCTCTTCGTATTTTTTCGCATCTTTATTTTGCTTCGGATCATCATTATAAACGCCGTCTACGTTGTTTTTAGCCATTAAGATGACATCTGCTTCAATCTCAGCAGCACGCAATGCCGCGGTAGTATCGGTAGAGAAATACGGATTTCCTGTACCAGCAGCAAAAATGACCACTCGTTTTTTCTCAAGATGACGAATTGCCTTACGGCGAATATATGGTTCAGCTACTTGTCGCATTTCAATAGACGTTTGAACGCGTGTAGGAATTCCAATATTCTCAAGACTGTCTTGCATGGCTAAAGAATTCATAACAGTAGCCAGCATCCCCATATAGTCAGCTGTCGCACGATCCATGCCAACTTCGCTGCCTACTTTCCCACGCCAAATGTTTCCGCCACCAACAACAACTGCGACTTCAACACCTAACTCAGAAATTTCCTTAACCTGGCGAGCCACGGATTGAATAACAGCAGGATCGATTCCGTATCCTTCTTCACCGCTTAACGCTTCACCACTCAACTTTAATACAACACGACGATAGTGAGCTGTTGTCATAATAACCTCCATATCACATTTATGTAAGCTTTTGAAAATAGGGAACACCACGTGTCCCCTATTCCACTTAAGCTATCATATTTTTATTTATTTACTTGGTTCATTACTTCTTCAGCGAAGTTTTCTTCTTTCTTCTCCATGCCTTCGCCTACTTCGTAACGTACAAAGCCTTTAATGGAAGCACCTTTTTCAGATACATATTGCTTAACTTTTTGGTCTGGGTCTTTAACAAATGCTTGCTCAGTAAGAACAATACCTTCGTAGAATTTGTTTAGACGGCCTTCAACCATTTTTTCTACGATATGCTCAGGCTTACCTTCGTTAAGCGCCTCTTTCTTAAGCACTTCACGCTCGCCGTTTATTTCCTCTTCAGGAACTTCGTCACGAGTTACATAACGAGGGTTAACAGCAGCTGCGTGCATAGCAATATCTTTCGCTACAGCTTCATCAGTTGTACCTTCAAGAACAGATAGTACACCAATACGACCACCCATGTGAGTGTAAGCACCGAATGCATCGTTATCACCTTTTGTGACGATTTCGAAACGACGAAGAGAAATTTTCTCTCCGATTTTTGCTACCTGAGAAGTGATGTAATCTTGAAGAGAATCACCTTCACCGTGAAGTGGTTGCTCAAGAGCTTCTTCAACAGTTGCTGGTTGTTGCTTCACAAGATGCTGACCTAGCTCAGAAAGCATTGCTTTGAACTGATCGTTCTTTGTAACGAAGTCAGTTTCAGCGTTTAATTCAAAGATTACAGCAGTATTTCCGTCTACTTCGATGGAAGCAGAACCTTCTGCAGCGATACGATCTGCTTTCTTCGCAGCTTTAGAAATACCTTTTTCGCGTAACCATTCAACCGCTTTTTCCATATCACCATCAGTTTCAGTAAGGGCTTTTTTACAATCCATCATACCCGCGCCCGTTTGTTCGCGTAGTTCTTTAACCTGTTTTGCTGTTACAGCCATTATAAAATCCTCCTTAAATGTTCGATATTATGTTTCAAAGAAAAGCAAAAGCAACGCTAATCACTCTGCTTCTCATTAAAGAACGAATACCATTCCTATGTTTTCTTTAAAAAAGGTGATAAAAGGTTAATCCCTCTTATCACCTTTCAAACCTTCCTTATTCAGCAGCTGTTTCTGCTTCTTCAGCTTGAACTTCTTCAGTTTCTTCACCTTGTTTAGCTTCAAGAACAGCGTCTGCCATCTTAGAAGTAAGAAGTTTAACAGCGCGAATTGCGTCATCGTTCGCAGGGATAACATAGTCGATTTCGTCTGGATCACAGTTAGTGTCAACGATACCAACGATCGGAATGTTTAATTTGTGAGCTTCCGCTACAGCGATGCGCTCTTTACGTGGGTCGATAATGAACATTACGTCCGGAAGACTTTCCATATTTTTAATACCGCCAAGGAATTTAACAAGACGTTCTTTTTCTTTAAGAAGTTCTACAACTTCTTTTTTAGGAAGTACGTCGAATGTACCGTCTTCTTCCATACGCTCGATATCTTTAAGACGAGCAATACGTTTACGGATTGTTTGGAAGTTCGTAAGTGTTCCACCTAACCAACGTTGGTTGATGTAGTACTGACCAGCACGAGTTGCTTCTTCCTTAACGGATTCTTGTGCTTGCTTTTTAGTACCAACGAAAAGGACGTTACCGCCGTTAGCCGCTACTTCCTTAACGTAGTTAAATGCTTCATCTACCTTCTTAACTGTTTTCTGAAGGTCGATGATGTAAATGCCGTTACGCTCCGTGAAGATGTATTTTTTCATCTTTGGATTCCAACGACGAGTTTGGTGTCCGAAATGAACACCAGCTTCTAAAAGCTGTTTCATAGAAATTACTGACATGATGTTTCCTCCTAATGGTTATTTGTTATCCTCCGCCTGTCTCATCTTCATTACGGAACTCATTACATGAGCACCACCCGCATGAATCGACAAGCGTGTGTACTAACACCAAAAATAAATATATCATACGACACCATTCCAAGCAAGAATAATTATGACATTCTTAATTGAAATTTCAGCGTAAGTTCAATTTCTGTTGTGCCACGGTCTAAACGCTTTGCAATTTGCTCCACAGTAGCCCCTTGTTTATACATTTGTAGGATACGTGACTCTATCGAAGGTTGATAATCGACTTGTTCCTCTGGCAAGGGTGGTTTATATTCAACTGGCATCTCCGCAGGTAACGAATCCTCCTCAGCTTCTTTGAAAGTGACTGGTTCAGAGGTTGGATGATCCTGTTGCTTTTTCGTTTCTTGAGGGGCATTGTAACGTTCTTCTTGGACCCGAACCCTCTCCCCATTCTCACCATTTTCTTCTAATTTATTCAGTAGACGCTCATTTTCCTCTTTTATTTCAAGCAAGTATGCTGTGAAGGTGTCTTCTATCTCTTTAGCAACTTGAGCCTGTCGCTTTTCGATTTCCTTTGCCTTTGAAACTCTCAAGGAGAGAAGTACAATTGCCACTAGTAGAATACCATGTAATAAAAAACTAATGACCAGTAAATAGGTAGTCATGGTTGTCCCCCCTTAACTAAAAGCCCTTGTTGTTTTATTCCTCCATACTGCGTATCAACACTTCTCCATTATGAAAAACAGATTTTACATTGGTAAAGTTCCTGATTTCTTTTCGCTTGTATTTCCCAAAGGAGACGGTCACATTAGCAAATAGTGTACCGTGGGTAATAAAGTATGCTTCTTCCCCACCCTCATAATCTGGAACAAGCTCTTTTAATTCTTCTTTTACCAGCTGCAATCTATTGTAGGCTTGTTCATAAGAGTTACGTTGACGTAAGAGAGTGATTCTCTCTTTTGCACTTAATCCCGTTTTCTCTTGTTTCTCATGCAATTTGTCTCCGATTAACGAGAGTTTATGTAAGGTGTCCATTAACCCAACTTGCTCTTGTTCAAGCTCTTGTTGCAATTCTATAAGCTTTTTATTAGAACCTACATAAATAGAAGTAGGGGTATTCATTTTATTTCCTACATCTTTGGCTTCAATCGAAGACCCTGAAGATAGAGCACCACCTATGATATTACCTTTTTGACAATATATATGTTTTCTTGCTACGACTTCACTATGTATAATCGAATTTTCAACAAACACGTCCCGCGATGCTTCAATCTTCCCCTGATTTATATATCCACATTTCACATCCGTGCCTGCTTGTACCCATCCCTTCCCATGACCAGCTATGCCTTCAGATATATATACAGATCCTCCGGCTTCAACGCTTGAACCTTCTAAAAGTCCCGTAATGGTCACATCTCCTGTCGCTTTAATGGAATACCCTGTTGGTACATTTCCACGTATCGACACGCTACCTACAAAATCAATATTCCCTGTTCTCATCGTAACATCCCCAGGAACTTCATATAGAGGATAGACATGAACACTTCTGTCTCCTACGGAAATTTGGCCATCGGATGTAGCGTACATCCTTTGTTCTCTCTTGTTCCATTCGACATTTTGACCCGGACGGAGAACAACGGAACGCCCGGGTTTAGGAGGCACCTCTTCACCTGTTATGGTCATCCCAGAACGTCCATCCGTTGGTTGAGTTATAGTAAGCAAGGGATCACCAGCGTGAACCGATGGTATTCTGATTACATCTCGAAAGTTCACATTGCTTTTTCCTTCATAGGAGAAAGAACGAGAAAGTTCCTTTTCATATTGGACCCTCCCGTCCACTCCATCTTCAGAGGGGGTCCCTGCTGCTACCACAAGAGGAAACGCCACCTCTTCAGCACCTGAAACAACAAGCTGGAGATGGTCTTCTCTCAAGCCAGAACGAACTCCATATTCTAATAAAGTTTCTAACAGATCGTCTTTTGAGAAAGAGAGTTCTGTATGATATGCCTTTTTCAATAAAAGAGTGGCCGACATTTTGTCAGGGGTGATTTGCACCCCAAAATAATCTGAAAAACCTTCAATGATCCCCATTTACTCACCCCCATCTTACATGCTTATCGTATCTTTCAGCACATTTCTTAGCTTAAATAATGCACGTGCATGGATTTGCGAGATTCGTGATGTAGTTAAGCTCATAACATGACCGATCTCTGTTAGCGTTAGCTCTTCTTGATAAAACAAGCTCACTACTAGTTGTTCTTTTTCATTTAATTGCTGGATCCCTTGAGCTAAATCCTGATAGTTCTCCTCTTTAACCAGTTGATCATGGGGGGTGGGTGTGTTTTGATCGGGCAAGGAGTATCCTATACCCTCTTTATGCTCATCTTTTGTATCTTTTGGCTTCTCTTCAATAGATAAAAGATTCGCAAACACGGTATCTTTCATTACAGAATCTACTTCCTGTTCGGATACCCCTAACCTATCTGCCACCTCTTTTGAAGTTGCTTCTCTTTGAAGCTGCTGCTCTAATTGATCTGCCGCTTGCTCAATCCTCTTCGATTTATCACGGATGGAACGAGGCAGCCAATCTTCTTTTCGAAGTCCATCCATAATGGCACCTCTAACCCGAAAAGAAGCATACGTATCAAATTTTAAATCACGAGTGACATCAAATTTTTCAAGCGCATCATAAAGTCCGATTAATCCTAAACTCCTGATATCTTCTTTACTGACACTTTGAGGTAGATGAGCAGCAATTCGTTGCACATGATACATGACAAGGTGCATATATCTCTTTACAAGCTCATCGCCAGCCTCTACATCTCGTTCATTGTGCCATTGCTCCCATAGAATTTCTTCTTGAGGAGCCGAATTGTTGGTCATAGATACCCTCCTCATTGTTCTTATAGCTGCTTCTTATTCTTCTTCATTTAATAAAGCCCGCACCATATCTGATGTTTGCTTAATTTGGTCTTCTGATTGTTCACCCTGCTTTCCTTCTTCCCTTTCGCTTGTTTCCTGTAACGTTTCATCGGTAGCATCTTCAAATGCCACCTCTTCTTTTGATCCATTAGAATTGGATACAAGGGCCATTCCCATTACCCTTCTAAAAAGATACATAAATAAATAGAAGACCAAGAAAACAACCCCTACTTTTATAGAAGTAGTTGAGGTTGTATGACCTGAATAGGATAGGCTTAAAGTAAGTATTGCTCCTAGGATAGCAAAGAGGAGATTCCATAATATCGAACCAACCATCAAATTTCTGTCACACCTTTATTTACTGTTCTAATTTGCATTATTCCACTTGAAGGATCAAATTCTATCGTACGTCCATTACTTCCTCCGCAATCTTCTGCTACAACAGGAATGCTGCACGATTTCAACTGTTTTTTCACGGCTTCTAGATTACGGGGACCGATACGCATCATATCATTGTTTGAAAACTGAAACATTTGAGCCCCTCCTGCAAGCTTAGCTTTAAATGAACGGCCTCCTTCTTCTTTCAACAGTTCCATTAAGAGCGGAATAGCTGTATCCGCATATTTCGCCTCTTTCATACGTTCTCCCTTAGCCATCGTCGAATCGGGGAGCATAATGTGGGCCATACCTGCTAATTTCGCTCGTAAATCATAGATAACTACCCCTATACATGAACCTAACCCAGAAGTTCGAATCACATTTGGTTCGCGAACTACATTGAAGTCAGCGATCCCCACCTTCACAACCTGTTCACGACTCATTAGAAGATACTCCAAGAGATGCGAAAATCGTTTCAAATGAAGCCGGATCAGGGAGCAAGAAAAAGTGACCTTTCACTTCTTCCTCTTGATATTCTTCATCTACAAACGTAGTGTCAATAACAATGGCATAATCACTAACCTGTGACAGCTCTAGTAACCCGAAGCTAAGTACTGCGCCAACCATGTCAATTGCTATAGATGGCACAGATGGGTAAAGGGATAACTGGGTAAAATCTGACATAGAAGATAAATAGGATCCTGATAAAATATTCCCTAATTCTTGTACGGATGATAGAGACAATTCCGAATATGGTGGTGCGTTAAAATCAAATTCCTGCTCCCCTGTCATATGCCTCACAAAGCGACTGGCTTGGCCTGGTGACATGATAAAGAACATATTCCCAGGAGCATCTCCTTCGATACGAAGGAAAACGGAAACGATCGTACGTTCCGCTCCTCCTACTATATCCATAACTTCATCAAAACCTACGACTCTTACAGATGGTACTTTCATGTCAATTTTTCGTTGCAGTAGTTTGGATAAGGATGTGGCCGCATTACCCGCCCCTATATTTCCGATTTCTTTTAAAACATCTAAATGATAAGAAGTAAATTGTTCTTCAAATTTCATCTGCTTTTAACCTTCAATAGACTGCAACTGTCTTATTTCTTGTTCAGAAAGCACTTCTTCTAAATTTAAGAGAATCAGAAGTCGGCGGTCCAACTTTGCCACTCCGCTTATGTAATCAGCATCTACTGTTCCAACTACTTCTGGTGGAGGCTCAATGGTTCCACTTGGAATATCAATGACATCATTAGCCGAATCCACCACAAGCCCAACCTCCATATCATCAAGGTGCACGATAATAATTCTGGTACTCTCATCGTAAGAAGTACCTTCAATACCAAAGCGCTCCCGCAAATCTATAATGGGTGTGACCACCCCTCTTAGGTTCATCACACCTTTTACGAAAGAAACAGTCCGTGGCACACGTGTAATCGGCATCATTCTTTCAATCGAACCAACTCGTCCTACAGGGACTCCGTATTCTTCATTTTGTAATTGGAACACAATTACTTTCACGTCTTCTGCATGATTTTCCATTGCCCTTTACCCCCTTATTTAATAAGTGCATTGCTATCGATAATAAGCGCAACTTGACCATCGCCAAGAATAGTGGCTCCCGAAATGGCGAATACGTTCTGGAGATAGTTTCCGAGCGATTTGAGAACAACCTCTTGTTGCCCTATGAACGAATCTACAACAAGCCCAGCCATCTTCTCTCCCTTACGTACGATTACGATTGAATAATAGTCACCCTTCTCAGTTTCTTGAGGCACTTCAAACACATCCTCAAGGGACACAAGAGGAACCACGCGTCCTCTGAAGTCAATTACTTGTTTATTATGAGCATGCATAATATCTTCTTTCTTTACAATTGCCGTTTCAATTATCGATGAGAGAGGAACAGCGTATTTTTCTTGTTGTACCTCAACCAACATAACGGAAATGATTGATAACGTCAGAGGTAATTGAATAGAAAAAACAGAACCCTGATCAGGTGCAGAATCAATGGTTATAGAACCACCAAGTGATTCAATTGTGTTCTTCACAACGTCCAATCCAACACCTCGCCCTGAGACGTCCGAGATTTTATCAGCAGTCGAGAACCCGCTAGACATAATAAAATCAAAGACCTGCTGATCGGTTAAACTAGATGCCTGCTCGGCGGTGACAAGCCCATTATTCATTGCTTTTTGAAGAACCTTATCCCTATTGATTCCTCCGCCATCATCAGAAATCTCTATGAAGACGTGGTTACCACTATGATAAGCCTGGAGTTTAAGGTTCCCTTCCTCTGGTTTTCCTTTTTCCACACGACTTTCTGGTGTCTCAATGCCGTGGTCAAGAGAATTTCTGATTAAGTGAACGAGCGGGTCTCCAATCTCGTCAATAACAGTTCGATCAAGCTCTGTTTCAGCTCCTTCGACAACGAGGTTCACCTTCTTATTTAAATCTCTTGCTAATTGACGCACCATTCGAGGGAATCGGTTAAATACTTGTTCAACAGGAACCATACGCATATTGAGGATAATATTCTGTAGATCCCCAGAAATACGGGACATGCGCTCAACTGTTTCTTGAAGTTCTGAATGGTTTAAATCTGTAGAAATTTGCTCTAAGCGCCCTCGATCAATTACGAGCTCTTCAAATAAGTTCATTAACACATCTAACCGGTCAATGTTTACCCGTATGGTTTTGCTTTGAGCCGCCTTTTGGGGTGTGTTTTCGTTCGTTTTTTGGGCTTCGGAAGTAGTTGACTTTTCCTTCACAGCAACTGCTACAGACGCATTTTCAATACTCTCTTTTGTCTCTTGCTCAGAGGACACATTATTTAATTCTTTTGATTCTGCTGAATTAGCAGTTACATAGTCTTCAGCAGTTACTTGTACGACATGAACAGTGTCAATTTCTGAAACTTTTAATATACGAGCTTTAATATCTTCTTTCTCATGAGTTGAAAGTAGAAGAACTTTAAATTCTAAATCGAAATTCTCTTCCTCTAACTGATCAACTGAAGGAGCTGATTGAGCCACTTCCCCTACTTGTTCTAACACTTCAAACACCATGTATACCCTTGCGCCTTTCAACATGCAATCCTGTGTTAAGGTAACGGTAATTTCATAATTTGAGAACCCTTGTTCAGCAGATTCCATTAATAACGTCCGTTGAAATTCATCCAAGATAAGTTGATTTGGATGATCATGTGAATGGTTTTCTTCCATCTGTGAAACCGCCTCGGATTTTTGGACCGAAGTTGGGGTTTCCCCTTTTTCGATTCGTTCAAGTTTTTCCACAACTTCCTTAACATCCCGCTCTCCTTGACCACCACTTGCGATATCACCTACCATGGCCTCTAAATCATCTACACCATCGAAAATAATATCTAATAAGTCACTGTCTACGTGAATTTTATGATTTCGAATGAGGTCTAAAACATTTTCCATCTTATGGGTTAGATTTGCTAAATCCTGATAATTCATTGTAGCTGACATACCTTTTAATGTATGAGCAGCCCGAAAAATCTCCTGGACAATACTTAAGTCTTCTGGATTCTTCTCTAGCTTCAGCAGAGAATCATTCACAGTTTGTAGATGCTCTTTGCTTTCTTCAATAAAAACCTCTAAATATTGGCTCATTTCCATATAACCTTCACCCCTTATGTCCGCCTATCCTTTTCATGAGGGCTAGGCTGATCTCATTTACATGTACAATTTCATCCACTAAATTAGTTAGAATTGCTGCTTTAGGCATTCCAAATACAATGGATGATTCTTCTGACTCTGCGATCACAGTTACAGCATGGCTAGATGCTTTTAACCGCTCTACACCTAGTGCTCCATCTGAACCCATCCCAGTCATAACAACCGCAATCATACTAAGCGGTTGCAAGTGAGCAATAGAGTTAAACAGTACATCTACTGCTGGTCTGTGACCTTTATTAGCCTCTGCCTGATCTAGGTGAATAGTTAAATTCGTTTGTTGCTGTTGAATATTCATGTGGTAGTCTCCAGGAGCTATGTACGCAACACCAGGTTTGAGGACCTCTTGATGCTCAGCTTCTTTAACCGAAATCTTACACAAACGATTAAGTCGAAGCGCAAGAGATTGAGTAAATCCAGGAGGCATGTGCTGAACGATTACAATCGGTGCAGGGAAGTTTCCTGGCAGCGCTGTAAGAACTTGCTGTAGAGCACGAGGCCCCCCTGTGGAAGTTCCTATCGCTACTAAATCTTGCTTGCTTTTTGAATAAGCAAATCGATTTGGATGAATCGTCTTTACCGGAGGTTGCTGCGCTTTTTGAACCTCTCTTAAATTCGCCCTTGAAGCTGCTATGACTTTCCCTACAATTTGTTCAGCTATGGACTCTATGTTTAAAGAAATGGCACCAGAAGGCTTTTCAATAAAATCAACTGCGCCGTATTCCATAGCTTTTAAAGTGCTCTCCCCACCACTTTTAGTCATACTAGATAACATAACCACAGGAAGTGGGTGATTTTTCATTATCTCTTTTAAACAGGTTAGACCATCCATTTTAGGCATTTCTACATCGAGTGTTATGATGTCCGGAGATAACTGTTGTACCTTAAGAAGTCCGTCTTCTCCGTTCCTTGCTGTTCCAACTACCGTAATCCGATGATCTGCTTCGAGAATATCCCGAATCATTTTTCTCATAAAGGCAGAATCATCGACAACCAATACTCGAATGGTGTTCATATTCGATCTACCTTTCTAATAAAGAATGCTTTAGCCGGGATAAGAATGAACGCTTTGGTTGCGCGATCGAACTTCCATCTCCGATATAATCATGAACAATATCTTTCAACGCTTTACTCACTGATGCTTTATCGTTATACATGGTATAAGGTACTTGAGCTGTGACAGCTTTTACTACCGTTCGGTCATCTGGCAGAATCCCGAGGGGATAAACAGTACGGTCTAAAAACTTCTCTGCTACAGATTGTAATCGGTGAAGCGTTTCCTGACCGGATTTTTTAGAGAAAGAACGATTGACAACAACCCGAATCGGTAGCTCCTTTGTCCTTTGATCAATGTGCTTCATCATGGCATAAGCATCCGTTAAAGAAGTGGGCTCTGGGGTTGTCACGACAATACATTCGTTACTCGCAAGGATAAAGTGAACTCCTTCACGGGTAATCCCTGCACCCATATCAAAAAGAATATAATCATAACTTTGCATCAGCTTCTCTAATTGATCAAAGAAATAGTCCATACGCCCATCATGAAAATTAAAAATGGTAGATAACCCTGACCCTCCCGCAATATAAGAAAGGGATTTAGGTCCTTCTTCAATAATGTCATAGATTGATAAATTGTTTTCGAACATGTCTACGATGGATCTTTTCGGAGTCAGCCCCATTAGGATATCAATGTTTCCCATGCCAATATCAAGATCAAATAACAGCACTCGTTTTCCCTTATCGGCTAACGAGAGGCCGAAGTTAAGAGCGAAGTTCGATTTACCGACGCCCCCTTTTCCACTCGTAACCGCTATTGTTTTCGCTTCATTTGAAGACTGAATATGTTTTAGCTTTTCACGGAGGTTGGATGCTTGATCATTCATCGGAAAGACCTCCTACGAACCGAGAAACTATTCGCTCAGGAGATGCTTCTCGAATGTCGTCTGGCACATTCTGTCCATCCGTTAGATAAGCCGCCCCGATATGATATTTCATCATCATATTAATCATTGCTCCATAATGAGCTGTTTCATCTACTTTTGTGAAGATTAGCCGCTTTATAGGAACACCGTTAAACTGTTGATAGATCGCTTCAATATCTTTCGCTTTACTCGTTATCGATAAAACAAGATACGTTTCTACTTCTTCCTCGAAATCTACTATTTCCTTTAATTCCCGGACGTAATTTTCATCTTTAAAGTTTCGTCCCGCCGTATCAACCAACACAACATCGCAGTCAGAAAATTTTTCTTTGGCATTCTTATAATCATTGAGGTTATAAGCTACCTCTACTGGTACGTCTAATATCTTTGCGTAAGTCTTCAATTGATCAATAGCAGCAATCCGGAACGTGTCTGTCGTGATGAAGGCCACTTTCTTTCGATGATTCAAAACACAATCCGCTGCAATTTTTGCAATAGAAGTTGTTTTCCCGACACCGGTAGGCCCAACAAGATGAATGTATTTCTTCTTAAAATCAATTCCCCCAAATGGAATTCCTTCAAGTTCTGAAAAGAGACGATCTTTTAGCCACTCTCGAGCTGTTTCAAGATCAATATCTCCCTTTGCAATGTAGTAATGTTCTACCAGCGGATCAATCAGACGCTTGGCTATATGCTCTGATACTTCGTGATTGATTAGGTGAGTGTAAAGCTTATGAAGAACCCCAGGATACAAAACAGAACTATTCGTTGGTTGATTTTTCATTAATTTCTTCAATTCTTGCAATTCTTCATACACATTCTGGCTCGGCTTGATTTGTTTCGACTCCGAAACTTCTTTGTTTATCTTTTCTGTAGTTGGTGCGGCATGGTTTTGTTGAGTTCGCTTTGGTTCAGGGTCAATAGCCGCAACCACCTCAATAGATTTCTTCTTAAACATTCCCAGGAAGCCGCCTTCGTGAACTTCTTTAGAATTCAAGATCACCGCATCTGTTCCTAACTCATTCCGGACCTTTTTCATGACCTCAGGCATAGTGGGTGCCCGGTATTTCTTTACCTTCATGCTACGTTCACCTCCCCAACACTTTGTACCTCTATACTTGGTTCTAATTCGTTATATGACAGAACCGCAACTTGAGGCAAGAAGCGTTCTAATAGTTGTTTCACATACATTCTTGTGGCAGGTGAACACAATACTATTGGCGTTTCTTCCTGCAAGGAGAGTTGTTCAACCTGGCTTGCTACAGACTGAACAATTTGTTGTTGTGTTTCTGGGTCTAGCGCAAGGTAGCTGCCATGTTCTGTTTGTTGAACATGTTCAGCTATTGTCTTTTCTACTCTTCCTGAAACGGTAATGACTTTCAGTCCATTTTGACCTGCTGAATATTGATGTGTAATTTGGGTCGCTAATGATTGTCTGGCGTATTCAGCAAGAAGCTCTGTATCATTCGTCATTTTCCCAAAGTCTGCGAGCGTTTCAAAAATAACAGGTAAGTTTTTAATCGAAACGTTCTCACGTAGTAACTTCCCAAGCACTTTTTGGACCTCACCAACAGAGAGAGGTTCAGGCGTGACCTCATCTACTAAAATCGGGTAAGATTCCTTCAAATGATCGATGAGCTGTTTCGTTTCTTGTCTTCCTAATAGTTGATGGGCATACTGCTTTATGACTTCGGTTATATGGGTGGACACCACAGAAGGAGGATCTACAACAGTATAACCAAACATCTCCGCATCTTCTTTAACCTCTTCAGCTATCCATTTTGCAGGCAAACCGAATGCAGGTTCTTGAGTATCAATACCTTCTACACTATCTTCTTCAACGCCTGGGCTCATAGCCAAGTAATGATCAAGGAGAAGCTCCCCTTTTGCTACCTCGTTTCCTTTGATTTTCAAACGGTACTCATTTGGATTTAACTGAATATTATCTCTTATCCTCACAACAGGGATAACGAGCCCTAATTCAATGGCAAGTTGACGACGGATCATAACAATTCGATCCAGTAAATCCCCGCCTTGATTCGTATCTGCAAGAGGGATTAACGCGTACCCAAATTCAAATTCAATAGGGTCGGTAGAGATCAAACTCACAACGTTCTCCGGAGACTTCATATCAGAACTTTCTTGTTCTGTTTCTTCTTCAGGATCAGGTTCTTGGTCTAACGCTACATCCCTCGATAACCAGTAACCTCCGAATGCTAAAACACCTGCTATAAAAGTCGTGATCAGTATTGGAATTGGTGTCAAACCAAGCATAAAGATCGTTGCTGCTGCAATGTATAGAAGTTTTGGATATCTTAATAGCTGGGTGGAGACGTCTGTTCCGAGATTTCCTTCAGATGCAACTCGTGTAACTACAATACCTGTGGCAGTGGAAATAAGTAAGGCCGGAATTTGGCTGACTAATCCATCTCCAACTGTTAGCCTCATGTATGTATCAATAGCTTCAGAGAATCCGTACCCTTTTTGAGTCATCCCGATAATAAGTCCAAAAATAATATTAATTAAAACGATTATGATACCTGCAATGGCGTCCCCTTTTACGAACTTACTAGCACCATCCATTGCACCGTAGAAATCTGCTTCATTTTCAATTTTTTCTCTTCGCATTTTAGCTTGTTGTTCAGAAATTAAACCTGCATTTAAATCAGCATCGATACTCATTTGCTTACCTGGCATGGCGTCTAATGTAAATCTTGCAGCCACTTCTGATACACGCTCAGCCCCTTTTGTAATGACAAGAAACTGAATAATGACTAGAATGGCAAAAATGACAAAACCAACAAGGGCACTATTGCCGGTTACAAATGTTCCAAACGTTGAAACCACTCCTCCAGCTTCTGCGTTCGCTAAGATGGAACGAGTCGTGGATACGTTTAATCCCAACCTGAATAACGTCAGTAATAATAGGAGGGATGGAAATATAGAAAACTGTAACGCTTCTGTTGTATTCATTGCCACTAAAATGACAATTAAAGCTAATGTAATATTAATGAGTATAAATATACTTAAGAGTACAGGTGGCATTGGAATCACTAACATGACGATGATTAGGATAACACCAACCAATACCGATAAGTCTCTTATGGCCATGAATTTCTCTCCCTACTGTTACGCTTTCTTTTGCAGTTTATAGACGTAAGCTAGAATTTCAGCAACCGCTTGGTAAAATTCTTCCCCAATAGGTTGGTCGATTTCAGATCGATCATATAATGCTCTTGCTAACGGTCGATTCTCAACGGTTGTCACGTCATGCGCTTTGGCAATTTCTTTTATCTTTAAAGCAACATAATCGACACCCTTAGCAACAACATAAGGGGCTTGTGCCTTGTCCTCATCGTATTTTATCGCAATGGCAAAGTGGGTGGGGTTTGTAATAACTACATCCGCTTCCGGCACTTCACTCATCATTCGCTGCTGTGACATCTGTCGTTGACGTTCTTTAATCTTGGATTTAATTTGAGGATCCCCTTCAATATTTTTGTGCTCATCTTTCAAATCTTGCTTGGACATTCGAATATTTTTCTCGTAATCATACCGCTGGTAAATGTAATCAATACTTGATAACAAAAGCAGTAATAGAGAAGCAGCCAGTCCCATTATGACAGTGGTTTGCCCGAAAAAACTAACAGCACTCTCCACACTTTTTTGAGACATTTCTAATAAATCGCCCCGTCTGATCCATAACACCGTAAATGTAACTGTACCTATAAAGCCAATCTTCAACAAAGACTTCAACAATTCAACCAGTGCTCGTGCTGCGAAGATCTTTTTTGCTCCTTGTATGGGGTTTAACTTCTTTAAATCCATCTTCAATGGTTCTCCGGTAAATAAGAACCCAATTTGCAAATAATTCGCTGCAAGCCCCGCCACGATTGCCGCCCCCATAAGTGGAGCTACTGTAATGGCCATCTCCATTGTTACTTGTAGTAACATTTGATGAACAGTTTGCTCTGTGACTTCCCATGTTATGTATTCTTGAAAAGTATGCCTGTACAAACGCGTAAACCGATCTCTTAAAAAACCACCAATGACTAACATCACTAAAAAAACCGTAAAGAGCAATATAGCCGTGTTCACATCCTGGCTTTTTGCAACTTGTCCTTTCTTCCGGGAGTCCTCACGCTTTTTAGGTGTTGCTTTCTCAGTCTTTTCTCCAGAGAAATACTGAAGATCCAACCGTAATTTGTTCACCATTTAAGCCCCTCCCATCAGTGACATTAGATCTCTCATCGTGACAAGCATGAATTCAAATAAATTCTCTACAAGTATCGAGAACATTCCAAACGATATAATAATAACCACGAAACTCACAAAGATTTTAAGCGGTAACCCAACAACAAATACATTTAGCTGAGGCACTGTTCTGGCTATGATCCCTAAAGCCACATCAACCAAAAACAAACAACCCACAACAGGCATCGCCATTTGAAAGGCTACGATAAACATTTTATTAAAGGTAAAGACCACAAACTCTGCAATGGAACCTTCTCCAAAAGGAATCGAAACCTGGTTCATAGGGATCACCTCGTAACTGTAAAAAACCCCATCAATTAAAAGGTGGTGACCATTTACTGCGAGTAAAAATAACAATGTAAATGTATAAAGGTATTGACCAATTAACGGACTTTGCACGCCAGTTTGAGGGTCAATGACATTCGCAATAGCAAAACCCATTTGAAAATCGATAAAACCTCCTGCAATTTGAATGGCTGCTAAAATCAAGTAAGCTATAAAACCTACTAGCAACCCTACCAGAGCCTCTTTTAGAATAAGCAGGATAAATGTCTCATCAAGAAGAATCACAGGCACATCGATTGTGAAATACATTAAAAGAGCTAAAAATGCACTAAATCCTATTTTATGCTGAGTAGGCATGTTTCGGTATGAAAATAGCGGCAGCGTAACAAAGAACGCGGTGACTCGCATAAAGATTAATAAAAGTCCAGGCACTTTGGAAAGGTCAATTAAACTAATCATACCTACCCTACAAACTGATTTAAGTTCTCAAAGATTGTGGCTGTAAATTCCACCATTCTCGTTAACATCCAAGGTCCAAAGAAGACAAGGCCACCCATCACAGCCACTATTTTAGGGATAAAGGCAAGGGTCTGTTCTTGAATCTGAGTTGTTGCCTGGAAGATGGAAACAAGTAACCCTACTGATAAAGCTAATATAAGCAATGGACCTGTTATCGTTAAGACGGTTACGACGCCTTTCTCAGCTAGTGATATAACGAACTGACTATTCATTTAAGATCTCCTCCTGTTGTTAAAAACCTTCTAGTAGCGACTGCATAATCAAGTACCAACCATCCACAAGAACAAAAAGCAGGATCTTAAATGGAAGTGAGATCATGACAGGAGGCAACATCATCATCCCCATTGACATGAGAATACTTGCTACAGCCATATCAATTACAAGAAAGGGAACAAAAATCATAAACCCCATCTGAAACGCCGTCTTTAACTCGCTAATAGCAAAGGCCGGAACCATCGTTGTTAACGGTATGTCCTGAACAGTCTCTGGCTTCTCCATTTGAGCATAATTCATAAACAAGGCAAGATCTTTCTCTCTTGTATGTTTAGCCATGAATGACTTCATAGGTACACTGGCATTCTCGTAAGCTTCCTCTAATGAGATCTCCTCATTGAACAAAGGGGTAAGGGCCTCTTCATTTACTTCTTGAAGGGTAGGCGCCATTACAAAAAATGACAAAAACAATGCAAGACCCACTAATACCTGATTTGGAGGCATCTGTTGTGTGGCAAGGGACGTACGAACGAATGACAAAACAATAATAATTCGCGTAAAACTTGTCATCAAAACTAAAATTCCAGGAGCAATGGATAAGACGGTTAGCACCAACAGAAGTTTTACAGATGTTGCTACGTTTGTTGGATCTGAGTCTGCAAATAGATTAATAAATTCATTCATTTGAATCCTCTTTCTTTCTCTTTTCCGCTTCTACAAGCTGCTTCCTTCGCTCCTTTAAAGAAGATAGTTCAGTTTGAAATAATTTTTGAAACGATTGATCGTTATATGATTTTTCTTCATCCTTACCAGAAGCCTTTTTTTGAGGCAATAATTGTTTAATAAAGGATGGAGAAAAGCTCTGAACGTCCGGCTCTTTCTTCTTCGTCAACTCGTTTATTGTGTGCTCATCCTTGATCTCTGTAACTAATTCAACATTTTCTCCTACTCCAACTGCATATACTTGTTGTCCTATGCGAACAATTTGCAATGATTTGTTCTGTCCAAGAGGGACTCCCCCAAGATTCTCCATCGCTTTTGAAGGATGAATGCTTTTGTTTCGCTTATTCATAAACTTTAAAAGTATATAAATTAAAAAGATAATAAAGGCTAGAGCCAATATGAGTTTAATCAAATCTAACAGCATCGACCCTTCAGAAGAAGCAGGCGAAGAAGAGGGGATAGATTGTTCCTCTTCTTCAACATCTTTAGATGAACCATAATCCCCACATCCTTCAAGGGCCGGATTTTCTAAGCAAGTTTCTACACTTGGTTGTGCAGAAATAGTCGTTGATGATGGCCAAAAAGCCGTTATGATGATGAGGGCGCTCACCCATATGAATAACTGCTTACTCATAGTTCCTCCCTTTTATGCTAAAGCCTTATTTATAGCCTCAAGCACTCGGTCTGCTTGAAATGGTTTCACAATGAAGTCTTTCGCTCCCGCTTGTATGGCATCTATGACCATCGCTTGTTGCCCCATTGCGGAACACATAATAATCTTGGCATCCCCGTTAAGGCCTTTAATTTCTTTTAGTGCACTAATCCCATCCATTTCAGGCATTGTAATATCCATAGTGACAAGGTCTGGCTGTAATTCTTTATACTTATCGACAGCTTCACTTCCGTCTTGAGCTTCACCCACAACGTCAAACCCGTTCTTTGTTAAAATATCCTTGATCATCATTCTCATAAATGCTGCATCGTCTACAATTAAAATTTTGCTAGCCATACATATCCTCCTAGTAACAATCTATTGTAATTTTTTCAGCCGTTCTTGCTGGCTAAGTATTTCTGTAACACGAACCCCAAAGTTTTCGTCAATCACAACCACTTCTCCTTGTGCAATGGGTTTATCATTCACAAGAATATCTACAGGTTCCCCTGCTAATTTATCAAGCTCTACAATCGAACCTGAAGATAGTTCCAAGATGTCTTTAATCGTTCGTTTTGTACGCCCAAGTTCCACTGTTACTTTAAGCGGAATATCCATCAGCATATCTAAATTACGCTTTTCCTGATCCTGCAAAGATGGAGGCTCAAATTGACTAAATACGGCTTGTTGAACCTGGCTTGAATCTTCTTCTCTCATGCCCCCCATGTATTGCGTTTCTCGAGGTTGAGCCGGTTCCTGTGATGGGGCCACATTGTGCTGTACTTGAGAAGGTTCTGTTCTTGCCGAGGCAGTATGATCTTGTTGCGCTGCTTGATCACTTTCTACTCTTTCCGCATTTTGTTTTGGCTCTTGCTGTGGTTCTGCTTCTTGTAACAGTTCTTCATCACCTGAAGGAGGATTCAACAGTTGGTCCACAAGGTCTTTAGCAAATTCGATCGGCAAGACTTGCATAATCTTTGAATCAATTAACTCCCCAACTTTAAGTTGGAAACTAACATTCACAAGATCTTCATCTGGAATTTGCTCTGTTCCTTCTCCTTCTTTTACATGCAATAAATCAATACTTGGTGGAGAAATATCCACTCGTTTATTAAAGACTGTCGACATGCTCGTGGCTGCTGAACCCATCATTTGATTCATGGCTTCTTGTACAGCGCTCAAATGAATTTCATTCATTTCTTCAGATGGTGATGTCCCATCCCCTCCAAGCATCAAATCCGCAATAATAGCAGCATCACTTTGTTGAATCACTAACAGATTCATTCCTGAGAATCCTTCTGTATATTCGACTTGAATGGCTACATTCGGTTCAGGAAATTCATCCGCTAGATTTGACCTCTTTATAATTGAAATCGACGGCGTCGTTATATCCACCTTTTGCATTAACAGACTCGATAGTGCTGTAGCAGAGCTTCCAAACGAAATATTTCCGATCTCCCCTAGTGCATCTTGTTCTAAAGAAGTTAAATACTCGTCATTAGATGGTTGGTCATCGTTTGAACCGCCCGTATCGGCTGTTCCATTTAACAGGGCATCAATTTCATCCTGTGAAAGCATATCATCACTCATCATCGTCGTCCCCCCCTCGGTATTCGTCTAATATTTGGACAGCTACTTTCTTTTTCACCTGTCCAGGCTGTGCTAGGAATTTAACTTCTTCATCAACTTTAATTTTCATAGGATCCTCAATTAACTGATCTAACCGAATCACATCATCTTTAGCAAGATGATACAGTTCATCAACAGTAATCCGAGACTCACCTAATATGGCTTTTACATCCACTTCTGCTTTCTGGATTGTTTTTGAGAGGGACTGGTACTCCTCAGGGCTTGTTTCATTAGGCGTTTGGGTTTGCATCCAGTAGTGAACAGAAAGTTTTGGAATAATCGGCTCTAACACCACATGTGGAATACAGATGTTAATCATGCCTGAGGATTCCCCGATTTCTGTATTTAAGGATATAACAACAACCGTTTCATTAGGAGAAACCATTTGAAGAAACTGAGGGTTTACCTCAAACTCTTCAAGCTCTGGATTTATATCGACCACAGAACTCCACGCTTCTTGAAGGTTATCAATCGCTTTTTCAAAAAGCTGAGACATCAAGTTCGTTTCAATTTCTGTAAGGCTTTCCACTTTATTAACACTGACGCCTTTCCCCCCAAGAACTCTATCAAGCATAGCGTAAGCAATGTTTGGGTTGGCTTCTAGTAGAATTCGTCCATCTAAAGGCTCGACGGAAAAGACGTTTAAAATCGTCATTTTTGGAATCGATCTTATAAACTCTTCGTAAGGAATTTGATCTACTGAGGCAACAGAGATATGAATATAGGTTCTTAACTGAGCCGAAAAATAAGTCGTGAGTAGCCGAGCAAAATTTTCATGGATCCTCGCTAAACTGCGAATCTGATCTTTAGAAAATCGTAACGCCCTTTTAAAATCATAAGCTCGTACTTTTCGTTCTTTTTCTTCCTTTTTTAAATCATCTGCGTCCATTTCTCCAGTTGATATGGCGGATAATAGTGCATCGATCTCATTTTGAGAGAGAACTTCTTCTGCCAAAACGTCACCTCCAATCAGGTGCAATCATTCGTATTATTGTAAAACTTTCTTAATGGTGTAGACTTCTGTAACTTTACCTTCTGTCATTAATTCGTTAAGGCGGGTCTTAATCATCGCTTCGAGGTTTTCAACACCCGTTTTAAATTCTTTTTCATCCATAGGGGATAGTTCTTTAATTAAGATGTTCTTAAGCTGGAAGTCCCGCTTTTCTAATTCCTCTTTAGCATCTTTACTCTCTGTTACAATTCTAAATTGAATCCGGACAAAACGATCATCTTTTAAGTCAGTCGTAATCTCGTCTGTTTCAATGGAATAGTCACGCAACTCATCGATCGTCGGCTCTCCACTTGCTTGACTACTAGAGTTTAAGATTAAGATAAGGGCAACGACGCCTCCGACCGTAATGACAACCAGGCTAATGACCATAGCTTTAAGTATTTTTGGATTCAAGTTAGGATCCCTCCTTTTCCTGGACACTAATACTTGCAAGTCCAATCTGCCTGTAAAATTGTTTGGTTAATGTAATGACTTCCTCTTCTTTCTCTCGAACAAGAAGCTTCCGGCCACTACTTAATGTAATTGTCGTATCTGGATGAGCTTGAATTTGTTCTATGTAAATCGCATTTAATGTAAACGACTCACCGTTTAATCGAGTTAATGAAATCATTATGTATAAGGGAGCCCTTAAAAAGCGGCTCCCAGCCTCCCTTTTCTAGTCAGGTTGTCTAGTTTATCGCTTCAAGTTAACGAGTTCTTGTAAGATCTCATCAGATGTCGTAATAATACGGGTATTCGCCTGGAAACCACGCTGTGCTGTAATCATTTCTGTGAACTCTTCTGCAAGGTCAACGTTGGACATTTCTAGGGAGCCTGAAACGATTGAAGCTGCTCCATTTTGACCAGGCGCCACTAAATCTGCCGGTTTGTCAAAAAATTCACCAGCTGTACTACCATCACCGTCTTCATCAGCGACGAGCAAACCAGCATTATTTGAATTAATAAACTCATTTGCACCAACTTTCTGAAGTCCAGCAGGGTTAGAAAACTTAGCTACTTTAATTTGGCCAGCAGCTAGCGTATTTCCTCCCGCTACGTAATTTACAGTACCATCAGACTGTATACTAAAACTTTCAGCAGTAGGAGGAATTTGTATTCTACCCTTTTCAACCAAAGTTCCTGTTGTGCTTCCGGGATCAGGATCAGGATAGCCCTCTGTAGAGCCTAATAAATATTTACCAGAACCATTTACAATAAAACCTTCTTGGTCAAGATAAAAATTCCCAGCTCTTGTAAACGAAATATCAGCATTAGTAAAGTCGCCGAAATCTTCCCCGCCACTATTCTGTCCAAGCGCAAACATCCCATCGCCTTCTAACGACAAATCAAGGGGGCGATTTGTTGTTTGGCGATTACCTTGAGTGTGAATATTATCAATGGAACCTAATTGGGATCCAAGACCAACTTGGGAAGGGTTAATTCCCCCTCGAAAAGGTGTAGCTGTTCCACCATTGTCAGTTGTGATAGGACCTTCAGCCGCAGATAGGTTCTGACTCATCATATCTTCAAACGTCACGCGCCCTTTTTTATACCCTGACGTATTTACATTGGCAATGTTGTTTCCGATTGTATCTAACTTCGTTTGCATACCTTTCATACCGGAGATCCCGGCGTACATTGAACGTAACATATTTCGTTCATCCCTTTCGTTTTTAGGTAGATTAATAGATTTGCCGCTTCAGTCATTCCGCGGCGTATAGGCCTCCCGAAGGTCCAACCTAGTCTTCCATCACAATCGTTCCATTAATGTTCGTAAATACTTGTGAAGTCGCTTCTTTTTTATTCATGGCTGTAATAACCGTGTTGTTTTTTGTACTGACCACAAGTGCCTTATCCTTCATTAACACAAGGGAATCTGTTACCCCTTTATGTTTCGCTTCCTTCATACGGTTTGCCATCGCTTCCCATTCTGCATCAGATATGTGGAGATTTCTCTCTTGTAATCGCTGCTTGGCGTGTTTGCTCAGCTTTATTCCAGAAAGTTCCTGGCGAAGCGCATCTTGAAAGCCGCCTTCTTTTACGGATGATGCTTTTTTCTTACTCGGAATGGTTAGCGGATGAGTGTGTAACGACTGGATTCTTGGATCCATGTTACCTCCTTCTTTCTATAGATCTTATACAGATTCATCTTCTTTCCCATTAACAGTAGTGCCCACTTCTTGTTGATCAGCGACCCTTTTAATACGTTCTGTTGAAATCGTTTGTCCATTGGAAAGTTCCAGTTCTATAGCGTCTTGTTTTTTTGTAACAGCTAGCACCTTACTCGTTTCAGCACCTGTAACGGTCCCATTTTCATTTACAATCTCGTAGGAAACTTGTTTACCAATCATCGAACTGTACTTGACGATCGGAGCGAAATTCTGGGCTTGTGATAGTTTCTCGATAGCAGAAGACATGTTTGTCATTTGCTCAAGCGTCGAGAAACTCGTCATTTGAGAAATAAATTCTTTATCTTTCATAGGACTTGTCGGATCCTGATTTTGGAGTTGGGTCATCAGGATTTTTAGGAAGTCATCTTTCCCTAACATGCTGTTACTTCCTGCATCAACTGTGCGTGTTTGTTGCTGTGACTTTAAATAAAGCGATGGATCAATACTAGTCATTGTCATCACCTACACCTTTTCATTCATTAATACATCGTGAAAACGAATGGATTCCTCTTCTTCATTTTCAGTTACATTCTGTTCTTGTTCCTGTTGTGGTCTTTCATCCTCTTTATGATCTTGTTCTTTATCAAATGTGAAAGACTGATCTGCCTGAATCGTTACATCTTGCTTTTCAACCTGTACTTGGTTTGGTGAAAACATATGACGTAGCTGATTCATGTTTCCTTCAAGCATATCTTTTGCTGCCTGTGTCGTAACCATGATCTTAACCATCATTTCTCCATTTTGCTGCGTCATTTTCACCATCATATCCCCTAACGAACCGGGGTTGAGTTTAATAGACAATTGAGATCCTGCTTTGTTCATTGAAAAGCGACTTCGGCTCATCACTTTCTGAAATTCCTCTATGAGCTGTTTTTGCATCGTTTGATCGCTTTGAGTATTTGGGCTTAATTTAATTACCATTTGTTCTTGTTTAGACATCACCATGCTGTCATTAGCACTAGTAAATGAGGTTGGTTTAAGACTTGCGTCTGCTATTGAATCGTTTTTATCTCCCATTCGGTTCCATGCATTTTGAATCCACTTACCGAATTCTTTAGTAGTGACACTGGCATTGTGGGTATACTGGTTTTTGACAGATAAATCTGAACGCTTCCTTAGATTTTCTAATGCATGTTCAAAACCCATTACCGCCTTTGAATTTTTTAATTGTTCCAACGAGGGTTTAATTTCAGAAAAACTCGTTTGCCCACTCTTATCCATTTTAAGCAATTGCTCTGCAATGGAATGAAGTTCTTTATAAATAGCTGATGCTTTCAAGGTGTTATCTGAAATATGACTTTCCCTCAACTGATTAAGCTTTTGTAAGGTGTTTTTCAGATTTGAAGCTATTATTCTCAAGCTCTCACTATTAACTTTTGACTCATCTACAGAATTAAATACAGGATTTAGCTGTCCCTCTAGACTAAAAGCGGATATTAATGAATTTTCTTTTGATGTATTGAATTCTTGTAAAATAGTAATTAAATCGGTGGTAATATTTTCAATCTTTTTTTGCATTTCTCTCAATTGAACGTTTTCCACATTATTGCCATTAGAGTTTGCTAGCCAACCATCTAGCGCCACCAATTGTTCTATAGAGGACTCTAAAGATTCAGCTGGGTCTTCATTAAAACCTGACTTTGGTTGAAGCATTTCTTTCAAAGAATTGAGAATAATGCTAATGTCATCACTAGCAGCCAAGGTCTTAATATTACTCTTCGCTTTTTTTGATAACACTTCCCAATTTGCACTACCTTTTACGCCTTTAATAATATCCTCAAAAGCCACTTCATCATTATTGCTTGATTGTAGAATAGTTTGAAGGTCGTTTAGGAGAGATTTTAACTCTTTATCTAAACTAGATAACTTTGTTTCTTTATCCAATATTTCTCTAATATTTTTATAAAGAGGTTTCCCATCTCCCTCCTTGGTAACATTAGCAAGTACAGCTTCTAACTTATTTGTAAAAGCTGAGGAAGGCGGTGGGGAATTTTTTGTAGGTTTACTGTTCACCTTAACACCCAATTGCTGGAGCAATGCTACATTTCCATTCACAATTTCACCCCCTTTCAAAATTTAAATTCTCACCTACTCATAAGAGCGCTCGTTATAGTAGCAGCTAGTTCAGGGTCTAAAGCTGCTAACACTTTCCCCCGTTCATCATTCGGTAATTTTTCCAATAGATTAACAGATGCCACCTGATCAAGTTTAGAAACGATTGCCGCCGCTTCTTCAGGATCCATGTTTTTGAATGACGAGGAAAGGTTGGATAATACTTCTTCTTTATTCTTGTCTGACATGTTTTTATCATTTAATTGATTCGTAAGCTTCTCAATCTCGTTGTTAAGCTCATTAATCTTTTGATCTTTCACAGTCAATTGCGATTGTAACTCTTCTAATTGAGCATTTTGGTCCTCTATTGTGGCTTCTAATTCCACCGTTTGATCTCCTTGGTTTTCTTCAGTTTCTTGGTTTACCATTGTAGAGATAACGGGTATATCATTTGTGAACTGTTTTGTTTTCTCAAAAATATTTACTCCTGCCACCGTCATAATGATCAGAGCTACAGTTATAGCTAGGATAAGCGGAATTAGGATGACAAACACAAACCACTGGAATTTACTCGATTTTTGTTTTGGCTCTTCTAAACTAGCCATTGTCTTACACCTAATTTCCTTGATTAATATATTGTTGGACTGATATTTCATCCATCATCTGTTTCTCAAACGTTTGAACTTTTATTTGCTGTTGTTCAACTTTACGATTAATCAACAATTCGTATTTTTTGTATTCAATATGTGATTCAGAGAGCATGCCTTGCTTATCATTCATGTTATTTCTCGCCTCTTGAACCACTTGCTGAACTTCTTCAATTTGCTGCGATAGTTGCTCGATATATGCATGATGACTATGTAACGCGGTAATACTTAAACCTTTCTGAACTTCTGCTTCATAATAAGCTTCTGCATTTTCTTTCTTTTTCAACAATTGATACAAACGCGTGGCTACATCTTCAAACTGATCCATGGAATCTTGATAATTCTTTTGAGCCACATGTTTATCTTGTTCTTTCAAATCTAACAATTTATGAAAAGTACTTAAGCTTGTCATGACGATCCACCCCTCCCTACTGTTTGGATCAGTTGCCTTATGGCCTCTTCGTTTTGGACAGGTTCATGTGTTCCTTGTTTTAAAAAGGAAATCAGTTGAGGATGATATTGAATGGCTTCATCCACTTCTCTCGAACTTCCTTTTCGGTATGCTCCGATCTGGATGAGTTCTTGATTCTCTTCGTATGTGGCTAATAGACTCCTCATCCTTTCAGCAGCATCTAAATGCTCCTGCTCTGCAACGTGGTTCATAACACGACTGATGGATTTCAAGACATTTATGGCTGGAAACTGACCTTGTTCAGCTAGTTTCCGATCTAAAACAAAGTGACCATCTAATATTCCTCGTACTGTATCTGCAATCGGTTCATTTAAATCATCACCATCAACTAAAACAGTATAGAAAGCTGTAATGGAACCGTTCTTATTGGTTCCTGTTCTTTCAAGTAACTTCGGTAAAATGGCAAATACAGAGGGCGTGTATCCTTTTGTGGTAGGTGGTTCTCCAGTTGCTAACCCCACTTCCCGCTGAGCCATAGCCACCCTCGTTACGGAGTCCATCATTAAATTCACATCAAACCCTAAATCACGAAAGTATTCACTTATGGCCGTAGCTGTGTAAGCTCCTTTTATCCGCATCAATGCAGGCTGATCGGATGTTGCTACTACAACGATTGATTTCTTTAATCCTTCTTCACCTAGATCCCGCTCAATAAATTCTCGAACCTCACGACCACGTTCTCCGATCAGGGCAATAACATTAATATCCGCTCCACTATTTCGAGCAATCATCCCCATGAGTGTACTTTTTCCAACTCCACTACCAGCAAATATTCCAACACGCTGACCTTTTCCAACGGTTAATAGCGTATCGATTGATCGCACTCCTACTTGTATTGGTTCTTCGATTGGAGGCCTTGACAGAGGGTTTGGAGGAGATTGATCTGTCGGATAAGGTCTTAATCCTTTTAAAGAGGAGGACTCATACATCGACCTACCTAAAGAATCCAATACACTACCAATCATTCCTCTTCCGACCTTGACTTGAAGAGGTTCGCCGGTTGCTTCTACTAAACAACCTGGAGCAATATCTGTAATTTCTGAGTAAGGCATAAGAAGTACTTTCTCTTCCGTGAACCCTACCACTTCTGCAAGGATTGTCTCTCCTCTTTTAGGGCTTGAATGAATCACTACAACTTCTCCGACACTCGCCTCTGGACCCTTTGATTCAATCATTAAACCCACAACTCGAATAATCTTCCCGTAGCGCTTATACGTCTCAAGCTCGTCTATTGAATGAAGCAATTCTCTGACTCTCACTTATTCAGCCTCCTCTAGCAGGCGAAATAGTTTGGTTCTTAACTCTTCCAGTTGACTATCAATACTCACATCCACTCTTCCATAAGAAGACTCCATGTAACATTGGAACGGTTGTAAGTTTGTCTTAGGATAAATCGTTAGTTCTGCCTGGTGGTCCAGAATAAGCTGGAGCTCGGACTTTTGTGCAAGCACCTCTTCGTATTGGTCAGGATGTACATAAATTCGAAGCTCATCTGTATTATTTCCTTCATCAATGACCGCCCTCACAATAGGGAGAAAAGTTTCTGGACGTTCAGTTAAAGTCTGATTCATGATTTTTGAAGCAGCTTTCAAACTTAAGTGAAGGATAGTTTCTTCACTATCTGCAATCTTCGCATAATAATCCTGAGTGGCTTGATCTATGATGGTATGAGCTTTTTCAATAAGACTTTCGTATTGTTTAAAAGCATCTTGTTCACCAGACTCAAACCCTTTATT
The DNA here is from genome assembly GCF_030166655.1 of Pontibacillus chungwhensis. Lineage (GTDB taxonomy): Bacteria > Bacillota > Bacilli > Bacillales > BH030062 > Pontibacillus. Next base: position 1,924,423 of record NZ_CP126446.1, on the reverse strand, counting down.
AAAAGCATCTTCCTTTGTTGCTTGTTCGAGTTTGACCTTTTCTTCCTCCCAGTCATTTTGCAGGGATTTAATTTTTTCTTGTGTTTCTTTTAAAAGACGGTCAGACTTTTCTTCTGCTTCCCGAACTATTTGATCAGCATAATCTTTTTGTTGATTTGCTTCTTCCATAACGGAATCTGCTAGCTTAGAAGATTGTTCGGAAGCTTCGCTTTGAGGCTTCGGGCGAACGGGTTTTATCCCAATTACACGCCCTTTATTCTCCGGGTTAAACAATGATATCGTCACCTCCGCCACGAGCAATGACGATCTCCCCTACCTCTTCTAACCTTCTAATGATGGACACAATCCGGGTTTGTGATTCTTCTACCTCACGTAGTCGCACAGGACCCATATATTCCATTTCTTCTTGGAAGGTTTCACTCATGCGAGAGGACATATTTTTAAATACAACTTCTTTAACTTCTTCACTAGCAACTTTTAGAGATAGCATGAGGTCCTCATTATCTACATCACGAATGACACGTTGAATGGCTCGATTATCAAGGGTGACAATATCTTCAAATACGAACATCCGTTTCTTAATTTCTTCTGCTAGTTCAGGATCTTGAATTTCAAGGGAATCTAAAATCGTGCGCTCAGTACTCCGGTCAACACCATTAAGAACGTTCACAACCGCTTCTACCCCACCTGTTTGGGTATAATCCTGTGTAACAGTAGTAGAGAGCTTTCTTTCAAGAATCTGCTCCACTTCATTGATCACTTCTGGTGATGTGGAGTCCATGATTGCAATTCTTCTTGCTATATCTGCCTGCATTTCCTGAGGAAGCTCAGACAAAATTTGAGCAGACTGCTCTGAATCCAAATAAGACAAAATTAACGCAATCGTTTGAGGATGCTCATTTTGAATAAAGTTTAGAATTTGGGAAGGGTCTGCTTTTCTCGCAAAATCAAACGGCTTAACTTGAAGAGATGATGTTAACCGATTGATAATCGCTGAAGCCTCTTTATCACCAAGGGCTTTTTCTAGAACTGTTTTCGCATAGCCGATTCCCCCTTGAGAAATATAGTCCTGCGCTAAAGCGATCTGATGGAATTGATCTAAAATCTCTTCCTTTTGATTCGGTTCTACTTTTTTTACAGAAGAAATTTCTAAGGTCAACTTCTCAATTTCTTCTTCTGTTAAATGTTTATATACTTGGGCAGAAACATCTGGACCTAAGGATATGAGGAGAACGGCTGCTTTTTGTCTACCTGTTAGTCCTGTTTTTTGCTTTGCCATATGTACTCACTCCTAATCTTCTGCGATCCATGAACGTAATAATTTCGCGAAGTCTTCTGGTTTTTCTTTCGCCATACGTTCGAGTTGCTTACGTCTTACTGAACTTTCCGTCTCTTCAGGTTCCTCCATAGCAGGGACCTCTACTGGAGTTCGCTCTCGTTCCACATAGTTTTCGGCTTCTAAATCTTGTTGCTTTCTTCTTCTGGATAGAACCCAAATTAAGCTTGCAACAACAACGAGTAAAATTCCTCCTGCTATATATACCCAAACCGGAATAGTAGGGGAAGGTTCCGAATTAAATTCCGGCTTACCATTGAATTCCTGAAACACGATCGAAACTTTATTCTCTGGTTCAACCGGACCAAATTCTTGATCAATACTCGTTGATACAATAGAACTCAATATAGATGTAATACTCTCAGAAAGAGTAGCTTGTTCAGCTGCTGAAAGCTGTTGAATGGCGCCATTTTCCGCGCTATCTTTATTCTGGTCAACTGCTACCTGTATACCTAGATCTCTAATTTTATATGGAGATTCTACGATATTTCTCTGAATTCGGTTAAATTCATTATTGATCGTCTCTTTCATCATTTCATAATCGCCGTTTGTCCCCTCTTCACCATCACCTTGATAAGTTGGGACATCGTTTCCATTATTCACAGTTCCCCCTGCGTTTACATCACCAGGGTCACCTGTATATGTTTCTGTGATACGTTCGACGCTAACCGGCAATCCTTCTTCGCCATCTTCTGCAGGTTGTACAAGGTTTTCTGTGCGATTTTCCTGTGTGAAATCGACATCAGCTGTGACGGACACCATTACTTTATCTTGTCCCATCATCATGCCTAGCATCTGCTGAACTCTTCTTTGAATATCATTTTGGATATCATCTTTAACCGATTGTTGATACTCATAAGATTGACCTGAGGCTATTGAACTAGATTTTTTTGGGTCAAAATACTTAAAGTTTTGGTCCATAATGGCGATATTATCTGTAGGGAGATTTGGTATCGCCTTAGAAACGAGGTGATATAACGATTGGATTTGATCTTCTTTTAGTTGATAACCTTTATTTACGTTCACAACGATGGAAGCTGAAGCTGTCTGTTTCTCTTCACCTACGAAGATCTTTTCCTCTGGCATATTAATCATGACTTTTGCATTTTCGATTCCTTCAATTTGCTTCATCAAGTTAGACAATTCGGTTTGCATAGCATCAATTTTCATGACGCCAAACTCATTATCCGTCATCCCCCAAGAAGTGTTATCACTGAAGAATCCGTAGTCAATGCTTCCACTATCAGGTAGACCCTGGGCAGCTAAATCGACCAATAACCCATCTACTGAAGTTTCGGGAACCATTACCGTCGTTCCTTGATTTCCTAACTCATATTTAACTCCTCTAGCATCTAACTCCTCTTTAATTTGCCCTACTTCCTGGACGGATAAATCATTGTAAAGAGGCACAAGTTTCGGATTAGAAGCAAAAAGGCTTGCTCCAACAATTAAAGCGATCAGACTGATAACAGCTCCAACCATCAGAATTTTTTGAGGCAAACTTCGCCCTTTCCAAAATTCGCTAGATTTTTCTTTATAATATTGTAGCTTTTCTCTCATAATAGCCCCCGTGCTAAACATCATCTAAACCGTTTGGTAAATCATGTGTAATCGTTGTTGAATGTAGTAATGATGTTGATTGATTATACTTGCATTCTCATAATCTCCTTGTATGCATCTACCGCTTTACCTTGTACTTCTACAGCCGTTTGCAATGTAATACTAGCTTTTTTGGCTGTAATCATTACGTCATGGAGATTATCTATTTCACCTTTAGCAAGTTGTTCGGTTTTTAAATTAGATTGGACTTGGGCATCATTAACGCTATGTATAGCATTTTTCAAACTAGTAGCAAATGCCGATTGAGCCTCGTTAGGCGAAATTTTCTTTTGCATTTGGGATGTTTGTAAATTTACTTGTCCTGCCTGTAGAGCAATTGGATCCATAAGAATCTCCCTCTCTTTAAAAGTCTTTAACGTCCAATTTCTAACGCTTTCATAAGCATGCTTTTACTCGCATTCATCGCGGTAACATTTGCTTCATAGGACCTGGTTGTACTCATTAAGTCGACCATTTCCTTTAAAGGGTCGACGTTCGGCATCGCCACATAACCATTTTCATTTGCATCAGGGTGATTAGGGTTAAACACCATTTTAAAAGGAGAATCATCCTTCTGGATCTCAGACACTTCGACTCCTTCAGCAGGGGTACTACTTGCTCCCATAGCCATTTGTAAATGAGACTGAAATGTTTCTCCTTTAGGTTGAAACTCCACCATTTTTCTTCTGTAAGGCTGCCACTGGCCATCTTCTGTCTGACTGGCCCTTGTTGTTTCCGCATTTGCTAGATTAGATGAAATTACGTCCATTCTTAATCGTTGAGCCGTTAGTGCACTGGCACTCGCGTTAAATGAATTAAAGATCCCCATGATTATCTCCCACCTTTAATAACAGACTCTAAGCTTCTAAATTTACCGTTCAAGCGATCCACTAGTGCCTGATAATAGATTTGATTTTTAGCAAGGTCTGACATTTCCTGATCAACGTCAACATTATTTCCATTATGATTGTATTCAGTATTCCTGTTTAAAGTAACAGAAAAAGGGGAAGAACCAGTAGAAGAAAAAGGAATATGTTTACTGTTGGTTCTTTTAGCATCGAACGAACCCATTTCCTGACTTAGTACATTTTTAAACTGTACATCTTTGGCTTTATAGTTTGGAGTATCTACATTTGCGATGTTATTAGATATTGTTTTGTTCTTAAGTGAGGCATAATCCATGGATTGTTGTAACGTTTGGATTGTTCCACCGAACATGGACATCGAAATCCCTCCTTTAGGTTTCAAAAATAAGTATCCAGACCTACATAATGCTAATTGTAAGAAAACGTCGAATTTTTGTCTATAAGATGGATTCCCTATTTATGCAATTTTTAGTATGTATTTTAAAGTTTTCCAGGTCCAAAAGACCTATTTATTAGTCCTTAAGTCCTATGTTTTGATTCGTAAGTGTCTTTTTGCCTTTTTAACTTACATCCATATACCATTATGACACAGCTTCAAAAGAAAGAAAATGTCGAAAAAGGGAATTTTACTTTATCTAAACAAATTTTGCGTATGAATACAAAAAAAACCAGGCCGTCTAAGGCCTGGTTCATACTATACCTAATAACAACTATTTTAGTTTAAGCGCATATTCTGCAATTCGACAAGGAATTTGTTGTTCAATACTTTGATATACGTACCTTTCATTCCTAGGGAACGGGACTCAATTACACCAGCACTCTCTAGCTTACGTAGAGCATTGACGATAACAGAGCGAGTAATTCCTACACGATCTGCAATTTTACTAGCAACGAGCAATCCTTCATTACCTTCTAATTCCTCAAAGATGTGTTCAATTGCCTCTAACTCACTGTAAGATAATGAGCTGATTGCCATTTGAACAACCGCTTTACTTCTAGCTTCCATTTCAATCTCTTCTGTTTTCTCATGAAGGATTTCCATACCTACTACTGTAGCACCGTACTCGCCTAGAAGAAGATCGTCATCATTGAAACTTTCTGTTAAACGACTTAGGATAAGAGTTCCAATGCGCTCTCCGCCTCCAATAATGGGTACAACAGTCGTTAGACCTTGTTGGAATAATTCACGATTCTCCACCGGAAAAGCGGTTAGAGGATGATCAATGTTTAAGTTAGGTGTCGTTTCATTAATAGAGAATAGGTTTTGCGTATATTCTTCTGGAAACTGACGTTCAGCTAACATACTTTTCATGCGATCATTTTCAATTTCTTGTTTAATAGCGAAACCTAACAGTTTACCTCTTCGACTTACGATATAAGTGTTCGCTCCGATAGCATCACGAAGTGTCTCAGACATATCGTTAAAGTTTACCGATTTACCTGTTGTTTTCTGTAGCATTGAGTTAATATTGCGTGCGCGATCTAATAATTTCATATTGATCCTCCTGTTCTGTGTGTCTATAAAATAAATTGACTCAAGTCTTTATTCTTTGCAATAGATGCTAATTTGTCATCTACATAAGCTTTTGTAATTTCGATGGTTTCCATATGAACATCAGGAGCCTCAAATGAGAGATCTTCCAATAGTTTCTCTAAAATGGTGTGTAATCGGCGAGCACCGATGTTATCCGTTTCCTGGTTCACTTCAAAAGCAACTTCTGCTAATCTGGTAACAGCTTCGTCAGAAAATTCCACATTTATACCTTCTGTTTCAAGTAAAGCTTTATATTGCTTTAACAATGCGTTAGATGGTTCAGTGAGAATGTTCACAAAATCCTCTACAGTTAGCTTCTCAAGTTCAACACGGATAGGGAAACGCCCCTGTAATTCAGGGATCAGATCAGATGGTTTAGACATATGGAACGCTCCTGCTGCTACAAATAGAATGTGATCCGTTTTTACCGGGCCATGCTTAGTCACAACTGTGGATCCTTCAACAATTGGTAAGATATCCCGTTGGACCCCTTCTCTTGAAACATTACCAGAAGACTGCTCGTTACCTCCAGCTACCTTATCAATTTCATCCACAAAAATCATGCCGTTTTGCTCTACACGGTCGACAGCTTCTTGAGAAACTTCGTCCATATCAATCAATTTTTGGGCTTCATCCTGAGTAAGCACTTTACGAGCATCTTTCACGGAGAGGCGACGCTTTTTAGTCTTTTTAGGCATGAACTGACTGAAAGCATCTTGCATATTCATCCCCATTTGTTCCATACCCGAGCCTTGCAACATATCAAACATAGAAGACTGCTGTTCTTCTACTTCGATGGTAATCATCGTATCTTCCAACTCGCCCATTGACAGCTTATGGGCAGCTTGCTTTCGTTTTTGCTCAACGTTTTGTTCTTCAGAGCGGTCTTCGTTTTGCTGCTGGTCATCCTGACCAGAGAAAAACATTTCTAAAGGATTCTTAAAATTGTTTTGCTTTTTCTTTTTAGGAACTAAGTACTCAACAATGCGTTGATTCGCTCGCTCTTCAGCTTTACTTTTAACCTGCTCCATCTTTTCTTCTTTCACCATACGGACAGCCGTTTCCATAAGGTCTCTAACCATGGATTCAACGTCACGACCCACGTAACCTACTTCTGTAAATTTCGTAGCTTCAACTTTTACGAAAGGAGCGCCTACAAGTTTGGCTAGCCTACGGGCGATTTCCGTTTTCCCTACTCCTGTAGGTCCCATCATCAAGATATTCTTAGGTACGATTTCATCTTTTAATTTATCATCCAATTGCATACGACGGTACCGATTACGAAGCGCAACTGCTACTGCTTTCTTAGCATTATTCTGACCAATGATATATTGATCTAAGCGTTCAACAATTTGTCTTGGCGTTAAGTTTTCACTCATCGATAAAGACCTCCCTTAGTCCTCGAGCACTTCTAATACGATTTCACTATTCGTATATACACAAATTTCGCCTGCTATTTCCAATGCTGCTTTAGCAATCTCTTCTGCATTTTTCTCAGGTGCGTAACGTTTTAGAGCTCGGCCTGCACTTAGTGCATAATGACCTCCAGACCCAATTGCAATTACTCCATCATCTGGTTCAATCACTTCACCTGTACCTGAAACTAGAAATAGGTCGTCTTTGTTCATAACAATTAACATCGCTTCAAGTTTGCGTAGTACTTTATCACTTCGCCACTCTTTTGCTAGCTCTACAGCTGCACGTGCCAAGTTTCCATTATACGCCTCAAGCTTTGCCTCGAATTTCTCAAACAACGTAAAAGCATCAGCTACGGATCCTGCAAATCCAGCAAGGACTTGCCCCTTAAATAATCTACGAACTTTCTTTGCTTTATGTTTCATTACAACTGCATTTCCAAATGTAACTTGCCCATCACCGCTCATCGCGCATTGTCCATTATGTTGAACAGCGAAAATTGTGGTTGCATGAAATTGTTGTTCCAAAAACTCCACCTCATTCCAATTATTCATCCTTGCCTGCTCTTGGATGGCTATTCATATAGATCTTTTTTAAATGATCTTTTGTTACGTGTGTATAAATTTGAGTAGAAGTAAGGTGCTCATGCCCTAACAGTTCTTGCACAGAGCGTAAATCTGCCCCTTCATTTAACATATGCGTGGCAAAAGAATGTCTCAGCATATGAGGATGGACATGTATGGTTAAAGCAGCCTTCTCTACCATTTTACTTAAGACGGATCGTACTCCGCGATCTGTTAAAGGAGTTCCTTTAGCGTTTAACCAAATGGCTTCTGTTTCAGTTCCAGACTTCTGTATTAACGAGTTTCTTCCATTATAAATGTAGTATCTTAAAGCTTCTTTAGCAAAGCTCCCAAATGGAATGTATCTTTCCTTTCTACCCTTACCTCTAACAAGGATTGTACCTAGCTCAAGGTCTATATCAGCAAGAGTACAGGAGACGCATTCACTCACACGCATGCCTGTCGCATACAACAACTCAAGTAAAGCCTGATTTCTCTGACCAAGTGGTTCCTCAGTATTACTTACCTGAAATAACTTCTCTAGCTCCTCTTCATATAGAAAAGAAGGGATAGGGTTTTCTTGTTTTGGTAGTGACACATTTAAGAAAGGATTCGACTCTACAAGTCCTTCCCTTTCTAAGAAACGATAAAACGATCGCAAACTTGAAAGCTTTCTCGATACAGATCTCCGAGAGAGCTTCTGGTCATAGAGTTCTGTTAAAAAGACTCTAATAATGGGATAATCCACTTCTCTCCAACATAGACCCCCTTCTCTTTTTAAGAATTCACGAAAGGAATAGAGATCACTTTGGTAAAAGTGGATCGTATATGATGAAGCATTCTTTTCAATTTGTAAGTATTCCGTAAATAAGTCTATTTGACGCTGGTTATTATCCATCTGCTCACCTCACATAAGGCGCTTAAATATTAACACAGTTAATATACCTTATGCAATCAATTTTACTTAATTGTAACAAAATTCTGAATTGTTCCTAATTCAGTATAAAATATCATTGCTAGCATTTCCAAGCTGAAGAGCAAATATACTAATTTCTGTCAAGTATATTCCCTTACCACTCAACGATTATAGCTTGCTGGGTTACTAGTGTCAATTAAAATTATGTGAAGGAATGATTAACAAAATATAAAGAGAACTTGAGAAGATCAAAAAAAGCATAAGGGGCTAGCCCCTTATGCTTACTGCTGGAGTTCTTCTTTATAGTCACATTCTGAACACTGTACTTGCGTTCCTTTTTTCGCTTTCTTTTCTACTAGCATGGAATCGCACTTAGGACATGGTCGACTGATCGGCTTATCCCAAGAGATGAATTCACACTCAGGATATCGATCACAGCCATAAAAGGTACGTTTCTTTTTGCTTTTACGCTCCACAACGTTCCCTTCTTTACAACGTGGGCATTTTACCCCGATTTCTTTCAGGATAGGTTTCGTATTTCGACACTCCGGAAAGTTGGAGCACGCCAGAAACTTACCATATCGCCCCATTTTATAAACCATTTCATGACCACATTCCTCGCAATCAATTCCGGCTGGTTCATCTTTAATCTCGATTTCTTCCATCTCTTTCTCGGCAGTGGTGAGGCGCTTTTCAAAGTCTTTATAGAAATCATCGATGATTTGGACCCACTCTTTATTGCCTTCTTCAACCGCGTCAAGATTGCCTTCCATTTGAACGGTGAAATCAACATTAATGATTTCAGGGAAATACTCTTTCAACAATTCGATCACGATTTCACCTAGTTCAGTAGGGACAAACCGTTTATTATCTAAACTAACATATCCTCTTCGCTGAATCGTGTCCAGGGTAGGAGCATAAGTGGACGGACGCCCAATTCCCATTTCTTCCAATGTTCGTACAAGACGGGCCTCAGTGTAGCGTGGAGGTGGCTGAGTGAAATGTTGATTCGGTTGAATAGTGTCAGCCTTAACCGTTGTCCCTTCTTCCATATCTGGTAGAATTTTATCTTCTTCTTTCTTATTATCATCATTGCCCTCGACATAGACACGCATAAACCCTTTAAACTTAACTTTTGAACCTGTGGCTCTGAACTCTACACCTTCATTCAGTAGATGAACGGTCATCGTATCAAGAACTGCGGAAGCCATTTGACTCGCTACGAACCGCTCCCAAATTAGTTTATACAAGCGATACTGATCTCTTGATAAATATTCTTTCATAGCCTTAGGTGTACGTAACGAAGAGGTAGGGCGGATAGCTTCGTGTGCATCTTGAGCGTTTTGAGATTTCTGTGATTTCTTTTGGTTTCCTGATCCAAGGTAATCTTTTCCGTATTGCTCTTCAATATACCCAGCAGCCTCATCCTTCGCCGTTTGGGAAATACGAGTAGAGTCTGTACGCATATAGGTGATCAAACCTACTGTACCTTCTTTTTTGCTAAGCTGAATCCCTTCATATAATTGCTGTGCTAACATCATCGTTTTCTTTGCTCGGAAATTTAATTTTCGTGCTGCTTCTTGTTGTAGAGATGATGTAGTAAAAGGGGAAGCTGGATTACGACGACGTTCTCTTTTATTCACCTTATCCACTCTGAAATCTTCCCCGCTCATTTGGGTGAGGATGTTATCCACTTCTTCTTTGGAACTGAGCTTTTGTTTCTTTCCATCTATTCCATAGAAAGCTCCTTCAAATTGTTCAGCATCCTTGACAAAGCTACCATCAATGGACCAGTACTCTTCAGGTTCGAAGCTTTTAATTTCATTTTCACGGTCCATAATCATTTTGACAGCTACGGATTGTACCCGACCTGCACTAAGGCCTTTTTTGACCTTTTTCCATAATAACGGGCTGATATTGTAACCGACTAAACGATCTAATACGCGTCTTGCTTGCTGAGCATTAACTAAATCCATGTCGATCGTACGTGGATGCTTAAAGGATTCTTTAATTGCATCCTTTGTAATCTCATTAAATACAACTCGACACTGGGATGTCTCATCCATGTTTAAACTGTGAGCTAAGTGCCAGGCAATGGCTTCCCCTTCTCTATCGGGGTCGGCTGCGAGATAGACTTTTTTAGCCTTTTTTGCAGCTGTTTTAATTTCTTTCAATACAGGGCCTTTCCCTCTGATGGTAATGTATTTAGGTTTATAATCTTCTTCTACATCTACACCCATTTGACTTTTAGGCAAGTCAATTACATGACCCATAGATGCTTTTACCGTGTACTTTTTTCCTAAATATTTTTCAATTGTTTTTGCTTTTGCTGGTGATTCTACAATAACAAGATAATCTGCCATATAGTATCCTCCTAGATGAGGTTATTCTTTTATTTCATATATTTTATGTGTAAACGTTTGTTTTAAATTAAATCTTCCCTATTATTAAATACTTCTTATTCATTTGTCAAACAAATTATAGAAACGAAACCAGTAGAAAAAGTAGAAAATATAGATTTTATAACAGATTTCGACACTAATTTCGCTTCAATCCATTCCATTCTTCTAGAATATCATAGGCATTTTGAACTAATTTCGCACCATCTTGAATCATTTTATGACATCCACTGGAAAAATCATCTAACACCGAGCCTGGTAGTGCGAATACCTCTCTTCCCTGTTCTAAAGCTTGATCCACTGTAATTAACGTTCCACTTCGTTCTTTTGCCTCTACTACCAAGGTGCCAAAGCTCATACCACTTATCACTCGATTTCGTTCTGGGAAGTGCCATTTCTTTGGGGGTGTATGGGGAGCGTATTCAGATAGGAGGAGATGGCGGTGAGCTAGTGTTTCCATCAGAGATCGGTTGTGCTCAGGGTAACAATGATCGAAACCAAAACCTAATACCCCAATGGTGCTGCCACCTAATTCATTCGTTATTTCATGAGCGTAGGAGTCAATTCCATCGGCCATACCACTTATCACTGTAAAACCATGATCGATTAAAGGCGGTAGTACTTTTTTTACTTTTGCTTTAGCGTTGTTGGAACATTTACGAGTTCCTACTATACTAATGTACGCTTCTTGTTTCAAAAGGTTTAAGTTCCCCTTAGCATACAGAAGTAAGGGGGCGTCTGGGACGGAGCGTAAAGAAAGTGGGTAGTCAGAATGCCAAATAGGCAGAATAACGCTATCTGAAAGGTTCTTTAAAAGCTGCTTGCGATTCGTCGATGAATGAAGATGATCTAAGAAAGTTTTGGCTCTTTTAGGGGATAATTTAAATGTTGAGGTTAGATCGTGAAGGGAGAGGGAGAAGACAAATTGAAGGGTTGAATCTACTTGTAAGAAGGTACGAATCAATGAGCGACTTGTCCCTTTTGTTTGATGAAGAAGAGCTAAACGCAATGATTTTGGATCCACGTGTACACATCCTTTTCCTTGATAGGGGAAAAGGTGCCCCTGTAGAAAGGAGCACCTTTAATTAAACTTTAGTGAGTCTTGCATTTATCGTAAATGTTATTTTCTTTTAATACATTGATGAGCGTTTCACCCATTACAGCCGGTGTTTCGGCTACTTGTATGCCGCACTCATTCATAACTTTAATTTTTTCTTCTGCAGTCCCTTTACCACCAGAAATAATGGCACCTGCGTGTCCCATACGTTTTCCTGGAGGTGCAGTGCGACCACCGATAAAGCCGACAACTGGCTTATCCATATTTTCTTTAACAAACTGAGCAGCTTCCTCTTCGGCTGTGCCGCCAATTTCACCTATCATAATCACACCATGGGTATCTGGGTCATCCTGAAAAGCTTGCAAGACATCAATGAAATCTGTACCGTTTACTGGGTCCCCACCGATTCCTACTGCTGTCGATTGACCGATACCAGCTTCTGAAAGCTGATGTACCGCTTCATATGTTAACGTTCCACTTCTTGATACTACACCAATATGTCCTTTTTTATGAATGTAACCTGGCATAATACCAATCTTACATTCTTCTGGTGTAATAACTCCAGGACAGTTTGGTCCAACTAGACGAGTTTTCTTACCTTCCATATAACGCTTCACTTTTACCATATCAATAACCGGGATATGCTCTGTAATACAAATCACTAAGTCAAGCTCAGCATCAACAGCCTCCATGATTGCATCAGCAGCGAAAGCAGCTGGTACATACACAACGGATGCCGTAGCTCCAGTTTGTTCAGTAGCTTCTTCTACCGTATTAAAGACAGGTACTCCTTCGACTTCAGTTCCGCCTTTTTTAGGAGTTACCCCACCTACGATCTGGGTACCGTACTCAAGCATTTGTTTCGTATGGAAAAGGGCAGTAGACCCTGTAATACCTTGCACAATTACTTTTGTATCTTTATTAATATATACACTCATTTTCGTCCGTCCTTTCTTATTTTACTAGTTCTACAATTTTCTGTGCTGCTTCAGCCATAGATTCTGATGCAACGATATTCAGACCTGATTCATCAAGGATCTTCTTACCTTGTTCAACGTTTGTTCCTTCTAGACGAACTACGAGTGGAATTTCAAGCCCAACTTCTTTCGTTGCTGCAACGACACCTTCAGCAATGACGTCACACTTCATAATTCCGCCGAAGATATTCACAAGAATTCCTTTTACACTATTGTCGGACAAAATGATTTTGAAAGCTTCTGTTACCTTTTCAGTTGTAGCGCCTCCCCCAACGTCAAGGAAGTTAGCGGGTTCGCCGCCGTAGTGTTTAATAGTATCCATTGTCGCCATAGCAAGGCCTGCTCCATTAACCATGCAGCCGATGTTACCATCTAAAGCAATGTAGCTTAGATCGTATTTAGAAGCTTCAATTTCTTTTGGATCTTCTTCATCTAAATCACGAAGTTCAAATACATCTTTTTGGCGGAATAAAGCGTTATCATCAAAGTTTAACTTCGCATCTAACGCCATCACCTGGCCATCACCTGTTGTAACTAATGGGTTAATCTCTGCAATTGAACAATCTTTTTCAACAAATACTTGATAAAGACCCATCATAAATTTAACTGCTTTCCCTAATAGTTCATCAGGGATGTTAATGTTAAAAGCTAAACGACGTGCTTGATAAGGCATTAAACCTGCTACCGGATCAATCACTTCTTTGAAAATTTTCTCCGGCGTTTCTGCGGCAACTTCTTCGATTTCAGTACCGCCTTCTTCTGAAGCCATCATCGTTACACGAGAAGTGGCACGGTCTAATACAATCCCTACGTAATATTCTTTTTGAATATCACAGCCTTCTTCGATGAGTAAGCGCTTAACTTCTTTCCCTTCAGGACCCGTTTGATGAGTCACAAGCTGCTTGCCTAAAATTTCATCAGCGTATGTACGGACTTCATCTATATTTTTGGCAACTTTAACTCCACCAGCTTTTCCGCGACCTCCTGCGTGGATTTGTGCCTTTACGACAGATACATCTGTGCTTAAGCCTTTAGCGGCTTCTACAGCTTCGTCTACAGAAAATGCAACGGTCCCGTTAGGAACGGCAACGCCGTAGCTACGTAAAATTTCTTTTCCTTGATACTCATGAATGTTCATGTTCCATCCTCCCATCAAAATGTCACTGCATGACCATTGTATAAAAAATATGTGTGAATTGTCTACAAATTCATTCAGTATCTCCAAAAAAATTAAGAATATACCGACAAAATTCGCTGTTTTCTCGCTGTTTAAGTTAATAAAAATATTAACTTTTTCTTTTAGCTACGAATTACATTTCAGTATTTTTTAAAGAAAAATTGACTTGTTGCAAAAAAAAGAAGCACTCTGACAAAAAGACCAGAGTGTTTCTTGTAAGTAATTATTTAGCTTTCAACTGCTTATCTAATTGATAAACATAAGCAAATACTTCGGCTACGGCTTGATATAACTCTTCAGGGATCGTCTCATTGATGTCTAATTCACCCAACAACTTTACAAGGGTAGGATCTTCTTGGATGGGAACTTGATGACTGTGAGCTTTTTCAATAATATTTGTTGCTATATCTCCCTTACCTTTCGCAACAACCTTGGGGGCACTTGACTCCTCTTCATCATAACTTAAAGCTACCGCTTCTTTTCTCTTGTTCGTTTCACTCATATTTTTAAATCGAAGCCTCCTTTTTGCCTCGTTTGGGCTTGTTGGCGTTCTGATTGAGCATAGACAGGTTGAGAGGGTTTAATTTCTTTATGTCGTACTGTAGATAGGTGGTAATTTAGTTCTAGCAGCCCCTTTTCTAGAGAGGGTTTAAACGCTTGTATAACATTCTCAATTTCCTGATTTTCCGTAAACAAGGTAAGTTGAACGACACGCTTTTGAACTTTCATATCAATGATCGTTTCTTTTAATGACTGAAGTTCAAGATAAAATAAAATATGGCAATAATCCGGATCGATTTCTCCATTTTCTTTCTTATTCCCATCTACATCCATCGTAACGTCTTGTTCGATCCCAAACCATTCTCCAGGCATCTGCACATTAAAATGAATGGATTGGTCTGACTCTTGCATCATAATGGGGACAGCATTTAAATGATTGAGTACAGTTTGTAGCCGGTCCATGATAGGGGAGGAAGCGCTATCTTGCATCGCTTGAAGGATGCTTCCCTTTAAAGTACTTTGGCTAACTTCTCCTTTTTGAGCCAACTGATGCTCATAGTTCAGCCCACTTAACTGGGTAAAACTCTTTAACTTGATCAAAAACTCATCTTTCATAGGCAGGGATCTTTCTCCCATTTCAGTTAGACTATGACGTAACCATTCCACTAATTTTACCGTCTCCTCCCCATTCAGTTGCTGATTCATAAGATGGGTTAGGGATTTTGCGGCTTGTTGCAATCCTGAAGGATTCTCTTTTAGGACTTGCAGAGGATTAGAACTTTCAATTAATGTATTGATTGCCTGTATTGTAGACGGACTAGCTCCGGTTCTGTTTAACATTGCCCTCAAGGACCCGAAGACCCCCGCGTCTTTCAGGGCAGAAGTTAACTGCGTAAGCCGCTGAGCAAGCTTTGTATCTACCGGGTTCGATTCTTCTCCCCCCGTCATTCGCTCTAGCACATTTGTGAATTGATGAATGAGCTGTTTGTTCCCTTTTGACATCGATAGCTGCTCTTGAAAGACGTTTAACAGTTGTTCAGCCCATTTCCCTGAACTTTCTGTTTTAAAGACTAATGAAGAGTGCCTCTCAACTTGATTGAACGACAATTCTTCAGAAATTAGCCCAGCACGCTGTAAGAGCTGAAAAGACGTTTTCTGCTCTCCTTGAGTACCGTTTAGAAACGTCCCCCTCACTACATCTGACAAAGGACGTTCAGGATCTGATCTTCCGAGAATTTGCTGCAACTGGTAGCCAAGAGACGATTTTTGTTGTCCATTTTGATTCTTTAAATCGTTTGCTATAGATTGCAAAGCAGATGTTAATGAAGAGGAGGATACATTCCTTTCATAAAACGCTTGAAAGATGGAAGATTTGATAGGGAGACGCCTTGACATCATTTCTAATAACGTCTCCCTCACCTTTACTTCTCCGCCTGATTTCTCTAATAGTTGGAGCGCTTCTTTAACATCTTGATTCGTAAAAGGAATATCTTTTTGCATTAAATTGGACACAAAATCTAGTTGAGTTTTTGAAGGGCTTGAAATGCCTAACTTCTTAAAGTATTGGGTAGGGGTCTGTAGGGCCTTTCCCTTTTCTCCCTCCATTACTTTGAGTCGTAGTAAAGGCGAAATGCTCTGCACCTGAAATACATAGCGCTCATTAGCGGAGAGAGAAGCTTCTAACTGAGCATTCAACTGCTTCCCACCGATTTGAATGAGCGCCTTGTGTTGTGGATACAGTTTAAGTACTTTTCCCCCTACGATCTGTCCTTGTTTTAACGATTCACCTTGTTGAGTGACCTGACTCACATTCTTTAACTGTGTCAGCAATTGGGATGCAGATAAAGAAGGCATATCCATCATCTCCTTTTATTGTGAGGAACGAACAAATTCTTTAACGGGTGCAAACGATTTTCGGTGATGTGGAGTAATTCCATACTGTCTGAGTGCTTCTACATGATTCTTCGTTCCATAACCCGCATTATGGCTAAATTCATATGACGGGAACGTTTGATGGAGTTCGTTCATATATCTGTCTCTAGTCACTTTAGCAATGACACTTGCCGCAGCTATGGAAATACTACGCTGATCTCCTTTTGGAAATGCATCGACTGGAGCTTTTGTATCTGTTAAGGGCAGAGCATCAATTAACAATTGGTCAGGCTCTGGATTTAACGCGTCAATGGCTCTGTGCATCGCTAGTTTTGTAGCCTCATATATATTAATTTCATCGATGGTTTCACTCGAGACAATCCCAACCCCATAAGAAATGGAGTGGGTTCTAATATAGTCAAAGAATAAATCTTTCTGCGTTTCAGAAAGTGCTTTAGAATCATATAACCCTTCTAAGTAAAAGGATTCGGGTAAAATAACAGCAGCGGCTACTACAGGGCCAGCTATCGGACCCCTTCCTGCTTCATCCACTCCAGCAATTAATTTCTTACCTTGTGATGTATAGTACTTCTCAAATTCTTTCATAGATTCAAATTGATCTTTAAGAGCTTGCTTTTTCGCGAGTTGTTTCTCGTATTGGTAAACTAGTTTCTGAACACCTTTTCGTTCATCAGTTTGGTACATCTCTAGTTCCTGCTGGGTACAGCCTTTTGTAAATAGTTTCTCTTTTATCGTTGCAATCGTTTCTCTCCCCATTATGATTCCTCGTTTCTTTAATATCGGTTCTCTTTATATTGTTTGAAGGATTTATAGTTTTTTTCCATACAAAAAGCTGACCCCCATTGCGAGAAAGTCAGCTTATTTTTAGTGTATCATATCTGGTGTTTCTAATGTGATACGACCTGTTTTTGCCGAACGTAAATCGCGAATGATGACATCAGCGACTTTATCATAATTAATCTTTCCGCCACTTTCTAAGCAGCCTCTCTTTGTTCCTATGTGGTCGAATACCTCTCCCATATCCTCAATGTCAGAAGATACACCATATCGATCATTCAGGAGATTCGGATAATGCTCTTGCAAGAACCGAATAAAGAAGGCAGCAACATCTGGAATCGGCAGGATATTATCTTTGATCGTACCGATCGTAGCCAAACGATAACCCACTATTTCTTCTTCAAACTTGGGCCATAAGATTCCTGGTGTATCTAGAAGTTCGAAATCTTTCTTCACTTTAATCCACTGCTGAGCAGTAGTAACACCAGGGCGATCCCCGGTCTTTGTTATTTTCTTCTGAGCAAGGCGATTAATAAGTGTAGACTTCCCTACGTTTGGTATTCCAATAATCATCGCCCGGGCAGGCCGAGGGCGAACCCCTTTTTTCTTTAAGCGCTCAAGTTTCTCTTGCCCCATGTCCTTCGCTTTTTGAATGACTTGTTGGACATCCTTTTTATCATCTACATTTACAGCAATAGCTGAAATACCTTGACCTTCGTACCAACTGATCCATTTGTTTGTGATGTTTTCATCAGCCAAGTCTTTTTTCATAAGCAACACCATTTTTGGCTTTTGTTGAAGCACTTGGTGCAACATAGGGTTCTGAGAAGAGTACGGAGCACGTGCATCTACTAATTCAATGACAAAGTCAACAAGCTTTAATTTCTCTTCTACTTGTCGCTTGGCTTTAGCCATATGGCCTGGAAACCATTGTATCGTCATATTCATCATCCTTTATCAATCTACAAAACCAAATCGTTCCATTGGCCAATATATAAACCGTGTTTCTCCTACAATCCGATCGATTGGAATTAACCCAAGCATTCGGCTATCTGTAGAATTATTTCGATTATCCCCAAGGACTAATACATGGTTCTCAGGAATGGTTTTGTAATTTCCTTTAATATCTTGTAAGCGAAAATCAAACGTATACGATTGATTTTCCGAAAGTCGATCTAATCTTTCTTGCAGGAACGGTTCCTCAATGGGGTCTCCGTTCACGTACAAAGTGTCATCCTTATATTCAATATGATCGCCGGGAAGTCCAATAACTCGTTTAATATAATCCTTAGTTTCCGTTGCATGAAACACCACAATATCGAATCGGCTTGGTTCACCAACTAAATAACTGAACTTATTCACAATCATGTGGTCACCATTTTCTAGCGTAGGAAGCATAGAGGGCCCGTCCACGACGATTGGAGCAAATAAAAATACGCGGATGACTATTGCTAAAATGGCTGCAACGATCAACGCTTTTATCCAATCAAGCCATTCATTTCTTCTCTTCGTCATCCAGCTTCCCTCCACTATGTATAACTCGTCTGTTAGGATCCATTATAGAACAAAAAGGAGCCTGTCTAAACAAGCTCCTTTCTTTCGTGTTCATCTTAGCGAATTTCTTTAATGCGTGCAGCTTTACCACGTAGGTTACGTAGGTAGTAAAGTTTAGCACGACGTACTTTACCACGACGAACAACTTCAAGTTTATCAACGCGTGGAGAGTGTACTGGGAACGTACGTTCAACACCAACGCCAGAAGAGATTTTACGTACAGTGAATGTTTCGGAGATGCCTCCGCCACGGCGCTTAATTACAACACCTTCAAACACCTGGATACGTTCGCGAGTTCCTTCAACAACTTTAACGTGAACTTTTACAGTGTCACCAGCTTTGAAACGTGGAAGATCTTCGCGTAGCTGTTCTTTAGTAATTTCTTGGATTAAATTTTGCATCCTATTTCACTCCTTCTTCACCAATGCTCTTACCTGGATTAACCTGGTAGCGGAACATCGTAATTCGACTTAAACGAAACGCTTAAGCACAAGTTTTAATATAGCATAATTAAAGTGCTGATGCAATAAGCATTCAGTCATTCTGCCATTCTTTTAACCATTCTTTCTCTTGGTCTGATAAGCTTCTTTGTTCTATAAGGTCTTTTCTTCTTTCATACGTTCGCTTTAATGACTGCTTATGACGCCACTCGTCGATCTTCGCATGATTCCCCGAGAACAATACTTCAGGAACCTCCATCCCACGAAAATTGCGAGGTCTCGTGTAATGGGGATGTTCTAAGAGTCCATTTGAGAAGGAATCTTCCGGAGCAGAAGAAGCATTTCCTAACACACCTGGGAGAAGGCGTACCACGCTGTCCATCACAACCATAGCACCGAGTTCTCCTCCTGTTAAAACGTAATCCCCTATAGAGATTTCATCGGTTACGACATGCTCTCTTATCCGTTCATCATAGCCTTCGTAATGACCACATAAGAAGATTAGATGCTCTTCTTGTGCTAATTCCTCAGCCTTAGCCTGCGTATGAGGCTCACCTTGAGGACACATTAAAATGACACGAGGTTTCTTTCCCTGTTGATCTTTAATCGCTTCAACCGCGTCAAAGATTGGCTGAGGAGACAGAACCATTCCAGCTCCTCCACCATAAGGTGTGTCATCTACTTTTAGGTGTTTACTTTCGGTGTAATCTCGAAAATTCACCGTTTCATATGAAAAAGCATTAGATTCTTGAGCTTTTTTCATGATAGATGTATTAAGCACCCCACTGAACATTTCAGGAAACAACGTTAAAATATCAATATGCATTAGTCTAGCAGCCCTTCCATTGGTTCAATTGTAATCGTCTTGTGGGTAATATCTACTTCTGTTACAACCTGCTCAATGTAAGGAATAAGAGCATCCTTTTGTTGAGGACGACCTACCACCCATACATCATTTCCACCAGGACTTAGAATCTCTTTCACAGTTCCCACTACATTTCCATCAGCTGTCTTTACAGTGCATCCAATAACTTCGTGGTAATAAAATTCCCCTTCATCCAGAGGAGTCTGCTGCTCTTTCGTAATCGCTAACGTACCGCCTTTTAACGATTCAACCTCATTTAACGAACTGTACTCCTCAAAATGAAGAAGGTGAAAGGATTTATGCATACGGTGTCCTTTAATTGTTAATAAGAGAGGGGTGTCCTGTTTTGATTGAGGAACCCAATATACTTGGTTACCTGGTTCAAAGCGCTCTTCAAAATCTGTAACTTGAATGACGCGAATCTCACCGCGCACACCATGTGTATTTACAACCTTACCTATTGTATATAATTCTTTATCCATTCACATCACCTATTTATCGATTCGAATAACTTTACCATCCTGTACAACAATAGCGCCTTCGTTCATCACATCATCCCAAGTATCCCCTACAGAAAGTTCTACAAGAGACTCTACGTCGCCATCTTCGATTTCACTACCTAATGGTAGGATTTCTAGCTGTTCGAGCTGGTATTCAAGCCATCGAATGTTTTCTTTTCTTTTATCAATCTCACGATTAAAACGTTTTGCCACTTCTTCGCGCGAAACATTTTGCTTCATTTCAATCTTACGTTTTTCAAAAGAAAGCTGCTGACACTCCTGGTCAAGCCTCTTCTTTCTCTTTTCAAATTCTTGCTGAAGTGTTTCCTTACTGGCCTCTGTAAGAACCCGTTTTACTGATACTCGCTTAATGATTTGCATCTCATTCGCTCCTAAACGTAAACGGCTCTTCTCTTTTAAAAGTCCCAGAAAGAAGAGCAAGTTACATACAAAAGTTTTAACCTAGTAAAAAAGGGAAAGGTGGCCCCTCTCCCTTTTTACATAATATCTAAATAAATTCGCTTTTTGGAATTCGATCCTGCCGCATAAACAACGGTTCGGATGGCCTTAGCCACTCGCCCATGTCTTCCTATTACCTTACCGACATCATCTTTGTGAACAGATAAGTGATACGTAAGCTTACGTTCTTCTTCTTTCTCTGTAACGACAACATCATCTGGATAATCAACTAGTGGACGTACAATGGTTTCAATTAAGGCTTTCACGTTATCACACTACTTTACTTTTGAGTTTTTTGTGCGTGAAACTTCTCCATGATGCCTTGTGTTGAGAATAGGTTGCGAACTGTGTCAGATGGTTTTGCACCTTCTGTCATCCAGTTAAGAGCTTTCTCTTCGTTCACTGTAACCTCTGTTGGGTTAGCTGTTGGATTGTACGTTCCGATCTCTTCGATGAAACGACCATCACGTGGTGAACGAGAATCTGCTACTACTATACGATAGAATGGGTTACGCTTAGAACCCATGCGCTTTAGGCGAATTTTTACTGCCATATTAAATACCTCCATATTTTCAAATGCTTATTTTTACTTAACACAATTTTAGATTTTAGCAGAGAACTACGAGTGTGTAAAGGGGTTTTGCATTACATATTATAAAAAGCGGAAACAGTTTGGTCAAAACCGTACGGATAAGGGAGCCCACTACGGTGAGGTTCCCTCACCGTAGTGGGATAGCTTATCTCGCTAGGTTCTATCTGTTGGAGCTGGATTTCAGCTCTCAGCATGGCTAAAGAGAAAAGCATTGAAGGGAGTTATAACTCTACACTTCCCAACATGCTTCACACACCTCAGTATGGTTAAGATGAGCTTGGCACTTTTCGCCATGTTCAGCTCCGGCGGGGAGGAGCTAGCGCGATAAGCAATCGACTTGCAGTGACTAACGTCACTTCCAATCGCTTGCTTATCCGTACGCCCCTGTTCACCCCGCCTGCGCTTTTCGAGATGTCCAGCTCCGGCTCCTAGCCCCTAGCGTCATAAGCCATTCAACTACAGTGGTTTTCAACCACTTTCGTTGCTTGGCTTATGCGTACGGCGCTAAGCAGTCGCCTACGCTTTTCATTTTACATAAACGGTAATTTAAATCCACCTTTACCTTTTTTGCCTTTTTGGTTCGTCATCTGCTTCATCATTTTCTTCATGTCGTTGAACTGTTTTAATAAACGGTTCACTTCGGATACGTTTCGGCCGGAGCCTTTTGCAATTCGTTTTTTACGGCTTGCGTTCATGATACTTGGATCATTTCGTTCGGCTTTCGTCATGGATTGAATGATGGCTTCAATGTGATTTAATTGTTTGTCATCAATATTCGCATTTTTCAAGCCTTTCATCTTATCCGCACCTGGAATCATACCGATGAGTTCATCAAGGGGCCCCATATTACGGACTTGACCCATTTGCTCTAAGAAGTCATCCAATGTAAAGGACGCGTCACGCATTTTCTGCTCGAGCTCTTTCGCCTGGTCTTCATTAACCTCAGATTGAGCTTTTTCAATCAGCGTTAAAACGTCTCCCATACCTAATATACGAGATGCCATTCGTTCAGGGTAGAATGCTTCGAGTTGGTCAAGTTTTTCACCCATACCAGCAAACTTAATCGGTTTATCCGTTACAGCTTTGATGGACAATGCAGCACCACCACGGGTGTCACCATCTAATTTAGTAAGCACAACACCGGTTACATCAAGTTGCTCATTAAAGGATTCTGCTACATTTACAGCGTCTTGACCTGTCATGGCATCCACAACAAGGAAGACTTCATCTGGCTTCACGTTTGAGTGAATTTCTTTTAACTCACCCATAAGGTTCTCATCAATGTGAAGACGACCAGCTGTATCAATAATGACATAATCATTATGATTTTCTTTAGCTTGGGCAATTGCTTCATTAGCAATATCTACTGGGTTTGCTTCTGTCCCTTTAGAGAAAACAGGCATATCCAGCTGACTACCAAGAGTCTCTAATTGATTGATGGCAGCAGGTCGATAGACGTCGGCTGCTACTAGTAAAGGATTTCTGTTGTGATTTTTACGAAGATGATTTGCAAGTTTACCGGTAGTCGTCGTTTTACCAGCACCCTGGAGACCTACCATCATAATGACCGTAGGAGGACGATTCGCCACAGCAATCTTGCTCTGGTCGCCTCCCATAAGTTCTGTAAGTTCTTCTTTTACAACTTTGATGACTTGTTGACCTGGAGTTAAACTTTGCATAACTTCTTGTCCAACCGCACGTTCTTTGACGCGTTTTACAAAGTCTTTTACAACTTTAAAGTTAACGTCTGCTTCAAGAAGTGCAAGGCGGACTTCACGGGTCATTTCTTTTACGTCTGCTTCGGTTACCTTACCTTTGCCTTTGATCTTCTGGATCGAATTCTGCAGTCGGTCGGCTAAACCTTCAAATGCCATATAAGCCGCCCTCCTAATCTAAATTCTCAAGCGTCTCGATGATACCTAAGGCATCATCAGACCCTTTTTGAACGGATTCTTTCAATTGCTTTAACAACTGTTGTCGTTTTTCGAAACGATCATATAAATCTAACTTCTGTTCATATTCTTCAAGCATCGTTTCTGTTCGCTTAATGTTATCATATACAGCTTGACGACTGACGTTAAAAGTCTCTGAAATCTCACCAAGAGAATAATCCTCAAGATAATAATATTCCATGTAACTTCGTTGTTTGTCTGTCAGCAATTCTTGGTAAAAATCAAACAAATAGTTCATGCGTGTTGTTTTCTCAAGCAAAGTAAGCACTCCTTGTTAAGTGAAATGCCTTTACATATACAAATAGTACAAAATAAAGGTGTGGTCTGTCAAGCTAACTTCGATGAATTATTCTTGTTCTGACTCTTCAAGCATATCAGCAAAGAGACCATAAACGAAAGCATGGGCATCAAAGGATTGAAGATCTGTTACTTTCTCTCCAAGGCCTACAAACTTTACGGGAATGTCTAGTTCGTTACGGATCGCCATAACAATTCCACCCTTGGCTGTACCGTCAAGCTTTGTCAGCACAATACCCGACACGTTCGTTGCCTCAGAGAACGTCTTCGCTTGACTCAAGGCATTTTGACCTGTGGTGGCATCAAGAACAAGCAACGATTCGTGAGGGGCTCCTGGAATTTCCCGTTCAATCACACGTTTCACTTTTGAAAGCTCATTCATTAAATTTACTTTATTCTGTAAACGACCAGCGGTGTCACACAATAGTACATCCGCTCCCTTAGACTTAGCGGACTGAATGCCGTCATAAATAACAGCAGCAGGATCGCTTCCTTCACTATGCCGAACTACAGGTACACCTACGCGTTCGCCCCATACCTCTAGTTGTTCGATAGCACCAGCTCGGAAGGTGTCACCAGCAGCCATGACCACGTTCTTCCCTTGCTGTTTAAGCCTATGGGCCATTTTTCCGATTGTAGTGGTCTTCCCTACTCCATTTACACCAACGAATAATAGAACGGTAAGTCCATCTTGATTGAAAGTGATTTCTTCAATTTCCTCATCGTCATCACCATAATAAATATCCACAAGTTTCTCTGAAATAACTTCCCTTACTTCCCTTGTGTCTTTAATATTGCGACGTTTTACTTCCATTTTTAACTCGTCAATCAGATCCATCACTGTATTTACACCAACGTCAGCAGAAATTAGAATCTCCTCTAATTCTTCGAAGAAGTCCTCATCTACTGTACGATAACGAGCCACTAGATCATTTACCTTAGTAGCAAAAGAATTACGTGTTTTAGCTAAACCTTTTTTAAACTTAGTAGAAATGCTCTCTTTTTCACCTTCTTCAAAGGCTTGCTCTTCTTGTGTCTGCTGAACGGCCTCTTCCTCTTCAACAGGAGATTCAGTGACTTCCTCTGTATACTCTTCCTCGATTACAGATGCAGGAACATCTTCTTCCTCCTTGTCATGGATCTCTTCTTCTGATTGATCTTGAGGTTCTTCCGAGTGCTCTTCTTCGTCTTTCTTCTCAGGGTGTTCCTGGTTAAGTTCATCTTCTTTCACAAATTTCTCTTTTAATTTCTTAAAAAATCCCATCTTTAAACTTCCTTTCTACGATCGCTGAATTAGTTCCTTTGTCTCTTCTAAACGAACGGAAACAAGCTTAGATACTCCCGATTCTTGCATGGTCACTCCATACAACACATCTGATTCTTCCATTGTTCCTTTACGGTGAGTGATGACAATAAACTGCGTTTTAGCACTAAAACGCTTAAGGTATTGAGCAAACCGAGTAACATTGGCTTCATCAAGTGCTGCCTCTACCTCATCTAGCACACAGAACGGGACAGGGCGTACTTGTAAAATCGCAAATAATAACGCAATAGCCGTAAGAGCTCGCTCTCCACCTGATAATAGGCCTAAATGCTGCAATTTCTTACCTGGTGGCTGAGCTACAATTTCAATTCCTGTCTCTAAAATATTTTCAGGGTCCGTCATACGAAGATCTGCACGACCTCCACCAAATAGATCTTTGAAAACATGGGTAAACTCTTCACGGATTTGCACAAAGGTACTCTCAAACCGGCGCTCCATCTCACCGTCCATTTCATAGATAACTTCATAGAGCGTTTCTTTAGCCTCAAGTAAATCTGCTTGTTGATCGGTCAAGAATGTATGACGTTCCTTAATACGGTCATATTCTTCAATTGCTCCGATATTAACTGTACCAAGCTCGTCAATAGCTAAACGAATTAGTTTCACTTGGCGTTTTGTCGCTTCAATGTCCTCAACTTCCGGATAGGTTGATTTTGCCTTCTCATAAGAAAGCATATATTCAGTCCGGAGGTGATCAATTCGGTTTTCAAGCTCTACGTCCAAGCGATTGGCTTTGACTTCTTTGTCTTGAATATCTTGTACCAGAGATTGGTGGATGCGTTTATTTTCTTTAAGTTCGAGTTCTGTATCATGAATCGCGTCAGATCGATTACCTCGCTCTTCACGTTTCGTTTGGATTTGTTCTGATTTTTCTTCTTTTTGCTGCCGTTTTGATTCGATTTGTACGTCAATCTCTTCTTCTGTCTCTTTAGAATCAGCAATGTCTTTTAAGTGATCCAGCTGAGATTGCTGCTCTTTTAGTGAGGTTTGAACGTCTTTCAACTGAGCAAGAAGGTCTTCGGTTTTCTCTTGTTGATTTCTTACCTGAGCTTGCTGTTCTGCATATTCAATCTGTAATTGGTTTAAGTCTTGTTGTAATTGATCATAGCTTGCCTTTTGGGTGGTTTGCTGTTCAGTTAACTGATCAATTTCTTTTTGAATGCGAACAAGCTTCTCTTCAATTTCCTCTAACTCATTGGTTAAGTGTTTGTTCCGTTCATGGAGGGAAGTGCGATCATCGTCGAATTGAGCCTTATCTTGATCGTAAAGAGAAAGCTGGTCATTCAAATTCTGTTCTTGTAATTCAACCTCACGTAAACGCCCCTGACTTGCTTGCTCTTCCATTCTTGAAGACTCAAGTTGCTTTTCTAGCGTTGTACGCTTTTCTTTCTTCTCTTGAATTTGATTCTTGAGATCCATAACGGCTCGTTCATACCCAGCACTTCTATGTTCAAATTGTGTGAGCTTTTCTTTTAAATCTTGAAGTTCCTGATCTCTTGTGAACAAGGACTGGTTGTTCTTTTTTTGAGCACCACCTGTCATAGACCCGCCTGGATTCACCACGTCACCTTCAAGAGTTACGACTCGAAAGCGGCGTCCTGTTGCCTTTGCAATTTCATTCGCATCTTTTAAGGTTTCAGCTATAATGACATGTCCCATCAAATGCTGAATAGCTTTAGCATAGACATCGTTATAGGTAACTAGTTCAGAAGCCACACCTACATAACCACTTAAACCTTTTAGCATACCCAGTTTTTCGTTAGGAATAAATTTAGCTTGGATCGTTGGCAAAGGAAGAAATGTTGCGCGTCCTTTATTGTTTTGCTTCAACCAGTTGATGGTTTTACGCGCACTAGCCTCATCTTCCATTACAATATGCTGCGCTTGACCTCCAAGTGTCGTTTCAATAGCAGTAACATAATCTTTAGGGATGTCTATTAATTCAGCAACTGCGCCTTTCACACCTTTTAGTTCTCCAGATTCACGTGCTTTTAAAACTTCTTTTACTCCCTGGAAGAATCCTGCAAAGTCTTCTTTCAGATCCTCAAGCATTTCTTTCTTTGAGCGTAACTTTTCCAGGTGCTGATAACCTTGATAAAGTTTAGACTGCTTTTCCTGATACTCTTTTTCTTCACGCTCGAGTTCTTTTTTGAGTTGTTTTAAGCTTTCTTCTTGTTCGCTTCTCTTAGAGGAAAGGGAGTCTCGTTCTTGTTGCAACGTACCCTTTTGCTTCTGAAGCGCATCACGTTCATCAACAAGGTTCTTAAACTTACCTTCTAAGCGTGTTGTTTTGACATCATGCTGTTCCAACTGCTGAGTAATGGATTGTCGTTCATTACGTTTAGCTGCTTGTTGATTAAGTTGTTCAATATAATCACTCTTCAAGCTTTCAATTTTATCTTCCTGATTTCCATCTAATTGAGCTAGTTGTTGTCTCACATGATTAAGTTTATCTTTTGTTGTATTGGCTTCTTGTGTGAAACGATCTAATTTCGACTGTTCTTCACTATGTTGATGGTGTAATGTATCCACACGTTCTGAAAGCCTTGTAACATCCTCTTCAAGTTTGGAACGATTCTCCGTATAATGCTTCTGGCGTTCACTAAAGAGTTCTTTCTTTCCTTCTAAATTTTCTAGTTCTTGCGTTAATGTAAGAAGGGATTCCTGAAGCTTTTCTATACTTTGATCAATCTCCTGCACCTTAGCCCTTTCTTCTTCCACATTAGCTTCTTGTGTTGTAGTAAGGGCACGAAGTTCCTTCTCACGAGCTTTCTGAGTTTCTAAATCTTGCAAGAGTGCTTCCCAATCAGAATGAATGGATTCAATCTCGGCAACCATTAGGGAGACCTCGTGATTCTCAAGTTCTTCTTTCTTTTCTAGATAATCTTTGGCAATCGCAGCCTGTTCCTTAAGGGGCTCTAATTGTCCTTCAATTTCATATATAATGTCTTCTACACGATTTAAGTTTTCTTGGGTCTCAGCTAACTTATATTCAGCTTTTTGTTTTCGTTTCTTGTACTTCAGAACTCCAGCTGCTTCTTCGAAAATCGCCCGTCGTTCTTCAGCCTTAGAACTTAAGATCTCTTCAACCTTCCCTTGTGAGATAATAGAGAAAGCTTCACGACCAAGTCCAGAATCCATAAACAAGTCAATAATATCTTTCAAGCGGCAAGACTGTTTATTGATAAGAAATTCACTTTCACCAGAACGATACACTCTTCTAGTGACAGACACTTCCTGATAATCAAGCGGAAGTGTTTGATCTTCATTATCTAGCGTTAAAGTAACTTCTGCAAAATTAAGCGGTTTACGGGAATCACTACCCTGAAAAATAATATCCTCCATTTTAGAACCACGAAGGGATCTGGCTGATTGCTCACCCAATACCCAACGTATTGCATCTGTGATATTACTTTTCCCGCTTCCGTTCGGACCTACTACTGATGTGACGCCTGGCACAAAATCGACAGTGATCCGTTCGGCAAACGATTTAAATCCTACTGTATCTAAACGTTTGAGGAACATGTTGATTTCCTCCTATGTAAAACTATTTTTTGTATTTCTGCGATGAATAATTTCAATTTCAACTCATTTATTTTATCATAAACTATATGGTGTTAGAAGAAAGCATTCTAGTAATGACCAAAGAGGAGAGATTTTTATGGATTTAAGTAACCCGACAAATGAAAATTTAGTGTTTATGATTAACACATTAGCTGAACAACTTCAGGTAGTGAACCGAGGTTTAATGGACCCAGAGGACTACGATATTCAGCATTATGATGATATTAAAGATATGTACGACATGGTCCAAATGAAAAAAGGCCAACTAAGCGTATCCGAACTCCAAGCTGTCGTAGGTGAACTAGGTAAATACCGGGTAAAAGCATAATGTGTAGACAAGCCTTTTAAGAAGGCTTGTCTTTTTTATTCTCTCCTATAAAAAAGCTGCCAGCAATAGCCGACAGCTTCTTGATCAAACCTCTATATCGAAAGCACTGAGCGCTTCCTTTGCAGCATTTTGTTCCGCTTCTTTCTTCGTTCGCCCTATACCAATACCTGAGCGATCACCTTGGATGAACACATGTGCAATAAACTCACGATTATGAGCAGGACCTCTTTCTTCCACAATCTCATACTCTATGATGCCATTACGTTCTCTTTGGACAACTTCTTGCAATTGGCTTTTATAATCCATCGCATGCGAAAAAGCACCTTTATGAATTTTAGGATAGACAAATTCTTCAAGAAATCGAATAACAGTCTGGAAGCCTTGATCCAAATAAATAGCTCCAATAAACGCTTCAAATACGTCTGCTAGAAGTGCAGGACGCTCGCGACCACCTGTCATCTCTTCTCCTTTGCCTAAGAAGATCAGGTCACTGAAATGTAAATCATTTGCGAAACGAACGAGTGATGCTTCACAAACAATTGAAGCGCGATATTTCGTTAATTCGCCTTCAGTCATCTCTGGATGTTTACGGTATAGATATTGTGATATTGCTAATTCTAGTACCGCATCCCCTAAAAATTCTAATCGTTCATTGTCGTCATATTCTCGGGTGCGATGCTCATTCACATAAGATGAATGGGTGAAAGCCTGTTCTAGTAACTTTTTACTTTGAAAGCTTATCCCTATCTTATCTTGAAACTTCGTAAAATCCACTGTCTCATGCCACCTATTCTTATTATTAGAATTACATACAGAGAAAGTCTCGCATCTTGCGAGACTTTCTAACTCTATTGTTATTTGCTGTTTATGTAATTCACAGCATCGCCTACTGTCTCAATTTTCTCTGCATCTTCATCAGAGATCTCCATGTCGAACTCATCTTCAAGTTCCATAACAAGCTCAACCACATCTAGTGAGTCTGCTTCTAGGTCATCTTTAAAGGAAGCTTCCATGGTTACTTTTGAGTCGTCTACATCTAGACGTTCAACAACTATGCCTTTTACTCGTTCAAATACATCTGCCATCGTTGTTCACCTCCCTTCAGTAATTATAGAAGATTTTGCTTTAAAATACTAGGTCATGACACAATTTTATTTGAGGATCTTAATAAATTTACATAACCATTCCGCCATCTACATGAAGGGTTTGACCTGTCATATAATTGGCATCATCAGAGGCTAAGAAACGAACTACTTTTGCAATATCCTCACCTTGACCCAAACGAGCCAATGGAATCATGGATTGCATACTTCCTACTTGATCGTCCGTGAGCTCATCTGTCATATCCGTTTCAATAAAACCAGGTGCTACTGCGTTCACAAGGATGTTGCGGGCAGCCAATTCTTTAGCTGATGTCTTTGTCAATCCAATAACCCCAGCTTTTGCCGCTACATAATTAGCCTGACCTGGATTTCCACTCACACCTACAACAGAAGCGATGTTTATGATTTTACCACCTTTTTGCTTCATCATCGGTCGTGTAACGGCCTTAGTAGTCAGAAATACACCTTTAAGATTTGTATCAATAACCTGATCGAATTCTTCTTCTTTCATACGCATAAGAAGGTTATCCCGGGTGATTCCAGCGTTATTCACTAAAATATCAATACGACCATACGTTTCGGTAACCTGTTTTACCATCGCTTTAACTTCTTCTTCAGAAGAAACATTCGCTTGAATTTTAATACCCTCAGCTCCAAGTGAGGTAATCTCATCAACTACATCCTGAGCTTTTTGTTCACTTCCTGCATAGTTCACGGCTACTTTCGCACCCTTTCGTGCTAGTTCTAAAGCTATAGCACGTCCAATTCCGCGAGATGCACCCGTTACAAGAGCCACTTTTCCCTCAAGCATATGTTAGTCCTCCTTATACCATTCCAGAAAAGCCTCCAGGCTTTCTGGGTCTTGAATATTAAATGTTTTCATTCGTCGGTTCACCTTACGGATTAAACCGCTTAGAACTTTTCCATTCCCTACTTCTACAAATGCATCAATTTCTTGGTCCATCATGTATTGAATAGTTTCTTCAAACCGAACCGGAGAATAGAGCTGTTCAACGAGTAAATTAAAAATCTTTTCCTGATCTTGTACGGGCTGGGCTGTAACATTTGCTACGACTGGAATTGTCGCATCTTGTAAGGAAGCATGGCCGAGCTCTTTAGAAAACTGTTCACTAGCCGGTTTCATTAAACGTGAATGGAAAGGTCCACTTACGTTTAATGGTAACGCACGCTTTGCTCCTTCTTCTTTCAAGCGTTCACATGCCTTATCAACGCCCTCTTTAGAGCCAGAGATGACAATTTGACCTGGGCAGTTATAGTTAGCAACCTCTACAACCTCTCCTTGATCACGAATTTCAGTTGTCACTCGTTCAATTGCCTCTACATCTAAACCGAGAACAGCGGCCATCGATCCTTGTCCTGCTGGTACAGCTTGTTCCATAAGCTGCCCTCTTTTTTGAACTAATGTTAGAGCTTCCTCTTGAGACATTGTTCCTGCTGCAACGTGAGCGCTATACTCTCCTAAACTGTGTCCTGCAACAAGTTCTGCCTGTACTCCTTTGTCTTCTAAGAGCTTGACAATGGCTGTACTTAGTAATAAAAGAGCAGGTTGAGCATTTTCAGTTTTCGTTAATGTTTCATCCGGACCCTCTAGCATGTATTGGCTAAGGGGCACTCCTAGACGCTTATCCGCTTGGTAGAATTGCTCTCTTACACTTTCATATTGATCATAGAACGCCTTTCCCATACCAACTTCTTGAGAACCTTGTCCCGGAAAGACAAAAGCTATTCTTTTCATTGATCATCACCCTTATCCCAGTCCATATTCTGGACCGTTTCTTGTATTGATTGATTCACACGATTTTCTACCATATGGCAAGCTTGCTTAGTTGCATTAAAGACAGCTCTCGCGTCTGAAGAACCGTGGGCTTTGATAACGGGCGCGGCTAAGCCAAATAACCCAGCACCACCATATTCGGAATAATCGAGTTTACTCTTTAAGCCTCTTAAGTCTTCTTTGGCTAGTCCGGCAGCAAGTTTTGTCTTCCAATTTGACATAAAGGTATCTTTAATCATGGCAAACATCGACATAGCTGTGCCTTCAATGGTCTTCAATGTGACATTACCCGTGAAACCATCTGCTACCACCACATCAGCAACACCATTTAATAAATCACGAGCCTCTACATTCCCGACGAAATGTATCGGTGCGTCTTTTAATTGGGCAAAGGCTTTCTTAACCAAATCATTTCCTTTCCCGTCTTCTGTTCCAACATTTAAAAGGCCGACCCTAGGAGAAGTAATGCCTCTGACCTGTTCAGCATATACAGAGCCCATAACGGCATACTGAACAAGGTGATTAGGTTTTGCGTCAACGTTTGCTCCTACATCAAGAAGTAAAAATCCTTTACCGTCTACAGTAGGGAGGGTTGGGCTTAACGCTGGTCGGTCAATTCCTTTAATTCGACCAACTACGAATAGTCCGGCACTCATTAAAGCACCTGTATTACCAGCAGATACACAAGCATCCGCCCTTCCTTCTTTTACTTCCTTGGCCATTAGTACCATCGAGGCGTTCTTCTTACGCCTTACAGCACGAACAGGTTCATCCTCTGAAGTAATCATTTCGTCAGTATGTACAACCTTAATAGACGGATGGTCTTCGTTCATGAACGAACGAATCTTTCCCTCGTTGCCAAACAAGGTAATTTCAAGATTGTCTATATGGTTAACAGCTTCTATTGCTCCAAGCACGATTTCTTTAGGAGCATGGTCTCCTCCCATTGCATCAATCGCTAATTTCATGGTTAGACCTCTCCTTTTTCGTCATTTGAACGGTACATAACAAAAACGCCTGAAAAAACGGTTTCCTGGTCGACTACACTTTCAACCTCAACGATTGTTCGACCTTTGTCATCGTTCCCTTTTACCAGGGCTTTGGCTACAACGCGTTCGCCTTGTTTTACCTGTCTTGTAAAGCGAATTTCAGATTTAGCTGTTAAAGCGAGTTCATCATTAATGACTGCAACAGCTAAAGAGTTCGCCTGTGCAAATAAATGGTGTCCTCTTGCAATTCGATTACGCGAGAACACATGTTCATCTCTTATATCTAATATCGAAATGGCTTTCTGGTCAAGCTCTAAGTCAACCACTTCTCCAATAACTTCTTCTAACGGTAGTGCCCTAACCGTTTCATTCCATTGGTAAGTTGCAACGGATTTTATTCGTTCACGAAGTTCAGGAATTGAAAGCTCCATACGATCTAAACGAATCGTCTGGATACTCACCCCATATTTCTTGGCTAATTCCTCATCTGTAATGAACGGAGTTTGCTCTATTGTTTCCTTAAGGCGCTGTTGACGCTCTCTTTTCGACAACTTCATCTCTATACACCGTCCAATTATGACTAGGTACTAATAGTAATATATAATACCTCCCTATCTTATGCAAGGGTTGTTTCATTAATCCAACACTTCGCCTTTTAAAATGGGGTCATTCATTAAAATATCAAACAACGGCTTTAGAGAAGGGTCCTCTTTAAAGTGATCTTCTTCTATCATTTTCTGAGCATCTTGCCTTGCTGTTTCTAACGCGCGGTAATCATGAACCATATCGGCCACTTTAAACTCAGGCACGCCACTTTGCTTTCTCCCAAAGAAGTCTCCAGGCCCTCTAAGTTTTAAATCATGCTCAGACAGTTCAAATCCATTCGTGGTTTCACACATGATCCTCATCCGTTCTTTCCCGACATCCCCTTTTGGATCAGCAAGCAGGATGCAATAACTCTGATGGCTCCCACGGCCAACTCGCCCTCTAAGCTGGTGCAGCTGCGATAATCCAAACCGATCAGCATCATAGATAAGCATAACCGTAGCGTTGGGAACGTTCACACCTACCTCAACTACTGTTGTGGAAACGAGAACTTGGACCTCGTTATTCGCATATTGCTTCATCACATCTTCTTTTTCTTCAGCTGTTAGGCGTCCATGCATGAGCCCCACACGAACGGTAGATGGGAAATATGCTGTTAACTGATGATATAGATCCACGGCATTTTGTATATCAAGCTTGTCCGATTCCTCAATTAAAGGACTAATGACGTAGGCTTGGCGTCCTTCGTCCACCTCTTTTTGAATAAAGGTTAGCACGCGGTCAAGCATTTGGTCTTTCACCCAATACGTCTCTACCGCTTTCCGCCCGGCTGGCATTTCATCAATTACGGAAACATCCATATCTCCAAAGGCTGTAATCGCAAGTGTTCGAGGGATCGGTGTAGCTGTCATAAATAGTACGTCAGGCATTAATCCTTTGTCTCTCAACGTCCTACGCTGCTCCACTCCGAAGCGATGCTGTTCATCAATAATCGCAAGTCCAAGGTCACTAAAGACGACTTCTTCTTGAATTAAAGCGTGGGTCCCTATAATAATGTCTGCTTCATGATTTGCAATTTGTGCAACGATTTCTCTACGTCGTTTCCCCTTCACACTACCGGTAAGCAGGACAACATTGGCTTGATCACCAAACAATTCTTGAAGTGATTCGTGATGCTGTTCAGCCAGGATTTCTGTCGGGACCATAAGAGAACCTTGTTTCCCAGAGGTTATTGTTGCATATAAAGCAATAGCTGCTACAGCTGTTTTACCAGACCCAACATCCCCTTGTAATAATCGATTCATTCGATAAGGCGAACTCATATCTTTCAAAATTTCTTTAAGGCTTTTAGATTGTGCTCCTGTTAGCTTAAATGGCAAATCATTCGTAAATTCGGCGACTTTTTCCTTATCAAAGGCTTGAGCATTGCCCGTTGTAGCTTCCCGTTTGATTTTCCTTAAAAGTTGCATTTTCAATTGGAATAACAAAAATTCCTCATATATAAATCGACGTTTTGCATGTTTTAACATGACCCGGCTTTCAGGAAAGTGCATGCCGTTTAAGGCCTGAGCACGTTCTGGTAACTTATAAGCCTCAAGGTACGACGAAGGTAAGATCTCATCTATGTACGAGCCATATTGATCAACAGCTGTTTTCATCCATTTTTTAAAAGTCGGCATTTTCATATTCCCTTTTAATGAATAAACAGGCTGAATGGGTGTATTTGATTTGGCTCTTCCTTTGTAATACTGACTCACTGTTATTTGCAAGCGATGTTGGTCCCACTTTCCCGTAACCGTAACTGTATCACCAGGCTGGAGCTGTTTCTTAGCAAATGCACGATTAAACATGACGGCTTTTACTGCAAACTGCTCTACTTGTAACGTAATTGTTAAGCGTGATTTCTTCTTTCCAAAAAAGGTAAGGGAAGGTTCTCCTACAACCTCCCCTTCAATCGTAGCTTTTTCATCGTGTACAAGTTCGGTTAACGGCTTTACCTCGTGAACATCATAACGAAAAGGAAAATAAAACAGGAAATCTTCAATTGTGAAGATTCCCATTTCATTTAACGTTTCTCCTGTCTTTTCTCCCACACCCGACAATTGTAAAACCGATTGTTGTAACACTTGCCTCACTCACTTTTTAAGTTTATTCCATATACCTTAGCTTCTAATTCACGTCCAGTAGGTGTAGCTGCTAAACCACCTTGAGCCGTTTCTCTAAGAGCTACAGGCATTGTTTGACCAATCTTATACATCGCATCAATAACTTCATCACAAGGTATGCGACTAGTTACCCCTGCTAATGCCATATCTGCAGCAACAACTGCGTTTGAAGCACCCATAGCATTACGTTTCACACATGGGACCTCAACAAGACCCGCAACAGGATCACACACTAACCCTAGCATATTCTTAAGGGTAATCGCCATTGCCTCAGCCGATTGAGCAGGTGTTCCTCCTGCCATTTCAACAATGGCAGCCGCCGCCATGCCCGCAGCAGAACCAACTTCAGCCTGGCAACCACCTGCAGCGCCTGAAATGGATGCGTTATTGGCTACAACAAACCCAAAAGCCCCGGATGTAAATAGGTACCTGACCATTTGTTCACGCGTCGGCTTTAATTGATTTTTCACAGCAAAAAGAGTACCCGGTACGCAGCCGGCACTTCCGGCTGTTGGTGTTGCACAGATTGTCCCCATCGCCGCATTCACTTCATTCGTAGCAACAGCTTTACTCACGGCATCCATAAGCAGATTCCCAGAAAGCGGGGTATGATTTTGTATATAGTTTTGAATCAGCACGGCATCTCCACCTGTAAGGCCAGAATGAGATCGTACTCCTTTTAACCCTTCTTCCACAGCATCTTCCATAACTTTCAGATTCTCTTCCATTTGCCCAAAGACTTCTTCCCGGGAACGTTCACGTACAGCCATTTCCTGCTGAATCATAAGTTCTGAGATCGAAACCCCTTCACTTTCACATCTTTCAATTAACTCCGCTACATTTCGAAATAAAATTTTCACTACCAATTCCTCCTCTTATCTATTAATCAACGACTTTCGCTACCTGTAAGATATGGTCACAACTCTCAAGCTCTCTTAAGAGATCATCGCTCACATTCTGGTCGACTTCTATAACCATTAGCGCTTCTTTCCCCATTTCTTTCCTTGACACTTCCATATGCCCAATATTAATTTCATGTTTAGCAAGGGTCTGGGTAACAGAAGCAATAGAGCCAAAGCGATCATTATGCATAACCAAAATAGCGGGATGGTTACCAGAGAGTCTTAATTCAAAGCCATTTAATTCTGTTATTTCCGCTTTCCCTCCACCAATGGAGATTCCGACTAACTCAAGGTCTCCTTGCTCATCACCAATTCGAACCCGAGCCGTATTAGGGTGGTCTGTATGAGCATCTTCTACTTCAAAACGCACCTTAATCCCCTTTTCTTTCGCAAGATCGAGAGATGTACTAATTCGAGTATCCCACGTTTCAAAATCAAGTACTCCCCCAACTATGGCCACGTCTGTTCCATGGCCTTTATACGTTTTTGCGAAAGAACCATACAAATGAACGGTCACCCATTTGGGCTCACGACCAAACAATGTTCGAGCCACTCTTCCAATACGAGCAGCTCCAGCAGTGTGGGAACTTGAAGGGCCTATCATAACAGGCCCAATAATATCAAAAACGGATTTAAACTTCATTTGTACCACCATCCTATCATTCATTTTTTATTTATAAGTTTTACACCTAGAGATGTAAGCGCATTCAATACTTGAGAGATTTTGAGATCAGACGATTCTATTATAACAAAAATAAACGCGTTCGAGTATGAAGAGTAGTTGATAAAATAAACAGACTTCCCTATAATTATAATTTGTGGATTATGTACGTCATAATCGGGTGGGAGAGGGCAATTTCATATTGAGGGGTTTACATGAAACAACAAAACCCTGGATTACAAGAAGCAAAAACATCCTTAAAAACCGAGATGATGGCAGGTCTTATTGGCTATTTAACTACCGTTTATATAGTAGCTGTTAACGGTTCGATCCTAAGTGAAGCGGGTATCAGTTATCAAGCCGGTATGATCGCGACTATTTTAGCCAGCTTTGTAGGTTGCTTAATCATTGGATTCTTTGCGAATGCACCGATGATTCTCATTCCTGGAATGGGAGTAAATGCTTTATTCGCTTATTCCATTGTCCAAGGTGGTGGACTTTCTTTCCAAGAAGGTTTAGGCGTCGTACTTGTTTCATCCGTCCTTTTCATCATAATTGCGCTAACGAAGCTTGGTTCATGGCTCCAAGAGGCCATACCAGATTCTTTAAAACACGCGATTACAGTCGGTTTAGGCTTATTTTTGACGTTTATCGGTTTAGAAAAAGGCGGTTTGATTACACAAGGCGAACATTCTTTGATCGAATTAGGTCATTTCACTTCCCCAACCGTGCTAGTTAGTTTGCTAACTCTAGCAGCAGGGATTTTCCTTTTCATTAAAAATGTTCCCGGCCATTTTCTGTTAACAATGGGATTTGGAACCGCACTAGCCTATTTCTTCGGAATTTTAGATGGAGGCACAACGAGCATTGTATGGGACGCAGAATGGATGTTCCTCCCATCATTTTCAGCTATTGATGAACTCGCTTTTTGGTTAGGTGTCTTTCCACTAACGATCGTTCTTGTATTTGAAAATATGGGACTTATCAATGGACAGCTTTCCATGGCCGGGGATATGAGCAAGTTCAAACGCTCATTTCAATCAACGGCTTTCTCGGCATTTACATGCGCTTTCTTTGGAACTTCCCCAACAGTTTCTTCAGCAGAAAGCGCCGCAACGATTGCATCAAATGGCCGAACTGGTAAAGCAGCCATCACAACAGGTCTATTGTTTTTGCTTACCCTTGGACTAATCCCGTTTATATCATGGATTCCTTCCATGGCCATTAGCCCTATTTTAATTATTGTAGGTGCACTAATGGTTCAAAACGTCCGTCATATTGCCTTCGATGATTTAACAGAAGCCATGCCTGCCTTTTTAATCATTGTGATGATTCCGTTTACGAATAGCATCGCAGATGGAATGGCATTTGGCTTTATCGCTTACCCTATCGTTAAAATGGCAAGCGGACAAAGAAATAAGGTTACTCTTCCTGTAGTTATTATTGCAGGTATGTTCTTAACCGAATTTATTATTAAAGCATTAGGGTTATAAATAAGCCTTCTGAATGCAAATAAAGAGCATTGAACCCCTTTTCGGTTCAATGCTCTTTTAATTTTTAGGTTCTGTTATATTAGTGTTGTTATTTTATAGGATTGTTCAATACCCAAAGCTGAGATATTTAAGTTTAGATGGGGCCGTCTTCACTGACTAGTGCTTAGGGTGTATGGGGAAGCGAGTGATTTCCCGAACCACCTTACGCTCAGACTAACGCTAACGGAAACATACTCACTTTCCGGCACTCCATATTAGGGACTAAAATGTAACGTGTAAAAAATCAACAACCAACTTTAACACAGCCAATTTTTAAGAACCTCCATATAAATGGCATAAGTAAAATAAAAAGCAGTCCGATTGAAGAGCCACGCGTCTTGCTCCCTTCCATCGAACTACTTCATCTTCTTCAACCTCTTATTCAACAGAGAAAATAAAGGAATAGATCGGTTGATTACCCTTATAAACTTCTACTTCGAGGTCCTCAAAGTTTTCTTCTAAGAAGCTTTCAAGCGCCTCTACTTCTTCTGAAGTGGCGTCCTCACCTTGCAGGATGGTGAGAATTTCATCTTCTTCTTCATCAATCATGTCTCGAAGAAGTTGTTTTGCAGCTTCAAGTTTATCCTGATGGGTAGAAGAAATGCTACTTTCTAAAATGCCCATGAAATTCCCTTTTTCAATCGTCATTCCATCAATCTGGGTGTCACGTACAGCATACGTTAACTGACCTGTTTTAACGGAATTAGCAGCTTCCTTCATTCCTTCTTGATTATCTTCAATCGATTGTTCCGGATGGAAGGCAAGCAGTGCACTCATACCTTGTGGAACCGTCTTTGTCGGAACCACGACAACATGATCATCAGCAAGCTCCGCAGCTTGTTCAGCTGCCATTACGATATTCTTGTTATTCGGTAGTACGATGACTTTTTTCGCATGTGCTTCTTCAATTGCATTTGTAATGTCTTGTGTACTTGGATTCATAGTTTGTCCACCTTCAATGACAACAGTAGCTCCAAGACTTTCAAACATTTCTTTAATGCCACTACCCATCGCAACGGTTACAATCGCGAAGTCAGCCTTTTCTTTCTTCACAGGCTGTTCTTTCTTTTGTTCACCTACAATAGAAGTGTGCTGTTCACGCATATTCTCAATCTTCATATTCACAAGACTTCCGTAACGTTGTCCTAGTGTTAAGGCGTCACCTGGTGTTTCAGCATGCACATGGACTTTGATGAGTTCTTCATCAGAAACTACAAGCAACGAATCACCAAGTTTGCTTAAGTCTTGTCTGAATGCTTCTTCATCATAAGGGTGTTGAGATAATTTCTCTTGTTCGAATTTCACCATAAATTCAGTACAGTAACCAAATTCAATTTCATCTGTACTCATATAGTCCTGAGCAAGTTTATGGTGTTCGGCATTAACCATATCATTCATAGTTGGTCCGGCTTCGTTTGTAGCTGGCAATTCCTCACCTTTTAAATTAGCTAGGAATCCTTCATAGATCGTAACTAGACCTTGGCCACCACTATCCACTACTCCAACTTCTTTCAGAACAGGTAATAGCTCTGGAGTACGCTTTAAGGAAGATTTTGCGTGGTTAATCATCTCTTCCATAAAGACTACAATGTCTTCTTCCTGCTCCGCAATTTTGTAAGCGGCTTCAGCAGAATCTTTAGCAACGGTAAGGATCGTTCCTTCTACAGGTTTCATTACGGCTTTATAAGCAGTCTTAACACCCTGGTTCATTGCTTCTGCAAAGTCAACTGTTGTAATGGTTTCTTTATCTTCAATAGCTTTCGAAAAACCTCTGAAAAGTTGGGATAAGATAACACCTGAATTTCCGCGTGCCCCCATCAACAAACCTTTCGCTAAGCTTTTTGCTACTTCACCGACATGGTCAGCTTGTACATTCCTTACTTCATTCGCTCCTGATGTCATTGATAAATTCATATTTGTACCTGTATCTCCATCTGGAACAGGGAATACATTAAGAGCGTCGATCATATTCGCATTGTTTGTTAAATGGTTTGCTCCGGAGAGCACCATTTCTGCAAACGTTGCTCCATCTAACGTCCTTATCGTCACTCCGACTTCCTCCTTCATCATCCACTAACTTGTCAATTAATCATTTGAAACACGCACACCCTGAACGTAAATATTTACAGAGTCTACGGACAAGCCAACTGTTTTATTTAATGTATATTTCACTTGTGATTGTACATTAGAGGCAACCTCTGAAATCTTTGTTCCATAGCTTACGATAATATACATATCAATATGTGTTTCTTCTTCTTCCTGACGCACGATTACTCCGCGAGCGAAGTTTTCTTTTCGCAGTATTTCAGTAAGGCCATCTTTAATTTGATTCTTTGAAGCCATACCTACAATTCCGTAACATTCTACAGCTGCACCACCTGCAACGGTAGCAATGACTTCGTTTGTAATGGTTACATGACCAAAATTTGTATTTAAATCAATGGACATATTGGATCCTCCTTCGTTCTCTTCCATACTTAACGTCATTTTACTATAACGAGACTGAATTTAAAAGTACTGGTTGTCTGGAAGAAATCCGACACAAATTGCAAAAAACTACACAAAAAGAAAAGCTTCTTGTGTAAAAGCTCATGAAAACCCTATTTAACAATGGACGAAAACATTTTATCTGTCAAGTGACTTTTCTTGATATATTTCGTCAAACCTGTTGAAATCTTCATGGCTGTATGATAAATTAAATAAGTATTTGAAGATATACATGAAAGCTTTAGTGCAAGTAGGAGGGAAAATTATGAGTCGTAAATGTGTCGTTACAGGCCGTAAAACAACTACTGGAAACAACCGTTCACACGCTATGAACGCTAGTAAACGTCAATTTAAATCAAACGTACAAAAAGTACGTGTTATGATCGATGGTAAACCTCAAAAAGTTTACGTTTCAACACGTGCTCTTAAATCCGGTAAAATCCAACGCGTTTAATCGCTACCCATTTTACCATACAAAAAAAGCACCCTTCGGGGTGCTTTTTTTGTATTTCACAGATAAAGGATTACAACGAATAAGAACATTTTAGACGCCGTACGCCGTTAGTCTTTTTTGAAGGTACCTATGATGACGCGCACGAAACCACCAATGAAGCGTGGGAGTTTAATGGTATAAAATTTCAACTGGTCCCCCTCCTCTAACATACAATGACCTTTCATAGCCTTAGGACTTCCTGGATTCACTTAGTACATCTCGGCTCTTTATTAGTAATAGTATGCCATGCTCAAATGAAAAAGTACCTTTTTCTGAAATAAGCTTATTCGACACACACAGCGTAGAGCCCCATGGAACATAGGCATTTTCTAAAGGATAATAAAAACCGCCTAGTGTTAATCCACGTACTTCAGGAGTGAATGGGATAAAAGAAATATTGGGGTAATCAGGGTCATTGAAAACCTCATGCCTTCCTGGTGATTTACATTCAACCCAATTTCCTTTATCAATCACAACTCCCTTGATCCCCTGATTCTCAAGAGGTGCAAGAATCTGCAAATTAGTTAAAGCATGATCAAGCCTTCCCCCAGTAACTCCAAAGAAATAAATAACCTCCGCTTCCAAGGATAAAGCTTTACGAACTGCAATCTCTAAATCCGTCTCATCTTTTTCAGCAGGGTGTTTAGTAAATTCCTTTGATGAATGTTTAATTTCTTCTAACTCTTCTTTCGATACAGAATCAAAGTCTCCAACGGCATAATCAGGGGAGATGCCTTCATTCACAAGGGTGATAGCTCCGCGATCTGCCCCAATCCAAGTAAGTTCCTCTTCCTTATATCGGTGTAACGCAGGGATATGTTCACCTGGCCCTCCCCCAACAATTGCGATTCCTTTCATGATTACACCCTTTCTACAGTCTATGAAAAAAGGCTGAGCCCATTCCTAAAGGGTCAGCCTTTTTTATCGACTTGTTCATTTTAATCGAAGTCAGGAAATGCCTCATCCCGACCACGTAAGAAAAGAATTAAACGCGAGAAGCCAACAACGCTTGAATGGCTTCGCCTCGATCTTCTTTATTAAAAACTGCACTTCCAGCCACAAGAACATCTGCCCCTGCTTCTACACACGTGTTGGCTGTCCCTTCTTTAACTCCGCCATCAACTTCAATTTCAAAGTGATAGCCATTCTCTCCTCGAAGGCTTGCTACTTCTTTAATCTTAGGAACCACACTTTCAATGAACTTCTGACCGCCAAAACCAGGGTTTACAGTCATAAGAAGAACTAAGTCAACATCTGCTAGAACCGGTTTAATCATCTCTACAGGAGTAGCTGGATTAATGACAACCCCAGCCTTGACTCCTTCTGACTTAATTAGCTGGATGGTGCGATGGAGGTGCGGACAAGCCTCCTGATGAACTGAGATAATATCTGCTCCAGCTGAAGCAAACTGAGCAATATACTGGTCAGGATTCTCAATCATTAAATGAACATCAAGCGGCAAGTTCGTATGTGGTTTAATCGCGTCTACAATGAGTGGTCCGATTGTAATATTTGGAACAAAATGACCATCCATTACGTCCACGTGTACATACTCGGCTCCACCTTTTTCTATATCTTTGATTTCTTCTCCTAACTTTGCAAAGTCAGCAGATAATATCGATGGTGCAATTTTCGTCATAACTTAATACCTCGGCTTCCTATTTTGTATTTCTTCTAAGAACTGTAAGTAATGTTCATAGCGGTAAGTTGGAATTTCACCTTCTTCTACGGCTGCTTTAACTGCACATTTTGGCTCTTTATTGTGTAAACATCCTCGAAATTTGCAATATTCACCGTGCTCACGCATTTCAGGAAAACAATCCGGCAATTCGTCATATTCTAATTCTTGAAACTCAAGAGAGCTAAACCCTGGAGTATCTGCAATTAATCCTCCATACATTTCGATTAATTCAACATGACGGGTCGTGTGCTTCCCTCGTCCAAGGCTCCTAGAAATATCATTTGTTTCAAGATCAAGATGGGGCTTAAGGGAATTTAACATGGAAGACTTTCCAACTCCTGATTGCCCTGCGATGACGGTTGTTTTCCCTTCCAAATATGGGGTAATATCTTGTAAACCATCTTCCTCTTTTGAGGAGCCAATAATTACGGTATACCCTAACTTCTCATAGTCCCTTTTATAAGAGGCTAATTTCTCGAGCTCTTCTTCATCTACAAGATCCGTCTTTGTTAATACAATAATAGGGGTAATATTTTTGGATTCGATCAGCACCAGGAAACGGTCCATTAAAATGGTTCGAAATTCTGGCTCTACAACAGAAGCTACGATCATAGCCTGGTCAATATTTGAGATAGGAGGACGGACTAATTCATTCTTTCTTTCGTCTATATCTAGAATATAGCCTTCTTCATTCTCATCCATCTCAAAAGAAACGTTATCTCCCACTAGTGG
Source organism: Pontibacillus chungwhensis (assembly GCF_030166655.1). Lineage (GTDB taxonomy): Bacteria > Bacillota > Bacilli > Bacillales > BH030062 > Pontibacillus. The sequence goes on along the minus strand of NZ_CP126446.1, from coordinate 1,880,451 downwards.
AGTGATCTTTCGCTTACGAAAGTTCCCTCTTCCTTTACATGGATAAACAGAATTTCCATCCTGCACATAATAAAAGCCACTGAGCGCTTTTACAATTTTGCCCTTTAACATCTATTCAGCTTCACCTTCTTCATAGGATACTTCTTCTTTTTTCACCGTATCACCGTCTACGTCTACTCTGTAAGTAGCGGGTGAACCTTGTTTCACCCGTAATGGGATCGTGAATGTTTTCGTTTTCGTAATTGTCTCATCAATATATGGCGTATCCATCGTTTCATTTTCATCATCGATATAGATTTTAACCGTTTTCTCAACAGGGGCTTGTGGTTGTTCATTCTGCTCGCCTTGCCCCCCGTTGTCTTCCCCGGTAGTACCTTCTGACTGATCGTCATCTTGAGTAGAATTTTGTTCGACTTCTACCGTATATTCCTTCGTTATAGTCTTATATGAAGGGGGCTCTTGTCCTTTTGAAACCCATACTTTCACGGTTGAGCCTACCACAACTTCTTGATTAGCAGAGGGCTCTTGTCGAATAATTTGACCTTTAGGAACCGATGTACTAAACTCTTGCCCAGCTTCTTCTAGCTTAAGTTTATCTCCTAAAGTTGACTTGGCTTCCTCTATAGAGCTTCCTGTCACGCCCGGAACATCAATTTCTTCTGGACCACTACTAACCCTAAACACGACAGGTGTTTCTTCTGGAAGAACCATTTCCCCTGCTATTGGATTAGCATTAGAAATAATCATACCTTCTTCGTATTCAGATGAATTCTCGAAGTTTGGATAAATATTTTTGTACCCTTTCTCCTCTAATTCTTTCTTAGTTTCCTCGTAAGATGATCCTGCGTAATCCTTAAATTCTTCTTTCTCCTTGCCTAAACTAGAGTAAACCGTTATTTCAGAACCTTCCTTTACGGTTGAACCAGCTTCCGGTTCGGTCCGAATGACCTTTCCTTCTTCTACTTCATTAGAATTCACACCTTCACGGTTAACTTTCAAGTTAAGCTCCATTAGCTGACTAAGGGCTTCCTCGTACTCCAACCCGCTTACATCCGTCACTTCAACGTCATCCGGTATCATGAATGCCGGAATAAGAAATAAGGCCAAGACCCCTGCTCCAATTAAAGTGAATAAAATTCCAAAGACCCACCCTTTCCACTTCCGCTTTTTCTTTGACGGCTGCTTTTCGGGGGATTCGGGCTCAGAGTTAGCTCTAACTTCCGTATGGTCGGTCTGGTGTATAATAGTATCCTCTGTTCGTTCAGATTGATAAGCATCATTCGTAATAATTGGAATTGCTTTAGTGACTTCTTCATCATCGTCTAAAGGAACCGAAAATTTAGGCTCATCTTGCCTTTCAGGAAGCATGGCTGTTTCGATGTCTTCATCGATTTCTGATATTTCTCCGTACCTATGAAAAGGGTCTTTCGCCGTTGCCTTTAATACAATATTCTCCACACTTTGAGGCACGTTTGGATTCCATCTTTTCATGGAAGGGGTCTCACTCTGCAAGTGTTTCAAAGCTATGGAAACAGGCGATTGCCCAGAAAATGGGAGGCGTCCCGTAAGCATTTCGAACAAGACAATTCCAATAGAATAGATATCAGACTTTTTGGTCGCCATACCCCCTCTTGCTTGTTCAGGGGACAGGTAATGAACCGAACCTAAAACGGAGTTGGTTTGCGTTAATGATGTCGCACTTAAAGCCATCGCAATACCGAAATCCGTCACTTTTACTTGTTTGTATTCATCAATTAATATATTTTGAGGTTTAATATCTCTGTGTACAATATGATTATCATGAGCATGGGTAATGGCGGCTGTAATTTGTTTCGTAATATCAAGAGATTCTTGAACATCGAGGGGGCCATATGACTGTATGTACTGCTTTAATGTCATCCCATCTACATACTCCATTACCATATAATAGATATGTTCTTCTTCACCCACATCATATATGTTAACTATATTAGGATGTGACAAACTCGTTGCAGAATGCGCTTCTCTTCGAAACCTGGCTATAAATTCGTCATCGTTAGCGTATTCTAAACGAAGTACTTTGATAGCTACGTCACGGTTCAGGATTGTATCTCGCCCTAAATAGACGTTCGCCATCCCTCCGCCACCAATCGTTTCTTTAATCTCATAACGATCATTCAAGAGATGTCCATTAAGCATTAAGACACACCCTCTTCCGCTGGTGCATCATGATGAACGAGCACTAACGAAATATTATCTTCTCCCCCGCGCTCATTTGCAATGGTTACAAGTTTTTCAGCCGCTTTCTCAAGAGGGAGGGGTTCTTGTACAAACTCAACAAGCTCCTCATCTGCCATTTTATTAGATAATCCATCTGAACAAAGTAACAACTTATCGTCTTCTTCCCAGATGACTGTATTAATGTCTACACTCGTTTCGGACTCTGTACCAAGCGCTTTTAATAAAACGTTTTTTCTTGGATGGTGTTCAGCATCTTCTTTAGAAATTTGACCGGCTCTTACAAGTTCATTAACCAAAGAGTGATCTTCAGTTATTTGCTTAAAGCCAAACTCATTAGAAAGATAGCAGCGGCTATCTCCAATATGAGCAACAGAAACGAATTCTTGTGTACAAATAGCTGCCACAATGGTTGTGCCCATCCCTTTGCATTCTTCATGATTTAGAGCATATTGGAATAATTCTTGGTTCACACTTTTAACAGTCTCTTGCAGCCAACTTTCTGCTTCTTCTGCTGTAGAGATTGGTTGAGCATCAAACCACTTGTTATGTAAAGAAGTCGTTGCAATATTACTTGCTACGTCTCCAGCTCTATGCCCACCCATCCCGTCTGCTACGACGGCTAACACCTGACTATGTTGGTTAAAGAAAATTCCCCCAGCATCCTCATTATGGCTCCGGACTTGTCCTTTGTCCGTTAAAAAATAACCATTCATGGGTTTCACCTCGTCTCTAAATTAAAACTGAATACGATAGAAGCTAATGAAGGCTTCTATCCGTTTTTAATTCCCGTTCATTACTTGTCAGTTTACCATTCTTAAAATGAGAAGTCTTTAAACTGACTACCCATTTTCATCCAACACATAAACTTTTAGCAGAAGCGCTTCATCCAGAAAGCATTTCTACGAATCTCTATTGTTGCATTATCATCTTTTACAAAAAATTCCCCTTTTGAGTACCTCTTAATCATAGGTACCCAAAAAGAGTCGAAATATTTTTATAATACTTCTTATTGTTTGCGCTTAAGGCGTGTTAAGAAGAACCCATCCGTATCAAAGTCTTGAGGGAAAAGTTGAAGGCCCCATTCACTGATACCAGGGAGATCCTTACATTCTTCAGGTAATTCATTAAAGAAAGCTTTGTCCACTTCAAAATCAGGATGACGGCTTAAAAAAGATTGGATGACTTCTTCGTTCTCCTGCCGATCTACCGTACAAGTGCTATATACTAGTGTACCATGTTTTTTCATTAATGCGCTGACGGATTCAAGAAGCTCTTTTTGAATAGCAGATAATGAATCAATATCGTCTTCTGTTTTCGAATATTTAATGTCTGGTTTACCCCTAACAACACCAAGGCCAGAACACGGAGCATCTAATAGTACCCTGTCAAACGATTCAGCCCCGATTAACTCAGGAAGGTGTCTCGCATCTGCCTGGGCTGTGGAGATATTCGTTAACCCTAGCTGGTTCGCCTTTTCTGCTACGAGCTTTACTTTCTTCTTGTGAAGATCAAAAGAAGCTACCTGACCTGTATTGTTCATCTTCTCAGCTATATGAGTCGATTTCCCACCAGGAGCACTACAAGAATCAAGCACATGCATGCCCTCTTCTAGGTTCATCATTTCAGCGACAAGCATTGAACTTTCATCTTGAACGGTTACGCCGCCCTCTTTAAAAATGGAGTGGTGTAGAATGTTACCTGAGAAAATGATAATCCCTTGCGGAGAAAGAATCGATTCTTCGCAGTCAAATCCATCTTCTTTTAGCGTCTCCATCACTTGATCTCTTGAGAAACGTGTTGTATTCACACGAACAGACATTGTCGGTCTTTCGAGATTCTGTCGGCACATTTTAGCCGTTTCTTCAAGGCCATACATGTCACTCCAACGTTTGACCATCCATTTGGGGTGACTTGTTTCAATGGCAACTCGTTCAATAGGGTCATCAATCTGATCAAGAGAGGGCACTCCCTTTCTTTGAAGGTTTCTGAGCACTCCATTTACCATTGAAACAATGCCCTTATGTCCGCGTTTCTTCGCAATCTCGACGGCTTCATGAATAATAGCATGGTCCGGCACACGCTCTAAGTAAACCATCTGATAACAGGACATATAAAGAAGCCAAAGCACCCAAGGTTTTAACTTCTTCTTATTCTTGACAAATGGTGTGATGTAGTAATCTAACGTATCCTTTCGTTGGATCGTGCCGTAAACAATTTCCGTTAATAAAGAGGTATCTCGATCGGAGAGACCTCTTTTTTCGATTGTTTGATGAATTAAAAGATGGCTATATCCCCCATTTTCACCAACACGACTTACAATATCTAATGCTGCGTTTCTAAGAGCCATTTCACTCATTTTCTTCACCTAGTAGGTCCCCTTTTTGAAGGGATTGACCTGCCCCTCTTAGAAAGTCACCTGCACTCATTCGTTTTTTCCCAGAAGGTTGGATATCTGTTAATTTAATTCCCATGCCGTTTCCGCAAACGACTACAAATCCATCTTCATCTAAACGAACTACTTCCCCTGGCTTTCCAGCAAAATTGTCTTGAACTTTAACTCCCCACCAAACTTTCATGGGCTTACCGTTCCAAGTTGTAAACGCTACAGGCCATGGGTGTAACCCGCGTATGTGATTGTAAACCGTCTCCGCATCTTGATTCCAATTAATACGTTCTTGCTCACGTTTTATATTAGAAGCAAACGTTACCTGACTTTCATCCTGTTTAACAGGCGTGATCTTACCATCCAGTAATTCAGGTAATGTGTCGTGCAAGAGTGCTGCCCCCACTTCTGAAAGCTTATCGTGAAGGGTACCAACGTGGTCTTCCTCTTCAATCGCTACTGTACGCTTTGAAAGAATGTCCCCTGCATCTAGGGCTTCTACCATATACATAATAGTGACACCAGTTTCTTTCTTACCTTCAAGTATAGAGTAGTGGATCGGCGCTCCTCCTCTTAGTTCAGGGAGAATCGATGCATGGACGTTTATACAGCCATACTCCGGCACCTCTAATAATTCTTTTGGTAAGATTTGACCAAATGCAGCTGTGACAATAAGGTCTGGATTATACTCTAATACATCTTTATATTCATGCTTGATCTTTTCAGGCTGAAGAACAGGAATATGGTGCCGCTCTGCTTCTACTTTAACAGGTGGTGGCGTCATTTCCCTCTTTCTCCCTTTCGGTCGGTCTGGCTGGGTGACTACAGCCACCACATTATATTGATCTGCAATTAATTGTTGTAAAACGGGTACAGCAAAATCAGGCGTCCCCATAAATACGATACGCTTCATTTCAACATCTCCTTTCTTACATTAGCTGGTACGGTTGAAAATCGATTGTGAGCTGCAAATCCTTTTGTTGAATAGCGTCCTCATATATTTGAAATAGTCGATTCATGACCTTGTGTAATGTAGGTTCATCTCTATATTTTATCATGCATTGATATCGATATCTATCTTTGATCCTGGTCAGCGGTGATGGTGTAGGACCTAAAATAATCGCTTGATCCGATAGGTGATCACGCAAGAATTGCACCATCTTCTGCGTTACATCCATTGTGTACAAATGGTTAGGATGAGATACAGTTAAAAGGGTCAAAAAGTAATAAGGAGGATAACGGAACGTTTTCCTCATTTTCATTTCCTTCTTATAGAAAGCTTCGAAATCATACTGACTTGCCATTTCAATACTGTAGTGCTCAGGTGTATAACTCTGGACAATAACCTCACCAGGTAGCGTATGTCTTCCGGCACGGCCACTAACCTGAGTTAATAACTGAAACGTTTTCTCTGAGGAGCGAAAGTCAGGAAGGTGTAGCAATGAGTCTGCAGCTAAAACGCCAACAAGGGTTACGTTGCCAAAGTCCAACCCCTTAGCAATCATTTGAGTCCCTAATAAAACATCCGCTTCCTTCTCCGCGAATTTCGTTAACAATCTTTCATGTGAACCTTTTCGACGAGTTGTATCTACATCCATTCGAATAATTCTGACCTCAGGTATGAGTTGTTGGAGAGACTCCTCTACTTTTTGAGTTCCAGTACCGAAGTAGCGAATGGTATCACTCTCACAGCTCGGACATGTCTTTGGCATAGGCTCTTCATGGGAACAATAATGGCACTTTAATCGTTCTGCTTTCCTGTGATATGTCAAAGCAATATCACAATGAGGGCATTCTTTGACCTCTCCGCAATCTCGGCACATGACAAATGTAGAATACCCACGTCTATTTAGAAAGAGCACGACCTGCTCCCCTTTTTGAATGCGGTCTTCTATTTTCTCTCGAAGCTTAATTGAGAACATCGACCGATTTCCAGCATGGAGTTCCTCTCTCATGTCGACAAGCTCGACTTCTGGCATGCTGGCATTGTTCATTCGCTTTTTCAATGTCAGAAGTTGATAGACATCTTTTTGTGCCCTTGCGAACGATTCGAGGGTTGGAGTCGCACTTCCTAGTACAACAGGGCAATTATGATACTTTCCTCGCTCAATGGCTACATCCCTGGCGTGGTATCTCGGATAGTCTTCTTGCTTATAACTAGATTCGTGTTCCTCATCAATAATAATAATGCCGATCTTCTCAAAAGGGGCAAATATAGCGGAGCGAGCCCCCACAGCTACCTGCACCTCTTTTCGTTGAATCTTTCTCCACTCATCAAACTTTTCACCTGCAGATAAGGCACTATGTAGTACGGCCACTCTTGAACCAAAACGTCCTTTAAAACGCTCTACCATTTGAGGGGTAAGGGCAATTTCAGGGACAAGTACAATGGCTTCACGACCTTCATCGAGCACCTGTTGAATGGACTGAAGATACACTTCTGTCTTACCGCTCCCCGTTACACCGTGAAGAAGAAAGGGCACATGTCGTTTCTCCTCAATTGAAGCGAGAACAGGTTCAATAGCTTCTTGCTGCTCCTCAGTTAAGGGAAAAGGCTGGGTCCTTTCATACTCTCTTTGTTCATAAGGATCACGATACACTTCTTTTGAAACAGTCTTCAAAATTCCTTTTTCAAGCAATGGCTTTAAAGAGGCTCTTGTTGTCTTCAATTCTTCTAGTAAAGCTTTTTGCAAAATTTCATCCGGATAATCAATAAAATATGCAAGTATTAAACGTTGTTTCTTAGCTTGTTTAGGAGTGTCATGATAGATCTCTTCTAAGTGATGCGGAGGCACAGCAGGCACAATATACATTTCTTTTTTCTTTGTTTCTTTGCCCTTTACTTTGTAATGAACCTCTACGACGCCTTCTTGAATATACTTTTGAAGCTTAGAATACGTCATAGGAGAAGCTTCAATTTCTTCATAAGGGATAACGCCTCTTCCCCCAAATAAAGGATCTAATTCTTCTGGTATAGAATCTTGTTCAGCCAAAAGCCAGAGCTCTTTCTCATACTTCGCTTTCAGCAATTGAGGGAGCATAGCTTGGTAAGCTGAAACATAGAAGCAAAGCGTTGACTCTGAGATCCACCTGCCAAGTTGTATAAGTTCAGGGGTTAAGACTGGTGTTAAATCCATCACATCTTGTATATATTTTAAGCGGCTAAAACTGGTCTGATCTGTCACCTGTAAGACAAACCCCATGATCTTTCGCGGCCCAAAAGGTATAATGACGCGCATACCAGGAGTTACGACACCCATAAGGTGCTCTGGTATTTTATAATCAAATGGACGATTGGTTTGACTTGTAGGCACATCTACAATGACTCGTGCAATATTCACTTCTGACCATCCTTTAGCTCATCTGACACCTGAATTAAAATTTTGTGCGCTACGTCTTCTTTTGATTGAAGAGGAAGGCTCCATTCTAACCCATGTTTATTTAAGTAAGTTACGACGTTTGTGTCTGCACCAAAACCAGCTCCTGCTTCAGCTACATTGTTCACAACAATCGCATCCGCATTCTTTTTAGCGAGCTTTTGCTTCCCGTAATGTATCGGTTCATTGGTTTCTGCTGCAAATCCAACTACAAATTGATCCGTTTTAACCTTCCCAATCTCACCTAAAATGTCTTTAGTACGCTCCATCTCAATCGATAAAGGCCCTTCTTTTTTCTTCATCTTTTGATCATGAAACACAGCAGGACGATAATCAGCTACAGCGGCAGTCTTAATGACAACATCTACATTGTCTAGTTCTTTCATAACCGCTTCATACATTTCTTGAGCTGACTCGGTCTGAATAACCTTTATACCACTAGGTGGATCAATTGTCACAGGGCCTGAGACAAGGATGACGTTAGCTCCAAGCTCTCTAGCTTTTTGCGCAAATGCATAACCCATTTTTCCTGTTGAAAAGTTTGTAAAGAACCGGACAGGGTCCACCCTTTCACGCGTTGGTCCCGCTGTAACGAGAACCTTCTTACCTTTAAGGGGAAGTGAGAGACTTTCTTGCTGCTCCAATACTGAGACAATGGTTTCAGGTTCTTCTAATCGACCCTTCCCAACATACCCACAAGCTAAATAACCTTCACCAGGTTCTATAAAACGATAGCCATATGTTTCGAGTTTTTTTAAATTGTTTTGAACAGCGGGGTGGGCATACATATGCACGTTCATAGCGGGTGCTACATACACAGGAGCCTCACTTGCTAATAAGGTTGTCGTAAGCATGTCATCAGCTATCCCATTTGCAACTTTCCCTATAAGATTGGCTGTAGCAGGGGCAAGAATTATCAAATCAGCCCAATCGGCTACATCAATATGTGAGATTTGTTCAGGAATCTTTTCATCAAATGTATCAGTATAAACCGGATTTCGTGACAATGCCTGAAACGTTAAAGGCGTGACGAACTCTGTTGCACTGCTTGTCATAATGACGGTGACATCTGCACCCGCTTGGACAAGTTTACTCGTTAAAGCACAAGCTTTATAAGCCGCTATACCACCTGAGACACCTAAGACAACCTTCTTTCCTTTAAGCATGATTACCCATCCTTCCCATCTACATAAAAATAACAACCTTAGTAAGGTTGTTATTCTTCGTGTTTATAATGAAGTTTGCCTTCTTTAATTTCTTCAAGTGCAATCCCCACGTATTTCTTTGAATCAAAAGAGTCAATTAAATACTTGTTTGTTTCTTGCATTTGACGTGCTCGTCGAGCTGAAATCGTTACTAACGTATACTTTGAATTAATGGATTCCATAAGAGAATCAATGGATGGTTCTAACATCATGAATCATCACGCTCCAATGCTTGTTTGTATTGTTTAGCTACTCGATCTCGCTTGCAGTGTTCACTTCTTACAATGGACTGAACGGTATCTACCGCACGATCAATTTGATCGTTGACTACTACATAATCGTAATAATCCATCATTTCAATTTCTTCTTTTGCTGCTGCTAAACGATTTCGAACCAATTCTTCTGTTTCTGTACCGCGACTAATAATGCGGTCTTTTAATTCCTCAAGACTTGGTGGGATTAAGAATACAAAAACTCCTTGAGGGAAGTTTTCTTTCACCTGTAATGCGCCCTGGACTTCAATTTCAAGGAATACATCATTACCAGCTTCAAGTTGTTGTTCAACATAATCTTTCGGCGTTCCATAATAATTTCCCACGTACTGAGCATATTCAATCAACTTTTTATTCTCGATTAGCGTTTCAAATTCCTCTTTACTCTTAAAGAAGTAATCAACACCATCTACTTCCCCTTCTCGTGGAGATCTGGTTGTCATCGAAATAGAATATTTCAGATCTGTATCCTTTTCAAAAAGAGACTTCCTTACTGTCCCCTTTCCAACTCCGGAAGGACCGGACAAAATAAATAAAATCCCTTTCTCGTCTATCACAATAAAGCTCCTACCCTTCTTCTGACATATCGTCATGACTTGTAACGCGTCCACCCACAGTTTCAGGTTGAACAGCTGATAACACAACATGATCGCTGTCAGTAATAATTACCGCACGCGTCCTGCGGCCGTATGTAGCATCTACCAATTTATTATTATCCCGAGCAACGGTTATAATTCTTTTGATTGGCGCTGATTCTGGTGACACGATGGAAATGATACGGTTTGCGGAAACTACGTTACCAAACCCAATATTGATTAGTCGTAAGCTCAATGTGGCTCCTCCTTCATCATCTAAAAACCATTCAATAGTACATATGAATACTATAATTATATGAAAAATTTTATGATAAACTCAATCATTATTCAACATTTTGTACTTGTTCTTTTATTTTTTCTATTTCACTCTTTAATAATACTACCCATTCACTAATTTTTGAATCCGTTGATTTAGAGCCTATTGTATTGGTTTCCCTGTTCATTTCTTGAACGATGAAATCAAGTTTGCGTCCGATGGAATCGTCTACATCTAAAGTTGTAACAAACTGATCAGTGTGACTATACAAACGCGTAATTTCTTCTGCTATATCACCTTTTTCAGCTAGTAACCCTACTTCATGGAGGAGTCGTGATTCCTCTAATGGAAGGGCTTGTTGAGCATATTCTTCAATTCTTGATTTAATACGCTCCTGTGTTTCTTGTACAACTAATGGTCTTCGACTTCTTAAATCTTCCACAATCGTAGCGACCTTATTCAAGCGGTCCTTAAGGTCCTCTTGTAAGGCCTCTCCTTCTCTCACACGCATTGAAACCACTTTCTCAGCAGCTTCATTCACACATGAAAGAATAACTGATTCCATACGGTCTTCGTGTTCCTCTAACTCTTGAATAGTAAACAGATCTTCGAGCTTCGTCAAGACATTTACCGAAATTTCTTCTTGTAAACCATATCGTTCTTTCGCTTCTTTTAATTGCTGTATGTATTGATCGAGTAGCTCCCAGTCTGTTTTCACTTGACGTTTTGTAAGCGCATTTCCTTCAATCGTAATAAATAATTCAACACGTCCTCTTATGAAAGGATGCTGTAATGCTTTTTTGATTTTCTCTTCAAGATAAAGGAGAGACCTTGGCATCTTAGGGGTAATATCTAAAAAACGATGATTTACCGTCTTTATTTCAACTGTAATGCTCGTTTCTTGGATTGTCCTACTACTTCTTCCATAGCCAGTCATACTTCTAACCATACCATCCCACCTCTTATTAAAGATTATATCCTATTCTAACATACCCAAGACACGTTAAAAGAACTAAGGTGTATCTATAATAAAAACTGCCCCTTTAAAAAGGAGCAGTTCTGACTACTATTTAGTGAGCCGGGAAAAATACTAGCTGAATCGCAAACAAAATACCGAATAAATATAAAAGCCAAGAAACATCTTTTCCTTTACCACTTACTACCTTTAATAATGGGTACGTTATAAAGCCCATTGCAATACCTGTGGCAATGCTTGAAGTAAGAGGCATTGTTAAGATTATAATAAAGCTTGGGAAGGCTTCATCAAAGCTTTTCCAGTCGACTCTTGATAATCCTTCCATCATAAAACAACCTACAATGATAAGGACTGGTGCTGTAATAGCAGAAACTCCAGAGATGGCTTGAATAAATGGAGAGAAGAACATCGAAAGGAAGAACAACCCTGCAATGACTAGAGAGGTTAATCCTGTTCGTCCTCCAGCAGCTACACCTGAGGTTGATTCAACATAAGCGGTAGAAGGGCTTGAGCCAAATGTAGAGCCAACCGTTGTAGCAATGGCGTCTGCCATTAGCGCAGGTCTAGCTTTAGGCATTTTCCCATCTTTCATAAATCCTGCCTGTTCTGCTACTCCAACTAACGTTCCTGTCGTATCAAAGATTGTAACTAATAAAAAGGCAAACACAACAGCATATAGTCCCTCAGTAAAGACCCCGGCAATATCCATTTCGAAGAATACTGGCGTTGGTGGCATAGACATAAATCCATTAAACTGAAGCTGATTGGTAAAGTACGCAATGATGGCTGTAATGACAATCCCATAAAAGAGAGCCCCTTTTACATTTCGGGCCATTAAGATCAGCGTGATAAATAATCCTGCAATGGATAATAGCGTATTTGGCGCTTGAAGGTTACCAAGGGTTAAAAGTCCCGCTTCTCCTCCATCAACAATAATCCCACTAAACTGAAGGCCTAAAAAGGCAATAAACAAACCAATTCCAGAAGTGATTCCAAATTTTAGTGAATTAGGAATAGCTTCAATTAATTTCTCGCGTAAACTTGTAAAACTAAGTAAAAGGAAAATAACACCTGCAATAAACACAGCCCCAAAAACGATGGTGTACGATAATCCATATTTTGTGACGACCGTAACAAAATAGGCATTTAACCCCATCCCTGGTGCGATGGCGATTGGGTAATTTGCGAGTAATGCCATAAGCAGCGTTCCGACTAGAGCTGAAATAATAGTAGCCATAAACACTTGTCCAGATGGCACACCAGCATTTCCAAGGATAACTGGATTGACAAATATAATATAAACCATTGTGAGGAATGTGGTAATCCCTGCATTGATTTCTGTTCGGACCGTAGTTCCATTTTCATTTAATTTAAAAAAACGATTCAACATCTTTCACCTGCTTTTACGAATGATAATAACAAACATTGATAATAATATTCGTTTTTTAGATATATTTCAATACAAAATCTTAATTTCCCTCATAATTTTATTAGTAAAGTGTGATTATAGGGGCCCTATATAGCTTTGCTAAAGTCTTTATGAACTAGTGTAACCTTATTTACATTATTACTTCATCGTTCCCCAGGAATAAAAAAAACATAAAAAGCATTCTTCTAAAGAAGAATGCTTTCTAACTATTTTATGCTATTTTTTAGAAAACCCCCACAAAAACGTCGGGATTGCTCCTAAAGCAGTAATAAACAGCCAATCCCTTATAGGAAGGTCCATTGTATGGAAGACCTCGTGAAGTGGATCATAATAAATGACCACAAGCATGAGCAATACTGAAGATAAAACGGCCCCTAGTAAATACAGATTAGAAAAAGGATTTCGGGCAAAGACTGAGCGTTCACTTCTGCAATCAAAAACATGAATAAGTTGAGCGACGACTAACGTGCTAAAAGCCACCGTTTGTGCATATAGCAACCTTTCCGGATTTCCCTGGTAGGCCATCATAAAGGCGATTAGTGTAACAATTCCAATCATAAATCCCCTTGAAATGATTTTAAAGCCAAGTCCTCTTGCAAAAACTCCTTCTCCAGGGCTTCGTGGAGGTCGTTTCATTACATTACGTTCTGATTGATCTAATCCAAGTGCCATAGCCGGCAACCCGTCTGTAACAAGATTCACCCATAGAATCTGAACAGGTACTAATGGTAATGGGAGCGCAAGAAACATCGCAAAAAGCATCACTAAAATCTCTCCCACATTTGAAGCTAGCAAATACCGAATGAATTTGCGTATATTCTCATAAATGTTTCTGCCTTCTTGAATGGCTGAACGAATGGTTGCAAAGTTATCGTCTAGAAGAACAAGAGAAGAAGCTTCTTTCGCAACGTCTGTTCCGCTCTGCCCCATTGATATGCCGATATCACTAGCTTTAATGGCAGGAGCATCATTTACTCCATCCCCCGTCATAGCAACGACATGGCCTCGATTTTGAAACGCATTCACAATTCTCAATTTATGGTGAGGAGTTACACGTGCAAATACGTATGTTTCATCAATAATAGCCTCTAATTGATCGTCACTCATTGAAGATAACTGAGCCCCTTCTACAACTCGTCCACCTTCAGGCATTAATTCGAGATCCCTGGCAATCGCATGGGCTGTTTTAGCATGGTCTCCTGTAATCATCACGGTTTTAATGCCAGCTTGACGGCAGTCATCTATGGCCCGCTTCACTTCTTTACGAGGAGGATCAATGATCCCGGTTATCCCCATGAAGGTCAGATCTTTTTCAAGTTCAAAGTTATTGTATGATTGACCTTTTTTTAGCGTTTTATAGCAAATGGCAATTGTACGAAGGGCCTGATTAGTCATTGTACTAAGAATATTTTCAACTTCTCTTTCATCCTTAGGTTTTAACGGGCGTTGCCCACTTGAAGAATAAATGGATGTACTGCGAGGTAATAATACATCCGGCGCACCTTTGACGATAACGACACGTTCCCCGTTCTGATGCTCTGCAATTACCGTCATACGCTTTCGATCTGAATCAAAAGGGATTTCGTATGTGACCTTCCATTCCTTCATTTGTTCTTCTGTTATCCCTGCCTTATATCCGACAACTTTTAAAGCCCCTTCTGTCGGATCTCCATCCACCAAATATCGATCATCCCGCTTCAAGATACTGGCGTGGTTACAGAGCGACCCGTATAAAAGCATACGATTAATCCCCGGAATTTCCCTCACGTTGGTTTCAATATCCCGTTCAAAAAATGCACCAAACGGATCATACCCTTCGCCTGTCACGTACAAATGATCCTCTATCGTACTTACTTGCTTTACAGTCATTTGATTTTCTGTCATCGTTCCCGTCTTGTCTGAACAGATAACGGAGGCGCAGCCTAACGTTTCAACAGCTGACAACTTCCTGACAATTGCCTTTTTCTTAATCATCCGTTGAACTCCAAGTGACAACGCAACTGTAACAATGGCAGGCAGCCCTTCTGGAATGGCGGCAACCGCTAAAGAGACACCAGCTAAAAACATTTCATATAATGGGTGCCCACGATAAACGCCTACAACGACAACAAACGCTGTTAACAAAAGGGCAGTAAAGATCAGAATCTTCCCTAGTTCAGCCAACTTTCGCTCAAGAGGCGTTGGCTTTCTCGATGTTTGAACGAGCAACGAAGCGATCTGTCCCATTGCCGTTTTCATACCAGTCCCTACCACAACTCCAACCCCGCTGCCCCTAGTTACGAGTGTTCCTGAAAAAGCCATATTTGCCTGATCCCCAAGTTCAAGTGTTTCATCCATTAAGTGATTTTCATGCTTAAGCACTGGAAGTGACTCACCTGTTAAAGAAGATTCCTCCACCTCGAGCCCACTCGTCTTGATTAATCGAAGATCTGCACTCAAACGATCTCCACTTGTGACTTTTACGATATCTCCCATTACAAGATCTGCAGAAGGAACCTTAATCCAGCTCCCATCCCTCAATACTTGAGCATGAGGGGCAGAAAGTTCCTTTAGTTTAGATAGTGACTTCTCCGCCTTCTGTTCCTGAAAAAAACCAAGTACTGCGTTCACAAACACTATAGCCATAATGGCAACCGCATCCACATATTCCCCGAGTAATCCCGAAATGAGAGTGGCTGCTAGAAGGACAAGAACCATGAAATCCTGAAACTGGCGGAAAAATAACAACAGAACATTGATTGATTTTCCCTCTTCTAACTTATTGGGACCAAGCTTTTTCAAGCGGCTCTCTGCTTGCTTTGAAGAGAGTCCCTTGTCCATATTTACATCTAGCTTCTCCGCTAGATTCTCAGCACTATATTGATACCAATTCACGTAACATTCCTCCTGAAAGTGATGAGTCTATGCTATATCTATTCAGACTCGTCCAAAAAAATGCTATAATCGGTATATTGTGAGGTGATTACCATGTCTTTTGATGGCGTTGTCACCCGGGCAGTCACACACGAATTAATGGAAATGTTAACTCCCGGACGAATTATGAAGATCTATCAGCCAACGCAAACCGAACTTATTGTCACGATTCGTAGCAAAGGAAAAAACCACAGTCTCTTACTCTCAGCACACCCTTCCTACGCTCGAATACATGTGACAGAAGATACGTATCAAAATCCAAAAGAACCGCCAATGTTTTGTATGCTTCTCCGCAAGCACTTAGTCGGTGGATTTATTGAGTCCATCGAACAGCTTGAAATGGAGCGCGTCATTCAAATCAAAGTCCGTGGAAAAGACGAAATTGGTGATGAAACAACCAAAACTCTCGTGATGGAAATCATGGGTAAGCATAGTAATATTATTTTAGTTGATCAGGAACGAGACATGATTTTAGACAGCATTAAACACGTCTCTCCTTCTCAAAGCAGCTACCGTACAGTGCTACCAGGTCACTCGTACCGCCGGCCTCCTGATCAAGGAAAGACAAACCCACTTACTCTAGAACCAGAAGTCTTTGTGAAAAAACTAGACTTTAATTCTGGGCGTATGGATAAACAAATCATGGGCATTCTCATGGGCTTTTCACCTATGATTGCGACAGAGATTAATTATAGAGCTCGTCTCGGCTCCGCTTCTACTTATCAGGCAACATTTAGTCGTATTCAAGAGCAGCTCATCCAACATGATTATACGCCTCAGTTATTTAGAGGACAGAAGGAACAATTTTACGTTCTTCCTTTAGAATCTATTCAAGCTGAAACAGAAACGTATAACACAGTCAGTGAACTTCTTGATGCCTACTATAGCGGGAAAGCAGAACGAGACCGTGTCAAGCAGCAAGCTGGTGATCTTGCTCGTTTTATGAAGAATGAACGTGATAAAAACATTCGTAAAATCAAAAAACATGAAGAAACCCTTCAAAAAGCCGAAAAAGCAGATGAATTTCAGCGGCAAGGAGAACTATTGACGGCTCATATGCATCTTGTTAAACAAGGGGATGCGTCCGTCACAGTCGTTGATTATTACGACCCAGAACAAGGGGAACGAACGATTGAGTTAAACCCTAATAAAACTCCGAGTGAAAACGCACAAAGTTACTTTGCTACCTATTCAAAGATGAAAAAATCTAAAGAAGTTGTGCAAACAGAAATCGAAAAAGCAAAAGAAGAAATTGCTTACTTCGATCAACTTATCCAACAAATTGAATCAGCCCGTGAAGAGGATGTTGAGGAAATAAGAGAAGAGCTACGTGAAGAAGGCTATATGAAAGCAAAACCACAAAAGAAGAAAAAGAAACCACAAGCACCTAAGCCTGAAACGTATATATCAACTGATGGCACAACCATCCTAGTCGGAAAGAACAACAAGCAAAATGAATATGTAACCACGCGCATGGCTAACCGCAATGACTATTGGTTACACACGAAAGATATCCCTGGGTCACATGTGGTGATCAGAAGTGAGGATCCGAGTGATGAGACACTGCAAGAAGCAGCTTTACTCGCTGCCTATTTCAGTAAATCGAAGGCTTCCTCTTCTGTCCCAGTAGATTACACGTTGATCCGTCATGTTAAGAAACCAAACGGGGCTAAGCCTGGTTTTGTTACCTATGACAATCAGAAGACACTTTTTGTTACACCGGATGAAGCGTTTATTCGTACTATGAAAAACAATCAATCAGACGCATAAAAAAAGGACGAAATCTGCTGGATTTCGTCCTTTTTCTTTATTAATCAATAAGCCCAAAAGATGCCTACAAATAAAGCAATGGCTCCGAAGTATGTTAAAAAAGCATACAACCACTCTCTTTTTTGTCCTCGTCCAATTAAAAGAACATTAAGGACACCAAATAGCGTAAGTGAAATGATGAGGCTCAATAGAGCTTTAATATTGAAAATCGGAGCCGCCATTGATAGGAAGATCCAAAAGTAGAGGTATAAGTAACACGTAAACACACCAAGCACAGCATTGCTACTCATTACTGTTGCTTGCTTTTTAAAAGACATGTCATCACGACCCTTTATGTGTACATTTGACATGATTGTACAACGGAAGGTTCATGCTGACAAGAGCATTTACCCTTGGTAATTATATGAAAAAGCTTCAGGGTCTTGATTCCACTCTCGTAAACGAGCATAGCTTTCCTCCGCCACTTTCTCTTCCTCCTTCATCACCTGAAGTAAGTAAGGAAATGTCGTTAATGATTGATAGGAAAGGTCAGCATCCCGAAATGCCTCTACTGCTTTTTGTAGTTCATAGGAGAATAAGGCTAAGACACCTGTAACGTTGATCCCCTCTTTTTGAAGAGCCTGTGCAGCAGCGATCGAGCTTTTCCCGGTCGAGATCAAATCTTCGATGACGATCGCATTTTGTCCAGCTTCCATACTTCCTTCAATTTGATTCCCTTTGCCATGACCTTTCGCTTTATCTCTTACATATACCATAGGAAGACCCAGACATTCTGCTACCCAAGCCGCATGAGGAATCCCCGCTGTTGCACATCCTGCTATAAGATCTGTGTCTGGGTAATCTTCCCGTATCTTCTCCGCTAAGGATTGAGCAATCTCTTTTCTTAACCGGACATCACTCATCACGAGTCGATTATCACAATAAACAGGAGACAATATGCCAGATGTCCATTTAAAAGGATCTTCTGGACTAAATTGGAGAGCCTCGATTTCAAATAATCGCTTTGCAAGTTGTTTATTACTTAACATATGTCCACTCCTCACTAAATAATCGATACATTTCTACAGGCTTATCTGCTTTTGTAATCCCTCTTCCAACGACGATGGAGTCAACCCCAAGCTCTCTGGCCCTGCTTGGTGTGACGACCCGCTTCTGATCATGATGAGGTCCCGCTTTCAAACGAATTCCAGGACAAAGAAGGTAGAAAGAATCAGGTAAAGCTTGACGTATTGCACTTACCTCATGGGCGGAGCAAACAACACCATCTGCACCGGACCGGTGGGCCATTTTCGCATAGTTTACCACGGTTTCTTCAAGCGTCAGGGAGATTCCAAGCTCTTCATGTAACATGCTTTCTGTTGTAGAGGTGAGTTGAGTTACTGCTAAAAGAAGCGGAGGAGTTTCTCCTATCCTTGTTCCTTCTAGTAAACCTTTCTTTGCGGCTTGTATCATTTCAGAGCCTCCAGCGGCATGAACATTTACTACATCCACCCCTAAAGAAGCCAGGTTTTTCATAGCTGATTGAACAGTGTTTGGGATGTCATGCAATTTTAAATCAAGAAAGATCGCATGCCCCTGCTCTTTTAATACGCGCACAATTTCTGCACCTTCTTTGTAAAAAAGCTCCATGCCTACTTTGACAGGTACGCCTTCGAGTCCTTGTTCTTTAATAAAGGAGAGAGCTTGCCCTCCTGATGGAAAGTCAAGAGCCAGATAAAGAGGTTTCATTTTGTCTAAAACTCCTTCCAACACAATCTGTAACCGATTCATATCCATACGCTTCTAGAGCTTCAGGCAATTGCTCAATCAACTCTGGGCACACTAAAGGGTTTTGAAAATTCGCCGTCCCTACAGCTACTGCACTCGCGCCTGCTAGTAAGAATTCCAACACATCTTCCACGCACGCAACGCCACCCATACCAATAATTGGAATATTAACAGCCTGACTAACCTGATAAACCATCCGGATCGCTACAGGTTTAATAGAAGGTCCTGATAAACCTCCTGTCCCATTCGCTAAAACAGGTCTCCCTGTTGTTAGATCAAGCTTCATCCCTACAAGAGTGTTAATCATGGATAAACCATCTGCACCAGCTTCTTCTACAGCCTTTGCCATCGCAACAATATCACCCGTGTTTGGAGACAACTTTACATATACCGGCACCTGACTAACACGTTTCACAGCTCTTGTTAATGAAGCAGCTAGCGCAGGGTCTGTTCCAAAGTGTATTCCACCCTCTTTCACGTTAGGGCAGGATATGTTCAGCTCTATGGCGTTCACTTTTGAATGAGCAGAGATTTCTTTTGCCACTTCAACATACTCTTCTTCAGAACTTCCGGCTACGTTCGCAAGGATTGGCGTATCAAATTGTTCAAGAAACTGTAGTTCCTCTTCCATTATGCGCGTGACGCCGGGGTTTTGTAGTCCAATGGCATTGAGCATCCCACCGGATGTTTCCGCTACTCGAGGTGTGGCATTGCCGTATCGACTCTCTTTTGTCGCAGCTTTAATCGTAATGGCCCCTAGCTCATTTAAGTCATAAAATTCGCTGAATTCGCGACCGAAACCAAAACAACCAGATGCAGGCAGGATTGGATTTTTAAGCTCCAACCCTGGTAAAGATACGCGTAAATCCATTACAATACCACCTCTCCAGCAGGAAATACAGGACCATCCTGACAAATTTTCCGATATCCTTTCACGTCTTCAGGGTCCTTCGCTTCGCACACACAAGCAAAACACGCTCCAACTCCACAACCCATGCGCTCTTCAAGGGAAATATATCCCGGAATCTGAAAGGAGTCAGAGACCCCTTTTAGCATAGGCTTAGGACCACAGCTATAAAAGCGAGACACCGATGAATCTAGTTCATTCAGTAGCTCTGTCACTCTTCCTTTATAGCCATAGCTCCCATCATCCGTTGTAATCATTGTTTCCCCAAGCTGACGGAATTCGTCTTCATAAAAGATCTGGCTTATGTTTTGGAATCCTAAAATAGAAGTAACCGTATTTCCTTGCTCGACAAGTTTTCTTCCGAGATAGTAAAGGGGAGGTACGCCTACGCCACCACCGATTAAAACGATATGCTCATCTTGCACCTTATCAATGGGAAATCCATTTCCACGAGGCCCGAGGACATCTACGATTTCACCTGGTTGTTTTTGTGATAGCCATTTTGTACCATGACCGACAATTTTATAAATGACTGTGACAATGTGATGGTCAACATTTGCAATGGAAAGGGGTCTCCTCAATACATGAGAAGTCCCGTCCCCTACTTTTATATGGAGGAACTGTCCTGGTTGCTTCATCGTATTGACGAAGCGACCAGTCAGTTTGATTTCAAATGTGTTCTCGGCTATCTGCTTGTTTTGAAGAATATGCATGTCATCTTTTTTTAACATGTAGCGACCACCTTTTGTTTAGACGTCTTAGGCATCGATTGAGCTGTAAAGGTCATCGACTCTATAACTCGTAAGATGGCTGATGCCGTATCAAGAGATGTCAGGCAAGGTAAACCGTGCTCAACAGCCTCACGACGTATACGGAACCCGTCTTTACGTGTTTGTTTCCCAGTGGTGAGCGTATTAATAACCATGTGAACTTGCCCTTTTTGTACCACATCCAACACGGTTTGTTTCTCCGAGCCGATCTTAGCCACTTTCGTTACAGGAAGACCTTCTTCTTCGAGGGTAGATCCCGTCCCTTCTGTTGCATATAGCTCGAAACCTAGCTGGTGGAACCTTTCTGCAAGTTCTAGAAGTTCTTCTTTATCTTTATCAGCCACCGTCATGAGCACAGCTCCATTACGAGGGACTTCGATTCCTGAAGCAGTCAAACCTTTATACAGGGCTTTCTCAAGCGTGACATCCCGACCAAGCACTTCCCCAGTCGATTTCATTTCGGGTCCAAGGTAGGTATCTACACTTCGAAGTTTTTCAAATGAGAATACGGGAACCTTTACAAAAACTTCATTCGGTTCTTTTAGGATCCCGTTTGTAAAGCCTAACTCCTTCAAAGTTGATCCTACGATTAATTGAGTAGAAAGTTTAGCCATCGTGACACCTGTAATCTTACTAAGGAACGGTACTGTTCGGCTTGCTCTTGGATTTACTTCTAGTACATACACTTCATTGTTGTGAAGCACCAATTGAATGTTAATTAACCCAACGATTCCGAGTTCCCGGGCGATACGGGTTGTATATTCTACACATTTCTTTTTAATGTCCTCACTAATACGTTGGGTTGGGTAAACAGCAATCGAGTCCCCTGAGTGTACACCTGCTCGTTCGATGTGTTCCATGACCCCCGGGATGACGACGGTCTCTCCATCACTTATTGCATCCACTTCGATTTCAATCCCTGTCATATACGTATCGATTAGAACAGGGTGGTCTTTGTGTACTTTTACCGCTTCTTCTATATACCTCTCTAGTTCAAACTGATCGTGCACAATTTCCATTGCTCGTCCTCCAAGGACATAGGATGGACGGACAACTAGGGGGAATCCTAGCGTTTCGGAAGCTTGCATCGCTTCTTGTGCTGATGTTGCACAAATCCCTTTCGGCTGAGGAATACCTAGTTTAGATAGAGTATATTCAAATTTATCCCGGTCCTCAGAACGATCGATTGCCTCAAGAGAAGTTCCTAGTATTTGGACCCCTCTTCTCGCTAAACCATCTGCTAGGTTAATAGCCGTTTGCCCACCAAACTGTACGATAACCCCCTTTGGTTTCTCTAATTCAACCACATGCATGACATCTTCTAATGTAAGGGGTTCAAAGTAAAGTTTGTCAGAGATACTAAAATCGGTTGATACGGTCTCAGGATTATTATTCATAATGATGGCTTCATATCCTGCTTCTTTTAGAGCCAGGACTGAGTGCACGGTAGCATAATCAAATTCAACGCCTTGACCGATTCGGATAGGCCCGGAACCAAGAACGAGGATCTTCTCACGATCTAATCGCTTAGATTCATTTTCCTCTTCATATGAGCTGTAGAAATAAGGTGTGGTGGATTCAAACTCAGCTGCACATGTATCTACCATCTTATAGACTGGCATAATGCTTTCGTTCATACGGTAGTTGTATACCTCATCTTCTGTTGTATTCCATACTCTTGCCAACGCAGTGTCTGAAACGCCTTTTTCTTTAGCCTTTTTCAGTAAAGATGGATTCCAAGGTTCAAGAGCCAATTGCTTTTCTAATTGGATCATCCCCTCAAACTTCTCCACAAAGAAAGGATCGATTTTGGTGTGGTGGACGATCTCTTCTTTGCTCATTCCCCTTCTGAAAGCTTCGCCAATGATAAAGAGGCGCTCATCATCTGCTTTAATAAGTCGTTCAATGATTTCTTCTTCCCCTAGGTCTTTCATGTCCTCTAGATACAATTCCTCTGTGCCAATCTCAAGAGAACGAACTGCTTTAAGCATGGATTCTTCAAAGTTTCGTCCAACCGCCATCACTTCTCCTGTGGCCTTCATTTGCGTGCCTAAGATACGGTGGCCTTTTATGAACTTATCAAATGGCCATCGAGGGATCTTTGAGACCACATAGTCAAGAGCTGGCTCAAATAGGGCGTAAGACGTTTCTGTAACAGGATTTTTTATCTCATCAAGCGTAAGACCCACTGCAATCTTGGCTGCAATCTTCGCGATTGGGTATCCCGTTGCTTTCGATGCAAGAGCTGAAGAACGACTCACCCTTGGGTTCACTTCAATGATGTAGTAGTCAAAGCTATATGGATCAAGTGCCAGCTGGACGTTACAGCCCCCTTCAATCTCTAAAGCACGGATAATTTTCAGAGAAACATTTCGAAGCATCTGATACTCTCGGTCACTTAATGTCTGACTCGGCGCTACTACAATGGAATCTCCGGTGTGGATTCCTACAGGATCCACATTTTCCATATTACAAACAACAATGGCATGGTCGTTGTGGTCTCGCATGACTTCATATTCAATTTCTTTAAATCCTGCTATGTTCTTCTCAATAAGACATTGATTAACCGGTGAGAGCTGAAGGCCGGAATGGGCAATGGTTTCAAGATCTTGTCTTGAGTAGCACATTCCGCCTCCTGCACCTCCCATTGTGTAAGCGGGGCGTACAATTACGGGGTAACCAATTTCATCGGCAAACTCTAATGCCGCATCTACTGTACTCACAATTGTGCTCTCTGGCACAGGCTCATTTAGCTCATACATAAGTGATCGGAACTTCTCTCTATCCTCAGCTTGTTGAATGGCGTCTAGTGACGTTCCTAATAGTTCCACATTGAAATCACGTAATACACCTGCTTCGTCAAGCTGCACCGCCATGTTCAATCCAGTTTGCCCACCTAATGTTGGCAGAAGGGCATCTGGTTTCTCTTTCCGAATAATCTTAGCCAGGAATTCGACGGTTAAAGGCTCCATATACACTTCATCCGCTATCGTCTCATCTGTCATAATTGTAGCTGGATTTGAGTTTGCTAGAATGACTTCATAACCTTCTTCTTTTAACGACTGGCATGCCTGCGTACCAGAGTAGTCGAACTCAGCTGCTTGACCTATTGTAATGGGGCCAGACCCGATCACTAGTATTTTATTTATATCTGTACGCTTTGGCATACAACTCGCTCCCTTCTTTTGTCACGTTTTACCGCTAGTAAAAACTCATCAAATAATCCGTTTGAATCCTCAGGACCTGGTGCACTCTCTGGATGATACTGGACAGAAAAGGCTGAAAAGTTTGGATGAAAGAGTCCTTCAACTGTTCCATCGTTCAGCGCATATTGACTAATTTGTAATTCGGTTTCTTTAATTGAATCCTCTTCGACCGCATATCCGTGGTTTTGACTAGTCATGTATACACGGCCTGTTGCGATATCTTTTACCGGGTGATTTGAACCTCTGTGTCCAAATTTCATCTTGCTCGTATCTGCACCACAAGCCAGTGCAAAGAGCTGGTGGCCGAGACATATCCCAAACAAAGGAATTCTTCCAAGCAATCCCTGCACCATCTCCACAGCTTCTGGTACATCCTTTGGATCCCCAGGCCCGTTTGAGAGCATGACGCCATCTGGTTTTAACTGCATAATTTCTTCTGCTGTTGTGTTATAAGGAACAACCGTTACATGACTGTTTCGCTTTGTAAATTCCCTTAAGATTCCGTGCTTCATCCCAAAGTCTACAAGTACGATACGCTCTCCACGACCTGGAACGACGTAAGGCTTAACGGTGGAAACCTTTTTCACTTGATCCGTGCTGAACTGCTCATCGCGTAAGGATGCTGCCACTTCTTCAGGAGACTCCTCCACGGAGGCGAAAGCTCCCTTCATCGTCCCGAACTCACGAATTTTCTTAGTTAATTTACGTGTATCAACACCAGTGATGCCTGGAATGCCTCTAGCTTTCAGATAATCATGGATAGTATCTTCAGAGCGAAAATTACTAGGGTGAGAACAAGCTTCTTTCACAATCAGCCCGCTAACAGATGGATTAATCGTTTCGAAGTCTTCGCGGTTGATCCCATAGTTTCCGATAAGAGGATAGGTTAAGGTGACGATTTGACCACAATATGATGGATCGGAAAGAATTTCTTGATACCCTGTCATTCCTGTATTAAAGACGACCTCCCCACTTGTAAGAATGTCACTTCCAAGTGCTTCACCTACAAAAGTTGTTCCGTCTTCAAGAATTAGTTGTCGTTTCATATAAGTCCTCCCCTTTCCAAATCACTTCTCCATCAACCATGGTTAATTCAACCTCACCTGTTATGTCCCAACCATCAAAAGGCGTATTCGTCCCTTTCGATGCAAAAACTCTTTTGTCTATCACACCTGCTTTATCTGGATCTAACAGTACCAAGTCAGCTGGAGCTCCTTCTTTAAGAGTGCCATACGTCAACCCAAACACTCGAGCGGGCTTTACACTCATCCAATCGACTAATTGGCCAAGAGTAAAGCGTCCTGTTTTCACAAAATAAGTGTTTAAGAGAGAGAATGCCGTTTCAAGCCCAACAATCCCAAATGGCGCACTTAGAAAACCGCCGTTTTTCTCTTCTTCGGTATGGGGTGCATGGTCTGTGGCAATAAAATCAATCGTTCCATCTTCTAATCCTTCTATAAGGGCTAACTGATCTTCTTTAGCTCGGAGAGGAGGATTCATTTTAAAGAGCGCATCGTCTCCTGGTATATCCTCTTCTGTTAAAAGAAGATGATGTGGGGTAACTTCAGCCGTTACAGGAATTCCAGCCCTTTTAGCGTCACGGATGACACGCACCGATTCTTTCGTACTTACATGACAGACATGGTAGTGACAGCCCGTAGCTTCCGCGAGCAAGACATCTCGAGCGATTTGAACAGATTCACATATAGAAGGAATTCCAGGAAGATTTAATTCTTCACTTCTTCTCCCATTGTGCATCACGCCACCTTGAATTAGATTATTGTCCTCACAGTGTGCTACAACAGCCATATTCAATGCAGATGCTTGTTTCATTGCTTCTAGCATCATATTTGCCGATTGCACGCCAACTCCATCATCTGTGAAGGCAAAAGCGCCAAGTTCTTTTAGCGTCTTCATATCCACTAACTCAGATCCAAGCTGTCTTGTGGTTATAGAAGCATATGGCAAGACCCTGACCGCAGCATCGGTTTTAATTTTGTCGTTTAAGGCGTTCATATGTTTATCACAATCTGGAACCGGTCTTGTATTAGGCATGGCACATACCGTAGTGAAGCCCCCTCGAGCTGCGGCTCTTGTCCCGGTTTCTATCGTCTCTTTCGCCTCGCCACCTGGCTCACGTAAATGGATGTGTACATCTACAAATCCTGGGGCAACTATTTTTCCTTTACCATCTATAATTTGATCTGCCTCTATCTCTTCAGTTGTAAATCCTTGAATCGTGTTTCCCTCGATGATTAGGTTTGTCTTTTCATTACTTTGTAAGGTGTGTATGTTCTTCAGTAGTGTACGCATCCAATTCTCCTCCTTCTTGTAATGCCGCTTGTAACATGGCCATTCTTACATAAACGCCGTTCTCCATTTGAGTAAAAATACGTGAGCGTTTTGTTTCTACTAATTCATCTTCCATTTCAACTCCTCTGTTCACAGGAGCGGGATGTAAGATAATACTCTCTCGTTTCATTCGCCTTTCACGAGCAAGTGTGAGCCCGTGCTCTTCTAGATAATGGGACTGATTCACTTGTTTGGCATGTCGTTCATTCTGAATACGTAAAAGCATCAGAGCATCCGCTTGTTCGACAGCCTGATCAATCTGTATATAAGGAAAAGGAAGGGTGTTGTCTTTCCATTCGTCTGGACCTGACAAACTCACCTCAGCCCCTAATCGATGCAAAGCATAAGCATTCGAACGGGCTACACGGCTATGTTTGACATCTCCAGAAATTACGACGTGCACATTTTCAAACGTTCCAAACTCTTCATAAATGGTGTACAGATCTAGTAAACACTGTGATGGATGCTCCCCCTTTCCATCCCCGCCGTTTAAGATCGGGATGGACACCCCGTTAACAAGCTCATGGTAGTATCCTTCTTTAGGATGGCGGATCACTACGGCTGAAGCACCTATTGCCTGGGCTGTTCGAACCGTATCGTAAAGCGTTTCACCTTTTTGTAAACTTGAACTTTCTGGAGAAAAATCTAGCACATTGAAACCTAAGCGTTTCTCAGCAACTTCGAAACTCATTTTAGTCCTTGTACTAGGTTCAAAGAATAGATTGGCTACAAATGTAGGTCTATCCTGAACTATGGGAACTTGCTTCCCTTTCCATTCTTTCGCTCGTGTTAACACCCCATAGATTTCCTCATTTGATAAATCATTCATGGTAAGAATATGTTTCATGCCTCTTTCCCCTTTCTTAAATCGGAAAAGGTATAAAAAAACCAGCATCCCTGATAAGGATGCTGGTTAAACTGGGTCCGTGATTTGTTAAAAAAGCGCACGAAACACAGATCGAACCTTTTCACCCTTAGAAACCTCTCTGGACTTCTTTAAAAAGTGCTAAATGTCGACTTAGGCAGCTGAATCATCTGATTTTTCAGCTTCTGTTTGCTCTTCTGTTTTGAACATGTTGCCATTTCCATAGGCTGATTCTCTACCTGGTAAAAAGAGATTTAAGATCACACCTACAATCGTTGCTAGTGCCATTGAGGAGACTTCGAAATCAGCGATTTGAATTTTCGCTCCTCCGACACCGATGACTAAAATTACTGAGGAAATAATTAAGTTTCGTTTATCACCCAGGTCAATGTTGTTATCAATCAACATCCGTAAGCCACTTGAGGCTATGATTCCGAAAAGTAAGATGGAGACTCCGCCCATAACTGCTGATGGGATGGCACCTATTACCTCAGTTACAATTCCGATAAATCCGAAGAAGATAGCCGTTACTGCTGCTCCTCCTATAACAAAGACACTAAATACTTTCGTTATGGCTAGTACACCAATGTTTTCTCCGTAAGTGGTATTTGGGGGGCCTCCTAAACATGAAGCAAGGACAGTGGCGATCCCGTCACCGGCGATCGAGCGATGGAGTCCTGGCTTTTCTAAGAAGTTCTGACCTACCACTTTCGAGAGGACCATTTGATCTCCAATGTGTTCAGCGATAGTTACAAAAGCAATCGGCACCATAATAAGAGCAATTTCTGCAAACGGGACTGATCCAGGCGTAAAGTCTACAAATGGCACCGTAAAGTCGGGCATTTGAAACACACTGCCAAGAAAGCTTACCAAGCCTGTCGCTGAGGTGATTTGATTCCATTCCGCAGCAATTCCGCTCGTATCCACTACCCCTTGTGTTAAAGCGAACAAGTAGCCACCTGTAATTCCGAAGAGTACAGGTATAATATTCATAAATCCTTTAAAGAACAGTGATGCTATAATCGTTAAGCCAAGAGTTACTGCGGCGATCATCATAAATGTTAAAGAATAATTTCCTTCACTGTCGTTCATGGCCATATCAACTGCTGTTGATGCTAACCCAAGCCCAATAACGATAATAACAGGACCTACTACTACAGGAGGTAAGATCTTCATAATCCACTTCGTACCAAACCCTTTAATCAGTAATGCTACAACTCCGTACACTAGACCGGCCATCAAGCTTCCCATCATAATCCCTGGCACACCTGCTGCCTGGTCCGCTGCTATAATGGGAGGTATAAAGGCGAAGCTAGAACCAAGATAAGCTGGTATTCTTCCTTTTGTGATCGCCATATAGGCAAGGGTTCCTACACCACTTGATACCAGTGCAACAGCCGGAGACAACCCTGTAAGAAATGGGACCAAAATGGTGGCTCCAAACATCGCGAATAAATGCTGCAGACTTAATGCGATCCATTTCGGTATGCTTGGCACTTCCCTTACTCCTAAATTAACTTGATTCTTTTTCATAAATAAGCCTCCTCTTTCATGAACACGTATTTTAGCTATAAAAAAAACCTCTTCGCGAAAGCTCGCAAAGAGGTAGACGTGTCCTGAATATACACGTTCCCTATTCATTGCGACCTTTCGAGCCTCTCTGGACTTCATTTAAAGGTCTTCTATTTTTACTTTGTAAAAATACTTACTTCATCCACTTCATCTGATTCTAAGAGTTGCACTCCAATAACTTCTTCCTGAGAAGTAGGAACATTTTTGCCAACATAATCTGCACGAATCGGCAATTCACGGTGACCACGGTCTACGAGTACAGCTAATTGTACTTGTGAAGGTCTGCCATAATCCATAATCGCATCCATTGCAGCTCGAACCGTCCTTCCGGTATAAAGCACATCATCGACAAGAATCACTTTCTTATTTGTTAAGTCCGTATTAACGTGTGTACCCTTAATTGTAGGATCCGCTTGATCTTCTGATTTTGAAAGATCATCTCTGTAAAGGGTAATATCTACTTCACCAATCGGTACGTCGACCCCTTCAATTTGAGAGATCTTATCTGCAAGTCGTTTGGCTAATGGAACCCCTCTTGTTTTGATTCCAACCAGGACAAGACCCTCTACCCCTTTATTCTTCTCAAGAATTTCATGGGCAACTCGTGTAAGGCCTCGCCGGATGGCTGCTTCATCTAATACGAGTGCTTTCTTTTCCATGTTGACTATTCCCTCCTGTACTAACCAGGTACGCAAAAAATCCCCTTCTACCGTGGTAGAAGGGGATTTAGATAGACGTATGTCTATTGAGACATACTACACTCATCCGTACCCTTCTCAGCCTCACGGGACTGTTTTAAAGGTCTATATTCTAGTTACATATTATTGCATAGGTTCGTGAATACGTCAACCTATTTCGTAAGATCAACAAGCACTTGTTCTAATTCTACCGGTAGTTCTGAATTGAAATGGAGGTACTCCCCTGTTGAAGGGTGGGTAAACCCTAGTTCCTTCGCGTGAAGTGCTTGTCCATTTAAATCGAGCGTTTTTCGAGGACCGTATTTCGGATCACCTACAATAGGATGTTCAATATAGTTCATATGAACACGAATTTGATGAGTACGGCCTGTTTCTAGCACACATTCTACTAGAGTATGCTCTTCAAAGCGATCTAATACCTTAAAGTGTGTAACCGCATTTTTACCACCTTCAACAACCCCCATCTTCTGGCGGTCTTTTGGGTCTCTTCCAATAGGAGCATCAATCGTTCCGTATTCGTGATGAATTACGCCTGAAACAAGCGCCACATACTTACGCTCTACACTTTTATCGGAAAGCTGCTCGGCTAGTGAGGTATGAGCTTTGTCATTCTTAGCAACCATTAACAACCCGCTTGTATCTTTATCAATGCGGTGAACAATGCCAGGCCGCATAACTCCATTAATGCCCGATAAATCCTGGCAATGGTACAACAAAGCATTTACGAGGGTGCCACTATTATGACCCGCAGATGGATGGACAACCATACCTTTAGGTTTATTGACTACGATTACATCTTGATCCTCATAAACAATATCAAGGGGGATATCTTCTGCTAGCACTTCCATTGGCTCAGGTTCAGGAACTTCCCATGATAATAAATCCCCTTCCTGACATTTATAGTTACTTTTCTGATAAGAATCATTTACGGTAACATGTTGATCCTTTATCCAAACTTGTACTTGAGCACGTGAAGCGTCTTCGCTCAAGGCTGTTAGGACTTTATCTAATCTCTCATTATGTTCATTTGATGTTATTGTGTAGGAATTTAAACTCATTTTGCGCTTCCTTTCTTCCGTTCATCTAAAATTGTAGCAATAAAGACAAGACCGACACCAACGACAAGAGATGAATCCGCTACATTGAATATCGGAAAGTCATAGCTACCTATATATACATCTAGAAAATCGACGACCTCTTTTCGGAAAATCCGATCAATAAAGTTTCCAATAGCACCGCCTAAGATAAGTGCAAGTGACAGGCCGAGTATAGGATTTCCTTTCGCATATTTCTGAATATAATACACCACAAAGGCGATTACAAACGCTGTTATAATATAGAAAAACCAAAGCTGGCCTTCTAACATACCCCAAGCTGCCCCTTTATTACGATGAGACGTAATATAAAATACATTTTCAATTACCGGGATGCTTTCAAGCAATTTCATTTGCGTTTCAATTACCCATTTTGTTGCTTGGTCAATAAGAATAATAACAACCGCTAACATGTAATACCACAAGACTTGTTCCTCCGTTCTAGACAGACTATTCCTTTAGCATTTTACCATACTTCCTTCAAACATGCCCGAAAATCATAAACAGTAAAGTAAAGTTTAGCACCTAATAGATGCGAATAAATAGAAAACCTGTCTCTACCCAAAGGTAAAGACAGGTCTTATTTAAACTCTTATGCTTCATAGTGTTCTTCTACAACAGAAGCACAGCGTGGGCAAAGTTCAGGATGAGCTTCACTTGCTCCAATTTCTTCTGATACCACCCAGCAACGCTGGCACTTCTCTCCAGAATGAGCTTTCACTAGAACAGATACATGGTCATATTCCTTGGCTTCTGAAACTGTTTCTGCCACTTCAGCACCTGAAACGATTAATAACTGTTCTAAATGATTGATGCTTTCTAGGAGCTGCTTCGTTTGTTCATCTTTCGGAACGATCGTTACATGAGCTTCTAGTGATTTACCAATTACTTTTTCAGCACGCGCTTCCTCTAATGCTTTTAATACATCATCACGTACTCCCATGAAGTGATCCCATTTTGCTTTTAAGGCTTCATGATTATGAACGCTTTGAACTTCTGGTAAGTCAGTTAATTGCACACTCTCTTCTTCTACACCTGGGATATGCTGATAAACCTCATCTGCTGTATGAGAAAGGATTGGGGAAAGAAGTTTTGTAAGAGATGTTACGATTTCGTAATACACGGTTTGGATACTACGTCGGCGCACATCATCTTTTGCTTCAATATATAGAATGTCTTTCGCAAAATCCAGGTAGAATGAGCTTAAATCAATTGTACAGAAATTATGAACGGCATGATAGATCGTAGAGAACTCATACTCGTCATATGCTTTTCTCACCGTGCTTGTAAGCTCTTGCAGGCGAAGGTACATATAACGGTCTACCTCTTGAAGGTTTTCTTGCTCCACATAATTAGTGTTCGGATCAAAGTCATGTAAGTTTCCTAGTAAGAAACGGAAAGTGTTACGAATTTTACGGTAGACTTCTGATACTTGTTTTAAAATATCATCTGATATGCGAACATCAGCCTGATAGTCTGCGCTTGCGACCCAAAGGCGAAGGATATCAGCACCAAGTTGCTTCATAACCTTATCTGGCACCACAACGTTCCCTACGGATTTACTCATTTTACGACCTTGTCCATCAAGAGCAAATCCATGGCTAAGGATGCCTTTAAATGGAGCTTTGCCTGTTACAGCAACCGACGTAGAAAGAGAAGAGTTGAACCAACCTCTATACTGGTCAGAACCCTCTAAATAGAGGTCTGCTGGTCTCGCTAAATCTTCACGTTCATGAAGAACAGCTTGATGAGAAGAACCACTATCAAACCATACATCCATAATATCCTGCTCTTTTGTAAAGGTTCCGTTTGGACTGTGCTCTGACGTAAATCCTTCCGGAAGTAAATCTTTTGCTTCGCGCTCAAACCAAACGTTTGAACCATGTTCACGGAACAAATCGGAAACATGTTGAATGGTTTCTGGTGTAATAATTGGTGTCCCGTCTTCACCGTAAAATACGGGAATTGGTACTCCCCATGCACGCTGACGAGAGATACACCAATCTTCACGATCACGAACCATGTTGTAAAGACGTGTTTCGCCCCATGCTGGTGTCCATTTTGTTTGTTTAATTTCTTCTAAAATTTCTTCTCGGAAATCTTTAATAGAAGCAAACCACTGGCTTGTAGCACGGAAGATCGTTGGCTTCTTCGTACGCCAGTCATGTGGATAGGAGTGAGTAATAAATGTTAAGTCTAGTAATGCTCCCACTTCTTTTAATTTCTCTGTAATATCTTTATTCGCTGCATCATAGAATAGGCCTTCATACCCTGGTGCCTCATCTGTGAAATAACCTTTCTCATCAACAGGGCAAAGAACGTCAAGTCCGTATTGTTTACCAACCCAAAAGTCATCTTCCCCGTGTCCTGGCGCTGTGTGTACACAACCCGTACCAGCATCTGTTGTTACGTGTTCTCCTAATACAACAAGGGAGGTGCGATCATATAAAGGATGCTTTGCTTCTACTCGTTCTAGCTCACTACCTTTATATGTTTTTACAATTTCAGGGTTTGACCATTCTAATGCTTCTGCTACTTCATCTATTAACTTCTCAGCTATAATGTAGTGATGGTTATCTACTTTTACTTTGACATAGTTAAGATCAGGATGCACAGCTATCCCCTGATTCGCTGGAATCGTCCAAGGCGTTGTTGTCCAAATGATGAACGTTTCGTCCCCATCTAAAACACCATTCGTCTCCTGTACATCGAATCCTACGTAAATGGATGCCGAACGTTTGTCTTGATATTCAATTTCAGCTTCTGCTAGCGCAGACTCTGATGAAGGGCTCCAGTAGACCGGCTTTTTCCCTTTATAGATATAGCCTTTGTTAGCCATTGTACCAAAGACTTCAATTTGAGCCGCTTCATAGTCTTTGTTTAACGTAATATATGGATTGTCCCAATCTCCACGTACTCCTAGCTGTTTGAACTGAGTGCGCTGATTATCAACTTGCTTTAACGCATACTCCGCACATTTTTCACGGAATTCAGCAACCGTCATTTTCTTTCGGTTTACTTTCTTCTTCGCTAGCGCCTGTTCAATCGGTAAGCCGTGTGTGTCCCACCCTGGTACATAAGGAGCATGGAAACCAGCCATTGATTTATAGCGAACGATAAAGTCTTTTAATACTTTATTAAGTGCGTGTCCCATATGAAGATCTCCATTGGCATATGGAGGTCCATCATGAAGAACGAAGAGCGGACGACCTTTTGTACGCTCCTGCACTTTTTCATACATATTCATTTCTTCCCATTGTTGTTGCATCTTAGGCTCACGATTCGGAAGGTTCCCTCGCATCGGAAACGCAGTCTTAGGCATGAGCAGGGTTTCTTTATAATTCATATAACCCGTTCCTCCTTCATAAGTTCAGCATAGTCAAGTTGACTCAGGCTGATACCCTTTTGAACACAAAAAAGACCTTCTCATCCCAGAAGGGACGAGAAGGTCTCGCGGTACCACCCTTATAGATTAAAAGACACGTATGTCCTAGAAAATCCACTCTGATTCGTAACGTGAATAAAACGCCTCTATTTACATCGAAAATCAATAAAGGTACTCGAGGGTGATGTTCCAAAATAATTTCTGACTCAGGCTTCCACCATCCCTGATTCGCTTTTTCAGACTCATTATTTCGTACTGTCCCTGTCATCATATATGTGTATATGGATGTAGTTCTGTTAATGAATTATATGTAAAAATAGCTTTAGCGTCAAGAGTTATTTTGAGCCAGCTCTTTTTCATATTCCGTTTCTTCTTCGATCTCCACATCAAACAGTTCATCCCAGTCATCAGTATCTAACATATCAAGCTGAGCTTCTACCATCATTTTCAAACGAGTGCGGAAAACCTTTGCTTGTTTCTTTAATTCTTCAACTTCAAGAGAAATTCTGCGGGACTTCGATAAAGCTTCATTAATAATCCGATCAGCATTTTTCTCTGCTTCTTTTACGATTAGCTTTGATTCTTTATTGGCATGGCCTTTTACCTCTTCAGCCGTCTCTTGAGCCACAAGAATCGATTTATTTAACGTTTCTTCTATATTACTAAAGTGACCAAGCTTCTCGTCAAGCTGGCTAACTTTCTCTTCTAAATTCTTCTTTTCACGGATGACTAATTCATAATCTTTAATAATCTGATCGAGAAATTCATTGACCTCATCTTCGTCATATCCTCTGAATCCACGCGTAAACTCTTTGTTATGAATGTCCAATGGTGTAAGTGCCACAGGGGCCACCTCCTTATATAAATAAACATACGTATTTCTTTGGTAAAAACATTTTCGACAAAACCTCTCGAATTCCTTCTTGTTTCGAGAAGTATTTATGTAAACTTTATCTTTAAACGTTTATAGAGCTGTGGAACTAATCTTTATTTTAACACAGCCGTCACGATTCGCCATTTATCTTTTTTTGTTTTTCCTTCGATTTCTTTTACGACACTCCGCCCTTTACCCCTTAATGAGATCAGATCTCCAGTTTCAAGAGTAAAAGAAGGATCCTCAACGGTTCGAAAGTTTACTTTCACGGCTCCTTTATCTATAAATAAAGAGGCCTTTTGTCTTGAAATGTTATAAATCTCTTTCACCATAACATCTAATCGTAGTGATGAAACAGTGCCAGATTGCTCTTGCCAGTGATCTTGTGTTTCAAGGACTTCCTTAAACGGTCGTTCTTCAAAGGCCACCCCTGCTTTTTTCACTCCTGTCAGATTCATTTTCACGTAATCTGCTATCTCACTAGCCAGAAGGATTTGAATATATGAATCCGTGACGATTAAATCCCCTAATTTACTACGCTTAATCCCTAACGACATAAAAGCTCCAAGAACATCACGATGCTCTAATGTAACAAATTTGCTCGGATAACTCGCTTGAAGTAATGTAATTCCAAAATCGCCTTCTTCTGGCGATTCATAATAAGGGGCTAAAAGGAGTCTTTTTCTCTCTGCGTTTTCATATCCCCCGAAGTCTTTTAATACAAACTCATCATTATGACCTATTATGGAGCGAAATATGTACTGTTCACGTGGGTCTAGGAAATCACTAACTCTTCTCTCATACCGAGATGCAACCTCATCCTGCCATGATAGCACTTGGTCAATGAAGGGTTGTTCTTCTTTACGAAAGTGTTGATATATATCCATCCATTTCACCTCTATAAAATAAGGATGCCTCAAAAGACTTCATCTTCTCTAAAAATCTAGAGAAAAGCCCTTTGCAGACATCCCATAACTGTTAGACTCTTTGTTTAAATTACACTAAAATATCATACAATACGGGCAAACCGTAGAGTTGAGCAATATTTAGAGCGAATATGGCCACAATAGGCGAAATATCTATCATCCCAAGGGGTGGAATAATCTTACGGAATGGCTCAAGATACGGCTCGCAAATCGCGCTTAAAAAGCGACCAATAGATGAATCTCGTGCACCCGGAAACCAGGACATCAAGATATACCCAATTAGCGCATAGAAGTATGCAGATAGCGCGAAGCTTAAAAATTCAAAAATGATCCCTATCAAATTGTCTACCACCTTTTCTCGTATTCATCGTCACTAGCAAACATTTCAGAAATGTTGCCAGAAACATCTACATTATCAGGCGTGCACAAGAAAGTTTGTGAGCCTAGCTTTTGCATATCCCCACCTATAGCATAAACGGTTCCACTCAAAAAATCTACAATCCGTTTTGCCTGGTGATGGTCAACTCGCTGCAAATTAATAACGACTGCTTTTCGATTGACTAGGTTATCAGCAATCTCTTGAGCTTCATTATACGTTCTTGGTTCGAGTAATACAACTTTTGACGCAGGTTGAACACTCTTTAAGCTAACAACGTTTTGTTTCTTCTCTTCTTTTGTTTGTGGCTCACGTTGCTGAGCTTGAGATCTTGGATCTCTCTCCTCTTCTTCCTCATCAACGTATTCATATTCGTACTCATAGTCATCTTCTAAAGCAAAGATTTTTTTTACATTTTTCATGAATCCCATGAATATTCACCTCTTTTATTGATCCTCGCGACCGACTAGTTTAGAACCAATTCGTACATGGGTCGCTCCTTCTTCAATCGCAATCTGATAGTCGTTACTCATTCCCATGGATAATCCATGACAAGGAGCATGAGAAAAGCCTTTTGCTTCAACTTTTTCTTTTAACTGACGGAGTTGTCTAAAAGTAGAACGTAAGACTTCTTCCTCCTCTGTATGAGGTGCCATTGTCATTAATCCTTCAACAACAATGTTGTCATAATCTTTTATCTTATCGATGAAAGGAATGACTTCCTCAGGAGATAAACCATGTTTAGACTCTTCTCCACTTACATTAACCTGTACAAAGCAAGAGATCTTCCGATTAGCTCTCTTATGAATCTCTTTAGCTAACGACATTCTGTCTAAAGAATGTATGGATGTAATGGTATCGACCACCTGTTTGACTTTTCTTGATTGTAAAGATCCAATAAAATGCCACTTTGCCCGAGAACCGATGGATTCGTATTTACTTTCTAACCCTTCAGCTCGATTCTCACCGAGATGGATTATTCCTGCGTTTACTGCTTCTTGAGCACGTTCTGTTGAAACGTATTTTGTTACGGCTATAACTGTAACTTCAGAGGATACCCGCCCGCTTTTCTTACAGGCTTTCTCGATCTCCTCTGTTACAGTCTCGACATTTTTCTTGATATCCACGAAAAAATGTCTCCTTTCTTACTTTTTAAATCCAATAAACCCTAACATTCTTCCTGTCTTCCCAGCATCTCTTCTATGAGAAAAGAATAAGTGGCTGTTCTGATATGTACAATACTCCGAAATTTCAATATGGTCTTCATCAATTCCTGCCTGCATTAGTAATTCCTTATGCATATGTTGGAGGGATAGTAAATACTTTCCGCTGTCTCGATTGATTACTGTCGGTTCAGAACGAAATTGTTCAGGGATTTGATCCATAACCGTATTATCTACTTCGTAAGCATCTCCTCCGATTGATGGACCAACTGCCACTCGGATATGCTTTCGGTCTGCACCGTTTTTTTCTAATGCTTGGACCATTTTAGGCCCCATACTCGCAACGGTCCCCCGCCAACCAGCATGAGCAATCCCTACCCAATTATTCACAGGGTCAAAGAAAAATAAGGGTACGCAATCTGCATAAAAAGCAGTTAAAAGAATATTAGGCACATTTGTGATAAGGCCATCACAGTCTGGAATGGCTGTTTCCCTTGACGTTGCCCCTTTCCCTATATCCTTCTTTGTTACACGTTTAATCTCTGTCTTATGGACTTGTTCACCGCCGACCCATGATTCCAACGGGAAATCTAATAACTCGGCAAGGGTTTCTCTATTTTTACGTATCGTGTCTTGATGGTCCGGTACGTGCCAGGCTAAATTAAAAGAATCAAAAGGAGGCTCCCCTGTACCACCTATACGTGTCGTAAGGCCCACAGTTAGTTCAGGGTGAGGATACGTCCACTTCGTTAATTCCAAATAAGAAGGATGTGTATGATGAAAGCTCTCCATGCCTATACCTCCAAAAATAATGGTTTCATATATTTTATCACATTCTTCGGGAAAATTCTTGAGAGAATCCGCTTATTCTGGCTTTTCTGGAGGATATAATGCTGGACGTGTTACATTTTTTACGAGGATGACATCCTCACCGATCGTTAGAATGGAACTCCACGGAATGACCATTTCATCATCTTTACCGAACAACCCCATCATTTTACCTTTAGTTCCTACCACAATGGCAAGCAATTTCCCTTTGTCTACATCAATTTCTAAATCCGTCATATGACCAATCTTCTGGCCATTTTCAACAGAAATAATTTCTTTAACTTGCAACTCCGATATTGTTACCATATAGGTCACCACCTTTTATAGCTATTTTATGCTCCCTCATACCGAATCTTCACTAGAATATATAGTTGACCCACGTCCTTTTATAACCTTCAAGCAATAGAAAAGGTCTAAGCACCCATTTTGTGCTTAGACCCATTCTTTTAATCATACATTTGTTTGTTCATTTCTTTAATAGCTGCTTTCTCAAGACGTGAGACCTGAGCTTGTGAGATGCCTATTTCATCAGCAACCTCCATTTGCGTTTTCCCTTGGAAAAAGCGCTTGTTTAAGATCATTTTCTCACGGTCGTTTAACCTTCTCATTCCTTCTTGCAAGGCAATCTCGTCGATCCAAATGGAATCCTTATTCTTCTCATCACTTAATTGATCCATCACAAAGATCGGGTCGCCCCCATCGTTGTAAATAGGTTCAAAAAGTGAAACAGGATCTTGAATCGCATCGAGTGCAAACACAACATCTGAATGGGGAACCCCCATTTCCTCAGCAATCTCCATTGGTGTTGGTTCTTTAGACGTTTTACTCATTAGCTTCTCTCTTACCTGTAAAGCTTTGTAAGCAATGTCCCTTAATGAACGCGATACGCGAATCGGATTATTATCCCGTAAGTATCGTCTAATTTCGCCAATAATCATTGGTACAGCATAGGTTGAGAATTTAACATTTTGACCCAAATCAAAATTATCTATGGATTTCATAAGTCCAATACAACCAACTTGGAAAAGATCATCCACGTATTCTCCTCGATTATTAAAGCGCTGAATTACGCTCAGCACAAGACGTAAGTTTCCATTCACTAATACTTCTCTGGCACTTTCGTCTCCTGCTTGCATTTGCGTAAATAGCTTACGCATTTCATCATTTTTAAGTACCGGTAATTTTGATGTATCGACTCCGCAAATTTCAACTTTATGTCGTGTCAAATCTATACCCTCCTCAGTGGAGTTGCTGTCAAAAAACAGTATCTCCGGGCGGGGGAAAATTATGCATGCGTGTCCAATCGTAATCAGAACCAAACTACATTTCACCAGAGTATATCGGCCTTTAATCCAATGGATCAGCCGATTTAAGCTCAATGTTTCTATGTATGAAATAATTTTTTCTTTATATGTGAGAGTCCGCTTCTAATTAAATGTTGATGGGCCTGTAGGAATATCACTCGATTAGATTCCATATAATCATATTCGTAGCAATGGCTTCAGACGAGAACGACTAGCTATTCAATACACTTTCATTAAGTGGTGACTGATATTCTTTGTCCTGCTCATACAAAAAAGAGGGATGAAATCCGTTAGATTTCATCCCTCTAGAACCACTTTAAACCATTTTATTAAACTCTTTTTTCAATCTGCGGATAATTTTCTTTTCTAACCTTGAAATGTATGACTGAGATATACCCAGCATGTCAGCTACATCTTTTTGAGTGCGTTCTTCTTCTCCAACTAACCCAAAGCGCAAGCCCATTATTTGTTTTTCTCGATCATTTAACTGCTCCAACGCTTTTAACAGCAATTTCTTATCAACACTTGCTTCTAAATCTTTCGTAATGATATCCTCATCCGTCCCTAGTACATCCGATAAGAGCAGTTCATTGCCATCCCAATCAATGTTTAAGGGTTCATCAAATGATACTTCACTCCGGATTTTATTATTTCTTC
Source organism: Pontibacillus chungwhensis (assembly GCF_030166655.1). Taxonomy (GTDB): domain Bacteria; phylum Bacillota; class Bacilli; order Bacillales; family BH030062; genus Pontibacillus. The sequence continues at coordinate 1,840,310 of NZ_CP126446.1, read as the reverse complement.
TTAAGTACATGAGGATCTCATTTTCTATACACCTTGAAGCATATGTGGCTAATTTAATTTTCTTTTCAGGATTAAAAGTGTTTACGGCCTTTATAAGACCTATCGTTCCTATACTAATTAAGTCCTCAATATTAATCCCAGTATTCTCGAATTTACGTGCAATATAAACAACCAATCTAAGATTTCGTTCGATAAGGATCGCTCTTGCAGCTTGATCCCCCTTCGTCAGTTTCTGTAATAGTTCCGCTTCCTCTTCCTTACTTAAGGGTGGCGGAAGTGCCTCGTTTCCTCCAATATAATAAACTTCGTCCGTTTTCCAACCCAGCTTGTATAAAAGCTTATACCACCATAATTGAATCTTAAATTTCCATTTCCTCATCGTTCTCCTCCCCTTTTTGTAAAGCATTATGCAGAATCAACAGCAATGGACTTAAGCAAATGTGGATGCAGTAAGCATTGATAACTTTCATCAGGGGATAGTTGTCCAAATTGAATTCCTATTAACACTCTGTTCACCGTTGTAGGGTTACCTTCAAGTATTAAACTGATCCAATCTGGCTTTAGCACTAGCATAAACTGACTCGCTCCCCCAACCCCTTGATAGGGCACGATCCTAAAACGGTCGCTCCATCCCTCAGGGATCCTTTCAAAATCCAAAGTTTCTTGCACCTTTTGAATATTTAACCACTCCTCTTCACTAAACCAACCCTTCATAATAGACTCATCACAAATAATGACAGGCTGTTTTGTAATAGGATCAACAAGCTGATTCCCGCTATCTACGAAAGAAAGAAGCTGTTGGACCTTGTTGTTAATGGATATGGAAACAGGAAGAATTTCATCGTATTTGATTTGTTGTACAACGAGTTGATCTAGTCTCCGTTTAGAAAATACCCATACAAAAGGAAATCCAATAAGTACAAATAACCAGCTAATTCCATCGCCAAATCCAGTTTGATACGTAACAATGACGCCGCTAGAAACGAAAATTTGTTCGTTTAATAAATAATAGAGTCCAAATAATCCCCCACCAATGGAGAAGGTTACAAAATAGAATAAAAAAAGTCTTCTCGCAAACAATCTTATATTCCGGTAACCAAAAGAAGTAAAAATAATAAGTAGCGAAAACAGCCCTTTTCCAGCAGGGGTCGCCCATAAAGAAGACGGATAAAATAAATTCAATGGAACGAGCAGGGAAGCAACGATAGCACCTAGCGCTAAACGATACCTCGGGCTCCTTGACTTCGATAAACTGTGTGTCAGGAGTAAGATCATCCAATCCAGGAAAAAGTTCAGAAGCCAAACAGCGTCCAAATAAATGGTCAACATTTCATCCCTTTCTCTTAGGAATTTTATCTGTTGAAAATTAGTATAGAAGAGATAGATAAAGAAGTCTGTCATATTATGAGAGGAAGATAAAACTTATTTTTATAGATTTAAGCAGGTTTTGTCGGATGGAAATGTTGGAGGAGAAACTGAAAACTAAATCATACTTTTTTCACTATATGAGAAAAGCAATACGTCTAGATAGGAGACCATTTGCTCTTAATGAGAGGAAAGGTGTGTATGGGGAACGACTCGCTTTCCACGGGCGAGCTGTCGAGCCTCCTCAATCGCTACGCTCATTCCGGGGTCTCGTCTATCTCTCTTTCCCGTAGGAGTCTCCCCGTTCCCCATACACCCCTTATCAAAATTGGAAAACAGCCCCTGTAGCTGAATCTAGTGTTGATTCAACCTCCCGACTAATTATTCCGTTTTCCGTTCCTTCTATTTATGGCAAAGGTGGTTCGGGAAATTGCGAGACTCCTGTGGCAAGAGGAGCCTAGGGGAGACCCCACAGAGAGCGCAAGCGAACGAGGAGGCTTCCCAGCTCGCCACGGAAAGGGAGTGATTTCCCGTACCACCTTACGCCCCAACTAAATCGAACGGAAACATTCTCTCATTAAAAAAGCCTACAGCTAAATGCTGTAGGCTTTTTGGGTTATTGTCTTCTGTTTCGGTTACGATTTCTAAGGAAGGTTGGAATGTCCAACGTGTCCTCTTCTTGTTGAGGCTTATAGCCTTGAGAAGATTGTTGCTGCTGATGTTGAGTAGAAGCTGGTGCTTCTCGTCTTGGTTCAGGGCGTTTCTTCTCTTGTTGTTGCGGTTGTTGGTTATTTAAACCAGGTCGTGCTTGTGGCTTATTCCCTTGTAATTGACTTTCGTCAAAACCAGTTGCAATAACTGTAACAACAATTTCATCCTTTAAGTTCTCGTTAATTACGGAACCAAAGATTACGTTTACCTCTTGATCTGCTGCAGAGGTTACGATATCTGCTGCTTCTTGAACTTCATAAAGGCTCAAGTTCGCTCCACCAGTGATATTCATAAGAACCCCATGAGCTCCATCAATGGATGTTTCAAGTAGCGGAGAAGAAATTGCTTTTTTCGCAGCTTCTGCAGCTCGACTTTCCCCTGTAGCAATACCAATTCCCATAAGGGCAGAACCTTTGTCAGCCATAATTGTCTTTACGTCGGCAAAGTCTACGTTTATGAGACCAGGTACAGCGATTAAGTCAGAGATACCTTGTACACCTTGACGTAATACGTTATCCGCTTCACGGAACGCTTCAAGCATTGGTGTATTCTTATCCACAATTTCTAAAAGACGATCATTTGGGATAACAATAAGTGTGTCCACGTTACTCTTTAAAGAGTCGATACCGCCCGTAGCTTGTGTAGAGCGTTTACGTCCTTCAAAAGTAAATGGTCGTGTTACAACACCTACCGTTAAGGCACCTAATTCTTTCGCAACTTGCGCGATGACTGGAGCAGCACCCGTACCGGTACCTCCGCCCATTCCTGCAGTTACGAAGACCATGTCAGCACCTTGAAGGGCTTCCTCTAACTGTTCTTTACTTTCTTCTGCGGCTTTGCGACCTACTTCCGGGTTCGCCCCAGCCCCTAAACCTCGCGTTAATTTATTACCAATTTGCATTTTCACTTCAGCTTTAGATAAGTTTAACGCTTGTGCATCCGTGTTCACTGCAATAAACTCAACACCTTGTACACCATGTTCAATCATACGGTTTACAGCGTTACTACCGCCTCCACCTACACCAATAACTTTTATGGTGGCTAATTGATCCGTGCTCGTATCAAACTCTAACATTTTCCGTTCCTCCCACTTTGCAAGATTCCAAGATTCTGTATCTAGTACGATTTAAACTTCGATAGGATGGATGTTTAATCGAAGAAATATTTGATTAGATTGGCAACTTTTGATTCTTTTTGTTTCTTTGGTTCAGGCTTTTCTGTCTGTTGACTCTGTTGACTTTTTTGTTTCTTAACTTTAGGTTGTTCTGTCTCCTCAAGAGTCACAGATGGGAATAGCTCTTTGCCTTGTATTTTCGCATTATGATAAGCAAATTGCAATATTCCTACGCCTGAAGTGAATTGTGGTTCACGAACCCCAATATAATCAGGTATTGCGATCCTCACATTCGTTTGGAAGCAATCCTGAGCTAAATCCGCACATCCTGGCATACCGACTAACCCACCAGTTAGCACATATCCACCTGGCAATTCCCGGTATCCCATGCGTCTTAATTCTCGCTCAGCGTATGCATAAATTTCTTCTAATCGTGCTTCAATCATATCAGATATCTGTAATTGATTAAATGATTGTTTCCGGTCACTCCCAATTATGGAAACTTCAAATGTTTCTTCTTCCTGGGCATCATCGAAGAATGCATGACCATAATTGAGTTTAACATCTTCTGCTTCTTCGGTTGAAGTTCTCATACCGATGGACAAGTCTTTCGTGACATTATCTCCACCTAGTGAAATGACACTTGTATTCTGTAAGAAGCCTTGTTCAAAAACAGAAATCGTCGTGCAACCGCCACCAATATCAAGAAGAGCGACTCCAAGGTTTTTCTCATCTTTCGATAAAGCAACTGCTCCTGAAGCTAACGGTTGCAGACATATATCGAGAACTTCTAAGTTTGCGCGTTCTACGCACTTCAAGATGTTATGTAGAACCGTTTTTGAACAAGTGATGATTGTACCTTCCATCTCAAGACGAACTCCAATCATACCTCGAGGATCAGTAATCTCATCTAGACCATCGACAATAAATTGTTTTGGAATCACATCAACAATTTCACGTTCAGGTGGAACTGAAATAACTTGCGCTGCATCAATAACTCTCGCAATGTCTTCATTTCCAATCTCACGGTTTTCGCTCTGCACAGCTACAACCCCGTGACAAGGCTGAAGTTGAATATGGCTACCATTAATACCAACAACCACCCGGTTAATCTGCATTCCGACCATTCGTTCCGCTTGTTCTACAGCATTGCGTATGGATTGGACCGTTTGATCTATGTCTACAATGGCACCTTTTTTCATCCCATTAGAGGCTGCTGTGCCAACACCTATAATATTTAACGAATCATTCATTACTTCGCCTATGATTACTTTGATTTTTGATGTACCTATATCAAGGCTGACAAGTATATCATTGTTGTTCAAATCCAAGGCACCTCCTAAACTAAGGCATCTGATTAGTTCACATATTACCGAATGTTAAGCGTAATGGCAATTCCTTTCCGGCTACTTCTTTTAATTTAATCTGTTTGTAAAAGAAACCGGATCTCTATTCCCACTGCTTAATTTCAGTACGAACCTTCAGAAACTATTTACCTTATTCAACAAAAATAAGATAATTTCCTTTTATTTTCTTTCGTTTTTTTCAATTTCCTTCTTATTACTCCTGCGGTCTACTATGTAGCGCCGAATAATGGCTATATTTTGAAATAACCTTACTCCAAACGCGAATACAGCAGCTAAGTATAAATCAACACCTAGCTGGACACCAAGAAAAGCCAAGAAAGCGGCTAATAATACATTAAAGAAGAAACCAGAAACAAATACAGTTTGATCAAACTTCTTTTCTAAATGGGCTCTGATTCCACCAAGTAATGTATCAAACGCTGCTAATACGGCTATTGAGAGATAGTTTGCATACTCTTCAGGAACTCTAAGATCTGAGATCAGACCTAAACTAATGCCTACAATTAAGAACAATACCGGTAACCACATTATGTTTCACCTGTTTCTGTAGCATCTTCTGTTTCAAGATATTGAAGATCAGGGGTCTGTTCGTACTCAGGTAGTGTTAGATTCTCATGGACTTCCATAGATACAGACAAGTTCTCAATCACAAATATCTCAAGCACATCACTTACTTCCATGTAGTTCATTAACTTCTCAGGATCTTCTGATAAAACGTTAATCTTTACGGGAAGAGGTGGAACAGGGTGATTATTCACATAAGTAGTCCCATTCACATCACGGATTGGAGATAAATTTGTGATTCTTTCTTGTCCAATGGAAATATCGCTAGCCCCGTACGTGTTCAATTCGTTTACGAGCTGATGTAACAAAGATGGGGAGATCGTTGGGTAAGTTTCTGCATACTCCAAATCTTGAAAGATTGGTTCTACAGTAAGCATGACCCCAGCCCCTTTTACTTCAGTAAGACCAGCTTTACGTTTTAATTTATTCAGAGACTGATTTAACGTTTCTACCTTTTCAAAGTTAGACTGACCTTCATATTGAGCAATCATTCTATTTAATTCTCGTTCTTTAGAGAGTAAGTCTTGCTGAGTCTTTTGCTGCTTTTGCAATTCGGTTCGAACTTCCCATAGATCACGGGTGTCCCTAACTTTTGGCTCTTGAGTTGTTTGGAACTGTATGGCAATCATAAAACCGACTAAAGCAAATATGAAGGAGAAAATGATTTTACTTCGAGCATTCATACCCATCACCTCTCCCCTGCAAGGCGAGCATCCATTTTAATGATATCTTGCTTTTGGGTAGAGACTTCTACGTTGTCACTTACAAGTTGATCAACGACTCCACCTTCTAAAGTCAAGCTTGGCATTAACACATCAGGGTTACCAATCGCCGTGATTACAAACGGCGCGGGGTGTTGAACTCCATCTACAGAGATAACTGGACCAACACAAGCAATATAGGAATCTCTATAGAGCCTTTGGCCATTTATCGCAACTGCATTCGCTCCTGCTGATAGTAATTCGTTTACTACTTTGTGAATGTGACTATCGTGAACGATATATTGATTGACATTTTCTTCTGAGGGTATGTAATCTGCATCCTTAAGCTGAATTTCAACACCTTTACCTTTTACCGGAAGTTCCCCTGTTAATTTTTGAAGTGTCTGTTTGTCTTGCACATAATCACTTACCGTTTGCTCTTGATTAGCTAATTGATCTTCCATCTTTTGAATTTCAGCCTTTTTTGCTTCAATATCTTCTCGAATGGATTGGTTTTCTTTTTCAATGTTAATCAATTGCTGTCGGTAGTAATAATCTTTTTCAAGTTGCTTATCAGTAAGCTGGTAGACTTGCGGGTCTTGGTTGGTTTGCTGATAGCTAAACGCAACCAAGAAACCTGATACAAATAACACAAGGGAGAAAATAACGTGTCTACCGGTTAGCCTCATCGCTTTCTTCCCCTTCTTTCTCTTGTTGTGGATATTCTTCGAAATAAGCACCAACATCGATATGGATAATCCCTCTTTGTCCAGGCTCTAGCTGAGAAACAATAGAAGGATAGGATCGCATGTTTTGAGAAAAATTCCGAATCGAAGCCTCCACTTCAAATCCATCATTCATATACAAATGAATTTTATAAGGATTCTTATCACTTGGGGTCCACTGTACCTCCGAAATTAACTGAGTAACACTTGAAGGCAACTGCTGCATTTCTCTTGTCATTTCTTCCAAGTAAGTCTGACGCTGAAATCCAATTAATAAAGGAGCATCACCACGGGGGGTTTTTAACTTTTGATCGGTGAGCTCTTTACCCGTTTCAAGAATCGGATAATAACTGCCTTCCCGCTCAACGTACCCTACTCTCTGGTACTCCTCTATCGTCATTTCAACAGTGGAAGGGAATTGCTTGTCTACTTGAACACCACTTATTTCCTCATGTTGTTCCACTTTTTCTGCTACTGCCTGTCGGTCTACTTTCCAATAGTTATCCTCTCCAGGAGTCAGTCCACTTAATGAGAGAATTGTATCCCGATCAACATGATCGTTTCCGCTCAGCTCAATAGACTTTACCTGACTTAAGGAAGACTGTAAGTAAATGATTATCGCAATAAGCAAAAAGAAAAAAGACAAGTACATAATCAAGCGTCGATTCGACTTCTTTCTTCGTGATTCTTTTAATTTTGGAATGCGATCTTCAATAGAAACGATTTTCTTTTCAGCCATGGAAAATTCCCCTGCCCGGTGGTTTCAATTACATAAGGAAACGGCACGATAAACGCCGCTATTATGCATAGGAAAATTATATCACAAATCACTTGATTTTTCGTGATTTTTCTGTATCTATGTGCCAACAATTTCTTCTTTTCGTATAAATCCACATGATACCTATCTGTGATTAGGTTGCAATTGAAATTCAGCCTCTACACATATACCCGATTCATTACCTTATAAAACTAATGTGTAGCAAGAGAATTCAAAACCTTTTACTTTAAAGACAGTTCGGTTCAATTTCAATTAAACTGGGGGTCGGAGCACATATGGCCGACGTGGATTGAACATTTTTAATAGGATATTTGGTTCTTAAGGAGAAGGAAGATTAGCACAGAAAAATACCAGCATTTCATAAAAGCTACCTCCAACAAAAAAAGGCCACCCATTACCGGACGGCCCTTCTTTTATAATTTTGCATATCGACTGATATTTAGTAAAATCCCGACAGAACATAACGTTAATGTGAGGGAAGATCCTCCGTAGCTTAAGAATGGAAGCGTGATTCCCGTTACTGGCATTAGCCCTGTTACAACACTTATGTTAATCATGACCTGGATTGTAATCATCCCAACAATCCCTAGTGCTAGTAAGCTACCGAACGTGTCCGGTGCACCCAGAGCGACACGGATGCCCCTCCACAATAAGAGAAAGAATAGCAATAAGACAAAGGTTCCGCCAATAAATCCAAGTTCTTCAGCCAGAATTGCAAAGATAAAATCCGTTTGGGGTTCAGGAAGATAATAAAACTTTTGTAAACTTTGCCCGAGCCCAAGCCCCATTAATCCTCCTGGTCCAATGGCATATAGGGACTGAATAATTTGAAACCCAGCCCCCAGTGGATCTTCCCACGGGTTTAAAAAGGCAGTTATTCGTTGCATACGATAAGGAGCTGAAATGATAAGCCCTGCAAAACCTGCTAGCCCAAGAACACCAAGGCCAACAAAATGTGCAATGCGAGCGCCGGAAACGAAAATCATAAGCATACAAGTTCCAACTAACACGACACCAGTCCCTAAGTCTGGCTGTAGCATAATAAACCCGAACGCTACCATTACAAGCGAGAGTGATGGCATAAACCCTTTTGTAAAAGATGTGATCTTCTTTTGGTGATCAGCAAGATACCGTGCTAAGAAGATAATCAATCCAAGCTTCATAAATTCAGAAGGTTGTATGCTAAACGCTCCAACTCCAATCCAGCTTCGCGCGCCACCTCTAACCATACCTACACCTGGTATTAATACAGCAATTAACAGGATAAAGCATACGATTAAGAGCGTTTTAGAACTATTCCTCCACGTCAGATAAGGAATATTCATAAATCCAAACATCGCTACAATACCAGCACCAGCAAACAAAAGTTGGCGTTTAGCAAAGAAGAATGAATCATCAAATTTGTAGGTCGCCCATATGGCCGATGCACTATAGACCATAATAACGCCTATTAATAGTAATGAGAAAATCGCTACAATCAGCAGTAAATCAGGTGCTTTGTGCAACTGTTTAGTTCGACTTTGCAACATAAAAAAGGCCCCCTTGGTTCCAGCAGAACGTTGGGGGCCGTTAATGGTTTATGGTAAGACAAGCCCCCTACTCTAATGTATGCACGGCTTCCACAAACATGTTTCCTCTTTCTTCAAAAGTTTTATATTGATCCCAGCTTGCACAAGCTGGAGAAAGAAGGATAACGTCTTGTTCAGCAGAGATACGATAAGCTTTTTCAGCTGCTTGCTTTACATTATCGACCATAAAAATTGTCTCTATTCCATTTTGGTTGCCAAAATCACGAAGCTTTTGTGCTGTTTCTCCGAACACTACCATTGCTTTAACATTTTTCATATAAGGGACAAGTCCTTCAAAAGACTGCCCTCTGTCTAATCCACCTGCAAGCCATATGGTAGGATTCTGAAAAGCTCCAAGTGCCTTTTGGGTCGCTAAAACATTTGTCGCTTTGGAATCATTAAAGAAACGTCGTTGTCTTACTTCCTTTACATATTGAAGGCGGTGCTTAACGCCTGTGAAGGTTGAAAGTACTTCACGAATTCCTTCTAAAGTGGCGCCCGCTAATAAAGCAGCAGCCACTGCAGCCATTGTATTCTCGAGGTTGTGTTCCCCTTCTAGAATGACCTCATTACGTTTAATAACTAAAGTATCTTTGTAGTAAATAGAATCCTCGTCACACCATACTCCATCTGGCTGTTTAGAGCAAAGAGAAAAAGGTACCTTTTTAGCTTGTATCTGTTCTGAAAGCTTGAGCACTTCTGTGTGGTCAGCATTAAAGATCGCATAATCCTCTGAAGTCTGGTTTCTAAAGATATTCGCTTTTGATTGCCCATAATGCTCCATAGTCTTATGGTAATCCAAATGAGCTTCATAGAGATTTAAAAACACAGATATCTCAGGTTTAAAGGTTTCTGTTCCAAGCAGTTGAAATGAGCTTAACTCCATAACCATGGTTTCGTCGGATGTTGTATGTTGAGCTACTTCACAAGATACTTTACCAATATTACCGGCGAGAGCTACAGGCCTTTTACTTTTCTCAATCATTTCATAAACAAGTGTGGTTGTGGTAGTCTTGCCGTTTGACCCTGTGATCGCCACAATTGGACCTTTATGGAGCATATAGGCTAATTCAACCTCTGTAACCACCGGGATTCCCTTTTCTAAGGCAGCTTCTACAACGGGGTTGTGATAGGGGATGCCAGGGTTTTTCACCACGTAGTCTACGCCATCGAGTACACTTAGTGGGTGGCCGCCTGTAACCACTTCAATACCTTCATTGTGAAGCGTCTGAGCTTCTGTGTTATCTTCGAATGCCTGCTGGTCATTTACCCGTACTGAAATGCCACTCTTATGAAGCAGTTTAGCAGCTGCTGCACCAGACTTTGCAAGCCCTAGTACGAGCACTTGATTATATGGAAATGATGTTAACTTATTCAATTGACCCACACCTCAATATAAATGCCTAACGCGGCAAATAGTAATCCTACAAGCCAAAACGTGGTGACAACGCGCCATTCTGACCATCCCATAAGCTCGTAGTGGTGGTGAAGTGGGCTCATTTTGAACACACGTTTTCCTCTTGTCTTAAATGAAATAACCTGGATAATAACAGATAATGTTTCAAGGACGAATACGCCCCCAATAATGACTAGTAAAATTTCTAACTTTGTTAAGATAGCGATTGCTCCAATAGCGCCTCCAAGGGCTAAAGAACCCGTATCGCCCATAAATACTTTTGCAGGATGGGCATTAAAGACAAGAAATCCTAGTAAAGACCCTACAATTGCCAGGGTAAATACTGCAATCTCAAACTGCGGATGTCCATGCCATGCCAGTATACCAAAAGCCCCAAACGCTAATGCAGCCGTTCCGGCAAGCAGGCCGTCTAGCCCATCAGTCAGATTCACAGCATTTGATGATCCTACAAGCATAAATACAATTAATAGCGCATATCCCCAACCAAGATCAACTTGGAAGTCTGTTCCAGGGAAGCCGATGTAGGTAGGGAAATCATGACGTCTTAAAATAATGTAAAAAACAGCCGCAATAATTAATTGACCTGCCATCTTTTGTTTGGAAGTTAATCCAAGATTTCGCTTCAAGGCGACTTTAATAAAATCATCTAAGAATCCTAAAAGGCCATAGCCAATTAAAACAAATAACAATAAGAAGACTTCAAAGTTCATAGGATCCGGATTGAACTTTGAGGTCATCACCAACGTAGTAATTGAAGCTGCTACTAAAATCATTAATCCTCCCATTGTAGGAGTCCCGGATTTCTTTTGGTGAGATTTTGGACCTTCATCTCGAATAGATTGACCAAATTTCAAACGACGTAAGAATGGTATAAATATAGGTGAGATGAGGACGGTAATTAAAAAGGCTATTGCCATAGTGATTAATAGTACTTGTTCGTTCATTGTGCTCCTCCTTTAAATCTGTAAACCGTCCGCTTAAATCTTTATTCTGTGAATTCCTCAACAAAACTTTCAAAAGCCATTAAGCGAGAAGCTTTTAATAAAACAATGGTTCCTTCTTGCAACATCGGTTGCACAAGTGCTGCAGCCTCTTCTTTAGATGAGAAAGAATACGTATCTACATCTTTATGGTGGCTTCTCACTTCTTCTGCAATGACGCTTGAAGCATCCCCAACTGTAATGAGGACATCAACAGAAGAGTCAATCGCCTTTGCAACAGAGCGATGCATTTCTTCACTTTGTGCCCCTAGTTCAAATATATCCCCTAAAATGAGAATCTTGCGTGAATATTGATTTAATTCTTTAATAACTTCAATAGAGGCACGCATAGAAGTCGGAGAGGCATTATAAGCATCATTTACAATGTGAGCCCCATTCTTTCCTTCTATCAGTTCAAAGCGCATGCCTGTTAACGTCATTTCGTTTAACCCTTTCTGTATATCAGAAGGATCCATCCCTAGAAGAGACCCAATCTTAATGGCGAAGCTGGCGTTTTTCACATTATGTTTACCTAAGAGATGAATCGTGTAAGATTCATTCTCATTTATTGCAAAACTCGTAGAGGCACCACTCATTTGAATATCTGAAAGCACATATTTATTCTTTTGATCAAACCCACATGACAGCACCCCTTCTCTCGTGTGTAGAGGGGCTAATAAAGGTTCGTCACCATCTAGTAAAAGCGTACCTCCTTCACGAAGCCCTGCTAATATTTCAGATTTGGCTTGTGCGATCCCTTCTCTTGAGCCTAAAAACTCAATGTGAGATTCACCTATATTTGTAATGACAGCAAAATCAGGTTCAGCAATGAAGGAAAGGTTCTCAATTTCTCCGAAATGATTCATTCCCATCTCTAATACAAGCACCTCTGTTGTCGCTGGCATGGATAAGATGGTAAGAGGTAAACCAATGTGATTATTAAAGTTTCCACTTGTTTTATGTGTTTCAAACGACGGGGCTAAGACAGCAGCAATAAAATCTTTCGTTGTTGTCTTTCCGTTTGAGCCGGTCACACCAATGACTTTAGGATTAATTTCTTTCCTATAAATATGAGCGAGCTGTTGCAAGCCAATAATGGTATCATCGACAAAGAACAATGGGAAATCTGTTGGCACAAAGCCCGGAACTTCCACACTTTGATCCCATAATGCCGCAACCGCCCCACCTTCAATGGCATCTTTTAAAAACTCATGCCCATCAAAGCGATCTCCCCGTATTGGGACAAATAATCCTTTATCTGTTTTTTTGCGCGTATCTGTAAATACGTTTCTTATTTCGATTGTTTCAGAGGCAACCCCTCTGGCTGAGGGGAAATGCTTGTGAATCCAATTGGTGGTTATATTCATTAGTCGCGATAACTCCTTTGTGTTCTGTCATTAATACATTCAGCAGCTACTTCGCGATCGTCAAAGTGATGGGTCACACCATTTATTTCTTGATAAGGTTCATGCCCTTTCCCGGCGATTAGAACCACATCCCCATCCTTCGCCTGTTCAATGGCATACTGAATAGCCTCTTTCCGATTCACAATCGTCTTAAAAGTGCCTTCTTCTACTCCGCTTTCCATGTCGCGAAGAATCGATTCCGGGTCTTCACTTCTCGGATTATCTGATGTGAAAATGGCTTCTGTGGCATAATTCACAGCCACCTTGGCCATCAGAGGTCTCTTCGTTCGATCCCTGTCTCCCCCGCAACCTACAACAACGTAGATTTTCTTCTTAGCGAAAGATTGAATTGTTTCTAATACATTTTCTAAGGAATCTGGTGTGTGAGCATAATCCACAATAACCCCATATTCCTGGCCAGCGAGAACAGGCTCAAATCGCCCACTTACTCCTTTGGTAGTTGAGAGGGCCTCTTGTATGGTTTCAAGGTCCACACCTGCCACCCATGCCGCACTGGCAGCTGCTAACATATTATATACGCTAAATTTCCCGATTAACGGACTAGTAATTTCTTTATCACCAGACGGTGTACATAACGTAAAGGTTGTTCCACTAGCAGATAGTTTTACATCCTTAGCTGTGATATCCCCTTTATGATCCATGCTATATGTAAGAACTTCTTGAGATGTGCTATTACAAAAGGCTTCATAATAAGGATCATCTCGATTAACTATACCGTATTTAGGTTTAGTGGCATCGTATCCGTTTCCAAGTTGGGCAAATAAGAGTGATTTGGCACGTAAGTAATCATCCATGTCTTTATGGTAGTCCAGATGATCTTGACTTAAATTAGTAAATACTGCGATATCAAAATCAGCTCCGTGCACTCTTCCTAAATCAAGCGCGTGAGAGGAGACTTCCATGACTGCCGTATCTACTCCTTCATTTACCATTTCAGCAAAATGTTTCTGCAAAAATAAAGAATCGGGGGTCGTATTTTTAACCTGGTACTCTTTATCCCCGATTTTCATTTGTATGGTACCGACCAAGCCGGTTTTATCTTTATGCTGCTTGAAAATGGCTTCAACCAGATAAGAAGTTGATGTTTTTCCATTTGTCCCGGTAATTCCAATCAGCTGGAATTTTTGGGTTGGGTTATGATAATAAGCGTTAGCTAACTTTGCCATAGTTCGGGAAGTATCCCTCACAAGTATGACGGGGACTGAAACATCCAGAGGACGGTCTGCTACAATGGCAGCAGCCCCTTTCTCCTCAGCTTGTTTGGCATAATCATGGCCATCCACTGTAAAACCATTTATACAAATAAATAAATGACCATGGGTTACTTGTCTTGAATCCATTTCTATTCCAGTAACCGTTACATGGTTGATGTCCTTTGTAGTTTGATAGACGCGTAGTGTCTTTAGTAATTGACTTAGCTTCATGTAAGGACTCCTTACTATTAGATTTTCAACGTATATTATAGCAGACAAGGCCCCGGTTCGCGATTGTTGTTTAATGAGAATGATCCGAATGATCAACCTCCGGAGCTTCCTCTGCTAAAAATAGTCGAATTTTTGAACCTTCTTCTACTTTCGTTCCTTCTTTAGGTGCTTGATCTACAATATAATTACCAGTTCCACTCGTTTCAATAGAAAGGTTCACCATATACTGGGTTAACTCCTTCTTTTCAAGTCCAATTAAATCCGGGACCTCAACAAGCGGTTGATCAGGCCATTGCACTTCTTTCTCAAGCCCATCTTCTCTAGGTTTTACACCCATTGCTCTTAAACTGTCACCCATAATATTCCCTACAATTGGAGCAGCTACGACCCCACCAAATTGGACGGTATTTTTAGGGTTGTCAATTGCTAAATAAACGACAAGTTCTGGATCATCAGCAGGTGCGAAGCCGATGAAAGATACAATATGGTTGTCTGTCATATAACGACCATCAGGACCCACTTTTTGAGCTGTTCCCGTTTTCCCGCCAACTCTATACCCTTCTACATATGCGCCCTTACCTGTCCCTAAAGCAACAACACTCTCAAGTGCTTCCCTTACTTTTGAGGAGGTTTCTTCAGAAATGACACGTTTCTTAAGCGTTGGTTCTGTTTGATCTACAGCCTCCCCAGTAATGGGGTTCACCCACTCTTTCGCAATGTAAGGCTCATACAAATATCCTCCATTTACAGCAGCAGCCACAGCTGTAACTTGCTGGATCGGAGTAACAGAAACCCCTTGGCCGAAAGCTGTTGTCGCTAATTCAACAGGTCCAACTTGTTCTTCCCTGAATAAAATACCATTTCCTTCTCCTTGAAGATCAATCCCTGTTTTGGTACCAAAGCCAAAATCTTTAATATAGCTGAACAATCGCTCTTTCCCCAGTTCCTGGCCTAAGGTTACAAACCCTGGGTTACAAGAGTTCTGTACCACTTCTAAATAGGTCTGACTTCCATGACCCCCGCGCTTCCAACAACGGAGTCGTGCCCCATCTACTTCAATGGAGCCACTATCATGGAAATGGTCATTTTCTAAATCTACAAGCCCTTCCTCTAAAGAAGAGGCCAGCGTAATAATTTTAAACGTAGACCCAGGCTCATATGAACTCCAGATCGGAAGGTTACGATTATAGACTTCTTGAGGAACATTTTGATAATTTTCCGGGTTAAAAGTGGGACGGCTAGACATAGCAAGAATCTCGCCAGTATCAGGATCCATTGCAATAGCAATGGCACCATCCGGATTATACTTTGCTTCAGCGTTATCTAGCTCTCTTTCAATAATCGTTTGGACGCGATCATCAATTGTAAGCTTTAAGTTATACCCGTCTTGAGGGGGTTCGTAAACATCAGCGATATTTGGAAGCCGGCCCCCTTTTGCATCAGAGAAAAACGAAAGCTGCCCTTCTTCACCTTTAAGCTGTTCATCATAATACAACTCAAGCCCCATTAACCCTTGATTATCAATCCCACTAAACCCTAATACATGGGAAAGATACTCCCCTTTCGGATAATGGCGCTTGAAATCTTCAGCAATGTAAACACCATCTAAATTCAGTGCTCTGATGGCATCTGCTTTTTCTTCTGAAATTTTTCTACCTTCAGGATGGAGTCGTTCAATCATACTTACTTTAGTCACATGTTCGTATGCTTTATCCACTGGCATATCGAGAATTTTCGCTAATTGTTCCGCCGTTTTCTGAGGGTTCTTAATCTGACGGGGTACGACCATGACAGATGGAGCAGATACATTCTCAGCCAACACAACTCCATTGCGATCTAAAATATCGCCACGCTCCGGTTCAAAAGGAATGTCACGACTCCATAAATTTTTCGCCTTGTCCATCAACTGATCGCCCATGACAAATTGCACATACCCTAAACGGGTTACAATAATAGCTAGTACAACACCTGCCAAAAGAAAAACAGTGACCAATCGTTTTCGTAACGTCACATTGGATACTCGTTTCATGGTACATCTCCTTTACGTCCATGGTATGCTTGTATCCATTTTATGAGTTCAGAAAAACGATTAGAACACTGTCTTTGCTACGCTTTATTCTTCATTCTCATCTGTTGAGTTCTCTTGTTCTTGATCAGATGGAGCTTCTGAAGAGTCCTGGTCGGATTCTTCTCCTTGCATCGACCGCTCTGTTTGTTCTTCAAGCGTTTGGTCAGATGGCTCCTCATTAGGGCCTGTTAATTCCACTACAAGGTATCCACCCTTTTTAATGGTAGCCCCAGCTGCAACGCTTTGTTTTCTAACAAAACCATTCCCAACGGAATCGATCTCTACATCCATTACATCACCAAATCGTAACACATCCCGCAGAGCCCAACCTGACATATCAGGCATCTTAGCGGAGTCAGAGGTTACTAGGAACACCTTTTCATTAGAGACCACTTTCGTCCCTCCACGAGGGAACATCTCTTTTACTTTCGTTCCATCACCCAATACAACAGGAGTTAGTCCATTTTTTGTAATGGCTTGTTTGGCTTTTGCAACAGAGTCACCGTTATAGTCCTTGAGGGTTTTAGAATCTACAGAGAGCTCTTCTTTATTTTCCGTCGGTTTAATGTTCATATAGTGAAGACTATTTTCCATCACCGTTTTGAAAATATAAGAACTTGGTTCTGCTTCATATTCAGTTGGTTCAAGGTCTGGTTGCTTCACTGAGACATACATCATAAGTTCAGGGTCTTCTTTTGGTGCCATGCCGAGGAATGACAAATAGTAATTTCCATGTCCCGCTAAGTACCCCCCAGTTTCAGAGTTTGGAATTTGGGCTGTACCGGTCTTACCAGCTACAGAGTAATTAGCTAGGTTATAGAAATTAACTCCTGTACCATGTTCACCAGTCACAACATTTCCCATTAAGTCCCGCATTTTTTTGGCGGTATCTTTACTAATTGGCTCTCCCGCAACTTTAGGTTCTTTCTTCTCGAGCACATCCCCTGACGAAGGGTCTGTTACTTGGGAAATTACATAAGGCTGCATCATTTTACCGTTGTTAGCAACTGACGTGGCTGCCTTCATTTGTTGAATTGGAGTAAATGTTGATCCTTGTCCAAATGCAGTTGTAATAACTTCACTATCCCATTTGTAAACAATTTTACCGGCTTGTTCGCCAGGAAGATCAATTCCAGTCTTTTGATCAAGGCCGAATGCTTGCAAGTAATCCATGTATGTTTCAGGACCCATTACTTCCCAAACTAATTTAGCAGCCGCCACGTTTGAGGAACGTTCAAACCCTTCATCATAGTCAATGGTGCCCCAACCCTTACCATAGTTATGGTCACGGATCTTATCACCACGATCATTATACACATATTCACCTGACATGTACGTATCAGAGCCATTATATACACCAGCTTCCATTGCAGCAGCATAGGTAAAGATCTTCATAGTAGACCCAGGTTCATATGGTGAGGCAATGACATCATTGTACCAGTTGCCAATATCCTGCCTCTTGTTTGGATCAAAACTCGGCCTATTTCCCATAGCCAGTACTTCACCGGTTTTCGGATCCATAACTATGGCTATAATTTTCTCAGGATTATATTCCTTCACCACATGGTTCATCGCATCTTCTAGGAAAGTCTGGATTTTCTGATCAATCGTCAGGGTCACATTCGCCCCGTCTTCAGGCTTTTGAAAGACTTCTTCAGGGTTTAGTAGTTTCATATTGTACTTATCCCGTTTATAAGAGATGGAACCATCTGTTTCAGAAAGATAATCATCCATCTGTTCTTCGATTCCCATCATACCTTCAATTTCATCATTTTCCCCTTGATTTTGTGCAAACCCTAACACATGAGAGGCAAACATGCCATTTGGGTAATACCGCTTGGCTTCTTGTTTAAATCGAATACCAGGCAAGTCAAGTTCTTCAATATCTTCACGGGTTTCTTGAGAAAGGTAACGTCCATTTGCTCCAAATTCAACTTGGAAAGGACCCTCTTTATTTAGACGATCATATACATAAGACTCTTCTAAACCTAAAATAGGAGCCAACTGTTCAGCCGTTTTTTTCGGATCCTCAACATGTAACGGCTCCTTTGAATCTTTAGAATACTCTTCATCAACAATCGCATACACACTATAGGTAGGACGGTCATAAGCAAGTGTCATTCCATTTCGATCGAGGATCTTGCCTCGGTCGGCTTCAATTGTATAGGAACTTGTCCGCTTTTGATCCGCCCAATCCTGAAGAGATACTCCTTCAATTTCACCTGTCGCTTGTATATAAGCGAAACGACCGAAGATAATCGTGAAGACTAACATAAACCCAAGCATGTAGAGCTTCGCCATTCGGTGAGTTGTTCGATTTTTCTTCATAAATCTCTTGTCCCCTTATTCGTTACCGGAAACGGATTTAGCTTGTTTAACTTTCGACTGACGGATTTCAAGACCATTTTCCTTCGCAATTTCCATAATACGCTCAGGATTAGACAGTTCTTTAATCTTATATTGAAGATTTTCATTTTCAAGTTGTTGATCGGTTATGTTCGTGTCTAAACGTTGCATATCCCGGTTCATTTGATCAATAGACGAGGAGTAAGATACCACAACGACACTGAATAGGATTGCAAGGCTACTAACCACTGTGTATAAAAACTTCTCACCAGGTGTGATCCATCGCTTTTTATGTACCTGGACCTTTACCTGCTTTTGGCTCTGGCTTTGCTCTGTTGTTTCATGTTGGTGCAATTGTTTCGCTTTTTCTGCACTCATTCATTATTCCACCCTTCCCATGGACGTATTTTTTTAACAACTCTTAATTTCGCAGATCGAGCTCTTCGGTTATCTTCTAATTCTTCTTCACTTGGAGTAATTGGTTTTCGATTGACTAACTCAAACGGTGGCTTTTGGTCCTCAGGAATAATTGGAATACTTTTAGGTAAAGGTGGATTACTACTCCACTCTTTAAAGGTTTGTTTACAAATACGATCCTCTAACGAATGGAACGTAATGACTGCAATTCTGCCATCAATCGCTACCATTTCAGCCGCTTGCTTTAAAGCATCTTCAAAGGCACCTAACTCATCATTCACTGCAATGCGTACAGCCTGAAAGATTCTTTTAGCCGGATGGCCGCCTTTTCGCCTTGCAGGTGCCGGAATAGCTTCTTTAATTATGTCCACCAGGTGTGTGGTGGTTTCAATTGGCGACTCTTCCCTTTTCTTCTCAATACCTCTGGCAATTTGTTTTGAGAATTTCTCTTCTCCGTATTTGAAGAATATACGCACAAGGTCATTGTAATCCCACTCATTAATGACTTCATAAGCACTAAGTGGCTGTTCCCTATTCATTCTCATGTCTAAACGTGCATCTTGATGATAACTAAACCCTCTCTCGTCTTCATCGAGTTGTGGAGAGGATACCCCAAGATCAAATGCAATTCCATCTACTTCCTCAATTCCAAGGTCCAATAAGGACTGCTTCAGTTCCCGAAAGTTCGCATGT
Source organism: Pontibacillus chungwhensis (assembly GCF_030166655.1). Taxonomy (GTDB): domain Bacteria; phylum Bacillota; class Bacilli; order Bacillales; family BH030062; genus Pontibacillus. The sequence continues at coordinate 1,820,645 of NZ_CP126446.1, read as the reverse complement.
ACAAAGGTAATACGGTCAGCATAAGGGGCTAAGCGTTCTTTAGCTGCTTTAAGAGCTACCTCATCCTGATCAAAAGCTATCAGGCGGCCTCCTTCAGTTAGTTGAGCAGCAATGCGCTCACTGTGTCCCCCGCCTCCGAGTGTGCAATCTACATAGATACCATTCGGCTGAACATCTAATCCAGTGACGGTTTCTTCCTTTAATACTGTAATATGGTCAAACATACTTTCATTCCTTTTCTGTTAGATTCTCTGGTTGTTATATTATTTGCTAAATATCAAAATCCATCATGTTCTCAGCGATTTCTGCAAAAGAATCTTCAGATTCCTCAAAATACGTTTCCCAATCGTCTTTAGCCCAGAACTCGACTCGATTGGAAACCCCGATTACAATCACTTCTTTCTCAAGCGCTGCATAGCTTCTGAGTGGTGCAGGGATATTGATTCTCCCTTGTTTATCCACTTCACACTCTACGGCACCAGAAAAGAAGAATCGAGTAAAAGCTCGAGCATCTTTTTTCGTGAGTGGGAGTTTCTTTAATTTCTCTTCTATCACTTTCCATTCAGAAAGGGGGTATGCAAATACACATTTATCTAGGCCACGTGTTATGACAAAGCTCTCCCCTAAGCCTTCTCGGAACTTAGAAGGGACAATGATTCGGCCTTTTGCATCTATATTGTGTTGATATTCTCCCATAAACATATAGATAGCCCCACTTTCTCACACAAGCGTACCACATCCCACCACTTTCCTCCACTTTAACTTAAATATTCTTTCAGAACAAAAAAAATCCTGCCTTATTGGCAGGATTTCTAAATAAATTTAATTATTTTTCAACTATTTCACTAAAATCACTCCACAGCTCACATAAACGGTTTCCTTACATGAATATAACATGATGAGCTTTACGCCAATCATACTCTACAGTAAGGAGCTGTTTCGGCAAGCCTGGGCCGTGGTCATTGGCAAACGGCAAGATGTTCCAAATTCTTTCCTGCAAACCACCTTCTGGGTGAATGCGTAAATCAATTTGATCGAATACTTCTAGCTCACGACCATGTTTCTCTTCAAGAGCATCAGCCATTCTTTCTTGCAAGAACTCTACATCCCTAAACAAGTAAAAGAGGTTTTTCTCAGCAATTTGACCGATGTCATCCCGAATTTCATGCGCTTTTTCCTTCAGAGGGCGATGCGCTCTTTCTATCGCACGCTTCACTTCATCAGCTAACTCTTCGATCGGAGGATAGCTTTGCATAGCAATCCACTTGCTCTTATCCTCGGTCACACCCTCATTCACAGCCTTTTCTATATCGATAAGATGACGACGAAGCCATTTCTCATTCTGACGATCAAGCAGGGTCATAGATAAACGAGGCATGACCGGTGGCATTTGTATGTTGAGTGCTTCAAAGACAGGCTTAAGCGCTGACCAATATCCAACTTCCCCAGGTCCCGCGATAAAGGTAAGTGATGGCAGGACAAGGTCCTGCATTAAAGGTCTCGTGACAACATTGTTACTTAGAAGGTGAGGTTCTGTTTCTGCAATATGGAGAAGCTCTTCTTCACTAAAACAACATTCATCTTTTTTACCGCGCCAATTTCCTTCTTCATCTTTCATTAAAAGAGTACGTTCCCCGTTCCACTTATAAAATAGATGTCCATCCTCTACTTCAGCTTCTAAGTTAACAGAGTAACCTTGTTGAGCTGTTAAATGAAGTGACCGAACCACACCTTCACTGATTTCAGGCTGTTTTCTTATCATTTCCTGAAAATAACCGCTCTCAAGTTGGCGTAAGTCTTTATGCTGAGCATCCATTAGAATAAGACCTTCTTCTTTGAAGAAGTAATGAGTTAGTCGAGCAAATAAATCTACAAATGTAACAGATCGTTTAAGCTCTCCCTTAATTAAGTCATATAAGTGATTGGTATGTTCACTCTCCCTTAAGCCCATAAACAATCGATCTATCCATGTTTGGATAGCCTCTTGATCCATCTCCATTTCTGAAACTGCTTCTTTTTTCATTTGTTTTTGAAGAATTTTATGCTTCTTCATTCGCGGGGATTGTGGCATATATATATGATTGATTTCATCAAAATCATGATCCTCACCTGCAATCCAGAAGACAGGAAGTACAGGACGACCAAGCGCTTCTTCTTGTTCTTTAGCCATAACGATAATCGAAACGATTTTGTTAATCGTATATAGAGGACCTGTCAGCAATCCAGCCTGTTGGCCACCTACAACCACAACACTTTGAGGATCTCTTAGTCGTTCGATATTAGAGACTGTTGCTTCACTGGCTCCCCACTCTTCATTCACACGCTGAAGATGGTCTGCAAGAGCATCTCGTTGGAAATGACGTTCTTCTAATTCTGCAACTCGCCTTTCATACTCTTCTTGTTTGTATGGGTTGTAATGAAATTTATTTAATAGCTCCTCATGCTGAGCACGATAATGTTGGATAAATTTATTCTGTGATGGTAATTCAATGGGTTGGATCCGCATGGATAACCTTCTCCTTTTTCAATAAGTTCTATGTATTCCTCTCGTATTGTATCGAAAAGACGAAGGGATTTCACTTAAAAGGCATCATAAAGTCATAAGCCTATTGGCCAGCCCATAAATCGTCAAAGATATGTGCAAGCCTGCAAATAACAGAAAACTGAAACGCCAAAATCCTTTAAATGCTTTTCTGAATTCAATCTCATCTCTTACCTTCCATTGTAAATAGATAAAAAGACTAAGTAAAAGAAGAAGTAAAATAAAAACATAACTAATATAAGATCGCTCAAAAATGACAAATAAAGCCGCCGGCACAGCTAAAACATAAATAACTGTCATACTGTTTACTGTCATGTGCAAGGATTTCTTTTTATTCTTTACTGTTTTCCTCATGATTAGGTATACAATTATTGTAAGAGGAATTGGCATAGTAATTAAGATCGCTGCAAGATAGGCAATCACCTGGTTCACATGTTCTCCCTCCTTCTGATTTGTCCTATTCCCTTTAGTCCTTCATAGACGAAGGATGTATAAGGGAGGTCTTGTTTGCACTTCTCCAATATATATCCAGAGATTCCTTCGATTTCTGTTTCCCTTTGGTGTAATACATCCGCTAGCATTGAAGATCGGTTCCACTTCGTTTGCTCCATTATGTGAGTGACACGTTCAAATTGACGATCACCATCTGTTTTCAAAAGAGCCATACAAGCTTCTTCGCATAGCCGTTTCGCTATATTTAAAAGATAAGGGTTTTCGAGAATCTCTCCGTTCCTTATGTTAAATAATGCTGTTATTGGGTTAATCACGGCGTTCACAATGAGTTTATTAGATAATACTTCAAACCAATCTTCTTCAAATACATACGAAAACTCCTTAGAATCTAGCTGGTCTTTAATCCATAAGGCTTGTCTTCTTTCCATATTCACCGCTGCGATTCGGGTCAGTCCCAATCCTGTATGCAAAACACCTCTGTCAGATGTTTTTCGTACGCCATGTTCTACAACACCTACAGCCGACGGGTTCGGCATGTTAACAGCCAGGTCCACGTGTCCCATTCCGTTCTGAAGAAACAAGACAGGAGATGTCACTTTCTTTTCAGCCATTAATGCTACCACTTCATCAACATGAGTTTGCTTCGTTGCAAGAATAACCAAATCGAAGAAATGATGTAAACGCGTCACATCTTCTATATGAATGGTACGGGAGGTGTGCTCCTCTCCCACCTGAATACCTTCTCTTCTGATAAGCTCTATCTGGTCTTGTCTCCGAGCATATAGGGTTACTTTATGTCCTCTTTCTTGAGTTTTAATTGCGTACAATAACCCAACAGCTCCAGCCCCAATTATAGCTACTTTCAACCTATTCACCCACTTTTGCTTCTTCTCTTCTTTTCTTTATACAACAAGAGGCGAAAATCCTCCTATTTGCTCATTTTAGCAAATATTCTTTCTCTGGTCTTTAGGATAAAGGGAGTTTTGAGCGAATACGCTGGACCTCGAGCCACTTTTGCAGGACACATCTCTCCTGAATGGCACAGCGCCATCTACTTAAATGGCAATAAAGGAAACACAAATCATTTAATTCAGAAAATTTTTATATTATAATAGAGATGTGTGATTATGGTTTTAAGGGGGACTTTATAATGATGGATACCATACAAGTTCAAAAACTAGTGGTTAATTTTAAAACGTTAGAAGAATTTAAACGATTTAAAGAATACGGAAATCAAGAGCTTTCAATGTTAGAGGACCTGCAAAGTAACATAATCGAAAATGATAGCGTTTCACCGTTTTATGGGATTTATTATGGAAACGCTTTAGTAGCTCGCATGAGTCTTTATCAGGTTTCTTCACGCTATGACGACTACTTTCAACCCGCCCAAGATTATTTAGAGCTTTGGAAGCTCGAGGTTCTGCCAGATTACCGAAAAAAAGGCTACGGCAAGAAACTTGTAGATTTCGCTAAAAGCTTTGAACTTCCAATCAAAACGAATCCTCGCATCAATTCTCACGGTTTTTGGGAGAAGATGGGCTTCCAAAAAGCTAAATATGATATGGAACGAGATTTAGGGGAAAACCCTCTTATCTGGACACCTGCTGGCGTATCAGAAAAAAACCCTTCTTAAATCAATAGTGCTGAGAGCAGAAAAAAGGCTGATCACATAACGGATCAGCCTTTTTCTTTCGGAATTTGCACCCATTGCCAAAGTTTCCCCATCTCTTCCCATGCTTGATGATATCGTTTAACCTGATCCTTCAACTTTTGGTTTTCCTCATAGAGTTGAGAAAGTTCTTGTTTGTGAGGCTCAGGTTTTGCTCCAGAAACATTTTGCCTCATGGTTTCTAGAAATGAGATGGCGTCATCAATGGAAAATGCGGAGGCGATAGACTCCTCGGCAGAGGCCACCTCTTCTTTTCCAACCCCGCCTCTTTTTCTTTCTTCTTTCGCTAATTGAATCCCTTTTGAATATCGTTTACGCACAGTCGCATTCCAACGAAACCCACAAGCCGCCGAAGTGCGTGATAGCTTCCTAGCCACCTCTTCAAACGCTTCTAACTGCGTCTTCCCAAGCCGGATATAACGGAGAACCGTTTCAGCTAGTAAAACATCTTCATCCTGTGTCCAAGCATCCTGCCTCGTAGCATTCATTCTATCCCTCCTATCACGTGTAATAAAAATGTATGCAACTAATAGGAGAGATAGACTAGGGAATTAAGAAAAGCGCAGGGGGCTTGGTCAGAGGCGTAAGGATAAGACAGGACATGGAAGTGAGCTTGCTCACTGTAATGGCATGTCTTATCTCTCTAGCCTCTAGCCCCCGGAGCTAGACATTAGAAAAGCGAAGGCGACTGTTTAGCCTTCAAGGAAGCTCGACTAAGATCGCCACGTCCTGTGGCAACGTCGAACGACCCCACTTCCTGTGGGGCCGCATAAGCAAGATGCCGTAAGTTCGCAGAGCGGACTGTAGGCATCTTGCTTATGACGCTAGGGGCTAGGAGCCGGAGCTAGACATTAAGAAAAGCGCAGGGGGGCTTGGCCAGAGGCGTAAGGATAAGACAGGACATGGAAGTGAGCTTGCTCACTGTAATGGCATGTCTTATCTCTCTAGCCTCTAGCCCCCGAAGCTAGACATTAGAAAAGCACAGGGAGCTTGGTCAGAGGCGTAAGGATAAGACAGGACATGGAAGTGAGCTTGCTCACTGTAATGGCATGTCTTATCTCTCTAACCTCTAGCCCCCGAAGCTAGACACTAGAAAAGCGCAGGCGGGGTGGTCAGGAATCAGTGTATTTTAAAAAGAATTACGATTTCTGAAATCTTTCGACCGCTTCCTTATGAGCCTCATTCCCCCATAGATTTGAACAACGCCTCACTTCATCATCCATATCAGCAGAAAGAGATAACGGGATCTGTTGCTTCACATATTGCTGTTTGAAATGGATCAATTGGTCTAAATTTTTCTGCAAAAATGGTTGCAGAATGTGATCGATATCTTCAGCCAACGTATCCTCATGAATGATCCCTTGAAGCCACCCCAGCTGTATAGCTTCTTCTGTAGAATATACCCGAGATTGGACCAGCATCTCATAGGCTTTTAAAGGATGGATCCGTTGATAGAGCATCGCTCCTCCGCCCCATCCCGGTGAGATTCCTAATTTTCCTTGAACAAATCCAATCGTACTTCCTTCTGTTGCATATCTGAAGTCACAAGCAGTAGCCAGTTCACAACCACCGCCTCTGGTGTGACCGTTTAGTAACGCAATCGTAGGAACTGGGAAACGAGATAACTCATACAGCACTTCTTTCATTGGATACAATGCACTAAATGCTTCTTGGGAGGACAAATCTGCATGAAAATCATTCAAATCTCCCCCTGCACAGAACGTCTCGGTTCCCGCACCTGTAATAACTAACGCTTTTAACTCTAAATTACGAGCATCTCTAATTAACCTCTGAAGCTCTTCAATCATATCAAAGGAAAGAGCATTTCGTCGCTCAGGCCGATAAAGGGTTATCATGCCATACCCTTGTTCATATAAATCCCACTTAACATATTCGCTCATATCATTTCCCCTTTTCTCTGTCCATCTACTTTTATTGTACCAAACTATTGACGTTAAACGGTTTTAAAATAGGACAATTCCGAATGCAGACCCTTTCGCAAACAACCGAGATATAATCAATCAGTACGCCATCGAGGTCGGTCTACGTAAGAAAATAGCACAAAAAAAGAAGCGTCTCTACGAGACACTCCTTTTTTTGAACATACTATTGTTCAACCACTTGTTTACCATTGTACTGTCCGCAAGATTTGCAAACATGGTGTTGTTTAGTGTATTCACCGCAGTTTTGGCATTCTACCATTCCTGGTACGTGAAGTTTCTTGTGAGTACGACGTTGGTTTTTAACCTTTTTTGAAGTTCTACGCTTTGGTACTGCCATGTGTTACACCTCCTTCATGCACGATCCAGATTGTATGTGATGGATCTCTTACTCTTTGTTATCATCTAAAAATTGTTGAAGCTTTGCAAGGCGAGGATCCACCTTTTCTTCTTGCTTCTCCTCTGTGATTAACTGCCAGCCCTGCCCTTCAGAAAGAGCATCGTCAAGCACCTCATCATCAGCGAACACTTGCAAAGGAACCTCCAATATTACATTTTCCTTGATATAAGGCGTTAAGTCAAGAACTTCTCCAGCAATTTCATGGATCTCATCTTCACCTTCCTGGTGATAAGGAGATAAGGAGAATACTTCTACCGCATCAAAGGAAAATGGATAGTTTACATCCGCTAATGTACGAGCACAAGGGAGCGTCATCGTTCCAGATACTGCAAAACGAAAGGTTACCGTATCTCCATTACGAGTGGCTTCACCTTTAACATGTACATCAGGAATTGAACGGATGTCATTCGGCATTTCTTCTAATTCAGAAATGTCAACGCGATCATCAAACGTTACCGGTTCAAGATCTGCTGCTTTTAATTTTTGTAAAGCAAATTTCATTCTAATCACCTCAAGGCAACAAGAGTTATTTTAAAAGGAAATAGACAATTTGTCAACATTTTTTCTTTACAGCCATATTGCCGTTCATTATTTCGCTTTTATAGTCTTTTCACTATGCCACAACTTAAAGAGTGACGCAAGTAATGGCGATGAAAAGCTTATTTATATTGATTTCGCTTCCCGCATTCGGTAGTTTATAATCATAGTCAATTCTTTCAAGAACGGAAAACACAATTAGAAAGAGGGGAACGCCATGAAATCGTGCGGACTTATTGTCGAGTATAACCCTTTCCACTTTGGTCATTTATATCACTTACAGCAATCAAAGGAAGCATCCGGAGCAGATTGTATGATCGCCGTCATGAGTGGAAATTTTCTTCAAAGAGGGGAACCTGCCATTATTGACAAGTGGCACCGAACTGAAATCGCCCTCTCACAGGGCGTTGATGTTGTATTAGAGCTGCCCTATGTGTTTGCTGTACAAAACAGTGACTTATTTGCAAAAGGCTCTGTTCTCACCCTTTCAGAAATAGGAGTTGATACCATATGCTTTGGGAGTGAACAGGGGGATATCTCGCCTTTTTTGAAAGCTTATGAGCATGTGAACGCGCATGAAACGTCCTACAAGGAATCCCTCCACCAATACTTAGATCAAGGCTTCTCTTTTCCAGAAGCAAGCCGGCACGCATATGAGGCAATTGGTTTATCGAATCACGCCATTGACCTCTCACAACCGAATAACATATTAGGATACAGCTATACGAAGACCATACTTGATCATGACTTATCCATCACTCCTATGACGATTAAACGGACTCAAAGCGGTTATCACGATGAGACGATTACTCATCAGATTGCTAGTGCAACAAGTATAAGAAAATCCATTCTAGAAGGAAAAGAGATGACAAAAGAAGCTGAAGGCTCATTACCCGGGTCTTCAATAGAAAAATTAATGGAATACAAGCAAAAAGCAACTGGATGGCATGATTGGGAGCGCTACTTTCCATTACTCCAATATAAGCTTACTACCCTCTCCCCTGAAGAAATTAGATCCTTTCATGGTGTGGAGGAGGGTCTTGAACACCGCTTGCTGCATACAATTAAAGAAGCAACAAATTTCTCGGAGTGGATGACTCTACTAAAAACAAAACGGTACACATGGACACGACTTCAGCGAACGATTACTCATATTTTGACTCATACTAAAAAACAAGAAATCGAGCCTATCCTTCAGCTGAACCAGTTGCCTTATGTGCGTTTATTAGGCATGTCAGAAACTGGTCGATCCTACATTCGGCAACAAAAGAAAAAAATGGGTGTACCAATCCTTCCAAATGTGCAGTCAGGAAACCATGAATTTGTTACAATAGAGGAGCGTTCTGTGGACGCCTATTTGTCTTGTCTGCCAGCAGAACAAAAGAAACGCCTGCGCAAAAGAGAATTAGGCCCACCAGTAATGCCGCATATGTGAAACATTCCTTATTGATTGATCGTCTAAAAGTTAAAGGGGGAATGAGGTTGCGCAAACTGTTACGATGGTTCAGCATTACGTTTCTTGCGCTGTTTATTATCGTGGGATCTATTGGATTTGCATTTAAAGATACACTGTTTCAAGAAGGAAATCCTATCCCCGTCATCAGCGGCATCGTGCAGCTTAAATTTGGCGACAAACCTTATGTGCAGATTGATTCAGAATCAGAGAGCTACATCACACCACACACCCCGGTGGAGGGCGACTATTATTACATCGTCAAAACCTTTATGGGCGAAAAAGGATGGGCTTTCCTTGAGCAAGATGGAACAGACCTGATTTTCTCTAAAGGAAATGATCAAACAACCGTGGAAACACGGATGTACACTTCTGATTATTACATTTTTTCAATCAGCCAGAGTAACGCCACGACATAGCAAAGAAAGCTGAACATCAAAATATTGGCCAGTAAACTCTAAATGTCAAAAGGGCTCCAAATTGTATCTTATTGTACAATTTGGAGCCCTTTGTAGTGTTTTTTATTTACCCTTAGGTTCTAAGTCTTTCAAGTACTCTAAAGCGTCCTCAAACGTATCGACAGGCACAATTTTCATATCTGTCCCGATGTCTTCAGCCGTCTTCTTGGCAACCTCATAATTAGAGCCTTCTTTTCCTCCTTCATTTGGAGCAAAGAAAATTTCAATCCCTTCGTCATCAGAAGCCACAACTTTCTTATCAATGCCACCAATTCTTCCAACTTTACCTTCAATTGAAATCTCACCTGTACCAGCAACTTGGTACCCTTTTGTTATATCGTTTTCTGTTAGTTGATCATACATCTCTAAAGAGAACATGAGTCCAGCACTTGGGCCTCCGATTTCACCACTCTTGAATTTCACAGGAGGATCCACTTCTACACTCCTCTTGGTTGCAAGCCCAATTCCCATAATAGCTCGATTTTCTTCAGGGTGTTTTCCTAAAGAGACCGTTTTCGTCATTTCCTTACCACTTCGAACAAAGGTTACCTCTACGCTATCTCCGACTTCAAGAGGTGAAATAAGCTCAATTAACCCCTCAGATTCTTTAATTGGTGTTCCATTCACCTCAGTAATTCGATCCCCAACCTCGAGTTTCCCCTCAGCAGGCATCCCATCTTCTACACGCATAACGATCACACCATCACTTTTAATCGTAACATCTTTCCCTGCAGCCCTATATGCAACCACCTGAGCCGCTTCTTGAGAAGATGCCATCACTTGAATTTGAGCATGGTGATACTCTTCCTGATCTACTCCTTCAGGGAAGATGTCTTCAATATCGTAAACTTGATGATAAGGAAGAATTTTGGCAATTACATACCTAATAGGTGTAGCGGGTCCACCACTAACGGTAACTAAGTGCATTTCTCCTTCACTGTCATAAGCTCCCTCAACTTGTACAATAGGATTTAAATCATCAGCCGATCCCGGCTGATAAATATAATAGGGTAAACGGTACTGCGCTAAGAAAAAAGCGAGTACCACTACAATGGCAAAGACTATAAAATACCTTTTATTCTGCTTCATTTTCTGGCTCCTTCCAATGCTCTATATACGTTCGAATCGACTTAATATGCAGGTTGGCCTCTTTCTCTCCTTCATTCACAATCTCCTCTATATCTGTAAAAGCTCGTGAACTATATTTTTTGATGTCTGGTTTTAACATGAAATCTGCATTAAGATCGATCTGGCTCAGCAATTCCTCTTGCATGATTTCAATACTTTGAATAATAACATCATAAATGGATTGAACCTCATTACTACCATCGAAATGAGCACAATCCACACCAATTACAATATCTGCCCCCATCTCTCTTGCTACTGAAATGGGAACACGGTCCACAACTCCGCCGTCAACCAATAACCGATCCCCTATCTTCTCTGGAACAAATATTCCTGGGATTGAGATACTCGCTCTTACGGCATTTGCTGTATTGCCCTCTTTAAAGATCACTTTCTCGCCTGTTTTTAAATCGGTCGCAATAACTGCGAAGGGGATTTTTAGGTCTTCTATGTTTTTTCTGTGGGTAAACAAGCTTATATACTCTTTAATTCTCTTACCTTGAATAAACCCCATTTTAGGGACGGTAAAGTCTAAGTAATACTTGCGCTTAAATGTTCTAGCTAGTTTATACAGTTGATCCATATCCTGACCAGCACAATACAAGGATCCAACGAGCGCACCCATACTACTACCGGCGATGAGGTCTACTTGAATCCCTGCATCATGAAGTGCTTTCAATACACCAAGATGCGCAAAACCTCTCGCGCCCCCAGAACCTAAGGCTAATCCAATAACAGGTCTCTTCACCTTAAGCCCCCCCTTTTCTCGCCATTCTTTTCTTATTTTATGGCATAAAACCCTTTCACATGAGCGTATAGTGGTATAGAAACGCTTGTACTTTGTATGTATATGTTATGAACATTTTACTATTTCCAAAAAGAGAAGTACAGTCGGCCAATTTGTAGGGGGCTTTTTATGAAATCTCAAGTGAAATCACTCGCACTTGCTTTACTGGCATTGTTTTTAGCCTTTTCCCTAATCCGGTTCCCGGACCAAGCATTAGAAGCATCGATCCGTGGATTGAACATGTGGTGGGAAATTGTATTCCCTTCCCTTCTCCCCTTTTTTATAACGGCTGAACTATTAATCGGTTTTGGGGTGGTTCGATTTATCGGGATTCTCTTTGAACCCATCATGAGACCCATATTTAAAGTGCCTGGAGTAGGCAGCTTCGTATGGGCTATGGGAATGGCAAGCGGATATCCTTCAGGGGCTAAGTTAACAGCAAGGTTAAGACAAGAGAAACAATTGACCCGCATAGAAGCAGAGCGACTTGTTTCATTTACTAATGCCTCCAACCCTCTCTTTATATTCGGAGCTGTATCCGTAGGCTTCTTTCACGACCCTACATTAGGCGTTTTACTTGCAGCATGTCACTATGTAGGTAATACGCTTGTTGGTATTTGCATGCGCTTTTATGGTCGTGAGAACCCCGCTGAAGAAGAAGGAAACGAAACCCGTGAAAAAATCACGTTAAAGAAAGCCTTTCAAGCTCTCCACCAATCCAGGTTAGAGGAACCACGCCCTTTCGGGAAATTCTTCGGAGATGCTGTTTTATCTTCCATCCAGACCTTACTGATGATTGGCGGGTTTATTATAATGTTTTCCGTATTTAATAAATTACTCTTCCTTGTAGGAATCACACCTATTATTGCCGGGGCAATAGGTATCCTATTCCAAATGCTAACTCTGCCACAAGAGTTGACCATCCCATTTATATCCGGGCTTTTCGAAATTACGTTAGGATCCCAAATGACAGCACAAGCGGAGAACGCAGTACTTTTACAACAAGTAATCTGCGTGAGCTTTATCCTTGCCTTTAATGGTTTTTCTGTGCAAGCACAAGTTGCCAGCATTCTAGCAGATACAGATATACGATTTAGACCTTATTTCTTGGCTCGTATATTACACGGACTATTTGCAGCCATGTTAAGTGTCTTATTATTCATCCCACTATACGTCGATCGTCAAGCCTTTGAATCGAATGAGTCACCTGTTTGGATAAGGTTAAGTCAACATGAAAGTTTCTGGTCAGAACTCTTTGAAAAACTCGTTTCGATCGGTCCCTTATTAACGATTGGCTCCTTAGCTATGGCTAGTCTGATATTGTATAGAAGAATGATAAAAAAATAGCCCGGCTAACAAAATGTTAGAGGGCTATTTTTTATACTTCCCTTTTAAAGCTTCTTCAACCTGTGGAGGGACAAGTTCAGATACATCACCGTGATATTTAGAAACTTCTTTCATAATGCTTGAACTTAAGAAAGAATATTGATTGTTAGTCATGACAAAAAACGTTTCAATTGAATCATTGAGCTTACGGTTCATTGCGGTAATCTGCATTTCATATTCAAAATCACTCACCGCTCGTAAGCCTCTTAACACCACATTGGCACCTTTTTCCTCAGCATAATCAATCAGTAGCCCACTACTCGAATCGACTGTTACATTGTTAAGATGACTCGTCACTTCTTGAATCATTTCGATACGTTCTTCAACAGAAAACAGTGGGGATTTTGCACGATTATGAAATACAGCTACTGTAACATGATCAAAGATCTTTGCCCCACGTTCTATTATATCAAGATGGCCATATGTAATTGGATCAAAGCTCCCTGGACAGATTGCTAATGTCGCCATACTCTTCCTCCTCTACTCTTGTTTATAAAGGCTAATTGAAATAATACTTGAATATGTTTCATGTCGGAAGCATGTGAAAGAACCGAATGAATCTGGTAATGATTGTTCCGAAGAGTGCTCACACACGATAACGGTTTCTTCATTCACCACATTATGCTCAACCAGAGAATCCACAAGCTCTTCGTATGAGAACTTCTCATAAGGAGGGTCTAAAAAGACTAACCGGAATGATAAGCCTCTCTTTCCTGCTGCTTTAATTGCTCGGTACGCATCGTTCTTATAAACTTCAGCATAGTCTTGTAGCTTTAATGTCTTCAAATTCTCGTAGATTGTGGCAATCGCTTTAGGGTGCTTATCTACAAAAATCGCTTGATCCATCCCTCTGCTTAATGCCTCTATCCCTAAGCCTCCGCTTCCTGCAAACAAGTCCAGGCATGCTCCGCCTTCAAAATAAGGACCAATCATTTGAAATAGAGCTTCTTTTACTTTATCTGTCGTAGGGCGTGTCAACCGGTTGGGTACAGGTTGAAGTTGACGCCCTTTATGTTCTCCAGCAATTACGCGCATAGAGTCAACACCTTTCTCTAACCATTTCGTACATAATCCTACCATAAACAATCTTAAAGAGGAAACTCACAAGTCCCCTTCCACATCCCTACTTCTTCCCTTTCTAAAAGTTTTCGAAAGATCACTTTAATATTTTTCAAACTCAGAGTATAAATGGAACGTAAACCGCTCATACTGTGTAAAGAGCGGTTAGGAGTTCTCCTAATCGTTCCCGAAGACGGAGAAGACTTACGTTTCCCCATAAGTTCTTCCTCCGGTTTCTCCTCTCCCTTTGCCTTTTTGATTTGATGTGAATTAAATCAAAAAAGGTGCCTGCAGACCATGAATGTGTCTGCAGGCTTTTTTTAATTTCGAATATAGAGGTTATTCGAATCTTCTTGAACATGAATTCCAAGAATCTCTTTCATGTATCGTTCTTTTATATAAACTTCGCCATTTAATTGGAATAACACATCACTAGCAATGCCAAATGACTCTTCATTCTCAATAAATGTTTGTTTCCCAAGGGTAAACCTCCACGTATCCTCCCCTTTTCTCACGATATAAATGCCTTCACCCGGAATTCCTGTTACATCTATATGTAAGACCTCGGCCAAGCCACCGAGTGGGAAAGATCGGTTTTTGTTCATCAAGATAGGGTCCCACGCCACATCATTACGCTCCCCATTTATTACAATGGGTTTCGTTTCATAATAGAATAAAGAAACAAAAGGCTTTTCCTTTTCTTTGTTTTTTTGAAAAAATGTCGTTTCCAACCCCTCAACCTCACTGAGACTCTGGTCCAAATTAGCTACTAGGGTACCTTTTCTTTTTTTAGAAATGCTATTTAAAAACGCGTCTTTTTCCTCTGCTGATAGTTCAGCATCGAGTGCTTGTTTCACCTTTTCACCTTTTTCTGAATCAGGCTCAGTGGAAGTTGCATAAGCAACAATCGATTCAATCAACCATCTCTCTTCATCAGGTATGTCGTAGTTGCTTGTAACGAGCATACGATACCAAGCTTTTTCAACGTTTTCCAAGCTAAAGGATGGGATGGACAAAACGCCTTTAGAACCATCAGGAACATCCCTACCCACTAACAGAATGAGAGGTTGATCAGATAACGACCTATATAATTTTTCTGTATTATTCAAATTTTGTTCTGAGAGTTTTTTATTAGAGTAGATTGTTAGAGAGCCCCGAGTTTGTTCCACATAGCCTTTCGTATCTATAACATAAAGGGGAAAGTGATCCGTTTTCTGAGCTTCCCATTTATAGTAATCAATAGTTGATTTTTTTATAACCGCTTCTTTCTTAGCAGGACTGAACCATGTCCAATGAGATGGTTGCTTTTCCGCAAGTGAAACCTTCATATTCATTGGTATGTAGGAATCCTTCTGTTTTATCTTCATAAACCAATGACTACCAAACGCCTGCTCGGCTTCGCCTGATGAGATTCGGTAAGTAAAATGGAGTTTTTTATTAGAAGAAACCGTAACGTTTATAGAAGAAGACGTTTCCTCCATTAAACAAGATTCCCCCTCCTCGTATACACACTCCATATCCTCGGCACCATTTGGAACAACGAGGATATAGGTTCCTTCATTGATTCCTTTAATGGTTTGCTCAATATCCGTTCCAGACGGGGAATGAGTAATCGTAATAGAGGATGCTGGTGGATCCCCTGATTCTTCTGTTGAGGCAGGACCGTATGTATACATACTCCACTGATAGAGAACAAGGAGAATGAGTAAAAAGATTAGTGGGGTTGTGTAAAGTAACGCTTTCCTGATCATTGTTGGTAACTCCTCTTTACATTTGTAACTATCCAACCTCTTTATTTTTTGCTACAGTATCAGAAGAGATTACTATAAAAGAGGTGGCCATATGATTCAACGTTTTATCGAACTAGGGCAAGGATACTCAGACTTATATGAGTTACTTGCATTAAGTCGCAGCATGCCTGAAAGAGTGCAACATGTAATGGCATTTCACACAACAACAGGAAATGAAAAACGAACCTCGCTTGCTGTTGTCATGAAGCCGACAACTCCAGGGAACTTCCAACCTCTGTATATCTGCCGCGAAGGAGTCCCTTATCCTCACGAAACGCCTAATAAGCGTTTCGATCTGTTTAAAAACTTAGCAGAAGAGCTTGAGAAAGACATAATAGAACTCACCGTACAACCTAGTCAGATCTTCGGTGAGAAAGAGTTATTTTATCAGCATCTTATAGGGATACTACGAATGAACCGCTACATTGCTCCTATGAGTTAATCATGAAAAAGAGCACGGGACCATCATCCCATGCTCTTTTTATATACTACCATATTTGTAATCATATTCTTTCGCCTTGTCTGGCTTTGAATTTTCATATTCAGTTCGAATAAAAGGTTTATAAGAAGGTTCTACCTTAGAAATGTAATGAAGTTTGGAAAGTTTTGTCATCACGTCTTCTATTTCGTCTTGATTGACGTATAAAAGAGCATACTTATGTTTCTTCGATGCATGTACTAAATGACCATAACGTTTAATTTGGCGGATATTTTTCATATGTTGAAACCATATGACTATTCCTTGTCTTTTTGTAAACATAGGGCATCCTCTTTCATTTGTAGTTTGAAATCAGTTTAGCAAATATTGAGAAAAGGTTCAATCATTGAATGAACATCTTTCCATATGAGGAGGTAGTAGGATGACAGAAGTAGAAAAGGCTTGGGAACTTTTTTTGGACACTTTAAATGCTGAATCATGTGTTCACTTGAGTTATAAAAAAATCATCGCAGGCTTGCCTTTTGTTTATGTATTTTCAACTTCAGAGAAGATGAATCGACCTAAAGTTGAAGAAAGCTTAAAGAGGGCCGCTGCTACAGCCATGAAAGGAAAGCGCCTCACCCTCTCTATGACATACGTCCGAGAGTATGAAGCGCTTTATGTGTATCGTGTCCGTTTCCTTGTGCCACAACAAAAGATGTTTTGTTGCGGAAACATGTGCACAGACTGTATTCGATTTCAGTAAAACAGGTTAAGAACAGCCACAGCCGCCACCACTGCCACAGCCACAGCCACTGCCCGTATCCTGAAAGACTGCACCGTCTTTAGGAACTTTAATCTGGGGACTGATGCTTCCAGCAATGATCTGACTCAGTTCATCAAGTAGCTTCTGAAGCTCACGTTCTGCTACTTTGTAGGCTGCCACATAATCATTCATATCCATATCACGTTTCTTCTGACGTACCGCCTTCATAATTTGGTTGTAGTCAGGATGATATCGACCGAATCGCTCAACCTCTTCATACTGGATTTTACTATCTTGAAAAGCTCGGATCAGGCGTTGGGCCTCTCGATCCCGCTCCATATCTTGTTTAGCTTGGAGGTATCTTTCATATACGTCTGAACCTGATACCAACTTCCCTAACTGTTCACTTTGATCCAGGATTTCTACTGTCTCCGAAGTAGCTAGCAAGTAAATCACCTCCACTTGCTATTTTACCAAATTCTTTTAGAAATACGAAATATTTATGAACTTTTTTTATTCTTTCATTGCCTGAGCCATTTGCATAAGCATTTGGACCATTTGAAGTTGATTTGTCATTCGCTCCATTTTTTGAGTCGTCGTCTTCCCAAAGTAATATTTCGCTTCCTCTTCCATCCCAACAAGTACACTTGGGTCACGGGTAATTTTGCGATACCATTTAGGATTTTGCCTAATAAAATGAACAAGATCTGGACGATTATTTAGATATTGATAGACACCAGGTTGCATAGAATCACCTCTCAATCACGTCCAAAACCAAACGGGGATCTTTTAGGCGTATTTCCTTTACTTGGATTTGTCTTTTTCATATCTTGAAATTGCCCTACAAGATTTTGAATGTTTGATATTGCTCCATTTAATTGTTGAATATGGCCTTGCACTTTATTTAAATCCACATTTTCAATCATATTCATAAACTGACCCATCATTTCTTTATTTTTCCCAGAATCATTATCTTCCTCTTGCTCTTGCTCCACATCCTGAGTGTTGGCTTTTTGTTGTTCTGTTGGTTGATTGAACTGCTCCCAATAAGGATCCTCTTCACCTAGTAATACCCATTTTTCATAATAAGGCTGCCAACTCTCTCCTTTTTGGCGAACTTCCTGAATTAATTTAGGATAACGGCCCACAAACTCTTTGAACTCAGCAACAGAAGGGTGTAATTGTGAACTCATACTGAACCACCTCACCTTATGTTCTCTTTTATGGTCAGTATATGAGTAAGTAAACGCTTTTGTGTATATGCCTAATAAGGCTCTTCAAGGAAATTTTGTGTGTAATAGTAACGATAGACCCCCACTCCAAGGTGTGTGTACCCTTCATTAAGCAATGCTTCACGGTGTCCCTCACTATTTAGCCATCCTTCTACTACAGCTGGTCCATCCGGGTATTGAGCTGCGATGTTTTCACCAGCTGAGGCATATTGAATATCCCCCTTTTTCAACCGTTCCTTAAGACCTTCCCCACTCAAAGAAATATGAGAAAAATAATTGCGCTCAGCCATATCTTTACTATGCTGATAGGCGACTCCTGCAGTTAGTTCATCCCAAACGAGTTTATCCACTCCGAACCTGCTACGTAACTGGTTTGAGATGGCATAAATTTGCTGCTCTGTACCTTTCTCTATCTCCTTCCACTCACTTTCTAATAAAAGAGGTAATTCAGGTAGCTGACCAGTATAAGAAACATCATAAGGTCGATGGAGAAGAAGGATTTTATTGTTCATCACCCGAACAGAAGATAACTGATTTGTACTCTCATCAAAATAAAGTTGAATAACCTCTGAATCATTCATCTTTGAGAGAGGCCTTTGCTTAAAGTCTTCTTCGGTTAGGGTGAAGAGAAAAGACCCTTCTTCTGTTTTAATCTCAACTTCTTTTTCAAGTGTTAATTTCTCCTCTATTTCTTTCCTTGATTGACCAATCTTGATCGTATCAAGGTCTAATGAGGGGCCAATACCGAACGCAGCCACCACTTCATCATTCTCTATTCCAATCTGATAGTAATTTACAGAAGTACTATAGATCCACCACGTATACCCATAAGGTGTAGGGTCTTTACGTTCGGCTTTTCCAAATTCATTCTCAATTTCTCTCCCAGTCTTTCCAATAAGGTGCTGTAAAGAAGAAGAAGAAGAGGCTTTAGGTGGTTCAATGCTTTCTGAAATAACAGAGATCGATTCGCGTTCATCACCACCCTCTCCACTATAGTTAGAAAGTGAAAGTTCTCCTGGTGGATCCGCTCTTTCTCTCCATTCTCTTGAACCTATCACAGTACTAACGATCACTAATATAAGAAAGAGTACAACTGTTAATCTTTGATTCATATTCTCACGCCTTTCTACCACTGATACTTCAGTATAATAGAGAACATAAGTAAATATGATAGAAATCATAGAACACTACCTCGAATGAACGGAACTCCTGATGGCCCGTTAAGGTAAAATAAAAAGGCCCCATACATGTCATGGGACCTTCTAACTTATTAATGAAGTTCAGGGCGCTCTGAGATTTCCTCTAAGGCATGACCTGCTGCTTCGTTCGATTTTTGATCTAACGAAAGATCTCCAAGAGAGACGATACCAACAAGTTTACCGCTTTCTACAACTGGCAAACGACGAATTTGCTTATCCGCCATTACATCTCCAGCTTCTTTCACAGACGTTTCAGGAGTCACGGATACCATGTGATCGCTCATCACCTTTTGAATGGCTGTAGAGCCTGAATGCTTCCCTGCATATCCTCTTATAACAAGATCACGATCCGTTACCATTCCTAGAAGATTCTGCTGGTTATCACATACAGGGATGGACCCTACATTTCGCTCTTTCATTTTAGTAGCCGCTTCATACAAAGTATCATCTGCTGTACAACATGCTACATCTGTTGTCATAATATCTCTTACTGATTTCATCCATATCTCCTCCGTACCATTTATTATTGGATGGACTGTGACTCATCCCATATTTTAATGTTTCCTAAACCGCACATATCTTGCATGAAACATTGTAGGAATTGGATTTGACTAAAGGAGATTCTACATAAGCAACATTTTAATAGGGAAATAATTGCAAGTTGAGCAAGTTTTTTATATGATTAAGTAAGAACACGTTTACATAAAGACATGATGCGAGGTGGAACACATGAGAATTGAAGGTAAAGGTATCGAAGGCGCAATCGTAGAACTGAAGAAATTGGATCACTTGATGAAGAAGGCTGGTTTTGTCAGAGGTGGTCAGTGGGACTATGAACGAGTAACCTATGACTATAAAATCAACACGGCTACTAAGGGCCAGACGTATTACTTACGAGTACAAGGTTACGCTCTTGAAGGCGATGTCGATAAGCAGGATGCTACTATGCAGTTGTTAACCCCACTTCTAGGAAAACATTACTATCCTCACGGTGTAGAATACGGGGATGGAGAAGATTTTCCTGATACGCTTGTAGACAAGAGCAATAAGCTTTTAGATCGCGTTAAAGATATGATTGACGAATTTCAAAATGAGCACCTGCTCGATCGTGCTAAGAAACTCATTGACCAATATCAATTTGACGGTGCAAAAGAAATGCTTGAAAAGTACCAAAAAAATAATTAATGGAGACAGACTGTTAACGAGATCGACCGTTAGCAGTCTTTTCCTTATTTTTTTGAATGTAGACAATCGGATGATTCGGGCTATTTTGCTCCATATGGGAACGTTCTCTTAGTAGATCTCTAATGTCTCCTAAGATTTGATCTGTGGTTTCTTCTTGAAACTGAACCTGACCTTTAGCTTTCCCTCGAAGTCTAAAAATGACTTTTAGAAATAAGAAAATAGCGAATGTGATGATAAAAAAATCGACTGCCGATTGTAAAAATGCACCATACTGAATGTAAACCGTCCCTTTACCTAGCGCAAATTGGATATGCAATGCTTGGAGGTTAACGCCTCCCATCAATAAACCCACTACAGGCATAACAACATCATCTACAAGGGATTCAATGATTTTTCCGAAGGCGCCTCCAATTACAACAGCTATGGATAGATCCAGTACATTCCCTTTCGTAGCAAAAGCCTTAAACTCTTTCCACATGGACAATCCCCCTTCTCGTTTCATCGTATGTTCCAAAGCAATAATACATGATTCTTATTTAAGGTTTTTAACTGTTCAAAAGGAGAGGTTCATGCTATATTTTCATTATGAGAGTGTTGATTGAAAGGAGCTTCTGAAAGTAAATTGTTCCGTTATATGAGTAAAAGACATTGGGTTCTAATTTTTCTAACCGTTATCTTATTAATTGGTGCTTACTTTATATTACCTGTATCATTGCCACTCCTATTGGCTTTCTTTACAGCGCTATTTTTAAACCCATTGGTAAGGTGGTTACAGTACAAATTTCGCTTTAAGCGGAAGCTTTCTGTGATTATTGTTTACATCACATTTCTAATTGTCATCGGGCTGGCCGGCTCATTATTAGTAACCAAAGCCGTTACGCAAGTTATTAATGTGGCAAATAATGCACCTGCCTATTTCGAACAGATCGAGGAATTCTTTGATGAATGGGCAAAAGACACTAATCAATTCGTAGAACGTTTCCCTGTTACAGTAGTAGATGAAGTAAATGGGACCTTGAAAGAGAAGTTCGATACATACACAGAAGAATACAAAGTGGACGACCAACTGAAGAAGATAGGAAATTTCCTCGCTGAAATTCCTAACTATTTAGTAAGTTTCTTAGTGTATTTAATCGCGCTGTTCTTATTTATGTTAGAAATTCCAAAGCTCAAGGCCAAGGCGTACGAACACATGACTTCTGAAACAGCTGAAAAGGTCCGCTTTATGAATAGCCGTCTTTCCTATGTTGTTTTCGGATTTCTGAAAGCTCAATTTCTAGTTAGTATTATTATCTTTGTAGTATCCTTACTAGGGTTACTGTACATTTCGCCTAAAGTGGCTGTATTAATGTCGCTTATCATTTGGGCAATTGATTTCATACCCATTATAGGATCAATCGCAGTACTTGGTCCATGGGCTTTGTATGCTTTTATTGTGGGCGATCTCGCAATGGGAACAGAATTATCTATATTAGCCGTTGTTCTTCTGGCCATACGCCGTACTGTTGAACCGAAAGTAATGGGACGCCATATTGGATTATCACCTTTAGCCACACTGATCGCCATGTATTTAGGCTTAAAACTAATCGGGGTATTAGGTTTCTTCATTGGGCCATTTATTGTGATTGCGTTCAACTCAGCGAAAGAAGCCGGTATCATTAAATTTAACTACAAGATTTAATAAGAAGAATAGAAAAGGACTTTATCCATAAAAAAGGTGTTATGGCTTCTATAGCCACAACACCTTTTTTTGGTTACTAAACGGTTTATCTTTGCCAAGACGTTTTCTTATGCGCTTCAAATACAATTAACCCGTCTTGTTCACCAGTACGTTTGAACCCATTCGCTTCTAAAACCTTACATGATGGCACATTTTGTGATGTACACCTTGCAGCAATTGTTTCAACACCATCTTGGGAGAATGCCCAATGAACCATAGAGTCAATAGCCTCTTTGGCATATCCTTGGTTTCTATGAATATTGGAGATAAAATATCCGATCTCTACCACCCCGTCAACGGGTTTCCCTTTAAAACCAATATCCCCGATTACCATATCCTTATGTTTATGTAAGATAATCCAAGGGCCAAAACCAAACTCTTCCCCATCATTTTCTAAAGCCTCTACATATATAGGCAACATGGCTTTTAAACCATCATCTGGCCATAACGAATCATACTTCACCTTTAGCCAGTCGGGGTAACTCTCTGGACTGACCATGAGCTGCTGAGCTTGGGATATGGTGATTGGTGTCATAATCAATCGCTGATTCTCTATATTCATTGTGTTTCCACCTTTCAAATTAGTCGGAAATCATTCAGGTCCATTATGTATGTAACTGCTTCTTCCTTTACTACTCTTACCTTTTCTTTCAGTATCTTAAACCAAATCCCGTGTTTTTACTAATGTATTTTAATGGAGTGACCTAAAACATAACAAAAGCCTTCTATCTATAGTCCTTAGATAGAAGGCTTTTGTTAAAATCCTAATATTGCTTTAAACATGCTGGTCGTTTCTCCGCCCTTATAAAACACATACAGGAGTAAATAAACAGCCACTCCAGTAACTGCAGTAAAGAACCAGATCACGCTTGTGATAGGTCCAATTTTACGGTGTTTGCTTATATTGCGCTTAAAGGCCAATACGAGTGTAACAATTCCAAATACTCCCCCTGTTGTTGCTAAGATAATATGAAAGATTAAAAACAACGTATAATAAATCTTAATATCATCCGGGCCACCAAAGCTTGTGTTTCCTACAAAGATTGTTCTAGAAAGGTAGATAATAAAGAAAATGAGCGCGCTTACAGCACCCGCAATCATAACCTGCTTATGCGCGACAACCTTTCCCTTAGCAATCAGAACCCATCCGATTGCAATAAAAATGGCACTAATGACGATAAAAGACGTACTAATCGTCGGTAATATTGGCAACATCATCAATTCCCCCCATACTCCTCAATTGAACACTCTATCTATTATTATGTATAAATAAACTCCTCTCTCTAGAAGAGGAGTTATCATTAGTTTGACTCACTTGGTAATGGATCAATACTTGTACTCTCTTTGTTGAACCAAGAGAAGAAAATAATCGCTAGAATCGTGCCATACACAATTTCTTGCGTAATCTTCATAATAATTCCACCTGTAGCCTGATCCTCTCTTATAGACATCGGCGAAAAGATTTCAGGACCACCTAAAGATAGACCATCGAGTACTCCTGGTGGAACACAAAGGGACATCGCCTGAGCCCAGGAAGATGGGTCGCTATAAGTGCTATAAAGGGCAGTCTCTGCGAATATGATCAGCCCACAAGCAGGTGTGATAAGTACACCATTGGCAAAAATGTATCCGATCTTCAGTAATGGTGAAAGTTTATCTAGTTCTTTTAAAGGAGCGAAGATTGGAAGCCATACTAAAAATGCTGTAATAAGTATAACAGTGGTCACAACTGCGTGTGCAGTCGCATTGGATTTAGTGAAATCAAATACAACAGGTATATGGTATAGCGAAAACAGCCCGTTAAAAAGCAACAACGCAATAAGCGGCTTTGATAAAAGATACAACACATTCTTTAAAACCGGCACCGAAAATACTTTCTCCCACATCCAAGAAGGCAATCCTTTAATGATTAAAATCGGAAACACTAAATAATATAAAGCCATTTGGATCATATGGGCGGTGAATATGATATGCCCTAAGAGATCAACAGGTGATCCTTTTATAGCATAAAGGAGAGCTAGTCCAATATAAAACATACTTTGCTCGGAAGCAGTAGGTTTTTCATAATCCCCGAAACGCTTTCTTAAGGGACCTGTAAGGAGAAAATATAAAACACCTAAAGCTAGGACAAACATAAGGTAATACGGACTCCACAAAGCCCTAAACCCAAAAATTTGTATTTCTAACCACATTCATCTCACTCCATGTCTCTGTCTTTGATGGATAACTTACCACCATTATATCGTATTTTGGACTGAAAACCCACGCCGTTCTCACCTGAAGATTGACAAGAGTTTGACAAATTCGTGAAACCACCTCTTCTAGCCCTTTTTGGTTAAGGAATTGAGTGGAGAAAAGGGAGATCCCCTAAATTATAGAGGAGTTTATTCCCTCCATTCTTTTCACCAAAAAAAGGTTGGAGAGGAATTTCCTCTCCAACCTCCTTCCTTTTACCACCAAACAATCGTAACCATGGTAATGACCGTTAACAGGGCTACAAATACTCCAGAGTATAAGAAAAGCGCTGGTAAACCGTGTCCTTTATGGTACATATGCATAAAGTAGTAAAGTTGAAACCCAACCTGTACGCATGCCAGAAGAATAATGACCGGTATGGTAAACAGCGGGTCATATTCTGCGATAACCATACCAAACGCTACAAGCGTAAAGATGATCATTAAGGCGAAAGTAATGAGCTGGTACTTCATTTCTTCTTTGTTCTTTTGTTTGTAAAACTCATAACTTGTGGAATTGGTGTTATTCGCCATAGATTAGCCCCCCAATTTTCCCATTAGGTACACAACTGTAAAGATGAATACCCAAACTACGTCAATAAAGTGCCAGTAAAGGCTCGCAATATAAAACTTAGGTGCATTATACAAGTTAAGACCACGTTTAGCGTTACGAATCATAATCGTAAGGATCCACAACAATCCGAACAACACGTGACCACCATGGAATCCAACGAGTGCATAGAAAGCTGAACCAAATGCATCTGATCGGAACGTATGGTTTTCATGCACGATGTACTCATAGAACTCATAGATCTCGCAGCCAAGGAATGAAAACCCTAGTAAAACTGTAATTCCTAACCAGAGCTGCATCTTTTTGAAGTCTAAGTTTTTCATATGGTAAATCGCATATACACTTGTTAAAGAACTGGTCAAAAGGATGATCGTCATAATAAAGACGAGTTCAAGACCAAATAATTCAGCAGGACCTGGCCCATTTGTATTCGATGCTTCCCCGTTTAGAGCTAAATAGGTCCCGAATAAACTTGCAAATAATACAGTTTCTCCACCTAGGAAAAACCAAAATCCTAAAAATTTATTTTTTCCTTCTAGGGTGGCTTTTTCAGGTTCGTGTGGGCTTTGCCCTGGCTTTAGTCTTTGTAGTTGGTCGCTACTCATTCAGAACCAGCCCCCTTTTCTAGATCTTCTTTATGAATATGGTAGCCGAGGTCATCTTTAACAGATCGAACAAACATAGATCCTAGTGTAATCAACATACCTACAAACACTAATCCTAACCATTTGCTGTCGTCTACCTGGTAAATGAAACCAAATCCTGCAATAAATAAACCTAAGGACATAACAAATGGAATAAAGGAATTATTCGGCATATGAATGTCTCCAAGTGGCTCGGCAGGTGTCATTTTTCCGTTACCTTGTCGCTTTTCAATCCATAGAGGGTCAAGTCCGCGAACAAGAGGAGTTTGAGTAAAGTTATAGAACGGCGGTGGTGATGGAATTGACCACTCTAGTGTTCGACCATCCCACGGGTCTCCGCTTACTTTCTCACCTTTCACAGACGTCACAATAACATTGTAAAGGAAAATGACAGCACCAATGGCCATTAAAACAGCACCAATCGTACTCACCAAGTTTCCTAAATCAAGATTCTGATCAGGTAAGAACTTCCAGTAACGACGTGGCATTCCCATTAATCCTAAGAAGTGCTGGATAAAGAATGTTAAATGGAAACCAATAAAGAATGGCCAAAAGGCAAGCTTACCTAATTTCTCACTTAACATCGTACCGAAGAATTTAGGCCACCAGTAATGAAGCCCCGCAAATACTCCAAATACTACCCCACCTACGATAACGTAGTGGAAGTGAGCTACAACAAAATACGTATCATGATACTGATAGTCAGCAGCAGCTGCTGCAAGCATAACCCCGCCAAATCCACCAAGTGTGAAGGAAGGGATAAAGGCTACGGTCCAAAGCATAGGCGTAGTCATCCGTATGCTTCCGCCCCACATTGTAAATAACCAGTTAAAGATCTTAATACCAGTTGGAACGGCAATGGCCATGGTTGCAATAGCAAAGATCGAGTTGGCAACTGGACCTAAACCAGTTGTAAACATGTGGTGCGCCCATACCATAAATCCTAAGAAACCAATTAAAACCGTCGCAAATACCATTGCGGAATAACCGAATAATCGTTTCTTAGAGAAAGTTGAAATAATATCACTAAACAATCCAAAGATCGGTAAGACCAGAATATAAACTTCTGGGTGACCAAAGATCCAGAACAGATGCTCCCAGATGACGTGGTTTCCTCCCATTTGTGGGTCAAAGAAGTTGGCCCCGAACATACGGTCGAACATCATTAAGAATAATCCCACTGTTAAAGCTGGGAATGCGAAAAGAATAAGTACACTCGTAACAAATGCTGTCCACGTAAATAGTGGCATACGCATATATGTCATACCTGGTGCACGCATATTTACAATCGTTACAAGGAAGTTAATCCCCCCGATTAGCGTACCCGCACCAGCAATTTGAAGACCCATTACATAGTAATCAACCCCGTGTCCCGGAGAAGTTGTGGACAATGGTGCATAAGCTGTCCACCCTGCATCAGGTGCACCTGTGAACCAGGAAATGTTCAGTAAAACGCCTCCAAAAAAGAAGAGCCAAAAACCTAATGAGTTTAAAAATGGAAATGCTACGTCACGTGCTCCGATTTGTAATGGAACAGCAATATTCATCAATGCAAAGATCAATGGCATCGCTGCTAAGAAAATCATCGTTGTTCCGTGCATGGTAATCAGCTGGTTATACATTCCAGCAGAGACAAAATCATTGTCAGGCACAGCAAGCTGAATTCGAATCAGCATTGCTTCTAATCCACCCGCAAGGAAGAAAATACCACCAGCAATTAGGTAAAGGATCGCAATTTTCTTGTGATCCACTGTGGTCAAGTAATCCCATAGGGTAGCGCCAAAGCCTTTCTTTTGCGCAGTAGCTGTACTCACGCTACGACCTCCCTTTTCTCTCTATTCTTGTGCTTCAGCATCCTCAGGTGTAATATCTGAAGGATTCAGCTGTAATAAGTAATCCGCCAGTTGATCTGCTTCTTCAGAAGTTAACGGATTTTTAGCCTCTGTATTCCCGTATTTACCTGTCATCTTATTACCCGGTTTTATTTCTTCCGGATGTTGAAGCCACTTAATAAGATTTTGTTTGTTGTTGTCTAAGATACCAGCAATCTTAACGCGCGAAGCGAAGTTTGTAAGATTTGGCCCTACTCCAGCTGGTGCAGACCCGATGGCATGACAGCCAATACAGCTGTTATTAAACAACTCTTTACCGGCTTGTGCCGATTCAGATTCAGGCGTAGCGTCAGTATCTACATTTTTCATGTCTTCTGCCCACTGATCAAATTCCTCAGGACTTACGGCTATGACTTTAAAGCTCATAAGCGAGTGGGATGGACCACATAGCTCAGCACACTTACCGTAGTAAACGCCTTCTTCGTATGCATTAATCCACATTTCATTTACGTTACCATCTCCAGGGTTTGTATCCATCTTCCCAGAGATCGATGGAACCCAGAACGAGTGAATAACGTCACTTGCTGCTAATTTTAAGTATACGCGCTCCCCTGTAGGGATATAGAGATCTTGACTTGTTTGAATCTCAAGACCGTTATAATTATAATGCCACCAATACTGCTTACCTGTAACTTCAATCGTTACAGCATCTTCTTTGTCCTCTTCTGACGGTGTTGTGTCAGCGAGCATAAATGTTTTTTGAACAGTTGGTACTGCTAATACTACTAAAAGTAAAATCGGAACAACTGTCCATAACAATTCAAGAAACTTGTTTCCTTCAGTTTGCTTAGGAATATAGTCTTGATTGTCATCTTTCTGACGATAGCGAATCAATACAAAGAAATAGATCGCCATAACAATGACCCCAACGACGACCATTATGATAACGCTTAACATCATCAGGTCATAAATGACATCAGCGCCTTCACCCTTAGGTTCGAGAGCTGTTAGGTTAGGTAACCCACAACCCGATAGGGTCAGCAACATGATGCCAAAAAGGAACAGAACGCGAGACTTTCCCATCCATCCTTTCATTAAAGATACCTCTCTTTCTCTTTTTAATATTGCAAATTTTTATTATTAAGAATCAGGAAAACTCGTTAAGAGTTTTCCTGATCAACTTAAAAAGGGTTAGGCAATGTAACAACAATCATCGCTACAAATAGAATGGTCAAATAATTTAAAGAGTAAACAAACATCCATGTAGCCCATTTCATATCATTCTTCATAAAGAAGCCTGCTACCCCTATGGCAAACCATCCAATACTAAGTAAGGCTGCGATCACCATGAAGACTGTCCCTAGAGAATGTAAATAGAACGGGAATGGTAATAAACATGCTGTGTATATAACAATTTGGCGTTTTGTAATGGAGAAACCGTGGACAACTGGAAGCATTGGAATGCCGGCCTGACGGTACTCTTCTGTTTTCTTCATAGCAAGTGCTAAGAAGTGAGGTGTCTGCCAAATAAACATAACAAAAAATAATCCCCATGCTACTGGATGTAATCCAGGGTCAACAGCAGCCCAGCCAATTAAAGGCGGAACAGCCCCAGAGAAACTACCAATAACCGTATTCAATGTGTATCTTCTCTTCGACCACATTGTGTAAAGCACCACATAAGTAAACCAACCGAAAGCTCCGATTAAAGCAGCTACCCAAGTGGTAAACAATAAAAAGAGAAGCCCTAGTGAAGTAACGGAAATCCCCATAATCAGAATATGCTTCAATGAAATCGTCCCCGTTACAGTAGGTCGACTTTGGGTTCGAGACATTACTTTGTCAATATCCCGATCGTAATAGTTATTAATAATGCAGCCACCTGCTATGACAAACGCGACCCCAATCATAGACATCAGGAATGCTTGCCAGTGGTCAATGAATTGTGACCCTGTAAAATGGACTGCCAGCCAAAATCCTGCAAATGCAGTCATTAGGTTTGAATTTATAATTCCAATCTTTATCAATGAGAGGATATCTGCCCATAAGGATGAAGTTGATTCATCTCTAGCTGGACGATTCATCACTTGTGTTGTTGATTCAACAGTTCTTGGATTGTTCATCGTTCTTCGTATTCCTCCTTCAACCTTCCCTCACCAATCGTTCATATTTACTTAGTATAAACAAACTCCATTCATTTTAAAGGAGGGCGTGTTATAAAACTTCTTTTATGAACGCAATGATTCTAAACATTCCATCCTATTGTATCATGGAATAGATTTTCTATCTATTTAATCAGAGATATTTTAAGTTGTGAAATATCTGTGAACACCCCTCTGATCAGACTTATAAAACAAGATTTCTGTTTTAGAATAAGACAACTTGATTAGTGGTGAAGAATGAGAAATCTCCGGGAACAAATCCCCTATTTATTTCTAGCAAACAACCGTTTACATTGCAAGCACTTTTTGACAATTGTTGATAAAATATCAAAACAATTGGCTACTGAACTCTAAAGGAAAGACAGTTTCCTTATAGGTATGACTAGCTTACACCGATCACATACTTTGACCAAAGATAATCTATCTAAACTCTGCTTTCTAAGGAGTCTAAAACGCCAGACATTTAATAACAAGAAGAATCATGGTAGTATAGAGTTTGTGTCGATTTGGTGAACATTACGAACGATAATTGCACTTATTTTTTCGTTTATATTAATATAGATATGTTCCACTAAATATACAGAGAGGTGGAGAAATGATTAAATTACTAAAATGGCTTTCCGTTCTGTCGTCTCTTGGAATGCTATTCGTCTTAATAGGTGGCGCACTAGTTACGAAAACGGAGTCAGGCATGGGGTGCGGAAGAAGCTGGCCGCTATGTCATGGTCAAATTATCCCATCAAACATAACCCCAGAATTAATTATTGAAATGGCTCACAGACTCGTATCCGGCGGAGTCGGACTTTTTGTATTAGTGTTATCCATATTAGCATGGAGATATATAGGACACATCCGAGAAACTAAATTACTTGCATTCTTATCCATCTTTTTCTTAGTTGCCCAAGGATTAATCGGAGCAGCTGCAGTTAAATTTGGACAATCCGATTTTGTATTAGCGATGCATTTTGGGATCTCATTGATTTCGTTTGCATCCATTTTCTTATTAACCTTATTGATTTTTGAGATTGATAGGAAATTTGATGCTGACTCCTTATACATTGACCGAGGGTTACGTGTTCAATTTTACAGTTTAGCTATTTACACATTAGTAGTGGTTTATACAGGAGCATTGGTACGTCACGTCGGAGCAAGCGTTGTATGTTCTGGCTGGCCATTCTGTGATAATAGCAGCCCTCTTGCATTCGGTTCATTCAATATGTATGAGTGGGTTCAAATGGGACACCGCTTTGCAGCAGGCTTAATATTTGTATGGGTCGCTTATCTATTTGTCAGAATAAGAAAGCAATATAAGTCAAAAGGTGTCATGAGATCTGGCTGGAACCTTGCCCTCATCCTAATGATTCTGCAGGTGTTCTTAGGAGCAATGATTATAGTGACACAGCTCAATCTCTTTATCGCTCTTTTACACGCTCTAGTGATTGCTTGCTTCTTTAGTCTATTGACTTACTTTATCTTGCTTTCTTCACGTAGTGCGAAATACGATAAAACAAAATAATAATTAGTTGGAACAAAAAAGTCCGTAGGGAGGATCCCTACGGACTTTTTATTATGATTTATTCAAATTCAATTAGGAGATCTCCAACATGGATGGCTTCTCCGTTTTTAACATAAATATCTTTAATCTTACCATCAAACGGAGCTTGAACCGTCGTTTCCATCTTCATGGCTTCTGTAATCATGAGATGGTCCCCTTTCTTCACGGTTTCTCCTTTATTAGAAATAACATTCACTACCGTACCAGGCATCGTGGCACCAATATGTTTTGGATTTTGTTTATCTACTTGAGGACGCGCCTCAACAGATGCTTTAATGTTTTGGTCCTTTATCACTACTTCACGAGGTTGTCCATTTAGTTCAAAATATACAACCCTAGTAGCATCAGGTTGGGCTTCACCAATGGAAACAAGTTTCACAATCAGCGTTTTACCTTGTTCAATCTCAACCTCAATCTCTTCGCCTAGTCTCATACCATAGAAGAAAGTCAGAGTATCTAATACCGACATATCTCCGTATTGCTCGTAAAACTGGTGATAGTCCATGAAAACTTTAGGGTAAAGAGCATAGCTGATCATATCGAAGCTTGTTACTTGTCGATCTAGTTTTTGGAATAGATTTTCTTTTAGATCTTTAAAATCAACAGGTTCTAGGAGTTCTCCCGGTCGAACTGATAGAGGTTCTTTCCCTTTTAAGATGATACGTTGAAGCTCCTGTGGGAAGCCCTGGTATGGCTGACCCAGGTAGCCTTGGAAGAATTCCAGAACAGAATCAGGGAAATCGATTGATTCACCTTTTTCATATATGTCATCTTCTGTTAAATCATTTTGAACCATAAAGAGAGCCATATCCCCTACTACCTTAGACGAAGGGGTTACTTTTACAATATCTCCGAACATGTCATTTACACGACGATACATGTGTTTTACTTCATCCCATCGTGATTCAAGGCCTACCGCTTTCGCTTGTTGTTGAAGATTACTGTACTGCCCTCCTGGCATTTCATGCTCATACACCTCAGAGTGAGGAGCCATCATGCCACTTTCAAAGTCCTGATAATACTTTCTTATATCCTGCCAATAGTGTCCTAATTCTTCATAAGCTTGAACATCAATGTCAGGCTTGCGTTCGTTTCCTTCTAAAGCATAGTATAAACTACTCGCACTAGGCTGTGAGGTTAATCCCGCCATCGTACTTGCAGCCACGTCCACCACATCTACGCCGGCCTCAATCGCACGAGCGTATGTGAATATCCCATTTCCACTTGTATCATGAGTGTGTAGATGGATTGGGATCGTAACCGTTTCTTTTAAAGCAGAAATAAGTTGATAAGCAGCCTCCGGTTTCATGACTCCTGCCATGTCTTTAATGGCTAGGATATGTGCACCCGCTTCTTCTAACTCTTTTGCAAGGCTTGTGTAATAAGCAAGATCATATTTAGGGCGTGATGGATCTAATATATCCCCGGTATAACACATGGCTGCTTCTGCAATCTTGCCTGTTTCTCTAACAGCTTCAATAGCTAACTTCATACCTTCTACCCAGTTCAAGCTGTCGAAGATACGGAATACATCGATTCCTGCTTGAGCACTCTTTTCTACAAATTCTTTAATTACATTATCAGGATAGTTCTTATATCCGACCGCATTACTTGCACGAAGTAACATTTGGAATAGCATATTTGGCATTTTTTCACGCATGTTCAATAATCGCTTCCAAGGATCTTCTTTTAAGAATCGATAGGATACATCAAAGGTAGCCCCGCCCCACATCTCTACTGAGAATAAGTTAGGCAGCAAACGTGCTGTTGGTTCCGCGATATGTTCAAGGTCTTTCCCTCTGACACGGGTTGCCAATAAAGATTGGTGAGCGTCTCTGAATGTAGTATCTGTATATAGAACTTCTTTTCGATTCTTAAGCCATTCCGCAACAGCCTCAGGACCTTGTTCGTCAAGCAATTGCTTAGTCCCAGACGGGAAAGGTTCTGAATGTTTTACAACAGGCTCTCGTGGTCTTGGTAAGGCTGGTTTCTTCCGATGGGAGGTGCCTTCAAAACCATTAACCGTTGTAGCACCAATGTATGAAAGCATTTTTGTTCCCCTGTCCTTACGTTTAGGGAAAACAAACAGTTCAGGTGACTGATCAATAAATGTTGTGTTGTATTCACCTGACAGGAAATTATTATGCAAGATTACGTTCTCAAGGAACGGAATATTCGTCTTAATACCCCTGATTCTAAATTCTCGCAAATTACGCACCATCTTATGAGCCGCTTGGTCAAAGCTTAATGCCCATGTGGAAACTTTTACGAGCAAGGAATCATAATACGGGGAGATGACTGCACCCTGAAATCCGTTTCCTGCATCCAGTCGCACTCCAAATCCACCACCAGATCGATAAGCCATAATTTTTCCTGTATCAGGCATGAAATTATTTAGCGGATCTTCTGTTGTGACGCGTGACTGAATCGCATATCCGTGGGTACGAATGTCATCCTGCTTTGGAATATTAATCGGTTTCTCAAACAAGTTATATCCTTCTGCAATCATAATTTGAGCTTGAACGATATCGATTCCCGTTATTAATTCAGTGATGGTATGCTCCACTTGGACACGAGGATTTACTTCGATAAAGAAAAATTCGTCTCCAGAAACTAAAAACTCTACAGTTCCAGCATTTAAGTAAGAAACGTTGTCCATTAATTTAACAGCAGCCTCACACATTCTCTCTCGAATGTCATTATGTAAGGAAACGCTCGGAGCAACTTCTACTACTTTTTGATGTCGACGCTGAACAGAACAGTCACGCTCATATAAATGAACGATATTTCCATCGGCATCTCCAAGAATTTGAACTTCTATATGTTTTGGATTTTCTACTAACTTTTCTACATAGACATCATCATTTCCAAAAGCAGCTTTTGCTTCAGAACGAGCCCGATCATATCCATCCTGAAGAGCCGCCTCACTGCGGACGATTCTCATACCGCGTCCACCGCCTCCAAGGGCCGCTTTAATCATAATGGGATAGCCGTGTTGACGCCCAAACGCTTTTACCTCTTCAATATCAGCAACAGGACCATCTGTTCCAGGAATTACAGGGATATCCGCCTGTATGGCCTGGTATCTTGCTTTCACCTTATCGCCAAACATATTTAAATGTTCACTAGTCGGTCCGATAAACGTAATGCCTTCTTCTTCACACCGTCTAGCAAAATGAATATTTTCAGACAAGAAACCATAACCAGGGTGGATGGCATCAACGCCTACACTTTTGGCAATTTCAATAATACCTTCGATGTCGAGGTAGGCATCAATTGGCTTTTTCCCTTCGCCTACAATATATGCTTCATCTGCCTTATACCGGTGATAGGATCCACTATCCTCTTTCGAATATACAGCTACAGTTCTGATATCTAACTCCGTACATGCACGGAATACGCGGATCGCAATTTCACCGCGATTCGCTACTAATACCTTATTGATTTTCTTTCGTTCGCCCATTGTCTTCCTCCCCTTGCTTTTCTTTGTTGTAATGTAGGTACTTGATTAGCAGAATGATCTTCTTCTGTTACAGTCTTGTTATAAACCTTTGGTTGGTCCTGCATTCGTACCTGTCTAGCTATATTATTTAAAATTCCCATAGAGGCCAATAAGACCACTAAAGAAGAACCTCCATAACTTACAAATGGCAGCGGAACTCCTGTAATAGGGAGAAGTCCACTAACAGCGCCAAGATTAATAATCGTTTGAATTCCTACCATCGAAGAAATTCCTATGGCTAAAAGACTGCCAAATGCGTCTGTACACTTTCTCGCTATAAACAAACCTCTAAGAACAATAATCGTTAAAAGACCAAGGCCGAGCAATACGCCCAAAAGGCCTAATTCTTCAGCAATAACCGCCATAATAAAATCTGTATGAGGCTCAAGAAGATAACCAAGCTTTTGAACACCTTGTCCTAAGCCGTCCCCACTTAAACCACCAGTACCAATGGCTATATAGGATTGAATTAAGTGATACCCATCATCTGCTGGATCCGAAAACGGTTCGTACGCCCCTGTAAAGCGAGCAACACGTTCGGAATCCGTTACGACAGAGGTTAGTATAAAGATCGAAATCAACGCCCCACCTAGTACAGTTAGCATCCCTATAATTTTTGGATGAATACCTGCACTCAAAAATACAGTAGCGGCAATAAGTCCGATAATAGAAGCTGTCCCCACATCAGGCTGCCAAATGATTAAACCAAGGATAAGAAACGTAATAAACATGGGTGGTATTACGCCCCTTTTAAAGCTGGATAATCGATCTTGCTTCTTCGCAAGTGCAGAAGCGAGGTACATAATGAGACCTACTTTTGCTAGTTCTGCTGGCTGTATTCGAATAGGTCCTAATACAAGCCAAGAGTAGGCACCATTTACATAATCGCCAAGAGGCGACCATACTAAAGCTAATAAAATGGCAACACCAAATAAAATAATTGGCATCCATTTTTGATATTTCTGATAGGGGAAAAATACAGTAAAAGCGAAAGCTACCATTCCGATCGCACACCACACTAATTGTTTATTTAAGTAGTGATCGGGAGAATAGCCCCACTTCGCAACGGCATAAACCATTGATGCACTATAAATCATAACGACTCCAAAAGCAGTTAAGATCAGCGGTGTAAAGATTAAAGTGAAATCAAAGTTTTTCCATAATTTTTTCATTGTTGTCCATCCTTATGTAATTGGTTTTGACCCCTTATATTTTTTTACTAGATTAAAGCACCAAATTCCTTCTTGGCAAGGAAAATATCTTTCATAATTAATCTCTTTCTCATTTATATCAATCCCCACCTCCTTTTTCCTCCTACTCTTTGCCTAGATAGTAAAAAAACTCAAATGTTCACCAGAGGGGTGAAATTTGAGTTTATTGTTCAGGACTTTTGAGACGCTTCATGAAGAGCATTCATTTCTTGTTCTAAATTCTCCAGAAGCTTCTTCCCATCCTCTTCCCTTATTAAATTCAAGCGGACAGCGAAATCAATCTCTCGTGATAGTCCGAACATTTGAGTATCTAGAACCTCTTCATATAGAGGACACTGCGGCATGGTTAGGTTATCCATCTGAACTTTGATGAGTTTTGCTATTTTATCCGCATCAGCCTTAAGAAGGGCGTAGGCTTGTTGGCGATGATCGATCGCGACTTCTGATGACACGTTAATCCCCTCCGATTAAAACAGACTTTCTTCTATTTATATTATAGGTTAAGGGACAAAAATGCAAGGAAAGTTCAGAAAGATAACATCGATTTTTGTACTAAAAAATTGATAGCTCTAATCGGCTTGAAAGCATCTCTAATAATTGCATTCCAACCACGCTGTTCCCTTTTTCATCAAGAGCAGGGCCAAATACCGCAATTCCTCCAAAGTCTTTCACAGAGCCCATCACAGCTCCTGACACACCACTCTTAGCAGGTATCCCAACTCGAATCGCAAAAGAGCCAGAAGCATCATACATTCCACAAGTCACCATAAAGGTTTTGCAAATGCGAGCTAGTTGCTTAGGGATAATTTGACGCCCAGACTCCATATCTTTTCCTTCATTGGCAAACACAGCTCCAATTCGTGCAAGCTGCTTAATATTCACTTCAATGGCACACTGTTTGGTGTATGTGTCTAACAACTCTTCAATAGACCCCTCAATAACATGATGTTGTTTCATGAAGAAAGCTAAAGATCGGTTCAAATA
The DNA here is from genome assembly GCF_030166655.1 of Pontibacillus chungwhensis. Lineage (GTDB taxonomy): Bacteria > Bacillota > Bacilli > Bacillales > BH030062 > Pontibacillus. The sequence goes on along the minus strand of NZ_CP126446.1, from coordinate 1,783,831 downwards.
AGCGGTTTCAAATTCTGAATTCGCTATTTCTTGATCATAGCCTATACTGTGATCATTTGTCATTTCGTGTACAAAGGAGAGTAAACGACCTACTTTCTCGTCTGGAGTGTCCCCTTCTATCATATTCGTAACAGCCAGAGCCCCGGCATTAATCATGGGGTTTAAAGGTTTGGAAGGGTTAGTGGTTTCAAGCTTCGCAATGGAATGAAACGGATCCCCACTTGGTTCTTTACCTACTCTGGCAAATACATAATCCTCCCCCTGGTCCATCAAAGCTAGCGCTAGTGCTAATACTTTTGAGATACTTTGAATGGTAAATGTATTTTGAATCTTCCCTGCTCCTACGCATTCTCCATCCAAGTGATAAATACCAATCGCAATGTTTTCACGATCTTGTTTTTCTAGCGCCGGAATATAATCGGCCACTTTTCCTAATTGCGTAAATGTCCGCACATGTTCTATCCATTCATCCACCATTTCCTGGTTCACTTTTTTCTGCATTTAAAAACCTCCTTAGTGCATGATTGAATGAAGTTCGTTATACTAGGTTCAGAATCTTTTTACATTGAAGGGTGGTCTACCATTGATCATACAATTAACAGGAAACGTAAACTACAGCATAACACTAGACCCTACGGTTTGGATTTTCGATGACCGCAAAGTAGCTTTTGAGGAAGCGTTCACATTTCAAACCACTAAAGAAGCATCTGAAGAAGATGAAATTAAGAAAGCTTCACAGTTCTGGGACCGGGAAGTATACCAACAGAAACTTGATCCTCCTGTAAATAAAAGCATTTCACGTTATGATAAGAAAAAGATCCTTGAGGGTACTTATGTTATGCCCATTCATCACTTTTTAAAAAACGCTGAAATTAATAACGACGCTAAAAAAGCTTTACTTGTGACTGATACTGGCGAAACAGCCATTACTCTTGATGAATTAAATCAATCCCTCTTTTTATTTTCACAAGATGGCAAGCCTTTAAACCAAAAAGGCCCCGTACATGTGTATTTCCAAGATGGTTCAAACAAAGACGAACCTGTAAAAGGGGTTCAAAAAATCGTCATCGATTAATAGCAAGCAAAAAAGACCCGGTTCTATAGGACCGGGTCTTTCTTTATAAGAAATCTGCTGATAATTGAGCTAAAGGAGAACGCTCACCTTTAACTAATTTTACATGACCACTTAAATTTTGATCCTTGAATTTTTCCACTACATGGATCAAACCATTATTAAATTCATCTAAATAAGGATGATCGATTTGATGGGGATCACCCAACAGAACGACCTTACTGCCTTCGCCTATTCTAGTTAAGATTGTCTTCACTTCGTGTTTGGTTAGATTTTGGGCTTCATCAATTAGGATTAATTGCTCCGGAATGCTTCTCCCTCGTATATACGTTAACGCTTCCACTTGAATAGAACCAATACCTGATAGAATTTGATCTAGTTCTCCTGGTTTCTTTACATCAAACAAATATTCGAGATTGTCGTAAATAGGTTGCATCCACGGCCTTAACTTCTCCTCTTTCTCCCCTGGCAAATAGCCTAAATCTTTACCAAGAGGTACAATCGGACGAGCAACAAGGAGCTTCTTGTAAAAACCATAATCCTCAATTTGCATAAGTCCCGCCGCTAAAGCAAGCAATGTTTTACCTGTACCAGCTTTTCCAATCATGGTAACTAGAGGAATGTCTCTTCTCAACAGCAATTCAAGCGCCATGACTTGTTGAGCATTTCTCGGCCTAATGCCCCAAGCTTGTTCGTTTTGAAACCTGCACTTCTGCAGAACACTTTCATGGTGCTTTACAATCCCGATAGCAGAATGAGAAGGATTGGCTCGGTTTTTTAAAATCATAAATTCATTTGGATGCAAGGAAGCAAGCAACTCTTTAGACAGGGTTAATTCTCCAGTTTGAAAGAATAAGTTAATCTCATCTTCGTTTACATAAAGCTCCTGAAATCCATTCAGAATTGTGTCTTCATTAACAGCTCTTTCACTAAGAAAATCCTCTGCCACGAGGCCAATTGCATCTGCTTTAATGCGCATTAACATATCTTTTGAAACTAATACGACTTGTCTTCCCTCATTCTTCTCTGTCTCTTCAAGATGAAGATTGAGGGTCACCGCTAAAATCCGGTTATCATTTGTACGCTCCATAAACACTTCTTCAAGCTTCGAAAAAGACCTGTGATTCAATTCAACCCGAAGTTTCCCGCCGCTTTCAAGCCTTACTCCTTCATGTAGTTTCCCCATTACTCGTAACCGGTCCATAATTCTTGAAACTTCCCTGGCATTCCGCCCAACTTCATCCATATTACGTTTTTTCGAATCCACTTCTTCCAGCACAATAGCCGGAATGACAACTTCATGATGATCAAAGGTATAAATTGATCTCGGATCTTGCAGTAAAACATTTGTATCTAGCACATAAATTTTGTCCATTCAGCCGCCTCCTGAGAATTAGTCTACATTGTTTGGCAAGGCTTCCTAGTACCACTATATGCTTGTATGTATAAAGTTAGACGAACTTCAAAATATAACAACAAATAAAGGAGTGAGAACTATGAAATTCATCATCGTGGTGGGTTTAGCTATTGCCTTAACCGCCTGTCAATCCAATAACCAAGAAAGCTTGCCTCAACAAGAAAACCAAAGCCCTACCATCCAAGTCCAAGACTCTGATCCCGCTCCAAAGGAAAAGATGAGTAATCGTAAACGTTCCAAACATCTAGCAAACGTTGCCAATGAAGTCCCGGATGTTCATAAAGCCACAGCTGTGGTCGCCGGCCCTTATGTAGTCGTGGCCATCGATGTTGACAAGTCACTAGACAGATCAAGAGTAGGTGCCATTAAATATTCTGTAGCAGAGGCATTAAAGAAAGATCCTTACGGTAAAGATGCCGTCGTTATAGCAGATGCTGATGGTTATGAACGCGTCAAACAAATGGGTATAAAGATAAGGCAAGGGCACCCCATTCAAGGTATCACAGATGAATTATCCGCCATTGTAGGGAGATATATGCCTGAAGTGCCAGTCCCAGATAAGAAGCCGACAGAACCTGACCAAGATAAAGAAAAATTGCCAGCCCAAAAGGAAAGAGAGCTTGAACAAATTCAAGACGATCAATCGAACAATTATAAAGACAAAAAAACACCTAAATCTGATTAAGATTTAGGTGTTTTGCTTTTCTAATTCTTTTTCTTTCTCTTGTAATTCGTTATAATACTGAACTCCAAATTGAGATCCTTCGTCGACCATCTTTGTGTTTTCAGTATGATCAAATTCAGGCACTCCAGCCTTTTCTACAGGCAGATCACGATCGTCTTCTTTTTGGATAGAATTTTGTACAGTAGTGGTTAATGATTTAGCACGTTCTTTTAACTCATTACGTTTTTTCTCATCTCTAAGTACGTACATTGCAGCACCTGCACCAGCAGCTGTGACTGCAGAATAAATCCAACGTTTCTTCATCTTATCATCCTTTCAACGTGTTCTAGTAAACCTTTTCCCATAAAAAGTTATATCTAAACAACCTATATATTTTATACCTTTTTTTGTTTTATTATTGTTCCAAACGGCCCCACTTCTTACAATTTTTCGAACATCTGTTAGAACAATAGGAATGAACGTGTTATAATACAAAAGCAAAGAGAGAAAAATTGAGGTGAAACCGATGCGTGTAAAATGTGTATTATGCGATGATGTCCAATCGATTGACGGAAACTCTTTGCAAGCGAAGCGTATGCGTAACAGAAGAATTCATACGTATATGTGCCCCTCCTGCAATGATCGTATTGGCAAAAAGACAAATGAAAGAAAAGCAACTGGCAATTTTAAATTGTATAGAGAGCCGAAGAATGACGAAAGTTTAATATAAAGAAAAAAGCCTGCACATTGTGCAGGCTTTTTTCTATTTAAGAGGCTCCTGTTTCTCGGCCTTTTCGCTCATTGTGTAAGCGAACTCGATAAACACCTAACACTAGTGATGAGACGAATAACCCTTCTGCTATAGGAAGAGATAAACCTAGTGGCACCGTTAAAATGGTACAACCAGCCGCAAGTACGGCGTAAATAACAGCAGACTTAAGGATCGGTAACTTTTTAGCAAATCCCAATTTATACGTTACGATGGCTAATCCAAGAATAATCAAATATAAGAACAATACGCTCCTGATTGCAAGAGCTACCTCACTATCATTATTCAAGTCAATCTCTCCACCTAACCCTCGAAAAAGAAAACTCGCCACTGGCGAAAGGTCATTAGGAATTTGGAGAATACTATTCGCTTCTTTCATTGGTGCTTCCCCCTATTTTTTCGAAACATAGATCTGTTTCTATCATACTAAATCTTCCCATCACCTGCCACCCTCTTAATGGATTCGTTTTCAAAAGATTAAAAATGCGGTAAACTAGGAACTAGTATGCAAACATGAGGTGAAACATATGAAAAATCTAAACATCCCGCTATTCTTTTTAGCCCTTTTAGCTGTCTTTTGTTTTATGTTAGTTGGAGTAGCAATTGGCTACCGTTCTATTATCTTTTCTATCTTTTTCCTATTATTAGGTTTCTGTGTGATGGGATTTGGGTTCATGGTGAAGCGAAAGCAACGAAATCAGCAGGCCTAACATAATTAAAGAACGACGAAAAAAAGCTCAAGACCCTCCTTAAACATCAGAGGTTACTTGAGCTTTTGTAAATCGATTGAGGGCTTTTTCAGAAACGTTCACGGTTGGTCCAATTAATAGGATCGCAATACCAGTACCGACCCCTACAGGCCCTCCGATTAGTATAGAGATTACTAAAAGAACGAGACTTACAATCGTTTTAGACATCCCTAAACTAAAGCCCGTTAGCTTATGAACGACCATCATCGCTCCGTCTACCGGGTTATAAGCAAAATGACTACGAACATACATCGCTACTCCTAAGCCTAATAAAAGAATACCTATTATCAGAAGTACGTATGCCGTCAATCCATGACTAACTTCCAGATTGCTAAAAACCCCACTAAGCCAAAAGTCAATTCCGATTCCTGTTACAACCGCAGTTCCAAGAGCCAACAAGTCCGGTTTCTCGCGCAATAAAAATGCATTCAAGCACACAAGCAAGAATCCGTTAATAATTTCCCAGCTTCCTGTTGAGAGTCCAACAGCCTCAGATAACCCTACATTTAAAGAATCAAAAGGCATCGTCCCTAAATCAGCTATAATCGTAAGACTGATGCCAAGTGTCATGATTCATAAACCTATAAAATAAAACAAAACTCTTTTCACCCGAGATCCCCCCTACATAAACATGCTTATTTCTTTAATTCAATATGCTTATCAATGATCTCACTATGAATCGCGCGATTTGAAGCTATAATGGAGTTGGTCTTAAGCATATTGACTTCTGATCCATCAGCTTTGGTGGTTATACCCCCTACTTCATTTAAAAGGACGATTCCAGCCGCCACATCCCAAGGGGCTAAGCGCATCGTTACGTAAGCATCCATATTCCCTTCTACTACATAGGCAAATTCTAGAGCAGCAGATCCATAAGAGCGTGTCCCTCTTACTTTTCTAACTAATTCTTGAATGCCCTCTTTGTTGACACGAGGGTTCTCCGTTGTCCAAAATGCATTCAGTCCAACAATAGATTGTTCCAATAAAACATCTGAGGAAAGTTCAGCGAGCTTTTGATCATTTTTGTAGGCCCCTTCTCCTCGTTTTGCTTGGAACAGAACATCCCCCATCACATCGTATATAAATCCAATCTCTCCTACTCCATCTTTATAAATCCCAACCGAAATAGCGAAATTCTGCTTCTGATGAACGAAATTCATCGTTCCATCAATTGGATCTACAATCCATACCACTCCATTTAGGTCTTCTAATTCATCGCCGAATCCTTCTTCTCCAAGCACTCGGTGGTCCGGATAGGTTTCTCGAATGTTTTTAGCGAAAAACTGTTCCGTTTGCTGATCAATTTCTGTTACAAGATCATCCGGAGTAGATTTGGTCTCAATGACAAATGGTTCGTGCATCTTGGTTCGAATTCGTTCTCCTGCTTCTAAAATCCACTGTTTAGCCTGATCAAAAATGAGTTGTTTTTGTTGGTCATTCATGCGAGTCGAACTCCTTCTATTAGTTATGTCTTTTCCATGCTATCAAATTTCTGGCATTCCTTCATCTTTTTCACATTATATTAAGACGTTGATGACTTGTACCGAAATGGGTTAGGAAGAGTTTTTTGGATAAGGGTAATCTGGATCTTAAAAACCCTTTAACAGAAAACGTAAAAAAGAACGAGCGGGAAACTCGTTCCTGAAAGGTTTATGAAACTTGAAGGTGAATCCATTCTTTTCTTAATTGCTCTAAACGTTCTTTAGACTCTTTTACCTGCACTTCATCCTGGTCTTCCATTGCCTCAAATAATGTCATTAGCTCGTAATCGATCTCCATCTTTACCACAGGCAATCGTTCCATCACTTCCCTTTTACGCAAGCTATCCATTACTCGTTTCATTCCTAACTCCTCCTAGAGAGCTCTTTTAGTATATATATGTGAAAACCTTTAGATATGACAAATGTTTTATTACTTTTATTTAACCAAAAAGCGCCCGATTTAAACCTAAACCGTGCAGTTAGGCCCTTGAACAGATCTATGATAGAATTTTAAAGTATATCGCCTATGAATAAAGAAAGGAGTCCTAATATGACAAATTTTAATGGATTTACCGAACAAGATTTTGACGTTTTCACTATTGATGGACTTGAAGATCGTATGAAGGCATTAAAAAGTGAGGTATCGCCAAAATTAGAAGCCATTGCTGAAGAGCTAGCTCCCACTTTAACCGCTCTTACAGGTGATGAAATGCACGTACACGTAGCGAAACACGCTAGAAGAACAACAAATCCACCAAATGACACGTGGGCAGCTCTTGCAAGTAGTAAAAGAGGCTACAAAAAGCTTCCCCATTTTCAAATCGGATTGTGGGAAAGCCATGTGTTTATTTGGTTTGCTATGATTTACGAAAGCCCTATAAAAGAAGATTATGCTCACGTACTTAAAAAACACCAAGAGGAAGTTCGAGATCATATCCCTGCGGATTTCGTATGGTCAAAAGATCACACTAAACCTTCAGCGACTCCGAACAAAGACTTTAGTGAGGAACAATTCACGCAATTGTTAGACCGTCTTCATTCAGTAAAGAAAGCGGAGATTCTTTGTGGTATCCATATAGACCGAAATGATGTTATCCTTAAAGATCGGGATGCGTTCTTAAATAAATGTGAAGAAACATTCAATACCCTTTCTTATTTATACCAGCTAACAAAAGAAATTGGTTAGAGGTTTAAAGAAGCAGAAAGTTGTCAAAGCTTTTGATTAGTTTCAAACATACGCCTGATTTAGGCGTTTTTTCATGCATCTATGCATTAAACTTATGTAAATTATCCCTGTGAACACGATTAGCACCGTGATATATGTTATAATAATTTAGTTCAATGAGAACGCCATTCGAACTATAGAGGAGAGTATTAAGGAATGAATGTAAGACAAGACCTTAGAAATATTGCTATTATCGCCCACGTTGACCACGGAAAAACTACTTTAGTGGACCAAATGCTTCACTACTCTGGTACCTTCCGCGATAACGAACACGTAGACGATCGTGCAATGGATTCCAATGATCTTGAGAAAGAGCGCGGAATCACAATTTTAGCGAAAAACACAGCCATTTCATATAACGATACGCACATCAACATTCTAGATACACCAGGCCACGCCGACTTTGGTGGCGAAGTGGAACGGATCATGAAAATGGTAGACGGTGTACTACTTGTTGTTGATGCCTATGAAGGGTGCATGCCTCAAACTCGCTTCGTATTGAAGAAAGCACTTGAGCAAAAATTAACTCCAGTGGTTGTATTAAATAAAATTGATCGTCCAAATGCCCGTCCTGAAGAAGTAGTCGATGAAGTATTAGACTTATTCATCGAACTAGGTGCAGATGAAGATCAACTTGAATTCCCTGTTGTTTACGCTTCTGCCCTTCAAGGTACTTCAGGTTTAGAACCAGAAGACCAACAAGAAACAATGGACCCTGTTTTCACAACGATTATGGAAAACATTCCTGCTCCAGTAGATAACTCTGATGAAGGTTTACAATTCCAAATCACATTACTAGACTATAACGAATATGTAGGTCGTATTGGTGTTGGACGTGTGTTCCGAGGAAGCATTGCAGTTGGACAACCTGTTTCCCTTATGAAGAAAGATGGGTCCGTTCAGAACTTCCGTATTTCCAAGCTATATGGTTTCATTGGCTTGAAACGTGTTGAGATTCAAGAAGCAAAAGCAGGTGACATTGTCGCAGTAGCTGGTCTTGAAGGAATTAACGTCGGAGAAACGGTAACAAGCCAGGATGCTCCTGAAGCGTTACCAATCCCTCGTATTGATGAACCTACTCTACAAATGACTTTCTTAGTAAACAACAGTCCATTTGCTGGTAAAGAAGGTAAATTCATCACAGCACGTAAGATTGAAGAACGTCTTCTTACACAACTTGAAACAGACGTTAGTCTACGTGTTCAAGAAACAGAATCCCCAGATAAGTGGGTTGTTAGTGGACGCGGTGAGCTTCACTTATCTATCCTTATCGAGAACATGCGCCGTGAGGGATATGAGCTACAGATTTCAAAACCTCAGGTTATCATTAAAGAAGTTGACGGCGTGAAGTGTGAACCAATGGAACGCGTACAGGTAGACGTACCAGAGGATTACCAGGGTACAGTAATGGAATCCCTTGGCTATCGTAAAGGTGAAATGCTAGACATGATGAACGATGGTAACGGTCAAGTTCGCTTAGAGTTCAAAGTACCTTCCCGTGGTTTAATCGGTTATGCAACTGAGTTTATGTCTCAAACTCGTGGTTACGGAATTCTTAACCATACATTTGATGGCTATGAGCCTGTTGTTGAAGGTACTGTTGGCGGTCGCCGCCGAGGAGTACTTGTTGCTCTTGAAAATGGTAAAGCTTCTACCTACGGCATTATGCAGCTAGAAGATCGTGGTACTATTTTCGTTGAGCCTACAACTGATGTATACGCAGGTATGATCGTTGGAGAGCACAACCGTGAAAACGACCTAACTGTTAACATCACAAAAGAGAAACACCTGACAAACATTCGTTCTGCAAATAAAGACCAAACGAATACCATTAAAGGTGTGCGTAAAATGACGCTTGAAGAAGCAATCCAATATCTTGATGATGACGAGTTCTGTGAAGTAACTCCAGAAAATGTTCGTCTTCGTAAAAAGATCTTGAACAAAAACGAGCGCGAAAAAGCTAAAAAATCAGGTAAGTAAATGATAAAAAGGCTGTTCCACTAGGAACAGCCTTTTTATTTAATTGAATGATCTGTTTAAAGATCAAACCTCGTTATCGTTCTTATTTCCCTACTAAAGCTTAACGACTTCACCCTCTGACGTATTGCGCGCCTGCTTTATCGTTTTATAAAGAGAATATCCTGACTGTTTTTCAAACTCAGACCCAAGCGTTTTCTCCTCACTCTTAGAAGGAACGATTTGCTTAAATCGACTATAAGCATGCATTAAATCTTCCCTTTTAACACCAGATTCATTTGCTTTTTCAACTAAATGATAAAAATTCACAACATCGATAATTTCCTCAGTATTCCAATGCTCTGTATCTAACGGATAATTATAATCTGTGCTCATGATATCTCTCCTTACTATTTCCAATCGTTTCGTATTTGGTTTGCTTCTTCTATGATTCTTCTGATTAATTCATCTACAGTAGGAATATCTTTAATCCTCCCTACTACTTGGCCTGCCCAACCGAACCCTTTATCAGAATGCCCTTCATAAATATAGCGTCTGTTTGCTTCCCCGCCGATATACGATTTTAACACGCTTATACCAGGATCGTCTTGCTCAAGTTTCAGAATTTCTTCTGTCCAAGGGTTAAGGAGGGCTCTTCCAGGAGTTCCGAGAGATCGTTTAATGACTACAGTTGCTTGCTCATCTCCATCGAGAATGGCTTGTTTGTAAGATGGATGAGCATGCCGGCATTCTTCCGTTGCGATAAAGCGAGTTCCCATTTCAATTCCCTCTGCTCCTAGAGCAAGAGCAGCCATTAACCCTCTTCCGTCCCCTATCCCCCCTGATGCTATAACAGGGATTGAGACTGCATCAACCACCTGAGGAGTGAGAACCATCGTACCCACATCTCCTCTTCCAAGATGCCCCCCACCTTCTTGACCAACTACCATAACAGCATCTGCACCAAGTTGTTCTGCTTTAACTGCTTGGCGCTTTGCAGCCACTAGAACCAACGTTTTTATACGATGTGGTTTCACCATATCGATCACTGGTTTAGGATTCCCACCTGTTATGGAAATAACAGGGACTTCTTCTTCAATAGCAACGTTCACCATGTGTTCAAATGGTCTCCCGTGTTGACCAATTGCGAAGTTTACTCCAAAAGGCTGATCTGTCATTTGTTTAACCTTATGTATTTCCTTTCTCAGCTCTTCCGGCGACCCTAAACTCATGGCCGTTATTTGACCGAGCCCCCCCGCATTGGAAACAGCTGCAGCGAGTTCGGAATAGGCTAAATAAGCTAATCCTCCTTGAACAATGGGATATTTGATGTTTAGCAAGTGTGTTACTCGAGTATCAAACATGGTTTCCCCTCCTTGTCAATATCTATAACCTTTTTTATTATCGTATCAGAAATTGTTTTTTTGTGTGAGTATCTAGCTTTTCTCCCCCTCTTTTGCTATACTTTCTTTGCTTTATTAAACGATTAAGAGGTGTTGTATTTGTCCCAACAGCGCACGCCCTTATTTACAGGGCTATTAAACCACGCTAAACGAAAACCTGTTCAATTCCATATTCCAGGTCATAAGACCGGTAAGGGAATGAACAAAGAGTTCCGCGAATTTTTAGGCGACCAGGCTCTATCTATTGATTTAATTAACATTAGTCCTTTAGATGACCTTCATCATCCTCATGGGATGATTAAAGAAGCACAAGCCCTTGCAGCTGAAGCCTTTGGTGCGGACCATACTTTCTTCTCCGTTCAAGGAACAAGCGGAGCTATTATGGCCATGATTATGTCAGTTTGTCACCCTGGTGATAAAATTATCGTTCCAAGGAATGTGCATAAATCTGTAACATCAGCAATTATTTTCTCAGGTGCTACTCCAGTATTTATACACCCTGAACTTGATAACAATTTAGGCATCTCTCACGGAATTACACCTGAAGCTGTGCAAAAGGCACTAAAAGCACATCCTGACTCAAAGGGTGTGTTCGTTATAAATCCAACTTATTTTGGGATTTCTGCAGACTTGCAAAGAATTGTTGAAATTGCCCATTCTTATGAGGTACCCGTTTTAGTAGACGAAGCACACGGAGTTCACATCCATTTCCATGAAGAGCTACCTTTGTCTGCTATGCAGGCTGGTGCTGATATGGCAGCCACGAGCGTTCATAAACTCGGGGGCTCCTTGACCCAAAGTTCTGTGCTCAATTTAAAATCCAGCTTCGTGACGCCTGAACGGGTCCAATCTGTTCTTTCTATGTTGACTACGACATCTACATCTTATATTCTGCTCGCATCTTTAGATGCAGCTAGAAAACATTTAGCCATTAACGGACGCAACCTTATGGAAGAAACAATTAGACTTTCGAACATGACCAGAGATCGCATAAATACCATCCCACATCTTCATTGTGTAGGAAATGAAATTATCGGTAGTAATGCCACGTTTGATTACGATCCTACTAAGCTCATCATCTCCGTAAAGCAATTAGGAATAACAGGATATGACGTAGAAGTTTGGTTAAGAGAGCGTTACAATATCGAAGTCGAACTTTCTGACTTATATAATATTCTTTGCATTGTAACACCTGGAGACACAGAAGAAGAAACAGGTATTTTAATTCACGCTCTTCAGTCTCTCTCTGACGAATTTGGAGTAAAGAACAAAAACGAGAACCCCCTTCAAGTTGAGGTTCCTGAGATACCAGTCCTTGCCCTCTCTCCAAGGGATGCTTTTTACGCTGATACAGAAATTGTTTCTCTTGACGAATCAGTCGGGAGAATCAGTGCAGAGTTCGTAATGGTCTATCCCCCTGGGATTCCAATATGGCTCCCTGGTGAAATCATTACAAAAGAAAACATACAATATATTCATTCTAATATGGATGCAGGACTCCCAGTACAAGGGCCTGAAGATGAAACACTAGAAACCATCCGTGTCATAAAAGAACATAAGGCTTTTAGATAAATATAAACAAAAAGCAGAGACCGAAATCAGTTGTGATTTCGGCCTCTGCTTTCTATTGTTCTATGGTAATTAGAGTTGAACCTATGGTCTTTCTCTTTTACAACCTACTCTTCTTCATGGCAGGTCGTACATGTACCGTAAAGAGTCGACACCTTCTCATCATCAAAGTGATCAATTATTCCCTGACAGTCTTGGCAAACGATTGTACCCATTGATTATCCAACCCCTTTGTTAGCGTTTTCATTTAACTTAACTATATTATAGTATGACACATAGAAGAAATCAACCCCTAATTAGTGTGTCATATTATAATTTTAGTAACACTATTTAAATTAAGAATTTCCCCCTTCCATTGTAACGAAGATTCCTCGCCTTTCTTATTAAAACTATACGCTTTGCAAGGAATAAATATAGCTTGTCTTTAAAAAAATATAGAGGAAATCCTTATAATTTCACACAGCTATTAACTAAAGCTTACACATATTAAGGGAATAAACAAAAGAAGCCTTCCAAGGAAGACTTCTTAACTAAACGCTATTCGCCTGGTGTTTGAATTTCCGCCGGGTTCACAAACCCGTATCCTTTGTCCTTCAACCCTTTTACTATGTCGCCAAGAGCATTAGAGGTCCACTCACGATCATGCATAAGTAAGTTTGATCCACTTCCGAGTAATGGAGTGTTTAACATAATATCTGTGATGGCATCTTTCGTCATATAATCCGCTTTGAAATCATATCCGAAACTCCAGTTCATCAACACCATACCTTCTTCCTCTACAACCTGCTTGGCATAATCTGTGTTGACTCCATGGGGAGCTCGGAAGAACTTCGGTCGTTCCCCAATAATCTCTTCAATCTTATTATTTAACGAAACAATTTCTTCGCGCTGTTTAGCCTGCCCTACATCGTCTAACTTCTGATGATGATAAGTATGGTTTCCTATGGCGAAGCCCATATCATGAATCTGCTTCAAGATTTCCTGCTTTTCTTCTGTCTCAAGAAAATGGCCATTTACAAAGAAAATCGCTGATGCATTATGTTCTTTAAGGGTCTTAGCCATTTCAAGAGCATGTTCGTCCGGAGCATCGTCAATGGTAAGAAGTACAACTTCACTGTTTACGTTTTCTTGCCCTTCTAGAGGGACTACAGACCAAACATCATTAATTTTGTACTTTGGCTCAATTGGCTCCTCTGTAGCCACTTCATCTTCTGTCTGTTCTTGCTCTTCATCGGTAGTCGTTTCTTGATCCGTGGAAGTATCAGTTTCTTTAGATGAGTTGCTTTCTTCAGCGTTCTCACTTTCTTCGTCCATATTGTCCTCATTGTTCGTGTTGTCTTCTTCTTGCGTTTCCTGTTCATTAGCTGAATCTTCTTCTGTTTTACCGTTTGTTTCATCCTGAGCACAAGCGGCTAAACTAAAGATGGAAACAAGAAAAACAACCATTACCCATTTTTTCATGTTTCTTTCCCCCTATATATGTAATAACATGGTGCACATTACCATTATAATAAAGACATTACCCATATCCTATTGTTTTTTAACAAAAACATCTTTTAAAATAAAGATTAGGACTTTGTTCCTTCAAAAAAAGTTGATAAGGTGAGATTCATGGTTTCTTTATTGAAAAAATTCAATATCTTAGGTAGTCGTACATTAAAGACAGGAATTTCTGTCTTTGTAACAGCATTTATTTGTTTATTGTTTAATCTTCCGGTTACATTTGCAGTTATTACTGCGATTGTAACAATCGAGAACACAGCTGCTGACTCCATTAAGAAAGCACTGGTTCGGTTTCCCGCTTCTGCCATAGGCGCTCTTTTAGCGGCCCTTTCTTTTGGATTAGTCGGTCAGAACGCTTTAACTTTTGCTTTAGCTGCAACTCTTACAATTGCAGTTTGTTATCGATTGAAATTATATGATGGTATACTAGTCGCCACTATTACGGCTGTTGCCATGATACCTGATTTCGATAGTCATTATATTGTATCCTTTTTCACGAGACTTGGCACAACCTCAATCGGCATTGTAGTCTCAAGTGTTGTGAACTTTTTCCTTCTTCCTCCAGATTATTCGAAAATGATCTACAGAAACGTAGAAAATTTATTCTGTCAGGCAGCAGATATCTTGGATAATACCCTGCAGACATGTATGGATAAGCAATCTGAAGAAAGTCGTAAAATGCAAAGGGCATACAGACAATTAACATTCAAATTAGAGAAAACTTATCAGCTTTCTCAATTCCAGCGTGAAGAGTGGAAATACCACAAACATTCAAAGCAAGATATGCAAGCTTTCCAATATGCCCAAAAGAAACTGAATATGTTGCAGCAAATCGTATATCATTTAGGAAACTTACAGTATGTTAATTTAAACGTGAATGCCTTTAGTAAAGATGAAAAATCCTTAATCTTGAGTATCATTTCTTCGATGGCGGAAATATTAAGAACACCATCACATGAAATGACAGATGACCACTTTAAACAAATTGAAGCATTAGACCGAGAATTTTGGCAATGGAAAGAAGAGCATATTGAGCAAAACTCAAAATATCGTCACCACTTTCCTCCTCAAACCATTGTCATTTATGAATTGCTTTGTCTTCATGATGTGTTAGAGGAATTAGAGGAAGTCTCTAGGCATAAGTATCCTTTAATCCAGCTTCAGGAATAAGTGTTTAATTGGTTCATCAGGTCATTCCTTGCTGCTTAGCGAGGAAATCCTGAAAGGAATGAGAAACTTCAATGAAAAACGTCACAAAGGTATTTTTCCTTTCTATTGGTGTAGCCATCTTATTCATCATATGGGGAGTTATCCCGAAAGAAACACTACCCAATTACAACTTAAATGCAGTAACCAGTAACATCCAAGGGTTTTTAGTTGAGAAATTTGGTTGGTTCTATTTGCTATCATCGACAGGATTTTTAATCTTTGCGATTTTCCTGATCTTCTCGAAGTATGGAAATATTAAACTCGGCAAAGATCACGATGAACCAGAGTATCCATATATCACCTGGTTCGCGATGCTATTTAGTGCAGGAATGGGAATTGGACTTATATTCTGGGGAGCTGCAGAACCTATATCCCATTTTCACAACCCACCGATCTCGGACCCTGAAACACCAGCTGCTGCTAGAGAAGCATTACGGTACAGCTTCTTCCATTGGGGTCTTCACCCATGGGGAATTTATGCTGTCATTGCTTTGGCTTTGGCCTACTTCCAATTTAGAAAGGAAGCACCGGGCTTGATTAGCTCCATTCTAACCCCACTGCTTGGGGAAAAAAGGACGAGTGGAGCTTTAGGGACGTTTGTGGATTTTATTGCCGTATTCGCCACCATATTTGGTGTGGCAACTTCGCTTGGGTTTGGGGCAAAGCAAATTTCAGGTGGAGTTACCTACATGATAGACGGTTTAGAAGACACCTTCTTGGTTCAACTCATTATTATTTTAATTGTAACCTTTCTATATATGATTTCAGCCCAAACAGGTTTAAACAAAGGAATTAAGTATTTAAGTAATACCAATATTGTTCTGGCAATTGCTTTAATGCTCTTCCTTCTGTTTGCGGGTCCGACTAATTTTATTATGGACCTATTTACAACTACATTCGGTAGTTACTTGCAAAACCTACCTTCTATGAGTTTCAAACTTAGTCCATTTGAACAAAATTCGTGGACTCAAGATTGGACAATCTTCTACTGGGCATGGTGGATTGCTTGGGCACCATTTGTGGGTACATTTATAGCACGCGTTTCAAAAGGGCGTACTGTGCGAGAATTTATTTTAGGTGTGTTACTCGTTCCAACTATTTTTGGCGCCTTATGGTTCTCTGTATTTGGAGGTACAGCCATTAACTTAGAATTTTTCCATGATGCTAAGATTAACGAATTAGTAGCCGAAAACGGCTCCGAAGTTGCGTTATTTAGCGTACTCGATCAAGTTCCACTGGGTGGCATCATGTCTGTTATTGCGATCTTACTGATTAGTACGTTCTTTATAACATCAGCAGACTCCGCTACATTTGTGTTAGGAATGCAGACGACTAATGGAGATCTCCATCCTTCTAATCAGGTGAAGTTTATATGGGGAATCGTACAATCGACTTCAGCTGCTGTATTACTATGGCAAGGCGGTTTAGGCGCTCTGCAGACTGCATCCATCATCGCGGCGTTCCCTTTTGCTATGATTATGATCTTGATGGTCTTTTCTCTTTTGAAATCATTTAAAGAAGAAGCTCAGCGTTATCCATTAACCAGGCAAAAGAGAAAACCAAAACAAGATAACTAACCACTCAAATACGCTCATAATATCCAAGGTCTACCCTACTCCCACGTAAAGTGAAACAGAACACTAATGTAAAAAAGAAGCCTAAATCGAAGTTTCGATTTAGGCTTCTTTTAGATTCTTTACAAAACCGTGATCCAGGAATATAGCATATGTCCACCTGTAATTAAGGCAAAGCTAAGAATGACATGTGGCAGGCTTTCTTTTTTAGAAATATGATACCTTTTCAAGAGTTGGGTGATGACCACTAAAAATAAGCCAAAGAGAATAACTTGAAACATCCAATGATCTTTCTTTGAAATGTGAATGACAAGTAAGTACCCACTCCAGAATATAAAAAGAATATTATATAAAAACCAATACTTCCTACTCAAACCTCTCCACCCCCTACCCGGACATGCTTTATTACAATATATGTCGCAGGAAAGACGAGTATTTTTCATTTATGTAACATTTAGATAACATCAGGGGAATTGTAAAGAATGTCTGATACAATAAACTCAACAAAATAGCATGTAGGTAGGTGAAGCATGTCTTGAGCATCAAGTGGCTCCCATTGGCATTTGTATTAGTCCTATTTACTGGCTCTTGTACGGACCAAAAGGATTCATCCATAGATATATATAAGATGAATCCTAAAGATGATTTTGAGGTTTTCTTTTACTCAAATCAGTCTACTATAGAGCTAGAAGAAGAATATATTAACGCACTTTTAGAATTAAAATTATCAAGAAGGGAAGATACCTCCCCCATAACTTTAACCAAAACAGCTTCAACCACTGAGGCTAAAGAGCGAAAAAGGATTCAGCAATATCCTGCACTAGTCATACAGAAAGAAGGAAATACACTAGCAACGGTTTCTGGAAAAAAAGCTAAACACGACATTCTTAAAGTCTTAAATGATTCCATGAATACACGCCCCCCTTCCTAAAAACGTTACCAATTCGGTAACGTTTTTCTTTTTATTTTCTTTAACTCTATCCAACAACAGGAAGCCTAAATACGCTTCATTGAACTTTTCCCTAAAACAAAATAAACCTAAAAAAACCCTGACCAAAATGGTCAGGGTTTTAATATATGAAAATTAAACTGTGTGAATTGGTTTACCAAGAGCCACTTCTGCAGCTTCCATAGAGATCTCACCAAGAGTTGGGTGAGCATGGATTGTAAGAGCTAAGTCTTCTGCAGTCATGCCTGTCTCGATCGCTAAGCCTAGCTCAGCAATCATGTCACTAGCGTTAGCACCAGCGATTTGAGCACCAATTACAAGACCGTCATCTTTACGTGTTACAAGTTTCAAGAAGCCATCTGTGTTATTAAGAGAAAGCGCGCGACCGTTCGCAGCGAATGGGAACTTGGCAGCTTTCACGTCATAACCAGCGTCTTTTGCTTCTTGCTCTGTATAACCAACGCTTGCAAGTTCTGGTTCAGAGAACACAACAGCTGGGATACCATGGTAATCAATTTCTGCTGCATGACCACTGATTGCTTCAGCTGCAATCTTACCTTCGTAAGATGCTTTGTGAGCAAGTGGAGGTCCAGCAACGATATCACCGATAGCGTAGATGTTGTCTACATTAGAACGACACTGCTTATCAATTTTGATTAAACCTTTATCGTCCATTTCCACACCAGCTTGTTCTAAGCCAAGCTCGTCTGTGTTAGGTTTACGACCTACTGTTACAAGAACGTAGTCAGCATCAACTGTTTGAGTTTCACCTTTAGCTTCGTAACTTACTTTTACGCCGCTATCTGTTTCCTCAACACCTTGAGCCATAGCATTTGTAACGATGTTAACACCCTTGTTCTTAAGGTTCTTTTTAACAAGCTGACGCATTTGTTTTTCGAAACCTAGAAGAATGTCGTCTTGACCTTCAAGGATTGTAACTTCTGTACCGAAGTTTGCATATGCAGTACCAAGTTCAGTACCGATATACCCACCACCGATAACAACCATTTTCTCAGGAATCTCATCAAGGTTAAGAGCACCTGTGGAATGGATAACACGTTCGCTGTATTTGAATGTAGGAAGCTCGATCGGACGAGAACCTGTTGCAATAATACAGTTGTTGAACGTATACGTTTGAGCATTCTTTTCGTCCATTACACGTACAGTGTTTTTGTCTACGAAGAATACTTCACCTTTTACGATGTCTACTTTGTTACCTTTAAGAAGGCTTTCAACACCGCTAGTCAGTTTGTTTACAACTTGGCCTTTCCACTCTTGGACTTTAGAGAAATCAACAGAAACATTTTCTGTTTTAATTCCCATTTCGTCAGCACCTTGAGCGTGCTCATAGCGGTGACCAGCTTGGATAAGTGCTTTAGAAGGGATACACCCAACGTTTAAACACACACCACCAAGATTACCTTTGTCTACGATTGTTACGTTTTGACCTTCTTGAGCGGCACGGATCGCAGCTACATAGCCACCAGGTCCAGCACCGACAACAAGTGTGTCAAGTTCGATTGGAAAATCTCCTACTACCATACGATTACGCCTCCATCATGATTAGTTGTGGATCGTTCAGTAAACGTTTGATTTGGTTCATTGCATTCTGTGCAGTTGCACCATCGATTAGACGGTGGTCAAAGCTTAGAGATAAAGCAAGAACCGGAGCTACGACTACTTCGCCATCTTTAACAACTGGTTTTTCTGCAATACGGCCAATACCAAGGATTGCAACTTCTGGGTGGTTGATAACTGGAGTGAACCACTGACCACCAGCAGAACCAATGTTAGTGATTGTGCAAGAAGCGCCTTTCATCTCCTCACCTGATAGTTTACCATCACGTGCTTTTCCTGCCAATTCATTGATTTCAGAAGAAATACCAAAGATTGACTTACGGTCAGCATCTTTAACAACTGGTACTACAAGACCTTTGTCTGTGTCTGCAGCAATACCGATGTTGTAGTAATGCTTATGCACGATTTCTTGAGTTTCATCATCAAGAGAAGTATTTAGAATTGGATACTTCTTAAGTGTAGAAACTAGCGCACGTACAACATATGGAAGATACGTAAGTTTGATATCTTGATCTGCAGCAACTTGTTTGAACTTCTTACGGTGAGCAACTAGCTCAGTTACGTCAACTTCGTCCATAAGCGTAACGTGAGGAGCTGTTTGCTTAGAGTTAACCATTGCTTTAGAGATCGCTTTACGCATACCACTCATTTTCTCACGAGTTTCTGGATACTGACCCTGAGGTGCAGCCTGAGCTTGAGTTCCTGCTTCTTCTTGAGCTGGAGTTTCGTCTGCTTCTGCTGCTTCAGTCGCTTGACCGCCGTTTAGATAAGCATCAATGTCTTCTTTAAGCACACGACTGTTTTTACCAGACCCAGATACTTTCGCGATGTTTACGTTGTTTTCACGAGCGTATTTACGAACAGATGGCATTGCAATAACGCGCTTGTCGCTTGCTTCGTCATCTTGTGCAGCTGGTTCTTGTCCTTGATCGTTTTGAGCAGATTCTTCTTTAGGAGCCTCTTCTTGCTTCTCCTCTTCTTTAGAACCTTCATCAGAACCACCCGTGTTGTCTTCATAACCAGGTGCGTCAAATGTAATAATAACCGTACCTACAGTTGTAACTTCACCTTCGTCAACGTGAACGTCTGTTACCGTACCATCAACTGGAGAAGGGATTTCTACAACTGCTTTATCGTTTTGGACTTCGCAAAGAACATCGTCTTCTTTAACTTCGTCACCTTTTTTTACAAACCATTTTGCGATTTCGCCTTCGTGGATACCTTCACCGATATCCGGTAGCTTAAATTCGTAAGCCATTATGATTCCCTCCTATCGTGGGTTGGATTAAAAGTTCATTACTGTGTTTACTTTGTCAAGGATGTCATTATGGTTTGGTAACCAAACTTCCTCAGCTGAAGAGAATGGATAAACTGTGTCAGGTGCTGCAACACGTAGAACTGGAGCTTCTAGGTGTAGAATCGCACGCTCTTGAATTTCAGAAGCTACTTGTGCAGCGATACCCGCTTGCTTTTGAGCTTCTTGAATCACTACAACACGGTTTGTTTTCTCAACGGATTCGATGATTGTTTCATAATCTACTGGGCTTACTGTACGTAAGTCAATTACTTCAGCGTCTACGCCGTCTTTTTCTAACTGTTCAGCTGCTTTAAGTGCAGAGTGAACCATAGCACCGTATGCTACTAGAGTAACGTCTTTACCTTCACGTTTAACGTCAGCTTTTCCAAGATCAATCGTGTACGCTTCTTCAGGTACTTCCCCACGGAATGAACGGTAAAGTTTCATATGCTCAAGGAAGATAACTGGATCATTGTCACGAATAGACTGAATCAGAAGTCCTTTCGCATCATATGGAGTTGATGGGATAACAACTTTTAGTCCAGGCTGTTGTGCCATAAGTCCTTCTAAAGAGTCTGCGTGTAGTTCAGGTGTGTGTACACCACCACCGAATGGAGAACGGATCGTTACAGGCATGTTATAAGAATTACCAGAACGGTAACGGTAGCGTGCCATTTGACCGCTAATTGCGTCCATTACTTCAAATACGAAACCAAAGAACTGAATCTCAGGTACCGGGCGGAAACCTTGAAGTGCAAGACCAATTGACATACCGCCAATACCAGACTCGGCTAGTGGTGTGTCAAATACGCGATCTTCGCCAAAGTCAGCTTGAAGACCTTCAGTCGCACGGAATACTCCGCCGTTTTGACCAACGTCTTCACCGAAGATTAGCACGTTTTCATCATTTTTAAGCTCTGTGCGCATTGCATCAGTAATAGCTTGGATCATTGTCATTTGTGCCATGGCTTACTTCGACTCCTTTTCTTTATATTCTTCCATTTGATCTTGTAAGTTCTGTGGAAGTTCTTCATGCATTAGAGAAATAAGGTCAGTAACCTTTTGTTTAGGTTGCTCGTCTGCTTTCTTAATAGCAGCTTTGATTTCTTCTTTTGCGTTTTCAATTACTTCGTTTTCTTTCTCTTCAGACCATAGGTCTTTAGATTCTAAGAATTTACGGAAGCGAACTAATGGGTCTTTCTTTTCCCATTCGTTTTCTTCATCTTCAACACGGTAACGAGTAGGATCGTCACCAGCCATTGTGTGTGGACCATAACGGTACGTTAATGTTTCGATAAGAGTCGGACCTTCGCCGTTAATTGCACGCTCACGAGCATCTTGTGTAGCTTTATAAACAGCAAGTACGTCCATACCGTCAACCTGCACACCTTCAATACCTGCAGCAACAGCTTTTTGAGCAATTGTTTGAGCAGCAGACTGCTTTTCAACAGGGACTGAGATTGCATAGCGGTTGTTCTGTACGATGAAGATTGCAGGAGCACCAAATGCACCAGCAAAGTTCATACCTTCATAGAAGTCACCTTGAGAAGCACCACCGTCACCTGTGTACGTTACAGCAACGTTTTTCTTACCGCGCTTCTTCATACCTAGTGCAACACCAGCAGTTTGTGTGATTTGAGCACCGATGATGATTTGAGGGCTTACTGCATTAACATCGCCCATTTGGTTACCGTGGAAATGACCACGAGAGAATAGGAATGCTTGGTAAAGTGGAAGGCCATGCCAGATTAACTGAGGCACATCACGATATCCTGGTAGTAAGAAGTCTTCTTTCTCCATAGCAAAGTGACTTCCTAATTGAGAAGCCTCCTGTCCAGCTGTTGGAGCGTAGAATCCTAAGCGACCTTGACGGTTTAACGCAATAGAGCGTTGGTCAAGAATACGAGTGTACACCATACGGCGCATTAACTCTTGTAAATCTTCATCCGAAAGTTCAGGCATAGCGTCTTGGTTAACAACTTCGCCGTCTTCGTTTAAGATTTGAAACGTTTCAAATTGGTTTTCAACATTTTCGATCGTTCGTTTCAAAGTTCTTCACCTCTTCCTTTCTTATCCAATATTAAAATTTACTTTTATTAGCTTTCCCAAAAGCTAAAAAAATGTGTACCGAATTTGCTCTTATAATGTTTACCCTCGCAACGAGGAACATAATCGTTTTATAGCAGCTTAAATAAGTATCTGTTTCATACGTCTGGCAAAAAGTAATGGTACAACTTTTTCAACACTTAGTAGTTTAGCTCATGAATAACTATTTCGTCAAACACTTTGTTCCCACTACCGAATAATTCGATTTTTAACTATAAACGAATTTTATTAAACCAAATGCTCCCATATCTGTATCAGTTTTATTTTATCACTGTATCAATAACAGTTTCTTGCATTCCTTTTAAGGTTTACGCTCCTGCTCCTTTAATGGCATAGAAAAAGCTGTCCTTATAAGGACAGCTTATTGTTCGTCTTTCTGATCTTCATCTGATTGATTGTCGCTTGATTCTTTATCTTGTTTTTCTTCTGAAGAATCATCAGACGAGTCAGATGGTTGTTCATCTTCTGAGGAAGACTGATCAAAATCGATATTTAGATCGGCTACTTCGTAAAACTCTTTTTTCAATTCGTTATACTCTTTTGTTAGTTTGTTAAATTGATCGTTTTTCTCGATAACCGTTTCATAACTCTTGTTGATCTTGTTAACTTGTTCTTCTAGTTTCTCTTGTGTAAGTTCTTTGTCTTGGAACATGGTATAAAGTTCTTGATCAAGCTTGTTGGATTCTTCATATGCATTATAGAATTCCTGATAAGCTTCGTAGCGTTTGTTGAACGCATCTACCATCTCTTTTGCCTTCTGTTGAGCTTCTTCAGCCTCCAGGTCTTCAATAAGAGATTC
The DNA here is from genome assembly GCF_030166655.1 of Pontibacillus chungwhensis. Lineage (GTDB taxonomy): Bacteria > Bacillota > Bacilli > Bacillales > BH030062 > Pontibacillus. The sequence goes on along the minus strand of NZ_CP126446.1, from coordinate 1,760,511 downwards.
TACATTATCGAATTCTTCCTTAGCTGACTCTATACTTTCTTTCTCAACTTCAAGCTTTTCCTGACGTTGTTCAACAACCGACAACGCTTCTTCGGATAATTCTTTGATCTTGTCAAAGTCTTTCATACCAAGGTTAATAATTTTGTTGTAAAGTTCAGTTTCTTGTTGCTCAAGCTGAACTAGTGGATCTTGCTGGTCCTCAAACGCATCTTCTAATGTCACAGCTTGTTCTAGATGGTCATATATTTTTTCAGCAGCAGATGGACCATTATTACACGCAGTGAGAAGGACAGCAGATAATAACAATACAGAGATTAATTTTCCTAAGCGCAATGTGTATTTCCTCCTTAAGGCGTTTCATTCTCCCGGAATTGGAAGAATCTTCACCAGTATATCATATTCATTAAGCAAAAAGTTACAAAACTGTTACAACTATGCATAGAATCTTATAGAATGATTCTTTGGTACTTTATGCAGTAATTAAGTAATCATGCCTCTGATGATGCTAAAGTTCCATAGTACCCTTTAAATGTGGTACACTATACATTATGAACAAGCTAGAAAGGATTGTGTAAAATCTTATGATAACGATGGATGATATTGTTCGCGAAGGACACCCGGTTCTACGCGAAGTAGCAGATGAGGTTACATTACCTCCTACTGAAGAAGAACAAAAAACGTTAGAAGAAATGCTTCAATTTATAAAAAACAGTCAAGATGATGAGCTTGCAGCACAATATAACTTACGCGCTGGCGTTGGACTTGCTGCACCGCAGATTAATGTAGCCAAAAGAATGTTAGCCGTCCACTTCACGGATTTCGATGATAAACTGTACAGCTACGGTCTTTTTAATCCAAGGATTGTTAGCCACTCTGTTGAAAAAGCATACTTATCATCAGGTGAAGGATGTCTATCCGTTGATCGCGACGTGCCAGGTTACGTTCCACGTTATGCACGAATCACCGTAAAAGGTACGGACCTTGAAGGCAATGAAGTGAAACTTCGTCTTCGTGGAATGGCATCAATCGTATTCCAACATGAAATCGATCATTTAAATGGCATTATGTTTTATGATCATATTAATAAAGATAACCCATTCCAGGAGCCGGAAAACGCATCTGTTATTGATTCATAATAGAATGGTGCGTTACCAACCTATTACAACAACCCTATAAGTGACTGCTCATAAACGTCCTGGAACTTTTCAGGGCGTTTTTTTACTAGAATAACTACCTTTCCATGTAATCCCCGTCTCATGTAAAATTAAACCCTTTTCATAACAAAGGGATGATCTGAACTATAATCATCAACTAAAACAAAAAGAAGCACCTTGTTAAAGGTGCTTCCACTCATTCATCTTCTAATAATCCAACTAACCTAAACCCATGAGATAGCCCATTTTCATCAACATTTTTCGTCACATAATTTGCTACAGCTTTTATCTCGTCTGAAGCGTTGCCCATAGCAATTCCATTTGCTACAAACCCTAGCATTTCACGGTCGTTTAAGCCATCTCCAAATGCGTACGTGTGCTGTTGGTCTACGCCTAACGCATTCATGAAATGCTTGATTCCTTCTGCTTTGGAACCGCCCTCTGGAATCACATCAATAGAATAATCATGCCATCTAATAAAATCTAGCTGACGAGGTTCTTCCTTGTACCTATCTTCTTCACCATGCTTACAAAATAGCAGGGCTTGATAAATGGATTTGCCTTTATAAAATTCGGGATCGATTTCAGGATAAGGTAACTTCAAGCTTCCAATACTATCGGTAATGTGCGTGTGATCACTTTCAGATGCTCTCATACCCGCTTCGTTCAAGAATACCATTGGGTGTCCCGATTGAATGGCTTGATCATACAGCGCCTCTAACTCCCCCTCTAGTAAAGGGTTCTCATAGATTACGTTCCCTTCATGGACCACATATTGACCATTAAAACTAATATAGGAATGAATTCCGAGCTCTTCTCTTAAATCTGCAAACATAAATGGAGCTCGCCCTGTTGCAATAGCTACCTCTATCCCTTTTTGCTGCAGCAGTGCTATAGACTTCTTCGTTTCTTCAGGGATTTTTTTATTATGATCGACAATGGTGCCATCAATGTCAAGAAACACGAGTTTGTTGCTCATGATGTTTCCCCCTTTGCTTTTTCCTCTTTTCTTGAGCCAAATATACGCCCATTAATACGAAAGCTAGACCAACCACCATACTTACCTTGATTCTCTCCTCCAGAAAAATAGATCCCCATAACAAAGCTGTGACAGGCACAAGATAGGTAACCATAGTAGCAAATTCAGCAGAACCTTTTTGGATCAGGTAATAGAAAATGTAAATACCCAGGCCAGATCCAAATGCTCCAAGACCTATTAATGAACCAAAAATAGACGGGGTGGTGACTAAACTCCAATTCATAGTACCACTAATACTAGTAAATATGAATGCGTACATAGCAGAGAAGGTTAACGTAATAGCGGCTACAGTTACTGCCGATACATCATTTAGATTTTTCTTTATGTACTGAGATGAAAATCCGTAGCAGATGGCAGCTACTATCATGGTAAGTGTACCGGCTAATCCATTTCGAACAAAACCGACCTCTCCCGGGTCCACAAGCACCATGATTCCAATGAAACCAATAGCAATGCCAAACCATTGCCTCCCTCTGATCCGAACTCCAAAGAATAGTAATCCTATGAGTCCCGCCCATAATGGCGTTGTTGCATTTAAGACAGATGCCAAACTCGACGTGATGGAGGTTTCACTTAAAGCAATAAGCCCCCATGGTAAAGCATTATTCGTAAGACCAACTAAAAGGAGCGACCCCCAAGGAAGCTTCGACAATGTTTGCTTGCCTTCAAAAGCATAAATCCCCCACAACACGACAGCACCAAATGTACATCTCCAGAAGACCACTTCCCATACAGACATAGATGAGACCAGCACTTTAATAAATAGAAAAGATGTTCCCCATATAAGGGAAAGAGTAAATAACCCTACATACAATCTTTTCATCTTTCTCCCCCTCCCTAAACCCTTTAAATGTAAAGGAATATTCACCCAATTTCAATCGATTAAAATAATCTCTGAAAAACACCCGTAAAGAACTATTTTATAGAGCATACTACGGAAAAGAATAAGAAAAAGTAAAATTCTCTTTAACCTATCTATTCAATTCTCGCTTAAAAGGTACTATACTAGAGACAAGAGGGATATGGTCGGCTAAACGTTTTTTTACAGCTTTTCTTCGTATAAGGAAAGGAGTTGTATGACATAATGTTAAAACGTTTGAAGAAAAAGCTTAGAAATCGTTGGAAAGATATCTTGAGTCGAAAATTATATGCTTAAGCTTTCACTTTATGATGCGGTGGATTACTACAATCTCTTAGCTAAAACATTCTATTGTTACCATATAGGTGCAAAACGTGCTATTATATTTACAGGACAAGAATACGGAAATTACTAGGAAGTTAGGAGAGATTTATAATTATGATCTTTAAAGTATTATTTCAAGAAAGGGCTGAAGAAGCTCCTGTTCGAGAACGAACCAAGAGTCTCTATGTAGAAGCAGAAACAGAACGTGAAGTACGAACAAAACTGGCCGATCGCAATATCAATATTGAATATGTTCAAGTGTTAAATGAAGAGCACTTAGAATATGAACAACAATCTGAAGATTTCCAAGTGGAGAATCTTTAACTCATGAAATTTGTTAAAAACGACCAAACCGCTGTATTTGCACTAGGCGGTCTAGGTGAGATCGGTAAAAATACGTACGGCGTGCAATTCCAAGACGAGATCATCCTGATCGATGCAGGAATTAAGTTTCCTGAGGATGAGCTTCTAGGAATTGACTACGTTATCCCAGACTACACTTACTTAGTGCAAAACCAAGATAAAATTAAAGGGTTATTCATTACCCACGGCCACGAAGACCACATAGGCGGGATTCCATATTTGCTTCGCGAATTAAATATCCCGATCTACGGTGGCAAATTAGCGATCGGATTAATTAAGAACAAGTTAGAAGAGCATGGTCTTTTACGAAATGCGAAACTTCATACCATCCAAGAGGATGAAATCGTTAAATTCCGTAAAACGTCTGTGACATTCTTCCGTACGACTCACAGTATTCCTGACTCCTATGGTATCGTTGTAAAAACCCCTCCAGGGAACGTTGTTCACACTGGAGATTTCAAGTTCGACTTTACGCCTGTGGGCGAGCCTGCAAATCTGCAAAAGATGGCAGAGATCGGAAAAGAAGGCGTGCTTTGCCTTTTATCTGACAGTACAAACAGTGAAATCCCTGATTTCACACTATCTGAAAGTCGCGTAGGCGAAAGCATTAACGATATCTTTACGAAAGTAAAAGGTCGTGTAATCTTTGCAACCTTCGCTTCGAACATCCACAGGCTACAACAAGTTGTAGAAGCATCCGTTCAACATAATCGTAAAGTAGCTGTTTTTGGACGTAGTATGGAATCCTCTATTAATATTGGAATAGAATTAGGCTATATTAACGCTCCAAAAGATACGTTTGTAGAGCCATCACAAATTAATCGTCTTCCTGCACATGAAGTTACGATTCTATGTACGGGTTCTCAAGGTGAGCCAATGGCTGCATTATCACGTATCGCAAACGGCACACACCGCCAGATTCAAATTATGCCAGGAGACACTGTAGTATTCTCCTCTTCCCCTATTCCAGGGAACACCGTAAGTGTAAGTCGTGTTATTAACATGCTATATCGTGCTGGTGCAGAAGTTATTCATGGTCCATTAAATGACATCCATACCTCTGGTCATGGTGGTCAGCAAGAGCAAAAACTCATGCTGCGTTTAATTCAACCGAAATTCTTCATGCCAATCCACGGAGAATTCCGAATGCAGAAACAGCACGCTAAATTAGCTCAAGAAATCGGAATGGACCCAAGTGATTGCTTTATCGCAGACAACGGTGATGTTCTTGCCCTTGGTAAAGATAATGCTATGATCGCTGGTAAAATTCCATCTGGCTCAATCTATGTAGATGGCAGCGGAATCGGTGATATTGGTAACATCGTTCTTCGCGATCGACGCATCCTTTCTGAAGAAGGACTTGTAATAGTTGTCGTAAGCATTAATATGAAAGAATTCAAAATTGCTTCAGGACCTGACATCATATCCCGCGGGTTCGTTTACATGAGAGAATCAGAAGACCTTATCAACGAAGCTCAAAAAATTGTTTCTAAGCATCTTGATAAAGTTATGGAACGACGCACAACTCAGTGGTCTGAGATTAAGAACGAAATCACAGACACCATCGCGCCATTCCTTTACGAGAAAACGAAGCGTAAACCAATGGTCTTACCTATCATTATGGAAGTGTAAGATCCCCTCTTAAACGGTTTATAATAAACCAATTATGTCATACAACAGCCCCCATCCTTTTGGATGGGGGCTTTCTTTATATAATCCGAGAAAACATATATCCAAATATCAACAAAAAAGTACAGAGCTATGTAAGCTCTGTACTTTTTTAAACCCTTAATTCAATAAGCGTTTCGCTCCTGTTTTCAAAGGAGGAAGTTCAATTTTTCCGCTTTCAAAGAATTCTTTAATTAAATACTCCGTGTAGTGAACGGCTTGTTCATACCCAATATTACCTGGTAAAGGAGCCTGATCTTCAATAGTTACATCGATAATCGCTGGCTTATCAGATAAAAACGCTTTTTGCATAGCCGGTTCAAGGTCTTCTCGTTTATCAACACGATAGCCTTCACCACCACAGCTCTCTGCAAACTTAGCGAAGTCCATATCACCAAGTTCTGTCGCATAATGAAGATGACCCATGGCCTCTTGTTCATATTGAATCATCCCGATCTTACTATTATTCAGGACGATCACTTTGAGTGGAAGCTTATACTTCACAGCTGTAATAAAGTCTTGCATGTTCATCGCAAAACCACCGTCTCCACAGATCGCAATGGATTGACGATCCGGATAAGCCATTTGACCAGCAATAGCTCCAGGTAGCCCACATCCCATCGTAGCTAGCCAACCTGAAATAATCATTTTCTGACGAACCATTGATAGATACCTAGCGACCCAAACCGTAACATTTCCTACATCACTTGAAATAATAGCGTCCTCAGGCATCACTTTCTCTAATTCATACATTACTTGAGGGCCGTTTATAGGATCTGTATGTTCACGCTTTTGCATTTGCATGCTAATGCGCCATTTCTCCATTTGCTTTTGATATTTTTCTAAATGATCCTGATTGTCTTTTGTTTCAATATGATCATTTAACCAGTGCAATGTATCAGCCGTTCGTCCTGCCAAACCAATTTGCACAGGATAGTGTTTCCCGATTTTACTCGGGTCAACATCAATCTGAATGGCTTTCGTATTTTTAGGAAGAAAATCTCGGTAAGGGAACGATGTACCGATGAGTAATAGTAAATCAGCTTCCATAATAGCATTATAGGCTGGCTGAGTCCCAATCTGTCCATGTTGCCCCATGCATAGTGGATGATTGTCTGGCAGAACTCCTTTTGCAAGCAACGACAGGATAACCGGTGAGTGAATCGTTTCCGCAAATTTCACTAATTCATCCTGAGCATGTGCCGCCCCTTTACCTGCCAGGATAACAGGTTTTTTAGATTGGGCTATCGCCTCTTTCGCTTCCATAAGAGACTTTTCAGAAGGAAAAACTTCAGTTTTCGCATGCACAGGAGAAGTTAGCTTCTCTTCATATTTTTGCTTTACAGCAGAAAGATCATCTGGAATCACTAGTACGGACACACCGTTGTTAACATAGGCTTCCCTTAGAGCTTGGTTGACCAAATCAGGTAATTGTTCCGCACTCTGAACACGTTTATTAAATACAGCCACTCCGTCAAACATACGCTCTAGATTCTCTTCTTGGAAAGCACCTGTACCTACTTCATCACTTGGTACTTGTCCAACTAAAGCAAGGACAGGAGCCCGGTCAGCTTTGGCATCATAAAGGCCATTTACCAAGTGAGCAGCACCAGGGCCCCCAATGGATAAGCAAACTCCAATATTGCCTGTTAACTTGGCATAGGATGATGCTGCAAGTGCTCCTACTTCTTCGTGACGTACTTGAATGAATTTCAGGTCTTCCTGACGACTTCTGAGATCATCCATTAGTTCGTTTATGGAATCACCAGGCATTCCATAAATATGGTCGATCCCCCAATCATCTATAAGTAAATTTGTAACGATTTCTCCAGTTCTCTTTGCGAACATAGCGATTCATCCTTTCTAAGTACAGTACCTTTATGCTATGCCCGTTATGAGGATATAAGAAACTTTTTTATGATAAAAAAAAGACAGCACTCCAGATAAGAGTGCCATCCTCTTCAAAATTTTTATGATCATTAGTCATCGTCTTCGACCACAAGGTTTTTCTCAAAACGAGAGATATCCTTATCTTCTCCGATAATGATTAGAACATCTCCTTCTAAAATAACTTCTGAAGCAAGTGGAGATACATTAATTTCTTTGTTGCGTTTAATACCTACAACGTTACATCCATAACGAGCACGGATATCTAAGTCAACAAGCGTATTGCCAATCATTTTCTCGCCTGCTTTCACTTCCACAACAGAATGGTCATCAGATAACTCCAAATAATCCAAGACGTTATTCGATATGATGTTATGAGCAATCCGTTTCCCCATATCCCGCTCAGGGTGAACAACCTGGTCTGCCCCGATTTTATTTAAAACTTTTTCATGGTAGTCGTTTTGAGCCTTTACAGTGATCTTCTTAATTCCAAGTTCTTTCAACATCAGTGTGCTAAGAATACTTGCTTGAATATTGTCACCAATCGCAACGATGACGTGATCTATATTTCGTATTCCAAGTTCTTTTAATACGTTCTCATCTGTTGAATCAGCTATGACGGCGTGAGAGGCGATATCTTTGTATTCATTCACCTTATCTTCATCGACGTCTATCGCCAATACTTCCATTCCTTCACGGCTTAGTTCTTTACAAATACTACCGCCAAATCGACCCAGGCCAATTACAGCATACTCTTTCTTCATGCCAGTTCCCCCAATCTTTCACTTTACCTTTCATCATATTACCACACAACGTTTAATAAAAGAAAGATTGTGTAGATGAGTAAAGAAAGAAATGGATCAATGGGTAAAACTGTCTCATAAAAAAGGACGAAACCGGTTTGATTTCGTCCTTCATGTAAAGCATTATTTCTTCCCCTTCACATACTCTGCATCAAATAAAAACATACGCATGAGCATGATTAAGGAAGGTATGAGCAATAACAGTCCAGCAATAAAGACAATCACTAATGCCAGACCCATTGTTTCATTCGTAACCGAACTTTCAATAGTAATAAAAGGTTCTAATAGATATGGTAGATGCCCTGCTCCATAACCGAAAAAGGCAAAGAAGAATTGAAACATCACAAATATAAACGCTAGTCCATATCGTTTTTGTTGATAGATCAATAATAGCGCGCCTAAGAAAAAAGCTACACTTAAACCAAACATCCACCACAAATCAAGCATATTTTCAAAGTGGCGATGGTTATGCTGGCTCATTGCAATGAAGGTCGTTAAACTTGCAATGATTGTAGGAGAACCCCAGAACAGGGTGTATTTCCTCATCAATTCAAGCGCAGGTTGATCATTTGCTTTTGAAGCATAAAAAGTTAAAAATGCTGCACTAATAAACAAAACAGATACAATCGCTAAAAAGACAACGCTCCATGAATATGGACTTGTTAACAATTCACCCGTTAATAGGCGTACCCCATTATCCGTTTCCTCTATAAAGCCACCTTCTGAGATGGTCATAGCTGTTGAGAGTGAGGCCGGAATGAGTAATCCTGTGGCGCCATATAAAAACATGAAGACATTACTCTTTTTAGACCCATAGTTTTCAAAAGCGTAAAATGATCCTCGAATAGCTAATAACACAATGGCAATACTACCAGGTATAAGAAGGGACTGACCAAAATAATAGGCTGAATCAGGGAAGAAACCGACGAGCCCCACGAAAAAGAAGACAAAGAACACGTTCGTAACTTCCCATACAGGTGATAAATAGCGACTAATAAGTTGGTTAATGATGTGGTCTTGTTTGGTGACTTTCGCATAATAAGCAAAGAAACCTGCCCCAAAATCCACAGATGCTACGATTAGATAACCATATAAAAAGATCCATAAGACTGTGATCCCAATCATTTCATAGCTCATTTAAGATCCCCACCTTTCTCTACCTGAGGATACCGTTTTTCTAACTCAAGTTCGGCAGGATTGTGTTTGAACATTTTCCTTAGTACAGATACAGCCCCTATACCAAGAACGATATATAAAGCTAAGAATAATAAGAACATCCACCCAACATTAGGAGAGGTAGTTGCTCCTTCTGCTACCTTCATAAATCCTCTCAGAATCCATGGTTGACGACCAACTTCTGCAAAGATCCAACCAAATTCCACTGCTAACATCGCTCCTGGACCATTAATGACAATCAACCAAAGTATCCATTTGTTGTGTTGATTCCATTTCTTAATCTTAGTTAATAGCAGATACAAGAACGATACTCCTAAGGCATACATGCCAAGCATCACCATTAAATCAAACATATAGTGAATCCAAAGTGGTGGTGTTTCATCTTCAGGAAACTCATTTAGTCCTGTTACTTCACTATCAAAAGATCCGTGTGCTAAAAAGCTCAAGGCATTTGGTAATCGAATAGCATTTTGTACTTCATTATCCTCATTTAAGGTACCAAATACAACCAGGTCTGCTTTCTCTTCTGTTTCAAAGTGCCATTCAGCAGCAGCTAATTTCTCTGGTTGTTCATCTGCAAGGAATTTAGCAGACAAATCCCCCGCCACTGCTGTCATGATCGCGAATATAAAAGTCGCTACCATCGTAAGCTTTAAAGCTTTTTTATGATAAGCTGACGACTTCTTCTTTAAAATAGCAAAAGCAGCGATCGCTGCTAATATGGCAGCTGACGTTAAGTAGCTTGATGTCACCACGTGGAACACCTTTGTTGGTGTAGCCGGATTGAACATCGCTGCAAGTGGATCAACGGAGGTTAACGTTCTGCCTTCTAATTCAAACCCTTGAGGTGTATTCATAAAAGCATTGACCGTTGTAATAAAGAAGGCCGACATGGTCGATCCGATAATAACAGGTATAGAGAGTAACCAGTGATAGATCGGATTCTTAAAACGATCCCACGTATATAAATAAGCCCCTAAGAATATAGCTTCAAAGAAAAAAGCAAAGGTTTCCATAAACAGTGGCAGAGCAATGACATTTCCCGCAACTTGCATAAAGCTAGGCCACAATAATGAAAGCTGTAATCCAATAGCTGTCCCCGTTACAACCCCGACAGCTACTGTAATCGTAAATCCTCGTGTCCAACGTCTTGCAAGCAGCGTGTAGTTAGGGTCTTTCTTTTTAATTCCCACAAATTCCGCAATCGAAATCATAACAGGAATCCCGACACCTACCGTGGCAAAAATAATATGGAAAACCAGAGTTAAGCTTGTTAACATCCGGCTCATCATGGCACTATCTAATTCCATTGTGCCTGACCCCCTTCATGTATTAAACCATTTGGTTCATTTATCGTTATGGGCTCTTTACCCTATTTCCAATGTAGTTATAGTATAAACCCTCATTCATTTTCTTTGGGAATGTACGAATGACAGTTTTGTGACATATTTCACAAACTCATTTATTAAGAGTGATCTCCATAAAAAAACTCTAACCTAATGAGGTTAGAGTTTCTTTGTTACATAGCATCGAGCATCTGGAATTGTGTTTTAACGAGCTCAAAGTATTCCCCTTTGAGCTCCATTAACTCACTATGATTGCCTTGTTCTAAAATACGTCCATGCTCTAGCACAATAATATTGTCAGAATCACGAATCGTAGATAGACGGTGAGCAATTATAATGGCTGTTCGCCCTTTTAATAATCGGTTCAATGCGTTTTGAATTTTCACTTCTGTCTCTGTATCAATGGACGAAGTTGCTTCGTCTAATATCAAGATTTTCGGATCCGCTAGTAAAGCACGCGCAAAGGATAACAGTTGACGCTCTCCGGCAGAAAGAATATTCCCACGCTCTTCTACCTCTGTTTCATAACCATTAGCGAGACGTTGAATGAAATCATCCGCACCTACTACTTTAGCAGATTCCATGACTTCTTCATCTGTAGCATCAGGGCGTCCAAAGCGAATGTTCTCCATAATCGTACCAGAGAAGATAAACGTATCTTGAAGAACGACACTAATTTGCTGACGCACACTGTTTAACTTAACGTTTCTTAAGTCATTTCCATCGATCTTAACTGATCCATCAGTAGGATCGTAAAAGCGGCTAATCAGATTAGCGATTGTGGACTTCCCGCTTCCTGTATGACCTACAAGCGCTACAGTTTGACCTTGCTTAATCTCTAGGGAAATATCATGTAAGGCTACACGATCCTCATCATATGAGAAACGAACATGATCAAATTCAACATGACCTTTCATATCTGGCAGTTCTACTGCGTCTTTCCGATCTTCTACATTCGGTTCTTCATCTAAGAATTCAAAGATTCGTTCTGAGGCAGCCATGGCCATAAGTAGTTGATTATACATCTGTCCGAGTCTTGAAATAGGCTCCCAAAACATTCCTAAAAACGTAGAGAACGTAACAAATGTACCAACCGTTATCTGGTCGTTAATAATTAAAAATGCACCATATGAGATCAGGATGACCGTACCAACCGCATTACTCATCTCAACGAACGGTCGGAACATAGCACTTTTCTTCGTGGCATTCCGCCATGATTCAAAGTTATCACTATTTACCCCATTAAAATATTCCGTGTTTTCTTTCTCCTGAGAGAATGATTGGGTAATGCGAATCCCCTGAATGCTTTCATTTAAGTGAGAGTTTAGACGGGATTGCTGAATTCGTACATCTTGCCATGAGCGCCTGATGTTTCGGCGTAGTTTTGTTGAAATAAAAACCATGATTGGCAAGATGACCATGATTGCTAGTGCAAGTTTAGGACTTAATACAAGCAAGATCACGACAATCCCTACTAATGTAACAACATCCATTAAGAGGTTAATGATTCCGTTTGTAAAAAGCTCTTGTAATGAATTGATATCATTCATAATTCGAACAAGAATGGAACCTGCTGATCGATTATCAAAGAACTTGTGTGACAATCGTTGGACGTGTGAGAATAAGTGCTTCCTTAAATCATAAATGACGTTCTGTCCTAATATATTCACCCATTTAATCCGTAACGTATTCCCTATAAAACTTAATATATATAAAATAGAGATACCGATTACGAGTTGAATAAGTAAATTGGTATTTTCCTCTTCAATTGCAAGATCAATCGCAACTTTACCAATTAATACAGGTACAATCAGTCTTACGATCGTTGATATAAACATAGCAATGATCGCGGCAGGGAGCAGTTTTTTTGAGTATGGCTTTAGATACTCTAGCATTCTCCCCATCTGCTGCCAGTTAAAAGGCTTTTCAATGGCCTGATCTTGCGTATATTTAAAACGCTCGAGATGAGGACTTTTATATTCTTGTTTCGGTGCTTTCGCCATGTCTCTCCCCCCTTATCCTTGATTAGAAGCTTGAAGAATCGCTTCTTTATCCTGGTATTGAATATCATAGATCCGTTGATATGGACCTCCGTTGTCTAACAGTTCGTCATGGACTCCACGCTCGACTATTCGACCGTCTTCTAGTACTAGAATCTCATCCGCGTGTTTTAAAGAGGAAATACGGTGCGCAATGATAAAGGTAGTGCGGCCTTCCATAACCTCTTTTAATGCTTTTTGGATTTGAAGTTCTGTCTCCATATCAACAGCAGACGTTGCATCATCGAGTACAAGAATACTCGGATCAATTAAAATCGCACGAGCAATGGCTACACGTTGCTTCTGACCACCTGAGAGCCCCATGCCTCGCTCCCCTAGCAATGTATCGTATCCATTTGGCATTTCTAGAATAAAGTCATGGGCTTGTGCCCTTTTTGCTGCATCAATAATATCCTCCATTGACGCTTCTGGATTCCCATAAGCAATATTCTCTTTAATGGTAGTTGAGAATAAGAAGGACTCTTGTAAAACAAATCCGATATTACTTCTTAATTCTTTAAGCCCGTAATTTTGAACAGGTCTTCCATCTACTAATACCTGGCCTTTTTCCGGCTCATAAAAGCGAGTGATCAGTTGGGTAATACTCGTTTTCCCTGAACCTGTGGCTCCGATTAATCCAACGGTCTTCCCTGGAGGTGCATCAAAGCTAATATCTTTCAAGGCCGAATCATCATCTTCTTCATAAGATAATGTCACGTCCTTAAAGGTCACATGCCCGTTCAGACGTTTTTGACGGATGGCCTCTGGAATTTCTTGAATATCCTCCGATGCCTCTAGAATCTCTAATAAACGTTCCCCTGAAGCTTTGGATTGAGAGAATAAGTTAATTACGAACCCAAAGTTCATAAGAGGTCCTAAGATGTACCAGATCAAGTTGAAGAAGGCGACAAGGACACCAATTGTCACTTCATCCTGAATATACAGATATCCACCAAATCCAAGTAAGGCTACTACACTTATATTCCCGATAAATTCCATTAACGGGAAGTACTTAGCCCATATATTTGAGGTGGACAAGTAATTTTGACGGTAATCATCATTCTTATCCGTGAATCGACCAACCTCAAAGTCTTCTCGTGACAATGATTTCACCGTATTCATGCCACTGATATTCTCCTGAACACGAGTATTCAAGCGACCAAATGCCTTCCGTATTCCTCTGAAAGCTGGGTGGACGCGTTTATCAAAGCGATAAACCACCACCGCTAAAAACGGCATCGATGCCATCGTGACTAATGCAAGTGGAATGGAGTAATAGAACATGACGCTTAAGCTAATGACAATTAAAGATACAATTCGAATAAATTCCGAAAATCCGAATGATAAAAAGAAACGAAAAGCCTCAACATCCGCTGTCAGACGAGACATCAAATCCCCTGTTCGCGCATTATCATAATATCGAAATGGTAAACGTTGAAGTTTCTTATATAGACCATCACGTAACGTGTAAACCGATTTAATACCAAACAAATCTCCTAAGTATTGTTGAATATAAGTCGCTACTCCTTTTAATAGCATAAGTCCAAAGAAAATAGCAGCTAAATATGGTATAAGATTATATCGTTCAGGTTTAACGATATCATCTATGGTGTACTTCAGTACGATTGGATAGACAACCGTAACCCCTGTTACAATTAGCAGAAATAATAAGGAAATAAAGAAATATCGCTTGAATGGCAAGTAATACATTTTTAACTTTTTAAACGTATCCAAATTGACCCCTCCTTTTTGATGTAAAATTTTTCACGTACATATAAATATATCGGGATCCGAAATAAATTTCCACCCATTTGACTTATTTTTTTGAAAATTTTTATTTCAATCTCCGTCCTTACCCTCCTCCTCCCTTAGATCTTGTTTCTCAACTAAAAAGATCGAGTCATTAACTCTTGACTTAGGCCAAGTGAGAATAGAGGCTCAATTGAACCACTTTCTATTTGATGGAATCTACCACCTTAAGGTATGATAGAAAACGTATTAAAAAAATTGTACTGTTTATATCGAAAGGAGTATACGATGTCTGATTTTCTAAATGATATTGACTTTGTCAATATAGCAACTATTGCCATGAAAATTGTACTTGTCTTACTTGTGTACTTAATTATTTCTCCGATTGGAAAGAAGCTTATCCAACGCTCTCTTTATAAAGCGGGAAATAACCAAAAGCTAACGGAAGCTAGAGCGAAGACATTAGAAAAGCTCATGATTAATATTTACTCTTACGTATTAGGTTTTATCCTTATTGCAACAATCTTTGGCCTTCTAAGTATTGACCTTGCTCCATTAATTGCTGGTGCTGGAATCATTGGTCTGGCTATTGGTTTCGGAGCTCAAGGGCTTGTGAGTGATGTCGTTACGGGTTTCTTCCTATTATTAGAGAAGCAAGTTGAAGTGGACGAATATGTAACAGCTGGTGGTATGAATGGCGTAGTCGAAGAGATTGGTCTACGTACAACAAAGATCAGAAGCTTTGATGGTACATTAAACTTTGTACCAAACCGTCATATCTCTACGGTTAGCAACCATTCACGTGGAAACATGCGTGCGCTTGTTGATATTGGAATTGCATATGATGAGAATATCGATGAAGCTATGGTGGTTCTTCAAAAAGTATGCGATGAGTTTGCTCAAAACGATGAACGTTTCAAAGATGGTCCGAATGTTTTGGGCGTTCAGAGTCTTGGCTCTTCTGACGTTGTTCTTCGCGTCTTAGGTCAAACGGAAAATATGCAACAATGGGCTGTAGAACGTGACCTACGTAAACGAATGAAAGAAGCACTAGATGAAGCAGGAATTGAAATTCCTTTCCCACATCAAGTTTATATTGAGAAAAAAGAAAGCTAATCCAAAAAGGGAATGAGCAAATTGCTCATTCCCTTTCTATTTTCCATAGCTCAATTTTTTGTATATGAGAGTCTTCCATATCCTTTACTTTTAACCTATAACCACTTACATCAATCTCTGTTCCTTCTTCTGCATTGATATTTTGAGTCAGCATCCACCCGGAAATCGTATTAACTTCATCGTGCTCAAGATCAAGATCAAAATAATCGTTCACGTCTTGAATGGACATTTTCCCATCTAATAATTTATGACCGTTCTCAAGTGTATCCATCGGCAACTCTTCTTCGTAATCAAATTCGTCCCGAATCTCACCAACGATTTCTTCTAAGATATCTTCTACTGTCACAATACCAGAGGTACCTCCATACTCATCAACAAGTACAGCTAAGTGAATATGATCCTTTTGCATTTTTAGAAGCAAATCTCTTAGCGGCACATTTTCGAAAATCTTCGGGACAGGACGTACGTAGGATAATATATCACTCGATTCATCACAGTCGTCATAGAATAGTTCTTTCATATGAATAACTCCGACGATATCATCTTTATCTTCGTTAATAACAGGGTATCTCGTGTACCGCTCGTCTCGCATAATTTCCATGTTATCTTTCATCGAGTCATTAATATCAACGACGACGACTTCCGTCCTTGGAACCATAATCTCTCGCGCAGTCCTGTTATCAAATTCAAAGATCCGATCCACGTATTTATATTCAGTTTGCGTAATTTCCCCCTGCTCATAACTTTCTGAAAGTATGTGGCGCAATTCATCTTCTGAATGTACTTCATCTGATTCATTAGCAGAAGCAAATCCAAGCATCCTCGTTAAAATGTTCGCACTCCCATTTAGTAACCATATAAAGGGGAACATAATTTTATGAAACCAAATGAGCGGCTTAGCGACAATAAGCGTAACCGCTTCTGCTTTTTGAATGGCTATCGTTTTTGGAGCGAGCTCCCCAAGAACAACATGCAAGAATGTAATAATGAAAAAGGCAATTGCAAAAGAGACCGTATGACTTAAAGCCTCAGGTATAGGAAACTGTTCAATAATTGGGTGCAACAGCTTATCAACGGTCGGCTCACCCAACCAACCAAGACCTAAAGAAGTGATCGTAATACCAAGTTGACAGGCGGATAGATAGTCATCTAAATGATCTAATAAGTACAGAACAGACTCTGCCTTTTTGTCATCTTCTTTTACTCTTGATTCAATCTTAGATCTTCGTACCTTTACAATAGAAAATTCACTAATAACAAAAAAGGCCGTTAATACAATCAGTAGTGCAACTAACAATAAATTCAATGTAATCATTAGAACTCTCCCTTTACAGCGTCATCTCCTATCACGAAACTCTACCCCAAGAATAAGAAGAGAAAACTCCGCGAGTCATGAGGTAAAAAAAATAGCTGAGCCACAAAAGTGGCTCAGCTATTTTCTATTGTTGCTGGCCGCGAGCGTCTACTGCTTGACATACCTCATCCGCTGTCATTCCGTTTGCATTAATAACAGATCCTTGCATAGCTGCATCCGCCATGCCCATCACGTTTTTATCTTGACCGGAAATAACACAGCAGTCACAGCCTTGTGTATCCTGCTCACTTTTAAGTTCAACAGTATCGTGACCTTTTGATTGTAACGCTTCACGTACGTCAGAAAGGGTACCTTCTACACCAATTCGTGCCAAAGTAACCCACCTCCTTTTTAGTTAGGAACGAGTCCTTCAAGGAGTAGTGTGTCCACAAGGAAGATTGGTATACGCACACCTTTATAGAGACCTTAGCGTACGTTCTACAACGTTTACTCCTACTTCAAGAGCCTCTTCCTTAGGCTCTAACCGTCCATTATGCAAGCCATATTCTGAATCAACACCAAGCCAAAACATAAAGCCAGGGATCTCTTTTAACATATAACCGAAGTCTTCCCCTGTCATAGCCGCTTTTGATTCTACAAATGTATAGCCAAGATCCTCGACGATCTGTTGAAAAGGCTCTATATAAGCCCCATGATTATTTACTTGATAATAATTTGAACCATAGTCAATAGAGATTTCACAATCATGACTGAATTCAATCCCTTTAGCCAAGTCTTCAATCTTCTTCTTCAAAAGATCCATTGTATCAGCTTTAAACGTTCTCATCGTTCCTTCTAGCCGAGCCGTTTCCGCTATTCCGTTTTGGACCGTTCCTCCTGTAATCTTACCAATCGTCACAACGGCTGAATCCAATGGATCAACAGCTCGTGAAACGATGGATTGCGCCTGAACCGTATATTGGCTCGCTGCAAGCACCATATCTCTTGTTAAATGAGGATAGGCAGCATGACCACCTTTTCCTTTAAAGTCAATATACAACTCGCTCGTATTAGCAAATAACAACCCTTCTTTAGTTGCAACGCTTCCTACTGGATGCTCAGGAGCAATATGAAGAGCAAAGATTTCGTCTGGCCACCACGACTTCATCTCTTCACTTTGAAGCATTGGCAGAGCTCCGCCTGGATTTTCCTCTGCAGGTTGAAATAGAAATAATACATGTTCACGAGCCGGGGATTTTGCTAATCGAGCAAGGCTACCAAGGGCGATCGTCATGTGGAAATCGTGTCCACATGCATGCATCTGACCTTCATGAGTGGAAGCAAAAGGATACCCCGTTTCTTCTACAATCGGCAATCCATCTATATCAGCCCGGTAAGCAATCGTTTTTGAGGGATCAGTTCCTCGTACTTTAACCAGAAGTCCCGTCCGCCACTTTTTCACCTCAATATGATCCTGTGGCAACTCCTCGATAAAGTTTAATAAATATTCTTGCGTTTTTGTTTCCTGGAATCCAAGCTCAGGGATTTTATGTAGGTCTCTTCGCGTCTCTTTTAAAGCTTCACTATTCATCTGTTGTCACCTCTTTAAAAATGAGGCCCTCCAAAGGGGAGAGCCTCATCATCATCATATTAGTTATCTAGTTTACGCAATTCTTGCTTAATTTCTGTTTTCCCTTTAGTTTGTTCATCAATTTCCTTGATGACTTTAGCAGGAGTTCCGGCTACAACAGTGTTTGGAGGAACATCTTGTGTAACGATTGAACCTGCAGCTACAACAGAGCCTTTTCCTACTGTTACACCTTCAAGAATGACAGCGTTCGCTCCCACTACAACTTCATCTTCTACGACTACCGGCTTTGCAGAAGGTGGTTCAATAACTCCAGCTAGCACAGCTCCCGCTCCGATGTGACAGTTCTTACCAACTGTAGCACGGCCACCAAGAACAACGTTCATGTCGATCATTGTTCCTTCACCTACTACAGAACCGATATTAATCGCAGCTCCAAGCATAATGACTGCTCCGTCTCCAATTTCAACCTGATCGCGAATAATGGCACCAGGCTCAATACGAGCATTCACATTCTTAAGGTCAAGCGTTGGAATAGCAGAGTTACGACGATCATTTTCAACGACGTAATCTTCAATTGAACCTTTGTTGCTTAGAAGGGCAGGTTCAACGTCTTTCCATTCACCGAAAAGAACGCCTGTTTCATTATCAACGAAGGCTTTAACCGTTTCGCCAAAATCAATTGACTTTAGGTTATCCCCTTTAATATATACTTTCACTGGTGTAGATTTTTTACTATTTGAAATAAACGAAATAATTTCGTTTGCATCCATCATTTCCATGGCTTGCGCCTCCTTTATGTAGTACAACGTTATTTTATTACTTTATCAGACTCAAGAAGGGGTGACAAGGCATTACGTTTTTTTACCTTTTGGAAGGAAGAATATGAACAAAAAGGACAGGATAGCTAGTCCTAAAAGTCCTACATATACTTGATGCAGTCCAATCGTTAATGCTTCTTGAAGTGCCGATTGAGTCGAAGAGGAAAGAGAAGCACGTTCATCAGCATCTAAAAGTTGGTTAACGGTTTGTAATGATATGTTACCCCCCATATTCTTATTCTGAATGGTAGTATGAACCACGCTATTTAGAACTCCGCCTAAAACAGCTGCTCCGATTGCACTCCCAATGTTGCGCATAAACATATTAGAAGCCGTAGCAATGCCTCGTGTCTTCCAATCGACAGTACTTTGAATCGAAACAATAAACGATGTGGTGGACATCCCCATTCCTACGCCAATAAAGAAAGACCCTGCTGCCGCCCATAAAGGACCTTTATCTGGCGTTAATAGAAAGAAGAAAATGCCCCCTATTACAAGAGCCCCTCCTCCTATCATTGAGGTAGCACGAAAGCCAATCTTTAAAAGCAAGCGCCCGGCAATCATAGACGATATAGGCCATCCAATTGACATGGTGGTTAAAGTAAACCCGGCAACTGTTGCCGATTTCCCCATAACCCCTTGCACAAAAGCCGGAAGGTAACTCGAGACCCCTATAAGAATCATTCCTGTCGTAAGAGAAGTAATATTAGCAATAGTAATGGAGCGATACCCCCAAATGGAAAAAGGCATCATAGGGTCAGGAGCACGCTTTTCCTGAAGATAAAACCCGATTGAACAAAGAATAAATATGGACAGAAGCCCTATCGCAAGCGGAGAATTCCACTCGATTCCTACTCCTCCTTCTACAAGAAGGAACATTAATGAAGCAATGCCGACCATAAGAAGAGCTGAACCAGGAAAATCTATAGAATGACGCTTTTTCTCCACGTTTTCATGAAAGAAGAAAACCACACCGATTATAGCCAAAATGCCGAGTGGGAGGTTCATCCAAAACACATAACGCCAGTTCAATACGTCTACAAAAAAGCCACCAAGTGCTGGACCTGTCACGGCAGATATCCCCCAAACACTTGAAAGATACCCTTGGATTTGGGCTCGTTCTTCTTTTGTATAAATATCTCCAACTATAGTGGACGCAATCGGCATAAGGGCCCCTGCCCCAATGCCTTGAAGGAATCGATATATAATAAGGGTAGTCATCGAAGTAGCAAATCCACATAACAATGATCCTACTAAAAATAAACTGATTCCTATAAGGAAAATAGGCTTTCGCCCAAACAAATCGGAAAGCTTACCAAATATTAAAACTGTACTCGCATTTGTCAATAAATACGCTGAGAACACCCAGCTGTAGAGAGAGAAACCTCCGAGTGCTGCCACGATACTAGGCATGGCTGTTGAAACGATAGTAGCTTCAATCGCTGAAAGAAACATAGCAAGCATAATAGATGCGAGTACAAGAGGTCTATTTGATTTCTTTTGACTTGATTCAATTGATGCAGTTGAATTCATCGTTCCCTCCTCCTCTGGTATAGGCATACTTACTTCGCAGCCATATCTGCTTTTTATTACATGAAGTATAAAATGGAGGTGTCCTCAATAAGAGAACACCTCCGAATGTTACATTTTATTATTATATGTGTGAAAGTGTTTATTTAATGGTTTTAAGATGGCTCTTCTTGTTAGGATCCCGTCAAAATAACCCTCATCGTCCGCCACGCAAACAAATGGATGGTTAACCACTTCTCCTAAAGCTTTTGAAAAGCTATCCTCTTTCTTTAAACACGGTATATCTGTATTCATCACTTCTTCTACGCGTACAGAAGATAGCTTATCGAGCTCAAATTGCTCTACTCCAAGCATATTCTCAATAATAATGGTTTTACTTATAGTTCCTTGCAATCGGTATTTCGCATCTAGTACAGGAACGGCAGAATATCCTGATTTCACCAGGACCAACAGGGCGTGTTCTAATGGATTACCTCCTTGAACATGAGCCACGATTTCTGATGGAATCATTAAGTCTCCGACATGGTATTTTTCTAATTCTTCTCTTTGCAAACTAATCATACGTTCGTACACTCCTTCTTGTTCACACACGGAGGAGTAAGCAATTGTTAAATGCTCTATCAATCCCGAAAATTATTATAACACACTCTATAAGAAAACGATAACATAACTTACACCTCTTGATCCCATTCAAGTTTTGAAATACGCCATCCCTCATCTGTTCTAGAGATCGTAATAATTCTTTGGATCTTGCTTTCTCCCATTAATTCTGATGATTTTTGTTTGTCTTCCTTCACTACAATCCTATCTTTTTGTTTCTCAATCACAGAAAAACCTTCTATATTCTTCGGAATGATATAAGGAGAGAAATCCGTCGTACCAAATTGAAAAACATCTCCGTCCATAATAAGATGCTCCACAAATACCGTCATCATGCTATCTTTAGTAAACCATTTAATAAATTCACTTCGGATCTCACTATAAGTAGATTGCTTGCTAGCATACTCTGCCTGGACTTGATGGGCTTCTTTGAGAATACGTTTCCATTCGACGTCTGATTCCTGACCTGCTTGTACGGTTTTAAATGACACAAATGCGATCACCACTGCAAACATTAATCCGAACAATACAAACTTCCTCATACCCCGTCCTCCCTTAAATTAAACAGAGACGTACCTGATTTGAATCTCATCACAGCACGCCCCGCTTCACCTACTATTCTTTCTCTTTTGGATTATTGTGTACTTCAATTTGAATCGGCTTTAGCTTATCGTGACCACATGTAGGACATTTGTATTGGTCAGTAGATAAAGAACAGCAATGATTACAGTGGTAATGCATAGACATCCCTCTCTTTATTGGTTATCTTCATTCTATCAATATAGCCTATGCAATTGAGGTAGATTCGTTCGTAAAATCCCCCCACCCATAGACAAGCCTCCCTACGCTTTTCATAAAAAGACCCAAATAATGGTGATGATTGACGAAGAAGTCCTACAAAGTAAAAAGAATTGAAAAATGAAGCATATTTTGCAAGATTACGGGGAAACAATATCGTACATTCCGAATACATCTAAGAAGATAGGATGTTAATATGAACATATGATCATATAACTTCAAGGGGTGATGTCATTGAATGAGCATAAAAACGAAATGGACTATTATCCGCCTGATGATCACGTTTTCCATTTATTAAACCAGGCAATCGAACACGCTCAACATATTTAAATAGGAGGATTTCTAATGGGACACTCTCACGATGGTCATAGCCACGGGCACGACCACTCACATGGCGCTAACAAAACCGCCTTAATGTGGAGTTTCATTCTTATATTTGGTTTTATGATTGTAGAAGTTGTTGGAGGTATCATAACGAATAGTCTCGCTTTACTTTCAGATGCGGGTCACATGTTAAGTGATGCAGCAGCCCTTGGCCTTAGTTTAGTAGCATTTAAAGTAGGAGAACGGTCTGCTACAAAAGCGAAGACATACGGCTACAAACGATTCGAGATTTTGGCCGCTTTCTTAAACGGGGTAACATTAATCGTTATCTCTCTATATATATTCTGGGAAGCTTACAACCGTTTTTTAGATCCACCTAATGTCAGTATGGGAATGATGATTGTTGCTTTCATAGGGTTAGTGGTAAACATCCTCGTTGCCTGGATCCTTATGAGAGGGGATACAGAAGAAAATCTAAACCTTAGAAGTGCTTTCTTACACGTGTTAGGGGATCTGCTTGGCTCTATCGGTGCAATTATCGCAGGTATTCTTATTTATTTCTTCAACTGGAATATTGCCGATCCCATTGCAAGTGTTCTCGTAGCCTTACTTATCATTACAAGTGGGTACCGCATTGCAAAAGATTCTTTCCACGTTTTAATGGAAGGAAAACCTGAAGGAATAAACGTAGAAAAAGTCCATGAAGATTTAAAAGGACTCGCAAACGTAGTGGATGTTCATGACCTCCACATCTGGTCTATCACCAATGAATTCCCAGCCCTAACCTGTCATCTAGTCGTGGACAAGGAATGTGAACGTGACCTATTACTCCAGAAGGCAGTAGGGCTATTAAAGAGCGAGCACGAAATCACTCACTCTACCATTCAAATAGAAAGTCAATCTGTGCTCCCCCATGAAAAAGATGATTGCTGTAATTAAAACCAGCAACTGAAGAATGAAAAAAAGGAGCTTGGAAAATTCCAAGCTCCTTTTTATGTGTAGATCGAACTTAAGAGTATCAGATCAGCAAGGACTCATTGTCATATATATAAGCATACTTAATATCTATAAATATGTAATGATGGGCCGATAATGGGAAACTAAAGGTACGAATCATTTCTCTTGTTTCAATATCTGAATAAAGCTCAGAAAGCCTCCCTTTATTCCACAACCTCATTTGTACCATATTCTCTAAAAAGTACGGTCGAAATGCCCAATTCGTTCCGAGGATATCGATCTCTTTGACCCAATCTTCTTCCCTTTTTCTAAAGTTTGAAGAAATTTGACGCCCATTGCTGTCACATACGTACATCCGAAAACTTTCTTCATCAAAATACCCGGTCACCCTCTCTAAGAAAGAGTCCACTCGTTTCGGTCCATCCCAGTGATCCAACAATCCCCTCACTCTCTGATCCCAACGAAGAACATGAGCAAGGCGTTCCTCTATTAGATTCTTCTCTCGTTTAATAAAGCCATCCACTTGCTCTTTAATAAGGGGCTGCTGGCTGAATGGTTCTAGAAACGAAAATGAAGGTCGTGCCAAATAGAACCCTTGATAATAACGTCCCCCATGTTTCCAGGCATAATATAACTGATATGAATCTTCGATATTCTCGAATAGTAGCGCTGCCCCAATCCTTCTTGCAAGCATAGAAAGAGAATAAATGATGTCCTGGTACCCACTAGAGTCGACCCCTGAAAGGATCTTTGAATCAACTTTAAGAATATGGGGTTCTAATTGGCGTAACCGATCTAAATTCGAGCTCTTCGCGCCCACATGGTCAACAGCAATTTGGATCCCGTATGTTTTATAGTAAAGCAATAAATGGTTCAACATTTCAAAATCTTCATCAAAATCATGTTCTGTGATTTCAAGAACTATCCGACTCATGTCAAAACCTTTGTCCTCATAATCGTGCAAGGTGGACAATAAGGGTTCACCATTTTCAAGCATAAGCTGTTTGGCATTTCGGTTAATGAATAGATTGCCTTTCATATCATGTTCAACCATATCCCCAATAGCCATTTGCAGAATATATTGATCTACCTCTAATTTAAAATCCTCTGGTACCTGAGCATCATGGAAAAATGTCCCTAAACTGACCCATTCTCCTTCATGCCAGTATCTCCCTAACACTTCATATCCGATGATATCGTGCTTTACAGCAGAGAAAACAGGCTGATACACAGGTTTGACTCTTTCTAAATGACTGACTACATCTAACGGATCCACGCGCGCATCCCTCCTGGTTCTTCCAATTACGTCTTCATTCATTTCTTTATTGTACTATTTTATCGGAATTCTAGGAAAAGATATAGGCAGTTTTAAAAGTTTTCCCTCGAAGCCATCTGCGGATAGCGTGAGGTTTTAAAGCCCCTTCACGCACGACCATTGAAATCCGATCAACGTTTAGCTAGGTGCAAGAAAAGTAAAGATTTTCTTTATTAAGAGAGAAAGATTTGGTAGAAAAGGTTAAAAAGCGTTATAATTAAAGAAATTAAGAATGAGGTAGGTTCTGAATGTGGAAACACATACGTATACAAAGCGAGAAGAAATTGTAAATGCTGTCACACACGGTATTGGTGTTTTACTAAGTATTGCTGCTTTAGTGTTGTTGGTTGTAAATGCCTCCATGAACGGAAATGCTTGGCAGATCGTATCGGTATCCATTTATGGTGCAACGATGATCTTCTTGTATTTTTCCTCAACTATGGTCCATGGCATGCCAGATGGAAAATGGAAAGATCTATTTGAGATTTTCGACCACGCTGCCATCTACTTATTTATCGCAGGCACATATACTCCATTGTTACTTGTAGTATTGCGAGGTCCTTTAGGATGGACGTTATTCGGAATTGTATGGGGTATTGCGATCTTTGGAGTCGTGTTTAAGGTTTTCTTTGTGAAGAAATTTGTAGTCCTATCAACTGTATTTTATGTTTTGATGGGTTGGATTATCGTTCTAGCATGGAACCCTCTTGCTACAAAATTAGCTTTTGGAGGCTTAGTCCTTTTAGTGGTAGGCGGTGTCCTTTACTCGGTGGGTACAATCTTTTACGTGTGGAGAAGCTTCACGTTTCATCATGCAGTCTGGCACCTATTCGTATTGGCCGGTTCTGCCATGCATTTCTTCACGATTTTCTATTATGTATTATAAAAAAAGAGACAACTCCCTATAGGGAATTGTCTCTTTACTTATGTGTCTATTCAATCCTGAGAAGCCCACTCATTTAAAATGGGAACTTATTTAACCATTGTCCTCCGTCTAAAGTAACCACTTCTCCATTCATATAAGACGCTTTATCAGAAAGGATAAAGTTGGCTAACTCTGCTATTTCTTCTGGTTGTCCAAGACGCTTTAAGGGTACAGATTCTAAAGTTCGTTTTGCGGCTTCTTCTGATTCAAATAACTTATCAGCACCACCTGTTCGTTCGATTGGGCCTGGGGCAATGGCGTTTGTACGTATTCCATACTTGTATCCCCACTCTACAGCGAGCGTTCGTGTAATGGATAAAACACCTGACTTGGCAGCTGCCGAGTGGATGACACCAGCTCCAGCGTCCCATGCATATGTAGCAACCATATTTAAGATATTTCCCTTTGTTCCTTCTTTCATCCAGTAATCCCCAGCTGCCTTACAACAATAAAAGGTACCATTTAAAACGATATCAATGACCGAATTCCAGCCATTCACAGATAATTTTTCAGCAGGGCAAATAAAGTTTCCAGCAGCATTGTTAACAAGATGATCGAGACCACCGTAAGTTTGAACTGTTTCTTCCACCATTCTCTCTACATCCTCTGGCTTCCTCACATCCATGACAATCGTGTGAACGTTCCCATCTGTGTTCTTTACAATGTCAGCTTTTGCTTCGTTCAGCCGCTCCTGGTTCCGGCCTGTAATAACCACATTGGCTCCTTCTGCTGCAAATTTCTGAGCCATATACTTCCCCATACCACTTGATCCACCTGTCACAATGACAACTTCATCTTTCATGAGCCATTCCTCCTTTGCATATAAATTCTTTACACACCCATGAAAACCCTTTCAAACCATTCTAATTTTTCAATTTCATTTCATATATTGAAATGAACGATATGAATGATTAAGACATGCTATAATGCTACTATCCCTTAACGGGAATGAAATGGATAAAAGGCGTGAACGAATTATGTCAAAACCTATCACTCGTCGAACATTCATGAAGCGCCTTTTCGGAAGCGTTTTAGGTTTGTTTGGTATCGGAGGGGGCACTTATTATTACGCTCGGTACGTTGAGCCATCTATGCTTACCGTCCAAGAAGAGACCATCTCTTCTGCAAAGATCCCCGCCTCTTTTCATAATAAAAAGATTTTACAATTTAGCGATACGCATATTGGATTCCACTATGATTTGGGACAATTCCAGCAACTTATAGAATCGATTCAATCTCACGAGCCTGACCTTTTATTATTTACAGGGGATCTTATTGATGCACCTGACAAGGAAACAACTCTAACTTTTGAAAAAGTTGCCGCTATATTAAGTAAGCTAGAAGCACCTATGGGTAAGTATTGGATTTACGGAAACCATGACCATGGGGGTTATGGCACAGAAGTAATTGCCAACACGATGAAGGAAGCTGGATTTACACTGCTCCAAAATAATCAAGCTTTAATTGACAATTCAGGAGAGCAGATTCTCTTAGCAGGCCTTGATGACGTCATGTTGGGGAAACCTAATATTGAGAAAGCCCTTGGAGGAAATAACGATGAGCTCTTTACCATCCTCCTTTGTCATGAGCCTGATTATGCTGAATCAGTTAAGCACTACAAGGTGGATGTACAGCTTTCAGGCCACAGTCATGGAGGACAAGTACAAATCCCCTTCTTAGGCCACCTGGTTACACCTCCTTTAGCAGAACGATACGTGGAGGGGTGGTATTCTATTGGTGCCTTTCCTCTATCTTTATATGTAAGTCGCGGAATTGGAACAACCAGGGAACCATACCGATTCTTATGCCGTCCTGAATACACGATTCATACATTAAAACAAACGTAGGCTGCTTTCTGTTGAAAGCAGCCTTATTCCATTTAAATACAGGCTCACAACTCCTTACCTTTTCATAGACTGATTAAAGAGTCTAGAGTGAAAGGAGAGTCCACTATGCACCATTATCCTGCTGCCTATAATCAAGGGGTCTACCGAAATAATAACGGAAGTCATCAAAACGATGAACGTTTTATAGGACCATTTTTTCCATTTCTGACAGGATTAGCGGTAGCTCCATTATTTTACGGAGCATTTAGACCGCCATTCTTCTATCCACCTTACCCATACTATCCGCCATACCCTTGTCGTCCATTTGGGTGCCGTCCCTTCTACCGCCCATTTTATTAAGAGATAGTCGTTTCACGAAATGTTCATAGCTTCCCTTCTTTGCTTCATGTTAAAATATTCTGTAGATATATAATAGAGGCACAATGGGGGATGGGATATGAAACGATATACAACTGGAGCTATACTTCTGCTCATGATGGTTTTATTAGCAGCCTGCTCTAATTCAAAAGATTATGAGGGAGATTTCTCTTATGATGTAGAAGATTTCGAATTTACAAACCAAGACGGGGAAACCGTTTCAAAAGAAGATCTAGAAGGAGATTTTTGGGTCGCAGATATGATCTTTACAAACTGCACAGATGCTTGCCCCAATATGACTAATAATATGGCTCGCTTACAAACAATGGTTGAGGAAGCTGGATTAAAAGATGACGTAAACTTCGTTTCTTTCTCCATTGATCCAGAATATGACTCACCAGAAGTGTTAAAGGACTTTGCAGGTAAATTCGAAGCCGACCTCTCTAACTGGCATTTCCTAACAGGCTATGAACCTGAAACGATTAAAGAGTTCTCAGTTAAATCATTTAAATCTATGGTAGAAAAAATCCCAAGACAGGATGCTCCTGAGGGCCAAGTAGATTACAATTTCGCTCATTCATCAAGAATGTATATTATTACACCAGAGGGTGAAGCGATTAAGAGCTATATTGGCACCGACTTTAATAACATGGAGCCTATACTTGAAGATTTAAAAAACTATATTCAATAGCAGAAATGAGAGTCTTCTTCATTAAGAGGACTCTCATCATTTTTTAAATTTGCTTTTTAAGATCAGCTTTTGTACGATGGTAGTAGTTAAGAAAAAGGAGGAAGTTTTTTGAAAAATGAAGTAAAACATTCTTCTACTCAGGAAATTGCAGAAGCGTTATATGTCGTTAACCGCCATGCCAAAACAGCACCAGACCCAAGACATTTATACACGCTTAAGAAAAAAGCAATTCAGCAATTAATCACTCAGAAGCAAGCCAAAAAGATCGGCCTCCACTATTCCGACCACCCGAAATATAGCCATCAGCATTCCACCCTTTTGGTACAAGTTGCTAATTATTATTTCCATATCCCCCCGCGAAAAGAAGACTTCCAAGCGCTTAAGCACTTAGGAAACATCGATCAATCCTATCGAAACCCCAAACCAAGTCTTTCTTTAACAAGAGCGAAAAAGGTGCTCTATCGCTATTTAAATTGGGAGGAAGATTATAGTGATAAAGAGCCGAATTATAAGAAACAGACGAAGTCGCCTTATCGCAATCCCCACTATGCACCATGGGGACAACTAGTTTCATGGAATCAAAAAGATCGACGAAGATAAAACCGATTGAAACGTTTCATCTTTCTCAAGGAAAGGAATTCCTGTAGTAAGGAGGGATGGAACGTGAATGAAATGAAAAATTTTATGTATGAGCTCTATCAGTTTATGAAATGGTCTGAGGAAATGAAAGATGCCTATGAACGTCTAAGTGAAGAGGAAAAAATTCTTGTGAATAAACATACCCCTTTCACAGAAACGCCTAGGGAGCTCAATAAAGAGGTTACAAAATGGTACGAAAGCATGCATGAAAAAGTTACCTATTAAATTGAAATTTTCATCCATAAAAAAAATCGGCTACTCGCCGATTTTTTTAGTGTTTATCCTCCGCCCCAAATCATCTAGGGCTATAAGTAAAAAATTATCCAAAGCGATACTACTTACAAAATTAACTGATCGATCTTTTTAACAAGCTCGACAATTTCAGGCTTTGATATTTGATCGTTAGCCCCCACTATTTCCCCTTTATGTCTTAAATCATCTGTAATAAGCGACGAGAATATAATTACAGGGATCTGTTGCATGTTAGGGTCCTCTTTAACTTGCTTTGTAAAATGGTGGCCATCCATACGAGGCATTTCAATATCCGTTATGATAAGCTGATATTCCTCTTCTACAGCTTTCCCCTCTTCTACAAGACCCAAAAGATGGTCAATTGCTTCCTTCCCATCCTCAAATGAACGTATGTTTTCATAGCCTGCTTCTCCAAGAGTTTCTTCTAACATAGCTCTTAACATAGCAGAGTCTTCAGCTATCAAGATTCGTTTCTGTGATCTTTCTCTGACCCCTAGCGTTTTCATTTGATCTACGTTGATACTAGAATCCGGGTTGATATCAGCTACCATTTTTTCAAAATCTAACATCAGGAGCATCTCAGTTTCTCGTTTAATGACTCCTGTGATTTGTGTTTCTAACCCTTGATACATCTTACCTGGTTTCTCAATATTTTCCCATGAGATGCGATGAATTTGCGTAACGGTATGTACATGGAAGACGATCTTGGTTTTATTAAACTCTGCTAGAATAAATTTATCTAACTCTGGTTGATCAGAAGGAGGAAAACCTAGTGCATGAGCCACATCAACAACCGGAACTACCTCTCCTCTAATTTCAATAATTCCTTCAACGGATTGATGAGCATGAGGAACTTTGGTAACAGGAACCGGATTCAGAATTTCTTTGACTTTAATGACATTGATTCCGAATTTGTTCTGTCCTACTCCAAATTCTACGACCTCTAACTCATTTGTTCCACTTTCTAATAAGATCCCTTTATCATACGTTTCCACTAAAAAACCTCCTCAAAATATGGTAAACCTTCCTCTATTATAGAAGGAACCCCAATATTTTCATAGGCACTTCTTGTTAAAACGTCGCATGTTCCCATTCAGATTAAAATATCTTTCCTCCTAGTGGTGTAAATAAGAGGATTTCGTAATATAAAAAGACGAAACCTTAAAAGGCTTCGTCTACAAAACGGGTACAATAGCACCTTAACTCTTAGTCATTTCGAATGAAGTAATATACAATTAGCCCAATAAAAGGGAATATAATTGTTAATATTAATACAACAATCGCATATTCTTTACTTTTCCCTTTGCGTTGCGCATCTCTATATGCCCAAATACTCGTTATAATATTTAATACAAATAGTGCGATCGATACAAAAGCTATAATACCTAAAAATAATCCAGCTATCCCTAATCCAGTTGCTGCGCCTAACATGGGATCTCCTCCTTTTCATTCATACCATATGTACGGTTACATCGAGTACAACGTTTCACTTATTTTGTACCCCGCACACCATATCATTCAAACAAAAAGGAGGACATACCTCTATACACTCTTAGGTTTTTGTTTTTTGTGTTGTTTAATATACGTCACCAATCGCTCTGTAGCAAAGGTCACAACTACAAACCCTCCGAAACAAATGAGAGCAAGAGCGCCATTCGATACATCACGAACTTCAACTTCCCCTGTTCCGCTAACCCCTTGATATACTTCATAAAATGCAAGTATAAAGAGCACCACTAATGCAGCTAGAACATAGCTTAATAACCTATCCCACTTTAATAAGATCATCCAGTAAATGATGGGACGAACGATATTGTAGAATAAGATAATTAAAACCATTGCGAAAAAAAAGTGTAAGTGCTGATCGGTTATACCAAGTGGTGCTAACTGTGAATCTTTAATAAGCCAATCAAACGTTAAGAAACCTTCCATTCTTTTACCTCCTGCCCTTTGATGCTACAAGTATCGTCATGAAGGGTGATGATTATACGTTACTAGAATCTAAAGAAATGGCCCCAACCTGCACCCTTCGCCTTCTTCTAGAGAACAGACAAAAAAATGGGCAAAATCGCAATTGATTTTGCCCATCCACTCTTTTATTATAAATAAAGCCTATTTCATTTCATCGAAACTGAACGAGCAGAAGACGTTAAAAAATCTTGCAAGGCCTCATATTGACTTTCGGCTTCCTCGTACCCTTGTTGGTACAAGGCATGTAATTTGTCACGATTCCTTTCGATTCGACTTACAGCCAGTGGCTTTTTAGGTTGAATAATAAAGGCATTTCCTTGTTCTACAAGATCATCTACTTGTTCGACCGTTTTATTATATCGTTCGTGCCTATTTTCAAGTGCCTGAGTTAAATTTGGATAATCTTTAAATTTACGTTTCATAAGCCAGGAGAATTTCATCTTATCTTTTCGATATCCAGGATTCCGTGTGGAAATCACCACGTGCTTTGT
This sequence comes from Pontibacillus chungwhensis, assembly GCF_030166655.1. GTDB lineage: Bacteria > Bacillota > Bacilli > Bacillales > BH030062 > Pontibacillus. The sequence goes on along the minus strand of NZ_CP126446.1, from coordinate 1,728,588 downwards.
ATTCCCTTCTTGAAGAGAAGCCGAAATAGGAATTGGATCCGCAATTCCTCCATCCAACAGTTGCTTGCCTTCGTGATGGATCATAGGGGCGATAAAAGGCAAGGAACTCGAAGCACGGATCAATGATAGTAATGTAGGTCCGTCTTCAAAGAAATCATAGTACATTGGCAATCCGGTATGGACATCTGTAGTACCGACCACGAATTTCGTCTTTTTAGAATGTTGAAAGAAGCCGTCATAATCAAATGGTACAAGTTCATTAGGAAGTTTATTAAAGATGAAGTCCATCCCGAATAGCTCTCGTTTCGTAATCGCACGCTTATAGGATATGTATTCAGGGTGCCCTCCATACTCTACTAACACTTTGTAATTGCGTCCCTTTTGCCTTGCGACATACGATGTACCGTTACAAGCTCCGGCTGATGCCCCAACCACGTAAGGAAAGTGGAGATCCGCGTCTAGGAAAAAGTCTAAAACTCCAGCTGTATAAGCACCTCTCATGCCCCCACCTTCTAACACTAACCCTGTTTGCTCCATACTCGATCTCCCCTTTCGAACGTTTCCGTTATGGATCAATTATAACAATTTAACTCATGAAAATAAAAAAATTGATACACCTAAAGTAGCATACATAAGTATGCATTTGGATTTCCTTCAACCGTGTGAAACATGTTATGATGATGATTAAAACGTTCATCGTAGGACGTCTTTATGAATACCGGAGGTGACAACAGTGCATCATTTAATTAATCCGCACTTACAATCAATACAAATTTCAGGGATCCGAAAGTTTTTTAACATGGTTTCAGGGAAAGAAGGAGTTGTCTCATTAACCATTGGGCAGCCTGACTTCCCAACGCCTCAGCATATTAAACAAGCTGGCATCGAAGCCATACAACATAACCAAACATCTTATACCCATAACGCTGGTATGTTACCTCTTCGAGAAGCTATCTCCCAATTTGCTGATCAAGAATATGGTCTTTCCTACCAACCTGAAACAGAAATCATTACCACTGTAGGGGCTTCACAAGCCATTGATCTTACATTCAGAACCATTTTAACTCCAGGAGATGAAGTCATTCTGCCTGCCCCTATTTACCCAGGGTATGAACCGTGTATCCGTCTTGCAGGTGGACATCCTGTTCATGTAGATACAACTCACACAGATTTTAAATTAACAGTGGATATATTAGATCAACATATTACTGATAAGACAAAATGCATTGTGCTTCCTTATCCATCTAATCCGACAGGAGCCACTTTGAATAGAGAAGAAGTTCAAGCCCTCGCAGACTATTTAGAAAACCGCGATATATTTGTTCTTTCTGATGAAATTTATAGCCAGTTAACCTACGATGAACCACATACATCGATTGCCAGATTTAAAGGAATGAAAGACAAAACCATCGTTATTAACGGCGTATCAAAATCTCATTCTATGACCGGTTGGAGAATTGGTTATACGTTAGCTCCTGAATGGCTTTCAAAAGAAATGCTAAAAGTTCATCAGTATAACGTATCTTGCCCTACTTCTATTAGTCAACACGCTGCCCTCAGGGCCATCAAAGATGGAAAAGCAGACACAGAGGCCATGCGTACAGAATACAAAGAGCGTTTAGATTACGTGTATAGTCGTCTTACAAAAATGGGAGTTCCTTGTACAAAACCTGGTGGCGCTTTTTATGTATTCCCCTATTTCCCTGGTCTTAAAGAAAGCTCATTTAATTTTGGTCTAGATCTGGTGGAAAAAGCAAAGCTAGCCCTGGTTCCAGGAGATGCTTTCTCTTCATACGGGCAAGGTTACATGCGAATATCTTATGCCTATAACATCGATACATTGAAAGAAGCTTTAGACCGATTAGAGGAATACTTGACAGAAACTGCGCTCATAAACAATTAAATCTGAGGCATCCTAAAATTGAGGTGATTAAACATGAGCCATCAAAAACGACGTAAAGAGCGTGCTCTACGCCAAAGAAAAGAAAAACAAAGTCCACATGGCAAAGTTAAAAGCTTCGAGGAACTCAGTGAGGAACAAAATCAAGATAAGAAATAAAAAAACAGTAGGCGCTCGCCTACTGTTTTTATTTTTGATTTGCATTTTGTTTATGATAGGTATTGATTAATTCGTCTAATTCATGGCTGAGTTTTAATGATTCCTCACTCGTTAACCCCTGGCTTTCCGCAACTATAATCATACGCTCTCGTACTCCTTCAATTCGATCTAACAATTGAACTTTCGTTAATAAGCAAGCAACCACAACTCCCACCCTCTCTTCCATCCTTGACGTTTTCAATCGATGGCAGATTAAACGATTCCACCATCCCTATCTAGCGCAAAAATGTTACATATTGACATGCACGGAACTATTTACTACCACATATTGTATCTGAACTCATTATGGCAAACAAATGATCCCCTGTAAAGGAAATCGCAAAATAAGACAAAATCTATCAGAACCTCCTGTCATACTCATTGGTCTTTGGCAATTTTCGACAAATATTCCTATTGCTATTTTCATAGAATCTTTTTATAATTTGATTAGTTTTGGTTTTACGAATGAATTAGAGAAAGAGAAGATGAAGATGAACATGATTTCATTTCAGCCATACCGAACAATTGGTTTGCCAGGTATTACGTATATTAAGCCCGAACATACGTTTAAGGAAGCAGATAAGATTAAAGACGCAGACCTGATTTTATTCCCAGAGAAATGGCAGTTGCCTATGATTGTGCATGCTTGGAATAAGGCTATATTCCCTAGTTACGAAACCATTGTACTAGGTCATAATAAAGTCGATATGACCCGTGCCATTCAAGCTGCTTTTCCCCATGCGTTTCCCTATACGGAAATTCATGCCAATACGGATGAAAAAGCTCAGGAAATTATTGAGACCTTTGGATTCCCCTTTGTTGGGAAAGAGCCCAGGAATTCAATGGGGAACGGTGTGTATCTTATTACAGATTTGGAGTCCTTCCATCATTACAGGGCTCAAACGGATACCCTTTATGTACAAGAATGGCTCGAAACAGATCGTGAAATAAGAGTATGTATGGTAGGCACTACGATTACAGCCAGCTATTGGAAAGTTGCAGAACATGGACAATTTCATCATAATATCGCCAGAGGTGGCCATATCGAATACGATGCGATTCCTAAAGAAGTGATCGAACTCGTTAAACAGGTATGTCATACCTTCAACATTAATTATGCTGGCTTTGATGTCTTGCTTATCGAAGGAAGACCTTATATTTTAGAATTTAATGTTCTTTTCGGAAACCAGGGTCTTACCCAAAGTGGCATCGAACCTGAACGAGAGATGTATCGATATCTAACGAGTACTTTTCTTAAACCATCTCCAACATTACCTAGTGGAGACAAACATATTTCATAATACAAACAAAAAAGCATTCTTCCGAGGCTAAAGCTGAATAAGAGTGCTTTTCCATTTTACTTCAAGGGGAGATTCTATGTATTTTAAACGAAATGAACCATTCCGATACACGTTCGGGACTCCTGTTATGGGACAAGTAAAGAACCCTGAAGCAGAAAACAAAGTTGACATGAAAATTTGGGATATCAGTCAGCATGGAATGCGCATTGAACTATTACAATCGTTTCAGACAAAGGAAAACGATACCGTCCATGTCTTTTTCACCCTTCTTGATCAAGAGTTTTCAGCAGTCGGGACTGTGAAGTGGGTAAAATCGATTGCGGGAGTGCCTCAAGTAGGAATTGATTTAGATACCGATTCTACGTGGAGACAAACGCTCGTGCAAACCTTAAAACAATATGCTAAAAATCATATCTAAACCTTTCCATTTTTATGATACCATGGAGTAAGAAGTTCTCAGCAGGAGACGAAAGGAAGATCACTTTTGAAGAATAAAATCTTAAAGGAAATATTAGACTGGACAAAGGCCATTGGATTTGCCCTTATACTCGCATTTGCGATACGGCATTTTGTGTTTGCCACATCCATTGTAGAGGGAACCAGTATGGATCCTACTTTAGAAGATGGCGAGCGTGTTATGTATAATAAGTTCGTTTATTTAGTAGGTGAACCTGAACGAGGAGACATTGTGATCATCCAACGTCCAACCAAAAACTATGTAAAACGTATCATCGGTTTGCCTGGTGATACGGTTGAAGTAACTGAAGATCACACTTTATATGTAAATGGTGAGAAAGTAGAACAAGATTACCTCAATCAACAAGCTATTCAAGGAACTCGAGCTTTTCCTGAAAAGGAAGTTCCTGAAGATGAATATTTCGTAATGGGAGATAATCGGATTGTTTCTAAAGATAGCCGTAATGGACTTGGCTTTATTAACCATGATGAAGTCATCGGACGATCAGAATTGGTCATTTACCCATTTGATGAATTTAACTGGACACGCTAATGAATGTAAGAAAGCCCCTTCGATTTGTCGAAGGGGCTTTCGTTTATTTTAACCATGATCAAAAATGCAAAATCCAATATTCACTAGCAGGATCACTAAGGATACAATTCCAAACACCACTTCAAACATTTCACCCATTCAATCCACCCCCTAATATGTACGTTCATTTGTATTTTATCAGAAAATGCCATAAAATATTTATTTTTTCAAACAAAAATTTGTCAGCTTACCAAGATGGACAGGATTATCATAATCGAATTTCAAAAATATGGGTGATCTTAACAAAAACATTATGATAAACTACTAGTATCAATGATCGATGTACGAAAGCTGGTGAAAACATGGCCTTTTGCCCCTATTGCGGGACTAGAATTCATCCAGATGAAAGCTACTGCGTCTCATGTGGAAGACAGATTCCAGAAGACATTCATATGAGATCTGGAAACGAACACAATACCTTTAATATATGGTGGGCATTGCCCTTGGCTGTACTCCTTTTCTCCCTTCTATTAACAGGCGGCTCGTATTGGTTTATTGATCACCAATCTGCAAAGGCTCAAGAAAAGCTTGAAGAAGGAGAAGAATTAGCATTAAAGGGCAAATTTGATTCTGCACTCCATCATTTTGATGAAGCAATCGAATTATCTTATCAGTTCCCTGCAGCCAAACAAAATAAACAATACATGGAACTTGCCATAAAGATTGAGTCGTTATTAGATGAAGCCAAGTATCAAATATCCAAAAAGGAATATCAGGAAGCTCTTAAAGTGATTGATCAAGCTGAAAGTCAATTGAAGAATATGGACGGAGAACTGGTACGAAACCTTATTGAAAATATTGTTACACTTCGAAATAAAGCAAAGTTATATCAAATACAAGATAACGTCGAACAGGATTCATCCATATCGTATTTAAAAAGTGTACTTTGGCAAATTGAAGACATACAAAATGATGAAGCTCAGTCTATGGCTTCATCGGTACAGGAGCAAATTATCTCCCATGCTTTCTCTAATGCTAATAAGCATTTAAAGCAAAATCAATTTTCAGAAGCCAGAAGTTACGTGGAGGAAGGGTTACGCTTTGCACCTGAAAGTAAAAAACTTCAAAGTTTAAGGACAACCATTGAAAAGGAAAAGACAGCATTTGAAACAGCCCAGCAAAATCGAATTGAGCAAGCAATGGTTGCAGCCGAAGAAGAACAAAAGAAGAATAAAAATGATGCAGTTGAAGTTGCGACGATTAAGGCAACATTAGATGATCAGAATCACCTTGTTGTTCAAGGAAAGTTAAAAAGCGTCGCTACAGTACCGATTAACTCTGTTTCTCTATCCTACAACCTTCTTAACTCAGAAGGAGAAATCATGGAGACAAATGAAGTATATGTATATCCTGATACATTATATCCAGATGAAACAGGACAGTTTGAGTTTACACATTATGATGTGGAACAAGTCCTTAAGGTTAAAATCAGTAAAGTAAAATGGTTTCTACACTAACAAAGAATAAGGGTGAGAAGATGAATAAACATCCTAAACGACTCCCAATCACCTTTACGGTTTTTATCGTTATCGTGACCTCCATATCCCTAGTATGGATTTATCAAACAATTTATCAGACGCCTATTGGAAAAAAGAGTGCATTGGCGCAAGAGGTAACAGGAAGCGATCAGCCTAAAAAAGTTGATTTAAAAACATTAATCCATGAATCTGAAAAAAGTGTTGTGCAAATAGAAGCTTCCGGCAGTAAGGGTAAGAGTATTGGTTCTGGCTTTGTCTTCAATCAAAAAGGCGATGTGATCACCAATGCCCATGTCATAAAAGACTACGAAACTGTGTTTATAAAAACGACAGATGCAAGAATGTATCCTGCAGCGGTAATCGGAGTAGGGAAAGATACAGATATTGCACTTCTACGTGTCCCTCAGCTCTCCAACCGCACACCGATGCAAATGGATCTTCAAGAGATCGGAGAAATTGGAGATGAAATTATAGCAATTGGAAGCCCTCTTGGATTACAAACCACCGTTACAATGGGAACCATTTCAGGTACTGATCGGGAATTTACAATTGATGGCTTCTCCTATCAGGATGCTTATCAAATTTCTGCGCCTATTACCCATGGGAATAGCGGCGGTCCCTTAATTCATAAAGATACTGGAAAAGTCATAGCCATCAACTCGGCAGGAGCTGAACAGGGCTCAATTGGCTTCAGTTTGCCTATTCAAAATGTGAAAGACCGTTTAGATAAATGGTCCAAGGAAGCAGATTCTAAAGACTTGACTTACACAAATTCGATTAAAACCCGTGACCTAACGCATGCCCAATTAAAGGAAGATGCAAAATACCTAGTCAATTACTTTCACGAAAGCATCCTGATGCGCGACTACATTAGCGCCTATTCCATGCTAGGAAGTGAATGGCAATCTAAGAAGACGTATCAGGAATTTCGTGATCAATACATTCATACCATCGACATAGATTTAACCGATCTAACCTTTGATGTAAACGATAAGAATCAAGTAAATGTAAGCTTTACTGCAAAAGAAACCGTGCATAATGAAAAGCAGGAGACTACATCTAAAACCTATCAGGGATCATTTTTAATTGGTTATGAGAATGATCAGTTTAAATTGTTAAAAGGAAATCGGGAATAAAAGTAATAAGGGAAAATGCAAGCGGAGGGTCACCTGCTAAGAGTAAGGTAGCTTTCCGCTTACTCTTTTGTTTGTTCCTCATCTCCCCCCTTGTCACACATTAGACATAAAGCCTTGAACAGTTTGTGAATCAATTCACAAACTTATTCCTCAAATGCCATAAAGTGATATAGTATAAGTGTAAAGAAAATCACTCACCAAAAGCCGGCGAATCCCGAGTGAACAACTAAAAATGAATGGTACTCTTTAGTACCAAAGGAGTGGTTCTTATGTTCAACAAAGTATTGCGTGAGAACAACATTGTAGCGGCACTTTTAACTATTATTCGAGTTTATTTAGGGTACACTTGGTTTATGGCAGGTTTTCATAAATTAACCGGGCCTAGTTTTGATGCAAATGGCTTCTTGCAAGGTGCTGTTGGGAAAGCAACTGGCGATCATCCTGCCGTTCAAGGCTGGTGGGCTGCGTTTCTAGATACGATCGCTATTCCGAACAGTGGATTGTTTAGCTTCCTTGTTATGTGGGGTGAGATCCTAGTAGGAGCTGCTCTTATACTTGGTATTTTCACCACATTCGCAGCCCTAATGGGAATTACAATGAACTTTGCTTTCTTGCTAAGTGGTACAACAAGCACAAATCCACAAATGGTTCTACTGACTATTTTCATTCTAGTTGCTGGGTATAATGCTGGTAAATATGGTTTAGATCGATATGTCATTCCATTTCTCCGCAAAAATGTTGAGAAAAAAATACATCACAAACCAGCGGAGGCCTTTCGGTAATATAAATAACGCCAGGTCACTCTAGTGACCTGGCGTTTCTTAAATGGACGATCCAAAAAGGCGTTTTCTCATTTTCTGTATACATACAAAGCGTCCACACATTTGGCTTCGTTACAAACCCTTCAAAGGCCACTCTATTTCCTGAACCAGAATGAGTGAGATCAAGAGGCAAATCCATCGGTGCATAAAGGAGGAGTGGATCTAGTGTATCCCTAAGGTGAAGATTAGGGTTTAATTCATCTCCATACCGAGCTTTCACCACAACCGGCTCTACTTCACTATTGAGGTGGATAAATTGAAAATAAGTTTCTCCTTCAGGTGGAATCTTTGATGGAAGAGGAAAAAGGCACACTGCTTCTGAGTCCTTATAGGGGTATACAAGATGCAAGGAAGGAGCATCCATTTTCTCGCTTCTTTTCTTTATCATTTGATACTCACCGCTCTTTAAGCACACATCATGAGTAAGATCTACTCTTCTACACGTCAAATTTAAAAAAATTGAGGAAGCGCAGTCGTGCTCTATGGTTGTTTCTTTAAATAAAGCCATAGAAACCCTCCAATCATGATCCCTGTTGCTTAAACCAAGATGAAAACATATAGGATGTACTCCCCTTTTGCTTAGCGGCATATAAAGCTTCGTCTGCTTTCTTTAGAATCTCAGCCTCAGTCTCAGCATCGTCTGGAGCCATCGCAACTCCAATGCTAAACCCAAAATGGATCTGTTGCCCGCCCACTTCTAAGGGCTTCTTCATAGTATCTATTACTCGGTTTGCAATCTTTTCAAGTTGTTCGTGGGATTCAATATCTGGAAGTAAGATGGCAAATTCGTCTCCACCAATACGAGAAACGAGGTCTTCTTCTCGTATGATGGAAAGGAGTCTTTTAGAAAGCGAGATTAACAGTTCGTCTCCAATGTCATGACCATGCGTATCATTGATCTTTTTAAATCCATTTCCATCTAAATACATGATTCCAAATTTATAGTGATCCGAACGCTTCACGCGAGCAATAGCTTTGTGAAGAAATTCTTCAAAGACTCTTCTGTTGGTTAGACCTGTTAAATAATCCGTATAGGCCATTTCTTTTAAAGATTGCTCCGCTTCTTTTCTCTTTGTAATATCCCGGGCAGTAAAGATGATTTTCGACACCTCTCCTCCCTCATCTAGAACCGGCTTCACACTCGCTTCCATCCAAATCGAATTCCCTTTGGATGGAATCATGCGATATTCGATCCGTTCGCTTTGCCTCTTTTGAATAGAGTATTGCAGTAATCTTTTCACTTCCTCTTGATCCTCTGAATACACGTATTCATATAAACTCCCCCCGATCATACGGAAGGGGCCGATCCCTAGAACAATTTCATGTGATGGAGATGCATACGTGATCGTCCCATCACGGTCTAGCATTTGAATCAAGTCCTGTGTATTGTTCGCAATTAATCGGTAGCGTTCTTGTGATTCTGACAAAGCTTGCTTTGCCATTTTCTCTTTCGTAATATCTTGGATAAACGCCACAACAGCCACTTGTTCACCTGATTCATCAGGCAAGGTTGTGAAGTTAGTCGAAATCCATACAGAGGTCCCATCTTTCCGTTTCCACTTAGAAGAAAACCGGGATATATTTTGACCTTTATTAAGTAATTCAAAGTGAGATCGAATGGATGATTGCAGGTCTGGCTGCAGCGTTTCCAATTTAACATCCATCAATTCTTCTTTACTGTAGCCAAACATTTGATAAAAGGCATGATTAACATTTAAAATATGCTGATCCATATCAAACATGACTAATGCCTCTTCTGTGTTATCAATGTACGATCGAAATAATCGATCTACATGCCGAACTTCAGTCGTTTTTATGGATAAATGACTTAAATTTCTTGTAATTCCAATAATGTGGGTAATTTTATTTTCTTCATTAAAAACTGGGTATAAAAACGTCTCTGCCTTGAATTGTCCATTTGGCAAAATCACATAATCAGAATAAGTAACTGAAGCATGGGTGTTAAACGTCTTATCATATTGTTTCTGTAAAAAATTCGCATCCTCTGAATTCATACATTCATGAATGGACGAGCCTATGTAATAAGATGATAGCCTGGCTAAGTCCATAGCTGCTTCATTCATATATTCGTAGAGATACTGTTGTTTTGTTTCCTTCTTCACTACTTTCATAACAAAGACTCCATCTGTTAACACTTTAGCAAATTCCTTAAGCGTTACAAGCTGTGAAGTGTGAAAGTTTTGAAGGAATTTTTCCATGCAAATCCCTCGCTCTATTCAAACCATTTTCTTCGATTTACTCTTACTTAATCATATCATAATTGTTAAGGATCCCATAGACAACACTCTCATTGCTCTCTTGGACGATTAGGGAAAGCATAAAAGTTCTACAGAACAGACCTTTTATAATACAATCAAATTAACATCTTTAGTAAAACTATATGAAGAAAGGGAAACGAACATGTAGAGTTTGTTTCAAGGGAGGAATTTAGATTTGGTTTGGATATTTCGTTTCTTTGTATTTTGGTATGTGTGTGGGTTCATTCTCTTAAGTTTTGACCTCATCCCACCCGCTTTAGAGTGGGCGAACGCTGTTTTCTTAATTGTGGCAGGGAGTATCGGAGGAATTTACTTCGTTAAGCGATTCGGGGGAATAATCGGCTCTTTATATAGTCTGTTTATCGTTGCCTTTTCCATCGCTGTGGAACATTTCGGCGTTCAATATCATTTATGGTTTGGGAGTTACCATTATGAACAAGACTTCGGCCCCATGATAAGCGGTGTACCGATCACGATTGGATTTGCATGGTTAATGGTTATAGCGGGATCGCATGAGATTGCCAGAGTCATTGCTCCACAAGGGAAATCGTTTTTCCTTTTATTCCTACTAACCGGGAGCTTACTTGCTGTATCGATTGATCTCATATTAGATCCGGTTGCTTATCATGTAAAAGAGTATTGGATTTGGGATGAACCGGGTATGTATTATAGCATCCCTTTTTCTAATTTTATGGGATGGTTTTTCTTAAGTCTTTTGTTCCACCTCATCGGCTATCCAGCTATTGTGAAAAGCCAATCAGAACCCCGCTGGGAATTCCGTATGTTCTTAGTGTTTGAAGGGGTACAAGGAATGTTCGTGTGGCTTGCCATTCTTGGACAGCTTTGGTTTGCATCTATAGTGGTAGGGTCTGTGATGTTCTTTACCATCACATTTTACATAAAGAAAAGGAGAAGTCTATGATACCCGCTAATAAAAGTTCTTTTTGGGAATGGGGATTTCACTTGGTGTTAAAACGAATGTTTCGGTTTCACTTCAATCATTTACACTATACAGGTCCCCTCCCTGCTTCACCAAATCACACCCTGTTTCTTGTAAACCATAGCGCTTGGTGGGATCCATTAATTATCTTTCTATTAAACAAGCATCTCCTAAAGGCGGATGGCTATGGAATGATGCACGAAGAAGGCGTTAAATCCTTTCCTATTTTTAAGCGAATTGGTACCTTCTCAATTAATCGTTCAAACCCTAAAGACGTAATTGCATCCTTAAACTATGCAAAAGACTTATTAGATAACGAAAAAGCAGTATGGATGTTCCCACAAGGAGAAGAACGCCCGCTTGAAATTCGTCCGCTTGGGTTTCAGCCAGGGGCTTCTTACCTTATCGAAAAAACGAAACAAATCCAAGTGATCCCTGTTTCCCTTTACTATACATTTGAAGGCACAAGAAAACCAAATGTCTATGTGAAACTAGGACAAAATCTCATGCCAAGCTTTGGTAATGAGCAAAACAGACGGCAACGAACAAAACATGTAGAGAAACTGTGTACAGATCAATTAGAAGAATTAAAACGTGAAGTAATCGAAAAACATCAATTTCACACACTCTTCTAAAAGGGGGATTCTCTTGTCCATTTACATACTCGGATTCATTGGGTTACAAACGATAGCCCTTCTCTGGATCCTTTTTAATAGCGCCTTTATAAAACCATTCGTTATCTCAGAGTCAAGTACACCAAAACCATTTGTCTCTGTGCTCATTCCGATGCGAAACGAAGAGAGAAATATTGAGGAGCTTATTCATTCTCTTCAAACACTCAGCTATTCATCTTTTGAGTGTATTTTATTAGATGACCAATCATCCGATCAAACTCGCCTTCTCACAGAAAGAGCCATTCAAAATGATCCCAGGTTCTCTCTTATAGAAGGCCAGCCATTACCAGAAGGGTGGAATGGGAAAGTCCATGGCTGTCATCAGCTGAGTCAATTTGCTGAAGGGGATCTTCTCTTGTTTATTGATGCTGATGTTCGACTAGCTCCGGATACGATTGAACGAACGATTTCTACAATGGCCAAGCATGATGCTGGTATGATCAGCGGGTTTCCTCATTACGGCGATCGCAGTCACTTATCTCAATTACTCGTAACGCTGCAACATTTTGTGGTGTATGCCCATCTCCCAACGATCATAGCCAATAAAACTAAGCTTCCTTCCTTCACGGCTGCATGTGGTGGGTTTATTGCCTTCACTAAAGAAGCTTATGAATCAATTGGAGGTCATGCATCCGTTCATTCTTCTCTTTTAGAGGATGTTCATTTAGCACGTGTCACAAAAAAGAATGGGTTTAAAATGCTCCTTGTCAATATCTCCTCTCATGTTACATGTTATATGTACGAGTCCATTCAAGAAGCTATTGAAGGATTTACGAAAAATATCTTTATTGGCATCAATAAATCGAAAGTGATTGCTTTTTTCCTTATTTGTTGGTATACCCTAATGTATATCGTTCCGACTCCACTATTTGTATATAGCATTTGGAGCGGGAATAGTATGCTCTCCCTCCCTCTCCTTATAAGCATAGCGCAAAAGGTTTGGGTCGATTATAAGAATGGGACTCTACTCCGTTATAGTCTCTTCATGCCTTTGTCAGCGTTATTATTCGTATTCGTCTTAGCACGATCTATGTACACTTCTATAACAGGAAAAGCCTATACATGGAAAGGAAGGTCTTACTCATGAAGAATATTGTGATCGTAGGGGGAGGGTTAGCTGGTCTTTCCGCTGCCATTCACCTTGCTTCTGAGGGGCATCAAGTGAAAGTATTTGAGAAGAATGAGCATTTTGGTGGGAAAATGAAATCCATTGATTTAGGGAGTTACCATTTCGACTTTGGACCAAATACCATTACAATGCCCCAAGTGTTTATAGAAACAATTAAAAAAGCCGGATTAAATCCTGCCGATTATATTTCCTTTAAGAAGATAGAACATCATACAAGAAATGTCTTTCCTGATGGTTTTGTATTCGACCTCTCTTCTTCTTCTTCATTCATGAAGGAACAACTAAAGAAGTTAGACCCTAAAGGCTCATCTAGATACCCTGAATTTCTAAAAAAAATCGAAAGCTTGTATACGTTGTCTCATAAGTACTTTTTGCACCGTACGTTTGAAAGCTTTAGAGATTATTTATCTCCTTCCTTAGGAAGAGCTCTTTTAAAAGTAAGACCTAATCAGACGATGCATGACTTCTTTCATACATACTTTGAAAATCCAAAAACGATTCAGGCCCTGGATCGCTACGCCACCTATATCGGCTCGAACCCTTACGTCGCCCCTGCTACATTTGCAATGATCGCTTATTTGGAACTGGTTGAAGGCGTATACTATGTTGAAGGCGGAAATACAAAAATCGCCGATGCCTTTGTACAAGCTGCTCTTCACCTTGGGGTAGAGCTTTTTGGCCACAAAATGGTAAGTAGAATCGAAACATCTGGCGGGGAAGCGTCTGGGGTTTACCTTGAATCAGGAGAATTTATACATGCAGATGAGATTATTATTAACGGCGACCTCTTAAAAGCTTATCCAAACCTAGTAAAAGAAGAAGACCGCCCCTCTTTCACAAATAAGAGGGTTAGAGAGTATGAACCTTCTATATCAGGGTTTGTCATATTAGCAGGACTTGATGGAAAGATGGAACAACTCCACCATCACCACCTTTTCTTCTCAAACAATTACAAAAAGGAATTTACACAGCTACAAAACGGAGAATATCCTGGTGACCCTACCATCTATATTTGCACTTCTTCTAAAAGTGATCCTACTGTCTCTCCAAACGGAGATAACTGTTTTATATTAGTCAATGCACCCGCAACAGGAAAAGACCGGGTACCTATTGATCCTGAAGCTTACAAAGAAGTGATTTATAAAAAACTAGAACGCTTCGGACTTTCTATAAGGGAAAAGATTCAGGTCGAGAAAATCTATACACCTGAGGATTTACGTGTAGACTTTGGTGCTTTTAGAGGATCTATATACGGGCCAGCGGCCAATAAGAAAAAAGACGCCTTCCTGCGGCCCTTTAATCGATCACAAGACATTAAAAACGTTTGGTTTGCCGGAGGAAGTACTCATCCTGGTGGCGGAAGCCCTATGGTTGTTCTTAGTGGGCAAAACGTGGCTAGGGCCATTCATAACAAACATTCATAAAGTGAATAATTTATATGAGCCTAAAAAGGCGTAAACCAAAATTGGTTTACGCCTTTAATAGTTGAATATCTGATAGAATACCCTTTTTCACGTCATCACTTACAAAATTCCGTTCATTAAATACTTGATAATGATTGTCGCGAATCGAAGGTAGGATCGCTTTATATAAATAAGCCGCTCCTTTTACTGGGGTTCTTGAATAGAGCGGGTATTCATGAATCGTTTCTAGAGCTCTTGCGTAATACATTTCTGCTTTCATCGCTAGATGCTCCCATATTTCAATAAAGGCTTCATTTATTTCATGCTCCCGCAGTTGTTCATAAGAATAACCGTACGTGTTAAGTAGTGTTGTAGGAATATAGAGGCGTTCTCTTTCTAAGTCTTCCCCAATATCTCTTAAAATGTTCGTCAATTGCATCCCTTTTCCTAGATCAATCGCACCTTGCCTTAATACCGCTTCTTTGCCAGGTGCTAAAACAGGCAACAACATAAGCCCTACTGTGCTAGCGACTTGATAACAATACGTTAACAGTTCATCCTCAGTCTCTACCACGTGAGGATCAATATCTTTCCGTTGTCCATCAATCATTTCCTGAAAGGGAATAGGGTCCATAGTGAACGAAGAGAAAACATCTTCTAAAGCGACCCACATGGGATCATCTTCTGGCACTTCTCCTTGTAAAAAGTTATGAAATTGTCTTTCAAATTCATCCAACTCTTTCTTTGGAGCACTTCCTTCATCTACTATATCATCGACTTTTCTACAAAAGGCGTATATCGCCCAGACGGCTCTTTTTTGCTTTTTTGGCAATAAAGAGAAGGCTTTAGAGAACGTTTTCGAATGCGTTTCTATAATGGTTTTACAATGGGAGTATGCGTTATTAACATTTATCAACCTTCGACCACCTCACTTACGTTGTAGTATACCATATGATGATCTTTTAGGTAATTAGAAAGAAGTTTGGCACCTTGCATAACGATTGGAACACCACCCCCTGGATGGATCGATGCACCTACTGCATAGACATTGTCTACTTCATAGGGCTTAAGTTGTGGACGGAATACACCTGATTGGAACAGAGTAGGGGCAATTCCAAAGCTCCCTCCTCCAAACAACCCTTCTCTCATAGATTCTTTCGGTGTTTTTATCTTGATCCACTCAATATGATCACGTAACCCCGGGTAGCCTCTCGCTTCTAAGTGGTCTAATACCATCTCGGTAAATGATTCTCTATGATTCTCCCAATCTAATTCCTCTCCTGAAGGCACCGGTACTAATGTATATAGAACCCCTTTACCCTCAGGGGCCAGAGAATCATCTACTAATGATGGATGAAAGGTATAAATGGAAGGGTCCTCAGGCAATTTCTTATGTTGGAACACATCTGCCATATGCTGGTCAAAGTTATCACTCATAATAAATTTGTGAATAGACGGTTGATCATAGTTACGATCTAATCCCATATAAACAAGAAAACAACCAGATGATGGAGTATAAGAGCGGTTCAACTTCTTCTCTTTTGGAAGAAGTTCATCCATAATAGGAAAGTCCCCATTCAGCACGATATCATCAAATGCTTTCCAATCACCATTCACAACAATTCCATCACAATGTCGATTTCGCACCCCTACATGTTCCACTGTGCTACCTGTCTTTAAGGTGACGCCACGCTCCTTGAGTTTTCCGATTAAAATATCAACTAAACTAGCATATCCACCCTTCAAGTACCAAATACCATGTTCGTGTTCGCTATAGGATACAAGAGAGTAAAGCGCAGGAGACTCTGCTGGATGCCCACCAATATAAAGTGTCTGGAGGGCGTACGTATTTTGGAGTTGTTCACTCTTAAAGTAACTTTTCATCATTTTCTTTACGTGTTGATAGGCTCTAAGTTTTACAAGCATTTGAATATTTTTAGGGGTGAAGAACTGTCGTTTCTTTACAAATTGTTGCTCCAAAAAATGCTGTTGACCCA
Organism: Pontibacillus chungwhensis; assembly: GCF_030166655.1. Lineage (GTDB taxonomy): Bacteria > Bacillota > Bacilli > Bacillales > BH030062 > Pontibacillus. The sequence goes on along the minus strand of NZ_CP126446.1, from coordinate 1,712,284 downwards.
TATGAAATCGCCATTTCATATCTTGAATAAACCGTTCAAACCCTTCACCATCTCCAGGATAAAGGCGTTCAATTTCCTGCTTCTGTTTCTCAATATCTCGAAACTTCAACATTTGTTCACCATTTGTATAATCAACCGAATAAAGAGGGTCACAAGCAACAAGGGGAATCTCTTCTCTTGTAATGCCCCCCTCTTCTAAGATGGAGAGAAGCATCTCAGGCAAGAGCACAATCGTTGGCCCTTCATCCACCTTATAGCCCTCGTGCTCAACAAACTGGAGACGTCCTCCGAAATGGTCTTTTTGTTCGTATATAGTAATATCGTAGTTTTGATCTTTAGAAAGTAAAAGAGCTGTTACAAGCCCTCCTACACCTCCTCCTACGATTGCCAGGCTTCTAGTCATGCTTGTTTCACCTCCTCTGTTTCTGCTAACCAATTCGCTGTAATACGTGCGGATTCTAATATAGTCGGGAGTCCACTTCCAGGATGGGTTCCTCCTCCTACGATCCAGCAGTGATTTAATTCATTAAAGCGATTATGCGGTCTGAAGTACATCATCTGAGACAGTTGGTGCCCAAGATTAAATGTAGCCCCTCGGTAAACATTGTAGTCTTGCTCCCATCCCTTAGGGGTTAAGATCTTTTCTTCTTCGATTTGATCTTCAGTAATGGTAATACCGCCTTTATCCTTTAGCACATCTAAGACAAGATCTCTAAATGTTTCTTTCTCCTCGTCCCAGTCAATTTCTGAGAAATTGTTCGGCACAGGGGCTAATACGTAAAGGGCTGTTTTCCCTTTCGGAGCTAAGGTCGGATCTGTGATGGAAGCGTTATGAACATAAATAGATGGGTCATCTGAGAGGTCAAGAGACTTTGTAATCTCTTCAACATTCTTCTTATAATCATCCGAAAATATAATGCTGTGATGCGGAAGATTTATCTCCCCATCAATGCCTAAATACATCATGAAAGTGGAACAGCTGTATTTCTTTTTTTCCAGATTCTCGCTCTTATATTTCTTAAGAGCAGTTTGATCCACAAGCTGATCCATTGCCTGAGCAAAATCTGCATTTACAATAACCTCATCAGCCTCAACAACTTCTCCGTCTTCAAGTTGCAAGCCTGTTACATTTTTGCCGTTCGTCATTAATCGGGACACGCCTCGATCTAAATGAATGTGACCTCCGTATTCCTCAATCACTTTTGCCATGGCTTCAGATATTTGGTTCACCCCACCAATTGGGTGAAACACACCGTATTCGTGTTCCATATAAGAAAGGATTGAAAAAGCGCCTGGACACTCCCACGGAGACATCCCTAAGTATTTGGCCTGAAATGTGAACGCAAGCTTTAGTCGCTCATCGTCAAAATATTGAGATAAAACATCATAGAGTGACTTCCCTAATGCTAAATGAGGAAGAGCTTTTAAGGTTCTCGGTCGTACATAATCTATAAGTCGATGGTGACGATTTTGAAGCATTGGCATTAAAGCATTCATACGTTTTCTCGTTTCATTCATAAAACGATGGTAGCCCTCTTCACTGCCGGGAAATTGTTGGCTCAGTTCTGACGTCATCCGTTCAGGATCTCGGTACATTGTTACCTGTTGATCCTCAAATATAAGATCATACATTGGATCGAGTTCGACTAAATCCATGTAGTCATGAAGGTTTCGACCCGCAGCTTGAAATAACTCTTCTAATATATGGGGCATGCTGAAAAATGTAGGTCCCACATCAAACTGATAGTCTCCTAGTTTTAATTTTGCATTTCTACCTCCAACAACGCTATGTTTCTCATACACATGAACGTCATATCCTTTCGCTGTTAAGAGCATTGCTGAAGCCAAACCTCCTGGCCCGGCGCCTATAATGGCTATTTTTTTCATATCTTCACCCACCGTTATACATTTATTGTACATTCATTATACAACCAATTCCCTAGAACCGCAATTTTAAACTGTTTCATTATGAAAATTGGGCCTGAACACTACTCTCTTTCTACCTTAGAAACAGAATCACTCGGTATTTCCCCTTCTTCTCAGCCACTTATGGTAAAATTTGATTAGGAAAAATTTAGAGGAGTGTCCGTATAATGAACGTAATGGTTTCTACTTTGAACGCAAAATATATTCATACATCCCTTTCTATTCGTTATCTAAAAGCAGCTGCTCAACCCGAATATGATGTTAAGATGCGCGAGTTCACAATTAACGATCCTGCCCTTTCAATTGCTAGTTCTATATATGAAGAAGCCCCTGATGTCGTGGGTTTTAGTTGCTACATTTGGAATATAGAAGAAACCATACCAGTCTTGTCGATCTTGAAAAAAGTAATGCCTCATGTCGTTATTGTCTTAGGCGGACCCGAAGTAAGCTATGATAGCGACTATTGGATGGATCGCATTCAAGAAGTCGACATTATCGTTCGGGGAGAAGGGGAGCAAACGTTTAAGAAGGTCTTGAATGCCGTTGAAGCAAACACCCCTCTTCACAGCATTCCGGGTTTAACATTTAGAGACCAAGGTGAGGTTCATGAAACAGGACCTTCACCCAAGTTTCCGTTAAATGAAATTCCTTCACCCTTTCGATTTGAAGAAGACCAAAAAGATTTATCGAAACGTATAACTTATGTAGAAACAAGTAGAGGGTGCCCGTTCACTTGCCAGTTCTGTCTATCCTCGATAGAATTTGGAGTTCGATACTTCGATATTGAGAGAATGAAGGACGAAATCACCTATTTGATGGATCATGGGGCTAAAACGATTAAATTTCTTGATCGGACGTTTAATATTAATCGAAAGTATGCACTAGAAATGTTCGACTTTTTGATTCATAATCATCGGCCAGGAACAGTCTTCCAGTTTGAGATTACGGCTGACATTATGAGGCCTGAAGTCTTAACGTTTATTAATGAGAATGCTCCTGCAGGCCTATTCCGTTTTGAAATAGGCGTTCAGTCTACTAATGATCAGACAAACGAATTAATCAAACGAAAACAAAATTTCAAGAAATTAGAACGAACAATTACTATGGTCCGCGAAGGTGGAAAAGTTGTTCAACATCTCGACTTGATTGCCGGATTGCCTGAGGAAGATTATACATCCTTTAGACAAACCTTTAACGATGTATTTCGAATGAAGCCTGAGGAGTTACAATTAGGCTTTTTAAAGATGTTGAGAGGAACAGGACTCAGAAGAGATGCACATAAGTGGGAATATGAATTTATGGATCATTCACCTTATGAGATGCTTTCAAACCATGTTTTATCATTTTCAGAGGTTACAGCGATTAAACGAGTCGAAGATATCTTAGAGAAGTATTGGAATAAGCATTTTATGGACCATACGGTGCACTATGTGACAAACGAAGTATTTGAGAGTCCTTTTGACTTCTTCCAATCTTTCGGTGAATATTGGCACGACAAAAAGTGGAATAAAATCGGTCACCAGTTAACAGATCTATTCAACCGCTTATATGAATTTATACAAATAAAAGCACCTCAACACATTGAGGTTGTAAAAGGTCTTATGAACCTGGACTATTACGGGAATTTCAATCAAAAGCCAAGAACCACTTGGCATCAAGATGATTGGAGTAAACAAGAAAAACAACAAATGTACAATGAAATTTGGGACAACCTCAATCACAAAGAAAGGTTCACAAAACGAGATCTCCATAAACACTCAATGATTGACCCTGTCCCATTCCATGTACATCATTATTTAAAAACTGGAAAAATCGTAAATCATTCCGATCTTTTAGTAGCCTACTATAGTCCTAATGAAAAGCAAATGCAATTCTTATCCGCTTCTCCAAAGAGCAATTCTTACACAATCTAGGCATACGTCCATACGAATTCAGCTCTTATCACATATATATAGAACTAGATAGGAGGTGATTTGGATGTATTGTTGCGGATATGGCCAGGGTGGCTACGGCTACGGAGGCGGCTTTGCGCTGATCGTTGTACTTTTCATCCTTCTAATCATCGTTGGTGCAGCGTTTTACTGCTAGTTCCTTATAAAAAAGGCAGTCCAATACGGGACTGCCTTTTTTTGCGTTAAACGGTTAGTTTTTGAAACATGGTATTAAGATGTGCCGGAGGTAGAGGTTTGCTATAGAAGAAACCTTGCATTTCATCACAGCTCTCATTCTTCAGGAAAGTCAGCTGCTCTTCTGTTTCCACACCCTCGGCAATGACTTTCATATCCAATGAATGAGACATATGAATAATCGATTTTACAATCGCCTCGTTTTGTTTACGATTTTGTATAAATACCTTATCAATCTTCAATTTATTTACAGGGAATCGGCTCAGATACTTTAAAGAAGAATAGCCAGTACCAAAGTCATCAATGGAAACATAAACACCTAAGTCCCTCAGACCTTCGAGCGTTTGTATAATATCCTCTTCATTACTCATCGCCATACTCTCGGTAATTTCTAATTCCAGATACGATGGATCTAGCCCTGTTTTCTCAAGAATAGACGCCACCCGGTCCACAAGATCATTTTGATGAAATTGTTTAGCTGATAAGTTCACCCCGACTATGATTGGATTGTACCCTTCATCTTGCCATTGTTTGTTCTGACGACAAGCCTCATACATGACCCATTCACCAATTTCTAGTATTAATCCCGTCTTTTCAGCCAGGGGGATAAACGTACCTGGTGAGATAAACCCTTCCTTAGGATGATTCCAGCGCAGCAACGCTTCCACCCCAACTATACTCCCCGTTACAATGTTCTTCTGAGGTTGGTAGTGTAACTCAAATTGGCCCTCTTTCAATGCCTTCCGTAACTCTGTTTCCATTGTTAAGATCGTCTTAAAATCTTTAGAAATAGAAGATTCAAACATTTTATAATCATTTCTGTAGTGCTCTTTAATAACATTCATAGCGGAATCGGCATGTTTAATTAACTCGTTTGCATCCCTTCCGTCTTCAGGATACAAGCTAATTCCAATACTTACAGACGTAAATAACTCAAAATCATCGATTTGAATAGGATCTTGGAATTGATTAATGATGTCTTGAGCAAGTATTTCTGCTTTATCTTTTGAGGTCACATGACGTTGAAGAATTAAGAATTCATCCCCGCCCATACGAGCGAGAAAGGTTTGTTCATTCTGCAAACCTTTTAACCGAAGGGCACAAGACTGAAGCAACTTATCTCCAAAAACGTACCCCATTGTGTCATTAATTTGCTTAAAGTAATCAATATCCATAAAGTAAACCGCGAACATTTCCCCAGATTCATAAGCCTGGTCAATCACACTCATTAGTTCTTGCAAAAAATATGTACGATTCGGTAAGTCGGTTAATTCATCATAATAAGCCATAAACTCAATCCGCTTTTCATTTTCTACTCGCTCTGTAATATCACGAATAACAGCACCGCGTAAGAGTTTATTATGATATGGATAAGGGTGAGCCATGACTTCTAAGTGAATGCGGCTTCCTCCTTTTGAGATTGCTGTTATCTCATAAGGTTCTTTTGGAATGGTGTTAATCGTCTCTCTCAGAAACTTATAATGGTTAGGGTCTACGATGTCAAATACACTCTTTTGCAGCAGTTCTTCACTTTCATAACCTAAAATAGTTGCAAATGTATCATCACATTCCACAATCATTCCTTTATCATGTAGAACGATTCCTTCAAGACTCGAATCCATTAATTGGCCCAACTGTTTCTTTAAATCACTAATGGGTTCATAAAAAGAGGAAGAATGAAACATTATACAATAAAGCTTTCGGTTATTCTCCTTTACACCAATCATTTTCGCTTGCAACTGGCGTGCTGATCCGTCACATACCTCTGTCGATACATAAACACCTTCTTGCTCTTTTAAGTGCTCAAAATCTAAATAGGAAAAGATCGATAGGTGCCCGCCCGGAAGATCCAGGAGATCTTTAGCTGCTTGATTCCCCTCTACGATCTCGCCATCCTCATCCACAAAAAGGAGCGCCTCCTGGAAATGATCCAGGAGCTCCAAGTGAACGGGAAGGGTTGACTGACTTGATGGGTTTGACATGTCGTATTCCTCCCAAAACTAATCCCTGCAATTTAGGACTATCCAATAATAATTCGCTCTGTAGGATAGTGATAGTTTCCTTTTTTCTCTTCATTTTTAAAGGTAAATAGGAACGAGAGAATTCCAATTCTTCCTATAAACATTAGCGCCATTAAGACTACTTTACTAACGGTTGTTAAATAAGGTGTAATTCCTAATGACAATCCCGTTGTTCCAAAAGCTGAACTCACTTCAAAAAAGATTTGCGTTAAACTGAAATCTTCTGCAATTGTTAATATAATGACGGCGGTAAAAACAGACATGGCTGCAAACATCGTTACAACTACTGCTTTTATTAAATCGTCATCATGAACTTCTCTTCTAAAAATACGAATCCGGTGTTGCCCCCGGGCATATGTCAGCAGGAATATAATAACGAGCGCAAATGAAGTTGTTCGCATACCGCCCCCTACACTACTCGGGGAAGCCCCTATAATCATAAGTACGGACATAAAAATATGCGTTTGCTCTGTAAACATATTGACATCCATTGTCGACAGACCAGCACTCCGCGTTGTAACGGATTGGAACAATGCATAGAATAAAATCTCGTGCCATGATTTATCAGCAAAGAAGTAGTTCATTTCAAGTAATATAATGACTAACGTCCCTACGATAATTAAGGCAAGAAATGTAAATGTAGTTAGCTTTGTAAATAGCGAAAATCTCATGAATTTCCTTTCCTCACTAGAAGCAAAAAGATGCTCTCTTACTTCAATCAGAACAGGAAAACCGATGGCACCTAGAACAATTAATCCCATGTGGATGAACTGAACGAAATAATCATCCTTATAAGGGATAAGAGATTGCCCTGTTATATCAAAACCTGCATTCGTCGTGGCACTTATAGAAGCGAAGAGACCTTGATAGAATGCTTCGTACCAGGTAGGAAAATACTGCATAAAGTAAACGCCTAAGATAATAAATCCTAAAAATTCTATAATAAAAATTAAATATAAAATCTGCTTAATTAAACGCACCATACCTTGGAACGTCGTTTGATTATGGTCTGTCATGATTAGCCTTCGCTCTTTAAGACCAATCTTTTTACCTAGTAAAATCCAAATCATCGTTCCCAGCGTCATAATTCCGATACCACCAAACTGCAAAACAAAAGCGAGTAGAAATACGCCTGTTACACTAAATGTCTCGGAGATATCTACCACACTGAGCCCTGTCACTGAAACAGCGCTAACGGCCGTAAAAACAAGATCAATAAACGGAATTGTAACTCCGTCTTGATGGGCGACAGGAAGTCCTAACAATATACATGCCGTTAAGACAGCAAATCCGTAAAATAAAACAATGATTTGAACGGGAGATAAGTTGTTGAGCCAACGTAAGCTGTGATGCCTGATCCACATTCAAATTTCTCCTTTTCTTACAAGAATCCCTTCTAAAACCAGCAATTCATTCTATTATACCAATACGAAAAGGAGAATTCTTTCTTTATATCGGTTAATTTGTTGGTTTTTGAAGAATTCCTATTCTTTTTTAAAATATAATATAGTTTAAACTACTTTCTTATTTATTATAATGTCTGTACAAACCTTATCTACTTTTATCATGATCAGAGCATACTTATTTATAGCCACAAATATAGGAAGCGCTGACATTATCCTAAGAAATAATAGCATCTATTATTGTAGCTGTTTTATATGCTACATCAAGTACCTTAGAGGAATTTAAAATTTTCACAAAAAATACCCACTAAAGCAGTGGGTATCCTATTCCTATTATACAGAGTTTTCAGCCTCAGCCTGTTCTACTCTATTTTTAAATTCATTCAGCAGTTCTTCTCCCTGGTAGCCTTCTTCTATCAACCGTCGGAGCATATGCTCTACTTGATCTTTCTTATGATCAACAATGGTGCCCATAAATAGTACGTTAAAGTGCTCCCCAATTTCATTTACATCAAGAACTTTAACTAAGAAAACAGCAGGGTGATTTGTACTTTTCGTAATTTTAGCTTCTAATACCATTTCTTCTTCGTTTTGTTGGTAATGTTCGAACTCTTCAAAATACTGCTTGTCCAAATACGCTTCTATAATCCAACGGTTCTGATCATCTTCTCGATTTATTATCAAACCATCAATAAGAGGGATCGACCTTTTTTGGATATCCTCTCCACTTTCCTTGAGGATATTTAATTTTATCAGTTTAAAAGTTTTCAATAATAGACCTCCTTTCTTTCACATTCCAGGTAATAAATGATATGTATCAACTCTTAAATATCTATTGGCCTAAAGAACTTCTTCTTACTAGTAACATAACAAATATCTCATTCTTTTTCCATAGAAAGGGGTAGTCGAACTTGTGTGCAAGATTACCTAAGGAAGACCCAACAAAAAAGATGCTCTATTGACGGAGCACCTCATTTGTCTATTACCCTGATTGTTCTTCAGGGTACTGGTCGTTTGCCAGCACACGATCAACCTTTAGATCCAATTGATGGAGCTGCCTGATAGCCTCACTGATCTCCATCTGTTTATAATGATGCATCCCTTTTGGTTGCTCGTCTTTATTATCAGCCAGTGTGACCACTTCTTGTAAAGGAGTCTGTTTGCCATCTAATTCAAACGGTAAATAGGAGTCCGTATGGAGCAAAATGGCTACAGATATTTGCTTTGCGGCGACACGGTTTTCTCCCAATCTTATTAAAAGTTTATGAGCCCGCTCAGCGCCTTTTATAGCATGAATATCATTTTGACGATAATCGTCGTAATCCCATTCTCCATCATTGTTATACCATTCATAATGTCCAATATCATGAAGAAGCGCAGCTTTCGATGCTTGATCAACGTCCACTCCTCTTTCTAGCGCCAGTTCGTAAGCATAATGAGCTGCGGTTACAGCATGATGGACACCTGAACGCCGAAGGTATTTCCGAGTGATATGGTGTTTAAATAAATCGACTAATGTTACTTTTCTCATCGCAATCCCTCCGATTGTTTTCAGAATAATATACCACACGTTTAGGGTTCGGACAATTCCTTGTATTATTTTTTTACCTAAATACAGACGCGATAAACAAATACTTCGTTTAAGGAAAGAACAGTGAAGGTATTATAGGAATGTAGTAGTTAGAACGAGGAGATGAAAAACGTGGAGTATTATTTCAAAAAAGACACAGTGGTTATTACTGGAGCTAGTAATGGTATAGGAAAGTCTTTAGCTCATGCATATGCGAAAGAAGATGCAAATGTGATTGTACTAGATAATGATAAAGGAAATGGCGAGAAACTTGTTAATGAAATTTGCGATGAAGAAGGAAGCGCTTCTTATTATTTTTGCGACGTACGAGACGAATCTTCTATTCGCTCAAGCTTTGCCTCCATATTAGAAGACGGGCACCGTCCTACCATCTTAATCAACAATGCCGGAGTAAGCCGTTTTACAAATTTCTTCGAGATGTCAGTATCTGAATGGGATGACGTCCAGGCTACCAATTTACGCAGTGTCTTTATCGTTTCTCAAGTCATAGCGACCTATTGGAGAGATCAGGGGATACATGGAAGAATCGTAAACATGGCCTCTACTAGGGGAACAATGGCAGAACCTCATACAGAAGCGTATGGAGCTTCAAAGGGAGGCATATTAGCTTTAACATATACAATGGCCATGTCTTTAAGTGATTATCAAATTCGAGTAAATGCCATTAGTCCTGGGTGGATTCAAACGACCCATTATGATGAGCTTCGCGACATTGATCATAATCAGCACCCATCTAAGCGGGTAGGGCATCCTGATGATATCGTCAAAGCTTGCTTCTACTTAACAGATAAAGAGAATTCATTTGTAATGGGAGAAAATTTAGTCGTAGATGGTGGAATGACTAGAAAAATGATTTACGAGCATTAATCAAGAGTCCGGGAGTCTCCCGGGCTTTTTATCATCCTTATAAGTCCTTGGACAACCAGGTAAAATGACCTATTTCATTTCTTTTTAAGTTTTAACTAAGGGATGGAGGGTATTCAAAAACTAAGAACAGAAAATAAACAAGTAGAGGTGAAAACCTTGGAGCAGCTTACATCGTACCAAGTACAGTTCAAACAACGGATTGACATGGAAGAAGTCATGAATATTTATCATTTCATAGTAGACAGTTCGTACGATTTATACTTATATCAAGATCATTTAATTGCAGACGCTAGCAACCTACCTAAATTACTCTCATTCTTTTTCTACTACGATACAGACCGTCCATTTGTCATGATCCTTGATGGGAAAGACGTCACATACGCATACAATAAAATAATGTCTATTTGTGAAGAACCAATTGAGAACTGTGTCGTGCGCAGGTTTCATGAAGCCAATCCTGATCAGGCTATTTTGGTATAACAAAAGAAAGAGGGGAGAAATCATTCATATGATTTTTCCCCTCTTTCCTTTGTTTGGTGTATCCCTCGCGTTTAGCTCCTTTTGTTTTGAACTCCAAAAAATCCTACAATGACAAGAATGATGCTTAAGAGAGCTATAACAAAAAAGGCTTGATTCTCTGTGAAAAAGTCAATCGACATCTTCTCTTGAACCCGGTGGGATAATGGCTCTTTTAAAGGCTCAGAACGATTCTCTTTATAAATGATATGTTCTACAGTGTCCCCTCCAGAGCTTGATTCCCACTTTCCTGCTGCAGGATCTAACCAAATCTTGATCACGTCGCCAACAGCAATGTCCATGGCTTTGCCACCGGCATACTGATTCCTTTGCCACGTGGGAATATAGCGATAAAAGACATCTACAGTAGATGGGTCTGATAATTTAGATTCCCCTTTGGTGATCTCCTGAACGGAAAGAGTCATAACCCTGTCTTGCTTATATAAATCTCCCTTAGATTGATCCTTTATAAGTCGATCTTTTACTACTTCTCCCTTAAGAGCCACTGAGGACTCTCTTTTTATTTCTTTAATCTCCTCAGGAGAGACCGCTGCAAATGCCACATACGAATGAAGGGTTAAGCAACAAACACATAAAACCACCCACATCCACTTCCTATTTATAGCCCACATTAAGCTGCGCCCCCCTTTTTACATAACCATATATCTATAAACGAGAAGAATCAACCTTTCTATAAGACAACAAAAAAAGACACCCCTTCTTTTGCAGGGGCAAAAGAAAAGCTATCCTTTTCACTAATGGGTATGCCCTGGTACCATTTCAGGGACAGGTAAATGTAAGAGGGAAACAGCCCCACCCATCAAGCTCATTAAGAGCAAAAGAGCAATAGGATGATAAAACCAAGCCATATAACGATGGGAAACCTTTAGATTATAAATCAGTAACAACCCAAAGCTAAACGTAATAAGAGTTCCAACTCTATAGAGTATTTCCCATTCGGCCACGGGTACCATACCGCTCAGCATACCTCCCATCATCCCTCCCATAATGGCTTGCATGCCGCTGTGTAATACACGTTCTGGATCAGGATGTTGAAACAAAAACGGCACCAACAGCCCCGCGCTCATTCCTATTAGCATGGATAATAACAAATGGTGTACAACAAAATAGGAGGTCATACCTAAGTAAATACTTAAAAACATCGCAACAGCATACATGATAGATCCTTTATTGTTATTGCTAATACGATAGAGAAGAGATAAACCTATTACTCCAATGATCAAACTCGTCCAAACTAGACCGAGACTCGCACTCATCCCCGTCCCTCCTTCGTCATTATTATATGTGAACGGAGAAAAGAACATGTTCAAATTCATAAGACGAACCTATAACTGCGTATAGTACGGTAAACAGAATGTGGAGAGAAGGGGTACCATGGATTGGAAGATGTATGCTTTTATCTTTAGTACTACGTTGAGCGAACATTGGTATTACTCCAGAATCCCTAAAGTTTATTATTTTTCATTCACCAAAAACTCAACTAAACCGTGATCCTCCCCTAGTTACTACGACTAAATAGAGTAACAGAAGGAAAAGTTAGGACAGAGGTGAACTCCACCCTCCACTTCTGTCCTTGTGAGATCTACATCTTCATAAGAGTCAGAAGACTCGTTAAACAACGCTCAACCCAAGTAGCGTTTCGCTTATATTTCATCGGATCTTTACGCACATATGGCTTCTCCGGTTTTCTTTGGTCAATTAAATCTCGGATCTCATGCTCTGTTAATACCATTAAGACCACATCCTTATTCTAAAATTATCCACCAAACGTTTTTGTATCAGATGGTAATTTTATTATAAAGACATTCTGCATTCTTCTTAACGGCACAACGCATGAATAGGCCTCATCCTGCAGACGGAACTTTCTCTACGCCCTAAGTGAAAATATGTCCACAAAAAAGCAGGCTCCAAACTAGAGCCCGCTTTCCTTACTATAGTGTCGTTGACGGTTCGTCCATTTTTAATCAAACCAACCTTTTCGTTTGAACCATAAAAACATAATGATAGCGATGACGAACATAATAGCTAATACAACAAAATAAGCATACTTTTCATCAAGTTCAGGCATGTAGGCAAAGTTCATCCCATATACCCCAACGATAAAGGTAAGTGGCATAAAGATGGTCGATATGACGGTTAGAATTTGCATCGTACGATTGGTTTCGTGTGAATTAAGTGACATGTAGCTGTCACGTATATCCTGTGTCATTTCCCGATTCGATTCAATAAGTTCAGATACCTTTAAAAGATGATCATAAATATCGGAAAAGTATTCCTTACGCTCCCTGACCCCGTCCAGTCTGTGAGAACTTAATATTCGATACATCAAATCTCTCATAGGATGAACAGTTTGACGCATCGATAATAAATCTGCCCTCGTATCAAATAATTGCTCAAGTAATGTCTCCATTGATAATTCCTTCGTATTATCTTCAATATCGTTAATATGGTCTTCAATGGCATAGACAATGGGGAAGTAATTATCTACAACTTTATCAAAAATCTGATGAAGCACATGAAATTCATCCCAACTCTTAAAGGAGCGTTCCCTTAATAACCGATTCCACACCTGTTCGAGCTCTGGGCAAACGTGTTTATGATACGTCACAATATACCCATCTCCATTAAATAAATCCACTTCTTCTTTCTCAAGCGTCTTTGCATTCAAGGCGTGCATAACGAAAAAAGTGTGCTCGTCATAATAATCTAATTTTGGGCGTTGTAAATTATGTATACAATCTTCAATCGCCAACGGGTGAAATTGGAAGACCGTGTCCAACTTTTGGGTTTCACTTGGCGTGGGTTCTGAAAAATCCACCCAGTACCACATAATCCCCTCTTCTGATAAATTTTCTAGAGGGAGATCTGTATGTAATTGCTGGTCTTCTGTGATCGCTATTGTCCTGATCATATGGACCGTTCCTCTCCTAATCGATTCCTATCCACTGATATAATTTCACATTTTGCCACTCATCAAACTTATTTCCGACTTCTTTTAATGTTCCGATATGGGTAAACTGAAATTTCTCGTGTAACCTCTCACTCGTTTCGTTCCCCTCTGTTATAAGTGAAATAATTGAGTGAAATTGATAATCCTTTGCTTTTTCCAACAATGCTTTCATTAATCCATGACCAATTCCGTAACCTCTATAGTCTCGGTTCACATAAAGAGAGAGTTCAGCCGTGGTCTGATAGGCAAGCTTGTCATTATAGGGGGATAAATAAGCATACCCTGCCACTTCTTCTTCCCATTCGGCAACAAGGATAGGATAAATACCATGAAGGTTAGAAAACCATTTTTCTTTATCCTCGAGGCTTTTTTCTTCTAGGTCGAAGATTGCGGTAGAGTTTCTGATCGCATCATTTTCAATATTATTAATGTAGGATAGATCTTTATGTTCTGCATTCCGTATCCACATGTAGGAGTCACCTGCCTTTTTTTCATCTTATCACAGCAGAAAGAAAAAGAAGACCCTAAAAGATATCTTACACCGTCTCCGCTTTCAAGAGGTACGATTCTTTTATGGGCCCTTTATCATAAAATGTTCCACCAATGGATACATGAAATTTTTAATAGGCCCTTTTTGTAAAGCGCAATAAGCCAATAAAAAAGAACACTATGGAAGTACCCCCTATAATATAGACAAGCTGTTCATAAGGGATAAAACTTGAATCATTCTCTGCAGTGAAAAACATAGCTAAGATCGGCTGTGACCATGGATACCAGGGGCCATACGTTTGTGATTGAGCAATTAAGATAGCAGGTAAGGTTAATACGACATTCACTCCCATGGCTCCAGCAAAACTCTTCCAAGCCGAAGAGACCCACAATTGCAGCATGATAAGAGGAATTGCGGATAAATAGCCGCCAATATACCCTCTCAAAAGGATCTCTCCTGGCAATAAGCCTCCATACCCTTTTATATAGCCCATAATTAGATAACAAGCGAACATAAGAAGTTGTATAAGTGCTACTAAAAGAAGAGCCACCATTGCTTTTGCTATATATACATGGTACCTTTTCAAAGGTTGTACAAGCCACGCTTTCCAACTGCTTTCATCATGATCCAACTTACATATGTAAGCTGCGATTAAACATGCCAATAAAGGCAGCAAATATTGCCCATGTAACAGAGCTTGCTTAATGTACAACGATTCCCACTCCGTATTAGGTGGAGATGGGAGGTTGTAAAACCAAGCAAAAAGACTCGTCAACATTGGGGCCGCCACTAGGATCGTGATGATATTCGTATGTTTTAATTTCTTAAATTCTCCACGCATTGCTTTTCCAATCATCCGTTCACATCCTCCCTCGCAAATAAAAGACTAGCTAAGATTATAAGACATACCCCTGTAGCGATTCCTAAAGGGACATTTAAAGAAGATGAAACCCACTCATCTGGCAGCATCGGCCATGAGCTAGGACTCCACGCTGGACCTACTCCCATCACGGCAAGAGAAAGAATACCTACTCCAATGACCACACCTTGATTTTTGTAATGAACAGCAAGATAAATGAAGACAGCGAAAAACGGCAGTGCTGCCAAGTAAGGGAAAAAGGTGAAACGAAGAAGTTCAACCCATGGTATGGCTGTTCCAAACTGCAACAGAATTCCTAATCCGGCGGTCCCTAAAGCCAATAAAACACAAGAGAGTAGTAAGAGAATGAATCCCATCACCCCTTTTGAAAGGTAAACATGTGTTTTCTTTACCGGAGTACTTAATAGTTGCTTCCAAGCCCCTGCCCTATGCTCCATCCCCCCTATAAGAGACGTAATAAGAGCCATTCCAATTACAATGACAGCAATAGAAAAATAATACACTTCCTGAATTAATCCTGACCATATATCATCTTTATACATCGTGTTTGTCATATAGTCATACCGAAGACCAAAATTTAAGGATTGAACGAGCACTACCCCTAAGGGGCCGAGCACGACGAAGACCCAAATCCAACTTCTCTTCAATTTCTTGAAATCACTGATTAAGAGCTTCTTGAACATCCCTTACTCCCCCTTTTCGAACCACATCTAAGAAAATATCTTCTAGAGATTTATGGTGATCTTGAATGCGGTAAACGGGTATATCATTCCTAATAAAACTCGTTATTAAGGAGGCCATCTTCGTGTCATCCACCTCTTCTATTACCAACTGTTCCTGATCAATCCTAACAGGCACACCTTGAGCCAAGGCCACCTTTCTTGCATGCTCCATCTGACCAACCCGCAATCTGACCTCACCCGTGGCCCGTTTTCTCAAAACCTCTATTCGATCTTGAAAGATCAGTTTCCCTTTAGAAATGATTCCTACGTAATCGGCCATCTGATCGATCTCAGCTAATAGATGACTTGAAACAAGTATCGTAATGCCACGTTTCTTTACCAGTTCGTTAATTAAAGAACGTATTTCTTGAATTCCCTGAGGGTCAAGCCCGTTTGTTGGCTCATCGAGAATGAGTAATTCCGGATCCCCAAGTAGCGCAATGGCGATACCAAGACGCTGCTTCATACCTAGAGAATATTGCTTAACTTTCTTCTTCATGGCATAGGTAAGTCCTACAAGCTCAAGCACTTCTTTGACTCTTTCTTTCGGCACTTCAAGAAGGGTACGATAAACTTCTAAATTCTCTACCGCATTCAAATGTCCATAATAGGAAGGGTTCTCCACAAGCGAACCCACCTTTCCCAATAGTTCCACTCGGTTCTTTAAAAAAGGCTTATTAAACATCATAACTTCTCCATAGGTTGGTTTGATTAACCCTAATAACATCCGGATCGTGGTGGTTTTCCCTGCTCCATTTGGTCCTAAAAATCCATAAATAGAGCCTTTTGGAATTTGCAATTGAATGTTGTCCACTGCATGTTCCTGCTTATACGTTTTCGTTAACCTTATCGTTTCGACTATATACTCCATTCGAATCACCTCACCATTCATTGTAAAGGTCTACGTTTAAACGTAAGGAAGGGTAAGGTTAAATTCTGTTTAAATTAAAAGGCTCTGTTATAGTTTAGTGTTGTTATTTTATAGGCTCGTTCAATATCCAAAGCTGAGACATTTGAGTGTAGATGGGGCCGTCTTTATTGACTAGTGCTTGGGGTGTCTGGGGAACGACTCGCTTTCAGGTGCTGCTGATTAGGGACTTATATGTAACGTTTAAAAAATCAACATCAGTTTTAACAGAGCACTTGGGTTCATATAAACCCCTATATACGAAATACTTCGAGCAAATGGTTTTAATCCAAACGGAGATCTATACCTTTGTGGAGTCCTTTTATGCCTCGAAATTCAAAAAACGCTTTCTAAATGATTGGAAATTTTATACGATACTTAATAGAAAGGAGTTTATAAATGGCAATGATTTTATACATAGAAGATGAAAAAGAAATTGGTGAATGGGTGAAAGGTGCACTTGAGGAGAGTGGTCACAATGTTCAATGGTTCACTTCTGGTGAAGGGATTGAAGATCAAATCGGTGAGGCAAGTTTGGTTTTACTCGATGTTATGCTGCCTGGCTTAGATGGGTTTACTATTGGAAAAAGAATAAAAAAACATAACCCGGAACTTCCCATCATGATGCTGACAGCACGATCAGCCGTTGATGACAAAGTATATGGACTCCAGTTTGCTGATGATTACATGGTTAAACCTTTCCATCTAGAAGAGCTCCTGGCCAGAATGGATGTGCTATTTCGCAGATTCGGAGCGAGTTCAAACCAATCTCTTATCCTAGGTGACATCGAAGTCAACTTACATACAAATCAGCTGCTTCATAAACCATCCAACAAAGAAATTATACTATCGGGCAAACAGTATAAGATTTTTTTCTATCTCGTTCAGCACCTGAACCAAATATTAACCAAAGAACAGATTTATGAGGCAATATGGGGAGAACGTTACTTGGACGGTGATAAATCACTAATGGTACATATGCGGCATTTAAGAGAGAAAATCGAAAAAGATCCAAGCCATCCACAAATCGTTCAAACGATACGCGGAATTGGTTACAGGGTGAAAGGATGAAGAAGCAGAAGAAAAAACAAACAAGTTCCTCCCTATTACGTAGATACATATTAATTCTACTGATCGGGATCACCCTTTTTCAAATTACACTACCTCTTTTGTTCGTTGTTTTTGAAGTGGGCTTTAATCAGTTTGGTTGGACGGAACCTAATCATTACAGAGGAGATAAGCTTGAGGCCATGTGGCATGAGCAAGCTGAGGATCTTTCTGTCGAGGAAGTTCCTCAAGCTTTAGAGGAGGTTCATAAGAATTATCCTAATGCCTCTTTATTCTGGATCGATCAACAAGGACGTTTCAAAGACCCTATACAAGTAGAAGAGGGCCTCTACCCTGAAGTATGGAGCGTTCCTCAGACTGTTGAATTTATGAAAGAAAGCTTTGATGGAGACCCATTTACAACCGTAGCTTATATAGGCAGTACCAAAATGGATGGATTTATGGTTTTTCAAATCTCTCGTGAGTACTTAGATTCTCCATTAAGTCGCGTTGAATCCGAATACCGCTTCTGGTTTACAGGGATTGGTTTAGGAAGTATTTTCTTAACGTTTCTCATTCTTTCCTTGCTCTTTTTCCTGCGCCTCAGAAGACGTCTGATACATCTTCAACAAGCCATGACAATGGATGAAGGAGCTATGATTCCAAATCCAGTTGAAGTTAAAAAACGTGATGAAATAGGGCTATTAGAAGAATCATTTAACAATATGGTCTACAAATTAAAAGAAAGTCAAAGGAATGAACAAGAAGAAGAATCGCTAAGGAGAGACTTGATCGCCAACCTTTCTCATGACTTACGCACTCCCTTAACCACACTAAGAGGCCAAATTTATGGTTTACAAAAAGAAGTCACAACTGAGAAAGGAAATCAATTAATTGCATTAGCTGATGGAAAGATTACTTTTTTAGGTGAACTAATTGAGAATTTACAATCCTACACGCTTTTATCTGCACACCGCTTCCCGCATCATCCTAAAGAAATTGAACTCACAGCTTTAACACGTCAATCCTTGGCATCCTGGTACGATACGCTGGAGAATGAGGGATTTCAAATTGATATTCACGTAACGGACCATCCGATGTATACCACTCTTGATCCAACATGGTTCCAACGGATTTTAGACAATGTGATACAAAATGTTTTAAGACATGCGAGTGAAGGAAAATACATTCAATTCACATTAGCTCACAGCGATAATTACGGGCATCTATCTGTGGCTGATCACGGAAAGGGGATGGAACAAAACAGCTCTTCTACTAAAGGTTCGGGCATCGGCTTGACCATTATTTCCCTCATGACACAGAAATCTGATATTGCCTGGGAAATCGAGTCTTCCCCTTCAGGAACCATTCAACACTTTACGTTTCACGTAAACGAAAAAAGGAGCTAATCTTCATTAGCTCCTTTTTTAAGAAATCATTTGTACTTGTATTTTATGTCCTTCTTGGTCTTTAAAACAAAAGGATTCTCCTGGTACTTCCTCTTCTATTTCGACTCCTGACTGTCGAAGAGATTGTAGATCTTCTTCAAGGTTTGTGGATCCTAGTGTGAACGGATGTTCAATGACGTTATGAAGGTCACTTGGAATCTCTACAAGTGTGATCCCAAGATGATCAAGCGTTAATGCACGCATTTCCCCATACATTGGAGTGTCAAATGAAAAATCATATAACTGCTCTGCTTTTAGATGGGTCTTATACCAAAGAGATGCATCCTCTAAGCTTCTTACCGGGAGAAAGTACCCTCCTAGTTTTGTAACAGGATGGGCGGCTTTGGCATCCTCTTCCCAGCCGACTATTCCAATCTGAATGTTATTCGGATCGGTTACCTCATAACAAAGCATATCAAAAAAGTCATCAATATCTGTTAACTTGGCTCCTTTTAAGAATAAGTCTCTATGTAAGTGCTGAGGTTCGTACACATTAATATTAAAAGGGCTGAACGGGTATTCTTGTGTCACTTTACTTTCATAAAAAACTAAATCGGCACCTTCGGCAAATGAAATGGTCACTTCCCCTTGATCGCCTTTAGCCTCTAGTTGTAAATGATTTTTGTACCATTCTTTCGTCTCCTTCAAGTCTTTACACGGTATCCTTATTGAGTTAAGTTGTTTTATTGCCATACTATTCACCTCTCCAGTTTCTTACCCGTTTCTAAACAAGATAAACCATCTAAACTTCCTTGTTTAATTAACTGAATTTTATAACAATTATACACCCTTCTAAGAGAAATGAAAACCATTCTAAATGAATCGTATATAAAAGCTCGCATTTGAAAAACTATAACTGGAGGTGTTTAAACTGGAGCATATTAAAGCACTCGGGATTAAATGGGTCATCTTAATTGCAGCTGTCTTCCCTATATACGGCGTGATTGCTGGAGCTTCCTTAATCAATGTGTTCCTTATTACTTTTGTATTACTGGGAATCACGTATGTGATAGGAGATTTATTTATATTAAGACGCTTTGGTCTACTCGTTACCTCCGTTGCCGATCTCGCTTTAACATTTTCGATTCTTTACCTTTTCGGCAATGTAATCAACGGCATTACGACTCAAACCGTACTCCCTGCCATTGCAGGAGCTGGGTTTATTGTGACTTTTGAGACATTTTTTCATATTTATATGGAAAACCGTGTATTGCACCTTGGATCTCACGTGTATGACAGACGTCGCCAACTACTCGTTCCTAAAAAGTTACGCGTAGAGGCATCAGAGGAACTATTCCCCTATGAAGCACAAAGAAAAGAAGCTCAAAAAGAAGATACCCATCACCCTGAAGAATAAAATGGCAGCCAGATCATTCTGGCTGCTTCTTTTTAATTGCTATTGAATTCATTTCCATACTCTAAATGGTATGCTTCTTCGTTTGTAAAACTTCTTTCCCCTTTATTGATCGCTTCTATCTTCTGTGTTCTCGTGGATTCTTTATCATTTATCTTACGCTCATAAGGAGAGACAAATCCTTGTTCATTGAACTGTGAATAAGACTTCATCCATTCTGTAAGGACCACCCCTTTTCCTTTATATAAATCCGCTTCATTATTGGAGGTAAACGTGTAGTGCTGGTCCACCACAATCGTAAGCCCCTCTGTGGTGAAGATCACTTCAACGGGGATATTGGTATTGCCTACAGAAGGTTTCTGATCATGCGTAATAGCGGTATATGAATAGGAAATGTCGTCTTCTATTTCTGGAAGCCAATACGATTCTTCTACTTCCTCTGCCAGTTGCGGGCCACTTGAGATGTGGGAACGGTGAATACAAGAATCTACGATATGCTTAAAGGTAAAAGCCTTGTCTTCTACAAAATCGATATAGGGTTGAATCCATAGGCTAGGGTTAAGTAATAGAGCTTCGGCTTCACTAATAATCATATAAGAAAGTTGACCCGTACTCGGTCGAATAAATTGATAGACCTCTCCTCCGTCCGAAAGTTCTCCCACTTGTATAGATTCTACATACCTTCCCCAATCCTGCATGCCTCCTTTTACGTAGAGGAGGTCGAGGTCATATTCCTGTTCTATTCTCTCAGCTTCTTCTATAGATGTCTTCTGATCTTCACCTATATAGATATATTCTGCCTCTTTGTCTTTCAAGCGCTCTATTGTAATCTCGCCTTTATGTAAAACCTTCACCGGAAAAGCCAACTCTTCTGAATAATCATGGTGACGTCCATCAATTATTATAATGTTTTGCTGTTGTTTTAACCTTTTGAATAGTTGGTGCGATGGTATTGAGTGAGCCATATCATCCCTCCACGCTCATTTTTTCCTTCTTATTGTGGCAAACCTTCACATTCCTATACCTCGAGATACATATGTTTCCCAACTTATCTAAGTTTAAAAGACAAATTATTTTAGGGGATTCCATAAAAAAGGCGGGAATCTAAACGATTCCCGCCCTTAATCATCTATTCAGTTCAACAGCTGTGACTTATTTGTCTACGCTACCTTCCCAAGCTAGCATACCGCCATCCATATTGATCACATTATATCCGTTTTCTTCTAAGAAAGCTGTTGCTTTTCCGCTACGACCACCGGAACGACAAACCATTACATACTCCTTGTCCTTATCCAGCTCATCTTTACGCTCATCTAGAGATCCTAAAGGAATATGCTTTGCTCCTGGAATTTTTCCTTCTTCTACTTCCTCAGGTTCACGAACATCAACAATGTTAATGTTTTCGCCACCTTCTACTTTTTTACGAACTTCTTCTGGTGTGATATTTTTCATAATTAATTCCTCCTTAAGATTATTTCCAGGCGTTCAAACCGCCACGAATGTTTGTAATGTGAGTAAATCCTTGCTTTTTTAAAACTCGAGCTGCAGCCATACTGCGCGTTCCACTTTGACAAAGTAAAACGACTTCTTTTGACTGATCTAACTGGCTCGACTGTGCCTTCAAGGACTGAAGAGGAAGATTGGTAAACCCTCTTATCTGATTTCTATTATACTCCCCAGGGGTACGTACATCAACAAATTGACTTTGCTTTTTCTTACTTTTCAATTTATCCTGAGCTTGCGCTGGAGAGATTTGTTCAACACCCTTAGGTGGTATGATCGTTTTACTTATGAAGTATACCGCTACAGCAATCAATAATACTGTAATAATTGTATCCAAGTGATCCTCCCCTTCGCTCTTTTTAACCCCTATGGGTATATTCTAATAGGAGGGGGAGTATTCGTCAATCCCTTTCTTATTTCGTTGCTACGATATAGTATACTTCATCATTCAAGTGACCCACCTCTACATCAAAGCCTTCTTCAGCTACCCGTTCAGCCAGCTCGTTGGAGGCGATACGGTGATCTTTAGGCGGACCTTGCTCTCCGTCAACCTTTTCCCAATCTAAGATCAGAAGACGGCTATGTTCCATTAGAATTCGATGAATTTCACGAAGTGTCTGATGTAAATCGGGTACCTCATGCAAAACAAAAGCCGTTACTGCACGGTGAAATGAAGCATCAGGAAGATTCAAAGCATCTAGGCTGCTTTTCATACGTTCAACATTGGTAATGCCTTCTCCTTCAGCTCTAGATGCTAACAGTTCTAGCATTTCAAATTGAAGGTCGACGGCGGTTACCCGATCCTTGGTCTCTTTCGCAATCGGTAGTGTTAAATACCCATTCCCAGCTCCCAAATCGGCTACCTTCTCTTCACCTGTTAATTGAAGGAGCTCCAACACTCTCTCTACTGGAACTGTGTTTTGTCGACTTGGATCTACCAGTTTCTCCGCTTTTTTTGGATCAAATACCTCTCCTGCCATTATTATGCACTCCTTTATCTATTTACAATCGATTTTAAGTCGTTACTTATGTAGTTTTACCAAATTTTAAGCGAACCTAAACATGAACCAAACGATCAAAGCCAAAATGAAAAAGGATAAATCCCAACGGATTTATCCCTTACCTATTAAAGTCTATTTTTCCTTCGCAGTCTCTTTCTCACAGATTTGCTTATTATCATAATGTAGAACATGACAGGTGCAGCTACGAAGGTAACGGCCTGGTCTGTTATCAGATTTTGAGAATATAAAAGCATTAACGTTGCTAAAATGGTCAAAGCACCTAAATCAATCCATTCATACCACTTCATCTTGCTCACCCATTTTTTATTTATGGTATGTGAGCTTTTGGATTTTGGTACTACTATCCTCTACTAACTGCTTTCTTAGCCGAAACTGCCGCAAAGGTAATCGTAATCGCACATGCAATGGTAATGGCAATGAACCCCTTCGCAATATCCCAGAACTGCCACCCATCAATTAAAACCGTTCGCATACTTTCAAAGATATACGTGGTCGGATTAATCGTAGCAGCAACTTTTAACCAGGATGATTCAATTAATTCATAAGGGACAAATGTTGTACTCAGAAAGATTAACGGGAAAAAGATAAGAGTACCTGCCTGGGCGGCTTGAGCATTTTTGGTTTTCAAAGCAATGCCAGCTGAATACCCAGCAAAAGCTAACCCCCAACCTACTGCTAAGAGGAGAACGACCAGAACACCTAAAAACCCAGTTGCTACTTCAAGCCCCATGATAAAGGCTACAATTAAGATCAGGATCGTTTGCACAAATAATTGCAACATGCCAGCAATAATAGGACCAAGCACAATCGAAAGTCTTGAGGCTGGTGTGAGTAATAAGCGTGAGAAGAAGCCATTTTCAATATCTTTTACAATACCCTGGCCGGCTCCCCCCGCCCCTCCAATGGCAGCTGACACTACGGAAACAGGTAAAATAAAGGCCAAATAATTTGCTCCCTCGAAAGCCGGTAGCTGTGAAATGCCACTCAGTCCGCTTTCATAGACTAATAAAAAGAACGTTGAAATAAGTAAATTAGGTATAAAAGAAAAGGGGCTCCGGAGAGTCGTGAGTACACTACGCTTAGATAAAACCCATATATCCTTAACTAATCCATTACCCATGTTCAACCTCTCCTCTCTTTTTCTCTCCTTCAGCTGTGATTTTAAGGAAAATATCATCTAGAGTAGGAGAATTTACATTAATGGACTGTACGGTTATCTCTTCCTGGTCTAAAACCCGTACTACCTCCATCAATCGTTTCGTTCCGTCCTGAACATACATATTTAATTCTGCCGCCCTTCGGACCAGGTCAGCATCTGGCATGTGGTGCTTAATGGCCTTTTCTGCTTCATTCGCTTCATTGTCCCCTGCAAACGTCATCGCAATGATATCGTTCCCTATTTGAGCTTTTAACTCTTGCGGTGTCCCTGTAGCTACAATCTCTCCATCATCAATAATTGAAATGCGATCGGCCAATGTATCTGCTTCTTCTAAGTATTGTGTGGTTAGAAAAATAGTCGTTCCTTCTTCTTTATTCAGACGCTCTAAATAATCCCAAATGCTCTTCCTATTTGAAGGATCAAGTCCTGTGGTGGGTTCATCGAGAAACAGAATCTTAGGTTTATTCACAAGCGTTAAGGCAAGATCTAGTCTCCTCCTCATCCCTCCTGAGTAATTGCCACAAATCCGATCGGCCGCTTCAACGAGCTGCACTACTTCTAGTAGTTCATCTGTCCTTGATTTTGATTCCTGTTTGGTAAATCCGAAGATTCTACATTGCAGCTCCAACATTTCTCTACCTGTTAAACTGGGATCAATTCCTGTTTCCTGTAAAGCTACCCCGATATGTTCACGCACCCCTTTTGGATTTGTAAGAACATCTTGTTCAGCAACATACACCTTACCAGCTGACGGGGAGATTAAAGTGGTAACGATCTGGACCGTTGTTGATTTACCTGCTCCATTTGGTCCTAAAAAGGCAAAGAATTCCCCTTCTTCCACAGAAAAGCTAACATCCTTCACAGCTTTTACATTGCCTTTCTTAAAGGTTTTAGATAGATGTTCAACATAAATCGTTCCTTTTACCATATCCATGAACCCCTTTCCTGACTTAAGTACTATATTCCCTTTCCAATACTTCTTTCCTTCTTTTTTTATCATTACACAAATGAATGCTCTATGAATTATGGTTGTAACGTTTAGAAGGAAAAATAAAGGGGTAAGTTTACCTTAATAGGTGATAGATAGAAAGGATTGACTGAATATGGAAAGCGCATTCCAACTGTTTATATACTTAGCTGTAATCATGAACAGCTTAATCGGCATAATCAGCTTTAAGAAAAGCCAACATCTTTTCGTACTGTACACAGGTTTTATTGCAATTGCGTTAAGTATGGCTTTAGCTTGGACATTCGGACCGCTTGTCTTCGCAATCGGTACCATTCAAGTATTCTATGGGATTATTCACATTCAATCTCAAAAAGCAACAGAATAGAAAAGGGTGCCCATTTTTGGACACCCAACCCCTTAATTATTTAGACTTTCTTACTCGCTTCTCAATAAACCAACATAAATCCTCTACGGTTTTAAAGTATTGAAACTCTTCTCCATAAGGAACTTCATCTAGCCCATTCCCTGGTAAATCCCAATAATTCATTAGTTCACCGAAAGATGATCTAAATCGGTCACTCTCCCCTTGAAACACATATGATAGCGGTGTTTTTGTATTTATATTTTCCACCGGTTTCTCATATTCTTTTTGTAGGTTTTCATTCACATATTTCACTACGGTTAAATAGATTTCGTAAATGACTCCCTTATTCCCTGCAGATTTCTTTAAATCTTTTCTCGCTCGTCTAGTTTCAAAATCGATCAATTCCCCCATTAGTAATCCTCACCTTTATTTAGAACTAAGCAAAAGTGTAAGTGTACAGTTTCCCTGACAAGCGTCTGAACTATAACAACTCCTCTACAATGATTAGACAATAATCCTACGAATCCTGAAAGTATAAGCAAATGTTAATGTTATTTCGATAAAACGATAGTGTTCTGGTACTTAGCTTTTAGAAGAGGGTACTGAGTGAAGAATCTGCAGATGGTTGTTTCCAGGGGAAAAACGGAAACGCTGTCTGTAAGGGAAGTAATAAAGAGGATTCTACTATTATCCTAACACAAACCCAGGATACTTTTAACTACTATATCATTAGTTTCCTATTTTATGTAACCCGTCTAAGGATAATATTTGTGTTTTCTTAATATAGATTTTAAAATTATTCAAAAAATAAATTTTTACACTTATTGGGTGGATTCCATTAAAGCATCAAACAAATTTTTTGAAGTGTTCATTCCTAAAGATGTACTATAAATGTAAAATGTTAAACTTGAAGGAGTTCTAAATCATGAATCAAACAATCCATACGCTTCTTAACCATCGTTCAATCCGATCCTTTACAAATGAAGTGTTAACTGAAGACCAAATAAACACTATTGTAGAAGCAGCTCAGATGGCTTCAACGTCCAGCTACATGCAAGCTTACACCATCATAGGTGTGACAGATCCAGAGAAAAAGCAAGAGTTGGCGGAAATAACAGGTCAATCGTATGTAAAAGATAACGGACATTTGTTTATATTCTGCGCTGACTTGTACCGCCATGGCATACTAGCCTCCGACCTACAGAAGCAAGATATGCTACCAAACATTGAGAATACAGAACATTTTCTCGTTTCTGCGGTAGACGCTTCACTAGCTGCCCAAAATGCAGCGGTTGCATCTGAATCTATGGGGCTTGGTATGTGCTACATTGGAAGCATTCGAAATAACATTAAGCGCGTTGATCAGCTATTACAATTGCCAGAACACGTTATACCATTATTCGGCATGGTGGTTGGCTATCCTGACAAACAGCCAGAACAAAAACCTCGTCTTCCTAAACGCGCGGTTTATCATGTAAATGAATATAATAAAAACCAAACAGAAGAGCTTCGTTCTTTTGACCATACTATTCAAGACTACTATAAGAGCCGGAAGCAAAATTCACGCCTCGACTCTTGGACCGATCAGATGATTCGTCGTTTTAGCCACCCCATGCGAATGGATGTTAATGAATTTGTGCAATCCAAGGGGATGAACAAACGTTAATCTGCTCTTCTATCTATTTCAACGGGTTTGATACAATAGGGGAAAACGATTAAAGGTAGGATAAGATGGATCAACTTATAGATGAAATTAGGCAAGCTCAACGCATTACTGTTTTAACAGGAGCTGGTGTTAGTACAGCAAGTGGAATCCCCGATTTCCGCTCCTCTAATGGCATATGGACAGAAGATGGATCAAGGGAATATTACATGTCCTCTGACTATTTTAGGCACGACCCTCAAGATTTTTGGACAAAGTACAAGGATATTTTCCAACTTAAACTTCTGGGTTCCTATCACCCAAATGAGGTGCATCGATTTCTCTCCAATTTAGAAACACTGGGGAAAGAAGTTACGGTGATTACGCAAAATGTAGACGGGCTCCATCAAAGAGCCGGCTCCTCTAAGGTCATTGAATACCACGGTTCTCTAACCACTTCCACTTGTCCTGCATGTGGGAGCATCTATGACGCGGACTATATAAACAGTTCTCAGGTCCCCATTTGCGAAAGGGAGACGTGCCAAACGGTATTGAAACCAGATATCGTGCTATTTGGAGACGCCATCACTGAGCATGATCGGGCAGAAGCCATTATTGACAAGGCCGACCTTGTTCTCGTGCTTGGAACATCTCTACTTGTCATGCCGTTTAATTTCTTACCAGAGTATGCTTGGACTAGGAAAATTCCTACAGCACTTATAAATAGAGAAGCCACTCCAAAAGATCGCTTATTTCATTATGTGATTCATAATGACCTAATCGATGTTATCCAACACTTTGAAGATCAAATTATAAAAAACCAGCCGCTTAAATAAGCGGCTGGTTTTTCAACTTTAACATAGCCTTCTAGCTAAGAAGCATCTTTCGCCATGTCAAACTTCTTAATAAGCGGCTTAATAGTAAGCCCTTGAACGACTAGGGAGAAGAGAACAACAGAGAATGTGAGAAGAAGCACTTCTTCTCTACCGTCAAAATCTGCAGGGAGACTTAAGGCTAAAGCGATCGATAAACTTCCTCGGAGGCCTCCCCAATTTAAAAGAAAACGTTCTTTCTGACTAAGATGAGAAATATAGCTTGTTGCGGTGTATAGGGCAATCGAACGTCCAATAAGCACAATGAGAATGGCTAAGACTATAATGCCCCACATGCCTGTAAAATCAATTTCTCGAATTTCAATCCCAACCATTAAAAAGATAATCGAATTAGCCAAGAGAGTAATGGTATCCCAAAAGGTGTTAATATTAACTCTCGTTTCTTCTGACATCCCCACTTTCTTTCCATAGCTTCCGAATAATAATCCACCAATCACAACAGCAATAACTCCTGATACGTTAAAGTGCTCTGCAATGAAATAACTACCGAAGAATAAAAGCATGGAAAATGCAATTTCAAGTGGATAGTCATCAAATATGCGTATAACTTGTGAAAAGATGAATCCAATTACTAAACCAACTAGCGCTCCCCCGATCGCAAACTTTAAGAATAAGAAGACACCCTCTCCAATTCCTGCAGCTCCCATATCCATATATGTGAGCAGGTAAATCGATGAAATTTTAAAGAGAACGACAGCAATCCCATCATTAAATAAGGACTCACCTTCCATGATGGTCGACATTTTTTCAGGTACACCAAGTTCCTTAAAAATAGAGATTACGCTTATTGGGTCTGTAGCACTCATTAAAGCTGCAAAAGTAAAAGCGACAACAATCGGTAATCCTAACAAGAAATATACACTAAAACCTATCACTATAAATGAAATAAAGGTCCCTAAAAAAGCCAGAGATAAAACCGTTTTCTTCAATCGAAACAGATGATGAAATGGCATTTTCAATGTAGCATCACCTAATAAGATAGGTAAGAAAAGGGAAATGATAATGGCTTGAAACACTTCAGATTGTGTTATGTACGACTCCGCTTCTTCAATAATAGGGATTTCTGTCATCCCTAATAATACTCCCACTAGTACTAAAGCAATTGAATAGGGTTCTTTAATCAGTTTTGCAATTCCAATCACCGTAATTGAAATAGCAAGTAATACTAAAATTTGAATAAATACTTCATGAAACCCGTGCATTGACGTAGCCTCCATCCACTTCTATTTGATTCTAATGTTATGATTAGCTTTACCTTACTCGGAAATCTGATGCACACTCCTTACAAGAATACCCTCTTTACCATTGTCCATAACTTTCCTGTCCTCATTTATAAAGAAATACTTGGTCTAGTCACAGAAAATCGGCTGATCCTACTAGAATCAGCCGAATACATTACGGTTGGAGAATTAATGGTTCTCCTTTTGGTGTAGTTAAGCTTGTTTCGTGATAATCACCCTTCACCCAGTCTTCCCGTTGGTCATGGTACCAAGGACTTCTGAAATGTCCGGATTGCCCTGGGCCTACGATATGAGAGCCTTTCGTAAAATCAGAACCATCCAATACAAAACGCCAGGAAGCTCCGTGATTGACGATACCCGTTTCTTCATTATAGCTTGC
Source organism: Pontibacillus chungwhensis (assembly GCF_030166655.1). Classification (GTDB taxonomy): domain Bacteria; phylum Bacillota; class Bacilli; order Bacillales; family BH030062; genus Pontibacillus. The sequence continues at coordinate 1,682,863 of NZ_CP126446.1, read as the reverse complement.
AGCCATCACCGTCACCCTACTTCCGCCTACTGGAATAGGATCCTCACTATTAAAGAATCGGTCTAGAAAACTTATAGAGGATAATGGATGTTTAAATGCCACCTGGTGATAGTGCCCCCATTCCCACTCGTCTATTTTCTCACCATATTGTTCCGTTAAAGAACGGACGGTTTCCTGAAATGTTTCTTGAACTAACACCTCCATTCCTCCTTGCTCCTCAACCCACTTTACATTCTTTCCCTTATGAGCTTTCCGCAATAACTCATCCGTTGTTTGGCCTTTCCCTTTAAACAATGGATCCATGGATTCAGGAAGATCCTCGTATAGTCGGTCTGTTAGGGTCTTCATCCACGTGTGAAAGAGAAGAGGTTGAGATTGCTTTGCATCATCTACGAAGTCCCAAGCCTGGAGCCGTTCCACAGCTTCTTTCTCTCTCGTTGAAAGATTGTCAGTATTCATATATTCCATAAACATCGGCACAAACTCTTTGGCTTGCAGATTCATTTGATCCATTTGAAGCTTTTTCATATCTTCTGCGGTTGCATTTTTTGTCTTTTCAAGTACTTCTTCAATACGCTTATAACGGTAGGGTTGTGCCCAATTATTAGATAGATGATAAGGGTACTCTTCTCCTATCACTTTATTGTTGGCAGTCGCAATAAATCCTTTATCCGGATTGATGACTGTTGGCAATTCGTCAAATGGGATGAACCCATTCCAATCATTCTCTTTCTCCCATCCCTCTAATGGCAATAAGGCATCTTCACCCTCTTTATAGATCGGGATTTTGCCATTGGCTTTATATGCAATGGTCCCATCCTTACTGGCAAAGACAAAATTCTGAGCCGGTACTAGAAACTTCTCTAGACCTTTTTCAAATTCTCCCCAGTTTGAAGCTTTGTTCATAAGAAGAATGGCCTCTAGCTCTGTGGAAGAATCGAGCGCTGTCCACCTTAGGGATAAAACGGTATCTTTTCCACTCTCTTCAGCAAACTCAGAGATGATCGGACCATGTCTCGTTTCAACCACCTTATACTGAATTGAGTCTTTATCTTTGATATCAATCGTTTCCTTATAGATGGTCGCCTTTTCGTATTTCCCTTCATATAAAAACTCATTTTCATCTTTTGGGTTTCGCTTTTCAAGATAAAGCTGCTGGACATCCGGTCCTGTGTTGGTAACTCCCCATGCAATGTCTTGGTTATGTCCTAAAATAATACCAGGAATACCGGCAAAAATGACGCCACTCACTTGATACTCAGGTGAATCAAGCACCATCTGTAACCAGATAGACGGGGTAGCAAGGCCCAAATGAGGGTCATCAGCGAGCAGAGGGGAACCAGACGCTGTTCGTTCTCCGCTCACAACCCAGTTATTGCTTCCATTAAAGGCATGCGGAATGACAGCACCTTCAAAACTTGAAGCGATATCAAGTTCATCACTTTTAATAATCGTTGGAGCCTTTTCCGGATAGGTTGAAAACAATTCAAGAGCCTGATCCTCCGGATAATGTTGTAGCAAATAATAGTGAAAGGCCTGTCTCTCCCAATGTCCTCCAAGATCAAACGCCATATATTTTCCTATCGTTAGTGAATCAATAGGCGTCCAAAGTTCCGGCGCTCCTCCAAGCAGAGTGAATTCGATCGGTAGCGCTTTTTCATTCTTTGCTTGTTCTATATAAGCATTCACCCCTTCTGCATACCACTCCATCACTTGCTTAGCTTCTTCCGTGTATGCTTGATACGACTTTTCGGCAGCCCTTCTCAGTCCCAATGTTCTAAAATATTTATCCTGGTTTAATGCATCTTCACCAGCCACTTCACTTAGTCTTCCGGAGGCTTGTCTCCTTGCCATATCCATTTGAAACAAACGATCTTGTGCCTGGACATATCCTTGAGCCATGAAAAGATCCTGCGTGTTGTTTGCTTCAATATGAGGCACACCACTCTTATCCCGGGTTACATACACAGTATCTTTTAAACCAGGTACCGAAATGCTTCCCTCAGTTTGAGGTAAACTCCGGTTTATGTAACCGTTTACAAAAATAAGCACCCCAATCCCTATACCAAGGAGAAGAACAAGAAGGATCAAACAAACTTTCTGCCATCTTTTTAAAGATTTCTTTCTCTTCTGTTCTGACACAACTTCCATTTCCCATACCCCCTCTTTATACCTATTATAATACGAATATTCTGTCATTTGTAAGATATATGCAAAAATAGCCTTAACGGGTTAGGCGTTAAGGCCGTTTTGAACATTTATTGTAAGGAATCTAATAACAATTCCCAGTCATCCATTGAAAATGTAACGTTCGTCGAGACTGCGTATACATAATCTCCCTTTTCCCACATAACGTAGTCCCCCTGTCTACCATCCCCATTCATATGAAAGAGCTGACCATTCAAATTGAACTCCTTCATCGTCGAGGAGGAAGGTGAAGGGAGTTCATCTTTCACATCCTTCGGGGCTTGTTCAAACGTCATTTTTCCTTCTGGATAACGGATAAAGGTTTGTCTTGTGATGAAAGAATTTTCCTGAACTTTTTTATACCCCATACTAATTCGTTCAAAGGAGTCCGGTAGTACATTGAAGGTGGAAATCGGTGCTTCCACGTGTTCTTCTAACTCTTTAACAGTGTCTACATACGTCATAGCCTCCGGAAAAGCGACCGTTTCTTGTGTAAAGGCCCCCTCTGGAATAATGAATTCTTTTGCTCTTGTAAGACCTGCCCAACTAAGTATAAGAAATAAAAGTAAGCACACTATAAGTAATGAGCTTTGAGACACTCTAATCATGATAGAAACCTCCTCATATAGCTAGTACTACTTTATTCACGTAGCCTTCCATTTATGAAGAGATTCCGAGTGAAGCACATTGATTGTCAAACTAATGAAGCATCCTTTATATTAGATACATACCAACCAGTTGGTTTCTAGAAAGGGGGTTCTTTTATGAATAAAGGAACCTTAGCTAAAGAAGAGATTGTATCCATCGCTGCAGATGTGATTCGTTCCAAAGGTTATCAAGCTACATCTGTTAACGATATATTAGTGGCTGGAGATATTGGCAAAGGAAAGTTCTTTCATTACTTTAAGACTAAACACGATTTAGGGATTGCTGTTGTAGATCGCTATATTGATACTTGGAAAACCAATATGATTGAAGGCATTCTTCAAACAGATTCCTCTGCTGATTTACGAATTCAGCACATGCTTGAAGAAACAATTGAATCTTTTCAAGACTCCAATGTTCGAAAAGGTTGTCCTTTCGGGAATCTAGCTATCGAAATGAGCGAACATGATGCATCTTTTAGAAAGCGCATTGAATCCTTTTTCCATGAATGGGCGTTAGCTCTTAGTGAGACATTAATGGAAGCAGAACTTGCCACTCCTAAAGATGCTTACGAATACGCAGAGCATATCATTAGTTCTATTGAAGGCTCGATCTTAATGGCGAAAGTAAAGCAAACGTCTAAGCCAATTGAAAATACCATTTTTCATTTAAAGAAAACATTATTTCATTAAAGGAGAATTTCACATGTCTACTATTCAAATGAGAGTTAAAGCAAATGCAGAAGGTGCAAAGGTAGAAGCAAAAGCGAAAAAGCATACCATTATTATTGATGAACCAGAACAACAAGGTGGCACCGACCAAGGTGCGAATCCACTTGAAACCCTACTAGCTGCCCTAGCAGGCTGCGAGAACGCAGTTGCTAATATGGTGGCGAATGAAATGAACTTTGACCTTCAAGGGATTGAATTCGAAATTCGTGGCGAATTAGACCCCCGCGGTATGATGGGAACAGAAGGCGTACGCCGTCACTTCCAAACCGTTACAGTAAATGCTCAGGTTAAAACAAGTGAGTCTGATGAACGCATTCAAGAATTAAAAGATAAAACAGATGATCGCTGTCCTGTTTTCCAAACCCTATACAATGCGGATGTAAATATGGTCGCAAACTGGACCAAAGCATAAAAACACGACTAAATTCAGGCACGCTCAGTAAGCTATGAGCGTGCTTTTTTTCATCTATTGGGACAGCCTATCTGCATGATTAGTCACGAATAGAAGAGGGTAAACTTCGTGAAGAGTAGCTAAAGCTACGAACCTATGGAGGTGAAAAAATGGAATTCACGCACGTTAGCAATACAGGAATAGAAACTTCACGAATCGGACTAGGAACTTGGGCCATTGGTGGCTGGATGTGGGGTGGCACAGATGAAAACCAATCCATAAAAACCATCCACGCCGCTTTAGATAAAGGCGTTAATCTCATTGACACCGCTCCGGTATATGGCTTCGGTCGTTCTGAAGAAATTGTCGGTAAAGCCGTTCAACAATATGGAGGTCGTGAGAATATCACGCTCGCAACGAAGGTTGCCATGAATTGGAAAGACGAGCAAGTTTACCGTGATGCATCTAAAGAACGCATTCACAAAGAAATTGACGATTCATTACGTCGACTTCAAACGGATTACATTGATGTTTACCAAGTACATTGGCCAGACCCAACCGTCCCGATTGAAGAAACAGCAGAAGCCCTTTATTACTTATATAAACAAGGCAAAATCCGATCCATTGGTGTGAGTAATTTCTCTCCAGAACAAATGGATACGTTCCGTGAAGCGGCTCCGCTTCATACGGTTCAGCCCCCTTACAACATGTTTGAAAGAGGGATTGAAGAAGACATTCTCCCCTATGTTCAGGAGCATGGCCTTCATACATTGTTATATGGTAGCTTATGCCGAGGATTGTTAACCGGTAAAATGTCTAAGGATAGTCAATTTGATGGCGATGACCTAAGAAATAACGATCCTAAATTCCAGCAACCTCGTTTCGAGCAATATCTCAATGCCGTACAAGAGCTAGACCAATTAGCCCAGAATCGATTTGACAAACGCATTATCCACCTGGCTCTTCGATTTATATTAGATCAACCTGGTACAGGCACTGCCCTATGGGGTGGTCGGAAACCAGAACAAATGGATCCGATTGAAGAAGTAATGGACTTTAAAATTGATGAAGAAACCCAGAAAGACATTGATGAAATATTAGTTAAAAATATTAAAGATCCTGTAGGACCTGAGTTCATGGCTCCTCCTACAAGGAAAGATCTATAAAAGGGTTCAACCCCCCTCGATTATCGAGGGGGTTTTTCTACGCTCATTCACACTTACGTATTTTTTTAGTCATCTATCCCCTTCACCGTATTCAAGATCAATGGTTAATCCAAAATCACTTAAATAATGATGAGCATCCATTTCCGTTGTATGGAGATGAATGTCTTTTTCCACTGGAAAATTATAATAGGTTTGTTTAAAGGTATGATGATCTATACGTCTTTCCACCCGATCATGTTCATAGCGATTCCCATCACCATCCGTTATCCAGAACGTACTCGCTTGTGTGGCTTCATCTTCCCCTTTGACGGTGTAGGTAATGGTTACATTCTCACCTTCTCTTTCTACACTATCTACATTCAACTGCCCCATCTCGCCTTGAGACAATGTTACAGGTTCTCCAGTCCATTTCTTACTCCTAAACACCACAGGTTCAACCGCTTCCTCTGAAGTTGGGATTTCCATAAGGTATGGTCGTATACTTAACGTTTCTGGTAATTGTTCTCTGTATGGTTCTAGATCAACGGTATACTTACCACTAACTTTTCCATCTTCTGATCCAATAGAATGGCTACTTGCTCCGATCCCCCTTAACACTTTCCCGTTTTCATCTTCTACAACAAAATCAAGATGCTGATTGTTTTGGATGATCTTTGAGTCTTCAGGGGTAAGCATTTGGAACTGAATTCTAGTGGAGGTTGATGTAAAGCTTACCGTACTATAATGAATGTGATCCTCCCCACTTTTGAAACTTTTATTAATCGGCATAACCTTTGAGTTCCCCTTTTTGATAACAGGTAAGTCTACTTGCCACTCAGATCCATTCGCTTCACCGCTAAGTGTAAGCAAGAATTCATGAGGGAGTTCTTCTTGGGTTCTAATCGACATGGTCTCACCGTAAACGCCTTCTTCGATCTTCTGACCCCCCGCCCCGATTCCGTAGTTGTCTAATGGTTCTCCGTCTACGAGAACATCAGGCATCCCTGGCAGGACCAATTTGTTCAGATGATCTGACATATTTAAGTAGCTAATATATATACTGTTTCCATCATATAAGGTTTCTGTAAAGATAATGGTTTGATCTCCTATGTTCACTTGCTCCCCTGTTGAAACTGTTAACCCGCCTTGTTGCCCACTTTTCTCTCCTAACCCGCCTACTTTCTCCATTACAGAGCCTACAAAAGGTACATCCTTCAGGGAATCGGCAATTGTTGTAGACACCGAAGAGCTGTTAATCAAAATGCCTGTTGCTACTACAGCGGCTGTTATGCCATACAACCACTTTTTCTTTCCTGTTTTCTTGTTCGGCAGGGATTTTAATGTAGATTCCATTCGCTTCTCAACAGACTCTGGCAATTCTTTATTCACTTCTTCATCTAATAGGTGTTCCCACTTTTCCATGATGTTTCCTCCTCCCTGACTTGTACTCGTGCTCTCTTTTTTGCCCTGCGTAACTTTGTTTTAATTGTATTCTCTGGAACCTCCATTACGTGGGCCATATCTCTTATCGTAAAGTCTTTTATGTAGAACAATTGAAGAACGAGGGCATCTTCTTCGGTCAAATGAGAGAGTAACTCTTTCACTTCAATCCGATCAAACCCTCTCTCTACAAACGCTTCTTCATGAACCTTATCTAATGAAACAATTTTCTTTTGTTTTCGAATAATGGCATAACATTCATTCATCACGATCCGAATGAGCCAAGTCTTAAAATACTTTGGTTCTTTCAGCGTGTGAATGGAGTGAAAAGCTTTTAAAATAGCTTCTTGTAAAGCATCCGCACAATCTTCATCTTGTTTTAAAATAGTTTTCGAGACACGATACATCGTGGTTTTATACTCTCTGATTAATGCCTCAAAAGATGCTTTATTCCCTTTCCTGGCTCGCTTTACTTCTTTTATTAGGTTCACACGGCTTCCCTCTTTCTTTCAAACTCATAGGTTAGAGTCGTAAGTGACAAGAAAAGTTTCACTAGAGTTATTTTTCACCTTACCATACGACGTGGCCTGGTACCTCTTGAGCATTGCAATAATAAATAGTGAAAAAAGATGAACTGTATTCTTCCTATACGTCGTCGAAATTGTTTGCTAGAGTGAATGTATACAGCGATAAAGGAGAACAACTATGAGAAACATTTTTAAGATACTAGTGTTGTTTATAATAATGGTGGGAACAGCTTGCAGTCCTCAAAACGAAACCATGCAAGAAACCAAAACAGAAACTACTACTTCCTCTTCTACAGGAGAAAATCAAACGAAACAAGAAGCAACCGTCCTTCGTGTGGTAGACGGAGATACTTTGTCTGTCTCGATAGAGGGGAAGAAAGAGACGATTCGATTGTTACTTATTGATACGCCAGAAACCAAGCATCCTGACTTGCCTGTCCAGCCCTTTGGGCCAGAAGCGAGTCAATACGCTAAAGAGCTTCTTACAAATGAAGAAGTGATGCTTGAATGGGGAACAACGAAACGAGATAAATACGATCGCTTACTCGCATACGTATACATAGATGGTACGCTTTATAATAAGGATATTATTGAACAAGGCCTTGCACGTGTAGCTTACGTATATCCCCCAAACGATAAATATGTAGACACATTACGCGATGCTGAACAACAAGCCAAGAAGAAGAAGAAGGGGATATGGAGTTTGGAAGGGTATGTGACGGAGGATGGTTTTAACTCCGAGATGACCATCAAGAAGAGCCCAACTCCTAGTAAAAACAATTCCACTGAATCTAATAATCTTTTATATGATCCAAACGGGGCCGATCGAGATTGTGGGGATTTTAGTAAACAAAGCCAGGCTCAAGCATTTTTCGAAGCCGCAGGAGGTCCTTCAAAAGACCCCCACCGGTTGGACCGAGACGGGGACGGGGTTGTCTGTGAAACCTTACCATAATAAGTTGAAGTGTTCCATATAAAGCGGCTTAGGAGCCCGTTATACTTAATGCGTGCTAACACTCAAATTTAATAGCGCATAAAAAAGCGATCCGCCTCTATTAGACGGATCGCTTTTTTCGCTTGATCAAAATGAAGTCAAACTAAGCTCTTCTTGCAGCTTGCTGTATAGGATCCCAAACACTGTTAAAAGGAGGTGCATAAGAAAGGTCAAGATCGACAAGTTCATCCACGGTCATCGAGTGGTATAGAGCCGTGGCTACTACATCAATCCGTTTATCGACCCCTTCTTTACCAATAATTTGAGCTCCTAATAACGCACGCGTCTGATCATTATAGACGAGTTTTACTTTCATAGGATCTTCTTTTGAATAGTATCCTGCAGCGTGCGATGAATCAATGGTTACAGAGGTGTTAGAGAAATGAAGCGCTTCTGCTTCCCTCTCTGATAAACCTGTTTTCCCAAGATTTATATCAAAGAATTTAATAATAGACGAACCTACAATTCCTTTAAAAGTAGTAGGTTGATTAATCATATTCAAACCTGCAACTCTTCCTTGTTTATTCGCATGAGTCCCAAGAGGGATATAATCTGATTTTTGCTTAAGGCGGTGATATTGTGTAGCGCAATCTCCCGCTGCATAAATGTCCTTGATCGTACTCTCCATATATGCATTCACTTCAATGGCACCCTGAACACTCGTGAAAATACCCGTACCTTGTAAAAAGGATGTGTTTGGCGTTACCCCAACAGCTACGAGGACTAGGTCTGTCGCATGTTCACCATGGTCGGTTACAACACACCTTACACGACCTTTATCATTGGTTTTGAAACCTTCTACTGATTCCTTAAATGTCAGCTTCACGTTTTGTTTGGTCGCTTCCTCATGGATAAGGGCACTCATATCCTCATCGAAAATCTTGGCGAGCCGTTCGCCACGTTCGATAATTTGAACGTTTTTCCCAATGTCAGAAAGGGTTTCAGCCATTTCAAGACCGATGTATCCCCCACCGATAATCGTCACATTCTTGATATTCTCATTTATGTAATCCATTATTTTTTCCGCATCGGGTATGGTTTTTAGGGTGTAAATCCCTTCTGATTCAATGCCTTCCCACGGCGGACAATTCGGATTCGCGCCTGTTGCGACAAGAAGTCGATCATAATGATCTTCGAACTGTTCTCCAGTATGATAATTGGTTCCATACACCATTTTTTTCTCACAATCCACACTTGTTACTTCATGTAGCGTATGTGTTTTAATTCCATACTTCTCCTGAAACGTTTCAGGTGTTCTGGCAATAAGGTCCTCAGTGGATTCCACTATGCCATTAATGGTATAGGGTAACCCGCACTGCCCATAAGAATAGGTTTCTCCCTTTTCGTACGTAACGATTTCATTTCCTTCACTATTTCGTACAATTTGCATCGCGGCACTCATTCCTGCCGCATCTCCCCCGATAATGATGTATTTCATCCTAACACCTCTTTTTATACTGTTATATCTTCTATGTTCCTCTATTAGCTTTTCCATAAACCCGATGTGGTATAGCTAAATAAAGAGTTTGTTAGAATAAAAAACCCTGCTCAAAAGGAGCAGGGTTTTGTTTAGTTAATATTTAGGGTCAGCGACTTTTACTAACTGCTTTCCTAAGTTCTTCCCTTGGAACAGACCAAAGAATGCATCAGGAATGTTTTCGAAGCCATCTGTTATTGTTTCTTCATATTTTAATTTTCCTTCAGAAAGCCATTTTGCAAGGTCTTGAACGCCTTCATCAAAGCGGTCTGCATAGTCCCCTACGATAAACGCTTGAATCTTAGCACGAGCTTTAAGGAGTTTTGGTTGTACGCGTGTACCTAAGTCAGCATCTGTACGGTTGTAAGACGAAATAGCTCCACAAAGCGGTACACGTGCGAAGGAGTTTAACAAGTTAAGAACAGCGTCAGAAATTTCGCCTCCGACGTTATCGAAATATACATCAACGCCATTAGGGCATAGACCAGATAGAGCTTCTTGTACATCATCAACGGTCTTATAGTTAACCCCTGCATCAAAACCTAATTCCTCAGTAATATAGTTTACTTTTTCATCAGAACCAGCAATCCCTACTACGTGTGCACCTTTTAGTTTTGCGATTTGACCGACAATCATACCAACAGCACCAGCTGCACCAGACACCACAACAGTCTCGCCTTCTTTCGGCTCTCCAATATCAAGTAAGCCAAAGTAAGCTGTTAAACCTGTCATGCCTAATACGCCAAGATAAGCTGATAAGGGAGCTTGTTCTCCATCAATTTTGCGAACTTGACTTCCAGGAACGGTGTTAAAATAACGCCAGCCAAGAAAGCCTGTTACTTTATCACCTGGTTTGAACTGATCATCTTCTGACTCGACTATTTCTCCCACAACTGTACCATTAATGGTTTCGTTAAGAGGGAACGGCTGCGTGTATGATTTCTGATCACTCATCCGGCCGCGCATATAAGGGTCTACAGAAATATATAAGCTTCGAATTACGACTTCTCCCTTTTGAGGAGATTTAATTTCTACATCTTCATAAGTGAAATTTTCATGAGTAGGCATCCCTTCAGGACGCTTTGCTAAAACGATTTGTTGATTTTCTGTTGTCATAATAAAAAATGCTCCTTCCATTTAGCACCTTGAATTTTTAACATAGCAAATCATCATCTTGAAGATCAACTTATTCGACTTATGGGTGTTCATCTATGGTGAGCTTAATAGTATCCGCAATTTAATGCTTCACCAATCAGTTACTCACAACACCCAAACCTCTACCGAAAAAGTATTTATAACCTTCCACATGATATAGTTCACCTTACTTCTTATTTTAAAACCTTTTCTAGAGCACTACGGTAGCTGGAAAGAGATAAGAATATCCATATTAATAAATTAAGGAAACTAAAAAAAGGATCATCCTACAAAAGTGATGATCCCTCTCTTTTAATCTTTATGTTTTCCAAGAAACGCTCCATATCTTTAGAAGACTCAATGACATGAATTGTTTTATGGCGAGCTGCTTTATGTAATTGTTCGTTTAACTTCGGACGTTTATCCCTTCTAAAGTTCCACACATATTTGATAAACTCCCAATCCAGCTTTTCTTCACACCCTTCCGTCATATCAGGTCTCGTCTGATTTCGATTCAAAAAATACCTCTTCAAGATTCGGTAAAGACAAACCTTTCTTGGTGGATCAATCCATATGACAGTATCTGCTTTCTCCAATCGTACACCAAGGGTCCCTCCATAATTCCCATCAATTATCCAAGATGCTTGATTCATAACCTCTTCCTGTAAAGCGATGAACTCATCACGTTCCCTCATCACCCATCCAGGTAACCAAAATAACTGATCTAAGTGGTATACCTCCTCGTTTACAAGCCTTCCAAGTCGCTTAGAAAACGTCGACTTTCCAGCACCGGGACTCCCTATCACAATCACCCGCTTCATAAAACCCCTCCCACTGTAATAGTTTACCATATCAAAGGGTGTCAGACACCCTTTAGCACACTAGCGAATCAACGCGTGTCTGACACGCTTTATCTTGGTAATGGCACGACGTGTTGCTTTACTTTGTTACAGGGAGTTTCTATAATAGATGCAAGTTAGATAGGAGGTTCTTATGGATAGTCGTCATTTACGATATTTCGCAGAGGTTGCTCGCTTAAAGAGTTTTACAAAGGCTTCCCATTCTCTAAAGCTTTCCCAACCTGCATTAAGTAAAATGATCCGTAACCTTGAGGAAGAACTTGATGTTACGCTCATTGATCGTTCTAAAAAACAAATTACATTAACAGATTCAGGAGAACTTGTTTATCAACAAGCTCAGCGTGTACTTGGGGTTATGGATGATTTGACGAGTTCCCTATACGATATGGTGCACTTAAAGAAAGGAACAGTAGAGTTTGGCTTACCGCCTTTAATAGGTACACTGTTCTTCCCAGAGCTAATCGCCCAATTTAGAAATCAGTTTCCTGGTATCTCGATTAAGATTACAGAATATGGAGCAAAGAGAATTGAAAAAAGCCTTGAAGAAGGTCACGTTGATGTGGCTGTAGCGGTTGCACCGATCGATGAAACGATCTTTAAAGCTTATCCATTTAATGAAGAAACAATGGAAGTTGTCCTGCCTACAGATCACCGCTTAGCTAGCAAAGATACGGTTGAACTTTCAGAACTAGCCGAGGAGAAATTCATTTTATTCCAAGAAGACTTCGCGATGCATGACATCATTCAAGACTATTGTCAGTCTGTTGGATTCTCTCCACAGATTGAGCTTGAAAGTTCACAGTGGGATTTTATTGTAGAGATGGTAAAAGCTCATATCGGTATCGCCATCATGCCAAAGTCCATCTGCGAGAAAATTATCGCCACAGAGGTCAAAAGCATCCCAGTAGTCAACCCAAGTGTTCCTTGGACATTGGCTTTAATCGTTAAACAAGACCGATATTTACCCTATGCAGCCAGGGAATTTATCCAATTTGTACGTGCATCTAAATCATAACTTTTAGTTATGATTCAAATAAGAAATATGTATTTTCATTATGCAATCTAGCATCCTATAATGAAAGTACGTCAACAGCATGAATAAGATTAGATCCCAACCTGTCTTTTTCATGAAAGGTTCTCCCAAACCTTTGACTCCCAAAAGCTTTCAAAATCAAAAAGATCATTCTTGAAAAGAGCCCTTCCCAAGGCTCTTTTCGCATGTTCAGGGGGTGTAAGCATTTACAAGTCCTTTATGAAACTCGTATTACAATTTTTGCTCATAAATGTATTTTTCTTTATAGGAGTAGCCATACAGCAGCTTACACAGTTCCCAATACCGGGAAGTATCTTCGGGTTAGTCTTTCTTTTTCTTGCCCTTCACTTCGGCTTAGTCAAGTTGGAATGGGTTGAGGAAGCTGGTAAATGGCTTCTTGCTGAACTTCTGCTCTTTTTCATTCCTGCTGCGGTCGGTATTGTTCAATATCCAGAAATGGCTGGGTGGAATGGATTCCAGATCCTTCTGATTATTTTAGTTAGTACGATTTTAGTAATGGGCATTACTGGCTTTGTCGCCGATTTTCTTTCCAAACGAAGAAAGGAAGATGAGCAATGATCTACCTAATTGCAACCATTCTTATTTATATTATTAGTAAACGTTTATATAAAAAATATCCAAAAGCTTATTTAACGCCACTGCTTGTTGTACCTGTTGTCTTAGTGGCTTTACTAGTTTTATTCGATATCCCTTTTCAACATTATGAAAACGGAACAAGTATCATTAGCTACTTCTTAGGACCTGCCACAGTAGCATTTGCAATTCCTATTTACAAACACTTTGAACTGATCAAGAAATTCATGGTAGAAATTCTATCAAGCATTGTAGCTGGTTCTGTGGTCGCTGTGGTTTCGAGCTTTTTCTTAGGATACCTGATTCACTTAAGTGGAAGCTTTATGACAAGCATTATGCCAAGGTCTATTACAACCCCTATTGCGATGGAAGTCTCTGAGACCATTGGCGGTGTACCCGCTTTAACAGCTGCCTTTGTAGTAGCAACAGGCATTATAGGCTCTATTGTAGGTCCCCATGTGATTAAAATGTTTTCCTTACAATCACCTGTAGCCCGCGGTGTCTCTTTCGGTGTGGCCGCACATGGCGCCGGAACGTCGAAGGCATTTGAACTCGGGGATCAGGAAGGTACTTTTTCTAGCCTCTCCATGATTATCGCTGCAGGTGTTACACTTGTTTGGGGAAACACATGGATTCCACATTTCCAACACTTTTTCATTCAATAACAAAAAAGAACCCGTTTGCTTCAGAAGCAAACGGGTTCTTTTTGATTTTCGTTATCCCTATTTCTTTCCTGCTTTAAGATCAGCCGAGAATGATTTCAACAAGCCCCATGTCATAATTAGCAAGATTATCGTAAGCGGCAATCCAGTTATGATCGTAGCGGCTTGAAGACCATCCACTCCTCCTGACCACATCAGGATCGCTGCAACGGCTACCATTACAATTCCCCATGCTAATTTCACAAAGAATGGTGGGTTCAAGCTACCATTATGCGTCTGCATTCCAAGAACAAACGTAGCAGAGTCTGCTGAAGTCACAAAGAATGTCAAGATAAGAAGAACGGATACTCCTGATAGAATAAAGCTAAAGTTCATCTGTTCAAACACAAAGAATAAAGCCGTTTCTAAGCTCTGACCAGCCACATCAATTCCTTGAATGTGATCGTAGAAAATTCCCGCGCTACCAAACATACCAAACCAAAGTGCACAGACAATGGATGGCGCGATAATAACAGCGACAAGGAACTCACGAACTGAACGACCTCTTGAAACCCGAGCAATAAATGTACTTACAAAAGGTGTCCAAGAAATCCACCATGCCCAGTAGAAGATTGTCCAATCTTTTACCCACTGATTATTCTCCTGTTGGAATGGTGAGAATCGAAGCCCCATGCTTGGAAGGTTCTGAATATATGAACCAAAAGTAGTCGAGAACGTCTCAAGCATGAATTGAGTAGGACCAAGGAATAAAAAGGAAAAAAACAAGATAACGGCTAATATCAAGTTTGCATTACTTAAATAACGTATTCCTTTAGATAACCCGCTCGCTGCTGATGTAATAAATAAGACCGTTGTGATACCCATAATGACAAGTTGCACGCCAAAATTATTTGGAATTTCAAATAAGAAATTCAATCCTCCATTAATCTGCTGCGCACCAATTCCTAGTGATATAGCAACTCCAAAGAGGGTTGCAAAAACAGCGATGATATCAACGACCATTCCGATGGGACCGTTTGCACGATCACCTATCACAGGCCTTAGTGTCACACTCATTAATCCAGGCATATCTTTCTTAAACTTATAATAAGCTAGCGCAAGTGCTACAATAGCGTAGATGGCCCATGCGTGAAAACCCCAGTGAAGATACGTATAACGCAATCCTACTTTTGCTGATTCGATCGTATTGGCATCTCCGAATGGAGGCTTGGAGTAGTGTGATACAGGTTCTGATACACCATAAAACAGTAATCCTATTCCCATACCAGCACTAAAGAGCATAGCGAACCAAGTTGATGTACTATATTCTGGTTCTTCTCCTTCTTTACCTAATTTAATCTTTCCATACTTACTAAAAGCAATGACCAAAGCGATGACAAAGAAGAATGTAGTAGCTAATTGATAGAACCAACCAAATTGATCAAGCACAAAGCTTTTACCAGCACTCATGACGTTAAACATTTGATCGGGTAGTATAGCTCCCCAAAGTACAAATGCAACCCCTATGGTTAATGAAATCCAAAACATTTTCGTGAAACTCTTCACGTATTTTCCTCCTCTTTTAGTGGACGCTCCATTATTCTCCGAGCGCAGGAGAGTTTATGTAGCTAAAGAATCGTTTCCCTCTCCCATAAATGAATCTCTAATAACTAATCCCTTTTTTACAACGTTTCAAACCTTTACGTAACTAGAACACCTTTCACCGCCCTATTCAGGATA
This sequence comes from Pontibacillus chungwhensis, assembly GCF_030166655.1. Classification (GTDB taxonomy): domain Bacteria; phylum Bacillota; class Bacilli; order Bacillales; family BH030062; genus Pontibacillus. The sequence goes on along the minus strand of NZ_CP126446.1, from coordinate 1,667,324 downwards.
AAATGATAAAATATTCCTTTTTTCGACTCATTTCGCCCTTTCATTAGTTTCATATGTTACAATAGGCTCTCAGAAATTTCAAATTTTAATATGGAATAGGTGAACAGCATGAGGTTAACACGTTGGAGTTTTGACCGTAAAAATAGAATACGAGGGTATTTTGATAAGTTTCCAAACTCAACAATCTATTTCAGAAGAATTAGACGATATTATAGTGTTTATACATTAGATTGGAACGAGGAAGATCCAATGGTGACTATGGAAGATCGTGAGGAAATGCAGCGATTGTTAAACGAGGAAATCGGAAGGCTAGAAGCTTATAAAAACAGAAAATCGCGAGAACACATTTAAGTTCTCGCGATTTTTAACTTCTTCTTACAGAGCTCTATTGTCATTAGATTGTGGAGTTTGAATAGAAGACGTCGTTGGAGCTGTTTGCTCTTCTTCCTCATAAGAGTTTGTTAACTCTTCTTTAGCTTCTGCTGCCTTTTCACCGACATCCTTTAATTCCTCGCCCGTTTCTTTAACGGTAGACACAATTTCTTCTGATTCTTCTTTCACATCTTGCATTTGCTTGGCCAGGTCTTTCCCCTGATCATTAATAATGCTTTGAATTTGGTTAACCGCTTCTTTCGTAGCCGTAGCCGTACGCTGGATTCGGTCTACAAGATCATCTTTTGTACCTTGCGGATCCTCTTTAACGGTTGAAACGTAACTACTTACTGATTCCTTTGTAGAAGAAGATTTTTCTTTAAGGGAGTTTCTAGTGTCACGGTTTATTAGTGTAACCGCTCCTCCTACTAATGCTCCGATTGCCATATAGAATGTAACTTTTCCTAATCCACTTTTTTGATTCGCCATATTCATTCTCCTTTGTGTAATCGATTATTGTTGTTGATTGGTTTGTTCTAGTGCATTTTTCATTGCTTTCTTACGTTTCGTTAAGAAATAACTAAACGCAATAGCACCGTATAACCCGCGCAAGTTTTCTTCATTTACGACGGTCCTGCCGTCACTAGTATTCTTCTTCAAGGAAGAAGTCATATCGACTAATGAGGAAGTTAACTTTCTAGATGACTCCCCCACATCGCCGATTATGTAAAACAAGGGACTAAGCGTGCGAATCTTCTCATTCACATCTGCTAGGGTATCTTTGCTTTGCCCTAATACTTCTGCTGTTTGATTCATCACTCCATCAAGTTGTTCAGGTAATTTCTTAACCGTTTCGTCGACCCCATTTAACACGTGAGCTAAATTATTAAGGGTACGCGCCACAAAGATCGAAATGATCGCAAAAGCGATTCCTATAATAAGTACTCCAATTCCTACTAACGTCAAGCTTATTCACCTCTTTCCATTATACTTGTGTTTGCTGTTTGGTCATCTTCCACTTTTGATAAAGAGACATAGCTGTCGTGCCCCAATGATAGGCTTCCGTCACTTTAACGGAATGATCGGCTGTATAAGTCCTTAATGTACTTGGGACCCCTTCAATCGATCGATTTAATTGAATAAGGGAAGAACCTAGACCATGTAATGAGTGAAAAACAGGAGTAAGAGCATCTGTCTTCTCTTTTACATCGTCTACAATGAGATGAGTTTCCTGAACCATCTCTTCTGTTTCTTTTGTAATACCGTGAAGTTGTTGTTCTACTTCAGAAAGTGTGTTCCCTAAGTCATCCATAGACTTCGATACTGACGAAAGCAGTTTCGCAAGGTAAATGGCTAATATGGCAAAGGAAACAGAAACAATTAATATACCAATATAAAGATAAATCATCATCCCTATCCTCCCTTCTCTACGTTTTACCACAACACTCTCTTATCAAAACACATTCTTTTAATCTTGACGATTAAAATGTTTTCCAAAAGGGGATGGAATATGTACAGATAGGTACAAAATGTAAGGAGGATACACTTTGAAGTCATTTATGAGTTATATAAAAGAACTTAAAAACAAATTTCTAGAAAACAATACACCAATACTGGCTGCTGCACAAGCTTATTATTATCTGTTAGCAATCGTCCCTCTACTTATTTTAATGCTCTCGATCCTTCCATACTTACAGATTGATCCCGATCAAGCGATCGATTTTATGGGAAGTATGATTCCAGACGAGACCATGAGCATATTTAAAGAACAGATTATCAGCCTAGTGGACTCTCCTAAAGGAGGATTATTGACTGTTGGTATTATCGGTACCCTTTGGTCTGCCTCCTCTGGCGTCATGGCTTTTATAAAATCTGCTAACTTGGCTTATGATGTAGAAGAAACAAGGTCCTTCATTAAAGTCCGATTATTATCGATTATTCTCACTCTTGGTATGATTATCGCCATTGCTGTTGCACTTATTCTGCCTGTATTTGGTGATTTAATTATTCAGGGGATTAACGAAGCCCTACAGCTACCTGAACAATCCGTATTATTGTTCCAGTTTCTTAGGTGGGCGATTGGAATACTCGTCATGACTGGTATTTTAATGGCTTTATATCATTTTGCACCGAATAAAAGCTATCCATTTAAACACATTTTACCCGGGGCGATGATTACAGCGATACTCTGGCAAGTGATATCCCTTGCATTCTCTTTCTATGTAAGCAACTTTGGTAACTACTCCGCTACTTATGGTAGTTTAGGTGGCATTATTATCTTACTACTGTGGTTCTTCCTTACAGGCTTGATCCTTATGATTGGCGCTGAAATCAATGTCATCTATCATAAGAGGCACTCGAGCTCTTCAACAGATTCCACTTTCTCAGCATAAATAGAGCCCGGTCTTGAATCATCGGTTATTCAAGATCGGGCTACGTTTTTCTATATGTTGTTGATTTCTTACACTCACTTATACTTCCGGACATTCGTAACACTCATCAGCTTGAAATGTAATATTCTCAATAGCAAAAGGCGTCTTTCCATCGAGTGCAAGAAAGGCAGCAATCGATAATAGAGCGAGATCTAATTCAAAGCCTGCCATTTGACTATTCCCTAAAAATCCAATTGTTAGTTTCAATTGCGTAATCGAGAGCAGCATGAGCACAGCCACCACAGAAGCTACCACTCGAACTTTAAACCCAATCATCAAGAGGATCCCTCCCATAACTTCGATAACGCCAATTGAATATAGCAACGACATGGGAATCGTTAATGTCTCGAGAGCAATCGAGGTATTCCCCATCCCAATTTTAAATTTCGTAAGACCATGAATAAACACGGTAAAGCCTAAGAACAGACGCAAAAATAATACGCCTAGTTGTTGATGTTTATGCTTCATTCTACTCACCCTTTCTAAATACAAACGTACGATTCCTAACCAACTTACTTTATGTAACCTATTATAATCATGTAACCATGATACCACAAGTAATTTGTTTACGATAAGTAACAGAGTTACGATAAGAAATAAATTATGGTACACTATAGTTGAAGGAGAGATCGATGTGGAAGACTCTAGTTTATGCCCAAGATTTGAAAAAGCTGTCGGAATCATTAGCCAGCGCTGGAATGCACTTATTATTTATCAATTATTAGCTGGGCCGCAGCGAAACCATGAAATTAAAGACGCGATTGGAATTAGTGGACGTTTGCTATCTGAACGATTGAAAGATTTGGAAGCTGAAGGCATTATTAACCGAGAGGTATATGCTGAAACTCCTGTAAGAATTGAGTATTCTCTAACAGAAATGGGACATTCTTTAAAACCTTTAATGAGGGATATTAAAGCATGGGCCGATGAGTGGTTGGACATCCCAGATCAAAAACAGTGTGAAAAGTAATCCCCCAGACCTAACATATCGAGGCCATTTTGAAAAAAGGATGGAATCCTGACTCGGATTCCATCCTTTTTTCTTTTTCCTATATTTTTTATTGGTTTTGTGACTGCTTCCGAGCGAAGATGGCTGTTCCTGCTAACATCGCTAGCACAGAAAGAATAATCCAAGTGAAGTCGTTGGAAGCTTGAGAGCCGCCCATCCCTGTATCAGGCATTTCTGAAGGCATATCAGCTTGGAACTTCTCTGGTTGGTGATTGACGAAACCAGAAGATAATGCTTTGGCTGCTCCAAACATGTGACCATAGGATTCACGAAGCGTCTCGTACGCCATATCGTAATCTTCATCAGCATATTGATCAAAGGTTGTAATCAGGTAATCAACATGACTTTGTAAGTTTTTCGCCAATGTTTCCGATTTTAATTCACCTTCTGTTGCTTTCTCCAAGAACATGGAGAAGTCCTGGCGATATTGATCGAGAGCATCTAGCGCTTGTTGTTTCTTCTCCTTATCCTCTGCACCTGTAGCTTTTACATAGTCAACAAAGTGTCCGATATGATTCGTCCACATCTTCTTAAATTGTTGCCCAGCTTCTTCTCCGTATATTGAACTGATCGCAGCAGCCAGGTCATCTGTATTGTTATTTAACGCTTCCGTTGAAGCCTTAAAATCATCTGAGCCGTCAATTCCGTTCTGCATGGCCATCATAGCAAGTCCAGCGTGTTCAGACATGAGGTGGTCAAGTGTTGAACGAAGATCTGCTGCTGGCGTTACTGCTTTCGTTCCATTAAATTTGTCCGGATATTGGTCTACAATGGCACTCGAAAGTCCTTTACTTACCCCGTACATATGTTCAATTGCTTTTCGTTCATATTCGTAAGCTTTCTCATAGTCACCAGCTACATAACTATCAAATGCTCCGATTAGTTGTTTGACATGCATTTGTAAGCCTTCTGCAAGCTTACCTGCTTCTAATCGTTCCCCTGTCGCTGTTTCTAAGAACTGAGAGAAATCTTTACGATAGTCGTTTAATTCTTGAATGGCTGCTTCTTTTGCTTCAGCATCATCATTTCCTGTTGCTTTCACATAATCAACGAAATAGCCAATATGGTCGGACCACATTTGTTTGAATTGATCTCCTGCTTCTTCCCCATATACAGAACCGATCGCTTTTGATAAATCTTCGGTATTACTGCTTAACGCATTGGCGGATGCCTCAAAATCTGAAGCCCCTTCTGCTCCTTTTCTCATCGTTTCAACTGCTAAATAAGCATGTTCACTTAACAGACGGTCTAAAGATGCTCTTAGTTCAACGGCCTCTGTCATAACAGTTGGTTTAGATTGACTATGTTCATCCGCATTCACAATGCTCGCCGTGGTTGGTAGTAGTAAAGAGAAACTTAAAGGGACAGTTACAAGTGCTTTTTTCATATTCATTCTTAGATCCACTCCTCTTTGTTTTGATTATTCACTAAGCTATCGAGGCGGATCTTCATTTGGATCACCTTTTTTTAAAAAAAGTTATAGATATAAGAAAAACCGCTCGAAAATGAACTCGAGCGGTTGGTTAAATCTCTTGATTTCTTTAGTCTTCTTCACCCTCATAACTAAGCATAAGTAAAGATTGGTCGGGATCATCTTATCTGCTAGAGTGCCCCTTCAAATAGCGGTGCGATAACCGTGTACACCGAGAAGACAAAGACAACGTAAAACGTTTTAGAACGCACTCTTCCTCTTAACAAACGCTGTTTCCCCTCTGATCTCCTGTGCTTGAAGATTGAATAAAGACAAAATAAGGATAAAGAAATCCCGAACCACACTTTCCCAATATTGCCCATGTAAGAAATGCCAGCTTGTTCATAAATAAAACGAAGACCGTACTCACTTACTAAGATGCCAATAGCAATGAATAGAAACAATTCTCCTATGGTCACAGCGTACCCTTTTACAATTTCCAAACTTCCCCCTCCAATCACCTCCACCTTAACATAAATTTCCATTTAATACTAAATAAAATAGACCTGGATCTACACAGACCCAGGTCTTCTCTCTATAACTCTGAAGATACGATAATGTCCCCTTGAGGAGTCTTGCTCGTAGCGTCTGGTTCTTTTGTTATGGCAATGGTATCAAAATCGCCTTGAGCTTCTAAACGACTTAATGAGAAGGCTACAGCTCCTTCCCCATTTTGATTGGTCACAAAGCTCCCCGCTCGGTATGGAGTCTCTCCATTAATGAGCCATACTTGGTACACTTCATCTCCCTGTAAACGTCCCATCTGCTGAGCTTCTACTACAAGAGTCATATTATCTTGTTGTTTAATAATCGAAGCCGAAGCCAACGCCTCTTGTTGCCCAGACAACGTTACTTTCTTTGATACTTCATCGATACTTTCTTCGACATTTGACGTTGCTCCATCTTCAGTTGCCAAGAAGGAATAAACATTTCCAGATAGGGACAACAACAATCCAGCCGCTAGTAGCGTAGTCCAAGGTTTCTTGACACGTTTTTCCTGTTTATGAGTCGTGAGCGATGCTACATTTTCCTCTTTATACTCTTCTTTATGCGCTACATTCGTATCTGTTTCTATTTGTTCCCCCTCAAAAACATTCGCTAACACCCTGCTTTTCATTTCTTTCGGGGGCTCTACTGGTTCTGATGCATATGGCAATTCTTCCATAAGACTTTCCATTTCTTCTACTTCCTCACGACATTCGTCACACTCTTCTAAATGGGCTTCAAATGCACGTTTTTCTTCCCCTTGTAGTTCTCCGCTTATATAGTCAATTAATCGGTCGCATTGTTTAGGCATCACTCACACCCCCCTTCTCTTCGATGGTGGCCAGCTCTTTTTTTAGTCTTTTTAAAGCTAGCCTAATTCGACTCTTCACCGTACCTAAAGATACATCTAAACCTTCCGCAATTCGTTGTTGGGTCCAGCCTTTAAAGTAAAATAATGTGACAATTTTCTTCTGTTCTTTCGGAAGTTGCTTCATAGCTTGCCTGATCATACTTCCTCTCTCTTTCCATTCCACGAGGTCCTCAACAGAAGGCTCCTGTTCATTTGTTGCATCCCACTCTTCATCTAAAGCATAATTTTGATTTTCTTTTTTACGTAACACATCAATAGCCGTATATCTGGCTACTGTAATGATCCATGATGAGAATTTCCCTTTCGCCTCATCGTATGTTGCCTTTTGTGTCCAAATTTTTATAAAGACTTCTTGCATAACTTCTTCCGACATCTCCTTTTGCCCGCAAGTCTTATAGGCAAAGGAGTAGAGTAACTTTTCGTATTTATCATAGATCTCTTCGAGCGCTTGTTTATCGCCTTCTAAGACCTTTAGATAAAGATCATAGTCCCGCTCCTTCATACCATTCTCCTTTAACGATCAATAATATCCATATCATAGCATACTGAGTGGGGCCGGGAGTAATTATGGGAATGGAAGCTATAAAGAAATCGAATCAATTCCCTTTTCAGATCACTTTTAAACCAAAAAAGTCACCTTTTTATAAGGTGACTTTTCTATCTATCTATTAATTGTTTAACACATCAAGCAATACTTCTAAATTATGGTTCATTAAACTAAAGTAATCCTCATCTGCCTCTAAGTCTTCTTTTGTGAGGACAGACAAATTGTGAATTCGCTTCAGATCTGCATTCATTTCTTTTTGAATAACAGATGCCACTTTAGGTGTTACATTTTGTTCGAACAGAATAGTATTGATATTATTTTTCTTTGACTTTTCTATAATAGTCTCTAATTGCTTCTGTGATGGCTCATTTGTAGGTGACAACCCTGATATGGCAATCTGCTCAATCCCATACGCTTTTTCCCAGTACCCATAAGCTGCATGAGAAACTAGTATTTTATTAGAATCAGCTGATTCTAATTTTGAGTGGAACGTTTGATCTAATTCAGTTAGTTCTTCCTTCAAATCTTCGAAATTAGCTTCAAAATCTTCTTTAGAATCCGGATCTAATTCTACTAGTTGGTCTTTAATGTTCTCCGCTAATGTAATGGCCCGTATTGGATCAAGCCACACGTGAGGATCCTCATCCCCATGGTCATGACCTTCATGGCCTTCTTCTTTATGACTTTCACCTTCATGTTCATCTTTATCCTCATCCTCATGACCATGCTCTTCGTGACTTTCTTCTGTATGGTTTTCACTCTCCTGAGTCTCCTCGGCGTGATCATGTACATGAGTTAATAACTCAACCCCATTTGAAGCTTCTAAGATTTGAACCCCTTCATCTTCGATTGATTCTGAGATTTTAGTGGCATAGGCTTCTAAGTTGGCCCCGTTGTAAATAAAGGCATCTGCCTTTGCTAGTTCCACCATCATCTTAGTCGTTGGCTCAAATGTATGAGGATTCGCCCCTGCTGGTAAGATTGACTCTACTTCAACATGTTCTCCGCCAATTCTCTCCACAAAATCTTGTAATGGATATAAAGTGGTATAGATTTTTAGTTTACCAGATTCTTCTTTCCCTTCTCCTGATGCGCTTTTCCCCTCTCCATTTCCACAAGCTGCAAGAACCAGTAACAGAATAATGGAACCCCATGTAAAAATTCGTTTATGCATCTATAGTTCCTCCTGACCTTTTTATGTATATGAACAAGATACATCATATCGTAACGATTACGTTTTGTAAATAGTAATCGTTACGTTTTAATGAACCCTTTCAGTAAAATAAAAAACAGAGCCTCTAGGGGCTCTGTTTTAAACACATGAAGGGCATTTTCCATACACTTCAAACTTATGATTTTCAATCTGATGTCCAGGTAGTGTAGATACCACATCTTCAACCGGACACAAGTTAATCGGGCTCGTCTTACCACAGCTTGTGCAAATAAAATGATGGTGGTGTCCGTGCGTATCACAATGAAACCGAAAATGCTTTTCTCCGTCAAGCGTTGTCGTTTCTAAAATTCCAATTTCAGCAAGCGTATATAAATTTCGATAAACAGTATCATAACTGGCACCCGGGAAATCGAGACGGAAGACTTCAAAAAGATCTTTAACAGACACGTAAGCATCATATTGATCAAATAAATCTAATAATTTCTTACGTTGCTTCGTATGTTTATACCCATGATCCTTTAATACATTGAGAGCTTTAGTGGAATTCATTCTATCATCCCTTTATAGCAACTTCCTTCCTATTATAAGTCATCAAAAGGAAACTGTACATGGATGTGCAAACGAGTCAATTATCTCATCACGCCCCCACCGGAAATTTTCATAGATTCTCCTACAATATTCTCCGCAGCTTCACTCAGTAAAAACAGAATAGAGTTTGCTACTTCTTCCGGTTGTGTAATACGGCCAGAAGGAAGACCTTGTTCAGCGACTTCAAGTTGTTCTTCGAAGCTTCTTCCTTCGCGTTCTCCCATAGAAGCAATCGAGTTTCTTCCCATTTCTGTATCTACAAATCCAGGGCACACAGCATTCACTCGTATATTGTGTTCAATCGCTTCGTGAGCAAATGATTGAGTAAAGGCCGTTATTGCAAATTTTGATCCACTATATGCCGTGTTTCCATACGTACCCCGAAGCCCTGATAAAGATGAGAGGTTTACAATAGCCCCTGCTTTCTTCTTTTTCATCTTTTCATATACTCCCTGGGTGAATAAGACTGTGGAGAAGAAGTTTAACTCCATTGTAGAACGTAGCTCTTCCTCTGAGAGGTCTTCCAACGTCCCACCGCCTGTTTTACCAGCTGAATTAACCAATCCGTCCACTGGTCCAATCTCTTGTACAGCTTCTTCTATGATCCGTTCCCGGTCTTCACGTTTATTTAAATCAGCAGGAACACTTAAGACATGAGCGCGACCATCAAGTGCGATGCATTCGTCTTTCAATTGATAGAGTGTTTCAGAATTCCGCCCCGTGATCGTAATGGCAGCACCAGCTTGCACCGCTGCTTTAGCAGTTTCATAGCCGATTCCACCCGTGGCTCCTGTAATGATGATATGCTTTCCTAGTAAAGCGTCTTGTGCGAAAATGGTCATCGTTTTCCTCCTCAGATATGGTCCTACCTATTTAACCTATTTCATAGGAATTTAAACGCAAGTGTATCCTTTCTCTCGAGCTGGGCCTTGAACTATCCTACCTAACCTAAGAATTTCAACACTAAACTAAATCCTCATAAAAAAAGCTGTCCCTAAAGTATGTGACTACTCTAGAGACAGCTTCGTTTAATAAGAATAAAGGTATTTCTTTTCATCTTTAGCAGAATTCGAGGAGGGCAGCATCAATTCTTGATCCAACGATACAATTTGAAAAGAATAGCGTTCATAGCTCCCTAAGTCTTTGAGTGCATTTACAAAACGTTTGGCGGCTCCAAAATCATTAAAAACGAGATCCTGATTGTCTGTACTTTGAAAAGTAATCTTCGTCATTTGATTATAGTATGCAATAACTTTGAACCTCATGGGAAGTCGCCTCCTCAAAGGTAATTCTTCTACCTTTTCATCTATTATCCGCCAAAAATTCTGAAAATTCAATACGTACAGCGCGATTTTCTTCAGTCTTAATACAAAACGACATAATCCGACATAATTTGGCGTTATTTTTCAATCCCCTTGTCTTGTACACGTACTCCTTGAAAAGATTGATCTCGGTGTAGCCCATAAAAGCCAGCAAACGAGACAATAATAAAAATGCCCCCCGCAATACTTCCCATTACAGGAGAAGGATAGAGAGTCAGCATAATCCCAGTAACAAACATTGACATTCCCATCACCACATTTGATACCATATCAAACAATGAATAAACAGGTCCCTGACTCTCTTTAGGCAGTTGCTTCATAAGGATCGTATCCATTGCCCCTTTCCCAATCCCTCCACTTAAAGAAATAAATGAAAAAAGAAGCAATGCATAGTGAAATCCATTTACCTGACTTAACAGAATTTGAAACAGCCCTTCCATAAAAATGGTTACGATAGCAAAAGGCATTAAAACGTTTTTCTTCCCAATTGGAAACCACATACTTAAAACAAGCCCTAATCCTAGAGCTCCATAAAAGAGGCCAATTCCTATATCCCCCATTTGAAAGCGTTGATACGCATACACACTTATAAGCACATTAAAAATTCCATCAGCTGCTGAGATCGAAGCTTCTATCAAAAACAATTTGCGGAATAAAGAATGCTCCATTGTTACTTTCCATCCACATTTTATAACAGAAAGCACCGTTTCTTTTGAAGATGAGATGATGACTTTGGTTTCATGCAACGTTAAAAGAATGAGAGCAGCTAACAAAAAGGTAAACGCATTTATAATAAACACGAGCTGCGGACTAAAAAGATAGGATACTACCCCACCCACTGCAGACCCCATAATTAAAACAATTCCTAGTAGAACTTGCTCTAGTTTGTTTACACGCAGTAAATCTTCCTTATCCATATGTCGCGATAGATAGGTGCGTCTGACAGGTTGATAGATGGCTTCTGAACCCGCTAAAAGAAACAGAACCGTATACACAATCCATAGATCCTTGGAGCCATCTACCAGCAATAAAGATAAAGCAAACAAAATTCTCACAAGATCGGTAACCACCATGATTCTCTTTAAAGAGAAAACAGTCGAAAGCCATCCTCCTAATGGGGAGAAGAATAAGTAAGGAATAATTCGAATCGCCAGTGCACCTCCCACCGCGACACCTGAACCAGTAATCGACAAAACCATCGCTAACACAGCTACTTGGTTAAAACGATCTCCTATTCCATTAATGATTCCTGCAGTAAAAACTTTTCTATACGATTGTTTTAAACGTTTATGCACCAATTCTCCCCCTTTACTAATTAGATATATATCGAATTAGTTGCGATAGAAAAAGAGTGCTTCTTAAAAAGCACTCTTAAAATTGTAGCGGCCACATTTCCTTAGGATTAAGTTCATACTGATTATTCTCACGATACATAAAATGATTCATTACCCACTCACGTCGAATGGTTGCATAATCTTCGTGGAATTCCTTAATATACTCATTAATTTCTTTCTCTTCATACAGTCTCCCTGTCTCTATACCTCGGATCATATAAGCCAAGACTACGAGCTTCTTCTTTCGTTGGCTCGGAATTTGCTTAAGCGTTCCTTGAGGAGTAAAGAAATTCTTCACGATGGATAGCTTATCTTTCTCTTCAACTTGCATATCAGGTCGCACATTTGTCACCTCCCCGATTTGTAAAATGGCGTTGGCGCTATATTCTAGCTTTTTCTGATCCAAATAAAAGTAAATCGTATTTTTATCTCTACGTTGATAAACAATTCCTATTTGCTTCAACTTTCCTACGTGATGTGTGATGGTTGGTGGCTTTAATCCTAACTTATTGGCAATCGCTTGCCCGTGCAGGGGACCTTGTTTAAGAAGGGAGATAATTCGTATCCTCGTAGGGTCTCCTACCACCTTATGAAAGTGGACCACTTTATCTAATTGCATCATGAAACCTCCATATTCGATGAATATCTAATTAGATAGTAACCTAATCTCCAAGTTTTGTAAACCGGAAATTAGGAATTGTTTCTTCTTATTAAAATAAGACATTATAAAAGAGGACAAGCCAATGGCTCCCCCTCTTCTCAATAAGCTAAATAATTATTTTGAAAAACGCTCGATCAATTGCTCTAGCTGGTTGGCTACAGATCGTTCTCCTTTTGATAGATCTGTATTCGAAAGATGGGTTCGAACATGACTTTCATCTGCATCTAGCGCTTCAGCCAGCAACCCTCCAAGCCCTTTAGCACGGCGGTCCACTTCTAACACAATCTCTACGCCATCGTCTTGCGGGAAGAACACCGCTTCAAGTTCATCAAGGTCCCCGCTGAAGCGACCTCCAGGGAGAAATTCAAATTCTTGAACAATATGGCCACGTCGTGCTTCTTCCATTTCCACTTTGCGTAACGAAAAGCCTAGTTCATGTTGTAATGCGGTCAAAATCGTCTGAACCGATTCAGAAGGGTCCACATGGATAAAATCTCGGTCTTTAGGATCGACAGCCATCGGAATATCTAATCCTGTTTGGAACCAGATTGGTAGACGGCCAAAACTTGCAGGTGTATTTAAAGGAAGAGTGAAAGAAAAGTCAATTTCTTTATCCTCCCCTTCTTTTAATGTGAAAGATTCCGCAATGTTAAAACGATGAATGATTTCTTCCTCGCGTACTTTACGATCGTCCACCTCTTTCACTACTTCAGTCATAAGGAATAAATGAATCCGATCGATTTGTTGCTCTGCATTTCCACCTTTCATCACAACCTTGCCTCGAACTTCTTCACCGGCTGCGAAACGCTCCTTTTCTAATTGTGTATCTACTTTAGCTGCCCCTACCCCAAGACTTGCCATAAATTTCTTAAACATCTCCATCATCCTTTCTAATCCTATTTGATACTTTCTTTACGTATCCTCATTCTCTAACGTTTCAAAAATAACGGATGCATTTATTTTATCATCCAACCTCTTATGTAAAGAACATTTGTTGATGAATCAGAAAAAAAAGGGGGTGAGTCATAAGCTCCCCCTTTTTCTTTTATCACCAGAATAGAATTCCAAACACGGTTGCAACACATAAACCAATTATAACGGGGATGAAGTTTTTCCGGACAAGTTCCATAACAGATACCCCGCAGAAACCGGCGATTGCAATAATCGACGACCAGGCAATGATCGTTCCTCCTCCCGTCCAGATCGACCCCATCTGCCCAATTGCTGCAAGGGTGCCAGCATCTATTCCGGAAGTAGCCATCGCGCCGGCTAAGGCCCCGGTTAATGGCAATCCAGAGAACCCAGAACCATCAAGTCCTGTAATAATCCCAATTAATAATATACTAAAGGCTACAAGAAATGAACTTTGCGGCAAGAAATCTTGGGTGGATTGAACTAGGTCAAATAAGAAGGCTGGTGGAGCTGCATCCCCTAATGAGAGAATACTTCCTGCAAAGTCTGAACTACCTAAGAAGAAGAAACCTGCAATGGGTATAACAGGCCCCATCGCCTTAAAGGCGAATACAAACCCATCTGTAATATGCTCTGTGATGTAATCAAGTGAATGGTGGCGCCCAAATGCCACCGTTGCTAACAAGAGCAAGATGACAGCGACGCCCCCAATAAAGGCCGCTCCATCCCCTCCTTCTAGCCCTCCCATTCGTCCTGATCCTAACTTAGTCGTGATCATGAAGACCATTACCCCTAGCATGGATAGTGGCACAAGGACGGCGAATAGTTTGCTCCATGTACTAATATCTTGATTCTTCGCTTCCCTTTTAGACTGATCTCCCGCCCCAAGACCTTGTAAAGCTCTGACTTCTAATTCGTTTTGACCATCAAGGGGAGATCTTATACTAGATCGGTACATCATATAAGCCATCCCTAAAGCAATGACCCCTGTAATAATCGATAAGATAAACGCTTTATCTACCACTTCACTCGTATTAATTCCAGCAGCAGTTGCAGAGAGTCCAGGTGCTACTTGCATAATATAATCGGAAGACAGCGCCATCCCTTGACCCGCAAGCGCAACCGCCATAGCAGCTAACATCGCTGGCAATCCAGCTCGAACAGCAGCCGGTACGAGTAAAGCACAGATTAGTGGGACTGCAGGCGTAGGCCAGAAAAACAATGATATGACATAGGTGACACCTGCTAAAACAAAGTAGGCGATATGTCCATTGGTCATAACCCTTTGTATAGGTATAATCATTCGACGATCTGCCCCTAGATCACTTAAAGCCTGCAAGAGGGCTACCATAAACGTAATAATCAAGAAGATATTAAATAATTCTTTAGCAGCAACTAAGTTTGCGTTAAATACAGACGTAAATCCGCCTATTACACTCCCTTTATACACCCAGGCAACTAAAAACGTCCCGAGTAACGTCGGCAACACAACCCCTTTTCGAAACATCATCGTGGCTATAATGGCAAACGTTATGATTCCGTACAACCAATGCGTAACGGTTAATTCCATTTCAGGATCACCATCCTTTTCTTCTACACATCGTGTGTGTGCTAATACACTATGCACGAATGCCCAGAGAGGTGTGTGAGTCCTGATACTTCAATAGAAAAAGGCTGCACAAAAATGTGCAGCCTTTTTCATCTCTTTTATCTCTATATATAGTCGTCTCTTTTTAGCCAATCCAAACGTAATTTCTCTAATTGTCTTTATCGTTCTTGGAATAGGTGAGCATCACTCTTACCAAAAGTGAACCTTCACCCACACGGCCTATGTCTAGTAAGATCAAGGATTTGATCGAGTATGTTTCCCCGATCGGTTCTTTCGAAGTGTTGATGGTGGTTTTCGGAAGAACCCTTATACTCGAGTCAAATAAGGTAAGTTTGATACTTAAGTAAGTGTTGATTTGTTTACCACTCATTGATCTTATCTATAATGTAGCAGGTTATTCCTTTTAATTCAAAATAAAAATGGTACTTTAGACCAATTTTAACCCCCTTTAAGACATGAGGAGGGGCATTTCAAACATGAAATCATACCATTTAAAGCAATTTCCCATAAAAAAACGACCATAAAGAGACAGATGTCCTAGACATCTGTCATTCATAAATGTCCTTAGATTTGTTTACGAAGAAAGAAACTCGCCTTTACAAGACGAGTTTCTACAATCTTCTTTTATTAACTTTCATCAAGTAGCCATGCACGTATGCTTTGAGAAGAATTCACTTACAAGAAATTGTTCATTAGGTGTTGGATGCGCTGAATGTTTTGTTTTGATATTTGGGCTGGTTCTTCATAGCCATGAAAGTACACAAGATAGCTCTTTCCAGAAGTTTGGATTCTCGAAATTCGCTCCAAGTTAATAATAAACGACCGATGGGACTGAACAAACTTATCATCGAGGTACTCCATGAAATACTCCAATGTTTCAGGAGATGAGTATTGTTCATACGACGTATGTATAACCGCTTTTCGATCACTCTTCTCAATAAATAAAATATCATCAATTTGAACGTAATACAGGGAACGATTGAAACGAATAGGTATTCGTTGATATTCCCGTTGCTTAGGCTCTTCTTGTGAATCATTTTTAAGATGACGCAAGCTTTTTTTGGCTCTCTCTAATGCAAGAAGCAGACGATTAATTTGAATAGGCTTCATGACATAATCCACCGCATTTAAATTGAATGCTTCTACAGCAAATGTGTCATATGCAGTTGTAAAAATAAATTGAAGATCCGATTTTACTTCCTTGCAAGCACGAATGGCTTCGTTCCCTTTTTGCTTCGGCATCTCAATATCACATAAAACCAGGTCAGGTTCACTAAGAATAACCTTCTCTACTAGCTGCTCTCCATCTGTCGCTTCATCTATAACCTCAAACGCATCTCCTGCGATCTTCTCAACCATTTGTTTCAAAAGTTTACGTGAAGCATCTTGATCATCTGCTATTAATACTCGGTATTTCATTTTTTACATCATCCTATTAAGACAAGTTTCCTAATAATTAGTATACGATAAAGCTACCATTTTGTTTAGGCATAAACAAATAAAAAAATTCTTTTCTTATACCACCTTACAGAAGTGAAAAAAGCAGTTGAGCTTATGCTCAACTGCTTTTAAGTGTCTTGGTCAGCGTCTTTAAATAGGTGTGTTTCAACCATCTTCATAAACTTCCCTACCTGAATAGGTTTTGTTAGGTAATCGTCAAAACCAGCAACAAGTCCTTTCTCTATATCTCGAGGCATAGCGTTCGCACTTATAGCCACCACTGGTAGGTCTTTCGTTTCTTTTAATTCTTTTAGGCGGGACAAGACTGTGAATCCATCAATACCTGGTAAGTTGAGGTCAATCAGGATAAGATCAGGCTCATGAGCTTGCGCCAGGTCAATTCCCATCTCCCCTGTTGTCGAAGAAATCAGTTCAATTTGTTCATACGTCTCAAGAATTCGTCTGACTAAATTCAAGTTAGCAGGATTATCTTCTACATATAACACTTTCTTCTGACCTTCAAATTGCAAAATAGGAGAAATTTGGGAATCTTCCCAGTGACCGGTTAATTGTTCGTTCATCTCCACTAAAGGAAGTTCAATCCAAAATGTACTTCCTTTGTCAGATTCGCTTATTACTGAAATCGAACCATTCATTAAGGATATGAGCTGTTTGGACAAGGTTAAACCTATACCGGTTCCTTCCACGATATCGTCACTTGGAACTCTGGTAAACGGTTCAAAAATAGATTCTATTTCATCTTCCGCTATTCCAATCCCTGTATCTTGAACAGAGAAAGAAACTTGCCCTTCTTGGACGTAGCATGAAAACGTAATTTCTCCACCTTCTCGATTGTATTTAACAGCATTGGACATTAAATTGAGGAGCACTTGTTTCAACCTGGTCCGATCAGCATATACAAATTGGTGTTTACAAGGTGAATCAGCGCCAATTAGCTTAATTCCTCTTTTATTAGCAAGAGGTTGCGTAATACTCATCACTTCGTCAATAACGGGGGCGATCTCAACGGGCTCTATTGAGATCGATAGTTTCCCTGACTCTACTCTGGCTAAATCTAATATATCGTTAATAATCGTGAGCAGATGATTACCCGCTTTAATAATTTCTTCCACGCTTTCATCTTGTGTTGCACTTAACGTATGGTCCGTATCATATTGAAGGAGCTGCGCAAATCCGAGTATGGCATTCATAGGTGTACGTAATTCGTGACTCATACTGGATAGAAAATCAGATTTCGCTTGACTTGCACGCTCTGCTTCCTCTTTCGCATCCCGGAGTGATTTCTCCATTTCTTTCAATGGGGTAATATCTCTTGCTGTGAGCACAAACTGTTGATAGTCACCTGTTGCATCAATAATGGGCGCTATTCTACCTTGGAACCATCTTTTCCCACTCAATGTATCAATGACATATTCAATATTTTCAGCTTTTCCAGTTTCACTCACTGACTCAATCGTTTCCATGAATACCCTTGATTCTTCTTCTGAAAAAACTTGACTAATCGTCATTTTGAGGAGTTCGTTCCTCGGTTTAGAAAGCTTCCCCTCATCATTCGTCCAAACATTCAAATAGGTACCGTCCCGGTCTAGTTGCATCACTACATCGTCAATGGACATCACAAGCGCTCTGAGATCTCCTTCTTTAGAACGGACCTCTTCTTGTGCTTCCCTCAATGCTTTATTCGACATACCAAGGTTTTGGCCCATTTCAATAATGCTCTTAGAGGTTTCATCAAGCTCTTTTATATCAAAAGCTCTCCTTCGTTGATAGTAATTGCCTTGCCCTATATCCGTTACCATCTCATTCATTTCAACAAGAGGTTTTGATATGGTCTGGCTAACGTATCGCGAATTTCGGTATAAAAGGACAAAGAAGATTATATAGAACAGAATAAGTCCCACAATCATAAGAGCTCCGATTTGAACTAATTTCTGATTCATTGTGTACACATCTTTATAGATGGCCGACTCATCTACAAATATTAAATACCGCCAACCTGTTCCTTCAACAGTAGACCAGGCTGCTAGTTTTTTCTCACCTTTCCAATCCATTGTGATTAACCCGTCTTCCTGACCGACTAACACGGTCGCTAAAGACTTTGTATGAGAGTGGTTAAACATGTTAAATGGACCTGGCTTAAAGACATCCCCTTTATAGGTTCCATCATATTGATGATCTGTCAGTTCTTCAATTCCTAACAAATCTTCACCTTTTTCAGTTAAAGCGAGAATTTCTGCATCGTCTTGAACGAGCATGCCCACCCCTTCCCACGGAAGATCAAGATCTAGGATGTCCTCTGCAATTGTTCGAATTGTTACGTCAATCCCTACAACACCTTCGAGGCGATCTCCGATATAGACAGGTGCTATCGAAGATGAAACCCAATCATTCCTTGCTGGGTCTAGGTAAGCGGTTGTCCATAACTGGTTGCGCTCTTTATTAAGGTCCTCCATAGCTCTTCTGTAGAACAAGAAGTCAGGTATATAAAGGTCTGCATCAAACATGCCTTCCATTCCGTCTACAAAAGGATAAATAATATTAAGGGAATCATACGTATTGAAATAAATAGAAGCCGCTAGAGGCTGTGATTCATAGATGTGGGCCATTAAATCTTGCTTTCTTAGTAACTGAGCTATTTTTCCTTCATCTTGCTTTTCTAAGTTACTGTAGAAAATGCCAGCTCCACCGTCTGGGCGATCCTTATCTGTATATAGAACACCTTCATCTGTTTGTTTTAAACGATTCTGATCAACACCATCCATCTCGGCAGGTTCCTTCAGGGTCCCTTTTATTTCGTCCCTATACATTTCTGTAGCATTAGAGATTGACTGAACATGGTTAGAGACTACTTCTGCTTCTCTCGAGGCAGACTCCTTCATATCATCTTCAGCTTCATCTTTAATCATATCTACCATTTCATTTTTTGACCATTCGTTGGCTACAAAGTAGATCCCTACAAACGCAATCTCTACTACGAGCAAAGGGATTAAAGCAACTTTTAAAAAGTTATTCCAAACCCATCGTGTTAACGAATAGGTCGAGTGGTCCTTAAACTTCATCAACATAAACTCCTAACTACTGTTCATCTACTTTATGTATCTTTACAATTATGACGATTCTTATTGATATACAGTCTTTTCCTATTGTAAGATGTTTTTTCAACAGAGACGAGTTTTCTCATTCCTTTTCAGCCCTATTATACCTGAATTCAGGAAGAAATGATGACCTTTCAAGCTATAAAACGTACCTCACACTACAATATAATAGGAATAGCGACAAAAAAAGCCCTTCTGTCAGCAGAAGGGCTTTTCTTCTATTTACATTTTTACAATCGTACGTCCTTTAACTTTGTTTTGAAGGATATCTTCAAGCGTCTGAGGAAGTTGTTCTAAAGAAATCTCATTCTCAATTTCATTCATTTGATCTGGTTTCAGATCAGTAGCCAGGCGATCCCAAACTTGTTTACGCATTTCCATCGGACAATATACCGAGTCAATTCCTAGAAGGTCTACACCTCGTAAAATGAACGGCATCACCGTTGTCGGAACTTCTACACCAGCTGTTAGGCCACTCACAGCTACAGAACCACCATATTGAATAGATGCCAACACACTCGCAAGTGGTTTACCCCCAACAGGATCTACAGCAGCCGCCCATGTTTGCTTTTGAAGTGGGCGCACTTTTTCAGGCGTTACTTCTTCGCGTGAAATCACTTCTTTTGCTCCAATTGATTTCAAGTAATCATGCTCTGATTCTTTTCCGGTAGAACCGACTACGTGATATCCTTTCTTTGCAAGCATTGCTACAGCCATACTTCCAACGCCCCCAGTCGCACCGCTCACAAGGACGGGTCCATCATCTGGTGTTAACCCATTTTGTTCTAAGCGGTGGACGGATAATGCAGCTGTGAATCCGGCTGTACCAAATGTCATCGCCTCGCGGAGTGACATCCCTTCAGGTAATGGAACGACCCAATCACCGGGAACACGTGCATATTCACTGAATCCTCCGTCGTGAGCCACGCCAAGCTCATAGCTTGTTACAATAACGTGATCTCCTTCTTTATAACGATCATCATTTGAAGATGTAACCTTACCTGCTAAATCAATACCAGGAACAATCGGATAATCCCGCACAACTTTCGCTTTCGCATTCGTTGCTAAACCATCTTTATAATTCACACTGGAATAAGCAACTTCTATAGTCACATCCCCTTCAGGTAAATCTGATTCTTCTCTTTCAACGACTTTTGTTGTGACCTTCTCTTCTTCTTTCATAGCTAATAAAGCACGGAATGTCATAAAATAATTCCTCCTCTATTGAAATCAATAAATTAGATCTTCTTTATTTACATTTTTATTCTGACTGGTCAAATTAAATATGTCAAAGGATTTGTCCCATTGGTATAATTTTTATACAATAGACCTATTACACGTGATTCGGAGGTTCCTATGAAAAAGCGAGAACAACAACGAAGAGAACAATTACTGCAAGCCACATTTGAAGCAGTAGCCGATAAAGGATATAGCACCGTGACTTTGCAAGATATCTCCACTTATGCCGGCGTCAGTAAAGGCGTAACAAATTATTATTTCAAGAACAAAGAAGATGTATTTGCTAACCTTTTAGAATGGTTAACTCAGAAAATTTACCAAAAAGAAGCAAGCGCTGTTCAAGAAGCTGAGTCAGCCGAGGAAAAACTACAAGCTTATGTGAATGCTGTTTTTGTTGGTCCAAAAGAAAACGATCAGTTTTATAAGGTCTATTTAGATTTTTTGTCTTATGTACCTAAAATACCCCGTTTTCAAGAAATCAATCAGCATTTCTATTCCAATTGCTTTGAAATTGGAAAGTCCATTATTCTAAGAGGAAAGGAAGAAGGGATCTTTCTAAGCGTTAATTCCGACCAAGGAGCCAAAGCCATCCGAAGTCTAATTGATGGCTGTATTTTACAATGGCTTATGGCAGGAGACCATCAGCTACACGAGTATTACAAAACACTATGTTCTGAGTCTATTTACCGGTTATTAAACGACTAAAAAGCAGAAAAGACCTCCTTATCGGAAGTCTCTTCTGCTTTTCCTTTCTTGTATGCGAACTTGTGAACGTAGCTCTTCAATTTCAGCTACAAGCCCTGCAATCATCTCATCGCTCTTTCGAAGTTCTTCCCCGAGCATCTTAATCGTTTCTTCTTCCCATTGAAATGGATCTCCATTTTTAGGGGTTACAGGTAATTCGTAGTATTCCTGTCCCGCTTCATTCTCATCTTGGCTTAAGTGAATCACAACTCGACAGTGGTCATCACCAGTGGCAATTCGTCGCTCAAGATGGACTTTAGAGTATCCAAAATGACGAGATGCGACCCCTCCAAATACACTAGAAGTCATCTGACACAAATGAGGAGCATCTTTGACCATTTCTCCAAATGGGCATTTTATTCCTTTTACAACGATACGCTCAGGCGTAACTTCTTCTATTTCAAAATGTCCTCCGATGTCGTTTTTAATAGCAAGAATGACATTCACATACTGATCTACAGATCGCGTGGATTTGTCATCTACATAATGTCCTTCAAGCCATTCACCTGTACGGATTCCTAATTGTTTAATATATTCTTCAGCCTGTGCACCTACAGCCTTTTCATGTATTGATGCATATTGAGTAAGTAGTTTAGAGAGAAATGTTTGCGCTGTTAATGTCTGTTTTTGACTCATATGTTAATTTCCCCCTTTTAAAAGATACATTCCACATACACCTTTACCCTCTTCTAGAAAAAACGAACCTATTTTTTGCAATTAATATATTAGATTCCTAATTTACTCATTTATCACTAGAAAGAACATCTTGTTATTTCATATTAAGATCTACTAATCAAGTATTCCCTTTCACGACTTGCTTTCCTCAAACACGGCCTTTTCAAACTCTATATTAAAACAAAAGCGTGCCGCAGATCGTCTTTTCTCTCTGCGACACGCCTTTTTATCTTGAACCTGTTATGAGTTACACAGATTTCGCGGTTTGGGACCCGCCAAAACGGAGCAACTTCGGCTGTTTATATAAAATGATATTCAATATGACTGCACTAATAATAAACGATGGCAGCATATAACCAATATTATAGGTTAAGGAATAGTACCAGACTGCTGTGCCTTCTGGCGCAAAGGAAGAGAAGAACACAATCCCACCTATAAAGTGACTCATAAACCGAAGTGCACTTCCAAGTAATGTGCCCATTACAATATAAACTGTGAACGACTTTGCATGACCATCCCGAACAGCTTTAAGCGCTGGCTTAGAAAAGATTCCTGCTATACCAACCACAGCATAAGCAAGAGGATAGTCCATCACATATTGGACAGGGTGGACTATAAATGGATTAATCAATGAATTAAAAATCCCCACTAAAAGTCCTGTTGTAACGCCACCTTTTAACCCCCATCGATAAGCCATAAAGAAAATAGGAACCATGGCAAAGGCAATGGATCCGCCTTGGACCCACAACGGAATAGTTAAAAACGGTAAACTTAAAACTGCACCTAGAGCCGCAAACATCGCTACCTCTACTAAAAATAAAATCGGACTATGTTTCATCTGAATCGCCTCCCTAAAATAAAAATGCACACAAAAAAAGCAATGCAAGGGAGAGCTTTAAGATGGATAGTCCGTTTGCATTGCGCCATCACTAAAGCCACATCCCTACGCTAGTACTAACTAACAGGTTCAGAGGGTCAGAACGAATCGTTCAATCTCAGCCTAGCGGCTCCCCTTGTGGTCTTCTTACGTATGCTTTTTTTGTTACTTCCTATTATAGGGGAACATCACAAAGGACTCAAGTAATCATATGAAGATAAATACATTTTTTATCCAATATTTTCATAATTTTGTGGTATACTAGTAAATGGTATCCAAACCACTCTCCTATTCTACTTTTCCCAAACCCTTTCCCCAAACACCCGTTCTTCTATCGTTTCCACGCTTGATTTGCACAAATCCTCATTTAAACCTTTCAAAACCCGTGCCCATTCTCCTATTTTTCTCTAAAAGCGATTCCTTTTACGCCCTCCCCTTCCCTATCAATCTTTTATTGTCCCAAAGAAATTCTTTTAGACCCGTTATACAATAGAGTCAACTATTTAAGGAGGGATTCTATTGAAACGATTGGTCATTGCACTACTTAGCTTTATGTTCGTCTTATCTTTATCCATAGGACCAAGCAAAATTTCGGCTCAGCCGTCAGAGAAACCCCAAGACTATTTAATTGGGTTTAAGGCTGGGGTCGATCACAAAGAAGTATCTACCATTCATAAGGTTGGCGGAAAAGTGAAGCATCAATTCAAGTATATGAATGTTGTTCAGGCAAAACTCCCCCCTAAAGCTGTAGAAGCTCTTAAGAAGAATCCAAATGTTGCTTATATTGAAGAAGATGCTAACGTACAAGCTTACGGGCAGACAACCCCGTGGGGCATTCCCGCAATCAATGCTGACGATGTTCAAGCAAGCGGGAATTCTGGTAGCGGAATTAAAGTAGCAGTATTAGACAGCGGAATCAGCGCTAGTCATGAAGATTTACAAGTAGCAGGTGGCGCAAGTTTCGTAGATGGTGAACCGGACCCATTTAATGATGGAAACGGTCACGGTACACACGTAGCTGGCACAATTGCAGGTGTCAACAATTCCCTTGGTGTCATCGGGGTAGCCCCATCAGCTGAACTTTATGCTGTTAAGGTATTAAACAGCAGCGGCAGTGGTTCTTACAGCGGAATCGCAAAAGGGATTGAATGGGCCGTCGACAACAACATTGACGTTGTAAATATGAGTTTAGGCGGAAGCCGTGGCTCAACAACATTAGAACAAGCAATGGATCAAGCTTACCAACAAGGTGTTTTGTTAATAGCCGCGGCTGGAAATGAAGGATCTAAAGGAAAAAAGAATACCATCGGATATCCAGCTAAATACGCATCTGTTGTTGCTGTTGGAGCAGTAGATGAAAGCTTGAACCGTGCCTCTTTTTCTTCCGTTGGTGAAGAATTAGAAGTAATGGCACCAGGAGCTAATATTTACAGTACACTACCAGGCAATACTTACGGCTCTTATAACGGAACGTCAATGGCGTCCCCGCATGTAGCCGGTGCTGCAGCACTCATTTTAGCTGAGGACAGCTCTCTTACTAACCAAGAAGTGCGCAGCTTACTAAATAGTACCACAACGCCTTTAGGCGATGCTTTCTATTACGGGAATGGACTCATTAACGTACAGGAAGCAGTAAATGCAGCTACTACTACTTTTGCAGTAGCACAATAAATGAACTTTCCCCTTCGTTCCCCGGCCATGCCGGGGATTTTTTTGTGTTCCATAATCCTTATAGCTAAGAATTTTTAGTAGTAAAGGGCCGATACGATTGATGAGTGCTTGGGCTTGCCCAGGGTCAACTCGCTCTCCTAGATTGAAATGTGCAAGCTTGGTGCCTAGGACCGTACGGATAAGACAGCTTTTTGGAAAAGGCGTTTAGCCTTTGGAAAAAAGATGACTTATCGCGCTAGGTCCTCCACGCTGGAACTGAACTGGCTCTTCTGCCCACGGGAGTTTAGCAGTTTCCAAGCCCACCTTTGCCATATTTGGATGAACGGCAACATGCATTATGCGGAGAGGTCACCTCACACAATTCGTGCCTCAAGGCCGTTCACCCCCTATGTAGTCAGGGCTTGTTCGGGGACTGCGAGACTCCTACGGGGGAAAGAGCCTAGGGGAGACCCCACAGAGAGCGAATGCGAACGAGGAGTCTTCCCAGCTCCCCCTCGGAAAGCGAGTTGTCCCCGAACAAGCCCGAGCACTCATAAAATATAACGGCCCATATGGATCACATCCATAACCAACAACTAGAAGCCTAAATGGAAATGCATATACCTTTACAAAGGATAATAAGAAGCATAATATGAATCTTGGTGTTTTTAATCGAATAGACAACAAAGCAGAATCCTGCTACCGACAAGAACATCAGAGGAGGACTCTTATGACTCAAAAAAAATCACCTATATGGACGAAAAGCTTTTTATTTATTTCCTTAAGCAATTTTTTCTTATTTCTTACCTTCTATGCTCTTTTAACCACATTACCGATATATGTGACCGATGATCTAAACGGCTCCGAGTCTCAGGCTGGTTTAATCGTTACGCTTTTCTTACTTTCAGCTATTCTGGTAAGGCCTTTTTCTGGAAAGTTATTAGAAGACTTTGGGAAGAAAAGAATGCTTTTGATTAGTTTGTTGTTATTTATGCTCACTACATTCGTATATGTAGCGGCTACAAGTTTTTATTTATTATTAGCGCTTCGATTTTTCCATGGGATTTGGTTTGCAATCGCCACAACTGCTGCAGGTGCTATTGCGGCGGATATTACTCCAGATAGTCGTCGCGGTGAGGGGCTTGGATACTTTGCAATGTCAATGAATCTCGCAGTAGTGGCAGGTCCATTCCTAGCCTTAACCCTATTAAATTGGCTTAGCTTCTCAACGCTCTTCATAATACTCGGTGCTTTACTCGCCGGTGCTCTTCTATTCACTAGTTTAGTATCCGCACCAGCAACAGAAGCTCCTTCAAGTAAGAAGAAGTTAAGCTTTCATGATTTATTTGAAGTAAAAGCTTTACCGATTGCGCTTGTAGGAAGTTTATTAGCTTTCTCCTACTCAAGTGTCATTTCATATATATCTATCTATACGAAATCACTTGGATTACTAGAAGCAGCTAGTTTCTTCTTTGCCGTATTCGCCATTGCTATGCTAGTCTCTAGACCCTTTGTAGGCCGACTATTTGACTCTAGAGGACCAAGCATTGTGATTTATCCGTCGCTCGTTCTATTTGCACTTGGTTTGCTTACGTTAAGTATTACAGATTCATCCTTTATGCTATTGCTCTCAGCTACATTCATTGGTCTTGGCTATGGTAGCCTTGTCCCTTGCTTCCAAACGTTAGCCATTCAATCTGCCGACCATCACAGAAGTGGACATGCAACAGCGACATTCTTCACATTATTTGATACAGGTATCGCCACCGGCTCCTATGTATTAGGCATAGTAGTGTCGCTACTTGGATATCATTCGTTATATTTTATAATGGGATTATTCGTTTTCGTTGTGATGTACCTTTATAAAGTTATGACGAATAAAAAAGCAACACGACTAAGATCGCAATCGACCGTGCACTCCTCTTAATCGCGTTGAGGTAAATCGTTTGAATTTGACAGATATTCACTTTTGATCAGAGGAATAGCTCATACAAAAAGCCCCGAACTCAACCAGAGTCCGGGGCTTTACTACTTAAATGTCTGTTAATTCAATTGTGCAAGGTTCTGGCTCTTCGTCTAATGCCTGCGCAGTAAACCCACCTATTGCTGAAAAAGCGATCGCCCCAATAGCTAAAGCTGAAATCATCCATTTTTTCATACTTTCCCACTCTCCCTTAGGTAATTGATAATTTTTTATGTGATTCATTAGCCAGAGTCAAGTAATAACAAGCATCCTTATACCTCTTGTGTTTCTGCAAGCACTCAGCAAGCAGTTCACAGTAGAGTCCGATATAGAATTGGTTTTCATTATCGATAAAATAAGGAATGACTGTTTCCCTTAAATAATGCTCCAGACTAATGAGATCCTCTAAGACCCGGTATTTATACACCTGAAAATAATATCGAAGGATTTGAAAATCCTCTTGTTGATTGATCATCATTAAGCCTCGATCAATCCATTCTAATGCTCTTCCTTGATCACCTAAGGCGTAAAGAGACTCCACAATAGAAGCAATACTCGTTAATTTCCCTTTACTATTCTTATTCTCCTTATAGATCAAGCTCTTCTGAAAATAATCAATTGCTTTCTCATGATGAGAAAGAGCAGCGTGCAAGGAACCTAAATTATGATAGGCGATTCCTTTTAAATAGGAACTTTGCAGGTTACCAGCAGCTTTGACAGCTAGCTGAAAGCACTGATCCGCTTGCTCAAATTGGCGAGTACGCTTATAACAAATCCCAAGTAAAATTTGACAATCTCCACTACGTTTAAAATCAAATTGAACTGTATATAAATTTAGTGCCAACCTTGCATAATGAAGAGCCAGTGTCACATTTTGCAAAGAGGACTCATTGATCGCGGTCACGAAATACAAATCAGCTCTTTCACTATCACTTAATGTGTTCTGATATCCGATTGCCAACGCTTTCTTGTAATATTGCTGGGCTTCCTGATACCTTTCTTGAACATGGTGGTAGAGACCATAAAACTTCATATAATAGTAATGATGTTTCTCTTCAAATAAATCTTGCATCCTTTCTAATCGGTCCATGAGAACCGGCACTTCTGAAAGGTGGCGCATATGGAGATGATAGCGAACTTCATAGAGTTTAAATAATGACAAGGTACTCGGAGTGGAGAGTGTGCTTAATTTTTGCTTTAATTTCACATATTGCTCAGTCGCCTGGTCCGTTTCCCTTTGTAAAATAACGGTGTACCATTCTTGCAGTTCTTGTTCAAGGACCCCTTCATCTAGTTCTTCTTCAAGCGTTTCTACGGGGATATTCAATCGATTAAAGAGTAATTGAACAATTTCATCACTTGATTTGGTCAGCCCGTTCTCAATCTTACTTAAATAGGAGATTGAACAAATTCCCTGAGCTGTTTCCTCAAGCGTGCGGTTTTGGTTCAGCCGATGTAACTTTATCGTTTTCCCAACTTCAGAACCTTTCAATGTAAAGATCAACTCTCTCTCTGAAGAAGCACTTACTCTTTACTAGAGCATATGCTTCCTATCTCTCTCATACTCCTCTCACACCTCTCTTTATTTTTGGGAAAACCTAGAAGAAAAGACTGATAAAATCACCCTTTTGTCCCTTTATTTTCCCAAGCATATAAATGAGTATAGGATGTAAGTTAGACCCATCATAAATAAAAATTAGAAATATATCAATATTCTGATAATTTTCGATTCTTAAGTAGCAGGAAATTAAGACCAATTTTCACACATTAACTTAACAAACCACACCCATTGACCTAAATGAGCGCACATTCATTAGTCCATTGGACCCTACCCTCTCAAACGTCCTTAAAACTCTTATGTTTTACTTATTTACAGCCTGGGTAAATAACAAATAGAGATAAAATACTGAACTAAAAAGAGCCTCCTTGGAATGAAACCAAAGAGACTCTTAAACCGTCATACTAGTAAAGATTTAGTTACTTATTATATTGAAAAAGAGTGTCGTGTAAGGCTGTTGCAAATTCCGCACGAGAAGCTCGCTCATCGTACCCATCTTGTTTCATTTCGTCTGGGTTTCCACCTGTAACTTCTAATGCATTCTTAATCATAATTGCCATTTGCCCATGTGTAATGAATTCATCCGGTTTGAACAGTCCATTGTTAAAACCGTGAATAATGCCAAGTTCTTTCATTGCCGCAATTTGGCTAGCAAAGGTATGGCCAGCACTCACATCAGAAAACGGCTCTTGATTACTTGCCTCAAAACCAATGATATTGTTAATTAATGCAGCTGCTTGTCCTCTTGTAACAGGTTGGTCAGGCTTGAACGTTCCATCACGGTAGCCATTAATGATTTCATTCTCCACCAATTCTTTGATTGCTGTATAAGCTTCATTATTCTCATCTAAGTCATCAAATAATGCATTAACATCGAAGTTTTCAACTCGGCGCGCTGTTGCATACTTCGGACCCCAATAAGAATTATTCAATGATACGACGTCCACCCCTTTACTTGAAGTCGCACTAATGAAGTTATTATTTCCTACATAAATTCCCACATGAGAGATTCCTCTCTTGTAAGTATTTTTGAAAAATATTAAATCACCAGGTTTTAAGTTGCTTTTACTTACAGCTTCCCCTACAGTAGCCTGACTTCCTGTCGTACGTGGAATTGAAATGCCTACTTTATTATATACATACTGAGTATACCCAGAGCAGTCAAATCCGCTTGCGCTCTGTCCTCCAAAGACGTATGGTACCCCCATATGTGTTCTAGCTACGCTTAACAACTTGTCCGAATTGGTTGCAGCTCCTACTACAGATGCACTACTGAATGTGAACATAACGGCCATTCCACAAGCAATGATCTTTTTCAACATATTCCCCACTCCATCTTTTTCTAGTATCGTCTGTTTTTTCTACTAGGACCATTCTAACAAAAGATTGTTCGTCATAAAGTTACGGTTATATTACAATTTGTTTTCATATAAGTCATATTTTTCACATAACTCTTACAAAAACCATCCAAATGTTTCACAATACCTCTACAGGGAAGTGAAAAAGTGGAATAATAATGAAGGAGGAACTTTACAATGAAACCTTTTGTACGAGAGTACCAGAATGACGAAAAGCTTCAAAATGACGTCCAGAAATTAGCGGATAATGGTGTTACAAAGGATCATATCTATTTAATGACTCACGATGATGACCGCACTGAACGCCTCGCAGACAATACCGACGCAAATACCGTTGGAATAAACGAAATGAATATGGGAGAGATTGTCGGCAACCTTTTCAACAAAAAAGGTGACGAGCTACGTAATAAATTACAAGACCTCGGATTTTCTCAACACGAAGCTGAAACATACGAAGAACACTTAGATGAGGGAAAAGTCCTATTAATGGTTACAGATTCTCAAGACATTCAAAATATTATTTAAGAGATCATCCCAGTGTCCCATACACTGGGATTTTTGTTTTCCTTATAAGGGAAGGGATACAGAAAACATCTAAAAAGGTTGGACTTTTCTTGTATATCCATTGACAGTGCCCTTCTAAGTAAGTAAACTTAATCATTGCATGTAAAACAAAAAATGAATACTCCTTCTTATCACGAGAGGCGGAGGGACTGGCCCTACGATGTCTCGGCAGCGGGCTCATTTCATATGAGTGCTGTGCCAAATCCAGCAAGGTTAACACTTGATAGATGAGAAGAGGAGCTCGTATAGATTGCCCTCTTCTGATTAAGAAGGGGCATTTTTTATTGGACATGGATGAGTAGAACCCAACACACTCGACAAACTACCAAGAAAGAGGTGCAGCAACATGAATACCAACAAAGGAAATCCACTCGCCCTGTTACCCTTAGGGATCTTCTTAGTCATCTTTGTAGGTTCAGGTATCATTACAGGTGATTTCTATTATATTTCTATCTTGATTCCGGCTTTACTTGCAGCTATTGTAGCGATCCTGCAAAATCGTAAAAAACCTACGTTTGAAAAAGTTGAGCAGTTTGCCAAAGGGGCAGGCCATCCTGACATTATGATTATGGTCTTTATCTTTATACTAGCAGGCGCGTTCTCTTCTGTTGCCAATAGCATAGGAGCCGTTGACTCCACTGTAAACTTGGCTTTAACCTATTTACCTGAGAATTTAATCATTGTAGGAGTCTTTATCATCGCGGGCTTTATTTCCCTCTCTATGGGAA
Source organism: Pontibacillus chungwhensis (assembly GCF_030166655.1). GTDB lineage: Bacteria > Bacillota > Bacilli > Bacillales > BH030062 > Pontibacillus. The sequence goes on along the minus strand of NZ_CP126446.1, from coordinate 1,636,624 downwards.
CTTCAGTCGGGACCATTAGTGCTCTTGCTCCCATTGCTGTTGGAATTAGCGCTGAAACGGAATTCTCCGCTGCGTTATCATTAGCAGCTGTTGTTGGAGGGGCGATGTTTGGAGACAACCTATCCATCATTTCAGACACAACCATTGCAGCTGTTCGCACGCAAAAGACAGAGATGAAAGATAAATTTAAAACGAATTTCTTTATCGTTCTCCCAGCCGCGATTCTTACCATCATTCTGTTAATTGTACTCACATCTGGTGGCGAATCTTCTGTGAATCCAGACAGCTTTAATGGATTGAAGGTCATCCCGTATATTGGTGTACTCATTGGTGCATTAGCCGGACTTAATGTTATGGCTGTATTAATTGGAGGGATCCTTTTATCTGGTGTCATTGGAGGAATAAGCGGCGACTATTCACTTGATGCCTTCATGACCAATATTACATCTGGGATTAACTCGATGTCTGAATTAATCTTTCTTACAATTATCATTGGTGGAATAGTCGCCATGATTAACCAAAACGGCGGAATCCAGTTCCTCCTTCACACATTAACCAAAGGCATTCGATCTAAAAAAGGTGCCGAAGGAAGTATTGCAGGGCTAGTCGCGACTACAAACCTTGCAACAGCAAATAATACCATCGCCATTATTACAACCGGTCAACTAGCTAAAAATGTAGCAGATGAATACGAGATCGACTCAAGAAAATCGGCAAGCTTGCTTGATATATTCTCTTGTACCGTTCAAGGCTTAATTCCTTATGGAGCTCAGCTGTTAACTGCAGCGCAGATTGGAGAGCTATCGCCTATCGAACTGCTTCCTTACTCTTTCTATCCGATCTTAATTGCGGTATCAGGAATTGTAGCCATTCTAGTTGGATTCCCAAGATTTAAAAAAGCAGCTGCATAATGAAAGAGTCAGGATGTAATAAACATCCTGACTCTTTTTATTTCTACTCCCATAAAGTGAATGATAAACTTTACATAATGATTCGAACCAAGGATGTTAGAAACCCCTTTATCATAGGCCGCAAAAAAGGTTTCAAAAAAATTATAAAAAATTTCATTAAAAGTGAATCCCGTTGTGGAAACGTTCCGTCTTATTATTGAACGCACCCACAACCGAAGGATACATGGAATGAAAGGATGAACCAGGATGGGAGAAAAGGCTGCAATGGAAAAGCCCCCTTCTCGCCAAAACGACTCACTAAATTTACTAGAGATGGATTCAACAGAAGCTTTAGAAAAGATTATGGATGAGTATGGTGATGACGTGAAGCGCTTTGTTTACACCTATGTTAAGAATAGCGCAGATACAGATGATATCACGCAGGAAACGTTTCTGACGGTGTATAAGAAGTTACACACGTTTCAAAGCAAATCATCCTTACGAACTTGGATCTTTTCTATAGCCATCAATAAGAGTAAAGATTATTTGAGAAGTTTCCATACGAGGCATGACAACCTCTTTCAAAAGATCAAATCGTTTATTACAGAGACACAGGACGATTTAACACCTGAAACATTAGTTATGCGTGATGATGAATCCAGTGAGTTAATAAACCAGATCTTGAAACTTCCTCTTAAATACCGTGAAGTACTCATCCTTTATTATTTTAATGAATTTTCCATTAGAGAGATCTCTCAATCTTTGAATCAAAAAGAATCCAGTGTTAAAACCCGTTTAAATCGTGCCAGAAAGAAATTAGCTGAGCTATTGAATGAGGCAAGTCTCCAAAGGAGTGATCAATGATGAGTGTGGATCGGCAATTACAGGACTTGAAAGAGGACTATCACAACCACATTCCAACCTCCTTCACAGAGAAGGATAAACAACGCGTCTTTCAAGCGATTAGTCATGAAACGCAGCCTGAAAAACCTAAAATGAAACATTATTTGTTTAAGCCTGCTGCGATGACCGTGTATGCGACAGTTGTTCTACTTGTGGGCGGCGTAACTGTAACGCAACTTGAACCGTATAGTTCAAGTCCTTCAACGGAAACACCTGAAACATTTGACTCTGCCGGAGGAGGTTCCAATCCTGTCTCTGACAGTCAAAACAAAGCCATGATCTCCAAAGAAATCTCAACAGACTTTGAAGTAGGAGATCAAATAAACGGTATGATCCTTCAGGATATACAACCAAACTCCCTTTCTTTCAGCGGAGAAAAGGTGTTATCTGGACATATCGTTACAAAAGAGGGTACACCAGATCAATATCTGTTTCATATAAGTGATTTAACCAAAAGGGAACTGCCTTTAACAGAGGACCATGAGGGTGTACTGCTCCTCTCGTTAGAGAACGATACCCAGTTCCAAGATTTGTTGGAGAAAGCTGCTGCAGATGAGTCATTTGTAAAGTTTATTACCTCCAATTACAGCTACCAAAGTGGTGAAGCTGGAGCTGATGCCAGCCGATCCATTACAGTAGCGGGAGTCATCTTGAACGGTGAGTACCATGTGGTGACTCCCAAGAAGTAAGTTAGTTCCTCCCAATTTTAATAAATGAAATGCTGTTGCTCCGGTTTGCGATAAGGCCGGAGCATTTTTTTGTTCAAATCTCCATTTCTTCTGCTTCCTATCCCCCGTGAAATTGAAAACCCCCAGGCATGAGCCTGAGGGTTTTGCTTAATAGCGATCTTCATTTAATGTGGGTTCAATTTCCAAATACTTCAGCAAACTTACCGCCGCTTCTGCTTTCGTGATCGATTCGTTTGGCTCAAACGCTCCATCTTTTCCGCTCATTAATCCAAGTCGAGTGGCAAGAGCTACATGGCCTTCATATTCCATTTCAGATTCATCTGAGAAATCTGCTTCGAAAATTCCTTCTTTACTTGCAAGGTTGTCATAACCTAGTGCCTTAACAAGAAGCTTCGCGACATATTCACGCTCTGCTTCTTTTTCAGGATAGAATTTTTCCTCGTCTCCGTCGAGGAAACCTCTCTCTATTGCCGTCGTTAAATAGCGGTACAATTCAGTACCTTTCTCTACATCCTCAAATGGCACCTCATCACGTGAGCTGTAATAATAATCGTCAAAGCCTAGCCCCTTCATCATCAGCTCAATCACATCGGCCCGGGACAGAACTTCATCTGGATTTACTTTTCCATCTTCTACTTCAATCATATTATATTCGACTAACGTGCGGAGAGCTTGTTCAGCTGGATGTCCCTCTATATCTGTTACCTCTTTAGTATTTTCTACCACAGGTTCCATCGTCTGTTCATCAATCCAAACACCCTTCGTTGCGTCAAAGAATCTAGGAGACGTATAGAAGCCTGCATCAAGAGATGGTTGGTAGACAAGCATCGCTTCATCTTTATCATTATTTTCTTCTTTCTCCTCTTTCTCATCGAAAGGAGTGAAGTACTGAAGTTTTAAATCGTACTTATCAAGTAAAGTCTCTTTTGCTTCTTCTTTAGAGATGGCCTTATCTTGGTCTGGGAACTGAACGTCATCCCATTGTAAATTGTAACCGATGACTTCTCCTGTATCAGCCGCTACCGATACATTCACACCTTGATTTTGTACTGGTAGATCGTTTACCTGACGTTCAAAGTTTACGTTATACGATACAACTTTTTCGTCTTCCCCACTTTTTCGTTCATGAGGGGTGGAAACATGAATCTGATCGAGTTTAGATGGGGCTACTTCTTTGACGAACGAAATGGCAGTTTCTTTTGCTTTTTCTTTTGTCGTGTTGACTTCAAAGTCTTCTGGAACGCCTTCATAATACTCATATTGACGATTATCATAATTGAGTATTTCACCTGTCGTAGCGTCTACTGCAACATGGACTCCGGTTGGACCATAGTTTCTTTCCCCAGTATCTCTCCATTCAAAGCGCCATGTTGGATTTTCATTCGATCTATAGTTGTTCTCATCGTAATTCGAGAAAGCCAGTTCGTAGCCATCAGGAAGATCAACAAATGCTTTTACTTTCTTCATGGCTTCTTCTTGGCTTAACTCTTCTTCTAATTCTTGTAATGGTTCTGCTTCTTCAGCTACAGGTTCTTCTGATACCGCGTACTTATCTTTGTCACTTTCGTCTATTTCACTTAAAGGAGTCCCTTCGTGATTAATCCATTCACCTGTTTGAGCATCAATCTGACTTAGTCCATAATTTTCTAAGCCATCTTTCTTCGTTGGTACGTAGGTTAAATACGCTTTGACATCATCACCAGCACGAGCGGAGTAATGATTCACCCCATAACGAAGCTCTACGTCAAAATCCTCTTTGAAGAGTTCAAATGCTTTCTCTTTCGTAAGAACATTTTTCACTTCTTCAAACTTGTCCACTTCATCCCATCGATAATAAATGTCTGTTACGTCTCCATTTCCACTCACCGTCACATCAATGGAATTATTCGGGTAGGAAACGCCATTTACGAGTTGATTAAACTCAACACGATACTGATAAGTTCGACGGAAGTTTTCAGTACTACGCTCTTCGCTTCTTTCATTAAGCTTCAGCTCACCAATCTGATCGGAGTAACGTTCTTCTATGTAGGACTGAGCAATACTTGTTGCTTTCTCAAAATCTACTTTAGGAGGGAATGTGCGCTCTGATTGATCGGATTCTCTGTGAATATTCATCCGTATCACATCACCTGTATCAGCGTTGACATTGACCGAAATATGCTCAAAGTTCTTTCCTTGCTTCGACCAATTAATCTCCCATTCTTTTACTTGTTCCCGTCCGTTAAAATGGGAGTCAAAACGAACATCTTCCTGTTCAAAATCCTCGGCAACTTTAACAAAGTCTTTTGCAATTTTTACTGCTTCGTCTCTCGTAATATCCGCTTCTTTCATTGCCTCTTGTAAGGCTGCCGTTTTCATATTTTCCACTTTCACATCTGAGCTTGTGTCTGCCCATACAGGTGTAACCCCTCCTGCTAATAAGGCTGTACATAAGGCTCCGGTTATCCATTTTTTCTTCATGCATCTCTCCCTTTCTTATAAGGCCCACTTGTAACCTATGAAAGTACAAAGAAGATGATGATCTATTCTTAAGGTGACGGTCTGATTCTACTAAGCTACATTAGGCATAAATTTTGCTTCATTAGTATAGACGAAACAGATATCCATATGGTTCCAATTTTTCCATCATTTTAGGTGAAATAGTAATAAAGAACTAGTTCATCTAGGGGGTTCATTATTAAATATTTCCTAACTCCCCATAGAAAAAGCACAAAGCCTTTAGACTTTGTGCTTTCCATTACGAATTCGAGTTCTTAATAAAAGTTTATTACATGGCAAAGCTTTTAGTGTAAATAAATAGAAGCGTTAAAAACATCATCGCCATTAGGGGTATAGCAAACCATCTGATCATTGTATTCATTACAAATCACGCTTCTTAAATGAGTAGAGTGCTAACATAAGAGCGATAAACCCGTACACGATCGTATAAACAATCATAACGTTATTCGGAGCTGAAGCGCTCGCAAACATCCCTTGTTGAGCTAGACTAACCGGATTATCCGCTGTATCGAACAAGAAAACGGTCATTTTTCGGTACATCGCATCGACCGGAAAAACGAGGCTTGAGATAATCCCTATATTAACTAGAGCTGCTTTCTCCATCACCGTACCGATTTGTTCGATAAACCCGCCAATAAAAGCTGATCCATACATGATAATTAAGACTATTCCGGCATTTAATGTCGTCATACGACTGCTTAACATGACACCGAGCAGGACAAGAACGATCGGTTGAAGGATGTAAGTCAAGATGGCTTTCCCAATTTGGAGGCTTGAGAACGAAAGGGACATCGCCTCTCCGCCAATTCCTTGATGAATGAGTAGGATGCCTGCGAATAATAGAATCGCGTAGGCAATAAGTAATCCTCCAAGTCCGATAACTTTGCCTAGTAGAAACTGTGTACGCGTGATCGGCCGCATCAGCCACGTATCGATCTGATGACTGTCGATTTCACTCGCAATGGCGCTAACGCTAGAAAGAATCGACAGCAAGGCCACAATAAACGATGAGAAATACAGACCAACACTCAACAATTGTGAAGAAAAGAGTTGTTGTTGCATCATTTGGTTTACACCCATCCCTCCTCCCCACGATGTGTTATTCCAATCTTTCACAGCATAGTGAATAGCAACTCCGTATAACACAAGGAAAAGGAGGGTCATAATCATCGTAATAAGAAAGATTCGTTTTGATATGATCTCTTTAAATGTTAATTTAGCGATCGTCCACATAGCTCTGCTCCTTTTCATTCACCCAGTACATAAATACATCCTCCAAATGGGGGATGACAGGTGTTACTTCGTAGATCGGAAGCTTGTGGGTACCGAGATAATGAACCAGTTTAGGAATATCGTCTTCCTTCCTCAATTGATAAATGGCTTTTGAACGCCCATCTATCACTTCCTTCGCTTCAACCTGATGAACGAAATCCGGGTATTCCATGCTCGTTAATGACGCATCTTTAGAAGAGGTAATCTCCACCTTCGCTTCAACTAACATCAGTTCACGCCATTTCCCCTGAACGATTAATTCGCTATTATGTACAATGGATACGTGATCACAAACGGATTCTACCTCATTTAGTAAGTGGCTATTGAGAAAGACCGTTTTCCCTTGGTCTCTTAAATGAAGCATTAAATCACGCACATCTTTTCGCCCAATCGGGTCTAGAGCTGATGTCGGCTCATCTAAAAAGATGACCTTAGGATCATTCATTAATGCACAGGCAAGGCCAATTCTCTGCGCCATGCCTTTTGAGTATCCTTTAATTTTCTTATGATCACGCCCCGTCATACCAACGAGATCAATCACTTCTTCTATTCGTTTCTTTCTTTCGCGAACAGGCACCTTACAAAGTTCTGCATGACTCTCAAGCAATTTTCTCCCTGTCAGCCAATCTGGGTACCGAAACAATTCAGGTAAGTATCCAACACGTTCTCTAGACTTTGATGTGCCTATCGGTTCTCCTAAAAGCTTCCCTTCTCCGCTTGTTGGCGTAAGAAGTCCTAACATCGTTCTGACGAATGTGCTTTTCCCCGCTCCATTAGGGCCAAGAAATCCATAGACCATGCCTTCTTCTACATCTAAAGTAACCTCTCGTATACCGCCCTGGCCATTATACGTTTTCGTAAGCCCTTTTGCTTCAATCACATTCATAATAGTCTCTCCTCTCAACACACGAACAAAAGGGACTGCATAAGCAGCCCATTTTGTTATTGTGCTAATTCGTTTGCAATTGATTGTAGTTCATTACTCTCCACGCGAGCTTCCGTACCATCTTGCTTGTGAACCGTATAGGTTTCTAAGACATGGATCTTATCACCTTTTTGCCACATTATGAGGGAATGTTGTTGACCGGTGACCATAAATCCTTTCTCTCCAGCAATGGTGATCTCATCTAACGTTTCGCCTTCATCTTGAACATAAGGTAAAGGTAACGTCTCCTCAATGCTTTGAATTTGCTGGATTTGTCTTTTTACATCATTCGGAACAAACGGAAGCTCTAGCAGTGTATCTTTCAATTCATCAACAGATGCTCCTTCAGGAACTGTAAACGTAGGTGCGTCGACTTTGGAATAACTAATATTTCCGCTATCGTTTGAGAAGTTGTATTCTTTCCTTTCACCTACATGTAGCGAAAAGGTTTCACCATCCAAACGTTTATCAAACTGCTCATCAACGCCAAACTGAGTTAATAAGTTGTTCGCCTTATCGACATCAAGATTAAAGCCAAGTTCATATCCTGGTGAGAGATGCATGCCTTCAAAATTATAGTCGTTGATGGTTTCTACCTCGTATCCAGCGGCCTTAACTTCTTCTACATTTGAAAAGCGAGCGTGTTCACTGTATCCATTAAAGTCTTGTGTTAGATCTGAAATTTTAATTTCTCCGAGTCCCTTCAAATCATAGGTCCCTTCCTTTTCCTGACTCAACCAACGATCTACTTCATGCATATCCTCTTGGGTTAGTTTCACCATTTCAACCTGGTTGACACGGAACATGGATAAGAACTGATCGGCTGCGACTTGAACTTGCGGGAAAGCAAGAGATCCAAAAATGGTCGCGGCTACGACACCTGAGGCAACCAAACGTTTTGTTTTCGCTGTCATTTTCGACACTCCTTTATGTTTAACGGGTTCTGTTTCAATAGAGGTTGGCTGATTAGCACTTTCCTCCTTTTGGCCTTTAACATTGATCTTTTTCTCAAATGTACGCCAGGCTACGTCTACATCCACTTCTAAACTTGAGTCTTGTAAGGAAAGATCTAGTTCTAAATCAAGCGCCTGTAACATCTCTAGTTCTTCCCGGCATGAAGGGCAAGATTCTAAATGTTGCATAACCGTTTTCTTCTCATCACGGGTCAGCTCGTCATCAAGATAAGCTTGCAAGGTCCCATTTTCAATACACCTCATCCTGATCGTCTCCTTTCATTTCTGAGTAGATGTGTTTAAATCGTTTCTTAGCCCGGGCGATTAATGTCCCAACAGATGTACGCTCCACTTGAGCGATTTGTGAAATTTCCTCGTACCGATAGCCTGAAAACTTCATCATCAAGAGAAGTTGATCCCTCTCGTTTAATTGAGCTAACGCTTCTTTCACTTCATTTCGATCTTCCTTGTTCATATAAGTCTCTTCCACAGAAGAGATAACGTCTTTACTATAGGTGGCTTGCTTCTCTGCTTTTTTCATTTGTCTTTTCTCAGTTCGTATGTAGTTATAAGATAAACGAACTGCCACGGTCATTAACCAGGCAGGAATTGATTGAATCCCTTCCCAGTCCTCATGATATAACTTAAGAAACACTTCTTGTGCGATTTCCTCAGCGGTTTGTTGATCCTGAACGACTTTCATCACTTTACGAACGACATTCGGGTAATATTGTTTAAATAATTGTTGAAACTGAGCTTCTGTTGGCTCAGAAATAGTTGAATAGCTTGAGTCAGACAATTGCGCTCTCACCTCCAAAGCGGCCCCTCCTTTCGAACAGCTTTCACTATAGAGACACCAGATTTTCTCGTTTTGTGACAGGTATGTAGAGAAAAGTTTATAAAAACCGTTTCCTTTCTATCTTAAATCAACATTCATAAAAAAGCTCCCTCCTACTGAATAGGAGAGAGCCCGTATGTTATAGCTGCTTTTGTTTCATAAATTCCAGAACCTCTAAATCCAGTTTCCCATGTTCAAGCGCTCGTTCTTCGAAATTTTCTCGATGGAGAAATGAGGTGAACGCTTTGTACATAATGGAATCAACAACATAAACAGTTGGTAAGTAGCCTAGACGTTTTAATTGTTTCAATAACTCTTCTTTCACTTCCCCTTCAATGGAAACGACATTTTCTTCTTTCGTAGCTCCGAAATAGAGTTGTTGCAAATGATAAATTCTCACAAGCTCATGAATCGGCTCATCATGCTCATCTACACGAAGGTCAATAAACCGGTCATTAAACCCTCCATAGCCTCCATTCTTCTTCACTACAAGTAGCGCTGCAGATTGCTTCCCTCGCTTATCTCCACCAGCCATTTGACCTGCCTGAAGTGACTGTAGTAAACGATCTGCTAAAGAGCCATCTGCCTTTTCGAATGTCGTAGCCATTTCCTTCACGGTTTCTTCACTTACTAAAATATTGCCTTGAACCGCATAATGAGGACCTGTTTGCCCACCAGCCCACTCATAGCAGTTCTCCCCTGTAAAAGTTGCTGCTTCACCTTTAGCATCGACAATTCCTACTTGTCGAAGTTCTCTTTCGGAATCGTCCTCTGTAAGCTTTCGAACAACTTCTTCAGGGGTATATCCCTCTTCTAATAACTGAAGACCCTCTGGACCATAAGAAGGGTTTGCAAGCGATTGCGTTGCAACAGCCCCCACATCCGCTTTTGCCCAGGGTACAACAGAGCCAGAACCTAAGAATTTAGACTGAACGGCAACGCCTAGTTCTCCTGTTTCAGGATCGTGACCCACAATTGAAAATGTTGCAACAATAGGGTTAGAGACTCTGTTCATCTTTACTTCTCCCCTTTTCGTACATTTAAATTAATCTAACTATAATAAAATGTATACTTACGGATCAAGTATATTTATTAAATATTATGTAAATTTGTAGCCTACTTGGTAATTCATTAAACATTTGATTGGGTTGTTGGTTTTCTAAAAACTTGGCTCTGTTATAGTTTAGTGTTGTTATTTTAAAGGCTTTTTCAATACCAAAAGCTGAGACATTGAAGTGTAGATGGGGCCGTCTTTATTGACTAGTGCTTGGGGTGTCTGGGGAACGACTCGCTTTCCGCGGGCGAGCTGTCGAGCCTCCTCGGGCAAAAATCATGCCCTGCGGGGTCTCGTCGACCTCTTTCTCCCGCAGGAGTCTCCCCGTTCCCCAGACACCCCTTATCTAAGTTTGATGAGACGGCCCTCCAGCTGGGTCATCGCTTAGATTCAACTCTATCTTCTAATATGGCATGTTTCCGTTCTTCTAAATATGGAAAAGGTTGTGCGGGAAATTGTGAGACTCCTGCGGCAGAAGGACCCAGTCTAGTTCCAGCGAGGAGGCTTTTAAGGGAATAATGAAGTTCGACTAAGACCGTCACGTCAATCGCCAACGTCGAACGACCCCACCTCGTGCGGGGCCGCGGAAAGCGAGTGATTTCCCGAACCACCTTACGCTCAGGTTAACGCGGAAACATTCTCACTTTCCGGTGCTCCATATTAGGGACTTATATATGTAACATGTAAAAATCAACAAACAACTTTAACAGATCCAAAAACTTAAAAGGGCATTGTGCACGAAAGAGCCTGAAGCATTTTTTGCTTCAGGCTCTTTCGTTTAATCTTTTGTCTCATCCGAATGATCTTTGTCTTTTTCTTCATCTTCGAAATGTGCATCAACGGGACCTTTTTGTTTCTCTTCTCTCTTTTTCTTCCGCTTCAGACGCTGTACAATTTTCTTATAATTGAGTGCGAACGTCTTCGGTTCATAATGTTCAGAAGCGCGAATGTCTTCTGATGAAGCTCTCATAAACGACCACGCGAGCATAATCATGATGAACAATAAAGGAAAACCTCCGACAATCGCAGCTGTCTGTAACGTCCCAAGCCCACCAAGAAACATGAGCACTAAAGGCATAAGGCAAAGGGCAAATGCCCAGAACAAACGATTCCAGCGAAGTGGCTCGTCTTCTACTTCCTTCTGGACAACAGAAGCCAAGATATAAGAACTAGAGTCAAATGTAGTGGCCAGGAAGATAATAGCCAAGATCGTAAAAATAAAAATCATAAACCAAGCTAGAGGAAGCTGTCCGATTATCTCGATAATAGCCTGAGGGGCACCTTCATTATTCAGCACGTTAATAACGTCAAATTCACCTGTAAGCTGCATATGCAGACCATAGTTTCCGATAATTCCAAAGAACAAAATACTTCCAATCGTTCCATATATAATCGTCCCTAGAATCATTTGACGAATAGAACGGCCTCTTGAGATCTTTGCCACGAATAACCCTACAAAAGGAGCGTACACGAGCCACCAGGCCCAGTAGAAGACAGTCCATGATTCAGGAAAGCTTGTTTTCTCATAGGGTCCAAGGGCATTGTAAGGTTCTGTCCATGTACTCATATGGAAGAAGTTATCGAGTAATAATCCAAGACTATTGGTCGTTGTCTCAGCCATAAACCTCGTAGGCCCAAATAAAAATACAAATGCTAATAAGAAAATGGATAACCACAAGTTAAGGTCACTTAAAATTTTGATCCCTTTCTTCAAGCCGCTATATGCACTAATCGCGAAGATAAGTGTAACAATGGCAAGAATAGCGGTCTTCATAACCATATTAACCGGGATTCCTGTAATTTCATTGATTCCTTCAGCAATCATAGGAGTACCTAAAGCGAGCGTAGTCCCCGCTCCTCCAAGTAGCCCAAACATAAATAAGATATCTATTGCTGTACCGACTGGCCCATTTGCCAAGTTACCAATTAATGGGCGTGTCGCCTCACTTACTTTTAATACCGGCTTCTTACGAACATAGTAGAAATACGCCATCGGTAAGGCAGGAAGTGTGTAAATAGCCCAAGCAATCGGCCCCCAGTGAAAGATGCCATACGTACTTGCCCAAGCGATTGCCTCCTTTGTACCTGGTTCAATCCCAAATGGAGGTCCTTGATAATAATACGCCCACTCAATCGTTCCCCAATACAAAATACTGGATCCAATTCCAGCACAGAAAAGCATTCCCGCCCAGGAAAAGTTGTTGAATTCTGGCTTTTCATCTGCTTCTCCTAGCTTTACTCGACCATTATCACTAAATGCGACATAAATTAAGAAGAAAAAGATTCCTAATCCAACCAATAAGTACAGAACCCCGAAATTGGTTGTTACAAAGGTGTTAGCCTGATTGACATACTCAGCCCCCTTATCAGGGAAGAGGATTAAAGGAATGGTTACGAGCAGTAAAAGGATGAAAGCTCCAAGAAACGTAGGCCAATCGATGATACCTTTTTTCATAGTTGTGTCTCCTTTGATGTAGGTTTACTTTCCCTATTCTTTGTCGTCATCTTCAACATGGGTTTCATCTGGTCCCTTTTTATCTTTCTTTTTCTTACGGACCTTTTTGACGTCCTCAAAATCAATATGGATGGCTTTTGGTTCATACTCCCCCGCATCTTGGATATCCCACGTGGAGGCTTTCATGAACGAAATGGCCAGCAGGATCATGATAAAGATGAGTGGAAACCCTCCTACAATACTTGCTGTTTGAAGAGCGGATAGCCCACCTAAAAACATGAGTACTAGAGGCATTAAACAAAGAGCAAATGCCCAGAATAAACGATTCCATCTTAAAGGCTCTCCTTCTACTTCATTCTGAACAACAGATGCCAGAATGTAAGAACTTGAATCAAAGGTAGTAGCCAAAAAGATCACAGACAGAATCGTAAACAAAGCCACCATTACAAACGATAGAGGCAGACTTCCAATCACATCGATAATCGCTTTAGCCGGCTCATTATTTTCAAGAACGGAAATAACGTCGAACTCTCCCGTAAGCTGCATGTGCAAACCAAAGTTCCCAATGACACCAAAAAACAATATACTCCCAGTCGAACCGTAGGCAATTGTTCCAAGAACCATTTGCTTTAAGGTTCTTCCTCTTGAGATCTTAGCGACAAACAGCCCTACAAACGGAGCATATACAAGCCACCAGGCCCAGTAAAAAATAGTCCAGCTCTCAGGAAAACCTGTTCGCTCATATGGCCCTAAGCTGTTGTATGGTTCTGTCCAGGTACTCATTCTAAAGAAATTATCAAAGATCAATCCAATACTATTAAAGGTGGTCTCTGCAATAAACTGTGTTGGGCCGAACACAAATACAAAAGCAATCAGGAAGATCGAGCCCCATAAGTTAATATCACTTAACACTTTAATCCCTTTGTTCAATCCTACATACGCACTTACTGCGAAGATGGTTGTACAGACAAGTAAAACGATTGTTTTGACAAGTAAACTAACCTGTATGCCAAATAAATTCTCTAATCCATAAGCAATCATTGGCGTACCAAGAGCAAGCGTTGTCGCGGCCCCTCCGATCAGACCGAACATGAAGAGAATATCAATCAGATTACCAATTGGAGTATCAGCTAATTTACCAATGACAGGCCGTGTCGCTTCGCTTATTTTTAAAACTGGCTTCTTACGAACGTAGTAAAAGTAAGCGATCGTTAAAGCTGGCAGGGAATACATCCCCCATGCTATAGGACCCCAGTGGAACATACCGTAAGAACTCGCCCATAAAATCGCTTCTTCTGTCCCTTGTTCAATTCCAAAAGGAGGACTCTGGTAGTAGTAGGCCCACTCAATCGTTGACCAGTAAAGAATACTCGCACCAATACCAGCGCAAAAGATCATACCAGCCCAAGAGAAATTATTAAACTCTGGTTCTTCATCTATATCCCCTAACTTGATCTTGCCTTTCTCGCTGAACGAAACATAAAGCATAAAGAATAAGATTCCAAGACCAGCAATTAAGTAAACAACACCAAGCCTTCTGGTCATAAACTCATTAGCTATGTTCACTACATTGTTCCCTGCCTCTGGAAACACCACTAGCGGGACCGAAACCGCTAATAATAAAATCAGTGCCCCAATAAACGTTGGCCAATCAATTAACTTGAATTTCATGTGTACGCTCTCCTTTTCGTAACTGTATGCCATTAGCTTGAGCGAAGGAGATAATTTTATTCTCGCTATTAATCGAGAACGAGTTTCATTCTCAAAAATTATCGAAGAATGGTTTACACATACCTACCACCGTGTTACCTTATCATGTGGAAGGAAAAAAGCTTTCCTATAGAAGGATTTTCAACGAACGAATCGATTTACGCCATTTGCTTGCAGTCAAAGCCATTTAACCTTCAGGGAGCATGATGGCTTTTTTTCATGCCTTCTAATGAATGTGAAGGAGGAACTTATATGAATAACATCATCAGATCATTGGTAGCGCCCCTTATTGCTCTTGGAATCCTTGGACTTGGGATGACTCCAGTTCACGCTGAAAAGCAGGATACGAAAGATAACCAATTAACAGAACAAGAAGAAATAGCTGTTCAAAGCGTTTCTCTTCCGATAAAAGAAATAAAAGTCGATAAAAAAGATACTAACTTTGCCCGCTATGAAGAGGAAGACAAAGAAGTCCCTTCAAACGTTAAACGTACGGTTCAAGTAGAAGCTACAGCGTATACAGCTCATTGTGATGGCTGCAGCGGAATAACAAAAACAGGAATTAATCTACTCGAAAACCCTAACAAAAAAGTCATTGCTGTTGACCCATCTGTTATCCCACTAGGTTCTGAAGTTTATGTAGAAGGGTACGGTCGAGCTATCGCTGGTGATATCGGCAGTGCGATTCAAGGCAACCGCGTTGATTTATATATGAAAAAGAATAGCGACGCTTTGGATTATGGTCGTCGCCAAAACGTAAACGTGCATATCCTTAGCTCATAAAAAACTCCCCTTACCGGGGAGTTTTTTTACATAGTTCCACTTATTGAACCCATCCTATCTTTAGGAGGTGCACGATGAAAAAACATCAAAATCAAAAGAATCAGCCTAACTTCAATGAACTAAATGACCGCTTCATTGGTGAAACACCAGATCAACCTTCTCTATCCATGAGAACAGATCTAGACC
Organism: Pontibacillus chungwhensis; assembly: GCF_030166655.1. Taxonomy (GTDB): domain Bacteria; phylum Bacillota; class Bacilli; order Bacillales; family BH030062; genus Pontibacillus. The sequence goes on along the minus strand of NZ_CP126446.1, from coordinate 1,621,467 downwards.
CTAAAGATGTTACAAAAGACAACCCCTATTTCGATGAGACGAAAGAACATACACAAGAAGAGATGGAGAAGTTTAAGAAGTTTTTTCAATAACGTAAGTAGTGTGCTCTGGCGCCCCATAGGGCCAGCTTACAAAGAGACTTTCTAGCTCCAAAAAGGAAAGCGAGTTATCCCCCCTAGCACTCACCAAACGGAGGCGGCGCCTAATTTTAAGGAACAAAGAAACCCGCCAAAAAGGCGGGTTTCTTGTTACTCTATAATTTGTAGTTCTTTTGGATAGTTGGTTAGGGTTTCAAATCCGTCTTCTGTGATAAGCACATCATCTTCAATACGAACGCCACCAACGTTAGGGTCATATATGCCTGGCTCAAGTGTATACGTCATTCCCACTTTAAGCTGTTGATCATTTAAGTGACTCATTGACGGGAATTCGTGTACGTTTATACCAAGGCCGTGACCGATGCGGTGGGGGAATAATTTTCCGTAACCCGCTTTCTCAATCACATCACGTGCTACTTGATCCAAGTCCCCAATTCTCGTACCTGGCTTACTTATATCAAGCGAGGCGTGTTGTGCTGCTAATACTGTTTCGTATATAGTCCGCTGCTCATCTGAAACCGATCCATATGCAAAGGTTCTTGTAATATCTGATGTGTATCCTTCTAAGACTACACCTAAATCAAACAAGACAAAGTCCCCTTTTTGTAGTTGACGATCTCCAGGGTTCCCATGAGGCTGCCCTGATTTCTCACCGAAAAGGACCATTGTAGAGAAGGACATCTCGCGAATTCCTTTTTTCTTTAGTTCGTACTCAATCTTCGCTAAGACTTCCATTTCTGTTACGCCTTCACGGAGAGCCTCAACACCTACTTTCACACCGTAGTCTGCCATCTCAGCCGCACGGCGCATGACTTCAATCTCACCCTCATCTTTCTCAAGGCGCATATGATTAATAGTTTCTTCTACTGATACAGGAGAAGCTCCATTAAATAAACGAAGAAGAGACTGGCTTCTGCCGTAAGTTAAAACATCCTCTTCAAAGGCTACCTTTTCCACTGGTTTGATCTCACGATTGGTAAGAGCATCCTTCACTAATGCCCATGGGTCTTCGTGATCTGCATAGCCAAGCACTTCATAAGGCCAACCTGCATCTTTCACTTGCCCTGCTTCCATTCCTGGAACGACAAAAATGGGTTCTGCATCTTGAAACACAAACAGTCCCATTAAACGTTCGTGAGGATCTGTGTGAAAGTCTGTAAGATAAAAGACATTTTCTGTAGAGTTGAAGAAAGAGACATCTACTGACTCTTTCTTCATCCATTGGGTTAATTGTTGTAATCGTTGTTTCATTTTTTCACTCTCCCTAAGCTGATTGCGCAAGGTCAGACGTTTGTTTGTTGTTTGTGCTAAGCGTAACTACAATTAAGAATAGAATAGCCACCGGTACAGCAATGACCACACTGTTTAAATCAAATGGCTTCTGTAGAACGACTTCCCAAATAAGCGTAGAACTTACACCAGCTATCATAGAGGAGATCCCCCCTGCTGCTGTCACACGTTTCCAGAAGAATACAGCCAGCACAGCTGGTGTAATTCCTGCTCCGTAAACGGTGTAAGCATACATTTGAACAGCTAGTACACTTGGGAAGTACGTGATAATGACAAAGGCAAACACTCCTAAGAAGACGATAAAACCTTTTGTCACGCGGAGTTGTTTCTCATCAGACGCTTGCGGATTGATATAGTTTCTATATATATCATACGTTAGATTTGTCGCTGCTGAAAGTAAATAGGAATTTCCGGTTGTAATAATAAACGAAGCCGCTGCAGCTAACAAGATTCCACCAATAGCGATTGGCATTACAGTCGTCGTGGCCATAAGGGCCATGCCAGGATCGATATTCGGGAATAACGACCGGGATGCAAAGGCAATCAATGAGATAGCTGGTGAAATTACCAGCATAGCAATTAACCAACCGATCTGTGCTTTTTTAGACGATCGATCGCTTTTTGAGGAGGCTAATCGTTGGTACATATTTTGGTCTCCTAATAATAAGAAAAGAGACGGTAGTAAGTAACCAAGTAGTTGAATCGTTGATAGTCCACCCGTTTGCTCCATGTGAGACTTAGGTACATTTGCAACAATCTCTTCCCAGCCACCTGCAATTACAAAGATTGTAGGAACTGTAATGAGTAAACCTCCTACCATTAGAAATCCACTCAATGCATCTGTTTGAGAAACAGAGCGTAATCCTCCGATCATCGCAAGGAAAATAATTAGTGCTGCACCGATCATCGTCCCTGTTTCAACGGTCATGCCTGTCGTTAAGTTCAGAATAAACCCGAACCCTTTCATCTGATAGGATACAATTCCTACATAAGCAAGTATTATAATGACACTTGCTATATTTCTAGCGAGCTTACCGTATTTTGCTTCTAAAATTCCTGATACCGTATATTTACCGAAAGCACGGATTTTAGGTGCTACAATGTAAAGCATAATAATTCCAAATAGTGTTGGTGCCATTAGCATAAGCGATGGTTTAATTCCATAGCTGAATGCCATCGAAGTTTCTCCTCCAGAGATACTTCCGCTCCCTGTCCAAGTAGCGAGCAGGGTTCCCATTAATACAAACGGTCCCAGGCTTTTCCCGGCGAGCACGAAGTCCTCAGCTCCAGAGACTTTCTTTGACATAAATACCCCAATACCTATCATAAGTAGGGCGTATAATCCAATAAACCATAATAATGTTGGATCTTGTTGTAGTTCCATAAGTTTAGTTTCCTCTCCTGTACAATCAATTTGATTTGACTAAATCTGCTAGCTTAAAGCGTATACTTACGCGCGCTACTCATGTGAACTCTGTGGAAATGAAAAAAATGCTGTTTTCTGATCCGGATCTTTAGAAAACAAAACGAAGATGAATAATTAGAGGGACCAGTAGAACTGATCAAAGTGGTACTCTTGCTTATGTCTTCGCTTCACATAAGAACAATTGCTAACTAATTTATCATAATAATAGAAAAATCAAAAATGGCTTTATGATAGCGATTTTACAGGATATTTGCTTACTTTCGCCCTATTCCATTTATTTACACAGGCGTTGCTTTCATTCAATATGCGTAATCTAGAAGTTTTTTTACTGATAGAAATATTCTGAAATATAATTGTGAAATAAAAATGCATTTGATTCTAAATACCTATAGAAAATAAACGATTATAGACCTTTTCGACTATTTCAACCTCCCCCTCTCCTCCATGTTACATAACTGTCATGTTTGTCTTCTGATTGTCTTGTAAATGTCACGGTTCTTTAATAGGGTTTCAGGAGTAGACCTGCTATACTCATCTCAGTTACTAAAGGAGGATGATTGATGAAACACTTACTTATGACGACAATCTCCACGTTCCTCATTGCCTTTATGTTTACTAGTTTCTTCATTTCTAATAATCAAGTTGTACAAGCCCAATCAATGGATCCTAATTCAACAGACAGAACTTATGAATCTCATACTATAAATAAAGAAATTACACTACAGAAGAAAGAAGCAACACCATGCTTCTTACAGAAACCAGCTTCAACACATGCCCTTTCCAAAAAAGAGAAAGCTATTACAACTAAGAAGACATATTCAAAAGAAGTTACAGTTGAAGCGACCGCCTACACAGCTCAATGTGAGGGATGCAGTGGGATAACAAGAACCGGCATTAATTTGTTAAAGAATCCAAATCTTAAGGTGATTGCTGTTGACCCTAATGTAATCCCATTAGGTACAAAAGTATATATAGAAGGATATGGGACAGCAGTGGCAGGAGATATCGGAAGCGCGATTAAAGGAAACCGGATTGATATCTATATGAAGGACAGGAAAGATGCTTTAGATTATGGAAGAAGAACCATTACCATTAAAATCATTTCTTAGTAGCCAGAGAGGACACTACCGTCCTCTCTTTTTACGTTTAATCACACAAAAAAACACCCTTCTGTTGAACGGTGGTCTGGTGAAATCAAATTATGTAAAAGAAAGTGCCTGCTTGATCTTATACTGAAATAATGAGCAAGATGTAACTTTCTATGAATCGAGTTCATTGCTACACAGGCACTTCTTTAATTTTCGTAAGCATGAATGTAGAATCCTTCCCTATTGGTTACTTATTTTCTCTTTTTCTTTTTTGCTCTGGCTCCCATCTTACCTTTTTTAGCAGCGTTTGTGTTCTGAGTTGTTGTGTTGCTAGCTGTTAGCTCTTGGCTGTTTTGATAATCTTTCTCGAATAATTCACGAGCTTTTGAAAACATGATGGTCATTGTGTGACCCTCCTTATTAATTTCTTACAAAAGCATTTCCCTGCATTTCCAGAGCTAAAACTTCCGTTTACAATTTTCATTGTACTCTCCATAACCTACGTTTGTAAATGAAAAAACTACATTTTTATTAATAATCATTTTAAACTGTACAGATTATACGACGTGTATAATCTGATTTTTTTACCCTGCTTAATCCCTATCATTTCAACGGTTTAAAGTACTTTCTCATTCTGTAATATTTTTGACACATTCGATCGAATCTATTCTCAATTAGAGGTATGTTTTTCTGCATTAAAGCAGTAAAGATTCGGTTAGATTTATAGCGTTTTTTCGTAAAAAATTAAAAGAACCTGTTATCCAAATTATAACAGGTTCTTCCATTTTTATAATTGAATGGTTTTAGGGTCTTCCCCTTCTACATTCATTAATCTAATTTGAGTGGGCTGAATGTCTAGAACGATATAATCTGGATCTTCAGGGCCTTTAAACCAATGCTTCATATAATCGTTCCATAACTTTTCTTTTAGTTCTTTAGAATCGTTAATAACAGCCTTACCTTCGACTTCAATGTAAGGATCCTTAAAGCCGTCTCCATCATACCCTAACAAAATGTGCACGTATGGATTGTTTTCAATTTCCTCTGCTTTGTGAGTATCCTTATCTGTTGCTGTATACAAATGCAACTCTTCATTATGGAAAGTCATATAACGGGAATGAGGTTTATTTTGTTGAACAGTAGCAAGTGTTCCAATTTTATGATGGTCTAATACTTCTAAAATTTTGTCTTTTGCCTGTTGATCATTCATTTCTCAAGACTCCCTTCATCATTTGTTTCTTAGCTAGTGTTCCTGATTTTTCTTTAATTTAAACAAATCAATTGGCTGTTCTGGAATCTTTTATCCTATATTGCACACCCTAACGGAAAATACACAGATAAGGAGTGTCAAAATGAGATTTCTACTTTCCCGCCGTTTTCGAATTGGTTTAATTGTTTTTAGCTTTATCGTTTTCTTAGCAAGCTCACTCATTAACGCCCAAACCCCTCCAGCTGATTATGGAGCAAAGGGGGCTTTAAAAGCTCCTCGTATAACTTACGAGGAGGCATTACAATATGCTATTGAAGATGAATACCTTGCCCAAGAGCGATACAAACTTGTGATACAAAAATATGGTCAAGTCTTCCCGTTTCCTAAAATTCAAACAGCTGAAAAAAAGCATATAGAAGCATTAGAACGTTTATATAACCAAACCGATATAGAGATTCCCACAAATAAGGCAAAGGACTATGTAGGAATGCCTTCTTCTATAAAAGTTGCATTACAACAAGCCGTTCAAGCTGAAATTGACAATATTGCCATGTATAACCGCTTCCTAGAAATCAAGAATCTACCTCCAAATGCGAAAAAGGTCTTCACCAATTTAAGAGACGCCTCTAAGAAACATCTTGTAGCTTTTAATTTCGGTCTCTCTCAACAGCAATAGAAAAACGGACGAGCTTCTATTTAGAACTCGTCCGTTTTTCTATTTCTTTAAAATACACTTCATATGTTCTTTTTACGATGCGGTAAAGCTCTCTATTTGAGAGAAAACGATCAGGTTGAAATGTTCCATCCCTATATCCTTCCACAATACCTATATGCTCGAGTGCATTTATCCGCTTAGCCCTTTGATCATCCATTTGGATATCTTTAAAATCTCCAACTTCTTTTACACCTGTTCCAAAAATTTGCGCAAGGATCATGGTAAATTCTCCTCTTTGCATATTACTTTTCCGCTGATCAGGAGTGAATGGCTCCATTATGCCAAGCTGCTTCAAACCTACGACCGTTTCATATAGAGGATCTGAGCGATCAAGCGAAGTTGTAACGAGGCTTGTCTCTTCCATCTGTGGAATGAACGTACCTAATACCAACAGAGCTTCTTCGTAAGGAACGGGCTTGTCTTCTTCTGTTATGTCAATTCCTACTTTCCTAAAAAGTAAACTTACGCGGTTTTCAAGAAGGAGATCTGCGCGAACAGAACTGTAGGTTGTGGCCTTTTTTAGGTTCAGCTGATTCGTAAATGCTTTGGCTACTTGATCATGCCAATGCTGGGTCGGGATGGTTTCGTATGAATGGGTAGGGTCTTCTCCAACTTCGGAATATGGAACAAAGTGAAAGCCTTGTTCATGAACGACCGTTTCCAACATTCTGTTTGCTTGGTTAATAAATTCATCCAAGGACTCTTCCTCCTGAGCATATACGCTTGAGAAAATGGGAGCATACCCGACTACATACACCTGATTTGATGATGTTTCTTTCTTAATTTCAAGAAGGATAGCTTCAATCGTTTCCCTTAATTTCAGAATCTCAGACATACTTGGCTCAAAAGCGACAAGTTGTCCTTGTTCGTTCAACTCCACATAATTCAATAAATCTTGACGCCCGATCGATAAGGTGATCAGATCGGCTTCCTCTATCGATTCAACGTTTTCATTCTCTATTGCATGCAGTAACGCTTCAGAGGTATAACTTTTACCTAGAAGATCAGTTGAAATCGTTACAGTGGAATGGTGTTGCTTTAACGTCTCAGCAATTAAATCTACATAACTCACTCCAAAAGAACGCCCAGAGATCGCTCCCATCGTTCCTTCATCCCCTATCGCTACATACCGAAGAGCCTCATCCTCTTCAGCCCAAATCATTTCTTCTGTAACACCACATACCAATACTAAAACACATATCATTATGACCCACTTACGCATACTCCCGTGCTCCCTTCTAGTAAACTATACGAAGGGAAATATAGATAAAGAACCAGAAGCTGGCTATAAAACTACTATTTATACTCTATTTTTTTATGGTAATTTTGTCACATTTTGTCGAATTGATGATATAGTAGTGATAGGTAATATAGGGGATTTATTCCTATTTAATAGCGTAGGTAGACGAATCTGTTACAGCCTGCTTTTGTTACGATTCCATCCCCTATATAGTCATAATTTAAAGAAGAAGGATGTTTGTTGCATGTTTAGTGTTATGTTAGTGGATGATTCTAAGCTCACCAGGTGTTTCCTACGAGACCAGCTTGCTAACTCTAACTATCATGTTATAGCTGAGGCTGCTGATGGCCTTGAAGCTATAGAGTTGTTTCGATTACACAAGCCGGATATTACGATCTTAGATATTATTATTCCGTATTATTGTGGTATGAGCTGCTTACGTAAGATGATAGAAATCAATTCAGACAGTAAAATCGTTATGTGCTCCTCGATCGGTCAGCACTTTCATATTCAAGAAGCTCTTCATATCGGAGCGATTGATTATATTATTAAACCTCATTTTAATGAGTTAAAGAAAGTATTGGACAAAGCAATCGCCTCTTTTGTGTAAGGAAGTTCCGTCCACTTGATCTGAGCGTTAATGTGGATAGGGCCGTTTACGGTTAATGAGAGCTAGGGAGGTCTGGGGAACGACTCGCTTTCCGCAGGCGAGCTGTCGAGCCTCCTCCCTCACTCCGTTCCGTCCGGGGTCTCGTCGACCTCTTTCTCCTGCAGGAGTCTCCCGATTCCCCAGCCCTCCCTTATCAAAAACAGTAGAAACGACCCGCAGCTAGAACAAGAGTTGTGAATCAACACCCCTCCTTAATAGAGCCATTCTATTATTTTTTCGATTCTCTTCTATTAAATTGTGAGTTGACATTCTCTAATGTTAAAGATGCGGTTGTTGGGATGGTCCAATCTGCTTGGTCTAAGTAAGGAGCTGTTCCTACTCCAATTGAGAACATAGGAGTGGATCGAATGGCTTCTAAACCTGCTTCTCCGTCTTCAATCGCCACGCAATTCTCATAGGGTACGCCTAGGCGGTCTGCGGCTGTTTCGAAGATTTCAGGATCTGGTTTTCCTTTCTTTAATGACTTTGGATCCATAATGACGTCAAAAAACGTAGTGAGTCCTAACTGTTTCAATACAAACTGAGCATTGGAGCTAGCAGAGGCTAGAGCCATTGGAATCCCCGCTTGTGATAACTCTTGAATAAATCTGTAAATGCCAGGCATCGCATCTTCTTCAGTTAGTTGAGCGATCAACTCTTGATAATTACGGTTTTTCCACTCCCCTAGCTCGATCTTCTCTTCCTCCGTGAAAACCTTACCAGAACGTTTTACAATCATGTCGATTAATTCCATACGCGGTCTTCCCTGATAGGCAAGGTTATCGGCTTCTGTGAATGGAACACCAAGCTCATTTATAACCGGTAACGTTGCTTTATAATAGAGTGGAACGGTATCGACTATTACACCGTCCAAATCAAAGATTACTGCTTTACATGTCATAGGCCAGACTCCTTTACGATCAATCGTTTTTCTTGAAGAAGCGTACAGCATCGATAGAAGAAACGCAAGAGAAAAAGCTACGCGTCTTTTTAGAGGCGCGTAGCTTTTTATTACATTTCATCCATCTTTGTAAAGAACTCTTCTAACGTTAGATCATTTTCGTGAATAAGGGTCGCATATTCTTTTCCTATATACCTAAAATGCCACGGCTCATACTGGTAACCCGTAATAGATTCTTTGCCTTTTGGATACCGAAGGATAAAACCATATTCATAAGCATGGGCTTGTAACCATTCCCCCGCTTCTGTCTGACCGAAGCGTTGGACTAAACCATAGTTTACAGCCGGTGAGGTCACATCCATCGTCAATCCTGTTTGATGTTCACTTGTGCCTGGCGGGGCCACCACTTTCGCTGCAGCCTCTCTTCCGGACTCTTCTACTTCTGCTTGAAAAAGAAAATCTTGACGATCAAAGGACCTGTATCCCGAGACGGCTAAAATACTGTATCCCTCTCCTTCCGCGGCTTGAAACATTCTTTCTAACTGCTCTGCCGCTTCAGGTCGCATATAACTTTTATTCAAATCCTGATCACCAAATACAAATGGAACGTCGGGCCTTGTTAAATCAGGTGTATAATCAGCCGGTAACACGTTTGATTTGTTCACGAGCACCAGTTGATTCTCTGGGTTTGTGATGGTTGGTGTCCCATCAGCCCGATCTAGATTATTAAAATACTTCGACTCGAGAAACCATGTTCCATTTTTCAACTCATTTGGCTGAATACGCAGCCTCTCCATAATACCGGTTTTAGAAGTGTACTGGAGTGTTACTGTATATTCATCGTACGTATATATCTCTTCATACTTCCCATCGTTCATTTGAGTCTGATCAGGTGATGGGATTCTTTGATGAACATAAGTGGGCGTGATCTCTTCATTCATGGGTTCATAGTTCAATTCTCTCATCAATCGAGGCTTTTCTTGTTCAAATACGTATATACACTTGCCATATTCAGCTTCTATCCGTTCTCCTATGCGTTCTTTACGCACCGGCTCTCCTTCACGTTCAACAATCTTTTCTAACGTAATCCCTTGGTCCATCGTTGCAAAGCAGTGATGAACCTTACCGTTTGAAGCGTGAGTTAACCAAGATCCACCAAAAGCTGGTTCAATGTATTTCGGATCTATCGCTCGAGCTAGCATAACGGAGAAATTTTGACGGTTTGTTGATTCATCTTGATGATATTTCTGATCGGGATACCCAATAGCAATTCGATTAGAAACGACTATCCTTATGTATGTTTCTTCTTCTGCTACATCTCGTAAATCAACTGTATTAGATCCCATCTCTAAGTTAAATGCTTTTGCTAAGACAATAGCCATTTCTCCTCGAGTAATGTCCCTCCTCCCTTCAAAATAACCATCCGGAGTCCCTTGAAAGACCCCTTCGTCTACTGCTGTAGCAATATAACGATACCCCCGGTCTTCGGGGTTTACATCTTTCAAACCTGGATCAGGTCGATTATCCATAGAAAGCTCTAAAGCACGAACTAACATCATCGTTACTTGAAGTCGTGTGACGTCCTGAGATGATTTAAATTCACCATCTTCATATCCATGAATAATCCCTTGGTCCGCTAAGTATTGAATTTCATTATATCCACGCGTCTCTTCTGATAAATCCGGAAAATCCACTGCACTCAGGACGCTTCTTTTGAAAGGAAAGAGAATGAGTACAGATAAAAACATAAAACATACCCCTACTTTGAACATGCCTTTCACATTTAGTCCCCCTTGCATTGTGTTATTCACACAGTTCCCTAATGAAGGGGAGTAAAACGTAAACTTAGACTTATAGAAGGTAAGAAAAAAATAACTTCATCCACCAAGTCGCTTATCGCATTAATGTAGCTGCGTACTTTCTCTCTCTAGGTCCATCGAATTCACAGAAATATATGCCTTGCCACGTTCCAAGCACAAGCTTACCTTCAGAAATGATGACCATTTCAGACGAGCCGACCGTACTCGTTTTCAAATGAGAAGCTGTATTGCCTTCACCATGAAGATCCTTTGGATGATTCCATGGGAATACTTCATCTAACCGCCGCAAAAAATCCGTTTTCACATCAGGATCTGCGTTCTCATTTACCGTGATTCCAGCAGTAGTATGCATAGATGTAATAACTACGACACCTTCCTCAACCCCTTCAGTCTTGATCCAATCTTCTACTTCTGAAGTAATATCAATCATTTGATCGTGCTCTGTTGTTCTTACTGTAAATGTTTTCATAACTTCCACACTCCTTTCTTGTTATGTTTCCGTTTTTATAAGAAAGAAACCTCTCATTTTCAATGCGTATAAAGTGTTAATTTGCTCTACTGTGATGAAAATGTCCTTTTGAAACATTCGTTTTATGCCCTTCCTCACATACTTTTTTTAAGAGCCAAGTTTTTTAATTTACAAATCAATCAATTCATATTATTATACGTAAAGGATTTAATTCACAGTAAATTGATAAGAATTGGTGGTGTAATAAAGATGGAAACAGCAACTGTTAAAAATCGCCCCTTTACAACCGTCACATCCACACTTAACCCGGTACAAAAACCGCTTGTGACGTTAGGGATTCTAGTTTCTATTATTCTATTTATAACATCCGTCTCGATTGCGGGATGGACACAAGGTGTTCTTTATATTATTGGGATGGCGCTAGGGTTAACGCTTCTCCATGCCCGGTTTGGATTCACTTCAGCATTCAGACGTTTAACTTCCGTAGGAAACGTGCAAGGATTACAAGCTCATATGGTGATGCTTGCTGTTGCAACTACTTTGTTTGCCATTATTTTGGCGACAGGATTTAGCTTTACAGGTGTGACGCCGAGCGGATATGTTTCCCCCGTTGGAATAAGCGTTATTTTTGGTTCTTTCTTGTTTGGAATTGGGATGCAACTTGGTAACGGTTGTGCCTCTGGTACGCTTTATAACGTTGGAGGAGGGAAAGCTTCTCTATTTATAACGTTAATTGGATTTATTGCAGGATCAGCACTTGGTGCTTATCACCTTCCTTGGTGGACAAGTGAAACGATGCCTTCTTTAGGCGCTATATCCCTGGCAGAGTCAACTGGATTCGGCTACTTTGGAGGCTGGTTGTTCCAAATCATACTATTTGCAGGAATTTATGGTCTAACCGTACGATACGCTCGCAAGAAAAATCCCCCGCAAATGAAACCACTTCCTACAGTTAAAGGGTGGAAGAAGCTTGTGCGTGGTTCTTGGCCTCTACTTTTTGCAGCTGTTGTGCTAGCAATTTTAAACGCACTTACGCTTACTGTACGTGGTAATCCTTGGGGCATTACATCTGCCTTTGCCCTATGGGGTTCTAAAGTTCTTATGGCTCTCGGTGTCAACGTAAGCAGCTGGGGATACTGGGCTGGGAGTACAGATCAATTAACAAGCAGTGTCTTTCTTGATTCAACTAGCGTTATGAACTTCGGTATTATTCTAGGTGCCTTTATCGCTGCTGCCGCTCAAGGTTCCTTTAAACCACAGCGATTTAAACCTGGCATTTTCTTCGCTTCCATCGTTGGTGGCATTATGATGGGGTACGGTGCCCGCCTTGCATTTGGATGTAATATCGGCGCTTACTTTGGCGGCATTGCTTCAATGAGCCTGCACGGCTGGGTTTGGATGATTATGGCCCTTGCTGGTACATTCTTAGCTCTCTTTATCCGTCCACTGTTCGGATTAAAGAACCCTGATCCTAATGATTCTATGTGTTAATTTAAAAGAGCTATCCCCCAGGGTTAGCTCTTTTCTTATGTGTTCTAAGGGTTAGGGAACATCCTCAATAAGGATGCCCACACTATTACTTCAAAGTACCTTAGGCACTAAAAAGTGCGTACTGTTAAAACCTTCGTTTTCATGACAAAATAGAACTGATTACGATTTTTATAGGAGGTCCTACTTATGAAAGCATTGCTGTTAGAAGGTAAAAATCAATGGCAAGATATGAAAGTAGGCGAGATCGATACGCCTGTTCCTCAAAAAGGGGAAATCCTTGTTCGAAATAAAGCGGCTGGCCTAAACCCAGTTGATTATAAAACGGCCACAAATGGCCTTCCTGCTTGGGAGTATCCTCATGTTCTTGGTGTGGATGCAGCTGGGATTGTAGAAGAAGTCGGTGAAGGTGTCACAACGGTACAAAAGGGAGATCGGGTCGTCTATCACGGCAACATGTCGAAAAAAGGTACGTTTGCGGAGTATACGGTGACACCTGCACACACGGTTTCTATTCTTCCGGAAACTATTTCGTTTGAAAACGGAGCAGCTGTCCCATGTGCAGGTTACACAGCGTATCAAGCCCTGTTCCGTAAAATGCACATCCAACCAGGTCAGACGATTTTAATCCATGCTGGTGCAGGTGGTGTAGGCGGATTTGCCATCCAACTTGCGAAACAAGCTGGTCTCACCGTCATCACTACAGCTTCTGCTTCTAACCATGCGCTTGTAAAATCACTTGGAGCAGATTATGCGATCGATTATAAACAAGACGATTTCGTTGAAAAAACGTTAGAAATCACAAATGGCAAGGGAGTCCACGCTGTACTCGACACCGTTGGCCGAGAGAACGCAACAAAATCGCTTGATACGATTCAATTTAACGGACAAATAGCCTTTATTGCAGGTCCTCCTGATATCTCAAGTGCATTAGATTTCACAAAATCATTTTCCTTCCATCAAATTGCCTTAGGTGGTGCTCATCTGGTAGATAATGTGGAGGAACAACAAGATCTTGCTTTAATGGGGCAAGAAATGTTCCAACTGATTGAAGAAGGATCCATTTCAACGTTACTTGAGAAAGTGGTTTCTCTTAAAGAGGTTCCACAAGCATTAGTAGACCTATCTGAACGTCATGTAACAGGTAAGATTGTCGCAAAGATTTAACAAAAAAGGTCAGCCTTCTGGGCTGACCTTGTTAAAGTTGCTTTAACTTTTTTAGAATGATCGTTTCTAATGTACTCCAAGGCATCAGTGCTTTTGCCTTCACTAGAGCCTTTACCCCTTTTCCTACTGGGTAACGTAACGCTTTAAGAGAACCTTTGTTGGCGAGAGCGGTGATAAGATCTGCTACTTCCTTTGGATTACCGAGGGAGTCTTTTCCATTTTTTAACTCTTTTTCAATGCTTTCCATGTAGGAGTAATAAGGAGAATCCTCTTGAAGGGAACGTTCAGTTACGACACGTCCTGAGGTCCAGATGTTTGTCTCATAAGATCCAGGCTCTACTAAAGCAACATCAATCCCAAATGGCTTTACTTCAAGGCGCAAACTTTCACTATAGCCTTCTAGTGCATATTTAGAGGAGACATAAGGTGATAGGCCTGGGAATCCAAACACGCCACTGATGCTACTAACATTGATGATTTTTCCGAATCCTTGTCGCCTCATAGTTGGAAGGACCGCTTGGGTAATACCCATGACTCCAAATACATTTGTCTCGAACTGATCTCTGTATTCTTCGATTTTGATTTCCTCACTAAAGCCCCCAAGTGCATATCCAGCGTTATTCACCAGAACATCACATCGTCCTACCTTCTCTATATAATACTTAAAGTCACGGATCGATTCTTCTTTCGCTACATCTAAAGGAACGGGGATTATTTGTTTGTACCATTTCTCATTTTGATAAGAATCGAATACAGACACTTTTTCCATATTTCTCATGGCAGCAAGGACGACATATCCCTGTTTAGCCAAATTCATTGTAGTCAAAGAACCAAACCCACCTGATGCTCCGGTTACAACAGCTACTCTACCTTTTACCATACACAATCTCCCCTTTCCATTCTAAAGAAAGAGAGAGGTAGTATTCCCTCTCTCTTAGTGCACTTACGGATTCATCATATCCGTCACTTTTCCAGTTTTCTGGTCAACATAGTACCAACCTTTTGTGGCTGTATGAGAATTGCCCTCCTGCTCAACTAGTTCATAAACGTGAACAAGATACTTCCCACTCTCTTCATGATCCACTTCTACTTTCACTGAATCGCTTGAGCTGATATTTAGATAGTCACGTACAGCAAGCACGGCTTGTTGTTCGCCAGTTTGATTGGCGGAAGATGCTTCTTGATTTAGCTGCTTGTTCTTAATCTCATCTACCACCCACTGAGTACCATCATGAATCAGCTTATACGTGATCTTAGTACTTCCAGCCATATCATCTGAACGGGTTTGTGCAACATGGTAGGTCCTATCATCAATTCGCTCAACTGTAACTGGCTGGCTCGCTTCTAGGAAAGTCGGAGAACTAGACGGAACGACATACAGTGTTCCATTTTCCTGGCGTATGTAATAAGACATCAGTTCGTCTGCCAATGGCTCAGACATAGCTGTCCTGAATTCTCTTTCAATTGCTTGAAGAGAAGTATAGTCTTGTATTTTTAACTGATCATCTGTGTTGTTAATCACATCGAAGAAAGCTCTCTTATATTCCACCACGACCGCTTTCGCTTCTTGTTCTGTTAAATCAGCAGGAATCTGTTTGGTCGGTTTTGTATTCTCTGTAGATTGTTCCTTATTGTTATCTGATTCACTTTTCTGAGAATCGTCTTTCTTATCTGAAGTTTGTTCTTCTGATTCTTCTTTCTGGTCATTCGATTCTTTCTCTTGGTCTTTCTCTTCTTGTGTATCAACATTTTCGCTTTCTTTACTCTTTTCTGTATCCTCAACATTTGTTGAAGGATCTTCTTTCGGATCCTCTTCTTGACTTGCATCAGAGGTGCACCCTGTTAATACAATCATAAGGGCGATCCCAGCTACCCACATTGTTTTCATGTTCTCCATTCTCTCCTTTACCTACCTTCTAAATAAAAACAGAGGCGAGCCCATCGCCTCCTGTTTTTTTATCCAAAGAATAAGTCCAGTATGTTTCCACCTGTTGAAGCTTGTTTATTATAGAACTCAGAGTATCCGCAGTTTTTGCAGTAAATGACTAAGAATTTGTTATTCTGAACATCAAACATCTTCGCAAGCCCCGCTCCTGTCATTGCTACTTCCTTTTGACCTGCATCTGTACTTCCACACTTAAGACAACCTTTATCACTCATATAGCTGCACTCCTTTATTTTAAATATCGTCTACTCTTATGTACGAATAGAATAGAAGATGGTTTCAAATTTTTATTCCCTTGTTCCTGTTCCGAATCGGGATGGGCCGTTACTTTTGATGTGTGCTGGGGTTTGTTCGGGGACAACTCGCTTTCCTGCGGGGAGCTGGGAAGCCTCCTCGTTCGCTTTGCTCTCTGCGGGGTCTCCCCTAGGCTCCTTACCCCGCGGGAGTCTCGCAGTCCCCGAACAAACCCTAGCTATAAAGGGGAACGGCCCCGTTGCTCGAATTACAAGAGCTTTCTTCTCCCAAGGTGGCTTTTTGCATACACCCAAATACGGCAAAGGCGGGCCTGGAAACTGCGAGACTCCCGTGGGCAGAAGAGCCAGTCTAGTTCCAGCGTGGAGGACCGCCTTAAACCCACTTTAAGCAAAACAGCCATTTCCCTTAAACAACACACAGTAACAAAAAAGCCTTAGGGGAAAGATCCCTTAAGGCTTCCTCGTTAGATTGAACTTTTCAGATTACTATCACGGTGGTGACGATCCATCGCAAGGTGAAGCAGTTGGTTAATAAGCTCCGGATACGAAACGCCAGTTAAATCCCATAGCTTTGGATACATACTAATTTTCGTAAAGCCAGGGAGTGTGTTTACTTCATTGACAACAAGGGACCCATTTTCCTTTAAGAAAAAGTCCACTCGCGCTAATCCTTCGCACTCAAGTGCCTGAAAAGCCTCTACTGCCGCTTCACGAACACGGTCTGTTGTATGATCATCAAGTTTAGCAGGCAGCTCTAACAGGGCACCTGTTTCACTAATGTACTTGGTATCATACGAATAGAAGTCGTCCCCCTGTGGCAATATTTCTCCTGGTACAGACGCCTTCGGATGATCATTTCCTAGAACAGCTACTTCAATTTCACGTCCGTTAACCGCTTCTTCTATAATTAATTTCGTGTCATATTGAAATGCTTCTTCAATCGCATCGTAGAATTCTTGCTCATTCCGGACTTTACTTACACCAACAGATGAGCCTTGATTAGCAGGTTTCACAAACATCGGTAGCCCTAAGCGCTCTTCAACGGCTTCAAAGGAAATATCAGGCTTTTGAGGTTGTTTAAACGTGACCCAGTCTGCCACTTTAATATCGGCATCGCGAAGTAAGCGTTTGGCGATGTCTTTATCCATACAGACCGCAGAACTAAGCACATTCGGGCCTACGTAAGGAATATTAGCCAGGCGAAGCATGCCTTGCATACTACCATCTTCCCCTAACGTTCCGTGAACAATCGGGAACACAACGTCTAACTCGTCTAGGCTCTCTACGGTAGAAGTACGTATAAGTTGGTCATGATCTTGCCCTGGAACAAGCGCAATTCCTTCGTTTGTTTTATTTAAAGCAATGTGCTTTGGATCATTTTCGTTCAATAAATAGTGACTTGGTTCACTTAAATGCCACTGTCCTTCTTTATCGATTCCGATAAGCGTTACGTTATATTTGTCTTTGTCGATCGCGTCAACGATATTTTTTGCTGATTGTAAGGATACTTCGTGTTCTGAGGATTTTCCCCCGAAGATTACCCCAACGTTTAGTTTATCACTCATCAAAATCGCTCCCTTTTCTAAAGTTTCCTTCATTTATTCTATTCTCTGTACTGAGCGGATATGTAACTAGGCTCTCCTCCATTATATCCTATAAAGGTCCCGAAACATGAGATGCCAGTTTAAATGGTAAGAAAGAAGACGGAACAACACTGTAGCTCCAAATAGAGCATATAATTGAACCGTACTCTGATAATCTACTAATCCAAGTGCTAATAATACACCAGCCATCATTGCCCACACCGCATAAATTTCCTTATGTAAAACCATAGGCCTTCTTTGCGCTAATACATCACGCGCAACTCCTCCGCCAACGCCAGTAATAATAGCTGAAAAGACAACAGCGCCAAACGGAAGTTCTGCTTCTAGTGCAAACATCGCACCCTGGACAGCAAACGCTGATAAACCAATGGCGTCTAAGTATACATTCCACCGATCCCAGAACATGACCCAGGATTTCGGAAAGAAATAAACTACTGCTATAGTTCCAAGGGCCACATATAGAAACATACCCTGTTCCCATACATGTACAACATCAATTTGCAAAAATATATTTCGAGCAATCCCCCCCACAAACGGCGGTGCTAGCCCTAAAATAAATACCCCAAATATATCATATCGCTCACTTAACGCCACAATTGCCCCACTAAAGGCAAAGGCGGCAACAGCGATGATATTAACAATCTCCCATGCCATTCACCTAAATCTCCTCTCCCAAACGTACCTCAATCATAGAAAAACCCTATTAAAAATTCAATAAAAACTTTCGGATTAAGAAGGATCATTTTATCGATTCTTAAGAAGGTGATAAGAATGGCATGAATAAATTGTCTATTTTGCCTAACTTGATACATCCACTTAAATCGTACTGGCCTTACAAAAAGGGGATCTCTAAGCTCTTTTTTTCTTACGCTTTAGTCCCAAACACCATCCATTCATCAATAGAGAAGGACTGCAGTCTATCCTTTTCTACTTTCATTTGATAGTAATCTCTGAGTTCCTGATCTGCTCCGACCATCAGTTGATGAATCTCTTCCCTCTCTTGTTCATCTTCTACCATACGGCAGACCCATTCATGAAACGGAAGGGTTTTCTTTCGTAAAGACTGTTTCTTTATTGTAAGGTTTGAGCGTTCCAACAGCATTTCCCATTCAGAAATCGGAAGTGCCCGTTGGTGGCTATGATCTCTTTTTTTCTCAAAATGATTATAAAAATCTTCCTTCTTCTTATCTTCAGGAGACACATTATCAATAAGTACAAAAGCTCCCCCGGGTTTCAACACTCTCCCCACCTCTTGAACGAAGCGATCAGGATTCGGAAAATGGTGTGCTGCAATACGGCACGTCACTACATCAAATGAATGATCTAAAAAAGGTAGATCCTCAGCATCGGCTAACACGGCTTCAATGTTTTCATGGAGGGATAAAAAGGAAGCTGCTGCTTGAAGCATGGATTTCGTCAAATCGCTCACGATTACCCCTTTTACGTGAGGAGCTAACTGATTCGCAACATGCCCACCACCAGTTGCAATATCAAGCACTTTCCATGACCGCTTCGGCTCGAGCCATTCCACCATCAAAGAAAGATCTTCTCCTTTTGCGTGGGTCGTACTTGTCACATAACGCTCTGCATTTCTTCCAAACTGTTCTTGCACATCTCGTTTTACGTTCATCATCATTCCTCCTTTGTCTCCTACTTCTATCCTATTCGATCTTTCGCATTAGGAATAATACTAAGTTATAATAGTAAGCAATAAGAAAAACTTATCGATCAAGGAGGGAATTCTATGAAGCTAGAAGATTATGAACTTCTCATTCACCTTTCGACCATCGGAACGGTTAGGGGGACAGCTAAGCATTTATATGTTTCTCAGCCAGCTATCACCCAGCGTCTCCGATACATCGAAACACACTTTCAACACCCCATTTTTGTCAGAACGTCTAAAAAGCTCCTCTTAACCCCTGTCGGAGAACAAGTGGTAAAGCATGCAAAGGAAGTCGTAGAACGTGAGAATGGATTACACGCTCATCTTCAATCGTTAGGGGACCAGGTTTCAGGGACGTTATCTATCGGAGCCTCCTCTGTAGTCAGTCAACAATTTCTGCCTAGCCTCTTAGAAACCTACACATCCCTTTATCCAGATGTCAAAATAGATCTTGTCACAGGGTTAAGTGAGGACCTCAGGAATCCTGATCAAAACTTCCATGTTCGCCTGATTCGAGGAAAACCGATGAAAGACGGGGAAAGCCTTCATCTATTGAGTGATCCCCTTTATTTGTATGACACGAAGCCTTTTTCTTCGGAAAAAGAACGTCCTCTTATTGCATTTAAGAGCGATTCTACCTTCCATCACTTAGTGGATGAGTGGTTTCTGACACAATCTGCCTTTAAGCCAAACAAGAGCATTCAAGTCGACCAAATTGAAACTTGTAAGCAGTTTATGATGAAAGGTCTTGGAATGGCGGTTCTTCCGAAAAGTGTCGCTTCAGAAGAACTTCATCAATACCCACACCTCCCATTAACACTGAATGACCAACCCCTAACTAGAGAAACGTGGCTTTGTTTTCAGAAGAACGCCCGCGACCTCCCTCAGGTAGACCGTTTTATTCAGCTTGTTCAAGAGGCTACTTTTATGTAGAAAACCTAACCTTACATAAAAAAGGCAGCCCCTTTTTGAGGCTACCTTTGTATGATTTAAATATCTTTTTTAGAAATATACCAGTCAATGTATTCGATGCCTTCTTCTTGTGCTCGCTTGGCTGCATCTTCTTGTGTTTTTGGAGGAGATACGACTGCTTTGTCTCCTTCTGTCCAGTTAGCCGGTGTGGAAACGCCGTGCTCATCTGTTGTTTGAAGAGCTTTAACAAGGCGAAGAATCTCTTGCATATTACGCCCTGTCGTTAAAGGATAATAGATAATCGAACGAATCTTCTGTTTGTCATCAATGACAAACACAGCGCGACTCGTTTCGACTTGGCTTTCACCAGGCATAATCATACCGTACTTCATAGCTACTTGCTTGTCCAAATCTGCGATGACAGGGAATTCGATTGTCGTGTTAAAGTTTTCTTCAATGCTTCTAATCCATGCAATATGAGATGGAACACTATCTACACTTAAACCAAGCAGCTCAGTGTTTCGGTCTTTAAGTTCAGGATAGATCTCCTGAAAAGCGACAAATTCTGTTGTACATACTGGGGTAAAATCAGATGGGTGCGAAAATAGCACAAGCCATTTTCCTTTATAATCTTCAAGACTCAAGTTCCCCTGACTTGTAGCTGCCTGGAAAGAGGGTGCATCATCGCCAATTCTAGGCATTGTGTACGTTTGTTCTTGATTTTCTTGTTCCATAATGTAAAACCTCCTTGAATATGATTACAACCACTTTACTCATTCCTCATGAACATCTACTTAAACCTAGATCTCCAAATATAAACATTTATACCTATACACCTACCCCTATATAGAGAGTGTGCTTTCCTTTAGAAAAGAAATCTATTACACTGGACCTATACAACTTCGAGAAAGGTCGATTGGTGCATGAAATCTACAACACGCTTTTTCTGGACACTTGCTCTTGCATTCGTATTAGGAATATTTACATCCGCATTAGAGGCTCCTATGTGGGTCAACTTCGTCGGAGTCGTCATCATCGTTATAATCATGTCGCTCATTTCTAATCGAATGAATCAAAGAGAACAATAAAAAAACGAGTAGGAAATCACGCTGATTTCCTGCTCGTTTTTTGTTTCTAATAGGTCGAAAAGCCGTTATGGATTTACTAAACGATTAATATTTTTAAACTCAAGCTCATTGAATTTATCCTGCATACGTCCTTCATTAATCGAAAGTACGGCATCTTCAAGGGAGCATGTGACATCGACTTCGCAATGAATTCGAGCTAATTTCCTGGATAAATGGAGCATATCCAAGTCTTGTTCGATCTTTGTGCGCTGCCCTTTTGTCAAGGTTTCCATATTCTCAAGCAGCTCTTCGATGGTTTCGTGCTTTTGCAATAGTTTTAAAGCTGTTTTCTCGCCAATTCCCTTCACGCCAGGGTAATTGTCGCTGCTATCTCCCATTAAGGCTTTTAGGTCAATCATTTGCTGGGGTGAGATGCCTTTCTCTTCGAAGAAGGTTCCATGCTCATACTCTGCAAAGTTCCCATACCCTTTCTTCATGAGAACGACTTTTACGTTGTCTTTAAGAAGTTGTAACGTATCCTGATCTCCCGTAAGAATTAACACTTCATGATCCTCGCTATAGACGTGAGCAAGCGTGCCCATCAGATCATCTGCTTCATACCCTGTAATCCCTACATTCGGAATATCCATAGCGGCTGTTACCTCTTTAACAAGCTCAAATTGCGGAATTAGTTCTACCGGTGCTTCCCCGCGATTTGCTTTGTATTCTGGGTAGAGGTCATTTCGAAACGTATGGCTCCCCATATCCCAACAGCAAATTACATGACTAGGTTTATATTCATTCATAGCGGCAAACAAATGTTTTACAAATCCATAGACTGCATTTGTCGGCACTCCCTTGCTGTTCACCATATAATATCCACTCATTGCTGTTGCGTAAAAGGCGCGGAATAAAAGAGCCATTCCGTCTACAAGCAATACTTTATTTTTTTCCATTTATCCGTACTCCTTTTTCATCACTTTCTATTTCCCTAGTATAACAAATATTCTAGAGTCTATGGACTAGCACCTGGTGGAAATCACGCTAGCATAATGTAAGCCCTTGTTACATATTGTACAGTAACACCATGAGCGTAGGAGGGGGTTATGTGAGGGTCCCTGTCATACCAGTCCTTCTGTTTCTGATCTATGTATCTCTCCTTGGAAACCACATCTTTCAAAGTTTCGTTTTTCATGAAGCAGAAGCCCAAGTTGAACAGCAGCTATTCCCTTATTTATGGGATGAGGGAAATTTAATGGAATATAAAGAACCTGGAGAAGGTTCTTTTTTTATTTTCTTATAAGAACGGAAAACGCTTTAGACCTTTAACGCAAAGAAGCGTGTCAGACACCCTTTATCGCTGTGAAGCACTGACTGGTGTCTGGCACGCTTTATTCCTTTATCACGCTATAGCAAGAGATAAGCTATAGGGGTTACAATAATAAGAGTGAGTATGGTTCGTTCAAACCATATTATAATCATTTTAGGAATGGATAATGGTATTTCAGTTGAAAGAATACAAGGAATTAATGCTGAGAAAAATATAATGGATGAAATCGAAACGACTCCTACAATAAATTTAGATACTAGTACTGCTTCCCCCATCATTAAGGCAGGTAAGAACATCTCTGCAATTTCTACAGCCGATGCTTTAGCTACCAGCATTGCATCAGGAATTTGAAGCAAGGATGTGATTGGATAGAAAATCATACCGATCCAATCAAATACAAGCGTAAATTCAGCTAAAACTAGTCCTAATAAGCCTACTGACATGATTGAAGGCAAGATACTCATTGTCATTACAAATCCATCTCTAAAGTTCTCGCTAATGTTCTTCGATAGAGATTTGGATTGATTAGCTGCACTCATAGCTTCTTTCCAAGCGGCAACAAAATAATTCCCTTTGACTCTTTGCTCAGGCTTACCTTCAGGGATCGCATATTCTTCACTGATTCTACTTATAGGCCATATCCTCACGGTAATAGCGGTTACAAGAAAAGTAACAAAAAGCGTAACCCAAAAATAAGTGTTCCAAATCTCCATTAAACCTAGAGTCCTTGCTACGACAATCATAAATGTTGCAGATACAGTAGAAAACCCTGTGGCTATTATAGCCGCTTCTTTTTTCGTATATTTGCCTTCCTTATATACTCGATTTGTAATTAATAACCCGATAGAATAACTGCCTACAAATGAAGCTACTGCATCTATTGCAGAACGACCTGGCGTTTTCCACAGAGGCCGCATAACTGGCTGCAATAGCACTCCTATGAATTCCAATAATCCAAATCCTACAATTAAAGCTAGGAATACAGCTCCTATTGGTACTAGAAGGCTAACGGGTATAACTAGTTTATTAAACAGAAACGGCCCCATATTTGGTGCCATAAGCCAACTCGGCCCTGCATCAAATACAATGAAACCTGCTACGATCAATCCTCCTACCTTGAATACAGACAAACCTATTTCAACATTATTCTTGTTCCAAGTATTCTTTAAAAATGGATAGAATGCTCCCAATAAAATAACTAGTAACGCATAATAAGGGACAATTGCAGAAAAGGCTTGCTGGATCCATCCAACTAAATGGTCCAAAGGAATGGTGCTATTGTTATTAATCGTAACGGGAACAAAAAACATGAAAATGCCTATTAAACTATATACAAAAAACCTAAATACATTACCTTTTGAGTTTACTACTAACTCCGTATTTTTATTGGAAGTTTGAAGATTCGTATTCCCCAATTTCTCTTTCCCCCTTATATTAAATTGAATATTCAGAAAATATTCCATATAGATTATCCTCTGTGAGACTACTCTTTAAGCGTGTCAGACACCCTTTCGTGCTGTGAAGCACTGACGGGTGTCTGGCACGCTTTTGTTCACTAAAGCATTCATGTGTTTCTCATTGTCATGCCTGTTAGGAAGGAGAGCATGGTGTGGACGGCGGCTTTTACGGTGAAGTCTGCCACGTCTTTTGTCGGGTCTAGGCAGACGATGTCCATTGCTTTGATGTGCGGGGATTTCCCGGCTAGTGTGACAGCTTCAAATAGCTCATCGGTTCGCATTCCCCCTGGTGTTGCGGCTGGAGCTGCAGGACCTTGGGTTATATCGAGTACATCCATGTCGACGGTCATATAGATGCGATCGACTTTTTGCGAGAGTTCTGTTATCGCTTCTGTCACTACCGACTCGATTCCTTTTGTCCTTGCTTCTCTCATCGTTACATAATTCAAGCCTACCTGATCGGCATAAGTTTTAAGTGATTTTCCATTAAAGAAGCCATGCAGACCAATATTGTACACATCTTCCCCTTTTATGGTCCCGCTCTCAATCAAATTCCTTACAGGCGTTCCATTCGCGGGTCCAAATGTTTCTAAGTCCCTCAAGTCAAAGTGCGTATCAAATTGCAGGAGTCCTATCCGCTCTTCAGGCTCGGCTCGTTTCATTCCTTTAATGAGCATCGCTGTAATGGAATGATCTCCTCCAAGCGTCAATGGAAGCGTATGCGGGTGCACCTTACGCCCTGCTTCCATTGCTTCTGTAATGTGCTTGTGGCAAGTTTCTATATCCGTTACGTGCTGCCTTGTATCACCAAGGTCCATCACGGTTAAGGTGGAAAGATCTCTATCATAATCAATGTTATAGGTCGAAAACGACTTCCAGGCTCTCCGCATCGCATCTGGATTCTCACTTGCAGCGGAGGCACTGATTGAGGACCGGCTGAGCGGCACTCCGAGCAAGGTCACATCCACCGAGCTCCAGTCCACTTCCCCGTCTTCTGGTATCGTTTTAATCCACTCATGAACTTTTGGATCCTCAGCTGTTGCCCTGTTCCATTTAAAAGAAGGCCGCTCGAGCTGTGGATACGGGTAGTCTCTCATAGAAGAGCACCCTCCTTTACAACCACCTTTCCAGATTTAATAACCGTATCTGTATGGTTGACCCCGTAGCGATACTGTAGCTGCATAAAGTTCGGGGTATTATGGATCACAACATCCGCTTGTCTCCCCTCTTGTAAACAACCCGCTACATTACCACGTCGAATCGCATGAGCTGCATTTACAGTAGCTGCGTTTAACACTTCAGCAGGCGTCATGCCCATCTTTAAGCAGCCAAGATTCATAATTAGAGGAAGAGAAACGGTTGGAGAAGAACCTGGATTGCAATCCGTCGACAACGCTACCGGCACACCAGCATCAATCATACCGCGTCCATTTGCGCTATCAGCCATTAAGAAAAAGGCTGTTCCAGGTAACAGTACACCTATTACGCCGCGGTCTGCCATTTGCCGGACCCCTTCATCAGAAGCACGTAGCAAATGATCAGCCGAAACAGCCCCGACTTCAGCGGCAAGTTCTGCTCCTTTGTAGGGTTCAATTTCATCAGCATGAATCTTAGGATAAAGCCCATATTCTTTTCCAGCTTCTAAAATCCGCTTAGTCTGCTCAGGGGTAAAAACTCCGCGTTCACAGAAGACATCGTTAAATTCCGCTAGTCCGGATTGAGCTACTTCAGGAAGCATCTCATTGATAACGAGATCAACAAATGCATCCTTATCTTCTTTATACTCAGGAGGAACCACGTGGGCTCCCATAAACGTACTGACAAGGTCGACCGGGTGATGTTCGTTTAACTGACGGGCCACTTGAAGTTGCCTCATCTCCACTTCTAAATTCATCCCATAGCCACTCTTCGCTTCTACTGTCGTAACTCCGTGTAGAAGAAACTGATTCAGTCTTTCAAAACTTGCCTCATATAATTCCTCTTCACTCGCTCCCCGGGTGGCTTTTGTCGTCGCATGGATCCCACCGCCTGCATTCATAATGTCCATATATGTCTTTCCGTTTAACCGCATATCAAATTCATTTTCCCTTGTACCTGCGTGAACAAGGTGCGTATGAGGGTCCACAAGACCTGGCGTCACAAGCTTTCCTCTCGCGTCAATGACCTCCGCCTCATCTACACGGCTTCCAAACTCCTTCATTAATTGGTCATCGTGTGCGACTCGTTTGATCTTGCCGTCCTCAATCCACACGCTCCCATTTTCGATTACGTTTAGTTCATTCATTGCTGACTTAGTCAAAGGGGCTCCTGTATCTTTCGGAGCACCAACCACCTGACTAGCACGTCGGATATAAATTGGTTTCATGTCTGCTCCTCCTTCTACTGATCTAGCATTGGAATGTGTACGCCTTTTTCTTTAGCTGTTTGAATAGCGAGATCATACCCTGCATCTGCATGGCGCGCTATACCCATTCCAGGGTCTGTTGTTAGGACAC
This sequence comes from Pontibacillus chungwhensis, assembly GCF_030166655.1. GTDB lineage: Bacteria > Bacillota > Bacilli > Bacillales > BH030062 > Pontibacillus. The sequence continues at coordinate 1,595,179 of NZ_CP126446.1, read as the reverse complement.
GTTCTAATCTCGCTTCGGCCTCTTTCGTTCCATCCGCGACAATCACCATACCTGCATGAATGGAGTACCCCATTCCAACTCCTCCACCGTGATGGACAGATACCCAGCTCGCTCCTCCAACACTATTAATCATCGCATTCAAAATTGGCCAGTCTGCTACTGCATCGCTCCCATCCTTCATCCCTTCAGTTTCCCGGTTAGGAGAGGCAACAGAACCTGAGTCAAGGTGATCCCGTCCAATGACGATTGGGGCTTTTAATTCTCCCCTTCTGACCATATCGTTGATGATCTTGCCAAACTTAGCCCGTTCACCGTACCCTAGCCAGCAAATCCTTGAAGGGAGGCCTTGAAACTGAATCTTTTCCTGAGCCATTTTAATCCAGTTACACAAGTGCTTATTGTCACTGAACTCTCGTAGTATGACTTCATCTGTCTTATAAATGTCTTCAGGATCGCCTGATAGTGCCACCCATCTGAAAGGGCCTTTCCCTTCACAGAATTGTGGACGAATATAAGCCGGAACAAATCCAGGAAAATCAAATGCGTTCTCAATGCCTTCTTCTTTTGCTACTTGCCTGATGTTATTCCCGTAATCAAACGTTACAGCACCCTTTTGCTGCATACGAAGCATAGCTTCCACATGTTTGGCCATTGCCTTTTTAGAGGCAGTAACGTATGTCTTAGGGTCAGATGCTCTCCACGAATTAGCTTCTTCAAGCGAGGTTCCTTCTGGCACATAACCATTTAACGGGTCATGGGCTGATGTCTGGTCAGTTAAGACGTCTGGTATGAAGGAACGTTCAAGCATAATCGGAAGAAGTTCACAAGCATTACCAAGAAGACCTATCGAAAGGGCCTCTCCTTTCTTCTTCGCTTCTTCAGCCTTCTGGACTGCTTCATCCAATGTTTCAACCATCGTATCGACATAGCCTGTATCCAGACGTTTTTGAATCCTTGAACGATCCACTTCAATCGCAATACAGACGCCGCCATTTAATGTTACAGCTAGAGGCTGAGCTCCTCCCATGCCCCCAAGTCCTGCAGTAACCGTAATGGTCCCTTGTAAAGAGCCACCGAAATGTTGCTTAGCAGCTTCTGCGAACGTTTCATAGGTTCCCTGCACGATTCCCTGACTACCAATATAAATCCAGCTACCTGCTGTCATTTGTCCATACATCATAAGCCCCTTTTGATCAAGCTCATGGAAGTGTTCCCAATTTGCCCAAGCTGGTACTAGGTTTGAATTTGCTAGCAACACGCGTGGTGCATCTTGATGGGATTTAAATACAGCGACAGGCTTACCTGACTGGATAAGCATCGTTTCATCGTTCTCTAATTGTTGGAGTGTTTTGATAATGGCTTGAAAAGATTCCTGATTCCTGGCCGCTTTGCCGATCCCTCCATATACGACAAGATCCTCAGGCCGTTCTGCCACTTCTGGATCCAAATTGTTCAAAAGCATGCGTAAAGCTGCTTCCTGGATCCATCCTTTTGTATGAAGTGTTGTACCTTTTGGACTTTTAAGTGGCTGATTTCCTTTTAGTAGTTCCATATCGATCACCCTTTTTCACTTAATTTTCTGTCTACTTACACTATACCGAATGGAAAAAGCAGTTAGAATGACGAAACAACACAAAAAAATACACATACATTAGGTGTATGTGTATCTCCTTCTCCCATATTTATCGCATGAATGATCGATTCATTAGGTTATGATCTAAACTTTTGATTACGAAAGACTTTGGGGCTCACCCCAGTTGCCTCTTTAAACTTTCGGCTAAAATGATTGGACTGTGAGAACCCTACCTGTTCTGCGATTTGTTGAATAGGTTCTCTTGAAGCGCCTAATAAACGCTTAGCCTCATTAATCCGAATGTCCAAAAGCAGTTTTCGATAAGACTGCTTCTTACGGTCTTTTATAAGAGAACTGATATAAGAAGGATTTCGATTCACCGATGCTGCCACTTCCTCAAGGGATAAATCAGGGTTTCCGAAGTTTGACTTTATGTAGGTTAAACAACTCTCCACGACGTCATAGTAATCGAGACGTTCCCCGTCTACCTCTTCTACAACATAGCTTATAAACAATAACATGTCCTGAACAATCTTATACAACAGTCTGTCATGTAAAATCGATTGAAAGACCCCCTGATACTGTTCCTCTATAGAAGGGTCCAAGTGAAGATGGTGCGTTTTCATATAACGTCTGACGTGAGCTAATATACTCGTTAAACGCGTTTTCAATAAACCTGGATCCGGGTATGGAGCAGTCATGTTAAGGAAGGATTGATACATCCAGTCTCTCATTCGTTGTTGATCTCCAAGCATTAGCATATCTTCCCACTCAGCTTGTTCTTCGGGGCTCAGAAAAGGGTCAATGGAGCGCCAACTAACTTGTTCTCTGGGTTCTGATACGTGCTGGAATCCTGTATAAAAGAAAAGCTCGATCCCTTTTTTCACATCCTGATACTGGTGATAAATACCTCGATCTTGAAGATCCGCTGCAGGAAAAGCTATACCTATAGAAGCTTGAGAGGTTTCGTGCCAATCTCTCAAGAAACGCCGAGCTTCGTTTACAACTTGAGACCGGTCCAAAGAAGGGTAAAGACATGCCATTCGCTGGCTTAACGGCAAAATCGTCACAGGTTGTTGAAAGGGATAGGCCTGCAAAGAATGGTGAAGTGATCTAAGAGAGTTAGTTTGATCTGGTTGCACTAAAAATAGTGTATAGGTTTCTTTATGAATAGATGCCTCTTCCACAAAGAGCTCATGATAAAAGAAATAATCATCTTTCTCCTGTACTGGATCCTTAATAGAACGCTCTGGCTCAAGCTTTATCAGACTTTTCTTTAATAGACCTTGGAGCTGAGCTGGGGAAAGAGGTTTCACCAGCAGTTGTTCAACATGGAGCTGAATCCCTTCCATTGCACGAGCAAATGTTGCTTCTGTTGTTGTAACAATGACCTTTTGAACATAGTCACCAAGACGCCATTTGAGATCTTCAAACGTGTTTCGCGGGACCATATCAAGCTCGAGTATGACGACGTCCGGTCGTTCGGATTCCAACATGGCAATTGTTTCTTCCACAGTACTAGCGAGGAGTACCGTCGAAAATGGCAGAGAAGACGACGTTACGAGCCATCTTATTCCTAGTCTTTCATTCTCATCCCGATCTGCAATCAACAATTTCATCGTCTTCCCTCCTTATTTATTTTTCTCTACATCAAAGAAAACTCTTAATCTTGTCCAAAACTTTCCTCTAAAAAGGATACGATTCCGTCCATAAATCCATCTGCTAATGGGAGTTTAGGATCTTCATATGTTTTCAAGTTTTCTGATTCCTCTTTCGGTGCTTTCTTTAATACATGATTCATTCCATCTATTAAAAGGAGCTCAGCATCAGGTTGTGCAGCAGACAACAATTCCGCTTCTTCTGGCGGTACTTGAAGGTCATGAGTCCCGTTGACAATTAGTGTGGGCATTGTGAGTTCACGTATTTGTTCAGCTGGGTCATACTTCATCCAGGACTTTAAGAATGGTTGAGTAGAGGGCTTGAATGTTGAGGTCAAGGGTTCTTCTATATCTTCAACCACCTCTCCGTTTTGGATCGATTGAACGATGCCCTGGCTCTTCTGATAAAGATTGTCAGGCAATGCCCGCTCTAGCTGATCGAGCAGCACATGATCAAACGGTCTTCCTGGCCCTGCCACAGATATGTAGGCATCTATATCAGAGTCTTCAGCCGCCATCATTCCAACAAGCGAACCTTGACTATGACCAAGAACTGCGATATTAGTAAACTGCTCATCTTTCTTCAGAAGTTCGATCCACATACCTGCATCTTTAACAAAACGCTCAAATCGGAGATCCGATTCATTGACGAGGCTCGCATTTTTCCCAGCCCCTCTTTTATCGTACCGTAGGCTCGCGATTCCCTCTTCCTTAAGCGCTTCAGCGATTTTTAAAAGACTATCATTCTTTCCAGGGATCATGGCAGAGTTCCCGTCTCGTGTAGTTGGGCCAGACCCTGGAATAATGAGTACAACAGGGTATTCCGATTGTTCATCAGGGGTCATAAGCGCACCTTGTAATTTCCCCTCTTCGGTATCAATTGATAAAAACGTATCCTTTGATGGGGTTTCTTGCTTAGCTGTTTTTTCACCCTTTTCAAGTGTAAAAGGGAAGCTTTGACCTGACTGCGTAAAAGTACCCGTAATCTTTCCTTCTTCTATTGAACCCTTAAAGGGCATAGGGGTGCCAGATAAAGCCATTTCAAACGTAACCTCGTTTTCATTTAGGGAGATATTGGTTAAAGGGAAATCTTCAATCTGTTGTCTTGGAATATCTATATTCCCCGTTAACTCTTCCTCCTTATCAAACTCAACAATGATTTGCAGAGGTTGATCTGGCACCTCGATCGCTCCGTTCCATGTGCCAACCAAGTCCTCCTTTTCATAAGTCTTTTCAGGCTCTTGTTCAGGGGGTTCTTCTTTCGTCCCTTCTTCATCTGAGCACGCCACAAGGGTTATGAACAAGAGTGACATGAGTCCAATCCATACTTTTTTCATTTCTATATTCCTCCCAATTACGTTACTTCTACAAATTCTCGTAATAAATGGTTCATCATCTCGGGTTTTTCAATGAAGCTCCAGTGTCCACACTCATCCAGGCGAATGTACTGAGCGTGAGGTAACACATGCTTCATTGTTTTTTGGGTCTTCTCGGGCGACAAGAGGTCATGACTCCCTTGAACGATCCGTATTGGGATAGACTGAAGTTCATCACGAAACGGGCGAAGATTATAGTGCTTTACAAGGTCTTGTCCGATTTGTTCGTTTACCTTCTTATGAATCCCAAAAGGTTTTTTACGGATTAAAGAAGACTCATCATACACATAATAGGGTTCAATTAACTTTATTACTTCATCGGAGTGTCCTTTACGGTCATGGTATAAAAACTTCAACCGATCTTGAAGATTCATACGCTTAAGTAATTGTTTAGGAAATTCTTTGTAGCCTCTTGCATCAACACCTATCGCTGCTGTTAGAAATAGTTTCTTTACACGGGCTGGATAGGTGCTGGCATATTGCAAGGCGAGGACAGATCCCCATGACTCCCCTACAAGGGTGAGGCGTTCAAGTCCCCACACTTTACGTAATGCTTCGAGGGTTTCCACCTCTTCTTCCATGGTATAGGAAGAATCGGTATCATCGGACCGACCACATCCTCTTTGATCATATAAATAAAGCTCGTAATCTTCTGACAAGGGTTCGATGTGCGGTAAAAAAACGCGGTGACTTGCACCGGGACCACCATGTAAAAAAACGATCGGCTCACCAGAACCAAAACGCTTCGTATAAATATTACACCCTCTTACATGTTCAAATTGCTTCAACATCTCTCATTCCCACTTTCACTTTTGATCATAAGAACGAAGCCACTCCACAGCAAAATCTACGCTCGGCTTCATATGAAATAATTTCGAATCAGCAGACCCAATTTTTCCTTTCGTAATGGCAATCTGCTTCTCTAGGTTTTGCCCAATTCCTTCAAACAACTCTTCACGATAGACGATATCTTCATAGAGTGCAAAAACGCGTTCATCTTGAACAAGTATAGGTGCTCCTTTTTGAACTTTTTTCTGATAAGGGATGCGATATTCTGCGAGATGAAAAGCTGTCGCAGTATCGTACCCTGTTCCGATAAAGAGAAGGTGAGCTTCTTGGTCATACAACTTCCTAAGGGGAGAAGATTCACCTAATCCGTTATGTAAAGAATGATTCGCCATCAAAAAATCGGCCTCACGACCCCAAGCTACAAACGAAACAGCTGGATGATTACTCCGCTTCACGCCTTTAAAGGAACGAAATACCTCAACAATCTGCCCCATACCTGATGTGGGGGTTGTGTCAGGATCAAAAGGAGGCATCGTGTTTCGAATCGTTTCCCACCAATCTTCTGGTACAGGAGGATTCTCCCATTCTGCAGGATCTGATAACACACCCGACTGAGCAGGCATTACGATCGTCCCCTTAGATGTGACCACATCCATAAGCGCTTGAACAACCGCAACAGCCCCTCCACTTGTCCAACCTATTTCCGATAAAGAAGAATGCACGAGTACCGTCATTCCCTCACAAACTCCCATATCTCGTAAATCGTTCGTTAACGTTTCCCTCGTACGGGGTTCTATCGTTTGCGAGATAATCCCTTGTTCACTCACATGCATCATACTCCTCCATTATAAATATCCATTATTTTCTCACAATTCATGCTAAAACAAAAGCGGAAGTGCCCGTTTAGCAACGTATAGACTGGACTGAACCATCGGAAGATCAAGGAAACACGGGGAGCCCTTAGGCGATCCGATGTTGACTGATCGACCAGAGGTGCGGGAAGTCTACTAGTTGCTGGGCACTGGAGCTGGATGAAAACAAAAGCGGAAGTGCCCGTTTAGCAACGTATAGACTGGACTGAACCGCCGGAAGATCAAGGAAACACGGTGAGAACTTTAGTTTATTGGAATACAGCTCACTATTCTTTAGAATACTGCTCTGTTTACAAGAACAGCAAAAGGGTAAACCAAAAGAAAAACAACTATTTATAAAGTTTATATAGGAGGTAACCTCTTTGATCTTTCAAGGAACTAAACCATCAGATTTCTCTAAACGATCGATCATTATTATTTTAATTGGGTTCGTCATTATTGGGCTAGCTGTTTACTTATTCGCTCAACTCGCAGAAGACGTAATCGAGGAGGAAAAGTTCGCTTTTGACCAACTTGTAACAGACTGGGTACAAGGCATACAAGCTCCATGGCTTGGGACCTTCTTTGGATGGGTGACAGAGCTCGGGTCCGTTATGTTTTTATCCATAGCTTCTGTATTATTTGCTTTGTTTATTTTCTTTTTCACAAAGAAAAGTCGCTGGGTCATCGTTTATTTTGCTATTAACATGCTCGGTATCAGTTTACTCACTAAGGTTTTAAAACTTATTTTCGAAAGACAGCGGCCTGAGGTTCTTGCTCAGTATGATGGCACAGGATTCAGCTTCCCAAGTGGGCACTCCACAGGGTCTATCGTCTTCTACGGATTTATGATTTATATGGTTTCAACTACTGGGTGGAAAAAGTCCATTCGCTACATTATAAATATCTTGTTAGGAGCCCTCATCTTCTTAATCGGATTTAGCCGAGTTTACCTTGGAGTTCACTTTCCAACGGACATTCTAGCAGGCTTTGCTTTCGGAGTTTCCTGGTTGTTTGTATGTATTTATGCTTTAGAATTAACCCTTTGGCGTCAAAGGAGAAGACAAAAGAAAGCCTAAATAAAAACGACACTCTCAATGGAGAGTGTCGTTTTTATTATGAGGATTTTTTCAAGTCCTTAATTTCTTCTTTAAGCTGATCGACATCATATTTCTTGCCAACAGATTTCTTAATTAGGAGTCCAAGAGATACCATAACAAGAAGGATAATCCCTAATGTTATAAGGTTTTCAAGCTTCAGAGATAATAGACTTGAACCAAAAAAACCAAACATTAATGATCCTGGAATCGTACCAACAAACGTTGCTAGTAAGAACTTTAATAAGTTCACTTTAGTTTTGGCGCAAATGTACGTAATAAAATCAAAATTTAAACCAGGAATCAAACGAATAAATAAGACAGATTTAAATCCATGTTCCTCTAAATCGTTCTTCAGTGCTTTTAAGTTCTCTTGCCCTTCCTCTTTTAAGTGAAGTTCTTTAAAGAAATACTTCATAGCAATGAAAGACGTGAGAGCTCCTAGTGTCGTCCCTATAATAATATAAATCGTACCATTGATATGACCAAACATGATTCCACATGAGATCGCGATAATGGATAAAGGGACAAGGGTAAATGGGCGAACAGCAAAGATCAGTAGGAAGATAAAGGGAGCCCAAAATCCGAATTGACTCACCCACTCTTCTATTTGTTTAGGCTTTATGTGAAACACATAGTGATTAAGCGCAACAATGATTCCAGCTGCTACGAGTACGATACCTATTTGGATGACTACACTTTTTACTTTGGGATGCATAAGATCGACCTTTCTCTTGTATACGACTTAAATGAGTACGTATAAAGGTAATCCCCTAGTGTAGTCCTAATTAAACTCTCTCCTATCCTTTATTCCTATGGATGATAGCGGTAATGAGCAAGAGACACGCGATTATTTTGCACACAAACGCCTTCTTGTTCGAGAGAATCTTTCTGGGTAAAAGAGGACTCTTCTCCGCTCACTACTATTTCTCCTTTCGCATTCACGACACGGTGCCAAGGCAAGTCTTCCTTTTGACTCATGGAGTGAAGAATACGGGCAACTTGCCTGGCTGCCCGTTTATTTCCCGCTTCTTCTGCTACCTGTCCATAGGTCATAACGCGCCCCTCTGGAATTTGTTTCAAAACTTTCAATACTGATTCTGTAAATGGTTGCACGAATGATCACCTCTTTCTATCGAAGTCTGGCTGAAATAGTAGATGCCCTCCGTAACAGGGTCCAGTTTGGCAAGAATAACACTAAACTTAGGATCAGGATCGAAGTATATCGGATCTCGAAGTCCTGACCTTTCATGGATGAGAGAAAATCAACGATGATGCTTCGCGATTCAGGCAGCATAAACAAAAAGAAAACACCAATGATGGTGGACACTCCTCCGATCATTCCAAACCGATAAAAGACAGAGCCTAAGACGAAACCAAGTGAAATCACGAGGAAATTGACCAGAGCAACAAGCCACAATTCATTCAGGATAGTTTCTTGAATAGGAAGATAATCAAATGCTGTATAATTGGCAATGTTTGTTAGGTTTGCGACATCTATGAACGCATTCATGATATGCTGAATGATGAAAACCATGATCGAAATAGCTAAAGAAAACACACCTGTAAATAAAGCTCCGCCGAGTATATACTGATTTCTTGTTATCCCCATTTTAATAAGGAACGGGAACGTCTCACGCGTCATATTAAATCCACAAATAAACGAGAACCAAAGCGTAATGACACTAAGGAATACATAAATGGTCGTTCCTTCGGCCACTAGGGAGATCCCAGCAAGTACGATCAGGCTCGCCGACATAATAGAGAAAAACACCATAAACGAAAAGCGGTAATCCACAATCAGATAATAAAGAACAGCTCTCAAATCTTTAAGCATACGCTTTTCCCCCTTCCATGTTCGTCAGGTGAACCATGACATCCTGAATGGTGCTTCGTTCAGCTTCTAATCCGAGCGACTTCGCTTCATCTAATGAGATATATTCTCCGTAAAGAATCGCGGTTTTCATTCCCATCATGCTCTTTTCTTCAATGACCTGTTTCCCTTTAGCAAATTCATCTACCACGGAAGACTTTCCACTTACTTTGATGCTTTTTTGGACCATGTTTTCTGCTGGTTGCTGAAGAAGCACTCTGCCATCTTTTAGAACAATAACTTCTTCGAATAACTGACTTACTTCATCTATTAGGTGAGTGGACAGTATGATCGTCCGAGGATACTCCTCATACTCTTCTAACAAGACGTCATAAAACATATACCGAGCTGATGCATCAAGACCGATGTAAGGTTCATCAAAAATCGTAACTTTAGCTCTACTCGCTAAACCAATAATAATACCAAGTGCTGATTCCATCCCTTTTGAGAGTCCTTTAGTACTTTGATTAGTTCGTAAAGAGAAGGTTTGTAATAAACGATCGGCTGTTTCATGACTCCAACTAGGATAAAACATTGCCGCAACCTTCAAAACGTCTTTTACTTTTAACCGTCTTTTAAAATTACTGCTTTCATTGATCAGACACAGATTACGCAGGACGTCTCGATTATTAAAAGGGGAATCCCCTCCTATTCTTACATCACCACTTGTCGGAAGAATGTGCCCCGCCAGAAGCTGCATGAGGGTCGTCTTCCCCGCCCCATTCTTGCCTAGCAATCCATAAATCTTATTTTCTTCAAACTGAACAGTAACTCCATCCAATGCTGTTGTTGACCCAAATTTTTTTGTTACATTTTGAAAGTCTACGTTCATTACGATTCCTCCTCTTGTAAAAGCTCTTGAAGCTCTTCAACGGTTATGCCGATCTTCATGGCTTCATTACGTAACGGAACGATGTAATCGTGGAAGAAATCTCTTTTCCGTTTTTGTAAGACAATCTTTCTGGCCCCTTCTGTTACGAACATGCCAATCCCTCTCTTCTTATAGATCACACCTTCATCTACTAATAAGTTTATGCCTTTTGCTGCTGTGGCTGGATTAATTTGATAGAATTTAGCAATTTCATTTGTCGACGGCACCCGATCTCCTTCAGGTAGCGATTCTTCAAGGATGCTCGATTCAATCTTCTCAGCAATCTGTTGAAAGATCGGTTTATCGACGGCTAATTCACGATCCATGTATTCACCTTCTTTGTTGGTTCATTACTTATGTAACTAACCATATAACTAAACGACCTTCCCGTCAAGAAAATTTAGGAAATAAAATAAACCCAATTTTCTAGATGACTAGAAAATTGGGCTTTTTAAGCTTTGTTTTTATTTTTTTACTATGCCATAGAGGGCCATATCCCGGAAAGCACCTTTCATGTACATATGCTCCTGCAGTACTCCTTCAAGCTTCATGCCAATCTTTTGGAGGACGCGTTGGGACTGAAGATTTTCCACAAGAACTTGTGCTGTAACCTTATGTAAGTTCATTTCTTCAAACCCAAATTGTACGACTCTTTTTGCCGCTTCTGTGGTATAACCTTTCCCCCAGTAATCACTCGATAAGGCATACCCAATCTCTCCATTCCTGTGAGATTCACGCCAGGAGACATAATCAATTGTTCCGATCATTTTCCCTGAATCTTTCTCAATCATAGCCCAGGGTGATAGTCGTTCTCCTCTTTCTGAACTAAGAATAAAATGCAAAAATTCATCGGTATCTTCAATAGACTCATGTGTGGACCATGGAACAAAACGAGACACCTCATCACGTGAGGCGTATTCGAAGAGATCCTCCTTGTCCCCATGTGTTAAAGGCCGCAGTATTAGCCTTTCTGTTTCAAGCGTAGGCAAATGACGTTGTAGCTCCTGCTTATTCATCCCTCTCCCCCCAACTCTTTTCTAGTAGTCTACCACAACCCAAAACATCAGACGACCCTTGGCCCCTCCCTTTACCTCTATAAAGAACAAACGCGTGTCAGACACCCTTTAGCGCGTTAGTGGAACAGTTGGTGTCTGACACGCTTTAGTACAGTAGTGAAACACCGCGTGTCTGGCACGCTTTCATGCAGTAGTGTGTTAATGAGTGGTTGAATAGAAAAAAGGCAGCTCGGGTTGTGAGCTGCCTTTTGGTGGTGAATATTATTTTGTTCCTTTTTTCCAGCTTTCATCTATGAGCATTTTGCCTGGCCATGTGTAGGCTAAGATACCACCGTCAGCTGTGATGTCTTCTCCTGTTACGTAAGATGCATCATCTGACGCGAGGAAAAGGGCGACAGATGCCATCTCACTTGGATCACCTAAGCGGCCCATAGGGGTCACCCACTTTTGCGCTTCACGGAATTCCTGCCCTTCTTCCTGCTCTTTTGAACCTGCTAATTTATCAATTAAAGGTGTTTCAATTGTGCCTGGTGAAATGGAATTGACGCGAATCCCTTCACGAGCATAGTCAATCGCCATTGCTCTAGTGAAGTTTGTAATTCCACCTTTAGCTGCATTATAACCCGAACGGTCTAAATCTGCTGCCTGGCCTGACATTGAGGAAGTATTAATAATAGATCCTCCATCTTCAAGCATTAATGGAATGAGGAATTTACTTGCTAAGAACGTGCCACGTAAATCAACGTTGATGATCTTATCAAATAATTCAATTGGGTATTCATGGACTTTACCCCCTTCTTGGTCTACGCCAGCGTTATTGAAGAGGATATCAATTTTTTTGTATTTCTCTTTCATTTGATCGGCAAATGATTGAACACTATCGACACTTGATACATCTAAGTAATATGCTTCTGCTTTGCCTCCATTATCCTCAATTTCAGCCACGGTGTTTTCGATTCCTTCCTGATCCACATCAGCACAAATGACTGTAGCGCCTTCTTCTGAGAATCGTTTAGCAGTGGCTTGACCAATTCCTGTTGCTGCTCCTGTAATAATCGCAATCTTATCTTGTAATCGAGTCACTCAAAAAACCTCCTGTATGAATTCTATTCACCTATACCTTTTATCAATATTTTTAAAACATCTTGAGTGTCTCGAATTAAAAATAAGGCGTTATCATATTTCTTCCTTTCTAAAGAGGAATCATTTGGTATAATAGGACTATCTACCCTGTATTCTGAGGAGGCTTCTTGCCGTTGTTTCAAACGTTTCAACGTAAAATGCTTATTAACTATATAATCGGTTCTTTCATCGCCGTATTTGGCGTCGGAAGTATGTTTATTTTTCATACATTACATTTATCCTCTGTAGAAATGGGATACTTGTTAATCATCATGACGGTGTCTGTAACCATCATGCTTTACAGTGAATTCTTACTCTACCACAAACATGCTACACCAATTAGGAAGGTGTTTTTTAAACAACAAAGAGCTACAGAAGCCGAGTTACAACTTGCTTACAGGACAGCTCACCGTTTTCCTGTTCTGACTGTCCAACGGATTCTAGGCCCGCATTTGTTAGGGTTTTCAGTACCTGCCTCTCTCCTGGCAATCGTGCTCATTATTTTAGGTGTTGTGAACCTGCCTCTTTATTACATTGGATTAGCCTGGTGCGGTGCCGTTTTGATTGCTTTAATGCACGCCATGATTGAATTTTTCTTAACCTATCGTTCGATTCGTCCGATCCTTCAATACTTAACAACAGAAAGTCAGAGAAACTACGGGATCACTCTAAGCATTGATCAAAGAAATCAACTCAGCATGCGCGCCAAACTTCTAGGTAGTGCCGTTTTCACGGCTTTGTTCCCTGTACTCTTGTTTGTATTAGCCTCTCAAATTCGTTTCGCAGAAAATGGGAATCAAATGCTTTCAAACTATTGGAGTTGGGCTTCTCTAATTGTGAGTGTAGTCTTGATTGTTTCATTAGCTGGCGCGATCTTATTATTTAAAAACATCCAACATCCTATAGAGGAGTTGCAAGAACGCTTTGACAACGTTTATCAAGGACACTTTGAATCCATGGAAAACTTATACGATGATGAGTTCTCGCACCTTGTAAACGGATTTAATCATATGGTAGCTGGCATTAAAGAACGAGATGAAAAAAATGACAAATTAATTGAAAGTTTCTTTACTGTTTTTGCTGCAACACTAGATGCCCGCGACCCTTATACAGCTGGACATTCTGAACGGGTTGCTGATTATTCAGTTCGTATAGCGAAACGGGCTGGTTTTTCCTCTGACCAAATAGAAATGTTACGTAAATCTGCTCTATTGCATGACATCGGAAAAATTGGTGTCCGAGACCACGTTCTTCTGAAGGAAGGAAAACTAACGGAGGAGGAATTTTCTAAAATCCAAGAACATCCTGTCATTGGGTATAACATATTACAGCAAGTCGGCTTGCCTAAAGACCTTCTCCCTGTCTTGCCGGGCGTGCGGTCCCACCATGAACGATTTGATGGAAAAGGCTATCCGGACCAACTCTCCGGTGAGAACATTCCTGTATTCGGACGGTTAATGGCTGTCGCTGATGCGTATGACGCGATGACTTCCGACCGCCCTTATCGTAAAGGAATGCCTGAAGAGAAAGCACTGACCATTATCGAAGAAGGTAGCGGAACCCAGTGGGACCCCTATTTTGCTTCTCTTTTCTTAGAAGAAATGAATTCTTCTGTATCTATAAGGGAAATAGCCGCTTCAAAAGATTAGCTCGCAGTGTCGTCTGCGAGCTTTTTTTGGTATGTGCTTATTTCTTGTGTTGATCATTGATTTGTTGTTGAGCCATCTTAACTAGCTCACGGACCATTTTACCACCCATGTTCCCCCCAACTTTCCCTGCTTCCTTAGACGTTAAATCCCCATTGTACCCTTTCTTGAGAGGGACGCCTTGTTCTTTTGCTACTTCGAATTTTGCCTCTTCAGGATTGTTGGAATGAGAGAGCTTGGCTTTTAAAGCATCAAGACCCTGTCTTGCTTCTGGTACTAATAACTTATTTCGTCGAGCCATTGTTTTAACCTCCTTTCTCATTTGGTATGCCTCTATCTTCCCCTCTTATGTATAGGAACAGTTCCCACTTTCATTGAAAATGATTAGGCACATCTTCATTCCTTTTGAATGTAATACAGTAGAACCAACATGAAGGGGAATGAATATGTCTAAAATGAGGCTCATACCGTTTACAATGCAGGAAGTATTACAAAGAAACGAAGAAGCGCCCCGAGGCGTGGAGATGATTGGCGCTCAGACACTGTGGGAGGAAGGCTACGAAGGAGACGGGTCTGTAATAGCGGTGATTGACTCAGGGTGCCAGATCGACCACCCTGATTTAGAGGCTTCCATTATCGACTGGCACAATTTCACAAGTGGGAGTCGTAGAGATGTGACAGATGAGAATGGTCATGGAACCCACGTAGCTGGTACCATTGCCGCTTCCCTCAATGAATACGGGGTGGCTGGTGTTGCTCCTAAATCCAAACTGCTTATATTAAAAGCATTTGATCAAAACGGAGAAACGTCTTATCAAACCATTATTCAAGCCATTCAGTATGCGACCAAGTGGCGCGGACCACGAGGAGAACGAGTCCGAATTATATCCATGTCGTTCGGAGGAAAAAGAGACTATTCCTTGCTACACAAATCGATTCAGCGGGCTGTTCAACAAGACATCCTCGTGGTGTGTGCTGCAGGAAATGAGGGGGATGGCAATGCCAGAACCACAGAACGCATGTATCCAGGTTTTTATAAAGAAGTTGTCCAGGTGGGGGCTGTTAATTATGAAGGCCAGATGGCTGATTTCACCAATACCAATGATGAAATCGACCTTGTTGCGCCTGGTGTAGACATCTTATCCACTTACCCTGGAAATCAATACGCGCGACTTTCAGGAACTTCTATGGCAACGCCTCACGTAGCGGGCGCTGCAGCGCTACTTCTTGAAAAAGGGAATAAAGAATTCGAACGGACCCTTACTGAGCCGGAACTCTTCGCTTTAGTTGTTAAACACACACGGGATCTTGGTCTGTCTAAAAGCACCGAGGGGAATGGTTTAATTGATTTAAGAGGGTAAGAGAGCGACTCTTTCTTACTAAAAAATCAGCCCAGGTTCCATTTCCCGGGCAATCTTTCGACAAGAAAATGTGTATGTTCACTAATGAAGTCGAACCGTTGATCTTTCTACTCTGGTTCAGCACCATAAAAAAGTCAGCTCCTGAATGGAGCTGACTTTTGATCGTTAGGCTTTTTCTTTTGTCCAGTTAATCAGACCGCCTTTTAACATCATATCGACTTGACGATAGGATAAAGTGTGACGGAGCTTCACGGTTTGATCTTTTCCTTTAATGGTAGCTGTAAGGTCTTGACCATTTTGCAAGGCGTCGCGCAGACCATTAAATTGAATCACATCACCTTGCTCTAATTTCTCAGCCTCTTCGCTTTCTGAGAAGGTTAGTGGAAGTACGCCAAAGTTCACAAGGTTTTGCCAGTGAATGCGCGCAAAGTCTTGAACAATTGCTACTCTTAAACCAAGGTAACGAGGGGCGAGTGCAGCGTGTTCACGGCTAGATCCTTGCCCGTAGTTATAGCCGCCGACGATGGCGTGGCCTCCTTTTTCTTTCGTATCCATGGCACGGTCATAATACGTATCATCGACAATTTCGAAAGTAAACTTACTGATCTCTGGCAGATTACTTCGATATGGCAATACGCGCGCGCCTCCTGCTAAGATTTCATCCGTTGAGATGTTATCTCCCATCTTAAGCAAAATAGGGAGTTCAAGCTGGTCTGGCAATTCATCCATTTCTGGTATGGAGGCAATGTTTGGTCCTTTAACGAGCTCAACTGATTTTGCCTCGTCTTCTGGTAATGGATATTCAAGTAAACTTGTATCCACAGTTGGTTGCGCTGGCTCCTCAACCTTCGGATACTCTCCTAGGTCGAGAGGGTCTACGATCTTTCCGTAAAGCGCTGAAGCCGCAGCTGTTTCTGGACTACATAAGAATACGCTGTCTTCTTTCGTACCAGAACGCCCTGGGAAGTTACGCGGTGTCGTACGAAGACTGTTTCGCCCTGTAGCCGGTGCTTGTCCCATACCAATACATCCGTTACAACCCGCTTGGTGCAAGCGACCGCCACTTGATAAGAGACTTGCGATATGATTATCCTTCACAAGGTCTTGAAGCATTTGGCGAGATGTGGGGTTAAGGTCGAATGATACGCCTTGAGCGATCGATTTCCCCTTCACGATCTCAGCAGCAATTGCGAAATCACGATAACCCGGGTTGGCTGAGGAACCGATATAGGATTGATAAATCGGCTCTCCTGCTACTTCACGAACCGGTACAACATTTCCTGGACTAGACGGTTTCGCAATTAACGGTTCAAGTTCTGAAAGGTTAATGGTTTCGTGCAGATCATATTCGGCATCGTTATCCGCGATAAGTTCTTTCCAGTCCTCTTCTCGTTCTTGTCGTTTTAAGTAATTCTTCACCACTTCGTCTGATGGGAATACAGTTCCCGTTGCTCCGAGTTCAGCTCCCATATTTGCGATAACGTGGCGGTCCATAGCAGATAACTCTTTCAAACCTGGTCCATAATATTCAATCACTTTGCCAACTCCACCTTTTACATCATGACGGCGCAGCATTTCAAGAATAACATCTTTGGCACTGACCCAATCAGGCAGTTCTCCTTTAACATAAACACCCCATACCTCAGGCATTTTTACGTAAAATGGCTCACCGGCAATCGCCATAGCTACATCAATTCCGCCTGCTCCCATCGCAAGCATTCCCATACAGCCATTCGCACACGTATGACTGTCTGATCCGAGCAGTGTTTGCCCTGGTTTAGCCAGACGTTGCATATGAACAGGGTGACTCACTCCATTTCCGGGTCTGCTGAAATGAAGCCCAAAACGCTGTGCAGCGCTTTCTAGAAATAGGTGGTCATCTGGGTTCTTACTGTCTTCTTGAATTAAGTTATGATCCACATATTGAGCAGAAGCTTCCGTTTTGCGGTAATCAAGTCCCATGGCTTCTAACTCAAGCATAACCATTGTTCCTGTTGCATCCTGTGTAAGAGTTTGGTCAATCTTAAGTCCGATTTCTTCGCCGGGTGTCATTTCACCCTTTACAAGATGGTCCTGAATTAATTTTTGGGTTACATTGTATCCCATCGTTGGCCTCCTTCGTTTACTTGTCCCTATTCTTCTAAATTTTCTATTTACTCTTTACCCCGTAATCGGAAGCATCAATCTAAACATTCTCTAAAAATTAACAAAACCTCCACTTTACTGGCATATTTTTTGTTCATATCTTAAAAATTCCAACAAAAAAAAGCTCCCCTACTGGGAGCTTTTTATTATCGTTATGATTCCGTCATTTGCTGTGGTTCTCGTACAATATCATTCATCAGAGAATCCAGAAAGTCCGTCATAAAAGCAGGAGAATTTCTCTTAATCTGCTCTCCAATATCGACTACATCAATTCCTTCGATTTGATGAACTTCATGGAGGAAACTTCTCAAGCCATCAACTGTCGGAACGCTTAGAGCGTATTGTACAATGTCTTCGATAAGCTGACTCCGAAATGCGTGGCGTTCTAAATGATCTCCTATGGACTGATGAAGAAGTTGAAGGTGCTCTAGCGTTAAAGGCACCACTTTTTGGTCTTCCCCTTTTCCTACGGCAATTTGATAATCCCCGTTAAAAGAGAAGGTAATATGTAAGGAGTTATGGATCGAATCCGTATAATCCTCAAATACTCTCATAAATGCTTCTAAATGCATATCTTACCCACCTTTTCTTCCTTAAGCGCCTAGTCCATGACCGCCTTTCACCTTAATAGCACACAAAAAACTGCTTCCACCCGAAAGCAGCTTCTTAATTGTTGTACCATTTGACTTTTTGACGCAATACCTCAAGTACAATTTCATCAAACAACGTCCACCAAACATGCATGCCGCTGCTTTCTGGATGGAGTGCCTGGAAGTATTTCGATCCGCGTATTAATACAACGTTTGAGTTGGCTTTTGCCTTCTTCCAGAATTGCCACTCCTTTAAGATCCATGACCACACTTCTTCCTCATCCTGTTTCCAGTCAAAGCGCATTAATTCGTAAAGCCCCTCTGCCTTCATTGGGTCCCAATTCTTTACTTTAGGCTCTTTCAGCCCATTATGCCTTTCAGCGTAATCTACGAGTTCTTCATCAAATCTTGCACTCAACATTTGAATAAAAGAAATCCGCTCCATCTATGTCACCCACTTTCGATGTCCTTGCTATTTGAACCATTACCCCAACAGGATATTCACCCAAACAATTATCCCTATTTTAACTGATAATAAAACCTATTACCAAAAAAAGCAACCCCCCGCAAAAAATCCCATCCCTACGGCCCCAAAGGCTTTATCACGTTAACGCACTACACGGTGTCAGACACCCTTTCGTGCTCTAAAGCACTGACGGGTGTCTGACACGCTATCTTACTTTACTACATTAAAGTGAGCGAATATAAGAAACCCTCTGGCTGATAGGCCAGAGGGTTTGGGTTCTTTAGAATAATGGTAAGTTGGCTAAGTTATTCGTTGGGTCTCCGTCTGGTTCGCTTCGCAGATGTTCTTCGTTGTCCTTACCACGAATAAGGTTCACATGTTCAATTTGACCATCTCGCGCCATTTGTTGCGCTTCTTTATAGCCTACAACTTGTCCTGATGATAATTTCATCTCTACGATTGAACCTTCGTTATTCTTTCGGACTGCTACGATTTTTTCACTCATCTACATCGCCTCCTACTTCTAGTATGAGGCAATTCACGCTCGATTATGAGTCTTTAACGAATGGAGATTTCTCTTCTGCAGGGATAAATTTGGTAAAATAAGCACCTAATAGAATAAAAATCAGCGTAAGCGTCCAGCTCACGATCCCTAGCTTGTCCATGTGAGCCGCCACCAAATTGACTAACGCGGTAGCATACAAACTAATCGAAGACAAATAACTCTTAAATCCACCGATTTTTCCATATTTCCTTTTCCGTCTAATTGCTCGGAAAATCGTAATAACAATACTGACAATGAGGGCTATCCATAATAAAGTTGTGATCATAACAACGCTCCATATATTCATAATTTCACTTTCATTTTAGCACGATGCATCTGTTCCTTGTATGAAAAAGCCTCCACCAATGCGGGGGAGGGCCATTTCAAATTATAGAGTAATCTGTTCTTGTGCGTAGGATTGCATTTTTGCATAGGCGTGATTTTCCATCTCAAATAACGTTCGGTCTTTCATTTCTTTAACCTCGCCTGAAGCTACATCGAGTTGTACGGTTGACTGATAGACGTATGTTGCATTTCCACGCAGTTTAATTACATAATCATCTCCGTCTTTTAAAGCCGTACAAATCACGAATCCACCTCGATTAAAGACAAAGATCTCTTCATTCAACTGATTCATCTCTACAATAACCGTTGTAAGTGCTGAAGCTGACATGGCTGTGCCACATGCGTTGGTCAGTCCTACACCACGCTCATACGTACGAACAAAAATCTTCTGGTCTCCTAATGGCTGGACGTAGCTTACATTCACACCATTTGGGAGCAACTCTTTATCCTGATTCGCAACTTTCCCTAACCAAGATAAGTTCTCATCATGTATTTCAGGTACCACCGTAATTAAGTGTGGATTCGGTACACTTAACGCTGTAAATGTCAGATCCTTAGACAATACAGGGATCGGTTGTTCTATGTGAATTTGATGCGCTGATTTCAGCGGAAGAGATGCTGCATCGAATGAGACCGGTTCAATGTTAACCTCAAAGGAAGGAATATCTTCATACATTTCTTCTTTCTTCACAACAGGTAAGTTTGCTTCAGGGGTTTCAATCACAACCTCATCTTTCCCCAGTTTCTCGGTTACGTAACGCGCCACACAACGTAGACCGTTCCCGCACATTTCCGCTTCTGATCCGTCTGGATTAAACATTCGCATCTGTGCTTCCGCCACATCGCTCGGTAGGACGAACAATATTCCATCCGCTCCCACAATGCTGTTACGGTCACAAAGAGATTTCGCAATGGCGACCCTGTCCTCCTCTGAAAAAGCGTAAGCTCCAGTCATTTCATCTATTAACACAAAATCATTGTTCGACCCATGACACTTTAAAATTTCAATATTCACTCCAAAACACTCCTTCACAGTTAACTACATTACCCTTTATTTTCACCCACTCATAGCTAATTTTCAAGAGATACCTCCCGCTCAACACCATTCTATCACACGTTAAAGCGATGAAGGGTGTCAGACACCCGTCTGTTCTTTAACGCACGAAAGAGTGTCTGGCACGAAAAGGAGATTCCGTTCGTATGGTTGGTGTGGTACAATGGAAGTGCTTTCATCGTGTATGAGATTTTATGTAAGGAGGTCATGTCGGTGGTAGGAGTTATTGTTGTCTGCCTGATTATCATGATCGCTGTATTAGCTCTCACAATGGCCACAATTTCAGCTGGCTATAACCATAAAGAAACGGTCGATCCTTTGCCGGACAATCCATACGAAGATCATACCAATCAAGACACAACGCACAATACTTGATTATCACTGCCTCCTTATCCCTAAAATGGAGGCTTTTTTATTATATATATGGGCATGAAACCGAACGTTTCAGGGAAAACCACCTGCAAAGGAGGCGTCCCCAATGACTTGGAAAAATCCACTCGCAAACAACCTTCAATGGTCAAGTGACATATCCAATAAAGAAGCAAAACAAAAAGTAGCCACTCGTCTAGCCGAACGCGTAAAAGACGGAGATATTATTGGCGTTGGATCAGGCTCTACCGCTTTTCTTGCCATCCAATCGATTGCCAAGAAAATAAAGGAAGAAAATTTGAAGATACTAGCTATTCCAACCTCACATGAGGTCGCCCTAACGTGCAGTATCCTCGGCATACCAACTACTTCTCTTGCTTCTGCAAAACCAGATTGGGCATTCGACGGAGCTGACGAAGTAGATCCTCACAACCACCTTATTAAAGGGCGAGGCGGAGCGATGTTCCATGAGAAGCTTGTGATTGCTAGCAGCAATGAAACCTATATTCTTGTGGATCATTCAAAATTCGTTGAAAAGTTAGGATCGAAACATCCTGTGCCTCTTGAAGTAGACCCAAGAGCCGTACACTTAGTTGAAACCTGTCTTGAGTCTTTCGAGGTGTCATCCGTTGACCTGCGCATGGCACAGTCTAAAGATGGCCCCGTTCTAACTGAGGCAGGTCATATCATTTTAGACGTTCGCTTTAATCATATTGAACCAGGACTAGAAAAAGAGCTTTCTTCCATCCCCGGTGTCATTGAATCTGGTTTATTTCAAGGGTATAACATCAATCTTATGTCCTGAGGACAAAAAAGCGCTTTGCTCGCAGCAAAGCGCTTTTTCCTTTACTCTATTTCAATTTTTCTGCCTCTTCTTTTTGGAAACGAAACCTCGAGTACACCATCTTTGTGTTTGGCTTTCATATCCCTGACGATAATATTTTCCGGAAGAGCGATTGTTCTTTCAAAGTGTGATTTAGATTGTCTGAAATACCCTGTTGTGGATTCTTTGATGGATTCACTTTGATCTACAACAATACGCAAACTTTGGTCATATAATTCAATATCAATATCCTCTTTTCTGACACCCGGCAGCTCAACCCACACTGTAAAAGCTTTCTTTGTATCATCTACTCTTACCCCAGATCCCCGTTGAAACGAATCGGTGAAGAAATCATCAATCGCTTCTAAAAAAGATCGATTGGGGTTAATCTGAAATAAATCGTCGAACATGCTTTTCCCACGAGTCGGTTTATTTGATTGACTCATATCCAAACTCCTCCCTACAAGACTTCTATGCTTTAGCCTATGCAGGAAAGGAAAAAGTGACTAGACACTTGCCCCAGATTATAAAAAAGAGCACCTTTTTTAAGGTGCTCCGCTATCCTTATTCATTTGCTGCTTCATCTACAGCTTGTTCTAATTCTTCAAAAGTAGCGCCTTCAAAGACTTCACCGTCTACAACAATCGTAGGGGTTTGATGAACATTTAGATCAGAGGCCAATTCACGGTCAGTAGATACCGCATCTTCCCCTGCTCCATCCTGATATGCTGAAACAACCTGTTCGACTTTCTCTTCATCATCTACGACCGAACTCAAAGCTTCTTCAAGATATTGATCTGTAAAGATGCCAGCCTCTTGAATACGCTCGCCCATAATATACTCGTGATACTCTACAAATGTTTCAGATCCTAATTCCTGAAACACCGCTTCACCGAAGCGAGCAGCCTTATTAGAGTCTCCGATTATCGGTAGGTTCACTAAATAGAGCTTCGCTTTTCCGCTATCAATAAGCTTCTGCTTGATTTCAGGAATAGCTACCTCCTGGTAATCTTGACAGTGGGGGCATAAATAATCGTAAAACTCTATCATCGAAACGGGAGCATCTTCCTCCCCAATAAATGGTTGATCTTCATAAGAAATAGCGCCTCCTGAGCCACCATCCATTTGTCGATCAACAATCACAATGATAATGACGGCAGCTGCGATAATACCGATCATCCAATAAATCCAAGCGTTGCTACTTTTTTGTTTGGTTTTCGCCATGTTTTATCACCCTTCTTAGTCTCACATATATCTCAATCTATGTATTTTGTTCTAGTAGGCTCGAAGCTATTATAGGAACACTTTTATAAAAGAGTCAAGATATCGTACTTCCCCATAAAAGTTTAAAAGAAGCGCGTCCCTTTCATTCACTCTTCTTTTCAACAATTGTGTGACATTTCATCCCATAAAGAGTGCTCCGTATAGAAGCGATCCAGCAATGACAAAAGCCGGATGAACGTTCAACCTTTCAAGCAACACATAACTAGCTGAGATTAAAAAGATCGTATGGAACGTCCCTCCTCCTTGAAAGGAGGTAACGAAGAAATTAAACGCGATCACACCTAAAAGCACCGCAATCGTCGGACGTACGTAGAGTGTCATTCGCTTCACTTTCGGAGAATCTTTGTATTTATACAACAACCCTAACAACGCAATCATTAAAATAAGGGAAGGAGCCACAGCTGCAAATACACCTACAGTCGCACCAAGCACTCCACCTACTTCAAAACCGATATATCCAGCCATCTTTGTTGCGATTGGTCCAGGCAACGCATTCCCCATCGCAAGAACTTCACTGAATTCATTAACCGTTAACCAGCCATAACGACCCACCACTTCATTTTCAACAAGTGGAATCGATGCAGGCCCCCCTCCATATCCCAGTACTCCTGGAATAAAGAAAGCTAAGAAAATCTGCCAGTAGATCATGATGCGTCCCCCTCTTTCTTGTCTTTTCTAAAGATCGCAAGGATCAGGAGACCCGCAATAATAATACCAGGATGAACACCAAGAGCTTCCATCAACAAGCCCGTCACTAGTGCCATCAGAAGCGTAGCTATCCAACCAAGACCACTCTTCGATTTCTTTAAAAACTGCCACGTTAATACGGCTAACATAACTCCGACCACCGGCACAACCGCCTCTGTCATCCCTTGCACCCACGCCTGATCTTTTACAGATGAGAGCGAAGTTAACAGAATAATCATCAAAATAATGGTTGGGACCATAACGGCAAAGGTTGCGTTCAACATTCCCCGAATGCCTTGCACACGATAGCCAATATAACCAGCTAACTTTGTAGCCACCGGTCCAGGAAGTGTATTTGCAAGAGCCAGCAGATCAGAGAACTCATCCTCATTCATCCACTTATACTTGTCCACTACTTCTTTATGCACAAGCGGAATCGAAGCCGGGCCACCGCCGTATCCTAATATACCTACTCGAAAAAATGCTAGAAAAATATGTACTGCTTTCATAGCGTGATCCTTTCTATGTGTAATCTTCCTTTCGAATGTTAGAGAGGTTTCCGTTAACTTTAATTTAGGTTAAGGTGGCCCTGGAAATCACTCGCTTTCCGCGGGCGAGCTGTCGAGCCTCCTCGGGCAAAGTTCATGCCCTGCGGGGTCTCGTCGACCTCTTACTCCCGCAGGAGTCTCGCAATTTCCAGGGCCACCTTTGCCGTATGGAGAGGAACGGAAACACGCAATAATTCGGAAGTAAAGGCTAAAAAAATGCGCTTGTTCGAAGTCCGTTCACCACCTTTTGGCGGGGCATACTCGGGGACAGCGAGACTCCCGCGGGGTAAGGAGCCTAGGGGAGACCCCGCAGAGAGCATAGCGAACGAGGAGACTCCCCAGCTCCCCGCAGGAAAGCGAGTTGTCCCCGAGTATGCCCAATCTTTTTTATAGTAACGGACTAACCCCATCATAAACAAACTAAAAAAACAAAAGAAGAGGCAACTTTGCCTCTTCTCTATTTTACCAGGCTGAGATGGTTCCGTCAGTCCTTGCTTCAGTACCGCCTTGCAAGATGCCTGTATCAGGGTTTCGCCAAATGATCTGCCCCCGACCAAATCCAGCTCCATCAAGGGCGACTTTAATGTTGTGCCCTTTTCTAGCCAGGATTTGAGCGATGGCATTCGGGAATTGGGGCTCAACCATGACTGTCTTTCCTTCCATCCACTGCCAGCGCGGGGCATCTAGAGCTGCCTGGGGGTTGAGGTGGAAGTCTATGGTATTCATGACCACCTGCAGATGACCCTGGGGCTGCATAAAGCCTCCCATCACGCCAAATGGTCCGACTGGCTCGTCTCCTTTTGTCAGGAAGCCTGGGATAATGGTGTGATACGTCCGTTTGCCTCCTTGAAGGGCATTATCATGTTCTGGGTCCATAGAGAAGTTATGACCACGGTTTTGAAGGGCAATCCCTGTTCCAGGTACAACTAAACCTGACCCAAATCCCATGTAGTTACTCTGAATAAAGGATACCATATTTCCTTCGTTGTCCGCTGTTGCCAGATATACGGTTCCCCCTTTAGGAGGCGTTCCTGCTTCAGGCATGATGGCTTCTTCACCAATTAGCTTGCGGCGCTCATCTGCATACGCTTTTGACAAAAGGTCTTCTACGGATACAGACATTTCACCCTCTTCTGTCACGTACTTTTGTGTATCCACAAACGCAAGCTTCATGGCCTCAATCATTTTATGATACGTCTCCGGTGATTCTTTCTCAGTGAGATCGTAATCCTCTAGTGTACGAAGGGCCATAAGCGCTGCCAGCCCCTGGCCGTTTGGCGGGATCTCCCATACATCGTAACCGCGGTAATTTACTTTAATTGGATCGACCCACTCAGGTTTGAAACTTTCAAGATCTTCTTTTCTTAAAAAACCACCGTACTCTTTTGAGAAAGCATCCATCTTTTCAGCTAGCTCCCCGTGGTAGAAGCTTTCAGCCTGTGTTTCAGCAATGGAGCGTAGCGTTTCCGCGTGTCCTTTAGATTTCCACAATTCACCGATCTCAGGAGCTCTTCCATCTGGAGCAAAGGTGTCGAACCAGTATGTAAATTCTTCATCTGTTAGCGTTTCTTTAAATTTCTTATAGGCCCCTTGCCAGAACTTCCCTAACACCGGTGAGATCGGAAAACCTTTTTCCGCATACTGAATGGCCGGTTCTAATACATCTTTAAACGGCAATTTACCAAATCGCTTTGAAAGCTCTGCCCAACCAGCTGGGACGCCTGGAACGGTTACAGGTACAAAACCAAATGGAGGAATCTCCTCATAGCCCTTCCCTTTAACAGCCTCAATCGATATCCCTTTTGGCGCTGGTCCGCTTGCGTTTAACCCGTGCAATTCCCCTTTGGTCCATACAAGAGCAAAGGCATCTCCCCCAATTCCATTTGAAGTGGGTTCAACGACTGTTAAGCAAGCCGCAGTGGCAATGGCAGCATCAATTGCATTACCACCTTGTTTCATAATATCTAACCCAGCCTGTGATGCGAGTGGCTGAGACGTAGCTACCATTCCATTTTGAGCAAATGTTGTCATACGTTGTGAAACGTATGGATAGTGATTGTAATCGGTTGTCATCGTAAATCCACCTTCCCCATGCTAATAACAATTCTGCCTTCATTATAAAGACTCTTCTGACAATTTTCTATTGTTTTAGACAAATTAATTAGACAACCGAAATAATTTATAAAGGATAATTGTGTTACAGATTCTTTTTCAAGCACATGTCCCTGAAAATTCGAATATACTGTAAATAGCACCGACAAATCTGAATTTGAGGTGAATTGATTATGGAATACTCCACCTTTTACAATCAGTCCAAACAACATATGTCGATCGAAGACGTTCTTCAATCTATCGAATCCTTTATCGCACAAGACCCCGCGAATCAGTACCGCTTATCGATTGGTACCGACTCCCACGTTCACAAAAGCCACACCCGCTTCATTACGGCGATTCACATCCATCGGATCGGCAAAGGGGCCTGGGGAGCTCTTAGAAACCACACGGTAACAAGAAAGATTATGAGTTTAAAAGAAAAGATCTCCATTGAGACATGGCTGAGTCAGGAGATTGCTTTCCACTTCACGCCTGAATACTTAGCGGGTCTCGGACAACTCTTAGCTCCATATGAAAAAGAAGGCGCATCTCTTCAATTTGAAATCCATCTTGATATCGGCACAAAAGGACGTAGTAAAGATTTGATTAAAGATATGACAGAACGGATTGATGCGATGGGGATTGATGTGAAAATTAAGCCAGATTCCTATGCCGCATCAAGCTACGCCAATCGTTATACCAAATAAATGAGTTCTATATAAGCTTCCTTATATAGAAGTAGAGATATTAAGCTGGAAGGGACCGTTGCATTTGATGAGTGGATGGGGGTGTTCTGTGACAACTCGCTTTCCGCGGCGAGCTGGGAAGCCTCCTCGTTCGCTTTCGCTCTCTGTGGGGTCTTCCCTAGGCTCCTATTGCCGCAGGAGTCTCGCCGTCCCCGAACACCCCCTGCCATTAAAAAGATAAACGGTCCTGTTTTCTTAGCAGGAGAATTCATATCTCCCAAGATGGCACGAACCAAGAGGCTCACCAGCCCCTCATAGGAAAATGAGTAATTTTCTAGCTTTGTCACTCTATAAATCGATTACAAACACTTCTCGTTAAAGGAGAGAAAACGATGAGAGCTACTGGTACGAATACGATTACGGGATTGATATTTGTCATAACGGGGATTGTTATTCTTCTTGCTAACCTTGGTATTATACCGATCCCAAGTACGGCTGAGGCTTGGCCGGCTTTTATTTTGCTCCCTGCAGTGGGTTTTCACGTTGGGTTTTTCTTGTCGGGACGGAAGAGTGAGTTAGCCGGGCTTCTTGTTCCTGGTGGTATTTTGTTGATCATTAGTCTATTGTTCTTCTTTGAAACAGCTACGGGATTTGCTTATTCTGCTTATACGTGGCCCGTTTACCTCCTTGCTCCTGCTTTTGGGTTATTTGAACTCTGGTATTTTGGCAAGCGTGAGAAAGGATTGCTGATTCCTGTTAGTATCCTGACTGGGATTGCGGTCTTTTCCTGGGGGGAAATGGTCGCTTCTGCAGTCGGTCGATTATGGCCTGTGATCTTTATCCTAATTGGATTGTACCTTCTGTTTGGACAGAGGAGTAAAAAGAAGAATGATAAAAAAAGCATGTAGCCGTTAGAGCTACATGCTTTTTCCAATTCTATTCAACTCGAATCTTTGCTTCACCGTTTAAATATCTGGGGTAGGAGCTCACTTCAAATGTTAACGGGGATTCGTAGTCTTGTTGTTTGATACTAAATACATATTGAAGCCCCCACTAGCACTAAACATGGAAAGCCCTATTCCCAAATCAATCAATAAGAAGGATTTTCCACCCTTTTTGTCGTAATGAGCATATATCTTCTGATTCTAACATGAAGATAGAAGCGTAGATTGAAAGGGTATAGACAATACAGCATGGAAAGAAAAGGTGTGTGAAACTATGAAACGGATACTATTCTTCGTTGTAGCCATTTTTCTACTGAGTTCTACCGTGATCAACACGGTTCAGGCATCACCGAACGGCGGAAAAGGAATAAACGAAAAGTTAGGCGTTCCTATTGTCGTGTACGGAGAAACATTAACAGATGAGCAGGAAGAAGAAGTCAGAAACCAATTAAATGTAGAGAACCGTGACGCTGTTGATGAATACAGCGTGAATGGGCAGGATATTGCGAACTATATTGGAGGTAATCCAAACTCGAGGATGTATTCTTCCGTCAAAATTACCCCTGAAGAAGAAGGGTCGGGGTTAAATGTAAACATCATTACACCAGATAACATTACGCAAGTGACGAAAGAAATGTATAAAAACGCCCTCCTAACGGCCGGGGTAACGGATGCGACTGTTGACGTCGCCTCTCCTGTTCAGGTGAGCGGTCATTCTGCGTTGACTGGTATTTATAAGGCTTATGATGTTAATGGTGCGAAACTCGATTCAGATCGAATGAAAGTGGCAAGTGAGGAGCTCGATGTAGCAACTAAACTCGCAGAAGAAGCGGGGATCGATAAAGAGAAAGTTAGCCAGCTTATCTCTGAAATTAAGAAAGAGATTGCTAAACAAAACCCTGTAACAAGAGAGGAAGTTGAGCAGATTGTCAAAGACCAGCTCGATTCTCTAAACATCAACTTGAATCCTCAAGATGTGGAACGACTCACCAATCTGTTTGATCAAATCCGTAAACTCAATATTAACTTCGATGACGTCCAGAAGCAGTTAGAAGACATTGCAGCAAGTGCCAAGGATCTCTTAAACGATGAAGGATTCTGGAATAGCATCGCTTCGTTCTTCGAAAGAATCTTAACGGCGATTAGTGAATTGATTCAATCGTTATTGAATGCAATTAGGAGTATCTTCGCATAAACGACAAAAGGACGCTTATAAGGCGTCCTTTTTTCTTTATGCTCTCATAATCATGACGGACTTGCCATCCAATCAGGTGTAACGCCGTCCCCTTCAATAACAATAGCCGTAAGCCCTTTTTCAGAACGGGTTTCATGTTTCTCTCCTTTATTCCAAAACACCGCTTCTCCTTCTGAGATCGAAATGAATTCCCGCTCTTCCCCGCAGACGGTCCCTTCCCCTTTCACGACGAGAAGAAGTTGATTGACAACAGCGGGGTGATAGCCAATGCTTCCCCCAACCTGTAAGTACATACAAGTGATATGTGTCTTCTCCTCGGTTATTGCAATTTTCGACATAATAAAGTCGGATCCAAATTCCGTAATTGGATTTCCGACTCGTTCATCAAATCGAAACCATTCCATACCATCTCCCCTTAATCATCAATGAGGGTATCCTCTACTGCCTTCATCACATCATAAGCATCATCACTCCGATTAGACGGGACAGCAAGGGTAATTCTTTTGTTTGGGTAAAAAGCAGAATGGAAACTCACACCAGGATCATAACCCATAACATGGTATTTGTACGTTTGATTCTCTCTTTTATGAATCCATAAGCCGTATCCATAATAGACGCCTTCCCTCACTTCCACATGAGGAGTCAGCATCGTCTCTAACGTTTCTTCGCTGCATAAAGCCCCACTTAAAAGGGCTTCCCACATTTTCCCCATGTCAGGAGCTGTCACATATGCGCCTCCATCGGCTCCGCCCACGACCGGAATTGAGTACTGATTCGTTTTCCAGGAACCATCATCTAATTCTACATATCCGTAAGCTACATTGCTTGGCAGTTGATCTAGCGCAAAGTAGCCAGAAGAATCCATACCAGCTGGTTTAAACACATTTTGAACAATATAATCCCGGAACTTCATACCGGTCTTTGCTTCTATTATGAGCCCTAATAAGATAAATCCTGCATTGTTGTAATGAAAGTCATCGCCAGGTTGAAATTTCATTCTTCCTTTTTCAAACAGTGGTAAGAAATCTTCTAAATTTCGAAGGCAATACATAGGCGTCGTTTTCCATAATGCTTCAAAGTCATCCATTTCATCCTCATCAAAATAATCCGCAACACCGGAAGTATGGGTAAGAAGATGATGAATGGTAACCCCTTCATCAAAGTACGGGAATGTGACATCCACGGAGTCGCTTAGCTTTGAATAAAAGGAGATCAAGCCTTGGTCTACGAGCTGGCAAATCGCAATGGCTGTAAACAGCTTACAACCAGAGGCAATGCGAAAGCGAGTCTCGATTGTATTCTTCCTTTCTTCCGAACGATCCGCATCCCCTCCCGCTGCCTCAAAAAGAACCTCATCCCCTTGCTTAATATAAATCGATCCAGAGAAGTGATTTCGTATCATAAGATCCTCAAGAGTTTGTCGAATTTCCACTGCTGATTGATTCATATCGATTCACCTCATTTTTTACAATTTTCTACAAAACAATCCTCTCTATATGTTCAAGATTAAGAAAGGATATCCTTCATGTTTAGAAAGGAATTGGGAATAAATTCACAAACTGGACAAAAAAAGCAGCCTAAAAAGGCTGCTTTTTCTTATGTCTTTTTGATTAACAGATAAATAAAGTAAGGGGCGCCAATGAGCGCTGTCATAATACCTGCAGGAATCCCTTCTGGGTCTAATACATTCCGTCCAATGGTATCTGCGATTAATAAGAGAAGCCCCCCTAACAGAATCGATACTGGAATGTAAGCTTCTGCTCGTTTACCTACGAGAGCTTTTGCCAGGTGAGGAGCCAGAAGTCCGATAAAGGCAATTCCGCCCGTTACAGAAACGGAGGCAGCTGCTAACGCAACGGCTGTGATGAGGAGGGTGACGCGTTCTTTCTCAATCGACACCCCTGCCCCAATGGCCACTGGTTCACTTAAGCTCAGCAGATTCATGCGACTCGCTTTATAAATGGTATAAGGAATGAGCACCAAAAGCCATGGTAATATCGCCAGCACAAAGGAAAAGTCCGTCCCCCATATATTGCCTGCTAACCAGTTTGCAATAAAGTCAACTTTCTTCCTCTCAGCAGAAGAAATCAGAATAATCATGGCTCCTGATAAAGCCATCGCGAAGCCAATCCCAACGAGGACGAGACGGACAGGCTGAAATCCTACGTTTTTCTGATAAGAGAAAAGATAAATAAGGGCTGACGTCACAATTGCACCGATAAAACCGACTAAAGGTATCATGTACACAAATGTCCCCACCTGTAAGGGGAAATACAAAAAGTATACAGCAATGCCTAGGCCAGCACCTGCATTAATACCAATAATACCAGGGTCAGCTAAGTCATTTTGCGTAATGCTTTGTAAAATAGCCCCTGATAAGGCCAACGCCATACCAGCTAGAACGGTAATCGCAATTCTCGGCAGGCGCACAGAAAAGATGACAAACGACTCCTTAAAGGTTCCTCCCCCCATAAAAGTAGGCAGGATACGATCAAAGGAAACCGAAGAATATCCAAGACCTGTGGCTATAAAGGCGGTCACGAACACGGAAATGATAAGAAAAAGCAAAGTCAATCGTTGTTTGCGTATTTGTTTTGGATGAATCATGAGAACGTGCGACCTCCTTTCTTTACAATCACTAAGAAGAAAGGCAGTCCAAGTAGTGCAATAATAGCTGCTACTGGGGTTTCATAAGGAGCGTTGATCGTCCGTCCTGCCGTGTCAGCAATGAGCATAAAAGCGGACCCAACAAAGATGGACATTGGAAGGATTAACCGGTAATCCGTCCCGACCATCGCTCTCACCATATGCGGAATCATCAACCCAATAAAGACCATATTCCCTACTAAAGCAACAGCGGCCCCAGCCAATATGACGACAACAGCAAAGAGAGCGAGCTTAATAAACGTTACTTTCTGACCTAATCCGACAGCGAGTTCTTCGTTTAAACTAAGAATGGTGAGTTGTTTCGATAAGACGAGAGCCACAACAACCCCGAGGATGATAAATGGAATAATAAATTGCAACTGACTCCACGAAGTTCCCATCAGCCCCCCGGCTGTCCACATTGTAATATCTTTTGAAACGTGAAAATATAAGCCAATAAATTCTCCGATCGCTGTTAAAAAGGCTGAAACAGC
Source organism: Pontibacillus chungwhensis (assembly GCF_030166655.1). Lineage (GTDB taxonomy): Bacteria > Bacillota > Bacilli > Bacillales > BH030062 > Pontibacillus. The sequence continues at coordinate 1,563,032 of NZ_CP126446.1, read as the reverse complement.
TGCTCCTGCTAAAACGATTCGAAAAGGAGAGAATCCCCCTCTTTTCATCGAGCCGATCCCCATCACGAGACCTGCCCCAATCGCAGCCCCCATAAAGCACGCGACGGTAATCCATATGTAATTGGCACCTGGAATAAGGGCAAGCGCAATTGCTAAGGCCATATTGGCGCCTGAAGTTAAGCCTAAAAGCCCAGGGTCTGCAAGAGGATTCTTCGTTAAACCTTGCATAATAGCCCCTGATACAGCAAGCGCTGCACCTACTGCAATAGCACCTACTTCACGAGGGATACGAATTTCAGATAATAAAAGTGTGGCTTCATTTTCAACATTTGTCGTAAACGTCAACAAAATATCATGAAACGTAAGATCCGCTGCCCCAAGGCGCAGAGCGAGTATAAAGGAGAGACCACAAAGGGCAATCCCCGTAATGAGTTGAATAGGAAAGGATTGTTTTTTCATTGTCATCATCTTTCTTATGTAGATTGTAAAAAAAGAGGATCAGGGGATGATCCTCTCTTCCTATTATTCTCCTAAAAAGGCTTCTTTAAAGTAATCTAGCTGATAATCTAGTGTGTTAGGGTCGTTGAAATAGAACGCTTTAGCATCAACTTCAAATACTTGATCGTTCTTTACAGCAGGAATATTTTGATACGTTTTCGTTTCCTGGAACGAGTTATCTTGTTCACTGTTCTTACTAAAGATCATATAGTCCCCAGCATATTCAGGAAGAACTTCAGGCGAAATCGCATAGTAACCTGGTTCAAGCGCCATTTCTTTCACTTTCTCAGGCATTTTCAGTCCCATTGCCTGATAGAGAATCTCCGTACCTCGTCCCCAGTTATCACCGAACACATAGATTTGCTTATCGAATTTCTCAATGACTGAAACGGTAGCATCTTCACCAATCTTGTCTTTGATTTTCTCTCCTGTTTCTTGAGCACGTTTCTCAAAGTCTTCTACCCAATCGCGTGCTTTTTCTTCTTTATTTACAAGCTTTCCGATCTCAATATGCTGCTCTAGATAATCAGCTTTCCCATACGTATAGGTTACAGTTGGGGCAATTTCTTTTAACTTATCAATATTCTTCGTAGTCGATAATCCAATAATAAGATCAGGATCCATTTCGATAATCTTCTCCAGGTTATCAGCCGTTACAGCCTCTACCCCTTCAAGCTCTTCCTGGAATCGTGGATTGTTCTTCGACCAAGAATCAACACCAACCAAATTCACATCAAGGTTAATCAAGTTCCCAGCAAATGAGGATAAGACGATGACACGCTCAGGATTTTTCGGAACCTCAACAGGCCCATTTTCAGATTGGTATGTAAACGTCCCTGAACCTGCCTCCTCATTATTCGTTTCACTTTCCTCTGTGTTTCCTCCAGCACTATTTGAGCAAGCACTAAGAACAAGCGCCAGCATAAGAAGCAGCGTGAGTTGAATCTTCTTCATTTTGTTGTTCTCCCTTCCATAAGTTATAAGTTATACACATTGGTTTATGTGTTCTTGGATCCTTCCCAATCTCGGCATCAATATGAAATACGTCTCTTAAGACATCTCGCTGTATGACCTCTTCAGGACTCCCAGCTTTCACAATCTCCCCGTCCTTCATGGCTACAATATAATCAGCGAAACGAGCCGCTTGATTCAAGTCATGGAGGACCATAACAATGGTACGTCCTTCTTCCTGATTAAGCTTTTGTAATAGTTCAAGCACCTCAAGCTGATGAGCCATGTCAAGATAAGTCGTTGGTTCATCGAGAAAAATCATATCCGTTTCCTGCGCGAGTGACATCGCAATCCAAACCCGTTGCCGCTGCCCACCGGATAATGAATCGACCGCCTGGTATTTAAACGGTGTGGTCCCCGTCACTTCAAGAGCCCATTCAATCATTTCCATGTCCCGCTTATTCAAACGACCGAACCCTTTCTGATAAGGGAAACGACCATAAGAAACGAGTTCACCTACTGTTAACCCGCTAGCTCCTTCAGGATTTTGAGGCAATATCGCGAGCTTACGAGCCAGTTCTTTCGTATTTTGGCGTGCAATGCTTTCCCCGTCGATCATAATTGAGCCAGACTGATGAGAAAGGATGCGCGTCATCGCTTTTAGAAGTGTCGACTTCCCGCAACCGTTTGACCCAATAATTGTGGTCACTTGCTGATCGGGAATCTCTACATCTAAATCCTTTACAATTGTCTTTTCTCCGTATCCCACATTCACGTTTTCCGTATAGAGGCGAGTCATATGTACCCTCCTAATTTTCAAAATGTGCACATTTTGAGTTGATAACGATTATCATTACCAGTACAATGTAACTATAATGGGAATGAGAATCGATGTCAACTAGAACTTTATTCTGTTAAAAAGAGGAGTGGCACTATGCAAAACGCGGAATGTTTTGACGTTACGATTATTGGTGGTGGACCCGCTGGGCTCTATTCCGCCTTCTACAGCGGCTTACGTGAATTGAAAACCAAGATCATTGAATTTCAGCCTCAGCTTGGAGGCAAGGTTCATGTCTATCCTGAGAAAATTGTATGGGATGTTGGAGGATTGCTCCCTACTCCTGGTGAGAAACTTATTGAGAATCTAGTCAAACAAGGTCTTTCATTTGACCCAGAGGTTGTATTAGGAGAAAAGGTAGAATCGATACATAAAAATGAAGACGGTCTATTCGAACTAACCGTTTCTTCTGGTGCTATTCATTTGTCCAAAACGGTCATTGTAGCCGTAGGCAGTGGCATTTTAAAACCTCAAAAGCTTCAGATCGAAGGGGCCGAGCGTTTTGAAGTCTCAAACCTTCACTACACTATTCAGTCGTTAAAAGAATTTAAAGATAAAACGGTCCTCATATCAGGAGGCGGAAACTCTGCTATTGATTGGGCGAACGAATTGACCCCTATTGCTAAGAAAGTCTTCGTCTCTTATCGAAAAGGGGAACTAAAAGGCCACGAAGCCCAAGTGTCCCAACTACTTGAAAGCGACGCTACCTGCTTGTTTCATACTGAAATCACAAAGCTTTGTACACAGGATGGGCACCACATTGAAACCGTCGAACTTCTCGATCATAAAAGCGGAGAGTCATATGCGGTTCCTGTAGATGAAGTCCTCATCAATCATGGATTTGACCAAGATGCTTCTCTCCTTGACCACAGCCAGGTCGGAGTTGAACGAACCAATCATTATTACATTGCAGGAAACGAAAATAGTGAATCATCTGTCCCGGGGTTGTACGCCGCTGGTGACATTTTAGCTCACGACGGCAAGCTCAATCTCATTGCCGGAGCGTTTCAAGATGCCGCCAATGCAGTCAATAAAGCAAAGCAATATATTGAACCTGATGCAACAGCTAAGGGAATGGTGTCGTCTCATAATGCGGTCTTTAAAGAAAAGAATAAGGAAATTGTGGAGAGTCTTGTGCGGTAGCTTTTTTGGGAGAGGTGTGTTTAGAGGGGGATGGCATGGAGATGGTAGTAGCTCGAGTTTCAGGCGTTCTGGCTCTTGTTGCTAGGCGGGCGGCGGCTCAAGTTCGGGCGTTCTGGCTCAAGTTCTTGCTGCTAGCCGGGCGGTGGCTCAAGTTCGGTCGTTCTGACTCAAGTTCTAGCTGGTAGCCGGGCGGCGGCTCAAGTTTAGGTTGTACTGACTCAAAGACAGGGGCTACTGGCTCCACTTTTTACGATAGTGGCTCATGAACGTTTTTTAACAGCTCATGTTTGCTGTTACTGGCTCAAGTTCGTGGAGTACGGCTCATAATGAGGATTTCTGGCTCAAGTCCCGGGCGTTCTGGCTCAAGCTCTAGCTGCTAGCCGGGCGGCGGCTCAAGTTTAGGTTGTACTGACTCAAAGATAGGGGCTACTGGCTCCACTTTTTACGATAGTGGCTCATGAACGTTTTTTGACAGCTCATGTTTGCTGTTACTGGCTCAAGTTCGTGGAGTACGGCTCATAATGAGGATTTCTGGCTCAAGCCCCGAGCGTTACGGCTCAAGTTCCACCTGCTTCGCCCCCATCGGCTGACTCAGGTTCAACCCCCCAGCCGCTACCCAGCTTTACACATAAAAAGACCCGGCATGTAGCCAGGTCCTAGCGAATCATATGAACAAACGAGCGCAAGACGCGGGCGGTTAACCCCCATATTACATGGTCGTTGTACTGATAGAAATATTCCTCGTACTTCCGAGCTTGCCATTCATAGTCTTCCCCGTTAGAAATAAGGTGGTACGGGAAATCACTTTCTGGCTTGATCTCCATTTGGACATAATGAACACTCGGATCATTTTCTAGGAAAAACTCAAGAGGAACGGTGAAGATTTCCGCCACTTCATCTGGATTCGGTTGAAGCTCTTTCTCATCACAGTGAAGCAAACCAGCGTAGGCTTCAATTTTCATCCCAAACGGGGAGATCATTTGCCCCAATGAGTATACATCCGTCATGGTCCCTGGGCGAACGCCAAGTTCTTCTGAAGCTTCACGGACCGCTGTGTGCTTCGGCCCCCGATCGTTCTGATCCATTTTTCCACCTGGGAAACACACCTCTCCAGGCTGTCGCCTCATCGTGTGGGAACGAACTTCAAACAACAGGTGGAGTTCGCCTTCTTTTTCAATAATCGGGAGAAATAGGGAGTATTTTTTCATAGCCTCTTCTCCAAGGATGCCAGGGGTGTGTTGGTCCAGCTTCTGTCTGATGCTTTTCTGATTCATGGATTCACCCCTTTCTTTTCTTTCTACTATATCAGTTTTTCATGTAAAACCCTTGATCGGTGATTGAAAGCTGCCAAAAAAGGCGAAAGCCTATTTCGGCTTTCACCCTTTAGATAGCGAGGACCACCATAAAGGCTACCGCTATTAACCCAAGTGTCGTGCCGGTCACTTTTTTACCGCCATTCCCGCGGAAAAAGCTTGCTACTAACACGAAATATACGACCGTAGCAACGACTATCGAGATCAATCCTTCAACGATATAATGCATTTTGTAATGGGAATAGTAGGCCAGAAAATAAAGAATCCACGATAGGATCCCAACCCCACCAATTATGTATAGAAATGAGCGATCTTTCATCGTATTCACGTCCTTATCCAGTCTCTTCTTTACTCTCGTTATTGTACCCATTTTCCTCCCCTATGTCCATTATCGGCTGAGGATCTCCCACACTTGGCTGGAATCAGACATGGGTCGGGTGGGAACAAACAAGATCGCACTGTCTTCATTAAAATGAAGGCGAGGTTCATAAAGCCACTCCATTTCTGACAGTTGAGAACGAAGCTCTTTTTTAACCCTTCCAAAATCATTCGTGTCATAAAAAATAATGAGTTCCCCTTCTTCAGAAGAATAATGAGCTTCACGTGAAGAGACTAAATTAAAGGGAGACTTTCCTGATAAGGGGGACCGTTCTAATTCAATGCCCGCTTCTTCAAATGTATCCACCACTTTATGTACCTCAGGGTCTTCGGTGGTTTGACAAGCTGCCAAGACTAAACAGAAAAACAATGCAATAAAACGCATATCCATCCCCCTCTCTTTTACAGACGATATAAAACTCTAAAATGTTACACGTCACATCTGTGAGATCCCATAAAGTAAATAGCAAAACAGAATGCTAAAGGTGGAAAAACAACTGAGCAAAATAGCTACGAATCGATTATGATTCACTTCCCGGAGAGCGCTGATGTTCCCGAAAATGCCTGCGGATAAGCTGAAGGCAGGGAAAAGAATCTCAACGAATCGTTCAGGTATATAGGAGTATCCATTAGCCATAAAGAAAACCACATGCAAACCTAGTAATGTACAGCTCAACAGCGTCAACTTCTTTGGGACAGGCCCGATTCCCCTTTCTTGAACGGTTTCAACAAGAATATGAAACACAATGGTTGCAACGACAATGATTAGGATGAGAAATACAATCGAGAGACCCATCATTCAATGCACATCCTTTCCTCCTTTCGGGTCTAGCTCGATTAAAAGGGGTGTTCTTCTGGCATTTGTTCGAATACTTTCCAGTTTCCATTCATAACCGAGGTGTAATCCTTCATCACAATAAAATTCTTCAAACGATCACCATCGCTTGTTTGGATGAAGTACGTGTCGGAACCTCTGTAGTCCACATCAACAATCTTTAATCCCTTTAAGGCTTTGTCTGAAGTGATGACACGTTGAACAGCGTTTGTTTCATTAAATTCGAGGATCACATTATACGGACCAAAAATCGTTATCCCTACTAGAAGCGCAAGGAGAATAATTCCCTTCACTACCTTTTTTCTCAATTAAAACTCCCCCTTTGTGCACAATTCAAATTGATTTACCAAATCGTTCCTTAAACGCACAATGTTATTATAAACAGATAATTATTTATTGTAAATCAATAAATTTAACTTTATAATAGAAAGTATCACAGAATAAAACGAGGTGCATTATGACACGAGGAACGACGATTTTTTTGAAAATATCCCTGATTTTATTCGGAATCATTGTAATTTCTTTAAGCTTATTCGCGCTGCCGCGTTTAGCCCGTGACGCAGTCGAATCATTTCCTGAATTCAGCTATTTGCAGTACCCTGTATTAGTGGGTGTGAACGGGACGGTTGTTCCCTTTGTAATGGCGCTTGTTCAGGCTTATCAACTTTTACAGCTAATTGAAGAGAAAACAGCTTTCTCAGAACGGGCTGTTGAGTTATTACGAAAGATAAAATACAACGCCCTCATTATTGTTGGGGTATATGTGATTGGAATGGTTGTTTTAATGACCCAAAGCGCGCTTCATCCTGGAGTAGCTTTAATGGGGCTTTCGATTATTTTTGCATCCTTAATCATCTCCGTCTTTTCTACCGTCCTTCAAGAGCTTCTTAAAAAGGCAACAGAGATTAAAACAGAGAACGACCTAACAGTTTGAGGTGAATCTACATGGCGATTATTATCAACATTGATGTGATGCTCGCAAAGCGAAAGATGAGTGTAACAGAACTATCGGAGCGGGTCGGGATCACAATGGCGAATATGTCGATTTTAAAAAATGGTAAAGCGAAAGCGATCAGGGTGACGACGCTTGATGCGATTTGCAAAGCGCTTGATTGTCAGCCCGGGGATATACTGGAGTATAGAGATGACGAAATGGAATAGAAAAAGAGCCACTCTAATGAGTGGCTCTTCTGCATTATGTAAGAAAACGAAGCAAAAATTCGAGGTCCTCAGGAAAGGATAGCGGGAGAGTCTTAAGATCTTCACGGGACTTCCAGTCAATGTCTAAAATTAGTCCATCCGGGTCCTGAATCCTCCTCGTTCCACCGATGACTTCTGCTTTAAAATAATGGACCTCAAAGTGAATCGACTTATAGCACCCCTTTTTCACTTTGAGCTCTTCAACGACTTCTACTTGATAACCAGTTTCTTCATTGATTTCTCGTTTACAACAGTCTCTAAAAGATTCCCCTCCTTCTACACCACCAGATGGCACGGTCCATTTCTTATCTTCTTCTGGTTTTCCTTGGAGCACCATTAGTATTTCATTATCCTCATTCACACAAACTCCAGATGCACCGACCCATTGGTTCACCATTCTCCCTCCTTCCATATTCGCTCTGCTGACCTGCTCTCGATATTGATTCTGTACACATCCGGATTACTCAATTTTTTCCATTCTCCAAATCCAAAGTTTTCAATGTATTCTCCGAGAATTAACGACATTAAATTTCCATGGGTGACGAGAAGAACGGCTTCCTCATCCTGCTGCATCCGTTCATCTATAACAGCCTTCGCTCGTTCGGTAGCAGCATGACTAGACTCTCCCCCGCTATAGGCTAAATTTTTATCAGAGTAGGTTCGCTCTAATTTCTCCAGCCAATCTGACAGAGGTCTGTCGCTTAACTCGCGCTCTTTTAACCTATGGTCCTCTTCAATCGCCACCCCTCTTTCTGCTGCTAGTGGTTCTATGGATTGAATAGCACGTTTAAAAGGACTTGAGATGATCCGGTCCACTCTCTTTTGTTGAAAGAATGAGCGTAATGCTAGGGCTTCTGCCTGTCCTTCCGCAGTCAGTGGCGCTTCTGATTCTTGTCCTTGTGCCTTACAGTGACGTACGATATATAATTGTTTGACCATGCTCCCTCTCCTTTCTGTATAACTTACTTCTTCCTCCCCCCTACGATAACCTCCAAATTTATGTAATGAACCCACCTATTTCTAGTACCAACTTCTCCATACAAAAGACGGAGATCGTGTGTGTTGGGCTTTAGACAAGCAAGACTTTCCATCCATTCTGCTAGTGAATAAGGACGAAATCGTTCTTTTGCGAAAGGTGTTTCACAAGAAAAGAAAGAAGAGTACGCATACAGACTTAAAGGAGGAATGATCAATGAAACGAAAACTCGCTACTCTTACGTTAGCAGGAGCTTTACTCACCACAACAGGACTCACAGCCAACACCAGTACCATTTTTGCCGGAACAAATGGACCAAACGGACCGAACTATAACGGCAATGAAACCATTCAAAATGAGCGACTTCATTCGTATGAAGAAATGTCTGACCTTCTTCATAAACTTGATCAAAAATCAGAAGCGTTACAACTAGAAGTGTATGGACAGTCGGTTAAGGACCGGGATCTTTACTTGGCGAAGTTTGGGATGAACGAGGATAATCCGACGATTCTATTCCTTACTCAACAACATGGCAACGAAACTTTAACAACAGAAGGTGCCCTAAAGCTCATTAAATACTTAACGAACAATAGTAAAGAAGTAAAACATATCATAGAAAACGTCAATATCCTTGTTGCTCCAAGACTAAATGTGGATGGTGCTGAGGGAGATGTAAACTTCTCATTAGATGATTACGTCTCTGGTACACACACAAGATATAACGCCAATGGTGTGGATTTAAACCGGGATCACGTTGATCGTGAACAACCAGAAACGAAAGCTCTTCATGAAAACGTATTGCAAAAGTATAGCCCAGATTACATGATTGACCTTCACCATCAAGGTACCCAAACGACGCTTGGTGACACGGGTGAGCTCGTATCCGGTTCAATATTATATCCAACCAATGCTGAGGTAGATGAAGAAGTCAGAGAACAATCTAAGAAACTGGGAGCGGTAGTTTACAATGCCGTTGACTCAAAAGGATACGGCCTCCTTTCGAAATATCCAGGTGGAGACGCCCAAACCATTAGCCGAAACGGTCTGGCTGCAGAATATGGAATATCCACCCTTCTATTTGAAATGAGAGGCATGGCGGACCATTATCGTGAGGATTATGTGTTAGGCCAAAAGAGCAATGGATATTTAATTCAGCAAGCTGTTGTGGCCATGAAAGCGACCCTTGAAGCCCTCGCTGATGATTCATTAGAATCTACTGACGCTTCCTTCTGGGATACGCTGCCTGAGAGCAATTATTCTGGAGAGTAAAAAAGATAGAACAAAGAGCCCCATTCTTATAAGAATGGGGCTCTTTTTCCATCTATTATTATTTTAAGAATACATGATCTCCAATAACCGTTGTAACTTCTTTTTCACTTAAATAGTCACTCTGAGCTTTGTCAGGATTATAGAAAAATAGAGATTCGTTGTCATAGCCCTGGTAAGCTAGAGCTTCTTTTACAGCGCGCTTGGACTCAGCGCTTGCTGGTTGTTTAATGGTTCCATTTAATACAGGGGAGAACTGAATCCCATCGTGAATAACACCATGAATGGAATCAGGGAATAGATCACTTTCAACACGGTTTAAGACGACTGTTGCAACGGCAACTTTCCCTGCATAGCTCTCACCCTTAGCTTCCGCTTCCACAAGACGACTCAATAAGTCGCGTTCATAATCGTCAGGAACGACAGGAAGTTTCAACTGCTCTCCTGGTTGAATTACAGAAGTTTCTTTATCATTCATCTCTTGAAGCTGCTTTGAGGAGACTCCGTATTTTGTCGCAATTTTATAAAATGATTCGCCCTTTTGGACGGTATGAGTATTGGCATGTGCTTCACTTTGGCCTGGGAATGAAAATGCAAAAATGGAACAAGCGATCATCCCGATTAATCCAAATTTCTTTAACACGTCGCATCGACCTCCAGTGCTTTATTTTCTGATATCAACGTAACACATGGCTAGAACGATTTTCACTATTAATTGTTGGCAACACTGGAAGAGTTCGGTGCTTACTCAAGTAAGGGAACCCCTCTCCCACAAACTGCATAGTGTATAGGAATATTTGTTTCAGGAGGGATCCGATGTATTATCAACATACAGGCTGGCGGGAAGACTGGGCCACCCCGCAATACCAGACATTGGTAGACCCATTCGTAATCAGACGCCTCCAAACCGTTGTTGGAAAAGAATTGATTATCGAAACTACTAAAGATACAACACGAGGAACCTTAACAGAAGTACAGCCAGATCATATCGTGCTTCAAATAGGAGATTCCACCTTTTTCATACGTATCCAGCAGATCGTATCGATTATGCCTTTATAGGTAAAGCCATTCCATACACAAAAAAAAGCCTCTTAATTAGAGGCTTTTTTGCGTTACAAGATGGCTATTTCATTAAGCTGTCCGCAAGAAAGAAGCGATGATCGAAAGGCTGCCATAGACCAAAAAGGTTAACGCATATCCAATACCACCTATTAATCCACCAGCCGCAATGGATCCGATCACTTGACCGATTGATAGCATTAAGAACGGCACCCCGATACCAAGGGAAGCGTTCGAGGAGAAAACACGGATGCCCCAGACGATAAGGAGTCCACACATAAACAGGTTGGCAATGCCGAATAAAGCCGCTGCGGTATAGGCTAAGAAAAGATCCTCAGGAGCTACTGCTAGAAGAATGGGAGCAATCCCCATCATGATTCCAAATATCGTATAGGCTGCTTGCAAGCCAATCTTCTCAATGACAGCGCCTCCCAGCCCGCTTAGCGTTCCAAATAAACCAATGACGATCCAAAAAAGAGAGAGTTCTAGATTTGTATAATCACCGGAGACTTCAATATAAGAACGAGAAAATGTCCAGAAGCAAGCACTTGAGGCTCCCATTAAAATCGATCCTATAACAATGGAAGGACTCCCTTTTAGCCCTCTTAGCGATAAGCGACCTTGTTCAAATCGAAGCGAAGATTCTTCTTTAGGAATGATCCTGTAATTCCAGATCAACACGAGAAATGCAATGGCTGCATAAATCGCATAAGTCATGCGCCAATGAGGCGTTAACAGAATGGCTGCTGCCCCTGTCACCACAATTCCAATACTCGTACCAGCGTTAATCCAAGTATTGGCTTTTCCTTGTAAAGGCTCTTTAATCCACAAGGCGATCGCTGCTCCATAAGGGGGTGACACGAGCCCTGTACTGCCCCCTGCTAAGAGCACACCGATTCCAAGGGCCCACTCTGACCTTGCCCCGCTAATAATCAGTAGTCCACATAACGCAAATGAACCGGCGAGCAGAATCATTTGCCTTGGACCTTTCCTCGACGTCATGACCGTCGAATAGAGGATGGTAAAGCAGTATGCGAGATAAAATAATGAAGAAATAATACCAGATACTAGATCTGACATGCCGAAGGTGGCATGAATGTTTGGAAGTAATAAACCATAGCTATAGCGGGCCAGGCCATACGTAACCGCGATCATCGTTACACCGGGAAAAACGAGTTTCGTAAATTTCATAATTCATTCCACCTTTCTTTAAATTTAGATAGAACGTTCTTTCTACTTTTGTGTAAAAAGATACGCTCACCAAATGGGCAAGCAGATCAACGCAGTCACGCTTTGTATTCGATTGAGTTTAGCCTATAGGAAAAACGGTACCCAAGGTTCGGATGCCGTTTTTTTAATGGTAAGTATCTAGTAATCGTTTTGTCATGGTGATGGCGTGTGCGGTTGCTTGCTCCGAATCTGTTATTTGTGTCATGGAGGTCGCACCTTCTAGAATCAATAGGAATTGATAAGAGAAATCTTTGTGCTCCTTAATTCCAATGCTTTCTCCAAGGTCTTCAAAAAAACGGAGTAGCTTGTCTTTATGATCACGGGCAATTTGGGCAATCTCTGGATTAGTCTCTGAGTACACTTCAATGGCTCTTAAAAACATACAGCCTTGATAGGAGACTTCTTTTAGAAATTGTCCGTGTTGTTTCGCTAATTCAATAAAGGGTGTTTCTGTATGTTCATCCACCGTATCCATATACGCCCAATACCGCTCCTCACGGTTTCTGATCGACTCCTCGACTAACTTATCTTTTGAAGAGAAGTGATTATAAAGGGTCATCGTTGCGACATTGGCTTCTTGTATAATTTGTTTCAGACCAACCCCATGAAATCCGTAATCGTAAAATAATTGTTCTGCTACGTTTAAGAGTTGTTTCCTCTTCTTACTCAATGGCAAACCTCCAGTTTAGATAGAACGTTCATTCTACTTTGAATTTAGCACGGTAGAGGTGCTAAGTCAAAGGTAAAATTACATAAATAAGACTTTGCTAAGAGAGAATGTTTTCGTTTGCTTTAAGGTGGGCGTAAGGCGGGCTTGGAAACCACTCACTTTCCTGTCGGGGAGTTATGGATTAACGAAAACATGCCATGTGAGTATGAGAGCTCTCTTCTTTCGTGCCTCAGAGCTGCCTCTCCTTATAGCCTGGGTTTGCTCGGTGGCAGCGAGACTCCCGCGGGGGAAAGAGCCTAGGGGAGACCCCACAGAGAGCGGTAGCGAACGAGGAGGCTCCCCATCTCCCCGCAGGAAAGCGAGTTGTCCCCGAGCAAACCCAAGCACTCATCAAACACAGGCGGCTCCATCTAAGTAACATATATCAGCTCCAAAGAGTGGAAAAAAATACACATGCGGTCTAGGACCGCATGTGTATACAAACTTACTTCTCTACATAAGAATCGATATATTCTTTTACAACCTCAAACACATATTCCTGATTAGCGCTAGCTGTTTCAGGGTTATACTGTCCACCATTTGTTTTATTATTAGAAAGAATGCGAATACCTAAGAAAGGAACATCATACGCTTTTGCGATTTGAGCCCCTGCTGCTCCTTCCATCTCTTCTACAGATGTGCCGTAATTTTCGTGGAACCATTGAATGCGGTCGACTTCATTATTCCATACATCCGCAGACCCAATCGTTCCTTCAACGACTTTTCCTTCTGTATGGACATCTTTAACCGCTTTTGCTGCGGCAAGAAGATCTTCGTCCCCTTCAAAGAATCGAGCTTTCTCCGCATCAGGGTCCTCTCCTGCACTTCCTTCAGAAGCCATTAAGTCCATTGGAATCCAGTTCGTTGGCTTGATTCCTTCTCCGTCCGCTCGGTCTCCTGTCTTAAGAGAGCCAATGTTTGTCGTTTTTTCACCTAACACAATATCAAATACATTCAAATTCGGATCGTGTCCTCCTGAAGTACCCTGATTAATAATCGCTGCAGGGTTATAAAGTTCGATTGCTACGGCAGTTGCAGCAGCTGTGTTTTCCATTCCTTTACCTGTTTTCGCAACGATGACAGGATATCCATCAAGCTTTCCTTTATAAAATACAAATGTGCCGGATGTTTCTTCTTCCACATCTGATAGTTTATCGGCGAAGTTTTCCGCTTCAATTGGCATCGGACCCTGAACCAGAATCGGTTGAACCTCTTCTTCAGATGTTTGTGATTCTGCCGTGGAACTACATCCTGCCAGTAAGATAAGACATAATGTTGCAATGATGGCTACTTGTTTTGTGAATACGTTTTGCTTCATGTTACATCGCTCCTTTTGAGAAATCTAGTTGTCGCCTAAACCTTTTACCGATTCCCTCGTCATTCGATCAGGGTCTTATTTTTCTCCATAAAAAAGGTCTGGAAGGTAGAATCCTTTCTACCTTCCAGACCAGCAAAGTTAAAGTATGAGAAACCTATACAAACGTCATTGTAGTGTTTCTTATGAACAGCAACATAGATGAAGCTGTCCATGGCTATACTTCAACCCGTAGTCTAGTTCTTTCAATGGGAACCAGGTAGAAACGCTCAGACCGTATTACTGAGAATATACGAGTGATAAAATTTTTAGGTGGTTACAAGGTAACTGTAACAGAAGAATTAAATCGATTCAATCAAAATCACGAATGTTTTTTATTACCAAAACTAAAATGTTCGTCTTTTCAGGGACCTACTTTTCTTGATCGTCACTCACCAAATCAACTCTACGTATTCTGGGTGGTCAATAAAGGGATTTCGATTTCCTTGATAGGCTGAAAAAATGATTTCGTTTCGATTTTGTTCAAATGAATCTACTGGATCACTTTCATGCCATTCTTTCAAGGTCGAGAGCTTCCCGAGCGTTGGCCCGCTTGTACCAACGGCATCCGCTATCTCTAAGTCCAATTCACCGCTGTCTCCTTCATAGCGTACTGCCATATAAAAGATCATTCGAGCCACGTCCCCTTTCACTTCATCACGCGGCTCCCATGAATCTGAATCGTAATAGGTATCCGGGGCTTCTGAATGCAATGAGCCACCATTGTCAAAATCCAAGTTGCCCCTGGTCGAATTAACAGAAACATCCGTAGGGCGTAAGTGATGCAGATCGGTCCCTGCACCTCTACGGGTTCCGAAGTCACCGTGAGATTTAGCCCAGACGTGCTCGCGGTTCCACTCATCCACAAGGCCGCCGTTTTCATTTTTTGAAATAGAGGCTCCTTTGTACAGGAGCAAGACGTTGCTTGCATTCCCCGGGTCTTCATCGGTTTGACGAAGCGCATCCCACACGTCGTCATAGGATAATTCCTTATGATCATCAATAATCCTGTGAAGCTCTTCTTTTAAAGATTCTCCTTCCAAGCCTTCAGCAGATTCGTAATAATCATTTGAGTCACCTTCCTCATCGGAACCATTCGGAATAGAAGCCGAGCCACATCCACTTAATAAGAGCACGATGCCAATCCACCAGACGTTCCACCTCTTCATATCCATCCCCCTCTATACTAGAAATTGTACTTAATGAATAGTTTCTTTTTCACCTATGGATTCCCCTCTAACTCAATTAATCTCACTCCAAAATTTTTAACAGGCATTACGCAAGCTCTTTTTACGTTCAATGAGAGCGAACAATGAAAATGACGCTTACATGAGAAAATCTATTGCATAGCACCTCATTTTTATGTAAATTAGCTAAGTATGTTTAATAGGAGGTATCATCATGAATGAACAACAAACAACGCAAAAGGTCCAAGTAGCAACGGCCGATCCATCTGCTATCGGGCTGTTTGGCCTTGCCATGGTAACGCTTGTCGCATCATCCGCTAAATTAGGCTGGACTGACGGCGTCTCATTTGTCTTGCCATGGGCCATATTCTTAGGAGGGATCGCACAGCTCATCGCGAGTTCTCTGGATGCTAAACACAACAATACATTCGGAACCACTGCTTTTGGAGCTTTTGGCTTATTCTGGCTTGGTGTGGGAACTTCGTGGTTAATTGATTTTGGCGTTTTCGGCGAAGCAGCAGCGGCAGCGGTAGACCCTAATCAGCTAGGGATGGCTTACATTGGATACTTAATCTTTAGTGTCTTTATGACGATTGGCGCTATGGAAACTCATAAAGTCTTGTTCTTTATCTTCGTCTTTATTGATTTCTTATTTATTGGACTATCTTTCTCTACTCTAGGCATTATGCCTGAAGGGATGCACACCCTAGCAGCGATTGCAGAATTCTGCATCGCCCTCTTAAGCTTCTACGGTTCCGCTGCAAGTGTCTTAAACACACACTTCGGCCGCGTAACCTTACCAGTAGGAAAGCCATTTGGTATCTTCAAAGACTAAACCACGGTGTCTGACACCCTGCAAGTCTTTACAGCACGAAAGCGTGTCTGACACCCAGCTGTACTTCACAGCGCAAAAGGGTGTCTGGCACGCTTTATTCTTTCACTGCGGTAAAGGGCGGGGTTGTTTTTTTGGGTGAGACGTGTCAGACTGGGTATAGTTTATTAGAATGCGTGGTGATACACATGATTGAAATTAAGACATCAAGTCTCTCTGATGGAGAGTATAACAGAGGCGTTTTCGCTACGCGTGATATTGAGAAGCGTGAACTAATCCACGAAGCCCCGGTCATACCTTATCCAAATGAAGACCATGAGCATATTGAGAAAACGCTCCTGGCTGACTATGCCTTTGAATATGGAGCGAATCACACGGCCCTTCTTTTAGGGTACGGAATGCTGTTTAACCACTCGTATCAACCGAATTCAAATTACGTCATTAATTTTGATAACGATACGTTCGAGTTTTACGCTTACACGGATATTAAAGCTGGTGAGGAAATTCTCATTAACTATAACGGATTCGTCGATGACCAAGAACTTCTTTGGTTCGATAAAGAATAATCTTTTGATACGCCCTTAATCAGGGCGTATTTTTTATTTCCCCAACCACTTTATCTCTCATTAAAGCATCCTTCCCGGTCACTCATCCACGGGTTTATCCTTCCATTATGAGGGAAATAGTTCACTAGCTATGCAACTAAAAGGAGTGTTAGGATGTCACATTTTATTGAAGTAGAATCTGGAGTAAAGCTTTTTGTAGAAGATATTGGCGAAGGACAGCCCATCGTCTTCATCCACGGATGGCCTTTAAATCATAAGATGTTTGAATACCAAATGAATGAACTTCCACAGAAAGGCTACCGCTTTATCGGCATTGATCTGCGTGGATTTGGACAATCTGATAAACCGGCATTTGGCTATGACTACGATACACTCGCTCACGATATAAAAGTGGTTGTGGAAACGTTAGAACTTAAAAACTTCTTCCTGGCCGGCTTTTCCATGGGCGGACCAATTAGCATCCAATACGCAACGAAACACGCCAACGATCAACTAGCCCAGCTTATTCTAATCGGAGCCGCTGCCCCTAGCTTCACGGCTCGGGACGGATTCCAGCACGGTATGCCGCAAGAAGAAGTAGACGGTCTGATCAATGCTTTCCAAAATGATCGACCAAAAGCCTTAAAAGACTTTGGCGGTAACTTCTTTCATAAAGCAACCTCAGCACCATTTGACGAATGGTTCTTCCATTTAGGATTAGAAGCCAGTTCCCATGCAACGATAGAGACAGCCAAATCCTTAAGAGATGAAGACCTCAGGCACGTGTTAGAGTACGTAAACGTGCCAACCCTTATCATGCACGGTGAGGATGACAACATTTGTGATTATGCCTTCTCCGAAATTTTACACAATGAAATTAAGGACTCCACGTTCGTTTCATTTGAAATTAGCGGACATGGCCTTGTTTACGATGAGCGCGAAAAATGTAATGAAGAGCTCTTAAAGCTCCTAAAATAACCCTGTTAAACAGCAAAAGAACTTCCTCTTAAGGAAGTTCTTCTTTTTTTGATGGAGAATGAATGAACGTTTAAGGATCCTTCCTTAATTCAAGTTGTAATACACTTACTTCACGTTCAAGATGATCCACTTTCTCCTGTAGTTCTTTACGAGGTTGTGTGACTCTTCGAATTAGCATAAGGACAATTCCTACAACACCTAGTATGATACCAAGCGCGGCCACCATATTGATTAGATAAAAACTGATTATCTTCCCCACCCCCATGTTTAGCAAAAGTCCACTTAAGCTTTAATGGAAAATATTACATACCACTACCTTACCATATGTAATATAGTATGAGAACCTTCTCCCTCCTGCCGCTCTAAAAACACTCTTATGCATGGTCCTCCCCATCTATGGGTATACATAGAACGATCAAGGAGGCGTGATGCTTTGAAAAAATCGTGGATTATGAAACAAGATTGGAATGACCTGATATTTATCCATTGGCCCGTTAAAGTCGACGATCTTAGGCCACATGTGCCAGATTGTTTCGATATCGATACATACGAAGGCTGGGCTTGGATTGCCATCGTCCCCTTCCAAATGAAAAACATCCAGCTAAGAGGACTTCCACCAGTCCCTGGTTTTAATCAGTTACTTGAACTTAACGTCAGAACCTATGTAACCTATAATGGCGAACCTGGCGTTTATTTTTATACGTTAGATGCAAATCACCTCATAGGCGTTGGCATAGCCAGGTATGTGTTTGGCTTAAATTACGTAACGGCTAGGATGTCTCTCGATCAGCAAGATGGCACGTACCATTTCCTAAGCCGCAGAACCCATACTGGATACCCTCCGGCTCATTTTCATGCTCGCTACAAGCCTGTATCTCCAGTACTCAGAACTCAACCCGGGTCTTTAATGTATTGGCTCACAGAACGCTATGCCCTTTGGGTGAACCGTGGGAAACGAATCTATAAGGGTCCGATTTTTCATCAAAACTGGCAGTTGCAGAAGGCTGAAGTGGAGATGCCTATAAATGACCTGACAGATTTTCTCCCTTCTTCTGTGTTTGACCGAAAACCCGTAGCGTACTTCTCAAAAAATCTCCATACCAGTATCTTCCCGTTCGAGCGTTACCAATAAATCGATGTTCTGAATTCACTCCCCCTTTCATTTACTAATAAAGACAAGCTAAATGAAAGGGTATCGTTATGTTTCCTACCATGATTAGTTCCATTATTCTGGGATTATCGATTGCGGCGCCTATTGGCCCCATCAACATTGAAATTGTGAAGCGAGGTTTGCTTTATGGATTCTGGCCCGCTTTTTTAGTCGGGCTTGGCGGGATGAGCTCTGATCTTTTATTGATGGCTGCAATGTTCTTTGGGCTATCACAGGTTTTAACGATGGTTTGGGTCAAGATTACCTTAATGGGACTGGGTTGTTTTATTCTGATCCACTCTGGCTGGGTCAATTTATTTGCAAGCGTTGTCCCAAACGAAGCAAAAGAGAGCGTTCATCGCCAATCGGTTCAAGTCAGACGGAGATCGTATATTACAGGATTAACCATAGCCGGAACGAATCCAATGAATTTATTATTTTGGATTAGTATTTATGGGTCTGTACTAAGCTCTAGTTTCCAACAGGACAATCAGCTCCAAGCCTTCCTTACAAGTAGTTTAGTGTTTGTGGGAATTGGGCTTTGGAATCTAAATCTCGCCTTAACCGTGCATTTCAGTCGTATACTGATGAACCAAGCTGTTATGCGAAGCATTTGTATTATCGCAAGTCTTGTTTTAATTGGTTTTGGCATTTATTTCGGGTACCAGTGTGCTGTGCTGGTGTTTCAAATTATTTAAAAAGGCGCCTCCCTTTTTATAAAGGAGACGCCTTTTTTTACGTAAGTGGACTTAATTGTTTCTTTTGGTTGACAGCAAATGAAAAGTAGAGCATTGAACCAATCATGATGCGAACCACTCGAATTGGAACATGATCGTACCTTGCCTGTATATGATCAATGGCTTGTTTCTTAATAAAAGCTGGCATTTCATCATCAATGTGCTTAAGCAATTGTTGCTTGTTGATCGTCAGAAAAATCTCATAGTGTCCGTTGTCGGCTTTAATGTCTTCTTTTGTAAAAAGCCTCATTGTTTCTGTTTCACCTCTCCTGAAAAATAAATCTTCTTCTTATCGTTACCCATATCACAGCAAGATAATCCTAATAATATGCATAAATGGGCTTTGGGTGAGAGATTTCCCAAAGGATGTGATGATAACATGACAAAACGTTTAAAGGAAAGACTAAAAAGGTAAAAAGATAAAGAAGCTCCTAAATCAATCTGGAGTAAGGTCTATCATTATATTACTATACAAAAGCAGGTGATTAATAATGGCAGCATATACAGAAGAAGAAATTCAACACTCCCTACAGGATGTGCCTGAATGGGAACGGAAAGACGGTTCAATCGAAAGAACCTTTACGTTTAACGAATACTTAGATGGCATTCAGTTTGTGAACAAATTAGCCGCAATCGCTGAAGAAAAAGACCACCATCCTTACATTGGAGTCGATTATGGGAAGGTAACCGTTTCTCTTACATCCCACGACGTCAAAGGCCTATCCGCCAGAGACTTCGACCTCGCCCAGCGCTACGACGAAGCCTATACGAACTTAGAATCCTAAACTCGTTTTAGCGCTTTAAAGAATTGATGCGTGTCTGACACGCTTTAGTACTCTACAGCACTGATAGGTGTCTGGCACGCTTTAACACATGAAAGAACCGCATGGCTTAGGTTAGCCCATGCGGTTCTTGTTTATTTTAGTTGACCTTTGTAAATATCTGTTTTCTTAATGTTGAGGTTAAGGTCTTTGGCTAGCTTTTTCATTTTCTTCTCTTCGTCAGGAGTTACAATCGTAATAACTGTACCCTCTGAAGAACCAAGGCGTCCAGTCCGACCTGCACGGTGAGTGTACTCCGTTTCTTTTGGAGGATCCACGTTGATAATATAATTAATATCAGGTAAATCAATTCCACGGGCAGCAACATCTGTTGCTAGTACGAGTCTGTATTCATTTCGACGGAATTTCTTTAGAACCTGCGCACGTTGTTGCTTCTTCGTATCCCCGTGAAGGGTACCTACATCAACCCCGCGATAATCAAGCTTCTCAGCAAACACCGTTAAGTTCCCAATGTCCCGCATGAACGCAAGACCTTTGAACCCTTTTAAATAAACAAGTTTACGAAGAGTGTCTGCTTTCTTGCGGCCTTCACTTACGATGTAATAATGATCTACCTCTGGCTGTTCTGTTTCTTTATCTTCAACCTTCAGCACTTCAGGTTCTTGCATAAGGCTACGAGCATCTTCTACCGCTGTTTCAGAAAGGGTAGCCGAGAAAACAAGCAGCTGGCGTTCTTTAAGCGTCGGCTTAATAATGCTACGGATCGTTTTCATATGTTCTGGTACGAGCAGCTGATCTCCTTCATCTAGGACGATTGTTTTCACTTCATGCATTTTCAGCTTCTTCTTCTCAATCAGCTCATTAACACGCCCAGGTGTCCCAACAATGATATGAGGTTTCTTTTTCAGTTTCTCGAGCTGACGCTTCACATTCGCACCCCCGATCAGGGATGTACTTTTGATGCCACTTCCTTCCGTCCACTTTCGTACTTCATCGAAAATCTGCATCACAAGTTCTTGCGAGGAAGCTAAAATGACGACTTGAGCCTGCTTAGCCTCTGGATCAATCTTTTGTAAAACAGGCAATAGATAGGCTAACGTCTTCCCACTCCCTGTTGGTGCTTCTGCTATGACATCTTTACCTTCCACAATTAAAGGCGCTGTTTCGTTCTGAACGGCAGTGGCTCGAGAAAACCCTGCTTTGTTCCATGCATCCTTTATGAAAGGTTTCAAGCTTTCAAAAAATGGTGATTGTTGTTCCATTATACAAATCCTTTCTACTCTACCGCTCTTACGGTTACTTGTTCTATTATAGCCGTTACAAGGCAGTGCTATCTACATTTTTCGTGAATAAGAAGTGGAAAGAAGGGTTTTTGTAAGAAATAACTGTATTAAATGACTTTGGATCTTTATTTGCTTGGATTCTTTTCTGCATTTCGAGTGCGTTTTAGACACTTAGACGTCTGTTTCTACACTGCTGGGTAACCTTTCTTCAGTGCACGGCTCTATTACTACAGTTCGAATGCGCTTTACACACTCGAGAGCTGCTTTCGGCATTCCAGGTTGTCATTCTACATACCGCTGCCCCTTTCTACAATTTCGGTCCGCTTTATTCACTCCACCCTCGCTTTCTTCAGTCCTCAGCTACTTTTCTTCATTCCACCTCTCTCTTTCTTCATTCCAACTCCACTTTACACATTCACGAGCTGCTTTCGACACTCCAGGCTGTCTTTCTTCATTCCGCTGCTCCTTTCTACAGTTCAGATCAGCTTTATTCACTCCACCCTCGCTTTCTTCAGTCCTCAGCTACCTTTCTTCATTCCGCCTCTCTCTTTCTTCATTCCGCTGCTCCTTTCTACACTCCACCCTCGCTTTCTACACCCAAACCCCACTTTCGACACCCCACTAAAAAAATAAGAAAAAAAGAAATAAAATCTTTACTTCAACACCGTTTTATACTCCCTCCACACAAGCCAAATCCCCAGAAAAACCCTCTTACTTTTTTTCTTTATTTTCTCGATTTCTTCTCGTTTTTCCCAAGCTCAACGCTCTCAACGATGTAAGCGTTTTCTAATAATCTGATTTATCACACTTGTCAGAAAAGTTGGTAAATAGCTGTTGACCTTGCCTTATTTTCGGCTTATGATTATCCATAATTTAAATCATTCATTGAAAAACAGATCAACATTTTCTCGAGTGATTCATGAACCTATTGCCCCTTGTTTCAATTTAAAAAATTCGATGAAGCAATCGGGCTATATTTTCACCATTCATACTTTACTGAGTTTAAGCATTAATACATTAAAGGGAAGGAGTGTAAGTATGAGCAGTCAATGGATTTTCCTAAACGGCCAATTTGTTAAAAAAGAAGAGGCGGTCGTTTCAGTCTACGACCATGGATTTTTATATGGAGACGGGGTGTTCGAAGGGATTAGAGCCTATAGCGGCAACATCTTCAAACTCGACGAACACGTGAACCGCCTTTATGACTCCGCGAAGTCAATCTTGCTTGAGTTACCATACGAAAAGGAGGAATTTAAGCAAGTCATTGTCGATACAATCCGTCAAAACGAATTGTCTGACGCGTATATCCGAGTTGTTGTATCACGCGGACCTGGCAACCTTGGCTTAGATCCAGCAAGCTGCCCTACACCACGCGTTGTGATCATCGCAGAAGCACTCGCGCTTTTCCCTAAGGAATTATATGAACGAGGTTTACGCCTTGGATCCGTTGCTTCTAGACGCAATCGACCAGACGTACTAAGTCCACAAGTAAAATCATTGAATTACTTAAATAATATCCTAGTGAAATTAGAAGCGAACCAAGCCGGTGTAGACGAAGCTCTTATGCTAAACGACCAAGGTTACGTAACAGAAGGATCAGCCGATAATATCTTTATTGTGAAAAACGGCACGATCTATACCCCACCTGTTTATCTCGGAGCTTTAGAAGGTGTAACGCGAAATGCGATTATCGACCTTGCCGAGGAACATGGATATGAACTCAAACAAGAACCTTTCACACGCCACGATGTTTATGTGGCTGATGAGGTCTTCTTAACAGGAACAGCTGCTGAGGTAATCGCTGTTGTGGACGTCGACAAACGACAGATTGGGAACGGATTGCCTGGTGAAGTCACCAACCACATGCTCCAATTATTCCGTGAACTTGTCGTACGTGACGGTGTTCAGTGTTATCCAGAGAATAAAAAAGATGTAGCTGTTAGTTAGGAGGTACCCATCATGAGAAGTGACATGATCAAAGTTGGAATCGACCGCGCTCCCCACCGCTCTTTATTACATGCAGCCGGGGTGCACACAAGAGATCTTGAGAAACCATTTATCGGTGTTTGTAACTCTTATATTGATATCATTCCAGGGCACAAACACTTAAATAAATTCGCAGAGGTTGTAAAAGAAGCCATTCGAGAAGCTGGTGGTATTCCATTTGAATTTAACACGATCGGTGTTGATGATGGTATCGCCATGGGACACATTGGAATGCGTTACTCCCTTCCAAGCCGTGAGATTATTGCCGATAGTGCTGAAACCGTCATTAATGCTCACTGGTTTGATGGAGTGTTCTTCATTCCAAACTGTGACAAGATCACACCTGGAATGCTGATGGCATCCATGCGCACGAACGTTCCTTCTGTTTTCGTAACAGGTGGACCGATGGAAGCCGGGGTATCTTCAAGTGGTGATCCCCTCTCTCTTGTATCGGTTTTCGAAGGCGTTGGAGCCTACAACCAAGGAAAGATGAGCCAAGCTGAGTTAGCCGAGTTAGAAACATCTGCCTGCCCGACTTGCGGATCATGCTCAGGCATGTTTACCGCCAATTCCATGAACTCTCTGATGGAAATGCTAGGTGTAACGGTACCTGGTAACGCTACAATTGTAGCCACATCAGATGAGCGTCATCGTCTTATTAAAGAGGCAGCGCATCATTTAGTAGACCTAGTGAAGAAGGACATTCGTCCAAGAGATATCGCGACAGAGAAAGCGTTCGACGATGCGTTTGCATTGGATATGGCAATGGGAGGTTCTACAAACACAGTCCTTCACACACTAGCCATCGCCCATGAAGCAGGCGTTGATTATGATTTGAGCCGAGTGAATAGCATAGCCGAGAAAACGCCATATTTGGCCAAGATTAGCCCAGCATCAGATTACTCTATGCAAGACGTTCACAATGCAGGTGGCCTCAGTGCCATCATCCGTGAACTGTGTCAGATTGAAGGATTGATTGATCGCGACCGGGTTACCATTACCGGAAAATCCGTTTACGAAAACGTAAAAGACGCTGAGATCTTAAATAAAGATGTTATTAGGGAAAAAGAGAACCCGTATAGCCCAGTCGGAGGCTTATCGATCCTCTACGGAAATCTTGCCCCTGATGGTGGCGTCATTAAAGTTGGTGCCGTTGATCCTTCCATTAAGCAGTTTAACGGGAAAGCGATCGTCTTTAACTCACAAGATGAAGCGCAGGCTGGAATTGATGACGGAACGGTCCAAGCAGGTCACGTGGTCGTCATTCGATATGAAGGGCCAAAAGGCGGACCTGGCATGCCAGAGATGCTTGCCCCTACCTCAGCCATTGCGGGTCGAGGCTTAGATAAAGATGTCGCTTTAATTACAGACGGACGCTTTTCAGGCGCAACGCGCGGTATATCAATCGGTCACGTTTCACCTGAAGCTGCTGAAGGTGGTCCGATCGGCTTAGTCGCTGACGGGGATCCAATTCAGATTGACCTCGAAGCAAGAACGATTAAACTTTTTGTAGAAGACGATGTGTTAGAAGAACGAAGAGCGGCATGGGAAAAGCCCCCTAGTAAAATCGATGGTCGTGGCTACCTTGCCAAATACCAGAAGCTCGTTACTTCCGCAAATACAGGCGGAATCATGAAAGTATAAAAAGTGGATATCGACAAATCTGCGACGGGAATAAAGGAGTAAGAACCTGTATTCACAGAGAGCCGGGGTTGCTGGAAGCCCGGAAATACACCTTACTCTGACATCCTCCCTGAGTGCTTGGCTGAACGACCCAGTTTAGTAGGCTCAAGTCAGGTGTACAATGAGCACCTGTTATCGAAAGAGACGAAGAACATCCTCTTGTTCTACGTCTCGTAAGGCAGCACGTTACACAGCTGCGAAATCAGGGTGGTACCGCGAAAAGAACCATTTCGCCCCTAACTCTTCACAACACGTGAAGTTTATATGGGGTGGGATGGTTTTTATTATGGAAAAAAGTGAATCACTAGCTAAGCTAGTTTGAATAAACAAGATCACATGAAATGGAGGGATTACAGGTGAAGGTAGAAGCAAAACAGCAGGCACAGCAACCAACTGAGTCTTTTGCAGCCGCTCCAAAAACTGGAGCAGACCTTCTCGTTGACACACTCGTACAAGTAGGTGTTGATACGTTATTTGGGTATCCGGGAGGGGCCGTTTTACCAATTTATGATGCGATATACCGAGCAGGAGATGCATTTAATCATATTCTCTCCCGCCACGAACAAGGTTCGATCCATGCAGCTGAAGGCTACGCTCGCGTTTCAGGCAAACCTGGCGTTGTCATCGCCACTTCTGGACCAGGAGCTACCAACTTAATTACCGGGATCGCTGATGCGATGATGGATTCTCTCCCACTCGTCGTGTTCACAGGTCAAGTAGGCAGCGGAGTAATTGGAACAGATGCTTTCCAGGAAGCAGACGTTATGGGGATTACCACTCCAATTACAAAACACAACTACCAGGTTCAATCTTTAAGCGACCTCCCTCGTATTGTGAAAGAAGCGTTCCATATTGCTTCTACTGGTCGACCTGGTCCTGTTGTCGTCGATATTCCAAAAGATATCTCATCAAGCACGGCAGAAGAGTCTTATGATACGACCTTCTTCCTGCAAGGATATCAGCCGACGGTCAAACCGAATCCACTTCAGCTAACGAAATTAAAAGAAGCGTTGGCCCATGCTAAAAAACCAGTCATTCTTGCTGGAGCAGGTGTTATTCACGCGGGGGCATCGGAAGAATTGAAGAATTTTGCTGAGAAGCATGCCCTTCCTGTAACCACTACCCTTTTGGGACTTGGCAGCTTCCCTGGTGAGAACGAATTAAGCCTTGGGATGGCTGGGATGCACGGAACGTATTCCGCTAATATGGCGCTTTACGATTGCGACCTTCTCATTAATGTCGGTGCCAGGTTTGATGACCGCCTGACCGGAAATTTAAATCACTTTGCTCCAAAAGCAACAGTGGCTCACGTGGATATCGATCCTGCTGAGATCGGGAAAAACGTGAAAACGCACATTCCTATCGTGGCAGATGCGAAGAAAGCCCTGATGGAACTTGAGAAGATGGACGTGGAGATGAAGAATCACGGAGATTGGCTAAAAGAGGTATCCGGAAACAAAGCGAACTTCCCTCTTTGGTTCGATAATCCTGAAGAAGAAATGGTGCCACAATGGCTCATCTCAGCTCTTCATAGAGTTACAGAAGGAAACGCGATCGTCACAACAGATGTGGGGCAACACCAAATGTGGGCCGCACAGTATTATTCCTTTAACAAACCGAATCGCTGGGTCACATCAGGTGGTCTTGGCACAATGGGCTTTGGCTTCCCCGCTGCAATCGGCGCCCAAATCGCCTCCCCTGACGAACCTGTTGTTGCGATTGTCGGAGATGGCGGATTCCAAATGACACTGCAAGAGCTGTCTGTCTTAAAAGAACAGAACCTACCCGTCAAAATTATTATCGTAAACAACGGTGCACTCGGCATGGTTCGTCAGTGGCAAGAGAAATTTTATGAAGAGCGATTCTCTCAATCCCTCCTTCAATCACAGCCAGACTTTGTGAAACTTGCTGAAAGTTACGGCATTCGAGGAGAACTTGTCCAGTCACAAGACGAATTGTCTCAAATCTTGGCTGATGTGTTTGATTACGATGGTCCCGTACTGATGGACTGCCGCGTTCTACAGCAAGAAAATGTCTATCCAATGATCGCCCCAGGAAAAGGGCTACACGAAATGATTGGGGTGAAACGATGAAACGGATCATTACAGCAACCGTCCAAAACAGAAGCGGCGTTTTAAACCGTGTGACGGGGCTCCTCCACAAACGACAATTTAATATCGAAAGCATTTCCGTTGGTCGTACGGAAACTGAAGGCATATCGAAAATGACATTTGTTGTGGATGTCGAGGATAGCCAAAAGCTTGAACAATTAACGAAGCAGCTGAACAAACAAATCGATGTGCTAAAGGTATCAGACATTACCGATAAAGCGATCGTAGCTCGGGAGCTTGCGTTAATTAAAGTAGGCAGCACCATTCAAACCCGCAACGAAATCCAAACGATTATTGAACCTTTCCGTGCCACCGTCATCGACGTCAGTAAAGAAAGCATGACGGTTCAGGTTACTGGAAAATCAGATAAAGTGGAAGCGCTCATTGACCTCCTCCGCCCTTACGGTGTGAAGGAATTAGCGCGAACTGGGCTTACGGCTTTCTTACGAGGGCAGCAGCCCCAAGTCGCAGAGTTCACTCCACAATCCCTGCTACAGTAAAGGGCTTAGGAATTTTTACACCTTCATTAGTTTGAATATTCAATCAATAGATCAAAAATCAGAGAGGATGGATTGAAAATGGCAGAAGTACTTTACAATCAGAACATTAACGAAGAGGTTTTAAAAAGCAAAAAGGTAGCAGTCGTAGGTTATGGCTCTCAAGGTCATGCTCACGCTCAAAACCTTAAAGAAAGCGGATTTGACGTAGTCGTTGGTCTTCGCCCAGGTAAGTCTTGGGAGAAAGCAGAACAAGACGGCGTTAAAGTAAAACGCGTTGCTGACGCTGTTAAGGAAGCCGATGTTGTGATGGTGCTTCTACCTGATGAACATCAACCTTCAGTATACGAAGAAGAGATCAAACCAAATCTGGACGCAGGAAATGCTCTTGTGTTCGCCCACGGTTTTAACGTTCATTTCAACCAAGTGGTACCTCCAGAAGACGTGGATGTGTTCCTTGTCGCACCAAAAGGACCAGGTCATCTTGTGAGACGCACATTTGAAGAAGGTGCTGGGGTCCCTGCCCTATACGGTGTTTACCAAGATCACACCGGTCAGGCTGAGAAACTTGCTCAAGCGTATGCAAAAGGGATTGGCGCTGGGCGTGCAGGTGTTCTTCAAACAAGCTTCCAGGAAGAAACAGAAACGGATCTATTCGGTGAGCAAGCGGTCCTTTGCGGTGGCCTTACTAGCCTTGTAAAAGCTGGTTTTGAAACGTTAACAGAAGCAGGCTACCAGCCGGAAGTGGCATACTTCGAATGTATGCACGAGCTTAAGCTAATCGTTGACCTTATGTATGAAGGTGGTCTTGAAGGCATGCGTTACTCCATCTCCGATACAGCACAATGGGGTGACTTCGTCTCAGGCCCTCGCGTGGTGAACGAAGATACGAAAGCTCGCATGAAAGACGTTCTGACGGATATTCAAACCGGCGAATTTGCTAAAGGATGGATTTTAGAGAACCAGGTAAACCGTCCTCAATTCAACGCGATCAATGTAAAAGAAAACCAACATCAAATTGAACAGGTTGGAAAGGAGTTACGTGAGTTAATGCCTTTTGTTAAAGAGCAGGCCAAATCTAAAAAAGAAAAGGAAGTGGTCGCAAATGGCGCACGTTAACGTCTTTGATACAACACTAAGAGATGGTGAACAGTCCCCTGGAGTCAATTTGAACAAACTAGAGAAACTAGAGATCGCCAAGCAACTTGAAAAACTGGGTGTAGATATTATGGAAGCGGGCTTCCCCGCTTCCTCCCAAAATGAGTTTGAATCGGTTCAAGAGATTGCTAGAACAGTTAAGAACAGCTCAGTGACGGGTCTTGCTCGTGCGAAGAAATCAGATATTGATACAGCCTGGGAGGCGTTAAAAGACGCATCAGAACCTCGTCTTCACGTTTTCTTAGCCACCTCCCCTATTCACATGACACATAAGCTTAAGAAAACGCCAGACGAAGTCATTGAAACCGCTGTTGAAATGGTGCGCTACGCAAGAGAACGATTCCCTCAAGTAGAATGGTCAGCTGAGGATGCGTGCCGATCTGATCGTGATTTCCTTGTTCGAATTATCGAGCAGGTCATCGACGCCGGAGCAACCGTTATTAATCTACCAGATACCGTTGGGTACACTACTCCATACGAATACGGAGAACTTTTCCGATATGTGAAAGAAAACGTTCCTAACATTGAAAAGGTTTCACTCTCCGCTCATTGTCATGACGATCTTGGCATGGCGGTGGCAAATTCGCTCGCTGCTATTGAAAATGGTGCGACTCAGATTGAAGGAACGATTAACGGAATCGGAGAACGTGCAGGAAATGCATCGATTGAAGAAGTCGCTGTAGCTCTTCAAATTCGCAACAATTTCTATGAACATTCTACAAATCTTGTCTTAAATGAAATTAAGCGTACGAGTGACCTCGTCAGCAAGTTTACAGGAATGGCCGTTCCTGGCAATAAAGCCATCGTAGGTAAGAATGCATTCGCCCATGAATCTGGCATTCATCAGGATGGCATGATGAAGAACGCATCTACCTATGAGATTATCACACCGGAAATGGTCGGGATTGGAGCTAGCAACATGGTGCTTGGAAAACATTCAGGCCGCCATGCTTTCGAAGATAAAGTGAAGTCCCTTGGCTATGACCTTTCTGACGAGAAGCTGAAAGAAGCGTTTAAAGCCTTTAAGAGTTTGACAGACCGTAAGAAAGACGTAACGGACGAAGACTTGTTTACGATTCTCACTGATGTTCAAACCGACTCATCGGATGCAGCTAAATATAAATTAGAAGCATTCCAAGTTCAATATAGCTCAGCGAATATCCCTACTGCAACGGTTGCCATGACTACGCCTGAGTATACGCGAGTTGAAACCGCCGGTACGGGTCAGGGAAGCGTTGAAGCCATCTATAACACGCTTGAAGCGTTGATCCATGAAGATATTCACTTAGAAGATTACCGCTTAAGTTCAGTTGGCGAAGGACGCGACGCCCTAGCAGAAGTCCATGTGAGACTAACGGTTAACGGAACGGCGGCAAGCGGCCGCGGGGCTGCTCAAGACGTTCTTGAAGCATCAGCGAACGCATTTCTAAACGCCGTCAATCGCGTCATTTTGAATCAACAACTACTAAACAAACAATCTGCGCCCGTATAAGGAGGTTCTACTATTGGAAAAACAAATCGTATTGTTGCCTGGTGATGGCATTGGTCAAGAAGTCATCGAATCAGCAAAGAAAGTATTAGAGTCCGTTACAGAACGTTTCCACCATACATTCACCTATCATACACACGATATTGGCGGAGCTGCCATTGATAAGCACGGGACTCCCCTTCCAGACGATACCGTTCGCGCTTGCCAGCAATCTGATGCTGTTTTACTAGGAGCCGTTGGCGGACCAAAGTGGGACCAGAATCCTTCTCACCTTCGCCCGGAAAAAGGACTCCTTGGCATCCGCAAGCAGCTTGGTCTTTTCGCGAACCTTCGTCCGATCAAAGGGTTCGATCAACTCCTTCACGCGTCTCCTCTAAAGCATGAAGTTGTGGCCGGTAGTGACCTACTGATTGTACGGGAACTGACAGGCGGGCTTTATTTCGGTACACCGAGTGAACGTCGACAGAATGGAAAAGAGGTCGTCGACACGCTCCATTATAAGCGAGAAGAAATTGAGAGAATCGTAGATAATGCATTCCAGAGCGCTCGCTTACGACGGAAGCACCTTACAAGTGTTGATAAAGCGAACGTCTTAGAATCTAGTAAAGTCTGGCGCGAAGTGGTTGAAGAGAAAAAGGCAGACTACCCAGATGTTGAGGTGGAACACCTGCTAGTTGATGCAGCAGCCATGAAGCTTATTACAAACCCTAAACAGTTTGATGTTATCGTCACAGAGAACATGTTCGGAGATATTTTGAGTGATGAAGCTTCTGTATTAACTGGATCCTTAGGCATGCTCCCTTCTGCTAGTCTCAGAGAAGACGGTGTGGGGTTATACGAACCCGTACACGGCTCAGCACCAGACATTGCGGGGAAAGGCGTTGCTAACCCACTTGCGATGATCCTCTCGACTGCGCTTATGCTTCGCCATTCATTTGGACTTGACCAAGAAGCAGCGGTCATTGAAGAAGCGGTCCAACAAGTACTGGAGGATGGCTACTGCACAGGCGATTTAGACGTAAAAGGCGGAAAAGTAGTCGGCACAAAAGAAATGACTCGCTTAGTACTAGAGCGAGTGACTGAACAAGATGCAACCCATAGTATTATGACCTGTTACGTCTAAGGAGTTGGACGTAAGGAGACTCCCTCCATTACGTCCTCTCCCCTATTTTTTCATAAAGGAGTGAGACCATGACCCAGCCCCAAACAATCGTTGAAAAGATTTGGGATCAACATGTTGTCCATCAAAACAAAGGAAAGCCAGACTTACTCTATATCGATCTGCATTTAATCCATGAAGTTACATCACCTCAAGCGTTTGAGGGACTGCGCATGAACGGTCGTTCCGTTCGTCGCCCTGAACGCACATACGCGACGATGGACCATAACGTACCGACACGTGAACGTCACATCATTAAAGATGCTGTCTCTAAGAAACAAATGGAGACGTTAAAACAAAACTGCGATGAATTCGGCATTCGATTAGCCGACATCGATCACCCGGACCAGGGCATCGTTCACGTAATCGGACCTGAGCTTGGTCTTACTCAGCCAGGCAAAACAATCGTTTGCGGAGATAGCCACACTTCCACGCATGGGGCCTTTGGCGCTTTAGCATTTGGTATCGGAACAAGTGAAGTGGAACACGTATTAGCCACACAAACCCTTTGGCAAGCATCTCCGAAGACACTAAATGTGAAAGTGAACGGAGAACTTGGCACAGGGGTTACGGCAAAAGACCTGATCCTTGCTGTGATTGGAAAATACGGCGTCCGCTTTGGCACTGGATATGTGATTGAATATACAGGTGAAGCCATTCGCTCCCTTTCGATGGAACAACGAATGACCGTCTGTAACATGTCCATTGAAGCCGGTGCCAGAGCTGGATTAATCAGCCCGGATGACACGACAGTTGAGTACCTTCGAGGCAAACGCCACGTGCCAGATGGCCAGGCTTTTGAAGAAGCTGCAGCAGCATGGAAGGCCCTTGCAACAGATGAAGGAGCCACTTATGACCATACCCTTGAAATTGATGCCTCTGAAATCGAACCACAGGTGACATGGGGAACAAACCCAGGAATGTGTTTACCGGTTTCAGCATCTGTACCAGATCCAGCTGAAGCTCAAACAGACAATGAGCGCTCAGAGATTGAACACGCTCTACAGTACATGGATTTAAAACCGAATCAGCCGATTTCAGACATTCCAATCGAACACGTTTTCATTGGATCTTGTACCAATTCACGCTTAAGTGATCTCGAAAAAGCAGCTGAAATTGTGCGCGGCAAAACGGTTCATTCATCCGTAACAGCCATCGTTGTACCCGGCTCTCAGTCGGTTAAGCAACAAGCTGAAGCTAAAGGACTGGATGTAATCTTTAAACAAGCCGGATTCGAATGGCGCGATGCCGGTTGCAGCATGTGTCTCGCCATGAATGATGACGTGATCCCACCAGGTGAACGCTGCGCTTCCACGTCTAACCGTAACTTCGAAGGACGACAAGGAACCGACGCACGCACTCACCTGGTAAGCCCAGAAATGGCCGCAGCAGCAGCCATCACAGGCCACTTCACAGACGTCCGCCAATTCACAAACGCATTACAGCACTAAAGGGTGCCTGACACCATTTACTGCACTAAAGCAACACAGCGCGTCTGACACCATTCATCACGCTAAAGCAATAAAGGGGGATTAAGACAATGGAACCGATTCGGAAGCATGAAGGGTTGGTTTATCCGTTAAACCGATCGAATGTCGATACAGACCAAATTATACCGAAGCAATTCTTAAAGCGGATTGAACGACAAGGGTTCGGCCAGTTCCTCTTCTATAACTGGCGCTTTCAGGCTGATGGCACACCGAAGCCTGATTTCACACTAAACTCCCCTAAATACGACGGGGCTTCTGTTCTAGTTGCAGGTGAGAACTTCGGCTGTGGCTCATCTCGTGAGCACGCTCCGTGGGCGCTTGAAGATTATGGCTTTAAAGTCATTCTTGCCCCGAGCTTTGCTGACATCTTCTTTAACAACTGTGTGAAGAACGGCATTCTCGCTGTCACACTTCCAGAAGAAGAGATTAAACAGCTCATTCAAAAAGCAGAAAATGAAACGTACCATTTGACCGCTGACCTTGAAAATCAGGTTATTTACGACAATGAAGGATTTAAGACGTCGTTTGAAGTCAATGAGTACCAAAAAGAAATGTTGATCAATGGGTGGGATGACATTTCCGTCACCCTCACCCATGAAAATAAGATCAAGCAATATGAATCTAACAAAGTAGGAGTGTGAAGACATTGGGAATTGCTTAACAGGAACCAAAATCACGGAGGCGATGGAACATCTTAAAGACGTGGTCCACCGCACCCCCTTAACCACATCAACATCAATCAACGAACGAACAGGAAAACAAGTCTATTTCAAGATGGAAAACATGCAAAAAACAGGCGCATTTAAAGTTCGAGGGGCTAGCTTTAAAGTTTCTCAATTAACAAACGAGGAAGCAAAGCGTGGTGTCATCGCTGCCTCTGCAGGAAATCATGCACAAG
This sequence comes from Pontibacillus chungwhensis, assembly GCF_030166655.1. GTDB lineage: Bacteria > Bacillota > Bacilli > Bacillales > BH030062 > Pontibacillus. The sequence continues at coordinate 1,529,317 of NZ_CP126446.1, read as the reverse complement.
GTGTCGCCTTAGCTGCCTCTAAACGCGGGATTAAAGCAAAAATCTTTATGCCTGAAGGGACACCCCAGGCTAAAGTGAGGGCAACAGAAAGCTACGGAGCAGAAATTGTCTTAACCGGCGAATCCTTCCAAGAGTCCTTCGAGGCTGCTTGTGAGGACCAACGCCAGAATGGCAGCGTCTTTATTCATCCTTTCGATGATTATGACGTGATGGCCGGTCAGGGTACGATTGCTCTTGAAATGCTTGAACAAAATCCATCCCTTGATACGCTAATTGTCCCAATTGGAGGTGGTGGACTGATTAGTGGCGTGGCTGTAGCAGCAAAATCTGTTAAGCCGTCAATCAAAATTATCGGCGTACAGTCTAGAGGCGCAAGTGCCATGTACAATCAGTATTACAAACAAGGCCCTTCCACCTTAAAAAGTGTTTCCACCATTGCAGATGGAATCGCCGTGAAGAAACCTGGAGAAAACACGTTCCCACTCATCAAGAAATATGTTGATGAGATCGTAACCGTATCTGAAACACACATCGCCGATGCCATCGTGACGATGCTCGAGCGAAACAAGTCCCTTGTAGAAGGAGCCGGAGCCTCTGCACTTGCAGCGTTACTTGCCCACGGCTCTCACATCCATTCGAATCAAACAGGCATTATCGTAAGTGGAGGCAACATGGACCTCGCCCGATTACCGATGATTCAGGAACTGAGCCAACAACCTGAACCAAGCCCTGTGCCAAACGCTCACAAAAGCTCCCCTTTTGTAGCATCTTGAAAGCTATAACAAAAGCGGAAGCGCCCGGTTAGCGCCGTATAGACTGGACTGAACCGGCGATGAGATCTAGGAAACACGGTGAGCCACCGGCGAATCGATGTTGACTGATCGACCAGAGGTGAGGGAAGTCTACTAGGTGCTGGGCGCTGGAGCTGGATGAACAAAAGCGGAAGCGCCCGGTCAGCACCGTATAGACTGGACTGAACCGGCGATGAGATCTAGGAAACAAGGGAAAGAGCCCATGCCTTATTGGTATGGGCTCATTTTTAGTGAAGTCGTGACAGGCCTATGTTGATCTGTAACCTTTTGAAGAGCTTTTCACCATAAAAGGTCACAGATTCCCTCTATCCGTTACCTTTCATGAGTCACACTTCGTCAAAAGGGCATAGATTCTTCCCCTCTCTTCCCTTTTAAGTACTAATTCCACAAAAAAGGTCACAGATCAAGCTCTTCTCTTCCTTTTTGAAGCTTCACCCCATGTAAAAGGTTATAGATCTATCCATGGTAACCATTAAGCTCTCCGTATACTCAACCGCTCCCCTACTCTCGAAAGCACAAACCACCCAAGAAAAGCCCCTGAAAGACTGCTTACGAAAAACGGTGGTAAAAACGCAAGAGCTCCAACAGAAGTCCCCATAACTACTTTGGCATACAGAACGGCAAAGAGCGCCCCGATCACACCTGAGCCCACTACTTCGCCTAGTACGGCCAACCCTTTTTTCTTCGAGACCTTATATAAAATACCTGCCAAGAAGGCACCGATCATTCCTCCTGGAAAAGCAAGGAGTGTCCCGAGTCCTAAGAGAACACGTAAAACGCCAATCATAAACGCAATCGCTACGGCCGGTATAGGTCCAAGCGTTACCGCAGCTAGCACATTGACAACGTGTTGGACAGGGTAGGCTTTAGCTACTCCAGCCGGAAACCATAACATTTGTGCCCCTAGTGTTCCAATCGCAACAAAGATAGCCATGGTCGTGATCATTCTTGTTTTGTTCATCCATTTCTCTCCCTTTCTGACAAGGGGAAACAAAAAAGCCAGATCTATAATAGACCTGACTTCGAATGGTAGAGTATACAGACGTGTCGCCTGACTACTTCCCTCCGCTGGTATGACCCAGATCAGGTTCGTAAGAGTCAGAAAGCTCGCTTGCTCTCCTCTCAGCCCATTCAGGCTCCCCTAGTAGTTTCATAATGTATTAAACTTTGTTAATCAGATTAACACAAACTTCCACCTTTGCAAATCTTTTTTATGAATGGTCGTTCTTTGTGAATGTATGTTTCTTTTCAGTTATATCAGTATTAAGTATTGGTTCGCTGGTTTTACTTCCCCCTCTCCCATTAAGGCATGTTTCCGTTCTTCTTTTTTTTCGTAAAGGTGGTCCGTGAAACTGCGAGACTCCTGTGGGAGAAAGAGGTCGACGAGACCCCGGACTGAACGAAGTGATGGAGGAGGCTCGACAGCTCGCCCGCGGAAAGGGAGTAGTTTCACGGACCACCTTACTCTCAATTACATTAACGGAAACATTTCTGAATCTCCCCCTACCAATTTCTATCACAGTAGACAATCCAAGGAAACCTATGTTAAGGTAACGGTACAATATAGGAAGTCCACTAGGGGCGCCCATTTTTTTGGCTGAGATAAGGAGTCATCCTTGGTCCCTTTGAACCTGATCTGGTTAGTACCAGCGAAGGGAAGTGGAGTCGGTTGGATTTATCTATATATGATTTTGAGAGCGTCCATTTGTTGTACTCTCTTAATCTATACTTTCGTAAACCCAAAAACCGCTCCAGTTCTAAGGAGCGGTTTTTTTATATTTATCCCCCAACCCCCTCCCTCCTCACTACCTGGTTCACTTCCTATAAATAAAAAACCAGGAGGAACAATCATGTCATTTACTGAACAACTTCGTCACGACGCACACCCTATTTTCGAAGCAATTTTCAACCATCCGTTCGTAAAAGGAATCGGAGAAGGCAACTTGCCAAAAGAAGCTGTCGCTCACTATGTTAAGGCAGATGCAGAATACCTTCATGCCTTCATGAATGTGTACGGCACTGCGATCTCGAAGTGCACGGACAAGGAGGACATTGCGTTTTTCAAAGAAAATATTGAATTTGTCCTTCATAGCGAAATCCATCCACACCATAATCTTTGCACATATATCAACACGCCCTATGAAGATTTACAAGGATACCCTCTGCCTCCTACGGCTGATCATTATATTAAACATATGAAAACGACTGCCCATGAAGGAACACTTGGTGAGATTCTGGCAGTGCTCCTTCCATGCCCTTGGACGTACCTTGAAATTGGACATTACCTGATGGATCACGTTCAGCCAACACCGGAGCACCCGTTCTATGAATGGATTACGTTTTATGTAAACGATGAAATCCAAGATACGACAAACCAACTGCGCAGTAAATTAGACGCTTGGGCAGAAACTGCTTCACCAAGGGAGAAGAAAGCGATGAAAGATGCCTTTATTAAGAGCTGTCAATTGGAATGGGCGTTTTGGGAAATGGCCTACCGCCAGGAAACGTGGCCGACATCTGCTATTAAAGAGGTGACCCGTCATGCGTAGCGTAAAAGGAGCTCTAACGATTGCCGGCACAGATCCAAGCGGTGGTGCTGGCATACAGGCCGATCTGAAAACATTTCAGGAACTAGATGTGTATGGCATGTCTGTGATCACTTCAGTCGTTGCCCAAAACACGATGGGCGTTAGAGGGGTTCGTCATTTAGAAGCAGATTTTATCAAGCAACAGCTTGAAGCTGTCACAGACGACATGCCTGTGCAAGCTGTCAAAACAGGGATGATTGCAAATGCCAAGATGATTGAAACGATAGCCAATCATTTACGCCCCCTTCACCTCCCCCTTTGTGTGGATCCTGTTATGATCGCTCAAAGCGGTGATGCACTAGTGGATGACAAAGCGCTTCAAACCATGCGGGATCAATTGCTTCCCCTCGCAACAATCGTTACGCCAAACATCCCTGAAGCGGAAGCATTAACCGGGAATAGCGTGAAATCTGAGGAAGACCGGAAAGAGGCAGCGAAGAGAATCGTGCATGAATTTGGCTCTTCTGCGGTTGTGATTAAAGGGGGGCATTTGAACGGAGAAGCGACTGATCTCTTCTACGACGGGACGAGGTTCGAAACGTTTACATCCCCCCGCTTTGAGACAAAGCATACCCACGGGACAGGGTGCACCTTTGCTGCGGCCATCACAGCTGAGCTCGCAAAAGGGGAAAGTCTGAAGGAAGCCGTTAAAACAGCGAAGTCCTTCATCACGCTTGCCATCCACCATACGCTTGAGATCGGTCAAGGCCAGGGCCCTACAAACCACTGGGCTTATAAAGAAACCATTCGGAAAGGAGAATATGTGTAATGTCTTATTTACAAAAACTGAGGGAAACGACGCCACTCATTCATAATCTGACGAATGAAGTGGTGATGAACTTTACTGCTAATGGGTTATATGCCATTGGGGCAGCGCCTGTTATGTCAAAAGCATTAGATGAAGTTTCTGATATGGCAACCATCACAAACGGGGTTCTTTTAAACATCGGTACCCTTACTTCAAGCGACGTTGAAGCGATGTTTCTTGCAGGAAAAGCCGCAAATAAAAAAGGAATTCCGGTTGTCCTTGACCCAGTAGCTGCTGGCGCTACCTCGTATCGCCTTGAAACATGTCATAAACTTCTTGAAGAACTTGATATTACAGCGATCCGCGGAAATGCAGGTGAGATTGCCGCATTAATCGGTGATGAACAGTGGGCATCACGAGGTGTAGACGCTAGAGGCAATGGAGATGTCGTAAGCCTCGCACAAAAAGCTGCAGCCACCTTCCGTACCCTTATTGTGCTGACTGGCGAAACGGACGTGATTGCTTCTGAGGATGAAACGGTGGTATGCCGAAACGGGACACCTCTCCTTGGGTCCGTGACAGGTACAGGATGCTTGTTTAGTTCTGTGCTGACTGCCTTCCTCACCCTTGAAGGCCCAGCAATTGAAAAGGCAACAGAAGCGATTAGAACGTATACCGTCGCAAGTGAAATGGCCGCAGAACACCCACAGGTGAAAGGCCCTGGAACGCTTCATCCTTATTTTCTTGATGCGTTATATGCGATTACTCCTGAGGATGTCGAAAAGAGACTAGTCCGATGAAGAAAGAAGATTTAAAGCTCTACTTCATTATGGGTAGTCAAGACGCTACACGGGACCCACGGATGATTTTACAAGATGCCATTAAGGGTGGAATCACCTGCTTTCAATTTCGTGAAAAAGGTCCAGGATGCGCATCAGGAGCAGCAAAAGTAAAATTAGCGCAAGATTTGAGAAGGATCTGCCTGGAAAATGGGATTCCTTTTATCGTCAACGATGATGTAGAGCTTGCTCTTACGTTAGACGCTGATGGGATCCACGTTGGTCAAGATGTTATGGATATCCATGAGGTTATAGAGAGGTGTAAAGATATGTGGGTCGGCCTTTCTGTTACTTCGGTTCAGGAAGCGATAAGTGCCCCTCTTCTATCGATCGATTACCTGGGTGTCGGTCCAATCTATCAGACTTCTACGAAGAAAGATGCGAAATCACCGATTGGGTTAGACGGTTTAAGGGAGATTCGGAACAACGTGAAGACCTTCCCGGTTGTGGCGATTGGAGGAATCAACGCTTCTAATCTGAAAGAAGTTGTAGAAGCAGGAGCAGACGGAGGCTCTTTCATCTCTTCGATTACAGCTTATGATGATGCTACAAAAGCCGCCAGGGAGCTTTATAATGCTATTATGTAACTTAAGCCAGGGTCCTGCCCTGGCTTTTTTGAATAGAGAACTTCCCCACTTTGCCGAAGTGTAAATTTTCTAATATTTTTGTCTATTTTTAGTTGATTTTGTATAAGATTGGTCGATAAAAAAGATGGTAGGATTTTTTACCTAGCCACGAAGGATATAAAGGAGACTTAAGATGGAGATTTTATAAAATCATACGAAAGGGTGTGCCACTTGAAGATCTCAAAGTTAGTGAAAGTTATTGGCTTTACAGTTTCAGTTCTTGGTGTCATTGGACTTATCTGCTTATCATTACTCTTTGTAAGCATCAGTAGCCGAACAGAAGCTGTCGACCAACAAATGAAGTTTCAAAACCTTGGACTACAAGTTCAGGAAGCATCAGATTACTTAACCAATCAAGTACGGATTTATTCTCAGTACGGAGACCCTCAAAACCTCGAAAACTACAACACAGAAGTTGAAAAGACTAAGCGCAGAGAAAAGGCGTTAACTGAACTCTCTTCCTATAATATCCCTAAGGACATTATGGCGAACGTAGAGAAAGCCACAGAACAATCCAATGAGTTAGCTAAAGTAGAGGACAAAGCGATTTCGTTTGTAGAAACGAGCAATATGGAAATGGCACAAATGAAAGTGTTCGACCAAAACTACCAAAGGAAGAAAGCGGATATTGATGAGAATCTAGCTACGTTTCAAGAAGAACTTATGGCGCTTGGCGCTCGTAACGCAGCGGATGCAAAACAACAGATGGATTTATTCTTATACTTAACGATTGGATCCGTTGGACTAATGGTTTTATTAAGTATTACTACATATATGACGCTGTATCGTCGCATTAAACCGTTAGGAAAAGTGACGCACTTGGCTAAGGAAGTTGCTCAGGGGCGTTTAGATTCTGAAGATGTTCAACATAAGTCAAAAGATGAGATCGGTATGCTAACGAAAGCGGTGAACGGGATGAAAAATGACCTCCGTTCGATGATATCTAACATTGCTGAGGTCTCCTCTACTGTAACGAAGCAAAGCGAAGAGTTTACTCAATCCTCTTTTGAAGTAAAAGAAGGTAGTGAACAAATCGCCGTTACGATGGAAGAATTATCTTCAGGAGCTGAAACGCAAGCTACGAGCTCCTCTCGCCTAGCGGTCATGATGGATCACCTTCTTCAGGAAATCACACAAGCTCATGCAAGCGGCGAAACGATTTCAAAGACCTCCGGAAATATATTAACGATGACAAAAGAAGGGTCTGACCTGATGAATCAGTCCGTTGATCAGATGAAGCGGATCGACAGCATTGTGAAGACATCGGTCGAAAGTGTCAGAGGGTTAGATACTCAATCGAAAGAAATCTCTAAACTTGTTCAGGTGATTCGGGATATTGCTGAACAGACGAATCTTTTATCATTAAACGCTGCCATTGAAGCGGCTCGTGCAGGTGAGCATGGGAAAGGATTTGCGGTCGTTGCCGATGAGGTTCGGAAATTAGCGGAACAAGTGTCCCATTCTGTTGTGGAAATTACTAGCATCGTTGGGACGATTCAAACTGAATCCTCCACCGTTGTTCAGTCCCTTGAACAAGGCTACGCAGAGGTTGATAAAGGGTCGAAACAAATTGAGGTAACGGGCAAAACGTTTGAAAATATTTATCAGTCCGTTACAGATATGACGTCAAACATTCAGCAAGTTACAACGACGTTAACCGAGATTGTGGATAATAGCCAGGAGATGAATCATTCGATTGAAGAGATTGCTTCGGTGTCAGAAGAATCAGCTGCAGGGGTCGAGCAGGCTGCGGCTTCTGCGCAGCAGTCTAGTAGTTCTATGGAAGAGATTTCTCATCGTTCTAAGGAACTTGCTGAGCTTTCTGAGCGTTTAGATGGCGAAGTGAAGCGGTTTACGTTTTAGGGGACGGGGCCGTTACGTTGAAAAGTGCTTGGGCTTGCCCGGGGACCACTCGCTTTCCTGCGGGGAGCTGGGAAGCCTCCTCGTTCGCTATCGCTCACTGCGGGGTCTCCCCTAGGCTCCTTACCCCGCGGGAGTCTCGCAGTCTACGGGCAAGCCCTGACTAAAATTGCATAACGGCCCCCAGCTAATTAGATGCTCCTGCGAAAAGACAGGCTTCAGAGATCCCACAAGGAGTGAAACATCTTAGGAAACGAGTGTTTTCAAAAGACCACCTTTTCTACCCTTTAGCGAACAAGTAAAAAAACACTTAAGCCTCATGCTTAAGTGTTTTTTATTTACAAGAAATCTTTTGATCGTCTTCTTTTATTAATTCATCCAATTTTTGAATCAGTAGATCAATGTCTTCTTTCGTAATTCGGTTTTGTGTGTCGTTTTCCATGTGTGATCGATTCCTTATGTGTTCATGTTTGGTGACTGATTTGTAAATGCAATGTCAGTCAAATTGCCTATTCTAGTATATAAAATACCATATTCGGGACTCTTTTACTATCATTTTATTCTCTTGATGTGTTTCTTCGTTAAACCTTAGGGCGATGGATGAACGCTTACCTGATGCGCTGGTTGAAATAGCTGATTCCTTATAGTGAATTTGGATGTAGATCAAAAGGAAGCCCTACCTAAGTATAAGTAGGGCTTCCTTTTTGTTTTATAAAGAACGTTTAAGAATATCTAGAACACTACTGTGGTCCATTTCTTTATACGTTCCAACGCCTGGTTTTATGAATGTCTTCTCCACGATGGCTTTAAAGTGGCGTTCATCAATACTATAATCACTTAATCGGTTTGGGGCCCCGATTGAATTCCAGAACGCGCGTAAAGCCTTCGCACCTTCTCGGGCTACCTCTATCTCCTCTTTCCCCTCAGGGGATACACCCAAGACATTGACAGCGAGCTGTTTCACACGTGAAGGATCTTCTTCAAGCACATGGTCTAGCCAGTTTGGGAAAAGAACCGCAAGTCCTCCTCCATGAGGGATATCATAGACCGCACTTAATGCGTGTTCAATACGATGCGTGGCCCAGTCTCCCCCATCTGTTCCATTTGAGAGCGTTCCATTAAACGCCGTCGTGCTCACATACATCATCGTTTCCCGGTGTTCAAAGGACTGAGGGTTCTCTACTAGATTCGGTCCTGTTTCCATAGCTGTTCGTAACAATGATTCAATAAATCCATCAATCATGGGTGTATTCGGTGTGCGATGGAAGTAGTGCTCAAGCGCATGTGACATACTATCCACGATTCCATAGACCGTTTGATCCTGGGGGACAGAGAGGGTGTAAGAAGGATCTAAGATTGAGAAAGTTGGATAGACATGAGACGAACTCCATCCGATTTTATCTTTTGACTCCCAGTTTGTAATAACAGAGACTGGATTCATCTCTGAACCTGTGGCAGCTAAGGTAAGCACTGTTCCAAACGGAAGGGCTGATTCGATGGGAGCTTTTTGAGTGAAGAGATCCCAGGCTTCTCCTTCATAATTGGCAGCAGCTGAAATGCCTTTCGTGCAGTCGATCACACTACCTCCTCCTACAGCTAGAAGGTAGTTGATTCCTTCCTCTTTACAGATCTCAACCCCTTTTTCCACTGTCGCTAATCGGGGATTCGGTTCTACACCCGCTAATTCAAAAACGGTGGCATGAATGGCGTTGAGCTGTTTGATCGCTTCCTTATAGACACCGTTACGTTTAATACTTCCCCCTCCATAAACAAGGAGCACTCGACTTTCTTTTGCAATTTCTTTTGTTATATATTCAATTTGTCCTTTTCCAAAGTACAGTTTAGTTGGATTGTGTTGTAAAAATGTATGCATTTCGATCACCTCACCCGAAATCATACCACGGGCTTAAGCGATCCGTTATGCAGTGTTTTCTATAATGGGTATCAAAAAAGATGATGCCCCTATCCCGCTTCTTCTGTAATCAGACTTAATAACTCTTTTATCGGAGGTGTAATCCACTTTTTCTTCTGATAAACGAGTTGAGTCCAAAGCGTCAGTTTCTCATGATGAAAGGGCAGTGAGATGAGTTTCTGATCTTTTAGTTCTTGTTCAATCGTAATTCTCGGAAGGAGAGCGATCCCAAGGCCATCTGCTACACATTGCTTGATTGCTTCTAAGCTTGTAAAAGAAATAACAGGTCCTATTTCTACCCCTTCTTCACGAAGCAAGTCTTCAAGAAGCGTGCGATAGGAACAGCCTTGTTCTGTTAAAATGAGTGTTTCTTTCCCTAGTGCTTCAAGATCCACCTCTTCCTCTGCCAGGGCATGTCCAGGTGGTGCAATAACTACTAGCTCTTCCTCCCGGATCGGAATGGTAGTGAGGCTCGGATGATTGATATACCGATCTAGCAGAATGGCCACGTCAAAATTTGCTTCTACGGTACCTTGCTTTAAATTCGGACAGAGTCCTGCTTCAAGTTGAATGATAAGATCAGGATGCCTGGTTTTTAACGATTTAATATATGGCGTGATAAAGTAAGCGGCCAGTGATTCTACCGTACCAATCCGGATCGTCCCTCTTACGGAAGTCTCTTCAGACAGACGCATCTTTGCCTCGTCTAGAAGATCGGTCACTTGTTTTGTATAATGGAGCAGCTCCTCCCCAGATGTGGTGAGGCGCATCCGTTGACCGACTCGTTCAAACAATTTCACGCCGTAGTGATCCTCTAATTTCTTGATATGTGTCGTCACGCTTGATTGCGCATAGCCAAGCACTTCTCCTGTCTTTGTATAACTGCCTGTCTTGGCTACTTCATGAAACGTTTCTATATAGTTCAGATCCATACTGGCCCTCCATCAATATTTTTAATAATAAGTATCATCTATTATAGATAACGTTGATAGAAGAAACAATGATACACTTTCATCATGGAGGGGTGAGAAGGATGAAAATTTTAACGATTCTCGGTAGTTCGAGACGCGAGGGAAATACAGAGTACCTCGTAAGAAAAATTGTGGACGGCGTGCAACACACAGAGCTATTTCTAGGAGATTATAAACTCGATCCTATTATTGATGAGCGACACCGTGAAGGCGGTTTTAACGAAACACATGATGACTATGAATCCGTCTTAGAGCAGTTACTGGCTCATGATATTATTGTGTTTGCAACACCCGTTTATTGGTTTGGCATGTCTGCACAAATGAAAGTTTTCTTTGATCGCTGGAGTCAATATTTAAGAGATGAACGCTTTAATATGAAAGCAGCTTTGCAGAATAAGCAAGCTTACGTTGTTACGACTGGAGGAAGCAATCCTCACATTACCGCTCTTCCTCTCATTCAGCAGTTTGGTCATATTTTTGATTTTGTCGGGATGACCTATAAAGACTATATGATTGGGAATGCGGTGAAGCCAGGAGAAGTAAAAGAGGATATTTTGGCTTTACAGAAAGCCAAACAATGGAATGAACACTTTAAAACGTTGATATAAATAAGCCTTTTCCCTTATTTGGGAAAGGCTTATTTTTTATATCATTTCTTTTCTTTCCAAACGTGTGCCTAGTGCTTCCATAAGTCCTTGTGGATCTTTCAGTTGACTCAACATAATGTTATACATGGGATACCCCATCTTTACGTTCATATTGGACAGACGCTTCACTTTCTGTGGCATTTGTTTCGCATAGCGCTCTTCGTCTGCTAACTGTAGTCCTAAGAATCGATTGCGATGGATTTCATACGGAATTACGTCCACAATATCTTCATAAGGGATATGGACCGCTTCATCCCTTGTTACATATAACGTTACTTGTTCATCTGTCAGAATCACATATGGTTTCGTATTGGTCGCCTTTTTGATATAAACGCCTCCACAAATGAGCAGAACGAGTGAAGCGAGTAGAACTAAGGATCCGATGAAGAGTTCGTTATCTGTAAAAGCAAAATAAGAAACGAACGCACAACCGATCCCGATTAAGAAACATAGAACAGTTAAGGAAACGAGTTTCCCCTTAGAATAATAGAAAGTCATCTCTTTCAAAATCTCCTCACACCTCTCCTGGAATGTTTTGGATTAATCTCATTATCCATACCCCATTTCGCCAAAAGAAAACCCGGAAGAGATACGAATCTCTACCGGGCTATCAGTACATTCAGATATTTCATTCGCGCTTTAAAGCACAGACGCGTGTCAGACACCCTTTCGTTCTTTACCGCACTGATTGGTGTCTGGCACGCTTTCGTCCACCACCGCACTGAAGGGTGTCTGACACCCTTTACTTCTCTGCCGCATGAACGCGTGTTTGGCATGCTTTTGTACGGTAAGGTTAGTCGAGGAGGTGGCAGGCGGCGGTGTGGCCTGTGGTTTCGGCTGTTTGGAGTTGTGGTGTTTCGTTTACACAGCGTTCCCATGCGAAAGGACAGCGGGTATGGAAGGGACAGCCTGATGGTGGATTGGACGGGCTTGGCAGGTCTCCTTCAAGGACAATCCGCTCCCTCTTCGCTCTTGGGTCTGGTACGGGCACGGCGGAAAGAAGCGCTCTTGTGTACGGGTGCTGTGGATTTTGAATAATGGATTCGCGATCCCCGACCTCAACGAGCTTTCCTAAATACATAACGCCGATTCGGTCTGAGATGAAGTCAACTACACTTAAGTCATGCGCAATGAATAAGTAGGTTAAGTCGAATTCATCCTGCAGATCCTTCAACAAATTCAATACCTGAGACTGAATGGACACATCTAAAGCTGACACGGGTTCATCGGCAATAATCAACTTCGGTCTCACAGCAAGCGCTCTGGCAATTCCGATGCGCTGCCTTTGACCCCCGCTAAATTCATGAGGATAACGCCCGGCAACTTTTCGAGGTAACCCGACTGTATCAAGCAGTTCATATACCCTCGCATCAATCCCGTTTTCAGTCTCCATTTCATGAACGATTAACGGCTCAGCAATAATATCTCGCACTGTCATTCTTGGATTCAGGGAAGCATAAGGATCCTGGAAGATCATTTGAAAATCTTTTCGAGCTTTCTTTAACTCTCTCCCTGATAACTGATCCATCCGTTGACCATCAAAGGTGATCGTCCCTTCTGTCTCCTCAAGCATTCGCATGATCATTCGACCGGTTGTCGATTTCCCACAACCCGACTCCCCCACAAGCCCAAATGTTTCACCAGGCTTGATATCAAAGGAGATGCCATCGACGGCTTTCACAACCTGTTTGGAACTTTTGCTAAACCCTTTTTGACTGACAAAGTGCTTCTTCAGTCCTTCCACTTTCAGTAATGGCTCGCTCATTCTGTAGCCTCCTCTCGTTCATGCAGCCAGCAACGGTTCTGACCATCAAATAATGGCGGTTCCTCTTCCCAGCAATGATCCATAACAAACGGACAACGGTTGGCGAACTTACACCCTTTAGGACGGTCCTCAACAGTAGGCACCTGACCTTGAATAGATGCTAAGCGATCCTCTTTTGCCCCAAGCTTTGGAATGGATCCTAGTAACCCTTTCGTATACGGGTGCTTCGGATTTTCGAAGATTTCATACACCGTTCCCTGTTCAACGATTCGACCTGAATACATCACAGCGACCCGGTCACACATCTCAGCAATGACGCCTAAATCGTGTGTGATAAAGAGGATCGACGTGTCGTGCTCCTTACGCATGTTGCGCATAACATCTAAGATTTGGGCCTGAATCGTTACATCAAGAGCAGTTGTGGGTTCATCCGCGATCAGAACTTTCGGATCACAAGACATGGCCATCGCAATCATCACACGCTGGCGCATACCACCTGAGAGCTGGTGAGGGTATTCCGTCATGATTTCCTCAGCACGGGGTATGCCTACTTGGTTCAGCATATGAACCGCATGCTTACGGGCATCGGCACCGCTTATTCGTTGATGCTCACGAATCGCTTCGACAAGCTGCTTCCCTATTTTTAAGACAGGGTTTAAGGATGTCATAGGTTCCTGGAAAATCATCGAAATGTCATTCCCGCGAACTTTTCGCTTCTGACGATCTGTGAATTTCAATAAATCTTTTCCTTCAAAAAGGATTTCTCCACCCGTTACTTCTCCTGGCGTCTCATCGAGGAGTTGCATAACGGATAAGGAGGTTACACTTTTTCCACTTCCGGATTCACCGACGAGACCCACAATTTCACCAGGGTAAAGGGATAAATCAATGCCCTCCACCGCCGGAATGGTTTCGCCGTCAACGCGGAAGCTAGTGTAAAGTTGTTGAATCGATAAGATTGGTTCTGTCATAGCACTTCTCTCCCTTCGCTACGGCCTAATCTCGTATTTTCGGATCGAGCGCATCACGCAGTCCGTCCCCTAGTAAATTAAAGGCAAGCACGGTCAGGAAGATCGCAAGCCCTGGGAAAAACGTAACGTGTGGCGCATTATTTAAATAATCGCGACCATTACTTAGCATCGCTCCCCATTCAGGTGTTGACGGGTCTGCACCAAGCCCTAAGAAACTAAGACCTGCTGCAATTAAGATCGCGGACCCGATACGCATTGTAAAGTACACAATGAGTGTCGATACGGTACCTGGGAAGATGTGTTTCATAATGACGCGGAAGTGTGAGGACCCGATCGATTGAGTCGCTTCCACATAGAGCGTTGATTTAATCGCAAGCGTGCTGCTCCGTATGATGCGGGCAAAGACCGGCACACTGAAAATAGCAACGGCCATCACGACATTAAAGAGCCCTGGGCCTAATATGGCAATAATCCCAATCGCAAGAAGCATCCCCGGAAAAGCAAGTAAAACGTCCATGACACGCATAATCGCACTATCGATCCACTTGCCAAAATAGCCGCTAATAATACCTAAAATTGTGCCCAGCAAGGCACCAATAAAGACAGATGATAACCCCACGGAAAGGGAGATCCACGCTCCGTGCAAGATCCGACTGAAGATATCTCTTCCGAAGTCATCCGTCCCGGCTAAGTGTTCCCAAGATGGCCCAGATAATAGGTTGTCATAATCATATTCTTGTGGTCCATAAGGAGCGATCCACGGGCCGAGTATGGCTATAATGAATAATAGGAGTAAAAAGATTCCCGCAGCAAAGGACACTTTCTGTTTCTTAAATGATTTAAAGAACTGCCCGAACGGTGTTACTTTTTTCTCTTCCTGTTCTTCAGGTTTCTTCGCTGCTTCCGCCATTACGATCCCTCCTCATATCGAATTTTTGGATTTAAGAATCCGTATAACAGATCTACTAAAAGGTTAATGAGTAAAAACTCAAGGGAGAATAAAAGAATCTCAGACTGGATCACCGGATAATCCCGTGCAGTAATCGAGTTAATGAGCAATCGGCCAAGACCCGGCCAGCTAAAGATCGTCTCTGTAATAATGGATCCACTTAACAAGAAACCAAACTGTAAACCAGACATTGTCACAACCGGGATTAATGCATTCCTTACAGCATGCCGGTTAATGACTTTATATTCAGTCAGGCCTTTCGAGCGTCCCGTACGTATATAGTCTTCTTTTAACACATCCATTAAAGAGGACCTTGTGAAACGGGCAATGATCGCTGCCACACCAGCTCCTAGAGTAAAGGACGGAAGGATATAGGTCTCAATTCCGCCAATGCCCCCTGTTGGGAACCATCCTAGCTGAACAGAGAACAGTTGAATCATCATAAGACCAAGCCAAAAGGATGGAATCGATACGCCTGATACGGCAAGAAACATAGATAAGTGATCTGGCCACTTGTTTCGTTTAACCGCTGAAATGACACCGATTAACAGTCCAAAAATGAGCGCCCAGGCCATACTGGCTAACGTCAGGCTGAGTGTTGGTCCGAATCGTTCCAACAGCATATCTAAGACTGGGCGTCCTGTTACGATCGATTGACCAAGGTCCCCCTGAAACAAGTTCCCCATATAATCAAAATATTGCTGATAAAGCGGCTGATCTAAGCCATACTTTTCGCGGATATTCTCAATTTCTTCAATCGTTGCATCCGTCCCTGCGATTAGTCTGGCCGGGTCGCCTGGAATTAAATGAACGAACATGAAGGCAATAATAGAAATAACAAATAAAAGCGGAATCATTCCAAGTATCCGCTTCACGCTATACTTCAGCATGAGCTCCCTCCTTTTTTAGGTGATTAAGCAATGAAAGAGGCTGAGCTCATCGCTCAACCTCTCCCGGTTATTCTGATACGATTTCTGCTTGTTTTAAGTCCATTACACCAGAAGGAAGCATCGTTAATCCGTTTACGTAATCTTGCTTTCCATAAAGAAGATCTGGTACAGCAAGAGGAACCCAAGGTGCTTCGTCCCAGATGATTTCTTGTGCTTCTGCGTAATATTCACCGCGCTTCTCGTCATCAGCCGTGGATAATCCTTTTTGAAGAAGCTCATCCACTTTTTCATTCTTATAGTAAGCTGTGTTGTAGGCATCTGGTGGGAATGAGTTGCTGCTAAATAGCGGACGCATACCCCAGTCAGCATCAGCTGTAGATGGAGACCAACCTCCATTGTATAGCTCTAGCTCAGCGTCTTCAGGGTTATCAACACCCCAGATCTTATCGCCTAACGTTCCACCTTCCATTGGTACCACGTTTAACGTGACACCGACTTCGCTTAACTGTTGTTTATAGAATGACATCATTTTTTGCTTTAACGAGCTTGTACCGCCCCAAATAGTTGTTTCAAAGCCATCTGGATAACCTGCTTCTGCAAGTAATTCCTTCGCTTTCTCAGGATCGTACTCATACACTTCTTGTTCTTCATAGTGCTGTGTATTTGGCGCAATCACAGATTTCGTTGTAGACGCATAGCCATCGTACACAACTTTGATATACGCTTCTTTGTCGATTGCATAGTTCAATGCTTTACGAACCTTTGGATTCGTAAATGGTTCTTTCATCGTGTTCATAGAGAAATACTTCACAACAAGAGATGGTTTCGTTTCAATGGAAACCCCGTCTTCTTCTTTAAGTGTCTCAACCTGGTTCGGTGCTACAGGGAATGCGAAATCCGCTTCGCCTGTTTGAAGCATCGCTACGCGTGATCCACTTTCAGGTACCGGTTTGAACTTAATTTGGTCAACTTTCGGTACTCCTTCTTCGCGGTAATCTTCATTCTTCTTAACCGTCAGATGATCGCCGCTTTTCCATTCAACAAATTCAAAAGGTCCAGTACCCGCTGGGTTACGAGCCAGGTCTTGATTGCTTTGTTCTAGTGCTTTCGGGCTGATCATCGCAGCTGCTGGGTGCGCGAAGTTATTCGGCATAGCGCCAAATGGTTCTTTCAGCGTAACTTTCACTTCATATTCACTAAGTACTTCTGTCTTCTCAACAAGTTCAAATAAAGAGGCGCGACGAAGCTGGCTCTCAGGATTGGATAAACGATCGATGTTCGCTTTTACCGCTTCTGCATTAAAAGGAGCCCCGTCGTGGAATTTGATTCCTTCTTTTAATGTAAAAGTAAATTCAGTTGAATCTTCATTCGCACTATAGTCTTTCGCTAAGACTGGTACGATATTTAAATCTTCATCAAATCCAAGTAAGCCTTCGTAAATGGCAGACTGTGCTGAATAAGATTGGTTGTCGTTCGTGTCATGCGGGTCTAAACTTGTAAAGTTGCTCTCCACCGCAATCGTTAATCCTTCTTCACTAGAAGGGGGCGTTGCTTTTTCATTATTTTTAGAAGATGTGTCCTCTTCAGAATCTCCGCCGTTGCTGCAACCAGCCACAACAAGTACGAGGGCAAGAGATAGGACTGTAAGTAACCGTGATAATTTCACCAATAAACTCCCCTTTTAAATTTTTTAATTGAATTTAGACCATTTCACTAGCTATACTATAATGGCATGCAATTCTTATCAAATTACTTGGATTTTATAACAGAAATAGTTCACTGTCAAAAAATAAATATTAAAACTTTAACAAAAAGGAGTTTCCTTTCCTATGAAACCACTTATCGGAATATCTGGAAGTATTATAATTGACCAAGGCGGCCGCTTCCCTGGTTATGACCGCGCCTACGTTAACAATGACTATGTTCAATCCGTATTACGAGCAGGAGGTGTGCCTTTTATTCTCCCTGTATTAGAGGATGATGAAGCCGTCACAGCTCAAGCGGCTGCGATGGATGGTCTTGTTCTTTCTGGAGGCCAAGATGTAAATCCATTACTCTATAATGAAGAACCAAGACCAAAACAAGGCTCCCCGTTCCCAGAGCGTGACCATTCAGAAGCCATTCTCGCTAAAGAAATGATTCGTCAGGGTAAGCCTGTATTTGCGATCTGCCGCGGAGTGCAAATCTTGAACGTAACGTACGGGGGCTCCCTCTACCAAGATGTCTCCTATATGGATCAGGAGCCATTAAAGCACGATCAGTACAATAAACCTTGGCAAGAATCTCATACCATCACAACAGAGCCTGACAGTGTGATGCGCGAACAATTCGGTGAAACAACTATCACAAACTCCTTCCACCACCAGGCCATCAAAGACGTTGCGCCAGGCTTTAAAGCGACAGCCTATGCAGCAGACGGAGTGGTTGAAGCCATAGAGAAAGAAGACACTCAAAGCTTCGTGATCGGTGTGCAATGGCACGCAGAAATGATGACTTCTAAGCATGAGCGCATGCAACAATTATTCGATCGATTCGTCAGAGAAGTCATTAACGTAAAAAAATTCTGATATCTTATTGCATGAACGATTATTTTTTTGTATAGTATAGAGAAAATTAAATCAAACACTTTCTTATTTCTTATTCAGAGAAGCCGAGGGATCTGGTCCGTAGACGCTTCAGCAACCTATCGTACACGATGTGGTGCTCCTTCCAGCAAGTGACGAGTCACTTGAAAGATAAGAAGAAGTGCACCTTACCCGCAAAAGGCTCTTCTTCTGAAGAGCCTTTTTCTAATGCGTTTACGCACTAAAGCACTGACGCGTGTCAGACACGCTTTTGCTCGTTAAAGCAGTGAATGGTGTCTGACACGCTTTCTTACACTAAAGCAGTGACGGGTGTCTGGCACGCTTTACTATACTAAAGGAGATGATAAATGTGAGACGATATGAAATTGAAACGGAATTTGCGCAAACTGGAAACCGAAGTGAGAGTATAACAGGGACGGTCAATCCTCCCCTTTATTTATCAACGGCCTACCGTCATCCTGGGGTTGGTCAATCAATGGGCTATGATTACGTACGAACAGGAAATCCGACTCGTAATCTATTAGAAGATAAAATTGCGGAGCTAGAGAGCGGACGAGAAGGGTTTGCATTCAGTTCAGGAATGGCTGCTATCCAGGCGATTTTCTCCATCTATGAACCTGGAGATCATTTCATTGTGACACAAGACGTCTACGGAGGTTCTTATCGTTTATTTGAAACGCATTTCAAGAAGTTTGGACTTTCTTTCTCCTATGTCCAAGGAAATGGCAGAAAGGAATTTGAAGCCTGTATCCAGTCAAATACAAAAGGCATTTTCATCGAATCACCAACAAATCCTCTTATGCATCAAATTAATATAGAAGAAATCGCTCAGCTTACAAACGAGCGGGACCTTCATTTAATTGTAGATAACACGTTTTATACCCCGTATATCCAGCGCCCTATTGAACTTGGAGCAGATATCGTGATCCACAGTGCAACGAAATACATAGGAGGACACAACGATTGTCTGGCAGGACTTGTCGTCGCCGAAAGTGAAGAGGTATGCACTTCTCTACGTTTAGAACAAAATGGTTCAGGCGCGGTGTTGTCCCCATTTGACAGCTGGCTTTTAATACGAGGCCTTAAAACCCTGCCTCTCCGCATGAAGCAACAGGAACAAAATGCGAAAGAGCTTGTTCAATTTCTCTCCGAACATTCACTAATAGCGGATGTATTATACCCTGGTCGCGGCGGAATGATCTCCTTCCGTGTCACAGAGGAAGCGCTCGCTCCTAAACTACTAGAATACTTTGAGCTTATTACATTTGCTGAGAGCCTTGGTGGGGTGGAAACGTTTATTACCTATCCGGCTACCCAAACCCATGCGGATATCCCAGAAGACGTGCGCACCAGTTACGGCGTCTGCAACCGGCTTCTTCGCCTATCTGTTGGAATCGAATCCATTGAAGATCTCACGGCAGACTTCGCACATGCACTCGACCACGCAAACCAAAGCCTAAGCACCACCAACTAAACCACACTGGTGTCAGACACGCGTCATTCTGATAAAGCAATAAAGCGTGTCTGACACCATTCCTTTCTCTAAAGCATTAAAGGGTGTCTGACACGCTTTATTAGGGTTAAATGTTACCAATAATCGTTGTGGTGATTTCTGTAATAAAGGAAGGGTAATCGATATCGAGTAGTATTTCACAATAGTTATTGAAGGTTTCATTTACCTGGGGTTGGTCCCTGAAATCTGCTACGCTGACCCCTGTGGTTAAGTAAGAAGACTCTTCTACGGTCACATTCCGCTTCACACTTTTAAATAATGATGGGTTCGAAACGTAAACTATTGTTAATAAATCATGCATGGGGGCACCGTTCAAAGAAGGGTGTTGTTTTTGATAAAAAGCATAATACGGTTCATAGAGTTTACCTATCAGAGAGCCAATTTCCGTTACGGATTCACTGACGATATTCTCTACGATATACGGTGTAATAACCCCTTTCATTGAAGCGTTTAAAGGACAGAGAACGATTTTATCAGGTCCTGTATTCTCTAACACTACATTTGCAGCCACGGGATCACCAAAGAAATTGGCCTCCGCATAAGGCGTAACATTTCCAGGTACTAAAAACGCTCCTCCCATAATGACCACCCTTGAGGTCCTCTGCATCCTTTCAGGTGAAATAATGTAAGCCATAGCCAAGGAGGTAAGGCGTCCCATGTTAACAATAACAAGGTCCTCTGTTTCATCAATAATTTCAAACACCTTATCAAAATTATAAAAAGTAAATTCCTCAATCTCTGTCTCTATATTACCTAAGCCACTAATCCCATGGATCTCTTCATAATAAGTAGGCTCATCCCCGGCAAATGCCCGCGAAGCCCCACTGATTAAAGGGACACTTACCTTATTCAACTGTTTTAACACATAATAAGCGTTACGAGTTACTTTTTCTTTTGATACATTCCCGAAGCCTGCCACAACCCCCACAACTCGAATTTCAGGGTGATTAAATGCGTAAAGAAGCGCGAACGTATCATCCACGCCGATATCGGTAAAGATCAGCACATTTTTCAACAGACCATCCCCATTCCCTGCCCAATGCGTTTCATCTTTTTTCACTTTATGCTTTCGTATAAAAATTGTGATAAAAACGCTTTCATAAACATATTCCTAACATTTTTTCAAGTAGGCAAATAGAACCATTTTATACAAAAACTCATATGTTTATGTTTCTAATATACCTTTTAAGGAAATGAGAGGATTAAGTTATTATTTCAAATAAAGGATGGATGCGTTATGCAACAATCAGGACTTTGGCTTACAATTGTATCTTGTATTTTATTCATGGCATTAGTTGCTTACATATCTTACAGGAAAACAAAAGGTAGCACATCCGATTCTGCAGGGTATTTCCTAGCAGGACGAGGATTAACCGGAACCGTTATCGCAGGTTCATTACTTTTAACCAATCTCTCTGCAGAACAACTTGTCGGTTTAAATGGACAAGCCTTCCGAGCAAATTTAACGAACATGGCGTGGGAAGTCACCGCCGCCTTTGCGATCGTTCTACTCGCTCTCTATCTCTTACCTAAATACATGAATGCAAATATCACAACGTTACCAGAATTCCTAAGTAAACGATTTGATGAAGGCGTACGCCGGTATACAGTCATCCTCTTTATGTTAGGGTATGTATTTGTAACTATTCCTTCTATGCTATATTCTGGTGCGCTTGCGGTATTAAAACTGTTTGATGTTCCTTCATTATTAAACTTATCTTACACCCAATCCGTTTGGCTTGTGATTTGGGTTATCGGAATCATCGGAGCTATTTACGCCATCTTTGGTGGTTTGAAAGCCGTTGCGGTATCCGATACGATCAATGGAATCGGTCTCTTAATTGTCGGCGCAATTGTGCCAATATTGGGAATAATTTCACTAGGAAACGGTGAATTCTTAAGCGGGGTTGAGACCCTTACGACAGAGAATGCAGATAAGTTAAACGCAATTGGGGGTCCAGATGATTCTGTACCATTTGGCACAATCTTCTCTGGTCTTCTGTTCGCTAACATGTTCTACTGGGCAACAAACCAGTATGTTATTCAGCGTACACTTGGAGCCGGAAGCTTAAAAGAAGGACAAAAAGGGGTAATCTTCTCTGGGTTCTTCAAACTTCTAGTTCCGTTCTTTATGATGATCCCAGGCGTCATCGCTTTCCATCAGTACGGCGGTGAATTAAAATCAGTAGACTTAGCTTATCCGACACTCGTAGCAAATGTCCTTCCTTCTTACATGAATGGCTTTTTCTTAGCTGTGTTACTTGGAGCTGTATTAAGTTCCTTTAACTCTCTATTAAACAGTGCATCTACGATGTTTGCTTTTGACATTTATAAGACGAGTATTAATAAAAATGCAACAGATCAACAAATGATTCGAGTGAGTAAATGGGTTGGAACGCTAATCGCTTTAGCAACGTTCTTCATCTCTCCGATGCTCTTAAATGCACCAAACGGGCTATGGGATCTAATTCGTAAGTTTACCGGATTCTTTAACATTCCGATTATCACCATTGTCTTAATGGGTGTGTTAACAAAACGAATCCCAGCCCTAGCAGCAAAAGTCGTAGTGATCTTCCACGTATTTGCTTATTACATGATGGTATGGGGCTTCGAACAACTCTTTGGTTTAACCGTATCCATACACTTCATCCATATCTATGGCATCTTATTCGCCACAGAACTTGCGATGATGCTTATTATCGGCTATGTTAAGCCAAGAAGAACAGCTTATCAAATGCCTCACAACCCTAGTGTTGAAATGACACCTTGGAAATATGCCATGCCGACTTCGATCTTCTTGTTCGCATGCGTCGGTCAAACGTATATTGTGTTCTCCCCTATCGGAGTAGCATACACTGAAGGAATCGTTTCCTCTTACTTCTGGCCAGCCACAGGGGTGTTGGCCCTACTGACAGTTGTCTGCATATTGTTTAGCTTACGAAGCTGGAATGAGAAGTATATGAAATCAAGTTCGTTTGGTTCCCTTCGCCAAAAAGGGAAAAACCTTAAGGAACAATGGGGATCATCCTCTTCTAGTGACCAGGTTTATCCTTCTCAAAATAGCAACGAAGTGTAAAAAGAGTGCTGATCCGAATAGGATCAGCACTCTTTTTGGTTGGATCTGTTTGGGTAGGACCGTTACGATTGATGAGTGCTTGGGGTTGCTCGGGGACTACTCGCTTTCCTGCGGGGAGCTGGGAAGCCTCCTCAATCGCTACGCGCTTTCCGGGGTCTCCCCTAGGCTCCTTACCCCGCGGGAGTCTCGCAGTCCCCGAGCAACCCCCTAACTTAAGGAAACGAACGGCCCCGCAATCTCAAGCATGTTGCCGTTAATCTCTTAATCACAAAGGTGGGCCTAGAAACCACGTACCACAGGAAATTGAGTAATTTCCCGAACCTCCTTGCGCTCAACTAAAATTCCGGAAACAACCATACCCACTTTTATTTAGACAAAGGCGATGCATCTGTATAAGAAGCACTCGCATCTTCTTTCCTACTTAGGTAGATGCCAACGGTTAATAGAATAGCAGCGATCAGAAAGATATACATACCAGTTGAAGCAAGGTTAACTTGTTGGCCTAGTATGTTGCCCGTCTTACTCATCATAAAGGCTACAATCGAGACAATTCCCCCGACCGCACTAATATATCCGGCCATACGCCCGATCTTGTTTCCTTTAAGGGCCTGGTATACCGGATAAATAAAGAAGACTAATAAAATGTATCCTTGTTGCTGAAAGCCATTAGCTGACAAAATGCCAAGGTCAACCCACGTAAAGAATAATGAAAGAATAGCCATTGCAGATGCTAATAAAATGAGTTTATTCCCTTTACTTAAATGATTCCACATCCCGCCTCATCTCCTATCGTTTTAGTTCCTTTTGCCCATTATACCCGCTATTTACATAAATTACAAAACCTCCTTCCCTATTATTCTAGACGTTTTAATAGGGTACAACCGTACATTTCAGTAGATACAGAGACAAACCCCTATACCAAAAACCTTTATCCACATATTCTATTACTACCTTCGGGTAATTTATGTTAAGGAGTTGAGTTTATGAGTTGTGGAAAATCTTATAACGATTCTTGTGTATGTGATAAAGTAAGAAAGATCGCAGACGCACAAGATACAGTTGATCAAAACTGTTGTGATAGCGGGTCATGTCACCGTGCTATTCAAGACTTAGTATCTCCTACTGGTGGTAACGGTGCAGATACTGTTCCATTCATGCTTCTTTGTGGATGTGACAACACATTTGCTGGATTACTTCCTTACTTCGGTTGGGGCATTTATAAGTACAGCGATGGTTGTTCAGGTCCAATCCCTTCACCGTTCTTTCGTGTGAAGAAATTCGTTGACGGGAAACGATGCTGTGCCATCTTAGAACTTCTGTATCCAGAATTATGTGGTTCAATCTTCAAATACGAAAACTTCTACCGCACAGGTGTATGTATTGAAGTAGACTTAAGCAAATTCACAGGAATCACATGCTTCCACCCAGTAGCAGCCTTGAATGCAAACGATGATACAGTTGCTGCAGGTCTTGAAACAGTTCAACAATTAAAATCTGATCCAAGCATGATGGGCGCTATCTCATCAGCTGAATAACCCAATCCCCATTTTTCTCCTTTCTTTAAAGTCGGAATAAGGCAAACCCCACCCAGGTTTGCCTCTTTTTTATGCGCTAAAGCACTAATGGGTGTCTGACACCCTGCTTTGCGTTAAAGCACTAACGGGTGTCTGACACGCTCCTTTACGCTAAAGCGCTAAATGGTGTCTGACACGCGTCGGTGCTTTACAGTAAAAAAGCCTGCCCCAAGTGGGACAGGCTTTGTCTTATACGGTTTCTCTTGTGTCTTGGTTCTTCCACATAAATTTGCCGGTATATCCATATATAAGGGCAATAATGATGGAGACGAAACTCATCCACATAAATGGTAGATAGGAAAACGTTGAAATACCAAGGGTTGCAGCCATGTAAATTCCGTTATCTGACCAAGGGACCATGCTTGAAGTCATCGTTCCCCCTACTTCTGTGTTACGAGATAATGTATCACGGCGATACCCTAAGGAATCATAGCTTCTTTCCATAATCTTTGGCGTTAAGATCAATGAAACATACATTGCACAGCCAAATACATTTGAGAAGAAGCCTACAAGAAGCGTTGAAGATGTTAAGCTTCCTGCCGATTGAATCTTATGAATAAAGGCATCCATAATGACCTGAAGGACTCCGATCTTCTCAAGCAGTCCACCAAATCCTAAACCAAAGATAATAACAACGATTGACCCTAGCATACCACTAATACCACCACCAGCTAACAGATCATTAATAAAATCAATGTCTGTTGTGATATTAAAACCACTGTAGGCTGTACTAATCGCGTCAGCAAGACCCATGCCTTGGAATCCGATCGCCCACACAATTCCGAGTAACGCACCAAATGAAATCGTAGGAATCGATGGCTTCTTCATAACAAGTAAACCAATCACGACGACAGCCGGAAGCAGCATCAAGCCGTTGATATTAAATACATCTGTTAATGAACCCATAATCGAATTCACTTTATCAAGATCCGCTTCACCACCGCCGTACATAAACCCTGCAATGGTAAATAGAATACCTGTAATAATGAACGCCGGTACATCTAAATACAGCATCGACTTGACGTGTTGAATAACGTTTACTTTCGACATAGAGGCTGTAAGAACTGTACTATCTGATAATGGAGATAGTTTATCTCCGAAATAAGCACCAGACAGAATCGCACCTGCCACCATCGGTAGTGGCATACCCAGTCCTTCACCAATTCCCATCATTGCGATACCAGCTGTACCAACTGTCCCCCAGGACGTCCCAGTTGCAAGAGCTGTAACAGAACAAATCACAAGCGTAGCTAACAGGAAGATCGAAGGATTAATAAACTCAAGTCCAAAATAGATCAATGTCGGCACAACACCACCAGCGATCCATGTTCCAACTAACGCTCCAACCGCCAAGAGAATCAGGACGGCTTCAAGACCATTTGAAATCCCTTTGATCATCGCAGCTTGTAAGTCATCGTACGTATAACCAACCATTAATCCTAAGCCAATGACAACAAATAATGAAATAAATAATGCCAATTGGATCGGTAATTCATAAATTGTAAATGAAAATACAATCGCCAAAAAGACGACTAAAACACTCATGACCTCTAGCAAAGAGGGCAATCTTGCTTGACCCATATTCAACCTCCTCCACAAAAAAAGCCGATCCCCGTTAAAGGACGGCAATTGTGTATAAAAATTCACTTATATCGAGGAATTATATCATAAGTTCCACTTGTAAGAACCGGTTTTTTTAATAAAAAAAGATTTTTATCATTGAAAACACTTTCATATAACAGCATTTATTTCCATCCTCCGAGAAAAATAAGAGAAAAAATGAAATTTTCAGAAAAAGGGTTGTTTCTGCATAACAATCCGTATAGAATACGTCTTACATTCAATTTTCGAGAGGAGGCTAGGCGATGGTTACATTTCTTGCATCCATCATATTACTACTTTTAGGTTATTTCGTTTATGCAAAGGTGGTGGAACGAATTTTTGGGATCAACGATGATGCCAAAACCCCTGCCTACACAAATAACGACGGCCTTGACTATAAGCCCATGAGCTGGTGGAAAGCGAGTTTAATTCAACTGTTAAACATCGCCGGCCTTGGACCTATATTCGGCGCAATCATGGGAGCCCTTTATGGCCCCGTTGCTTTTATCTGGATCGTAGTGGGATCCATCTTTGCAGGAGCTGTTCACGATTATTTCTCAGGCATGCTTTCCAT
Organism: Pontibacillus chungwhensis; assembly: GCF_030166655.1. Classification (GTDB taxonomy): domain Bacteria; phylum Bacillota; class Bacilli; order Bacillales; family BH030062; genus Pontibacillus. Next base: position 1,502,815 of record NZ_CP126446.1, on the reverse strand, counting down.
TCGACATAACGGAGCGCAGTACCCAACACTCGTTGGAAAATACTTAGGAAAATACGCTCGTTCAATCATTAACCTTTTATCAATTGGACTTATGATTCTAGTTGCTGCAGCCTTCACAGCAGGCCCAGCCCAGCTGATGGCTAAAGTGACCCCATTAGGATTTATGGCTTCTTTACTTGTAATCTTTGCTTATTTCTTAATCGCGGCTGTTCTTCCGGTAGACAAGATTATCGGAAAAGTTTATCCAATTTTTGGGGCGATTCTAATCTTTATGGCGGTTTCAATCGGAATCGGATTATTCTTCTTTGATAATCCAATCCCTAACCTAACGCTTGAGAATATGCACCCGAACAAAGGAGAAACGCCGATTTGGCCGCTTCTTATGGTGACCGTCTCTTGTGGTGCTATCTCAGGTTTTCATAGCACACAAAGCCCGATCCTTGCACGCACGCTAAAGAAAGAAAGTGAAGGACGAAAAGTATTCTTTGGTGCTATGATCGCTGAAGGCGTGATTGCTCTCATCTGGGCTGCTGCCGGTATGACGTTCTTCGGCAGTACAGGTTCTCTTCAGGCAGCTCTTGACGCTGGTGGAGCTGCAGGGGTTGTGAATGAAATCAGTCAATCTACCCTTGGTGCATTTGGTGGCGTTCTTGCTGTTATTGGAGTGATTATTCTACCTGTCACTACAGGAGACACAGCGCTTCGCTCATCCCGTATGATGCTGGCTGATCTAATCGGTCGAATGCGAAAGAAAGAAATTTCGGGTAAGCTAAACATGTTCTTCTTACTCATTCCAGTAGCAATCCCGACATTCTTCTTAACGCAAATTGATTACACATTCTTATGGCGTTATGTAGGCTGGTCGAATCAGGTGGTTGCAACGGTAATGCTTTGGACAGCTGCTATGTACTTGCTTCATAACCAGAAGTTCCACTGGATCTGTTCGGTGCCCGCCCTCTTCATGACGGCCGTTGTAAGTATCTATATCTTCTTCGCACCAGAAGGATTTGGTCTTTCTTACAACACATCAATGATCTTAGGATCGATCGTTTGGCTGATGGTTGCAACATGGTTTGTGATTCAACTTCTCAAGCCACGTATCGCTAAACCAGCTGTCAATATGAACACAAAAGCAAGTTAATCAATCTAAAAAGGGCCAGAGATCTAATCAAGATCTCTGGCCCTTTTGATATCAACATTAAGGCAACAAATCAGAAAGCGGAACAATATTGGCTTTACTCTTAAAGATCGGGATAAATTCATTCAAAACAGAAACCATTTTCGTTCCGGCAATACCCACATGACCAATCGCAATCAAATCCTTCTCTGTGACCAACTCTTCCTCTATTTTTCTAGCCTGTTTCTTCATATGATCAAGAGAATAAACGTGGTCCAAAAAGATCTCATTTTCTAAATAAGGCACGCCGAGTTCTTCTGCTAGTTCTGGGATAACGCTTTTCCCTGTCGTTTTACTGTCAAGATAATAGAGCCCGTGCTTCTTACATTCTTCTAGTACGATTCTCATTACACGCTCACTGGCTGTTGCCTTTGAGCCCATATGATGATTCATACCAACCGCGTGGGGAACAGCGTGAATCGCGTCATGTACTCTCTTCCTGATTTCTTTATCGGATAGATCCGTTGTAATCGCTCCCGGGCCAAGCCAGCTCTTCTTCCCTTTCATAGGCTCCATTGGCATATGAACAATCACTTCATGACCTAGATAAAACGCACGCTCTGCATCTTCAGCTGTCGTTGGCATAAATGGCATAACCGCAACAGTGAGGGAAGCTGGTAATTCTAACATTTCATCTGATCCGCCCATGTTATTGCCGAAATCATCGATGACAATGGCAAGCTCCCTCTTATCCTCTGCCTTACCAAAAGACATAAAGCCTGCCCATCCCACTAAAAAAGCTAACCCACATAGCAATCCCTTTTTCATAACCATCTCGCCTTTCAAGGTGTAGTGCCCTTATCTTTTGCGAGACGAACGATTACCATTCACTTTGGAACAGGATTTGCCCTCATCAGCACATCCACTAAATGGGCAGCGCTCATGTCTTCCTTCTTTCCAGCTCGTTCTACCCCCAGTTTCATCTGGAGCAAGCATCCTGGGTTCGTAGTAACAATCGTTTCAGGATCACGGGCACAAACGTCCTTCATTTTTACATCTAAGATCTCCATCGACTCCTCGTAGTTTACAATGTTGTATACACCAGCAGAACCACAGCAAAAATCAGGACGCTCCAGTTCCTTAAACGTAATACCGGGAACTTTTTCAAGGAGGTTGAGAGGAGGTTCTTTCACCTTTTGGACATTGGTCATGTGACAAGAAGGCTGATAGGTGACAACCTCATTCACTGACTCCGTAAATTGAAGACCATCAAGTTCGACTAAAACCTCTGAGATATCTTTTACTTTCCGAACAAAAGAAAGAGCACGCTCCTCCCACTCAGAACCTTCTTCAAACAGTTTGTGATATTCCACTAAACGAGCCCCGCAGCCCCCTGCATTGTTGACGATATAGTCGATGGAGCCTTGTTCAAACGCTTGGATATTTTGCTTCGCCAGTTCAACAGATGTATCGATTTGACCGGAATGGGCCTGGAGCGCACCACAGCACGTTTGACCATCGAGCACGAGCACCTCAGCTCCACTCCGTTTTAACAATTCGATCGTCTTCTCATTCGTACGCCAAAATAAACCATCCATAATACACCCTATAAAAAAGGCCACCGTCATCTTTTTCGGTCCGTCAGCAGCATAAGCCTTCTTCCTCTGCCGTCGTTCTTTAGGAGATGGCAGATCAGGGATTACCTTCTCAAATTGCTCAAGTGGAGTGGGCGCGACTTTCGTTAAATGAAGACGCTCTGCAACCCGCTGTAATCCTGAGGCTTGATACAACCAGGTCGCCTCTCCTAATCGGTTCATCCATCCTTTTGAAGGAAAGAAGGATTCAAACAAAAAGCTCTCTAAACGTTCTGTCCGACGTGGCTTCTCCGTATTTTCTTCAATGACTTCTTTGGCCCCTTCCAAAATAGTCCCGTATTGCACATCCGTCGGACATACGGTGGTACAGGCCATGCATCCAAGACACTTTTCAATTGGATTTTGAAGTTCTTCGATACCGATCTTCTCTTCAGCTACCATCTTCACAAGGTTAATACGCCCTCTCGGGGAATGGGTCTCCCTTTCCATCGTCTCATATGTAGGGCAAACGGGCAGGCAGTAGCCACACTGCACACAATCAAACGTTAAATCATAGCCAATCTTTTTCTGGAGCTCTGCTACATTACTCATCTCGTAACACCAACTTCTGGCCCTCTTCCGGAAAGATCTTACCAGGGTTCATGATGCCATTTGGGTCCCAGGCGTCCTTCATACGCTTCAACATAGACACGCCGACTTTTCCAAGCTCCCGTTCCATAAACGGAGCTTTCATGGTTCCGATGCCGTGTTCTCCTGACAACGTCCCACCAAGTTCAATAGCCGCTTCAAAAATGGCCTCTACCGCGTCTTCCACACGCTTCATCTCTTCCTGGTCCCGCTGGTCACACAGCACATTCGGATGCAAATTGCCATCGCCTGCATGTCCAAACACCACAATCTCAACGTTGTGCTTCTCTTTAATACCACGGAGCCGTTCAATCATTTCTGGAATTTTACTTCTTGGCACCGTCGCATCTTCTGATACTTTCGTTGGTTTAATCTGAGCAATCGCAGGTGATACCTGTTTCCGCGCATGCCACATTTCTTGGGCTTCTTCCTTCGATTGAGCAATCTTCGTTTCCCTTGCTCCGATGTCTTCCATGACATCTTGAACGAGTTTTGCTTCGACTTCTAACGCTTCTGGATGCCCATCAAGCTCAACAAGGACCACCGCTTCAGCATCTGTTGGCAAACCAGAAGGGTAAAAGGATTCAACAGCTCGTATACACGCCTTATCCATAAACTCCATCTTAGACGGCAGCACACCTGAGGTTAGCGTTTTCGAAATCGCTTGCCCCGCGAGACGTACTTCATCAAACACCGCCATTAATGTCTGGACCTCAGGAGGTTTCGGGACGAGCTTAAGGGTTGCTTCTGTAATAACCCCAAGCGTTCCCTCTGATCCGACGAGCAGCTTTGTCATATCAATGCCTGTTACGTTTTTAATCGTGCCACCACCTGTCCGAATCACCTCTCCCTCAGGCGTTACAACTTCAAGGCCAAGCACGAAATCTTTCGTCACTCCGTACTTTAACCCCCGGGGCCCTCCTGAATTCTCCGCTAAATTGCCACCAATCGTAGCCACATGGGCACTGCTCGGGTCAGGTGGATACATCAGCCCGTGTTTCGCTGCTTCCTCATCAATACGAGCCGTTAACACACTGGGGCTCACGACAACCGTCAGATCATCTGCTTTCACCTCAATCTCCCGTGGCCACTGGGAGATGTCTAATACAATACCACCATGAACGGGAAGGGGGCCTCCACTCAGACACGTTCCCTGCCCTCTTGTGTAGACAGGGACCTTCCACCGGTTGGCTACCTTTAATACATGGACGACTTCTTCTTTGTCTTTTGCTTGCACGACCGCCTCTGGGATGTATTGACCAAAGGAGGCATCGAAGCTATAGCTAGACCGATCTGCGAGGTCTGTTAATACTCTGCCAGCAGGGAGCTGGCTCTTGATTTCATCTATCCAGTCACTCATACCAATTCCTCCCTTATGTAACGACTTTTTTACAGTCGTTAATTGATTGAGATGTACCACTTATATGGCTTTCTTTCTGAGATGAGAGATGTTTCCGTTAGCTTTAGTCTGAGCGTAAGAAGGGCCTGGAAACCACTCGCTTTCCTGTGGGGAGCTGGTGAGCCTCCTCAGCCGGCAGAGCCGGCCTCCGGGGTCTCACCTAGGCTCTTCTGCCCACGGGAGTCTCGCAGTTTCCAGGCCCTTCTTTTCCAAAATTGAGGTAAACGGAAACGCGTTTTATAATGTAACTTTAAGATGACTGTGCGTGGGTCCGTTAACATCATATTTTCAAGGCTTACTCGCGGACCACCCGAGGGGTAAGAAGCCTAGCAGAAAAGAGGTCCAAGCACTTTCCCAGCATCGGACCCTCCCCCCTCTGTCTTGAAACACGCTTAAACAAACCTATGTAAAAAGAAGAGCACTCCACCTGCTCTTCTTTCATCGTTTCTATTCTTCTAATACCCGAACAACCGGTAAAAAAATCCTGAATCCCATTCATCTTAAATCGTAAAAAAGACCACACATATCCCGTTAAGGAGAAATGTGTGGTCAATTGAGCGCAAATTACATATTCACTTCCGCATACAATACTCGCTCGCCTGTGCGATCTTGATGGATCTTGTCGACAAGGAGGGTGATGAACAAACGGTTAGATGGTTTCTGTTGAAATACGTGCTCGGGGCATTCTAGCCACTGACTGAATAAGGTGGCGCTTCCTCGTTTCCAAGCTTGTTCAATGGCATGACGAATAGCCCTTTCAACACGGCTTGACGTGGTTCCGTAGGAATTTGCAATTTCCGGATAAAGGGATTTGGTCATCTTCTGCAAGTAAATATGATCCTCAAAAACAAGCGTAGCTGCTTTTTGAATATATTTGTAACCCTTTATGTGTGAAGGAACGCCGATTCGTTGTAAATAGTGGATAATGAGCCCACTTAACGGTACGCCTTCTAATTCTTCGGTTTCCTGATGACTTACTGGATTATGTTTAAGACGATCGACCTCGTCTTCTAATTCTCTTACTTTCGTTTTCAACCCTTGCATATCGTATAGTAACTGTTGAACAACGGTACGAATTTGATTTTCTGTCATAATCTAACCCTTTCTAACCTCATAATGGACTAGTCCAAATGTTTCAGATAAAAAGAACCACAGATTTCCTCAATGTTCCAACTATCAAAACTCTCCTCATTTTACCATAGATTATGTAAGTAGAGTGTTGTTTTTCCATTAAAAATGAAAATCTACACTTTCTCCTACATTTAATTCTTCTTCTTTTTTCTATACGATTGATTATGACAAAAGTTTCAGAATAATGAAATCTTAGACCGCACCTACTACTTGCAAACAAAAAAAGAGCTCTTAGTGAGCTCTTTTTTCCGTACTAGTTAAGCAAAATAAACAACGATCGATGCTACTTTTCCGTCTCGTATGGCTTGTGCATGAGGCTGGCCAATTTCTTGCCCCTCTACCGTTACGCGTTGTCCATCTTTATATATAATCTTGCTGGACTGAATCGTCGCACCTTTTTCGCCAAATGTATCTTTTCGTTCTGGGTTACGGTAGGTCACCCGTGTGTGGCCTAAGAAGGTAAAGGAAACCTCACCATCATCCGTGAATAGCTCACCCTGAAGAATAGGATTTAGGGCTAAGTGCAGTTCACCAGCACGCATGTAGAAAGGACCTTCCCCCATCATCATATACTTCCACATACTAAGAAATTCTGCTGTTGATCCACTCAGTCTCGCCACGAAACCTTGCCCGTGAGTGTTTGGATCGGGGTTGACTGAACTTGCGATAAAGGAAGAGTTCTCAAGAGGACTTCTTCCATACTCAGCCGGATCTAAAAACGGCACAAGGCTACTCTTCATCTCTTCATAATAGGCATCATATAAACCAGCTTTTAATAACGAAAGCAAGTATTTATAAGACATGTGAAGGAAGACGGATTCACGCTCAAGCCAACCAGGAGTAAACGCCTTAATTCGGCCAATCTCATTGGACTGTCCTTCTAAGCTTACAGACGTTTTAAACATATGAATTCCTCTGTCATAAAGGTCACTTTGTTTAACCTGATGATGAATCTCTTTACGGTCATCGATCACTTTCATCGCCCGGGCAGGACCTTCTAGGAATGTTGGCAGCACATGTGTCTTCCATTCCAGGACCTCTGCACGATTATATCCATCTTGCCCTTCAACCGTGTTAAAGTTGATCGCTTCATAGTAGAAGTACGTAGGATAAAGACCTTCTCCCCATTCCTTAGCCTTCTCCATACCATGATCGACTTTATTCATAAAGCGACGGAAGACGGATAGAAGCTTTGCCCCACCCATCGTTTCTTCCTGTCCTTCAAGGCCAAAATGAATCGATTCACGATAATGCTCTCGTAATGTAGCAACGCCATCCCAATAAGCGAAGTCTGATACTTCTTGGTTCTCCCATTGTTGAACCAAACGGTCGACTCCTTTAAGAAGGGTGGTCATTTCAACCGGTAGACGAAGATCCTGTTCCATCTTCTCTAATGAAGGAATGATAAAGGCGAGAAGCCTTTTTAGTTCGAACGTTTCACTCATCCCTGAACCAACAAGACCAGGCAGCCCGTTTAAGGCATCGTTCCATCCTGGCTTATTTGCTTCCATCTCTACGCCCATTCCCTCTGGGTCTAGTAGCGAGAATTTGTTAAGCGCAAGAGAGATGAGTTTCTCCATTAACGACGTTTCGTAAATCGTTCCTTTACCATAATCCGTTCTTAACCAATTCGTATCATTTAGACTGACTCCAAGATGAGCTTCTTTCTTCTCATCCTCTTGGATAGCGCCGTATTGGCGGACTCCTTTTGGCGTGACCACGTACTTCTCACGTCTTGGCGCAATACGCACTGGACTATCGAAGTAGCGATAGCGTTTGTCTTCATAAAGAAGTTGATCCATTTTGTCTGGGTAGATCGCTTTAAAGTTTTCGATTAGATCCATATTATAAGTCCAGTGGTCGACCCAGTAGCCTTCTCCGAAGCTCGCTTCCATTCTTTGCTCAGCATGACTTAATACGAATGTGAAGATCTCCTCCACCGTTCCTTTTAAAGAAACCTTTTCATCTTGTAAGAAGGTCATGACTTTGCCCGGAGTGAAGGGTTGTGATAGGAGCGTTTCAAATTCGTCCTGATAAGAATATACGGCTCCTTCTACAACGGTCCCAAGATTTTCTTCATGAATTTCAAATTGGCATCCTTCTACTAATAATGGATTGTAGCCATCAGCCTGGATAAAGTTCATAAACATACGTACGTTAAAGGAACCTACCTTCGGATTGAAGTACAGATCGTTTCGACGATTCTGGTTCATATCTCTAAAGTTACCGTTCCCTTGCGAGTAGTATTCCGGAGCAATCTTAAAGAAGTTATAATCTCTCTCTAAGTCCCCATGTTTTCTGGAGTACACATGATAGATAAACCCATCTGCCCCGTTGTCTAACACAAGAGGAAGACCGCCTCTTAAAAAATTATCCAAGTAGCTTTGGCGGCAATATTGGTCAAACGCTTTCGAAGATGTCTTCGTATCGATCGCATCCGTCAAACCCTCAACAAGTTCCATGGCCATTTGTTCCTTCTCATCTAAGAAACGTTTTTGAACGAGTGTATCGACTTTACGGTCAATCTTTGAAGCATCTGATACGTTTCCTATAATGGTATCAAGAGAGACTGAACCATTTCCCTCCACCTCGCGCGTTAATGCAGTAAATCCACAAGGCACCTTGTTTTTTGGATACTGATCAGTAGATAGAAGCTCATCCGTAGAATGGCTTAGGAAGCGTTCAGGATGGAGAAGGGATTGATCACTGCCAAAGATCACATTCGCATCCACAATTGGCGGTAATAATACCTCATCATCAGAGAACGACATGTAAAAGTGACCGCCCTCAATTTCTCTGACCTCCGCTTCATCTTCCATACTGGCACGCACTTTGTAAAAAGGCACCCGCTTCTCTAAGTTAAACACTTCCATCCAGCTTCGTGTAAGGTTTCCGACTTCTTTATAAGCGGCGTTTGTGACACCATACGTGAGGATCTCTGGTAAACCATCGAGCAGTTCAATCTCTCGCTTATCCTCTCTGAGATTCACAATGTCCACTCGTCGCACGAGAGCAGCGAAATCCTCTCCAGGCATCGTAAAGTAGGTCACGTTTACTTGAAGGTCATAACCATGGTGGATTTCCTGGATCCTGAGACCATTCGCTTCTACGGTCATTTTGCGCTCGATTGTTTCCTCATCGACTCTTGGAGAGAAGGGTTCATAAACCTCTCCCTCGCATTTGATAAAAGTTCGAAACCCTGTATTTGTCACATTTTTATACGCAATAGAGGCAGGGGAGAATTCCATAATAGGATGGTCCTTATCCTGAATTCCGAAGCTACAAATCCCCTGGCCACGGTTCACATAAAACGCCCACATCGGAATTCCGTCTACCCCAGCTATTCCAGGCAGGAAGCTTGAGAATGGCTTGGCCCGGTCAAACTGGCGAATCTCAAACCGATCCTCTTCGTCAAAACGATAGGATACTCCTTTAACTCCGTCTTTTACCCCTTCCATAAAACACCCTCCTAACATGATTTATTCCCAAATGTACGTCGCAATTGAATGAGGAGAAAGCTCTGCGTTAAATCCTTCCTCATCTCTTTGTACCGTAAAGTTCGCCTTATCGTCCGTTTCATTCATCACAACCATTACAAGTGACCCGTCCTCATTCAAGAAGGCTGTCGACTGCAGGGAAGGATTGTTGATCTCTAAGCCTACCCGAACAGCACCCGGGCGTATGTATTTACTAAAGTGACCGATATAATAGAAAGAACTGTTGTAATGAACCTCTCCTGTTTTTGTATCTGCGATAATCGGGGCGTCACAAAGATTGCCTACATGGTTCGGACCGCCTTCCTCATTCAGGACCATATTCCAGTCGATGTATCCTTCTGTCCAATTGTTTAAGTCCCCAATCATATTGCGGCCATAGCGTTCACCTGTAAACCACTCCCCAAGCTTCACGCCACCTTCCTGGCACCCTTCTGTAAACAGCAAATGTTTGTCCGGAAAGCGTTCATGAACCTCTCCTACGTTTTCAAATGCTTCACTGACATACCAGTGGAACCCTGTTCCCCACACATATTTCGCTGCTTCTGGATCTTCTAAAATCGTCGAAGCCCGCTCTACCATAATGTCACGATTGTGATCCCATATGAGTAACTTCAAGTCTTCCAACCCTTCACGGACAAGCGTAGGCCCAAGGTTTTCTTTAATAAAATCACGCTCTTCTTCGCTCGTATAAATGCAAGAATCCCAGACCTGCACAGCGGCTGGCTCATTCTGAACAGATAATCCCCAGATATCAACGCCCGCTTCACGGAAAGCATGAACAAACTTCGCATAATATTTTGCCCACGTATCCTTGTACTGTGGCAAAAGCTTCCCGCCATTATTCATCTCACCATTTGTCTTCATCCATGCCGGAGGACTCCACGGTGAGGCCAAAAGCTTAATCTCTCCACCTTTTTCAGCCATGGCATCCTTAATGAGAGGCAGCACCCATTTATGTTCTCGTTCAATAGAAAACGTAGATAGCTCTTCATCCCCATCTTCTACGTATGTATAATTACCAAGAGCAAAATCACAGCTATGGATTGCCACTCTTCCAATCGTATAACCAAGTCCCTCACGCTCGTGAAAATAACTGCGAATCACTTCCTCGCGTTTCTCTGGTGAGATCTGGCTTAGGGTATAAGCTGCTGCTTCTGTAAACGCTCCTCCAAACCCAAGAATCTGCTGGTAACGTTTAGTTGTCTGAACCTGTAAATCTCCTTCCTTTACAGAAAGGAGAGGGAGAGTCCCCCGTTCGGTTAACCTCTCCCCTTTATCTCTTGACGTTATAATTTCACGAATCTGCGTCATGAGTTCTCCTCCTTATATGGTGCGTGCCCGCACAATTTCAGTGTATCGTTTCGCACTGTCTTTGACATATCGTTTCTGCGTTTTAAAATCAACATACGTAATTCCAAAGCGCTTATCGTAACCAAATGCCCATTCGAAGTTATCAAGCAGGGACCACAGATAGTACCCTTGGATTCCCATTCCTTCTTCATTTAACGCTGCAATCGTTTCAAGGTGTTGTTCTACGTAACTTTTACGCCCTTCATCCTTCACCGTTCCATCCTCTTCTAACTGATCATCAAACGCTGCGCCGTTCTCGGTAATAAAGATCGGCAACCTTGTGTAATCCTCACGAACCCGGTAGATCAGCTCTCTGAACTCATTAGGAGAGATGTCCCATCCCATACCCGTCTTTGGATAATCAGACTCGGCATGCTGGTATAAAAATGGGTGATCGGCTGAAGCTTCGATTAGAGCACGGTTATAGAAATTAATTCCGAAGAAATCACACGGAATCGATATCAGTTCCAAATCGCCATCATGGATAAAGTCGAAATCACAGCCATTCTTACCATAAAGCGCCTTCATATCTTCCGGATAACTTCCTTTAAATACCGGGTCAAGGAACCAACGATTCAGGTATCCGTCGAAATGTTGAGCTGCTGTATAATCCATCTCTTCTACACTTGCAGGATAGACCGGTGAAAGGTTTAAGGTAATTCCAATCGGCTTATCTTTTTTCAACGTTTCTTTATAATACTGAACGGCCATGCCGTGAGACAGAAGGAGATGGTGAGCAACCTGAATCGCTTCTTGCAGGTTCTGATGCCCTGGTGCATGCACTCCTTCATAGTATCCTAGCATTGCTACACACCATGGCTCATTGTGTGTAATCCACATATCGACCACATCATCAAGTTCCTCGAAGCATTTCTCTGCAAATTCCATAAACCAGTTGATGCTCTCGCGATTCGTCCAGCCACCTTTTTCGTACGCCCATTGAGGCAAGTCCCAGTGATAAAGCGTGACAAAAGGACGAATGCCTTCTTCCTTTAAGCGTGTAGCTAATCGTTTATAAAACGCCATCCCTTCAGGATTGTACTGCCCTTCATGTGGGAAAACCCGAGGCCAGGCAATCGAAAAACGGTACGAATCGACCCCAAGGCTTTTAATAATTTCAATGTCTTCTTCAAAACGGTTATAGTGATCACACGCAACATCGCCTGTGTCTCCGTTATTAACTTTGCCTGGTGTTAAAGAGAACGTATCCCAGATAGACGGGGTACGACCTGCCTCATTGACGGCTCCTTCAATTTGATAGGAAGATGTCGCTGTTCCAAAAATAAAATCCTCTTTAAATCGCTGCATAGTGAAACCCCTCTTCTTTATCCTTTAATTGATCCTGCTGAAATACTGCTGATGATATATTTAGAGAAGAATAGAAACGCGACCATAATCGGTACAACAGAAATCGCAATTCCTAAATACATTGATCCTAAGTTTGTCGCTACTTGTGAACCTTTCAAGAATCCCATCAGTACAGGGAGCGTATATTTCTCTGGTGAGAACAAGACAACAAGCGGTACGATATAGTTGTTCCAAGATCCAATAAATGTGAAGATCGACATTGTCGCAACCGCTGGCATCATAATCGGTAGAGCCACTGTATGGAAAATCTTTAATTCGCCTGCTCCGTCCATACGAGCCGCTTCAAGTAAAGAAGGGTGAAGCGTCGTAGATAAGTACTGACGAAGGAAGAACACAACAAATGGACTCGCAATCGCTGGTACAATTAACGGAATGTACGTATCAAGCGTTCCAATCGCATTGTTAAGCTCATAGAATCCAATTAACCCTAGTTGCCCAGGAACCATCATCATAAGAAGCATGAAGATGAATAATAGATTCTTTCCTTTAAATTCATAAACCGCAAATCCAAATGCCGTTAAAGCAGAGAAGTAACCACTTAATACAGTAACGGACACCGAAACAATCAAGCTGTTCTTAAAGCCGTTCCAAATGTTCACATAATCCATCATCGTCCGGTAGTTCTCTATAAGGGCACTCCCTGGAAGGAACGAGAATCCACCTAAAATGTCTTGGTTTTCACGGGTTGCGTTAATGATCATCATATAGAAAGGAACGATGCTGATAATCGTTAGTAAGATCAACAGGGTGTAGATCGCCTTTCTGGAGAAACTTCTTTTTTTCTTTACCCCTTGTTTTTTAACGGGCACGTTTAATGACTTTTTCTCAGTTTTCATCTCGTTACCCCTCTTTCTTCTCGTTAGTTCGATACATAGATCGGAATGTTACTACAGAGAACAACACAGTGATGAGGAACAATGCATAAGCAATTGTTGCTGCATATCCGTAGTTGTTATAGCGGAATGCTTGGTTATACAGATAGAGAACCATGGTATTCAAGGATCCCTCAGGTGCCCCGAGCCCATCTGTGATTAACATCGGTAAGTCAAATAGCTGCAATCCACCAATTAGTGAAGTAATCATGACATAAAGCATAATCGGTTTTAATAGAGGCAGCGTTATATGTACAAATGTCTGCCATCTGTTCGCTCCATCAATAAGAGCTGCTTCATATAGTTCACCAGGAATGCCTGACACCCCGGCCATTAGAACGATAAAAGTATACCCAAACCACATCCACGTTAAGATCAGCGCGACTGATATTTGAGCGGTTGCCGGTTCGTTCAACCAATTAATAGGATCAGAGATAAGACCAATTTTCATTAAGAACATATTGATCGAACCATGCTGCCAATCAAGCATAATGTTAAATAAAATCGCAACCGAGCTAATCGTAATCAAGTTCGGTAGGTAAAACACAGCCCGAAAGAATCCGATCCCTTTAATGCGGTATCGTAAATCGGAGAACAGTGCTGCCAGGAATAACGCAATTCCAAGTTGTAACGCAAAGTTTAATCCCCAAATCTTCCACGTATTAATAAAAGCTTCTAAAAAGTAGCCATCCGTTAAGATGCGTGTATAGTTCTCGAGTCCAATGAACTCCGGTTTTCCATACCCTTCATACTTCGTAAACGTGTAATAAAAGGTCAGCAAAACAGGATAAATATTAAAAACGAGAAAGATCGCGAAAAATGGTGCGATGAAATAATATCCCTTATGATTCAGCTTCTTCATTGGAATCCCTCTCTCTATCAGACTATCAGCATAAACCCTCTTTAATAGAAAAGAGGCGGGCGCAGGTCCACTTGGGAGACTGGACCACCTCTTCTATCCTTGCTCTTTATGGTGTCTTAATGTCCGGATAAGCATTTTTCACTTGCTTGTAGAACTCTTCAAGTGCTTCTTCTTTCGATTTCTTATCATCGACGTACTCAATGACCTGACCACCAAGCAATGTATCTAACTGCTGGTCATACTTCGTTACGACCCCTGGCTCAATCTTCTTCGCCTGCTCTAGGAAGAATGTGTAGTTATTCTGTCCATTTAAGAATGGCTCGCTGAAGTCGTCTTTGATCTTCTCGTTAACAGGTTTATAAGATAAAACGTCACCTGTTTCTTTCGCCCAATCTGTTAAGAATTCTTCATCATGCGTCATCATTTGAACAAAGTCCCAAGCTAAATCTTTCTTCTCAGAACCGCTGTAAATTCCGATCCAAGTTCCACCCCAGAAGTATGGTACTGGACCCGTTGTTACACCCCAGTCGCCTTCTGTGCCTTCAGCGTTAGGCTTTAACACACTGTGAAGACCCCAAGTTGGTAGCGCGTAAGAGAATACTTCCGTTTTGTCACTTGCATTTTCATCTACTTCTTCCCATCCGCCGTTATAAGCGATCGGACCGCTCATAGAAGCGTTCCAAGATGGAGACCATTCTGGAGCAAATGCTGTATAATCTTTCTCTCTTAATTTCTTCGCGTGATCAAAATAGTTCAGTTTCGCATCTGTCATAATCAATTCATTGTCTTCATTTACCCAAGGCTGTGGATCTTCACCTTTAGCAAACCAACGAATCGCACCTTCATCAGGGAACAAGCGGTAGCCTTCTTCTTTTAGCTGCTCGCCCACTTCAAATAGTCCGTCCCAAGAAGACATCATCTCACCTAACTGATCTGGATCATCTGTACCAAGCACTTCTTTCGCGATGCTACGTTTGTAGAAAATACCACCTGGTGTCGTCTGCCAAGATAGCGCTTTCACGTTACCTTCAGAATCTTTCCCTAAATCGTAAACATAATCAATGTAGTCGCCTTCCCACTCATCCGCATTGTAAGGCTCTTGAGATAAGTTTTCCCAGTAGTCACGATCTGTCCACTGCTTTAAGAATGCAACTTCTCCTGTAAATACGTCAGGAGCTCCTACTCCACTTTCCAACACTGGCTTTAACTTAGTAGGATAATCGGCAATCGGAACAATGGTAAGTTCAACTTTTACCCCGTTCTTCTCTTCAAATGTTTTGATCGGCTCTTTCAATTCATCCGTAAACGACCAAACCTTTAACACGTCATCATCTTTATCCGATGATGCAGACCCTGAATCAGAACATCCAGCAAGCAATCCTACTCCCAACATCAATGCCAACAACAATGACCAGCTCTTCTTCATCTTACTACCCCCTATAAAGATTTTATTAAAAAGGTACCAGGACCTTCTCCTAACAATTCCGAAACCGGTTTCGGATGCGGTAAAAAAATATAAATGCGACTTTTCTCGAAACCGCTTTCGTAAATCTTAAAAAAATATAAGTTCAACCCTTGCCCGAAACCGCTTTCGTTTTCGTGTACAAAATGCTTTTAATGAACTCATTAAAAGCACTGCTTGCTTAGGCAACAGGTCCAGAACTCTTTCGAACAATCAACTCGACTGGAACTTGGATACATCCAATATATTTATCTTTACAATCGATTTGCTTCAATAGTAGTTTCGCAGATTCTTCCCCGATTTGATCGGTTCGCTGCCTGATCGTCGTTAAAGCGGGATACGTATATTTGGCAAGTTCGATATCATCGAATCCAACCACTGATAGATCATCTGGCACCCTCAGGTTATGCTCGTGAATCTCATTAATCGCCCCAAGCGCCAAGTTATCCCCCGCCGCATAGACGGCAGTTGGCCTTTCTTCTAACTCAAGCAATGACCTCATCGCTTTCTGGCCACCTTCGATCGAGAAGTAATCTCCGTTTACAACGTATTCATTCGGCAACCCAAGATTCAAAGCTTTCACAGCTTGCAAGAATCCTTTTTTCCGCTGCTCCCCTGCAAACGTTGACTCATGCCCGGCAATATGGGCAATTCTTCGATGTCCTAGGTCATATAAATGCTGCACGGCAAGTTTACTTCCTTCATAATTATCGGAGTAAACCACACTCGATTGATCACTACTCATATCGATGACCACCGTCGGAATCGAATCATTCATCAATTCCTTCACTTGCTCATCCTCATACGTCGAGCAAACAATCACAACACCATCAACGCCTCGATAACGAAAATGTTCTAAGTAACTCTTCCTCTGATTGCTAATGTTCCTTGATACAAACAGAAGATCATATCCTTCTACTTCTACATACTGTCTAAAACTCTCAATCACTGCATTAAAGAACGGATGCTTGACCCCAATCCCTAACGACTCTACGAATACTACGCCGATCGTCCAGGATTTCTTTGTTGTCAATGTCCTTGCATGGGAGTTTGGTAGATAATCCATCTCCTCTACAGCAGCCTGAATCGCTTTCTTCGTTTTCTCACTAACATCAGAATAATTGTTCAATACTTTCGATACGGTTGTGACAGAAAATCCTGTCTTCTTAGCAATGTCATAGATCGTAACCATAAGGTCCACCTCTTACTTTCGAAAGCGCTTTCGTTGCTTTCATTATAACCATCCCCTTCTTAGAAAAGCAACCTATTTTTTGAAAATTTTTAAGTTTATTTTTTGATTGGTGTTTAGGCTTTTGTATGGCGGGGTAAGTGAGATAGTTTTATAGATTTGGCCCAAAAGGAAAGCTCTATCTTAGCTCGACTTCTTGTGAGCTTTGCCTGTATTTGTGTGATCGCCCGGCGCCCCGGGCGGAGGGGCTTGAGCCGGTTTTGCTCTTACTTGAGTTGTTTTGCTCCTACTTAAGCCGCCTTCCATGAACTTGAGCTGTTGATCTTCCTCTTGAGCTGTCATTTTTCCTGCTTGAGCCGTTACTCGCTGAACTTAAGCCAGTTCCACTACCTCTTGAGCCGTTGTGACTCTACTTAAGCCGTTCTCGTCCAGCTTGAGCCGTTGCGTCCCGAACTTGAGCCGCCCGCCCCAGCTGCGCTCAGTCGCCTGATCGCCCGGCGCCCCGGGCGGCGGGGCTTGAGTCGGTTCCCCTCTCACTTGAGCCATGCTCACTCCACTTGAGCCGCCTGCCACGTACTTGAGCCGTTGATCTTCCTCTTGAGCTGTCATTTTTCCTGCTTGAGCCATTACTCGCTGAACTTAAGCCAGTTCCACTACCTCTTGAGCCGTGCTCGTCCCGCTCGAGCCGTTACGTCCCGAACTTGAGCCGTCCACCCCAGCTGCGCTCAGCCGCCTGATCGCCCGGCGCCCCGGGCGGCGGGGCTTGAGCCGGTTCCCCTCTCACTTGAGCCATGCTCACTCCACTTGAGCCGTCTGCCACGAACTTGAGCCGTTGATCTTCCTCTTGAGCTGTCATTTTCCCCTCTTGAGCCGTTACTCGCTGAACTTAAGCCAGTTCCACTACCTCTTGAGCCGCCCATCCCGAACTTAAGCCGCTTCTCCCACTTGAGCCGTCCAGCACCGAACTTGAGCCGTCGCACCTCAACTCGGGCCGCGCTTCTCCCACTTGAGCCGTCCGCCGACCCAAACTCACCCCATCCTCCCAAAACAAAAAAAGCAGCCCCATCCATTCAAGGGACTGCTTCCACTAAATCTTCTATTTAACCGCTTCTGCCTGAACGTCTGAAGACTCTTCCTGCTCAGGGGCAGCACGCTGCACAAATAACGTGACGATAAAGGCTGCGATTGCGAAGAAGAAGACGATCCAGTAAACGAGCTCCACTCCGGAAACTAAGGCTTCTGCTTGAGTACCGGCTGTGGTTGGATTTGCTGCTCCTTCGAGATACGCATTTTTACGGGAAGTCATGATTCCGATGAATACAGAAATCCCGATTGCGCCTGAGACAGGTTGTAACGTATTCATAATCGCCGTTCCGTGCGGGTACAGATGTTTCGGCAATTGATTTAAACCGTTTGTCTGTGCTGGCATCATGATCGCAGATACAGAAAGCATCAGAAGAAGGTAGCAGACGACTATGTAAGGAATCGATGTATCTAGACCGATACGGCTGTAGGCAAACATCGTTCCGCTTAACACAATCGTAGCTGGAATCATCAGCTTTCTTGGCCCGAATTTATCAAATAGTTTCCCCATGATCGGTGACATAAGACCGTTTAGCAGAGCACCTGGTAACAAGACAAGGCCTGCCGTCGCTGCTTCAAGTCCTAATGCTCCTTGCATATACATCGGTAGGATGATTTCTGAGGAGAACATGGAGACCATGATAATAACAAACATCGTTAGTCCGAGTGTGAACATCGGATAACGGAATACGCGAACGTCTAGAATCGGTTCGTCTAGCTTCAGCTGTCTGATGGTAAACAAAATCAGCGCAACGACTCCGATGATAATCGAAAGGTAAACTTTCGGAGCAAGGAAGCCTGCGTCTCCTTCTCCTGCTAAGCTAAATCCTAACACGACGCCGCCGAAACCGATCGTTGATAGGACAATGGAGAATAGATCTAACTTTGGCTTAGTCACTTCTCCTACATTTCGAAGGAACTTAAGGGCGAAAGCAATGGAGAATAGCGCAAACGGAATAACCGTGATGAATAAATATCTCCAGCCCAGGTGTTCAACGATGATACCTGAAAGCGTTGGGCCGATCGCCGGTGCGAACATAATGACAAGCCCGACCGTTCCCATCACCGCACCGCGCCGTTCCGGTGGGAAGATTAACAAGAACGTATTGAAGATGATCGGGATCAGGATTCCTGTTCCGACCGCTTGTAACAAACGTCCCGCCAACAAAACAGCGAACGTAGGAGCGATCGCACAAATGGCCGTACCAATCGTGAAGATCGTCATCGTTCCAATAAACATTTTTCTTGTCGTAAATGATTGAATTAATAATGCCGAAATCGGAGTCATAATTCCCATGACAAGCATAAACCCTGTCGCCATCCATTGTACCGTTGGCTCAGATATTGAGAAACGATCCATGAGTGTCGTCAGGGCAATGTTGAGTAACGTTTCATTTAATATCGCAAAAAACGCCCCGATAATCAGCGTGATCATCACGGGCATGACTTTAAAATTCGGATCATTGGCCAGAAACTCATAGCGCTCGTTTTGTTTCGTTTCGTCCATGATGTCGTGTCTCCTTTATTCGAATAGATTCCAAGTTGTTATTGTAACCTATTTTGATACTTTTGTGTTCCCTCACGCCTTCACAGAACTAAAAATTTTATCAGTCTAAGCTGTGGTTACTTTCAACCCAACAATCCCGATTACAATCATTGAAATAAACAAGAGTCTGAGCCATTCTTTTGATTCACGGAAGAAGATCATTCCGATTACAACCGTCCCAATTGAACCGATCCCGGTCCAGACACCATACGCTGTTCCAATTGGAAGTGTCTCAATGGCTTTTGATAACAAATAAAAGTTAATCACACCTGCCACGAGCATTAAGAAGACGTACCCTTTCTTCTTAAACCCATCGGTCATCTTCAAAAATGTCACGCCTGAAACTTCTGCTATCCCTGCAAAAATTAACTGAATCCATGCCATTAGTGGCTCACCTCACTTCCTTCTGTCTCTTCTTTCTCGGTCACTTTAAGCCCTAATATTCCTGTTAATAGAATGAGAATGAAGAACACTTTCATCACACTGACCAATTCTGGATTCATTATAAATTCAACCGTCACAGCACCGACCGTACCGATCCCTGTAAAGACGGCGTAGGCTGTACCTACTGAAATAAATTCCATCGCTTTCGAGAAAATAAAAAAACTTATCACAAGCAGAATAACCGTTGCCACACTGGGGACCAGTACGGTGAATCCCTCTGATTGCTTCATCGTAAAGATCCAAATGATTTCAAGAAGTCCAGCTACAATTACATATGTCCAACCCATTAGTCCCCCTCCTTCTCTATTGGAGCAAACGCACGCCACGTCATGGCTTTAACCGCTTCTACCCGCTTATTAAATTCGGCCTCATCATAATAGCTGTACTCGACAAAGAGGCCATCTAGGACACAATTAATCATGGCAACGCCTGTCTCTCCATCCACTTCTCTTATTTCTCCTGAGTGAATCGCTGCGTCTAAATCCATTTTGATCATCTCGTTAAATTCTTCTTCATATTCGAGTAGCTTGGCTTTTAGTCCCTCTTTAAACGCTTCAGGAGGAAACATCGTCATCCGTCTCCACAGATTCGCATTAACATCTTTCTCTTTATAGAACTGAACATGCTGATCCATCATAAAGTGAAATCGCTCACGGAACGGAAGGTGTTCAACATCTTTCATCCCTCGCGATAACTTCGCAATTTCTTCCTGGTAGGCACCGTCAATGACGGCCCAGAATATCTCTTCTTTATTTTTAAAATGTGAATAAATCGAAGCCTTCTTCATGCCGACCCGCTCTGCCAATTCTGAAAGAGCCGTTCCCTCATAACCTTTGTTCGAGAACAAATACAGGGCTTCAGTTAAAATTTTATCTTTACTCATTGTGAACCTCCTCGCTACCTAACGTTCGGTAGTTAAATTATATCTAGTTCCTTTATTTCGGTCAACCCTCTCCTATTAAAGGTTTAGATTAGAGACGAATCGGTTAACACCTTAAAGATACAATATCCTAAAAAAAGGACGTACATGCTTATGACACAGCTACTCGTGAACCACATCCCTTCAACTTTGATGCACATCACAACAGCAATGGTTTTGACTCACCTTCTTTTCTATAAGAAAGAAATGTCGTACAAAAGGCGTCTATTAATGGTCGTATCTGGTGCTGTTATTGTCCTTTTAATCGATGTACCGAAATTAATGGACATAATCTTCACCCATTCCCTTTTCTTCTTACCCATCACGAGTTTCATCATCGCCCTTTTGGTCAAAAAGATCTTCCCTTTTTCCCTTATCAGGAGATGGATCGGGCTCGGGGTCGTTCTTCTCTTAGCGGGTATTGGAGTAGATTATCTCGGCAACGGTGCCCACCTTTTCTATCCGCTACATAAGCAAAATGTGGCGTATTCGGTTATCAAAAGGGACCTATGGCTTCTTGGCGGCATGATGTTACTCACCCTTTTCTCCTTATCTCAAAAGCTCTATGGGTGGAAATGGGTGTGGAGTGGACTTCTCATTCTAGTCCTTCTGTTAGGCGGAAAAGTGTACACGAAACACCAGCTAGAGAAGACCTTAGATGAACGGTATGAGGAAGAAAACATTATCCGGATCACCACCGAACCGATTCCTTACGTAGGATACAAGTGGCGATTCACGCTTTATTCTCAAGATCAGATCACGTACGGGAAAGCTGTCGGTGGCGACATTTCAGAATTACATGAATAAAAAAAGCCACTCTTCTTGAACAAAAGAGTGGCTTACCTTTTGGCTTTATTTAATGACCATAACCGGTGCGTCCACGCGCTTAACCACTTTGTGGCTGACGCTACCTAGGATCATTTCTTGAAGGGCGTTATGGCCGCGGCTTCCGATCACGACGCAATCGTAGTTGTTGTCGTTTGCGAAGTTAACGATTGTTGGGCCTGGTTCGCCGTGAAGGATATTTGTTTCAAATGAAACGCCTTCTTGTTCTAATACTTCCTGCACGGCTCTTGTTTTTTCTTTTCGTTTTAAATCGATCTCATACTCCGTCATATTGTGGAGCACGTCTTCTTTTGATTTGTTTCCGTCTATCACAAAAACAATATCAACTGTTCCGCCGAACTGATTGGCTAAAGCTGACGCATGCTTGGCAGAACGCACGGAGTGTTCAGATCCATCTGTTGCGAGTAAGATTCGTTTGTACATTGGATTCACCCTTCTCGTTTACTAGTTTAATGATTAGACCTTCCCCCATGCTAGCAGTCCTTTAGAGCCGGCGTAAATGATAGACTCTCAGCCATTACACAAAAAAGCCCGGGGTTTACCCCCAGGCCGATTCTAACGCTTCGTTAAAAAGGAAGCACCGCTTGTCCATTGATCGTAACTGTCTTGTTCGTACGTATGAATAAACCCGTAGCGATGGGCCAGGCCTGAACTTCTCTCCCATTCTTTAAATGCAACAGTAAACACTTGAACGCCTTGCTTGTCCTTAATCTTTTGTAACTGCTGGATCTTATTTTGAGCCCATTCGTCCTGGCTTACAATCGAGTGATCAAAGCTCTCCCACATAATTCCGTCCACATAAGGAGCTGTCGCTTCCGCAAGCGTATCAAAGCCCCAATTTTGCACGATGGGAAGATTCTTGTACTGCTCCTTAATTTTCTTTAAGAATGAGACCATAGCAGCTCGCTGCTTCTTTAAGATATCCGGCTTGTCCCAAAATTCATTATCGATATCTCCGACTGTATCTAAGAAAAGGCCGTCAAATTGTTTCCCTATTATATGTTGATTGATTTCTTTATGAACGATCGCTTGATAATGCTTAGAGGTAAAATCCATTAAGTAAGACTTCCACTCTGGGTAAAAAACCTTCTTCCCGTTTCTCTTGTAAAAGTCTTCTTCTTTTAATTCCTTCATTAATGCTTGATTCCATTCCGCTATTTCCATCGTAGTGATGTAACCAAGTACCATGGTTCCGGCAGATTGAATGCGCTGAATCTGTTCTTTTCTATAATGATAAGGTTCTAGTATGACTAGATCATATGCTTTCATTTCGTTGATAACCTCAGGCGTAGGCGCGCCGTAAAAGATCTGATACGTTTCAATCCCTTTAAAGGGCTGGTTCATTTCTTCACCTTCTTTTGCTAAAGATGGCACGGCAAATCCTAGCGACAGAGATACTAATAGAAGACAAACGACAACCTTTTTCATTAATAATCCCTCCGTAAATATACGTGAGGGATGGGTGGCTTCGCAGACTGGCGATCGGTACGGATTTCCGTCGACGACCCATGTCTTTGCGCCCTTGCCTTTCGACAGGTTTGCCCATCACCAAGTATAATGTTTTGATCTACTTCTATTTTATGTCATAATAGACAATTGCACAATTTAGAACACCCTACAAATTGACTCAAAATTATGATAGTTCACTTGCTGGTTGTTTACAGCGCGCAAATGGACTACTATAGGAATAGCGATTTTTTTAAAAGGAGTTTACAATATATGAAACAATCCATTTACGGATTAACGTTTGACCAACTGACGGATTGGATTTTGGAACATGGTGAGAAGAAGTTCCGCGCCAAGCAAGTATGGGACTGGCTGTACCAAAAGCGCGTAACGGAATTCTCTCAAATGAAAAACGTCAACCAGTCTTTGATTGATCTGTTAGACGAACATTTCACCCTCGGAACACTGGCTGAAGAGATCAAACAGGAATCTCAGGACGGTACGATTAAATTTCTATTTAAACTTGAAGATGGCAACGTTATTGAGACTGTTCTTATGCGTTTCAACTACGGTCTTTCTGTTTGTGTAACGACACAGGTTGGCTGTAACATCGGGTGCTCCTTCTGCGCAAGCGGAATCCTGAGTAAGAGCCGTGACCTAACAAGCGGCGAGATTGTTGAGCAGATTATGCAGGTTCAGCACCACCTTGACCGCCAAGGGAAAGATGAGCGTGTAAGCCACATCGTCGTAATGGGAATTGGTGAACCGTTTGATAACTATGACCACCTAATGGACTTCCTAAGAGTCGTAAACGATCAGAAAGGTCTTTCTATCGGAGCTCGTCACATTACGGTCTCAACAAGTGGAATTGCACCGAAAATGTACGACTTTGCTGACGAAGGCATTCAAGTGAACTTAGCGCTATCAATTCACGCTCCAAATAATGACCTGCGCTCTAAGATTATGAAGATCAACAAAGCGTACCCGTTAGAGAAACTCATGCCTGCTATTGATTATTATCTAGAGAAGACGAACCGTCGTATTACGTTTGAGTATATCTTACTGAAAGATGTAAACGACCATAAAGAAGAAGCTGAACAGCTCGCGAACCTGCTGAAGGATAAACGTCATCTATCGTACGTGAACTTAATCCCGTACAACCCGGTAGCCGACCACCCTTACGACCGCAGTGAGAAAGAAGCGATCCTTACGTTCTATCAAACACTTATGGACCGCGGCATCAAATGCGGAGTTCGTACAGAGCACGGAACAGATATTGACGCAGCTTGTGGTCAGCTTCGCAGTAAGCAGATCGAGAAAGAAAAAGCACGTAAAAAGAAAAAACTTCAAAACAGTTAATGACACGAGGCCTTTAGTGCCTCGTGTTTTCATTTGCATTTTTGTTGACGAATGACACTCTGTCATATATAGTAGATCAAGTGCTTATGTGACACATTGTCACATGCGTGTGCAAGGAGGAGAAATATGCCGAAACCAACGTTTTATAACTTAAACGAAGAGAAAAGGGAAACGTTAATCGAGGCCGCCAAAGAAGAGTTTTCGAGAGTCTCTCTATATGACGCCTCCATATCAAATATTTTGAAGAAAGCCTGTATTCCAAGAGGCAGCTTCTATCAATATTTCGAAGATAAAGAAGATGCATTCTTTTACTTGTTAAATGAACATGCAAAAGATCAGCATGAACACTTCCTTCAGTGCTTGAAAACGCAAGATGGGGATTTATTTAAGGCGATGGCCGATTTATTTCAAACTGCGCTCGAACAGTCACAAGAAGAAGGACAGAACAACTATCTTCGGAATGTGCTGTTAAATAAAAACTATAAGATCGAGAAAGAAGTAACGAAGTACATTCGTAAGGAATCAAACGATTCTAGATTCACACAAGTGAGCCAGCTCGTAGATCTAGAAGGGTTAAATATTAAAAGCTCAGAACAGCTCTTCCACATCTTTGAAATTGTGATTGCGATCACCTTCCATAACCTGGTTCAGTGCATTGCAAATGATTACACACAAGAAGAAGCCATGGATAAATATCAAAAAGAAATCCGCATGATTCAAACTGGTCTTTGAGGATAAATTTCACTAAAAAGAAAGAAGGGAATACCGTGGACAACACGAAAGAAAACACTCAACAAGAAGAACCTATCAATAAAGTCCCGCTCATTATCGTGCTCTTATCGGGTGCATTCGCGGCCATTTTAAACCAAACCCTGCTTGCCACCGCACTGCCTAACATCATGGCAGACCTAAACTTAGAAGCGAGTACAGCTCAGTGGCTGACAACCATCTTCATGCTTGTAAACGGCGTTATGATTCCGATCACCGCCTTTTTAATTGGACGATTTACAACAAGAGGTCTCTTCCTAACAGCAATGGGCCTCTTCGCTCTTGGTACGTTAATCTGTGCCATCGCACCAAACTTCCCGCTATTAATGGTGGGACGGATCCTGCAGGCATCTGGGGCCGGAATCATTATACCTCTAATGCAGACGATCTTGTTTATGATCTTCCCAATCGAAAAACGCGGAGCTGCCATGGGAATGTTTGGCCTTGTCATTTCATTCGCTCCGGCGATCGGCCCGACTCTTTCAGGCTGGTTAGTGGATCAATACCCATGGAGAAGCTTATTTTATGTCATCTTACCGATTGTCATTATTGATTTCATTATTGCGTACTTTATCCTTAAAAACGTTACAAAACAGACGTTCCCTAAACTAGATGTTCTATCTATTATTTTATCAACAGCAGGTTTTGGCGGTATTCTTTACGCATTCAGTATTGCTGGTGGTGAACAAGGTTGGGGGAACTCACAAGTTTCTATTTCCATGGTCATTGGGGCTCTTAGTCTAACGTGGTTCATTTTGCGTCAAAGACGATTACACGAGCCAATCCTTGAATTTAGAGTCTTTCAATACAAAACGTTCACGCTCACAACAGCGCTTGGTATGGTTGTATTTATTGCCTTGATCGGTGCTTCTACCGTATTACCGTTATATATGCAACAAATGCTTGACTTTACGGCGTTAGAGTCTGGTTTAATGCTACTGCCTGGTGCTCTCATTATGGGCTTTAGTAACCCAATTACAGGACGTTTATTTGATAAATTTGGCGCGAAATGGTTGGCCATTATCGGGCTAATTATTCTGGTGGTTACAACATTTATGTTTACGAATTTAACCTCCGAGACATCCTTTATGTATCTAACCGTGGTGAATGCTTTCCGTATGTTAAGTGTTGCGCTTGTGATGATGCCAGTTACAACAGCTGGAATCAACCAACTTCCAGAACACCTCATCTCACACGGTACAGCGATGAATAACACAATGCGCCAAGTATCAGGTGCTGTCGGAACCGCTCTACTCGTTACGGTAATGAGTACAGCAGCTCGTCCAAGTAATGGAATTGAAGGGCTCGTACACGGCGTTAACGTTTCCTTCATCGTAGCTGGGATCTCAGCTATTATAGGACTTGTGTTGTCATTCTTTATTAAACGACCTAGTGAGTTAACGGCTTATAGAGTATAAGGAAAACCCCGAACTGTCTTTTTGACGGTTCGGGGTTTTTTGGTGGGGTTCTAGGGGGGGGAACTGATGCTTGGGGCGGGCGTTCCGATGCTTTGGGGCGGCGTTCCGACGCTTCGGGCGGGCGTTCCGATGCTTTGGTGTGGCGTTCGGACGCTTGGGGCGGGCGTGCCGATGCTTCGGGCGGGCGTTCCGACGCTTTGGGGCGGCGTTCGGACGCTTCGGGCGGGCGTTCCGACGCTTCGGGCGGGCGTTCCGACGCTTTTTGGCGGCGTCCGGACGCTTCGGGCGGGCGTTCCGGCGCTTTTTGGCGGCGTCCGGACGCTTCGGGCGGGCGTTCCGATGCTTAGGGCGGGCGTTCCGATGCTTTGGGGCGGGGTTCCGACGCTTGGGTCGGGCGTTCCGATGCTTTGGGGCGGCGTCCGGACACTTCGGGCGGGCGTTCCGACACTTTCTTCCGCTGTCCTGACACTTAAGACGCCCATCCCGACTCTTCAACCCAGCGTCCGGACACTCAAGCCAATCATCCCGCCCCCCCCCCTCTCCCACTCCTACAGAATCGCAGCTCTTTTACCCGTTTAGCTCCCAGTCAAACCACCGGCCATGACCATCTGTTTCACCAACAACTTCATGTGTCTCTACTCCTCCAATAATCGAATCAATATGAAGACGACGGTCGTTCATATTGTTATAGATATGAAACACATCGCGCTTCTCCCCTATAGCTCTAACGTGTTTCAGGAGTTCTCTTTTCTTTGTTTCAGGCAGTTGATTGGCAACGTGGGTGTGAAAGATGCATAGTGTCGTATTGGATGGTGTAAGGTTTGCTTGTTCTTGTAAGAGCGTGATGCCGTCTCCTTCGACTAGCGGAGGAGGAGATTTTATAAGCTCACGTGCGGCTTGTTCGAATTGTTGGCGTCGTTCGTGATGTTCAGGCCAGATAAGAGCTTTAAGCCAAAGCCTTTCTTCTTCATTTGTGATATCACTAATGTGCACATCTAATCCCACTCTTGCATGAACAGGTGGACTGCTTTTTAAAAGGGCTGGTTTATTTCCGTGGCGGACTTTTGCGGATAAGTAAAGTCTGGCCTCTTCATTGCCTACCCATTCATCTTCCCCATACGAATAAGCGTACTGATCAAACAATAGCTGTAAGCCTGCACTTGTGCCGATTTCGATGAGCGATAACGGAGTAGCTGTCCGTTTATAAATTTCACAGAAGACAGGATATAAATAAGCACAACGACGCACTTCATTTGTCTGGACGCGCTTTTCTTGCAATAGATCAATCAATGCTTCTCGATAGTCCATGCAAAAGGCTCGAAACACAGGATACACCTCTTCAACAGGCTCTGGTTCATCTGCAATGCTTGGATAAAAAGATTGCAATGCCTTCCCTTCTTCGTTTAACAATAAATAATGGACAGCACCAAAAAGTAAATTTGGTACTGGTTGTCCAACATTTGCGTGAGTAGCTAAATCTAAGAGATCCTCATCTTCTGCAATTTTTCTTGCAAGATGAGCGTATAGTGGGCTTGATCCATCACATTCTTGGTCTGCAAATTCGGTAAACCGTGTAGCTAACTGATTCATAATGGTCCTCCTCTACGAAATAGATGTAATCTGCCCTTTTAAATTATCACAAAAGGAAAAATGTGTAACACAAAAAGCCCCCGATGGATTCACCGGAGGTTCATACTTCGATTAAACAAACGAAGACAGGTACTCCCTTTAATACTCTTCCTCATCCGCAGTAATTTTCAGCCACCCAACAAACAATACGACTGGTAAAATCACCATGGAGAATCGGAGTATATAAAATTCTGTTAGTAAGCTAAAAATAATGATTGGCATTCCGATCATTATCGCAAGAGATGAAAATTTTGTGTAGCGAATCGACTGTTCTGAGATCTCGGGTTCCTCTTTATACATCCACCTCTGCCCCATCAGAACGCTCTCCTCAGGCTCGTAGTACGACCAAAGTAAGCAACCGTATAACGGAATCATGAATACGATACTGATAAATCCTTCAACCATGATTGAACCTCCCGTTTTAAAAATCCTGTACTCTTCCATACGATCCTAATAGGGAAAACGTTCCAAATTTAGCAAAAAAGTACCCTCAGCAAAAGCTAAGGGTACACTCTCGATATAAAAATAGGAGTCACGATAAAGGCTTCTACGTTTACCTCACCTTTATTTAACAATGGATTTGTAGCCGGAATACGTAGCTAGGAAGTAGCCTCCGTAAACGACCACGATAACGCCTGCTGTCATAAAGGATGGCAGAAGGACGCTTGTTTGACCCGCTGCAAGGAGGGCATCGTTGACCACTTTAATGCCGAATATTGAATGGACGATCGCGAGCGCCAAGGGCATCATGAAGTAAATAAATACTTGCCTAAAGATCGACTGGTGAATACCTTTTTGCGTTACGCCAATCTTTTTTAACATGGAGTAGCGCTCCATATTCTCACTTGCTTCTGATAATTGTTGCAGCGCAAGGATGGCAGCACTTGAAATCAGGAACACAATGCCAAGATAAACCCCGATATACACGACAACCGTTGAGGTCCCTGTTGATTGCTCATAGGCTTCTGTTTTTGTCATGCCGAGGACGTACGTGGGGATATCCTCTTGTGCGTTTAAGGCGGCATGAATCTCAGGAATCTCTTGGTCAGCAACCTCTTGTTTTCCTTCCTCATATTGCACATTAATCGTGACTGAGAACGGGGAGAGTTGTTCTGCCTCTTCATCTGGTAATACTGCTGTCATAAACTCTGTAGCTACCCCATCGGTTTTCGTTGAAACAACGCGCAGGCCTTCTTCAGCCACCGGGAAGGTTTCTCCTTTTATCTCAATCTGTGCATGTTCATTCGCGAACCGTTTAATCGGTTCTGTAAGATCAGTGCGATTTGTTAGAAGAAGCACCTCTTCCCCCTCAAGGGAGACGGGTTCTTCGCCTTGCATGCTAACTAGTTTCTCATAATCAGATCGTTTGATCACCTCAAGGTCCACTCCACGCTCCTGATCCAAGAATGTAGCAGCTGCGCCTGAGGCATAAGGCTGTAGATAGCTTCTGATACCCTGATCAGTTCGGTATCGATTATAAATAATCGTTTCGCCGTACTGATCGAGATCCATTTCTGTAAACAGAGAGTTTAGCTCATCAACTTCTCCGAGTCCTACAAAACCATAAAATGTAGCATCATACGGAGTCGTTTCGTCCAAATCTTTCTCTAAGCTTTCTTTCAAACTAAAGCCTGTTGATAACACCCCAATGGTAAAGAAGAGCATTAAGCAAATGATGGTCATAGAGATAAACGTTGAGTTTACCTTACTGTTGATCTGACGCAGCACGAACATATTGATGTGATGGTAGTAAAGTTTCTCGTTCTTCTTCAGCACCTTCAAGAGGAATCCTGACAAGGAGAAGAAGAATAGGAATGTCCCAACCGCACCAAGGCCGATACTCGTCCACATCAGCGTTGTATCGTGAAACAGGCCATACTTTAGCATAATGCCGTAAGCTACACCTAATAGAATAATGGAAAGGACAAAGACACTAATGGCCGTTGATGTTTTTCTGATCTTCATTTTCTGATTCTTCTTAGAAGCTGTCAGTAAATCGATCAATTTGTATCGGCTCATGATAACTACATTAAAGATCATAACGATAAAGAAAATGATGCCGAAATAAAGGATTGTCTTTAGCATCGCAGCAGTTGAGAAGACAAATTCATAAGCGTTCATATCGACCTTAAATAAAGCAGCCGTCAGAACGGATAACCCTTGTGACAGAAGCGTGCCAAGCCCGAGTCCGACAGCTAGAGAGATTAACCCAATAAGGAAAGTCTCCATAACAAGGATCCTCGAGATATGATACTTACTCATCCCGAGCGTCATGTACATACCTAGCTCTTTCTGGCGTCTTTTAATTAAGAACCGGTTAGCAAAGAGAATTAAAAAAGCGAGCACGACAGAGATAAAGACTGAAATCGCACCCATAATCCGCATCAGTTCATCGATCATATTCGACTGCGTATCGGACAAATCGAGCATCGCTTTCTGCGCTGAGATCGAATTAAAACTATAGAAGAGGCAGACCGCAAAAGTGATCGTTAAGAAATAGATCGCATAATCTTTGAAACTCCGTCTCACATTACGTAAGGAAAGTTTAAAATACATCGTCTGCGTCACCTCCGAGCAAGGTCACAACTTCCATAATTTTATTAAAAAACTCTTTTCTCGTGTCTGTCCCTTTTACTAGTTCATTAAAGATCTGACCGTCTTTAATAAATAAAATACGGTTCGCATAGCTTGCGGTGAACGCGTCATGGGTGACCATTAGAATCGTTGTCTTTAAGTCCTGATTCAGTTTCTCAAAGGACTCTAACAGTAGACGCGAAGACTTTGAATCAAGCGCTCCTGTCGGCTCATCAGCAAGCACTAGAGACGGATTCGTCACAATCGCCCTCGCAGAAGCAACGCGCTGCTTTTGACCACCGGACATCTCATAAGGAAACTTGTTTAACACCGACGAAATCTCTAATTTCTCTGCTGTTGTTTGTACCTTTGAAGCAATGTTAGAGGGCTTCTCTCCTTGAATCGTAAGAGCCAGCGCAATATTTTCAAAGGCTGTCAGCGTATCAAGTAGGTTGAAATCCTGAAAGATAAACCCTAGCTCGTCGCGACGGAATTTCTCCAGGTGTTTCTTCTTAAGCTTCGTAATATCTTGCCCATTGATCGTTATATTGCCCGTTGTGACGGTATCAATCGTAGAAATACAGTTCAGAAGCGTCGTTTTCCCGCTTCCTGAGGGTCCCATAATGCCCACAAAGTCCCCTTTCTCTACATCAAATGATAAGTCGTCGATTGCCTTTGTGACATTCCCCTTATTTCCGAAATACTTTTCAATATGTGAAGCATGCAAGATCGATGGCATCATAATCTCTCCCTTGTTGATTTCTGTGTCTATCATACAACCAGATCCCCAAGGATACCTATTGCTTTATATGACAAGAACCTTACACTTTTGTAAGGTTTCGTTGCCATACGAATCCTTTGAGACGACAAAAATGGAACCGCTCGATTACGATTCCATTAAGAACACTTTGCTTTTGGGGAAGATGAGATGCACCTTTGTCCCTTTCCCTTGCTCTGATTCAAGCTTCAAGCCTAAATGCAATTTATCAGCCAGGCGTTTACATAAATAGAGTCCCATACCTGTAGATTTGCTATACATCCGCCCATTCTCTCCTGTAAATCCTTTGTCAAACACACGACTGATATCCCGTTCTGAAATGCCGATTCCGTTATCTTCAAGCGTGAGAACGAGGCTGTTCTCTTGATGAGTCGTGTAGACCTTTAAGAACGGTTGATCAGAACGGATGTATTTCGTTGCATTGACAACGATCTGGTTCAACATAAACTCTACCCACTTTATGTCACTGTAGACCGTCTCATCCATTTCACCAATCTCTAACGAAATGCGGTTGTAAATAAACGCCTTCGCATTGCGCTTTGCAACCTTGTGAATGACTTCTTTTAAAGGGAACTCGCGTATCATATAATCTTCGCTGACATACCGACTTCTCGCGAAATATAACACCTGCTCGACAAAGCGTTCCGTTTTATCCAGCTCTTCTAAAATGCCTTGGTCGACATTCCGGTTCTGCCCCATCAATTTCGCCGACGCAATGGGCGTTTTAATCTCATGCACCCACATTTCGATATAATCCTGGTATTCCTCTTCTTCACGCTTGTAGAAGTTCACATGCTCATGCATCTGCTTGTATGCATCCTGAAACACATCGTGCACAATTTTCCCTTCTAAAAAAGAAGGCCGCTTAATTAACTCAGGCAACAGGTATTTCTTATCGAGAGACGCCTGCGCTTCAGCGAGCTCCTGGTAATACGTTCTCTTCTTAAGATAGTCGATCGCATACGAGAGCAGTAAAGGAACAAACCAAGCAAGACCCACAACAGCAATAAGACCAGGGCTCACGCGAATTTTCCAAAGAATGATACAAAAAACAGCGAAAAGAAAGAGATTCGTGACCAGGAAGACAAGCTTTTCCTTTATGTACGATTGAATATTCATGTTAGAACGTACCCCAGTCCTCTTCTCGTTTCAATTGGATTTCTCATACCAATCTGTTCGATCTTCTTCCGTAGGCGCGTCATATTAACCGACAGCGTATTATCATCTACAAAAATTTCAGATGACCATAAATACTCCATCAGCTGTTCTCTTGAAACAATGGTCCCCTTGTTCTCCATCATATAATGCAAGATTTGCAGTTCATTCTTCGTCAGGATCTGCTCTAGTCCTTGATAGCGAATAATCCCTTTGGCGACATCAAGCTCCATCCCTTCGTTCTGAAGCGTATGCGAACTCTGATTGGCATAGGCACGTTTCAACACGGCCTCGATTCGGGCCATAAGAATTTGCAGATTGTACGGCTTCGTCACGAAATCATCCGCTCCAAGATTCATACTCATTAACTCGTCCATTTCATTATCACGACTCGTGACGATAATGATCGGGACGTTTGATTGCTTTCGAATCTCCCGGCTAAGTGTATATCCATCAATGTATGGAAGATTAATATCTAGCAAAATCAGATCCGGATTGGCCTCTTGCACAGAAGGAAGGACACGCTGGAAGTCCGTGACTGCATCTACACGGTACCCCATATTGCCCACGTACTCCTGAAGCTCTTCTCGGATTCGTACTTCATCTTCTATGATTAAAATGTGATAAGGATTCATCTTCACCACTACCCTATTCCTAAAATTTCTTCTATGTAGAATATATAGAAAATCCGAAACTTACACAAACGTCTTTTATATAGAAAGGAACGTAAGACCTGACCCACTACTAAAAAAAGCACCCTCAGCAGAAGCCAAGGGTACTCCCTCTATTTTAAAATAAAAACATTCCTGCAATGCTTGCAGACAACAAGTTCGCAAGTGTCGCAGCAATAACCGCACGAAGTCCAAGATTGGCTACGTCTTTACGACGGTCTGGCGCCATTCCGCCCAACGCACCGATCTGCACGCCAATTCCTGACAGACTTCCGAAGCCTGTTAGAGCAAAAGTCGTTACGATCTCCGCTTTCGCACTTAGCTCACCCTTCACCTGGGCAAGACTGTCGAAGGCCACGAATTCATTCGTAACAATCTTCTGTCCAATGAAACTAGCAGCACGAGCCGCTTCATCCCACGGCACTCCTATTACAAAGGCAAGAGGTGCGAACACATAGCCTAACAGTTTCTCAAGGGTGATGGTGATCCCAACTACATCACCAGCCCAGCCAAGAATTCCATTTAATAAAGCGAGCAATGCAATAAATGAAAGGAGAATGGCGCCGATATTAACGGCAAGCTTAAGCCCTGTAATAGCACCATTTGCGATCGCATCGAATATGTTCGTCGTGTCACTTTCTTCTGGTGCCACTTCCTCCACTAATTCTTGTTTCGCCTCTGTTTCTGGTACAAATAACTTCGCAAGAACAAGCGCTGCAGGCGCGGCCATAAACGAGGCAGCGAGCAAGTACTCCACCTGAATGCCAAGGAGTGAATACCCTACGAGTGTTGAGCCGGCAATCGACGTGAAACCACCTGTCATCACAGCAAAGAGTTCTGATCTTGAAATCGTTGAGATAAACGGACGTATCAGCAGCGGAGCCTCTGTTTGCCCGACAAAAATATTCCCCGCTGCATTGATACTTTCAACCTTCGTCGTACCAAGTACTTTCGATAAGAATCCACCAATTAGCATAATTAATTTCTGCATAATCCCAAGGTGATACAAGACAGCAATAAGTGAACTAAAGAAGATAATGGTTGGCAATACTTGAAACGCAAACATCATTCCTATTCCCTCATGATTAATAAGAGGTCCGTATAGGAATTCAATTCCTTTTGTTGTATATCCGATTAAGTTATTGACAGCCCCGGACATATGCTGTAATATATTCTGTCCCCAACTTGTTTCGAATACGAGGAAAGCGAACAAGAGTTGAATACCCAGACCACCCAACACGGTCCGCCAATTGATCGCTTTCCGATTCGTAGAAAATAAAATCGCAATTAAGAAGATGGTAAGCATACCACCGATTCCCCAAAGTATGTTGTTCATGATGTTCTTCCCTCTTTCTAATCTTTCAAATGCATAAGTCCAATTTTAAAATCACATTTAAACAAATTACCACCATCCGAATGAGATTTCAAACCCTTTTTAAAACGTGCAATCGCTTACGGTTCCAAGAAGCCACTCGCGGCGCGCATAAAAAAATGCTTCACGGTAAACCGTGAAGCATTTTTTCTTGTTTTATTTAGTTGGGCGTGTTTTCTAATCGTGGTGGTGCGGGATCTAGATGTTGGGCATGCGGTTCTCGACGTCCCAGCGCGGATTCTAGACGTCGGCGGCGCTTTTCTCGACATGCCAGCGCGGATTCTAGACGTCGGCGGTGCTTTTCTCGACGTGCCAGCGCGGATTCTAGACGTCGGCGGTACGGTTCTCGACGTCCCAGCGCGGATTCTAGACGTCGGCGGCGCTTTTCTCGACATGCCAGCGCGGATTCTAGACGTCGGCGGTGCTTTTCTCGACGTGCCAGCGCGGATTCTAGACGTCGGCGGTACGGTTCTCGACGTCCCAGCGCGGATTCTAGACGTCGGCGGTGCTTTTCTCGACATGCCAGCGCGGATTCTAGACGTCGGGCTTGCGGTTCTCGACGTGCGAACGAGAATTCTAGACGTCGGCGGTGCTTTTCTCGACGTCAAAACCCGGAATCTAGACGTCATCCCCTAATCTAATTTAAACCGTCTTCCGAAAACGGTAATCCTGATCGAAATAGGCGTTTACTACATCCATTTCTGAATAAGGAACTCGTTCGTCCCCTATAATCTGATAGCCTCCAAAGCCGATTCCGGTTAGAAGTACCAGGTCTCCTGGTTCTGCCAGGTCAAAGGCATGATGGATCGCGTCTTCGCGGTGAAGTTTTGAATGAATAGTAGGTGCATGTGGTTGCTTGAAGCCTTTTAACACATCATTCACGACCTCTTGGCGATCGGCATGGCCAGGCTGATCCACACTTACGATGATCTCATCCCCTATGCCTTCAGCGACCTCCGCCATTTGCGGGCGCTTCTTCGGATCCCTTAGACCTACTCCTGTAATCATTACAATTAACTTTCGGTGCGGAACTTGCTGCACAGTATTCAACACAGTCGCTAGTGCGTCCGGTGTATGAGCGTAATCGAGGACAATCTGGAAAGGCGCCTCATTCTGCACAAGCTGATAACGTCCTTCAGGACAAGTAATGCCCCATACCTCAGATAAAATCTCCTGAAGAGGATAGCCCATCTGGTAACAAGCCGCTATCGCAGCAAGTAAATTAGACACATTATACTCTCCAAAAATAGGTGCATCTACGCGATAATGAAGATCATCAAAGATGAGGGTGAAGGACGTCCCTTCGATTGTCGTGCGTATTTTATCTGCCCGGAAGTCAGCTGCTTCGTGCGTTCCATAGGTCATCAGGGAACCATCGAAACGCTCAATTAAAGAAGGTGACATTACCGGATCGTCGAGGTTTACTACGGCCCTTTTCGCCTGATCAAATAATTTCATTTTCGCTTCTTTATAGGCTTCCATTGTTCCATGAAATTCGAGGTGTTCAGGTGTCAGGTTTGTATGCACGGCTACATTGAAATCAATGCCGGCTAGGCGCTTCTGTTCAATCGCAATAGAAGTCGACTCAATAACCGCGGCTTTCAAATCACGCTGCTTGAAATAATCTAATACACGGTGAATATCCGGTGCTTCAGGAGTCGTTGGCACGGTTTGTTTAAAATCGGTTTTCTGTTGATCATCCCAAATGCCAGCTGTTCCAAGACAGCCTGTTTTACAAGATAGATTATTAAGCAGGGAATGTATAAATGTTGATACCGTCGTCTTCCCATTTGTTCCCGTTACCCCGATGGTGTATAACGATTCTGACGGAGAACCGAAAACAGCAGAGGAAACCTGAGCAAGAGCCAATCGGCTATCTTCCACCTTAATAAAACTAACAGAAGCGTATTTCTCAGAGTATGTACGTAGTCGTTCTAAATCTGTACCAATAATGGTCTTTGCTCCATTATGAATAGCTTGTTCTATAAAAAGGTGCCCATTGTGGTGCTCGCCGGCTATACACACAAACGCATCTTGATTTTGAATTTCGCGTGAATCATAAGTAACAGAGGAAATAACCTGGGATTCAGGGCCCCAAACGGTTCCATTTACTAGGTCCTCAAGCAGGTAATCGTTACTGTTCATGTCATCATCCTTTTACAATTATTTACTTCATCGTACTAAAGTGTTGCTTCTTCTCTCCCATTCCCTATAAAAATCTTGGTAAACATTTCTTAGCCTATTCATGCGGAAAAGAGGTTTATAAGTAGGTATTGAGTGGAAAATAGTGGGATGAAATATGTAATTTGAGAGGAGAGATTTTTCTATGAAACTACAGGATAAAGTAGCTGTTGTAACGGGAGGTTATACGGGAATTGGTGAGGCCGCAGTAAGAGACTTCTGTAAGAATGGAGCGAAAGTCGTCATTGCAGATGTAAATGAATGCGGAGAAGAGCTCGCAGGAGAACTGAACAATGAAGGGTATAAAACACGCTTTATTAAGACGGATGTTACAAAAGAAGAAGACATTAAGAACCTCGTTAACCAAACGGTGGATCAGTTTGGTTCTCTTGATATCTTATTTGCCAATGCCGGAATCGGAGATGCCACACCCGCACACGAATTGTCCTATGATTCATGGAAGAACTTAATGGATGTAAACATGAACGGCGTGTTCTTGGCTAACAAATATGCAATCGATCAAATGCTGAAACAAGAATCCGGAGGAGCGATCATTAATAACGCATCCATCCTTGGTCATGTAGGTCAACCAAACGTCACCTCCTATGCTGCCGCAAAAGGTGGCGTCGTCAACCTGACCCGCTCTCTCGGCGTGACGTACGCCCAAAACAAGATTCGTGTAAACGCCGTATGTCCTGGCTATGTAGAAACAGCCATCCTTGAAAATGCAGATGAAGACATGCGAAAAGGCTTAGTCAGCGCCCACCCAATCGGTCGCCTAGGCCAGCCTGAAGAAATCGCCAAAGCCGTCAGCTTCCTAGCAAGCGACGACGCCTCCTTCATGGTCGGAGCCAACCTCCTTGTAGACGGAGGATACACTGCGCAGTAGTAACAAAAGCGCAAGCCACCCGGGTAGCCCCGTATAGACTGGACCGTACCGCAGTGAGATAAAGGAAACACGGTGAGCCAGCGGCGAATCGATGTTGACTTATCGACCGGCGGTAAGGGAAGTCTACTAGGGGCTGGGTGGCTGGAGCTGGATGTCATAAAAAGCGCAAGCCACCCGGTTAGCCCCGTATAGGCTGGACCGTACCACAGTAAGATAAAGGAAACACGGTGAGCCAGCGGCGAATCGATGTTGACTTATCGACCGGCGGTAAGGGAAGTCTACTAGGGGCTGGGTGGCTGGAGCTAGATGTCATCAAAAGCGCAAGCCACCCGGTTAGCCCCGTATAGGCTGGACCGTACCACAGTAAGATAAAGGAAACACGGTGAGCCAGCGGCGAATCGATGTTGACTTATCGACCGGCGGTAAGGGAAGTCTACTAGGGGCTGGGTGGCTGGAGCTAGATGTCATCAAAAGCGCAAGCCACCCGGGTAGCCCCGTATAGACTGGATCGTACCGCAGTGAGATAAAGGAAACTACAAAAAGGTCCGCCTCCCAATTCAGGAGACGGACCTTTTTTACTATGATCAAATCGTTAGCTAAAGAAAAAAACTTCCGAAATGGTTCCTTTCTTATGTATACATTCAGGAATACTCAGGATCTTCACTAGATGTATATGTCCATACAGCAAGCCCAATAAAGCCAAATAGAATATATAGATCGGCTATGTTAAAAATCCCTGACCGACCTTCAATATGAATAAAATCTATAACATGACCTAAAAACAAGCGATCTATGAAATTTCCAATACCTCCACTTAACACGAGAATGAAAGCTGCGTTTCGAAGGAGTCTCTTTGAATGATGAGGCACACTCCACCAAAGGAAAATACAGCTGATGATGATGACTTGCATCGGAATAATCACCCAGGAAACAGAACGTAATCGTCCACCTGATATGCCTTCATTGTATAGAAGATTCCATTCCAGCCATCCAGGAATAACCTGAATGACTTCATCAAGGTCTAACCGAGCATCCATCCACCGCTTAACACCAATGTCTAGCGCAACAAGCATCAGTATTACCACTATTCGCTTCACAATACACATTCTCCTCTATAACACTTCACCGTACGAACGCGTGTCAGACACGCGTCAGCTCTTTACATCACTAAAGGGTGTCTGGCACGCGTTTATACTTTACACTATTAAAGCTTGGTTTCTCAAGGAAAAGGGAGCTGATTAGGAATTTCCCTATCCATACAAAACCCTAAGCGGATCCGCTTAGGGTTTTGTATGGGCTACTCTTTATGAACAACATAACCAGCCGCTTTATCGGTAAGAGAAAATCCCTTCTGCAACTTCCGAAGAAAGCCTTGTTTCTCTAACGACTTCAGCGCCTTCATCGCATCTTTCTCTTGCCACTCGTTCATCGCTCCAAATTGCAGAGCCTCATCTAACTTTTCAGAACGGATCTTGTTCGTGGCCTTGCCAATTAGAACCTGGGTAATGGTATGAGCGGGATAGATGCCGCTGTAGTCATGCACAAATTGGAGCACCTGCTCCACCTCGCCCCAGTAAAGGGGATGTTTATTCACTCTGGTGAACTCTTCCTCCTGCGTCATCTCGTTCTCCTCAAGGAAAGCTCGTAACGATTCTTTAAGGCGCTCAAGTTCTCTTCGAACATCCTTCCTGAGGAGCTCCTCCCACTCTTCTACCCGTTTCAGCATCGAGATAGAAGGAAGGTTTACATAGGAGAGCCAAACAAGGTCTGAGGAATGTTCACCCTCAGGCATGTGCGTCGCTTCTATCGCCTCAAATAGGTCAATCCAAGGGCTATCAGGCTGCCCCTCTTTCTTTATAGGCAGTGACTCCACTTTTTGGAGCAGGACCTTTAAGTTTTGCCATTCTTCTAAGTAAAGATAAGCTTTTTGACGGATTTTGCCGAGTCGTTGAATCTTATCTATCACAAGCTCATTATTCGCTGTAATGTCATTGAATTGGCGTTCGATGGTGTGGATGCGCTTCTTCGCTTTCTCGAGGTCAAACTCTTCTTCTAGTCGCAATACGTCCTCTTTTAGGTAGACGTGGTAATCGCACACTTCACAATAGAGCTCCAACTCTTCCTTTTCAGAATGGATGTAAAGATCTTTCTCATGGTGACAGGATGCCCCTTCAGACCAGAGCCATTCGGATGGGATTGAACGGAATGGTCTCATCACAATTTCCACACGGTGGCGCCAGAAAGAAATATCTTCAGGGTACTTTAGCTGAGATAAGAGGTTCGATCGGTTCATCGCTTCCACGGCCTTGAGTTCCTCTTTTTTCCCGTGAGCAAATTGAACAAGGGAATGCTCTTCAAACCGCTCTTCTAGTGTATGAACCCATTCCGCTTCTGTCTTCCAAGACAAGTGAGCGCAATAGAGGTATTGTTGAAATAAACGTTCGACATGCGCCTCTAGCTGTTGATTCGACATCATCGAAATCTTTGTCTCAAATAGGTACTCTTTATGGATCGGGATGCCGTGCTCTTTAGGGAAGGTGCGAAACAGAAACAATTCTGGTTTCACGACCCCACCAAGATACAAGTCCCCTTCTTTATCAAGCAGAACAGGCAACACGCCTTGTCCCTCTGTTTGTAAAAATTGCCTGAGGTGTTTGATCTCCTCTTTTGATCGGCCCTCTACGATCTTCTCTACCATCGTATGAATCCGAGAGAGAGATTCTTTTCGAACTTTATTCGGAATCGATCGCACTCCTTTATTCTTCTTCCCACCAGGGAAAAACACCAGATACGGAAAATCCTCGTGCGTATAAGCAAGGTCTCGTAGCGCCATCAGTCATCACCCAACTCATTTAATGTAGTGAACCGCTCTAATCGAACGATTATTACTGAACACTTTACAACAAAAATGGGGCGAACAAAAGTTTGAAACAGTCGATCTCTTTCATCTTCTTCGTGAAGGGCACCAAAAAAAGCCCCCAGCAAGGAGGCTTTTACGATCTGATTATGATTTCCACGTCTGTGTGAACGTCAACTTCACTCGCTTAGATTTTAAGAAATAAGGAATCCAGATACATGCACCAATAATGGCGCCAAATAGTTGAGGGTAAAGTTGCCCATAGGCTATTTGACCGAATTCTGACTCCTGCAGGATAGCGAATGCAACCGTATTATCAATGACAATCAGAACCAGAGCAATTATATAAAAATAGATCATCAGCTTCGGTACTAACCGATGCTTCTTGAAGAAC
This sequence comes from Pontibacillus chungwhensis, assembly GCF_030166655.1. GTDB lineage: Bacteria > Bacillota > Bacilli > Bacillales > BH030062 > Pontibacillus. The sequence continues at coordinate 1,462,017 of NZ_CP126446.1, read as the reverse complement.
ATCACAGCCAAGAAGATGGTAAAGCCGAGCAACAGAATCTGGACGATTGATTCTACGATAATGGTTGTGCCAAGAAACGGCGCATATAGATCTGTTCCTTTGGTTGTAATTTCGCTCCATGTTTCCTCTTCAAATAAAGGCAGGAATGTCGTAAAGATCTTGATGACATTGCCAACAATCGAAAATATAAGACCCATTGCAACGAGAATGAGCCAGCCATTAATATGATCATATTCTTCTAAAGTAGTATCTGGAGTCGTATTTGTATCCATTTGTCGATCCTCCTATGTAGTTAGCCCTTCACTATTTCTTCGATCCGCTTTTTAAGATGATGATCACCCGTGTAAAGCAAATAGTTCTGTTCCGTGGTCTTCAACAGGTACCTTTCCGTTGTCGCGTAAGGAAACCCCATCCTAAGAGCTTGAACATCTTTGCCTCCGTAGGTCTCATCACTCACCACTTCTAAAATGTGAGCCTTTGGAATCTTCACTTCACTTAGCATCCATTTTAAAACGACCATTCCATCTTTCTCTTTCACCCTGAGACCGATCATCATGACTCCTCCGTTTCATATTTCCCTTATAATAATTTTACGATCAAGTATAGGGTGACGTTTCACTTTTTCGGTATTTTTACCACTAAAATCCATGTAGTTTTATATAGAAAAGGAAGTGAATGAAGGACATAAAAAACCAACCCTTATTTCTCATAATACAGAAATAAAGGTTGGTCATCTCAACTCCCAACAATCTACATATCCATCGGCGACAATGTTCTTCCCATCTCAAGATACGTCTTCAAATTACTCAAAATTGCAGGCCAGCCGTTATTCAGTCCATAAAACGTATCCTCTTGTTCACTAATGTCCGTACTCAAAAGATTTTCATGGGTTAGCGTTAATTTAACCGTATCATTGACTTCTTTCATCTTAAACGTTACGACTAATGGTACTTCTCTTTCCATGTCTTCAACGTGGTGCCATGTATACGAAAGCTTTTCAAAGGGATCGCACGTTTTAATAACCCCTTCCACATCCAGCTCCCCGTCACTTCTGTAATAGGTAATGGAAGCTCCTTCCTGCCAGTCTGCATGTACTGCACAGCCGAAGAAATATTGCTTCGTATGCTCTGCATTCGTCAAAGCTTCCCAAAGTTTCTCTTTCGTTGTCAGTATATATGTTGTGTAAATAAAAGAGTTCTGGTTTTGCATATTACATCCTCCCTGATCTAGTGGATTTATTGAACCATTCCTTTCTACCTTCTTACTTCAATAAACACAAGATTGAATCCTTCTATAGAAAAACGCCTAGCTACACGCTAGACGTTTTAATCATTTATTTTCTTTTCTTTCCTTCAATCTTCCCAATCCCAAGCTCTTTCCCTTCCTGATACACCGTCTTCACGAAGCTAAATGACATCAGGAGCATGATGACGGAAAATGGCAAGGCTGCAATAATCATTGTGTTCTGTAACGCTTGAAGGCCACCTGTGTATAAAAGGGCAAGAGCGGTTACAGCGAGCAAGACACCCCATGTTAATTTCACGAACTGGCTCGGGTCGCCCTTACCGCCTGTTGTCATCAGGCCTAGCACGAACGTTCCTGAATCTGCAGATGTGATAAAGAAGGTACTAATGAGCAAGATTGCTACAATCGATGCGACCATGCTAAGCGGGAAGTTCTCGAATACTCCAAATAAAGACTTCTCAGTAGCAAGTTCTGAAATCGCTGCTATACCGTTATGCTCGAGTGAAATGGCCGTTCCGCCAAATGAAGCAAACCATAAGAACCCGATTAAAGACGGCAGTAACAACACAAAGAATACAAACTCCCTGATACTACGCCCCCTTGAAACGCGGGCAATAAAGATTCCTACAAATGGGGACCAGGCAATCCACCAGGCCCAGTAAAAAATGGTCCATGAATTAATCCAGCCTCTGATGTCTTCATTAAGAGGCGCAATACGGAAGCTCATCTCAGGCAGATGCTGAATGTAAGCTCCAAGTGAATTGGTAAATAAGTTCAGCTGGAACAATGTCGGCCCAAGGATAAACATCAGAAGGAATAAGATAAAAGCAAGAATCATGTTGGCATTACTTAAATACTTAATCCCTTTCCCAAGCCCTGACCAGGCTGAAATCATAAATAACACCGTTACAATCGCGATAATAATCAGTTGCACAAAGAAGTTACTTGGAATATCAAAGAGATAGGAAAGCCCTCCATTAATTTGAACAGCTCCAAATCCAAGTGTTGTGGCAACTCCGATTACGGTTGCGATCACAGAGAAAATATCGATTAAGCGGCCTGTATTTCCGTTCGCTTTATCTCCGATAATCGGCTCTAACGTGGCACTAATAAGACCAGGCTTACCTCTTCTGAAGCTAAAGTACGCAAGCACCAGTGCGACAATGCCATAAATAGCCCAGGCATGAATCCCCCAGTGAAAATAAGTAAACCGCATCGCATCTTTAATCGCTTGATCGGTCCCTACTTCTCCTGTCGGTGAGCTAACTGCATAATGACTAATCGGCTCAGCCGTCCCCCAGAAGACTAGCCCAATTCCCATACCGGCACTAAATAACATGGCGACCCACGTAGGCCTTGTGAACTCCGGTTTCTCATCTTGTTTTCCAAGACGGATTTTCCCAAGTGGCGTAATAAGAAAGACTAACGCCACAATCGTGAAGAACGTCACAACAATTAAATAATACCATCCTAATCGATTCGCAATGAACGCTTTAACATTTGCCGTGATGGTCTCTAACCAATCAGGTGCGATAATCCCAACAAGGGATAACAGAATCATCACAGCAGCTGATATTTTAAAAACGGGATTTAATTTTTGAAGCATAACAACGACTCCTTTCTAAGGCACTTTTCGGTACCTGACTCCTGCTTATTCTTTTCTATTCTGAGGATTGCTATTCGATAGGAAAGCACCCTTTTTAGTGGAACATGCCAGACTTCCGCGACTTCTCCATTAAACTTCTTGTCCCTTTATGCAAAGGCCCTTTCAAGAAGGCCCCAATTACGATGAAAAGCACCCAGAATCCAGTGAGAAATAAAAGGTCCGTTTTCACACGGGCATCTACAATACCTCCGACCGCTTCCCTCAACAAATCCACCGCATAGGAGAATGGAAGAAACGGATGTATGGTTTGAAAGAACTCCGGAAGAAGGGCAACCGGGTAGGTTCCACCAGAACCTGCAATTTGCAGCACAAGGATAACGATCGCTGCCGCCTTCCCTACATCTCCGAGCACCGAAACGAGCGTGTAGACGATCGTCATAAAGACAACGCTCACGACCATGCCAAAAAGGATGAAATAGAGAGGATCGGCAATATCAATACGCAATAGATATAAGTTCCCAAGGGTGACAACGAGTGTCTGTAATATTCCGATGCTTACAAAGGTCGCAAGCTTCCCGAAGTAGCGCTCATAGATTCGGTACTCCTCCCCGTGGACCGGGTCTGTCGTGAGGAGGGAGACGAGTAATAAAGCTCCGACCCATAAGGATAAAACGGTGTAAAACGGCGTCATGCCTGTCCCGTAGTTCTCGATTGGGAAAAGTGCATTTTTCCTCAGCATAATCGGATCCTCAAAGAAACTCTGTTCCGCTTTCGGATCATTCTTAAGAAGCTCAATCAGCTTATTGATATCCGTTTCGCCCTGAATCTCTCGAATGCGGTCAGCTAAGCGATTCACCTTCTCGTTTACATACGGGTACTCATTTAACATGTACTCAAGGATCCCTTGACCTTCATCGATATCCTTCTCTGTATTGTTCAGGATGCGATCCACCCTCGGGATCGTTGATTGGGCCTCTGATAAGATCGACCGCGCCTCAGCCAGCGTATCCTTGGCGCTAGCTACTTCACTTATCACAGTAGGTTCAATCGATTCGTTGTATTCTTTTAAAAAATCGCCTATCCGGTTCGATGTAGACTCAGATGTTTCTTGAAGATCTGCCAGTGTTGCCTCAATCGACTTTTGCTTGTCTATCAGGAATGTTTCAATCTTCCCATTTGTTTCTTGCAAGGCCTTAAGTCCCTGCGTTATGGTGTCGAGGTCAGCTAGCGCGTTTGAGATTGCTTCATTGTTCGTGCTTGTTTCCCCATTCGCCTGTTCTCCTTCTGGTGGCTCTTCTTGAACTTGCTTGAGGATCTGTTGTACATTCTGAACTTGGCTGATCGAGTCAGCGAGCTGTGAGTCGATTTTCTTTTGAATCTCTTGGCCTTTACTTAAATCGATATCGGTTGACTGAATCTCTTTCAGAAAAGCGTTAACCTCGTCAGCTGTTTCCTGGGCGGTCTTTAAGTCTTCTTTCACCTTAGGAGCCAACTCATTCAAGCGCTCTTCGGCCTTGCTTAAAAAGGAGGTGGTTTCGTCAATCGACGTTAAGCCTTGCTCCGTCACATTTTGTGCTTGCGGAATCAGAGCCTGCACGTCATTGATGACGCCTTCCGCTTCCTTAGAATCGCTGTACGCTCCTGAGATCAGGTCGTGAATCTTTGGCAGGTTCTCCTCTAGCTTGAAGACATATTCCTCAAACCTCTTAATGTCAGGAAGGTCTTTCTCAAGCTCTACTCCGAGTTGATTAAAGAGTTCCGCTACTCTCCCATTCACCTCCGAGATAAAGCTGCTCGTAATCTGATCCACAATGACAGAAGCCCCTTTATTCGTAATCTTCGGAGCAATGGCATTGATCTTCTCATTCACATAGTAAGCTACTTCTGCTTTCTCCGGACGGTCCTGAACGACCGTGGCTAATTTCTGGGAAAAGTTCTCCGGAATGACAATCACCGCATAGTAATCTCCGTACTCCAACTTCTCCATCGCGTCTGGTTGGTCCGTAAAGTGCCAGTCAAACTTCTTATTCTCTTTCAACGTGTCCACTAGCCTCTCTCCAACATCAATCTGTTGATCACGGACGGTTGCTCCCTTGTCCTCATTCACAATCCCTACAGGGAGCTGATCCGTTTGGCTATACGGATCCCAAGAAGCATCTATGTTAAACCAGGCGTATAAAGAAGGAAGGATGATGAGACCACCTATTAAGACCATCGCGACCCAGTTCGTTGCAATACTCTTCCAGTCTCTAGTGAAACTATTCCAGACAGCTTTCATGTGAGGATCTCCTTTATGTTCGTTCACAAGATTTCCTATTAGAATGCGCGGAACGAGGGGGCTATATTCTTAAGGAGAGGCGATTCTGAACAATCTATATTCCATTTTCAACCTACTTTTATTACAAAATTAAACAAATTATGAGACTTTTCGACAAAAGAAGCGTAAAATGGATAACGAAAGATAGAGAGGAGAGAAAGCATGAAACTAGAAAACAAAGTAGCCATTGTCACAGGTGGGGTAACAGGAATCGGGGAAGCAACGGTAAGAGACTTTTGCGAGCAAGGGGCGAAAGTGGTTATTGCTGATGTAAATGAAAACGGCGAAGCCTTCGCACAAGAGTTACGAGATCAAGGATTTGAAACGCTTTTCGTTAAAACAGATGTTACGAGCGAAGAGGACATTAAGAATTTGATTCATCAGGCAGTCCATACATACGGTTCTCTTGATGTTCTGTTTGCGAACGCAGGAATTGGAGACGTCACACCGGCTCATGAATTAACATATGACGCTTGGAAGAAGCTTATTGATGTCAATTTAAACGGGGTATTCCTTTCCAACAAATATGCAATCGAACAAATGCTGACTCAAGAATCAGGCGGTTCGATCATTAACAATGCCTCTGCCCTTGGTCATGTCGGTCAACCGAATATGACATCTTACCCTGCTGCAAAAGGCGGCGTGGTAAACATGACGCGTACGCTAGCGATTACATATGCGAAGAAAAACATCCGCGTCAATTCTGTGTGCCCAGGATACGTGGACACAGCCATTATGAAAGACGCAGATGAAGCTGCACGTGAACGCCTGACAAGCCTTCACCCTATCGGTCGCTTAGGCCAGCCATCTGAGATCGCGAAAGCCGTTACGTTCCTAGCAAGCGATGATGCATCTTTCGTAGTTGGTTCAAGCATTTTGGTTGATGGCGGGTATACTGCTCATTAATTCAACATAACGAAACGGATATGAGGCAGATGATGCTTCATGTCCGTTTTTATAGAGAACAATTCTGATGCTTTAGTTGAAAGTAAGGAGGGCCTTTTATAAAAAAACGCCACTCTCAGCTCAGACCCCAGTATTTACTGTAAGCTCGCTCGAATCTCGTTCATTTTCTGAAGGACTAGCGGATAGAAATTCTGCTCAGCACTCGCCGTGGAATTTCCACCGAAGAAACCAGTGCCCGGGCATGATTTAACAGCGTGCCCTGCCCCGTGGTCTAGCACGCGCTCTCCTGTATTAATATCCCACCAGTGGTGATAGGTGACGCTATCTACCGAAGGAGTCAGCCCATACTTTATCATTAACAAGGCTGTCACAGTTAGAATCGTTTCCCGTTGTTCAGCCGTCATTTGATTGTCCCCCTTATCAAAGCTCCCTAAATTCTCGATCGCTAAGGCATTGTCTTCAATCCGTTTCATAGCCGCTTCATTTTGAAGACCAAACGATCCTTCAGGAGGGGTGTTGAATGACCTGCCAACAGCCACAGTACCATCTGGGAAAGTCGTTAACTGCTGACTAATGTCGCTCCACTTCATCCCATTCACGTGGTACTCCTTCATCCCTTTTAGTAAAGCAAAATGGTTCGATCCATTAAAACTCTGGTAATTCGGCTGATATGTGTGGTGCTGTTGAATTAGATTGACCTTACGGCTGAACTTGTGATTAAAGATCCAATCCTTAAACTCCTCTCTTGTCATGAGAACAAACTGCCCTTCCATTTGAAGCTTCTTCGGAGGTATTCTGATTACTTGACCTACGTATAGCAAATTGGATTGGAGTTTATTCGCTGCTTTAATCGAAGATATAGTTGAATTGAACGACTGAGATAAAAGCCAAAGCGTATCGCCTGGCTGTATTTCATACATAACCGGGACCCGAATTTTCTGCCCTACAAATAACAAGTCAGACTGCAATCCGTTTATTCGCTTCAGGTCTGAAGCAGAGGTTTGATAGGTTGCTGCGATCTTCCATAGCGCATCGCCTGATTTCACCTCATAGATATTTCGTGGGTTATTTGTAGCATGGGCGTGAGACAGGGACAGTTGCATGATGACAAACAAACTCATGATAGCGATGAGGATATTTTTCATAATTGGATTCCTTTCCAACAGCTAGGATGTTTTCCTTTAGTTTGTTGATCATCAGTTAGATTATACGGAAGGAGCGTTATGGTTTGGGAAAAGGAGGCGTACCGAGAAATAACTTGCTTCAACTGTGAATAAAAGAACACAAAAAAGACATGAGAATTTGTACCTCATGCCCCTCTGCCTAAACTGTTCTCCTACAAAAAATACTGCGATTGTCATTTAAACGGTCATATGTTCGAGATTTCTTAGCTTGTTTATAATGTGCTCTTCTTGATCTTCTCCTAAAGCAATTGTTTCATCCGAAAAAGGTGTGAGAGAATCAAGATCCCCAATTTGGATGGCGTGTGCAGCGTGTTCGAACATAGTAATATCATTCGCGTCATTCCCGAATGCGATATATTCCCCTTCCTTCACGCCGATCTGCTGCAAAGCTGACCACTTATGAATGCCTTTAGGATTAATATCGATCAGGTCCTCTTTATGATGGCGGTGGATCACCACATCCAAATTCTCGACTCTTTCTGTTAACTCTTCCATGTGAGAAGCCGTTAAGATCAGAACCTTCACAATAGTAGGTAACTCCCCAACTGGCACATGCGATGCTAACCGGTAAGGATCAAGGTTGTTTAAAATAGGATGGTCATCCGGGCCTGTATAAGCATAATCCCATTCACTATCGATTAAATACGTGGCTTGGTAGGTTTCAATCAGCTCTTGTAGCGCGTTCACGCTTTCAGGTTGAAATGACGTTTCAGAAACGAGCTTCCCTTCCCTATAGACCATAGACCCATTCCCGCCAATTAACGTGCCATTATGGAATTGTTCATCAAGAACGGGGATCATATCACGGACGGGCCGGGCAGAGGCAAAGATCACGTCAAACCCTTTATGCTGCAACTCCGCAATCGCGGATGCAATCCCCTCAGAAAGAGGTTCCCCTTTAAAAATAATGGTGCCGTCTAAATCAAATACTAGTTTCATAGATCGCTCCTTTATGTAACCTTCTTCCCACATCTATTAGCTTACAAACACTGATGCGCCCCTTCAACTAAAACGTGTTCGTCTTGCACCACTAAATGAATTGCCGATTTTTACCCTAAAGAGTCCATTGAAAACCTCACCGATATGGTTTAATATGGAAATGTTGTTTAGGGATCGTTCAGGTAAGAGGAACCACTCTTCCTAAAAATCATTTAAGTAATAGGGTGATGTTGTGAAAAAATACGTATTGTTAGCCGTGCCCATCTTTCTTTATGGCCAAGGCGTCCTGTTTTACTTCCAGTCCAATAGTAGTTTGTTTGGGCAAAGTCTAGTAAACCTCGTAACGATAATCATTTTGTTGAGTCTTCTATTAAAACAGACACACTTCCATCATGTACTCGACTGGATCGTCGGAACCGCATTCGTCTTATACTTTTGCGTTTTGTATCACCAAACGGTTGAATTCGAGTGGTATTTCTCGAACATCCATTATTCACCGGAAGATATAAGCTATGTCTTCAATTTTGTGAACCTCATGCCCCTCACTGGAATTCTTGAGGTGTTACGCTACAATCCGAATGCAACTTTTCAAATTCTAGGGAATCTGATGATGCTTGCACCACTCGCTTTTGCTATGCTTTACTTCAAGTGGACAACGAGCTATAAACGAGTCGTCTTGTATGCGTTTCTATGCTCAGTAGGAATTGAAGTGTTCCAGTTCTTCCAAACCATAATTTCAACTGTATTCTCATTAGGGATAGGAAGAAGCACAGATATAGATGACATCATTCTAAATACGTTGGGTGCGGGTATAGGAATCGGAGTTTATCACCTTTGGACAATGATCGTAAAAGTTTATCGCCAGAAGAGAGAGAAGTCTCATCTGACTGCTTAAGTAAGAGGCATACATAAGAAAATGAAAGGCCAGCCCTATTATAGGGCTGGCCTTTCATTAGTTGTAAGCAACATGAAGCAATTCTATTACTCCTCTCTAATTATAGAACGAATCAAGAAGACCCCCGCTGCTACATCCAATAGATTATAAAGATCTGGTATATAGAACATTTTTATGAAGAAGGGATTTCCCCAACCGAGCCAGGAGATCCATTGGAACATGGGAATAAAACTAAAACCGGTTAAGAGCAGTGCAGGCACTACCAACCAACTGATCCTAACTTTTCCCCTGAGTAAGTTCTTTAACCCTCTCCATTCCAACAGAACTCCAAACAAAAACGCCCACAAGCTCATCTGTAAACTTAGCGATATGGAAAGGATATTTTCCTTTGCATCCTCTTCCATTGCCGCATAGGTAGAAACCATTAGATAGAGAAGAATGAGAAACCCAGTGCATATTGCTACTGAGAACAAGATCTTTTTTGTGATCGTATCCCTCCTAACTGGCGGGACGAGGGGACAGGTTCATTGTCCCGCTTTTTCTACTTTTTAGAGTAGTCTAAAAGATAAACTCCACTAAGTTTAAACGTCCATTGTTCGCCGCTCTTCACCTCTGCCCCACCTATTTTGAAATGATAGGATTGTTCGTAAGGCGCGTCACTATCTCCACCCCCATAAGCAATGTCAGCTGTTTCACCTTTTTCATTGACCACTTCATATTCTAAATCTCTTGAATACGACTGGTCGGAGTTCAATCGAAATAAACTCACCATCGTTCCGTTTGATTTCAATTCACTATCTAAACCGAACTCGACCACGTAGCGATCTTCCCTCTTCTCCACTTTGATAAGGTATACTTCAGTATCATAGACGGTGTCTAAAAGTCTTGGTTCTTCCACTCCTTCAACAATTTCATCTGTTGTTAAAGTGAACGCCATCCCTTCTTCAAAAGGTTCGGTGCTAGCACTATAATCATCTAAGTGATGCCGAATGAAAATGATGTCCTTATCATTGTTTAGGTTACAAGCATTCATGGTAAGGGCCAATAAAATAATTAAACTAAACATGAAATACCAGTTTAGTCGTCGTTTCACTGTCTACACCTCCATCATCTAAAAGTCGCCATTTAGATCCGCGCTCTGACCAACTCTAACAACCTACCCGATTGAGTAGGCACATCTGCCTCCAATGCGATCCATCCATATTCTTCATCGATCATCTTCAATATTTTCTTACCTGCTTCATGGTGAGCGGACGGCGTTATCTGCTCATAAATCTCAAGAAGCTGATCTTTTTTCGATTGCGGTAAATCCTTATGTATAGCTTTCATACCTAGCTGTGCCCGATCATTCGCATATCGGTAAAGAAGTAACCGACTCATAGATCGCATCACTTCCCGAAGCATTTCCGTTGCCCACAAATCATTCCCTCTGTCTTTGGCTTTCGTATACTGAAACAAAAACCAAACGACGGTTTCGGCGCGATCCCTAGCTTCTTCAGTCGTTAAGGTCAGGTTTTGAGTCAACTGATAATCCTTCATTACCTCATCACGATCGTAAAGAACCTTAAAATAATCTTTTTCCTGGATCGTCTTCTTCGTTACCGTAAACAAATCTATGTGTAGGCCATCCTCATAAACTCCAATGACCTGAGGAGCAATGATAAAAATAGATTCATAGTACAATAGATCCTTATAAGCCCTTAGGTGATCAAGCCTTCGTGTCAGAAAAGACGCTTCCCCGTCCTCGTCCACCAGACAATACAAATCAATATCTGAGTGCTCGTCATGTTCATTTCTTCCCATTGAACCTTTCACGAACAAGCTTTGCACACATGGCTCTTGCTTCAGGCTCTCAACTACTTTCTCAAGCGCTATATCTTGACGCATACTCTTACCTCTTTTCTATTGAAAGATAAATATTACGTCAGATTACTATAATATAGAAATAATATCAAATAATTTACACCTTAATGAACTGCCCATTTTTACGGTCCAATCAAAGCCGCTAAGACAGGAAGTGAAAGTAAGACAATAACACTTTGGACAAAAGAGATGATCCCGTCCTTTTTCCAAGCATTCTTTTTAGGATAGCGGTTAAAGATCCTTCCAAATATCAGGAAAAGAAACCACCAAAAGGTGAAAGCGTATAGAGCAGAGCTAACGCTTCCGTATAAGTCACTAAACAAAGGTATCCCCCCTTATTTCGCCAAATATTAGAGCCGGTACCGAGACGAGGGGACAGGTCCCTGGTCCCACGGGACAATGAACCTGTCCCTTTGTCCCGAAGCCACCTCACGCTTTGATAAACCCTTTTTTGAAAAAGCTATACCACTCTTCCAACTCTTCATCCTTTAACACACCTAGCCGTTTCAAAATATCTCTTGAGAACTCAAGAGCTGCACTCCCATTCGCGGTAATCAAATTTCTATCAAGCACCGATTGTTCCTCTATGTAATGCCCTTCTCCCTGATAAGTAGGTGCTCCTTCTTTTAAATACGATAACGAATTTCCTGTATGGGCGTGGTGATCCAGAAATCCATGCATTCCTAAAAACGTCGTAGCATCACAAATGGCTGCCACCGGAATCTCTTTTTGAAAACAAGTGGCTACAAGTTCCTTTGCCTGCTGGTTCTTATCCTCTCTCCACCCTGTTCCACCAGGCAAGATCAACATCGCGAGATCAGAGGCATCTCGGACATCTTGCAACCTGTAATCCGGAAGAACCGTGAGTCCACCCATCGAGACTTTGGGATCTCGGTCAATTCCTACTGTCTTCACTTGAAGGCCTGTATCTGGCTTATTCAACTCCGGTGTAACATAACTGGCTTCCCAATCCGCAAACCCATCTGTTAGAAATACGAGCACCTTTTTCATATCAATTCTCTCCTTTATTTATTCGTATTTAAAGAGATAAAAACAACAATACTTTAAATGATTGATCTTTGGATAGCGGTTCGTGATTTGTTGGAAGGCGAGAAAAATAGTCCACCAAAATAATAAAGCGTACATAATTGAACAGACATTCCTATATACGTCTGTACACAAAACAACCGCCCCATTATTTTCCAAACATTAGTATTAGGATACCATACAACACCTCATTATGTGCTTACGAATAAAATCTCAAGGACAATGAACCTGTTTCCTTGCCCCTCCTCCAATTGGATATTAATGTTAAAATAGAAGGATCGAAACAACTAGAAAGCTATAAATGGAAACTTTTAAAAGGAGGGGAGAGAATGATGAGAAACATATTAGTGGTGACCAGCATCATTTTGTTCATTCTTTCAGGATGCCAATCAAATGGCTTTGAAGGTACGCAAGACACTACAAATAGCGATGCACCGGAGTATGTCCAATCACCAGAAGATATCGTTGATTCACACAGAGATATGACTAACGTAGAAACGTTCTATGCCTTTATAGAACATGTGAATGAAGGGGGTGAAGATGAAATCCGGGTAGTAAGGTACACGACCGAGGGTGATCCGATTCTCCACGATCTTAAATATGATGGTGACGTTATTCATTCCACCATTGATTCCAGGAGAGATGCCTACGGGGCCGGTAGCGTAAGCGAGGCCACCTGCAAATCGATTGATGTTGATGAAAGTAAAGAGAGAACGGATTATGATTTAACAGGTTGTGACGGGGAAAGTGCGCAGCGTAGTATTTTAGTGGTTTGGAAATAGTTATAGGCTCATTGGTTAAAAACAAAACGTGCCCCATAGAGACAGAAAACAAACTCCATAATAGAAAGTGGTAAATATGATTAGATTAATAGGTTTAGTCACTTTAGGACTGGTCTTACTCTTATTAAATGGACTGATAGATACACTATACACTGATGGTACATTTAACTTATTTATTAAAGTATTAAGTTTTGTTACTTTCACTTGGTTAATAGGTAAAATTTTTAATTTAATAATGAAAGAAGAAAAAAGAAAAGACTAAAAATCTATCTTCTCAGATATACTTAAAAACTCTTCCAATTTTTATTGGAAGAGTTTTTTTATTACTATCCTGCGGGACAAGGGGACTGGTCCGTGGTCCCGTGGGACAAGGAACCTGTCCCTCCATCCCACCACCATCTCCATCTCATTTCCTACGAATCCCAATCGTTCTCCCAGCCTGCTTCGGGCGATCGATCTGAGCATCCCTTTCAGCCATTTCAGTAAGCTTGTCCGCTACCTCATTAGGGAAAGCAGCGCCGCGTCCTTCTTTACGGTCAATGCCCATCAGCATTTCCTCTAAGGTTGCGACCGCTTCGCCTTGTTCATTTTCCATCATTAGAAACAGGTGAATGCGCTTTGCGTCTACATCAAAGATCTGGCCTTTAACCGTAAAGGCAGAGCCTTCATGCATTTCCTGCAGGTAGCAAATATGCGTCTCTAAGGTGTAGATTGTGTAGTCATACACTTCACGGGTGCGTTCATCAAGGCCGATGTGGTCAATAAAGGCGTCCGTTGCTTGGCTGAACGCTTTATTGTACTCGGCGTCATTCATATGACCGTTATAGTCCACCCACTCATGAAGAACGGTTCCCTGATAAGAAAAGGATTGTTCCATATTCGACTCTCCTTTACACATTCGTTTTCGTTGTTTCTTGTGGCCAGTATTCCTGCACAAGGTCATAAAGCTTAATTAAGAATTCGTTTCGGTTCTGGTCAAGCTCACTCATCGTCATGCCGCTTGATTGTTCTTCGCATCCGGAAACGACTTTCTCATACAGTTCATCCGTTAATTCAGGTGCTTCAAGCTTCGTCCATGGTTTCTTAAGCGCAGGTCCGAACTGCTTCAGCATGTGACGCATGCCGCCTTCGCCTCCTGCTAGGTGGAATGTTAAGAATGGACCATATTGCGCGTAGCGAAGACCTGCACCGTGAGTGAACGCTTTGTCCACTTCTTCTGTTGTGGCAATGCCTTCGTTAACAATATGAAGAGACTCGCGCCAGATCGCTTCTAATAGACGGTCCGCGATGTGACCTTCAATTTCATGGCGAACAATGAGTACGCTCATGTTGATGCCTTCATAGAAGTCTTTCGCTTTCTGAACAAATTCCTTGGTCGTCTGCTTTCCTGGTACAACCTCAACAAGCGGCAGGATGTAAACCGGGTGGAACGGGTGAGCAACAACTACACGTTCAGGGTGATCTAAGTTCGCTTGTAGTTCTGAAGGCATAATGCCAGAAGTACTTGAGCCGATCAAGGCATCCGGCTTAGCGTGTTGATCGATATTTTTAAGAACCGTTTGCTTTAACTCTTCGATCTCCGGTACGTTTTCCTGAATGAAATCCGCATCCTTCACCGCTTCAGAAAGATCTGCTTCAAACGTTAGGCGGTCCTTTGAAGCTCCTTCCGCAAGGCCAAGTGCTTCAACGTGAGGCCACGCATGGTCAACCGCGCGGCGCATGCGCTCTTCTGCACCTTCTGCTGGGTCTGTTGCGACAACGTCATACCCTTGAGCAAGCATGCGTGCGATCCAGCCATTTCCGATAACTCCTGTTCCGACTACTGCAATTTTTGTCATGATTATTTCCCTCCATGTGGATTTCGTAGATTAAGATATTCGCGGGCTTCTTGTGGTGTCATTGGCTCTAAATCTAGTCCACCAAGCATGTTCACAGCCTTCTCAACAAGCTGTTCGTTCGTTGCTGGTACACCTTTTGATAGATAAATGTTGTCTTCTAGTCCAACGCGGATATTTCCGCCTAGCTGTGCTGTTTGAGAAGCGATTGGCATTTGCATACGTCCAATGCCAAATGCAGACCAGTGCGCGTTCTCAGGAATGCGATTCTTCATATAAAGCATTGTCTCCGCATCTGCTGCCGCTCCCCAAGGAATCCCTAAGCAGAACTGATACATTGGATCGCCGTCGATTAACCCTTCCTTCACCAATTGATTGGCAAAACGGATATGACCGGTATCGAAGCACTCAAGCTCTGGCTTCACACCGCTCTCCTGGATCATCTTCGCCTGATCGCGAAGCCAGTCGGTCGGGCTCATGTAGATCATGTTGCCGAAGTTTGTGCTTCCGCAATCTAATGTACACATTTCAGGAAGCAATTCTCCTACCGGCTCGTGGCGTTCAGCTGGTGTTTGAATATCCGTGCCGTCTCCACCAGCAGCTGGTGTTTGCAGGCTCGGGATGAAATCGCCCCCGCCCCCGGATGTGATATTAATGATGACATCTGTTTCAGACTCACGAATGCGATCGACAATTTCACGATAATGATCGACGTCGTGACTGATGCCCCCAGTTTTCGGATCGCGAGCGTGAACATGAGCAACCGTTGCCCCCGCCTTCGCTGATTCAATCGCAGACTCAGCAATTTCCTTTGGTGTTACTGGAACATTCGGGTTTTTCTTTATCGTATCTCCTGCCCCTGTTACGGCAGAAGTTAATAGTACTTTATTGTTCATTCAAAAGTTCCTCCTCTTGAATTCGTTTTTTGTTTTGTTGTGATCAACTAGTCAAAACTATACCATCTGGACTGTTTAGTTTCAAACCGTTTTTTATCAAAATGACTCCCTTAACCTTCTGAAAACCGCTACATAACAGCATTTAAAGTTTAAATAAAATTTTTATGATGTACAAAACAAACTGTATAATCAGTGAATTGCACATAAATTTTACGAAAATCAGTTAAAATTTGCCCTGAGTATCTAAAAATCTCTTTCATTCTTTTAAATCCTCTTATTTAATACCCAATCTCCCTTTTGAAAGGTTTACCGTCTGGATAGTACAGTTTTCAATGGCAAACAACCGAATAACAACTTATTGAAATATGAGGAGGAATTATTGTGACGAATAGATTAATGGATTGGAAAACCTTTTGGGGTGCCTTATCATTACTGATCTTTGTGTCGGTACCGCTGATGGTCTTTCCTAAAGAAGGGAAGAAACTTGTGCTAGCGGCAAACGATGTCGTAACACAAAACTTAGGGTTCCTATTCTTAACGGTAGGATTATTGATGCTTATGTTCTTACTCTTTGTAGGGATCAGCCGCTACGGAGATATCAAACTAGGCGATGTGGATACAAAGCCTGAATTTAAAACAAGCTCCTGGGCAGCGATGCTCTTCACGAGTGGAATTGGGACAGGCATTCTTTACTGGGGTGTCATTGAGTGGGCTTACTATTATCAAGGACCTCCGTTTGGTCTTGAGCCAGGCTCAAAAGAAGCGGTTCAGTGGGCTTCTACTTATGGATTCTTCCACTGGGGACCGATTGCCTGGGCGATGTTCGCCATCCCTGCCCTGCCGATCGGCTACATGTTCTTTGTTCGTAAAACGAATGTATTCAAAATCAGTGAAGCGTGTCGCCCCGTATTAGGGAAACACACGGACGGGTTCCTTGGACGACTCGTAGATATTCTATTTATGTTCGGACTATTAGGCGGTGGCGGTACAGGTCTTGCCCTGTCTGCACCGATTATTTCAGAAGGATTAAACCACCTTATTGGACTTCCGAACAATATTATGACGAAATCGATTATCTTATTTGGGTGTACATTAATCTTTGGACTAAGCGCTTATTCTGGACTCCAAAAAGGAATTCGCGTCTTAAGTGACATTAACTTATGGTTAGCTTTTGCCCTATTAATCTTTATCTTTTCTGTTGGACCGACCACGTTTATGACCGAATCAACGGTTACATCCCTTGGACGCATGATGGACAACTTCTTCAGCATGAGTACATGGGCAGAACCATTTAATGACTTAGGATTATTCGAACGAACCGGTTTCCCTGAAGGCTGGACGGTCTTCTACTGGGCATGGTGGATTGTATACGCGCCATTCGTTGGCTTATTCATCGCCCGCATTTCAAAAGGACGTACCATTCGCCAGGTTGTATTCGGCACGGTCCTGTTTGGAAGTCTTGGAACGGTTCTATTCTTCGGAATCCTAGGAAACTACTCCATGTACCTTGAATTAAGTGGACAGTATCCGGTGATCGAAACGTTAAACAACCAGGGAGCACCAGCTGCCATTATCGGGACGCTCACACAGCTACCCCTTTCAACATTTGCGATTATAGTCTTTGTTGTGCTTGCGATTATCTTCCTATCCACAACTTACGACTCCGGTTCTTACGTCATCGCCTCTGTTGTACAGAAGCACGTTGAGGGAGAACCACTTCGCTGGAACCGTCTATTCTGGGCCCTTGCCCTTTCCGTTCTGCCAATGATCTTCATGTATTTAGGCGGACTGAAGACGCTCCAGACCATCAGCATCATCGGAGGATTCCCGCTACTTGTGATCCTGCCGATCTTAGGATGGTCGTTCATTAAGATGGCCAATGAGGATAAAGAAAAGAGACTGAAGAAGGAAAAAGACGAAGCTGCATAAAAGGAGACAACACATCATGACGACACGCTATCAAAAAGGATTAGAAGCCTTAAACTCATACACCGATCAGGAAAAAGGAACAAGCCACTTTGACTTAATGAAGGACTTAGATTCCATTGCTCCTGATATCGGAAAATATATTGTAGAATTCGCCTACGGAGACATCTACAACCGTAGCCACTTAGACCAGAAGCAACGTGCCCTAACGGTACTCTCAAGCCTGATCACCCAAGGCGAAGGAAGCTTACCGCAGCTTGAATTACACATTAATACAGCCTTAAACGCTGGCTTGTCAGAAGAAGAGATCGTTGAAGCGATGATTCAGCTCATCCCGTATCTTGGTTTCCCTTCTGTGATTAATGCAGTCAAGCAAGCTAAGCGTGTATTTGCTGAGCGTTCAGAAGAGAAAGTATTTGCTTAGAACTAGGAAAGAAATTGTTCCCTTTTACTTGAATAGAGTGTAAGGTGGGCCTGGAAACCACTCGCTTTCCTGTGGGGAGTTGGTAAGCCTCCTCGACCAGCAGAGCTGGTCTGCGGGGTCTTACCTAGACTCTTCTTCCCACGGGAGTCTCGCAGTTTCCAGGCCCACCTTTACCGTAATGAGAGGAACGGGAACGTGCCAATTGGAGATAGGTAAAGTCTATATAAGGACACTTATATGGGACAGATTAAAATCCTCACTTCAACAGAACCTAAAACAAAAAAGTCACCAGTTCTACTAAAGAGCTGGTGACTTTTTTTGATTTATTTTTTATACGTCTGGTTCTTCAACCGCTCGAGGACTCGTCCTCGGAGCTCGGGGTCTAGTGGCGCTAGGCCAAAGATCTCAGAAAGCCACAGGCCATCAATTGCAAGACGGGTGATCGTTGCATCGACTTCATCTAACCCATCATGTTCCATGTGATCCTGCCAGTCGGCATATGTATCCTGCAGGGGTTTCATAAGCTCAGGGTTGATCCCCTGCGCGGCCAACATTCCGGCACTAATGGTGCGGTTCTCTTCACTCTTATCACGCATAACTTCGATAAAAGCACGCGCCCATTTCCCCGCTTCCTCTGGATCGTTCTCTACCAGTCCCTCGACGTTCTCACGATAAAGGTCATTCATATGTTGAACAAGCCCCTTCACTAGGGCCTCTTTCGTCGAAAAGTGATAAAGCAATCCGCCTTTACTCACTTCCGCTTTCTTCGCTGCGGCATCCAACGTCAAAGCATCACTACCCTGCTCCTTCACAATCAGCGCAGCCGCTTCTAAAATCTTATCCCGCTTCGACTCTCTTGGCATTTTCTTCCCTCATTTGTTTTAGTGCTTGGTTTTTGCTTGTTTTTATAGTATCAGTCTTTTGTGGGGGATTCAATTTTTGAAAATAAATAAAACCTTTAATTATTTACATCGCTATCTATCCTTCTTATTTTGGGCTTATCTAATAGTTAAATCCATATATTGTTGTGGTCCATTAGAGTTAGGATATCTGTAATTAAATTTGTAATGAAATTTTTACCTAATTTACTTTTCTTTGTATTAAATTCTTTGCTAAACTGTGTTTACACAAAAGGAATGACCTTAAATAGACGAATTACAGTAGTGGCTATATCTTGAAAGGATGTAAATATGACGATTTTTAGATTCCCCTTTTTCAGGACAGTAGTATATTGCTTGTTGATTTTAGTGTTATTATTTTCTGATTCTTTAAACTATCTTAACTTTTTTGCTATTAGTGCACTATATGCTTTGATCCAAAGGTTAACTCTAAGGTATAAATTTAACCGATTTACTAACAATAAACTTATTGATTTTGGTTGGTTGCCTATTCTTATTGTTACCATGTTGACGGTTGTGGTGACAATATAAAAGCATAAAATGCTAAGTAGTTCGGTTCAGAGGTAGAAAAATGAAAATAACAAGGCTTTTAACATGCGAATTCACATAGGAATTCGCATGTTTCTTTTTATTGATATGATAGGATTTATTATGGTTTTACGTCTAAAATAACAACGGTTTTAGCACAAGGATTAGCAACTGGACAATAGCTATTATTCGCAAGTTAAAATGGTGCTAAAACCATGGTCAAAACCAATGTTATTTAGTATAGTTAATTGTAATATTTTGTATGGATGAAACGCTTTATGCTTAACTAAATATGTAGGAGGGTGTATTTTGAAGAAACTTTTTATTCTGTTCATCGTAATAGGTTTGGCATTAGTTGGTTGCCAAAATAAAGATGAGAGCGGAAAAACCAATGAACCGAACGAAAGTGATTCTGAAACGACTCAAGCTACAGATCATGCGGGTAGTTCTAAAAATGTGGAATTCGAACCATATAGTGGAAAGGCTTTAAAAATTGCTGTAGTTGGAGCTTCTCCAGAAGTTAGAGAAGAAAACGTTCGTTTTAATGAACTTTCATTTAAAAAATTGCGGGAAGAAGATTTGACTCTTTATGATGCCGTCTTTGTTATGAAAGAGAATCTTTCCGAAGCTTCACAGAGTCAGTATGTTGATGTTTATAAGAGGCATGAAATCCCATTCTTTTTTATTTCTGCCAGAAACTCCATCCCTTTTTTCGAAAATCTGAAGAGTATAGTGAGTTTTGGGAGTGGACACCTGGACTGATGTACGCTCCAGGAGTGGAATATGAGTCAAAAGAATTTGACTCCTTTAGACCTATGGGTGTTTACTTGCCAAATAACGAGGAAACAGAAGAAAACCTAAAAAGAATGTATTCTTTAGTCTTTAATTTAATAGAAGAAACGAATCTGTAAATTAAAAAAAACATCGGAGAAAAGGAGCCCGTATGAATAATAATATATATATCGTGATAAAAAATCATATAAGTAATTATCCAAATCCGATTAAACTGACTAAAGGACAATCTGTTATTGTCGGAGAAGCGTACATGGGAGAGGAAAATTGGGATAATTGGATATATTGCCATACAGAAGATTTAAAGCTAGAGGGATGGGTTCCTGAACAAATAATAGATACCTGCGGAAAGGTATTAGAAGATTACGTAGCAAAAGAATTAAACGTGCATATCGGAGAACTGCTTTTCAAACAAAAAGAATTAAATGGGTGGTTTTGGGCTCAAAAACTTAATTCTTTTAATGAGGGATGGATCCCAAATGAAAATGTACAAGTTTATCAGCAAGATTAAATTTTCGTTTAGCTAACGGATGCAAGAGTTTAACAAGGAGTTGTCGAGAGGCATCTCCTTTTTTTAAGAGGCAGTTTATTGGAAGAACGATTTTTTGAATATTGAGATGTACGTTACGACTTTTCTAGAGGAGGAATTCAAATGTCTTACTTATTCATGAAGGCTATCATTACCGTTAGTTTAATAAGCATTTCTTTGATATTTCAAAAGAATGACTCCAAGTTACACTATATCATTTCACCACTATTCATAGTGTTAAGTATTGTTTTATTACTGATCAGTTTCTTTGTGGGAGGATGGGAAGGAATAGGGTTAGGGGCTATAAGCTTTTCAATTATGATTGCCTCAGTCATCTCTTCTATCGTAATGGGGACCTCAGCTTTATTGAAAGGCTGTGTTAAATTTTAATGTTGATATTTATACCAAAATAGAGGAAACCCGAAAATATTAGGGTTTCCTCTATTTTTATTTAATTTTCAAACGGTACGTTCGTTTCTACTCTGTTTTGAACAATAACTACGTTCTCTATACCTTTGGATACTTCTTTATCAATTTGGATTACAAATGTTCTTGGTGTTGCATCAGAAGTACAAGCTCCGTCTGGTTCCGATAAAGGCACTGTCATAGTATTGTTGTCAGAGCTTAATTCAACATTTTTTACCTTGTAGGGACAACTGCCAGACTCATGAACTCCAATAAAAAAAACATCTTTTTCGTGAAAGCTAACGTTTGGTATTTTATCTTCAAATCCATATAAGTTCCATGTTTGCTCAAATTCTGATTGATTAACAGCTTTTCTTATCAAAAATTGAAATAAAGGTGTTGTTTCTCTTTCAAATGCAACCTCATGAAAATTTGAAGGCAATGTTTTTTCACTTGCTATAACACCACTATCATTTGTGTCATTACTGCAACCGAATAAAAGTAACAACAAAAATAAAGTGAGAGCAAGTAACGATTTATTGATTGTCATAGTTTTTCACTCCTTTTCTATATAATTTAGACGACAATTATTTATAAAAGTTTCTCATATAAAAGTTTACAAGCTCAATTTTAATAGACGTAAACTATCATAGGTATCTGTCATTTCAAATACAAATCATGTAAGTAGAAATTCTTTAATATTGTGTTTGGTGTTTTCTACTTCACAACTGAACTACTTAATAAAATGCGGCTCTTTTATTATTCATATATAGCTACCGTTTTTGTCTCGAATACTTTAGATTGAGGAATACCTCCACCGTCAGCTAGTGGGTCTAACTCGTATTTCCATTTATAAGTTACTTTAAATCTTTCAACTCCTAGGTACGAGTAGTATTGATCGATATAATAATTAGCCGCAGTCAATGCATCTGAAGCCCACACAAGCGTTCCTACGTAAGGGATAGCCCTTTTACCTGCTGCTGCTTCCAAAGCAAAGTTAATACCTGCGGTTGTTGCGCCCACAGCTGTCAAATGAACAGGTGTCATATATGAAGGATATAAAACTACAAAAGTGATAGATTATTAGCATAGAAAGAATAAGGAGGTCCAATATGAGTAACAAAAAGTATGGTTTTGATAGTTTAAATAAGGAACTAAATAAGATTCAAAAAAACGGTAGAGAATTAGATGGGGAAAATAATGTCCCACTAAATGAACTGTTTGAGTCAAATTTCATGACAACGTTCACCCATTTTAATAACTTCGATGAGATGTTAAGAAGATCACAGTTTAACATCAATTCGCTAGAGGATTTTGAAGCCATTCCTAGTAGTGAGTGGGAAACATTTATTAAAGAAAAGACTTCCTTTATAAATTGGGATGAGATGTATTCTAAAGCTGTAGAAATTTGGACTCTTAAAAGCTTGGGCCTAATGTAGAGTGGGCTTTCCTAAATCCTTCTTTTCCTAATGTATATAACTATCAATGTTATTAGGAGGGGAAGTGAACACTCTTTTATGAAGTTCCCCTCCTTCATAGTTGCCCCGATGCAAAAAGAAGAGACCGGTCCCCCCAGTCTCTTCTTCCTCACTTCAATTTAATCTGCACCGGCTGACTCTCTTGCGTCCGCACGGTTTTCCTATCGTTCTTATCCAAAGCAGTCCTTTTCATTGAGCTTGTTACTTCATGGATCATATCGCCCACATCGTGTGCGGATTCGATTAAAGGATCGACGGCTTCCATCTTTCCTTTAACATCAACCGAAATTTGGTTGGCTTCATGAATCAGTTCTTCTGCTTCCTCCGTAATCCCTGTTACGGATTTACGGACGTCAGACAGCGTCTCTTCTGTTTCCGCCAGTGTTGCCATGACTTTTCGTAATGTTAGAACCAAATAAGCGACAAGTACGATAAACCCGATCGCTGCGATTAAAACACTCCACTCAAGCATTCAGACCACCTCCCTCCTACCCTCTAAGTCTATGAGAGTAAGGGGGCGGACATTCCTTCGTTGCTAGATTCAGAAGTGATTTAAGGACAGGTTCATTGTACTTTTAGGGAACTACACCTTTTTCAAATAGTCCATATCCTCTTCACTAATCTTAAAGTCTACCTCTGTATTCGTCTTCATACGCTCAGGAGTGACGGTTTTAGGTAGTGGAAGAAGTCCGAGCTGTAAATCGAATCGAATACTTAATTGAGCTACGGAAACCCCGTATTTCTCTGCGATCTCTTCAAGTTCTTCGTTTTTGAGCAAGTCGCCATGGGCCAGAGGAGAATAAGCTTCAACAAGGATGCCTTGGTCTTGCGTATACTGGATCAAATCCAATGGAGTATGCGTGATATTCGCTAAGATTTGATTGGCCATTGGTTTCACGTTGCACTCATTTAAAATGTTCTCAAGGTCCACTTGCTGGAAGTTAGAAACACCAATCGCACGTACTTTCCCGGCTTCGTATGCTTCTTCTAGCGCTCTCCATACGTTACGGTTTTCTTCCAAGTATCGATTGTCACTACCGAACTCATTCCACGGTTGCGGACAGTGAATGAGCATAAGGTCAATGAATTCAAGACCCAGTCTCTCTAACGACTGATCGATCGATGCTACAGCTTCATCGTATGACTTTATTTCAGCAGCGACTTTTGAGGTAATAAACAGCTCGTCTCTTTTCACACTAGAGGCAAGAATGCCTTCCCCGACACCTCTCTCATTTTCATAAGCCTGTGCTGTATCAATGTGACGATACCCAGCGTTTATAGCCTCTCTTACCGTCTGTGCCACATCGTCATTATCAATCTTCCAAGTTCCAAGACCTAGTTTAGGAATCTCTACCCCATTTGATAGAGTATACTTTTGATTTAAAATCATTGTGAATGTCCCCCTTTTGTTTTTATTTGACTTATATCTTCGCACCTTGCAAAATATGGTACAGTAAAAGCGGTTTCATGTCGATTAATAAGGGCTAGAGGGACAGTTCGATACAAACTTACATCCTTCTTGTTACATACATCACGCACTGGTTTATTCATCATCAACACTTACTTCAAGTACCTCATCTCCATCTTGCAGCTTAACGCTCCACATGTCTTTTTCCTCTATGAAATCGATTGCTTCCACCATTTTTAATCGATGTTCCATGTTGCTTAACGCTTTTCTCAACGCTTCTGATTTCGATAGAGTAGCTCCTTCAGGTTTCTCTTCAGAAAGGATTTCAACTTCTCCGAACTTACCTTGTGGAGGGTAGGATTCCATGACGCTACCTTCCACCTTGATGTCGACTCGGTCACCTATTGATACACCTTCAATATCACCAGAACCCCATATGGCATCGTAACCCCCATTGTTATTGACGTCTTTTGGGTTTGATTTAACCACAAGTATTTTAGAGTCGTTCTTATCCATTACATACCATGCACTAGATGGTTTCTCCATATCTTGATTAACAGAGTCATCTGAGGAATGACAACCAGCAATTAATAGACTCATTAACAATAAGCAGCACATTAGAAATAGTCCTTTTCTCATTTTGGAACCCCCTTTGTTTAACCCATTCGTCGCATAGATCTTTTCAAAAGTTACACTCCCACTTGGACCAGGTATTTTCGTTCTCCCCCTCAGTAAACAAGCAAACTCAAAATCCGAACAAAACAAAACAAAAATTACACAAAGTTCGATTTTAGTTAAATAAATGGTTGTAAATCTTTCTATCATAAAATACAATGACAAAAAGACGAACTTTATTAAGTGTATCGCTTCAATCGTTCGTTTCAACTTAGAAAAAGAGGTGCTAACATGAAACAACATTACTTACTCAAACCGCTACTAGGGATTGTGTTGTTGATCCTACTGCTCGCAGGATGTTCACAGCAACAAAATGAGTCAAAGGCTGCAGAGAAGAAAGATGAAGAACGGGTTGGTATTATTGGACCAATGGAAGTAGAAATAGATTTATTACGTTCTCATATGGAAGTTGATAACAAGGAAGAAATCGGTGACCTTACATATTATGAAGGAGTACTAAACGGACAACAGATTGTACTTGTCCAATCAGGCATCGGGAAAGTGAACGCAACCATTGCAGCTCAAACGCTAATAAGTGAATTTGATGTTGATACGTTAATTAATTCAGGCGTGGCCGGGGGTCTGCATCCCGACCTAGGACTAGGAGATATCGTCATATCTACAGAAACCGTCCATCATGATATGGATGAGACTGCTAAAGGCTTCAAGCCAGGTCAAATCCCAGGTATGGATACTCGCTTTTTCAAAGCTGATGAGGACTTAATTCAATTAGCTAAAGAGGGTACGAAAGGATTGCCTGATTACGTAGATGTGTTTGAGGCACGTATTGCTACGGGAGATCAATTTATTGCAAGTGAAGAGAAAACAGAGTGGATTTACAATACATTCAATGCATACGTAGTAGAAATGGAAGGAGCTGCTGTTGGGCAAGTAGCTCAGTTAAACAACATTCCATATGTCGTCATTCGTTCGGCTTCTGACGATGCTGGCGAAGAGGCTGCCTCGATCCAGGAGAACTTCGTTGAAGAAGCTGCTAAGAACTCTAGTCATGTTATTGAAGAAATTTTAAAGAATATGGGGAGCTAAAGCACAAGGGGACAGGCTCCTCGCCCCGTGGGGCAATGGACCTGGTCCCTTGCCCCACATTAGCTACTTGTAATACTCGGAAAAAAATATCTTATTCAAGATTAATGTCAAAATGAACCCAATGAATACAAAGCCAGGAAAAAGGACCAAACCAGATCCATCATGACCAAAGACAAGACTTAGATTCATAGATATATAAACATTAGCTACGAACTCTAACAAAAAAATAAAAAGAATCCAAACAAAGTGTAACGTTGTCATACGGTTATAAAATGCACTTACTCCTACTAAAACCAAAACGACTATCCCCACTACAACAGCTTCCGGCATCATGCTCCTCCAAATATTTAGTTTCAACCTATCAACGTATAGTTCATTATTAACCCTACAAAGAAGGTATCCAGGATTTTAATCCAGAAATCGTATATTACGGAGTAAGATCCTAAAGATGCTCCTCATAATTACAATACAGTAAAAGAAAGAAGCATTATGACAAGGAATAAACTAACGGAAACAAGAAAGGATGGTGTAATCATGACCACAACGTCTTCAAAGAACACAAGAAACCAAACGACCAACGGAGTGTTAAACCCTAGAAGTACCGGCTTTAACATGGCAATCATATACGGGCTTTTATTTGTCCCATTAATGCTTGTTATGGATAAAGAAATTACGGTTGATCTATTAGCAATCCCTGCCTTACTCTTATATGTACTTGTTCAATTGATTGAATCCTTTATAACGAAAGGCAAGAAAGCAACCGTCCCCCAATGGCTAATAGTCGGCTCCTTTGTGGTTTCAGTACTAACAGCGGTCATTATGGCCATTGTTTCAAGTTGACTTTTTAGGTTTATAAGTGATCAGGGGCATCACTATCTTTTTTATCGTAGCGATAAGAAAAGTTCTTCTCTTGATGTCTTCTCCCTCATAACTTCTTAATCTTATAACCTTCAAGAATATTATGAACCACCCACGCTGCTAGAATAGGAATGAAGAAAAGGAATTCTAACTCTACATTTTGCAAGTCTTTCAAAAACAAACACAATGTCGACACGATGCCAATGATCCCCATCCCCAGCATTCCATCCACTCTTTGCTGCTTCCATTCCTCCTCCCCTACTCGCTCTTTATCAAGTTCTACCATCAGACGAGCCGTTTTAGTTCCGATTATTTTTCCTGTTTTAAACATATATAAAGAATGGACGGCAATGCTCCACGAAAACAAACTAAACACAAAGACAAGTACAAAAGCTGACCCTACCTGCCTTGCATAGAGAAACAAGAGTCCATAAATGATAAAGCCAATGAGAAATTGTATATTATTCTGGAGTAATCGCCTCTTCTTCAAGCGCTTCACAATCTGTTGATCCACATCTTTACCAGCCATCCTCCCCCTCCTTCTCTCTTAATCAAATCACTACCTACTCTGAAGCTCTTCAAGAAGAGGCATAAATGATTGATAAACCTCCACAAATTGAACAACCATGTAACCTACGACAATTGCAGCCACTCCCCCGTAAAGGAACATACCTATTTTTAAGAAGCGCGTTTTCCGCAGGGATAAATAGACCATCCAAAGAACACTAAACAAAACTGAACTTAATGCAAAAAGCAATTCTATAAGGTTACGACTTTGCCCTATTTCCACCATGACCTTTATAGCAAGTCTATTATCTTCTTCCTTCTCGAGCACGTAGGTTTCATCTTCATTAAAAATATGCTCCACCGTCACCGACCCTTTGGAAGCTGAAAACGTATATGGAGGGAAATGAATATCCAGTAAATTAAAAATGATTAATGGAATGAGGATTAGAATGAAAAACCCCGCCATGACCATTTTCATTTTTCTATTCATTTAGCACTCTCCTTTCAGAAGCTCAGGCCCTTTAAGACTGAAAGAAAGAGTCCCAAAGCTCGTTATCGATTCTCGTTATATTGCCAATCGGCTGGCTCGATCATTTCACTTTCAAAGGCTTTAAACATCAGGCTAATTTCATGAATCTTTAGGTCATCGTATTGAAGTTCTGACATCTTAGTCGACAGATAAGTACTCTCCCTTTTTAACTCCCCGCTGATTTCAGGCGGTAGATTCTCTGATTGATACGATGCTGCATCTCGAAGGGTTTTCGAGATCGCATTTAATTTATCAGACGCGCTGTCCAACCCCAGGTTATATCGATCTTCAGATAATCCAGACTCAATTAGATGATTGAATTGATCAAGTAGATCACTTTCAATTCGTTGCAGCTTCCAACTGGCTACAATGAGTTCTTCTTCCGTCATCCTACCTTCCGAAGCTTTAGATAAAAGCTCCCCATACCGATCAATCGATTCAAAGTTTTTCTCAACTTCCTCCGTATAACTTTTTTGCAACAATTCATGGTATGAAAAAAGCCGGTTAACTAAGAACCCGAGACCTATTAGAATAAGACTTGTTAAAACAACATAGACGAAACGTTTCTTGTTTTTACTCACCCAATCCCTCCAAACCAAAAGAAAATGACACCTCAGAGCTTCCTTACTCCACCACTTCAATCTTCTCTAATTCCGACTGGGGAGGATAAGACTCAGCGGATCCGCCTTTCGCCCACACGCGAACCCTTTGGCCAACCTCATACTGTTTAAAGGACTCAAACATATGCTCCTCCTTAAATGTATGCGCCTCATATTTCTTATCTGTTTGCTCAGTAAGGTCTCCAAAGCTTTTATTTATCGCTTGTTCTTTTGTAATTCCGCTTACTACAAGAATTTCGTGATCCTCCACTTTTACAAGGTACCCTTCAATCGTAGGTGATCCTGTAACTCCTTGATCGTCTCCACTACATCCAGCCAACGTAAACAGAATTAATAGAATCAAGATTCGTAGACTCTTAATCATCTCATCATCCTTGTGGATTTAGACTGTTTGAATTCCTAAAACTTCCTATTCGTTAATGCCAATTATTTCAAAATAAATAGCAACCTGCAAGCTACTATGGTTTAAACCTATACACATAAAAGGCTATCTACGGGAAAGTAGAATAGTAGAAAACAACATGGATTGGGATAAGAATAGGATTTAACTAATTTTACAATAAATGTTAAAATGTGAGTTGGTTTCTAACAACTATGGAGGTGAGGACGATCCTAAAAAAGATAATAATTGGGGTTCTTGTAATGGCACCTATTCTTTCTTTTGTTTTATATAAAATAAATCATCATCCTAGTGATGAAGTTTATGTATTACCTGAAGAATTTGAGGGGTGTGTAGGTATTTTTTATAACTTTGAAAATGAGAAATCTCTTACTGAGGAAGGTAACATCATTACTTATAATATCCCTAAAGATGGCATAGTAAAAACGTCATCACCTAACGATTTTGGTTGGGGTTATGAAGATCGTTCTGGTCTTAGGAATGTTACCTATTACTATGTGGATGATCGTGGAGACAGGAAAGAAGTGAATGAAGAAAACATGATTCATAATAAAGGTATGGCCATGGTAGAAACTACTTTACCAAATGGCAATGATAAGAGCGTTACTTTCACCCATTTCTATGTAGGAGAAGAAGATCAAATCCCAAAAGAAAAGTGTTTTCAATCTCAGGAAAAAATTAATGAAATTATAAATAAATAAATAAACCGTGTTACATCCATACCCTAACTCGTACTCTAAATTGGTCAGAGGGGACAGGTTCCTCGTCCCACGGGACAATGAACCTGTCCCCTTTTCCCATGTATAAACTCCACCCCTTTCAACTCATACTATCCCTAAAACCAAGTGACCGATCTCTGGAGGGCTTAATGTTTATGTGGAAGAAGAAGCCAACTCACGTCAGATCGCACGAACCCCTTGATACCACCTACTCTACAATTAAAGGGCTTCTGGACGATCTTATTGAATCCGATGACTTTATATCCTATCGCTATGGACCAGATGAAGCGTATCGTCTCTCTTATTTTCAGCCTCTAATCGATGCAGCTCAATTAGAGCGCCATGTGCTGCCGAGTATAGCTCAGAAAGTTGAGCCATTAGAGAAACTTAAAGAAACCATCTCGATCCAAAATTGTCAGGTTCACCACCAAGTCAAAGAAGTGCAAAACAAAGTAATGCAGGGGTTTGGCATGATTACGAACAAAGACAATCCTACTCAAGCTCTCCTTATCCCTTTAGTTCGCTCGGAAGGACGTGCCGTCTCACAGCCTGAAGTGGAATTTAGTGTACTCGGTCCAAAGGAAGCTTTTGTAGAATCCATTGACACTAACCTTTTGCTAATAAGAAAAAGACTGCCTATTCCACAGGTGAAAATAAAAGAAATTCGGGTCGGTTCGCTTACAAAGACGCGCGTTACCGTTATGTATATTGACGGGATCGCTGATGAGGAAAATGTAAATACGGTCACACAGCGGATCAAAGACATCCATTACGATGAAATAGTTGATAGTTCTTATTTGATTCAAATGATCTCAGATAATCCAAAGTCCATCTTTCCTCAACTTGTCTCATCTGAAAGGCCTGATCGAATTACAGGCGAATTGGGTGAAGGGAAAGTCATTGTGCTTGTGGATGGATCTCCCAATGTCATTTCTGGTCCGACCACATTAATTGAATTCTTCTCTGCTTTTGAAGATTATTTTATGAACTGGACCATTGCCTCAGCGATGCGTTTAATCCGGTTATTTGCTGTTTTCTTTTCTGTTTTATCATCTCCACTATATGTGGCCATCTTAACGTATCATTATGAACTTATTCCGATGGACTTACTTGCCACGCTGATTTCCTCCAGGCGGGATATCCCGTTCCCTCCTATCTTAGAGGCAATTATTTTAGAGCTAGCTATTGAACTGCTCAGGGAAGCTGGCGCGCGTTTACCGACTAAAGTTGGCCAAACAATCGGGATTGTAGGAGGTATCGTAATAGGGACCGCTGCTGTTGAAGCAGGGATCACGAGTAATGTCCTTCTGATCGTCGTTGCCCTATCTGCCCTTGCATCATTTACGACGCCGATCTATGAAATGAGTAACACCATTCGTCTCGTTCGTTTTCCGTTTCTTCTTATGGCACAATTCCTTGGGTTACTTGGGGTTTTCATAAGCGGGATCTTCGTGTTAGGGCATTTATTACGTTTAACATCTTTAGGACGACCCTATTTGGCCCCTGTTTTCCCGTTTCGTTTTAAGGAATTAAAAGATACCTTCATTCGGCTATCCTTCCGCTACCAGCAGAGCCGCCCTGTACAAATGAGACCAGAAGATTCTGTCCGATCTCAACCCACTCCATCTAAAAAAGGAGACGATTAATCGATGTCAAACGTCAGCCAAAATCAACAAATCTCTCCTTTTCTGGTATTCTTCCTTATCCACTCAATGCAGATCGGGGTGGGTGTCCTCTCATTTGAACGGGTCATTTCTGAGAAAGCGGGACATGATGCATGGATGAGCATTATCCTAGCCGCTCTCTTTTCCCATATCCTTTTATGGATGATCTATTCTG
Organism: Pontibacillus chungwhensis; assembly: GCF_030166655.1. Taxonomy (GTDB): domain Bacteria; phylum Bacillota; class Bacilli; order Bacillales; family BH030062; genus Pontibacillus. Next base: position 1,430,919 of record NZ_CP126446.1, on the reverse strand, counting down.
TTGTAACGAAACACGATCAAGATATCATTTCCATTCACCAATCTCTTCTCGGAAAGTGGATAGGTAATGTACTCTCATTAGCTTTACTAAGCTATTTTGCCTTAATTGTATTACAAGTACTCCGGGTTTATATTGATGTGATCCGGGCTTGGATTTTTCCAGAGACCCCCGTGTGGTTGCTAGCTCTTCTCTTTTTATTGTTGAGCTACTACTTTGTATTAGGAGACTTTCGAGTGGTCGCTGGCATTTGTTTTTTTGGCGTCCTATTGCCTCTCCCACTGCTTTTGTTGAAGATTTACCCAATCCAGGATGGTCATGTAACGAACCTAATTCCTTTTTTCGAAGCAGACGCCGTTTCTCTCTTGAAAGCGTCTAAAGAAATGACCTTTAGCTACGTCGGAATTGAATTTCTCCTTCTTTATTATCCTTTTATTAAAAGAGGGAAAACATCAGCTCGTTATGCACACTTCGGCTTACTGTTGACGTCATTCATTTATCTGTTTAGTGCGCTCGTTACGTTTATGTACTTTTCCCAAGGACAGTTGCAACACGTCGTTTGGCCCACTCTTGACTTATGGAAGACGGTTGATTTCCCATTTATAGAACGATTCGAATATGTCGGTATCGCCATCTGGCTTCTTGTGATCTTGCCTCAAATGGCTTTAGGACTGTGGTGTATCTTGCGCGGCGTGAACCAGATGATCACCCTTCACACCCGATTGATTGGCTACGGAATTGTTCTTACCCTTGTCGTCGCAGCTTCGCTTATTCAAGGACGTGATGCCGTTCAAATGCTCAATACCACCACCAATCAAACGTCCTTTATTGTACTTGCCTGTTACATTCCTTGTTTGTTTCTTCTTTCCAAAATCAGAAGGAGGCAAGGGCAATGAAGAAAATTTCTATGCTACTTCTCTCAAGTTTCCTATTCATCAATGGTTGTTCGGAAAAGTCTATCATTGAAGATATTCAAATCGTTCAAACGATGGGCTATGACTATGTAGATGAGGAATCTATACAAGGCACCGCTGCTTTATCGGTATATGGTCAATCTGAAGCAGAATCGACTGTTAAAAATGTGAGCATCTCCACAACTGCTCATTCTGTAAATGATATGAAAAACAAGCTCCAGGAAACGAGCTCACAACCGATTCGAAACGGGAAAATAGAAACCATCTTATACAACAAGAAATTAGCTGAAAGAGGCGTTTATGAGTTTATTGATTACTTCAGCCGTGATTCGAGTATTGGCAGAAATGTGCAACTACTCATTGTAGACGGGAATGCTGAATCTTTATTATCTGCTTCCTATGAAATCGCCCCAACCGTATCGATGTACTTGCGAGACCTTATCAAACAGAACCTAGAGCAAAACTTGCCTACTGTCAATTTTCATGAATTCTTATACAGCTATTACGGAGAGGGAATGGACCCTTTCATGCCTCTTGTTCAAAAGGAAAACGGCGAAATCAATCTTAGCGGCCTTGCTTTATTCGAAGATGACCGCCTCGTTGATCAAATTGGAATGGACGACCTCTTCATCTTTAAAATGCTGTATGAAAGCGTTCAGAATGGAATTTATGAGTTCACCATTCAAGAAGGTGGAGAGAGCTCATCAGAACCCAATAGCAACTACATTGTGACAGAGGCGATCGGATCGAATGTGCACTATGAGATTACCGATGCGACAGATGCTCCTGAAATTACAATTCATGTGAAGCTAGAAGGGAAAATTAACGAAGCTGTTTCCTTAAAGAAGAAGGAAAACTCAAGACGATTGATTGATCATGTTGAAACCCATATGGAAGAAGAATTGCAGGAAAAAGGGCTTCAATTGCTCCAGAGAATTCAAGAGAAAAAGATCGATCCCCTTCGCATTGGTGACCGTACAAGAGCTGTCACAAGAGGGTGGAAGGAAGAAGATTGGAAGAAGATTTATCCTAAAGCCACTTTTAATTTGAACATCGACGTCCACATTACTCAGACCGGAATTTCTAAATAAGCTTTGTGATGAAGACATAAAAAAATGAAGCAAGAGAGAAGAGCTCTTGCTTCATTCCATTAATACCTGTTAAACCAATTGATGAAAAACTTCAAGTTACAAGTATTACTCAGACGAAAGCTCAATCATTTCTTCTTGATCATCCCATTCAATAATCATTTGAAATTCTTGTGATTCTCTCGCTATGTTACAGCCAGAACATTGTGAAGGACTCCCTTTATATGTCCCCTCGTCCAAACTCACATTTCCGTTATGCTCATCACCGAGCTCGAAGTGAATGTCTTCCGGTGGAGTGTCATCACCAGTATATCTAATCTCTAAGTTTGAAGATTGACTATTTTCACCTTTAGTCTTCACATGGTAAGTAACATCCCAATGATCGCCCTCTCCTGTAAAATCAATACGATTTTGGTTGCAAGCGACTAAAAGGATCGATAGCAGAAACAGCATTAGAATCTTTTTCATGAAAAGCCCCCTATTTTACTCAGGATCCCAGTAAACTTTTACAATCAGAGATCGATCTTTTCCTATATACCAGAAACACCTATGCTCAAGCATTTAAAAATCAATGCAAAATGGTTGAGAAGCGTCGTCTAAGCAATATTCAATTCGTTCTCGGAAATTGCTCACCTCTACCATCTCAAGCGCCTTGTCAATCGGATAAAACCCAACTTCAAGACTCTCTGAAGATGTGGTGCACTCCCCACCAATTGGCTTAGCCAAAAACAATGTATTACAGATCGATCGGTTCACATTTTGAAAGATCCCGCAAAATTTTAGAATTTCAACCTCAATCCCTGATTCTTCTTTTGTTTCTCTAATGGCCGCTTCCTTTAAAGACTCCCCTTCTTCTACTTGACCTCCAGGCATTTCCCAACCTCTCTTCGGTCCCTTAATCAGCAAAATCTCATTTTTCTCATTAAGTACAATCGTTGCAGCTGAAACGATATGTTTGGGTGGTGTGTATACATTTGGACTACTTTTTGTCATAAGGATCTCCCTTTTTCAAACGGTTTGATTTCCATACGGTTAAAGCGATCGCCGTTGTCGATAAGCTCCACATCAAGAACTCCCATCTTCTAGTAAGAAGGGAAAGGAATCCTAACAACAGTGGACTACCTATTAGAATCATGAATGAGATCTTTTGAGAACGATTGATTGAAATACCTCCTATGTATGCGAAAAGCTCCCACTATTATTGTTTTACCTTCGGGCGTAAATTCTTCTCTAGCTTTAATGACAAAATACTTTGTAAACTTTTGTAAATTAGTTTACCTTATTATTCTATAATTGCAAATAGTAAGATAATTCTTATCGTATAAATTTCCTTAAGCCTGTTCACCTTTTTATCCATCATCAAAGTCGATGCGGCGATGGATAAAAAGATGAAAGAGTTAGCTCAAGAGGTAGACGGTAAATTAATGTCTCGATTTTATAAAATAATGATATAAGCTTACCAATCCTATAACAATTAGGACAGTCATAGCGACACCATAAAATATGGACTTAGAAGTGTAACCAATCGAATCCATACTACTTACCGCAGCAGAACCTAAAACAAAAAATAATACGACTACTAGCAATAATCGATTCTTCATATATATGTACGCTCCAACCATAAAAACGCCTTATCAAATCCTACTTAAACGTAGATAATGATAGCTATAATGGCGATAGACGCAATAAAGTATACATAGTCAATTTGTCTTCTTAACAGAAAAGATAGTATCCCTTTACTTAGATATACAATGGATAGCGCTACACCGAAGTAAATCATCACTACATTATTTGGCGAATCAAACACTAAAATGATCAACGGAAGAGCTACCATAAATAAAGCAAGGAGCAGGTAGGTGAATCGTTCAAGCTTTTTTAAGTTCATGGTGGACATCCCTTTCGTATTATGGAAAAACCTTGTTTCATTCATATTTGGTTAATGAGATTAGGAGAATCCAAATGCTTTCTCTTGTTAAGATTATACAAATCGTCAGAATCCTTTTCAATAATATGAAAAAAATTGAAACCACTTGGAAGTAAATGATAACCTAGCAAAAGATTAGATAGAAATGACGCGTACCTTTAAATAATCTCTAAGTAACCACACCATCTTCAAAATAACGATGCTTCGCTTTGTCATAAATCATTAGTATTTCTTCAGTGATACCCCGAGCTTCCTTCCTATTAGGAGCTTCATCTAATTCTACTTTTAATGCAGCTACTTGCTCTTCTTCCCTATGGTTCAATATATCTTTAACCCGCACTACTTCCCTTTCCATTACATCACCAGCTTTCCAAAAATAGTTGCCCACCCTTATTCTAATTTGACAGAATTCACTCTTTTCATAATCGATTGGAAAGCTCCACGATACTCTCCATAACACCTTCCACTTCATCAGGGTCTTGAATAACAAAAAGGTGGTCCGCTTCCCCTTCTTTCGGATCGGTCACACCTTCATAAGAAGACTCCGCTTGCTGACGCTCAAGAATCTCATCAAAATTCGAATAATCACCCCTGAAGATCGTGGTCTTTCGTTCACTACGCTTCACTCGCGCGCGGAGGAGGTCATCCTGTAGATCAAAGTGAACCACTATTCGAACAAATTCGTCCGGAGGATAGATGTTTTTAAGCAACTCCTGTCTTCCTGCTTTAGTGCGATTCGCACTACTGGCGATGATGTGAAGGTTCGTATGTTCTTTAGCATAATTCACGATTAACTTAGAAATCGAGTGCTTGAGCGTATTGGGGCCGTCTTCTGGTTGGAGCTTTTGGTAATATGCATTTATAAATTCAGCATGGTTATCTTGGTCCATCACAAAAGAATGATCAAGCTCCCTTTCTAAAGCTCTGGCGAATGTGCTCTTCCCTGAGTGGGTTTTCCCTACGGTTAGAATGGCTAGTCGTTTCATTTCTCCTCTCCTTTGTTATGGATTTAATCCTTCTGCTTTTTAATGCTTATTCCTATTCAACTTTATGTTGTGGATAATATCTAACAGATAATATCCAGACAATAATAGAAAGGTAAGTAAATAAGAATGATGAAAGTAGTCGTTTTCTGTTACATTAATCAGTTTCATGACCACCACAGTACCTAAATGTACAAAAGCTAAGATTAGGAAAACTTTACTCCAACTACGTAAACTCATGGTCGAATTTCTCCTTACGTCATTCCAACAATCATGATTTGCTTACATTTCCGTGACTCCTGCTTATTCAAAAAAACAAACTTGCAATCTATTCCCATCTGGATCGTAAAAGTCAAAATAGTGATTGAATCCATCTTCATGTAGAGAATCCACCTGCACCCCTTGCTCTTCTAATGACTTATGTAGTTGCTCAATAGTGTTAGAGAAGAATATCGGATAGCTTCCATTCGTGTGCCCCTCACTTTTTCCTTCTTCAATCGTTAAAGGCACGCCGCCCTCTCCAACATTTAACACAACATAACCTTTATCCTTAAACGCTACACGAAACCCCAATACATCCTGATACCACTTACTAGATTTCTCAACGTCTCTAACCTTCAGACAGATCGTATCAATGCGTTCAATCATGCAATCCCTCCATCAACATAAAAAAGAAAAGGATATCCCTCCGTCGGTGATATCCTCTTCTTTCTACTATTCGTTATGAAAGCACACAAACCTGCTCAACCACCTTATTTTTCCAAGACGAAGGGAGGGGACAAGGGGCCTGCCCCCCCTTATCCCTACTAAGGTCCAAACAAAAACGTCCCCCATAGTTGAGACAATGGCGGAAAGAATAAAACGATAATCGCTAAATTGCCGTAGAATCCTGTTTTTCCGATCCTTTTTGTCTTCACAGAAACGCTATTAAACCGTAGGAGGACCCATCCCATAAATCCAACCATTAACCCAATAAAACTGATTCCGTAAAAGATTAAGAAAGGCGAACCAAATACTGAAAAATCGAAAAAGCCCATTGAAAGGGATAAGAGTAAAAGAATGAATCCGATCCAGTTGCATGTCTTCACAAAGATCTTCTCGATAAGAATTCCTCCCTAACCTTCAGTGTTCTCTTCTTTATCTACGATGAAAAAGAGCGTTTGTTTCACCCAATTTGGCAAAAATAAAGAAGCCCTTCCTAAGCTTGTTCAAGCTAAGAATACGCTTCTTTTACTAGACGAAATGTCAACTGCTTTCATTTGTTTTCATAATATTCCGTATAATAGGAACCAACAAATAAGCGAATATTTCAAAAATCATAGCCGCAGTAACGAGTACTCCTAACAGTGCTGCAAATTCTACACTAGTAATCATAGCGAACAGATAAGCTATAGGGAGTGCGAAACTGACGACAAGACAGGTGACAATCTTCCTCTTCTCATAACGCGAAAACATGCGAAAGGCGATCACACCTAAAATGGCCGCTATAGAGAATAAACCCAACAAGATCAATCCATCATTCATTGAAAACACCCCAATATGTAAAAGTTCTTCCAGTTTATATTAACATATTTAACCAAAACACAGAAGAGCGCCTTCCTTTTAACCTCGTAAAATCTTCTCCATCTTCTTCCCCTTTGCTAGTTCATCAATCAGCTTATCCAAATAGCGAATTTCTCTCATTGTTGGTTCCTCGATTTCTTCTACTCGTACCCCACAAATAACGCCTTTGATAAGGGTCCTTGATGGGTTGAGGTGAGGAGCTTTCTCAAAAAAGGTTTCAAAATCTGTTCCATCCTCCAAAATTTGCGCCAGCTCTTCCTGACTGTACCCTGTTAACCAACGGATAATTTCATCCACTTCTTCCTTCGTACGCCCCTTCTTTTCCGCTTTCTTTACATAATGGGGATATACATTTGCGACACTCATTTTATAAACTTTATGTGGAGCCATCATCTTCCTCCTTTTTTGTTTGTCTTTTATTATATCATGATGCTCATTCTTTTGAAGAAGACTTCTTCACCACTACAGGTTCTCCAACTCTAATCAAAGATTTCTCCTCCAATTCAGGATGAAGATCGACTTGAGCCTTCTCGAATAAAAGAACTACCGTTGATCCAAAGGAGAAATACCCGATCTCTTCCCCTTTTTCAACTTGGGAGCCGGGGTGGGTTAATTCGATGGTGTTGATCCACATTGCTCCTACTTTCACAACCGCAAAACGAGTTCCATCTTTCTGCTTTAAATCGGATACGATCCTATAGTTTGTCGATAGAGGTGACTCTCCTAAGGTTAGGCCTAGTTTGTTTACCGGTGAGGACTTTCCTCCAAGCTCATGCTGCTTTGTCACAACGGCATCGGCTGGTGAGTGAATGCGATGATAATCTGACGGGCTTAGGTAGAGAACGATAAATAAACCATCCTTGTAGCGCGTACTCATCTCTTCATCGCTCAATAAATCTTCTATAGAGTAAGAAAGACCTTTCACCTCGATATGACTTTTATTCATCCGCCCAAATCGCTCCACCCGAGCATCGACCGGACTGACTAATACGTTCTCATCACTGTGGATTGGCCTGGCTCCATCTTTTAATTCCCGTATAAAGAAATCTTCTAAAGAGGTATAGGCTTTCCGCTCCTTGTAAGCCTCGTCTTCTATTATATGAAACAGCTTTACGTAGGTTGGAATGAGCCATCTGCTCAATGAAGATTGACTGATTCTCTGCAATCCACGACCAATCAAAGGGTTGTTCAATAGGCCTATCAAACCACGGTACACCTGTTTTTTCATACGATCCCTCTTTCCTAGAACCCGTTCTTCTTTTATAGATAGACTTCCCTAAAACGTTTCTTGATAAAAGGAGGGGGCTCCCTCATTCAAAAACCCCGGGCACATGTTTGGGCCCAGGGTTTAAGATCAGGCTTTATTCTTCCATTTCAAAGAGAGCTCTTTCACATGCTCAGGGGTCGTTCGGCAGCAGCCTCCGATCACCCGGGCCCCTGCTTTATACCATGCCTCAGATTGTGCGGGGAAGCTCTCGCAACTCTCTGAACCATGCCAGGTTTTCGTATCAGGGTCATAGCTCTCACCCGAGTTTGGGTAGACGATAATCGGCTTTGTAGTATAGTTATGCAGGTTCTCCACTGCATCTGTGACAACTTCTAGCGGAGCGCAATTCACGCCGATTGCTGCTAATTGACTATTTCCTTCAAATTCATTGGCGACATCTTTAAGTAACGTGCCGTCGCTGATCGTTCTTCCATCTGTAAGCGTGAAGGACAGCCAAGCATAGACCTCAGGGGTTTCTTTTAAAATCGAAGCAAGAATACGGGCTTCCCGAAACGAAGGGATGGTCTCGATCGCTAAGAGGTCTGCACCCGCTTCGATAAGAGCTTCCATACGCGGTTTATGAAAAGCATACAGTTCCTCATCAGTAATGCTATACTGTCCGACGTACTCTGAACCATCCGCAAGATAGGCACCGTATGGACCAACAGACGCTGCTACGAGCGGTCTCTCCCGGTCGGGGTCTTCTTCTAGTACTTTATCGCGGGCTTCTGTAGCCAGCGTAACCGTTTTTCGAATCAGCGACAGGGCTTCCTCTTTTGTGAAACCTCTTCCCCCGAAGCCGTCCACCGTTGCCTGGTAGCTTGCCGTAATGGAACAATCCGCACCTGCACGGTAATAATCAGCGTGTACTTGCTTAATCGCCTCAGGCTGTTCGAGCAATACACGAGCCGACCACAATGGATCATCCAAGTCACAGCCGTACCGTTCTAATTCCGTCGCCAAGGCTCCATCGAGCACTAGGACATCCTGACGGCTTAATAAGGATTCAATGGGATTTAATCGATTGAGAGGTTTTGACATGATTTATTCTCCTTTTCTTCATAAATTGGTTCACATAATAACTTCCATAGCATAAGGCAATAAACGGGATGCCACAGTAAAGGGCAATTCGCTGCGTCGGATCAAAGGCAATCCCTACACATGAAGCCAAGCACAGAGTAAATGCCGCAATCGGAACTACTGGATAAAATGGCGCTTTGTAGGCTAAGTCAGTTTCTTTATGCCCTGCTTTTCGATACGCTCTTCTGAACTGGAAATGCGAGGCGCTGATACTCATCCACACCACTACAACAGCCAGGCCTGATATCGATACCAGAACAATATACACCGTGTCCGGCGCAATCACACTAGACAACAACGCAAGGCCCCCGCCGATCATACTAAAGGTCATCGCGATCAGAGGTACTCCCCTACTTGATAACTTAGCAAAGACAGGCGAGATTGTTTCTTTATCCGCAAGTGACCAAAGCATGCGCGCAGATGCGTAGAGCCCTGAGTTCGCAGCGGATAATATTGCTGTTAAGATCACGAAATTCATCACATCCGCTGCATACGGGATGCCGATCCGGTCAAGAACCGCAACAAACGGACTTTCTACCACACCAGCCACATCCGTTGGTAGCAGCGCCGAGAGGACAACGATCGTCCCGATAAAAAAGAGAATTAAACGGACAAGTGTTGTGCGGATCGCTAGCGGAATCGTTTTGGACGGATTAACCGTTTCTCCTGCTGCAATTCCAATTAATTCTGTTCCGGAAAAGGCAAAGTTTACCGCTAGCATGGTCATCAATATGGCGGTCACCCCGTTAGGAAAGAGCCCCTGACTTGTAAAGTTTGATAACACAGAAGTGGGTTCGCTATTCGTCACCGTGACCCACCCAAACATCGCTCCAAATCCAATAAGGATAAACAGAACAATGGCTACAACTTTTACAGAAGAGAACCAAAACTCAGCCTCTGCAAAAAACTTCACGCTAAAAGCATTCAAACTGAAAATTAAAGCAGCAAAAAAAGCACTCCATATCCAGACGCTAACATCCGGAAACCACCGCTGCATTAATAAGCCAGCTGCTGTAAACTCAGAGCCTAATGCAACAGTCCAGGTCAGCCAGTACAGCCAAGCAACGGTAAACCCGGTTCCTGGTCCTATGTAGTTGTGGGCATATGTATGAAAGGCGCCCGTCTCCGGATTTTGAACCGATAGCTCCCCGAGGCAGAGCATAACCAAATACACTACAAGAGCTCCAATACCATAAGCGAGAATCGTTCCAAGGGGCCCAGCTTGGTGAATCGTATAGCCAGAACTTAGGAACAACCCTGTTCCAATTACACCCCCAAGGGAGAGCATAACCAAATGCCTTGTTTTCATTTCCCGTTTAAACTGATGTTCCAATTTTCATTCCCCCTAACTTTAGTAGGGTGAACATACAAAAAACGCACTCTCATGCGAGTGCGTTTAACTGACAATAACGAAAGCTCTTATCGATCAGGATGGTTCACCCGCTGGAATTAGCACAGTGTCATCTTCGACCTGTTGCTGAGGCTTCAAAGGGCCAGTCCCTCCACCTCTCTGGATAAGAATATTTTTTTATTACTCTACTAGTCTTTGATTTAATTGTCAATATAGTTGTAATTTTCCTGATCTTTTTGCATTTACGTCTTTATTAATATTTTTAAAGTCGACTCAATGAAGTGCATAAAGATGGAAATCTTTTTAAATCCTTTATTTTCTTTTATTGACTGTAAATACCACTAGTTGTAATATGAAGTTAGCTTCACATGAAATAAACTTCACATCCTATGTAGGTGATCACTTTTTGAAAAACCATATTAGAAGCCTTCGAAAAGAGGCGAACATTACCCAACAAGAATTAGCAGACATCGTTTCTGTCTCGTCAAGAACCATCATTTCATTAGAAAAGGGGCGATATAATCCATCTGTTCTTCTGGCCTACAAGATTGCCAGAGTCTTAAATGTTCACATTGAAGATCTATTTATATTTGAAGAGGATGATGAAAATGAACACTAAGCATGTACGGAATTTAATTCTAACGATTGTATTAGCAGGAATCGGGATCGGTACCTTTATCACAGGAATCGTGAATGACGACCTTCCTTTTGGAGTAGCGGGACTAGGCTTTGCATTAGCGGGCCTCTCCATTGAAATGTACATACGAAGCAGAAAAGATACAACAACAGCAAGTGGTGAAAAGCGTAGTGAGATTGAGAAGAATGATGAGCGGAATATCCTGATTAATGCTAAGTCTGGTGAGGCGGTTAATTGGATTATGGATGGCATGATTGCAGTTGCCTTTGTCCTTTCTGTCTCCCTCGATGCTTCAACAATTGGGCAAACGCTTCTCTTTTCTTTATTGATGGTACGAATCATCATTCGTCCTATTGTGAAACGATTTTACGAACTCAAAATGTAAGGGAGGGCTTACGTAATCGGTGAAGAAGAAACGAGATCAAATGACAACGAAGTCTCTGTGTTACCCGGTTTGGTCCTAACCCCATTTAGATTTGTAAAGGCGATCGTGAAGTATTTCTTGAAATTATGGACCAGCATATAAAAGAAATGATTAAAGAGATGTTTCAACCAAAAATTCAGCGGGAAGGCTATAAATGTACAACGAATTCCAACAGAAAGGATGAGATCAATGTATAAGAGATCACAATACCAGCCTGTCGGAGGAGAGAACGATACATCAGCGGCGAAAGAAGTAATCTATTCTAAAGAATTTAAGAAAGCCGACATCGCTGGCGGGTACCGCAAACCAAAATTACAAGAAGCAAAAAATAGTAACCCTCAGTTACCGTAAAGGGGATTACATGAGAAAAAGCAGCCTGTGATCAGGCTGCTTTTATTCTTGTTATCTATCATTTCTATATAGCACCTTACACTCCATCAAAATCATCAGCAAAACGACTTCCCTTTAGGATTTCTTCTGGTCCCATTTTGGTCCACTCTTCTACCGTTACATCGGGGTTATTCTTTATAAAATCCTGAATGATCATAAGGCCTATTTTATAATTCGCCCATTTTGGAATCCTCTCATTGCCGTCTCTGAACTCTACTAAATCCTCACCTTCATAGGTATACCTTCTTTCGTTCACCCAGTTTATGACTTCCGTCTCTTCTTCTTTCGTCAATTCTCTCGTCCAAGGAAACTCAGCTTCGGGGTAAATCCCTTCTGCAAAGGCATCGGCTTCCCCTTCTACAAGGGCTTCCTCGACCAAATCAACTGGTCTTTCTGGATGCATTTCGTAATAGGCTAGATGATGGTATTCATGGGCCATTGTGTAAGAGAGGGCTTCCTCTGTATAATGTTCAGGATCGATCTCGAACCAAACCAGTGCATCCGTAGTATGAGCTAAGACACCGTCCATTTCATCTATAAGAGAAAGCTGATCGGGATTAAAGGGGAACACATAGATCTTTGTAGGACGATCGAGTTGAAAGCGTTCCACAGACTTCTCTAAAGATTCTTCAATGTAATGGACGATCTCTTCATAACTCGAGTCCAACTTTTGCACTGACTTCCTGAGTGCATCAATATTCTTCGGAGGTCGCACGTCCCCTCCCCGTGTATCACCAAACTCCTCTTGACGAAAAGGGTTAACGACCTTTGACGCGTAAGCTTCTGTTTTACTCTCTAATGGGTTCTCTTCCATAAACTCAATATAATCAAGCGTTGAATCAAAAGCAGGCACAACCTCAAACTCTTGATCTCTTATCGTTATGTAAGTCGGCTCGGTATGTTTCAGTGTGTACCCTTCTGTTTCCTTTACGTGCCCCTCATCCTCAGGTGCTTCTGGTGTTGTAGGAGAAGTCACCTTTTGCGTCTCTTCTCCCTGACAACCAGCCAGAACGAGGAGCCCCAATAAAATGATTAACACGATACGGTTCATCTCGTTCGCCTCATTTCTATAATAAATTAACTTTTACTCTACTTTATTACTTCGAATGAACTGCCCTAACGTTGTTCCTACTCCCGCTCCGATAAGAGGAAGAAAATCATGGAAGGCGTTCATCCTAATACCGCTCCAATCTACTACAAATAAACAAACCGTGAAGACTAGACTTACGACAATAAGGATGGTCGTCTCTATTTTCTTTTTACCCATCCACTCTTTCTCCCCTATACGATCTCGTTCAAAAGATTCGCTATACCTTTTATCCTTTGTGCCAATGATCTTTCCTGTCCTGAGCGTGTATAACGATCCACCTGCAAACGCAGTCATTATAACGCAGAAGGAAGCAAGAAGGACGAAAGCTCCATTCTCATAATGGAACCCATAAATCATAGAACCTATGATGAACGCCCAAAAAATAAGAGAAATTTGAATGGATGATCTTCTTTGTGATCGCTTTACTTTATCCAGGTCCCAAACTTGTTCCATAATCTAAACTCCTCACCTCACTATCTCCTAGTCTCGTATTCTTATATACGGATCACTTACCAATCCGTTTCACCATATCCAGTATTATACATATTTCCTTAACAGCGTCCTAGAAACATGTTTCGCGCCTTGCCCGAATAAACTAACAGAACAATGACAGAAATGGGGAATGCCATTGTGATACAAGTTGCAGGAACTCAAATACAATCCCTTTCTTCCTTAAACGTTTCAGGAGTGGATCTTGAAATCCTCGAGGGGATGAGGGATGCGGGGGAGCTCTTTTCTTTTCCGTCTATGGATCAATTATGGTTTGCCCTTAGACTTCGCAAGAATATGACCCTTAGTGCGAAAGAAATGAGTGAAGGAGAATCCACGTTTCGTGGCTTCAGTGCCGCTACGTGTAATCCTGAATACTGGTACTTAACACCGGCTGGAGGATTTCTTCAGAAGCCGAACGTCTATCCAACTAGTGGGATCTCAGATATCTTTACAAACAGTTCTTTATATGCGTTTGAATGCGCAACGGCTTGCGTCATAAATATGTATCACGCGATGAGTAAAAGTATGGAACAAACTACGTTCAACACCGCTTTTCAAAATATTTATCTCTACAGCTGGAATACAGACCCTGAACTTCGTCTTTACACGTTTCATGCGAACTTTTACCTGCCAGGGGATGTGGTTTATTTCAATAATCCGGATTACGACCGAAGCAATGCCAATTATAGAGGAGAAAATGCTGTGGCAATGGGCGGTGGGAAGTTCTTCGGCCATGGATTTGGAATCGTAACAGCTGAGGAGATGATTGAAGCCCTAAACAAGAAGCGTTTTCCAAACAGCAACCGCTCTGCTTACTTAACGTCTTTAGTCACCCGCTTCTCACCTGAGGTTCATTCCGGACTGTACAGAGATCATAGAGTACCGCCGGTGACGATTCACCATAATAAAATCTCCATCTCGTTTTATCAGTATATCCGTTACCTTTACAAAGGCAGATAAAGCCGGGACACGAACCCATTTTGGAAGGAGACGGGCTCGAAACGGAGCTAGGTGCGTATACTGTAGTGACAAATAACTAGTCTGAAAGGAAGAATGAATATGTACGCAAATGTTAATGCTCCTGCAAATGTTAACGCACCTGCGAACGTTGCTCCTTCTTACGTATCACCTGCTTACGGGATGATGCCTTGCCGCAATGACAACACGTTTGTCCTAATTGTGGTTCTGTTCATCCTCTTGATCATCGTTGGGGCTTGCTGCTATTACAACTGCTAGTCTATAAAGCCATCTGTTAGAAAAAAACAGACATGAGGAGTCTTTTCCTTGTGTCTGTTTTTGTGTGGCTTCACGCCTTCTGTGGTTCTGTTTCTCCATTCCTTTACTCTTCGTCTAAGAATCCCCGTTTCTCTATCGCTCCCGTATTGCCTAAACCTTTTAGAAGCTTCCCCATCAACGCGTTAGCTTCTTGAAGTTCCTTCTCATTAAGCTGATCGCTAACCTTTTCGTGGATTTGATCTTCAACGAGAGTGACGCGTTCTGATTTCTCACGGCCTATCTCTGTTAATTGCAGAATCGTCGACCGGCTATCATTTGGATTAGGCGTTCGTTCGATCAAATCTTCTTCCACCAAACGCTGAATTAACCTCGAAGGACTCCCCGTTTCACAGATCAGAAGACTTCCGAGCTGTTTAAGGGATAATGGTCCATTTTGTTGTAATACACTTAGTACCTCCGCTTTTGATGAGGTTAAGCCTAATTCGGATAAGGATTCATTGTAGATTCGATTCCCCTGCCTCTGGGCAGCAAGAATGAAATAGCGTAAACGCTCCGCTTCCTTTTTCCCGGTCATTCTTACACCAACCTCCCTTCTCGTACATCTGCATCATGGTTCGCGAGCACTGCATAACAATCCTCTCGTTTAGAGAATGTTTTCACCCAGTCCAGTGAAGCAACAGCTGCTTCGTGATCGACCATCAAACCAGGTAAGTGACCTTCCTCCCATGATTTCACCGCATATCCAACATCACTTGCTAGTAACACCCATCCTTTTACCGTCTGCACCAACACAGACCACTGCCCCCGGCTATGTCCTGGTGTGTGCACAAGATAGACGGTTCCATCATTAAATAAATCAATACCCTTGCAAAATGGACCGTATGGAATCACTTCAAGTGGCAAGGGGTCTACAGCTACTCCCTCCCACATGGACTTTCGGTAGCCGATTTCTTTATGCGCTGCCTTCCATTCTTCTTCTGAAACGATAATTCTCCTGGCTTTTTCTACATGCTTCAGCCCACTTACATGGTCTGCATGCATATGGGTCAGAACAACCGTATGTAACGAGTTCAGGTCCTTCCCTTGCTCTCGTAACCGTTCACCCACCGACTGTCCAAGAGGCAGATCTCCTTGAAACATCGAATGAGAGAGCAACCCTAAATGGCGTCTTTGATGAGTTCTGATATCTTCATGCCACCCTGTATCCACTAACACATCCCCTTTTGGATGTTCGATTAAATAAACAGACACGGGCACCCACCGCTTCTTTTTCCTTCCCCTTAACCACCCTGAATATGGCATCGGGTGAAGCGTCTTCTCTTGAAAAGCTAGTGATTGATCAATTCGAACAGAACCCGTATGCCAAACATGAACTTTCGTCTCCAAATCATTCTCCCCCTAAATACATGGCGTGTCATCTATTTTTCAGTATGAATGACATGTCATGTATTTACAAGAATTTACTTCCCCTTTCATATTTCCATAGATTCGCCCATATAATCTATCAAACAGAAAGGGGAGTCTATCATGACCGCTCAAGTTGAACGTGAAGCAACCATCTTTTCACATAAAGGAAACCGCATCATTACGGAGGACCGCACGATCTCTGTTATCTCAAAAGTAGAAGAGCCTCTTATTGTAGTGCTAGATAACGTGGCAAGTGAGAAGGAATGCGATCGCATCATTACTACAAGCCAGGACCGGTTAGAGCGCTCTAGGATCGGACAAGCAAGGGAAACAAATGAAATGAGAACAAGCAGCGGGATGTTTTTTGAAGAAAATGAGAACACACTGATCCACCGCATGGAACGACGCCTCTCCGCAATTATGAATGTTCCCATTGAGCACGCCGAGGGACTGCAGGTCTTGCGGTATCAGCCTGGCCAAGAGTATAAGCCTCATCATGATTACTTTAAGCAGTCAGATAACAACCGGATCTCGACGATTGTGTTATATCTAAACGACGTCGAAGAAGGTGGCGAAACGCTTTTCCCACACCTCGGACTATCTGTAACGCCTAAAAAAGGGATGGCCGTGTATTTTGAGTACTTTTATCAGGACGCGTTGCTTAATGAAAAGACACTCCATAGCGGCAATCCTGTGGTTCAAGGAGAGAAATGGGTCGCAACCCAGTGGATGAGACGGAAGCCTGTGCGATAGAAAAGACTCGGTAAGGATGAACCTCCCCTCATGAGTAGTTCGGTTGTGGAACAAGACACACGAAAGCACATAGAAAAACGCAGTGGTCCAACCCCTGCGTTTTTCTATGCTTTATTGACTTCTTACTTATGAAAGACCTTTCCCACCTTTTGTTTTTAAGGTGCTGATTCTTTCCATTCCAGTAATAATGGGTTTTGCACGTTCTATTAGTGTTTTTGTAGCTTCAAGAGTTAGAGACGCTTGATGAGCATTTTCGTCACTCCAAACTTCATACACATAAACAGAATTTGGTTCACTTTCTGAAATATTTACAAGGTAGATCTCACAATCCTCAAGATGTTTCATTGATTCTGCTGCTTCTAGCAATAGATCTACCATTGTGTCACGTTTGCCTTCTTGTACCATGAATTTTCCAAACAAACTGAATTTGTTCATTAGGTGCTTCCTCTCGTATTTATTAACCCGTTAAATGTTTCTACATCCGATCACTATATTATTTCCACGAAAAATAATTGAGCCTACCAAACTAACCTGCTCTGTTAATAAAAGAAGCTTTATTCTGCAATCGCACTATATACTAGAAGCGTTGAAATTAAGAGATCTGGTTTAATTTTCGTTAATTAGACCAAAAACATAATGATCTACATATGTGTCGTACAATAATTCTGATTTTTCTAGACATCCTTCTTTTGTAAAGCCTAATCTGTATGGGATGGCTAAACTTTTTTCATTCCCCGTTGCTACTCGTATTTCTATACGCTTAAGCCCAAGCTCATTAAAGCAATAGTTTATGACTTCTTGACACGACTTTGTCATTAACCCTTTTCCTTGAAAAGAATCCCCAAGCCAATACCCTATGGAAGTAGATTTATTTGACCAATTAATCGTATGTAACCCTACGATCCCTGCTAACTCTCCTTTATACCAGATCCCCGCCTGGAAGCCATCATTGTTACAGAATTGCTTTAATGTCCCCTCAATAAATCCCTTAGAGTTCTCTACTGTCTTTGTATGATCAATCCATGGTAACCATTTGCGGAGATTATTTCTTGAAGCATCAGTGAGTTGAAATAATTCTTCAGCGTGCCGTACTTCTAGTAAACGAAGCTCCGTGTCATCGTTAATTTTATATTTAAACATGTATTATTCCCCTTTCGTTTTTACAGCATAGAGGGAGATTCTCTTCTTGGATAATCGCACTCAGCACTCATTAAAACAATACAAAAGTTACCTATTAATTTTGTTCTTATCAAATTTAATCCAGCCAAAAAATATAATTAAAGTAGTCATAGGAAGAAAAGATGGTATCCAATGCTGTTTTATTGGCAAAAGAATAAATAGCATAGCTGATAGTAAGATTAAAGGAAGCACCCAAATAAAAAACAATCTTACATATTTATTTTTAAAGCTCAGCTCGAATTCCTCCATTATTTCCCCCCCTTACTCTTGAATACGAAGATCCCTAGGTTGCCTATTAATAGACCTTGCTAGTTTCATTTTTTATACCTCTGAACCACAATCCTCCTATTTGTTTCTCATTATGTAGGACGATTAAGACGCGTAACATTATACGAAGGTTTTAGCACTTTTTCTTTCAAATGTCCCTTCAGTCTTTCATGGAGGCACTTGTTTCATTTAGCTCCCCAAGCTCGATCCGGTTCCCATCTGGGTCTGTTAACACGGCAATGGTTCCCCAATCAAAAACCAGTCTCTTGTCTTTAAAGGCAGCCCCTCTCTCCTCTAGCTGTCTCACTTCTTTATCTAAATCCTCTACATCAAAGCGAATAACGGTTGGGTTTTGGTGCCTTGCCTTTTCCTGATCATTTCCAGCGCCACCCTTTTCGACCATTAAATATCCATGTGGAAGATCAAAAGATACAAGGGTAGGTTTTACATTTCTTACAGGTAGGTTTAGCGTATCTCGGTAAAAGGAAACGCAAGACTCGTAGTTTTCCGTGAATAGAATCAGTCCAAATTCTTGAAAATTCATAAGGTTTCTACCTCCTTAATTAAAGCTTAATCCAGAAACGCTTCACTACGCTTCCATCTTCTTCAACGTGATCCGTATCCTGTATGCCTCCGTTAAAAGGTTGGAAGTTCGGAACACCTATTACACAATCTTCATGCTAAGCCATGAAAATACAGATATGTTAATCCATTTCCGATTGGTCCTCTAAAAGGTAAATAGTTGAGAAGTTACTTTCCGAGGATGCTGTGAGCACGTTCTTTCTCTTCACTCTTATCCAAGTACTCAAAAAAACCAAGTTGATTTCCCCATGGATCCGAGAACGTGCCCCATTTCACTGGCACTTCAGACCTTGAGTGAATATCAAAACGATCAATATGTAAATGCTCCACAAGCCGATCTCTTTCAGATTCAATGTCTGTAACCCCTAAGCGCAAAGGTCCATTTCCTTCTGTAAGCGTTCCTTCAGCTACTTGCAACCAGCAACCGGGGATCAGCTCCCACTCTGCAAACCCCTCGTGTGGAATAAAATCTGGCTTCTTATTGAGAAGCGTTTCATACCACTCTTGCCCTTCCTTCATATCAGAAACCCGAAACTGTGTCGTCATTTCTAAAATCATTCCCCATCCCTCCACTGTTTGTTAGTCACTCCATTCATCATACCATAATTTAACAGAAAACTTCATTGAGAAGTATGGGTTAAGCTATGTAAAGACTCTCCTTTTGTTAGAACGTCTTTTGATGAAACAGCCACTTAATGACACACTTTGCTTGTCTTCTCCATGTTCAAACCCATAGCTGTGTATACCTTCTGACGTTTCCACGGATAATAAAAGACGAATTCAACTACAGAGGAGGGGTACGATGAAGCCAAATCAACAACCTAAAAAGAATTCGAACTCTACAATGAACAAAGGCGTAAAAGGGACGGATCCTCAGAAAGTGAAACAGGATATTCAGAAGGATTTAGACGCAGGGATTGGAGATATGACATCTCGCGAGGCTGGGTCGATGAGGGATTAAATTTTAGTGGAGCATAATGTCTTCTATGTATTATAAAAACAGGGATGGTGGTCCATCCTTGCCATGCTATATGGTATGAGTCAAAAAAAGGTAAAGAGCCTAAGCTCTTTACCTTTTAATCTTCCCCTATTATCTTCACTTCTGTTTCGAGGTCTACTCCAAACTTTCCTTTAACGGTTTCTTGAACGTGCTTAATTAAGTTGACGTAGTCTGTGGCCGTTCCGCCGCCAACGTTAACCATAAATCCAGCGTGTTTCTTAGAAACCTGAACGCCACCAATTTGAACACCTTGTAATTCACTATCTTGAATGAGTTTTCCAGCAAAATAGCCCGGTGGTCGTTTAAAGACACTGCCACAAGACGGATACTCAAGAGGCTGCTTCGACTCACGTTTGAACGTTAAATCGTCCATCTTTTCCTTAATCACATCATATTCCCCTGGCTCGAGAGCGAATGTGGCTTCTAAGACAAGAAGGTTCTTCTCTGCGATGTTACTTGTTCTGTAACCTAAATCAAGCTCCTCTGCGCGTACAGCAAGAAGTTCTCCTTTGTCCGTCACGACAACGGCACTTTCAAGTACATCGGATACCTCACCGCCATAGGCGCCTGCATTCATATAAAGGGCTCCACCTACTGTCCCAGGAATGCCACAAGCAAACTCTAACCCAGTCAGTGTTTGGTCTAGCGCATATCTTGAGGTATCAATAATCTTCGCGCCTGCTTGAGCTGTAATCTTGTTGCCTGAATGACTGATGTCATCCATCTTACCTAAGAATAGGGTAACCCCTCTGATTCCGCCATCTTTCACGATCATGTTTGACCCATTTCCAAGAATGGTTACGGGTACTTCATTTTCATAACAGTAGGATAGCACGTCGCCTGCTTCTCTGTTACTTTGAGGAGAAACTAAGACGTCTGCTTCTCCGCCTGTATGTGTGAAGGTATACGTTTTTAACGGTTCATCTTTTTTCACGTTGTCCTTCTTTACTAATGTTGATAGATCGTCGTACCACTTTTGTTTAGTCATGTATATTCAATCCTTTATCACCATAATCTGTTTTATCATATGACCCAGCTTTTTCTTTGGTTCATCGTCAAGCCCAAAGGTCCGTTACGATAAAAAGAGCTTGGGCTGTCTTGCGGACCACTCGCTTTCCTGCGGGAAGCTGGGAAGCCTCCTCGTTCGCTTTCGCTCTCTGTGGGGTCTCCCCTAGGCTTCTTCCCCGCGGGAGTCTCGCAGTCCGCCAGCCAGCCCTGACATTATTGAAATGAACGGACCCTTAAACCCTTTTTTCCGTAACGTCCTGAGGTCATATATTTCGTGTTTCCCTACCTATATACAACTGCTAACAGAAAAATATCAATATAAAACTTTTCGAATTATAACTTTAACCACCTATAAGTATAAACCTCATACCTCTTTTATGGAAACTCCTTCAGAAAAAAGCGTCTTAAGGCTTATTTTTGGTTAGAAGATTCTTTATGTACCGCTGATTTTAAGCCTAATCTAAAGAAAGATATTCATTTTTTGAAAGGAGGATGGGTTTTTTAAAAAAGATCTTTTTTTAGCTTACCATATAATGAGGATTCAAGGGAGGGTGCGGGTGGGGTTGTTTATTTTCAATTCGTAAGGCACGTGGTAATATGTTACATATTGAATACATGGATTAGGAGGAGATTATGTTACATCAATCGTTACGCCTTTTGTTTTTATTCATGTCCGTTACGGTCATTCTCCTTTCCGGTTGTAATGAAACGGAGAAAGAAGTAGTTCATCATTATTATATGCCCCTTGATGGGGAGAGTGAGCACTGGGTGTTAAGTGATTTTGAGGTAGTTATGACGCCGGAGGCTTTGAAGGTTGGGAATGGGAAGTTAATGATGAAACAGGTGGAGGAATATGAATCCAGTTCGATGAGTTTTGATACTCACCTTGTTGTGAATGGTGAGGATTCTATTGTTCATTCGGGTGCTGTTTCTGGTAATGGGATTGATATCGCTGAGGAGTCTACAGGAGCTATTGAAGGTGGGCCTGAGCTTACGGATGAGGGGGACCCGATTCGTCTTAAAGATGTGAGTCGTATTTACATGACGGTAAAGTGGCGCGATACGGATAAGAAGGAAACGATGGAAGAGAGAATTGATTTGTACGATCAGGGTTTGAAAGAAGATAGCTTTTTGGATGAGGAAGGGTACTAATCAATAAGGTCCAGATAATCTTTACATAAGTCATGAATACAGTTGAGTTTCACCTCTGAAATGAATATACTTTTTATAAAAGCTAGTATTCTAAATTTTAGGAGGTTTCTATGGTTGGTCATTTAAGAAGACATATTGGAGGGGCTATTCTTAGTTCGGTCTATTTTATTGGGGTTTATTTCTTTTACGGCATGGCTTTGGATGGAGAGCTAGGGATTGTCTTTTCGATTCCTTTTGCGTTTATAGCCACTTTACCGATCTACTTACTGATTGCGAATCCTCTTACGATGTTGTTTACTTACTTATTGAAAAAAGCCACCACGTACTACCTTCCTTTCCTAACGCTCATCATGACCGTGCTCTCATTTCTATTTCAATACTTCTTCATCGCAGCTCCGGATCGATTTTCAGTCGCGGGTAGCGGGTATGTTTTCATTATCCTATGGTGCTTTCTTACTGCTCTTCCTTCCGTTCTTGGGGTTGAGTTTTCGGATGAGCGATAGCTGAAACTTGCCGTTCTACTGACTACCAAGAGGAGTTACGGATAATTACCAAACACATCCTCATGCGTGTAAAACTCCCCTTTTTTATATTCTTTTCTTTCTTTTCTAATAACAGCAAAAACGGACATGATTCAGCCGTTCCTCATGTCCGTTTTCACCTATTCGTTAGTAAAGGATTGATTCGATTATCTAGGGATCACTCCTATCTCACTGTTTTTATTTTACACCTACCTCCGTCTCTTTCCCTTCCACAATCATCTCAAAATAAGCTAACGACTTCCGCTCTAAATCAAGCTCTCCCTTCTTCCAAGTCTTCTGCAAGAACACTTCAGCAATGGCTTTTTTGCGTGGTCCTCCTTTGACTGCATCTTCAAGGGCCACCACGCTCTCGTAGATCGCGGCCATTTTTTCAGCGAGGTGCTTGGCGTAGAACGTTTGCTCTTCTTCACTGAAAGAGGCGAGTTTTGCAATCTCTTGTTCTAGTTCATCCGTCTTCTCATAAATGAGAGACGACAATGGTTGCAGATCCTCTGGTAACGCATCTAAGGAAGCCTTCATTTCTTCCATGAAAAGGGTGTGAACCTGGAATTTCTTTATCAGCTTCAATACCTCAAGGCCAAGAATATTGGCTGTCCCTTCCCAAACGGTTAGCACTTGTGCGTCTCTTAATAAACGAGGCATAACGAAGTCTTCAATATACCCATTTCCACCGTGCATCTCAATGCTTTCATGACAGAAATGAATAGCTTGTTCGGCCGTTTCTTTTTTCAAAATCGCTATAAGCAGGCGTTGTAAGGCAACATCCCGCTTTGAGGCTGATGCTTGATCATTAGAAATCTTGTCAAAAAGGGAAATGAGCTTGAATACACTGCTCGTTTCGACTTCTTGCTTCGCTTTTAACGAAACAAGGGTATCCTGAACCATCGGGAAATCTTTCAGTGCGCTGCCGAATGTAACCCGGTCGTAGGCGTATTGCTTTGCTTCAAGATAGGCTCGCTGCATGATCCCGATCGATGCCACAGCATTACACACCCTCGATAGATTGAGAGCTTCCATCATGTAGTAGATGCCGCGCTCTGATTCTCCAACGAGATAAGCCTTTGCACCGTCAAACTCCACCTCTGCAGACGGAACTGCCCGGACACCGAGTTTATCTTTTAACCGACGAATGGATATCCCTTCTGCCGTATGGGATCCATCCTTCCAGGGGACAAGGAACAAACTCAATCCCCGGGAACCGCCTCCGGCTCCTTCGATCCTCGCAAGGACCATCGCTACCCCGCACATCCCCGCGTTACTGGCAAAATACTTCTCTCCATAAAGGCGATAGGAATCACCATCCGGAATAGCTTTTGTCTCATTCGCTCCGACATCTGAGCCGCCTTGCCGTTCAGTTAGAAACGTTGCACCTTCATACAACTCTACGTCCCCAGTAGCTAAGACGTGAGGCAAGTACGTTTCTTTTAACGCATCATTGGCGTAATGATCGATTAAGTAGGCGGTCGCCATCGTTAACGTCACCGGGCAGTAGAACCCAGGTTCTGTATGGGAAAGAAGATAGCCTTGGGCATAGGAATAAATATAATCTCCCTTTCGTCCAAGCTCAGGGATCGGCTTATGCACATACCCGACAATTCCTCTATCATACGTTTGCTGAAGGGTCTTTTTATACCCATCATTCACCCACACATAGGAAATGTCGTTGCCCATTTTGTCGTACTTGATTAGCTTCGGCTGCCCTTCCCGGTCGGTGTGAGCAGCGCGCTCATCGATTTCAGACGCACATAACTCTCCGTACTCATCAAGCTCCCGCTTTGCCCATTCTGCAAAATCATCGTCTAGATACTGGTCTAAAATAAAGGACAGATTCGGATCTTCACGAAAATAATTCATTCTTATACCTCCTTCATTTCAGAGTGTCGCAGCTGATGCTTCAACAATTTACCCGTCGCATTTCTTGGGAGTGACCCCAACACTTCATAGACTCTAGGAATTTTATAATCGGCTATTTTCCCTTTCAGGAACGAGGACAGTTCTTCTGATAAAAGCTCTTCAACATTTTGCGGAACGACAAACGCCTTCACCGTCTCTCCCCAGTCGGGATGCGGGATGCCGACGACAGCCACATCAGCAATCGAAGGATGGGACAAGAGCGCTTCTTCAATTTCTTTTGGGAAAATGTTTACGCCTCCTGAAATGATGAGGTCTTTCTTCCGATCGATCACCCAAAAGAAACCATCCTGATCCCGCTTTCCGACATCTCCCGTATACAGCCAGCCATCCTTTAGAACTTCTTGGGTCTTTATAGGGTCTTTGTAGTAGCCCTTCATCACCCCTTCTCCTCTAAGGACAATCTCGCCTATTTGACCAGGTGGAACGGGATCTCCGTTTTCATCGACAATGTCAATTTCACTATTTAAAGCTGGACGTCTGCCAATACTTCCAGCTTTCCCGTCGTGTTCCTCTGGTAAGAGAAGCGTACCGTTTGGACCGGCTTCTGTGAGTCCATACACACACATGAGGCGTTCTGTCTGAAACTGTTCTTTCACAAACTTCACTTCTTCTGTCCCAAGCGGTGCACCGCCGTAGACCCAGTATTGCATGGTGCTTAAGTCATATTCTTTTACACTTTTATGTTTGGCGGTTAACAAATAGGCAACGGGCGCGCCGAAGAAATGCGTGACGTGTTCTTTTGAAACAAGCTCAAGGAGTAGTTCTGGGGTGAAGGTTGGTGCTAGGATATGAGTGCCACCAACGTACGTCGTGGACATCATAAATAAGTGAAGTGGGGCAGAGTGGCTAAGTGGCATCATATGGAGCACGCGGCTTCCGGGCTCCATTTTCATCTCAATCGCCATCATCGTGGCAACGGTTTGAATATTACGGTTCGTAAACAATACCCCTTTAGGCTTTCCTGTGGTGCCTGATGTATAAAGGAGTGCAACCTCGTCATCTTCTGTTGTCGTCGAAGCACGAGGTGTATCAGGAGAGGCTTTGATCAGCGCATCGAGTGAGCGCCATCCGTCATCAGCGCCTCCAGTTTTGACACAAAGCAAGTCCGAATCAGCGAGCGGTGCGACTTGAGGGAATAATAAGTCATGGGTGAAGAACGCCTTCGCATCACTATGCTCGACGATATAAAGAATTTCATCATACACAAGCTTCGCGTTAATGGGAACGATTATGGCATCAAGTCGCTGCGTGGCGAAATACGTATACAGAAATTCTTCAGTGTTCGGCATATGGAGAATAACCTTGTCCCCTTTGCCTACACCCAATGAAGCCAGTCCATTGGCTAATCGGTTCACCGTCTGATCCCATTCCTCGTACGTCACTCGTTTCCCATTTGAGACAATCGCTTCGTGGTGAGGGCTTCTACGTGCTTGCATGGCTAACAGCTGTGATCCATTCATTTCGTATCCTCCTTTTAATTGTGTAACTTCCTACGAAACTGATCCAACATCCCTTCCATTTCACAACGCATGTCCGTTAACTCTTCGATTCGCTCGGTCACCTCCCTGATCTTCTCCTCTCCATATTGAATCGTCCGCTCCAGTTGCCTGGCTCCGGACGGATCCTGATCAAACAGCTGGACCATCTCTCGAATTTCCTCGAGTTTAAATCCAAACTTCTTCCCGCGAAAAATAAGCACAAGACGGGTCTTCTCTTTCTTCCCATAAACCCGCTGACCCGATTCAGTTCTCTCCGGCTCAAGCATCCCAAGCTGTTCATAGTACCTGATGGTTCGCGTACTCACGCCAAATGTGTTCGCTAGCTCAGAAATGGTGTACGTTGTCACAATCTCACCCTCATTTGTCTAAACTTTCTGATTGTTTATAGTTTACCATTTACGTTAACGTCAACTTCAATTCCTTTTTTTGTGGGGAAATATTTTTAATGAAGAGAAATTTCTTATCAAATCGATGTAACTTTCTTTTGCCATATAAAAAAGACCTGAAGCAAATAGGCTTCAGGTCTCGCAATCTATTTTGTATACATTTCAGATGGCAGGATGACAACTTTAGCATTCCCGATCGATACGCGCATGCCTTCTACGCTTTCAAGCTGCCTCATAAGTCCATTCATATCGTCCATAGCTAGTTCTTCTAATTCTTCTTTCCCCATGGTATCTTTCCCAAACTGAAGAGCTTCAGGTAATGGGTTATCTTGAGATACGATTTTCACATCGGAGTTTCCGATTTGGGTCATTGTCTGAGTTCGTTTCATTTGCACTCGTTCCACTTTTGATTCCTGAACAGTGCCATTAACGTACACTTGATCTCCAACGGAGACATTAACGGACGACTCAACATAAAGCCCTTCTGATGTAATTTCGTTCCGGTCCTTCTCCCCCTCCATATAGAAGCCTTTTCCATCGAGGTACGTAACGATTCCACTAATCGCTTCAACTTCCTTACCTTCATACGGAGAAGTCATTTCCTCTCCTTGAACATCGTGAATAAAGAGGTGACGCTCAACATCTTCTGCTTTGTCGATATAAAGGGTTTGGTAGTCACCGTTATTTCTATAAATAGCTGTTACATCCACACGTTCTCCAGCTTCTAGTTCCGGAAGTGCTGAATCCCCGTTAACGGGAATGGTAGAGCCGGATGCATCGTTAAGGATGGTCCGATCATATTCATCTTTTTCACCCACCGTCAGATTATACAAATGAACACGTTCCCCGGCTAATGAGGGAGAGAGTTTATCAAAATTATAAATCGCTGCAGGTTCCGGAAGTGGGTTGTCCTTTGATTCAATGGAAGACGTGTAGTTGTAAATATTCGGATACCCATAACTATCTATTCTTCCTTCTACTCGCACATAATCTCCTACCGACACATCATAACCGCCCAGTTGACCTTCTAGTAAAATACCACCCGTCTTATCTTGAATAAACGTCATCCCATTGGTGGTCGTAATGACTCCTTCAATTGTCACCAGGTTATAATACCCTTCTTCTCTCGCTTGTTCAATCGTATCTTCAGCCGGTGCGTCTTCTGCTATTACGTGATGGCGACCTAGATTATCATAATAGTTGTACCAATAAGGCACCCATTCTGCTGATAGGTCAAATGCATCGGTCGGGTCCGTATCACCTTTTAAAATGGTCCGATCCCGGTAAACGTGTTTCGTATCCCACCCCTGTTCATTTCCGATCTGACCAAAACTATCGACCACTTCATCCCCATGCTTTAACACGAATGTATCATTCCCATCATGAGTTAACACTTCAGAAGTGTAGAGCGCATTACGCGCCACCTCTCCGTCGCTTGGGTTGGCAATCGCTGCTGCTCGTCCATCTTCTAGCGTATCGTCAAGAGGAATCACATCCGTCGCCACTTCGCTGCCATCCTTATAAATCTCAAGGGAATAGTCCCCTAGATCAACATCGCTTCCTGTTCCATTAAATAATTCAATCGCTTTAGCATTCCCATCCCCATTTAAGTATTCCGAGATTAAAAGATCTTCTGTATGTACTTCTTCCGCCGATACGATTTGCTGTGGCACGGATGCAAACACGCTTCCTAATAAAACCGTTGCTGTCATAATTGGAGCAAGCTTTTTACGCTTCATCACCATTTCCTCCCTCTCATCAATTGACTATATATCCAGAATTTTCTTTAATACAACCATTGTAAATAGATTATCTTTCAGATGAATATAGTCCTTTCTAGGGAGGTGGCTTAATGGTAGGGATTGGAAAGGAGAATTAGAGGCTAAAGGCTTAAGTATTGTAGAATTCATCAAAATGATACGGATGTAACGTGCCAAACGATAGGGATGAATCTAGTAAAGTCACTAAGGAGGAGTAAGGATTAATACTTTGGTCGCAGCTATCTCTACTGCCTATATGGTGTTTTTTTAGCCTAGTAGAGCAAGGAGGGGTGGGGAAAATGCGAGACTCCCGCGGAAAAACGGGCTTCCGAGATCCCACAGAGAGCGCAGCGAACGAGGAAGCTCGGGAGTTCGTCCGCAGGAAAGGGAGTTTTTTCCCCACCCCTCCATCCTCTCATCAACAGTAAAAAAACACGCCACGTAACGTGGCGTGTTTCACCGTCTTTATTCACTAATCTTGCAATACTTTCCTTGATAATACCCTAGTGGAACCCCGTCCTTAACACTTAGGTTCTTCACTTCACCGATATAAATCGTGTGGTCACCTGCTTCGTGGCTACCATAAAGGCTACAAGCGATGTTTACGATAGAGTCTTTAATCGCCGGCTGTTCTTCAAAGCGGTCAAACGTAAGCTCCCATTTTTCTTTTACCATGCCAGCGAAGTAGTTCGACATATCTTCTTGTTCATTTGATAAGATATTTACAACAAACTGGCCTGATTCTTTAATATATTCGTGCATTCTAGCTTTCTTCGCGACAGATACAGCGATTAATTTCGGTTCCATGGAAACAGACATAAACGCGTTAGCTGTCATGCCACGCACTTCGTTATCCGTTTCTGTCGTTACAACCGTAACCCCTGTTGCGAATTTACTCATTGCGGTTTTAAACATGCGATCGTCCATATACAACACCTCATTTGTTTTTATTAATAATGATAAGTTTCATCTCTGTCATTTCGTCAATTGAGTAGCGAATTCCTTCCCGTCCGGTACCACTTTCTTTCACTCCGCCATACGGCATATGATCCACCCGGTAAGTTGGAATGTCATTAATCAGGACTCCCCCAACTTGAAGTTGATCTGCTGCCTCAAAGGCGTGGCCGATATTTGGAGTGAATATACCGGCTTGCAGGCCGTAACGAGAATCATTCACTGCTTCAATCCCTTCTTCTATGGATTGAATCCGGTTAATCACAACGACTGGAGCGAACACCTCTTTACATGAAACCTTCATCGTTCGACTGGCATTCGTGATCACCGTTGGACGCATGACATTCCCTTCTATCATACCACCTGTTTCAAGTACCGCTCCACCTTCAATTGCTTCTTCGACCCATGATAAGGCTCGTTCTGTATCTTCTTTCGTGATAAGAGAGGAAACATCCGTCTCTGGATCAAGAGGATCTCCCGTCTTCAACTTCTCTGTTTCTGCAACAAAAGCGCGAAGGAAAGCTTGATAGACGGCATCGTGAACATAAATCCGTTGCAGGGATATACAAACCTGCCCCTGATAAGCAAAAGCTCCTGTAACGGCACGCTTTGCAACTTCTGCAAGATCCACACCTTCGTCTACAATAAGCGCTGCATTTGAACCAAGTTCAAGCGTCACCCGCTTCAGTCCTGCCTGGTTCCGGATCCCTACACCCGTTTCAGCACTTCCCGTAAACGTAATCATCTTCACTCTAGAATCCTTCACAAGACGGTCACCTACAACGCGACCACTACCTGTTACCACATTGCAAGCACCCTTAGGTAGTCCTGCTTCTTCTAAAAGCTCAGCCAAGAAAAACGCAGAAAGAGGAGTACCAGACGCTGGCTTCAGCACAACCGCATTACCAGCAGCAATAGCCGGCCCGATTTTATGAGCTACAAGATTCATAGGAAAATTAAATGGTGTAATCGCCCCAATTACTCCAAGAGGCTCTCTTACCGTATAACCCACCCGATTCTCCCCGCCAGGCGCTGCATCCATAGGAATGGTCTCTCCGTACCGATTGCGCGCTTCCATCGCCGCAAATGTATACGTCTGAACCGTCCGTTTCACTTCAACCCGAGCTGCCTTAATCGGCTTCGCGGCTTCATTCGCAATGATCATAGCCGCTTCCTCTTGGCGTTCCTCTAGTAAACCA
This sequence comes from Pontibacillus chungwhensis, assembly GCF_030166655.1. Classification (GTDB taxonomy): domain Bacteria; phylum Bacillota; class Bacilli; order Bacillales; family BH030062; genus Pontibacillus. The sequence goes on along the minus strand of NZ_CP126446.1, from coordinate 1,400,881 downwards.
GCAAGACGTTCCAAAATCCCCGCTCTCTCATGAGAAGGCAGAGCGCGCATCAACTGAGCCGCAACCTCCGCCGCCCCAATCGCCCGGTCCACATCCTCCTCTGTTCCTTGAGGAATATCGGCAAGTTTTTTGCCGTTATAAGGAGAAAAAAGGGGCGCATAACGCTCCCCTTCCATCCACTCGCCACCTATATACAACTGTTTCTTCTCAACCGTATTCAACATCCCCACATCCCATTCCCCCTTACGTCATTTTCTGTTTCCGTTAACTTTAGCATGAGCGTAAGGTGGGCCGGGAAACGGAAACCTTCAATATATGGTAGATAGTGCCTTTTGATTCTATAGTGGTCCGTTCACTTCCTTTAGGCCAGGGCTGGCTGGGGGACTGCGAGACTCCCGCGGGGTAAGGAGCCTAGGGGAGACCCCGGAGATCGCGTAGCGATTGAGGAGGCTTCCCAGCTCCCCGCAGGAAAGCGAGTTGTCCCCCAGCCAGCCCAAGCACTATTAAGGCAACGGACCCACTCTAGATAAAGCCTAGATTATGAAGGTTGGTTTCTTTTTCTTCAGGGTGGGCTCTTGGAGTGGGAGCGTCTTACCTGTGTAGACGTTCTGCACCAGAGAAGCCTCATTAAACCAACGATCAGGCGCTTCGTGCCCCCAGAACGTCTGCCGCATTGGATCATTAATATCCCAGCGAATTGGCTTAAAGTCCGGGTCACTTGTTAAATAATCTCCATTGTACAACTCAATCCGGTGACCATCAGGATCCCTCAAATATAGGAAGAAAGCATTCGACAATCCGTGTCGTCCAGGTCCTCGTTCGATGCTGTCGACGTATCCCATGGAAGCGAGCACGTCACAGGCATGAATCAGACTTAGCTGATCACTAAGCCAGAACCCGATGTGATGAAGACGTGGGCCGTCGCCGTTCATGAAGGCAACGTCATGCACACTTGGTTTACGGTGCAGCCAAGCGGCCCAGATCGCTTCGTCATCTGAAGAGGTGTACTCCGAGCACTTAAAGCCAAGCTCTTCTGTATAGAAGTCATAGGCTTTTTGTACATCTGACACCATACAGTTAAAGTGATCGATGCGCTGCACACGGGCTCCGCGGTACTGGTCATAGCGCTGGAGCATGCGGTCCACTGTGTCCATTTTAGAGAAGAATTCAACCGGAATCCCGGAAACATCCTGAACACGGAAGGAGCGTCCGATTGCTTTTTGAGCGCCTGCTTCCACCCACTTGACCTTGTAGCCTTTCCTGTCAAACAAGCTTGCCAGCTGGTCGAGGTCAGCTTCTGACATCACTTTGTAGCTGATGACTTCAACAGAGGCTTCGTCGCCTTTTTTCAAAAGCAGGCTGTGGTGATTGTGTTCTTCTAGACCTCTGTAGTAAATGTGCTCGTCATCTGATTCTGTCTCGACAAAACCAAGTGCTTCGTAAAAGGTGCGAGAAGCGTCTAAATCTTTCACATGGAGCACGGCACGGGCTGAACGAATAATATTAAACGTCATCAAGAATCCCTCCTATACACTCGTAACATTCGGCTTTTTCGAACCGCTTTTATTAAGGAAATCCTGTACAAAGTCTTTGTACGGATCTTTGTCGTACTGATCGAAATAGGTCATGCCCATCTTAATCGGATCGCCGAAGAAATAGTACTCATAGTGAGCCTGACGTGATCCGAAGGCACTAAGTGTAGCATCCCAGGCTAAACGGAACAGTTGAACACGCTCATAGCCATCAAGGTTCTTCCCTTGCATCGCACGGTTAATAATCGGTCCGATCTCCTCGTGCTGGAAGTCTGCCTCTGTCGGAATTCCCATCAATCCTGATGCGCCGAGGATTCTTAAAATTTCTGTGATACGAGGGTAAACACGCGGGTACCAGTTGCGGGCTGCATTTAACGCTTCAAAGTCTGGCGTCATCGTCCCCCATTTATCCAGTTTTGCATTGTGTTCTGCTTTATAAAGATGGGACTTCATCGTCTCAAGGGTCAGCATCACTTCTGTCCCCTTGTCCTTCACGTGCTGGAACTGATCAATGCCGATCGCATCCATTACCTGCAGGATAATGCCAAGAAGAAATTCTGTTTTCACAACATTCTTCGAGACAACTTGGTGAGACATATGAACCACGGCGCCTGTCTCAGCGAATGTACGGTTACAGATCGACGAGTTCTCACAAACGAATACGCGCTCCCACGGAACGAAAACGTTTTCAAAAGAAACGATCGCGTCTCCTTCTTCAAAGCGTGAGGATAATGGGTGGTCCCACTCGTTTTTGCCGTAATCAAACGACTCACGGCTAATGAATTTCAAGCCTTCTGTGTTATTAGGAACGGCAAATGCTAAGGAATACGGATCATCGAGCTCGCCAGATTTCTTCACAGTCGACGGGAAGACGAGAATTTCGTCTGTGATGCCGCCTTGAGTCGCGAGTAAGCGAATGCCATCGACAATAATGCCGTCTTCACGCTTCTCGACAAGGTGAAGGGCGTTATTGGCATCCTTCTGCTCGTGCTGGGCTTTCGCACGGTTTACCTGCGGATGAATGAGCGTGTGGGTCAGGCTAATATCATTTTCACGGCAGTACTCGTAATAGTTACGGGCATTCTCCGCAAACATCGGATCCGCTTCAGCGAATAAGTCTGAAGCTGTCCCCATTGCCATCACTTCCGCATTCAAGTAATCTGGTGAGCGTCCCATCATGCCACCTGTCGCTTTGGCCCATTCTGTGATCGCTTCACGGCGTTTAATCAGATCCTCAATCGTTTCAGGACGCATGAACGTCATGCCGACCTTATCTCCTGAGGTTGGAGAGGTGTACAGCATTTTATCTGCTTTTTCGTGCTGAAGGTCGTACAAGCCCGCCATCGATTTGACGACGTTTTTGAAAGAAGGATGGGTCGTTGGATCCTCGACCCGTTCCCCTCCGATATAGATATTGTTCTTCGCTTTTTTAATTCGTTCCATATACTGATCGCCTGTTTTAGCTGGCATCGTATCTCCCCCTTATTTCTTTTTCCCAAACTGCGGAATATGATGGTCTCCAAGTGCTACGTGAATGACTTGTTGCTCTGTATAAAATTCAAACGCATAATAGCCACCTTCACGACCAATTCCACTATGCTTCGAACCGCCAAACGGTGTGCGCAGGTCGCGGACGTTTTGTGAATTCACCCAAAGCATGCCAGCATCGACTGCCTGGGCGACGCGGTGTCCTCGCTTAATGTCTTTTGTCCACACATAACCAGCTAGGCCGTAGCGGATATCGTTGGCTTTTTCAATGACTTCTTCTTCGTCCTTAAACGGAATAACCGTCATGACAGGACCGAATATTTCTTCCTGGGCAATCCTCATTTTATTATCTGCTCCTAATAGGAGCGTTGGTGCTACGTAGTTGCCGCTCTTGTAACTTTCAGGAACGGTTCCGCTGTAGACGTCACAGCCTTCTTCTTTCGCGATATCAAGGTAACTTAAGACCCTGTTGTAGTGCGTCTTATGAGCCAGTGGACCGATCTGGGTTCCCTCATCAAGAGGATCGCCGACGATAATGTTGTCGACTCGTTCTTTCAGAGCTGCGACGAACTTATCATAGATCGCTTCATGGATAAAAAGTCGTGAGTTCGCAGTACAACGCTCTCCATTAAAGGAGAAAATGCCCCACGTACATGCATCTAAGGCTCGGTCAAAATCGGCATCATCAAAAACAATAATTGGCGACTTCCCGCCAAGCTCCATGGAAAAGCGCTTAAGCGTATCGGCGCCGTTTCGCATAATTTCAGATCCTGTCGTCGTTTCCCCTGTAAAAGAAATAAGTTGCACATCCGGGTGAGCGACGAGTGACGCGCCTGCTGTTTCCCCGAATCCGTGCACAACATTGAACACGCCATCTGGCAGTCCAGCCTGGTCAATGATCTCCGCTAATCGGTTTGCCGTAAGCGGTGACCACTCAGCAGGTTTTAAGATGACGGTGTTCCCTGTCGCGAGTGCCGGAGCAATCTTCCACGTTTCAAGCATGAACGGCGCATTCCAGGGCGTAATGAGCCCGGCGACACCGACTGGCTTGTGAATGGTATAGTTCAAGAATTCATCGTCAACGGGATACGCATCTCCCACAAGGCGAGCGGATACCATTTCAGCATAAAACCGGAAGTTCTGAGCAGCACGAGCAACCATCTTCTTCGTCTGGCTGATCGGAAGCCCTGTATCATAAGACTCAAGCGGGGCAATCTCATGAATATGCTCATCAATCAAGTCGGCAATCTTGTAAATGTAGGCCAGACGCTCTTTCACTTTCATCTGACCCCATTCCCCTTTAAACGCCGCCTTCGCAGCTCTTACCGCTTCATCGATATCGGCCGTATCCCCTTCTGCCACCTGGTTGATCGTTTCGTTTGTAAAGGGATTCAAATTCTCAAATGCTTTCCCACTCGTCGCCTCAACGAACGAACCATTGATATATAACTTCACATCCTGAACGTTTTCCAGGATGTCTTTTACCATTTCTGTTTTGTCCTGCAACTGATTACTCAACGTTTAGACCTCCTTTTTGTAAACGCTTTCTTAACCTAGTAAAAATTTTTACTTTAACCCAATTCCATCAGCGATCTCGACATAGTCAGCCAATACGGAACGAATCTCATCCTGAAGGGTTCCTGTTGGCAGGTCCATCGGCAGACGAAGATCAGGATTGATTTTGCCCATCATTCCAAGTGCTGCTTTCAGTGGAGCCGGGTTCGTATCTTTAAAGAGAACATCATTTAACGGCATCAGATCATAGTGAAGATCCTGCGCTCGTTTCACATCCCCTTCTACCCACGCATCATAGATTTCAGCGACTTTATCCGGTACAACATTCGCCGTCGCGCTAATATGGCCAGCTCCCCCTATCGCAAGCATCGGGTAGCAAAGCAGTTCAATACCTGAATACAGAAGGAAATCACGACCGCAGTTCAGTAAAACACGGTTAATATGCTCAAAGTCTTTATTTGATTCTTTCACTCCGATAATGTTCTCACAGTCACGGCTAAGCTTCGCAAGGGTTTCAACATGCAAGTTCGTCGCCGTACGTCCAGGAATGTTGTACACGATAATCGGAATATCCACAGCGTCTGCAACCGTCTTAAAATGTTTATAAAGCGCATGCTGAGAAGGCTTATTGTAATAAGGAACAATAACGAGCGCGGCATCCGCTCCAATCTCTTGAGCTTTCTTCGTCAGATACATCGTCTCCTGGTGATTCGTTGATCCTGTCCCGGGCACAAATGGCACTCGCCCGTTAATGGCTGTATGTGCTTCTTTCATCACATCTACTCGTTCTTCCACCGTCAATGAACTCGGCTCCCCTGTCGTTCCCGTAACCGAAATTCCGTGCGTCCCACTTGCAATATGCCAGTGAATGAGCTTCCTGAATGCTTCAAAATCAATTGAATGATCTTTCTTAAAAGGAGTGACAATCGGCGCGATTGACCCTCTTAGTCGCTGTTTCGCTTCTTGAATATTCATGAAAAAACTCCTCTCTTGCTCCGAAAAAGATTTATATTTTTCTGAAATATTTGTCATTTTAACGATAGCATGTGCTACGATAGATTTAAAATATCTAAAAAGTCTAACTTTCATAGGGAAAAAATATAGCGAATAGGAGTTGGAACGATGGACATTCGTCAGCTGCGCTACTTTTATGTCATCGCCCAGGAACGACAGATTACCCGTGCGGCCAAACGTCTTCATATTGCTCAGCCTCCACTGAGCCAGCAGTTAAAACAATTGGAAGCTGAGCTTGAAGTGAGTCTTGTCGAGCGAAACGGCCGAACCCTTGAACTAACAGAGGCTGGACGCGTGCTGTATCAACGAGCCGAAAAAATTCTCCACGAAATGGACGACCTTGTCACAGAAGTGAAAGAAACCGGTGAAGGCATTCGAGGAACCCTTTCACTCGGATCTGTGAAATCATGTTTCTCCTACCTCCCGCCAAGATTAAAAACCTTCCGTGACGAACACCCCAAGCTCCGTTACAAGCTCCAGGAAGGAGACACATCATTCTTATCTGACAGTTTACGAAACCGGGAAATTGAGCTTGCCATCGTTCGGCTTCCTGTCGATAGTGAGGATTTCTCTATTCTTCACCTGCCTCCTGAACCTTACGTCCTGGTCGTTCCAGAGAGCTGGTCCCACTTTGCACCTGGAGTGGAAAGTGTCTCGATGGGCGCTTTAGAAGAGCTCCCCCTCCTTTTGCTACATAGGTTGAGTGGAATTGGCCAATACGAGATCATATTAGAAGAATGCCGGCACCACGGATTCGAGGCAGACGTAATCTGCGAATGCCCCGATGTCACGATGCTCCTTTCCCTCGTATCTTCAGGGGTTGGAGCAACCATCGTGCCGGAAGCTTCGCTGAAAGATCGATACGATCCCGGCATCCGCGTGATCGGCATTCATGATGCGACCATTCAGGCAGAACCAGCGATTGTATGGATGAAAGATCGGTTCCTATCTGTCGCTGCCAGAAAGTTTATTGAACAATTTGAACCGGTAAAAAATCTTCAGTAGAAAAGATTTGAATTTTTAGAATCTTTATGTTTATGATAGACGTGATTCGAATCTGGTTTAGAGGAGGAAATCCTGATGAAGAAAGCAATGGTTCAGTTAAGCGGTGTTCCGCAGGCTAAAGAAATGATGGTTGACCCTGCAAAAGGAACGCTCTCTGACGGAGAGGAAGCCCTGCGTTTAGACTTCCCTCTATCTGGAAATGTGTACGGGACAGCGATGAACTACAAAGGGAATCTAGATGAGTTTGGCCTATCCCTCCACGAAGATCCATACAAAAAACCACCAGAAGCACCGGTCTTATATATGAAGCCTCGTAATACATTTACAGGCCCAGAAACAAACATCGCCATACCAGATGGTGAAACAGAAGTCGAAATTGGAGCGAGCCTTGCGATTGTGTTCGGCCGTACCACGAGTAAAGTACAAGAGAAAAATGCACTCGATTATGTAAGCGGATACACAATTGTAAACGATATTTCGATTCCACACGAAAGCATTCATCGCCCTGCTATAAAAGAGAAATCAAGAGATGGCTTCTGTGCAGCAGGCCCCTGGATTGTATCGAAAGATGACGTCATAAACCCAGATGACCTCGGCATTCGGATTTATGTAAACGGCGCCCTACGTCAGGAACACTCTACATCTGAATTGGTCCGCCCTGTCGGTAAATTGATTGCGGACGTGTCCTCCTTTATGACTTTCTCTAAAGGGGATGTATTACTAGTCGGCCTTCCACCCGGCGCCCCTCGCGTTCAATCCGGGGATGAGGTGCGCATTCAAATTGATGAGATCGGCGCACTGACGAATCATTTTGTTTCTGAGCATTCGTATGTAAAGGAGGGCAATCGATGAAGAAAGCACGTGTAAGCTATAAAGGAAATGTATGTGAGGCAGTCGTAGAAGGCGATCAACTCGTTTTAGAAACCGGTCAAACAGCACAAGAGTCAGAAGTGGTCTGGCTCCCACCAGTTGATGCCGGAACGATCTTCGCCCTTGGCCTAAATTTCGCCGATCACGCGTCAGAACTCGCTTTTAACGCCCCAGACGAACCACTTGTTTTCTTAAAAGGACCCAATACACTCGTCGGTCACCAAGGGGAAACCCCTCGCCCGACTGACGTGACCCACATGCACTACGAGTGTGAACTGGCTGTCGTCATCGGACGGCAAGGGAAGCATATTACGAAAGAAGAAGCGTACGATTATGTCGCTGGCTATACCATCGCAAACGACTACGCCTTCCGCGATTATTTGGAAAATTACTATCGTCCTAACTTCCGGGTCAAAAACCGGGACAACTGTACGCCAATCGGGCCATGGATCGTCGACCGAGATGATATCGGTGACCCTATGAACCTCGCCCTTCGCACGTATGTGAATGGAGAGCTCGAGCAAGTCGGCAGCACAAAAGATATGATCTTCTCCGTCCCTTATTTAATTGAGTATTTAAGCAGCTTCATGACCTTAAATGAAGGAGACATCATTCTAACAGGCACGCCTAAAGGCCCGACGAAGGTCAATGTTGGCGATAAAGTCGTCACTGAAATTGAAGGCATCGGACGCTTAACCAATACGATTATCGAAGAGCATCCTGCTCCCGTATCCTAAAGGAGGAATGACCCATTGCCTCATATCATAGTGGAATACACCGATAACTTAGCCGATCTAAACTTCCGTTCCTTGCTGAAATCACTAAATCACGTCCTCGTAGAAAGCGACCATTTCCCAACGGGCGGGATCCGCTCAAGAGCTGTGAAGCTAACCGACTATGTGGTCGCCGACGGAACGGAAGATGACGCCTTCGTCCATATTGAGCTAAAAGTAGGCGCCGGACGAAGTGAAGAAGTATTGAAAGCAACGAGCGAGTCCCTATTTGAAGCCGCCAAAACCTTCTTGGACGACTGCTTCAAAGACCGCTACCTCGCTCTTTCCTTAGAAGTGACCGAGTTTCGCTTCCCTACTCAGAAAAAGAACAATATTCATAACCGGTATACAGGCTGAGTGCATCAGCCTGTTTTTTTGTGGGTTTGGAAGTTGGGGTTGTGGGCGGTTTTAGTGTGGTGGAGTGGGTGGGCTTGAGCCAGTTTTCGCTAGCTTGAGCCGCTACCTCGGACTCGAGCCGCTTTTCGCCAGCTTGAGTCGGGTCGTTCGCTTCTCGTGTCGCTTTTCTTGTACTCGAGTCAGTTCGTTCTTTACTTGAGCTTATTTTTTTGATGAGTGAGTCAATTTTCTCTTTTCTTGAGCCAGTTGAGACCTCTCTTGAGTCGATTTTTCTCTACTTGAGCCGCTACCCCGGACTCGAGCCTCTTTTCGCCAGCTTGAGCCGCTACGTCCGCTTCTTGTGTCGCTTTTCTTGTACTCGAGTCAGTTCGTTCTTTTCTTGAGCTTATTTTTTTGATGCTTGAGTCGGTTTTCACTTTTCTTGAGCCTTTGGGAGCCTGGCTTGAGTCACTTTTTCTCTACTTGAGCCGCTACCCCGGACTCGAGCCTCTTTTCGCCAGCTTGAGCCGCTACGTCCGCTTCTCGTGTCGCTTTTCTTGTACTCGAGTCAGTTCGTTCTTTTCTTGAGCTTATTTTTTTGATGCTTGAGTCGGTTTTCTCTTTTCTTGAGCCAGTTGAGGCCTCTCTTGAGTCGCTTTTTCTCTACTTGAGCCGCTACCCCGGACTCGAGCCTCTTTTCGAAAGCTTGAGCCGCTACGTCCGCTTCTCGTGTCGCTTTTCTTGTACTCGAGTCAGCTCGCTCTTTTCTTGAGCTTATTTTTTTGATGCTTGAGTCGGTTTTCTCTTTTCTTGAGCCAGCAGGGGCCTCACTTGAGTAGCTTTCTCTCTACTTGAGCCTCGGCCCCCGGACCTCGAGCCTCTTATCGCCAGCTTGAGCCGCTACCCTGCTCTCGAGCCGCTACCCCGCCACTCGAGCCACCCCCCACTCAAACAAAAAAAACTGCCCAAACCAAGTCTGGGCAGTCCACAAAAATCTAGTTTATCAACGACTGAAGAGGAGCAGGAATGCGACCGCCGCGATTCACGAAGCCTTCGCTGCTGTATGGATTAACGCCCATAACAGGAGCGCGGCCTAGTAATCCGCCGAATTCGACCATTTCGCCTTCTTCTTTTCCTGGTACCGGAATGACACGTACGGCTGTTGTTTTCTTATTAATCATGCCGATTGCTGCTTCGTCGGCGATGATGCCGGATAACGTTGCAGGGGAAGCGTCACCAGTAAGTGCGATCATATCAAGGCCTACGGAGCAGACGCATGTCATCGCTTCAAGTTTTGATAGGGAAAGGGATCCTTCCATTACTCCTTCGATCATCCCTTCGTCTTCACTAACCGGGATGAAGGCTCCGCTTAATCCACCTACATAAGAGCTTGCCATGGCGCCACCTTTTTTCACGGCGTCGTTCATAAGAGCAAGGGCTGCGATTGTTCCGTGGGTTCCGACGCGTTCGACACCGATTTCTTCTAGAATGCGAGCAACACTGTCGTTCAGCGCGTTCGTAGGAGCAAGGGATAGGTCGAGAATGCCGAATGGAACGCCGATTCGTTCGGCTACTTGGCGACCAACGAGTTCACCGGCACGAGTAATTTTGAAGACAGTATTCTTAATGACTTCTGATACTTCACCAAGATCCGCTTCCGGGTAACGTTTCAGCGCACTCAGTACAACTCCAGGTCCACTTACGCCAACGTTTAAGACTGCTTCGCCTTCCCCAGTTCCGTGGAAAGCGCCGGCCATAAACGGATTGTCCTCAACTGGGTTACTGAACACAACAAGTTTCGCGCAGGCAATTCCGTTTTGATCCTTCGTGCGTTCTGCTGCTTCACTAATCACGTGGCCCATTTGTTTTACAACGTCCATATTGATGCCAGTTCGAGTCGTCGCAACGGATACGGAACCACAAACGCGTTCTGTGACGCTTAACGCTTCAGGAAGAGAATCGATTAGCGTTTGGTCGCCTTTTGTGACCCCTTTATGAGTGAGAGCGGAATAGCCTCCGATGAAATCAACGCCGAGGTCTTTGGCTGCCTGGTCTAAGGTTTTTGCAACTTCTACGGCTTCAGAAACGGTTGCTTTCCCAAGGATTTCTGAAACGGGTGTGATTGAGATTCGTTTGTTAATAATCGGTACGCCGTATTCTTTTTCGACTTGTTCTGCGACGGTTGTTAAGTCTTTTGCGTATGTCGTAATTTTGTTGTAGACATTTTCTTTTAGCTTCTCAATATCTGAGTCAGCACAGTCACGGAGACTGATTCCGATTGTAACGGTGCGGATATCAAGATTCTCCATTTGGACCATGCGGATGGTTTCTGTTATTTCATTAAATGCAATATTCACGGGGAGACCTCCTTAAATGCGGTGCATAGACTGGAAGACTTCTTCTAGCTGCAGACTAATTTGCACGCCTAAGTTCTCGCCAGTTTCTTGTAGTACTTTTCGGATCGCATCTAAATCATGCGCTTCTTTCACATCGATAATCATGATCATCGTGAAGTATTCTTCAACGATCGTTTGGCTGATATCAAGCACGTTCAATTTATATTCTGCGAGCACGTTTGTCACGTTCGCGATAATTCCGACCTGGTCTTTTCCGATGACGCTTACTACTGCTTTACGTTTTTCCATGATGATCCACCTCTACCTATATTTTCTGTGAACAAAAAAAGAGATCAGCTCTCGCCGATCTCAGACAAACGTACCCATACATGTATTCTGTATGTAAGTTCGTTCCTGTCCGGTTGCCTGAGATCATGAACCCTTCGGCGCCGCTTTACGCGATCTCTCCAGGATTGGCTCCAGTTATAGTGTTACCCATAACCTTCACGGCCACTATTCTTTTGAATAAATGTAATGGTACCAATATGCGTATCGTTGGTCAAGGACTATGTTTCTCTCACCCTGTTAACACGTCTTCTTTTGGATATTTTACCCGGTCCGTACGGTGCCTCGCGAAAGCAAAAGCGAACGTAAGCGGCCCTAATTTCCCTATAAGCATCGTGAGGATGATGGTTACCTTGCCAATAGTCGTCAGGCTGCCCGTTAGACCCATCGATAACCCTACGGTCCCAAAGGCCGAGACGCCTTCAAACACGATGTCCAAAAACGGTGCGTCTTCTGTTAAATTTAAAATAAAAATCGCAACAAGAACGACAACCACACTTCCCATCGCAAGGGACAGAGCTCGTAAAATTAACGGATAAGGAAGACTGCGTTTAAACGTAACCACTTCCTCGCGCTGCTTATAAAACGTGAACGTAGCGAGCACGATTAAGAGGGCTGTTGTAAGCTTGATCCCCCCGGCCGTTGACGCACTTCCTCCTCCTATAAACATAAGGATAATCATATAAAAGAGGGAGGCGTGTTCCATTGAACCGATATCAAGCGTGTTAAACCCAGCTGTTCTTGGCGTCACCGCTTGGAAATACGATGCTTGGATCTGATCCGGAGTCGACATAGATGCGAGCGTGTTTGGGTTGTTGTACTCCAGCACAAAGATCATGAAAAAGCTGATCACGTTAATCCCAATGGTCCCAAGAATCATAAGCTTTGAATGAAGGGAGAGCTGGCTGAAGTCTTTGCTTTTCCACATGTCAAACACAACCGTAAACCCAATCCCACCGATGATAAATAAAATCGTGATAACAAGGTTCACAACCGGGTCTCCGACGTAGCCAGATAAACTATCGGACCAGATTGAGAAGCCTGCATTGTTAAAAGCCGAGATCGCATGAAAGACACTCGCATAAAGCGCTCTTCCCCAGCCTAAATCCGCCCCCCATTCAAGAGTCAAGAAGACAACTGCCATCGCCTCAACGACCAAACTAAAAATTAGCAACCTCTTCGCAAGAGCAATGACTCCCCCAAGCGTATTCTGATTCAGGGCTTGTTTAATTAACAAACGCTCCCGGATGCCAATCTTTCTCCCAAGAGCGAGATAGATAAATACAGCAAATGTCATAATCCCGAGCCCGCCAAGCTGGATTAAAGCCATAATGACGATTTCTCCGAAGGTTGTAAAAGCTGTTCCTGTATCGACCACCACAAGCCCCGTAACCGTCATGGCAGACGTTGAAGTAAATAGAGCATCGACAAAGGAGATCCCCTCCGTAGTTGAGATCGGTAATAAAAGAATAAATGTACCAACTAAAATAAGTGCAAGAAACGTACTAATCAAAATCTGGGGTGGATTCCACTCCATCTGCTTGTCTCTCTTTTTCACCCTAACCCTCCCCCTTCAGGCAACACTTCCAAATAATCTCTATATACTACCCTATTTAACTCCTCCTCACCCCAAAAAGCAACCCTTATTTTAAGACTTCTCATTAGCGCACTAAAGGACTAATGCGTGCCAGACACCCGGTGCTGCGTTAAAGCACTGACGCGTGTCTGACACGCTTCACTGCTCTAACGCAATGGTGTGTGTCTGACACGCTTCACTTCACTAAAGCAAAGAAGCAGAAAAAACGTGAGCGCTTTTACTTTGCGCTCACGTTTCTTATCATATGCATCGTTTGGAAACAATTAGGATTTCGTACTTGTAAAGCCACCGTCGATGCGAATAACGTCTCCGTTAATATATTGAGCTTTAGACGTTAATAAGAAGGCTACGGTTTCAGCGACTTCTTCTGGTGTGCCTAAGCGTTTTTGTGGAATGCCGTTTTCTGCACTTTCTTTCATGTTTGGATTGTTTTCAAAGAACTCTTTAACCATTGGAGTTTCTGTTGGGCCTGGAGCAATCGCGTTCACGCGTAGTCCGTCTTTTGCATATTCAGCTACAAGACTCTTCGTTAACCCGACCATAGCATGTTTTGTTGCGGAATAAGTCACTACGGAATCTTGACCGATTACACCTGCACTTGAAGATGTATTCACAATCGCGCCTCCGCCATTTTTGACCATCACTTCAGCCACATAACGTACGCCATATAAGGCGCCCATTAAGTTGATTCCTACTATCTTTTCGATTTCACTTACTTCTGTATCAAGGAAATAGCCGCCACTGCCTGAAATTCCAGCGTTATTGAAGAAATAATCGATTGTACCAAAATGATTAACCGTCTCATCTACATAGTTTTTCACTTCATCAGGTTTTGAGACATCCGCTTTGATGAAGATCGCATCAACACCTGCTTCTTTTAATTGCTTAACGGTTTCATTTCCGCCTTCTTCATCAATATCTACAACAGAAATATTCACGTTATCTTCTGCAAGGCGCAACGCTGTAGAGCGGCCTAACCCACTACCAGCACCTGTAATAACTGCAACTTTACTCATCTCAAAAACCTCCTTAAGTAGTATCACACCATTACAATTTCCCAAAATGCTTCACACTATAAACCTGGAAACATCCCCCATCCTTTGACGCTGTAAAGAGCAGACGCGTGTCAGACACCCTTTATCGCTCTAAAGCACTACTACGTGCCTGACACCCTTTCACACTCTAAAGCACGACCAGGTGTCTGGCACGCTCCATCGCTCTAAAGCAAAAAAGCAAGCACCTCATAAGGGTGCTTGCTTGATTTTTTTAATGATGTTTTACAACTTCTTGGCCTTTTACGTTCCATGTGAAGGCGAAGAGGATGACGGCTAGTACACAGGAGCCTGTTAGAAGCATGAATCCTGCATCCCAGCTTGCGAATTGTACAATGTAACCAAGTAAAGCATTTGCCATAACAGCACCACCAAGGTAACCGAATAATCCAGTCAGGCCAGCTGCTGTTCCTGCAGCTTTTTTCGGTACATAGTCTAGTGCTTGTAATCCAATTAGCATAACCGGTCCATAGATCAGGAAGCCGATTGCAATTAGCGCTGCATTATCAATCATTGGATTTCCGGCTGGATTTAACCAGTACACAACAACTGCGACAAGAACACCTAGCATAAACACCACGCCTGCTGGTCCGCGGCGCCCTTTAAATACTTTGTCCGATATATACCCACAGAGTAATGTTCCTGGGATTCCCGCCCATTCATAAAGGAAATAAGCCAAACTTGATTCTTCCATATTAAATCCTTTTTCTTCACTTAAGTATGTTGGCGCCCAGTCCAGCACACCATAACGTACGAAGTAGACGAAGACGTTCGCAATCGCAATCGTCCAAACCCATTTATTGTTCAAAACGTACTTAAATAAAATCTCTTTCGTCGTCAGTTCTGTTTCGAATGTCTTCTTCGATTTAGAAGGATAGTCATTACGGTATTCCTCAATTGGAGGCAACCCGACAGATTGCGGAGTATCTCGCATAAGAAGAAAAGCGACCAATGCCACAACAATAGCAACGAGGGCTGGTAAGATGAAGATCCCTTCATATCCAGCAAAACTTGCCCCAAAATAGGTGGTTACAATCGACACACCCGCAATCGCAAGAGGAGCCATTAAGCCTCCACCTACATTGTGTGCTACGTTCCATATGGCAGTTTTCCCTCCACGTTCACTAACACTGAACCAGTGAACAAGCGTACGCCCGGACGGTGGCCAGCCCATACCTTGCACCCACCCATTTAAGAATAGCATGACAAACATAATAGCTATAGACGAGGTGAAAAATGGGATAAAACCTATACTCAAATTAATAATCGCGGATAAGATCAAACCGGTAGCTAAGAAATACCTGGCGTTACTCCTATCCGAGACGGTCCCCATCACAAACTTACTTATTCCGTACGCAATCGAGATCGCAGAAAGAGCCAACCCAAGCTCTCCCTTTGAAAATCCTTCTTCTGTTAAATAAGGAATTGCCAATGAGAAGTTCTTGCGAATTAAATAGTAACCCGCATAACCTATGAAAATTCCTAAGAAAACCTGAAGCCTGAGCTTCTTATATTCAGCATCTACTTGTTCATCTGGTAATCTCTCTTTAGCAGAAGCTGGTTTGAAAAAATCAAACATGAAAACCCTCCTAATTTATTAGCTTGTTGGTTTCATAGAATCTCTATGAACCTTCTAACCGTCCCACCAAGTTAAATCCATGGAACGTTTAGATCCTCCTTTCTAATAAATTTCATCCAAGGTGAAAACAAAAAAGCCCACACTCCTCCAGAACTTTATCATCCGATAAAGCCCCAAAATAGTGTGAGTCTCCGTGTTCTCCGTTCAAAGTATTAACTTGTATGGCACAAGTTTACCCTCCTTTGAAAACGCTGTCAACAAAATATTGAAAATATTTCCCTATATTTCATCCTAATCCGACATTTTCCTACATTTGCTTTCTCCCTATAAAGCAATGACGCGTGTCAAACACCCTTTACTGCTTTAATAAACTACCAGGTGTCAGACACCCTTCATCGCTCTAAAGCACTACTACGTGCCTGACACCCTTTCACACTCTAAAGCGCGACCAGGTGTCTGGCACGCTCCATCGCTCTAAATCAAAAAAGCAAGCACCTCATCAGGGTGCTTGCTTTTTGGGTTATTGTTGGTGGTAGACAACCGCTTCGTAGGGGCGGAGTTTCATACCGTCTTTCGATGCGTCTGGGGCATCGTTGTAGTTGTGGATCATGACAAGGGCTTCTTCAAAGTTTACGTCTTCTGGCCACGGACGCTCGATTGTTTCGCCTGTCCAGTTGGTTACAACGACTAGCTTTTGCCCTTCATGTTCACGCTTATACGCATACACTTCTTCATCTTCAGGCCAAATAAGGGTGTGATCCCCATTTACGATGACCTCATGTTGTTTCCGAAGAGCAATCAGCTTCTTATAGTAATGAAAGATCGAATCAGGGTTCTCTCGCTCTTTCTCAACATTGATCTGATCGTAATTCGGATTCACTTTCAGCCATGGAGTACCTGAAGTGAAGCCTGCATTCTCAGATGAATCCCACTGCATCGGCGTACGGGCGTTGTCACGGCCTTTTTCATGAATCGCTTTTAGAATTTTATCTGGATCATGGCCTTTCTCAACAACCATATCCTGCCAAAGATTTCGGATCTCAACATCCTCATAATCGTCAATCGACGGGAAGTGCACGTTCGTCATCCCGATCTCCTGACCCTGGTAAACGTAAGGTGTGCCCTGCATCATATGGAGCCAGGTTGCAAGCATCTTCGCGCTCACGTCATGATACTCCCCGTCATCACCGAAGCGAGAAACGGAACGTGGCTGGTCATGGTTTTCAAGATAAAGAGAGTTCCATCCCTTATTAAAGAGCTCCACCTGCCAGGTCGACATAATCTCTTTTAGTTCTGTTAATTTCCAATCCTTCTCTTCCCATTTCCCCATTTGACCACCAGGCTGGGCGTCGACATCCATGTGCTGGAACTGGAATAACATCGACAACACGCCTGAATCTTCATTCGTAAACTGTTTGCCTTCCTCAGGCGTAACAAATCCGGTCTCCCCAACCGTTAAGATATCGTAATGGTCAAGCACTTCTTCTTTCATCTCCTGCATAAATTCCATGAAGCGAGGGCCGTTGGCGAAGTAATCGCTGCCCCACTGGAACTCGTCATCAGGTTTTGTCACAGGGGCATCCGGGAGTCCTTCTACTTTTGAAATTAAGTTGATCACGTCCATGCGGAAGCCGTCTACACCACGGTCTAGCCACCAGCGCATCATATCGTACACTTTATGACGGACTTCGGGGTTCTCCCAGTTTAAGTCGGGCTGCTTTTTCGTAAATAAATGAAGAAAGTACTCACCCGTCGGCTCATGGTATTCCCATGCTGAACCGCTGAAGAAAGAAAGCCAGTTGTTCGGCTCCTTCCCGTCTTCATTTGGCGGGCGCCAGATGTAAAAGTCTCGATACGGATTGTCTTTTGACTTCTTCGCTTCTTGGAACCACGGATGCTCATCAGACGTGTGATTGACAACCAGGTCCATAACAAGTTTTAACCCTTTCTCATGCATTGTCGAAATTAAGCGATCCCACGTCTCTAAATCACCGAACTCTGTCATGATGTCCTGATAATCACTAATATCATAGCCATTATCATCATTTGGGGACTTGTAGATCGGAGAGAGCCAGATGACGTCAATTCCAAGCTCAACAAGGTAATCGAGCTTTTCGATAATGCCTTCTAGATCACCGATGCCATCACCGTTACTGTCATTGAAGCTTCTCGGATAAATTTGATAGACGACCGAGTTTTTCCACCATTGTGTTGATTGTCCCATGTTCTAAATCCCCCTCATTTATTCTTTTACAGCACCTGAAGTCAGACCAGAAACAATGCGGCGTTGGAATACGAGCACCATTATAACGAGTGGAACAGTTACAATAACCGTTGCCGCTGTTACTTCTCCCCAAGGAATCGTGTACTGACCCTGGAACATTCCAATTCCGACCGGAACCGTCTTGTGACTTTCCGCTGTATTAATCGTTAAAGCAAATAGAAACTCATTCCACGCTGCAATAAACACCAGGATCGCTGTTGTAAAAATCCCTGGTACAGCCAGTGGCAAAATGATTCTGAAATACGTCTGCATCATAGAAGCTCCGTCCATCTTGGCGGACTCTTCTAAATCGAACGGGATCTTACGGAAAAACGTAACGAGCAACCAGATCGATAAAGGTAATGCAAAGGTGGTATATGGAATAATTAACCCGAGGTAACTATTCGTTAAACCCAAGTTCTTCATAAAAATATAAATCGGCGAAATCGTAGCAATCTGCGGGAACATCGACACCGATAGCACAAGACCTAAGATGACCGTTTTACCCGGAAATTCAAGACGGGCAATCGCATACGCTGCAAAAGCGGCTACGAAAACGGTATAAACTGTTGTAATCGTTGCGACGACCGTACTGTTCCACAAGTAATTCAAGAACGGATAATTCACAAAGACTGATACATAATTCTCTACTGTCGGATTGTTTGTAAACCAATTAAATGCTTCATCACCAAACAATTCAGCTACCGGTTTGACGGAGCTCAATAAGATCCACAGAAACGGGAACATGATGATGAAAATAAATATCGCTAAGAATAGGTAGAAGCCTACCCCTGCTTTTTTCTGCATCCTGATCACTCCTTATTTTTTCGCTCCGTCTCCAAGTAAGTCTGAGCCTAAGAATTTAATGTAGATCATCGAGATAATCGCTACACACACAAACACAATGACCGCAAGTGCCGACCCTTCTCCAAAGTTCGTCTGACCGAACATGACTTTATACGAGAAGAGCGAGATCGTTTCCGTTGCGTTCGCTGGTCCTCCGCCTGTTAAAACGAAAATTAAGTCAAAGACACGGAAGGCATCGAGCGTACGGAACAGCAATGCGACAAGAAGACTTGATTTTAGGAGTGGAAGAGTAATTTGCGTAAATTGCTTCCACTTACTCGCCCCGTCAATCGAGGACGCCTCATACAAAGAGCTCGGAATCGTTTGAAGCCCGGCTAGTAAAAGAAGGGCCATATACGGCGTTGTCTTCCATACGTCTGTTAATATAACCGCGGCCATGGAGCCAACCGGCGTTGTAAGAAGCGTACTCATATGATCAATAATTCCGATCTCCGAGAAGAATTTAGCGATGATCCCGTTTTGACCATCATATAAGAAGCTCCACATCTTAGCGGAGACCGCTGTTGGAATGGCCCAAGGAATCAAAATCGCTGCCCGTACCATCCCGCGCCCGAAGAACGCTTTATTAATAAGAAGCGCGATGGCCATACCAAAGACAAGCTCAAGCCCTACAGAGATCACGGTGAAAATCCCTGTATTCATTAGAGAAACCCACATCCGCTTTTCGGTTAAACTATTTTTATAGTGTTCAAGTCCGATAAAATTCGACTCCACCACTGTTTTCAGTAAGGCATTCGAAAGACCGGTGAGCTTCTCACCTTGCTCAAGAACGCCTTCATCCTGGAGCGTATTCAGTTCTTTATTAATCGAAGCGAACTCTTCATCAAACTCTTGACCAAATGATCGATCGATTTCAACAAACTTCAGATCCTCACTAGGAACTTCAAAGTTGAACAGAAGTTCATCCACCTCTTCATAAGGACCCGCCACTCCGTCCTGGGCTTTTAACTTCTCATCAAACTCTGTCAGTTCACCTTTGATTTCCTGGAGCTGATCTTGAACATCTGGCGGGGCATCATCGATCTCTTGATCGAGCGCCGTGACTAAGAACGGCTGATTGTTTAAGTACCGCTCGAGATCCAGGGTATAATCCAAATGAATGCTAGACTTCGTTGGTTCATTTAACCTGTAATCAAATAAACTAAAATAAAAAGATTGCAAAACAGGCCAAATTGCAATAATTAAGATGAGGATTAACGATGGAGCAACTAAAAGAAAACCTGTCCTTCTCTCTTTCTTCTTTGCATCATTTACCTTCGTGGTGACGTCCTGCTTGGAACTTTTCAGCCGAGTCGACACGACAACCTCCTCCTTTATTCCCCTAAAGGGTCAAAAGAGTAGAAAAGGGCACTCCTCCCCCCGACAATATAAACGGATGTCATTTATAAAGTTGGAAGGATGAGTCGCCCTCACCTTACTCTCTGAATGGACTTACTGCATAACTTTTTGTAACTCTTCCTCCATCTTCGCGGCTGCTTCTTCTGGAGTCATCTCACCAGCGATCGCTTTTGAGATGTTGATTTGAATAATCTCTGAAACTTCTGGATAGTTTGGCGCTACAGGACGTGAAACAGCTGCTTCAAGCCCTTCTTGGAAACCTTCTTGTTTAAAGAATGGGTTCGCTTCAAGAATTTCTTCGTCTTCAAATAGGGCCGGAAGCGTTGGCGCTAAGCCACCGTGAATCGCAGAGATCTTCTGACCTTCTGGGCCTGTCATGAATTTAACGAACTCCCATGCTTCCTGTGGATGCTCAGAGTATTTGTTAATCGCTGTCATCCAACCACCAAGGGCTGCTGCAGAACCTGCGTCACCTGCTGGAAGTGGTGCAACACCAATGTTTCCAACGATATTTGATTCGTTCTCGTCATTTGCTAGGTTCCACTGGTAAGGCCAGTTACGAATGAATGGAGACTGTCCTTCGATAAAGGCTGTGTGCGATTCCACTTCCGTAAAGGTTGTAATGTTACCAGGTACGAAATCAGATGTTGCGACTTCAACCATTTTGGAGATCCCTTTGACTGTTTCCGGGCTGTTTACAACGACCTCTCCATCTTCGTTCAGAATGGCACCACCGTAAGAAGCGATGTATTCAATGGCGTTCGTAACTAATCCTTCGTACTGTTTTGCTTGCATTAAGTAACCAAATTCAGTACCTTCTGCGCCTTTATTTTCTTTAGCAGAGGCAATCAGCTCATCCCAAGTCTGTGGAACTTGGTCTTCTGAGATAATATCCGTTCGATAGAATAATAGTCCTGTATCAATAAACTTCGGCATAGCCCACTGTTTTCCGTTGAAGGTAGCAGCAGAAAGGGCTCCCTGGTTGTAGTCATCTGTGTTGATGCCGTCTTTTTGAAGGAAACGATCAAGCGGTAATACGTAACCAGCTTGAGCAAACTCAGCCGGCCAGATTACGTCTAAGTCCATCACATCAATTTCAGAGGACTCAGCGTTTAGCATCGTTACATATTGGTCATGCTGTTGACCTGAGTCAGAAGGCATTTCACGAAATTCAACCTGAATGTTCGGATGCTCTTCATTGAAAGCTTCTACAATCTTAGCCGTGCCTTCTGTGGAGTCTTGCCCACGTGCATAAACAAGTTTGACCACTTCATCAGATCCTTCAGCTTCTTCTCCGCCATTATCTGATGATGTATCTGTTTCTTCCGTTGTAGAATCATCTTCGTTATCCGTAGACGATGTTGTATCATCATCTCCGCTACAAGCTGCAAGGGCAAATACAAACACCAACACCAACATAAGCGACAACAACCAGTGCTTCATTTTCATTAAAAAGACCTCCCCTTATTTTTGAACACGCTTTCATTTAAGCGATTTATTCAACAGCCCGGATTGGACTGACTGTTGACTCTCTAATAATTAACTCTAGTGGATACTCATAGACTTCCTTCTCTTTCCCTTTGTGATGAATCCTGTCTAACATCACTTCAACCGCCCGTTTCGCTAAAAAAGGGATGGGCTGTTCGACTGTTGAGATCTTCGGGTCCATCACCTTCGTGATCACCTGGTTATCAAACCCGATTACCGCAAGGGATTCAGGAACCTTCACCCCGTATTCCTTCGCTCCTGTAATGATTCCGGCTGCGACTTCATCACTTCCCGTAAAGACGGCAGTAGGTGGATCAGGCATTTGATGAATGTGTTTGAAAATACGGATGCCATCTTCAATCGAGAACGCATCATAGAATCCATATCGCTCATCAAAATTGAGATTGAATTCCTCGAAAGCAAGATCAAAGCCTCTTCTCCGGTGCTGACCTACGTTACTCTTCTGCCCGCCCGTGCAATAAGCGATTTTCTTATGTCCTTGTCTGATTAAATGTTTGGTAGCCACATAGCCTCCGTGCACCTGGTCAAACTTTACGGTCGGAATCGTAGCCTCTTCTTCAAACTCATTACAGAGAATCATCGGACCGTAGGATAAGTATTCTTTCACAACATCCCAGTCATTCTCGAGCGACGTTAAGATCATCCCATCAACTTGCCTCATTTTCAAAAGCTCGAGGTGCTTGAGTTCCGTTTCCGTTGAGTACATCGTCTGGCAGATCAGTAGCTGATAGCCATGCTTCGCTGCCTGGATTTCCATTGATTCAGCTAACTGTCCGAAGAACGGGTTCATAATGCGCGGCACGAGCACCGCAATCATCTTCGTCTTCTTATTCCGAAGACTCCTCGCAGATGAATTCGGCACATACCCAAGCTCCTTCATCGCCTCAAACACTTTCTCTTTCTTCTTAATGGAGACGTGGGGATAATCGTTGATTACTCTTGAAACCGTCGATTTCGATAACCCAGCCCGCTTCGCCACATCATCAATCGTTACCATAACCACCCTCCTTTCGAGGAAAAAGATTTTTGAAACCGATTTCAAAATTTCATAGAATAAAAGTTTCAAAAGACCACTGAGTCGGACTCAACTCCTTTTGAAACCGTTTTCAATTTGTTGACTCGATTATATATCAGCCCAAACTGCACCGCAACCATAACCGTACGACGGATTTTGACAAATTCCGACACAACCTTTAATGCATTACCACAGTGCCGGGTGTCAGACACCCTTTAGTGCATTAGCGTGACGCTGCGTGTCTGACACCCTTCATCCCTTTAGTGTGCTAACGCGCGTTTCTTTCGCTTGTATATGCGCGATCTTTTGATAGGATAATAGGTACCCAATACCTTCCAAGTCGTATAGATGGAAGCGAGAGGAGAATTCTCTTAATGAACACCTTACAAGATAGAATGGAACGTAGACTTCATCAAATAAACGCTTCTGCCTCGATCCTCATCACAGCAGGAGACTCGCCCCTCTTTTCCCGCGATGAAGACACATCCCTTCGTGCGGCAAGCGTCATTAAAGTTCCCATCATGATGGAAGCCTTTCGTCAGCATCAGGCGGGAACCCTCAATTTAGATAACGTCCAAAACATCCATCCCACTGAAACCGTTGGGGGTGCTGGAGTGATTCACTATTTATCCGGGAAACAAGACTATACTCTGCGGCAGCTGATCGAACTGATGATTATCGTATCGGATAACACCGCTGCAAACTTAGTATTAGAAGCAGTCGGTATGGAAAACGTGAATGCCCTATTGAAGCAGCTCGGCTGTGAGCATTCGGTGATCGAGCGTTTCTTTATGGATTCAGAAGCGATTGAAAACGGTTTAGAAAATTGGACAACAGCCAGAGATATGGTTACCTGTTTGCAGGCGATATATGAACACCATCCCCTTTTTATAAAAGAAGATCAAATGAAAATGAAAAAAGTCTTACAAAACCAGCAGTTCAAAGACCTGCTCGGTTCGTTTACTTCTTCTGAAGAGATTATGACCTATCATAAAACCGGTGAGCTCGAAGGTGCTGAACATGATGCGGGGATTTTTGAATATAGAGGTAAAACCATTTATGCGGCTGTTTTAACGGATGGTCTTAGTAGAAATCAGGAAGGCCGTGAGATGATTGCCTCTGTTGGGCAATGGATTGCGGAGGAGATCGCGAAGGATTAGGTGTCATCTTATATGAGGGAGGGGGGTTTTAGACGTCCTGGCCAGGAATTTAGACGTAGCGTCTGATATTTAGACGTTCTGACAAAGAATCTAGACGTCGTTTCTTTCTTTTTAGCCGTGGGCGCTCTTTTCTCGTCGTCCTATCTAGCTTTCTAGCCGTGGCGATCCGCTTACTCGTCATCCCCTCCTCTTTTCTAGACGTAACAAAACGTTTTCTCGACCTCGCGTATCTCTTTTTAGCCGCGCAAAGCCACTTTCTCGACCTCGCATCCCCCACCTTCATCCCAAAACCTAAAAAAAGCCCGGCTACTATAAAAGCAGCCAGGCCTTTCCCTTATTCATGCATCGATTTCATATCATAAACCTCTAAAGACTCAATCTTCACAGTTCCTCCGTAAGAATAGATCGACAGGCCATCGCTACCTTCAGTCGGGAAGATCTGATTGGTTAACACTTTCTGCCCATTATTTCCGAATACCTCTACAGAAGATTCATCGACATAAATGTGAAGCTTAATCGTATACCCATTCATCGCCTCCATCGGGGCGCGGTAGACGCCGCCGAATTCCGGGTGGAAATCGGTTTTACCGGAGTTGTTCCGGTCTGTGAAGAGGTAGTTATTCCGGTCGTCATAGCCGACGATCGTCTCTTCACCTTCACCTTCTGCCACTTTAAAGCCGAACTCATTCGCCTCATCGACTCGGAACGTGGCCACGATTTCATAGCTACTCTGATCAAACTCAGGCATCGCCATGGTTCCGTTAAGCGTTCGGTTCTCCATCTCCATCAATTTCTCACCGCGCAGGTTCTGTAATTCTTCGATAGGCTGCTGGGTGAGAAGCATTTCGCCTCTGTCGTTTGTCGTCAAACTCACTTCACGAGGAATACTCATCGCACCGCGCCACGGGGAGGTCGGGATATCAGCCGCATACTGCCAATTACTCATCCAGGCAATCCAAACGACACGGTCCATATTGTTAAAGGCTTGGGTGGCATAAAAGTCTTTCCCGTAATCGGTCCATTTCGTCTCGGTTTGATCGGGGTCCAGTTTAAATTCTTTTCCATCGAAATCACCGATAAAATACTGGCTTCCAGATCCACCAGCGATGCTTCCTGGGTTCATGTCCACCTGAAGCACCCATTTCTTATTGTCAGAATCACCATCGACTGCAAGTTCAAACAGTTCAGGCGTTTCCCAAACACCTCCGTGAGCCCCGTGTTCAGCACCAAACTCACTACTATAAGACCAATCCACAAGATTCTCCGATTCATAAAACATTACCTTGTCTCCCGCAACGAGAAGCATCACCCACTTCTCTGTTTCCTCATGCCACATTACGACGGGGTCGCGGAAGTCTTTTATCCCTGGATTCGGTACAACGGGATTCCCTTCCTCATACTTCGTCCACGTCTTCCCTTCGTCTGTACTATATGCCAGGCGCTGGTCCTGAACATCACCCGCATTTGTATAATAAGCAATCAGACCGCCCTCGTCCTCTGGGAAAAGACCGCTCGTATTATCATCATCAACGACGACACTTCCTGAGAAAATCATCCCGTTCTCATCTGGTGTCATGGCTACGTCGAGCTCTTTCCAATGGACAAGGTCCTCACTTACCGCATGGCCCCAGCTCATATGACCAAACTGGTCGCCTTTTGGATTGTGCTGATAGAACAGATGGTACTTTCCTTTATAGTACACCATTCCATTAGGATCGTTCATCCAATTCTCTGCTGGTGTGTAGTGAAATTGCGGGCGCCATGGCTCGTCATAAGAAGCATTCGTTGCCTTACTCGTTTCCTCGATCGTATCTGGTTCGTCTTTTTGCAGGACGTACCAGATGGAAACGGCCACGATTAGCACCAAAATAACCACACCGCTAATCAGCAATTGTTTCATTTTCGTCATGTCATTCACCTCTATAAAAGGAAGCTAGCCTACTAGACTAGCTCCCCTGTGTTTCTTTCTCTACTTGTACCAGTCGTGCTCATTCTTTAAGAACGGAAAAAGGTTATTTATTTTTCCCTTTTGCTTTCCCGTTATTTTTTGATTCGAATAACTGGCCTTGTTCAAGTGTGCCTTCAATCGAAGTCTCCATACCATCTACATCAAGCTGTAGCGTTGGAGCTAATGTTCCGCCAAAGTGGCTGAACTGATATTCTTCAGATTGAGCGCCAAGATCGCCAATCTCAAGACCGTTTAAGTTATCGAAGTTCGCGAAGCTTAATACGTTCATGTTCGGTATAACCATCCAAGAATACGCCTGGAATGGATCTTCTTCAGGGTTCGCGATCACAAGACCACTTTCGTTTAGAGGCTTATAGTCCCCTTTAAGAGAGTCTGCGTTGAAACCATAAAGACCGTCCTCACCAGCAAGTCCTGGACCGAATTTATGCTTATGCGTATTCGTGAACAGGTAGTACTCGCCATCTTCTACCACAATGTGCGGGCGCTCTAACTCCTGGTTCACACGCTCTGCTTCAAGAAGAGGTTCTTGTGCTTCAAACTCCGTATAGTCATCGTTCATCGCTTTTGCAATACCGATCGAACCGTTAAAAATGGTTGCGAATTCATTTGGCTTGTGATTTTCACGAGCACGCTCAAGTGGTGTACCTGGTGTGTTCGCTTCAAACAAGATGTACTCTTCGTTTGTTTGTGGATCTTGGAAGAACCATGGATCACGGAACGTGTACGCAATGTCGCCTGCTTCAGACTGCTCTTGTGTCTGGTACAGCTCACCTTCTGGCTCTAAAATTACTTGATGCTCTGACCAGTCTTTGAACGTTACACCATTTTGACCTGTCATCTTAGCAGAAGCTGTCGCTAAACGCTGCTCGTAAGAAAGGTTTTCTTCTCCCTTACGACCTGTTGCTGTGTAGAACATGTGAATCTCGTTGTTCTCAACCATCGCAGATCCTGCCCACTGACGAGAACCGAGCGCGTCGTCACCTTCAAATACTTCCCCAGCAAGCTCCCAATTCTGACCGTCTTTAGACGTGAAATAGCGAATTTCTGCAATGTCATGACGCTTCCCTGGTAGTACGTCTGATGGAGCCGTCAGAGAGAATAGAACGTATTGTCCTTTTACTTTTGCAATTGAACCGTCCTTGTTACGTAAAGGCCACGTATCCCATACATGGTAGTCTTCAGTCATCTGATCTAATTCTTTTACATCAAAATTCGGCGCTGTAGTCTCTTCTGTAAGTTTGTATTCTTCTAGAGCGTCAGCACTCCAAGCAGGTGTTGTGTCCTCTTCTGTTTCTGGATACTCAATTTCACCCTCATTAAGAACGCCTGTGATTTCAGAGTTCTCACCATCAAGGTTGATCTCAAGAGTCGGTGCGAACTGACCACCTTTAATCGCTTCTCCGTTATCCGTAAATTCGTTAATGAAGCTGATCACGTTCTCGTTCGGAAGGACCGCCCAAGAATAAGTCTGGAATGGATCACTTTCAGGGTTCGCTACTACAAGGCCGTTGTCGTTCATTGGTTTGTAGTCGCCGCGAAGGGAATCGTTCACGAAACCATACAATCCGTCAATCCCATCATCAAGACCTGGAGCAAACGTGAACTGGTGACTGATCGTAAATAAATGATAGTTTCCATCTTTCACGACAATATGCGGTCGCTCTAACTGTTGGTTCACACCGTCTGCTTCAAGTAGTGGCGGAAGAAGTTCGAAGTTATCTAAACTTTTATCCGTCGCTTTTGCAATCCCGATGTTTCCATTAAAGTCTTCAGACCCTTCAGGAACGTCATGTGTAGCACGGAACTCCTCATCTCCAATGTTACTTGGGTCTAATGATTTTTCGTACCCAGCTGTATTTCCTTCGAAAAGAATGTACTCTTCACCAGTAGCCGGGTCCTGGAAGAACCATGGGTCACGGAAAGAATAAATAATACTTCCTGTCTTCTGATCTTGCGTTTCGTAATATGTACCATCTGCTTCAGCCAGGATTTGGTGTTCTCCAGTGTTTTCTACTGAGAACTCCCCGTTGTCTTCAAACATGTAAAGCTCTGTTTTCGCTAATCGCTGTTCAAAGTGGTTCTGAGCTGTTTCGTTTTCCTTACGACCTGAAGCTGTGTAAAATAATGTGACTTTACCGGAATCGTCCATCATCGCAGAACCAGCCCACTGACGAGAACCGTATGCTTTCTCTGGGTCATACGCTACGCCGCCGACTTCCCAGTTCTCTCCATCTTCAGAGATGAAATAACGGATAACCGCGTGGTCGTGACGTCCACCCCACGTGTAATCCTTTGAAGCTGTTAGTGCGAATTGAACTTTGTAACCATTAATCTCTGCTAAAGATCCATCACGGTTTCGTAAAGGCCACGTGTCCCAGATCCATAAGTCCTCGGCAACTACTTTAAAGTCAGCGTCGATTTCTGGAGCTGTGTTCTCGCTCGTACGCTCAAAATTCTGCGCCATCTGACGCGTCCATTCTGCAGTGACCGTGTTTGATGTGGTTTCTGCTTTTACAGACTGCATAGGTGAAGTGGCAAATAAACTACTAATAAGGGCAGTTGTCAACGCCAGTCTTGTAAAAGTCGATTTCTTTTTACTCAAGATGAATCCCTCCGTTTTTTGGTTGTTTTTGCGGTGCGTCTTAACGGTATGCTACGAAAACCCCACTCGTCAAAGCTTTTTAAAAGAAGCAAGAAGCCTTACAAGAATTGGTTCTAATGGCTTAATCGACTGATAAGACCGTCAATGTAAACGGTACTAAAAATAAGCGCAACCGATTGCCCTTTTCAAGAAAAATAAATACAAATGGACTAGACTAACCTACCTTTCCAGTGAGCACCCTTACCTATCGTCAAAGGGTCCAAAAGGCGGTTTTCATTAGAAAATTTTTCTATGCGCTTACAAAAGGAAATCAATCCACTTAAATGGAGAATTTTAGGTTGTGGAAAGGATTCCATATAACCATATACCTACAAAATCACTGATCTTTATGCCCATAACCTCCTCAAAAGAGTAAGAATTGCCAAGATGTACATACTATAAAAAATCCTTTAAGGAGGTTTTTAGTCATGACAACCGAACAAGCTTCTCCTTATCTTTGTCCGAGTTGCAAAACAAACAAAACACGCTTCAATCTAATTGAACAGGTCGTAACCCCTGTGAAGAAGAATCCCCAAACGGGTGAAATCGTCGAAGAATACGAAGATCTCTCCAATCAGCCCATGCACATGCCTTACCGCGGAGCTCAGTACCGTGTACAATGTGCAGCCTGTGGTGTAATCGAGGAAGAAATATCGTTTATTAAACGAGCAGAATACAATAAAAGTTCGTAAATAAAGGAGAACCGAGGCATATACAAGCTTCAGGTTCTCCTTTTTCTCTTTATTTCCGAACTTTTAATGAGTAATGTCTTTGACAAACTTTAGAAAATGCGTTATATTACATATTGTACGAACGATAATGTTTAACCGAATTTTAATGTTCGGTTTTTGGGAGTGTATACAATGGAAAATGTATTTGATTATGAAGATGTTCAACTAATCCCGGCTAAATGTGTCGTAAACAGCCGCTCTGAATGTGATACAAAAGTAACGTTAGGCAACCATACATTTGAATTACCAGTCGTTCCTGCCAACATGCAGACGATCATAGATGAAACAATCGCAACCTTCTTAGCAGAAAAAGGGTACTTCTACGTGATGCACCGCTTCGAACCAGCTACGCGCCGTGCCTTCATCCAGGATATGAAAACACGCGGACTAATCTCTTCGATTAGTGTTGGCGTGAAGGAAGAAGAATACGGATTTATTGAGGAGCTTGCAGCTGAAGGCATTGTTCCCGATTACATCACAATCGACATTGCCCACGGCCATTCCAACGCCGTAATCCAAATGATCCAACATATCAAAAATCACCTTCCTTCCACATTCGTCATCGCAGGAAACGTCGGAACACCAGAAGCCGTACGCGAGTTAGAAAACGCAGGCGCTGACGCAACCAAGGTCGGCATCGGCCCGGGGAAAGTATGTATCACCAAAATCAAAACCGGCTTCGGCACAGGAGGCTGGCAGCTAGCGGCCCTTCGCTGGTGTGCAAAAGCCGCTTCAAAACCTATCATTGCTGACGGCGGCATCCGCACCCACGGAGACATCGCAAAATCCGTCCGCTTCGGAGCAACAATGGTTATGATCGGTTCCCTATTCGCCGGCCACGAAGAGTCCCCTGGCGAAACAGTCGAACGCGAAGGAAAGCTTTATAAAGAATACTTCGGCTCTGCCTCTGAGTTCCAAAAAGGCGAAAAGAAAAACGTCGAGGGCAAGAAAATGTTCGTTGAACACAAAGGCTCCCTTGAGGACACCCTTACCGAAATGCAACAAGACCTCCAATCCGCCATCTCCTACGCAGGCGGCACGGACCTTGATGCCATTAAGCACGTAGACTATGTTGTTGTGAAGAACTCGATCTTTAATGGAGATAAAGTCTATTAATCTTGTGAAAACGAGCCCTTTGGGGCTCGTTTTTTTGTTTGGGAGAGGTTATGTGCGTGGGTGGGGAGGGGCGGCTTTCTTCAGTGCGCACTCTCTTTCGACAGAACGGTTTGGTTTTCAACAATCTAATCTAGCTTTCTTCACTCCGCCGCCTGTTTGCACATTCCGATCCTACTTTAGACACTGCGGAGGCTCTTTCTTCACTGCTCGGTAATCTTTCTTCATTGCTCTATTTGCTTTCGACAGTGCGTTCTGGCTTTAGACAGTGGAGGGCGGCTTTCTTCAGTGCCATCCGCCTTTTAACACTCAACCCTCTCTTTCTACAGTCAAACCCTTCTATATACATTCCAAACCTCTTTTCTACACTGCACACCAACCTTTCTTCACTGCTCGGTAACCTTTCTTCATAGCTCTATCCGCTTTCTACACTGCGCTGCTCTTTTCGACAGAACGGTTTGGCTTTCAACAATGTAATCTATCTTTCTTCACTCCGCCGCCTGTTTGCACATTCCGATCTTACTTTAGACACTGCGGAGGCTCTTTCTTCACTGCTCGGTAATCTTTCTTCATTGCTCTATCCGCTTTAGACAGTGCGCTCTGGCTTTAGACAGTGGAGGGCGGCTTTCGGCAGTCCGACCCCGCTTTCTTCACTCAACCCTTTCTTTCTACAGTCAAACCCGTCTATCTACATTCCAAACCCTTTATCTACACTGCACACCAACCTTTCTTCACTGCTCACAAACCTTTCTACAGACCGACCTAGCTTTCAACAATGTAATCCATCTTTCTTCACTCCGCCGCCCGTTTCAACATTCCGATCCTGCTTTAGACACAGCAGAGGCTCTTTCTTTACTGCTCGGTAATCTTTCTTCATTGCTCTTCTCTCTTTCTTCAGTGCGCTCTGGCTTTAGACAGTGGAGGGTGGCTTTCTACAGACCGCACCTCCATTCAACACTGCAAACCCGCTTTCTACACTCCGCCGCACCGCGCTCCCCACCATCTCTACAACCAGACAAAAAAAGCGGAACCCCATAGGTTCCGCTTTTCATCATCATAATCATTACCCAGCCCAAACATCTTTTGCATAAATGCCTTTTTGCTGTAAACCATCTAACCACTCGGCTGCTTCTTCTCGTGTGGCAGATTGAATTTTTTCGTAGCTTTCCATTAATACTTCTTCGACGGCCGGGGCCATTTGGCTGCCGTCGCCGCATACGTACAAGCGGGCGCCTTTGTTTAATAGACCCATCACTTGTTCGGCATCTTCGCGCAGTAAGTCTTGCACATAAGTTTTCTCCGCGCCTTCTAAACGGGAGAAAGCCGTGTGCAGCTTGACGAGTCCGTTTTCCTGGAAGGATTCGAACTCTTCCTGGTAAAGGTAATCCTGTTCAGGATGGCGGCAGCCGAAGTAAAGATGGGCTTCGCCTAGTTCGTGGCCTGCTTCACGCAGTGCTTGACGCGCTTGCAAGAAGCCGCGATACGGAGCCACTCCTGTTCCTGGGCCAATCAGAATCATCGGCGTTTCGCTGGATTCAGGAAGCTGGAAGTTCGATTGAGGTGTGTTAATGAAACATGCGACCTCATCTCCAGGTTCTAAGGATGCAAGATAGTTACTCGCTACTCCTTTATACTCTCCGTCACCGCTCCAGGATGGTCCGCGAACGATACTGACTGTAATGCTTGGTTTTCCTTCTTGCACACTCGGTGAGCTCGAGATGGAATAATAGCGAGCTTTTAGTGGTGGCAATAGGGCAACGAAGCGATCAAATGGAAGCTCACATGCCATGTATTTCTCAAGCAGCTGAAGCATGGTTGTGCGTTTGCCTAGCACTTCCGTTTTGTAAACCTCATCTTGTAAAAGATCTTCAAGCTCTACTTTGTGAGGCGGGCAAGTTGTGTTTGCTGCGAGTTCACGAATTTGAGCTCGTGTTGCAGGTTCTTGAAGTTCTACATAATGGGTCATTAAATCTTTAATGCTCACCGGATGGTCAAGTGGAAGGTGAGCCGTTTTGCCGCTGCTTCCGCTTAACACCATAAAGCGTTCGCCGTCTAATGAGAAACGGCGCAGGACGCGGTCGACAAGGTCCTGGTTATTTTGTGGAATAATGCCTAAGTGATCTCCTTCTTTATAGGAAACACCTGATGGCAGTGTGATATCTAAATGACGGGTGCTTCGTTCACTTGTTTGCCCTTGCAGTTCAGCACTCTCAGCAACACGCGCTGTGAAGGCTTTATGATCCTTCGCAAGGGGTGTACTTGTTACACCGTCTACAAATTCAACCGTCAGCGCATTAGCGGTTTGTCCAGTATCTCCCTCAAGGTTCAGGTCGAACGTTTCAGCGAGTTTACTCCAGAGTCCTTCTTCCCATGTTTCATATTGGCCTTCAAAGTCGTCGCTCGCGTCGCCTTCTCCACGTTCAGCAAAAGGAGTGGCACCTTTTTTCGCCATTTCTTCGTCAATCCACTTCGGAACGCTTTGATAGGTATTGGCCCAGTTGCGGTCGCCGCAGCCGAATACAGAATACTGAACGCCTGTTAACTCATTCTCACCTGCTGCATCAAGCCAAGCCACAAATTCGTGAGCATTATCAGGTGGATTTCCGTTATAGGATGCGGAGACAATGACAACCGCTCCCTCAAGCGGCATCAGGCCTGCATACTCATCAAGGGAAGCAATGTGCGCACTGAACCCTTTTGCCTCGCCAATCTCAGCAAGTTCACGGGCTACGCCTTTAGCTGTTCCGAGGTTTGAACCATATAAAAGAAGTAGAGGCGTGCCGTGTTTAGGAACGGATGCTTCTTTTTTGCTTTCTTTTTGGTCCTCCTCTTTCTTAGGAGCCGTCATTTGAAAAGCCATCTGAGCGCGACGGGGCTTCACTTGCATCGTGAGGCCTTCTGGTTTTAGCGTTAGTGTTTCTTTTACATCTAATTGGTAGTTTGTGTGATCAATAAACTTGAAGTTTTGCAACAGCATGCCTAACACAAGCGTTGCTTCGTGCATCGCAAATTGCTGGCCGATACACGCACGCTGTCCATTGCCGAATGGTTTAAAGGCGTGCTGTGGGATGGATTTCATATCTTCAAAACGCTCTGGCTTGAACGCTTCGACATCGTCTCCCCATACGGATTTATCACGGTGTAATTGCGGCAGCAAGACCATAACCGTTTCGCCTTGCTCGATCGGAATATCTCCTCCGATGACGGTATCTTCTTTTGCATGAAGACCAAAGGCAGGCGCTGTTGGCCATAGGCGCAAGGCTTCATTTAAGATCATGCGCACGTATTTTAGCTGTTTCGTTTGTTTATAAGTAGGGACGCCGCTGTCGCCTAGCACTTCGTCCACTTCCGCGTAGGCTTTCTCTAACACCTCTGGATTCTTCATCAGATAATGTAGCGCAAACGAAAGCAGGCCACTTGTTGTTTCGTGTCCGGCGATTAAGAACGTGATGATCTGGAAGCGAATGTTTTCATCACTTAATTTCTCACCTGTTTCAGGATCATGACCTTTTAGCATATGAGAAAGAAGGTCATCTTCCCCCTGGTCTCCCTGGTCTTTACGGTCTTGAATGAGCTGGTCCACAAGAGTGAACATGCCTTGTATGTCTTGCTGGAACTGACGTTTCTTCTTCAGCATTAATTTATCTTGCAGGCCAAGACGCTGCAGCTGACTCATCGCTTCATCTAGTCCACGAACCATATTCTGAACAAACGGGTGCAGTTCTTCGCGGTAGAAACTATTAAAACGATAGTTAAAGCCGCATAGCCCGATCGTATCAAGCGTGAGACGTGTCATATCGTCGGTTACGTGAATGCTTTCCTGGTCGTTCAGACGGGACCATTTCTGCACAAGCTGAACAGCGATATCGGCCATTTTGTCATGGTACCCTTTCATCGCCTGCTGGCTGAAGCTTGGGAGTAGGATGTTGTGGGCTTTCTTCCAGTTTGGCTCTGACGTTTCACTTGTGAATAATCCGTCCCCGCCAAAAGCTTTTACATTTTGTAAAGCAGGCCCTACCGTTTTATCAAAACGTGACTCATCGCTTACTTCTTTAATGAGTTCATGGTTTGAAATAATCGTACTAAGTCGACCCGGAAACTGAAATTGAAAAATCGGGCCGTATTCATCGGCTAATTTCATTAAGGATTGCATCATTTTATCTTTATCAATTAGAGGTAGACTCCCGAGCGGACCATACGTCTTCGGGGATGGAATCTGTCTAGCATTTGCCATACTCGATCATTCCTTTTTGTATAATGTAATAGGAAACGCGGCGGAAGAGATGTATGGGGGCTTGTTGTTCTGACCGGAATGAATATTCATTCCGCTTATACCATAATGCAATATAGAGCTTTTAGTGAGCTCTAACTGCATCCCAGCAACTTTCTTCATAGTCTCGTAACAACTGTGGGGTTTCATCCACCGCACCTTCTCTTACAAGTTGATGAAGTTGAATAAAGGCACCGAAAACAATCGCAATCAGCGCATTTGCTGGCATCTTTCGGATCTCTCCAGTCTTTTTCCCGGCTTCAAAATAGTCACGAGTAAAGTCCAGCAGCTCTTGATATAAAGCCACACTTTCTTCGTCTAATACACGAGGACGATTGTGGGTCTTAATAAAGTAAAGAGCATGCTCGTTATCGAGTGTGAAACGAACCATACTGTTAAATATATGGCTGAACTGTTGTCTACATGTACCCTCATTCGGGTAACCGGTTCGCAATGTTTCAAGGAACAGGGTTACATATTCCCTGAATAACTGGTTCATTAACGTTTCTTTGTTAACAAAATAACGGTAAATCGTTCCCGCTCCTACGTTTGCTTTTGAGGCAATCATAGGAATGGTCGTTGCATCATAGCCACGCTCGGCAAAAAGCATAAGCCCCGCTTCTAAAATATCTTTTCGTTTATTCGTCGCTGTTTCCATCAAGGTACCCTCCATTACATCCGGAGCGGAATGAACATTCATTCCCCTCTATGCTAAGTATAAAAATAGTGAGGTTTCATCGTCAATTTATTGTGGGGCAACAGGCTATAAAATCCACCTATAGCACTAGTAAACCCGGGACTAATAGCCCCGGGTTTTTCCTAATTAGTTGGTTTCTGCTACTTCTTTCATTTGTTCAAGGTGGCGAAGCTCATGCCAACCGATAAACTCAGCCCACTGATCCAGTGACATTTCACCGAATACGGGATGTGGGAACGAATAGCTTTGAAGCGTTTCTTCGTCTTTGTTATGAAGAAGGAACAACGTCGCTTCTCTAGAGCGCTTCAAACCTTCAAGAGCATCCTGAATCGATTTGAAGTCTCCCTTTGGCTTTAAGCCTTCTGGGGCATCGACCTTGTGTGAACGATCAGGTGTATGATGAATCGGTTTCTTTGACGTCTCTACACGCTCCCCACCACGGATGGTTTTATCGATCTTCTGGATGATAAACCCTTCCATTAAATAAAGGTGCTCCGCGACTTCGAGTACAGACCATGTATCTTCATCTGGTTTCTTAGAAGCTTGTTCATCTGATAGGCTATTTAAATAATCCAACACTTGCTGACGTTTCTCTTCTAAACCGTACATCCAATCATCCTTTCCTCTTTTCCCTCTCACTGTACCACATACCCATCCCTCAATCACGCAAAAACCCACCCACTATCTCGAACTTAAGACAATCCCACCTAAATGTGTATGAATTACCAAACAATGTAGAAGCTAGTAAGAAAAGCGCAGGCGGCCCGTTTATCCCCGTCAAGCTTAAGACAAACCTCGAAGTGGCGACTTTGCCACGTAGAGGGTTGACTTAAGCTCAAGGGGATGGCCGCCGGAGCTAGATCAAGAAAAGCGCAAGCGCCCCGGGAGATTCGACACGCATAAGACAGAACACGGCGTGGCGGTCTTTGCCACAGAGTGGTCTGACTTATGTCGCGAGAATCTGGGCGCTGGAGCTAGACATGAAAAGCGCAAGCGGCCGTTTATCCCCGTCAAGCTTAAGACAAACCTCGAAGTGGCGACTTTGCCACGTAGAGGGTTGACTTAAGCTCAAGGGGATGGCCGCCGGAGCTAGATCAAGAAAAGCGCAAGCGCCTTGGGAGATTCCACACGCACTTCAACAGACTAAAGCGTGTCTGACACCCTTTAACCTTTTAAAGCACCACATGGTGTCTGACACGCTTCTATACTTTACTACAGGAAAGTGATTGATACGTCGGCTTTTTATGAGGGATGGTTATGAAAAAGTTATTTCGTTTATTTACGAAAAAAGAGAATAGTCAGCAGACGGAAGAAGAGTATCCAACACCGATCGATCCTGATCTTCCTAAGAACCTCACGTTTATTAAGCATTCCTTAGGAGAGAGTACGGACATTGTGATACGTAAGTTCAAGATCGGAGAAAAGCGTACCGTGAAAATAGCGGTCGTGTATACAGATGGTCTTGTGAATGAACATACAGTCCATGAATCACTCCTTGAAACGTTGATGTCTGATATTCGTCAAACGAGATTAAGCCAGCAAGCTTCAGAGAAAGGCATGTATTACACCATACGGGATCATGTCTTAACTGCTGGAGAGATGGATGAGCTTGATACGTTAGACGATATACTCCTTCACGTCCTTTCAGGGGATACGGTGATTTTCTTAGAAGGTGAAACGAAAGCTCTTTGTGTTAGTACTCGTGGCTGGCAAGACCGAGGCGTGGAAGAGCCGAGTACTCAAGCCGTTGTTCGAGGGCCTAAAGACGGTTTTACAGAAACCTTAAGAACAAACACAGCTCTACTCCGACGTAAAATTAAAGACCCTAACCTTTGGATTTCCACACAATCCATTGGTAAGAAGACGAAAACCGATGTAGCCGTCGCTTATATGAACGGCATAGCGAACGATAAAGTCGTAAAAGAGGTCCATAAACGCTTAAACCAGATCGACATTGACTCCATTTTAGATAGCGGATATATAGAAGAACTGATACAAGATGAAACGTATACACCGTTTCCCACGGTTTATAACTCGGAACGGCCTGACAGTATCGCTGCCGGATTGTTAGAAGGACGCATCGCGATTATCGTGGACGGTTCACCTTTTGTCTTACTGGTCCCTGCCCTCTTTATGCAGTTCTTCCAGTCACCAGAAGACTATTACCAGCGATCAGACTTCTCGACACTCGTCCGTATGATCCGCTTCTTGTCGTTCTTTCTTGCTTTGCTCACTCCTTCTGTATACGTCGCACTCACGACCTATCATCAGGAAATGATTCCTACGTCTCTCTTAATCAACTTATCTTCACAGCGAGAAGGCGTTCCATTCCCTGCGTTAGTCGAGGCTCTTATTATGGAAGTAACGTTCGAGATCCTACGTGAGGCTGGGGTCAGACTCCCTAAAGCAGTTGGTTCTGCGATCTCAATTGTCGGGGCCCTTGTTTTAGGGCAGGCGGCTGTAGAAGCCGGTCTTGTCTCAAGCGCGATGATTATCGTTGTGAGTCTGACCGCGATTTCAAGTTTCGTATCGCCAAGCTTTAATTTCGCGATCTCAATCCGCATGCTGCGCTTTCTATTTATGTTCTTAGCGGCAACCTTTGGATTATTCGGCATTTTACTAGGACTGATTGCACTCGCTTTACACCTGGCAAGTCTACGTTCTTTTGGTGTTCCGTATTTAAGTCCAATCGCACCTTATATCACAAGCGACCAAAAGGACACGATACTCAGATTCCCGCGCTGGGGGCTACTGTCACGCCAGCGTTTAATTAACCAAAAGAATATAAATCGAGAAAACATGCACAAGCCAAGTCCTACATCACGACCACCAAAAAAGGGTGATTCATCATGAAGAAACGACTTCTTTTATGCATTACGCTACTCTTTTTACTCACGAGTTTAACGGGGTGCTGGAGTAAACGCGAACTGGACGAACTCGCCATTGCGACCGGCTTGGGTCTTGATAAAACAGAAAATGGCTACAAGTTCACAGTCCAAATCATTAACCCAGCTGAAGTAGCGGCTAAGACCATTTCCACACGAACCGCTGTGACCACCTATACGAGCGAAGGACGCTCCATGTTTGAAGCTTTGAGGGGCTTAACAGACAAAGCTCCCCGGAAAGTGTATTTATCTCATATCAGGAAAGTTGTCTTCGGGGAGGAGCTGGCCCGCTCAGGGATTAGCGAAACCCTTGATTTCCTTACCAGGGACCACGAGCTTCGGACAGATTTTCACATGGCTGTGGCAAAAGGAATGGAAGCTCATGACCTGCTCACAATCTTAACCCCAATGGAGAAAATCCCAGCAAGTAAAATGTATTTTTCCATGCAAACATCTAGGGATTACTGGGCCCCTTCGATCGTTGTTAAAATTCAGCAACTCATTACACAGATCCTCAGCGATGGACAAGAACCCGTGTTAAGCGGAGTGTACAACGTAGGAGACTTAGAAAAAGGAAGCAGGCTTGAAAATGTAGAAGACGTGGGCGCTCCAACAGATGTACGCGTCGACTCCGTTGGTGTTTTCAAAGGGGATCGATTAATTGGGTGGATGGATCAGGCTCAGAGTAAAGGCTTTAACTATATACAAGGCAATGTGAGGAATACCGCTGAATATTTCACATGCAAAGATGATGGAAGCATTACGTTAGAGGTCATGAAAGCCAAAAGCGACAAAACAGTGTCGATTCAAAACGGCGAACCTCACTTTAATGTGAAGGTAATGGTGGAAGGGAATATTGCAGATGTTGAATGCGAAGTGGACCTGATGAAAGTAGATGCCATTAAAGAACTAGAGCAAAGCTTTAGCAAACAGCTCACCATTCTACTTAACGAAACCGTTAAAGATGTTCAAGAGGATTACCAGAGTGATATCTTCGGTTTTGGTGATCTACTCCACCGAAAAGACCCTGCCTATTGGAAAACTGTCAAACAAGAATGGGACAGCACTTTTCCTGAGGTCGATATTTCGGTAGATGCCACTGTTGAAATTAACCGAACCGGAACCATCTCAAACCCTTATAAACTGGATAAGGAGAAATAGACTATGTGGTTTCTACTCTATCTGCTAATTCTCATCATTAGCTGGGTCCAGATCAAATCCTTGTTACGTGATTCGTCGAAGAAAAAAGATCTATTTTTATATGTCACTTTAATAGGCATCAGTTTATCTATATTGATCTTGTCCCAGGTCGGGATATCCATACCTAGTCCACTTGAGGGGATCTCCATCGTCTATGATCCCGTCCATCGATTTTTCAAGTGATGATCTTAATTGTTCAGAAAGGAGAGAGGGCATATGGATGGCAGAGAAAAAATCAACGTCAGGCAATTTTTGCTGTTCTTATTCTTGTTCGTCATCGGAACATCCATCTTACTCTCTCCTTCTAATCTGGCTAGCACAGCGAAAGAAGATGCCTGGATTAGTGTAGGGGTAGCCATGGCTATCGGAACGGGGGTTATCCTATTCTACCTCTTAATCAGCATATGGTATCCTGAGCATAACATGGTGGATTTGAATAAGGTATTGTTCGGGAAGTGGGTCGGAACCCTCTTTTCTCTTTTGTTTATGTTATATGCCCTCATTACTGCAGCAACGGTATTATGGACAATCGGTCATTTTATGGTCACCCAAATGCTCCACGAAACGCCTCAGCCGTTTATCCATTTTCTATTCATGTTTGTCGTCATCTACGCCGTCTATCTTGGTATTGAAACGCTCGCGAGAACAGGAGAACTCTTCTTCCCGTGGGTGCTCATCTTGTTGCTCGTCATTTTTGTGTTCAGCATCCCTAGCATTAACCTGGATTATGTAGAACCTTTGTTAAGCAGCGGGGCGAGTCCAATCGTGAAAAGCGCTTGGTTCGACCTTACTGTTTCGACCTTCCCTCTTATTGTTTTATTTATGGTCTATCCTAAGCTCGTCCAAGATAAGAAACACATGGCCAGAAAAGTCATTATAGCTTACCTCCTTGGTATGTTAATGATTATGACTGCGACGTTTATTACCACCTCCGTGCTCGGAGTGGAATATACGGCCCACCATATCTATCCGACTTATGTACTCGCGAAAACGTTAAATGTAGAAGGGTTAATTCAGAGGGTGGAAGTTATCATTGCGATCTCCTGGATCTTAACGATATTTTTCAAGCTATCCTTATATTTTTACGCGGCTGTCACTGCTTTTTCTCAGATTTTCGGGGCTAAAAATTACCGCTCCCTCACGTTTCCTTTTGGCCTTTTAGTCATCGCTTTATCTCTCATCGTATATCCTAGCAGCATTTATGCGGCAGAATGGAACCAGACGACATGGTTGTATTACTCCACGACGTTTGGAGTTCTCTATCCGATTCTTATCACTATCACAACACTCGTGAAGAAAGTGTTCAAACGTTCTCTGAAAGGGGCTTCCCGATGAAAGAGTCCATTACTCGTTATCAGTTCATTTCCCTTATCATCCTCTTCGAATTTGGGAGCTCGATTATTGTAGGATTAGGATTTGAAGCAAAGCAAAACGCATGGCTCTTTATCTTGTTAAGTATGGCAGGTGGACTCATCCTTTATGGACTATTCACTCGATTCGTGTCCTTTTATCCGGACACCCCATTCCCCCAAGTCATACAAATACTCGCTGGTCCGGTCATCGGCTACATTTTGGTCTGGGGGTATATTCTCTATTTCTTATACATCTCAGCACGCGTCTTACGGGACTTTACCATATTAATTTCCCAGACGATCTTACACGAGACGCCTCTCTTCGCTGTTTCATTGTTGTTTATGATTGTAGTGGGCTTCGCCTGTTATCTTGGCATAGAGGTGATTGCCAGATCAGGAGAGCTTTTTCTCCCTTACGTATTGTTAATGGGAGGACTATTCCTCATGTTTGTCTTTATCATGGATCTGCCGAAAATCGAACGACTTGAGCCGTTTTTCAATATAGGGGTGAAAGAGTTACTCTCTCTCGTTTTCCCACGCGGGGTGTCGTTCCCGTTCGGAGAACTGATTGTGTTTGCCGTGATCTTCCCTCACTTGGAGCATCCCTTAAATAGCTTCCGATATGGCGTTATCGGTATTCTCATAAGCGGGATCATTTTACTGATTATAAGTGTGACGATTCTTATGGTTCTTGGCCCGACCATTGCGATGAATTCAACGGTCCCGCTTCTTGACACCATCTCCCTAGTAAATATCCAGGGAATCATTCAACGCATGGACCCGATCGTCATCATCATTATGGTGGTCACCGGCTTCTTTAAAATTACGATTTTCTTCTACGGTGGAGTGACAATGCTTCAGTATTTATTCAAGCTCCCAAGGAGAAAAAGCAAGGGGTTAATCGGATTTATAGGCCTCCTTGTCATGACCGTGTCGATGTTAATTAGTGAAAATATCGCCGAACATTTGAAAGAAGGATTAGAGATCGTTCCTCTTTATGTCCACGTCCCTATGCAAATGATCGTTCCAAGCTTGTTGCTACTCCTTCTCTTTATTCGTAAAAGAAAGATCCAAAAAAAATAGGGGGAAAGGCACGATTTACTATCTCAACAGTAAACCGTTCCTTTCCCCCTATTCCCTGACCTTTACACAACCTTCTTAAGAAGGCGACCGATCATTCTTGGAATGAACGTTACGATGGCTACAATCTTGTCGATTAATTTGTGTAACATGTGAACTCCTCCTTTGGTTTGTTAGTTGTTCTTTTCACCCATCGTGGTGCTATTAAACACTTCAGGAGGAATATGAGTCATAGGTTACACGTTTTGGGTATTCCCCAGGAAATATTTCTACAACGATAGACACGTTTCGATTCATAAAATGGGAGAATGTTTCCGTTTGCGTTAGCTTAAACAAAAAAAGGAGTCACCCCATATCGAGATAACTCCTTTTATCAACCATTCTTCTTCAGTTCAAATTCTTTCTGAACCTCTTGCAAGGATTCTTCGTTCGTTAGTAATTCAAGGCCAGTTAAGGCAAGTGCTTTTGATCCACGAAGAAGGGCTAAGTCGCCACGTTTTGAAATGGCTGCTTCTCTGAATGCGTCGGTGTGGGGGACGAGGTCAGAGGAGCCGATTTTGATATAGGGGTGGATGGTTGGTACGACTTGGCTGATGTTTCCTGCATCGGTTGAACCGATCCCCTCGCGGCCTTCTTCGATATAGTTCTCTCCAAGGGCTATGATGTGCTCTTTGAAGATTTCATCAAATCGAGTATTCAAAACGAGGTTATCGACGCCGTTTTGAATGGGTGTGACTTTTACAGAAGCTCCGGTTGTTAAGGCTGCTCCTTCTGCGATGCGTTTTACTTTTGCTGTCACTTCGTTACACGCCTCGCGGGTAGCGGCTCTTACAAAGAAGCGTGCTCTTGCGTAGTCAGGAACAATGTTTGGAGCGACGCCTCCATCTAGAATGACACCGTGAAGACGTACGTCATCTGTGACGTGTTGGCGAATGGCGTTGACTCCGTTAAAGAGCTGAATGACACCATCTAGCGCATTTATCCCGTACTCTGGCTTCGCTGCGGCATGGGCTGATTGACCATAGAATTCAAAATCTAGCGGATCAACAGCCAAGGAGTCAGATGTTCCGTTCGTCTGATTGGATGGATGAACCATCATGCACGCATCAAGGTCCTGAACAAGACCGTGTCTGACAAATGTCCCTTTCGCACTTCCATTCGGTCCCCCTTCTTCAGCCGGGGTTCCGAGGACGACCACCTCTCCTCCAGTCTGGTCGAGAACTTTACTAAGGGAGATCGCAGCAAGTGTGCTCGTTGTTCCAATAATATTGTGCCCACAAGCATGCCCAAGTCCAGGTAAAGCATCGTATTCTGCGAGAAAGCCAATTTTCGGTCCTTTCGCGCTCCCTTTTTTCCGAGCGATAAAAGCTGTCTCATGTTCCGGGATGCCTCTTGTAACCTCGAATCCTTCTCCTTCTAACAGCTTACACAACGTTTCACTGGCAAAATATTCTTCATTCCCGATCTCTGGATTCTGATGGATGCGGTGACTCACATCTAAGTAGACTTCCTCGCGGTCATCCACATAGCCCGTCACGACTCCTTCAAGCGTTTTCTCTACTGTACTCATGCCGTTCACTCCTTTTACTGGCGATTACCAGCCAATTTTCTCTAATGATACGAACGTCGGGATTAAAGAATCGTTATACGTTTCACGAATGTGTTCAGCTGTTTCTTCTGTTTGATAGATCTCTACAATTTTTTGATACGCTTCTTTATCTGCTTCATCAGCTCGTGCTGCAATAATATTAATATAAGGGGTCGCTGTGTCTCCTTCAATAAATACCGCATCCTCAACAGGGACAAATCCTGCTTCAACAGCTACACCGTTGTTAATCACACTTGCAGCTACATCTGGTAACACGCGAGGTGTCTGCGCAGCTACAACTGGAGTTAATTCTAAATTCTTTGGATTCTCTTCGACTTTCTCTAATGATCCGTTCCCATCAAAGTCTTCCGGAAGTCCAATCAAGCCAGCTTTCTCAAGAAGAAGTAGTGCCCGGCCCATGTTCGTTGCTTCTTTAGGTAACGCAATCGCGCTTCCTTCTGGGATGTTACTTAGGTCTTCATACTTTTCTGAGTAAACGCCCATTGGTGCAATAAGCGTCGTTCCAATCGGCTCAAGATCGAGGTCGTGTTCTTCAATGAACGCATCGAAATAGGAAACCGTCTGGAATGCGTTTAAATCAATATCTCCATCGGCAAGGGCAAGGTTCGGTCGAACGTAATCGGCAAACTCGACAAGCTCAATATCAATCCCTTCTTCTGCTGCACGTTCTTTAATCGGATCCCACAAAGGTACTCCAGAACCACTGACTCCAATTTTAACGGTTTTGGTCTCCCCTTCTGCTTCCGTACTGCCGCACCCTGCAAGGGCCGCTCCTAATGTTGTTAATACTGCGATGAATACAATCCACTTTTTCATATGTAATTTCCTCCTTTTATCGTCTACGAACTGCTTTTGATACGTAATTTCCTAATGTTTGAACGGTTTGAACAATGATGACCAACAGGATCACCGTTATGATCATGACGTTTGTCTCAAAGCGCTGGTACCCATAGGCAATCGCTAAATCTCCAAGACCACCGCCTCCTACAAAACCTGCCATCGCCGATGCTCCGACAAGGCCGATTGTTGCGATCGTGATGTTTAACACGAGAGAGCTTAATGCTTCTGGCAAAAATACGCGTAGAATGATTTGCCAGGGTGTGGCTCCCATCGATTCTGCTGCTTCTACAACCCCTGGATTCACTTCTAGC
This sequence comes from Pontibacillus chungwhensis, assembly GCF_030166655.1. GTDB lineage: Bacteria > Bacillota > Bacilli > Bacillales > BH030062 > Pontibacillus. The sequence goes on along the minus strand of NZ_CP126446.1, from coordinate 1,356,589 downwards.
AAACTACTCTCAACGAGCCTTGCAATATAAGGCGCTGAGAAGAATACAAGGGGCACCACGGCTGCCGCTGTCCCAATTGAAGTACCGACAATAAATCGAGTGATCGGTAGAATAGCAACAAGCAAGATAATGAACGGAATTGAACGGAAGAAGTTCACCACGCCGTTTAATACAGTAAATAGAGGGCCATTCTCTAGCAGTCCATTCTTCCTCGTTACAACGAGAGAAATCCCAAGGGGTAATCCAATTACGACCGCAAACAGTAAAGCGATGCCTACCATAACGACAGTCTCTTGTGTTGCCTCTAAAATCTTTGGCCAAAATGTAGCTAATTCAACTTGCATTTCTTGTCACCTCTTTCAATGTAACGGATTGCCCGATTGTATGAAGGGCCTTAAAAATTTCTTTCTCTCCTCCAATAAATTCGACAATCAGACTTCCAAATGGTTCACCTTGCAATTCAGTTATTTGCCCGTATAACACATTCACTTCAACATTGTGCTGAGCCGCAGCTCTATAGAGAATGGGCTCAGATGCTTTTTCCCGTAAGAACGTAATCCGGTACACATGGCGGGTACTGTCTAGAGCCTCTAGAATCGAATCCGGAATCTTATCGTTCATCACCGAACTCACAAAGTTCTTTGTCGTCTGATGCTTGGGACTAGAGAAAATATCAAAGACCGATCCTTCTTCGATCACCTTTCCTCCCTCCATTACAGCAACCCGGTCACAGATCTCACGAATGACTCCCATCTCATGGGTAATCATTAAAATCGTAATCTTATACTGATCGCGAATTTCCTTTAACAAATCAAGAATCGCATCCGTCGTCTGAGGATCAAGCGCCGAAGTCGCCTCATCACACAAGAGGACTTCAGGAGACCGGACAAGGGCGCGCGCAATACCTACACGCTGTTTCTGACCGCCGGAGAGTTCATCTGGATATTTCCCTGCTTGATCAGCTAAGCCAACAAAATCGAGAAGCTCTTTCACTTTAGCTTCCACATGTTTCCCTTTTTGTCCGTCAAGAAGTAAGGGGAAAGCAACGTTTTGATAGACGGTTTTCGATTCTAGCAAATTAAAATGTTGAAAGATCATGCCAATACGCCGCCTGACTTTCCTTAGTTTTGCCTTTGGCAACTTGGTCAGGTCCTCCCCGTCTAACTTCACCTCTCCAGATGTAGGGCGCTCAATGAGATTGACGCAACGAAGGAGTGTACTTTTCCCCGCCCCGCTAAATCCAATTACGCCGTAAATAGCTCCCTTATCAATTGATAGGTCCACTCCATCGACTGCTCGAATGATTTGTTCATCCTTATGGTACACTTTCTCAATATTGTGTAACTCGATCATGCTGCCTGCCTCCTTTAATACTGATAAAACAGATATGATAACTTGGTTTTATAGCTAAATCCGGTCCATTTCACTCCCTTATGGACAATAAAAAATCCCCTCTTCTTAAAAAAATAAGAAGAGGGGATTTACGTATATGTAGATCCGTCTCTTCTCATCTTTCAAGCGTATGCTTGAAGGAATTGGCACGGTGCCCTGTTAATCAGGATCCGTTGCCGAGGTTTCAAAGGGCCATTCCCTCCACCTCTCTGGATAAGAAGATTGTATGCATATGTGTTTTTCGTTAATCCATATGTTACAAGTGTATCATAAAAATGTCAAAGGATTTTTCAAACTTTTTAGTTAAAAATTTTAATAATCGTTAAGTGAGCTATGAAACGACTGCGACTCTGACAATTACGGATTTCTTTTCACAGGTTATCCCCAGATAAACATTAAATAGCCATTAAAGGCTGCTAATGCAACACTTAGTACAAGGGTTAAAATCGGAATGATTCTCCCCTTTCCGTTTTCTTGTAAGACACCTGCAACCCCGACGATCAGACCGATAATCGCTGTGTAGCGTGTAAGATGTGAGAAGGTGACAATCGTTAGAAGTCCTTCTATGGAGCCGACAATTAAAAGCGCGAGTAATTGCCCGACGAAGATCGCTAACATAAATAAGGCCAATTTCCCAGATAATGCTTTTGGCATGGTTCTTCTCTCCTTTTTTTAATTATGTAAAGGGAATACCCTTCTCTTGAAGAAGCTATGCCACAAAATTGCATATTGTTAAAAAAAGGTTCTAAAAGACTCTCAGTACACAGGACCCTTTTCAACTATCAAGAGTCCACTGTCTTGCCTTCAAGTATGATAATCGATACAATATGAATTATGAAAATACCTTATCATCCACCAATTGAAAGCGTAACGTTTACAAAAGTTTTGCAGGCCCTGAGTGAACCGAACCGAGCTAAGATTATCCGGTGTCTTCGGGACACGCATGAGAATAACTGTACCCATTACACGCTTCAACTTCAATTACCGAAATCAACCGTATCTCATCATATAAAAGTATTACGAGAAGCCGGGCTTATCCAGGCCAGAATTGTAGGAAAGGAGCATTTTTACTCCATACGGACAGAAGAAATTGAAGGAAAGTTCCCTGGATTACTCGACGCGATCGGAAAAGTAAATGAAGAAGATTTATAGCGTGTTCGGAGAACCACCATTTTTTGGTGGTTCTTTTTTTGTTTGCATTCCACTTAATAGGGTGCTATAGTTTAAAACAGTTCGATGGTTTTCGAACAATAAAACTATATGATAAAGGATGTTTAAGATGAACAATATTCTAGTTATAAATGGACACGAACCATACCCAATTGCTGAGGGACGTTTGAATAAGACGCTTTATGATGAAATTGTAACCAAGCTCTCTTCAAAATATGAAGTCAAAACAACAGTTGTAAGTGAAGGCTACGATGTAAAAGAAGAACAAGAAAAATTCAAATGGGCTGATACCATCGTTGTTCAAACACCGATGTACTGGTTCAGCCTTCCTGGTGCAACAAAGACTTATATGGATTCAGTTTATGAACCAGGTATTTTCTTCGGCGGTGGAGGTAAGTACGGAGAAGGTGGCCTGATGACCGGAAGAAAGTACATGTTCTCTACAACATGGAACGCTCCAAAAGATGCGTTCAGTAAAGACGAAGAATTCTTTAAAGGCCAAGATCTCGAAGGAGCAATTGATCATCTTCATAACATGCAGAAATACGTCGGTATGGAACCACTGAAGAGCTTTGGCGCATTTGATGTAATCAAAAACCCTGATATCGATACGTATATGACAGAACTTCGTCAGCATCTTGCTGAAGTGTTTAATGTATAATAACGGATACACAAAAGGAGAGAGGCTCCTGCCTCTCTCCTATTATATATTCCCCATGTCATTTCTTCTGAAATTTTTCCGTCAACCCATCCACTTTCTTCTCCACACGTTCCAACCGATCGCCGACATTTTTTTGAAACGTTCTCCTAAGGAAATACGTAAAGGATACTAGGAACAAAACGATGAGCCCAACAATCAAAAGGAGCCACACCACACCTAAAAGCCCAATACCAGACAACAGCCAACCTCCTCTCTTCCTTATTATATAGTAGAACACCCGAGAGCATTTAACAAAAAACGGAAAAAGATGATCGTGTCAGACACCCTGCGGTGCTTTACAACACGAAAGGGTGTCTGGCACGCTTCACTTGGCTAAAGTAGAATTTATAGTTTAGAAGGTTGAGAATTGGTGAGTATAAAGGAGGATACCGAGGACAGGCTTTTTTAATTTACTATTTATGTAAAAAATAACCTTTGATATTATATTAAATGCATGTTAACTTTTTGTAAGGTCGAAGGCATTAAAGAGTGACATTTCTATGAATAAAGTCTATTTTTATAGGAATATTGGCTAATTTTAGTAGTGTTCCCATTGACCTTTTCAAAAATCGTTCTATAATGAAATTCTAAAGAATTTGTAAATGTAGGATCTCAAGTACTTTGACTATACAGATAAAAAGCACGATATCCTCAATCACAATCAATCATGGAACCAGGCGATCAAAGGAGGATCACACATGAATAAAAGAGTAGACCGATTGCTACAGAATGGACTATTCTTCTTCCTCATAGCGACAGTTTTGCTATGGGCCAAATCGTACTTAGCATTCAGATTTTCTTTTAACCTAGATTTAGAAAACACAACGCAAGAATATATCTTGGCTCTTACACCACTAGGGTCGATTTTATTTTTCTTAGGACTTAGTTTTATCTTTCCAAAAGCGAAACGGATTAAAGCGTTTCTAACCTTATACTTCATTATGTCGTTTGTGTTATTTGCAAACGTCGTGTATTACCGATTCTTTAACGACTTCATTACCATCCCGGTATTGATGCAGTACAAGAACTTCGCTCAGCTTGGCGGAAGTGCTAAGTCATTAATGAGCTTTACAGACTTACTGTTCTGGGTTGACGTAGTCGCATTAATGGTTTGGGCACGCATGAAGAAAGGTACGCTCACACTCAGCGTGAAAAAGCGTACAATGGGCGCTTTATTTGCTACCGCGCTTCTAGCCATTTCATTAAACCTGAACATGGCGAACGACGAACGTTCTGAGTTATTAACACGTACATTCGACCGTGCGATGTTCGTAAAACTTATGGGTGTGTATAACTTCCACCTATACGATTCTATTATGACAGCGAACACCCAGAGTCACCGCGTTTTCGCTGAAAGTGATGAGTTAACAGAAGTACGCAGTTACTTATCCAGTCAGAAAGACCCGAAAAGCGAAAACTTCGGAGAACTTGAAGGCAAAAACGTTGTTCTGATCTCAATGGAATCCTTGCAGAACTTTATTATTGATTACAAAGTAAACGGCAAGGAAGTTACTCCATTCTTAAACGATTTAGTAAGAGACAAAAATACGCTTTACTTTAATAACTTCTACCACAACACAGGTCAAGGAAAGACATCAGACGCTGAGTTCACAATTGCGAACTCCCTTTATCCACTTCCTCGTGGAGCCGTCTTTACGACCAATGCTGGTAACGAGTTCAATGCAACACCTGAAATTCTAAAAGAAAAAGGCTACACATCTGCCGTATTCCACGGAAACAACGATAGTTTCTGGAACCGCGATGTGATGTACCCAGCCTTAGGTTATGATCGTTTCTTCTCGAAGAAAGATTATAATGTTACAACGGAGAACTCTGTTAACTATGGCTTAAAGGACATTCCGTTCTTTAAACAATCCATGTCTAAGATTAAAGGCTTAGAGAAACCATATTATACGAAGTTCATTACGCTTACGCACCACTATCCTTTCGTTCTTAACGACGAAGAGGATGTCATGATCGACCGCACGAACACTGGAGACGGCACAGTAGACCGTTACTTCCAAACTGCGCGTTATATGGATAAATCTTTAGAGACATTCATGGAAGACATGAAGAAAGCCGGCGAGTATGAAGATACCGTATTCGTATTCTACGGTGACCACTACGGAATCTCTGAAAACCATAACCGTGCGATGGCTGAAATTACAGGAACTGAAATCCGACCATTTGAGCACACGCAATTGCAGCGTGTTCCATTCATCATCCACTCCCCTGGTCTTGAAGGGAAAACAATGGATACAGTCGGAAGTCAAATTGACGTGAAGCCAACGATCCTAAACTTACTAGGAGTTGAAACGGAAGACGATATTCAGTTTGGTACAGACCTACTTGCTAAAGATCGCGAAGACTTAGCGATTCTACGTGATGGATCCGTTATTACTGACAAATACGTCTACGACGGTGAATCCGAGAAGTGCTACGATAAAGCGACAGGGCAAGAACTAGAAGGTTCTGAATGTGATACCATTGTCCAAAAAGCTCAAACAGAATTGAACCTGTCTGATAAGCTTGTATACGGGGATTTACTTCGATTCTTAGATGATGAGGAAGAGGACAAACCGTTAACGGACTCTCCTAATGAAGAGAAATAATAAGACGAGCCGCGCAAACGTAACTGTTTGCGCGGCTTTTTTATTGGGCTTTAGTTGAGTTTAAGGTGGGCCTGGAAACTACTCGCTTTCCTGTGGGGAGCTGATGAGCCTCCTCAACCGCCTTTGCCGGCCTCCGGGGTCTCACCTAGTTTAAAAGTGCAGGCGTGGTGCTTAGGACCGTACGGATAAGACAGCTTTTTGGAAAAGGCGGTTTGCCTTTGTAAAAAAGATGACTTATCACGCTAGGTCCTCCACGCCGGAGCTGGATAGGCTCACGTTGCCGCAGGAGTCTCGCACTTTCCCGAACCACCTTTACCAAGTATAGAAGAGACGGAAACGTGCTGAATTAGATAACAAGGGCTTAAATAGCTTACTGAAAATGAGCAAATCTTCAAGCTCGCCTCATGGAACTTATAACACCTGATTCTTCCATATATAAGGAAATAAAATACAATTCAGATCATACTTATGATATACTAAAAATATAAAGCTACAAAAGTAAATCAGGTTAAGGTAGGAAAGGAGATGCCGCTATGCCTATGTGGCTGTTTTTGCTGATCATTATGGGAGCGCTCCTTGTTCTTGGTTTTGTGATTGATATGATTGCGAAGAAAAGAAAGTTAAATATTGATCCTGAAGAAGGGGTCAAAAACGTTAGTGATTCGACTCAGGTTTATACAGAAACGTCATTAGACCAGGCCAGACATCGACATGATGGGAATAATTTTCAATAACATACAAAGCTCTAGTACGCACCTCCGATGGGGGTGCGTTTTTATTTAGTTAGATCCATATTTTCTGTAAAATATTGAAAGCGATTTCTCCCTCTATCTCCTCTAAAACTATTTTACAATAGAATGTTTCACCCTTCCCAAATCAGGTTATACACACTAGATAGCATGCATCCAAGATTCTCCATCACGAATTACATATAAAGGAGAAGAAACATGTTAAAAACGAAAAGCCCTTATTTGCTTACGAAAGAGGATTTTGACAAGTCTGATCACCTGCCTGAGTGGCTTGTGAATGAATATCAAACGTTTAGTGAAATTGTGACGGATCCAACGTTTCCTTGTTTTTTTGGTATGAAGGCTCAAAAAATAGGCGAGCTTCGTTATTCCTATATAAGTCATGATAAGTGGGACCACCTACCTGAAGCCGTTGAAAGTTTCTTAAGTTTGTTCAAGGAACCGAATGCGCCGCGGCACGGGTTGTTTATCTTTGTGGAACCCGAAAAAGAGGAAAAATCAGTGGATTATTACCGCTCGTATTTTTGGGAGATTTTACAGTATTTACACAATCAGGATCGCTTCCCTTGGCCAGAAGGTGCACCAAAGGATCCTGAGCATTATTTATGGGATTTTCACTTTGGGGGCGAGCCGATTTTCACCTTCGGAAATGCCCCTGCCTATAAACAACGGAAGACGAGAAATCTCGGGAACAGCTTAATTTTGGGGTTCCAGCCTCGGGTGATTTTTCAAGGTTTAGAGGGAACTGAAAAAGGAGGAATCATGTCTCGGGAGAAGGTGAGAGCCCGCGTTGAGAAATGGGACCAGCTCCCTACTCATCCTGACATCAGCCATTTTGGCGATCCTACGCATAATGAGTGGAAACAGTCTTTTATAGGAGACGACATTAAGCCAATTGAAGGCAAGTGTCCATTCCATCATAAATAACGTTAAAAATCAGTAGAAAGAGGTTACAAGCATGAAGAGTTTAGAAACAGACAACCGCATCCAATGTAGATCAGAATACGATACCTTACACAAAGTCCTCGTCGTGAAACCTTCTTTTATGGAAATTACTGAAGTGATCAACGAAACACAGAAACATTATCAGAATCAAAATATAAATATCCCTCTCGCTCAAGAACAGCATGAACAATTTGTGCGCGTGTTGCAAGACCAGCACGTGGAAGTAGAAGAGCTTTCACCTGATCCCGCCCTACCTGAGCAAGTTTTCACAAGGGATATAGGATTTGCGCTTCATGATGAACTGTACGTTGCCTCTATGAGTGAAACGATTAGACAGCCAGAGTCAGAAACTTTAAAAAGATGGCTTGAAGCCAACGAAATCCCCTATCACAATGAATTCCCTTCTTCTATCGAAGGAGGCGATGTAATTGTGCATGGAACGACTATATTTGTTGGACAAAGTGGGCGAACTTCTATGGAAGCCATAGAGGCGTTGCAAGATCGCCTGCCTTCTTATAAGGTCGTGGCCCTGCCCCTTCATGAGTCCATCCTCCACCTTGATTGTGTATTTAATATCGTGGATGAGGAAACAGCTCTAGTGTACCCTTCTGCGTTCACCCCTGAAGGACTGGGGCGAATCTCTTCGATGTTCAATCTCATTCGAGTAACACGTGACGAACAGTTCCAAATGGGCCCAAACGTTTTATCCATTGGGGACAAAATGATCATTAGTCTGCCTCAGAACGACCGAATGAATCGAATTCTTGAGGAAAAAGGCTTTCATGTGATCCCTGTTGATTTCTCTGAGATTATTAAATCAGGCGGTTCGTTCAGGTGTTGTACCTTGCCGCTTAGACGGGGGTAGCTCTTTTTAAAATTGGATCGATCTTAAGTGAAACACCAAATGGCGTGCCTATCAGTTAGATTGGCACGCCATTTGGTTATAGAATCCACACGCTTTAAGTTGTCGATATTAACGTTCCCGCTTAGCAGCTAACTGCTTAGCCTCTTCCATAAATTGCTCATGCGTCAGTTCATCGTTCAAACTTTTTCGCACAAGCTCGTCATGCTCCTTCGTTACGTTGAACCCTTCAAGTTCAATAGATGCTTTCGCTTTCTTCATAGCCGCTTCTATGGATAAGTTCTTACACATACAATCACCTGCTTATCTTCGATTATCCCCCTGCTGCCGCTCCCGGCTGTCGTTGCCCTAACTCCTGGTCGATCACTAACAGGGCCGATGGGTTGTCAGCTGCAATCTTTAACCTTTGAACGATCGTGAGAGATTGAGCCTCTTCGTCAATCTGCTCTCTTAAGAAGTCTTGCACAATGACAGCGGTCTGAGGGTCGATCGGAAGGATATATTCATAGGCTTGGCGATAGGCGTTTGTAACGAATTGTTCGTGCTCGAGTACTTTCTGAAACGTTTCAAGAGGTGTCCCAAAATCACTCGGTTGCGCCGGCACTTCCCCCAGTTTCACCACGCCATCTTTCCCAGCTAAATAATCAATTAATGATAACATATGCGTCCGTTCTTCTTCCGACTGTAACCGTAACCACTTCGCCATTCCCGTATAATCCTGACGATCTAAATAGGCAGACATCGCTAAATAAAGGGTCGTTGAGACATGCTCGATTTCAATCAGGTAATTCACTAACTGCTGTACTTCTTCTTTTACCATCCTTCACACTCCTTACTAGGCTACTTCCTTATAAGGTATGAGAGGAGCTTGAACATGTTGTTTATGAAAAACTGGATCGTTGAGGACCTTCTTTATTCGCTCGGCCAGATCCCTCCCCCCTCCACACATCTCCCATTACCTGCATAGACTATACCAACAACCACTCGATGGAAGGAGACGAATCATTATGGCACAATCTATATTTTCCTTTTTACCTCTTGGAAATAAGGAGAGATCATTGGAACAGGACGCGTTTTGGAACGGCTATCCGTTTCGGACCTTTCCATTTGGAGCGTCAGCTGATGTTTTCTGGGGAGTATACGACGGCTTATTCTTTTACCCTCCCTTTTACTCCCAAACCTTCCCCTACTCAGCCAAATGCCCAGGGCCATACCCTTATGGATATCCCCTTAACGACGGCAAAGGACCAGCTTTCATTATCGGCGAACCACCCATCCCACCAATTCTAATTAATCCTGAACTATAAGAATCTAGTTGTATTCGGTACTTTAATTGAATGAGAGAATCGTTTCCGTTACCTATAATCGTGAAAAGGTGGACCTCAGAAATCACTCGCTTTCCTGCGGACGGACTCCCGAGCCTCCTCGGGCAAAAGCTGAAGTGCCCCCCTATCTTAGGACAAAAATAGGGGGATCATTTATGGGAAGATTTACTCCCACCGAAAAGCTTCAAGCTGCCCAAGAGTATATAAATGGTGGCGTAAGTTATCGCGATCTAGAAAAGCGGTTAAACATTGACAACTCGGTTATCCGATATTGGGTTCAATTATATACTTATCATGGGGAACAAGCTTTCCATTTCCTCTATACAAATTACACGGCTGCCTTTAAACTGAAGATTGTTCAATTTATCGAAAAATCGAGTTATTCGATTCGGGCTGCCTCAGCCATTTTTCAGATCCCGGATCCCTCTATGGTCCGTAGGTGGAAGAAGAAATGGAAAAAAGGCGGTATGGCAGCCCTCGAATCACCTAAAGAGAGGGCTGCCAGAATGTCATCAGAAGAAACCAACAACCAGAAAAATGATAAAAAAGACCAGGCAATAGATACTGAAGCTATTCAAAAAGAAGTCGAGTACCTACGTATGGAGAACGCTTATCTAAAAAAGTTAAGAACCTTAATTCACGAAAAGGAAAAATCACCAAAAGCGAAAAAACGCAAGTAGTGAATGAATTAAGGTCCACCTATCCGTTTCACGAATTAATTAAGATGGCTGGTTTATCTAGAAGTAATTTTTACTACCATCTTTCCAAAATCAATAAACCTGATCCAGATCAAGGCTTAAAAGAGCGCATCATGTCCATCTACCATAAACATAAAGGTCGTTATGGATACCGACGTGTTCAACAAGAATTAGAGAACACAGGGCATCATGTAAACCACAAGAAAGTTTATCGTCTAATGAAAGAATTGAGTCTTTCAAGTGTGGTTCGTGTGAAAAAATATAAATCTTATAAAGGGAAAGTTGGCCAAATCGCTCAAAACCTGTTAGAACGCGCCTTTGAAGCCGAATTTCCTAATCAGAAATGGGTTACAGATATCACGGAGTTCAAAGTATTTGGTGAAAAGCTGTACCTATCTACTGTTTTAGATCTTTATAACGGAGAAGTGATCGGATACACGATTGGCCATCGCCCTACCTATTCTTTAGTAGAAAAGATGTTATACAAGGCTCTAGGACGCCTTAAAGAAGGCGATGACCTTCTCTTACACTCAGACCAAGGCTGGCATTACCAAATGCCTCAATACCGCACAGCTCTTAAAGAATATGGCGTTACACAAAGTATGTCTCGCAAAGGAAACTGTCTCGACAATGCCGTCATGGAAAACTTTTTTGGAATTATGAAGTCAGAATTCCTTTACATAAGCGAATTTAATAGTGTAGATCACTTCAAACAAGAGCTTGATGAATATATGCATTACTATAACCATGATCGAATTAAATCCAAATTGAAAACAAGTCCAATCTCTTATAGAGAAAAGCATCAACTAGCTGCATAACTAACAATTTCTAACAAATAGAAGTCCTAAATTTGGGGTTCACTTCAAGCATGGCCTCCGGGGTCTCGTCCGACCGTTTGCCCGCGGGAGTCTCGCAATTTCTGAGGACCACCTTTGCCTAATGGGAAGAAACGGAAATGCGCCTAATATGACTCACAGGGATGAGGTTGATTTCTTATGGAAATCGGTAACTCTTATTAAGCAAGGGAGTGTCTTGGGAACGGGGAGACTCCTGTGGGAGAAAGAGGTCGACGAGACCCCGGAGGGAACGAAGTGAGTGAAGAGGCTCGACAGCTCGCCCACGGAAAGCGAGTCGTTCCCCAGACACTCCCAGCACCACCAAACATCAGGGACGAGTCCTTGGGCTTGTTGGGGGACTGCGAGACTCCCGCGGGGTAAGGAGCCTAGGGGAGACCCCGGAAGACGGCTTGCCGTCTGAGGAGGCTCCCCTAGGCTCCCCGCAGGAAAGCGAGTAGTCCCCCAGCAAGCCCTAATCCACATATAGCAGCGGACGACACAAAAACGCCATCCACTAGAGTGGATGGCGTTTTTTTTGCATCTATAAATTAGGGGGAGATGCATTTTTCACAAAGTCTATCTATTTATCATTATTTCGCTTGGTCAACCCAATGCGAATAATCATGTATCGCTATGCCCTCGTAGCCATCATGGCGTTTGTAGGCATTTTGTAGAACATCTAGTTCTTCATTCATCGCACCTGGTGCGTCTCCATGAAACGTCGTGTAGCTTCCTTCTGACGTATCGATGATGTTGACACCAACGACGACGGTCTTTCCATTTTTACGTGCCTCGTTAACGATAGGTTCTGAGATGGATTGAATGCCGTTTGGCCCCTCTGCTTTATTGCGGTAAGCCATCAGCGTTAAGGAATCATAATGTTCCATCATCCAGTCACTCAACGTTTGATCCTTATAAGGCACTTTTTCTTTGTGAATCCAAAAAGGAAAATCACCGCTTACGGCGAGGTTTGCCTTTTCTTTCACCTGGCGAATAAAATGAACGCTATTCATCATCCACTGATTCTTCACATTGTCACTGTCTTCCTTCCACTCTGATAGAAGGTAAGGCTCAATATCCAAGTGAACACCCTTGAAGGCTTCATCTTCCCCAACCATGTTGTTGTAATCATGGACAATGGAAGCAAAACGATCGAGGCTGTCACGGTTTTTTAGAAGCGCCCAGTTCGGGTCTCCTCCTAGCGCATATACATCGATATCCGCTTTCGTTGCTTCTTTAATAAAGGATCGATAAGGACCTGGTTTGAAGGTTTCGAAATCAATATGAAGATAGACCCGGTTGACACCTTCTTCTTCCAAGAAGGAAACAGGCTGACTCGGATCTCCTTCAATCTTAGACAGATCCCAAATCCAGGTTGCTTTGGTCTTTGGATGACTTTCACTCATGACGGCCACTCCTATTACAATAATCACACCAAGAAGAATTGCCGGGATTTTGTATTGTTTTGCGATCCTTTTCATCTTTCTCACAATGGTCTGACCCACCCTTTATGAGTGAATCGGTATCTTACAAATGTCATTGGTCATTGAGAAGTTCTGCACCCGTGTTTTGTCCCGGGCTTCGAAGTCTTTAAGATCAACATCTGGACCAATGACGCAGTAAGAACCAATCACCGTCTTTCCTCTTAAATGAGCTCGAGGTTCTATCAGTGTATCTTGTCCAATCGTGACGTCTTTCTCGACGTAACTTGTGGACGGATCGACGAAGGAAACACCGTTTTTCATATGGCCTTCAATGATTCGGTCCTGCATAATCTTCTCTGCTTTAGCCAGTTGGATGCGATCATTGACGCCAAGTCCTTCAGCTACATCTTCCGTGGAGTTAGCTGAAATGGTGTAACCTTGTTCTTTTAATATTTCTATGACATCAGGCAGATAGTATTCGCTTTGATTGTTATTTGTTCCAACTTGGTCTAAGGATTCGAATAACAACTTGTTATCAAAGCAGAAGATGCCTGTATTGACTTCACCAATAGCTTGTTCTTCTGGTGTGGCATCTTTTTGTTCTACAATTCGTTCTACGTTTCCGTCTTCATTCCGAACAATGCGTCCGTACCCTGTTGGATCTTCAGGCAACATCGTTAAGATCGTAGCTGCCGCTTTCGTTTCACGGTGGTGATCGAGTAGGTTCTGAATGGTCTGACTTGTAATAAGCGGCGTATCGCCTGTCACAATGACCGTAGTCCCTTCCTGATCCGCCAGCTTCTCAGCACTCATCCCAACAGCATGAGCCGTTCCTAGCTGCTCCTTCTGGTGAGCATAGGTGACAGAGTCCCCAAGTTGCTCTTCTATCATTTCGTGTTTGTGCCCCACTACGGTAACGATTTCGTTCATAGAGAGGTCTTTCAGTAGATCTGTAATATGTTCAACCATCGGCTTTCCACAAACCGGATGAAGGACTTTCGGAAGATCTGACTTCATTCTCGTTCCTTTACCAGCTGCTAACACAACCGCATATGTACGTTCCATCAACTTCACTCCCTTTGTTCCTAATCCTTTATTAGAGTAAAGCGTGTCAGACACGCTTTACTTCGTTAAAGGAATTTTATTCATTGCCTGCTCCACTGAAGTGAGGACGCAGGTCGTTAATGAGTGTGGTTAAGATCTGGCCATCTTCTGAGATGGTTTGATCATTAATCTTTTCCTGCAGATTAAGCATAATCGTTTTAAGGTTTGATTCATCGAGCGTTGTTTGGTGGCGTTCCTTTTGCAAGAGGGAACCCTCCTTCTTCGATTTATTCTACCGTTACACTCTTTGCCAGGTTACGAGGTTTGTCCACATCGTTGCCAAGTGCAAGAGATGTATAATAGGAAATCAGCTGCAATGGTACAACCGATAGTAGTGGTGTAAATAGAGAATACGTTTCAGGGATAAAGCATGTTTCGTCTACGTATTGTGTTACCTTTACATTCCCACTCATTGTGATTCCTAAAACATTTGCTCCTCGGGCACTTACTTCTTTAATGTTTCCAAGCATCTTGTCGTAAAGGTTCTCTTGAGTGAGCAAGGAAATGATTGGTGTGCCTTCTTCAATTAACGCAAGCGTACCGTGTTTTAATTCTCCCGCTGCATAAGCCTCAGAGTGGATATAAGAAATCTCTTTTAACTTGAGAGACCCTTCAAGCGCAACGGCGGTATCGATTCCACGTCCCAAGAAGAACACGCTCTTCGCGTCTTTAATGGATTCGCCGTAATTTTTGATATCGTCATTATGGAACAGAATCTCTTCCATTTGCTCTGGAATGTGCTGAAGAGCTTTCATGTACTGGGCGTTCTGTTCAGGTGTAATCTGCTTTTTCTTCTGAGCTAAATAGATGCCTAATAGATAGAAAGATAATACCTGTGTCGTGTACGCTTTTGTTGAAGCAACGGCAATCTCAGGACCTGCAAGGGTTAAGATGACGTCATCTGCTTCTCTTGAAATGGAGCTTCCTACAACATTCGTAATGGACAACGTTTTTGCGCCCAGTTCTTTACTTTGACGTAATGCAGCAAGCGTATCTGCTGTTTCACCAGACTGACTCACAGCAATGACAAGCGTATTCTCTGTGACGATTGGATTACGGTAACGGAATTCTGACGCAACCTCAACGTCTACTGGTGTGCGTGTTAATTCTTCAATAACCGATTTACCTAGTAATCCAGCGTGGTAAGCTGTTCCACATGCGACGATGTGCACTTTATCCCACTTCGCTACCTGTTCTTCGCTCCATGCAAGCTCAGGGAAATCTACTTCGTTTGTTTCTTTATCAATACGACCAGCCATTGTTTTCTCAAGGGCTTTAGGCTGTTCAAAGATTTCTTTAAGCATGAAATGATCGAATCCGTTCTTCTCTGCTTGTTCCATATCCCAATCAACGCGGAATAAATCACGAGAGATCGGGTTGCCTGTTGTTACGTCCATAAGAGAAATGTTCTCTTCTGTTAATACAGCCATTTCACCGTCTTCTAGAATGTACACATCACGCGTATGCTCTAAAACAGCTGGAATGTCAGAGCTGATGAAGTTCTCTCCGTCTCCAGAGCCAATAATAAGCGGGCTCGCTTGACGAACGGCATAAAGCTTACCTGGTGCATGTTCAGAAACGATTCCTAGCGCATAGGCACCATCTAACTTTTCGATGACTTTCTGAATCGTTGTAATCATATCGCCGTCGTATAGTTTAGAAAGGAGCTGAGCAATGACTTCTGAATCTGTTTCAGATGTAAATGTTGCGCCCTCTGCCACAAGCTCTTGCTTAAGCTCAATGTAGTTCTCGATAATGCCGTTATGAACGACTGCGAATTCTGTGTTGTCATCTGTGTGTGGGTGAGAGTTTTGGTCAGAAGGACGACCATGTGTCGCCCAACGTGTATGACCAATTCCGATAGAGCCCTGTAACGGTGCATTCTCTAAACGAGATGCCAGATTATCAAGGCGCCCTTCTGCTTTTGTTACCTGAACTGATTCTCCGTCATGGATCGCCACCCCGACAGAGTCATAGCCGCGGTACTCTAATTTCTTCAGTCCGTTCGTTAAGATCTCTTGTGTTTGTTGTTGTCCAATATACCCCATGATTCCGCACATATTATTCATCTCCCTTTGTGTTGTTGTAATGGTTCCTACTCTGTTACGTGCTACTTATAGTGCAATAGAATGGTCTTTAGAATGAACTTTAGAAGATGTTCCAAGCTTGTGAATGTGATCGCGATCGTACTCTTCAAATGCGTTACGAGTATCGACAATCGGTACGCCTAAGTCAGCAAGCTCTTGATAATCAAAGTCAGAGTGATTCGTTACAAGCACCATGCAATCGTATTTCTTCAATTGCTCTCTGTTATATGGAACAGATCTTACAATTTCACCGTCATCATCAATGAAGCTGTGAGCATGTGGATCGCAGTACTCGATATTAGCCCCGTTCTCTTTGTAAAGCTCATAAAGGTAAAGACCTGGAGATTCACGAAGGTCACTGATATTTGGCTTGTATGCCATTCCTAGAATTAAGATGTTTGAGCTATTAATAGAACGACCGTATACGTTTAGTACTTGAGACGTCTTAGACACGACCACGTCAGGCATGTTGCTATTGATCGATTGAGCTAGATCAATGAACTTGCTGTAGAAACGGAATCCTTTTGCTTTCCAAGAAAGGTACATCGGATCAAGCGGGATGCAGTGACCGCCAATTCCTGGTCCTGGCTGGAACTTCATGAAGCCGAATGGTTTCGTTGCCGCTGCATCGATGACTTCCCATACATCGATATCCATTCGTTCACACATCATCGCAATTTCATTCACGAAAGCAATATTGACGCTTCGGAACGTATTTTCAAGAAGCTTAGACATCTCAGCTACGCGTGGAGATGAAACAGGCACAACATTCCCTACGTAGTTCTTGTAAAGGCTCGCACCTAGTTCACTACATTTCGGTGTAACCCCACCAATTACTTTCGGCATGTTCTTCGTGTTAAATTTATCGTTACCTGGGTCTACTCGTTCAGGAGAATAGCAAAGGAAGAAGTCGTCTCCTGCTTGATAGCCAAGTTTGTTTAACTCACTAAGAATAAGCTCTTCTGTTGTTCCTGGGTACGTTGTACTTTCAAGCGTGATCAATGTGCCCTTCTTCATATACATCTTCACCTGGTCAATAACGCTTGTGATATAAGATGTATCCGGATCCTGGTTTTCACTTAGTGGCGTCGGTACACAAATGCTGATCGCATCTAGTTCATTGACTAGGCTATAGTCTGTTGAAGGACGGAAACGGCCTGATTCCATTGCCTCTGTTAGTTCTTCATCTGTGATGTCCCCGATATAGGAATCACCAGCTTTTAAGGCGTTGATTTTGTTCGGATCAAGATCGATTCCCGTTACGTTGAAACCGGATTTCACCATTTCAACTGCAAGCGGAAGTCCAACATACCCCATGCCTACAACACCAATGTTCGCTTTTTTCGCTTCGATTTTCTGAGCTAAATGATTTGCATATTTCATGAATAAATCCCCCTATAAAATAATGATTCGATTAGGAATGCACCGGTTGTAACAGCTTGACCATCCGTTGTTCGATTTCCATTAAAGAAAATGGCTTCGTAACGTAGTCCGATACACCGTATTCAAACGTTCGCTTTACGTCTTCTTCTAACTGTTTATTCGTAAGCACCATGATCGGCGCAGCCTTGATGGATTCTAAATGCTTTATATGGTGAATAAACTGATACCCACCAAGCGCTGACAGGTTGATCTCTGTAATAACCAAATTCGGATGATGCAACTCATACTGGGCTACGCCTTCTTTCCCGTCTGTTGCGGTATGGACGGTGTAGCCTTTATGAGTAAAATACGAGGTCACAAGCTCTAATACTTTCTGATCACTATCGACGATCAGGATCGAATCGTTCTTCTTTTCGTTTCCTTTTTTAAAGACGCGGATCTCACCCTTTTCTCCGCCACTTTCTATGATTTCAGTGATCATATCAAAAAGCATCTGCTCGGCGTATGGGCTGCTCTCCGGGAAACTCCCCACTAGTATGGGGCCCGTTAAGAAGCCATTGTCCTCTAAGAATTCTTTTACATATAAGGAATAAAAGTGAGAATACCCAATCGTACGGTTGTCTAACAGAATTCCGACTAACCCTTCTTCCTGGTCATGGCTGAACTGAACGCCAACTTCTGGCTCCATTCTTTCCATGTGCGCTTTCACTCTCTCGAGTTGTTTCGCATCCAGATCTGCGCGGGCAATAATCATTCCACAAGCTAAGTTACTTTCCTGATAATACTGAAGAAAATGATGAAACGTCTGTATGATTCGTGACCCTACATGCTGTTCCACAGCTGATTACCCCCTTTTAATCGATTAGGCTGATTTCTTATCTTCGTTGAAGCTGGTTCGTACCATCGTTCCCCAAGACGTTTTCTTGCGGAAGAAATCGATGTGACCAAGGAATCTCCACAGAATACCGAGTTGACGATAACCAAAGAACATCAATACGGTATAGATCAGCATTTTGAAGAAATCTCGTATTCTCGGATAACGCTGGAAGGCGATCTCTTCAAGAAGCATCGATCCTAGTCCAAGCAGCGTTCCGTATAGAATGTTAATTAAGCTAAAGGTCAGGAGGATCTTCCAACCGGACATGTCCATTAGCGCATAACCAATAAGAGCAAGGAGTCCTGTAATTCGGAAATAAGGACTTAATGTTTCAAAAATAATGTTATAAGGAATGGTCAACCAACCCATGATCTTGTATTTCGGTCGCATAAACATGAAGCGTCCTTCTTCGATCATGTTCTTCAAGTTTCCACGTCCCCAACGCTTACGCTGACTTCCAAGGATCTTGAAGGTGTCAGGCGCCTGCGTCCAGCAAACAGCGTCCGGACAAAAGGCCACTTTATAAGGTAAATTGTTCTCAAGCATATGGCGATGAAGCTTAATAATAATGTTCATGTCTTCACCTGGATAACCGCCGCGGTATCCTCCAACTTCGACAACGTAGTCTTTACGGAAGACCCCGAAGGCACCAGATACAATAATCAGACCATTTACAGAACTCCAGCCGATACGTCCGCCTAAGAAGGCTTTCATATATTCAACTAGCTGCCACATTGGGAGAAGCTTTTTCGGTAGTTTTACATTTTTGACAACGCCGTTTTCGATTTTGCATCCGTTGGCAATGCGTACATTTCCGCCAATTGCTACATATTCTTCTGGCTTTTCCATGTACATGCGTGCAATGCGAATCAGGGCATCCTCTTCTAATAAAGAGTCAGCATCAATGGATGAAATCAGTGGATAGCTAGATAAGTTAATCCCTGCATTTAAGGAGTCGGCTTTACCGCCGTTTTCCTTATCCACAACGTAAAGGTTCGGATAATCCGGGTTGTAGTAAAGGCCTCTTACTTTGGCCGTCTTAATGACATCTTTCATCGATGTTGGTTTGTAATATTGAAGTTCAAATTCTTTAATCATTACTCCTACTGTGTCGTCGCTTGATCCATCGTTGACGACGATTACTTCATGTTTCGGATAATGAAGAGCCAGGAGGGATCGCACGTTTTCAATAATCGTTAATTCTTCGTTAAACGCTGGTACGAGTATCGAAATAGGTGGTACGTTGTTTGATCCAGATAGTGATTTGTATTTCGAGAATGTCGTGCTTTTTAGGATTTTAGAGATTTCTTTAAATGAGAATAAGATAATCCCGAAGTAGATCGTGTTGATGGTTAGGACATAATACATTGCGAAAATGCCGTAACCGAGTAATATTTCTCTCATGCCTCTCCCCTTTCTACCAATTACATGGCGTCAATAAGCTGTTGGTCTTTGCCGAAGTACGTTTCATAGATCGATAGCTTTTGGTTATAATCTGCAATTTTACGATTTGTCGCATAGCCAGCAGCACTTTCTTTCAGGTGTTCATGCACAGCTTCAAAAGCGACTGTTCCGTTTGATAAGTTACTAACAGCAAGCTTACAAAGGGTACGGAAACCAGATTCGCCAAGCTGAGACAAGCTCTTCGCACTCGTTCTTGCGACTTGTTGATTCTTATCTTGAACACCCAGTTCAAGAACTTCCTGATACTGACGCATACCTGCTTGCCCGATCCATTCGCCTGTATATAAACGGACTTCTTCATCTTTAAATTTCATGAATTGTTCCATCTCTTTTTGACTACATTGACCAGAAGCGACCATCAATTTCGCTGTATTCGTGCGAATATCAAAGTCTTTCGAGTCAAGGTGAGGACGAAGAATGGAATGGATTTCAGAATCTGGTTGATGCCTTAATCCGAACAATCCTACCTTCGTTAACTCTGGATTGGATTCTTTGAGTAATGAAATGAATGCTCCACTAAGATCAAGATCAGACTCTTGTGCAATGTCGACAATGAGCTGATAATTATTCTCTTGATCCTTTGCTAGATAATGAATCATGTCATTGATCTGCCCTGTTGATGTTGCCGTTTGAGCAATCGAACGAGCTACAATGAACCTGGTTGAGTCTTTCTTATTCTTATAAAGCATTTTGCAAAGGGATGGCACCGCCTCTTTCGCGCGCATAGCCCCTAGGTTGTAAGCCGCTTCAAGACGAACATAGTGACGTCCGCTCTTAAGGCGTTTCATATTGAATTCTTTAAGACCAAGATCGTTACAAAGCTGAATCAGCTTGTCGCGCTGGTTACCAGATAGGCGCTCTAATCGCTCCACTAATTCACGCTGGAAAACCTTTTTCTCAAATGTCGTTAATTCCGATTTCGGCACCTCTAAAGGTTCCTTCGCATCTAACT
The DNA here is from genome assembly GCF_030166655.1 of Pontibacillus chungwhensis. GTDB lineage: Bacteria > Bacillota > Bacilli > Bacillales > BH030062 > Pontibacillus. The sequence continues at coordinate 1,336,009 of NZ_CP126446.1, read as the reverse complement.
GCTGTGTGAGGTAAGTGAAATAACTCTGATAACGTTGCATCACTTTTTGCGTTTTCTTATGAAGTTGCTTCTTTCTGACTTTAATACCGATAATGATTGATGACATGATGGCCATAAGTCCAGCAAGTACATAAATGACATAGAAAGCGGCATCTAAACTGAAAAACATACACGTTCCTCCTGTTATTTTGATAGTGCTTCTTTCATTTGATAGAAACTGTTTTTCTTTCGTTCTGCATATTGAACCTGATTCCATTTCTCAAAGCTATAGTCAAACGCTGAAACGGATTGCTCTGTTTCCCCTGATAAAGCAGGTAAGAATTGAATCGATTCTATTGATTCTGTCTTCATGGTCGTAGCTTCTTCCTCTTCAGGATAGCTTATGACCTTTCGTTGACTCGGATCTGCAAAGCCTAGGAGCGCCCACGGAATTTTCATTTCAATGACGTTTCCCTTAGCTTCCCAAAAGATTTGCGGATCGTACGTTTTACTTGAAAACGCTCCTGCATCGCCTCTTTTCAGTCCACCTACTTCCACATCCTCAAACGGGTGAGCATGCCTCGTGTTCGGTGGTTCAAATTGGAGGCTTACGGGTAATTTCCATGGCACGAACGCCTGATTTTCTTTCGGCTGTTCAGCCTCTTCCTCTTTATAAAGTCTGTGATGAGGATCATATTCCGATGAAAGAACAACCTCTCCCTTGTCCCCGTTTAAGGTCACAAGCGCCTCAAGGGGTTTCTTGTATGGAGGTTGGCTCGTTCCGCCTGGCAGTGTGTTCACGCCTAGCTGGAATGTTTCTCCCTCTAAATCAGAATCTTCCGATAAATGAGCATTGATGTAGACAAAGCCTTCATCGTGGGTGAAGGTAATATCCTTCACTCCGTTTTCCCTAACGGTGTATGACTTGAGGTCATCTAAGCTGTCCCATTCTTCAATCTCACCGTCAATCCGGATATCATCTTCTTTATCTGGGTACATGCCAATGACTCCGTAAGAGGTTTCGCTTGATAAATAGTTGAACCAATAAGCGCGCCTCCCGTCTTCCACATAAGGCATGGTGTTCCATGTTTTCTTAAACCACTCATCCTGCCATGTGAATAGCGCGGATCCGGCGTAGCCTTCTTCCTGAATGAGTTTGTATAGTTCAGCGTTCATCTCGCCTTGTTCAACTTCAGTGTGGCCTCCCTGATTTCGGCCATATTGACCTAAGTGAGCGACACCGAGTGAAGATGGCAATCCGAACTCTGTAATCATAATCGGCATGTCTCTGTGATAGGCTTTCAGTTCCTTCAGGTACCCTTTGTACGCGTCAGGTTCGCCCTTTTTGTTTAAGACATCCTTATAAGCCTCCCCTAACCGTAAGAAATCCGGATAATAAGGATAAGCGTGGAAGGAAGCAAAATATCCTCCGTTCCAATCCCGCTCTTTTATATGGGTAGCATCAACGCTTACCTTGTCTTCCATAATGAGCGGTTCTTCAGAGTGCTTGAGGGGATCAGTTGTGACCCAATTGGTGAACGTCATCGGATGTTCCCACCCGTGTGTTCTTTCTTGTTGAGCCGTGTAATCAAGCAGTTCAGCAAGCCAGGATTCAAATGGATTGGCTTGTTCTGTTGCTTGAAACCTTTCTCCTTCAAAAGGATCTTCCCCAGCATGCAACTTGTTCGTTTGTTGAACCATTTTCGGATCCCATTCGGTTCCAAGATGCCAAGCGACTAAATAAGGCGCAGCATTTGATTCATAGGTTCCACTGGCTTTCCCAGCCTCTTCTTTAATGGTCGTCTCCCCATAAACCGCTCCGACCGCTCTCTTTATTTCATCTTTGAAAGCCTCCGTCACTTCAGGGGACAGCGCGTCCTCTGTCTCTCTTAGCTGCTTAACCGGTGACCAAATACCTTGAATGAAGTAAAGAGGATCATCCGGATGCTTCTGGTTGAATTCAACCAACGCTTCATAAAAGACCGGCTCGTGAATCGTGTAGATCCTTACCGTGTTGACTCCCATATCTTTCATACTTCTAAACCACCGTTGATACGTTTCAAGGTCAAGAGGGAGTGAGCCAGGATAATAGCCTGGAAGAGTAGCGCCCAGGTTCACCCCTTTAATCATCAGGGGAGACCAGGATTCATTTTGATAGATTTCGATGGATTGTTGTTGGGTACGAAATTTCAGCTTTGTGCCGTCTTCTAGTGTTTTGCTCTCGACGTGTTGGGACGTTGAAAGCACTGTATAGCTGATCGCTAGTACAACTGCTAAAAGAATGACACCCACCCCTGTTCTTTTACCTGAGATGACTCTTGCCTCCCTCCTGAATTAGAAGTGTAGTCACATTTTCTCGTTTTTCATTGATCTTTGATTTGTTCTTGAAAATTATCTGACAAACATTTAACTTGAAGTTGCTAACTCGCCTTAGCACGTTAATAACGTAACACGGTTCGACAACTCTATCTTCGAAAAACCCGTTTCGGAACCACGAATTTCGATTGCGGTGCCCTCCTAATTCGGACTTCGGATCTCGAATATGCGGAAACCGAAAAAGGGGCCAAACCCTCGCCACACCGGGTTTCCACTATGGATGCGTGGTTCAATTAAGGTTCCGAAATGCGGGGGCCTGAGAAGCAAGAGAACGATTCCAACACTAAAACGCTTACATGTTTTGTCGCCGTTTTACGACATCATTTTCGGGATGGAGGAACACAATGAGAAAGTCTTTGTATGTCGTTTTGCTAACAGGGGTTGTCTTCTTTTTAATGGGGTTCAAACACGCCCCGGACAACGATCACGTCATGTATGTCGAGAAGGAACAACTTAAACAAGAATCAGATCAGGTTCTTAAAGCAGCGAAAGATCAGCAAGTGACGCTCCTCTATGTGGAGCTTGATCAAAATCAGTCTGACTCCTTTTATCAATCTTTCATCACGAGAGCACAATCAGAAGGAATAGCCGTTTATGCCTGGGGCGGGTCACCTTCATGGGGACTAACGACTCATCAGGATGAAGGAATTGCCTTCGTAAAATGGGTAAAGTCTTATAACGATCGCTCTGAAGATAGCGCTCATTTCCGAGGGCTAAATGTGGATATCAAAGCCTATCACCTGCCTCTTTGGAACGAAGACCAAGAAGAGGTTCTGAAGGGGTGGAAAGAAAATGTTCAGACGCTAACAGCCAGAGCGCAGGAAGCTGGGCTTACCGTCACAGAAACGATCCCTTTCTGGCTTGATACCCTCGAAACGCCAGGAACAGACGGTACACCCTTCCACGAGTGGTTAATGAATCAATATGATCAAACAACGATCTTAGCCTTCCGGGAAACCCTTGAAGGAGACAATGGCATTATGTCTTTGATTGAAACAGAACTAGAAACCGCAGACCGCACAGGGAACAAACTCTTAATCGGGGTAACGATGGAAGATACGGGGCTTGATTATGTAACTTTCGCTGAGGAAGGCGTTCCTGATATGAATATGCACTTAGGGGTACTTGAAGAGCATGCCGGGGAGCATCCGAGTTACGCTGGCACAGCTTTTCAAAGTTATCAATATGTGAAAGACCAGCTGAATCTCGATGCAGAACAGCAGACAGAATCAGAGGTTAAGCATGAGAAGACGCGCGGAACGTATATATGGGAAGCCGAACGATTAATCAACGAAGGAGACAACATCTTAGCTTTCGCCAAAGAGAAAAACCTCAACTTTCTATATGTTCGGCTCGATTTACGACAACCTTACTCCTCTTATAGTCCTTTCGTTAAGAAGGCACACGAGGCAGGGATCGAGGTTCACGCAATGGGCGGTCATCCCACGTGGGCTGAGGAGAGCGAGCGGTACCGAATTCAGAATTTAATTGATTATGTTAAAGGATACAATCAATCTGTCGAGGACGGAGCCATGTTCCAAGGGATCCATTTGGATATCGAACCTTATGTGTTACAAAGCTGGGACGACAATAAGACAGAGCTGATGAGACAATGGGTCGGGAACCTGGAGTATTTCGCTTCAGAGACAAGAAAGAATTCAAATCTTGAAGCGAGTATGGATCTTGCCATGTGGCTTGATGAAGACCCGGCACCAGGGAAAGGAATGCCGTTTAATCGCTGGGTGATTCAAACGATGGATCATACATCCGTCATGGCCTTCCGTGACTTCACTGAAGGACGAGGAGGCATTCTCTTCATGGCAGAAGAAGAACTCGACCACGCCAAGGATTTAGGGAAAGACATCCTTCTATCCGTTGAAATGAAAGAAAACCCTTACGTCAATCACATTTCCTTCCATGAAGAAGGAGCCTCCTTCATGGAACAAGAGCTCAAACAACTAAACACAGAGCTATCCGACCACCCAACCTACAAAGGTACCATGGTCCACTCCTACCGATACTGGATCAACGCCAAACCATAAGCACGAGAAGGCGCTGTGGCGCTTTAGCGTACTGACGCGTGTCTGGCACGCTGTGGTGCTTTACCGCACAGACGCGTGTCTGACACGTTGCGGTGCTTTACCGCATAGACGCGTGTCTGGCACGCTGCTTTGCTTTACCGCATAAAAGAGGGACAGGCCCGAAATGGCGCGAGCATGACTCGTGCAATGTGGCCTGTCCCTCTTGTTTATTCGATGAGATCTTCGTCTGATATGATGCCGAGCTGCTTTGATTTCAGGACGGCTTCTGCTCTTGATTTCACTTGAAGCTTCTTGAATATTTCGGTGAGATTGTACTCGATGGTTCGCTGACTTTTATAATAGATACTGGCAATTTCTCGGTTACTTTTGCCTCTGGCGACTTCAATCAGAATCTTTTGTTCCTTCGAGTTAATCGATACATCTTCCTGAATCTCCTCTTCTGGTTGCTCTTCCTGTTCTTCTTTCACCACTTGCTGCTCCACCTGGACTTCCATACGGCGGAGCTGTTTGAACAATCCAATTGGGAGAATAACTTTCCCTTTTAAAACCGAGCGAATTGAAAGAATGAGCTGATCCCGGGGTTCGGTTTTATTAATAAATCCAGAAGCCCCCGCCTCAATAAGCGTATTGAAATAAGGACCAATGTCATAACCGGTATAAATTAAGATCGGTGCTTCTTTCCCAAGAGCACGTACTTCTTTGACGAGTTCAATACCGTTCATGCCTCGCATCCTAAGATCAAATAACATCACATCAAATTCCTGTTCCTCCACAAGGGGAAGCGCTTTTCCTGCCGCATCCACAATGGTTACCTTCATATCTTCTTCTTTCTCAATCATGACTTTCGTTCCTTCCCCAACAGAAGGATGGTCATCTACTAGTAAAATATGAATCATGTTTCCAGCTCCCAACAAGTTAAACTAAAATGTGTACACTTCTTCTATTTCATAACCTATTACGATTTACTTCATAAAGAGAGCCAACGATAGCTCTAATCCACCTTCTTCAGAGGATAGAAACTCCACGTGTCCCTCTAAACTTTTGACACGCTGCTTGATTCCTGCAAGTCCCATCCCTTTTGATAGGTCTTGGGTTTGTTGATCTGGCAATCCGACGCCATCATCTTTATAATTCAGCACAATCATGCCCTGACTACTCTTTAACTCAAACTCTACACAACTAGCACCAGAGTGCTTCGTTGCGTTATTCAATAGTTCCTGAACAACCCGGTAAATCGCGAGCGAATGCTCATGATCGAGTGTTGCTTTAAACGTTTCAGCATCGAAATCAACCTGGTAATCAGACCTCATCCGGTAATAATCCATAAGCTGATTCAACGCTTCTACAATCCCTGTTTCCCGTAAGAACGGAGGGCGCAGGAACGTACACGTCTCCCGGATTTGCTGAACAACGCCAAGCAAGCCCTCCTTGACCTCAAACAACTCCTCTTCAAAATGATCAGGCATCTTCTCATCCTCTACCATCGCTTCGATCTTCCGGTACCAGACGAGTTGCTCCTGAAGGGCTTCATCATGAAGATCAGACGCAAGGCGCGCCCGTTCTTTCTCCGATAAATTAAATAGTAAACGAGAAAGCCAGAGTGGCGCGTCCGTGTTTTGATACATCGACCGCTTCAGTTCCTCTGTTACTCCTTCAATAAGCTGGAAGTTCTCATACACAATACTCGTATAGTGAGCAAGCGTCTGAAGCCAAGCCCGCTCATCCTCATTAAATGGTGTATGGTTCACTTTCTGATCCACCCATAACAAGTGAAGCGCATCATTGCTCTCACTTACAAGAAAACACATGCCCTGATAAATCTTCACGTAATCCCCCGGAGCCTTCATACGGATACGCTTATCCACATTCTCCCTGAGGGCTATGACGGAGATATTCTCATCCCCCTTAATTTCTTTCACATCCCACGTATCTTTGCGGTACTCCACAAGAGAAACACGCTCAACAGGCAAGACCGACTTCACTTCCTCAAGCAGCCGATCATCGAGTTCGTCTCTGTTTAGTAACTTCGACAGATCCTTCGAGAAGCGATCAAGGCTGACCTGGTAATTGAACTTCTCTCCGAATAGCTTCGGACGGATGTGTAATTTATCTTCTAGGTAAAACAATAGTCCGAATAAAACATAGAGCAAAATTGCAAGTCGAATCCACTGAACAATCGTAAATGACGTCGCGATCACTAAAATTCCGAGAACCATCACAGTAAATACGAGAGACAAGAAGGAATAGTAACGGATGCGACTATTAATAAAGTCAATATCAAATAATCGATTCGATAAGATCAGATATAAGAAAAATAACGGTAAAAATAACAAGAAAACCGATGTAATAGAAGCCGGTATAATATCAATCCCTATAATCCCACTCGGCATAGCCGTTAACAGAATAAAAGGCAAAAACGATATCACTAGACCGAAAATCATATTTTGAAAGACAGCTTTATGCGTGGTCTTGCGGTAACTAATATATCGACTCACTAAGACATATAAACATAGAAAAATTCCAAACGAAAACCCAAACAATTGAAGCTGCCTCACAAAAGAATACAAGTCACCTAACGGGACGAAGATGGTATATGTATCAATCATGACAATCAAGATCGTCAAGGTATATAGGGAAATAAGCATCCTTCGACTGACCAGCTTAATCGAATACCGCCTAAAATAATTGCTTAGAAAATGGAGAAAAATCGCTGGCACGAGTAACAGCGACAATCCATTAATAAAGCGGGCAAAATCATCCGTCCTGGCAGATGCTCCGGCGCTAATATAACCGTACCCAACAACGAGTAGAAACGCTGAGAACATGACAGCCGCGGGGTCATCCCTTTTTTTCATATAGATAAATGCACTAAACGTAAAAAGAACAATAAATACAAGAGCCGGTATAACCGTATGATAGAGCAACGTACTCGATAGGATCTTTTCTTCCGCAAAGTACGTTTCATTGTCACCTACTTGATGTTTAACTGTAATATAATCAAAGCTATCAATGACACCAAATTTTCGAATCGACCGGTGTGCCCCAGGAGGCAGACCATTGAGGAATTGTATTTCGTCCCCTTTTTCAATCCCTTCCTCACTTGCCCAACCAATAGGATCCACGTTAGTTACTACCCACTGATCACCCTCTTTTTTTACATTAAGCCCCACATAAGGCTCTGTAATGGTTACATAGGACAGATAAAACGCAATGGCCAAAATCGCTGCCCCTACTAATATATTGGAGCGTTTCTGCTGATGTTGCACGGCTAAAGACCCACCTTTTTAACGAGAAAAAATAGCCAGATCAGCTCTGGCTATTCCATCTACAAAATCGATTATGAAGATTACTTCCAAAATGACATTTTCATCACTTCGCCTGTGTTTTCACTAAACACATCCGCTAGAGCCAGTTCCTCTGTCTTTGTAAGTCCGTCAAACTGAACCTGTCCTTCTTTCCACTGCTGTAAAAGACTCTGGTTCCCCATTAATTTTTCCACTACAGATTGTAACATCACACATTCCTCCTATAATTCCGCTATAGTTTATTAGAACTCATGAAGCCTTCCTCATGAGGTATACCTAAATTCTTTCCATAAACGCAACGAGCCGGGCTTTCACCGCTTCGTCCCCATCTACTTTTTTCACCCCGTCAATCGCACTTAACTGCCAGACACGCTTCTTGACCCTTGAATAGGTGAGTGCCGTAGATTGAGAGACAAATTGGAAGGTTTCCTGTTTCCTCTTAAGGAATTCATCCTGCCCGATCGCTCCTTCATAATACTGACGAAGCCGATCTGAAAAAGGCCCCTCTTCTTCCAGTAACTTTAGGACAGGCAGCGTTCTCTTCTTATGCAAAATATCGTTCGTCTGGTCAAGACGAAGCGCATCTTCTAGATCATTGGCAAGCTGCGCCGTACATCCAAACTCTACTCCGTAACCCTTAACCCTGGAGTCATACTCTCCTTTAGCCAGAATGGTACCGAGCTGACACGCTAGTGCCATCAGCGATCCCGATTTTCTCTCCACCATCTGAATGTAAGCCTCTTCCGACTGAAGGTCACCTAAGAGATCATGGTGTTGTCCTGTCACAGCACCGATTCCGAATTGAGATAGTTGCGCAACCGCTTGTCCCGTCGAATCAACCTCTCCCACCATCTTAACAGCTGCAAGTATTAGGCCTGTCGATCCGTTCATCGAAAGAGCTTGTTGCTCCATCCAGTCACGCTCTGATCCGTCCTGATCCTCAAGATCATCTAGTATATCCAGACCGAGGATAAACGCTTCCATTCCAGCGGCTCCTTGAAGAACAACGGATCGATCCTTCCCGCCAAAGAGAAGATAATGAAGATACACCATTTTTGCAAAAGAGAATCCTTCTTGTTGTTTAGACTGGACAAACGTATGTAGTAGCTCCATAAAAGAGTCATCTTTACTCTCTTTTTGAAGTGCTTCAAGCATCCGCTCTCCAATCTCCTCATCCCTTAATTCGTCCATTTCAATCGTTTCCTTTCATTAAAAAAGGAACTCATTGATCCTAATTTCATATTCTTAAAATTCAAAAATAGAGTACCACATCTGTCGAACGGTTGAATAGGTATTAAAGTAACAGGACATCCCCTCAGGGCAAATGTTCCTAGTCTATTGTAAAGAAGCTGTTCCAACCGTGTTTCCCAACTATAGAAGCTTTATTGAACTAGAATAAGGTAACGCTTACATTACAATTGTGTTTCGAAAAAAAGTACTATTTTACGAGTTCATTCGATTTAGTTTGTCGAAAGTTTTTTGTGATGAAAAAGTCTTATCTTTTGTGAAAGAGCTTTGAGGGAGTGTTTCCGTTAGCTTTCATTCGGGGGAAGGTGGTTCGGGAAATCACTCGCTTTCCGCGGCGAGCTGGGAAGCCTCCTCGTTCGCGTGCGCTCTCTGCGGGGTCTCCCCTAGTTTAAAGGTGCAGGCATGGTGCTCAGGGCCATACGGATAAGACAGCTTTTTGGAAAAGGCGGTTAGCCTTTGTAAAAAAGATGACTTATCACGCTAGGTCCTCCATGCCAGAACTGGATAGGCTACTTACCCCGTGGGAGTCTCACCATTCCCGATCAAGCCCTGGCGTAAAGAGGGTATACGGACCAGCCTATTATAGAATAGGAAATCCCATTCCTCTATAAATGGAGCGTTTCCGTTCATCATAATTTGGATAGGGCTGGCCTGGAAACTGCGAGACTCCCGTGGGCAGAAGAGCCTAGGTGAGACCCCGGAGGCCGGCAGAGCCGGCTGAGGAGGCTCACCCGCTCCCCACAGGAAAGCGAGTGGTTTCCAGGCCAGCCTTACACTCAACTAAAGCTAACGGAAACACTCGCTTTCTCTTCGAGCAGATCGCAGTCCCCCTCCTCTAAATTTTAACTCACCCTATTAATAAGAAAGAACCCAGGTGAGGTCACCTGGGTTCTGGTTTATGAAGAGCGGATGTTATAGGAATAGGCTTTGTCTTCGTCGATCATTTTTTTGGCTGCGTAAATCAAGATAAACTGAATGATAATGACAGGGAGTCCCATTAAGCCGGAAACGACTTCGAGTGGGGCAAGACCGCCGATTCGCATAAGAACGAGTGCTAGAATCGTGATGACTGCTGCGATGATGATGCGTAAGTTTTTCGGTGGTTCATATTTACTCATATCCCGTGTGCTCGTGTAAGCAGCGACGGTGTACGTTGTCGAGTCGAGCGTCGTGGTTAAGAAGACGAGCGCTACCACCATGAAGATCGCGATGGCTACTTCTCCGAATGGAAGGGTTGATAGAATCTCTGGAATGGCAGCCATTCGTTCTTCTTCTTTTACAAGATTCAGAACTTCCATGTTTTCTTTTAAGTAGCGGTGAACACCAAGGCCTCCAAGTACGCCGGTAGCGATCCACGAAATAAGCGTCGGTGCTAATAAGTAGGTTAAGATCATCTCTTTTATCGTTCGACCCTTCGAGATCTTAGCAGCAAAAACGCTATGGAGCATGGCCCAGGTGGCACTGTAAGCAAACCAGAAGACTGTATTACTCTGGATGTGTGAGGCCTCTCCCTGGTGAACCGAATCGGTGTTTAAAGATATATTAAGATAATTAGAGAGTAAGAATGACAGGCTATCAGAAAAGTAGTTAAGGATAAAGACACCAGGGCCTGCCACAATGATAAAGATCGCAAAAATTCCTGCTAAATACATATTGAATGTGCTTAAACGTTTGATCCCTTTTTCAATACCTAAGTAGGCACTAAGTGAAAATAAGAACACCCATACAATTGTAACGATAATGGTTAATCCAAAGGTCACATTTATATCAAATAATGCCGATAGGTTGTAAGTGATAATCGGTGCGCCAAGGCCTAGTGTCACGGACGCACCAGCAAGGATACTTATTAAGAAAAGGGCATCAAGCACCTTTCCACCAAACCCATCCGTAAACCGGTCCCCAAACAGAACGCGGCACGCTTCAGAGATTCGCATTAGCGGGCGTTTTTTTACATGCAATATGTACCCCATCGCAGGAGCAATCATGACGAAGATCGCAAAGACCTGAAATCCCCACAAGAACATGCTATACGCATTTCCCCAAAGGATCGCTTGAGCGGAACCAGCCTCTACACCTGCTGGCGGGTCGTTCGCTACAGAGGTCCACTGCAGCATCCCCGTTCGCATAATTGTGGAGCCAACTCCCATCGCAATAAGAATCGAAGCATACTCAAATAATGTAAACCTCGGTTTCTCTTTCGGGTCCCCTAATACGACCTGTCCATATTTCGAAAACGAAAAGTAAAGGCCTGCTACAACTAAAAGAATCCCATACCAAAGATACCCCCAGCTAAACATGTCCACAATAAAGGAAAAGATTCCATTAAGCATGCTTAGAGACTCCTGTTCATATAGCGCGAACGGAATACTGATCGCAATAATGACCAGTAACGAAGGAACAAAAATACTATAATCAATTAACTTTCTCCGGTTCATATTTACCCTCCTATGTAAACGTATTCCTAACCCTTCTACCCCGAATCCATTCACATTAAAAGGAAAATTTAATTATTTTTATATAATTATTTTCTAACGTGTTAAACAGCCTTCTTTGCACTACTGTACTGAAGCGTGTCTGACACCCTTCGATTCTTCACTGCGCTAAAGCTGCTTAATAAATTATAAGCAACCCCCTTGAAATCTAATCCGTTCCGGTGTAATATAGAGAATACAAATTGATCCCCTCGTTCAAACGAGGGAGCCGGCCCTGCCATGTACGTCATTTCAGTATGTCTCAAACCGATGCATTAACTCAGGGATCTTTACATTTCATACTTGCCAACAAGCCCATTAAGTTGGGACGTTGAATGGTATGATGCGAGAACCCACCTGCCTACGCGGGTTTTGAGGCAACAGAAAGACGGCAGAGCGGGACGGCTACATAATCTCGATATTATAACCTCTTCCCTTTTGGGAAGAGGTTTTTCTGTATCCTCTCACACAAAAACGCCGTGCGGTTCATACCAGCACGGCGTTCTGTCTATTGAATCGTAAACGTCATCTCAACAGGCTTCTCCATCTTTTTCCCATAGATGGAGGCAAGATCTTTGATATACATCGTATAGGTTTGTCCTCTTTCATAACTTCCAGGCAAAGGAGAAATCGTAATCTTCTCCCCTGCGACTTCAACTGAATCTACACTCACAGTGCTCCCATATTCCCCTTGGATATACACGTTGTCCCTGTTTACACTGTCAGGATCAATTTTTGTATTGAGCGTAATCGTCCACGATTTATCGGTGTTTACGCTTTTTTTCTCAGGGATTTCTTCAAAATGATTCAGAGAATCAAATACTTCCTCTAGCTCTCTATCTTTAATCGAGCACGTTTCACATTGCTGATACCAGCTGTATAGTTCAACCGTCTGTTCCTGCGTTAACTCGAAATCCTCTTTCACACGAAGCGCTTTTTTATACAAATCATCGCCTTTTCCTGGGGGACGAATCGCAGCTTCTAAAGCCTTATCTCCCCATACAACCGGCTGTTCACCTACGGATTCACCTGAAGATAAAGCAATCGATTCCTCCGCCATCGCTAAACCGGCTCCTTTATTCCGTCTCCACGTTTCAGGGAATGTCACAGGATTCACATGTTTCTCTCCTGCGAAAAGGGCCAACTCAGGCGTTAAGCTCGGTCGGTTAAAGACCTCATTGATCCAATCCGTATATCCGGCACCTGAATAGGTCGGAACCATCCGATATCCGCTAAGATAAGCGTACGTTTCTGCGATAGAACGATCACGGGCCAAGTCAACTTGTTCTACGTTAAAATTCCAATATAAAATTCTTCCGGACGTATGATAAGCAAGAGAAAGATCAGGTTCTAACAAGTATGTAATGTCACGCATCACTTTTGCTTCTGGAGCCTGGAAGGGATATTTTCCTTTATAATTCTTCCAGCTAGGACTTGTCGCTTTTACCTCTGCCCAACCTGAAGGATATTGTCTGTTCAGGTCGATCCCCTGAGCATTGGCTTTCCATCTATCAAAGTTTGAACTGCCATTGTTCATCGAAATTAAAGAGCTATGGATTTCTTTTGGGAAAGCGTTAAGCCCCTTTTGCTGTAGGGTCACCCCGTCTGGATTCACCATCGGAATAAACCAAAGGGTCGTCTCTTCTAAAAGGTCTTTGACGTTATAGCCAGACATCCTGCTGTTGGTATAAGCCGCATTCCCATATTCTTCGATCATCTTCATATTTAAGATGGTCGTTAACCACTCTCTCGCATGGTGAGAACCGTTATAAAACGTATCCGCATCTCCATTTCCTAAGCGGACAAGAATCAAATCTCTCCCATATGCGGATTGGCCGATCGTGTACAATTCGATCAAATCCCCATATGCCTCGTCTAGTTCCTGTAAATCCTTTTTCATAGATTCATAGGTATACGTGCTGTTCGTATCGACGATCGCCGCCTCCACCACTTGAGTGGTTCCAATCGCCCCTAGAAAAATAATTGCTACCATAACTTTCTTGATAAAATGCTGCATAACTGCCTCCTTTTTTATACTCTACTCCTATTATATAGGAGATTGTGTCGAAAAGGGGCATAAAAAAAGCTATCATACAAAATGTATGATAGCTCCACATATCCATTACGATGCTTGTGTTTTCCCTTCACCTAAAGCCTGAAGGCGTTCGTTCCACTGCTCTTCTGTTAAGCCTTGCTCGACTACATAGCGGTTACGGTGGTGCGAACGGCACTCAGGGCTACAGCCACGAACATATTTATGCTCATTTTCTTCTGACGTAATAATTTGTTTATTACACTCAGGGTTCGCACAATTTACATAGCGTTCACATGGTTCACCGTCAAAATAATCTTTTCCGACGATGTTGTGTTCAACCTGGTTGATTGGAACACTGATGCGCTCATCGAATACGTACATTTGACCGTCCCAAAGCTGGCCTTGTACTTCAGGGTCTTTTCCGTACGTTGCAATACCACCGTGAAGTTGTCCTACATTGTCGAAGCCTTCACGCTTCAACCAACCAGAGAACTTCTCACAGCGAATACCGCCCGTGCAGTACGTTAGGATTTGCTTACCTTCAAGCATTTCTTTGTTCTCGCGCACCCAGTCCGGAAGCTCACGGAACGTTTCGATATCCGGGCGAACCGCATTACGGAAGTGCCCTAAGTCGTACTCGTAATCGTTACGAGCGTCGATTACGATTGTATTTTCTTCTTGCATACGTTTATAGAATTCTTTCGGCTCCAAATACTCGCCGGTTAAATCATGTGGGTTAATGTCATCTTCTAAACGAAGGGTAACAAGTTCAGGACGCGCGCGGCAGTGCATCTTCTTGAATGCATGGCCATCAGCTGCATCGATCTTAAATGTCGTTCCTTCAAATAATGGATGATTCTTCATATCTTCCATATACTTTTCCGTTTGTTCGATCGTACCAGAAACTGTACCGTTAATGCCTTCACCAGCAATCAAGATACGCCCTTTTAAGCCAAGCTCTTTACAATACTCTAAGTGCTCGCTCGCTACTTGTTCCGGATCATCAATCTGAACATATTTGTAATACAGCAATACTTGATAATTTTGTTTTTCCATCTTAATTCCACCTCTATTTATATTTGCAGGATATAAAATTAGGCTACAATGAAACCAATCATATAATCACTACTACAACACTATATTTTATACACCCTCCCCCCTAAAAGTCAATCTCCATTTTATTGGAATCCCCTTTAGTGAAGTGAAGCGTGTCTGACACCCTTCTTTGCGTTAAAGGAGAGAAGCGTGTCTGACACGCGTTTGCTCTTTAATGCACTAAACCGGGTTGGAGATTGAGGTTTGACAGAGGTTGGTGAGGGGGAACTGATTAGGAACAAATAATTTGATAAATAAAAGGAGTTGTTGATCAAATGGGACTGTTATCGAAGGCATATAAAGCTACTCGTTTAAAGAACGATGCGAGCGCCGTGAAGCAAGGACGTGGAGGTCAACGGTTGAAACATCGCGCAGCTGAGAAAGGGGTTCGCAAAGTCATAAAACGTGTCTTCAAATAAACATAAACAAAAAGCAGGAAGCGAGTTCCATAGTGAACTCGCTTCCTGCTTTTTTATTTCTGCAAAGCTTTCTGAAAAGCTTGCGGGATTTTCGTTTCAAATTTCAATACTTTTCCTGATGTCGGGTGTTCAAACACGATCGCTTTCGCATGTAAACCAAGGCGTCCGATCGGATTCTTTGAAGCTCCGTACTTCTTGTCTCCAACAATCGGATGACCGAGGTCCTGCATATGAACACGAATCTGATTCTTGCGCCCTGTTTCAAGCTCAAGCTCCATTAAAGATAAATACTTATTGCCCTTTAACTTCTTATAATGGGTAACCGCATGTTTCCCGTCGTCTTTACGTTGACTTGAATACATCCGGAACGTTTTCGTTTCCTTCAACCAGGACTCAATCTTGCCCTCAGGCTTTTTCACATATCCTTCTACTAAAGCCACATAGGTACGCTCCTTGACCATCTCTTTCCAATGATCCTGAAGCTTCATTTTGGCTTTTTCGTTCTTGGCGTATAGCATTACGCCTGAGGTGTCACGGTCGAGGCGATGCACGATAAAGACACGATTCTTTAGCTGCTGACGCTTCACGTGCTCCGTTAGCTGCTTATAAGCCGTTGCTTCCTTTTCCTTATCAGAAGCCATTGACAATAAACCAGAATCCTTATCAATCACAATAATGTCATCATCTTCATGCAAAATCTTTAGTCCGTTAAACGTAACCTTAGAAGGGGCAGGTGTCTTCAATACTTTCACCGTTTGTCCCTTCTTCACAACCGCATTGTGCTTGGTGACCGGTTCATCATCCACAACCACCTGGCCGCGAGTCATGAACGATTTTATTGAATTTCGGCTCTTATTCTTTATCGAATCCATTAAAAACGGAAATAATTCAGTCGTTTCCTGAACATCAAACGTAAAGAGAGGTCCTTTTTTCTTTCTTGGTGTTGGTGCTTTTTTAGCCACAGTATTCCTCCTCCATGTATCCTAGTAAGCGTACCACGTCCAAAGAGGAGGCGCTACACCAACATCAGATTAATCAGATTGAGATGTACGGTAATACATCCCCATTGGATAAATGCGTTTCGCTTCGTTTTCCTGTAAATTCTCATCCTGAAGCCCGTATGTGATCATATTAATACGACTATCCATCATATCCACCTGGTGAACGACTTCTGCTTCTAAGATCTTACTCTCAACGGGACTACCATACTCAAGTTTCCCGTGATGGGCGTTAATGACGTGCATGAGTTCATACACTTCATCCGCTTCCTTACGTGTCCATGGCATTTCCTCTTTCAGAACTTGTACTTTTCGGTCAATGAACATATTGATAATCGTAATATGTCCCAGGAAATTACCGACCTTCGAATAGTCTGGCGCGAAATAATTCGTGTACTCGACCACTTTCCCCATATCATGAAGCGCAATCCCAGCCATCACAAGATCTTTCTTGACCTCTTTATACTGGTTTGAAATATGATCTCCAAGACGAAGCATTGAAACCGTATGATACAACAGTCCACCTGTGAAACAGTGGTGGTTCGATTTCGCAGCCGGATAGGTAATGAATTTGTCCTGATGCTCATCATAAAGACGCTGACAGATCTCCTTCAGCACCGGGCTCTCAATGTTTGCAATATAATTCTCGTACTCCTGTTTCAAGCTCTCAATCGGTTCCGGTGCCGATTCCAGATAGTCCTCAACCTGAACCACACCATCCTCCGGAAAAGCAAACTCATCAATTGTTAACTGAAGCTGTTCACGGTATTCACTCAGTTTCCCTTTAATGTGAAGAACATTTCCATTCTCGAAAACCTTCTTAAGCTGCGCAAGATCATGGTTGTTAAATTTATTTTCCCAAAGTTTTGTTGAAATACTTTTCTCTTGTTTCGAAAGCGTAATATTAAAAAAAGGAACGCCGCCCTTTGTCGTTGCTTCCTGAGCTGATTTGACCAGGGCATATCCGTCAAAATAGAGTCCTGATTCCGTTAATTCTTTAAAGTCTGTAATTGCCACGTCGCTCTCCTCCTCTAGTTCCTGTCACAATTCGATGTGAACCCATTATATCAGGATACAAGAACGACGAATAGAACCGAATCTCAAACAACCAGCTTTTGTTTAGACTGGAATGTTATGGGTATAGATTATTAGATGCAGGCCGGCCCAATCTAATCGAAGCAGTTGAAAGGAGAAATGTATGAAGAAAGTTACATCCGTATTCTGGATCACATTAGCGATTACACTAGCCGCTTCACTCTGGGGGGTACTGGCACCAGAGAATTTTGAATCCATCACAGGAAGTATCAAAAACTATATTTCCGTTCACTTTGGTTGGTATTATTTATTACTCGTATCCATTTTCGTTGTCTTTTGTCTTTATATGATTTTCAGTCCATTTGGCAAAATTAAGCTAGGGAAACCTGGGGACAAACCTGATTACAGCTATTCCACTTGGTTTGCCATGCTCTTTAGTGCCGGTATGGGGATTGGACTCGTATTCTACGGAGCCGCATCACCTGTCTCCCACTACATCTCCACACCTCCAACAGCAGAACCTGGGACAACAGAAGCTCTCAGAGACTCGATGAGAACAACCTTTTTCCACTACGGGGTACACGCATGGGCGATCTATGCAGTTGTGGCCCTTGTTCTGGCCTACTTTAAATTCAGACATGGAAAACCAGGCCTCATTAGCGCGACGCTTGAGCCACTTTTTGGCGATAAAATGAAAGGACCACTTGGCAAAGCGATTGACGTCATCGCGGTATTCGCAACGATTGTCGGTGTCGCTACAACACTTGGATTTGGTGCCGCTCAGATCAATGGCGGGTTCACCTACCTTCTTGGTATTGAGAAACAATACTGGATTCAGCTTGTCATCATTGCTGTTGTAACCGTTCTCTTCATGTTGAGTGCTTACACGGGCCTAAGCAAAGGGATTAAGTACTTAAGTAATGCAAATATGGGAATTGCCGGTGTATTATTTGTCGCTATGCTTATTATTGGACCGACCATGTACATCCTCAATTCCTTTGTTGATACACTTGGTAACTATATTCAAAAGCTTCCTGATGAAAGTTTACGAATTTCACCGAACAACGATGAAGAACGCAAATGGATTATGGACTGGACGGTCTTCTTCTGGGCATGGTGGATTGCCTGGGCACCATTTGTAGGTATCTTCATTGCCCGCGTATCAAAAGGACGAACAATACGAGAATTTCTATCAGGCGTTCTTCTCGTCCCATCCCTGGTCAGTTTCCTATGGATGACGACGTTCGGAATCTCAGGAATTCAAGCTCAAAAAGACGGCGCAGATATCGCCAAACTACCAGACGAACAAGCCCTATTCGGTGTATTCGATCAGTTCCCATTTGCCATTGTCCTATCAATCCTTGCGATGATGCTGATTGCAACCTTCTTCATCACATCAGCTGACTCCGCAACCTTCGTACTCGGCATGCAAACAACAAACGGATCCCTAAATCCACCGAAAACAGTCAAATTCGCATGGGGCGTATCCCAATCCACCATCGCAGCCGTTCTCTTATACACAGGAGGCCTAACCGCCTTACAAAACGCCCTCATCACCGCCGCCTTGCCCTTCTCCTTCATAATGATCTTTATGGTGTTGTCGTTGTACAAGGCCTTGCAGCAAGACAAAAAAGAACTAGACCAACAAAAAAACAAATCCCAATCCAGCACCTACTCTGCATAATGAACAAAGGGCACCTTGAAAAGGTGCCCTTTGAGTGTATTTTTTGATCTATAGGGCTGTTCTGCTTGATGAATGCTTGGGGTGGCTGGGGAACGACTCGCTTTCCACGGGCGAGCTGTCGAGCCTCCTCGGGCAAAATTCATGCCCTGCGGGGTCTCGTCGACCTCTTTCTCCCGTAGGAGTCTCCCCGTTCCCCAGCCACCCCTTGCCAAGTATAGATGAAACAGCCCATCCGATTGAGACCGTGTGAAATTGTGAGCCGCCTGTGGCAATAGGTGAGATCCCGGCTCGCCACGGGAATCGAGTAATTTAATTCCCAAGGCCATCTTTACTCTCAGCTGAAATAAAACGGGAATATACCTACGGTTCTAGAAAAGTCACTTGTTCAATGTGCCATGAAAGTATTATTTTAATTCTACCATTTGGTAGGGCCGTTGATTGACATTTACGGCAGAGCTGACTGGGGGACTGCGAGACTCCCGCGGGAAGAGGAGCCTAGGGGAGGCCCCGCAGAGAGCGTAAGCGAACGAGGAGACTTCCCAGCTCCCCGCAGGAAAGCGAGTTGTCCCCAAGTCAGCTCTTCCTCTTTCTACCGTGACGGCCCCATCTCCCCCATCAAATCGAGAAAATTCCCCAACTTTTGAAACCTACCCCTCTGAAAAATCGTAAAGATGTCATATAATAGAAGATACAAGGAAACTCTTGAAGGAGTCGATCACATGAAGTCTATATTAATCAAATTCCTGTTTGGCGTTTTGGCTTTTCACGTGATGGTGATTTCCTGGTTCATCTTTTTCCTAGGAGATCAGAGTTTTATTTCATCAAGCTTCTGGGCCACGATTGTCGGTTTCGGCACCTATTTTGGCCTACAGTACCTAAGTAACCGGAAGAAACTTGCCACCAATCAATTATCCCGACAAGATTACCAATACATTATGAAGAACTTAAAAGAAGCACAAGCCAAGAAAAAACGACTCAACAAAGCACTCTTCGGGGTTCGCTCTGTTGACGCTTTAAAGGAGATCGGACAACTAAACCGTTCCGTCTCGCGTGTACTTAAAGTTGTGAAGAAAGAACCAGCACGCTTTTATGAAGCTGATCATTTCTTCTTCTACCAGCTTGATTCCGTCGTTCAGTTAACTGAAAAGTACACATTTCTTGCTTCCCATTCCTTAAAGGATGAGGAATCGAAGAAAGCCTTACAGGAAACAGAAGACCTGATTCGCAAATTGACGTTTGCCGTTGAGAAAGAACTGGCCACGATTCTTTCTAGTGACTTTGAAGACTTAAGCGCTGAGCGGGAAATCGCAGAACACTCGATTCACCTGCAGAAGAGTACCATTCCTGAAAAGGTCAAACACCATGACTAACCTTTCAGTCGAAATGGTCTCAAAAGACATTGCGAAGTTTCAGGAACTCCCTTCCTCACAGCAACCAGAGGCTTTACAGATCGCAAGGGAACTCGATTTAGAAAGTGGCCCCATGAATTTTGGACAAGACGTTCAAGAGAGAATCAGCTCATTTGCCAACGATATTCTTGGACAAATGAAGCAAAACAACATGGTAACAGCCGGCCAGATCATGAACGAGTTATTAAATAACCTGACTAAAGTGGAGCCGGACGAGCTTTCTTCACCAAAGAAAGGGCTTCTCGCCAAATGGTTCTCTAAGTCCCCCTCGATCCATGAAACGCTCTCGAAGTACCAGAAGGTAGGGGCTCAAATGGAGAAGACAAGCGTTCGCTTGCGCCGATCGAGAGAGAGCTTACTCGAGGATAATGAAATCCTCGAACAGCTCTATCAGCAGAACGAATCCTATTACGAAGATATTCGAGTGCTTCTTGCTGCTGGAGAACTGAAGAAGGCAACGTGGCTTCAGGAAACGCTGCCTCGTTTAAAAGAAGAGCTTACCAAAAATCCTGATGATTTCACAGATCAAAAAGTTCGCGATCTTGATACCATTACAGAACACTTAGAACAACGTTTATATGACCTTGAGATCAGTCAGCAGATTGCGATGCAGACAGCACCGCAAATTCGAATGATTCAAAAGGGCAATCAGCGTTTAGCGGATCACATTCAGTCCTCTGTTTTAACGACTTTACCGATCTGGAAACACCAGATTTCCATTGCGCTTTCTCACTATAAACAACAGGAAGCAAGCAAATCACAGCGTAACGTCAATCGAAAAACAGACGAGCTCTTCCGGCGGACAGCGCGGCTGTATCAGTCCAGCTTGCAGTCCAATCCACACAACCAGCAGTCACTGCATGAAGCTCAGCGAGAATTTATTGAAACCATTCAACAGACGATTCACCTGCAGCAGACTGAGACAGAACAACGAAAAGAAGCTGAACATACTCTCGCATCATTATCAGGAGCACGATAGAAGACTTGAATCCGAACAGGTTCAAGTCTTTTTTATGCCCTTTCCTCCAACACCAAAGGCGATTGCACATACGGACTTTTTGCTGCCGCATACACTAGTATGAGTCTATTAGTAGAGGAGGACGCTTATTGTCTAAAGAAGAAGCGTTCGACGAATTCTTGGATCTCCTCGATACCCTCGAAGAGCTGGCCAAGCAGGAGCACATGGATCCTACCATCGTGGATCATATCTTAACCATTCGCTACTATGTCCTCCGACACAATCCATCCAAAGATCAACCCTAACAAATACAATGCACTTGAACTAAACTTATCTATTAAGGTGCTTTCCACTCTTAGTAAATATAAAAAAGTTGCCTCGCTCCTAAGCAAGGCAACTTTTTCTCATTATTTATTCTCTTCTTCCGTTTCGCCCGGGGCTTCATTCTCTTCTACCGATTCTGCATCATACGTTTCTTCTTCTCTTTCCTTCGTAGCAGAAGCTTCCTGCTTGTGCTGGTCAGGATTGAGATCAAAGTTATTCACATTTCCGCGAGATACATAGCTTTCAAGCATCGCTTTTAAATCCATACCTGTTGTTTCTTTTAAAGATTCCTGAATTCCTAGCATCGTAGAGGTGACACTATTCGCAACGCGTGAAGATCCTCCTTGAGAGTTCGAGCCACCCATGTCGATCACTTTCATGTCCTTAATTTGAGACAGTGGAGCCGATACTTTCTCAGCGTATTCAGGCAATACAGAGATCAGCATTTCCATAATCGCTGCTTCGCCGTAGTATTCCATCGCTTTTGCCATGCGTTCTTTCGAATCGGCCTCTGCGATACCACGTTGACGAATGACTTCTGCTTCTGATTCACCTTTAATGCGCTCTTGGTCCGCTTCAGCCTGAGCACGTTTCGTTAACTCATAGGCTTCCGCATCGGCAATTGAGCGACGGCGTTTGTTTTCTTCTTCTTCTAGTTCAACCGCACGTTGCTTCTCAATGTATTGAACTTTTAACTCCTCTTCCTTGACCTGTTGCGCCATCTTCTGCTTCTCTAGCTCACCAGCTTGATCGGCATTGGCGCGTGCTTTGTTCGTGTCTTTTTGGAACTCTGCCTCACGAATATCTTTCTCTTTCGTAGACTCCGCAACAGCCGTTAGGCGACGGTTCTCTTCGTCTTGCGCTTCCTGGTCGTTCTTCGCCTGATAGATACGCGTTTCTTTACGAGCATCACTTTCAGCCATATCCGCATTCTTCTGAACTTCCGCAATATGTGGACGACCCAGAGCATCGATGTAACCATTCTCTTCATCAACATCTTCTACATCATTTAAGGCAAAAGACGTAATCTCAAAGCCCATGCCCTTCAGGTCAGCTTCTGCGATATTTTTCACCTGTGTATTGACTTCTTTAAAGTCGTTATAGATCTTCTCAATAGGAAGGGATGCTATAATTGAACGAAGGTGACCGTTCAATACGTCCTTCAGTTCAGATTCACGCTCATTTTGCTTCTTACCGAGGAATTTCTCAGCGAAGTTCGCCATAATCTCAAGTTCACTACCGATACTGATCACAGCAGTACTCTGCACGCGTACCGGAATACCTTCTTTCGTATAAGCTTTATCCGAATTGACTTGAAGCTGGAATGAGGTTAAATCAATCGGTGTTGCCGTTTGGAACATCCGAAGACGGTACCCACCGCCACGGATGATCTTAACCGATCGCCCGTTATCATCCTCAAACACGTTCTTTTCTTGTTCCGGATCCCCTAGTTTCGGTCCAGTCACAATCAGTGCCTCATTTGAACTCGCTGTTTTGTACCGAATCCGGAAAATAACAAAGGTGACGATTCCGCCGATTAACAACAACGCCCCTAATATTCCTAGAATAATAAAAATTACTGCTCCTTGTAACATCGAAGCCCTCCCTATTTTTTACTTTTCCTTACAACATTGTAGCAACCCTTTTCCTGACAGTCGACCGATCATTTGGAAAATTTGGATGTTTCTTAGTATTACATACCGAAAAAGGGCGGGATGAGGTTTCAACTTTTTCATATTTTTTTCGAGAGGGTCCGTCGCCATAAGAGTGCTTGGCCTTGTTCGGGGACAACTCGCTTTCCTGCGGGGAGCTGGGAAGTCTCCTCGTTCGCTAACTCTCTCTGCGGGGCCTCCCCTAGGCTCTTCTTCCCGCGGGAGTCTCGTCGTCCCCGAACAAGCCCTGTCTAATAGGGATGAACGGACTCACACACCATATTAATACCTCTACGGTGTTAGAGTAAAAATGAGACTGGAAAGAATTTTATTTGATATAGGAAACACCTAATAGCCCTTACTTTTCGTGGGTTTCTAATAAATCATTTGAATAATAAATATTAAAGGAAAGACCTGATACATTGAATGGTACCATTTTCGGCACCAAATTCGGTACCAAACATAAAAGTCCTCAGAAGGTTATTTGACAAGCTCAAAAGAAATAACCTAATTGGAGGAAATTTTAATGAATGAGAGTAAAGCTGAAACATTAGAGTATTTAACAGAGGTGGTGGGTGAATATAGACAATCAATGGATGAAGACTTCTTAGAAGTAACTCTAACGTCCCTAAAGTTGATTACTATGTTGGAGGAGATTGTTTACCATTCCAAACAAAATACTTTTCAAAAAGTATTTGAACCTGATTACGATTTATTAACAAAGCAAGTATACTTGGTGATCAGCAAGTTTAACGAAGGAAATATGAAGAAGAGAGTTATATGGGACATAAAAGATAAAGCACTCGAGTTAATACACACACTTCATGAATAAGTTTGAAGACAATATAAAAGCCTATCCTGCTTGTGGATAGGCTTTTCAGCATGAGATAGATTTCATTATCAAAAGAAGTAACCTAACTCTGCCGCCCAGCATACTAATTATACAATATTTGATAAGTAGATGCTCAATTTCTATTTTACAAGATAATTCATTCTAAATATTATTACTAAAGTAATAATGGGCTAGAATGTTAAGATGTCTCTCTAAATGAAAACCCTCCCCTTTAGTTATTAAGTAGTTCAGTTTTGGAGTACAATATTGTAATTTGTACCCCTTAATTGAACTACTTTTTCATAGGAAAATGTAGTCAAATTTGTAGGGTGAACTGCACGTTAATTTGCATCACTAATTATGTGGTTTAGAGGATTTTGGTATTAATATGGTAAAATGAATTAAAGAGCGTTATTCAACTAACGGGGCAGGTTAGTGGAAGAAGAAAAAAGTGTGTGTGTGTGTGTAAATCTCTATTTATTTATAGGAGCTGAAAAGATGTACAAGAAAGTTATTCTTATTTCCATACTTTCTATTTTTATGCTACAAGGTTGTTCTGAGAAGAGCACGCCTGAAGACTTATTCTTCAAATTCTCTCACGCAATATGGGTGCAAGAGCAAAATTTTGAAAAGGCTAGTGAATTAACAGACAGTTTGACAAATGAAGAACTAAAGGATAAAACCAAACACGTACCAAAACATTTAGTGGATACGTACAAAAGAAAAGTCACCACATACTACTTCAAAAGCAATAAAGACGATGGAGATAAAAAAGTTAATTATCAATTTATAATTCCGGCTTATGCTACTAATGGAAAAGTAACGATTGAGAAACGTAATAGCTCTTGGGTGATAACTAAGTTAGAAGCCAGAGAAAGAGAGTCAAACTATTATGATAAACAGCTTAGCGACAAAGAAAAAGATTGGAAAGAAGTCAATCTTGCTGAACTTGAAGAGAAATAACAGAATGAAAAGAGCAACATATATTAGTATTTACTAATGCACGTGGCTCTTTTATGGTTATGAACAATACTTTTGCAACTAACGGGTGCGTTAGTTGAAGAAGAAGGAGCATTTTCCGATAAGGAATTTGCTCTTTTTTGTAGTGGAAATGGCATTTTTCACCTAAAATTGAAGGTCTTCAATAATTATTGTAGACGCGCTATTTGGTTTGCATTTTATTGTGAAAAATCGACTCAAAACACTTATAAACATTGCAAAATGAGCATCAAATTGTCATGCAATTCAACGCTCATTTTAGTATACATTTTCGCTTTTTGTACTCCAAAACTGAACTACTTACTTTAGTTATTTGGTGGTCTTAACTCTGCTATACCTAATTCCTTAAATTTGTCATGGATATATTTAAGGCCATACTTATTTTCCACCTCGTTTGTAACCATAATAGTTAAATCACGCTTAGAACGTGTAAGACCTACATATAAATAGTTCATCATTTTATTATGATTAACATCATCTTTAAATAGATAAGGCGCAAGCTGAGTAGAAACTATAAACAGACAATTATTACCTTCTAACCCTTTGATACTATCTATAGAATTCACTAAAACCCCTGGTTCATTTGATAATGTGCTTCTATACGCATCTACAGCATTACCAATTTTACCTTTGTCTTCATTTTGCATAACTAGCCCAAGATCATGCTCAAGTCCTGCAAAGATTATTTTGGTATTCCTTTTTCTTCTAATTGTGAGAGTTGTCTTTTTTAATAGTACATATGCTACCTGATCTATGTTTCTCACTTTATCAGAAGAAACTTTCCGTACTAATGACTTTAATTCGTAAAACAATTGATTGCTTACTTTTGTTTGGTCTTCTCTATGAGTTTTAAACCGAGCATTCTTTTGATAAATATAAGCTAAATCATACACTCCACTTTCAATGTCTTTCTTAATGTTAGTGTTAGATTCTAATATGTACTGTAAGCTACCACCTTTTTTTGTGGTGTTTTGGAGTTCTTTTCTAACAATGTAGCTGTTTGAAAAATCAACATGAATTCTTGGGCAACGATAGTTCTCAGACTTATACTGAACAGATGGAATACTCTCAATAATATTCCTAAAAGCCCCTCTATTTCTAAGGTCTTGCTTTGGGTCCCCAATGAGGTTAATTTTGATATTATTATCATGTAGCATAGTCAAGGCGTCTAAAAACTCACTGTCTATATCTTGTGATTCGTCCACGTATATTGAATCTAAGTACCTGAACATCATCTGCAAAGCTTTATCACGTCTAAATTTGATAATTTTGGTATCTTTGCTTTTACCACACAAAATGTATTTGGCTGTCTTGGTTACGTCTTCTACGTGTATTATACATTCCTCTTTTAACTCCTTTTTCTTTTTTGCTTTAAATGCTGGTTTCGATGAAAGAGGTATCTGGGAAGCAGATTTATAATAATTATCATAAATTAAATGATTGAATGGATAAATCACTTCCCTTAATAAGAATGTATGGATAGTCTCAATCTTTAGTTGATTTGGAATTTTTCCTTCATTCTCTATAATTTTATTCCTTATTCTATCTCTTGCGGAGTTGGTGTATGTAATAACGTAAATGATTTTACCATCTGTAACTTCTTGAAGCCTTGAAATAACGACTTCAGCCATTGAAGTTGTTTTTCCTGCACCAGCACCTGCCACTACAATGTTCATGATTTATCACCTGTTTTTAAGAATTTAATGACCTCAGAAATGTGGTTTGGCATTTCTATATCTTTTAATGCGTCAGTTCCTATATCCCTGCAAAAGTGTAGCATTGTATCTGTTTTTGCATGTTTCCATTTCTCAGAGAGTTCTTCTTTTGTATCTACATTTTCCCACCCATGTTCGGTTGTAAAGTATGCTTTCAACTTATCGAAATTATCACCAGTTCCTACGAATTCAGGTTCCAGTGTGTATTCTTGGGTAGTTGTTACATATATGTTGGAATACTGATTATAGACTTCGTGATCTTTTTGAGCCTTTGGCTGATTGTCATAGTCTCTTATAATACCAATTTTGTATTCGGTATCTTTATTCACTCTAAGCCATATATCCAGCATGTCTCTAAAGCCTTTATGCAAAGAGATTACTTCAATATCATTCAACTGGTCAGTTTGTGTACTTAAATAAGATTTAATGAGCATTTCTTCTGTAGGGCCTTCAACTAAAATGCAATTTCTTGAATAGAGAAACTTGAGAAAATCAAGATTCGGTTTCTTAGCTAAGTAATCTAAATGGTCGGCATCGAGTTCGTTTTTTAAAGCAAACGTTTTACCCTCTGATACTATAGATACATTACTTAATTCTAACTTGTTAAGGAATTCAGAGCTGTGTGTTGAAATAAACAGTTGCAGTTGCTTATTGTTACTCATTGTTGTATTAATAAAGCTAGCTAAAAGTTGTTCATTACTTACACTTAAATGAGCCTCTGGTTCCTCTATTGTTAGTATGTTTAAAGCTACATCACTTTCTACGCTTAACGAATTTAACATAACAAATAAGTAAATTAAGTTTCGATACCCTAATCCTTGGGCATTTAAAAATTCGTCACCATAACCTAGGCGAACGTTATTTAATAGAGAATTCATTGTAGGAATATTGGGTAGTAAAGTGATTTTTTCAAAGAAATCTTTAGCATTTTCTAATTCTGATGAATCCTGCCAATTAAATACTTCTTCTAAACTACTAATGTCCTTTAAGTCTTTGAAAAAAGTTTCATATGATTTTTCCACCTTCTTTTTATCATCTGAATTCATCTTACTATGTAAAAGAGACACTAATGATTTAGAACCTAGTTGAGAAGCTTTATTTGAAAAATCATCTCTTTCCGCTGCTAGTGCATTATATTTAAAATAAGACAGATCCGTAAATGAAACCTTTTCATTGGTTGAGGGTATGATAGTTTGGTATTTATAAAATTCAATTGGTAGTAAATTCATCTTTAAGTTATCAATGGAATCAACATTTTGTAATATGTCTGAGATGTGGCGTAGTAAATCTTTGGGATCTTCGACATTATATTCATATCTTATGGTGAATGTGGGTGTGATAGTATCTAAGCTAGTAGTCCAATTTCGAACATAATACTCTTCCGCAAGTTCTTGTGGAGTAAATGTTACTTCTACACTTACGGAAGGTATGTGAGAAATAAATTGGTCTAGATTACACTTATCATCTTTAATTTCATCTAAATGGGCATCTATGAAAGAATAATAGTCTTGTTTTGTTTCACTATTAATGTCTTGCCAACCAAGATTCTTATTTATCGAACCAATTTCATGATTCATAAAAGGAAGCGTTATTGCTCTAAGAAGATTGCTCTTCCCACTATTATTATCCCCTATAAAGACCACAACTTCATTTGTGTCTATGTCAACTTCTTTTAGATTACGATAATTATTTACCTTTATATTAGATATATTCATATTGAATCTCCTTTACATATTTTGGATGGTTCAATTATACTATTATCCTTAAATAAAGGACAAATGATCTAATTTTAGTGTGAAATTAAAAAATGATGTGGACTGGTGTGTTTTTCTATCGTTTAAGTTTGAGGGTATCCGCAACACGAACCAAAATTTTATGAATAGTAAGAGAGAGGTGCTAAGACTTTTTATGTATTTTGGTACAGACTCCATTTATTAACAAGTTCTATTCTTAACTTTACTTCTAACCTTCGATCTTAAAGTTGTCCCTTAGGGACAACTAAGACTTTTACAGATAACTTTTATTTCTTATTTTAACAATCACTTTTACTATTTAATCTTTTATTATTTGTAGTCAGATAAATGGCTTACAGCAGACAAAATTACGATACACCACTGCCAATTAATTACCCATATGTAGACAAATTATTGACCAAGGTTAGGCATTATTAAAGCAGAGGGGTATCAAACTATTTACAGTTAATTTCAGAAAAAATAACCGTAATCCTGGGTGAGGGTTACGGTACGGATATCTATTTATAGTTATGAAGTGCTCTCAAGCAATTTCTTCATACTTAGTGAATACCTTCATTTGAAGATTCCCATAGAAAGCAGCATCTCAACAAAGGTGTAATAACGCATTATTTTGTGATCCAGGTATCTCTAAGGTATATTTAGGTTCCTTTGAAACAACCTTATAAAAATGTTTCTTAAAAGAACTGTAGAACCACTCTCGCCATTCATCATCTATATAGTAACCATTATCATTCAATACATTGAACAAACACATAAAAAGATCAATGTACATAGGTAGACAATCCTTTTCATAGGGATTATCAATTAAATGATTAATGAAAGTTCCATATAGGTCATCTTCAGTATAAAGTTGACTTTTAGGTACTTGTACAAAATTAAGCATCGCTCCATACAATTTCTCATAAGGAATTCTATTACTAAAAGAAGCTAGTATCTTGTCGACAAAATATTGTACAGCTTCACTCAATACTATATAAGGATTTTTATACAAGTCATTCATAATATAATGATTTGTTCCTAGATCTCCCCCACCAACCTCCCAGTAAATTAGTTTCTTCTTTTTAAGAGAGTGCAAAATGGATTTGATTGAAGCGGTACTTTTCTTTCCTATCCGAAATGCTAAATAGTTGTGACTATAAAATGCATATCCCCTTTCACCTGATGCTGAAGCTATATCAAGTAAAATGATTTTTTCTACTTCGGACAGTCTGAAGTCCCAAGCATTACTAAGTTATCTGATGGTTATCGAATCATATTAGCCTGGTTCGACCTAGAAGCTATTAATAAACGTACAAAGGCCGATTCGCCTTTGTACGTTTTTCTTTAATGCTTACACAAAACCACCTAGCACATCCGCCAAATCGTTTTATTAAGATATCTTTATGACTTCTGCTAGAATAGGACAAAAGTAGCAAAACTTTTCTAACGGAGGGTGAAGGGATGAAGAAAAAATACTGGAAATATCTGCGATTTCAATTTCTAGCAGCTATTATTGTCGTCATGACCGTCAACTTAAGTATAACGAGTATTATTGTAGGAGGAATGGAACGGGCTAATGTAGACCTTGGGATCGCCGGGGAGCTTACCCGTAATATAACGAGCATTTTGATCGCTACGATTTTAATAAGCGTGTTGCTTCATTATCTCGTGCTCAAGCCTTTATTTCACATCATGGAAAAAATTGAACAATTTGAGCAAGGTGATCAAGATACGCGCATTACGATCACCCATTTAAATGAACTTTCCACTTTAGGCATAAAGCTAAATCGGTTGTTTTCAACGATTCAGGAAGCACAAAAGGCACAAGAAAATCGATCGGATATTGCCATCAAGCATTCTGATGATATCGACAACCGCCTGCTAAAGTTAAGCCATAGCTCTGATTCCATCTCAGGCGCGATGCAGGAAATTGCTTCTCAAACAGAAGAACAGCTTGCTACATATGAAGAAACGTCAAGCATCACTGAAGAGATGAATGATCATATGACGTCCATGAACCAACAGCTTAGCGATGTGAATTCTTCGTTCCAAGCGATTAAAGACTCTTCACAGGCCGGTATGGAAAATATTCAAAAAGTGACAACGCGTTTTAAAGAGATCACGGATAAAACCGATGAAGGACATCAGCAACTCCAGGCCCTTTCCGGAAAAGTAGAACAGATTCAGGATGTGGTGACGTCGATCAACGACATCTCAGAACAAACGAACCTGCTTGCCTTAAATGCTTCCATCGAGGCAGCTCGAGCTGGCGAAGCTGGTAAAGGGTTTGAAGTGGTGGCGACAGAAGTGCGTAAGCTAGCTGAAACCTCCCTTCGTACGACACAGCAAATTTCAGACCTGACGAACGAAATCTTAGAAGAAGTCCAGAAAAACGTCGACCTTTCAGCAGACCGCGCTGAACTCGTTGTTCAAAACGATCACCATGTTAAAGAAATGAACGAAACGTTTGAAACCATCCTGAACCAGGTGCTCGAGAATTCATCGCTTATCCATGAAACGACAAACCAAATCAACCAGCTCACCTCTTCAAGCCAGGAAGTGACAACAGCCATCGAACATGTCACCTCCCGCGCTGAAGGAAGCAACACCCATATTATGAAGATTAACACCATGATCGCCACACAAAATGAACAAACCCAACAAATCCAAGGCGTCTCGAACAAACTAGTGAGCGCCTTCGCAAAATAAAAAAACGCCGCATCGCTCTCTGGCGAATGCGGCGTTTTTCATGTTTATTTTACAGTAAAGACAATCCCTTCATAGGGCTCTAACTCAACTTCTTTCAAGTTATCCGTGTCCACTACGTCCCCTTCACGATTCGTTAAGAAGACAGAACCACGCTTCCCGTCGAAGTCTTCAAGCTCAATGGTCTGGGTCTCGCCTGTGAAATTACATAGCACTAGTAACTGATCCTCGCCAAGTGTGCGTGTATATGCATAAATCGCTTCACTCTCTTCAAGAAGAAGATCGTAACGACCATACACAATCACGTCATTCAATTTCCGTAACTCGATCAGTTTTTTATAAAAGTAGAACACAGAATCCGGGTCGTTCACGGCTTCTTCTGCGTTGATTTCTGTATAGTTCGGATTCACTGCAAGCCAAGGGGTCCCATCTGTGAATCCCCCATTCTTCTCCCTGTTCCATTGAAACGGTGTGCGGGCATTATCGCGGCCTCTGTGGTGAATGCGCTCAAGTACAGAACCCGGGTCCTCACCGAAATCGTTCACGCGCTCTTCATACATATTTAAAGACTCAAGATCCTCGTAGTCTTCAATACGGTCAAAAGCCACGTTCGTCATCCCGATCTCTTCACCCTGGTAAATGTAAGGCGTCCCCTTCATCATATGAAGACACGTCGCCAACATTTTAGCCGACTTCTTCCGGTACTCCCCATCATTCCCAAATCGGGAAACAACACGGGGCTGGTCGTGGTTGTTCCAGTACAAGCTGTTCCAACCCTTTTCCTCTAGTTCATACTGCCATTTAGACAAAATGCCCTTAAGCTCTGTCAGCTTCCAAGGATTCAATGTCCACTTGCCAAGCTCACCGCCACCAATATCCATATGCTCAAAGTGGAACACCATATTCAGTTCCTCGCGGTCATCTGCGGTGTACAGTTTCCCCTGTTCAGGGGTAGCACCAGGCATCTCTCCTACCGTCATAACGTCATACTTTGACAGCACTTCCTGATTCATTTCATGAAGGAACTCGTGAATTCGTGGCCCGTTCATAAAATACTTGCCACCATCTCCGTACTGTTTCCCGGGATGGACCTCGCCGTCGGGATAAGAAGGATCTTTTGAAATAAAGTTAATCACATCCATACGGAACCCATCTATGCCTTTATCAAGCCACCAGGTCATCATGTTGTACACTTCTTGACGAACCTCTTCATTCTCCCAGTTTAAGTCTGGCTGCTTTTTACTGAAGATGTGTAAGAAATACTCGCCTGTCGTTTCGTCGTATTTCCAAGCTGAGCCGCTAAAGGCAGATTCCCAGTTCGTTGGAGGCTGATCGCCTTTTCCTTCTTTCCAAATATAATAATCTCGCTTCGGATTGTCTTTTGAAGACTTCGACTCCACAAACCACGCATGCTCATCAGAGGTATGATTCACAACAAGGTCCATCACAATACGAATGCCGCGACTGTGGGCTTCCTCTAGTAATCTGTCAAAATCGTTCATCGTGCCGAATTCGTCCATAATGGCTTTATAATCACGGATATCATATCCGTTGTCATCGTTCGGGGAATCATAAACAGGGGATAACCAGATCACATCAATCCCCAGATTTTTTAAGTAATCAAGTTTCTCTATAATACCAGGGATATCACCAATTCCATCCCCATTACTGTCATTAAAACTTCTCGGATAAATTTGATAGACTACACTTTCTTTCCACCATTGTTTCGCCATACTAGATTTTCTCCCCTTTTTACGTAAACGTTTACTCTTTTGGTTAAAAAATTTACCTGCTTTTCACAGAATCTCGAATGACTAGCTCATGAGGTAAAATGGTCGACTCTGCTTCTTTCCCATTTATGAGATCAAGCATCATTCTAACGGCTTTAGACCCCATTCGCTTGAAAGGCTGAGCGATTGTTGTGAGCGGAGGCACAGACATTTCAGCGAGAATCAGATTGTCATACCCTATAATGGATACGTCCTCTGGAATAGTAATCGATGCTTCATAAGCTGCTGAAATCGCCCCTAACGCCAACTCATCGCTCGCTGCAAAAATGGCTGTAAGCTCTGGATGGTCTTTCATCAGTACCTGAAAACCGCGTCGCCCCTCATGATAGTGAAAGCTTTCTCGTGACTGCACGAGCGTCTCTTCAAGGGACAATCCCGCTTCTCTCATCGCGTGACGGTAGCCTTCGATTCTAGGCCATCCAGCGATTGGATCATCCTCACTCCCTGCGATCATGCCGATAGCAGCATGACCTTTATCAATTAAATGCTTCGTCGCCGCATAAGCCCCGTTGCGATCATCCACCTTCACAAATGGAAGGGGATACTGGTAGGACTGGGTGGAGACGAGCACGACAGGGATATCCATGCGACAGAATATTTCGTAATACTCCTCTGTCACAGCCTCACTGACAAAGATCAGTCCATCCACTCGCTTCTCTCGCAAAACTTGCAGATACTTGATCGTCTTTTCCCGGTTCTCGGCTGTATTACACACGATCACACTATACCTGTGTTCGTGAGCTTTTGTTTCAATCCCGTGAAGGATTTCAGCTGATAGTAAGCCAGACACACTCGGGAAAAGCACCCCAATCGTACCCGTTTTCTGATTTACAAGACCTCTGGCAACGGCGTTCGGCTGGTACCCAAGCTCTTCAATAATCTTCAGCACTTTCTGCTTCGTTTTCTCTGAATACCCTGGCTGATCATTCAGTACTCTTGAAACCGTCGCAATGGATACATTTGCTAACCTCGCCACATCTTGAATCGTCGGATTCACTCCATCACCCACTTTTACGTAAGCGTTTTCTTAAATCTACCTCTACTATACCCTCACCACTTATACCCGTCAACCATCACTTCCCAGAAGGATAGCGTGCCTGACACCATGCAACTCTTCACCGTACGAAAGGGTGTCTGACACCCTGCAGGTCTTTACCGCGCAAAAGGGTGTCTGACACGCTTTGCTCCTTTACAGCATGAAAAAGGCCCCTCCGTCACGGAGAGGCCTTTCTTAGATAACGAGCTTGTGTTTTACTGGCCGGATGTGTCTGTGATACGGCCTTCTGTTTCTGGTGCGATGGTGTCGCCTTTTGATTGTAGGTAGTCTACGAAGATTTCGTAGTCCATGAATCCTGGCTCACTTACGCGGTTTTCTTCATACGCTTTTTCAAATGTTGTGTAGCCATCTCCACCTTGGATGGTGAATAGGTTACTTGCAACTTTATACTCGGTGTCAGCTTCAAGTGAAACGAAGCCGTCATCCGTTTTGACTTGAATCTCTCCAACACGCTCACCAGCTGGCTTGCTGCTGTCGTATTCGAACTTCATGCCTGCTACATGAAGGAACGCGCCTGATTTCTCAGGAGCCATCGCCACACTATGCTCAAGCGCTTCTTCCAATTCCGCACCTGACAGGGTCATGATGCCAAGTGCGTTACCAAACGGCATAACCGTTAGCACTTCACCAAGAGTGATTGGCCCTTCATCGATGGAAGCACGGATACCGCCGCCATTTGTTACAGCGATTTGTGTATCTGGGTTTACGCTTTTCGCTTTTGCAAGCATGCCGTCTGCAATCAAGTTCCCAAGATTCGTTTCACCTGTACGGACACTCGCACGTTCTCCGTTTAACATCACGTCTGTAGAAACGCCGATTTCTTCGTTTTTAATTTCATTTACTTGTTCAGTGTAAGGCTTCAGTTTAGATGCGAACCATGCATCTTCTTCAACACCTTCAAGCTCAATAAGTTCACCCGCATAGTTCTTCACAACGCCATTTTCGTCAAATTCAACTTCAAGCGTTCCAAGGTTGTCACTGTATTCCCCTGATTGAACAAGAACCGTCGGCTCCTCATCTCCTATAACCGTTGGCATAAGCTCGGTGTGAGAGTGACCGCCAACGATGACGTCGATGCCTTCAACCGCTTCAGCAAGGGCTACGTCGTTATCGTAGTCAATGTTATCGTTGTAGCCAAGGTGAGTTAGCGCGATTACTTTGTTGATGCCACGATCCTTAAAGGACTGGACCATTTTCTCAGCTTCAGCCACGTAATCTTCAAACTTCACATCGACGGGGCTTGAGATATCTGGTGTTTCCACTGTCGTTAATCCGAAGATTCCGACCTGCTCACCGTCCACCTCAGCTACAATGCCGCCATAGATCTCACCGTCTTCAGGAGTAGACGCGATCTCGTCCTCATGTTGTAAACCATCAAACAACTCATCTTCTGAGAAGTCTACGTTCGCTGACACAAATGGAAAGTCTGCATTTTTCACAAAATCAGCTAGCGCCTGGTGACCGTTCTCACTTTTTCCAAGGTCGAACTCATGATTACCAAATGTCATCGCATCATAATCAAGCTTGTTCATGAACTCAAGGTCCGCCTGTCCAAGGAACTCCTGGAAGTAAAGCGTTCCTGAGAACACGTCCCCTGCGTCAAGAAGTAGAGCTTCAGGGTTGTCGTCACGGTACGCATCGATAGCTGTTTTCTTCTTGGCAATGTTTTCAATGTGGCCATGAGTGTCATTCGTGTGCATTAGAGACAGTTCAAACTTGCCGTCCTGCTCGTCCATCACGTCAAATGCTCTCTTAAGGAAAATAGCATAGTCGCCGCGTTTAGCCATTTGATCTGTACCAAACGCATCTTTAGAAACACCTTGCGTAACGTCATTTGCCAAAAGAGCTTCAACGGCATCTTCATAACGGTCACTTACATCGGTAAACGGAAGCTGTTTCACGCCTTTTAAGCCGAACCCTTCCTCAATCCAAATCGCAAGTTCGCCGCGAGTGATTTCATCTTTCGAGCCAAACATTGTTTCAGACTTACCATTTGTAATGCCTGCAGCTTTCAGAGCACTAACCGCGCCTTCAGCACGATCTGGTACATCTGTAAAGCCAGAAGGTTCAACGTCCTCAGTATCAAGCTTTAGAACATTCGCAAGTAAAACCGCTGCATCAACACGTTTAATAGCCATCTGAGTGCCAAATTCCGTCTCAGAATACCCATTAGTTGCCTCCATCTCGAGCAGGAAGTTTACCGCATCCGTATAACGCTCTGATACGTCACTAAAATCTTGTGCATCTGCAGAAACTGGAGCTGCCATTGCTGCCACGGCAGCTGTTGTCGCAGCTAAAGACGCGACTATCTTGTGAGATTTCCCCATTTAACTCTCCCTCTTCCTTCTATGTATTTGGTCTTTCAAATCAAAATTCCCTAATATTGAAAAACCCATCCAAAACTAGTATATCAAATCGTTTTCCACAGAATCTATAAAATTTTCAAAAAATGCAGAAAGATATCGATTATTCCCGTTTCTTGTCACAACCAAGGACCCTATGTTCATCACCACTGTGCTGCTTTACAAAACGAAAGCGTGCCAGACACCCTGCAGCCCTTCACCGCATGAAAGGGTGTCTGGCACGCGTCACTTCTCTACAGCATGAAAGCAACCATGTATAGCGGGTATGGTTCGACTTATACTATGGGGGAAGGAGTGGATTCCATGGCTTTTGATTATGCTGAGTTGCCTAAGGAAAAATTGCAGGAGATTAAGAAACTGGAGGAACAGCTAGGGATTGTTCTGATAGCTTTTGACTCTAAATATTTAAAACACCCTGAAACCAAATCATAACGAAAAAAAACCCTGTCCCAGTCGCGTTACCCACTCGACTAGGACAGGGACTCTTTTTATTCATTCCAGGAAATCAGCCTGTCATCAAATTCATTTAGGAATCTGGATGGTGTCGTTTCGACTTCCACCTTCTCCCCTTCTTCGTTCTTCTCTTGTTTCTTCTTCGGATAGCTAAGATACAAGCGATCTTTCGCACGAGTGAACGCTACGTAACAGATGCGTCGCTCTTCTTCGATCGCAAACGGACTCGCTGCATAAGGAGAAGGAAAACCACTTTCCTTCATGCCAACAACGAATACAACCGGAAACTCTAATCCCTTCGATGCGTGCACGGTTAATAACTGGACCCGGTCAAAGTCTTCATCCTCAGTTAGCGTAGCATCCACATCCGTACGCTTAACCCGTTCAATAAAGTCATCAAGCGTCATCTCGTCTTCGCTTGCTTCGAACTCCCCAGCCAGTTCAACCAACTTATCAAGGTGAATTCGCTTCTCTCTGCGCGATCCTTCTTCGAGTCCTTCAACCATTTCATCATATCCACTGATTTGTAAGCACGCCTTCAGCCATTTCGCAACGCCAACTTTAGACATACCGTCCTCTAAGCGTTTAAGAAGCGCCCCGAAAGCTCGTATCCGCTCAAGGGACTTCCCTTTCACACCTGGTAACGCGCCTTCCGTAACGAGGGAAATGTAATCGACATCATCCGTCTTAGCCTCAACAATCCGATCAACAGACGCTTTGCCGATTCCTCGTTTTGGCGTATTGATGATTCTCCTTAAGGAATAGGTGTCATGGGGATCGGTAACAAAAGAAGCATAGGCGAGAAGGTCTTTTACTTCCTCCCGTTCAAAGAAGCTTCCTTCCTTCACAACCGTAAACGGAATCTCCTCTTCAGGGAGCATCACCTCAAACAAGCTTCCATCAGAATGACTTCGGTAAAAGATCGCAATATCCTGATACGAATAGCCCTCTTCCTCTACAAGTCGCTTTATCTCATTTGATACCCACTTGGCTTCATCTTGAACCGTTTCCCCGCGATAGCCCGTAATGGGTTCGCCTTCTTCCTGTCCGGTGAAAAGGGTCTTCTCCCTTTGGTCTTTGTTATGCGCAATCAGCTGATTAGCCGCTTCTAGAATGACAGGAGTGGAGCGGTAATTCTCCTCAAGCCTGATCGTAAACGCATCAGGATAATGTTTATCAAAATCTAATATGTTTCGCATATCGCTTCCTCGGAATGCATATATCGACTGAAAATCATCCCCGACAATCGCTAGATGGCGTGTATGATCTGATAAAAGCTGCGCCAATACATACTGCGCGCGGTTCGTGTCCTGAAACTCATCAATCATGAAATAGCGGAAGCGCGCTTGAAGCGCCTCTAACAGATCCTGACTTTCTGTTAGGAACCACACACTTTTTAACAAAATATCATCAAGGTCCATCTGTCCGTACTCATCCAGAATGTACTGATA
The DNA here is from genome assembly GCF_030166655.1 of Pontibacillus chungwhensis. Classification (GTDB taxonomy): domain Bacteria; phylum Bacillota; class Bacilli; order Bacillales; family BH030062; genus Pontibacillus. Next base: position 1,297,880 of record NZ_CP126446.1, on the reverse strand, counting down.
GGTATGGTAAATTTTACGGAACAGATCAAACCGCCCCCTGGTTCCGATCTCATCCCGAATCATTCGCTTCACGCGGCTGCTATCAATATAGTCATCGAGCGTTTCTCCGTCATATAAATAAGAAGGGAGAACTAGCTCACTTTTGAATAACGAAATAAGAGAAAGCAATTTGGCCGGTCTTACAAAATCTAAATCCTCTGCATCGACTTCCATTCCCTCAACGATCTTCTTGAGCACCTGACGAGATCCCGCTGGGTGCAGGGTCACAAGGGTAGGATCTGCTTCCCCTGTAATGTAAAGACCAAGACGGTGGAACGTCGAGATCCACGTTGCCTCTGCCGCCTCTTCTCCTACGCGCTTTGTAACTTGCTGCTGAAGTCCCCGCACAGCTTTATTCGTAAACGTGAGCATCATGATCGAACGAGGGTCTACTCCCTTGTCGATCAACCGCTTCGTTCGGTGAGATAAAACGGTCGTCTTTCCACTCCCTGCTCCTGCAATGATGAGCATCGGTCCTTCTAAATGCCCCGCTGCTTCTTCTTGTTTGTCGTTTAATCTCATATCCGTTCTCCTTTTAATAGGGTATTGCTTCTATTGTAAAGGTAGGAGGGGAAGGTGTCTACTTGCCCGTTATAGGATGAACCTTTCAGATTGTTTTTTCTCCAGATATTTGGTGGTTTTCAAGGGTGAGATAGGTCCGTTTCCAAAAGTGAGAAAGGGTTTGCTGGGGGACAACTCGCTTTCCTGCGGGGAGCTGGGAAGCCTCCTCAGACGGCAAGCCGTCTTCCGGGGTCTCCCCTAGGCTCCTTACCCCGCGGGAGTCTCGCAGTCCCCCATCAAACCCAACCAAAATATGGAGTAACGGACCTACGTATTTCACGCTTTAGAACCCTCTAAAAGGTCAAGGCTTGATTCCGTTCTTACTATCAATAAGGTGGGACAGGAAAACGAGTGGTTTCCAGGCCCTCCTTACGCTCATAAAAATGTAACGGAAATCTCCTCTCAGCTTGGCTTTTCTTACTAAATAATATATAAATACTTAAAAACCCGGTAAGTCTCTACGAGAGACTTACTGGGTCTTGGGTTAAAAGGCGAAGCTTGTTTGTTCGTCGTTGTTTTTTATGAAGGCGAGAAGGAGCTTTTCGACAGCTTTTAGGTCTTCTAAATCGATCACTTCTACAGGGGCGTGGGCATAGCGGGATGGGATGGATAGGACGCCTGTTGGGACGCCTTTATTGGCTAGGGCTACGGCGCCTCCGTCTGTTCCGATTCCTGTGAAGAGTTCTGGTTGATAGGGAATCTCCTCTTCCTGAGCTAGCTGGATGAAGTGTTCTTTGACTGTCGGATGAGCGATTAAACTCATATCGAGGACCTTCACACCGGCTCCATCTCCAAGGCGGAGGGTGTCGTCAAGCAACGGTTCTGGTGTGTCACTTGTTACCGTTGCGTCAAGGGCAATGGCGACGTCACAGTCGACCTGTGCCATGCCTACTTGAGCTCCGCGAAGGCCTACTTCTTCCTGAACGGTAAATAAAGCGATCACTTCCCCTGCAAACTGTTGGTCCTGAAGAGATTGCATCAGATTCATAAGAACCGCACAGCCTGCGCGATCATCGAGGGACTTCCCAACATAGCGACCGGTTTCTTCATCACCTAAGTACTCTAGCTCTGACGCCCAGGTGATTGTACTGCCAACATCAATGCCAAGCTTTTCGACTTCTTCTTTCGACCGAGCTCCTACATCAATATAAAGTTCATGATGCTTTCTGACGCGACCGGCCTCATCAAACTTCTGATAATGCGCCGGGATGGTGCCAATAACCCCGCGCTTTAATCCGTACCGACCTTTGACCCGCACTTTTTGAGCAAGTAAGATTCGATCATCGTGGCCTCCAAGTTTCTCAAAACGAAGAAGACCATTTGATTCAATCTTCTTCACAATAAACCCTACTTCGTCCATATGAGCGGTGACGAGCACGGTCGGTCCTGGTTTCTCCCCCTTGATCCGTGCTGTCACATTGCCGATTCCATCCACTCTCACATCCTCAGCAACAGATCTCATTTCCTCTTGTATGTAATAGGATACCTCCTGCTCATAACCACTAGGTCCATGCAGTTCCGTTAACGTCTTTAACACCTTATCCAATATAACCACTCCTCCCCAATGAATTAGGAAAAAGTATAATCGTTCTCACCACTCCCCGCAACCCAAAAGAATCATACTACGTGCCTGACACCCTGCAATGCTCTAAAGGACTACTGCGTGTCTGACACCCGTCGTTGCTTTAAAGCAATGACGGGTGTCAGACACGCTTCACTCTCCTAAAGCATTAAGAAACCCCGTTAAGGTCTAAGCCTTAACGGGGTTATGTTATGCGTCTGCGCTTTGGTTCCCATCGTTGGTCTTCCCGATTAGGAAGAAGATGAGCACGAGTGCTAAGACGTACATATATACGTTCCAATCATCATCTGCGAAGTCAAACGCATCGACGAACAATTCGAATCCGAATGCGATCGATAGAATAATGACGCTGTAAGCAACACCGATCCATCTTCCGAAATACAAGACTAATAGTACACCCATAATAAGAGCCGTGACGGCACTCCAAGGCTCTTCTATTTCAAGAACCGTTCCGCCGATGGCTTGATCTGTGTAATAAGTCACAATCGTGATTACAACAGGTAACAGATAAGCACCGTAGTAGGCGAATGATTTTCCAGTCTCTTCTCGCCCACCGAAAGTCCGACCTGCCCATATGTACAGAATCGCTGCTACTACATATCCAATGATTTCATAGATGGATAGTTTAATCGATCCATCTAACGCAGCGGAAACAAACAGAACGCCGATGACGCCCATAAATACATGTACAAATTTTTCGAACCAATTCCCCTGATTCGATCGTGCCATAAGCCTGTTCCTCCTCAATTCTATAACCAGTCCTTCTCCAGAAATCCATCAGACCCCCACTATAAGAGGACCTCATCCCTTCAAGAGATCTTTGTTATCCAATCCTACCTTGCCTTTTATCTCTCTACTTCAGATAAATCTAGCAAAAAAGGTACATACAAATTATAAAGAGGAAGATCTTGTATGACAAGAACCATTTTTCACCGCAAAAATCGTCAGAAAAAAGAAAAGATTAATGACCTCGTAATCTTCCCGTTACCTTCTGTACATCCTCTTCCCTTACGGTAAAAGAAGAACATAGAGAGAGGAATGAGAAAATGAAACTCATCAAAATAATACTCGAAGTGATTTATGTATCGGCCGTAGCCGGAATACTTGCTGGGACATTCGGCTTTTCCCCGCTAGAAGAGGTACGAACTGAGCTCTTAATCATCGCCTGGGTCTTCTTTATGACACGATTCATTCTCGGTAAGCTAGAAAAACGAAAAACTATTCGGGAAAACTAAATTCTATGACGCAGAAAAAAAGAGGATCTCCCCCTACCTGGAAGGCTGATGGTCCTCTTCCTCCCGGCCTCTCCTCCCCTTTCAGGCCAATACAACATTGAAATCCGTTCCATAATTTGAGAACATTGCGATGGAAATGTTACATATTTTTGGGATTAAAGATTCAACTTTCCAGCATTTTTCGATTTCCACTTTATCTATAAAACAAGAACGTATCCATGTCCTTACTGAAATCACCGATGTTCCGAGCGATTATTTTCTGAGCGATCATCTGGTCACCTTTATTCTCAAACACATTAATTTATCTGAACTACTTCTTTATCATAGGAAGCCTTTCAAAAAATATAACGCAGTTCATCAGACAAACATTCGATTCATTGATTACCGATGGCTGCCAATTCCAACCGGGACTGTTCTAGCCGTTATCATCACCTATTAAGCAAGTAAATTCAACTAGAGGAAGGAGCATCATAGATGAAAAAATGGATCCCCATACTCATACCAGTATTTTTCCTATTTGTTCTATTTAACTATTATTTAGATGGGTACCGATTTACCGCATTAAGCGCGGCGAAGGATCACCCTTTCCTGAAGGAAGATGCCACCTTAATCGAAAAGGACAAGATCGGGTCTTCCTATGTTTTTATTTTTAAGAGCGATAAGGAAGAGGTGTTTCAAACCGTACTCTCCGAGAAAGCGGGCTGGTTCTTCCAGAGCAGCGTTTCCACCCACACACCGTATCGCTCGGCTAACATTCAAACCATCGGAGCCATGAGCTTCACGAATAAACAAGAATCCGGAACCTTACTTAGCGTCGTCTCAAGCGATGACGACGTGTCCTATATCGAAGCTGGGGCTCCTAAGGATAGTAAGAAAAAAGAAATCCATCAAGGCGAGCGAGTCACATTCTCTTTCCCCTTCAGCGAACAACCCAACCAGCTCCACCCCGTTGCTTATAACGAAGAAGGAGAAAAGCTTTATTATTACGGCTACCCGAAAGACAAACAGTCCATAAACCCAAACGACCTCCAGTGGTACAAAATGGAAAAAACATCCTAACAAAAACGCTCAAGATCCTGTGTAGGGATCTTGAGCGTTCGTTTGTCTAGGGAGGTTGCTTAAAGTGGCGGAACCAATGGCTATAGTGTCAGGACTTAGGTCTCTAGTGGCCAGACGACTGTTTAAAGCGTCAGGACTGCACACCAGCTTGTCCGGATGGAGGACTATAGTGGATGGACCAACCACATAACTGGCAGAACGCCGACCTATAGCGGCCGGACCAACCACATAACTGGCAGAACGCCGACCTATACTGGCCGGACCAACCACATAACTGGCAGTACGCCGAACTATACTGGCCGGACCAACCACATAACTGGCGGAACGCCGAACTATACTGGCCGGACCAAACACAAAACTGGCAGAACGCCGACCTATAGTGGCCGGACCAAACACAAACCTGGCGGAACGCCGACCTATAGTGGCCGGACACAGCCCTAAAGCGTCCGAACCCCATCTCATCGTGGCGGATTAACCAAAAATAGTGTCCAAACAAGCACCCGGCCTGGGTCTTATTGTCGGAACAACAGCCACAGCGTCGAGACCCCAAACCACGCCGCACACAAAACCAACTTACCTTGTCAGCACACCCACATGTTGTTCAAAGAACTGAAGCACTTTCTGGTACACAAGAATCTCGTTTGCTTTTTTCGAGAAGCCGTGTCCTTCGTCCTCCAAAACAATGTACTCTACATCCCGGCCTTTTTCTTTCAAGGCCTCTACAAGCTGATCCGATTCCGCTTGAACGACGCGGGGGTCTTTTGCTCCCTGGATGACGAGCATTGGTTTTGTCATAGAATCAATGTACTGAATAGGAGAGTCCTCCGTTAGCTTCTCTTTATCCTCAACAGGGTCGCCAACGAACTGGGCCATAGCGGGCTTCCAGTGCTCGGGCACAGAATTGATGAAGCTGAACAGATCGGACGGACCGAAGATATCGACCACGGCTTTGAAATAGTCTCCGTTTCGGCCGTGCAACAATAGCGCCATATAACCGCCGTAGCTTCCGCCCATTAAGAAAATTTTGTCACGAGAAGCGTAGCCTTGATCAATTAACCAGTCTAATCCCGCTACGTTATCAAGGCGAGGCCCATGGCCCCAGTCGCCCTCCACTTGCTTCATAAACTGGAGTCCATAACCCGTTGAGCCTCTGAAGTTCGGCGCAAATAGCGTATATCCTGAATAGACAAGAAATGAGAACAACGAACGGAACTTCGCTTGCTCGGAGGCTTGAGGTCCCCCGTGAGGCCACAAGATCACATGGCCATTATCCACATCCTGTTTCGGACGGTATAAAAGCGCCTCAATTGGCAGGCCATCATAGGATGGATAGGTCACAACCTCTGGTGTAGCCAGTTCTTCTTCTTTCACACCAGGCACGCCGAAGTTCGTAAGCGATTCCCATCCTTTCTCAGTCTGCTTGTAAAGATTCATGGGTACACTCGCGCTGTTACCCCGAATGTACAACCTTCCGGAACGAGCCACGACAAGCTCATCAATGATCGTAACCGGTGTTTCGATTCGTTTGCTACTCTTTGTTCCTAAATCATAAGAATACAAAAAGGACTGCACACCCTTTTCGCTGACGAGATACAGGGAATGGGTCGCTTTGTTGTATTTCAATTGGGTTAATTCTTCTTTCTCCACCTCAAAGACGCGTTCAAACGTCTTCGTTTCGATATCAAACTTAGCTAAATAGGAAAAATCACTTTCATAGTTTGTCAGCAAATAAACTTCTTTCTCTGACACAAATACCGCTTCAGACACGGTGTGCTGCTGATCCGTTTCAGGTGTAAGGAGGAGATCCTCTTCACCAGACTTCACATATGCAAGGCTGTACGTATTGGCAAACATCTTTAAATAGAGGAACTGTTTCTCCTCTGGACTTTTATCGATCAAGACCGTCATGGCCTTTTCCCCGTGGACAAGCGTTTCTTCCTGGCCTGTCTCAAGGTCGTACACATACCCTTTCATACAGGTCGGGTCTTCTTTTGTAGACGTGTAGTACAGGCGCTTCCCGTCGTCAGAAAGAAGCGGAGCAAGGTGCTTAGCCCCTTCCGCCATCCGGATTGTTTTCAGCTCGCCGCCCTCTTTCGGGATCGCGTAAATTTGCCCGTTCTCATCGCCATCTTCATCGACGACCGTCAGGATAAACTCCCCGTTCTGATCATAAAGAAGAGCATGACTGCTCTGATTATGGAAGGTTAAAGGGTATGGAAATGTATTCGGCAGATCCATGGCCCACACATTGTAATGGCCGTTAAGATTGGTGCTCAAAATTACCTGCTTCTCATCAGGACTTACAGCAAACGTCTGGATTCCATACGTTTGAAAGAATTGCTCTACATCTGGCTTTGGAAACGTTAGCATCGTTCTATTCCTCCTTCAGCGATCTCCTTCATCATTTCGACCCGCACCCATATAATTCCTCCTCACTTCAGAAGAAGTCATTTTGTTCCTATACGTTTTTTGGTAAGATAAACACTGTCAATTACATACAATTTGGAGAGTCGGTACCCAATGAAAAAATGGATTCTACTTTTAATTCCCGTCGTCCTCTTGATCACCTTCTACAAGGTGTACGCTGACGGCTATCGTGTAACCGCCTTAGGCGCTGCTAAAAGCAATCACTTTATCGCTGATGACGTGTCGCTGATCGATCACTATAAACTAGGTTCAGATGACGTTTATTTATTCAAAAGCGACAAAAAAGAGGAATACCAAACCGCCTCAGCCACGAAATCTGGTTTCCTTTATACAAGCAGGGTCTTAGTCTATTGGCCTTATCATGAAGATGAAATCGAGACTGTTGGCTGGCTGAGCAGCTCTTCGGGTACGTTACTAAGTGTTGTTTCTCACGATGAAGACGTTGCGTATATTGAAGCAGGGAATGGGACAAATCGAAAGAGAATAGAAACCGAAAAGGGAAAGCGCATTACATTCACGTTCACTCCAAAAAACCGTTCGAATAACCTAAACCCCGTCGCGTACAACAAAGAGGGTGAAAAACTGTACTATTATGGCTTCCCTGAAACTAACACGCCTCACCAAAGTACAAAGGATATAAAATGGCATAAAGTCGATTCAGAGTCCTAATAAAAACGCTTGGGTAAGGAAGTGACCCAAGCGTTTTTGTATGTCGTCGTTTTTATAAATTTGTAGGGGGAGAACGATCCTTAATTAAGTTTACTTTCCATTTCCCTTGCTTAAGTTTTCAACCTCAATACCTTCTTCCTTTAACTCTTTCCACCCTATCACCATATCCTTATCAAGCGTTACCTTTTCCAGATTGGGCATCTCTGCTAACTTTGCTACGCTTCCATCTGTAATGAATGCATTGGATATTACTAGTGTTTCTAAAGACTCTAGTGTGAGTATGGTATCAATCGGAAGCGCAACTCCTTTTAATGTTAAGGATCTCAACTGACCCATGGATCGGATCACCTCTAGATCTTTAGAGGTTAATTCTTCAAAACCATTCGATTTACTCTTTTGTAAAGTAAGGTCTTGTATGTTTGCTAATTTTTCTACATTAACTGAAGCTGGATCAACCTGAATAGAATCTGCTATTGATTTCACTAATAAAGTTGAAGCATCTAATGGATAGAGGCGATTCTCTACAAATTCCCCATTCTCATAAACCATGCCATTCGATTTGTAAGATAGAGTAGCTATATTTTCATCTTTATCTAAATACAGTACATCTGCACTAGCTGCCTGGTTTTGATCCCATGTAATAACCAAGACTACCCCTACATCACCTGAAAGGAAAGTATCTTCATTTATTTCTATCCTTTCCAATTCCTTATAGTCCCCTAATCGGTGATATTCTGTCTCTTCTAAATAACTTTCTTGCCCCATATAAGAGACCCCTTCTCCAAATTGTCTCGCTGCCTCTTCCTTTGTCATGTTATAAGAAAAACTCGTTTGAATGTCTGCCACTACCGCACTTACTTTTTGGAAAGAGACTCTTTTTTCTTTCTGCTCAACCTTTGTGACGTTCTCACTTCCTCCTTGGTCCATATTTATATAAGAAGAGATTATTACCACAACCATTAGCATCAGGAATACGGTCGCAACTTTCGGAAGTATAAACATTTTCTTACTAGATTTTTCTTCCTCCGCCCCTTCCAACCATTTGTAAAATCTCTCTTTATCCTCTGAAGTAACTTCAGTGTAAGAACCAATATACTCGTCAAATGCTTGTTTTACAGGCTGGTTAGTTCTCTTCAAAATAGTCACCTCCAAGCTTTGATTGAAGCTTCTTTTTCCCTCTCATGATTCTTGATTTTACAGTGGATTCCTTAATGCCAATGGATTCACTAATCTGACGAATACTAAATGATTGATAGTATCTTAAAACAAAAACTTCTCGATACTTTATTGGTAAAGACATGATTGCTTTAACAATCTCTCCTTCTAATTCTTTTTCCACCACTCGTTGTTCCGGAGAGGCCTCTGTACTCTTATTAGAAAGTTGGTCATTATATGTAGTGAAGATTCGATGAATGGGTGACTTTAAGTAATCTTTACACTTATTAATCGCAATACGGTAAAGCCATGTTTTAAAAGACGATTCCCCTTTAAATAAATGACTATTTTTATAAACGCTAATAAGGAATTCCTGAAAAATATCCTCAGTTTGAGCACCGCTTTTAACATAGGTGTAGATTACACTCTTAATATTTCCTCCATAATCATTGAAAACTACTTCAATAATCTCCTCTGCGGGTAATTCCTTCAATTGTTCATAACGATTTGCTTGTTCCCTCTCCACTTTTACCCTCCCTATACTCCTTTTCTATTTAGACGATTCCGTTTCTAAAAAGTCCCATTTTTGTTTTGCTAATTCTTTTTTACTGGAAATATATATTTGATCATAAGCAGAAAAATAGGACTTCCGTTTTCACGGAAATCCTACGTGCAGATTAAAGTTATATGGACTCATCAACTACTTGAACGAGACATATACTAGTTCCTATTTCTAATATTCGTATAAATCATAAACGATACCAATATAAAAAAGACAATCCCCACACCAAACAACAGACTGATCAAACCACTCATAGCATCACACTCCTTGCCCTGATAGGTAAAGAATACAATTACCAAAAACTTCATAATAAGTGTACCACAACAACCTCCTATACCTTTCAAAAATCATCATGACAAAACAACCATTTCCCCACAAAAATAGGGATGCAAAATCATAGTCGATTCGCACCCCTAAATGGCTTGTCTATTAAACTTTCTCGATTAAACGCTCACTGGCTTCTTCAAACGATCTTTCTCCACTTTTCCATCCTTCATAACAAAAGCGATATTGTCCTGCTTTTCTAAATTTCGAATGTTTTTCAGCGGATTGGTTTTTGTGATGATAAGGTCTGCGAGCTTGCCTTCTTCTAGCGTGCCAAGTTCATCGCCCCAGCCCATGCACTCAGCCGCTGTTTTAGTCGTGGCTTTGATCGTGTCTTCTGGTGACATTCCTGCATCCACCATCAGGCCAAGTTCGCGAAGGTTAGTGCCGTGACGCATCACGCCTGCATCAGTCCCCATGGCGATCTTCACGCCGGCTTTGTACGCTTTCTGGATACTTTCTTTATGCTGCTCGTACACATCTTTTGCTTTCTTTGCAGCGTATTCTGGAATCTTATCGGAACGCTCACTAGCTTCAATCACGGATAAAGGAGCCAGTAACGTCGGAACAAGATATGTCCCATTTTGAAGCATCAGTTCAATCGCTTCGTCATCGAGGAAAATCCCGTGTTCAATTGAGTGGATCCCTGCACGAACCGCGTTCTTAATTCCTTCTGCCCCTTGAGCATGAGCCATCACCTTCGTTCCACGGCGATAAGCTCCTTCTTGTACCATAACGCGGAGTTCTTCTTCCGTGTATTGCGTGAACTCAGGATGGTCTGTCGGACTGAAGACGCCACCTGTTGCGTGGACCTTCAATACATCCGCTCCTGCACGTAAAATCTCACGAGACTTCTTACGCACTTCCTCCACACCATCACAGCGTCCATCAGGCATTCCCGGATAACTCCTCTGGGAATTATCGATTCCAGAAAGCATCCATTTATCCCCGTGACCGCCTGTAATCGTCATCGGGACAATGCTTAGCTGCATGCGAGGGCCTTCTGCGAGACCTTTTTCCACCGCATCTTTTACACCTGCATCGGTGAAGCCACAGTCGCGGACAGTTGTAATGCCAGCATCCAAAGTCTTCTTCATGTTATGAACCGTTTTGTAAAATTTAAGAGAAAACGGCTCTTCCACCGTATCATTGCCGTCTTCTAGCTCGAACATTAAATGCACGTGCGTATCAATCAGCCCGGGCAATACGTATTTGCCATCCGCATCGATGACCTTCCCTTCACTCGGCTCAGGGAGCTGGCTCGGCTGACCAAGCGCTTCAATTCGATTATCACGAATGAGAATGTCCTTCTTCACCGGTTCCCCGCCTGTTCCATCAATGACTGTTCCATTCTTGATTAGCGTTAATTCCATTTCTAGACACTCCTCTTACAGTAGTTTCACTAAGATACTTGCGATGATGATCGAAGCAGACGATACAGACACGAACCCGCCGATCAACATCGGAGATAAGATATCATCAAAGATTGCGTTTTGCTCCTCTTCCGTCTCCCCAACACTACGGCTTACCTCTTGAGCTAAAAGATAATCCGCCGGGAATCCGTACAGGGCCGTTAGCGCAACGGAAATCCCTTTATACGGATGCCATTTTAATAGTTTCGAAGCGATAAATCCGCCAACAACAAGACCCGCTGTTCCGATCGCAATAATAGATACGATCACCGGAAGCACGTCCCAAATTTGAGCAGGCGTCACATCAGCAAGCGAGCTCAATACGATTAAAAGCAAGCTGACCATCGCAAGGCCAAATGCGTTCGCCTTCTCCAATGCCTTCGGCGGGAAAATACCAAAGTAAGACCCGGCAATACCTAGAATTAGTCCATAAATACTCTGGTGAACCCCAGTTACTTCGCCCAGTCCATAAGCAATCGTACCGGCAATTAAAATCATGAATAACAAGATGAACGGACTGTCTAAATAATGCTTCGGTAACAGATAGCGCTTCTCTGATTCCTGCTCCGTCGCCTCCACTTCTTCATCTTCATAACTCGCATCCGCCGCAACAGAAGCTGCCATATGACGCTCCGCTGCGCCTGACTCTTTAAAGTGATACGCATATTTACGTAATAAGAACGACGTAACCGGCATCCCCATAATCTTTTGTAAAATATACACACAAATCGCGATCGTAACGAGGTTCTCAAAGCCCATTTCTTTAAGCGCATCAGACGTGACAAGGTAAGCAATTAATCCGCCCGTAAGAGGCCCAGCCCCCGCTAACGCCGATTCAAAGTCAAAGAAGATCGGGATGACAAACAAGATTAATAGAACCGAAAATAAAAGACCAGCTAGTGAAATCAACACCGCTTTATATTGCTGCTTCAACCCTTCAAGCGGCACCGTCGTCCCTAAATGCACAAGCAATACCGGGATCATGACCGTACCGATTGCGGTTAATGTGGATGATTCAATAATATTCGATGGAACCACTCCGGATTGAACTAATAAATAGAAGAGCACCGATGCCACCAATAAACTCGGAAGCTTCGCCCGGGTCTTAAACGACACCATCTCTCCAATGGCCAAAACGCCCACCATAATTAAACTTGCTACAACTGCGTTCATTCGTTCCACCTACTTTCAAAGAATATGTATAAAGACGATCTTTGGAATCCTTCCCAAGGGGGATTCCGTTAAAAAGAATATGATGTTGAGTATAGTAGGTCCGGAGTTGCATGACAATACTTAATTTTCAGAAAAGAAAGATAAAAAGTCAGTGGGGTGCGGGGCAAGGCGGGGGAGCGGGTGGCTCAAGTTCGCGATTCGTGGCTCGAGTGCGGAGCGGAGGGCTCAAGTTGGCGCGGCTTTGGCTCGAGTGCGGAGCGGGCGGCTCAAGTTGGCGCGTCGTGGCTCGAGTGCGGAGCGGACGGCTCAAGTTGGCGCGGCGTGGCTCGAGTTTGAGCGATTTCGGCTCAAGCACTATTTTTAACGACGCGAGTCAGCGCCCGACGGCTCATGTCGGAGCGGAATGGCTCGAGTTCGACGGGGGTGGCTCAAGTCCGGCACGGACGGCTCAAGTTGGCGCGCTACGACTCAAGTCCGGCGCGCGCGGCTCTAGATGGCTTGAAATGGCTCGAGTTTGAGCGATTTCGGCTCAAGCATTGATTTTAACGACTCAAGTCAGTGACCGACGGCCCAAGTCGGGGCGGAATGGCTCAAGTTAGGAGCGAACGGCTCGAGTGCGCGCGCTACGGCTCAAGTCCGGCGCAGGCGGCTCGAGCTCGGCCCGGCCGGCAGCGCTCGACGGCCCAAGTCGAGCCATAACGGCTTAACTCAGCTCCCACCGGCTCAAGTCCACAACAAAACGACTCAACTAATCCCCGCCCGAGCCACCAACAACATGCCCAAACCAAAAAGAGGTGATTCCCCATACAGGAATCACCCCTTCCTAGCAACTCATCACTGAACCTTCGCTGCCTCTCCTAAAGCCCGCTGATAAATCTTTTCGTAATCCAGTTCAATCAGTGGTTCATCCCGAACGATTCGATCGCGGATGCCGTCTACTAGTTGTTGTTCTTTCTCATTTCGATTCTCTGGTTCCCATTTCTTTTGAAATACGGTGTACAGCTCAATATCCCGAAGCTTCAAGAAGGATGGAATCTTCTTAATCCAGTCAAGATCGAGTCGGTTCTCCTTAAGATAGCCGACTAAGAAATCATACAAGACTTCTTCTCCGTACGCAGACCGAACGGAAAGGGCGTCCTCACGATGCTTCCACCAGATAGGATAATAGACAGGAATCGCGATGTCGCTCACATAAAAGTGATACGTACTATCATCAAAATCAAAGATGTGAATGTCGCCTTCATGATAGAAGAAGTTCCCCGGGTGGATGTCTGAGTGAATCAGGCCGAAACTTTCTTCTGTTTCAGGGAAACTCTGCAGTTCACGGACCACCTTTTCTCCCTCCGCGATAATCGCTTTGTCCTTATTTTGATCTAAATACTTCGAAAAGGTTAGAAGATCATCCTCATCCCACCGGTCTCTCTTATGATTGCCAGCTTTATAGCCTTTTGTCACTTTATGCATGTGGCCAACTGCTTGCCCCCAGCTCTGAAACAATTCAGGCCCAAACCGCTCATCGTCCATCTTCACTAAAGTCCCGGGTGCTTTATCGAACAAACAGATAGAAAAGGAAGACCCTTCTACTCCTATCTCCTCCACGAGCTCCCCATGAATAGAAGGATAGGCCACCGAAACGTTCGCGCCATTTTTATGTAGGAAATTCACCCATTCTAACTCTGCCTGTATGTCCTCCCCGCTGCGGTGAGAGCTGTGCGTTAATCTTAAAATATAAGGCTTCCCCTTTTTATGCACTTCATAGATATAATTCTCAAAATCTCCACGCTTCTCTGCTTCAGCACTCGTTGTGCCGAACCGATTCGCCGCTTCTTCTAATAACGATTCGCTAAATAATGCATCAATCCACTGTTCCATTCCTATCACCTTTTCCCTTTCATCTACACTTCCTAGTATTCGATTTCTTAAGAGAAATCCCTTTTTCTCCACCAAAACAAAAGACGATGAGATCACTCACCGCCTAGCTATTTTTCAGTATGAGAAAGACGACAAATGTAGAAATGTAAACTGCGAAAAGCCCCATCATATACCAATTTGAACGGCGCCCTTTTCTTATTAGCCCTTCCTTTAAACCATACTTAATCAGATTGTTCAAAAATAAGATAAACGTTGTAAATAAGCAAATCATCGAAACGACTAGTAATGCTTCCTTCATATGAACCCCTCCCCTTTGTGAAGATCTATTTCCATCATACAAAACAGAGGTTAATGGAGCGGAAAAAGGAGTTTAAGATGAGTTTAAAAATAATCCGATATGAACTGAACTTTACCAGTTATTCTCCTTGCCATCTGCACCAAAAATGGTAAAATTATACTCAAAACTTCCGTTACCCTGACCGGAACCTATTTTCAAGAAAGGAGTCGTTCTATGACAGAACAAGAACTGAAACGGTTGCGGCGTAAACAGCTGATAGGAATCAACGTATCTTTGATCGCCCTGACAGTCGGTGCCAGCATCATTTTTTCTTTCTTCACAACGGGAAAACAATTTCACCTGTCTCTCTTCCTCATCATCTCCATTTCGTTCGTCTTCACCTTATATAGAAGAATGACGGGGTTTGATGGATGGGGAAAGGATATGAAAAAACTGAAAGAATACGAGCGAAAGCAATTAGGGACGAGTGCTTATAATAAAGAACTCAATCTCTCTTTGATTGCACAAGGTTTTCTGGTTTTCGTGATGGGCCTTCAATACGTTGAAGAAAGCGCGCAGTCTCCTTTTTTCTACAATAATCTGCAGACCTTTATGTTCGTATTTCTTATGATTATCCTCCCTCTAGCCACCTGGAGAGAGTTATCTCGAGCCAGGAAGATGGATCAAAGCCATCAGAACGGATAGGGAATACAAAGCATAAATGATAGAAGGTGGAAGAGTTGAATGAATAAGAATATACAGGCATTCTCTATAATATTTTTAGGTGTATGTATTGTTATAAGTTCGTGGTTTATTTCTGATGCTTTGAAGACGAAGGATCGTGAAGTTGTTGAAAAGCCAAATGAGAAAGTACAAAACGAAAACCGCTACGAACATATCGTGATCGTTAATGATTATTTTAGAATTTTTGATAAACAGACAGGTGATTATTGGGAAAGCATAGGCGGTGGAGATTGGAAGAAATATACGCCCCTATCAAACTCTAATCAGCAATAATTCCTTTACTATTGGGTTGTTTGATGAATCAGCCAACATAAAAAATAGACGCTTAGGTGTTTTTCACCTAAGCGTTCTAAAACCTCTTCACTTTTCCAACACCTCATAATCCTTCGTTTTCGACACCGCAATGCCATTCCGATCCGCAAATCCCACTAAATCCTCAAACACGTTCTCTGGAGCGAAACGAGAGATTCTCAAGTTCATCCCTTTCTTAATCTGAACGACCGCTCCTTTTGTAGTCCAGCCCACTCGCTTCAATGTGATATGAGAGATTTGGTCTGCTGTTTGTTCTCTTTTGTAGATTCGAAAGTTGAAAAAGCTGACCTGGAATGTCAAAGATCGTTCGTTCATTTCAAGTTTGAATGTCAGGCAGATGCAAAATAGAATAACGAGCGCAATCACTAGTTGAACGTAAAGATCGACCCAAGTAATTGACCCCACTGCGATCGCAAGGAAAAATGCCAACACTCCTCTTTGAGTTCTGGCCGTGTAGGTCATTTCTTCAACTCCTCTCTCATCCGGTTCTTTTGTTTAAGTTTATCATAATTTTCCATCTATTTCCTCTAAACTTTTTATAATCACAATACATCTTTCACTTTTCATCCTCCACGGTCACCGTTTGGGTCTCATAACTTTTCGTATCCTTTAAAATAACCGACCATTGATTTTGATCATACTTAATAGATTGCACTGTAAAAAGGCTTCTGTCCCTCTCCACCTCATCTAACGCATGGCGAAGGGCTTCTCCCTCTGAAATGGTGGCATCTTTTGGAGTCGATCGGTTGTGCAACTCTATTTTTCCTACTGTCGCCTGACCGGGATAAGAAGTTTCGAGTCCTCCCTTGAACCAAAGCGCGATACGATCTCCTACCTTGATATCATTTGGCGCATCCTTTGCCCATACCGCATCGTAGAACTCCTCATTCCCACCAAGATCCTCAGACTCTGGACTTACGACAAGAATTTCATCGCCTTTCTTCTCCATCACATATCCTGCTATGTCTGAACGCTCGCCATAACTCTCACTAGAGCAGCCGCCCAGAATCAGGAGTATAAGACCCATTGCGAGAGTCAATCGATAAAACATCCGTCTCCCCCCTTTTCTATATTGGACGTTACAGTTTGGGAGGAGTTGCAACGATTTTAGAGTTTTTGATTAAACATTGCACGGGAAATGTTCAGTTTTGAATTCTTAATTGGATATTTATGTTAATATACTTGTAAAGACAAACTGCCTTGCGGAAAAAAATAGAAAGAGGAGGAGCGTCTTGAAGAAATCTATCATTCCTTTCATTTCGATAGTCGTCTTACTAACAGTCGGGAGTTACGTTTTTGCAAAAATAAATCCCCCTTTGGCATTGGCGGACGGTTTGGCCTATCAAAAAGGGAAAAAGGTCATATTATTGGAAGCAGGCAACCAGTACCCTTTCGGTGATATTAAATTAACGGACGTTTTAGTAAATGAGAACCTCAAGCCTTCTGAGGCAAAAGTACAGGTTAGCCATCCTACAAACGGCTTCATCATCACCACCGATTTTAATGGTAAAGAGGCTGAAGAATATCACTTTTTAAACCTAGAAAATGCCAAGCTAAAGCCGAATACCCATCCTCAGAAACAATTAGATAAGCTAAACGAAGGTACCCTTACAGATGATGATTTAATTTATGCTATTACACTGGGACAT
The DNA here is from genome assembly GCF_030166655.1 of Pontibacillus chungwhensis. Lineage (GTDB taxonomy): Bacteria > Bacillota > Bacilli > Bacillales > BH030062 > Pontibacillus. The sequence goes on along the minus strand of NZ_CP126446.1, from coordinate 1,280,828 downwards.
CAAAGTAGTATTGAGAAAGTAACGATTAAGTATCAATGTTTAGGGATCCCCTATGAGAAGATTGTAACGACTGAAACACCTGATTAATAAACTTTCCTGACGTTACGTGGATAAGGCAGCGATCGGGTTAGACACCTGAGCGTTTTTTATAAGACAATCCTTCCACAAAACTCCGAAACCTCCCCTCCTCTAAAAACGTATAGAGACTAAGACCAAAATCAGGAGGGTTCCTATGAACCAAGCAGAAATTCATCGACTCCGGAAAAAGCAATATCTCATTGCCAACCTATGGCTTATTCTTATCCCAGTTATATTCGGAATCTTTTCCATGCAGGACGTTACTTTCAAACAATTTTACTTCGGTTTAATGATGCTTCTTTTCCTTGCATTCGCGATTGAACTGGTTCGATATTTCACCCGTCGGTACGCTTTGACAGAAGACATGCAGAAATTACTGGAATATGAACGAGACCAGCTTGGTGCCGAAGCGTTTCAGAAAGAACGAAAGCAATCCCTTTTCACTCAAGGGTTCTTATTCGTCGTTATCGGACTTCAATTTCTGATGGCCGATCGTGATCCTTTTCTGTTCTCCGAAACCATGTGGTGGGTACTCGTGATTCTTATGCTCATTCTAATCCCCACAATAAACTGGAGCATGCATGCCCGCGCGAAGAAAATTGACAGCGGGAATGCAGACTACAAAGCGCTCAACAAAACCATGCTTATGATCGGTATCATTACGTTCGCATTAACCTTTATTCTAACGCTATCGATCGTTTTCTTTTTCGCCTAATGGGTAAAAAAAGCAGAACGGCCTTTGATTAGGTCGTTCTGCTTTTAACGTTTATCTGAAGTTTTCTTTTTATAAATAGCTATAAAATCAAGCGCTAATAAAACAACGCCAGCGATCAGAAAGAAATACGCTAACGCCACCTGATCGCCCCAGTATGTATACGCCTGAAGAAACGAAAGCACTGTCACAAAAAAGGCGAGATACAGTTGCGTTGCCGAAAGATTCTTCATAGACTCACCTGCCTTACGTTACCAGATTGGCCTGCTCCTCAATCACTTGAAGTCAGAGATCCTCTTGATCTCCAACTTTTTAATTATGATATCTGCTAGCAGAACTCTAACTCAGTCCTTTCGACTATTCCGGCTCCTGCCAGAACAACTCATCCAACGTCTTCCCTAAAGCCCAGCAGATCGCAAGGCACAGCTGTAGGGTCGGATTGTATTTGCCCAGTTCAATCAAACCGATTGTTTGACGAGAGACCCCCACCTTTTCTGCTAATCCTTGCTGGGATAAGTCGTACTCCACCCGAGCCATTTTTAATCGCTTATTCTTCACATTTCATCACCGTCATCCTCATCTTCTAGTTGTTTCTCGATTGTTCGATCGCTCTTTCTCTTAGCGAGCATAGGCATGCTGACGATGATAAGAAAAAGGGGCAAGTAAATGATCAGTCCTCCAAACAGGCTTAAGAAGAAAAACAGAACCCCCTCGCCTGTGCTATCCGCGTATTCGATCACACTACGAATCCCAAACAGCGAGGAAATTAGTAACCCAGACAGAATACCGCCCCACAGGTATTTCTGATCATGGCTCACTCTGCTTTTCTGATCATGCGTTTCCACTTCGTAGGAATAGATCCCAAGTTTGGATGCCCGGATCAAATAATAAGCCCCTCCGGCAATGGCAATCATCAATTCAGTCCCTATATTGGCTTCTACAACACCTTGCTGGTACACCTTTAACGCCACTGATAACCCACAAACAATCAATACGACCATGTACATTTCTTTATACACCTGGTTTTGCAAGTTTCGTACCCGCTCATCCTGCACCCTGCCCGGATTAAACAATCCCATCCAACTCCCCCTTATTTCCTTCTTCTTACATTATATAATAAATAAGTCTTTTTGCAACATATATATTGCATTTAGTCGTTTATGATGTTCTTGGTTAACAAAATAAGAGCAGGGTTAGGGAAAACTCGTAGTTGAGAAAAGGTTTTTGATGCTTAGTAAGAATGTAATATAGTGTAGGAGATCACTAAATACCAGCATCCACACCCTACCTGATTCCGCCCCGTTCGAGCAGCGGATTTACTTACCGTGAGGGAAATGGACATAATAGGGAAAAGGGCTCTTCAACCCTTTCCTGAATCAAGTACGGTGAATAAAGAGAGGAGAGTCATTATGAATAGTAGAATTAGACTTGAACAACCAGAGGATTACAGAGTCGTTGAGGAGCAGGCCCGGGAAGCTTTTTGGAACTTATACTTCCCTGGTTGCCACGAACATTACGTTATTCACAATATGAGACAACACGAGGACTTTTTGAAGGAGCTTAACAAGGGGCGAATGCTACATTAAGCAATCGCCCCATTAGTGTGAAAATAGTAATCAAAGTTTAACACTATCATTTCTTTCAATTGGCACATAGGGAATCCTCACACCTTATCTTTACAAATCTACCTCTTCCAAACTATATACATCTTCACGAAACAGAATGAAAAAGCTCTCCTTCGACCCCTCCTTAAAATAAATCTCCGTCCCCACCTGGAACAAGTTCGCTTCATTAATAACCTGTACCATCGTATCAGGAGAATGGTGTTCAATCTCCCCGTAATAATCTCCTAGCTTATCTTCAGAAAGGCTCGTCTTTTCAGCACGATACACCTCTCCCTGTTGGTTCCTACGATTCGAAATAGGACTTACATTTGGATATCTATTCAACACAAAAGGAACTTTTTATAAGCTTCTATCGTACATACTAAAAAGGCTTTCCATAAGTAAATGCAGAAAGCTTTTCTTCAATCAGGAGGCGGATCGTCACCTTTCAGCTTCAGACAAACACGCATGCCCGGTCGTCTTCATTTCTTTTCATAACTGAATTTGATATAGTTGTAGAAGTATTTGAATTTGAACGGAACAGGACAAGGAGGAACAGAATCGTGCTCATCGCGATTATTATACTGATTTTCGTCTCCGCTTTCTTCTCAGGGAGCGAGACCGCTTTAACCGCTACAAACCGAATGAAATTACAAACCAAAGCCAACAACAACGACCAAAAGGCCGAGAAGTTATTGAACCTCGTTTCAAAGCCGAGTGAATTTATTACAACCATTCTGATCGGAAACAATATTGCTAATATTCTGCTGCCGACCCTCGTCACGATACTCGCTGTGGAATATGGTATTAACGTAGGGATCGCTTCTGCTGTCCTGACGGTTACGATCATTATCTTCTCAGAAGTCATCCCGAAATCCTTCGCTGCAACCTATCCTGATAAGATTGCGACAACAGTGGCGCCGATTATCCGCTTCTTCATTATCATCTTTAAGCCGGTCACGATCGTGTTAAATAAACTGACCGATTCCTTAAACAATATCTTAGCAAAAGGAAAGCAAGAAGAAGCATCGATCTCTAAAGAAGAACTTCGCACCATGATCGATATCGCGGGATCTGAGGGAACGTTTAACGAGGAAGAATCAAGCCGTATTAAAGGTGTATTTGATTTCCATAACTTAAATGTAAAAGACATCTTACAGACACCGCGCGTCGATGTCGAAGCCATACCCCATTCCGCTACGTTTGAGGAAGTAAGAGAAATCGTCATGCAGCACCCTTACACGCGCTATCCTGTGTACCGGGATGATATGGACGACATCATTGCTGTCTTCCACTCGAAGTATCTCCTAAACTGGGACGCCGACAGGGACCAATCGTTAAAATCGTTCTGTACTAACGATCCTATAGTCGTTTATGAATTTCAGCAGGTGGATTTAGTCTTACAAAAGATGAGCCTTCACAAACAGCACATGGCAATTGTGTTGGATGAATACGGTGGAACTGAAGGCATTATCACCCACGAGGACCTGATTGAGGCGATGATCGGAATCGAGATCGAGGATGAATTAGACCCAGATGATGACGCCATTGTCGAGAAAGTGTCCGACACTGAACTCATTTGTGACGGAAAAGCGACCCTTTACCGAGTCAACGCCGTCTTTGACACCGATATTCCAGAAGATGAAGACGTGCTAGCCGCTTACATTTTAAATGAACTCGATGACCACCCTCAGGAAGGATCCGTGCTAGAGCGAGAGAACCTGACCTTTAAGATCTTAGAGATGGAAGGCCGTTCTATTAAGAGAGTGCAGATTATAAAATAAGTTACAAAAGGCTTAGAGACGGCGTGGTCTCTAAGCCTTTTTTTGCTGGACTGGACTCGGACTGTGGGATGGAGGGACAGGTCCCTCGTCCCGCGGGACAAGGAACCTGTCCCTCCATCCCACCCCTCAGTTATTTCGACGTAAATGGCTTCAACAAATAGCTCAGCCCTTTTAGAACACCCATATTCGGCTGAGTAACCACCTTTCGTACCACCGAATTATGAAGAGACTTCGTCACCAAATCCAGCTGGTGATTGTCTAATTTTTCAATCGTTCGACGTAGGACCAGGGAATGATCATAATCCTTTAAGAGTGGTTTACAAAGCGTTTCATAATCCCCAAGCCCGCACATATCCTGCGCTGCATAGATTCCACTAAGAATTGAACCCGTCTGTCCAAAACCAAGAAATGGCGTAATGGCTCCAACACAATTCCCAGCAAAAAACGTATTCCCGATTCTTGGATAACGGCATTTCCCGATCATGTAATCATCAATGGTAAATGATTGAGTAATCTCGATTTCCTGTTTCAGAATGCGAGAAGCGTCCTTCACGAGCGCGTCCCAGAACTCTCCTCTTTTTTGTAACCACTCATCCTTATATTGTGGGTAGACACTGACGAGAGTGGCTTCTGTTGTGGAGTGAGGAATTAAGTAGCCCATCCCTTTTGGCGCGAGATTATTGTTGAACCAGGTATGGACTTCTGTACGAACAAAATCCCCTTTTACGATCGCACCAGCAAAAGCTGAAGGAAAGGCCACATCAAATGGCTGAATTTCCTGAGTATCCCGTGGGTCCCCAGTGGCGACAACCACATGGGGATATTCTTTCGAGATGGTTTCATAAGTCGCATGGCTGTCATAATGAATTTTGCTATGCTCCAATTGATCGGCTAATTGCTTCTCATAGGACTCTTTGTATTTACCGCGCATATTGGAAAACCCTATTTTTCCTTCTACATAGGCCGATTCGTTCTCTGAATGAACATAGATCTTCTGTACATTACTGGCCGGTTTTAAGTGAATATCATAGGTTTCTGAAAAGAATTTCACAGCGTCCTCAATAGGCGCGTGTAGAATAGGCGTCATGAGTTCCGCAATATCATAGCCTAAACCGATTTCCTTCCGTTGTTCAAAAATATCAGCCTTTTGTCCGTTCTTTTCCAGCGTCAATGCACATGAAAGGCCAGCAAGTCCCGCCCCGATAATCGCTATTTTCACAAAGTAGCCTCCCTTTTTTCCTTAGTGTTTGTAAAGAAAGCTCCATTTATTCTCCGGGACGTGGGATGAGGGGACAGGTCCCTAGTCCCGCGGGCCGAGGAACCTGTCCCCTCATCCCGCGCTCACTAAAACAAGCGAACCCATACGCGGATCCGCTTGTTAAAACTTTCTCTTCTACTTTTATCCTCTACTCAATCGTACCGACTGCTTTTAAAATCATAACCCCAGCACTAGACGAAATGACGCCTATTAGGAAAGTAAAAACCGTAAACGTCCATCCTTTTGATTCTGATTTCTTAATATATAAACTATAGATGAGGGAGAAAACAACCCCAATAATCAGTGCTCCGGATGTTGTATAAGGAAGAAATGTTTCTAAACTCATAAAGATCACCTCTCGTTTATTATACCTTTTCTATCTACTCCACAATAGACATGAAATAAACCCGGAAATCATCTTTCCAGGTTCATTCTATTTGCTATGCGATTGGTTGTTTTGCCTTCAAATCTTGAGGATCATCATCTTCTGTACTTCTTTTTTTAGTCTTCTCAATCAGAACGGTTAAGCTAATGAGCGTCACTAAAATGGTTGCTCCCATATCGGCCAGAATCGCAATCCAAAGGGTGAGCCAGCCTGGTATGGTTAAGAGGAGTGCGACTAGCTTCAAACCAAGGGCTAGGGAAAGATTGGTTTTGATGATTCGGTTCACCTGTTTTGCCGTACGGATTGAACCTGGTAGCTTACCTAAGTGGTCTTGCATTAAGACGATATCCGCCGTTTCAATGGCACTGTCAGTTCCTTTCCCCATGGCGATGCCCAAGTCTGCTGTTGCTAGGGCTGGTGCATCATTTATGCCGTCTCCGACCATGGCGACTTTCGATGATCTTGTTAACTCCTTCACCTTTTCCACTTTTTGATCAGGAAGTAAGTTGCCGAATACTTTCGTCACGCCGATCTTCGAAGCCACGGCCTCACCGGTTTTCTCGTGGTCACCTGTGAGCATAACGGTATTTTTAATGCCTGTGTCATGGAGCTCTTTCATTAATGTAGAGCTTTCCTCCCGAATCTCATCAGCAACGCCGAACATGCCTAAGATTCGTTCATCAGTTGAGACCACGACTAACGTGAACCCTTCATTTTTAAGACGTTCGATATCCGCTTGCTCTTTTTCTGTCAGCTCCAGGTCTTTCAATGTCTTCTCGTTGCCAACATAGTATGACTTCCCGTTGATCGTAGCGACCATTCCTTGACCAGGAATGGCATCGACGTTGGAAGGTTCTATGAGCGTTTCTTTTCTCTTCTCCGCTTCTGCTACGATGGATTTGGCAATCGGATGAGAGGAATTCTTCTCAACGGATCCCGCAATCTGATAGAAGGAGTCTTCATCATAGACAATCGCTTGTTGAACAGCCGGCTTGCCTTTTGTGAGCGTCCCCGTTTTATCAAAAGCAATCGTCTCAATCTTGCCAAGCTGTTCGAGAAACACGCCGCCTTTTACAAGGATTCCGTTACGCGCATTCTTCGTAATCCCCGATACGATCGCGATTGGTGAAGACAAGATCAACGCACAAGGGCACCCTACAATCAACACGGCCAACCCTTGATACAACCAAGCTCCCCAGTCTCCATCTAAAAGAAGCGGCGGGATGACCATGACGAGTGCTGCGATGATCATAATCAGCGGTGTATAATACTTCGCAAACCGGTTGATGAACAGCTCTGTTGGCGTCTTCACTTCCTGCGCCTCTTCGACGAGGTGAAGAATTTTTGCTAATGACGAATCCTCATATTCCTTTGTGATCCGTACTTTTAAGAGGCCTTCATTATTGATGCTTCCCCCGAACAACTCATCGCCTGTGGTCTTCTCAACTGGCATCGACTCCCCTGTGATGGCTGCTTCATTCAGAGAACTGTTCCCTACCACAACAACACTATCGGAAGGAACCTTTTCGCCTGCCTTCACAAGAACAAGATCGTCTTTCTTTAAAGACTCAATCGGCACGACACGCTCACTGCCATCCTGTTCAAGTAGGGTGGCATTTTTCGGCGCGACTTTCATTAACTTCTCCATTGAGTCCCGCGCTTTTTCCATTCCCATGCCTTCTAGGTATTCGTTTAAACCAAACAGAATCGCAACGATCGTAGCCTCACGCCATTCTCCTATGGAAACGGCCCCAACAAGAGCGATGGTCATCAATGTATCAATATTAAATTTCAGCTTAAAGAGGTTTTTCGCACCCTTCACAAACGTCTGGTATCCACTGATCGCCATCGCGATTACATACAACCCAATTAAGACGGCTGTCGGAACCATACTGTCTAACACAAACGTCGAAGCGAAAATCAAACCGGATGTCACAAGTAGCGTTTTCATATTGGAACCATGTGCATGATCGTGATCGTGGTCATGACCATGGTGGTCGTGGTCGTGATTTTCTTTCACGATCGCGGCCCCGTCCGACTTTAAAATTCCTTCTACTTGATCGAGGTCCACTCCCTCAGAAACAACGAGCTTACTGGAATTGAACTTAATCTGAGCGTCTTCCCCGTTCTCTAACTTCTTGATCTGCTCTTCCATATCTGCAGCGCAATTCGCACAAGACAGACCCTGCAATTTATATTCGTCCACGTTAACTCCTCCTCTAGTTCACACCCATACGTAAAAGGCGAGTTATTATCTACTCTCATTATATGCACATATATTCATATGTGCAATCCAAAATCACATTGTAAAGTAATCTATCGTATGTAAAAAAGCTCACTACGTTCCGCCATGAAGGTAGTGAGCTTTTTTCAAAATTAATGGTGCAAGGCATGGTTGATCGTCTGCTCAAGAACATTCATAACGTGCTGGTCATCATTCGAATAATACATCGTCTTCCCGTCACGGCGATATTTTACAAGGCGTAAATTTTTGAGAAAGCGTAACTGGTGGGAGACGGTGGATTGGCGAAGGTCTAAGCTCTCTGAGATCTGGTTCACCGATTGCTCTTTCTTACAAAGCAAATGAAGGATTCGGATCCTCGTAGGATCGGCTAATGCTTTAAACGTTTGCGAAACAACAAACAATGTCTCCTCATCCAGATCAGTCGATAATTCTTTTATGGATTCTTCAGGGGTTTGATTGTCATCTTTCATACTCTCTTCTCCTTTATAAGTGGAGTGGATGGATCGCTTTCTGTTTCTAATGAATAGTTGAATCATAGCAAGCGGGGGTGGGTTTGTAAAGTGATGCGGGACCGGGACTGGGGGACAGGTTCCCCGTCCCGCGGGACTAGGGACCTGTCCCCCAGTCCCAGTCCCGCGATCACATAATCAAAAGAGATAAGGGCAAGGTAAGCACAAATAGAATTCGATCGGGGTTAGAGCGAGGAGGGGCATGATGAAAAATAAGACGATTGATATCTTGTTGGTCGGGATCGTCATCGTTATTTTTGTGGGCTATTTCTGGATCAAGCAATCTGTATGGGGAGATGTTCATATGGTTGAAAATCTGAACCGAATTGAAGAATACGCACGAAATGATCAATGGGAGGAAGCAGAAAAATTAGCTAAGCACATACATAGCGAATGGGAGAAAAAGAAGTTAGTGATTCTTGTAAACTTTGGGGAAGCTGAATTTTCGCTTCTTGAAGAGTCTCTTAGTTTTGTCCTGGCTGGTACAGAAGCCAAAGACCATGTTGAGGTTTACGGAAGGGCTAAGATGGCAGAAGATATTTGGACAAATTTTAACCGGGTCGTTCCTGAACCGTAGGAGGTGATGAAATGGGCGTTGTTGCCTATGCTTTAAGATGTATCATTATGTTACTCGTTACATGGACAGCCGTCCGAATCATTGGAAAGAAGTCCATTTCAAACATGACGTCCTATGACCTCGCTGCCATTATGCTAATCACAACCGTAGCAGCAGAACCACTCGTATATAAGATTCCATCTAAAGCGACAGTAGGCGTCTTTGTCTTAATGATCGTTACTATTTTACTTGGGTATCTATCATTAAAAAAGTTCTTCTATAATATTGATTCAAAACCTCTGATTATCGTGGCAAATGGGACCATTCAGGAAAAGGAACTGCGATATGCAAAAATGAACATCCCCCTCTTATTATCAGAACTAAGACTAAAAGGATATCAAAATATCGGTGACGTCAGGTATGCCATCATTGAACCAAGTGGAAAACTATCGGTTGTTCCCACTTCTCAAGCAAGACCTTTACAACCATCAGATATGGCCATCCCACCCACTCCCGTTTCCTTAAGCTTTCCTTTAATTATCGATGGAAAAGTGAATCACGAAAACCTAACTTTCCTACAGAAGGACCTAAACTGGCTACTCACCCATCTCCGGACCCACGCCGTTCAGAACGTGGAAGAAGTGTCCTTCGCTCAAATGGATGGCAGCGGAAAAATCCAGATTATTAAGCAGCATGAGCAAGTTCAAACGCCTAATATTTATTAGGCGTTTGAGACCGGGACTGGGGGACAGGTTCCCCGTCCCGCGGGACTAGGGACCTGTCCCCTCGTCCCGGCTCTTCCCTCACAAAAAACGGACGTGAAATGGCTTTAAGCCTTCTCGCGTCCGTTTTCTTTATCCGACTTTCATCTGTTCAGCCAGGTGATGGATGCTCGCTACGAGCATGTCGAGTTTCCCTTCCATTCTGTGCAACAGGTAAAAGGTTACAAGAACCGGAAAGCCCACTTCGGGCACCCACGTCATCCACTCCTCCATTAAGACACTTCCTTTCTATACTCAAAAAGGGAGAGGCAGCCCTCTCCCTTTTTTAGATTATAGTTCGATATCGGCTACGTTTCGTTCAACGATCCTTGCTTCCTTTTTGCTCAATAGTTCGCCTCCACTTGATGTAAAACAATTCTGAGCCACAATCTCATCCATCGCCGCGTTTAGCTGAACGACGTCAACTGGCTCAACTGGGTCATCGAGACTGATCGTCACCGTACGCCCTAATTCATTTTCAAATTTCATTTCAAGCTTCTTCGCCATCTTGACCTCCCCTTTCGTTTAGAATAATTTACGCTCCAATAATTAGACTTGAGTCGTTACGTTCGATGCCAGCTAAGCTACGCTGCTGAAGTGGAACAAGCGCACTCGCTACAGCAAATAGCTGATCAGCTGTTGCATCGGTTTTCACATTGTTGAAGTTCTTGTTCTTAAACGTCATGTTGCCTTCTTCATCAAGACCATCTTCAAGTACAATCTGCAACTGAGATTTCATTTTGTTTGTGATTGCCATGTCGATCACCTCCTTTCACTTCTATAATCGCAAAGAAGTGAGTGGGAGGTGCCTGTTGGTTGGAAATTTTTTTGAGTGGGGGGTAGTGGGATGGAGGGACAGGTTCGTCGTCCCGCGGGACCGGGGGTCAGGTACCTTGTCCCGCACAAAGCTCTGATCTGTTACCTTTCAAAGGATTAAAACAAGAAAAAGGTAAGAGATACAGAGGATCTCTTACCTTTTTCTATATAGAACAAATGAAAACGTCATAGAAAAGAGCGTTCAGTTACCTTTTCGAGCAACAATACTTTCAAAAGGTCACAGAGTCTCTAATGCTCTTTAATTAGAAGCTCCGCCCTTCCATACTAATCCAAACCTCTCCCCAGCAAGACGAACAAACTCACCCTCCTGTATCGTATCCTTTGTCTTCTCCCCGTTTTGCCATTTCGTATAAGAAGAGGCGGTCAGGGTGTGACTTCCTTCTAGAAGAAGCTGAACGGCTAGTGGGTCTTTATTGAATTTGGATTTCTCGTGCGTTTCTATGAGGTGCTGAATGTCGTTCATTTCCTCATCGATTTCCACGAGGGGCTTGGCGCTGAAGGCATAGCCAATCTTTCTCTCGGCATCTTTATCCCGCACCTTCACTTCGAGGACGTGGTCTCCGTAGTCAGTATCAAGCGGACTCACTTTGTACTCCCCGTTACATGAGGTGACAGGTTCTCCTGACATCGGGACGAGCGTCAGCGGAAGGTTGCCACCAAAGCCTACATCCATCAGGTAATCCTGTGATTGATCATGCAGCAAAACCGCAGCATGGGTTCTTCCGGTATCAGACCACTCTTCCTTCTCCGCGTTATATACTTCCCCTCGCACAAGTGAAACATTAAATCCATTGTCGAGAAGGAAATAGTAAAGAAGAGGATTGAGTTCATAGCACAGCCCGCCCTCTCCTTGCTCGAGAATCTTGAATTGCAGGTTCTCTTTTGAAACAGGCAGACTCGTTTTATTTATAATTCTGAAATTCTCAAACGGAAGGGCCCGGGCTGTTTTTTCAAGCACTTCGTTAAGATGATTCACGGTCAGTTCCTCGTTAAGCGGCAATCCGATTCGTTCTCGGTAAGCTTCATTCAATGATTTCATGTGGGCTCACTTCCTTTCCGGCGGGACCTGACCCCAGGTCCCCGCTCTCATTCATTATAAATCATTTCAAAAGGATTCTCCCCATTCGTAATTTTTGCCACAAACACGCGGCTCCCTTTACCAATCTCAACTCGGTCTTCCCCTATATACCTAAATTGAAATGGCCCCTCTAAACCAATCCAATACAATTTCTTTTCGTAATCTCCAGGAAACCAGACCCGCTCCAAATCCATCTCCTTGAACGTCTCAAGAAACGCTTCAACTTTTCCCGGGTCCTCTATGTACTCTGAACGCCCGCTGTCGTAATGCTTAATCGTAATCGAATCAGAAGTCATATAATATTCAGGCGAACTGGTGACCGTTTCGTTCATCTCTTCCTTAAACGATTGAAACATGTACATTTGCCAGGCTTGATTCCCGACAAAAAACGCTACAACAATCAAGATCAGACCTATCATAATTTTTTTAACCATCCCGCTCCCCCTCTTCTTTGTTGCAGCCTAACCAATCTTCATAGCAGGCTCCCTTACCATTATCTTACAATATCCGATATAAAAAAAGACCCCCTCAACAAGAATTGTGGGGGATGTGGGACCGGGGGACAGGTTCATTGTCCCGCGGGACGAGGGGTCAGGTCCCCCGGCCCAGCAACGCTAGATGCTCTGTGCCCTTTTGCAACCTAAAAAGCGGCAAAAAGTAAGAGAGAACTATCATCTGTTACCTTTTCACACTATTTGGCAAGGAAAAGGTCATAGAAAGAACCTATCTCTTCCCTTTTCAAAGGTTAATAGCTCCAAAAAGTCACAGAGAAGCTCGATCTGTGACCTTTTCACTTCATTTGCAGCCTAAAAGGGCACAGATCTCCTCCCCCAGCCGGGACAGGGTGTCAGGTCCCCGGTCCCGCGGGACGAGGAACCTGTCCCCCCATCCCATCCCACTCCAAACAAAAACAAAAAAAGAGCAGAGATTCAGCATATCTCTGCCCTTCTTTAACGAGATCGAGGAAACCGTCTCCTCGTCCCTTACTCCTCTCGGTTCGGAGCTTTATTTTGCAAGAATAGAGAAAGAATGATCCCTACAAACGCAATCCCTGTCGCTACCCAAAAGGCTACGTTCATGCCGTGAATGGCGGCATCTCGTGCGATTAAGCCTTTGGCCTGTTCAGCTGAGGCATTTGCGTATTCTTGCATGTTCGGTTCATACGCTTTTGACGCATTCGTCATTACAGTAACAAGAAGTGCCGTACCGATTGATCCGGCTACGGTTCTCATCGTGTTGTTCATCGCGGTACCGTGAGCGATAATGCGTTTTGGCAGCTGGTTTAAACCGGCTGTTGAAACAGGCATCATCACAAGGGAAATCCCCATCATGCGGATCGCATAGATCACGAGGATGAACGTGTAAGACGTCGTTGCTGTCAGATTGGTAAACTGATAGGTTGTCACCGTTACGATCGTGAGTCCGATCACGCCCAGCCAGCGCGCACCGAATTTATCAAATAAACGACCGGCAATCGGCGACATAATCCCCATTACAATCGCACCTGGTAAGAGCAAGAGCCCTGACTCAAGCGCTGTGAATCCGCGCATATCTTGAATATAGATCGGCAACAATAGCTCCGCACCGATCATCGCCATCATCACAATCATCGTCGTACTCGCTGCAATGGCGAAGATCTTATGCTTGAAGACGCGGAATTCTAAGATTGGTTTTTCAAGTCTGAACTGTCTCGTAATAAATGCCGTTAACGAAAGGGCACCTACAATAAGACTGATATACACAATCGGGCTATCCCACCCTTTGTTTCCGGCGCTGCTCAGCCCATAGAGCAGCCCACCGAAACCAAACGTGGACAGAATAACAGAAAGGATATCAATGCGTGGATTGGATTGTTTCGTAACGTTCTTCAGGGCGAACATCCCGAAGATAATCGACGCTGCTGCGATTGGTAAGATCACGATAAACGGCAAGCGCCATGAATAGTTCTCGACAAGATAACCGGATAATGTTGGCCCAATCGCTGGACCAAACGCAATAACAAGTCCGGCCATTCCCATCGCAGCTCCGCGCTTTTCGATCGGGAAGACCATTAATAACACGGTCTGCATAAGAGGCATCATAATACCAGCCCCGCCGGCTTGCACTAAGCGTCCCATCAATAGGACCGGAAAGCTTGGTGCAAGCGCAGCAATGAGCGTACCAAGTGTGAATAACCCCATCGCCGTGAAGAATAATTTCCGTGTTGTAAATTTCTCAATTAAAAACGCTGTAACTGGGATCATTACCCCGTTAACGAGCATAAACCCAGTCATCAGCCACTGGGCGGTGCTGTACGTAACGTCTAAGCTGTTCATAATACTCGGCAATGCGGTATTAAGCAGTGTCTGGTTTAATACAGCCACGAACGCACTGACTAACAGCACAGCCACAAGGGCGGTTCGGTTGTAGCTTGGTTGTTGTTCTTCCTCTTGTGTAACCTTTTCCTGAGTCGCCTCTGCCATGGTGTCATCTCCTTTTTCTCTCTATTATTTGCTAAATCCCCGCTTCAACAATTCGATATCAAAACGGTAGTCCTCAATAGCCTCTTCCTTCGAACTTTCTTGGTTAGCAAAATGCTTCATCATGTGTCTGAAAGTAATCGCCCTCGTCATGTTGACCATATGGATAAACTCTTTATCTGATGAGAAATTGATTTTTTCCCGGTCGACCTGCTCACTGATCTCAACAAGCTCAGCATGGTACTTCCCTTCATCGAAGGACCGAGTAAACGTATTCTCGATTCGGTGATTCATGTTCAAGAACGTGTTCTGGAAAAATCCGCGGTATTCCGCATTATCGAACTTCTCAAGCATTTGCTGGAACATATCCACAAACGCCTCCATCAGATCACCATCACGTTCCTTTAAGCTTTTATAAAAGCGCTCCTTGCTCTTCTCAGCATGCTTATTGAGAAGATAGAAGTAAAGATCTTCTTTATCTTCGAAATATTGATAAAAGCTCCCCCTCGAGATCCCCGCACTCTTTACGATATTGGCGATTAACGCCTCAGCAAAAGGTGCTCGCGAGAACTCCTGGTAAGCAGCTCGAATTAATTCACGACGCTTCTCTTCAGCAAGATTAAAAAAAGTAGGATTAGGCATAGTTTCGCATCTCTCCGTTTCTTATGACACGGTGTCATATGTGCACAGATTGTATTGTATGTGACACAGTGTCATATGTCAACAAAAAAGTTGGGATTTGGGGACAGGTTCCTGGTGGGATGGGGGGGACAGGTTCCTTGTCCCGCGGGACGAGGGGTCAGGTCCCTGGTCCCGCGGGACGACGAACCTGTCCCCATCCCTCGCGCCTCTACACTCAACACTGCAGCCCTCTGTGACCTTTTTAGATCCAAAAGGGGAAAAAGGGCACAGAAACAGCTTATCTGTGACTTTTCTCCCTTAGAAAACAAGCAAAAGGGCAGAGATCAACCGAATCTCTGCCCTTTTGCTTTGTTATTTGGTTTGAAATGTAAGAGAAAGGATCTATCTGTGCCCTTTTTACGTGCTTGACCTCTCCAAACGTCACAGAGCTCGAGACTGAGAGAATCACCTGAGTCAGAAACCCCAATCCCCTTTCTCCCATTTAAAGATCAACTCTCCATTCGGGTCTTTTTCATGTATGTATTCGAAACCAAGACTCTCATACAACCGCCGGGCCACCTTATTCTCTTCAATAATGCTTAAGTAGAGCACACTCACCCCGTACTCATTCGGAACAATATCCATCAGTTCCCTCATCGCTTTTTTCCCTAGCCCTTTTCCTTGCTCTTGTTCGTCTATAATGATGCGGTCGATCCACGTATCTTTGTTCGCCCCAAAAGATCCATACATCGCAAACCCAACCACACGACCATCGGCATAAATCGCGACCGGATGCCACTGGTGATAGGTGGCTGCTTCTTGTAAACATTCATCCACCGTTTCAATGAATTGCTCTTGCCCGGGCTTCACCTTTACTTTTCTTACGATCTCCTTATTCGTATAATCTAGATCACGAACATGCACATGCACTTTCCTCATCCCCTTTTCCTACTCCAACAAGAGTTCTCTCAACACTTCCGCTTGTTCCTGGTCCGCCTTGCCATATCCCTGATTTTCTTTGTCACTGACAATCGTAGCTGTCCCTGCTTCTTCATTGAACCAAACGTCAAACCGAACCAAGCGCTCAGGCATTTCTTTTTCCTCTTGGTAGAAAAGCACTGCTTTGACATCTGGTTGCCTCGCCATATCCACAGTAATGGTGTTATCCCACTCCACCTCTTGTATAACCTTTTCCAAGGATTCAAGGACTTCTGGGTCCATTATCTTCTTCACATCTTCATATGTATCATCCTGGCTTGCTTGTTGAACATCTACCCGCGTCAGGGTTGCTTCATTGGAACAAGCTGCTAGTAGCAGAGCACCAGCAAGAAAGATCATCCTCATCATTTTTACCACCTCCATCGTTATAGACGATAGCTAGCAAAAAAGGTTTCACCCCGATGGGACCGGGACAGGGGTTCAGGTCCCTGGTCCCGCGGGACAATGAACCTGTCCCCCCATCCCAGTCGCCCCTCAACCCCATCCCCACGAATAATCCCCACCAGATTAACAAAACCTAACCAAAGCATACCAACTCCAACTAGAAACGGGTGTTTCCATTGTCATTCAGCGAACTGACCTTAAGGCTTCTGATCGCTTTCTTTGTGCTGATTCTCCTAACGAGAATCATGGGGCGCAAGGAAATCGGGCAGATGACCTTCTTTAATTTTGTATCTGCGATTTCATTAGGAACCATTGGCGCGAGCCTTGCGATCGACAAGACGTTTAGCATCGCCTACGGACTCTATGCTTTGGTCGTTTGGGCTATTTTAACGATTGTAATGGGATATCTCGACATCAAATCGAAGAAACTGCGCCTCGTATTGGACGGGGATCCGATCATTTTGATTAAAGACGGTAAAGTTATGGACGAAGAGATGAGGAAAGCACGGATTGACCTTGATGTTTTAAAAGCGATGCTTCGGAAGAAAAATGCCTTTTCTATCTCAGAAGTGGATTATGCTATTTTGGAGACAGATGGCAAGATTTCTGTATCAAAGAAAGAAGCGAACCAGCCCTTAACGAAAAAGGGACTAGCCTCTGGAGCGATTACATCGCCGGTCTTTCCAACGACGACAGAAATTATATCTGACGGCAAAGTGCTTCATAAGAACCTCGATAAATTACACGTTACCGACAGCTGGCTTGAGCAGCAGCTTCAGCAAGCAGGAGTGAATAAACTATCTGACGTCTTCTATGCAGAAGTTCAAAAGGACGGAACGCTCTACATCGATCAGGTAAAAGACTCATAAAAACGCACCGCCCCCTCCAGGGGGACTCATTTTTAAAAAAGTCAGGTGAAACGTTACATGGAACCCTTCCCGATTATCCATACAAACTTTTGGGATGCCGTCATAGCTGTCCCGATCGTCATTATCCTTACACAAGTATTGAAAATAACTCTTCCCATCCCTAAACCAGCGGTCCCAACCGTAGCGAATGCAGTGGGGCTCATCCTCTCCATTTTCTTCGCGCATCCTCATAACCTGGTAGCCGGAATCTTTATGGGCTTCTTCTACGGCAATGCAGCTGTTGGAGGATACGCATCATTGAAAACATCTCTAATCGCTTTTCGAAAAAAACGTCAGGCTAATAGATAATTCACTCAACCTTTACCAATTCGATCTTTTTAGTCGACACCGCTTCAACAAAAGATTCATTGTGATCAACGGCAATCATGGTCGGGCCATAGTGCAAAATCGACTCCACCAGCTGTTGAATCACATGGAGATCGAGGCTGTTTGTCACCTCATCCCATACAAACAGCGCATTTTCCCCTAACAAAGCCTGGGACAGAAAGATTTTCTTCATCTCTCCCGCACTCCACTGATGATTGGTGGGCAGATTAGAGAAACGGGCTCGCTTCATGCCTAATTGATGCAAAAGATGCCAGAAGTCTTCTTTCTCTTCAGCTGTTAACGATTGGACGTAGGAAACGTAATCAAAGGCTCCTTGGTTCTTCTGATCGAGGATGGAGAGATTCTCCGGAAGATTGACCTCCCACTCCCCTGTTGTTTCGAACCCTTCCTGTGCGGTCAGAAAATGCAAGAGCGTCGATTTCCCCACTCCGTTCTTCCCTTCTATAAAGAGACGTTCATTTGGAAACACTTCGACATTGAGGTCTTCAAATAATGGAAAACCGTCCTGCAAAATAGAGAAATGACGAAGATATAAGAGGCGCTTTCGAGGCTCTTTCACTTTCATCTTCAGCCCCTCCACTTCTTCTGTGTTCCGAATCAGACGCTTTTTCTCTTCCACCTTTTCATCGGTCCTCTTCTTAATGGCCTTCGCCCGCTTCATCTGCTTCGCCGCGAGCCGCCTCTCTGTGGAATCATGGGTGCTGCTCTCTCGTTTGTTACCCCACGTATTCACCCGGTTCGACACGGTGTTTAAGCGTTTAATCTCATTTTTCAACTGAGCATTCTGTTCCTCCGAACGCTCGTCAGCCAGCTCTTTCTCCGCCTTCCATGTCTCTACATCCCCCTTGATCAGATCGATTGACTCCTTGTTGATCGCAAGAATGTGATCCACGAAATGATTTAAGAACGCTTCATCGTGACTGACCACAATGTACCCCTTCTTATTCTTTAAATACTGGCCCACGACGCGCCTGCCGTTTAGGTCTAGATTGTTGGTCGGCTCATCAATTAACGGGAACGCATTCTCGTTTAAGAAAAGCTCGATCAAAAGAAGCTTCGTTTGCTCGCCTCCGCTTAGCACTCGAAACGGCTTATACAGAATCTCAGCCGGCAAGTTCATATAGGATAACTCCCGTTCAATCTCCCAGAGTTCTCTGTGTGGATTCTGTTTCTGCAAGACCTCAAGCGCCATTTCCTCAGAAGAAGCATCAGGGTAAACAGGGAAATAGGTAAATTCAAGCGTCGTCTCTACCTCCCCCTCATAGTCGACCAGACCTCGGAGGATTTTAAAGAACGTCGTCTTCCCCCTCCCATTCCGGCCTACAAGCCCTAGTCTCCAGTTCTCATGGATATTCACATTCACATCTTTAAAGATTGGTTCGAGCATGGACTCGTACTGAAACGTCATATTTCGTATAAGAATATTTCCGGTCATCGTATCCTCTCCTCACAAAAAAAAGTCTCCTATCTCATGTTGCTGAGATAGGAGACATGCAGAAAAAGAGACGCCAAACAGACTATTCTAAGAGTCCATTCGTGTTCTTTTAAAAAAAGGGTGCATGATTCAATCCTATCTCAGAACCATCCACAAACAGACACGCCAAATAAGCCTCAAGAGAGCACAAAAATCTCCCAGAACCCAAGTGGTACACATCTATTCATGAACGTCTTCTAAACATAGGATTATTGAATCATTCTAGCGATTCCACCCTTCTTTTTTCCGTTTTGATTAGACTTATCGTAATCGATGTTGGCAATAGTTGTCAAACGAAAGCAGAGGAAGTGAAAGAAGGTTTGTGTGGATGAGAGCTCTTTCATTTTCAGTAAACTTATCGTAGAATAAACTAAAAAAGGAGAATTTAACCAATTTTACAACCTTTAGCCAACCTTATTTTCATGATTTATTTAATCTTGAGGGTATACACAAACCGTCTGAACTTTATCCCGAAAACCATTGAGATCCCGACGCTTATAATAATAATGCTGTACAACATTTATGCCTTGCTCAGTTAAATAGCTCTTAATCCAGTAGTCTAATCACATCCAATGCTCTTAAGCTTTTAGCATTGGGTGTGATTGTCATTCTCTATAGAATTTTCGCCATATAGTATTCATCAACGTATTCCCCGTCAATCCTTAACGAATCCTTTTTAACCCCTTCTATTTCAAACCCCATCTTTTTATACAGGGACAAACCCGCTTCGTTGCGCGTGATGACCGTTAACTCTAATCGACGCAGACGATGCTTTGATGCCCATTGTTCTAGTTCTTTGAATAACTGAGTCCCAATGCCTTTGCCTCTATACCCTTCAAGGATTCCAACCACAATAGCAGCAGCGTGCTTATTTCGCTTGGCATTCCCGCCCATCACGAGCAAATACCCAACTAATCTAGTCTCATCTTCAGCCACCAAGATCGTAGAGTTTTCATTGTTCTTCATACGCTCAATCATCTTTAGCTGACTGTCTGTACCAATCATTCTTTCGCCTTTTTCCCAAAGCATGAATTGAGAGCTTCCTTCCACCTGTTGTGTGAGTGTGGCTAAACCTTCTGCATCAGACGTTTCGATTTCTCTTATCCTCATGATTTTGATCTCCTTTTTTTAGCAATGGATTGCGACTGCATCATTTTTACAGTGATTTGATTCGTACATTTTAACATAATAAACCAGTACACCTTCCTTTTTCTATGTACAAAAGAAGCTTCTTCCGGGAGGTTCTAGTGACAATCCTTAATAAAATATACTGGAAATAAAGAGATATCAATGGGCGGGTGATGGAATTTTATGCTAAAGTGTACACACAAGAGAGCATCCGGTTATATCATCGTAGTGACCAGCATCCTCGGCTGAGCCTTGGTCTAAATGTAAAGGAGTGACCTTATTGAACAAATCTATATTGTACACCCTCGGTATCATTCTTTTTGCAATGGGAGCAACAGAGGTATTCGGCTTAGTGGATTATCCTGATGCGTATCGGCCTATTGGGATCGCTCTTTTCGTGATTGGTTTACTCGTGATCATTGGGAGTAATTTTGTACCAAAGAAAGAACAAAAATAACGATATATTTTTAAAGGCACACATCCTTCCTGGTACAATAATCTCACTTATAAGGAGCTGTGAAGCATGGACAACGCTACCTTTGTTGCGATGGTCGTCCCCTTCTTGGGAGCGGTTACCGTATTCATTGTTGTATTTTCCAGAAAAAAGCGACAAAACAAATGATGGTCCCCGTGTTTTCAAAGAGAGTTTACCTATAAATTGAATTACTGTATAGTAGTTAAAGGAACTGCTGAATAGGCAGATGAGTTAGCAATGAATGAAATGAAAAGCAAAAATTAGAGGTGGTTACATGAATTTCAACAATATAAAGAGCAAGCTAGACAATTTGGGCGCGATCCAGTCGATCACGATTTCTTATCTAGAAACAACAGAAGACGACGATTCCGTATTTGATGTATACGTAAACATCAAACACAACACGAACGCGAAACAAGAATTTGAATCGCTTATCGTTAAAGAAGAAATCCCATTAGAAGAAGCTGAAAGCATCGCCCAGCGCCTAACGAACTCCCTAGGTCGTTACTACAAGAACGTTCAATATCAAGGACACGAACTGCAGTAGAACCACGATCATCAAACGCTCCTCTCTGACTTTTTACCATTTCGAAATGCTAAAAAGGGAACAGAAGCGCTTGATGAGTGACGTTTCACCATCATTAAACGATAAAAAGGGCAGAGATCAGACCGATCTCTGCCCTTTTTCTTATGGTTACGGAGCAAGATGTCAAAGAGACCCTCGATCTGTGACCTTTTAAAGTACGATTCGGTCAAAAAAGTCACAGAAGCCTTCCTTTCTTTTTCATCGATCTTTAAAAAATGTAAAAAGTTTTTGACATCCCATAAACTAATGCTACAATAAAAAGTGTCAAATACTTTTTACATTTTCTGAATGAGGAGTGGAAAAATGGATGCGGTTAAAGTTGTTTATGCGATCTTGTTGTTAGTTGGCGGAGCTTGGATTTTTGTTGCACCATTTCTGCAAAAGGGTGATGAGAGAAGGAAGTTTATCAACACGAAAGCTCAATCATATGCCTTTATCGTCGTCATCGGGATCCTTATACTAGAAGTGGCAGAATCCATCTATCGAACCGCCCAGGGGGAATCTTCTTATACGGGTATTGGGATTTCGCCGATCATGTTCCTGACGGTCGTGGCGGTTATTTACCTCGGGACATTACTCGTTTACAGAAAAAAATATGGTGATTAAATGGAAAATCAAATTAAGAAATTCAGAAGTTCAGCTAAGCTATCTCAGGCAGAATTGGCTAAACGCTGCAAGGTATCGAGGCAAACGATCAACGCGATCGAAAACGATAAGTACGACCCAACCTTACAATTAGCGTTCGATATCGCCGCCGTGCTAAATACGACAGTAGATGAGCTTTTCACGAGCGGGACACAAGGGTGAGCTCTACAGCGCCCTTCTCTTTCCTTTTACCATCTTGAGTAATCCAAAAGGGAAGAGAATCGCTTTATCTGTGACATTTCTCTATATTTAAACAAGTAAAAGGGCAGAGATGAGCCGCATCTTTGCCCTTTTACTTGTTTATTCGATCCAAAAAGTCAGATAGACGCTTGCTCTGTGCCCTTTTTAAACCCAGCAGATCCCAAAAGGTCACAGAGCTCCTTTTCTAAACTCTAATACTCCTTCGCAATACCTCATTCTGGCTTTCACTTACTCATAAAGATCCGTGACAGTCCCTTGATGAAACGTCATTTGCCACTGTCCATTGTTAAGTGTCCAGACTGAGCTCCGCAGGGAATGCTTCTGCGTGCTTTCGATAAACACCTTAAACGTTGCAAGGGCTGATGTTGAGGATAGGGACTTCACCTTAAAGTCACGCATGACAATGCCTGGATCATCTTCTCCCGGTAAGCGTGTTAAGATATTTTCTTTATCGTAGATCTTCCCCGTGCTGGAATATTCGATAAAGTCGTCAGCGAGTAACGCACTTAATTGCTCAGAAGACTTACGAACATCTGCCTGAAGGAGTGCGTTTTCTAATGAATGCAAATGGTCTTGTAAGGATTTTTGATTGTTCAATTAAATTCTCCTTTTTGATAAGTGTACCATTTCTAGAACGGAGATCCCTTCATCTATGACATTTCCTTCCCTTAAAACTAGTAAAAGGGCAGAGATAAGCCTCATCTCTGCCCTTTTACTTGCTTATTCAATTCAAGATGTCAGATAAAGGCTCGTTCTATACCTTTTTTAATACTTTCTTCTCTTAAAAAGTCACAGACTTCCCTTGCAAGGCTCAAACTATTTGGAATAGAACAATACGGCCTTAATGAATGGAACCAATCGCTTTATGAAGACTGCTGAACGTATCAACCGTCTTCATATTTATCCCCAAATTCACCATCGTTTGAGCGATATCTGGACGGATTCCACTTAGCACACCACGAACTCCGATTAATTCTAAGGAATGAATCACTTTAAACAATTGGTGAGCAACCATCGTATCGATTATACTGACTCCAGATAAATCGATAATGACTGTTGTTAACCTAAATTCCTCACCTTGTTTAAGGGCATTATCCATCAGAAGCTGGGCTCGATAGGTGTCGATCTCACCGACTATAGGGATCACACCCACCTCTTCAGTAATGCGTACCATCGGAATGGAAAGTTCATTTATCGCATAGTGCGCTTTTTGAATCGTATCTTTATAATCTTCCATATAAGAACGGCTCACCAATTGCACGGCTTGATCCACTGCGTTGTTAAAATTTGTAACCAATTGATAAAAATCAGCTATAGAAAACTGTTGTAATTCAGCTTCCTCTTTAATAAGGGTACCTATAACTTCTCGATATTTACTAATTTCATCCAAAGCTATGTCTAGTGGCAGCATTAACTCTACAAGTCTCTCAGAGACATGTTTGCTCCATTCTTCGAGTTCATCGATGACACCATCTGCACCTTGTGTGACCGACTCTGCATAGGCATTTATTAACTGGCGTCTCCAATCCATTAACTGATCAGCAATATCTCCGCCTATGTCGTTTGGTAAAGCAGCCTCTTGAACCAGCCTTTCTTTCTGCTCTAAGATCGTAGAAGATATTGCCCTCTCTACCTTTTTATCGTTCATCTATTTTACACTCCTATAAACATTCGATAATTTCTCTTCCATACATATAATATATGATTATTTGCTTTATTTCGAGGTTGAATATTAACACTGACCTTCTTATTGTTGTACATAATAAAAAGCCAGCACCTTATGCTGACTTCTCGTTATGTAATCTTCACACCATGAAAATCACTATACATTATTTTAATTCGAAGCTCTTAATGAATCGAATCCCCCAGTATAAAACAATCCACGGGAGAATAAACTTTGTTACCCACTCAACCACACCTAAAACAAAAAAGAACACGGAAAGAAGACCAAAGCCGAAATAAGGCATTGTAAAAGAAAGGACCACTAAGAAAACCACAACCAACAAAATATTTTTCCAAGAAATATTACTCAGACTCATTTTAATGTTTCCCACTCCTTTCAAAAAATAGTATATTACAAGGAAACGCAGGTTAAAAAGTCCACGTCCCATCTTACAATTCCTTACGTAAAACTTCAGCAGGTAAACCATCCATTTCACAAAGTTTCTCAGAAACAAACTTGTGATGGAGTAAGATCTTTCTTGAAGCCAGGTTCTCTGGATCAATGGTTGCGATAAGCCTTCTGAGATTGGCTTGTTTTGATAAATCGATTAACCTTTCAGCGATTGCTGTGCCATATCCTTTTCCCCACTGCGCAGGCAATAGCATGTATCCAATTTCACCTTCATGAGCTACCTCTTCACTTAAGGTCAAGTATCCAAGACCAATGAATTCGCTTGTAAGTGCATCAACAACTTTGTAAGACCCTATAATAACATGCTTCTTATTACGATCCATTAACTTCTTAAAGTTCTCCTTGGCTTCTTCAAGAGGCGTCGCTCTCTCCGTAATTTGGGCCATTACCTTCTCATCTGAAACCAAACGATAATACTTGTCAAAATCGTTTTCCTGCAGCTTTTCTAAATGTAATTTCACTATTCTTCTCCCCCTTTCATACAACAAATTCTACCAACCTAACCCTAACATAATTTTGCATATGAATAGGGACTCTTTCTAACAAGAAAGTAACAGACTAAAGAAAAACAAAATGAAAATATTACCTCATTTTTCCTTAACTGCTATTTATCTTGAAACGTTCCCCCGTCACAATCGTATGTAAAATAGAAAGGAGATGAGTCAATTGGGAACAGGAATCAACCAAGGGCCATCAGATCTTATATTTTCAATCGGGCCTTATTTTATCGCGATTGTATTTATTATTGTAATCGGCGGCATCCTCTTTGCCATTTTCTCTTCTGTGAAACAGTGGAGTTACAACAACAAACAACCGGTCTTGGCCGTGAATGCGAAAGTGATTGGAAAGAGAACGGAAGTAAAAAGACGAGGCAGCGCTGGGGATGACCACGGTTCTAGGACGCGTACATACTATTACACCACGTTTGAAGTCGAGAGCGGGGACCGCATGGAGCTCCCAATGGATGGGCGCGAGCAGGGCCTATTAGCAGAAGGAGATATCGGAACCCTCACTTTTCAGGGGACCCGGTTTAAAGGATTTGACCGCATGGCGGGCTGATCAGAAGCAGAAGAATGAAGCGCTTCTGCCAATCAAAAAATGAAAGAAGGAAACTTATATGGAGCAAACCTCTCAAGCAATTGCAGAACGAGTCAAAAAGAAATTCGGACTTGATGGGTACACCCTAGAACGAACGCACCTTCACCGGGAGGCCGGTTCATTCGACCAAACGCACTACGTGTTTAATATGGAGTGGTTTCCAAAAGGAACAGCACCCACAGAAGACGAATTGAACCCAGAAGGTACCGCCTCCATTGATGTTGATTTACATACAGAAAGAGTAAAAAGCCTGGTTTTCGTGGGTGGTCGGAGTGAAGCGCATACCGCTACATTACAGACTGAACAAGAAGTCATCCGCTGGGTGGAGACTGAGACAGGACTGACATTCGGTGAACACTTCGAGTTTAAAAGTAAACAGGACCGGAAGTACATGTTCTCATCCGTAGTTAACGGGATCTCCACCAGTCCATCTGGCATGATTTCAGTTGAGCTAAATGAAGACAATCTGCTCATCTTTTTCACCATTCATGGCCATTTCCCAGTGATCCATGAGGTGATCCCTGAGTCTTTTTCTTTAACTCTAGAAGACATTCCGGACCTTATTATGGAACAATTCATGCTTGTGAATTTCCCATTGATGAGTAGCAGCCGTTTTGAGCCGGCCTTTAGTTTAGAAGAAATTTATGTCACAAACGATGGCACAAGCACCCGCCCTTTTCGGCTGACAGATGCCGTTCATCTCATTTCTATTGGGGAAGTGATGACCTATGAGCCCAGCTTAGATGAAGAATTCCATGAAGAAAAGATTAACCTATCCGATGAGGTCACATGGGAACAGGCCAAACAACGTGAACCCCATCCCGATCTTTTGCCTATTAAAGATGAAATGGTTGAAGATACGCAAAAAGCGCTCACTGAATTTCTCCAAGTGGTATATCCAAAGGATTCCGGAGAGTGGATCTGGCAATCGGTAGAGCGAGAGAGTGGATATCTAGTAGCGCGCCTTGAGATCGCTCAGACCACGAATGATTTCTATAAGAGAAAAATCAATGTGTTTCTTAACGAGAACGGCACAAAAGTCCTTACTTATATGGAGAATGATTTGTTCCGTGAAATGACGTCTCATTTCGAAGAAGCGAAGCCTGCGGTTCTATCAAAGCAAGAAGCCTACCACCTAATAAAGGATAAAATCACCCTGACGCCTGTTTATGTGTTGGATCACGGAGAAGCACGTTACAGGTTATATGGGAAGCTTGACTGTGAGTATGCGGTGGATGCACGAAGTGGAGAGGTTAAGTTGTTATCCGAGATGGAGTAAAAGAGAATGCCGCTTCTGTTACCTTTTACAATCTTTCGGAACGAAAAAGGTCACAGAGACACTTGCTCTGTGACCTTTTCATACGATAAACCTAGCAAACGGGCAGAGAAGATGCGAATCTCTGCCCTTTTGCTATCGTATTTGGTTCAAAATGTAATAGAGAAGCTCAGTCTGTTACCTTTTGAAGCCTTGGAACTCTAAAAAGTCACAGACTGAGAGTTGAAGATAGGTCACTTACTTTTTACGATCAGACCCTTAATTTCTTTTCAATACAACTAAGGCCCCCATAACAATAGAAGAGATAACCGAGGCAATCAAAATTGAAAGACTTATAGCTCCAATCCCTAATCCTTCCCACCCTCCTACAAGGAAACTGATCAGTAATAATACAACACTTACCATTATGAATAGTGGTGAGATGATATAGTGGAGTTTGGAGTTATTCTTTCTAAATATCAAAGAAATGCCTAGTAAACTAGCGGTAATAATCCCTGTCATGAATAAGTAGGACATTTGATTTCCTCCTTTGGAAAAGGTTCAGCAACCGAACCCGCTAGCTTAATAAGAAAGATAAAACATCAGCTGCTAGCTCTTGCTGAAAGAGCTCTCTATTAAAGCCTTCAGGGTCTTGGGAAGGTGGGAATGAGGTGACTTTCATCTCTGGTGGAAAAGGACTCAAGAAGGAAAAGTGACCAGCGTTTTCGAACACCTTGTGCACAATTTTTTCACGATTTATTACCCCATTTAATAAAATTTCAGCATGAAAAGAAGGAGTGATCTCATCTCTTTCCCCTGTCATGATGAAAATGGGTACATTAACTTTTTCAAGGGCCCCTTCGTTTCTGAACCACCCTAGAGCAGGTGCAAATAAAATTACTTTCTTAATTCGTTCGTCAACGTCTACATCAATTCTTTCAGGTGTTTCATTCCCCGTTTCCCATGGAAGCGTTGTTGGCGTTCCCCCGGTCACCGCTATTGCGGTATAACCACCCATTGAGTGTCCAATTATCGAAATGTCTTCAAAGTTAATATGATCTTTAAATGAATCGCTATGATCAAACCAGTCAATGACTTGTGTGATATTTTTAGGTCTGCTTCTTAATAATTTTGTCGTACGCTCTAACTGGTTGTCTTTTACATTGTTAAATGGATGCTCCGGCATGGCTACTATAAATCCCCTTTTAGCTAAATCCCTAGCTAAATGTCTATAAACAAGCGGAGTCCCCCCTGTACCATGAGAGATAACAACTAGCGGATACCTTTCATCTTCTAGTTTTGCATCAAGTGAAACGTCTACTAGATAGGGGCCTATCTTTTCTTCTTTTTCAGGCGTTTCCGTTGGGTACAAAACTAACATCGGGAAGGTTACATCTAAATAATCATCTACAACCTCTACCTTCTTCAAACCTGAATACTTATCGTTTTCCATAACGTGTTTCACTAAAAAACCACCTTAAATGTTTTCATTTAAATTAAGTACAATCCTTCATACATTCACTTTAACATAAAATCCCAAAACCCTCTGTTATATTCTCAACAAAGGACTCCTATAAATTAAAAACGCACAGATAACTAATGTGTGCGTTTCCAACGTTAAGATATATTAATCCGAGCGATTGCTTAGCACAAATTTAATTCCAAAGAAAAAGATTATAAAGGCTACAAAGTAATTGAACGGATTCTTGAAGATCGTCATATCTAGAAAGAGTTGCAACGACACCCACAAGACAAAAATGACAATCATAGTAAATAGTATCCCTTTATTATTGAAAGTAGATATGTTTATCCTCCTCATTTATCGGTGTTGTAAAGTATATAAATCCCGTCAATTCTTTCATTTATATCCTTGTTCCCCTACTGAATCTAGTAAGTAAAACACTAAAACGTTGTCGTCTTCTAGCTTTACTTTCTTTATCGTCTTTTGAACTTCAACTTCCATCGCCTCCTCAATGGACTTTGACTTACATCCTGAAATTAGAAGGAAAAGGAATATGGTGAAAAAGTAAAATAATTCTTGCGATCCTACATGTCCCTCCTAAAGAATCATTCTTTAAATAAGGGATTTTCACCTAAACACAATCACCAGTGCACCTGAAGCTGATTCCCACTCGGATCGTAAAAGTGGAAATACGCATGACCCTTCTCTTCTTGAATCTCCTCGACTCTTACTTGATTCTTGAGTAAGTGGTGATGAAAGTTCAATAGGTCAGGGCTCGTAAAGCCGATACTAAAAGCGGATTCATTATGAATGGTAAAGTGGACAAAGGTTTCATCGTCCGTTGGAACTAAAGTAAGTAAAAAAGGTCCGTCATTTACTTTAAAAATGGCAAATGGATCTTCCGTAATGCTTACCAATTGAAGCCCCAACACATCCCTGTACCATTGGATTGACTCCTCTAAATCTTTCACGGGAATTCTTATGTAATGAACTTGTTCAATAAATGAAGTGCTCATCATCAACCTCTCCTTTTTCCGGTATTACAAGTAATTCCCTTTTCCTACCTCTTTGTCCTTCTAGATCATGAATGAATTCTTGGCTCGTATTTGTTATTTTATTCAGGTCTTAAGAACTCATTTGTTCATCTCTGATATGCTTTCATTCATTTAACAAAATCCACCACCATTTTAGCCTATATATCCAGTTAAAGAGGAGTCCCTTTCGCCCCTCAGGGAACAGAAGTACGGGATCTACGACGTTTTCCAATCAAAAGGAACAAAGAGGCACAATCTGTGACCTTTTAAAGCTCTGCAACTCGCAAAAAGACACAAAGGACTCTCTCAGTTTTTAAAACACATGTTTGTGTTATACCTTATTGTGTGAAAGATCCGCTTATTGTTCAATCATTGATAGCAGAATTTTTTCCATTTCCTCTTTCGACAAAATATCTGCATTCATGGTAATCTCGTATTCTTCTTCTGGTATTGTTACTCTCATTCCTTGAACATTGCTATCATCAGAATAGGCGAATTCAAAATTGAAACCCTTTAATGTGTAAGAATTGATATGTTCATAACTTCCTAATTCACCTTTATTATCACTTAACTTATGGGTACTGGTATCAAACCCTAGTCCGTTTGGTCCTCCCCCATATCTAAATGAAACAACAGGATCTTCCCCAACGTTCAATGTGTCTGTCCTTGCTTCTTCAGATTCCAATTCATAGCCTTTTGGTACGTATGATGGTCTATAAATAGGATAGCTCACCATTTGTTGTGCTTCTTTTACTGTGTGGGTTGTAAGCGCAATGATTCGATCTTTATAAGGCAAGAGGTTTTCTCGTATTTCCCCTAACTTCTCCTCCTCTTCAGCAGTGGAGGTTGTCCTATTTTCTGAATCTATTTTAGACAAGATTTCTGCTTTTTCTTTCATCAACACCTTAAAATCTGCAAATTCTTCTGCCGTAAGTTGCTCTTCAATCAATTCAAAGTATCGTTCTATTCCTGATAAGTTGTCACTTTCTTCAGGAAAATTCTCAGTAAATTCTTTTTCCGAACCAAACATTTGTCCGATGATCGTACCAGCAGCTTCTGTTATGTAGGAGCCACCCAAAGCGAACGTTGATCCAATTAAAATGACAGAAGCAGCTATGTTCATCATCCACTTAGGTTTTTTCTTATTCTTTTTATGTTTCATGGTCTCTTCAGCTTGATCTACCCCTAATGTAACCCTTTGTTGAATCTTGTCTCTAGGGATTTTTACATTTTGCATCTCATCTTTAAATTTATTTTTCACAAACATCATCCTCCTTCATGTCTAAACGCATTTTCGTTAAGGCTCGGTATAAAATCGATTTTGTAGTACCTAAGGGAATATCCATTATGGTAGATATTTCTTCAAACGTATAATCTGAGTAATACTTCCACAGAATAATGGCTCTTTCTCGCTCGTCCAAGTTATTAATTACGTCTTTTAATGTAACGGACAAGGAGAGATCTCCCTCTTCAGCACCTATATATTCCGTGTATTCTGGTTTTAAATGGACCACTTTCTTTTTCTTCCTTAATAAGTCAGTCGCTGCGTGCATTGTTATTTTCATCAACCACGTTTTAAAAAACTGGGGATTTTTTAAGGTATGAATTCTACTAAATGAACGAAAGGCTGCTTCCTGAACAATATCTAGTGCATCATCTTGGTCTTTGGTATAAAACAATGCCGTTCGATAAATATCATCCTGATACTCCTCGATTAGCTTCATAAATGCTTTTCGATCGCCTTTTTGGGCTTTTTTAACTAAACCTTTAATATCCTCACCTCCATGACCTTTTCTCTTTATAGACGGACATGTTACTGATTTAGCTTAAAAATTCCAAAAAAATTTTCATCCATATTAAACGCACATACCAACTAGCACCAGAATCTATTGCAGCAAACACAAAAAAAGAACCGATATGATTAATCAGTCCTTTTGATTAAGGTATTTTCTTTACTAGAGCACCCTTCATATTGTTAGTTGAATAAGAAGTTAATCTTGTTTATATAATTTCACATTTTCTTTTGGTCCCCAACCTTCATTAGAAGAATTAAGTTTTTTAGCCCAAAACCAACCATTTAAATCTAAATCCTACCTACATTACCCCTTAAAGAACGTAACTAATGCCGAAAAAAGCATAACAATGGCACCACCAATTAACATATAGCCGCCGCCTCTATCCTGGCGTCCTTTAATGAGTTTGACTGCTGTTAGCATATATGAAAGAGATACAAGGGCTATAATAATATAAATAGGTATATTGAAGGCCAAAAAATAGTAAGACGCAACAAGCCCAACTACTACGACAGTAAGGGTACCATTCACTATTTTTAATATATTTATTTCTTCTCCCTCCTTAAAAGGCTC
This sequence comes from Pontibacillus chungwhensis, assembly GCF_030166655.1. Classification (GTDB taxonomy): domain Bacteria; phylum Bacillota; class Bacilli; order Bacillales; family BH030062; genus Pontibacillus. Next base: position 1,249,444 of record NZ_CP126446.1, on the reverse strand, counting down.
TTAAACTATCCTGGCTCGTTAATGAAAGATGCGCTTGTTCTTGTTTTACAATCGCACCCTTTTTAGTTGAAGAGCAAATCCTTTACTTCATCTTTGTTGTATGTTCCGTTACCCTCAACCAATCCAGTTGCATATACCCCATCCTTCTCCTGAATTACACCAGAAGGATTCAAGACATAATAGTACCCGTCTGTTTCGTTTTGAGTAAGAAAGAGTAGATATTCCTCTCCTTCTTCCAAATAGTTTGTTGCTTGGTCTAATTTTATTTCTTTAGATGCAGTTCCAGAAATAATTTCAAGAACTTCCAACGTTGAAATTTGGGCATTCATACCATTACTTTTTTCTATTCCCTCTGTATCTTTCACTGATGCAAATGCAATAAGGTCAGCTTTTTCAGTTAGTTCTTCTAATGATAATAAGGCCCAATCAGTTTGTGCTTCTCCATTAGTTGAATTATATTGAGTATTTCCGTTTTGATTATTACAAGCTGTTATAGTAAAAGCCATCAGCAACAACCCTAAGAAAAACAATATTGGTTTCATAAAATCCCCTTTTTATTTTTATAGACGTAACTTTTATTTAGAACGTTTTCTAAATAAGCTAATTCAACTATCCTGCCCGTTAATGAAAGAAGAGACTGTTCTTGTTCAACAATCGCACCCTATTGCAGAAGGTCTTAATTTATTTTCTAATTTGTGTAACCAAAAAAGTTAATGTAACTCCTAAAATTAAGAACAGTACTGAACTAATGTTAGTAATTAATTTAAAAGCACTCATCGTAATTCTCAGGTTTTCCCCAATATATAAGGAAACATTTGGACCTAACATTGAGGTAATAAAATATTTAAACGCATATATAATTATCGATATAACAATTAGACTAATCCCAACCTTAGTTCTCCACAAACACCTACACCTCCCATTGAGATGCCACCCGTACTTCTCTAACTAACCTGCCCCTTTAACACAAAAGGAGCTGCCACATCCACAATTTCTTTTTTCACTATTGCACCCGTTAGTGAAGTATCAGGGTCCTTTTAATTAAATGTTTCATTGTAAATGTGTATCCATTTCTTTCGTTTCAAAAATAAGGTTGTAAGCAGAACGGCTTCACCTACAACTAATAAACCGCTACCTAAAACTAATCCTCCAAAGAATAAAAATTCATTTACACCCCAAGTGAAGAAAACCCATACTAAAATAGCAAATACACCTAATACCAAGTTAATGGTTCCTGCAATTAAGGTTGACGGTAAAAACAATCCCTTTTTTTTAATCATAGTCGAACCATATTTAAAACTTACAAAAGTCGCTACAATCATAAAAATAATATATATAATCATCGCGATATCTAATTTACTCATATATCCGACTCCTTTATATAGATTAGCTCTTATTAAAGAAAACTGCTCCGATAATAATAGAAGCGACTGTGCTTATTCACAATCGCATTAGTGAAGCAACGACTGCTATTAATTTTTTGTTCTTTCGAGTTTAATTACTTTTAATATATTTTCGTAAGTATATGGCTGATATTGCTGACAATGGAAAATTAACAAGAAATAATGCCCAACTCATAAAAATTATAGCGCCTGCACTCATGAAAGGGAGTGCATATATGAGCCAGTTAAAGACCTTAAAGTAAAATAAAAAAAATAAAACGAAGATAAATACACTGATGACTTGTTCTGCTGAGGGTAAAAATCTTTCTTTCATAGATATGACCTCCCTGCAATAGGATGTTTACTTATTGAAGTAACCTGCGCGTTAATGAAAGAAGCGCCTGTTCTTTTTCAAAAAATCGCACCCGTTTGTTGAATAAAAATTCAATTGTTAACTTGCATTAAACTCGTCCATAGAAAATCCTCTCCAAATTTTTCATTTGGTTGGCTTACCTTTTTCATCGTCCTAAAATCTTTAATCGTGAAATCATTTTCAAAAACTTCTTTAAATCGCTTTTCCGTGTAACCTAGACCTCTGTTTAAGCTTTTTTGTCTATATACTTCCCAGTCGGGGGTATCTATTGCTCCATCTGTGTTAAAACAAACTATCGCAAAATGACCATCTTTATCTAGAGCTTTTTTTAGCATTTCGATGTAGGTTAAACGCCTATGGGGTGCTAAATGATGAAATAAGCCGCAGTCATATACAAAATCATAAGAATGAGATTTAATTTCAAAATCAAATAAAGATGTGCAATGAAAATTAACATTTATTCCTTCTTCATTTGCCCTTTCTTTTGCCCAGCTGATGGCATTCTCAGAGATATCCAAAGCATCTACTTCGCATCCGTTTTTAGCCATAAAAATAGCATTTCTTCCAGGTCCACAACCTAATTCCAATACCTTCTTCGGTTTAAGACCTTTATCAAAATACTCCATTAAGTTTTCATCAGGTCCAGTTACTTTAAAAAAAGGAATGTCTTTCGTTTTGTCTTCGTAAAAGCCTTCCCAAAATTCCTTTGGCTCTCTTAGATAATCATCCAACATTTCTAACAAATCATCATAACTTAATATCGTTTTCTCCAACAATAATCCCCCCTTAAATCGTTGCTTGGTTATTCAACAATCCTGCCACGTTAGTTTCAGTACATCCCTTCACAAACTCACCGTTTATTTTACCACAAAATTCCATATACCTCTATTGAAACCATACTTTTGAACCCTTAAATAAGAAACGCACAGATAACTCTACCTGTGCGTTTTCGTCTGTGATTTTAGTGATGATTTCCCTGCTATTTAGGATGCAAAGAACGACTATGAATTTGCTCTCTGATCAAAAACCCGATCCGTTACTAATTAATTTACTTTTTTACATACCTCAATCCGCTCCGTTAAATTAATTTTGATAACGCAACGTTCTCCTTCATAATAAAATGCTTTACCTTACAAATTACTTCCACCTCCTAGTTTATGACCAAAAAATGTTATAAAATCCATATATAACTCTCATACATTCTAAAAGACAGAATAAAAAATACGATTACATTCAATAGGACAAACAACAATCATATAACTTTCAGGGAGGAAATACCGATGCGCTTAAAGAGGATATTAATAGCAGGGTTCATTTTGCTCGCAGTTCTTCTAGTGGGCCCCATTGGAATCATTGATAAATATGAGTTTTATCCTAATGGCTACGATTTTGAATACAAATCCTTTAATAGAAATATAGAAATTCAAGAATTGGATGTGTTTTCTAATCCACACAAAACGTATACAGGGACTTATGATGAATTAATTACCCAACTCGGAGGAGACAAAGATGGTCCCGGGAAGTTCATACGATTAAAAATAGACATCTACCACATCCAAGAATGGTATAGCGATTTTGCTAAAGTATTACTAGTCTTCCTAGCTCTTTTAGTCCTTTCTACGGTTCCACCGCGGCATATCAATTCGTTTTTAAGAAGCGAATGGATGAAAAGAGAGCTTAAAGAGGACTTTCCTACGTTTTACAAGTGGGTGATTAAACCTGGGTACAAGCGTTGGTATAGTATAGTTTTATTAGGGATTTCCATTTACTTTTTAGCATCAACTTGGATGAGCTATCCTCAGTCGGATTTGGAAGAACTTGAACAATTTTTAAATGTTCTACAACCACTCCAAGACTGATATAGGACAGATTAATAGAATGAACAAATAGCCAGAGGATACCTGATCCATCTCATTACATATTTTTACCAAATAATTGGATTTTAATGTTACCATGATTTTATGGATTACGTTAAAGCGTAGTTAGTTGAATCGGCAGGATACCTTTTACGTTAATTAGTTTGGCTTAGATTTTTAAGGAGAGTGCAAAATGGAATTAAGCATCATGTTAGTATTCGGAGCAGGCATTTTATCGTTTATATCTCCCTGCGTGTTCCCCTTATATCCATCCTATTTATCTTTTATTACAGGTTTATCAGTAAAAGAAATTTCAAACAGGAAAGATCAATCGGTACAAATAAAAAACAAAGTTATGCTTCATACTTTAATGTTCGTTTTGGGATTATCGATTGTGTTTTTTATCTTAGGTTCAGCCTTCACTTTGATAGGAGATATTTTCTATCAGTATCAGGATTTAATCCGAATGCTTGGCGCTATATTTATCATTGCAATGGGCTTTTTCTTAACTGGAATATTCCAGCCTGTCTCCATGTTGAAGGAAAAAAGAGTCATCAAATTAGCGAAAAAACCTGGGGATACATAGGATCTTTATTTGTAGGGATTTTCTTTGCAGCAGGATGGACACCGTGTATAGGACCTATCCTAACTTCCGTATTATCCATGTCTGCAAGTAACCCAGATAAGGGGATTTTATATACTTTCTCCTATACGTTAGGCTTTGCAATCCCATTCTTAGTCATGTCATTTTTTATCGGAAGAGCAAACTGGTTAATGAAATACTCCGACAAGATCATGAAAATAAGTGGTTTTTTCATGATCATCGTCGGCATAGCATTATATTTTGATCAATTAGCTGTGCTAGGTCTTTGGCTAACGAACTTATTCGGTGGATTCAGAGGGTTTTAACACCTTAATATGGGCTTATGGAGAGGTACAAAAGTAAGTTTTCTTCTCCTAATGAATGTCTTTAGTAGAAGCTCATCAATATATAAAAGAAGCAGAGGGCCGTCAAAACCTCTGCTTCTTCTTGTGCGATTTGATCTAGGTAACGGTGCACTAGAGAATTACAACTCGTAATACGTCACAGAGAATTTTCACAAAAAGTTCTTACTGAAGCTGTAACGAGTTCGGTTTTGGAGTACAAACAATAAAATACCCCCCAAATAGAGGTCCTATTCGCATATGAATAATCGGACCTCAATTCGCAGGAGTCTGTTGGCTGACAGACTCTTGCGAATTCATGTGGTAAAACGCACGCGAATTCGTTAACGTATTTTGGCTTAGTCAGTGGATCAATATGGTTAAAAAACCAAACCCAACGAGCGACAAAACCTATATGCAGCGAGAAAAAAAGAACCGATTACTTAATCGGTTCTTTTAATTCAGGTATTTTCTTATTCTACTAAAGCACCCGTTACTCCAATATGCATTGATTTTAAAAATTTCTTAGTTTACTACTGGAGAAACGTCGACTGAATCAGTAGGAATTTTATGTATAGCATAAAAGAATCCGTTATCACCAAATACTTTTAGTTTTCTTTCAGTTCCATCCCCTAAAAGCTTCATTTCCTTAATAGAAGAATCGAAAGTCCTACCAATTAATACTGAGGCAGATAATCCTGTTTTCGTTTTGACCTCAAAACCAGATGTAGAATAAGCTAAATCTCCTCCAGTCTCAAAAGCAGTATAAGGCTTGCTTCTTTTCCACCCATATCCTTTTTCACTCTTAATTATGTTTGCTACACCCAAACCACCCATATACTCGTAAAACACAAATGTTTCGTCTTCAAATTCTTCAATTGATAAGATAGAATCACGGTCTGCCTCTTCTTGTTTTAGCCCCGATTCAATGGCTGCATCTTTTGAAGATTGCCAGTCTGAAGCTGAGTCTTGGTTACATCCGACAATAAATAAAAGTACGCAAAAACTGAAGATTAAATAAAGATATTTACCCAAACGCATACACTCCTTTTTCTTCATCTCATCTATCCTGCCCGTTAACGAAAGAAGCGACCGCTCTTGTTCGGCAATCGCACCCTCTAGTTTAAGTGTAATCCTTCACAATGGTTTGTGCTTCAGATTATTTTTACTATGTATAGACCTAGAAATAAGAAAAGTTATCCCTGCAAAAACTGTGTAAAATATGAAGTCATCAAAAGATATGTTCATACCATATTGTCCTGACTCATAAAAATACCCCCAAAACCATACATCAAACACTATTAAGTTCAGAACAGTAATCACTACACCTACTAACACCTTTTTTAAAAATAAAGATGCTAGAATACCTATAACAATAGCAAAAGGAATTACTAATAAATCCAATGCAAGTGGATGGAATAAGGTAGACCAACTTATCATTACAGCACCTCACTCATTTGTAGTTATATAAATTGCTCTTCAATTATCCAGCTTCTTTAAACACAATAGCAACTGCCGCATCAACAACTCCTTGTTCCACTCTTGCACCCTTTAACTTAAGAGAGGTATCAACATTTATATTCCATCTTTAGAAACTCAAATGTGCTACCATTTGTATCTTGTGAAAATATCTCTACATCTTTAAATCCAATTCTTTTGTATAATTTTATAGCTCTTTGATTAAAAGTTGCTACTGATAATGTGACCTTTTCAGGTTTATATTCTGTTTGAATAAAGTTAATACCTGCCCTTAAAAATTCTAATCCATTACCTTTTCCAGTTAAATCTGGTCTCATTCCCAAACCAATATCAAAAGTTCCATCAGCAACCTCACTAAAACTAAAAAAAGCAACTAATTCATTTTCTTTGGTTACAGCAAATGTTGAATTTCCTCGTTCTTCTGGATTTAAAAATTCGTCTAAATCCTCTTTATCAGCTTCCATATCATAAAAAGAATATTCACCATCATAGTGCCAATTAAATGCAATATCTTCTGCTTGTTCTTGTGTCAAAATACTAAAATTATAAGCCATACAACTCCCCCCTCTAATAATAAATCTTTCTTATTCCACATTACTGCCCCGTTAGTTTAAGTACATCCCTTAACATAATCTGCAATTATTTTAACATTAAATCCCAAAACCCTCCATTGTAATCATGTTAATGAATTCTCAATAAAAACACACAGATAACCAATATCTGTGTGTTTTCGAGTGTGAATTTAGTTGTGATTGTTCTGCTATTTAGGGTGTGAAAACATCTGTGAATTCGCTTTTTGTACTCTAAAACCGAACCCGTTACTGAAGCTGTTGCTTTTTTATATGCTTCAATCCCTCTCGTTTGCTTAAGTTAGATAACTCATCATTTTCCTCAATAAAACGCTGCACCCACTCAGCATCTGTTTTGGAATACTCTCTTAAAATCCATCCAATCGCTTTATTGATAAAGAACTCTTTGGACCCCAAATTTTCTTTTATGATTTCCTCCAGTAATGGAAGGTCGGTCTTTTCTTTGTATTTCAGTTGGAATAAGATCATCACCCTACGCAGCCAAATATTATCTGATGCTCTCCACTCTTTCCCTACCGTCTCTAATAGATGTGGATGGTTGGCAAACAAACGAAATGCATGGTTACTGGCAATGTGGTCAACGGTGTCCCACCAGGATTTATTTACAGTCATGTACTCGATTAACTGAGCGTCAATCTCTCTTATTCCATACTTCTTTATATAACGATCCATGAGTCTCAGCGCTATCATCTGATATTCCCGCTCTTCTTTTGACCATAGCGTCTTCACAACATCATGGATCTCATCTGGTGAAGGGATGCCTTCCTGTTTGACATGCTCCTTCACAATTCCTTTCAATGGCTCAGCCTGGATGCCATAAAAGGCAAATTGATTCCGCATATACTTGGCCATCTTTTCGGCTTTCTCTTCGTTCCGACTGGCTTCCATCTGTGCTTGTAATGGTTCAATTGAATACATTCCATCCGCTCCTTTTGACTGTTTATGTATACTCTATGTAAGACTTCATTTTCTTATGGAGTGGAACGGAGTTGGTTCATCACATCCAGATCGCTCATTTCACACCACATTTCAGATATAATCCCACCTTCGAAATAAATAATCATAAGCCCCGTTTCCTTTACTCGCTGATTACTCGAAGGAATGGAATCCCATCCCCCTTTGTATGTCATATGACCTGTATAGCGAACTGCAAACTTATGACCATCCTCTACGTAATCATGAATGGTCCACACATCATTATGAAATACTTCCCGAAACCAATTCATGAAATCATGAATAAACTCCTCATGACCATTAAAATCATGCCCAGGCACATGGCTGATGAAATCCTTCTTAGTTATTTCTTTCAACGTTTCTACATTACCTTGTGTAAAAACTTCCCCAAACCACCTTTTCACGATTGCCTTCTTTTCCACCGAATTCTCCTCTCTTTAAGTATCCCTTAATTTCTGCCTACTCAACAAACATCTCTCTCAAAATCGCCGTCTGTTCCGACTGGACCACACCATACTTCCGCCCCTCCTCTTCACTCATCAGCACTGCGAATCCTGGCCCATCGGTAAACCAAATGTCGTATTCCACTAAATGTTCTTGACTATCCTCTCCTTGTTGGTAGTAAAACACCGCCCTCGCTTCTGGTTCCCTCAACATATCAACAGACTTATCCTCCCAATCCACCTCTTTCATCACATCTCGGATCGATTGGATTGATTCTTTATCTGTTATCCTCTCAGCCTCCGCGGGGCTCCCATCTGACATGACCTGTTGAACATCGACTCTCGTAAGCTCTCCTAGATTTCCAGAACAAGCTGTTGTTACGAACGATACGAAAAAAAGGAGCAGTATCCCCTTTTTCATGTTCCACGCACCTCCAATGCGGGAGCACTAAAGCCAGCCTCCCGTGCTTCTCATGTATTCACATATTTTTTCTCTTATTATTTCAATTTCTCCAAATATATCCAAATACCTCTAACAATTAAGAAGTTACTTAATAGAAGACGGTAAAAGCAGTGCATTTACCAAAACAAAGGATGCGTTATTAAATAAACGCATCCTTTACCTGAAGCAAAAAGCAGAGAATCTCTTTATAGACTCCCTGCCTTTATTTTTAACGCGGACCCAGTGAAAGCTATGAGCTAATCATTCTCGCATATAGGGTAAGGATAGAAGACCAGAAGGCTTGATAGTAAGGATGAATCATCCGACTCCTTATTCCCATCAACCTTCCCCCTTGTCCCCCCTTGTAGTTCTCCAATCTTCATACTTGTTCATATAACGATTCACTTCTTCTAACTTTTCCATATATTCATCGAAACTCATATTCTCAAATTCCTCTAGTTTTACTTGGGCAGTCAAATCAGAATGTTTTTTATAATAGCCTTTTAGTTCTTTCAACGTTTGATCTGATAACTCATGATCTTGTAGCTCATCTAAGGCTTTATAAACAGGATCGGATTCCCTAAAATAAAAATCAAAAAAGCCAATAGGAATATCAACATGCTTTCCGATATATCTAACATTTCCCATTGCACTGGATAGATCATCTATCTCATCTTCAATATTTACCAAGCTTTTCTTGAACTTTTCCCTTTCTTCCACATTATCTAAAGCCCACTCTAAACGCTTTGTTATATCAATTTGCTTATCCAAAATATATATGACACCATCTTTTTTCATCGTTTCTACCTTTTGGGTCTCCGAATACCAAAAGTAACCCATCACAATACATATGATGAGTAGGACGAAAAAGCCGGTCTTCCATATGTTTCTCCTCATACTACCCCTCTTTCTAATCAATATCTCTCAGAAGATTATTTCAAAAATATGTTAGAGAAACAACCATTCTATTATGCTGTTAAAAATAGACCGATTCCGGAATACGTTTGTTTAATGAAGAAGCGCGTGGACGGTTTAAGTGATATTACCCTTCCAACCGCCCCATCTTCATCGCTACAATCCCCGTCAAAATAAAAATAAGAAACACCCCTAGGACAACCCCACTCCAATCCATCCAATTCCAGAACGGATCCAAATAAACCGGCCCAATTCCCCCACCAATATAATAGGAAATTAAATAAAGCCCAGAGGCACTGGCCTTACTATACGTCGCTCTCCCACTCACCCATGAACTAGCCGTGGAGTGGGCGAAGAAGAACCCAAAGCAATTACACAACAGGCCGAGGATAATCGTCCACACTGAGGGGATAAGTGTGATTAGAAAACCCGTCATCATAATACCAATCCCGATCTTAATGCAGCCGGACTGGGAGTATTTTTTGGACGCGGGACCTGAAAGCTGGGAGCTGATCGTGCCCGCAATATACGTTAAGAAAAGAATGCCTACAAGACTTGATGGCAGGGAGAATGGAGCATCGGTCAGTCTGTATGTGATGTAATTAAAGTGCCCCACAAATACGAGAAAGTGTAAGCCTCCTATGAAATAGGCATAGCGCAATTCTTTATTTTGTAAGTGGCCTTTGTAATCAAGCATCGCCTGTTTCCACCTGAACGTCTTTGGCTCAAAGTTCTGAGAGGGACGTAATAAGAAGATAAAGAGAACAAAGCAGACCACACTAATGACACTCATCGTCATAAATGCAAAATGCCACCCCTGAAAATCTGTCAGCACCCCGCTTAAAACACGACCGAACATCCCGCCGATTGTATTCCCACCAATAAACACCCCAACTGCGAGCGGTAGCGCATGCTGAGAGTACTCTTCTCCTATGTAAGCAAGGGCTAAAGAAGGCAACCCAGCCAGAAACACTCCCTGCAGAACGCGCATCGTCAGGAAGAAACTGAACGTAGTTGAGAAGGAGGCAAGAATCGTCGCAAGCGCCCCGAGACCCATTGCCACAATCATAACCCCTCTTCGACCAAGACTATCAGAAGCCGGTCCGTAAAAAATTAACGATACTCCGATCGCTAGAATAACAAGCGACAAAGACATACTCGCGGTCAGAGGAGAGACCCCGAACTCATCTGACAAAACCGGTAAGATCGGCTGCGTGAAATAAACGTTCGCAAAGACGAACAAAGACCCGATACTTAAAGCAAGTGTATTGCGCCAGAATTCTTTCGTACTGGCTTCAATCATCCAATCCCTCCTCTCTCACCAAAACAGCTATGGCTACTGATTCCTATGAGTAAAGGTTCCCGAATCCGCATCACTTATAACCAACAAGGCAAATAGGCCACACGCTTCCCCTTATAAAAGAAAGGAAGTATTCCTATCTGACTTTTCATTATTAAAATGGATTCAAAAGGTCAGAGAGACGCTCTATCTGTACCCTTTCTCCCTTACAAAACAAGAAAAAGGTAAGAGATACAGAGGATCTCTTACCTTTCTTTCTAGTAAACGAACCAAAAGGTCATTGAATGAAGCGATCTGTGACCTTTTGAAGAAGTAGATTTTAAAAAAAGTCACAGAGGATCATTTTAAAGTACTAGATGCTTGCTCAATCTAGCACTATAACCACTTCCATCGTTCATTAGTGACTAGAAGTCAACTTTATTCTAATAAAATCAGATAAAAAATTTGAGATAGGGGGGCTATAAATAAGTGAGTTTTTTATGATGGAGATAAAGGTGGTAGAGCGAAGGGGAGATGCCTAAATAACAGAAGACCAAAAATAGATTCTATTTTCACAATCTATTCCTTCAATCTAAATACGTCTTTACCAATTCTAAACATGACTGCACTACGCTATTTGGAGCTTCATCTACTAAAGATATTTTCCTGGCTTTCCAGTCAAGACTTTTAATTTGATCTGTTAAGATAACACCCGATATTTTCCGATTTACAGGTAAAGAGACCTCAAAAGGATAACCTTTCTGTTGATTGGTAATGGGACAACAAAGGGCGAAGCCTGTCTTATTATTAAAAGGTTGAGGAGATAAAACAATACCAGGCCTTCTTCCCCTTTGTTCATGACCAGCTTGGGGATCAAATGTTAAATAAACTAAATCTCCTCTTTTCGGAGCATTCACTATAGTTTTTCGTTCCCTTCAGAGCCAACATCAATCTCGTCATGACGATTTTCTGGCGTGATCTCAGACAGCAATTCATTTAAATCAAGCTTTCTATTTACAGGCTGTAAAGTAACGATGCCTCCCTCGATTTTGATTTCCACCTCACTTCCTTGTTGTACTTGGAGCTGCTCAGCAACATGGGGTGGTATTCTTATTGCTAACCCATCCCCCAATTTTTGAATTTTAGTTGACATAACAAGTACCTCCTTGCTCATCATTTTAACACCCCTCTTAATGTTTACACAAAACTTATACTCTCTGTTCAGTTTAGTTCGTGAACCAGGGGAATATACATAATAGTTAAGCTACACGGGAAGTATACGTTTCTATTTAAATAATCCTGCCTCGAAATAATTTTTACCTATTCAACATACTTTCTACCTCCTCTTCATATTTTTCAAGCTGTGTACTATTGTCAGTAGCATTATATTTCTTTTCTAATTTAGGTTTCAGTTTCAACCACATCGCATTCTTCACATAAATATCTCTGTCGAACGTGTGGTTTAATTCTTCTATTGAAAGACCTAAAGCATTCGCAAAGGCTCGGTGCTCTGGCAACTCGCTGGTGTCTGGTCCTTCCTCAATAAAATGATTAACCTCTTCTTCCGATACAGTAATACTGTATCGTTTTTTCGCAATGTCCTTCCACACCTTATCTTTTTCCATCGCCTGTTTAGACTTTTCGATTACTTGTTTGTCCGTTAAATCCGTTTCGAAATACAACTTTTCCTGAGCCAATGTTCTAATGATCCATTTCTTTAACTGCTCATCATCTTCTTCTAATCGGTTTGCTTCAGATACTGCTTTATCAAAAACCTTCTTGTAATCATCGTAAGTATAGGTATCCAACCTCTTCATTTGTTCTTCTTTGCTCTTCATTTTTATCTCTACTTGCTTATTGGCTGTTGATTGACATCCAGTCACTAATATAAGAGTCGTTGTAAACAAAATAAGTAGCCTACTGATTTTGAGCACGTTTATCCCCCTTACTAGTTGCTTACTTACATTTTAACAGAAAATGACAAAAAACCTAAAGGAGGGCCAAACTACCGGTTAATAAAAAAAGCGATCGCTCTTGTTCAGCAATCGCCCCCGTCACTTAAGGATCTACTTATTGTAATTTCGATTTGAATACATAACTCACTTTGCTATAATCCATTTTCTCTTCATAAAAACGGTGAGCATCCGTACGTTGTAATCCTGAAGACAAAGCAACACTTTCGTAATTATTGCTCTTTGCCCACTCATGAACATAGGTTAGGAGTTTTTCACCGTATCCTTTTGAGCGCTGTTTTGAATCCGTCACTAAATCACAAACCCAGACAAATCTACCGTAATATAGAGTTATCATTGGCTTAAAGCCCGTTAATGCAACTATTTCTCCCCCATTGATAAGAGCAAACAGTTTATACCGATCTTTATCCTTTGCATCTAAAACTAAATCAACATAAGTTTCCTCATCCAGGTGGCTCCGCAGTTGCTTCATCAAAGGAAAAGCTTCTAGTATCTCTTCTTGTGATCGTAGTTCTAGGATTGAAAAAGAATCATTCATATCACAACGCGCCTTTCTTACTAATTTAGTAAGTACCTATCGTCTCATCCAATTTCTGAATCCTGGAGTTAGAAATTAAAAATACATCGCCCAAAACATCCATTTTGTCACCCTTCACACGTATAGCGCAATCTTTATTCGACGCATATATATTGATTTCCTCGGATAGGTGTGAAAGTTCGCTTTGGACCATTTCCATATTATTTTCAAGATCAAAGTGAGATAGGACAGAGAAATGGTCAAGACCGATTCCGTTGTAAACAGAGCTTCCTTCCACTTTAAATCCAAATGTATTCGAGCACAGCCATTTCGCGGACATATTGATGGCACCAGCGCTTGCTCCCATTACAACAGCACTGCTATTTTTGATCGAATCCGTTAATTTATATTTCATCAAAAAATCATTTTGTTTAAGAACATCCCCGCCCAGCAAAAAAATGACCGAAGCATGTTGGATTTTCGCTTGGGCATCTTCCTTCGTTACACCGTGATTAATTAAATGGTATTCATCAAATAGAATGCCAGCCTGATCAAGCCAAGAACGCTCAGTAGCCCCATCATCTTCATACACAGAAGGATTTGAGCTAATCATAGCAATCGATTTACGATCAGTAATATCCTCTTGCAGCAACCTAACCAGAGTCTCCGGGAGAAAGTTGTTAAACCAACCTAAATAATAATGAGTTTTCATATGTACCTCCTTAAAAAAGTGTCTAAGCAATTATTACTGTGTACTAAATAACCATCTACGAGTAATTCTCTCCATTTACTTATTACCATTCATTTAAAGAACTTTATTCTAACCAATCTTTTTTTCATTTGAATAAAACGATGTTTGTTTACTACGCTCTTTAGTTAGGAACTTAAAATTCAAACTTCAACAAACATCTCTTTTGGTCAAAGAGACAATAGATTTTCACTGTGTTTTCCTTATTAACTACAGAAAAAAATAACCAGATTCTTAAGAGGTCTTGTCGAAGCTATATCTTATCTATCAACCAACCTCCATACTAGTTTTAGGAGGTGTAAACAGGATGACAGACTTTGACTTGCTCATGTTCACTAAACACCTGAAACAAATCTCCATCGAGTATATGTATTGCGATAATCCTTGTATAAAACAAAAAATAAAAGATGAAATTATTTTCTTTAGTAGAGTGTTATGCAACCTATGATTCACTTGAAAGTACGCTTATAACCATTACCAAAAACCACCATTGTTTGAGTATTTAAATTGCTGTAAGGTAAATGTTTGTGAAAAATTAAATGAATGAGGTGAGAATGTGGATTCAAAGTTCTCCATAGGTAATACCATCATAAAGAGATGCGCGAATTGCTTTCATGATAAACAAACGGTTCTAAAGGTAGACCCGAATGAGTTTACGGATAAAGTAGCCACCAGGTTATGGGTTCAGTGCTCGAATTGCGGCACAAATGATACTACACTCATGGTAGAGGAATAATCCTCCTCAATAAATAAGCTACATCATCAGTTACGCCAACCAAGTAAGCAACCTAGTGTTGCTTACTCTTTTTTTATGTCGTTCCTTGTCTCGACTAGTTCTTGTTCCAACTCCCTTTTGGTTTAGGTCTCACAGAAACAGCCTCATGTCCTTTAAATCCCTCACTCGTTCCATATTCAACTTCTTCTTTTTTCAAAAATACTTCTAACAAACGCTTCTTTAAAGTTTGTATACTCGCTGACACCAGTGGAAGAGTTCTTCAAATACTCCCTCTTTATGTCTAAATATTCTTTTCTTGCTGTTTCATTTGAATTAAGATAATCCCGAAAGAAGATCAGGTTGTTCCATAGTTCCTTTTGATATTCAACCAAGTGGATAAAATGTGTTTTTTCTTCATACGTATCATCCGTAAACTTGGCTAACACAATCTCTTCTGGCCTCTCCACTTTCAATCTTAAGAAACCCGCTTCGTTAAAATTTTTCAATAAAGGCTTATCAACCTGACCTAAATCATCCACACCTACCACTAAATCTATTATTGGTTTTGCAGCCATCCCCCTAATGGCTGTACTGCCAATATGTTGAATGCGATGTTCATCCATGTTTGTATACTCCACTAGTTCTTTTCTTACTCTATTAAATTCTTCCTGCCATCCAGGAGTATATTCCACTATTCTCACTTCATCCCTTTTAAGCCCTAATTTCAAGCTTATCCCCCCCTTAGTATCGTGCTTCAGCATACAGCGAATCTCTTACCTTTCTCCTTATTCTATGAACGAAAACGTCATTGAATAAAGCGATCTGTGACCTTTTGCAGATAGAAAGCTCCCAAAAAGTCACGTATGCTCATTTAAATAACAAATTCCCCATCCTTCATGAGCAGGTCTTCAGCTCCATCTTCTTTCCTACCCACTACCTTCATATCTTCAGTCCCAAAGGTCACATTGACTAACAGGAGCGAAGTATTCAGCCCCGCTGCCTTCAACTCTTCCTCAGATTTTCCAGCGCCATTTTGGATATTGGAGGGGGATGCATTTCCGATGCCGATATGACAGGACGTGTTTTCATCAAACAAAGTGTTGTATAGAAGAGTATCTGCCTGGGCAAGAGGAGATTGACTCGAGACCAAGGCAATTTCACCGAGATAATGAGAACCTTCGTCTGTTTCGATCAGTTGGTGTAACACTTCCTGCCCCTTAGCAGCATAATAGTCAGTAATCCGCCCCTCATTAAAAATAAGGTGAAAATCATCGATGACACTCCCTCCATAAATAAGAGGTTTAGTCCCTACCAATTTGCCATTCACGTTATCTTTATGAGGAGCTGTAAATATTTCTTCCGTAGGAATGTTCGGAAAGAAAGGTATGCCATTTGGATCTGTAACACCCCCACCGATATAAAGGTGATCGTTAGGAAGACCCACTACTAAATCCGTTCCACGGCTATTTGTAAAATGCAGGGCTTCGAATTGTTTCTCATTTAAGTATTCTTTTCGAGACTCGAAGGCTCTATGGTGACGCTCCCAATCTTTCACAGGGTCTTCCCCGTCTGCTCGTGACCCTTTTAAAATGAGTTGCCACAATGATTGTAAGGCTTCTTCCTCCCTTAGATCTGGAAAAACTTCCGTTGCCCATACAACGTTTGGAACAGCTATAAGACACCAGCGGACCTGATGGGATCTAATTTTCGCATGATGATCTTTTAATTTAGTCCGAGAAGCTTTATCGAAACGGTTGATCCTTTCTGTAGGTACCTCTTCAAAGATATCGACGTTTTCAGAAATAATATGGATGTAAGCAGCACCTGCATCCTCCCACTCCTTATAACGGGCAGCCTTCCAATCCGGAATATGATCGATCGCACGGTCGGCCGCGTGTATGTAAAATGCTTTAGTAGACTGTTCATCTGTCCAATCTATCCATACATTTGAAGCCCCAGCCTCATAAGCCGCCATTTGGATCAGACGTGCAAACGGAGCATGTTGAATATCGCTATGGATCACCACTAATTGATTCTCTTGCAGATTCACACCTGCACCTACAGCAAGTTCTGCATACTTCTTTAACTGTCCTTCACTTATATGCACATATATTCCTTTACTCATGTCATAACTCCCCATTTTGTAACGTTACACTGTAAAAACCTATATGTATCCGAATACTCATAATCCGCTTCCATCTTAACATAAAATGACAATACGCTGACGTGGGAAATTCATACCACAAAACCATTGCTATACACCTCACCGGCCCCCTATTCCGCTCATTCCATTGAAATGACACAGCGTAACTTCACTTGGATGAATATGGAATAAGTGCTACAATTAACGAAAACAAAAGGAGGGATCTTGTGGCAAAAACAGTCTCAGGGAAGCTATCCCTACTCATCTTAGCCGTATTTCTTATTCAACTCGTTTGGTTTATCAATATGATGTCTGTGAACGGGTTAGGCGCGATGGTTCAGTTTATCCAGGTCACTTCCATAACAGGGATACTCGGAATTATTTTTGGCGGAATTAGCTTAAAGAAGGAAAAAGATAACACATTCATCCCCATCGCAACGATCGGCTTCAGTCTATTATTTATAGGAATTATGTTGCTCTTCTTATTTGGATTTTCCTTTGGTGGGTAACGCTGATGTATATATTTAACCAGGAAGGATGAGGACCTATTCTAAAGAAAACTTTATGGATACTCGCTATCCCTCTCGTTTTGCTGTTAGCGAGTTGCAGTAGTGAGTCCGCGCAAAATGATCTTTTTCAAGGTGAAACGTTCTCCTCACAGCAAGAAGCGATCGATGATTTCGTTGCTAAAGAGAAACTGAAAGGCCACATCATCATGGCCCAAACCAACAAAGATGAGCAACTTCTAATAGCAGAATATAATCGAAATGAATATATCATTGGGGAATTACTTGAAGAAGAAGGGAAGTACAAAGCCATCACGATCTCTGGAGTAACCTCTTTAAGAGGGGGCATCGGGATGGGATGGGAATTTACGAGTACAGCTAAGAATGAATACTCCATCCAATTCCATAAAGAAGAAAACCTGGCAAGTTCTGTTCATGTACCAGAACGAACCTTTTATTTTAATGTAGGCAACGGACACACGCTCAAGACCTCCCCTACCGTTACCTCTGATGCGATTGTTTCTGCAAAAACGATCAAATAAATGAGAAAAGGGAAGTTATTTTTATCATTTCAGAAGTCCGCAATTTACAAGAGAAAAGAGGTGATCGTTTGTCTGAACATCGTCCGAAAGGCTTTTATAATGTGATCATTATTATAGCTTCTATTCTAACTGCTCTACTACTCCAATATTTCTTTTTTGGAATATCTATTACAAACCTGCTCAATTCCACCATGATGTTTATGATGGCCTATGGCATAATAGTAGAATTGCTCACCAATTCATCTAAGGAAAGATTACATCAAAACAAAGAGGACCTTGAAAGCGATGATGTATTCAATACTTGTTTTGAGGAAAGTGGGCTCAATGAAAAACAAAAATATTATACAGTTAAGATAAACCAATTACAAAAGGCATCGCTTTACCTGGGTTTACCAATTAGTATTGTATTTGCTTTTTTATTTTTAAGTTTCACAAAATATATTGATAACCTCTCGATAGCGTCTGTAATTATTTTACCAAGCCTTTTAATTATGTTTACGATTAGATTTTTCATAGAAAGATTTGTAAAAAAACGCGAAAAACTACTCCATTCTCACGAACCATAAAACGCTGAACCAGGCAAAATCCAGTATGGTTCAGCTCCACAGAAAAGATGCTATACGTAACAAAGCTATATTAAATAGTCACTGGCTACTTTCACATCAAACATCCCACTCTCTTTCAAAAACTCTAAAAGTAAGTGAAGATGGCCACTGCCATATAAGACGAAAATGCGTTCCTCCTCAGACTCAATCAAGCTTACTAAGTTTTTATAAATTAATAGGTTGCGGTAATACCAATACTTCGCTGTCCATGTTGCCCCAACGGGATCCCCATCTTTTTCTACTAGAGCCAGCTTCATATAAAATTCCTGTCCTCTAGATACATTCTCGGACTCATTAAGCCAAAGCAAATAATCTTTCAATGTATGGTTATGTAGATATGTATTGGATTCAGCCATTATGCGTTCTCCAAGTCGCATCACTTCTTTAAACATAACGGAATTCTTTCCATCATCACTATTAGGAATGTCTCTTTGTTCCTCGTTCCAATCGACTGCGTATACGTGGTTGAGATGACACTCACCCGCTAAACGGAAACCGATTTGATCAATCTCATTAACTGTTAGCGGATAATTTCCATTGAGATAAGAAGCATATTGCGCATTCAATTCTTCCTCGTTTTCTTGAATCACCTCTAGAGCTACTTTCGTAGGTTCGAATTGCTTTAGACAGTGAATGATTTCTCTCATTTCGTTTTGCCTTTCTTGTGATAAAACATCCACTTTGTTGGTATTAAACAGATTTCCATTTGCTTGATCAGAGAAATGGTCCGTTCCAACTAACAGGATCGTTGGCTTCATATGAATACCTTCCCTTCTACATTCTTTTTCACATTCAACCTCTATTAACAAAATATTACGACTTATCATTTTATGGTTGAGCCGTCCCTGTTAATGCTGTCCTTCTCAAACTCCAACCTACCCCCCTTCAAGTAGCTCCATATAATAAAGTTCTTCTCCCTCGTACTCCACTAATAAAATACCTTCTTCGTTTTTAGCAGCCGAATAAACCTTCGTCCCTTTTGGTAACTTGGTTGCACTGAGATCACTAAACCGCCGAATACTTTTTGTCTGATTTTTAACCTCGGCTACATAGTGGTCTTTAGAAAATGGAACGTTCTGCTTATCATCTTCGAACCACTCTAAACTTGTCACATTGCTAAAGATTCTCCCGTTATACTTCAGAATGTCCGCATCTTTGTCCTGTTTCAACACATCTCTTGCCGTTACTCTGCCGCCATCAGCTACACCACAGCTTGCAAGTAAAAATAATGTCAAAGTTGCAAACAACACTGCTTTTACCGGTTTATTTATAATAACTTCCTCCCGTTTTTCCATTGCTATTTCTTCTAGTAAATACTCCATTAATAGAAGAGGCGTTTATTCATGTTTAACGATCGCATCCTTTTTGTAGTTCCTTCTTGTCTTTTTTGAAAAAGCCAATAACCACAATTATAAAACCTAATACTAAAATGAATACCTCATATCCGCGACTTCTAAATTCGTGGGGGATATAGTTCCCTGCAAGCATGATTGCAATACCTAATAACATCCATTTCACAGAACGCAATGCAATTCCTCTCTTCTTGTTCAACTATTTTTTACTATGTGACAGGTCTAACCTTCCTATTTGATGCCTATGTATTAGCGATCAACATTTTAATCTATATCAAACTAATCTTCCCCCTTTCTCTCAACAAACCTAGGTTCATAATTCGATAGAACCTCAACCATTTCATCCCCCGTCATAAATAAATGATGTTCAAGAGTGGGATATAATTCTTTATTTGCTACAGGGTTATGATTAAACTCTTTAATAAAATCCGAATGCTCCACCTTATATAAGCAAATGGTGTCTTTATTAATGGTTTGATTTTCATCCTGTTCAAAGCTCCTGGATAAAGAACCTAGTTCGGTATGATACATAAATCCCCATACGTAGTATTCTAAAGGACAAATATTATCTGGATCATCATATAGGATGTCTAAGGCGTTTCCATGAAGGTCCTTTATCGTGATCTTAAAATAATCATTGTGGCGCAACACCTCTTCGATCGTATAATCGAATCCCCGTTCTCCTTTTAGAACAGTTGTGGGTTGCCAAGGGATTAACTTCTCACCACTTTCGTCATTATTGTTATTTGTCATTGGTTCTCCTCCTTCTAAGGCATAAAATTCAAAAGAAGCTTTAGTAGGTTCCCTAAAATTTTGAGAGGTATTAAGACTAATTGTCCTAAAAGGTCAGGAATAGCTGAAGCGATCTTAAAAACTTTCTTACGCAAACTTTCATCTGGATACGATCCCATCATGATCCCTCTTTCCTAATGTGAATAAAGCGAATACCCTCGAGTTCACCGTTTAAGCTAAAAAATTAACAGTAAAATAGATAGAATCAATAGAATAAGCGCAAGAAAGAAGCGAACAAACACATTCCTTATTTCCTGTTCTCCTTGAGCCTTCTTCATATCTCTCCTAAAATCGAACCAACTCAAAATAGTGAAAACCGAAATTATGATCACAAACAGAAGTTGTTGAAACAAAATATAGGCCCCTTTCCTCCTCATTCAGCCGTAAGTCCAACAATAGACTCGTTATGTATTAAGTATGGAATGATTGCCTTCAATCCTCATTCTAACATGATTCATTATTCTTACCTGTTCTTCAGTTAGGTGATCCTTATCCCAGTACATGTGCATTAAACTGTATTCAAATATCTCTTTTAGTTTCATAAATAGCGGAAGTTTTTCTACCATTTCTGGAGAGAGTGAATGTTCCTCTTCGTATCCTTCGATCATGGCTCCCGTAATACGATTTCCATATTCAATTATGTTCCCCCCACCTATAAACGAATACTCAAGCGCACTGTAAAGGGGGACTGCCAAATCAAAAATATAAAAATGCTTCTCACAATCTTGAAAATCAACCATCGTCAAATTCAGGTCTTCATCAACGAGTATATTCTCTAACCATATATCACCGTGTATTAACCCATAATTCGAAGGGTCTCTAGGGATTTTCTTGATCGAGGATCGTACCTCATCCGCTATATCTCTAATAATAGATTCCTCTACAGGGATATATTTTAAAAAGGCATATTCCTCGTTTTCATGCCAATCCTTGATCGATCGGATTTGATGGACTTCTTCATATTTTTTTGACAATCGATGCATTTTCCCAATTTGCCGCCCTACCTCTTTTAAAACATCTGTATTCCAGTTTTCCTTTGGTAAGTGAGCCCCAGGTGCAGATTTATAAAGAACCGTAAAGATTTCACGACCTTCAAGAATCACCTTTTCTACCGCTCTACCATTAATAGAAGGTATTGCTTGAGACACACCCAACCCTTCGTTAAATAAGAAGTTTGTATAGTGAACCTCTTCTAATTGTTCATCATAACTTTTATAATTTGTAATCCTTGCAAAGTACTCCTCTTCTGCACTCGTGCATCGAAACATCTCATCTGTTACTGCCTCAACTTTATTTATTTCCACTGGATAGAGCCCGCTAAGTACTTCGTGTATCTTATTTAGCAAAATGATTCTTCCCTTCTACAATCGCAAAAAACAAGAACTTCCCTTCTTACTTTATTGCGACTGGTAGTTTACCTACTTTTTCTATTATTTTCTGAACCCTTAAACAAAGACCTAATCCCTTTGCCGGCCATTGGTTCATCTGAATATCTCGGTATCACGTGAAAATGGGCATGGAAAATATGCTGCCCGCCAACTTCCCCGCAGTTCCAGCCCAGGTTATAGCCTTGTGGTCCATAGTTTTCATCTAAGTATTCTTTAACATCTTGAAGCAGGCTGTAAGTTGCACTCCACTCCTCATATGTTAAATCAAATGCCGTTTCCCTGTGTTCTCTAGGGACAATTAACCCTGCACCTTCAAGCTGTTTCCCCTTTATTTGAGCTTGTGCTAACTGTAAAAACATACAATACTCATTATCCATCACTATGTTTTGGGTTGGTTCCAAACTCGGAATACAAAACAAACAATCCTCCATAATCAATCCCCTTCACCTTGTTTAATATTTCATGTCAGCTTCCTTATGTATCTTTAATGTAACTACTCGATTCGCCGATCCTGGTAAGTAAATTAAGAAGACCCTGCTCTTGTGCACCATTCGCCCCCGTTATTTAAAAACACCGTCTATAAAAAAGCCAATGATCACAAAAATAAGACCAAATACTAAAACAACGAACTCCCAACCATCAGTTCTAAAAGCAGCAACTTGTGATATATATATGGCGACAAGTATGAACGTTATACCTAATAACATTAACTTAATAGAACGCAATATTCCCCTTCCTTTCTTATTAAACAACCGGTCCAATTTATGAAAGAAGCAACTACTTGTTTCATAATTACATCCGTTTGGTTAGTAACTTCTCCCTATTCCTTCCCACACGAATAACACCGTTTATCCCTGTCGTGATCTCCGTACATACGTAATTCCTTTTTGCTCTCACAAACTGTACAAAAATCATAGTCAATCTGTGGTAGAATTCCATTCTCAGCTGAGGGCACCCATTGTTCCTCATACAATGTTTTATTCATCCCATAATCGATAAAAACAAGTTTCCCTTCACTGTTTAAACCATAATTGCTGCTGTCTTTTAGATCAAAACTATCGAATTCCTGGTCTAAAAGAGTCAGAACTTCTTGGTATCGATTTGGGATCCGTTCTTCTTCTCTACTCCGATCAATTTCAAACGTTTGGTTACCCTTCATTTCTAATGGCTCATAATATTTCTGAATAGAGATACACTCATCTACATAATACGTCTGAGCAAATAGGTGGTGCAGCCCTTTATCCATCATCGCATTAAAAATCTCTAACTCGTTTTTAGACTGACTATTACCAATAGGATGCAAGTTTATTTTGACTACATAACCAGATACTTTATATACTTTTCGCGTAGAACCGATCCCTATAAAATTCTCTTCTGTACAATAGCTATTCCAATTATTAATGATTTCTTCAATCATCCTATCCCCCTCCCTCTGCAAAACGCGTATTGAACAAAAGTACTCAGTATCTTAAGAAGAAGAAACGAAATACCAATTCTCCTCCATTTTCACTACTTCTTTGAAGTCTCCCCCAAATAAATGTGCGTGTGGCTTTTTATCGTTTGGTGAAAAGACAAAACCAGAAAAGTTATCTAACACTCCTCGGAAAGTAAAGAATAAAATCGAGTAATCTTCCCCATCTTTTTCAACTATTATGTCTCCTCCGCCCTTCGATAGATCAGTATAGTCGTCTGGTAAATGTATGAGGGAGTTATTGTGGGAAACGTTTGGTTTATAAGTTCCATCCTGAATTTTCGAAATTACTTCGTTTCTTTCCGATTTGTTAAGTTTGAAATCTACGTTTAATGCGACTTGATTGAACGGAATAAAAAGGAGTAAAACGATAGTAATTGCCTGTATAAAAAGTGGCTTCCATTCCTTCTTCTTAAATAGCCGAATGATTGACAGGATAAAAACAACTAAAAAGAATATGTACAAGAATAACCATACAAAAGGCATAACAAAGACTGTAAACATCTCAACAAGCTTCCATTGGAAAAATTTCAGAGTTATGAAGAAGAGACTGCTTATAATGGATAACCATAAAAAGATTTTTGAATGAACTTTTGATTGTGCCATTTAATCCTCCTTTCTGTTTCGGTAATAAAAGAAACAATTGCCCTTGTTCACCAATTGCCCCTATATTTTAAAATCAGCCCATTCATTTCACATTTACTATTTCTTGAGAAAGTAACTCTAAATGATCTTCAATATTTATCAGTAAGTTCAATATTTCATTTGATGAATAATTCTCAGACATATCTTTCGGGTATTTTATGATATTAATTAAAGTTAAATCTTCGGTCGAAACAACAGCATCCTTACCATCTACATACTCTTTTATAAGAACATCCAATGAGCTGAGAAATTGCTTGTTATGGAATAGGACAGATGTATCTCCGTTCTCCAAATGTTGTGCTAAAGCAGATGAAGTATCTTCTGCTTTTTTAAGAACCTCAATAATTCTATTTATCTCTTTTTCCTCATAATATTGGTCCATTATATTTTGGATTGAATTCTTATCGTCTCGTTGGCTTATATTATAAAAATCCCTTTGATTAGCACCCACACCTTTTAAATAACTTCTATCCACATCTTCTGAAGACAATTCTTTTATAATTATTTGATAGAAATTTCGCTCATGTAACATTTTATTTCCCCAATTGGTCTTCACAGAAAATTCTAGTTGTTCTTGGTTTTCATCATTGGTACAACCAACTAATGAAGACATAATAATAAGAAACCCAATACTTATCAAAAATCTCTGCATATGATCTCCCCCCTCCAAAAACTTGATTATAGTAACTCCTATTTCCTTATGAGAAATCCTCTCCTTTTTACGTAGTAATTTACCATAGTAAAGGATATCTATACCGTCATTCTCCCCTTTCATTCAAATTCAGGTTTAGTCCCGTACTCCATATAATTGTCTCTTACTTCAAAGTCCAAATAAGCTTTAAACCTGGTTCGAATTGCTGGCGCTGAAATAAAATCTAGTACATTCTCTCTTTTTACCCATCGAACCTCTGATGTTTCCTCCAATAAACTTCATTTAGTACAACTGTCCTGTTTGCATAAAACTTAAAACTTCCCAACTCATTTTAACATTAAATCCCATTTATTTGATTGAAAATTCAGTAATTAAATTGAACAGTTCATTCTGTAATTAGGGCTCTGTTAAAGCTGAATGTTAAAGATTATAAAAAAACAGAACCTCCAATATTATGGACGTTCTGTTTGGTATATTGGCTTATTGCATTAACGCACCTTATAAGAACAAATTTCTATTAGCAGGACCTTCCCCCTTGCTATAACAAGAAAAAGGTAAGAGATACATAGGATCTCTTACCTTTTTTCGATTAAATGAACCAATAGGGAATAGAAGTTCCAGTAAACCCGTCCCTATGGTAGTTCAGTTCACTTTTTGTATTTCTTTTCATTTAGGTTCCATCTTAGGTTTGCAGTAAACGTACCAAGGAAGAACGCAACTAAAAGGTACCAGACACCTGTTAATACCCATTCTCCTATAGGAGTTGT
This sequence comes from Pontibacillus chungwhensis, assembly GCF_030166655.1. GTDB lineage: Bacteria > Bacillota > Bacilli > Bacillales > BH030062 > Pontibacillus. The sequence goes on along the minus strand of NZ_CP126446.1, from coordinate 1,223,991 downwards.
AGGTTCTAGATAATGATCAAAAGATAAAAGGAATATTGTTAAATAAAATAGCGTGAATAATAAGCTCCTTGTTGCCATATAAGACTGTTTGCCTTTTCTTCTTTGAACAGCCCACTTCCCCAGAAAACGATCGTCTTCATTCTTCAAAATATACACCTTCCAAACAAATAATAGAATTATAAGCATATAAACGCTAAGCGTTCACCTTTAAATACATACATGTCTTCAAACATTTAAAGGATGACTGAATTCAGTCATCCTTTTATCTAGTGGTATAGTGGTAATTCATACGTCCAAGCATCATATAATTCTTGTACGGTTGAATACTTCTTATGGCGATCTTCTTCAAATACTATCCACTCCACTTTATTACTCCAGGTAGTGTGTATCTTAATTTATTATGTTATTAATATTGGGCTTTTGAAGAGACTCTTCTAGGCTTCGTGAAAAGAAAACAGCACTCATACAGCTCACTCAATTAAGATGATTTAGAGGTTGGTTTGACTTAATGTTGTCAATCGTTCTAAATACATTTGAATATATACTGCTCACATTATCTTTCACGTAATTCTCCCCATCGTGTTGATAACGGTATTTATAAGCGTAGTAGCCTTTCTCGATGTCTTCTTTATAAAGGAGACCAGAAATATAATTTTGAGATTCATCTACTCGATCAGCATAGGTCTCGTATGTAACTTCACCATTATCAACAAAAGGGATATGTGCAGCTCTAGAACCTACAAAGAAAAATGGGATTTTGTTTTGTTTATAAATTTTGTTATATCGTTTTTCTGCTGCTTCAGAAAGATATTCAGGCATTATGACAACCGCATCATAACGATCCAGGCTCTTTTTTGCTAAATTTTCAACATCAATAGTTGTAAATGATATTTTCTTCTGTTCTCTTATAGTCGGCTTATCTCCTACCACTAATAGATCTAACTTTTCACCCTTATAAGTTTTAATTTCAGGTATTTCGTTATCCTCTTTAGTCTTAGTAGGGTTATCCTCATCAATCTCGTTGGAAAAATCATTACTGAAGTTACATCCAGTCAAGCTCAACAATATTGAAGAAAACAAGATTAATCGTATAAGTTGTTTCATTCTTTTCTTCCCCCATTTAAGATATTTAAATTATTTCGTAAAGTACCACAGGGATAGGGCCCTTGGCACATGAATAAAAGTTCCAGTGAACCCGCCCCTTACGCACTAGATTATATACAAAAAAATGCCATCCCTATTTATCTAAAGGATAGCTCAATAATGTTGACTAGAGTGCTTAAAATATTCTAAAAAACAAGTTTGATTGTCATCAGAAAAGGAGTAGTAAATAATAAATCTATCTACATGTATTTTATGACTTCCTTTCCATTCAGGTTTATCTGCTCTCATACTAGTTCCAACCGTTATAATTTTCTTCTCAATACGTTCTAATAAAGTTAACTTGTATTCAATGGTTTCATTATAAGAATAGTGCTCACTCTTAATATTCTCGAATGCTTCCTTTGTGGACTCCAGCCAAATAAACCTCATTTATACTTGGCCTCTCCGTATCATTTCTCTCATTTCTTCCGAAGTATAGGAATTACCTTCTTTAATATCCTTTTTAGCCTGTAGTAATTTTCGTTTTAGCTTTTGGTCTTTTTCTACATCTTCAGCTACAGTTGTTTCATTATCTTTATGATCAATAGCCACTATTTTATATTTTTGTCCATTTAGTTCAAAGGATTGATCTTTATCTTCGAAAATTTCTTCCAATACCTTTGCAGCCTCAGCACCTATTTTTTTCATAAAATCGCCCCCCTTACCTCTAATGGATTCAATACCTTATAATTTCATTTGGCCATTCAATTATTTTATTTTCACCAGCTAATTCATCGTTATTCTTGCTTATATTATATCATATGATAACAGTTACTCCATTGACAGTAAGCACCACAGGGGAAGGTTCATTGATACAAAAAACAACGCTTCCTTTGAACAACTACATTTTCTGGTCATTTAGGAAAGACAAAATGATTGGTCACGAACTACGACTGTTTCAGGCGTAAAGCATATTAAAACATTACGATCATCTAAGTTTTTAAAACGTGGATCCCATTCTTCTATTTCAACACCTAAGTAACGAGAAATTAACTGGTTAGCTATGATCTGATCAAAAGGCTTTACCGTTGCTGTACCTCTAAATCCTGCATGTAAAAAAAGGCCACTGTGCTGATTGTAATCTACTATTCCAATCGCACATTTTGGATTTTCCTTTATTCGATCTGGGAATGTATCTGAAGCTGTACCTATTATCCAAATTTTATTATCTTTCCAATAAAACCAAACTGGTGAATCTCTCGGTTCATCCTCCACCACTGTTGATAAATGCGCTACTAAAGGCTTTGTAAGAAAATTTTCTAAATCAAAACTTTTACCTGTATCTCTAATAATTTTCATCATAACCTCCTGATCAACAAATTTGCACTGTTAGTTTAAGAACATTATTTCACATAACCTACATTTAGTTTAACATAATATACCAATTACCTGTTCAAGCATATTTATCACATAGGCTGTATGAAGTCGATTTAAAACCATAGGAATATTCCATAAGAAAAAGCCCAACTTCTCTGTAATTTCGAATCGAGAAGTTGAGCTGTTCAGTTTCTTCATATACTTAATTTGTTGCACGAGAAGCCCCACTATGGAGTTTCTAAGTTAATTCAAAATCCGGATGCCTCTTTTTTAAACGAAACATAACGACAGCCGTAACGCCATAAATAACCACTGAAATGATCCCCATCATTACAGAAAGAAAAAATGACGCGATTATTGAACTAATGGAGAAGTATAAGAAAATGCCAACCATAACCGCAAAATTACCCTGGCTCCTTGGAGCAAACGTCTTGAATAAAACGAGAAATAAAGAAGCCATAAGCAAGATCACAAACGCTAGAGCAATATAAAGGAGCGCTCCTCCTTCAAATTCCAAACCGCCCCTGTACATAAGGCACACCTCCTACTAGTCTTGCAAAGCAGATGGAAGGTACTCACCTGTTCTTTAGTATTTAGGTCCTATACCCCAAAGGGGGAGAAAGGTAAACGCAAAGGGATGAAAGGGCTCTTCCTCATACAAGTCGTTAATAAATTAGTGGGGAAAATACGGAGTCCTACTTAAAATGACATATAAAAAAATTGTCCTGAATAGGCCCCTTAAGTTGCCCTTTCATAAAAAACGATATAAGTTCTAAAGGTAGATATAAACTGCGAATGGATACGATCCAATTGTCGTTTAAGCTGTCCTCTAGTAGCATAATTTTTATGTTCGATGTCTGTAATACGCTCCTCTAATGATGAAACGCTTTTCAGGTTATGTACTAACTCATCTCGTTGATCACGAGTTAGATCTACTTGAATGAGGAGTTCCAACAAGGTATCTCTAGCATTCTTTAGTTTGACTATCATGTTGTTCAGCTTCCTATCGTCAATGGGTACCGAACTTGTGCTAACTAACCATTCCTGTTCAAAAATAGGAAGAATGTATTGTGTCCGGTTTATGATTAAGCTTGTATTTTTTATTGCTCACATCTGCCTCTAAATCCTTCTGATATGAATCTTTAAACTCACTCAAAATTTCTGCATATTGTTTACCATTATACAAATGCGAGTCAGGCTGGTAGGCAAGACTTTTATCTACACTAAAAACGGAATAAGGATAAAACCAAGTCATCACAGATATAAAAAGGACAATGATCCCTATGAATCCTCCCCCAGTCCAACGAATCACTTTTATCTTTTCACCCATTTAAAAGCCCCTATACTGTTTATTAAACTTAACTCCCTGAGTATGTAAGAAAAACGATTATTATAGTTTATTTTCCTTACTATAATTTCGAATCCAATCTACATCAATTCGGTCATTTACAACCTGATAATACTCCCCTTCATTGTAAAAAAGGACGCGCTTTTCATAAATGGAAGCCTCTATTGGAATCTCTTTATCTTTTGAGTAGATAGTAAGAGTGAAGCCATCTTCTTTTGAAACATCACTGTCCCACTCATGATCCTTCATTCTTTTAACACGATAGTTGCTCAGGAAGTCTTTAAACTCTTCTGCGTGTGCCTTTTGATCCGTTCTCCATTCATATTCCCCTGTGAGCCCATTTATTGAAAACGATTCGACATTAGAAATATCGTAATGGATAACATCATCTAAATCTTTTTCTCTAAAATCATTAAAATGCTTAACGGAAAAAAAGATTATGATGACAACACCTATGGCTAAAAACCATTTCCTTTTCATTCTCGTGCCTCCTACTTCTTTTCCACTAAATTGGTATGGTTGGTAAAATAAACGCTGCTCCTGTTTAGCTATCGCACCCATTAGTGGTATTGCACTACAATTTAATCTTCATGTGCTACTTCATAGAAAGAACGAAATACAAAAAAACTGCTAATAAACTTCTGATGTAGATTATCAAATTGTGTTTCTAGTTTACCTTTAGACAACATCGGTTGAGCTTTTATATTTGTGATGGAATCTTCGATTGTTAACAATGTTTGAATCGTATGAATTAAATATTCCTTCTCCTCTTTTGTATAATCTTGTTGAGCAACAAGATCCAATAATAGTTGTCTTGTTTCTTTTACTTCAAATAGAATTAAATTTAATTGTTGTTCATCCATTTTCATACTACTTTCACTCATTAACCAATCTTGTTCGTACGTTTCTAAAACATACCTGAGTTGATCTGTTGTCCCATCAACTTTTTTCTTGAACGTTTTAAACTCTTCAATATCTTTCACATAACCTTGAACAACTTTCTGATCTGGTTTATAAGTAAAGCTTTTATGTAAACTGAATGGTGAATATGGATAAAACCAAGTCATTATTAATAGGAATAGAACCATTATGCCAATCAAGCTAAATATTAATTTTGAGCGGATTCTCAACTCAAATTCACCTCTCCTTCATCTTCAACATTTAATTAAGGAGTGAACGCATGCGTTATCAATACAAACCTACCTATCTTAAATCCGGATAGAGCCATAATGATGTCGACCCTCAAAAAGAAACGCTATCATACTCTCATAATAAGGTATGAATTTTTTATCTTCGATCAGCTTTAAGATTTCCTCTTTAGAAGCCCATTTGGCTGCTTGTACCTCTTCAGCCTGTAACTCCAATTCATCCAGATCTAAGTCATACTCAATCAAATAAAAATCGTCAAAGCCACGTTCAAAGTTAATCGTAAAGTGTGGCCGTATCTTTTCAAAGTTATAATGAACCCCTAGTTCCTCGGATAACTCTCTTGAAGCAGCCTGCTGACTAGTATCGCCTGCAACTGCGCTCCCACCACAAGTAACATCCCAAAGGTTTGACCATCCATGCTTAAAGGGCTGACGCTGCTGAATGAGCATCTCACCATTTGAATTAAATATACATACGTGTACGACTAAATGAAACTCCTCTGATGTCATTTCAGCTCCACGAGTTATTTGCTTCCCTATTTTATTCCGATGTTTATCATATAAATCCCATATTTCCATTGCGAAACTCCTTATGTAATTGGCCGTTTGTAGAAGCAAAGCTCTTTATTTAACAACCGCATTCCTAAAGAAAAACCACCATTACTTTTTTATTACAATTCTTGAATTCTCATAGGTTGTAGCACCGTTTTTATCAGGATGCATATACACAGTAATTTCTACTTTGTCTCCTATTTCATACTTTTCAATATCATCAACAGGAATGTGGTTTCGGATATTAGACTGATCCTGTACTACTATCATATTTTGCTGCGGAAGCTTTTCTTCGATTGTACCTTTAATTTCTCCCTTAACTGTATCTTCTTTTAAGGATCCTATTAAAGAAATAGTGAGTAATAGAAGCGTAATGAGTAGTAATGCCTTTTTCTTTATCATAAAACCCTCCTAACCCCATATCCAGCAAGACTGCCCGTTAATGAAAGAGACTAGTGCCTTTTTTCAGCAGTCGCACCCGCTTTTGTTCAATAATATTATTCACCTAAACTTGCACCTTTTTCGATGATTTCATTAAATTCTTTTGCAGATAAATCTTTATTTTCCTGACCAGTTTGTTCCGAATATAATCCCTCTTTCATATATTCAAGTCCTTTTTCAACTTTCTGCAATTCATTCCTTTGTTCCTTTGTTAATCTTCCATCATCATTAGCAGGTTCAATTGTTATTCTTCCTACAAAAAATCTTGGGTGGTAAGTAATGTTACTATCCACTGTTCTATTCCCTATACTCAGTAATAAATTGGTGGTTTCTAGGTTGTTTTCTATACTCATTAAGATACCTGATATATCCATTTCTTCTGTACTAGATAAAAGATATTGAACAGATTGATCTGTATTATCAAGATGGGCATAAAACTCGTTTAAATAGGCTTCATATTGCCTTTTTTCTTCATTGATTTTTTGGAAATAAAGTGAAAAAATTATTACTAGTACACCACTTAACAATATAAGTGCATAAGTTTTAACTTTCTCATTTCGGTTCATATCCTTATCTCCCTTTTTTGCATTTTGCTCCTTGCACATTTCTGCCCGCTAGTTGACATTATTTTAAGTTGACTGTTCCACTGGTACCGAACCGTCCCTGTGCTTCCTTTTGAACTTCAATTATTTATTATCTTCTTGATAGTCTCAGCTTGCTCAACAGACACCTTAAAGAATGTATCTTCGTTCCTCCTAACTACACCTCCATTGGTGTTGTAGGAAATAAACCATTTATTATCCCTTATTTCATATACCTCATCAACAGGAATTTCCCCACCAAATCCAAGGTTGATAGCTACTTCAAGATCGACCTTTTTCAATTCACTTGTTACCCTATCTAACTTTCGAACTTTATCCTCTTCTTTTATTACCTTAATTACCTCATCATCTTCATTATAGACTTTAATCTCTTCAGGTTTATTCATGTATCTTTTTAAGAGAACTAAAAAGGTAATGATAAGGATAAGCCCAAGTAACTTGATATATTTGTTCACTTCAGCCCCCTCCTTCTATATAAGGTGTTTAAGTTATAGATTTCGACAGTCATCCGAACCTTCTAAAGCATATAAAAATAAGTTGGATCAATTTACACTTGTAATATAATCCCATTTAATTTTACTTTTGCAGACCTATCATCACAACCTATTTTTACAAATATAGTATGATCTATCCAATAACACCGAACATACGAAGAACCCCTCCTCATATAACTAAGAGGAGGGGTGCTGGATATAGCAATTGTTTTATTGCTTTATTTAGATATTTCCTAAAAATAGGAACCGGGTGCTCAATTTGTTAAAATTAAAGGTAAATTACAGTTTTATAGTAAGGAGGTCATTAGAGTGCTAAAAAAAGGATCTATCTTGTACCTTGTATTATTAGGTATTATCTTGACGAGTTGCACAAACAATGAAGCAACGAAAGAGGCTGGTCATTCTCAAGTATCGAGTATTGTTAAACAAGAATTAGAAGAAAAGTTAAATAAAGATTTTGAAGACATAACCAAGAATGACTTAAAAGAAATAAAAAGCCTAGAATTAAATGCCAGTAAAGAGGTCGCTGAACCATTAGACATTTCCGGTATCTCAGAACTTACAAATCTAGAAAATCTATCTGTTAACTTTCCGATAAAGTCAGAAGACAAAGATCTACTTAGTAAATTATCAAACCTAAAACGTCTCAATATAGAGAATGTGAATATCGAAAATACTCTTGATATTTCAAACTTGGTTCAATTGGAACACCTTGATCTAATTAATTGCTCTGTAAACGACCTTTCATTCTTACAAGAACTAACAAATTTAAGGAGTCTTCTTCTCGACCAGAACTCTATAAATGATTTATCACCTATTCGAGATCTAACAGAATTAAGTGCATTATACTTACGTTCAAATAACATTACTTCTATCGAACCTTTGTCCAACCTCACTAACCTGAAATACTTAAATATCGAGAGTAACCACATAGAAAACTTGAGACCTCTCTTGGATATGAATGAACTTGAAAGTTTATATGCAAATAATAACCCAATAACAGACCTATCTCCTCTAACTGATAAGTCAGTACGTCTGTTATCGATAAAAGGGACTAAAGTGTCAGACACCAAAACAATCACCACTCTAAAAAAGCTCAGTTCTGTTGATATAAGAGATACAAACATCACGAAAATTGAGAAATTGAAAGTTCTTCCTGAACTCCGGTTGGTAATCCTTAATAAAGAAAAGATAAGTGATTGGGAGGCACTAACTGAAGGTAACGAAGAAATACAGGTAGTAGAAATGGCTAATAGTCTTTAATCAAAGAGGTCTGGGTACGGTTTTAAATGGATAGAAAAGGTCACAGATCCCCGTTTATTATTCTGATGAAGCACTAGAACCATCCCTGATCTTCCCTAATGAGAAGGTTTAGTAGAAGCCTAATATCATAATAGTATAAAAAAGACTTCCAACTACTTGGAAGTCTTATACAGAATTATTTTATTATTCAGCTCTATCGCACCCTTCACTTTAATAAGAGATTCATGAAAAATAAATGTTTACACCTACTAGGGCTATTATCGAAAAGATATACAATGACGAAGCAATTCTTCGGTTGCTTCGTGGAACTTCTTTGTTTCTTAGAACTCTCAGTTGTTTAATAGTCAACAAAATAAATACAAAAATTGAGACTATAAGCAATTCATTCATTTTCTTCACCTCTAAATGTTATTTAACAAACCTGCCCCCTAGTATAAGTACATTCTTTCTCATAGTCTGCATATGTAGTTTGGCGTTAAGCCAGTTACTCCTTGTGCTTCCTCTTATTCAACTATCGCACCCGTCAGTTGAATATCCACGCCCCTAAAATTTGAAAAATCAAGATGACTACAACGATTGCAGGACCAACAATAAACACCCCTGTTAAAAGAGATCTCAAGATGTCCGTTAAAGAAGGCCCTTTCCTTCCACTTTCTTCATTATCTATTATCTCGTTTATTTCTTGTAATGAATGATTAATATTTTTAAGTTCATTCAAGATTTGATCTTCTGTGTTTTTTTCCATGTAGATCTCCCCCCCAAATACCTTGTTAACCTAACTTGAGCGTAAGAATCAAGCGATTTTAAAACAACCAAAATTTTTTACAAATCTACCGCATTCCCTATCCTAATGACTCCTCGCACTCAATCCGCTTGTTACTTTATAAACAAGGCTGCTAAACGCAATCTTGACAGGATATAAGGAAAGAATGATCGCCAAAATCACACTGAAGGTCTTGATTCCACCTATTAAATGCAATACATCATTGATTATGTAACTAGCTAATTGAAAAAGGCCATAGACTAGGCTGACGGCCAACACAAATGAAAACAATAGAAGCATTATTTGTCGTATGGACAGTTGTTTGATCTTTTTCCATTTCTTTATGCTGCCGTCGTGAATGGAAAAAGATATGTAGACCATCGGGGTTAATAATAAGAACCAGCTTGAATAACCAACCACGATCCACGAAACCCCCATGACCAAGACCAGAAGCCAACCAATTTTGTTAAATGGATTACTTTTCACTACATCACCTCATAACATTGTTTTCAGGAAACGCATCAATAAACAAAACTATGAAAATAGACTTTGAAATAGCGTGAACGTTATAATCAATGTAGACAAAGAACCGGCAGATAATAACGGGATCATTTTCCACCAGTTGATTTCCTTTGAAGGTTTTACAGCTTCTTTAGACACGATAACCCAAAGTGCAATCGATGCTATTGATAATATGAAAATTCCTTCTGTAGACACAATCGTCACCTCCATCGTTCAAATTACAGTATGTATTTTATATACGAATTAGAAAAGCACACACCAGATTTCTTTTTTCACTCAACGTCCCCATATCTGCTAATCAAATAGAATTTCCATTTTCCGACTCTTCGTTTTCATTCCTAAGGACTCGTAAAATTCAATTGCAGCTGTATTTGCCTCAGAAACTCCGAGTTCGATCCCATCAACAGAAAGACTCCGACCAAGATCAAAAGCATACTCGGTTAGCTTTCTTCCAATCCCTTTCTTCCGGTGCCCTTCTTCAACGGCTAAACTGTTGATCATTAAAACTTTCCTTGCCTTTACAAAAGAATTCTCGGCTATTTCTTCTACCTTCGTCACGATCACTCCGACGATATCATCGTCTATTGTAGCGACAAAAATATGGTGGGTATCATCATTCAATTGCTGTTCAAAGAGTTCTTGCCCAACTGGATTTGAATGAGCATTATACAAATCTGGCCTGAGCGACACGTGCAAGTCATGAACCTGGCTAAACAAAGGCACCAATGACTCGTAATCGCTTTCTACCGCGTTCCGAATGACTAGATTCATAACACCCCTCCATCTAATTCTTGAATCATTTCAACCCTGTTCCCAAACGGATCTCTAAATTCGAACCGATCGAAACCTGGAATCGGAACGCCTTCCATGATTTCAATTTCATGCTGGTCGAACACACGCTTCCAGTAGGACAGGTCCTCCACCTGGTAAGCTAAATGAGCTTTTGTCGTGAGCCGATCAAAATCATCCTCTGTCCCGATGTGAACCTCCCGATCTCCAACTTCCAACCAGAATCCCCCGCGCCCTTTTAAGGATTCAGGCTTTTCCTTCTCTTGTAGACCAAGAACACCGCAATAAAATTTCTTACCCTCTTCTTCTGCTCCTTTAGGAATCGTAATTTGAGCATGATGTAATCCGAGTATCATTGAATCTCCCCCTTATTTAAGATCTTTTCTTTTAAAGTCTACTTACATTTTATCCCTTCATGACTTATAAGGAAAATACTTAATTATTATTGGGGGTGATAAGTTTTAGTAATATGGAGGAAGGGACCGCTCACTCATCCTAAATTCGCCTAACCAGATAGCTCATAAAGAAAGAATCCAAGAATTCATATCTTGCACCCTATACCACCCAGCGTTGAAATCCAAATGAAGCATCTTCCCCTGTTTTATTAATATATATAATAAAGAAGGAGCTAGTTTTAAAACCAGCTCCTTCTTTATATTCAGCTAACTAATTAGGGGATTAATCTTTATAATCTATTTCTACTGAAGGCGGACTATTGCCTACAGTTTAAAATTTAGTTTACTATAAGGGTTTTTCCACATTTAGTGGACTATAATTCGCGCTTTAAAACACCTGAAAGGGTACAAAATTTTAATCCTTGAAATCCAACCTTGTCATTGATTCCGCTACTTCTTGCAACAGTTCATCCACTTGCTGACCATAAACAAAGCGCAACTGCTCTAGCTGGTTGAAAACTTGTTTTTCAAAAACATTTTTGGAGCGTTCAGAAGCTTGGGTGATCTGTTTTACTGTAAGGCCTTGTTTACGGCCATACGTTAAGAGCGTATTCATTTCTAACACTAGTCTACGATTGCATGGGTTCCACTTCTGTTGAAGCTTTGCAGGAACTTCTATAGATTTAGTTGCCTCTTCACTAGGTCGGTCTGGGTTAGGGGTAGGATCCTCTTTTGATGAATCGGATGTTTCAAGGAGACCTAATGCTTCTTTTAACCGATCCACTTCTCCTTCAGTTAACGTAATGCCCTTCCCCATTTTGGTGTGGTCTGGACTCCAGTTACGCAAGTCATACTTTCCTTCCTGACCGTTCCAACTGACCACATTTAATTCTTTTCTCCACCCTTTTGCTGTGTCGGATAAAACGGCAATATTTCGTTCTATATGATAGGTAAAACTCGCCATAACCTTTCTTTCTATGCCCCTTTCTCACCGGGTTGTATACCGAAATAATCTAGAGTCTCCCAAAGGGACTCCATCGCTTTCTCTGGATTGAGATAGAATTCACTTCCACGCACTCTCCAGAAATTCCACCCTACTCTTTCTAGCTGACTTTGTCTTTTCTGGTCATTCTCTAATTGATCAATTCCGTGCCAATAATCTCCGTCACATTCAACGGCCATCCTCCCATTCGCTCCTTCTACTACAAGGTCAATTCGGTAGCCACCTACTTTGTATTGGGGGATAACATTGTACCCTTTCCTTCTGATGTGATCATACACATCTTTCTCGAACTGAGAATCACACAAGGATTTATCCGCTTTATATTTTTCTTCATACGGTTGCTTAAAGTACTGCAGCATCTGATAACGGATGCATTCTTTATTCATTATATCTTCCGTTGTAATCGAATGGACTAGGTTGACCTGTTCTTTCGCTCGGCTCATTGCCACATTGAAACTTCTCTTGTATTTGTTATCCGTTAGGGGAGACACGCGTATTTCACCTGGGGCTGCTACCATACTTAAGAAGATCACATCTCGTTCATCCCCTTGGAATTTATGGGCATCTCCACAAATGATCTTTCGTTTTAAAAGTTCCTTTTGATCAATTTCTTCTATTAACTTCTTCTCAATCATATTCGCTTGGTTATGCCCTAATAAACTAATGACGCCAAACGTTTTACCATCGTACTTCGGATCATTAAGACACTCTTTAATCTGACGAACGATCTCATCTGCTTCTTGCACATTTCTTACCTTAGGACTTTTCCCTTCTCTGACTCCGTCAGGCAAGTAAAATGATTGAACAGGTTTAAGCCTATTGGAACTATATGATTTTAAAGGAATTAGTGGTGTATCTGGGTAACTGATTAAGTTTGAGAATTCAATGATCTCCGGCATGCTACGGAAGTGTTCCCGGAGCACAACGCGCCCTTCAAATAGGATATTGGCAATATCAAAGAATGAGCTCTTCACCCCAAAACTATCACCATGGGGCACACCTTGTAAGTACTGCTTTTGCAATGCGTGTACGTCGTCCTCATTGATCCCAACAAAGTGAGGGCTAATCTGCTTGTCATCACCTACCACGATTACTTTTTTCGCTAGGTACATAAACATTAGAGCTTCCGGGCCAGATTGACTGGCTTCGTCAATAATAACAACGTCGAACATCCCTTCTTCAGGTGTGATCGACTCGGCTACCTGGTACATAGGCATGATCCAAGCTGGGACGGCTGATCGACATTCTTCCATATGGTGTTGAGCTTTCCTTTTATAATATTCCGCATTCTTACCCGTTCCTTTACCCACGCGTCGAATTGAACTCGTCCAAGCTCTCAAATGAGAACTCTCATGGGTGGTAATATTCTGAATGCAATTCCTCCAAGACTCTAGAGTAATGAGACGCATCTCTAAGTTTTTGATCTTGCTTTCTAGGCTCTTAATGGAGTCTTCTAGTGATTGCGGCGTTTGACTGAGCAAATTCTCAATCCAGATGCTTGCTTCCTTCCAATCGATGGCTTCGTAAATTTCAGGAAGTCGCTCTTCCCATTGATTGTATGGGTACGTCTTAATCGACTGGATAAGGTTAGGAAGTACGCCACTTATTTTCGATTCGAAAGCATGTGCTAGTTGCTGTTCTTTACTCAACAATTCAAGATGGCGAATGTCTTTTAACACGCTCTCATAACGTGCTACATCCCGATTCGTAATCGCTTCGTCAAGTGCATCTACGAGAGGATGCGTGTGATCACCTAAGTTAGGAACAATCGCTTGCTCTCTGAATTCTCTTACTTGCGCCTGTAGTTCTTCTAGCCTCGATTGCAATACAGAAGCCCAAAATAAATCCCTATACGCATACACGTTATCCGTATGGGTCCAATCCTTATCCTTTAAGTGAATGGTATCTGTTTCTCTTCTAAGCGTTCGATAACATTCAATGACGTTATGTAAGTCAGATAGCTTTCGAAGCATCACTTTTAGTTCTAACCATTTGAAGGCGAGTTTGTTTTTAAGTTCAAAGGTTTCTCCCGTTAGATCTTCAAAGTCACTTTTCAATGATTCAACGATCGACTTAGTCTGTAAGACCTCGACAAGTTTCTGAAGCTGATCTACTGTATCACACGGACTTCCTTCAAGCGTTACTTCCTTCAAGATATAAAACCCTTGTTTAATCGGCTTGGGCCTAAAGCCAGGAATCCCTTTTTTCGCACCGTTTTTTTGGAAGTGATGCAATAAGCTCTCTGCATCCCTTAACACTTTCTGCTCGTCCATATCTTCTGGAATAGACAGCTGGTCCACTTGTATCGTCTCCACCGCTTCATCTACGCGATCTCGGTTCTTGTAGTACTGGTCGTAGAGCTGTCTCCAAAGTAATTCTCGCTCCGCCCATATGTCTTGAAGTGCTCGGTTTAACCAGGAACTCTCATGCTGTTTAATGGAAGACAAAGAAGACACATATTCATCTAGGGCTTCTTTGCCCCGAAGCGCTTCTTTTTCTTTAAGCCCCCGGATGACGCTCCAGTCCTTACTTTCAAATGGATGACCAAGCTGGATCAGCTGCTGTTTTACCGTTTGTTCTTGGTGAACGATTCGTTCAAAGGTTTCTCGTGAAAGTAGTTCCTTAGAAGGAGGATAGGACTGTTGCAGTTGTCGCTCTTGTAAGGGATCGATTTTCCGAACGGTTCTAGCATACGTTAGCATTTCATTTACGGTGAAAGTAGACTGCACACTCGAATCTACTTCATCCGTTAACCAATCAAACTGATCCTGATTTGCGTTTACTATTTTCGCAATCTCCTGCAGCTTCCCTTGATAAGGATCATGTAACCTATCATGATAACTAATTTCCTGTTCCTGTAGTGTGCGCAGGTCCTGCGAAAACTTAGTTTTACGGGACTTTAGGCTTTTCAATTCCGATTGAATCTTTTCTATTTCTCTTTGCTTCTCATCCTCGTCCCAGTACTCACGCGCATTTGTAATTTCCTTCACGACGGCTTCTAAGTCTTGAAAGGCTTTCTTATCATTACCTAGTAAGTTCACACATAATTGCTGTAGGTCCTCTGGTAGCTTGTCTTTCAACACACTTAAGGCATTAGCTGTATGGCTGGTTACCAGAACCTTTTGCCCTTCTGTTAGGAGGTGCGACATGAGGTTCGCAATCGTATGACTCTTCCCTGTCCCAGGGGGGCCTTGCACAATCACGCCATCTCGTCCTTCTAATTTCTCCACGATCTTCATTTGCTCGTCGTTTGCCGGTAACGGGAAAGATGGCCCTTCTGTTTGATTAGATGAGCGAGGCGACTGGTCATCCATGATCCTTACTAAACGCTCCACGTTCCGCGGCAACTGGTCTTTCTTCTCTAACTCAGAACGAATCGTTTGGAATGACCGAATATAGTGCTGATTCGATCTCTTCCTTATGATAATCCCAGGGGTAAACGAGACGTTTGGATGCTGCTTTTGTCCATCCTTTTCTTCTTCGTACGTGTACGTCCCTTCTGAAGATAGCGTTTGAACAAAGCTTTTAAGCACGGCCTCAATCGGTTCGAACTCATCTAGGGAAAGAGGATGCTCGTTTAATTCCTCTTTCAATGAATCCATATAAGACCGGTCCGGAAGCTCTCTCACTTCAATCATGTCATCCTCTAGCTGCATCGATTTCCCATTTGCTAGAGACACTTCAATTTGTCCGGATTCAGGGTCAATCTTTATGGTTACTGGATGGGTAAGTAAGTGACGAGACACAGACTTTAAAGGCCAATTCAGTAGCCCTAGCCCTAACACAGCTTCAAAGCTTTCTTCGTTTTTATGAATAAACTGATGCATCTTAAACAAGTAAGAGTATAACGCTTGGTGATGTAGATACGATTGGTACGCTTCTCGCCATGGGTTCCAAACCTCATCTAGATAGGTTCTAAAGGCTTCTTGTACGTGGGTATGATCAATTAAGAGATAAGCATAAAACCGTTCCCATTCTTGATCACCTAACCCTTGTTCCGGTATGATGAGTTTTCGTTTCTTTAATTGAGGTTTAAGGGTTGGTTCATCTTGAAAAGAAACAAACCCTTGTAAGCACTCAGGCACTGGAGGAAGAATCGGTTCAACGGGTTTGTCCAATTGAAGAACATCAGCATCAGTGTAAGTAAGAAAAGATTGGCTACTAGAGATTTTTACAGCCTCCTGTAACCAAAGGGTATATGTATATTTCGAGACATGTTTAACAGGTTTCATCGTTAATTTTTGAAAGTCCATTAAATAAGAATATAAGTTTATGGCTTTCTCTTTTGAGGTGATCTCATTCGTTGCAAACGTCATGGTGTGTTCATCCTTCGTCTATAAATTACTATAGTACGATGATACTAGTTTGCAAATTATGAAACAATGTGTTTTTTTGGAAGATCTTTATACCTAACAAACTAGACAACAAAGTTCTTGTGGTCAATCCGTAACATATCCCCCACCAAAAATCGTTCATCATATACCTTACTCGCAAATATCAACCTTCGGGGGCACAATTTTATGCACCCCCTCTCCCCTATACTAACAATAGATCAACAGAAATGAGGGATAGCATGAAACGATTTCCAGTAGACTTTCACTTAAGAAGTGGCCAAACCATGCAAGCGATTATTGGACACTACGGAAGAGAACAATTGATTTATAACATTAAGCAACGTCTCGATCGCCTCACCTATTGGGACCTTGAACAAGAAGATACCGTTAAGGTGCTGAAGACAGCAGAAGTGGTAGCGTTCGAGGTTGGGATCCCTGAAGAAGTGGAAGACAGCCAGTTACAGTCGTTCACGTTTACATTTAAAGGCCTGATTTACTCTGAGAAGAAACTAGCTTTAGAAGGAGAAGACCATTACATCCTTTCCTTCCCGGACCTTGACCTGATCGAAGGCAGACCGACCATGATCGAAACGATTCAGAAAGGGAAAGAGTATCTGAAGTCTCACCTTGAGATTCTTTTAGAAGAAAAGCGAGACGAAACGCTCAACTCCCCTTACATAAAACACCCATCCCAAACAGTCGAAGAAGCACAGGAACGTCACTTGTTAAACATGAGTGAGATCTACGACGATGAGGAGCTGCGAGAGATCTATACCTTTATTAAAGCTATGGACTTTACGGTTAGGGTTGAAGTGGATTTGGAGTATGAGAAGTATTATTTGGAGAATAAGTTGATGTAATGGTGTAGGTATGTAACCATAAAAATATCACCTAGTTGAAAATCTGAATCTATACATACATAAGGGAGACACCATGATGAAAAAACATTCCTATTGCCAAGACTGCAAAAAAGAAATGAATGAAAGTAACCTGAACTTATTTGATGAGTTTGGAGAACTATCAGAAGCAAAAGAAATATGCGAGGATTGCTTACGCCAAGCAATTATAGAACTACCAAATGGCTTCGACCCTGGTGAATGCTACAAATGCAACAAACCCCTCCAACCCGTGTTAAAACACTTTGATGACATTATTGCGGAGAAACTCGTTTGGTTTTCTTGCCCTTCTTATATAGAAGGTAATGAAGAACATGATACGGGTGGATACTATACGGTACAACCCGATGTAGATGAAAATACTTGGTGGTAGTCTTCTAAAAGTAAATAGAGAGATGAAACCATGGACTCAAACACGTCTTCATGAACGCAAATTGTGGAACGGATTAAAAAACATACCATTAATAAAACCCTAGAGAGTCTCTCTAGGGTTTGTTCGTTTAGGACCGTTCTACAGTGGCCTCTTCTTCTATTTTTTCTAAACGAGCCTGCACATCTTCCTCACTAAGTCCATGCTCTTCCACGTAACGATTACGCGGATGCGTTCGGCACTCATGGCTACAGCTGCGCATGAACTTATGCTCGTTCTCTTCAGTCATAATCATACGGCGATCACAATCAGGATTTCCGCAGTTTGCAAAGTGTTCAGCTGGCTCACCTGTGAAGTAATCCTCACCGACGATGGTATGCTCAACCTGGTTCACAGGTACAGTCAAACGATCATCAAAGACAAACATCTGCCCGTCCCATAGCTGGCCTTTTACTTCAGGATCTTTTCCGTAAGTAGCAATACCACCTTTTAGCTGTGCTACATCAAAGCCTTCTTTCATCATCCAGCCAGAGAACTTCTCACAGCGGATTCCGCCTGTACAGTACATCATGACTTTCTTGCCTTCAAACATTTCTTGGTTATCACGAACCCAATCCGGCAGGTCCTTGAACGTCTCAACATCTGGACGAACGGCTCCACGGAAGTGTCCGAGGTCATATTCATAATCATTGCGCGCATCAAGAACGATTGTGTCCTCGCGCTGCATTTGTTCCATCCAGTCTTTCGGCTCTAAATGCTCGCCTGTAATTTCATTTGGATTATGGTTGTCTTCTAAGCGAAGCGTAACAAGCTCCGGGCGATGACGCACATGCATCTTCTGAAACGCATGGCTATCCGCTGCATCGACCTTAAACGGCATCTCCGCAAAACGCTCATCGGCATGCATGGCATCCATGTACCTTTGAGTCGCTTCATCCGTTCCAGAAACGGTACCATTAATCCCTTCTTCCGCTACGAGAATACGACCTTTTAAGCCTAACTCGTTACAGAACGTTAAGTGATCCTTTGCAAACTGCTCTGGATCTTCAATTGTGACGTACTGGTAATACAGTAGTACACGGTAATCTTGATTTTCCATATTCATTTCCACCTCTTCTTTATATTTCCCAGATATAAAAAATAAGGCATTGATGTAGCAGTAGGTGCTACATTCACTTACCATCATTTATTACAACATATAATTGTAATGGGGATGGTGGTAGGAAATCAAGGTCATTCTTTCTTCCATTTTCGTTCAAAGTAGTAATTCAAGCGATATTCACATATCTCCTCAGTCATCTTTTTCAAGAGTGCTCGATCTTCAAGAGGAACTTCAAAATTAAGAGAAAACACATTATCTTCGTACTTAAGAAGTCCTTTACTACTCCCGCTCCACTTCGTTAGAGGCATTGTACTAATGAGATTTGCTACTTTTGCTTTGTCGTACTCTATGAGTGCCTTGGTATTTTTACTTGTAAAATCAATATTTTTTCGGTAAGGCTTTTCTGTTAAATAGGAATGGAAATAAGGAGCCATCTCCTCCGGTGTTGCAGGCTGAACCCAGTCCATTTCCCCTCTATCCAACATGTACTTCAATACAACCATCTTGTAACTCTTAGTCATAGAGGTTCGTTCTACTTCTTCTAACCAGTCTATGTAAGTCTCATAAATCGTTTGTTCTTCAGTTGTTAATTCACCATAAGAGCTAAGAAAGCCAGCATAGCTTTTCCATATCTGCTTAAATTCCTTAATAGCTTCAGTGCCATTAAGATGCATTTCCCAGTAGGTTGGACGTCTGCCTAGTTGCTCTTTGACTTGGTCATAAGCCATCTTCACCCGCTCTTTTCTCGGACTGCGCTTCTTCAGAAGTTCTTCCAGCAGTTGTATAGTCTTCACGTCCAAGTTGATTTCACAATCAGCTGGTGTAATAGGTTGAATCTTCCCTTTCTTCCCCTCCCCTTTATCTTTCCCAAGCAGCTGCAATTTGACATCTGCATTTCGGTAATTCCCAATTAAGTCAATAACCGTGCAATGTGATTTCTTCAAATGCTTACGCAAACCACGACCTATTTGTTGCGTAAAGACCACAAGAGATTCCGTTGGCCTTGCGAATAAAAGTGTATCAACTGAAGGGATGTCCACTCCTTCATTAAATAAGTCCACGGTAAAGATCACATCAATTTCTTTTCTATCAAGCTTCTCAATAGCTTCTTTACGAGAGATTCCCTCCGTTTTGGAATGGAGACTAATCGTCTGATAGCCATTGTGATTAAAGTATTGCGATAAGAAATTTGCTTGTTTAATTGATGAACAAAAACCTATAGTCCTTGTTTGTTTATGTTTCTCCCAATTACTCAAGATATTACTAGCCGTATGTTCTTGAAGTTGCGCTTCTGCGAGCTCCTCTTCGTCATAACGGCCCCCAAGCCACGTAATTTGTGAATAATCAATATCATCGTATACGCCATAGTAATGGAATGGGGATAACCATCCTCTTTGAATAGCTTGTATAAAGTTCATCTCATAAGCTACATTTCCATCACATAAAGCAAAGATATCCTGTCCATCTGTTCGTTCAGGTGTTGCGGTTACGCCCATTAGGAACTTAGGTGAGAAGTACTCTAACACTTTCTGGTATGATCTACTTGAAGCATGATGGAACTCATCAACAATAATTAAATCAAATTCATCCGCATTAAATCTTTGCAAATGGTCCTGTATGCTTAACGTAAAGATCGATGCAAAAATCATATCAGCTTCTGCATTTTTCTCTTTTCCATTATAGATCCCACCAAGCTTTCCTTCGTTCACGTGTTCGAAAGAAGCTTTTGCCTGATGTAGAATCTCTTCACGGTGAGCTACGAATAGAATACGGCTAAAATGTTCAGCAAAGAAAGCAGCCAGATACGTCTTCCCTAGTCCAGTCGCCATCACCACCATCGCTTTATCGTAACCTTCTTCATAAGTGTTCTGTAGTGATTCAAGAGCTTCAGGTTGAGCGAACCTTGGACTTGGTTTTTCATTAGTTGGTACATAGGGTTCTGTTGGATCATGAATAACATCTGGCGGGTTATCAGGTCCTAGGGTGAGTTCTATTTCTTCCTTCTCTGACCATTTTTGGGCTAGATCTGGATACTTCTGTTTAAATTCAGCATACTTTTGAGTGTAAAATTTAAGGGTTTCTGGATTTACTTTCATTGTATTCTCAGCATAAAACATGTGGATATATTGCTCCAATGCTTCATTATATACTTCTTCTGAAACATCATTTGGTATGGAAACATTCCACTCAACTCCTGAAGTTAGAGCTGATTTGGACAAATTAGAGGACCCAACGATTAAAGAACCTTGATCTTCACCACTGAACAGAAATGCTTTCGGGTGAAAAGAACGCCCATTACTCTGCCATAAACGAACTTCCACCTGATTCTGAGGTAACTCGCTAAGTAAAGATAAGGCCTCAGGCTGCGTAACGTACAAGTAATCACCAGTAAGAATCTTAATGTCCGCTCCTCGTGCAGCTGCTTCCTTGAGCGCGGGTAATACCATCTTCACTCCTGACTCCATAACAAAAGCACTTAAAAGATAAATGGTAGAAGAGTCTTCAATATGATGGAGCACATCCTCTATTAAATTGCTTGTAAGTAACTTAGGTTCCTGACTAGTCTTCAACACTAATTAAAAACACCTTATCGTAAAATGATCCACGCTTCTCAGCCTTTTCTTTTCTTACCTTTTCTACTTCTTCCATAGAGGAACCATGTTGTTCAGCTAAAACATTCATGAGTTCTAGCATATCAGCAAGTTCTTCCACCGCACTTTGGTCGTCTTCAGCATTTATGTATTCATCTGTTTCTTCTTGTAATTTCTTTCGAAGTTCAGAATGGTATTCTTCTTCTGATAGAATGGTCGTGTCAAATGATTTTCCCGTTTTCTCAATGACCTGCGGGATTAAGTCTCTTACTAGTTTGTTATATATAGGCATCTAATCACCTCGTTTTAATTTATACTACTTTCTTAACTTACAGCTTACCTTAAGTAGAATCCAAGCATTCCAGGGACGATCTCTTAAGTTAAACGTACAATAACGCAGTCAAAGCTTAAGCGTCTTTTAAATAATGATAAAGCTGATAGTCCACAGTATTCTCCAAGATCATATCCATCTTCACCACAGGAATCTCTTTCCCCTTCGCATCAATCATTTTATTTTCTTGAATCGACTCCATGTTAGGAGTAGCCTTTCCGAAGTAATAAAACCCTTTCCCTTCATCATCGTCTTTCTTGATAAAGATATGAATCTCTGCTCCCTTTTCTGGTGCATTGATGATTTCTTGCACCTCTTTAGATTGGAGGGTTCTGTTGCTTCTCGTGAACCAACGAAGGGTATCTCTATTTATTAATTCATCTTCATAATTTACGCTAGATTCCACATCTTCTCCTTTATGATAGGTCACGAAGATGGGACATGTATTGTGTTTAGGCTTATAACCGAACATGGTTCCTTGTTCGTCATTGTCCCAGTTTAATAGTTTGCACACATCTTTCCGAGTATACTTTTTATACAAGGTGAGAGGGTTCTTATATTCACTATTTTTCCTACCTGCTACTTCAAGAACGTCTCTAACCATTCCGCTAAAGAAATCATCTTCTGCAAGAGAGGTGCTAATAGCAGGGTTTAAAACAATTTGGTTATCCTCAAATGTAGCAATAGGCTCATTCCCGTATTTCTTCTGATCCGTCATTGTAAAGAATTTTAGATTCATGATGCGTTGTAGATGTCTTTTCATTGATGCTGAGAATGATAATCCTGCTTCTTCTAAAATTCGTTCATACTCCGTGATTGTACAATCACCATGCTCTATTAGCATCGTAAGTAACAAAACTTCATGCTTTCTTTTCCCATCCAGCACTTCCTGAGATAAAAAATTCAATATGGAAGTTTTATAATCATTCAATGTGCCTATATCCTTTTCTACCCTCTTTAAGAATTCCATATAATTCTTGTTCTTTTCCATAATCACTTCCGGATCGATGGAGCCGAACTTCATGAAATCGAGTAGATAGGGGATACGGCCAATTTTATTCTTCAAGTGTTTATATTCGTCCTTTAATACTCTCATATCATTTAATTTACTGTCATCGATCGCTTTATAGATTTGTTTCTTAGCAATTTCCTCAAAGTTAATAGTAGAAACTCCATTTAAAAAATTCTTTTCTTTTAAATGCCGACGGATATTGTCCTTGTTTTGCGACTTATCACCTGATAGAGCAATGGGAATTAAATAGTTGTTCTTATAGTTTCCGATGAAATCAATGACAGATACAAACTCCTTAGAATTATGTTTTCTTAGACCTCTACCTAATTGCTGAACGAATATAATGCTCGATTGAGTTTGACGTAACATAATAACCTGATTAATCGATGGGATATCAATTCCTTCATTGAATATATCTACCGTTAAGATGTAATCGAGCAGTCCATTTTCAAGGTCATCAACCGTTTGAAGCCGTTTAGCAGAATCGTCATCTCCTGTTAGCGCTACTGCCTTCAATCCTTTCTGATTCATGAGCCGAGACAATTGGTGAGCTTCTTCCTTTCTACTACAGAATATAAGCCCTCTTACCTTTTCGCCTGAATGACCATAATAGTCTACCTTCTCTAGGATGTGCTCTACCCTTTCTTCATCCACGAGGTTTGCTAATTGAGTAGTGTCATCTACCAATTCCCCATGAGTCTCGTAATCTGTAACTCCGAAATAGTGGAACGGGCAAAGCATATCTTCCTCCAAAGCTTCTTGGAGTCTAATTTCATATGCTAAGTTATAATCAAATAGCTCATAGATATTTACTCCATCCGTCCTCTCAGGGGTTGCCGTCATTCCTAGTAGGAACTCTGGTTTAAAATATTCCATTACTTTCTTATAAGAGGTTGCTCCTGCTTTATGTACTTCATCAATTAGAATGTAATCAAATTCTTTTTCTTCAAATTGAGAAAGGACGTCATCCTTCGAGATCGTTTGAATGGTAGCAAATAAATATCTTGCACTTGTATCTTTACTTGTACCAGAAAGGATCCCAAAGTCCTCTTCCTCCCCACCAAGTACTCTTCTAAAGTCAGCCATCGCTTTTCTGAGAATCTGCTCTCTATGAACGATAAATAACATTTTCTTTGGTGCATATCTGCGCACATCAAAGGCAGATAAGTACGTCTTACCAGTCCCCGTAGCTGAAACCACAATCCCTTTTTCCTCGCCCTCTTCACGAAGTCTCTGAATAGCTTGAAGAGCGGGTACTTGCATATTGTTTGGTTCAATTTCTATTGCTTCTTTAACAGGGTTAATCTCATAAGCGCCAGGCATTTCCTGAATTTGTTCTGCTGGTCGATCGAGATTCGCTAGATAGTCGATTTCATAACGGTTAATCCAGTCCTCATTTAGAGGTACAGACTCTTTCCAAACCTCATCGAACTGGTTATTGAAATGATGAATAATTTCCCCATTCTCATGAGAGGTTAACTTAATATTCCACTCATAATTTACTTTTAATGCATGTGCAGTAAGATTGGAACTGCCTACGATAAGAGAGTGATAATTCTCATGTTCAAATATGTACCCTTTTGAATGAAATCCCGGAAGACTCGTTAACCTAACTTCTACATTCTTTAATTTAAGTAATTCTCGAAACACTTTTGGTTTATTAAATTGCAAAAAAGTAGAGGTTAAGATTTTTCCTTTAATTCCTTTACTATGTAAATCTAACAGCTGGGACTTTAAAGTGGCGAGTCCGCTCTCTGTAATAAAAGCGACGGAAAAAATGAAAGAGTGACAGTGCTCAATCTCCTCTAAAATACTAGATAGTACTGTTTCCCCGCCTGGTGACCTGTTTACTAGCAGCTTCGGTGAATACATTTCTGAATACCGGTGCCGATGATCGATGAAGCTTCTATGAAGTGAATCTTCTAGATTACGAACAATATCTCCCACAAACATTCTCCATTCTTTAACACTTTTGTAGTCTAATTGTATTATGAAGGGGCAGTGCTTTCAATAATTTAACAAAAGCTACTCTATTTCTAGAGTAGCTTAGCTGTAGTTATAGCGTTGCTTGTGATAATTTTTCAATTGCGGGCACATCAGCTGGCGCCCATTCAAGAGACTTTAGCTCATTAGGAGCAAGCCATCTGAACTCTATATGTTCTGTTAGCGTAGGGGTTCCTTGCTGAAGCTTACAATAGTATGTAGTGAGATGAACAATTCCAAAGTCGTACTCATGAACAGTATGGTCCACTCTTTCACCTACATGTACCTTGCAGTGCATCTCTTCTTCAATCTCTCTCTTCAACGTTTCCTGATGAGTTTCCCCCTCTTCAATTTTCCCACCTGGGAATTCCCATAAATGAGGAAGTGACTTATCAGGGCCTCGTTGCGCACAGAGAATTTCTCCATCGCTTACGATTACCGCGCCTACTACATGAATATTTTTCTTATCCATCATATTGTTCACCTTCTTTTCCACTTTCATTTTTACTATTATTCTACCATGTAAGAGTATCCAAAATACTTTTATAGATAATATTGCTACTAGACTTTAATTTTCTATACAATTACACACGATGATGAAAGCCTCTTCGTGTATAATTGAAAGAGGTGACCTCTATATATTCTAGAGATCACCTTTAGGCTTTTCCTAGTGTTTCGATGCCACCTCTAAATAAAACATTTTCATTTTGTTTACGTTTTGTGCTTAAACGTCAGGACGACCTTTTACTTTGTCAACTTTTCATAAACGTACTCTCCGATATATTCCTGTATTTGCTCCTGGAAGAAGTCATCACTCAAAATCTTATCGAAGAATCCCTGATTTTTATCGTATCCTTCTACGACATAATCCATAAAACGTTTTTTGAATCCGAGTTCAAAATCTTGAAATGTGTTATTTTGAGCTTGCGTTTGGAGCGTTTTATCTTCGGTTGCAATATCCACGATCTGCTGAATGTTCAACTTTTCGTGTTCTCCAAACTCCGTACCGTTTCTAGTATTTAACCGTTCTAATATGGCTGTGAGTGGATCCTTTGGAGGTTCATCTTGTTTACCCCCGCCACTCACGTCAAGGTTTACGGTGTAAGCTTCATTATCTTCCCCTAAGGAGATATTAGCTTCTTCATTTTTCTTTAGAGAATAGTATTCCAGAACAACTTTATCCTGGAGTTCTACCTTATCCCCCTTTTTTAGAGAAATCTTTTTTAAGAGGTAACGGAGGTAAACCCAAAGTTTATGCAAATCAGGATCCTCAAACGGCGTGACTTGCAATACTAACATATAGATACTGTTTAACTTTTTAGCTTTGCTGACAAAATCTCTTTTCTCTTCATCAGTAAGCCCCTCATATCGTCGCTTCGCCTGATCAATGTAATTATTGGATAGCTCTTGATCTCGTTTCGTGTGGCTATCCTTATAAAGAATGTCTACAAATCCATTAATCTCTTCTTCTTTTAAAACCATATATGCTTCAAGTTCCTGTTGAATGCTATATAGTTCATTAGGATCCAGGTCCCCTTCTAATACGGTGTCTTCATAGTAGGGTTCAAACGCTTCCCTTATGCCTTCAGGATCGTTTACAAAGTCAAGAACAAACGTATTTTCTTTACCTGGGTAAGTTCGATTCAAGCGAGAGAGTGTTTGAACGGCCTTAACCCCAGAGAGTTTCTTATCCACATACATAGTGTGCAATTTCGGTTGGTCAAAGCCTGTTTGATACTTCTCCGCCAATAGAAGGATTTGATAGTCATCTGTATCAAACTTTTGTGGTAGTTGCTTTTCAGCGAACCCGTTCATGCCAGGCTCAGTATATTCTTCCCCACCATCTTTTACGGTACCTGAAAAAGCGACAAGGGTGTTTAAATCTTTATACCCCTTCTTCTTGATGTACTTTTCAAAGGCAAGCTTATAGCGGACCGCATGGAGACGAGATGAAGTAACCACCATGGCTTTGGCCTGACCGCCGATTTTCGTACTAGAAACTTTTCGAAAATGCTCTACGATAACTTCCGTTTTCTGATCAATGTTGTGTGGATGAAGACTTACAAAACGCGAGATAGCTTTCGTCGCTTTGGCAGCTTCAAACTCAGGGTCATCCTGAATTTGTTTGGCAACACGATAATACATGTTGTACGTCATATAGTTTTGTAATACATCCATAATGAAGCCTTCTTCGATCGCTTGCTTCATGCTGTACAGGTGAAACGGCCGTGGCTTCCCGTCTTCCCCTTCGGTTCCAAACATGCGTAAAGTCGATCCTTTAGGGGTAGCTGTAAATGCGAAGAAGCTGATATTCTCTTGTTTTCCGATGCGCCGGATATCTTCTACGATCTGATCTTCAGTATCTCGTGTGTTTTTTTCCTCGTTCTGATCAAGTTCCGCCGCTTCTTCAAGCGTCAGTCCCGTTGTGAGCGCAGCCATGTTCTTCCCGCTTGTTGAGGAGTGCGCTTCATCAATGATGATTGCGTAGTTCTTATCTTTAAGCGTCCCAAGTTTATCTAAGATATACGGGAACTTTTGAATCGTCGTAATGATAATTTTCGTCTCGTTATTTAACGCGTCTGCTAGCTGGGAGGAGTCTTCCTCGATTTTAGCGACCATACCTGCTTTATGCTCTAGTTGGTAGACGGCTTTTTGCAATTGTTTGTCCAAGACTTTACGGTCTGTAACAACAATCGTACCATCAAAAACAGCTTCATTTTCATTATTGTGAAGCGTCGCTAATCGGTGCGATAACCAGGAAATCGAATTGGTTTTCCCGCTTCCGGCACTGTGCTGGATGAGATAGGATGCGCCGGGCCCATTAGCCTTAGCATCCATCACCACACTTTTCACCGCATCCCGCTGATGATAGCGAGGGAAGATGACTTTTTCTTTTCGTCGGATTTTCCCATCGTCCCCTTCCTCTTCTTCAACAGAGAGGAACACAAATTTATCGAGCACCTCAAGAAGCTGGTCGGGAGCGAGGAGGTCCTCCCAGATGTAATGAGTGCTGTGCTTCCCTTCAACAATTGGATTGCCTTTTCCGCCATTCTGTCCTTTGTTGAACGGAAGGAAATACGTATTCTCCCCGTCTAATTTTGTAGCCATAAATGCTTCACTTGTATCCATTGCAAATACGGCAATCGTTCGCTCTTTGAAACGGAACAACTGATGTTGTCCGCTTCGATCTTGTTTCCATTGTTCCTTCGCATAGGCAGCGTCCTGACCTGTAAACTCATTTTTCAGTTCAAACGCTAAAACGGGAAGTCCGTTTAAGAAGACCACAAGATCGATACGCTCTCCTTTTTTATGAACCAGTTCTTCAGTGACTGATAACCGGTTTTTCTTATAAAGCTCCAGCAACTCTTTGTTAAGGGTTGTTGGGGGCTGGAAATAAGCGAGCTGCAACTGGACTCCATAATCCTTGATCCCTTTTCGGAGGACATCGATCATACCGCGACGCTTCAGCTCCTGGTCCAATCGGAAGAGGATTTTTTTGCGGGTTTGTCCTTTATAAATCTCCGTTAATTTTCGCATCGCTTTCGGTTGTGTATCCTCTAAAAAGGCGAACAATTGCGTCGTATCGATAGCGTAATGGTTATCGTAATCCGCATTCGTCCCCTCGAAATAGCTATGCTCGCCGATGAGATGATTCTTAACCAACGCCTGAAATTCTTTTTCTTTCAGCATGTCAGGGGTATTCATTATACGTCCACCTCCACAGCTTCGCGCACATCCATTTTACCTGTTACGACTTCTGAAATGAGTGATTGGCGGTATTCTCTTAACTTTTTGATGATCCCTTCGTTTTTTTGGACTACGGCATCGATTTGGGACGTTTTTTGGTCAAGGAAGTCTGTGATGGCTTTTTGCTCATCTAAAGAAGGGACCATAAATCTTACATTACCTATAAATCCCCAATTTGTTCTGGGCATCTTAGCGCCAAAAGTGGAAGAATTAACTAATTGAATAAAATCGTTACTTAATAACACATTTTGAAGATATGTGCTCGATAAGGAATGAGAGTCTAGCACCAAAAATTCTGATGAACATTTTCCCGATAATTTTGGGTTGTAAACTTTCGCTAAATATGGTCTTAACTTCCCAAATAATACGTCACCTTCTTTAAACAGAATAGAAGTTTCACCTGATTCGTCTGTGGACTCCTCTTTATTACGAACTAATTCGCCGGTCCCCCCCTTTATATGCTCTAATCCAATGTAAGGTAAATCAGCGTCCTTTTTACTCGCATTTTTCGCCCTTCTTTTAACTAAGTGCTTTAACTTTTTGACTTCCCAACCCTTAGGAATCTCCCCAATCCATTCAATACCACTATCTTTCATCGACGTCTCTGGGTCTAGCCCGCGGGTGACCGTTTCTGTTATCAGCGATTGTCGGTATTCTTTCAGTTGTTCGATGATCCGCTCTTTCTTCTCGATCGCCGCATCGATTTTCGCCGTTTGTTGGTCGAGATAAGTGGCTATCGTCAATTGTTCATTTAGACTAGGCATATGAACTTTGAACTTACGTATTGTTTCCATACCTAAAGACTTTCTTGTAGAACCTGTTGAAAATAGATCAGATTGTAACTTAATCGGAAGGCTGTCAAGGTAATAATAGATATACCTAGAAACTACTTGTGAACTATCAGTTTTTATTAGACATAGAGTAGCCGATAACGAGAACCTCATTCTATATTTATTTAGCATGACAGGGTTGCCTAATGTAGCTACTCTACAAAAAACAATATCACCTTTTTCTTTAGTAAACCTCATTTCTTGTGCCTTTATAGAACTTTCACTAATCATTCTACAAGTATCAACATTAATACTTCCATCCTTATTTAGGTCTCTTATCCCTACATATGGCATCCCCCCATCACTCACCATAGAAGGAGCTCTATGACTTGGTTCCGGGTCTATTACTTGAGCCACCTTATTTAAGGCTGTCACACTCCAGTCTTCTGGAATTTCGCCAATCCATTCGATCCCGCTGTCTTTATACGCGCTGTATCGCTTCATCGAATAATCCCTCCATTAAACCTAGTAGTTCCTCTTCTTCTCTCTGAATGTCGTGCTGGATGTCCACTGCCGGACGAAGCGACTCATAGTTATAGAAGTGGCGAGTGAGCGGGATATCATACCCTATTTTCGTTTTCTTATCATCAATCCAAGCATCGGGAACGTGCGGCAAGACTTCACGTTTAAAGTAGTCTTCTATATTTTCTGTTATCGGTACGTTTTCTGTATCCCGAAGCGTAGGATCAGGTTCCTTGTTCCCTTTTTTGTCCTTACAGACATCAGCCGTTTTGTCCCGTTCAGCTAACCCCATTAGAATAGATTTAAACAAACCAGCTTTCACGTCTGGATGATCTTTGAATAGGGGTTCTAAGACACCTAAGAACGTTTCGCGATTTTTGTAAACAGTATCGGAGCGATTCGCTTTCAGGATGTTCACAATCACCTCTTGAAGTTTCTGGCCCTCTTCATACTTTGTGATTTTTTTCTCGTCTGCAGCTGTCTTCTTTTCTTTACCTAACAACTCCTGATATTTCTCCTCATCATATAATCTCGAGAACGCTGCTTCTCCGTACAAACCCTCGATTCGCTCATTAGAAATTTGGAAGTTCAATTGCAAGGGCTGTTCCACGGTGATTTTGTGGTAACCAAAGTCTTCGTTATCAAAGATTTTGCTGTTTTCACCCTCTTTAAACTCACCGTACAGACGTGTGAGTTCTTGAATGTGCTTACCTGTGAGTTCATGACGTTTTTGCCCCAGGCTTTTCTTCATTGTCGTGTAATATTCCCGTGCATCGATGAGCTGAACCTTACCCGTTCGAACAGCGCCTTTTTGAAGATCATCGTTTTTTCGGTTCGACAGAATCCAGACATACGTGTTTATACCTGTGTTGTAAAACAACTGGTCTGGCAAGGCAATGATCCCCTCAACAAGGTCATTCTCTAACAACCAGCGACGCACTTCACTCTCTCCACTTCCTGCATCCCCTGTAAACAAGGGAGAACCACTCTGGATGATTGCCATACGACTTCCCTTTTCGTCTTGTTTCATTTTAGACACCATATGCTGCATAAATAAAAGAGACCCATCAGATGTACGCGGTAGTCCTGCTCCGTAACGACCCCCGAATCCTTTTTCCTCGTGCTCTTCTTCAATTGGGGCTTTGTAATGCTTCCAGTCCACGCCAAATGGCGGGTTCATAAGCGCGTAACGGACTTCACGACCTTGGTGACCATCCTGATCTGTAAGAGAGTTACCGAAAGCAATATGACCTGCATTTTGTCCTTTAATCAATAAGTCGGCACAGGCAATCGCGTACGATTTCGGATTGAACTCTTGACCAAACACTTCAACCTGTGTACTAGGATTTAAAGCTTTAATGTATTCTGAAGCCTCTGAAAGCATACCTCCTGTACCACAAGCAAAGTCCCCAATCTGTACAATCTTTCCGTCTTCCATCAATTCTGACTGGTCTTCGTTTAATACGAGATTAGTCATAAGCTGTATGACTTCACGTGGGGTATAGTGGTCCCCTGCTTCTGCGTTTTCAGAAAAACGACGGATAAGTTCTTCAAAAATGTATCCCATTTGCATATTGGATACTTTCTCTACACTAAAGTCCATGCTCGCGAACAACTTTAAGACATTATAAAGTAGGTTGTACTGATCCATCTTTTCAATTTCATCTTCAAAATCAAAATGCTCAAAGATTTCGCGCACATTTTGAGAGAATCCTTGTATATAGTTGCGTAAATTCGCGGCGATGTTATCCGGATCCCGTAGAAGTGTTTTGAATGTAAATGGACTTGTATTATTAAAGTCATATCCTGCCAACCGATTCAAAATTGCGTCGTGTCTGACGGTTTTAGCTTTTTCCAGAACCTGATCCTTAGTTGGTTCTAATAATGAGTCAAAACGACGTAACACTACCAATGGCAAAATCACATCACGGTATTCTTCCTTTTGATAAGGCCCTCTTAGGATCTCGGCATTTTTCCATATAAACTGAACATATTCATTGTTATTTGTCATTTCCATTCTATTTTTGCCCTCCCATGGACATTCTTTGTTGTTAATTTATAATCAAACATCTATTTAAATCGAAACAAATCTCCTGCATTTAAACCGATATTGTTTTTACTCTTAATCTCTCATACCACCTGCTGCATAATATATAATTTTAGGGACCCTTGCGGCTATCGTCAACAAACTGAGAACTTGAGGGGGGAGTTTCTAAAACTTAATAAAGACCTGTTGATGATCGGGTTCATTACCTATCCCTCATCAGCAGCTAGGATATGCCGGCAGCGTAGTATGGAGCAAGGAGCTTATTTAATGGGAACCTTATAAACCACTTAAAACGGCACTTCCTCCATCTCACGACTAACATGAGCTGCCAACAAATACTGAGCCTCAAATTCCCTCCCTGGGATAATGGTTACCTCTCCACCTTCACTATAAGAAACAAGGTTACTCCAGACGTTTTCTATAAGATAAGTGAACCCTTTATCCGCTTCTTGCTCCATTTGTTGAAAGAGTTCTTTATAAAATAGTAACTCCTGGTTATGTTTATAAGCTAGTGCAGATAGAGAAGTAAGTTGATACTCTGTAAACGAATTCGCCTGGCACAGTTCTGTGAGGTTAACTTGTTCATCTAGTTGACCTTTTGAATTAGTCATAAAGCAGCAAAGTGTGAAGAACTCACTATGTTGTTTAATTAAACTGTTTCTTAGAAGTTGTTTATATAACGGCAAGTACTCTGGACGTACGCGTACTCTTAGTGAACCAATTTCTCCTATCATGATGAGTACCCTCCTTGCGTGTAAAGCTGCTCTTTAACTTGTGTGACGCCTGGCTCAGTACTCTCTAGAATGTAGTACTTCCCAACTACCCCCATTTGTTCAAATTTGTTCTGAGCATTCTGATCGTATTCGCGATCTGTCACGAGTAAGACCCACTGTGACGTGATCTGTGGAATGAAGCTCATTAGGTTCTCCTGGTGGGTAGATGACAGGCGACCAAATGGTGTATCCATAAATAAAGGCATTTCTAAAGTGTTCGATCCACCCGCTACTTGAGCTAATGCTGTAATAAAGCTTAATGAAAGAACTTGTCGTTGTCCTTGTGAAATGTTCGCAAGGAACGGCTGATTGAAGGCATTTAGCACATCAAGTGAATAATCGGAACGAACTTTCACTTCTTTTAAGTTTTCTTGTCCACTTTCATCCAATAAATAGCTTAAATTTTGAGTAGCAGCAATTTCTAAATCCTCCATAACATCCTTCTCGAACTTACTAATGATTCTCTTCATAGCTTCAAGAGAGGCTGATAGAGTTTCTTCTTTCTTCACTAGCTGCTGGTGAGCTCCGCTTTTCACTTTTAAGTCTTTAATTTGGAGGTTAACTTTCTGGATTTCACTTTCGATCCCGTCTAGTTTTTCTTTGACCTGGTCCATCTCATGTCTTTGGTGAGTCTGTTTTCTAAGGAGATCTTCTCTCTCTTCATTGAGAGATTGAAGTTGTTCTTCACCCGTACCACTTAATTGTTGATTAAGTTTTTCTACCTGATAAGAAAGGTCGTCCACACTTTGTTCAGCATTTTTTATGGTTTCTACCTGATTCTTTAAATCTTCTTCTTTACCATCTAAAAAACCAATTAATTGCATAACCTTCGCTTTTAATTGATGGTAATCCTTGTTAGCTTCCTGGTTCTGAACAGCATGATAAAGAGACTGGAGTTGCTGATATTCAGTAGATTCTTCAACAAAATCACGACCACATATGCAAGTCAAGTCCTCCAGTAATTCCTGTATTCCTTTTGAACTCATCACGTCTTCTTGACGTTTCTCACCAAGATAGAGGTCTAATTGTTTCTTCACATCAAATAGAATATCTCTAGACATAAGAAGAGACAGCGTATCACTGAAAGAAGTCAGTGCGTGCTGAGAATGTCCTACCTGTTCCTTAGCATAATCAAGGTCTGATTCAAGTTGTCTCCTCTGTTGTATGAGTTCTTTCTCTTTCTCAAATCGTTCTAGCTCATCTTCAATTTCTTGATATCGATGAGCGTCATTTGAAAGGGTATTTTCTATGTTTTCTTTCTCTGCTTTGTACTCTTCCCTTTGTTTCTGTAGATCTTCTCTTTTTTGAAGAGCTTGACGATATTCCCCTGTGGAATGATTTTGCAATTCCTTATTTGTTTTCTTTAAAAGGTGCTGGAGAACTTGTTTCGATTTAACAGCTTGATCAATCTTTAATAAGTTCCTAATTCCCATAGAGATCTCATTTTTTTGATCCTGATTTGTTCTGGTTAACCTTTCAATACGTTCTCCATCAAAGAAGAAGTAATGTTTCACTCTGTCATCTAGAATGGAGTAGACAAGTTCGTTTATGTCTGCTTTTCTCGTAAGGGTTTCATTGTCTTCTACATTTTTTAACCATAGATCGTGATCTTCTTCTTTTACCTTCCCATTTGTTTCGATGCGAGCAATTTGACTTCTATGTAAAATGTAAGAGTTTCCCTGGTGAGAAAAGTGAATTTCTACACATGTTTCAATCCCTTTATTCTCTCTCTCCTGGTCTTCTTTTAGAGCTTTGCTATTGGCTAAGAGCAGCCCATCACCTTTTGCATCCTGTTCTAAGAAACGATCCCCAAATAAGGCAAATAACAGGGCTCTATAAATTCCCGTTTTTCCCCGGCCATTTTCCCCAAGGATAACGGTAACCATTTGGTGCTCATCAACAGCAAAGTCAATGGTTTGGTCTCCATAGAATTGGCGAAAATGATTCATCGTTAATTTAGAAATAATCATAGTTAGCCCCTCCCGTCCTGTTGCAACATTCCATCGATTTTACGTTCCATTCTTTTGGCTGTTGCTTCGACCGATAATGACCGATTGTTTACTTCATCCAATGTGAGGGATACCACTTGTCTGACGAGGGGATCTTCCTCGTCGACAAGTTCTTTCATCTTCTGTATTAAATCATGTTCATGATTCATGAGTAGTCTCCTTTAACAATTTCATTACGATTTCATCACCTTCGATTGTAAAAGGTGCTTCATCCTCTTCCAAGAGGTCTTCCGCTTCGCTCAATAGTGCTCCATCCTGTGAATATTTAACTTGCCTTAAGTAACGATAAAAGTCGTGGACTTTCGCACTGGAGTTAAATTGAGACGTTAAGATATATGTTATAAATTCAGGATTACTACTATAAGGCATCACTGTCTCAAATGCTGCTACAATCCAGTTGTAAGAGCCAATAAGCTCCCATCGATGGTCATTCTTTAAGCAATCCGTTAGCAAATCCTCTGTCCATGGGACATAATTGTCTAATGGAGGGAGATCATTAGGATTAAATAAATCTCCGATCGTTATTATAGGAAGGTCTCTGACTCCCAGTAATTCATTCAAACGAGCCAGGCAGTACTGATGCAACTGTTCTTGTTTCTCTTCGTTCCAATCAATCACGTCTCGATGAACATACTCCCCATATTGTCCTCTAGTGTAGTAGAAGATATCGTTTGATTTCTGTAGTACGTTATCTAATATTTTCTCGTGACCTCCGAGTTCTTCTGTAATCCACTGATACACTTCTTCTCTTGGTACTTCTCCACCAGCTTCTATCAAATAGTCTTCTACAAGAGACGTTATAGAAAGGTCATCTTTATTGATGTCGCCATTAGTCAGATATGGATACCTGGCAAAATCCAACGGTCCCTCATATAATCGTTCTAAGGTTTGATAAAGGAGATAAGAACTCACTATGCCCTCACTAGCTAAATACGTTTTCTTCTCTTCGAACACTCGACCAATTTGAATAATCGTTTGGTCTTCCAGCAGCTCTTCTAGTCGTTGAATAATAGGACGGAAGAAATCATATGGAATATGTTCAAAATACGACATTAACGTATAATGGGCATGTTTGTACTGGATGATAGAATCATCATTCCATAGATTGTGTTGTAAAGTGAACTCCTTCCATCCTCTTTCATGAACAAACTCATTTCTTAGTACATCATAAGGCACTGGCTCACCATATTCATGGATAAATTCACGTATCCATTCTACGTTCTTCCTTAGTTCTACTCCAGCTAATGAAATCTTCGGAAATTTCAAATAATCTACTTCTTCAATGGGATGCTGCCTTAATAAAGTATAAAGCGCATACTCGTTTGGGATTCCTCTCTCGATGGCCTCTTCTTTTACAACTCTGAATAACTTATGAATATTGACCGTTGACACTTTTGATAAGAAATCAAGAGCCTGATATTGTACTTGAGCTAACCAGTCGATATCCGGGTGCACAAACTGATGATAAATATACGTCCCTCTTCCCCACATTAGGAACTTGTGAGCAGCGTCTTCCCTATTACTGACGATACTTGTGAAAGAACGTTCACCGCCAAACTGACCTGGCATAATTTGATTAGCCTTCTCTATCAGTTCATCTTCTTTTCGAAAGATTTCTACACCCTGTGGATACTCCGCCATAACCATCTCTACTACGTCGGCCTTATTTAGGGTAGTTAAGACACCTTCCCCATTCTGAAACCAATTCATATAAGGAGAGCTTACATCTTTAATAAAAGCGCTAGGAATGTTTAATTTGTGGGATAAAGCTTCTGCCCAATCTTCAAGCTCTAATCTTGTAAACACCTTTTGGTGGAAGAAATCTTTTACATTCTCATATATAGATTTCTTAACATTCTCATACTCTTCACTGTTGTATGAAGTTAGATACAAGTCTTCTAGTCTAAAGTTTATATTAAGCATGTTTAAACATTCTCCCATCATATAATGGGTAAATGTTTTGCGATCGAGCCATTTATTCGCTATTACTTGAGAATGTTTCAACATCTGCTGAACTTCGTTGACCCATTTTTCTCCCTGGAGGAATAAACGTTCATTGAACTTAGCAATAACCTGACGAACCCTTTCCCTCGTTACACCTAATGCTTCACCCATCTCTTCTAGAGTAAGGTGATCCCCTCTTTTAAAAGCTTTATATTTCATTTCCATTAGCTTTAATTGGCGTGGGGTGATCTTATGCTTCTTTTGCAACTCAACTGAATCAGGAAGTTTACTTACTAGCTCTTCATGTTTAGTAAAGTAATAATGAAAACGTTCTTCAGCTGTCATTTGATTCAACTTCTGTGAATACATCAACTCGTTCTTAACCGTCTCCATGATGTCTACAAGCTGTTCAAAGAACTGTTTCACTCTCGTTTTCCCTATTTTGGGCCAAGAAGTAATAGACTCTAAATCTACCGGCAGGTCACCATAAACCCTTATGCCTCTCTCACCGAACTGTTCCAATATCGACTTTACCCCTAAGAATCGATCTGTTTCAATGTCTACGGTTCTTATGATCTCAGGGATTTCAATTTCATAATCTTCAAATACTACCATAGTACCCTGCTCAAATTGACTACCATTCTCACCTTTAGTGTTTATACTCTTCGACATAAGGGCAATTTGATTCCATAATTTTTGCACGGCACCAGGGCCTACTCCTTTGAATTGAAGGTGAAGGTCGTCCAGATTTTCTGGTAAATCATTCAATGTAAAGAAGCCTTTTTCTTGTAATTGACGAACTAAAGCACGCACTCCTTGAAAGTTTGTGGTGTTTAGTGCAACTTCTCTTAGGTTAGCATCTATTGATATCCATTCATTGTCTAAGGAAATGCTTCCTGCGTTTTCTGCTGGAACATGCGTTTCAAAGGGTTCTTCCCCTTCTTCTACCCATGTTTCTTCATGTTGAGAAAGAAAAGTCAACACTTCACCATATAATTCCTTAAATAACCACTTTAAAGAGGATAGAAATAATCCGTTGAGTTGATTCGTATTTCGAATTCCTACTTCTGCAAATCGTTGCGTGTAAAGTTTAGGTAACCAAGAGGATATTGCTGAATGTTCCTGACTACGAACAACGATGACTTTGTCTTCACCTTCAAAATGAACTACAGGCTTAAATTGTGATAACTTCTCTGTGAAATCTACACCAAGAACAAACAAATGTTGAACCACTTGATAAAAGAACTCCCGATCAGTGCGGTATAAATCCCTCAGAATATCCTCATCTACATCTGCTACAAATTGAATTCCTTTATCTTTAAGCAAAGATAGAGCTGTTTCAGCATAGCTTTCAATTGGAGTGTTCAAAAGATGATTTGGAACAAACAATTGTTCTTTTTGGGTGTAGTCTACTTTGTTTACAGGTGCTAATTGCACAATAAATGTTTGATCCTCTTTAACTACATACTCAGCTTGCTCTGAATAGGTTTCCTCTGTTTCAGGCAGCTGATAAGATTCCTTGGTCTCATCCTCTTTACTGCTATTACTAGATATCTCATCTACCTTACTTTCTTCAACTTTTTCTTCACTTTTAAATAAGCGAGCCTTCTCTTCCTCTTCTGTCTCGCGCCATTTACTTAGCATAAACCAGGCCGGGCGACGTTTAGTAGACTTAGAGCCTTTCTTCGCGAACCGGAAATAAATGTTGTATTTCTTTAAAGGGAATAGAATCTCTTTCAAAGACCAATTCCCAACTACCCAAATAGCTCCTTTATTCGCTCGCTTATCAAGCACTTCTAAACCATGCTCTTTAAGGTATGAGAATAAAGCAAAAGATTTCTCTTTAACCTCACTCTTAGTTTCTTCTTTTACTTTAGGTTGAGGGACTTTTTCACCATCGTTCTCATTATCAGTTTTCGGTGGCTCTTCCTTCAATTTCTTCAATTCTTCTATTTCTTTTTTCATTTCTGCCCACTGCTGGCCTACAACCGATTGGAGAGAGTCGTTTAATAAGGGTTGTAACATGTTAGCTAACTCTTCCTTATCAACCCCTTGATTGGCTCTGGGCTTGGGAAGGCTGTATTCTGGTACGGCAAAGTCAAAACTTATGTATAATTGAACATACCAACAAGAAAGGTCATAAATGATACGATGCGCTCTGATTGCCACTTCTACTTCTCCAAAGTTAGGCTCATGAGCTGCTTTATTCCCCATCTTTCGTAGCCAATTAAATTTATTAAATATATCTTCTTCTATCGCTTCTCTGCGCAATAGTTTCTCTAAACGTTCCACATGCTTTACTGAAAAGACTTCTTCAGTGCCTTCGTGTTTGGCCACTAGTTTTCCTAAATGTTCACCAAACAAACGAGCCTGAACCAAAGTACTATTTGGCTGTTCAAACAAAGAAGCCTCAATCTTTTCTCCTAACGTAACAAAATCAGGAGCGACTTCTTTCATGAATGAGAATAAAGATTCCGTTGTCATTACATGTACTCCTTTTAAATAATTGTAAGTAGATTACCAGTAAATTTTATCATAAGATACCATCTTTAAGAGAAGAGAGCCTTAGATATTTATTGGTAATATGATCCTATAAAACCAACTTTTATTCAATGATTCTAGCATAATTATATTATAAAGGGTGCTCAATAATTTGCGCACCCAACAAAGGTTCCCTACTCCAATCCATACCCCTCAAACATAGCCCGGACTTCCTCCCGAACCTCTTCCTTCAACGCTTCAGGCGAAACGACCTTAGCCTTCCGCCCCCACTGCATAATCCAGGCGACTAGCCCTGTACTCATCTTGGCCTTCGTTGACAGCAAGAAATGCTCCTCATCCACTTGCTGAATCGAGGCGTCGAGGCCGAACCGGTCGAGGACGACGTTTAGGAGAGAGGCGTGGAACTGGACTTTGATCCAGGTGTTCTCTCCTGCGAACATGTGGAAGCTTTGGTCCACGTAGTCTTGGATGTTGATCTCTTCTTTGCGGAATCGTTCTTCTGACAAACGGATGTTCCGCATGCGGTCGAGGCGGTAGTGGCGCATTTCTCCAGTGCCTCGGAATCGGCCGATTAAATAGTAGAAATCGTTTTGCCAGATCAGGGCGTAGGGCTCGACCTCGTAGGTGCTTCCGTCGCGGTTGTATTCGAACTCTTTCTTCATATTGTATTTGCCGTATTGGTATAAAAGGACCTTCTGTTCAGCGATGGCCGTATGTACGTGATCGATGTTCAGTTTCACAAGCTGGTAGCCATCGTTTGCGGATTGATTGAACAGCAAGGGATCCGGTAATGTCTTTGCGATATGTTTACTCGTCAGGTTCTTAATGCGCTGGATCAGATCCTTCTTCTCCTTCTCTGTAATGAACTTCGCTGATAGGACAGCGTCGTTTAACAGGCGGAGCTGATACGTTTCAAACACGCGGTCCTGATAGCTGTAGAGCGTTTTTCCGAAGTCGCCTTTGTTCTGGATCACTTCGAATCCCGCTTCTTCTAGAACTTCCATGTCCCGCTTAAGCGTTCGTTTATCGAAGTTCGCCTCAGGACCGAAGACGAATTTCAGTTTCTCCATAATTTCTTTCATACTTAATTCGTGTAATTCATCTGTTTCTTTGGACAAGATCTCCTGTAGCTGTAATAATCTAGTGTTGTTGTTTACTTCCAATTTTGAGACCTCCTCTTTTCATTTCCAAATTCTATTGTAATCCCCGGAGTCCCTACAAGACTACCATTTAGAAGACATTCCACTATTTGGTCAAGTTCCATACAGAATTTTCCGTTTAGATCCTTCTAGATAGGGTAGAAATATATAACTACCATGACCGCCATTTGGTGTAATATGTATATTCCACTTTCATTTATAAAAACCTTGAATCGCTTTTTTTCTATAAAGGCTATTCATTTTAGCCATGACGACAATGGTTTTCCAGGGGGTATAAACAATGGCAAGCGGATGGATGCTGATCTTGTCTCTTGTTGGGCTTTCGATCGTCCTGAATGGGATGGTCATGGTTCAGACAGAGGTGAAGCAAAGTCCAGTCAAGAATGCGATGATCCTTTGTTTAGGGCTGCTCGTTTTCGTGTTTCTATACTTGGTTCCCTACAGCTTCTGGCGACTGACCGGATCTCCCGTTCACTGGGGCGGCGTTCTCGCTGTTGGTGGATCTTTAATGGGTGTGGTGGTGTATGTGTTCTGGTTATACTCATTCCGGCTAAAGAAAGCATCATGAGTCATACATAAAGGAAGCCCGCTCCCGTATAATTTGGGAACGGGCTTTTTCATTTTGTGCTTATTTCAAGTTAATGTTTACGCTCTTCGTGCCCCAGAATCCAGCATTGGCTTTTAACGTCAGGCCACTCATGTCTACATCTGAGCCGACTTCAAAGACGATGATTCCGTTTTTCTTAAGACCTGGGTTGATCTCTTCTAGGAACAGCATTTTGTCGTTCGGGATGACCGTGATCAGGTCCCCATCATTTTTCGGGCTGTATTCTGTGCCGTCTTCACTGACAAGGGTGAAGAAGTTTGAGTCCGTTGTGATCGCTTCGCTCTTGCCGTTGTTAATCGTTACATCTAATACGATGAACTGGTTGTTTGTCGTTACTGGTTCTGCGTACTCGTTGTCTGGCTCGATCGTTGTTTTGCTTTCTGCGTTATTGACCGTAAACCCAATGTCGTCGATCGTTGCTGTCTCACCGATTCCGATCGTTTCCGTTTGTTCTTCTTTCGTTTCTTCTTTTGCTTTGCTTGATTCTTGACCGCTGCTTTCATTTCCTGAAGACGTTTCCGCCGAGTCGTCCCCTCCTGTGGCTACGGCAATAATAATGCCAATCACCACAATGGCTCCAATAATGGTTAAACATCCTGAGAATAATTTCTTCATGATTCATTCCTCCTGTTTCTTTGGTACCCTCATCATATAAAAAAGGGTGAGCAAAAAAATGTTCACCCAACACGTGTTCTCTTTTTCAAGTTCATAAAGACCCTTCTCTATCCGAGACCAACGACCTATAAGCGTGTATAATCAAGTCAGAGTTCGGGTATGGAATACTAGCTAAAGGAGTGATCGTTTGGAGAATCAAGAATCCGTTACCGTCAGCGGAACCATTACATTAGATGAATTCAAGAAGTACCAGGCCTACCATTTACGGAGAGTCAACCTGACCTTTTTCTTCGGACTATTGGTGCTCTTTACCCTGATGTTCGTGACCGTTATTGATGCGATTTGGTTTGTGAGCATCTGGTTTGCTGCCTTATTCGCCCTTATCCCCTCTGGTCTTTTTCTTCTTTTCGTGAAGATGTTTAACCGGGTTCGGGCGAGGCGAGAATTCTCAAGTGATCACCTCGCGCAGAATGAGATTACCTACACATTTAGCGAGGAAGGCGTCCATCAGAAAGTGAGGCGGTCGGATACGTACTTTGAATGGAGAGACTTCTCCTCATTCAGAGAGTACCCCGAGCTGTTCCTCATGTATGTATCGAAGCGTAAGGCGATTTTGTTGCCGAAGCGATACTTTAAAGACTGGGAAGAGCTGGAGCAGTTTAAAAAAATTGTTCAAAAGCATATGAAAAGATAAATCAAGCGGCACGGGCAACAGACCCATGCCGCTTCTGTCTGCCCTTCATAAACTCATTTCCCCTCTCTTGTACACTTCATAAATCAAGCTTCCTCCAACCAATCATAATACACCGAATCCCCGCCCCGAATCGTTTCCTTCCGCTTCTCTTGTCTACATGCTTCAAGTACACACGTGTACAAATAGCCGCGGAACGTACTCTTGACCTTGCCTTGTTTGTAAGCAAAGACCGCCTGCTTGAATGTGCGTGTGATCTGTTCGATGTAGGCTTCGATTGTCTGATGCATCCCTGCTTTTTTATACGCTCGATGTATGCACACCCATACCCCATCCACTTCAACAGGGGAGTAGAATGGTTTGGCTGCTTGAATAAAGGTCTCTGGAATGTAAGAAGGCAAAAAGGAATAATCCATCCGGAATTCTCCGCCCGCTTTTCCTTCGATCTTCTCACTCTTTAAAAAGGGTTTCTCTCCCTGCTTCTTCTCTGTTTCCTCGCGTAAATTTGGCTCAGATCCGTTGGGAGCATTCGGTCCAGGCTCTTCGCCTACCGTGTCACCTAAGGTGTCAGGTAGGGTGTCATCCCGGTGCGTAGAGAAATCTGTTCCATTTTGAAAGATTAAGAGATTCACACCGCGCTTGCCATTTGGACGTGTCGTTTCGATCCGTTTTAATAGATTCATCTTCTCAAACCGATTAATCGTGCGGATGACTGTGCTGCGACTACGCCCGGTGCTTGCGACAATGGTGCTCACTTTGGCAAACGACACACCAGGATATTTCACAGAATGTCGCCAGATATACGTTAAGATCTCAAGATTCCCTTCAGACAGCTCCCATTTATACTGACGAAGGAACCCTCTTACCTGTTCATCTAATCTCGCGACGGACGGAAACGATTGATATGCTTTCAGATGCTTGATGTGCATCAGAATCACCTACTTTAGTCTTTTACCTTATAATCGCTTCCAGGTGTCCAGGAGGTGCCTCTATTTTCTTATTTTTTCCACAAAGACTATATTATAGTTTAGTTATTTTATAAGCTTGTTCAATACCCGAAGCTGAGACACTTAAGTGTAGATGGGGTCGTTCGACGTTGGCACAGGACGTGACAACTTCCTCTGCCTCCTCGGGCAAAATTCGTGCCCTGCGGGGTCTCGTCGACCTCTTTATCCCGCAGGAGTCTCCCAGTTCCCCAGACCCCCCTTATCTAAATTTGATGGGACGGCCCTCCAGTTAGATCGTAGAATAGATTCAACTCTATTCCCTAATATGGCATGTTTCCGTTCTTCCCAATATGGCAAAGGTGGTTCGGGAAATTGCGAGACTCCTGCGGCAGTAGGAGCCAGTCTAGTTCCAGCGTGGAGGACCTAGCGAGACAAGTCATCTTTTTTCCAAAGGCTTATCGCCTTTTCCAAAAAGCTGCCTTGTCCGTATGGTCCTAGGCACCACGCTTGCACATTTCTATCTAGGGGAGACCCCACAGAGAGCGCAAGCGAACGAGGAGGCTTCCCAGCTCGCCGCTGAAAGCGAGTGATTTCCCGAACCACCTTACGCACAGACTAACGCTAACGGAAACATTCTCATTTTCAGGTGCTCCTTATTAGGAACTTCTATGTAAAGTATAAAAAATCAACATTCCACTTTAACAGTGTCTCCATAAAAAAAGAACTTCTATTTATAAGGCTCTGTTAAATAATATTGTTGATAATTAAATATAAATCAAGGACCTCAAATAGGTCCTTGATTTTAGTTATAATTGAAGAAATAAATCGTTAGTTTAATAACCACGGAATATTCAATTGAATCTCGAACTGAATTGTTGGCATTGGAAATCCTTCTGGAACTAACGCTAAATCATCACTGAAGTCTATTTCAACACCATTATATTTAACAAAATCAGGTGATGAAACTTCGCTACCTTCCTTAGTAGGAACCCAAAGTTTGGGTCCTTCAATTATTCTGCCGACAATATGATAAAATGCACCGTATAAATGTGTGCCATTTTTATTCTCCATATATTCAGAAACCTCTCCCTCCTTAAGAGGGTCAATACCAAGTAAATTAAAAAGGTCTTTAATCTCTGGCGGTAACTTTTCACAAACTAAAACATAATTAGCACAATAATCACAATCACAATCTTCGGTGATTAAATGATAATTATCATAAAATTCTTTGGTTTTATTAACATCTACCTCGA
Source organism: Pontibacillus chungwhensis (assembly GCF_030166655.1). Classification (GTDB taxonomy): domain Bacteria; phylum Bacillota; class Bacilli; order Bacillales; family BH030062; genus Pontibacillus. Next base: position 1,180,005 of record NZ_CP126446.1, on the reverse strand, counting down.
TAGTCCAAGAGCCTATCCTTGTTTGTTTCATACAAACCCCTCCCTACGAGTCGCATTTGTTTGCCATACTGAAAAAATAATACTATGCCTTAAATGAAGATAATCTTAATCTATCGTAAGTAGCATTGGTCGATAATAAGCAACTATCAATAACCATTTTACTTACGGTTGCGGAATCATTACGGAATCTGATTACGTCCAGGAATTGAAACCAACTCAAATAGTGGTCGAGGTATTTTGTCGCCACACCATTGAAGCGGTCCATCCAGCCTTTCAAGCGGCTATGATAGTTATTGACATTTTGGATATGGTAAAGCCCTTTGACTCGTTCCTTCCCGTCTGATTTGAAGGGATAATGCTCTAATCCTTTATCTTTTGCATAGGTTTTGAAAGCTCGCCACGCGTCAGTACATAAGGTATTCGATTTGGATAGCTTGGAGCCAATTGCCTTCTCTAAGCGGGATTTTACAATACGTCCTTGCCCAATCACTTTGGAATAAGTCAATTTTTTACGGTCTCTGGCAATCAACACACAAACCTGTTCTCTGCTGATGCCACGGAACTGAGAAGCACCGCCACGCTTGCGAGCTTTACGTCCTTTTAAATTTCGTTTCCCTTTTTCAGAGTACAAGAAATAGGTCTCGTCCATTTCGACGATACCAGAAAATTGGTCGAAATCCATTTGTTTCAAAGCGGATAAAATCTTATGCCTCCAATAGAAAAGGGTGACGTAGTGGACTTCAATAATCTCAGATGCCTTGCGTAAAGAGTACCCTTCAATCATACACTGAATGAAATCCAGCCATTTATGAGGAAGGTGAGACCCACGTAAAGGAGTGTTCGTGAAATCGGTAAAAGTTTTCCTGCAATCTTTGCAGCGATAACGCTGACGTTCCATTGTTTTCATTCCTACTTTAACGGAATACTTCCCGAATCGGACAACATTATTTGAATGACAGTGAGTGCAAGTGTAGCCATCTTTATGTTTCTGCTTAGCTACCTCCTTAAAAATGGGTTCACTTGCAGAAAATGACGCAAGAGATTTGGTGAAAAACTCTTTCAAACGTAGTTGGTCTGAGGTATTGAGTTTTTGAATCTCCTTAATAATGTCTGTTAATGTCATTTGAAACCACTCACTTTTGTCCTTATTTATATGTCTATTTTAGAACAAAAGTTCGTTTTGCCATTTATAAAAGAAGTTCTTACCTTCGCCTGAGAGGGTTAACGAGACGCTTCTCCCTCTTCAAAATACGTCTTCAAATCGATTTTCCCGTAAGGCTCGGCCACCACGTCATGGGTCATCACATAGAAGAAAAATTGAAATAAGTCGTACTGCTTTTTGTTCGTGATCCTCAGGAACGGAAGCATGGCCTTCACCGTCCAAACCGGTATGGAGGTGATTTTGGCTTCTGGGTTCACAGTCTGACTAGCGAGCTCTGCCATTTCCCGGTAGGTATACACATCAGGACCACCGACGTTCAAGGGCGAGTGCTTCTCAGAAATGGAGCGCACGCAGTAGTATGCCAGATCCTGCCCGTGGATCGGGTTCATTTTGTTGTCTCCCTTTCCAAATAAGAGCACCCGCCCCTTCTTCGCCATCGAGGCAAACTCGGTCATGTCAGAGAAGTAACCGGTCGGGTTCACGATAGTCGAATCTAGATCGCTTTTTTCTAATTCTTGGACAAACTTTTTCTTCGCCTGAATAAGAGCAGATGGGCAGTCTTCAGCACCGTGCACATTTATATACATGAACCGCTCAACCTTGCTTTCTTCTGCCTCTTTCAGCAAGTTAAGGTTCCCTTTGTAATCGACGTCCTTGAACGTTAATTTTCCTTTCTGCCTTGTAAGACCAACAGAAGAGAATACGTAATCCACATCGGAACAAATCCCTTTCAGAGAAGCGGGCTCAGCTACATCCCCCACGACGAACTCATCGACTGCTTCCATAATAGCAGGAGACGAGAATGGACCCTCTTCCTTCATCTTTTCTTTCGACCGGACCAACACTTTCACGCTATACCCGGCTTCTTTAAAGGCTTTGACCACATATCGCCCCAGGTACCCGGTAGCCCCGGCCACTAATACACGCTTCATAACGGCACACCCTCCCACAGAAAATTGTTTACTTGATTGAAAAAAAATAAAACTCCCGTCATCGGAAGTTTACAGAACGAGAATCTAAACCCGCTTTCGATTATTTATGTAAGACTTCACCACTTCGTTTGATAAATAAGCTGTTAACGGAAGTATTCCTGCCAGATAAAGCAACACGGTCAGTATATCGACAACGTCATTGCCATTCCAGGGAAAATGGTAGTAGATCCACTTATAAATAGAGGTGGTAATGGGTAACAGAAGGATAAACCCTATTCCAAAGAACACTTTGTCTCTCACTCCACCCTCCCCCTTTCCAGCTAAACGATTTCCATTTCCTTCATTATATCACATGACAGAGGAATCTTTTCCAGACTCACTGAGCGCTTCCATTTTCAAAGCACTCTTCACAAATAAACCGCGCTTCGTTATTGAGGTACGCCTTGATCTCTGTCATTCCTTTACGCTTTGGATAGCGCATCTTCACATACACCAACTCATCCCCCTGAATTTCTTTCCCACACACCATGCAGGTCGGTTTGTCTCCGAACATTCGATTTCCCTCCCTTACCTCTTACCTTTTGACGATAGAATAGCATAGATCTAGATCGGTTGAAATGGATGCTCCCATTTTTTAGGATGAATCTGCGTGAAATTATTGTAAAATATCCATATGTTTGAAAGAATGTAATTGGAAATAAGTTCCGCTATGAATTTAGGGGGGGAAGGTACTTGGGACGAAAAACAATCCATATAATCAATATATTTCTTTTGGTCGTACTGACAGTCTTTAATCTTTTAGTTCTATTTGGGTTTGGGATGAGTGCTACGGGAGTTACGGCCGATGTGTGGTTCGGGGTCACGGCTTCTTACCTTATTTGGGCGATATTGTACACAATTCAAATAAGCATGCATTCTAAAAGAGCGCGAATCTCAAGTCTTGTGTTAAGCGTTGTTCTCCTGTTCGTCTGGTCTTCTGGGTTAGGTGATTTTATTGGGGGAGCGATCTTTATGTAGCGTTCTCGTCATCATAAAAAAGCCAGGATTGCACATCCTGGCTTTTCCCTATCTATCTATTATGCTGGTTGAGCCACTTTCCATGTATCAACCATGTTCACGCCAGCTGCTTTCATCATGGTATAAATCGGGCAACGGGCTTCTACTTTTTCTTGTAGTTCTTTCAAACGTTCAGCAGATTCTGTTGTGATAACTTCCGCTTCAATCGTTACAACGTCAAAGTAAGGTTGCACATCAGCTTTCCCCATAAATCCACGCGGATCAAATTCACCTGAGATGTTGAAGGAAATGTCCTGAAGATCGAATTCCATTTCTCTTGCCACCATTCGCGAAGTCACATTCTCACAAGCCGCAAGTGAACCAAGGACACTCTGTAGTGGGTTTGGACCTAAGTCTTGTCCCCCCATGTGCTTTCCTTCATCAATCATAAATTCGTGTTTACCTGCATTCGCTTTAACTGTAATCCCTTCTGTTTGTGCTGTTACGTTCATTGTCATTTTATTTGTCATTTAAATCTCTCCCTATTCTAGTATTGATCCGTTTTATTTCAATAAGAGGAAACCTCTTCTATCAGTCATTCGTCATCGGTATAATTCATTTTTTATATACCCCATTGGGTACACAGAACACTATAACGTGTTCTAAAAATCTTGTCAACGCTTCTGACCTTTTCTCACATAGTTGAGAACATTTTGGGCATTCACATTAGTCATTTTATGGTAAAATTGGATTTGTTTATTCTATATAAGGAGGCTAAGCGATGTATATAGACGGGTGGACTCTGGCCATTTTCCTAGTAACCTTCTTCGTTCTACTTGCCTTTGGCATTATGCTCGTCCCCTACTTCTTGAAAAAGAGATCTTTCCCAAAGAAGCTACTGCTAACAGCTGTAACAGGAATTGCGCTCGGCTTTGGGCTCATCGGCTACCATACTTATTTCTTCACATTCGGTGACCTTGAAGGAACGCCTTATGAAGAAACGACAGAATCCCCGCAGGGTACCTACACAGCTAACGCCTATTACGAGACCTACGGCGGTGCCGCAGGTGGGGTGAACCTTTGGGTAGAGATTACGAATCATGAGCAGGATAACGAAAAAGAGGTCATTTATTATAGCGATGCGAAGAGTCACTTTTCGTTAGAGTGGAAAGATGATCAGACCCTTTCCATCACAAATGAAGAACCAAGATTCCCCGAGTCGAATCAAAGCATCGATTTAGAAGTCGGGAAAGAGATCTATCATGACCGAGGATTTGCTTGTCAGAGTTTCCTGATGAAGGATCGGTACGAGGAGTGTTATGAAGGGTAGAAGAACGCGATTACTTTCGTTTCTTCTACCCTTTTTGCCTAAGCTTCTGTTTTTTGTAAAGCGAACTGTCCTACACAAACCTCTGTTTGATCGTGGAACGTAACTCGTACATTCTGTTGATAGGTTAGAAAGATTTTATGAAGGTCGGCAACAAATTCTTCATACATAGCATCAAATCGTGTTGGCGTATAAGACAACGATAAGGCCCCTCCTATAAACGCTTCCTTGATTAGGGTTTGCCTCGCCGCGGAAAGGGAGTGATTTCCCGATCCACCTTAGCACTATCCAAAGCTAACGGATGCACCCCTCATGTAAAATATGGTACCTTAGACCAAAAGCATGAACGGAGGGGCGCACATGAAACAACGAAGCGCTATGATTTCGATCGCACTAGGTGCATGCCTTTGGGGAATCATAGGCATATTTGTATCATCTCTATACGAAAAAGGGTTTACCCCTATTCAGGTCGTAACCCTGCGAGTCACTATGGCTGCGATCTTTATGAGTGCTTACGTGATAAAGAAAGATCATAGGCTCTTTCGCATCCCTCTGTCCGATAGCCGCTACTTTATCGGAACAGGCATCATCAGCATCGTTCTTTTCAACTGGTGTTTGTTCAGCGCGATGGAGGTCACGTCCATATCGATCGCGTTTGTTCTATTATATACAGCGCCCGCTTTTGTGACGATTTTGTCCTTTTTCTTATTCAAAGAAGCCCTGACGCTTCGCAAAATCACCGCTTTACTCACGACACTAGTCGGGTGCACGCTTGTGATCGGCTTATTCCCAGATGTGCAGGGCTCGATTTCCCTATACGGCCTATTGCTCGGCCTTGGATCCGGATTCTTTTATGCCCTTTACAGCATCTTTGGAAAATACGCTCTCCGTAAACACAACTCACTGACGGTTACGGTGTATACCTTTTTGTTTGCAGCAGTTGCCGTCTTGCCGTTTAGCGGATTAGGTGAAAGGATAGCAATATTTTCACAGTGGGAAGTTTGGGGACTTATTGCGGGGCTTGGGTTTGTTTCTACAATGCTTCCTTTTGTCTTGTACACGAAGGGACTTGAATATGTCGAATCAAGCCGTGCTTCCATTATTGCCACGATTGAACCAGTGGTCGCGTCTATCACCGGCTTCCTCCTCTTTAACGAAACGCTAACGATCTGGCAGTACGCCGGAATCGCTTTTGTCATTGGTTCCGTACTGATGGTTCAAGAATCAAGGAAGACAAAAGCCATTCAGCCTGCAGAGGGATTCAACGTGTAATGTAAAAAGGCTTATCCTTCATTAGGATAAGCCTTCTCTTCGAACTATGATTCTGAAACGGATTCTACAAACGATTGAAGCTCCTCGAGCTCTGTTGTTTGTAAAACCACCTCTTCATGATTTAGGACCACATACGTTACATCATTCTTATGTACCCCGAGGAGTTCCTCTTCGTTCTTAACTTTACTTACGTCGAACCGAACATTCACTCGACTAAACGTTTCTTTGCTATTCAGTCCTCCGAGGTAATCATCGATACTTCCGCCAGGTTCTTTTGACGTTGTATCATAAATATAAAGAGCATAGTTCCCGCTACTAGCCTTCATCTCCTCAACTAGGTCGTCTTCTGTATACCGTTTCGTCGTAATCTCTTCAGGGGTATACGAATTCATCTTCCCATGCTCTTTAAACAACGTATGGACGGTTACGTACTCTCTCTTATAATTCTTAGACAACGTCACTTCAACTTTTTGATTTAATTGTAAGTGATCGAAGTCTGTCACCTCACCTTGTAGATCCGTATCCTCATCCACCTCCACAACAAAGGCTTCAATAAGCTCCTCTTCTCTATCAAAATTTCCGGTAATTCGTTCACCCTCTGATAGTGAATCACCCACATAAAGCACAAACGAATGATCGGCATTGATCTGATGGACGATGCCTTTGACGACCTCTGTTTCACCGCCAGAGCACCCTGTTCCTATAAAAAGGAGCAGAAGCACTCCTGCGATTCTTTTTATCATTATGTACACCTTCTTCATTTTTTTCAAAAGCAAAAGAAGAGGACGAATCCGCTATGGATTTCGTCCTCCTCTTAACGGAGCCTACAGCCCCTTAAGTATTAGCAATCCCATTCATAATACCAGGACTCACACGCCGGATAGGCTTCTTCCTCCTCATCCGCGTCGATCACTGATGCGCCTGCCATAAATCCAAAAGCTAAGGCTCCTGCTAGACCTACTTTTTTGAGTTTGTCCATTATCCATCACCTTTCTATTCGGAGTTAGGCTTCATTATAACGTATTTTTCTATATTTTCAAATATTTCACAAAATTAATCTTATTTCTCTTCAAATTCCACTGAACAGACTTGTAATGGATTAATAATAATATCTTCTTCAATCTCAACCAGTCCGCTGTCCTCCAATAGATCTAGAAACTCATCCCTGTCGCTGCATTCGATCACATAAGCCTTCCCGTTTGTCAGAAAGATCTTCGCATATGTCATGAGACCCCTCCCCTTTACATCAAACCTATGTCATAAGGGAGTCAATTATGTACAAGCCTTATCCTTCTCCATTCGTTTTATCTCCTTGAAGTAAAGGATCATTTTTAGAACTCCGCTTGTGATAAAGAATGAAGCAACGATAAGGGGGTAGATGATGATCTCAACTAAATCACTTGTGTCTGGCGGTGCCCACACTCCAACCTGAGGCGTTATCCTATGAATGACCCCAATGAGTGCAATGAGAAGCATGATTCCGCCCCCTATAAAAGGGATCACAAACCATCTTTTCTTCGGCCGTTTACGGTCCTCAACCTCCATTTTTACTCCCCCCTAAAGCATGTCTTTTCAAGTACTACGAGAAAACGGCTTGGGATGTTTCAATCCTAACACGAAATTTTAACTAACTTTCGAAAGAAGTCTCCCTCTTCAAGCGTGTGAAGGGCGTAGCCCAACGGTAAGGGGGAGATGAATTTCGGTTGGGCGATAGCCCAAAAGTAACTGCCTTTTATCTCAATGTGGTATAATCAGTCTTATAACGTATAAGGGCTGATATAACAATGAATTTAGATAGTAATAATCATTCAGTGTTCTTGATGTATTACCATTTGGTATTGGTTGTGAAATATAGAAGGAACGTCATTGATGACACCATTTCAGATTATTCGAAAGAAAAGTTTGTATCGTTGGGTGAGAAATACAACATTACGTTGGTCGAATGGAACCACGATATTGACCACGTTCATATTTTGTTCAAAGCTCATCCTAATACCGAACTATCAAAGTTCATCAATGCCTATAAAAGTGCCAGTTCAAGACTTATCAAAAAAGAATTTCCTTTTGTGCGAAAGAAGTTATGGAAAGAAATGTTTTGGTCAAGAAGTTTTTGTCTGTTGACCACTGGTGGTTCACCTATTGAGGTGGTTAAAAAATACATTGAAAATCAAGGAATAAAGTGAGGTGAATTGATATGGCTAAACAGAATAAAGCATACAAATTCAGAATATATCCAAGTGATGAACAGTCTTTGATTATCCGTAAAACCTTTGGTTGTGTTCGCTTTGTCTACAACAAAATATTGGCAGAACGCATAAAAACCTATGAAAACCTAAAAGGTGATAAAGATGCCCTGAAAAACGTTAAACATCCTACTCCTGCCAAGTATAAAAAAGAGTATGAATGGCTAAAGGAAGTAGACTCGTTAGCATTAGCCAACGCTCAACTGAATTTAGATAAGGCATATAAAGCCTTTTTCAAAGGGAATGCTAAGTTTCCGAAATTCAAAAGCAAGCGCCACAAACAAAGCTACACAACAAATGTCGTAAACGGTAATATCCAGTTGTTGGATGGTCATATCAAGTTACCTAAACTAAAAAAGGTCAAAATGAAACAACATCGAGAAATCCCTTCAGAATATAAAATCAAATCCTGCACCTTATCTATGACAGCATCGGGAAAATATTATGTTTCTATCCTTACAGAATATGAAACAGAGGTTAAGGCTAAAAAAATAAAAAATGTAGTCGGTTTGGATTTTGCAATGAATGGATTGTTTGTCGATAGTGAGGGTGAGAAAGCCAATTACCCTAAGTTCTATCGACAAATGCTTGATAAATTAGCAACAGAACATCGCAAACTTTCTCGAAAAAAGAAAGGTTCTTCGAATTGGAACAAGCAACGTATTCGAGTAGCGAAAATTCAAGAGAAAGTCGCCAATCAACGCAAAAATTTTCTTCACCATAAATCAAAAGAATTAGTTACTAATTTTGACGCTATAGTGATTGAAGACTTAGACATGAAAGGGATGTCACAAGCACTCAAATTCGGCAAAAGCGTCGCAGATAATGGATGGGGGATGTTCACCTCCTTCTTACAATACAAGCTAAAAGAACAAGGAAAACAACTTATCAAAATAGATAAATGGTTCCCTTCTACAAAGACTTGTTCGAATTGTGGGAATACCCAACCAATGCCTATGAACATTAGAGTGTACGCTTGTTCATGTGGTCTAAATCTCAGCAGGGATTACAATTCAGCACTCAATATCAAAAAAGAAGGCATTCGCCTATTAGTAAGTTCCTAACACAGATATGAACTCTTGGAACAAGAGGGTTAGCTTGGTCAATTTCGTCAGCTACCAAAAGTGGCGATTACCCAAGAAGCCCCCACTTCAAGCAACTCGTAAGGGTGGTAAGTGGTGGGTAGTTCACAGAAAAGTCTTTGACCCTCCCTTACTTTCCTATCTTGAGCTTTTGAAAGGATCATTTTCACGACTGTTACTACCTCTAAATCCAAATTTTAACCCCCGCCAAGACGGTTGAACACTCCTCGAGAATGGTATAGTATCACTAAAGAGGAGGTGAAACGAATGGATCAAGAGAAACTACTGCTTAAACTTTCCGAGCAAATTGAATCCCTTTCAAGTAAAGTGGATGATGGATTCCAAAATGTAGACCGTCGCTTTGAACGCGTAGACACACGCCTTGACCAGATGGATAAGCGTTTTGAGGGCATAGACACGCGTCTTGACCAAATGGATAAGCGTTTTGAGGGCATAGACACGCGCCTTGACCAAATGGATAAGCGTTTTGAGGGCATAGACACGCGCCTTGGCCAGATGGATAAGCGTTTTGAAGAGATGGATTCACGCTTTGAGACCCTAAACAATACTATGGAGAAACGCTTTGCTGGCGTGGATTCACGCTTTGAGGCCATGAACGATACCATGGAGAAACGCTTTGCTGGCGTGGATTCACGCTTTGAGACCATGAACGATACCATGGAGGAACGCTTTGCTGGCGTGGATTCACGCTTTGAGACCATGAACGATACCATGGAGAAACGTTTTGCTGGCGTGGATTCACGCTTTGAGACCCTGAACGATACTATGGAGAAACGCTTTGCTGGCGTGGATTCAACCTTTGAGACCATGAACAATACTATGGAGAAACGCTTTGCTGGCGTGGATTTACGCTTTGATAATCTAATCTCTTACATGGACACACGATTCGACAGAATTGAGAACGCTCAGCAAAATGACATTAAAGCAATGCTAGACGTCATTGACGAGAAAGTAAGCCGTACTAGAGTAGATATCCATTATCTGAGTGAAAAGACTGGTGTCCATGATATGAAGCTGAACAATTTGGCCAAAAGGCTGGATGATTAGAGAAAAGAACATCAGCCTTCGGCCAAATTGCTCTTTAATCGTAGCTAGTGCCTATGTATGTAATACACTACATTGTCGTTCCACTTGTTATCCTCAAAGATAAAGTCCTTTTTCACACACTCAAAAGCCATTCCAACTTTCATCGCTAGTCCAATGGAAGCTTCGTTATCAGAATAAATATGAGCTTCTATCCGATTAAATTTCAATTCTTTAAACGCCATATTTAGTGCTTCTTTAACAGCCTCTTTCCCATACCCATGTCTAAAGTGTTGATTATGGAATGTATAGCCAATTCTGGCCCAGTTAAAGTTCTCACGGTCTAACGTTGAGAAATCAACCATTCCAATATGAACTCCATCTTCTTTACGAAAAACAGAGAACACATGCGCCACATCCTCTTTCGCAAGCCTTTGGTGATTTGCTACAAGCTCATTGAACCATTCATATGTACACTCAATCATATCAATCTTGCCAAAATCATATCGATGCTTCCGAGGCGCACGCTTCTCATATTCCCCCAGCCAATTTTCATAATCCCCAACTTTTAGAGGTCTAATCACCAACCGTTCCGTTTCAGAACATAGATCAAACTTCTCCAACTCACAACCCCCTTTTCATTTCTATCCATTTTTTCACAAAATAATTAGCTACTCAATTCTTTTTTCGAATTCAGCCAGACCTTAATAGCTAGAAAAAAGGTTTTCGCTTAGTGATTATTTGGTGCCTGACTGAAATTTCAATAAGCATGAACCTAACAATATTCCGTTGTTCTACATATGGCAAAGGTGGTTCGGGAAATTGCGAGACTCCTGCGGCAGGAGGAGCCTAGGGGAGACCCCGGAAAGCGCGTAGCGATTGAGGAGGCTTCCCAGCTCGCCGCGGAAAGCGAGTGATTTCCCGAATCACCTTTCACTCAGATAAAAGCCACGGAGTTATCAACCATAAAAAAGCACCTGGCCATTGAGCCAGGTGCTTCCCTCTATTTAGCGTTCAATTTTCTCTCCAACATACGATTCAAGTGCAAGAGGAGCTGTTAGGAACTGCGGAGCTTTCTCAACAAAAGCAGTGAAGTGGCTGCTCTTACCGTGAGCTTCTACTGAAGCCTGGTCCTGCCATACTTCTACCATTGTATACGTGTTCTCCTGTTCTGTGCTTTTCATTAAATCATAAGAAATGTTGCCGTCTTCTTGACGTGAATCTGCAATAAGAGAACGAACCTCTTCCAAGAAAGCTTGTTCTTTCTCAGGGTTTACTTGAAAATGAGCGTGAGTGATAATCATTAGGATTCCTTCTTTCTGTTCGTAGTTTATTTCCAGTCTGCGATTGTATCGATCGGAAGACGTACAGATTCGTAACCATCTTCAGCTGCTTTTCCGACTGAGATAAGCATCACTGGGTAGTAACGATCTTTATCTAAACCGTATGCTTCTGCGATTTGGTCTTTCTCATATCCACCAATTGGGTTTGTATCATAGCCATGTGCACGTGCAGCTAGCATGAATTGCATAGAAACAAGTCCACCGTCGATCAGGTTCATTTCACGATAAGCTTCTTCTGAGATCTGATCGATCAGACCCTGGATCGCAGGAACTTGGCGGTCACGTACTTCTTGTGGCATTTTGCCTTGTTCGACAGCTGAATCATAAATGGTCTCAAGGTATTCTGTACTGTTCATATCCACAAATACAGCTACAACAGCTGAAGATGTTTCGATTTGCGTTTGGTTAAACTTTCCTAGTGGCTTAAGGGTTTCTTTCCCTTCTTCACTGTCGATTACGACAAAACGCCAAGGCTGTAGGTTAACAGAAGAAGGCGCCATTGTTGCTTCTCGTAGAATTTCTGTCATCTCTTCTTTTGAAATCTTAACGGACGGATCGTAATTACGAATGGAACGACGTCCTGAAATAATATGGTTAAAATCGTTGATTGTTGCTTTAGTCATGGTGTATTCTCCTCTACTCGTAAAATTTAGTTAGTCATGTTCGATGTCATGCACATTGTTCTGTACTCTCGTTAATAAATCAGATAGAACAGAACGCTCCTGTGCTGAGAATCCTTCGAACACTTGAGATATAAATGTCTCTTTTTCTTGGCAATAACGCTGGATCTTACTTCGTCCCTCTTCTGTAAGCTTTACGAACGTGACCCGGTTATCTTCAGGGTTCTTGCGACGGGCGACGATCCCTTTCTCATCCAGCTGCTTCAAATGTCTCGTCACGGCTGCACTGTCAATGTTAACCTGGCGTCTCAGGTCCGTTTGATTGATTTCATCCACTTCCATCAACTTATGCAAAACCTCAAGCCGAGACTGGCTAATGCCTGTACAGCGTTCAAATTTCGGGCTCATCTGCTTATAAATCTCGTTTAATTGAAGAATGATTCTCTCTTCTTCTTCATACTGCTTCGTCAACAATCCCCCTCCTATCTATAATTAATTGATGCATCAATTATTGACCCGTCAACTAATTTACTATAGTGACACGTTCTATGTCAATGAAGTTGTTTATTGATTCATTGACCCCTCAACTAATGAGGCAAAGCCTACTATAGACCATGGCCCTCCCACGCGTCAACAAAAGCACTCACCCCTATCTTTTGAATGCTCGCGTCCCCATATGTATGCTACAATGAACCAATTAGAAAAAATATGAGCTCTGTTACCAACTAGTGTCGGTGGGGGCCGTTTGCGTTTATTGAGAGTTCGGGAGGTCTGACACGGCTCGCTTTCCTAGGCCCTCACACGACGTGAGATCGTTCGACGTCGACGATTTTAGTCGAACTTCTCCATGTACTAGGCTCCTCGTTACACAGCTGGGCCGTTCATATAAATTTTAGCCAGGGGTGGCTGGGGGACGGGGAGACTCCTACGGGAGAAAGAGGTCGACGAGACCCCGGAGCGAACAAAGTGAGTGAGGAGGCTCGACAGCTCGCCCGTGGAAAGCGAGTCGTCCCCCAGCCACCCCAACCACTTATAAACGTAAACGGCCTAACTTCACCACACTCTAACAGAGCAAAAACCTATAAAGCGAGGTGTTACAATGTGGTTCGATGAGGAACTGACTTCTTATCATGAAGGCTTTGAAATCAGAGGAACTGGATTTAGTGTAGTAACGAAAATCCAAGAAGGAATCGTTCATATGGTTGACTTCGGAGACGTGGATGTTATTCCAATGGAACGGGAAATGAGTCGGTCGTTTGTTGATGAACTAATCTCCTCTTTCCCGAAGACCGTGACAAAGGCACTGCCTCGTTATCGCGGGAAGAACGCTGATCTTGTTTATTATTTCATGACCGGACACGGCAAATGGTATGAGTTTAACTACCATACGGAACAGATCCTACCGGTGCGTGGAATGGATAAATACAATATGAATGACACAGAAATGATTCCATGGGTCGGCGAGGCGCTTAAACGACAGCAAGCGAAGCATTGTCCGAGCTGTCACGCCCTTTATTTAGAAAAGGGAACCGCGGAATGCTTACCATGTAAGACCATTGGATCCAACCATCCTCACAGAATGGCAGAAGCTGACCCTGTAGAATAAATTGATGAAAAAGGACGGCTAGGTCCCGTCCTTATTTACCTCCTTATTCTCCCACGTACATAAACACACTCCACATTAGGGGCAAAACTATTTTGACTCCGTTCCAGAGAAGATCACTCATTGAATAATGGAAAGCCTGAGGTTGCTTCTCTTCGTCTTCACCGCCTCCAACCTCTAGCTGTGTTTGATCCTTATATCCCTTTTCAATCCTTAATCGTTCTCCGTACTGTTCTTTCAATTCCTGTTTTGTCTCATCCGAGATGTCTATAACTTTCAAGCGTTGCCTGCTTTTTTTAAGATTCATGGTTAACTCATACTTTTCAATGCCTAAATCACGTAAGTCGTCAGCTATTTGATTTTGCAAGTCCACCATTTCATTGTAGGAAAGATCCACATTTATCACAGTTACATCTGAATAGTTGTTTTGAATCTGCCTGATGGCTTTAGGATACCCCGCCTCTGATTTGTCTTTAACGAGGATCGTGATCTCCTTCCCTTCCCTGTCCATTGTAAAATAGCCGTTTGCCTTGATAGGGGTTCCTGTGCGATTGAAGATCTTCCTAATTTCCTCTTGCTTATCCGCACGCACTCGATCCTCTTCCGTAAATCCTTGTTGGGCTGCCACAATTTTTCCTGGCCAAGCGACTAATATGGCCACTACAAATAAGGATACTACCATTACTCTCTTCATCTACTTCCGCCTCCTTTTTTCCCATCTACCTTCTTTGTCGTTTTATGAGCTTTTACGTTTCAACTGCTCCCAATTCTTTATAATTTAATCTTTTTTTCGAAAATATTGTCTCATAGAGGCGTTTTATCGCCTATTTTTCTATTTGTTTTCCCAATAGATTATCCAGAAAATTCCCATTATAATAGAAGATAGACAAACCAATAGGAGGGATGATTGTATGAAAACATTGAAGAAGATCGGAATTATCGGTGCGTTAACAGTTGGCTTAGTAGCAGGAAATTCATTCGTCACAACGGACGCGAATGCCTATGATGCCTGTGAATCTTGGTATTACACAGATTGTTATCAATAAGAAAAAAGCTTCAGAGGGTATCGTCCCTTCTGAAGCTTTTTTACTGCATTATGCGCTTTTGTGTTCTGGATTTGGTCCATAATCATTTTCATATGGTTCGCTATCGAGGCACATGAAGACAATGAAGATAATTCCGCCGATCACTGGGATGAAGCTGATTAAGACCCATAGTCCGCTTCTTCCTGTATCATGTAAACGCCGGACTGCTACAGCTAGCGACGGAATGAGAACAGCTAAGTTGTAGAACGTTGTTAAGATAGGTCGTAGATCGAGGACCTCCTGAACAACTGCTAGCGCTATAAGGATAATGGTATTAATCAGGAAGAACATCCAATATTCCATTCGCCTTGCTCTTCCTTCAAACGTTGCGTAATTTTTTAAGACTTTCAGATACCAATCCATAAACAAACTCCTCCTCACAACCCTTACCAAACTTTCTATATCACTTACCCTGCTATTATGAGCCCCACACCTTTTACCAGCAAGCATTAAATTATCTCCCACAGAAACGGACATGATATAGTACGTGTGAACCTATTCAAGGAGGAATGACGATGGATAAAGAAGCAAAGAAATTAGAAATCCTAGAAGCTGCGAAGTTTAGACACGCTACGAAAACGTTTGACCCGAATCAAACAATCCCAGAAGAAGACTTCAACTTCATTCTTGAAATTGGTCGTCTTTCGCCAAGTTCCTTTGGTACAGAACCTTGGCGTTTTCTTGTGATTGAAAATGAAAAGCTCCAAGAAAAAATTAAGAATACCGCATGGGGAGCCTACGGTAAACTTCCGGATGCGAGTCATTTTGTGATTTTCCTAGCGAGAACAAGACAGGATACCCAGTATGATTCCGAGTATCTAAAAGATCATCTGCTCAATAAGAAACAGATGCCAGAGGAGATTGCAAATAAATTACTAGGCCGGGTTGAACAATTCCAGAAAGAAGACTTTGACCTGCTCCACGGCGAGCGCCCTCTTTACGACTGGGCTAGTAAGCAGACCTATATTCCACTATCTAATATGATGACAGCCGCTGCAGAGATCGGAATCGATTCCTGTCCGATTGAAGGCTTTCCAATGGAAGCAATGAATGACCTCTTAAAAGAAGAAGGCCTTCTTGAAGATGGGAGCTTTGGCATTTCCGTTATGTGTGCATTCGGCTACCGCGCAGAAGAACAAAGCCCGAAAACGCGTCGTCCTTTCGAAGACGTTATAAAGTTCGTTAAATAGAAGCACGTTTGAAGTGACTGGCCAACAGGGTCGGTCACTTTTTTTACCCTTATCCCTTCAAAACCTCCCTTACAAACCATTTCATGTCAAGACTAGTAATCACGCGACTTTTTATCTATTATTTTACATATACCTACATCTTAAGGAGGGGCAAGGATGACAACAGATACAAAGGAAATCAGCCAGGAGTGGCTCAAGATTCAAAAGACGGTAAAACAGGACTTTTTACACCACGTATCCAAGAAAGAAATGGCACGCATTGCACAAGTGTTTGATCTAAAAGTACAAGGATTCTCAAAGAAAAGAATGGTGGCTGCTCCGCCTCCTTTGTTAAAACAAGCGATTACGAAATTTATGGACACCTTAACAGACCTCGGCACCTTTTTCAGAGGGTTTACAAGACCTTATGTTGAGGATATGGAAGACTACGAGTTCTCTGAACTGATCTTGCAAGCGTCTCTACAAGAAACAATGACCGATGCACAGAAGATGATGATTATAGCCGTGCTTTTCCCTGAACGGTATGAAGACACGCGCGATAAAATGATTGAAAATTTGAACAACGAAGAGGATGTGTACAATGGACTTCAAGAATTCTCATTAGAAGATATCTTAAAGGGCCTCGCTCAAAAGTATGAAACAACGCTCCCTGACTTAGTAGAGGATTTCCTCGAGGAACATGCTGAAACGGAAGATCTCCCCGAAGAAATTGATTTAGCTCTCCTTTTCGAGAAAGAGTACGAAGAGGACAAAGGGACACAAGCCCTACAAGTTGTCAGTGAATACGATCTAAATCCAGAGGAATATTCGGCTGAGGAACTCTTGCCCCTTTATAAATTGGCGCTTCAAGAGCTTGTTACGCTCGCGGAAGTTTCCGTTAGCCAGGCGAAAGATGACCGCGACAAAGCGATGGATGAGAAAGCTGCATCTGAACGGAAAGCGAGCCGCTACTACAAGCGCCGAGAAGACCTCTTGCGCCAGCTGAAAGAGAAAGAGCAGGAGCGACAAGTGAGAGAAGAGGAAGAGCGCGAAGAAAGACTTGAGCTGCAAAAGCAAGGGGAAGCGCTTGAGAACGAGTTAGAAAAAGAACGTCAGAAGTACGCCGAAGCCATGAAGGAACAGAAAGAGGCGAAGATCGATGTGTTTGAGGAACTAGATGATTTTCTCTTTATTACGAATGAAGAGAATAAGCGCTTCTCCTCTCTTCTCCCTGATGAGAAGCTACTTTCTTATAATACAGACCGATCATTCTCTGAACAATTCAAGTTCATCCCTATGAACAAGCTGATCTTCATTGATACCAACACCCTTTCATCAAAGGCCCAGCTTGAAGTTCGAAATTATCTACAACAGAAGCAGTACAGCTACAAGTTCGTCAGCGGTTCACCGGAGAAGATGTTCCGTAAAATTATATTCTACCTAGAAGGAGATGCCACCTATGAAGCTATCAACTAAACTCCCACACATCGTAAAACGACAACTTGAGGACAGCATCTTCGTTGGCCGATTGGCGACGTCAACTGAAATCCATACGCAAACCTTTCAGGAATCACCCATTGTTTTAAGCGAACATACGGACCGGTTAACCTTTTACTTAAAGCCCTTGTCCCCTTTACCTAATAAGCTGACCCGGTACTTCGGGAAGATGAATGACCTCTTAACAGGGAACACGAATTCTATGAACAACGTACGTGTATTAAATGATCTCATTCAATATGACCGCATTCCCTATCCTGACCTCAAGCCGAAAGTGGAAGCCTTATTTAAGGACAAGCTCGTTCTTTTTAAACTAACGCATGCCAATGACAATGTTTATGCCGAGCTGATTAAGCTTGAGCCGATTCAGCCACAAGAGGAATACGTGGTCCTCCCCTCTCCTGATTTAAGACTTGGGGAAACGAGACAGGATTTAGAAGCGAAATTTACAGGGGAGAAGCGCCCGATTACGCTTAAGAAATATCCGAATCTTTTCGAGGCCCCTTCTATGATCCTTTATGAAGATACGTTGTATGAAGTGGCCCTTGAGTCAAAGAGCAATTCAACAACGTATTTCCAAAAAGAGGGTATACCTGTCAGGTCCGCTTCGGTTGACCCGGATACGCTCATCGAATACGTCGATGCAGTTTATGAGCATCATTTGTTCTTCTTGTCGAAGCACTATTACGCCCTTCTTATGGAACAGTTCGAGACACAGAAACGCCCTCTAAGGGAGCCGTCAGTTCCAACAAAAGAGGCCCCCACTCCTCAGAAGGAAGATCGGGCACTTGTATCAAAACCGGTTCAGGCTACCTCTGAGATGGACTTTCTCGATCGCTTGCTCCATAAGGCCGGATATGAATACAAGATGTTCTACCGCGAGGAAGATCTGTATGCGTTTCATATGAGCGTCAAGACCAATCCGCTTACGATATTAGGGGGCATGTCAGGGACCGGGAAGTCTCAGCTTGCGCGAATTTACGGGGAAACCCTTGGGTTAACTGAAGGCGAAACGATGCTTTTCTTACCGATCTCCCCATCCTACCAGGACCCAAATGATATTCTCGGATTTATGAATCCGACGACCAACGTGTTTCATGAAAGTGATACGGGCCTCGTCAGTCTTCTTCAGCACGCGGCTGACTATCCGGATCAGTTACATATGGTGATCTTTGATGAGATGAACTTGTCTCAGGTGGAGCACTGGTTCAGTCCGTTCCTCTCCCTTCTTGAAATCAACGGAGACAAGCACCTGCAGATCTTTAACGATTCGATTACAGAGGAAAGCGGCCGCTATCAGTCTCGCATTAAGCTCGGTGACAATTTAATCTTTATTGGAACCGTGAATTTCGATGAAACTACGAAATCGTTCTCTGATCGTTTGCTTGACCGAACGAATATTATTACACCGAAGAAGCCTCCTTTTAAAGAGACAATTGCATTTTACGAAAAGGTGCATCAGTCGGTCCCTGTTTCACCAGAACCGCGCGAGGTCAGCGCTTCCCATTTACGAGGAGAGTGGCGCTTTGCCGCAGGTGACGTTGGCCTTCATTTGTTAAATGAATACGAGATTCACACCCTTGATGAGATCCATTCTCTTATGAATGAGAACGATCCCCAAAAAGGCGTCTCCTTCCGGGTGGCCTTAGCGATCACTGATTACCTGTGTAACGTTCCAAGTGATGCTACTGGTACTCCACTCTTGTCACGCCGGGAACTGTTTGATTTTCAAATTAACCAGCGAATCTTAACGAAAATCAAAGGAATCGATACGTTTGCAGGGCCAATGGTTGGTGAGATGAGTACGCCTAGTGACTATGTCGACGGCTCCCTAGCTAAACTCTTTAAATCGGATCGTGCTCAGATGGCCTCTGACTTCACACTGTCTTTAAAGACGCTACACAACAAAGCAAAAGAGCTGATGATGTATGGCTTTACCAACTAATCATACAGACATTATCAATCTGCACGACTCAGGATTAGGCCTTTACTTTCAAACGGGCAGAAACGAAGTGAAGATCCATCACCTTAGTCCCGATCAGAGGCGAGATCACCTTATGGAGACCCTTGTCGAGGTGTACGAATATCAGAAGTGGAGCGCGTTGCTCATCGACTGGAAGGATGATCGTTCTATCAAAATCCGCTTCCCTTCTCCTGAAGGGGACGGTGATCTGTTTGAACGTTCGTTAAGCAAAACAAAGCAGGTGCAGCCTTTATTTGATCCAGCCAAGGAGGACACATTCCCCTGGCCATGCGGGACGTTTATTTACGAAGTGGACTTAGAAGGACGAACGTATTACGGCGCGGTCCGCATCGTCCCCCACCATTTCTCGAAGCAACAGTTCAATCAGATTGCCACGTTTCTAGAGGAAGCCTTAGAAGGATTGACCATGAACTATTACCAGGAAGTGAGTCAGTCTTTAAGCCCTGAACAGTTAATCGGAGAAAGTGACCTCCGTTTCCTGAAATGGCTCGATCGATCCTTCCGTAAATTAACGACAGCCCTTGACTGGATCGAGAAAGAGAACAGCATGAACGTACGGCGTCATTACCAAGTCGAGTCCCATCCTGGGAGAATGGACAGGCAAAGCTTTAAGTGGGAGCATTCCGCTAAAGGAGCTGTGATGAGTGGAACCAAGTTCTACAATCGTAAGCAACGTCAGGACGCAAATACTCCTGAGAACCAGCTCGTTAAATTTCGGACAAAAGCGGTTCTAAAGCGCATGAATCAGCTAATCAGCACTCTCGAAGAAGAACGACTGCGATTCATCGACGACCAGAACACGCTAAATGGAGAAATCGAGCAATTAACGCGCGACAGACTCAGTCCTCTAGCCAGGGTTACGTCAAACGATCAGACGCTCCTTAAAAATAAAGAAACAAGCAAAGTTAAAACCAAAGAAGCTACCGAAACTAAAATTAGAAATATGGAGCAAACACTAAGAAAGGTTAAACCCTATCAGCAGCAGCTCCGTTCGGTTATTCGACAAGGCTTCTGGAACGACGTGGATGACGTGCATCCACGTGTACCCCGTTCCGTGCAGAGCCGTGGTTACATTTCGTTCCATAAACTGTGGCATGAGCTTGAAGCGTCTGGCGGGCGTACATCTGTCCCAGCCTCTAGAGCGGGTGAGCCTCTGTTCCATTCAACAGGTAAAATGTATGAGTACTACACGCTTTTACACGTGGTCCACCTCATCAAAGAGCGGGGCTATTCCTTCAAACACGACACCCTGATGAATCAATTACAAAAGGGCTATATGCATTCAGAGCTTCAGGAAGGGACAACGGTCGTCCTCGCCAATTCTGAAGGAGAACTTCACGTGGTGTATGAGCAGGAAGTCGAACATCGCTCCCGTGATGCCATCGCAAATAGCACTTACTTCTTCTCGAAATTCAGACGGAAGAAGCCAGATATTCGCATCGATTATTATCACTATCACGAAGGGGTTCCTCTCTATCACTCTTCCATTGCCGTTGAAGTGAAGTACAGCCCCCTTCGAAACATCTACACACCTGATGGCAACACGAAAGCCGCCGAGCAGATGAATGAGTATGTCGGCATCAAATACTACTGCCCAGTGCGCCAATCATTCTACAACCGCATTCGGGAAGTCCTCTGTGTTTACCCTGGAAACCGAGCAGAACCTGTCCTCCTTGATACAGAAGCAGGCAAGTTCATTCAGCTCTATCCGACTGAAGACGGTGCTGTTGGGATGGAGGCGCTTGGAGGAGTGCTTGATGGGTGGTTGGACCTTAAGGCTTGGTGAGGGGCGTTCTGATGCTTTTCGGGGGCGTCTGGACACTTTTGGGGCGCTTCCTGACGCTTTGTGGGGGCGTTCCGACGCTTTTCGGGGGCGTTCTGACGCTTTTCGGGCGTGTCCCGACACTTTTGGGGCGCTTCCGGACGCTTTGCGCCGGCGTTCTGACGCTTTTCGAGCGCGTCCCGACACTTTTGGGGCGCTTCCGGACGCTTTGCGCCGGCGTTCCGACGCTTTTCGGGCGCGCCCCGACACTTCGGGCCGGCGTTCTGACGCTTTTCAGGGGCGTCCCGACACTTTTGGGGCGCTTCCGGACGCTTTGCGCCGGCGTTCTGACGCTTTTCAGGGGCGTCCCGACACTTCGCACTGGCGTTCCGACGCTTTTCGGACGTGTCCTGACGCTTTGCGCCGACCTCCTGATGCTTTTCCGGGACGACGTCCGGACATCTCATGCGAGCGTTCCGATGCTTTTAAGCGCATTCAGACACTCTGCCTTAAATATATAGTAACAATAAAAGTAGCGCGCTTGGAACTCTATCATCCAAGCGCGCTACTTTTTCCATCATCCAACGGTTCCCCTATAATCTTAACCATTATAGGAATTACGAATATCGAAACCAGTACAAGATTAGCAATATGTAGTGAGATAAAACCTAGGTGCGCATAATAGCTATTAACATACAGCAAGACCGTCACCAGCAGATTTGGAATCATGGCGATACATACTTTTCGCATGGTAAAAAGCTGTTTCTTTCTTTGAATTCTACCGACCATAACCCAAGCAGTAATGTATAGTCCAATGATCAGTACTAGCCCAATCCCAAGATTCATAACAAAGCCTCCTGGAAGCATGAGCAGATACCGATACCCTCCTAGCGCAATCCATCCTGAGAATAGGATGTATAGGATATTTCCTAGTAGAAGCAAATCGTTTCCCCCTCCTCTATTCATGCGACAGACGTTTTTGTTTTCCGCCGTAACAGTTCATCCACAAAGAAAAACACCACAGCCACTGGCACGCCAAACACGAGTAAGAATGGGTAAATAACAAGAGGGATCGTGGCGCCCATGTGAAAGATAAAGGAGAAGAAAACGCGCGCGTCTCCGAATTTCTGGGTGAGCTTCTCGATGGCAATCGATACGAGAACGCCGTACAACATACCCACAAAGACGTACCTCATATAAAAAGTAGCGTTCGTAAGCCCTCCTTCCTCTCCAAGCAAAGGAAATTGATACCCGAAAAACAAGGATGTAATCGGGATTGTAATGAGGACTGCATACAGTTTTCGGCTAATCACATTGTCCCCTTCTTTCTCTTCTTTTCTTTATACTCATCTTCATACTTCTGATCCATTTTTCGAATCAAAGCTCTGATCCCAAAACTTAGCCCTGTAAATACGGCAAAAAAGAGGGCATATAAACTATTTCTTAGCCACAAAATTTCACCAGCCCCTAAAAGGTCAAATACAACCGTGACTCCTAAAGCGCCGAAAAAAATAAAAATACACGACCACACTATATTTTTAGACAAGAGATCGCCTCACAATCTTAATTTTTGACTAATAAAGGAAGCTGCACGGCCAAATAAAACGAACAGGTAATCGAAGATCGCAAAGAATAGGACAGGCAAACTATATGAGAAGATCGATCCAATGTGTAAGGTTTGGCCTGTGAATAAAGAAGAGACGCCTACACCAACCGTTGTACTGAGCGCATACGTGATGTAGTAAACGACAGGCATCAGCCACCATTTATAATACTTACGCCAGCTGACAAAGAATAAAGGAGCTAGACCAGGAAGCAAGATGTATAAGAAATACCGATGCCCTTCTAAAGCATAGCCCCCGTCCTCAACCGGAACACCAGGAAATAAGAGAAGCCCCATCAAAAGGCCATAGATTAGAATGCCGAACGTGACTCGTTGGTCCACGTTCTTCGTTCTCTCTTTTTTATCCTTATTCATCCGTTTCAGGGTGTCTTGTTCCATCCACATGTCAAAAGGATTTTTCTTCCCACCACTTAGAATGCGCGGCTCTTCTTTCAACTCCCACCACGGGGTTGCTTCGAGTTTTGAGAAATCGATTTTATACCCTTCATAGTGAGCTCTGTGCATGTCATGAAGATCTTTAGGAGCGTAAAAAACAGGAATATCGTGATTCTTTAAACGTGAGAACCACTCTCCCCACTCTTCTTCGTTATTGATCCGCTTCAGGAAATAGGAATCCCGGTAGAAAACGATGATGATGGATCGGATATAATAATGGCCACGCCCCATATGCATGAAATCGTGAATATAATACGCATCATGGGCCAGAATAACCTTTTTTATATCCTTATAAGGGATGATATTTTCCTCTTTCCTCCCATCTTTATACTCCCACTCTTCTTCAATTCCTCGCTCATTTACCTCCGTTTCAATAGCAACATTCGCATTCCTCTTCAATTCACTGTACGGAATCCAGGTAATAAACCCAAAAGCAATCGCAAACACGACGCTAACCCAGGTCAGGATGAGAAGATCTCCTCCCAAATACAGGGTAACTAGTGCGGCGGCCATAGAAAGAGCAGTCAGAACCCCGAAAATCCCTAGTGCTATTTTCTTTGTGAGAATATGCGAGGATGGTAACCGATTGGAATACTGCAGCGTTTGTTCGGTGGATGGTTCCACATCAACTCTCTCCCTTCCATTTTCCTAATCTTCATACCTATTCTGAATACGACGAAGAAAATGCTTTGTGATCATTTCCGATGTAGCTCATAACTTCTTCTATATATGCATCAACCGGAAGAGATGTATCGACACAATACCAGTCTATTTCAGATGGTTTCTTGCTATGATGCAAGGCAGGGGTAAACACTTCTTCTGACTTTACTTTTCCGACCTGGCTTACCTTACGCTCACGACTTTTAAGTCTTCTGTTTATCTCATCCAAATCTTCGAGGTAGCACTCCACATATTTATAAGCTGCCCTATGCGTCTCTGCGAGCTTCGTTCCTTTCTCGATCATTTCCTGATAGAGACACGGACTGTCAAAAATCACGCTTTTCCCCTGACTTAAATGAAAATCAATAAGCGCCCAATTCATTGAATAGGACACCTTTCCGATTTCTTTTCCATTCATACCCGTTCCTTGTAAACTAAGCATGAGAGAAGATTTCACAACGTCACAATCGACAACCACCGCTCCAGTTCTCTGTGCTATTTCCCGGGAAAGGGTTGATTTACCTGACCCAGGAATCCCAGACATTTGTACAAAAAACATCCGACCCTCTCCTTTCCTTACACCGCTCTGTTTCCAATCCATCTCCCCCCATTCTAAACGCAACCTCTCTTACAATTTCATACAAAAAATCCTCACTCATTCGTACGTTCCCTCCCACCAGAAGTTTCACCTCTGGAGAAATCTGTTACTAAAAGACTATGTATCTTTCTCTAAGATCTCTATTCCATCTCTCTCCCAAAGTTTTATTATAAAGAGGTTAAAGATAGAAAACGTTAGCATGTGCCCAAACCACCCTTTACTCAATTACAGCTGATGGAAACATCCTCTTAGATTGGCACACCACTGCCCTCCCCTATAAAAAAAGACTCAACCTCACAGGATTAAGTCTTCCTTGCCTCTTCACTAATCCACTTCTTCATATACCGAACAGAAAGAGCCGACAACGGAAAGTTCACAAGCACAGACACCCAGCTCAAGAACCACATCACCGTATTCGATGGCAAAATCTCATAAAACAAAAAGATAAACACACGCCAATAAAACACTAAGAAAACGACAAATAAGAAAACGCTAATCAGCTGATCTCTAGAAGGCAAATATTTGTCCGTTGCTTTCATCCCTCATCCCCCTCCCTAGATGGACCCGTAATCTATTAGTATAACTGTAAAGGAATTCCATAATTTTGTAAATATTCTATTAAAAAAAGCGCTCCTGTATAAATACAGAAGCGCTGATCATTATGAGTTCGCTTGTTCACGAATGTTCTTTCGCAAGGTATGCGCATTCCACGCGCACACAATCGTAGCAGCTCCGTCGATAATCGGAATACTACCCGCCGTTAAGATCGAATAAAAGAACGACACCGCAAACACTACGGTTAACACGATCATCAAATAGAATAAAAATGTCTTCACTACGAACCGGGCTCCTCTCCCTCAATTCTTCCCCCAATCGTAACACAATTTTAGAATCGTCAACATTTTGTAACAAAATGGAATCCAGCACATCAACAAGGTACCTTTTAGTTGATTGGACCTACATCCAACCTCTATCATGAAGGTAAGGGGGAGAATAGATGACGACAGAAATTGAAACCAATATTCATGATCACCATGTTGTTCAAGCCATTGAGGACCACCTGGCTACGATTCGATTTGACTTAAATCGCCAGGTTCAATTTGTGAATGACAATTTTGCCAAGAGCCTCGGTTACACCACAGAAGAAATGTACGGCATGCATCATAGCAAGCTTTGTTTTCCTGAGTTCAGTCAGGACGTGAGTTACGAACGATTCTGGAAGGACCTAGAGAGAGGCAAGTCTTTTCAGGACAAGATTAAGCGAAAAGACAGAAATGGGGATGAGGTTTACTTAGAAGCAACCTATATGCCCGTCCGAAATGAACGGAGTCAAGTCGTTGGCGTGTTTAAAGTAGCCACCAACATCACATCCCGTCAGAAAGCGATCAATTCGTTGGCTAGGAAACTAGAAGCGATGTCAGAAGATCTGACCTCAAAATCGCAATTTGGCATTGAACGAAGCGAGGACTTCCTTAAAACGATCGAACAAATCTCAGAAGTCTCGACTTCAAATATCCATACACTGAACAATCTGCAAAAAGATGCTAAAAGCATTCAAGGAATCGTCAAGACGATTAAAGATATAGCGGCTCAAACGAACCTGCTTGCCTTAAATGCCGGCATTGAAGCAGCTCGCGCCGGAGAACACGGCCGAGGTTTTGACATCGTAGCCAAAGAAGTGAGGAAGCTTTCTGAGAAGGTCGACGGCTCGATTAAGGAGATAAAAGATAGTATCGAATCAATATCAAGTGAAATCGATACTATTACAACAGGCACAGAACAAGCCCAAGCGAGTGTAAAAGACAGCCAACAGCAAATCCAAGAAGCTCTTCGAGACTTCTCGAACATCCTAGAAGCTGCTCACACCCTTGAAAACCAGGCCAAAGACTTTACTAACATCCTTTAGCTAGCAAAAGCTACCGCCTATTGAACGGTAGCTTTTTGTAGTTGAATAATGGAAAAATTATCCGGTAATGATATTCAAAATAAACGCAAGAATCCCCATTAAAATAAAGCCCCCGATTAGAAAAATGCCGATAAACTTAATTGGACCAGGCAACCGGCCACTTTTCTTCGGATTCAACCCCGTGATGGTTCGGTTATGCTCTGTTACATCGTTAAACGATTGATTTTCTTCATCTGAACGATTGTTCATAGTAACAAGCCCCCTCTTTTTTACTCTACCGCGTCTTCTTTCCCGAATAGTTCAGACGGGTTTACTAAGCGAAACGCACTAATAAAGACGAATAGTCCGTTCAAGAAATAAAAGATGGCGGTTATGAAACCAATAGATCCAGCCAGCCAACCGTTATCTTCTATGAGCCTTACGCCCATACTAAGACCGAACATAAACAGGGGAGTGGAGAAGATAAACAACAACCCAGCCCATAGCCGCTTCTTAAAATGACGGCCCGAATAACCAAAGGCTAAACGATTTACGCCATAAAAGATTCCTGCAACGATAACTACCAATAAAATCCAATAGAAGATCTCCATTGTGGAAGCCTCCTTTTTCAGAAAAGTTCTACCTAAACTTTACCATATCTCTCCGCTCTCCTTCATTTCTTCGCTGAAAACCTATCCAGAAATCCTCCTTTATCCCTATTTTTGTATGATTTTACCATTATGGATGATATAATGAAATGTATGAATTGGAACAAAATGGGGTGTGAACATGATCTATATCCTGTATCTGATTCCTATCATTTTAGGAATCTATTATATAGCCAATGGTATCGCCCAGGTCGGCGTTTCGCGCTTTCTCCCACCACTTGTGATAGGGCCCTTATCCCTCGGCATGATTCTGTGGTGTATCCTAGGAGATTTTACAAACGATGTAGTGGAGACGATTGTATTCTTAATTTCCGTTGTGCTTAGCTCCGCCTTCTTGTTTACGTCGATGCTCCCCACAGAGGAGACGCCCCCCTCAAAGCATAATTCCCATAAGGTCAAACAGAACGACAACTCTAAGTGAAGGAACTTAGAGTTTTTTCTTTCCCTTAAAATGCCTATTCGTTTTCAAAACCCTCGCAAACGTTTACTATGTAAAGTAGGTACATAGGAGTTATAATCTACGCTCTTTTACGAATATCTAAGATAACTAGAAAGGTCGTGTTCTAAATGAATCAACATCACTGGTCTGTCGACAAGATCCCATCGTTACAAGGAAAAACCATTATCGTAACGGGCGCGAATAGTGGCCTTGGGCAAGAAGCTGCCCGCGTATACGCTACTAAAGGAGCAAACGTTGTCCTTGCCTGCCGCTCTACTGAAAAAGGCGAAAAGACAGCTGCCCACATTCTTTCCATGTTTCCTGACGCTAACGTGGAGGTCATGCAACTCGATTTAGGAAGCTTGGAATCGATTCACGCCTTCAGTGAACAATTCAAATCAAAGTACGATCAATTGGACATCTTAATGAACAACGCAGGGGTTATGACAACGCCATATGGCAAAACAGAAGATGGATTTGAACAGCAGCTTGGTATTAACCACCTGGGTCATTTCGCCCTAACATCTCTTCTGTTTGATCACCTTAAACAATCAGAGCACGCTCGCATTGTGAACATTAGCAGCAATGCTCATAAGCAAGGAAAACTTGACTTTAATAACCTTATGTATGAAGGCGGGAAAGGCTACTCCCCTATGAAAGCCTACTCACGTTCTAAGCTTGCGAACTTATTATTCACTTATGAATTACAGCGACGTTTGGAAGAGGCAGGCTTACAGATCGAAGTTCTTGCCGCTCATCCAGGTGGTGCGAATACTAACTTAGCCAGACATGTTGAGAACAAATTCGCATTCAAAATGCTTCGCGGGGTCCTTGAGCGAATTACCCAAAGCGCATACGACGGGGCTCTTCCAGGCATTCGTGCTGCGACAGATCCGCATGCAAAAGGCGGAGAGTATTACGGTCCATCAGGGAAGATGGAGATGACGGGGGATCCCGTTCTTGTTCAGCCGAAAACACGCGCTCTAGATGTGGTCGATGCGGATCTCTTATGGCAAGAATCCGAACGCCTAACAGGGGTTTCCTTCCCTGTATCATAATCTCAGGGATTGGGGAATGTTTCCTTTTGCATTAGCTGGGCGCATGGTGGTTCGGGAAATCACTCGCTTTCTGCGACGAGTTGGGGGCCGCGGAAAGTGAGTCGTTCCCCAGACACCCCAAGCACTAAAAAACGTAACGGCCCTAAACATACAAAAATGCCCCCCCATCTTTTAATAAAACTAAGTAACAAAAAGGTCTTGTTCCTATTGAACAAGACCTTTTTGGTTATCCCTCATATTCGGCTAAGGTGATGGCAATTTCATCTTCGATCTCTTGGACAGAGCCTAAGTAATTGTTCAGGAGGATCGAAAAGATGAGTCTTTCTCCATTTTGGGCAGTTACGTATCCTGATAGCGACGTAACGCCTGTTAAGGAGCCGGTTTTGGCTTGGACATTTTCATCTGCTACTGTATCTCCCATTCGGTAACGAAGGGTTCCGCCGACAAAGCGTTCACTGTTGCCTGCGACAGGAAGTGAGCGTAAGTACTCATCAAACCACTCTTCGCTTCTTACTTTATAGAGAAGTTCAGAGATTTCATTGGCAGGGACCATATTTACATGAGACATCCCGGATCCATCGCGAAGGCGCATTGTGTCGGCATCGACACCGATGTCTGTTAAGTAGTTTTCTACCACGTCTAATCCTTTCTCCCAGCTTCCTTCATCTGAGACGACTTTCCCCATTTCTTTTACAAGTACCTCTGCATGTCCATTGTTACTCAGTTTCATAAATGGAATGAGTAGTTCTTCAAGAGGCATCGACTCAATCGATGTGACCTGTTCAGCTGAAGCAGGGGCTTTTCCATCAAGCTTTTGCTCCCCTTTTACTTTAATGCCTTCTTCCTTTAGAGCTTGATGAAATAAATCGAGCGCTAATCCACTTGGTTCTGACACCGCCACCCATGAGCGAGACCTAGTTCCATCAACCGGGATCGTCCCTTCAATGATGACGTTATTCGTTCCATGTTCTCTTGTGATCGAGATGTCCTTCGGTTGATCGGCCGCTACGGTTTCGGTCTGGTTCACAACTTGAATATATTCCGTTTCAGGCGTGACCTGAATGTCAGCCTGATCCCCCTCATCCTCACCTGGATAAGCGGCAACAATGACCGTGCCGGCATCATAGTCTTTATTAGGTGCAGCTGTCAGAGCTGAGACTTGAGCTGCATAGTAATTGGTTTCATCATTCCAGGAGATATCTTCAGACAAACGAACGTCGTCATACCACGTATCATCTGCGATTACATCCCCCTTCACTTCACGAATCCCTTCTTGCTTCAATGATTTAGCCAGTTCTTCAAAATCTTCTTTCATCAATGTAGGATCGCCTTTACCTTTCAAATACAAATCTCCATGTAACTTTCCGCCCTTCACTTCACCGTCTCCAAGTACTTCAGTTGGGAAGGTATACTCTTCTCCTAGCGTATCAAGGGCGGCAGCTGCCGTTAAGAGTTTCATGTTCGAGGCCGGCTTTAAGCGAAGATCCCCGTTATATTCATACATCTCCTCACCTGTATCGGCTGAACGAACACTTACCCCAGCAAGGGCTCCTTCCAACTTCTCATCATTTAAAATCGTTGTAAGCTGAGCAGATAGCGACGACTCCTCTGGTGAAGCGGCAATCTCATTCTGAGTTGCAGACTGATACGGCGCCACTAACAAAAACGAAGCAAGGAACACGACCAACAATTGTTTACCTTTTTGTGAAAACATACGTATGTATCTTCCTCCTTGAATTTTGTCATATTCCTAACACTACCAAAGAATACAGAAAATTCAAATATTTAAGAGCTCCATCTTGGAAAACAGCCCCATCGTCGCACATCCCTTATGACTTTCGACTTATTCATGCCCTCTCCTCTTTCGTTCATTCAGCCATCCCGTAGAATAGTGGTCGTGGCTAGAGCCGTTTTCGTTGAGCTTGAGCCCCCTGGACTCGAGCCGCTCCTTCCACGACTTGAGCCCCTTCACCTTCACTTGAGCCTGTTTCATTGCTCTTGAGCTTCTCTCCCTCAACTTGAGTCGATTTTTTCATCCCTTGAGCCAATTTTTCAAAATCACGAGCCACTTCTCTCCCTACTTGAGCCTCTCCTCCTCAACTTGAGCCCCCTCTGGACTCGAGCCGCTCCCTCCACGACTTGAGCCCCTTCACCTTCACTTGAGCCTGTTTCATTGCTCTTGAGCTTCTCTCCCTCAACTTGAGTCGATTTTTTCACCCCTTGAGCCAATTTTTCAAAATCACGAGCCACTTCTCTCCCTACTTGAGCCTCTCTTCCTCAACTTGATCTCCCCTCTGGACTCGAGCCGCTCCCTCCAAGACTTGAGCCCCTTCACCTTCACTTGAGCCTGTTTTATTGCTCTTGAGCTTCTCTCCCTCAACTTGAGTCGATTTTTTCATCCCTTGAGCCAATTTCATAAAATCACGAGCCACTTCTCTCCCTACTTGAGCCTCTCCTCCTCAACTTGAGCCCCCCTCTGGACTCGAGCCGCTCTTTCCACGACTTGAGCCCCCCTCTGGACTCGAGCCGCTCCTTCCACGACTTGAGCCCCTTCACCTTCACTTGAGCCATTCCTCCTCAACTTAAGCCCCCAACTCTGAACTCAAGCCCCCCTCCTCACAAAAAAAAACGAAGGTCCCCTAAGGACCTTCGCCATGACTCATCTATTCTCATTTTAAAATTCAGTCAACGCTTCAATCACTTTCTGAGCGGTGCTTTCACTAGACATTGGGTTTTGACCCGTAATCAACTTACCGTCGCGGACGGAGTAGTCTGCCCAGTCGTCGCCGCTTTCAAATTCAGCGCCTTGTTCACGAAGTTTTGTTTCTAATAAGAAAGGCATGTTGTCATCTAGTTCCATGCCACGCTCTTCAGAATCTGTAAAGCCATTCACTTTCTTGCCTTTTACAATAGGCGTGCCGTCTTCGTACGTTGCGTTCACAAGACCGGCTGGACCGTGACAAACGGACCCGATTACTTTATCGTTTTCCGCAAATTGTTGAAGCGCATATTGAAGAGCTTCGTTATCCGGGAAGTCAAACATAGCGCCGTGTCCACCTGGTAAGAAGATCGCGTCATACCCTTCGTCTACGATTTCTTTCGTAAGCTGTTCTGTATCTTCTAGCTGCAGGCGCGCTTCATCCCATTTTGGTGTTTCTTCTTCCGGAACACTGTTAGGATCAAGCTCAACCTGACCACCTGCGATTGACGTTACGCGAATGTTATAGCCTTGTTCTCTGAACATATTGTAAGGGGCTGCGAATTCTTCGAGCCATAAACCTGTTTTATGTTGATCTGTAATTTTTGTGTGACTAGTCACGACCATTAGTACATCGTTAGACATGATTATGCCTCCTCTAAAAATAGTAATATCTTTTCTAGCGTCTCACATCCTTCTGTATACCCGGGTTTGTTTGAAAATACTCTTATTCTATTAAAATTTTATCCTTAAAAGCCCCACCGAACCCATCTATTGGACCTTGCAAAATTCGTCGAAAACCTTCATATTTGGAAGAAAAGGAGGCCGAAGATGCGACACGACATACAACAGAACGAACGAGCGTTTTCCACAAAAGAAGTGGCTGAAGATGTAGGAATTGCGACCACGACCGTGCGCCGGTATGGCCAGATCCTCGAGCGAAATGGCTATGAATTTTTTAAAGATGGCGACAGACGGATCTTCGTGAAATCAGACGTGGAAGCGATTCGGGCGATAAAAAGCGATAAAAGAAACCTCCCTCACCCAGGACGAAGCAGCCCAGGAAGTGGTCCAGAAACAAAAGGAAATGCTGCGTGGCTATAATGAAAAAGCCATCGCCACAGCGGGTACATATAATAAATCCCTTTCAGATCCAAAGAAAACAGAAGAACTCCTCCAGCTCCTCGCAACAGAACTGGCCGCTTCAAGAGAAATGAACGTCCAGCTGAAGCAGGATATGGATGATTTAAAAACCACCGTGGCCCGTCTCCAACAAGACCACCACGTCATCAGCTCAGGTGTCGGGAACTTCTCTCAGAAAACGCACACCAAGATGGATAAAATGATTGAAGAACAAAAGACCCAGTACGAATCTTTACTCGAACAAGAACGCGAAAAAAGCGAAGCCTTACAAGAAGAATTACGCCAAATGCGCGAGCACCAACAAAAAGAGTGGGAAGCCCAAAACGCCTTCAACCAACAACTCGAAGTAACCGTAAAGAGCTCAAAAAGCCCCCTAGAACGCTTACTTGGTTTGTTTAAGAAGTAAGCTTTTTAGAGTTCATTCCAACTTTTATACGTCCCCACTTGAGGTAACGGGTCTATGTTTCTTGTCAGGGGAGAACACTCCGCCCCACCAGGCATGCTTCCGTTCATCCTACATATGGAAAAGGAGGGCCTGGAAACTGCGAGACTCCCGTGGGCAGAAGAGCCTAGGTGAGACCCCGGAGGCCGGCGCAGCCGGCTGAGGAGGCTCACCAGCTCCCCACAGGAAAGCGAGTGGTTTCCAGGCCCTCCTTACTCTCAATTAAGGCTAACGGAAGCACCCTCCCAGCCAGTTTAAATACCTGGCTGGGAGATTTTTTTATAAAACTAGTGATCCAAATCGATTTCTCCTTCGATAGCTACATGAAAACGACCTAACAAAGGAGAGAATCGACTATGAAACTAATAAAAAAAGTGTTCGCCCTTACCATGGCACTGCTACTACTCGTCCCTTCCGTATCAATGGCGCATGCGGAATCGGGGCCAACGGCGAAGACGCCGGCGGCGGATTTACGAGCAACGCTTAGTGAACTCTTATCGAATCACTTTGTGTATCAAACGATTTCGATGACGAAAACCTATGACGATGCCGAGGATACCGAAGCGATCAATCAGGCACTTGAGCGAAACGCGAACGACCTGACGAAAGCCATTCAATCCATATACGGCAAAGAAGGCGCAGCGCAATTTGAGAAGATATTCGATTCACAATATGAAGAAACGCCTGGTCTTGCAGAGGCCGTGAAGAGCGGAGACAAAGAAGCTGAAGAAAAAGCAAAGCAACAGCTTCTTCAGCAGTTTCCACAAGAACTTGGGACGTTCTTAAGTGAAGCAACAGGCGGGAACCTTCCAGCAGACACAGCTGAAAAAGTGTTGCGCGCTCATGAACAAGACGTGCAAGACGTGTTCTATGCTTACGTAAATGAAGATTATAAGAAGGCATATCAATCCTTCCGCACTGGATTTGATCGCATGTTTGACATTAGTAAAGCTCTTTCTGGTGCGATCGTAAATCAGAAACCGGACCAATTTAATCATACGAAAGTCGATACAAAAGCAGCAGATCTACGCTCTACCTTAAATAGTCTTGCGTCTGAACACTTTGCCCTTGCTACGCTTGAGATGCAAAAAGGGTTCGACCAGGCGAAGGATTATGACTTTGTAACGTGGGCTGAGGATCAGCAAACAGCTGATTTCAAAGGAGCGATCGCATCCATTTACGGACAAGAGGCAGCAGATCAGTTCGAGAAAATTTGGCAAAAGGACCACATTGCGGCCCAATCGAAAGTAGTAGCTGCTACTCTTCAGGAGCAAAACGATGAACGAAAAGATGCGGAACAGCGTCTGAAAGATTTCTCCCAACAATTCGGAATGTTTCTATCACAAGCAACAGAAGGAAATCTACCAGAAGACGCTGCAAAAGAAGCCATTTGGATGCATGAAGAAGATGTACTTCAAACATTTGATCAGTATGTAAACGGTGAGTATGAAGCGACTTATGAATCATTCGACGAAGGATTCGCTTATATGTTCGGAGTAGGCGAAATGCTGAGTGAGGCTGTTGTTACAAGCATGCCTGACGAATACAGCATGATGCCATCAGAAATGCCTGACACAGGGCTTGGTGGCAGCGAGCAAAACGGATTCTTATGGATGTGGATCACTTTTGCAAGCCTCGTTGTTCTTTCAGGTGGCGTGCTCGCTTCCCGTTCGAATAAGAAAGCCTAGTCTAGCCGGACTCTGAGGGGCGAAATGCCTCTCTTTTTTCCGTCCTGGCATTCTATTAGAGAGAAAGGTGATGGGTATGAAGTGGAGTGTTTACTTCTTTATCGTTGGAGCGGTTTTCCTGCTCCTTTTTGGATATCAGAAATCCGAATTCTCAACTCAATCAAGCCAGGAAACAGCAGTGAGCCATGTTTCTGGTAAGGAAGAATCGTCCTATCTAAACGAACTCGCAAATAAAGATCCATTGTTGCAACAAGAATTTACCGTCCTTAATCAAAACGAAAACATGAACTCTTCTAGTGTGGATAAAGAGGATAAGCAGGAAGATCAAGGCATCGTTCCCACCCACCTGTCGATTCCAGCTATTGATGTCGATACAAAGATTGAAAAGGTCGGGGTTCTTGATAACGGAGAAATGGGTGTCCCTGATAGCACCAAAACGGTCGGGTGGTTTGAACCTGGCACGAGACCCGGGAATACAGGGAACGCCGTCATCGCCGGGCATGTGGATAGCTATAAAGGGCCTGCGGTCTTCTTTTACCTGAAGAATTTAGAGAAGGGCGACGAGGTGACCGTGACTGATCAAAACGGCGAGAAAAAAACGTACGTCGTGAAGGCTCTCGAGAGCTACCCTTATGACAATGCTCCGATCGAAGAAATCTTCGGCACGACAGATAAGAAGCGACTCAACCTGATTACCTGTACCGGAACCTTTGATCAGGAAACGAGAAACCATTTAGAGCGCCTCGTTGTGTATACAGAGTTAAAAGATCCAGCTAGCGAGAAAGAACAAGAGCCTAAAGAGCAGCAACTCCCTTCTCCAGAACAAGTTGAAGTGAACGGAACATTTGTAACGTGGCACGCGGTCCGGGATGAGAACGTGATCGGTTACCGTGTTTATCGCAGTAAAGACGGAGAAACGTTCGAGAAAGTAGCCAGTGTCTCCTCTTTTGAAAGAAAGAACTACACTGACCCTGATGCTTCAGCGTACACGTATTACGTTACAGCCGTTGATGAAGATGGGAACGAATCGAAACCTTCCAATAGAGCAAAAGCAGAGTAATCCCACACTCCCATCCCTTATAACTCTCCCTTTTTTGGGAGAGTTCTTTTTTATCTTCCTCCATTTCAATAATTCTCCAGATAATGGGGAGTCTAAGAAAAAGCAGTACCATTTTGCTTAAACGATCGGAGGAGATTAAACATGAAAAGACGTCTATTTCAAGTTGCCCTCATCATCTTCCTTTTCCCTTTTATATCCTTCAAAACAAGTTCCGCCGAGACGCTGCCATCGGCTCAAATCATTGTAGACGGGGAAGAGATTGAAACAACCTACACGCTGCAAAACGGTCGCCTGATGGTTCCAGACCTCTTCTTCAAAAATACAGGCGCTACCGTTAATTTTAATGAGATGTATCAATCGATCGCGGTGGACCGTGGCAATATTGCGGCGTTCCCCATCGGCAGAACGTACACCGATTATTACGATCAGAACGAGAGAAAGTGGAAACGTGATTATTTAAAGACGACGACAACAAAAATCAACGGCACCCCCTACATCCCTTTACGCATCACAGCTGAGATATTAGGGATGGACGTTTCCTATGACCCAATGCTTAAACGCACTTTCATCCGGACTCACGCAACAACTGAAGCGCCGAAAGCGTATGGGTCAATACCGACGACAACGAAGCAAATTGCTCTTACGTTTGATGACGGTCCCGATGACGTGATTACTCCGCAGATTCTTAACATACTCGATGAAAAAGACGTTCAAGCCACGTTCTTTGTTCTCGGTAAACAAGTAAAACGCTTCCCACAAATGACGAAAAACATCACAAACGCAGGCCATACGATCGCCAATCATTCCTTTGGTCATCCCGACTTATCGAACCTATACACCTCAAACGTCAGAGAACAGGTTCTTTCAGCCAACTCCACAATTGAAGAAGTAACAGGCACTCGCCCATCTCTATTCAGGCCCCCGTACGGTTCTTTTACAAGGGCAGATGCTCAAGTCTTTAAAGATCTCGGGTTCTTAAACATCCTATGGTCGATTGACACACTCGATTGGAGTGGCAAAACAGCCGATGAGATTGTAGGGACCATTACTAGTCAAGCCTCCCCCGGAAGCATTGTACTGCAGCATAGCTTTGACTCCTCAGAGCTTGAAGGCACGTTAGATGCACTCCCCCGGATTATTGACCGGCTCAGGGAAAAGGGATATGAGTTTGTAACCGTGGATGCGATCCCATCTTCCTAGAGGGGAATTTGCATACGAAAACGCAGAGTTTTCCCTCTGCGTTTTCTTCTTTACGTTCATGAACTTTTTTATTACATATCCTGAGCCATTATTCGCTTCTGACCTTAACTGAACGTTCCACAATCAACCCAACTATTAAGCCGATCACAAATGGAAGTATGGCAATATCCGCTTCAAAACCCGTCCCATTTTCTACTGACTCAGGGAAGGCGAGTGAAAACCGAAAAAGAGTTAAATGAAATAGATTTCCAATCCAATACAACAGAGCCATTGTCCCAAGGGATGATAATAAAGGTAACCCTATTTTTCTCATTATAGATCTCCTTTTTCTACTCTTTATTGAATCAACCAATACTCTTATACAGCCAAACAAACCCTTCATCCCAATCAACGTCAGATCATTAGAGAAAAATTCATTTGGATCATTTTTCCAATAAGTGTATTATATGTGATTCCTCTCCAATACTGAACACCTTATTGATGGCGGCCATTTCTATGCAGCCATCCCCCCTCCAAATCCGTTAATCAGTTTGATCCTTAACTAGCAGTTGGCAGTTAGGAAACGAATGGATAAAACATCCCCATACTTTTCTCTTAAAGACTCTAGTTATTCAAACTAATTTCCTTTCCATAAACGCTCTATCTGATGATGTTCTTTTGATAACGTCAATAAATAAACATCTGGATTGGACAAATTTTTCCATTCCTCAAAACCAAAATGTTCATCGAATTTTTTAATAAGAAGGGACAAAATATTGCCGTGAGTCACAATGATGATATTATTGGTGTTCTCATTCAATACAGACTCCAATACATTTACAATACGTTGAGCTGCATCTGAACTTGACTCTCCTCCTTCAAAAGTCAAATCCATGTCCTCAAATGTTGCTTTTAATTTATCGAACCAATCAGGTAAGTGTTTAGAACTTAATGTTCGTTCGGATAGTCGTTTATCAATTTCGATTTCTATATCTAGTTTTTTACTTAGTGGTTTGATGGTCTGAACTGCTCTTAAAAAAGGACTGGTAATTATTTTTTGAATACTGATATTGGAGAAAAAGTCACAAAGATGTTCTGACTGTTTCATTCCATTTAAAGTTAAAGGAGATTGGATTGATTGACCTTCGGCTTCACAATGTCTTACAAGATATACTCTTTTATCCACTATATCACTTCCGAATAATTAAATTTTCAGCTCGTTTTATGCTTTCTTTTAAGTAGATTGGTGAATATGTGTCACTCATTATTTCAGAAACTGTCATCCACTTCACTACTTCGACTTCATTTGGGCTTTTAGCAAATGGCTCTCCCGAAGCATATTCACATAGGAAAACAATATCAATCACAGTTTCTCCTGAGTCCGCTATAAAGGAAGTGCTATGTACATACCTTATGTTCTCTTTAACTTCAATGCCTACTTCTTCAAAGATTTCTCTTTTGACTGTGGCTTCTAAAATATCTGAGGAATTGCCCTCATTTTCAACCTTACCTCCCACAAGAGAAAGCAATCCACCTGCGTGTTCTTCTTTTTCACTTCGTTTAATGATTAGCCATTTATTTTCTTTAAAAATAGTCCCCTCTACATTAACTATAAACATAAAGTTTCCATCTCCTCTAAGGAACCTCTTCTTAAACTCTACTGCCTTGTTAGTTGAATAATGCTCATTAATTCATTTTACAATGTTAATACCAAAAATCCTCTAAATTACATAATTAATGGCGCAAATCAACATGCAGTTTGCTCTGCAATTTCGACTACATTTTCACATAAAAAAAGTAGTTCAATTAAGGAGTACAAATTGCGGAACTATTTCACTATCATGCATGACGTTCTATTTTCTTCCACATATGAGTGTTGTAGAGTAGCTGAGTGATAAAAATAGTGAGTAAAGATAATATGAAAAGGATTCTAGTCAACAGACTTAATTCTTGAGCAAAATAAATTACAGTAAGGGCAATAAGAATAACAGGGGACATTCTTATTGTTCTAACCATTTTTCTTCTATAGGACAAGCTAAAATAATTGATTGCAAAGCCTTTATCCACTTTAGCTTTGTTTTTGTACCTCCTTGAGAAAAGGATACCTATGATTGCGGAAATAATAATAGGGAGTAAGAGATGTACCACCTGAATTCTCCTTCCAATTTTTTACTTCACCTATTCAATTGGGTTATTAAAGTCCGTACCGGAGGATCTGCTCTCTAATAACCACATTGCCAAACGTGAACCATAATAAAAGCACTAAAACCAGAACCCCCATTACCAGACTAAACCAAGCAAAATACTTATTTTCCTTATGTATGATAGGGAATAACACAATGAGCAATGTGCCAAAAGCTAGTGTAATTAAAATCGATAGTTTTCCTGTTAATACGTCAAAAATCATATAATCCCCTTCCCCCACATTTCTCCGGGTCTAGTTGGTAAGTTAAGTATTTAGAATTTACCTTATATACGGACCACAGCACGAACTTCTACTTAGCCTTACACCACACTGGCCCTTTTAAGAGAGTAATGCATTTAAAAAGGTCCGCCTCCTCTACCGTTTCCTTTCTGTTGTTCGGTGAGTCTGTCTGCGCTTTCTCGATCTTGTTCCATTTCTCTTTCTGTCTTTCCTTCCCATTTCTTTGGTGGATGTTCTTTCTTATTTTTATAGTCTTTATACTTCGTGACACCCATAACTAATACTGCTGAGCTTATGATAAGAATAGTAACTAAACTTTCCATATGTAATCCCTCCTTTTTCACAAAAATGCTGCGTAAATGAAGAAGTGATTTTTAATCCAAATCATTATTTTTCATAAAATTACCCGAGTAGAAGTCACACTTATTTCCCTACCCCCACCTTACCATATTAAGGAATTATTTCGCTTCGAAATTGGCGGATTTTTTTTAAAGTGAATCTATAACGATACAACTTCTACCTCCTAATAGTCCAAGGAGCTTTTTACCAGTCCTTCAAACGTTTCACCTGGTCCCCATAAGGGTATTTCATTCACCACTAAGACTTTAAAGGAGGTCCTTATGCCCAAACCAATTCTACTTTCAGACCGAACGAAACCATCTGCCCTATGGGGACCGGGAATCCTGCTCGTCCTGCTCTTTGTCGCTTCGATCTTTATCATCGGCGAAACGGTAATGGCTTCTGGAAAGTTATCGATCGATCAGTGGGCTTTTGAATTAGCCGGCCAAACGCCACAGTGGGTCACTTCTGCCATGCTTTCTGTCACAAAAGCAGGTTCTGTCCTGTGGTTGACTGTCTTGTCTGTTATGACGCTCCTCTACTTATTATTCTTATCCCCCTTCAGCCGCTATCTAGGCCTTTTCTTTGCCATTAACATGATCGGCGTGAGCGGCATCACCAAACTGTTAAAGATCTCTTACATGAGAGAACGCCCTGACCAAACGCAATACACAGGGGATTCATCAAGCTTCCCTAGCGGTCACACATCAGGAGCGGTCGCTTTTTACGGATTCCTGATCTACCTCATCTCCATTAGCCACCTGTCAAACGGGATCAAGTGGACGGTGAATGTAGTCCTTACGATCTTCATGCTAGCGATCGGATTGAGTCGCGTGTTCGGAAGCATCCACTTCTTCACCGACGTCCTAGCAGGCTTCGCAATTGGATTCACTTGGCTGATGATCTGCATCGCCGCCATTGAATGGACCTTAAAGAATAAACGACAGTCTCAAGAAAGTTCAAATGAACCAAACGTCCAGGCCTAGCGGCACTGGACGTTTTTTTGTGCATGTCTAGAGGATCATCCGAATGGACTGCTGGGAGGGGCTCAATACAAAATCAAAACCCCCAACAGCCAATTGACTGCTGGGGGCTTGAGCCGGTTTCTTTGAACTTAAGCCGGTTTTCCCTCTTTTAAGCCAGTATCAGCTGACTTAAGCCATCAGCTCCTGACTTGAGCTGTTATTTTCACCTCTTGAGCCAATACTCTTAAATCTTGAGCCGTATCGGCCTAGCTTGAGCCGCGCTCCCTGAACTTGAGCCGTCAGCGCACCACTTGAGCCGCACGCACCGAACTTGAGCCACTCGCCCCCACCAGCTCAATACAAAAAAGCCCCCAGCAGCCAATTGACTGCTGGGGCTTGAGTCACTTTTCCTTGAACTCAAGCCAGTTTCCTCGAACTTAAGCCAGTATCAGCTAACTTAAGCCGTCCGCGCCTGACTTGAGCTGTTATTTTCACCCCTTGAGCCAATTCCCGCAAATCTTGAGCCGTATCGGCCTGGCTTGAGCCGGTCTCACTCAACTTGAGCCGCACGCACCGAACTTGAGCCACTCGCCCCCCAGCTCAATACAAAAAAGCCCCAACAGTCAATTAACTGCTGGGGCTTGAGTCACTTTTCCTTGAACTTAAGCCAGTTTTCCCTCTTTTAAGCCAGTATCAGCTGACTTAAGCCGTCCGCTCCTGACTTGAGCTGTTATTTTCACCTCTTGAGCCAATTCCAGCAAATCTTGAGCCGTATCGGCCTAGCTTGAGCCGTCCGCGCACGACTTGAGCCGCGCTCCCTGAACTTGAGCCGCCAGCGCCTCACTTGAGCCACCCGCCTAGCACTTGAGCCGCCAACGCCTCACTCAAGCCACCAACACACCCCAATCACAAAACCCGAATCCGATTCAACCTCTCCCCAACCCGCTCAAACCAGTCTCCCCCATCCCGTTCGGCTGGTCGGCAAAAAGTGTAATAATCGACTTCGCGCAGGAAGTAGATCAGACGGGCACCTGCAAATAGAAATGCGGCAGTGGAGCCTAGGGCAAAGCTGATGCCGTACCAGTCAATCCCTTTTGGAAGCAGGAGGAAGGTGAACAATCCGTTTAGCGTATAGAACAGGGCACTCGTCAGGACGGCTCCTTTTTGATCATCGAAGTACAGAAGGAGAAGCGTAATGACGAGGACCATAGCATTTGAGAAAGCGCCAATGGTTGTAATCCGGAAGATCTCTCCGATTTCCCGGTCCAACCCGGCCCAGGCGACGAGCCAGGCCGAGAGTAGGATCGCTACGAATGAAACGACGCCCTGGCTCCTGAACAGGCGAGCCATTTCCTGGCGCAGTACGTGATTCATTTTATTTTGGGCACGCCCGATTTGTTCGTATGTGCCTCCTTGGTTAACAAATCCGT
The DNA here is from genome assembly GCF_030166655.1 of Pontibacillus chungwhensis. Lineage (GTDB taxonomy): Bacteria > Bacillota > Bacilli > Bacillales > BH030062 > Pontibacillus. The sequence continues at coordinate 1,138,148 of NZ_CP126446.1, read as the reverse complement.
AAAAGGTGCGGTATCGTTCGTAGAAACGGGTTTCCACGGATACAACAAAGATAATGAGTGTCGGGATAATCGTTAAGTAGGACCAGAATATTGCCGTGTCATACAGACGATTGGTCAGAAACGTCCCGGCAACCACGCTACCTCCTTCTCCGAACCAAATGATCCAGTTGCACACCCAGATCCCTGCGTTGTAAAGGAACCCTGCGCCAAATAAAGCAGGATAACGGTCGTAGTATTTTAAGTAAGAAAATTGATTTTCCCGGTTCCGATTCGGGAAGGTGATGAGCATGGCATACATAAGACCGAACAAGGTGAGCACCATTCCGAGCGTAAAGCCCAGAAGCATCAAAAGGGACATCGATAAACCTAAATTTTCTGGAACAAATGGAATAAGTAAAATCGATAATACGCCAACTACTCCCCCAATCAGAAAACTGTAGGCGACCGCTTGATAATATTTCGCTGCGCTTAAGAAAATAAACATCACCCAGATGAGATTAATCGCGATGAATAGGGTTAACAGAACAAGCTTATAGCCTAAGTGAAGAGGCGAATAGAACGCAAACGCTACCCAGACGGTTAAGGAGAACAGAAGCGTTACTTTGCTCACGCCTAAAAACGTGGGGAAAATACGGTCATATATTTTTTCATAGAACAAATCCGCGACATAGCGAGTTACGATTAAGTGTTGAATGCCGAGGATCACTTGAGAGAAGATAAAGCAATACGCGACAGACAGCGTAAAGAGCTCTCGTTCTGCAAGTTCGATTCCTGTCAGGCGCGAGGAGAGCCATTGAATGAGTGTGATCGCGGTGATTACGATCAGCCACGGGCCTGAGGAGACCAGCCCTGCAAAGGCGTAGGCTTTCAATCTCGAAGAATAGTAATCTTCCTGAAAGAGCTTTTGTAATTTAAACCCGATGCCTGCCATACGCTGACCTCCCTATTCGATAAAGTTCCTCGTACTGATCGATCATGTGGTGGTGCTGATAGAAAGCGGCTACGCGCTTTCGTCCATTTTCCCCGAAATGCTTCCGCTCTACCGGGTAATCCATCAGCCACTCAATCCGGTCAGCCACAAGGTCCGGGTGAACAGGCGGGACGACGAATCCTGAAGGGCCAAAAGGATCATCTTCTCTTCCGTGTATAAGCTCATAACAAGCGCCGACGTCCGTTACCACATAAGGAAGACCAGCTGACATCCCTTCTAAGACCGCTAACGGCTGCCCTTCTGAAATACTTGTAAGTACCCCAATATCGAAAGTTGGTAAGTACTCTTTGATATCCACTTTTCCAACGAGCTTCACCATGTCTTCAAGATCATTTTGCCTGATTAGGAGACGACATTTATTCACGTAGTCCTCATCCTCATCAAGGGGGCCCATTAAGATCCATTCGAACACCCGGCCGCGCTGCTCTAGAATTTTCGCTGCTGTAATCATCGTTTTCACATCTTTAATCGGGACAACGCGGATGATCGCTCCAATCCGAAACGGGCGTTCTTCTTTATGTTCCGGCAATGTAGATAGCCTCTCATAATCCACTCCATTCGGAATAATCGCTGTCTTCTCATGAGCCGCTCCGATCTCCAATTGATGGTGCTGATTTTTCTCAAAAAGGGTAAGGATCTGATCCGCTTCTTTATAGGCTTGCCTTGATAGATGGTGGAAGAATTGAATCCAGTGCTTCTTATAAAAAGACGGGATCCAGGACGCCTTTAAGATCTCTTCTTCACGCTCCCTCGAGTAGATGCCGTGTTCGGTCACGTAAAAAGGAATGTCCTGACTTTTCGCCATATAAGCTCCAAGCAATCCTGCGTACCCCGTCGAAGCACTATGAACGAGATCCACTTTAGGTAGATCTTGTTGCAGGAGCCTGAAGACGGGTTCGAACATTCCTCGCCACATCCACAGAAAATCGATAAAAGATCCCTTGTTTGGCTCAAGCTCATAGCTCTTTTTGACCGTTTCATAAAAAATGCGGCTGGCGAAGTAGCGCTCGCTTGAAGGGATCACATCCCCCATTACGAATAACGCATCTGTATCCACTTCTTCAAACATCAACCACTTCTCTAAGGAACGAATCTCTCTGTCTTCTAACACGACTTTCTTCTTCATTCGTCGCTCGGAGGCTTCATTAAGCGTCAGGTTATGAATCCCCGTGACATTCGGGGGTAACCGGTACTGCATGTCCTCCTCCGTGTAGGGAGAGGGATTGATCGCTATGATTTCAAATTCATACTGAGGCATTTGCCGAATAATCGTATGGACCCAACTCGAAACCCCGCCACTGACATACGGGTAACTCCCCTCAACAATCATACCGATTCTCATGATACATCCTCCTTCAACAGAAGCGTGACAGATGGTTTACGGAGCGTGACGATATATAAACCTGATGAAGCCTGCATTACTTCTACCTCTCCAAAAGAAAATTCGCCTGTTTCTAGATGCTTCCCTGGTTGAATGCGAACAAGAGCAACCGAAGGGTCTAACATGTCTTCTCCCGAGATCGTGATGGAGTCTTCTTGATAACGAACATCGATTTTCGATTGCTGATAGGTAATCATTTTTTCACGCGCTTCTTGTTGGGTTAGGCTTTCGAGGTAGGGGAAGTTTTTAGATATAAACTGATACATACCCTCAAGACCTTCACTCATTTCTTCCCAATTTCGTCCCTGTGCACGCTCTGGATCTGTGCGGTCATCAGGGTGTATGAAATGGGAAAATACTCCTTGGTTCGCAATGGCATCAGTTATTAAGAAAAGATCTTCCGGAGAATCGCCGTGCCCACTAGCGGTGCGCGGAAAGTGATATAAGTCTGAATATTTGTGATCAAATTCATATTCTTGAATAAACGATTCGTCCTCTTTTTCACCAAAGTACAGTGATGCCAAGACATTCAGAGAAGGAATTGACTCTAAAAGAGCATCCAACCCTCTTTTTCCTAAAATATTTGATGGAGGAACATAAGTCTGGATCTTCTCTTTAGGAAAATAATATTGAAATAATTGGTTTGTATCCTTTAGCGTTCGTTTGATAAAGGATTCCGATTTCCATATCTTGTAACCATAGGGGTTGTAAAAATGGGTTGGGCCAACCTCAACAGATAAGAGGTACGGATTGAACTCTTTTTTACGATATAGTGGATGATTATCTTCTTTCACAACTAAAGGTTGGTGATTATAACCATGAAGAGCTATCTCTCCCCCACTGTTTTCTAATTGACGACCATAGTAAAGCATGGGATATTTCTGACGCTTGATTAATTCTTCGGTGTTTAAATCTGTTTTATCTTGATAGGTTCCAATAAAAGCCCCGGTGAGCGATAAGTTATAATCCTTTTGAAGTTTTTTTATACGATCCCACCACACATCTTTCAAAAAAGCTCCATAACCCATCCCTTCTCCATGAACAAATTCATCCTTTATAGGAGAAGGGAAATCATCGAGATAGGTTACTTTAATCCCAGATTGATGCATGACGAATGAAGGTGGCAAAAGAGATAGAGATTGAAGCAATAAACCTCTCATTCCCTTTTCTTTTGTAACAGTTGTATTCCAAAAACCTACTTTCCCTTTTCCATGGGGGTACGTCCACATAACCGGGATGTGCTTTACCGTTAGATAAACAACTGCAGATTTGCTTAATTCAACATCCAACACACTATGGGAGAGTAATTTATGTTCACCTGAAAGATCGTTGTAACCAGGAAAAACAGGCTTTTCGATTGTTAGTCCGTGCACCGTATCAGATACAAAATCATTGGTCTCTTCAATTCCAGTTAAGTCGTTCCACTTTGGATCACTCCCCCCATGTCGTAAAGCAACCATCAACCTCCCCCCTTTATTAACGAAAGCCTCTATAGATTCATAGGGCCACTCGCTAGTATGTTCTCCAGCAACAACTAGTACATGGAAAGGATCTGGTTCCAGGGAATTTAAGTCTTCTTTATCCACTTCTTCAAAAGGAATTTTTGCGTATCGAAGTGCGTAACGGATATTATCTATAGCATCTTGTGAGTCGACACTATTATTCTCCAATAAACTGATTTTCAAGTTTGTCTCTCTAGTTATCTCATTTGTACTCATCGTAAGAAAATGTCTGTTTTCCGGAGCCGTCATAGGAAACCACGTGTGTATGGCAGAAAGACGCCCCCACTGCAAAACAACAACGCTAAGTAGAAGAACTAGAATAATAGCTGCAAATGTGGAGCGGATATTTCTCACGCCTGTCTCCCTCCTAGTACATGTAAGACAAATCGGTCGTTCTCTGGTAGTTCCGTTAAGTTAAGATGGTGCTGGCTTAAGGTAATAATCTCCTTCATTCCAGTCCAGTTGCCTGTTTCATAATACGCTTTAAGAAGCTTCGTGTAGCCCTTGGTATATCCCGGAAACTGTTCGATCAACTCTTTGTAATACGAAGCCGCCTCCTCAGGTTCCCCGAGGCGGTCGCTACAGTCCCCAAGCCCCTCATAAATCCAAGGCTCATTGGGATACAAAAGCACGATCGACAGAAGGAAGCTTAACCACATTTCTTCTTTTAGCTTTCTAAGTGTTGGGGTGAGGACGTCACTATCGATGTAGCGAGCGTACGTGTCATGAAGTCTCTTTAAACTCTCCACATCCTCTGAATTGGCTTGTTCCTTGGCTAGCGTCAGCTCTCGTTCATACTGATCAACAAGTGTATTGATAAGCGTCGCTGAATAGTGCACCGTCTCATGATCTTCATTCAACAGCCCCATCCGCAAATACTTTCCCTGATGGTTCACCCCTTCTGGGATGTATTGCAGAATCGAGTTCTTCCGGTTCGCAAACGTGCCGTGTGTCAGCGATTCGGTTAATGGCAAAAGATCCACACTGCGCTTCGCTTCATATCGGACCGGCTCAAGATTTAAGACTTCGTACGTGACATACTCATCATAATCCTCAAGCATTCGCTCACTTGTGAATCGCTTCGCTAATAGCCAAGCCAAAAATCCAAACAGCTCGCCGATGATGGGCATAAAGCAACTAACCATACCGCCCCACACCACGACAGCTTGCTGGTCTTCATCGAAACGATCCCTTAAGAGGATAAGGAGAACCATCACAATCATGGCGTGGAGGATAAAGAAAACCACCCACAGCCACGGCGATAATAAGAGGTCAAGCATCATAAACGACCCCTTTCCGCCTTAAGACGTTCTCAATACGAGGGAAAACGACTTCACGGGCGGCGGGTTCTGTACCAGGGAACAGGAACCACAATTCATTTTTACCTGCATCGTATCCTAAGCGGTCAATTTCACGAATATGCGGTCGAATCATCATTTCCGCTTCGATAATCGGAACCTCCACGGTAGACTTCAGGCGGATCTTCCCAATTAAATAAGGGAGGGCAAATTTTTCTGCTTTCTTCTCTTCCATTTCGACAAGCTCATTAAAGAATTGCTTCTTATACACCCGCGTACCTGAGAACATCTTCGGCTTTTCCTTCTCCTGCTGAAGGTTATACGCTTTCTGCAGGCGGCTCGACATCCAGTCGAGCACAAGGGACAAGACCTGCATCTGATGGGCCGTAATGGAATGGAATTCTATATCCTCTAACACGACGACCTCTTTAATATCCCCCTCGTACAAAAGCGGGGCCAAAAGAACCGGCGAGTCGTCAGGATCCTCTACGTTCCGGATTGTAATCGTTTTGCTCTCAAGCATCCGTTTGAACATGGAAGACGTGTCCTCGATTAAAATGGATTGCTTAAATCGGTTCTGCTCATCCTGTTTGATTAGAAGTCTGAGCGCTCGTTGAGACTGGTCCACATGATAAATCGCCATCTGCTTCGCCTTAAAAACATTACGAAACACATTTAGCGCTTCACTTCGAATCAGCTCAGGATGATCCTGATCCAGGGCGATCCCCACTTGATAAATTCTTGATAACGAATGGTCTGACTCGAGCACCTTCATTTGTAGCATGCGCTGAGTACGTTCTAGGAGCCCAACGGTATCTTTTAAATATTCATTCTCATCTTCCTTCTCTTCTTTATGGAATTGAAGGCTTTCATATTTCTCCCTGTAGGATGTGCTGAATAGTCCAGCGATCAGAGCAACACAGAGCATCCATAAAAAGGCAACAAGGGAATCCGTATCGTAAAAAAGTAACAACACATCTTCTCCGGAAACCCAGCTATAGAACAGTCGATACACCGCCACTAGTGAAAAGGCGAGTAGTCCGAAGATTAACCCGTACCGTAACGCAGCAAGAAGAATAAAGAGTAGTAAAAGACCAGGTACAGAAGCAATCACTTGCCCCCCTGTCACCAAATCCAAAAATACTAAAAGCCCCCAAACCCCGACAACCTCAACTAACTTTAACCATAACCGGTCCTGTCGATAAAACATCCCCTCACCCCCTATTTGATTATGCTTATTTCTTTATATAGCCCGCCGGATTAAGACGCTGCCACTTCCAAGCATCCAGGCACATGTCCTCGATCTCTTTAGTCGCCTTCCAGCCAAGCTCTTCCTCTGCCTTTTGAACATCTGCGTAAGAAACAGCAATATCTCCGGGACGTCGAACGGTAATCCAATAGGGGATCGTTTTTTGTGTGACCCTTTCAAATGTATGAAGAAGCTCTTTCACCGTCGTCCCTTTTCCAGTGCCAAGATTGTATACACTCACACCAGACTTCATACGGTCTGTTGCCTCGACGCCTTTCACATGACCTTTCGCGAGGTCTGTAATATGCACAAAGTCTCTTATACACGTTCCGTCTCTGGTAGGGTAATCATCACCGAAAATATGAAGCACAGGACGTTTCCCAACTGCCACTTCTGTCAGGTACGGCATAATGTTCATCGGCACACCTACCGGATTCTCACCAATCAGCCCGCTTGAATGAGCACCAATTGGGTTGAAGTATCGGAGAATCACGATTTTCATAGGGTAATAGGCTCGTTGAAAATCTTCTAGAATTTGTTCAGACATATGCTTTGTTCTGCCGTAGGGGTTCTCTGTCTTGATGGGGTGCGTCTCTAGTATCGGTACCTGTTGAGGAGGCCCATATACCGTCGCTGAGGAACTGAATACCAGTCGATGAACGTGATGCTTCTGCATGCATTCACATAAATGGAGGAGTGGAGTCAAATTATGAAGGTAGTACCTGAGAGGATCGACCACTGACTCTCCTACTGCTTTTAAGCCTGCCAAATGAATAACAGCATCAATCGAAAACGTCTGAAACACTTCATCAAGCGATTCAAGATTCATCATGTCGACATCCATCCAGTGGAGCCGTTCCCCTGTAATGGTCTCGACTCTCTCGAGAGATTCTGGTGTGCTGTTCACGAAATTATCAATCACGACGACCCGAAACCCAGCCTGCACCAATTCCACACATACATGAGACCCAATAAACCCCGCACCACCTGTCACCAGTATCGTCTCCATACCGCCTCACACTTTCTTTATCTTTTTATTATCTCTTTATCAAACTATATGTGCTCCTAGACTCGTGTAGGTCAAATTCCTCAAAAATATTTATATAAGATTATTGTATAATAAGCTTCTATGAATAGGTAGTTTTACTCGGATCTCAAATGTTTACCAGATTTTTAAAATTACCCATAGAAAAAGCTTTCCCATTTTAAGGGGAAAGCTTTTTCACATAGGTCCACTTATTATAACCGTCTGGTTCGTGGGTGTGGATAAAGCCACGTCTTTTAGCATAGTTGGTGCTACGATTCTTCGATTCGTATGAAACCGTAAACACATCAACACCATATTTCTTTCGAAGCTTCGTCAGTTCGGCTATTCTTTCTTGACTCCACGAATCTCGCGCCACCGCATTGTAGTCGAATCCTTCCCACATGACCCCGTCCACAAGAGGCGCGGACACAGCTTTCAATGTGTCAAAACCCCAGTTCTGAATAATCGGGATTTGACCGTATTCATCTCGGAGAAACTGCAGAAATTCAAGGTACGCATCTCGTTGTGCGTTTAAAACAGACTTGCGATGCGCGTGCTCGTTATCGATGTCTCCAACTGTATCAAGAAAGATCCCATCGAATCCTTTATCGATGACCTGTTTTTTCAAGTCCTTTTTCAAAACGGATTGGTAATGAGAAGAGGTCAGGTCCATCAAATACGAATCCCATTCAGGGAAGAATACCTTTTGACCATTCTCGTAAAAGAAGTCTTGTGGCTTGAGCTGTTTCATCACCTCAACATTCCATTCGTCGGCTTCCATTAGGTTGACATAGCCTAAAACAAGCGTTCCATTTCTACGGATGCGAGCAACCCGCTCTTTCGTCACTTCTCGGGGTTCTAAAATGACAAGGTCGTACCGCTTCATGTCTTTTTCTATTTTCGTTGTAACTGGGTCGTAGTAGATCTGGTAGGAGGTGATATCGTCAAAGAGGTGCGAAGAAGCAGGGGCTGATGCTGGAACAAAGAAGGCACCCATCAAAATCACAAGGGACAACATCCATTTTCTTAACATAAAATCCCTCCACAAAGGAATGAAGCATCCACGTAAAACTGATTGATCGTTTGCATAGGTTGTACTTGTGCACGATCCACATCTTCTTGAAGCCCCGCTTTTCCACGAGTTTGCCCCATTTCCTTTTATCTTACCCTTCATCGTATGTCTGAAGTTGGACAACTTCCTCGGACAAACATCTAATCCCCTGTAAATTCCACATTCGCATAGGAAAAAACAAAAGCAGCTGCTTGCGGCTTGGGGCTTGAGCCGGATTCCCGTATTCTTGAGCCCCTCTAGTTTAACTTGAGCCGAGAAACCTCGACTTGAGCCAGTGATCCCTAACTTGAGCTCCTATTTCGAACGCTCGAGCCAAAATCCGCTGATCTTGAGCCTGTCAGTACGCTCTTGAGCCACTCCCCCTCAACTTGAGCCACCCCGCCCCAGCACGCTAAAGCACGAAAGGGTGTCAGACACCCGTCATCACGCTAAAGCACTAAACCGTGTCTGACACCCACCACCACACTAAAGCACCAAACCATGTCTGACACCCACCATCACGCTAAAGCACCAAACCGTGCCTGACACCCTGCACCTCGCTAAAGCGCCAAACCGCGCCTGACACCCGTCACCACACTAAAGCACTAAAAAAGGACACTCCCAAGAGGAGTGTCCTTTCCATCATTTCATTCTTTTAAAGGATGCCGATCGCTGCTAGTGCGATGACGGCTGCGACAGATAGTACCGGAATTAATACAGCTACAACGAAGATATCTTTGTAGCTGTCTTTGTGCGTCATTCCTGTGATGGCGAATAACGTTAAGACCGCTCCGTTGTGCGGCAGTGCGTCTAGTCCTCCTGAGGATAGGGATGCGATCCTGTGGAAGGCTTCTGGACTTACGCCTGTATTCATGGCAATTTCGTAATACTTATCGCCAAGCGCTTCTAGAGCAATTCCCATACCACCTGAGGCGGAACCGGTTGCACCAGCAAGGATGTTTACTGAAATGGCTTCAGAGATCAGCGGGTGACCTTTGACGCCCATTAACAGCTCTGTTAACCGTTCGAAACCAGGAACGGCTTTAACAACTGTACCAAAACCAACCGCGGCACTTGTATTGATAATGGCAATAACCGAGCCGCTTGCACCGGCGTTAATCGCGCCGACAAATCGTTTAAATTTCGCTACGTTAATAATCATAATGACTAAAATACCAATAATTAAAGCAACAATGACATCAAGTTCAAATACATTCAGCGTGATTAGAACCGTTAGTAACGGAAGGAACGAAAGAATCCAGTGAGGCGTGTCTACCTCTTCCTCTGCGTTCTTTTCCTCTTTTGGTTCTGTAAAGACCTCGCCTTTTTCCGTCAGCTTCTTCTCCTGTCTGCGCAAGTAGAAGTAACCACCGCCAGCCATAATAATCGCTGCAATAATACCCATTACAGGGGCAGCCATGGCATCTGTATCATAGTAATCCATCGGAATCAGGTTTTGAATCTGCGGTGAACCAGGCAGTGCGGTCATCGTAAAGGTGAACGCTCCTAAGGCCACCGTTGCCGGTATTAACTTCCGGCTAATGTTCGCTTCGCGGAATAAGGAAATCGCTAATGGATATACCGCAAAGACCACTACAAACAAACTTACGCCGCCATACGTTAATACAGCCGCCGAGGCTAACACACCAAGAATCGCACGCTGTGATCCGATCACTTTAGTCATCGCAACCGCTACAGAACGTGCCATACCTGTGTCTTCCATCAATTTACCGAAAATTGCACCTAACATAAAGACCGGGAACCAGTCCTTCGCGAACGCGACGAACCCGCCCATATATGTATCTTTATAAGCATCAAGGACATCAAGTCCTCCCGTTATTGCTACAACACCTGCCGCAATGGGTGCCACCCATAGGATTGACCATCCTATGTAGGCAAGCACCATTAATACGACAAGCCCTAAGAAAATCCCAAGCATACTTTATCCTCCAATATCGATCAAAAAAGATCTTTCTCGTTTTATACTTCTACGATCATCGCGATGCCCTGGCCCCCACCAATGCATAGCGACGCGACTCCGTATCGCTCATTTCGTCGCTTCAGTTCTTTCATTAATGTATATAATACGCGCGTTCCACTTGCCCCGACCGGATGACCGAGTGCAATCGCGCCTCCATTGACATTCACCTTATCCCGGTTAAGGCCGAGCTCTTTCTCCACTGCAATGTACTGAGAAGCAAACGCCTCATTGACTTCAATCAGGCTCATGTCTTCTAAGCTTAAAGAAGCCTTCTCTAGCGCCATGCGGATTGCTGGTGCAGGACCAATGCCCATAATAGACGGATCAACGCCAGCGACTGCCCAGGAAACAATGCGTCCAAGAGGCTTCAGACCTTTTGACTCTACAAACGATTCACTTGCAAGCACAACGGCACCCGCTCCGTCGTTAATGCCACTTGCATTTCCGCCTGTGACAGATCCATCTTTCTTAAATGCAGGCTTCAGACCAGACAGTTTTTCAGCCGTTGTATCTTCACGAATATGCTCATCCGTATCCACAACCTGAGTTCCTTTTCTTGTCTTCACTTCAACCGGCACAATTTCTTCAGCAAATTTACCAGACTCACGTGCTGCGGCTGCACTTTGGTGACTACGTGCCGCATAAGCATCCTGCTCTTCACGGGAAATCTCATATTTATCCGCCAGATTCTCACCCGTTACGCCCATACCAGCACCGATATACTCATCTGTCAGAGCGGCCCAAAGCATATCATCAAGCTTCGGTGCTCCTAACTTCGTACCGAACCGACTCCCATGTAAAGCATAAGGCGCAAGACTCATACTGTCTACCCCACCTGCTAAAGCGGCTTGACCTTCACCAAGCTGGATCGATTGCGCGGCTGATACAACAGACTGCAGTCCAGACCCGCACAAACGATTGACCGCAAGAGCCGGACTCTCATATGGAATGCCCGATTGAAGCGCGATATGGCGCGCTAAATAAGGCGCGTTTTTCGCAGAATGAATCACATTTCCCATTACAGAGAAATCAAGATCCTCCGCCTGGATACCGCTTCGCTCAATCGCTCCCTTACTCGCTGTGACCCCAAGCTGCGTTGGATCAACATCCTTTAATACGCCTCCGAAACTACCAAAAGGCGTACGAGCTCCTTCTAAAATATATACGTTCTCCATTCTTTCCACTCCCATCGATTATTGTGCTGTATAACCGCCATCCATCACGACTGCCTGGCCCGTTACGCCTTTGGCTGCATCGCTTGCAAGAAACGCTGTATAATCCGCGATTTCTTCTACAGAGAGAAGACGCTTCTGTGGAACAAGCGGATAAATGACTTCTTCTAACACTTTCTCAAGAGATACGTCACGATTTTTCGCCAGATCCTCTAACTGCCCTCTAACAAGTGGTGTATCCACATATCCAGGACAAATTGCATTGACCGTAATCCCGTGTTCTGCCCCTTCTAGCGCGGATACTTTCGTTAGTCCGATGACTCCGTGCTTCGAGCTGTTGTAAGCTGACTTACCGGAGAAACCAATAAGACCGTTAATAGAAGCCATATTGATGATACGCCCCGATCCTTGCTTTTTCATAATCGGGAACACGTGCTTAATCGCCATAAACGGCGCCGTTAGCATGACTTTTACCATGAACTCAAACTTCTCAGTCGGAAACTCTTCGATGGCAGACACATGCTGAAGACCTGCATTGTTAATGAGCACATCGAGTCGCCCGTAACGCTCAACCGTCGAGTCAATTGCTGATTGCAACTCTTCTTCTTTCGTGACGTCACACTTAATCCCCATGCAGTCATAGCCTTTGTCTTTCAAATCACGCGCAACCTCTTCTACCTTCTCTTCATTAATATCGCTAAAGACAACCTTTGCCCCTTTACCTGCGAAATCAACGCCTATTTCATATCCAATGCCACTTGCAGAACCTGTAATGAATACAACTTTGTTTTCTACCATGATGGTGTTCCTCCTAGCCTAGTACGCTGTTTCTAATAGATTTTTACTTACTTTAAGCTCAGCTTCTGTAGATTCTTTGATCTCATCAACCGTCCAGCCTTCAGCAAGTTCTACAAGCTCTAATCCTTGATCGGTCACGTCAATAACCGCGCGCTCTGTAATAATGCGGTTCACAACGCCTTTACCTGTTAAAGGAAGACTGCAAGATTTTAATATTTTAGGTTCGCCATGTTTGTTTACATGGTCCATGATGATGACAATTTTCTTCGCACCGTGTACGATATCCATCGCACCACCCATGCCTTTAATCATCTTGCCTGGGATCATCCAGTTTGCGAGATCTCCTGTTTCAGAGACTTCCATTCCTCCTAAAATCGCCAGATCCAAATGCTCACCGCGAATCATACCGAACGATTCTGCGCTATCGCAATATGCACTTCCAACAGCCGCTGTCACCGTTTCTTTACCAGCATTGATAAGATCTGGATCCACTTCATCCTCATATGGATAGCGACCAATTCCTAGAAGACCGTTCTCTGACTGAAGCACCATCTCTTTGTTCTCTGAAATGTAGTTGGCTACCATGGTCGGCATGCCAATCCCTAAGTTGACATAGAAACCGCTTTCAATTTCCTTCTCAGCTCGACGCGCAATCTTCTCACGCTGCGCTGCTTTGTCTAATTGTTTCGCCACAATAATTCCTCCTTATGCGTTCTGGTTTGTCGTTAAGCGTTCAATGCGTTTTTCCTGTTGCCCTTCAATCATTCCTTGTACATAAACTCCCGGAGTATGTACGTGGTCCGGATCAATGGCACCTGGTTCGACGAGCTTCTCCACTTCAGCAATCGTGACTTTCCCAGCAGCTGCCATCATCGGGTTAAAGTTACGAGCTGTTTTGTTGTACACAAGATTCCCCAAACGGTCCCCTTTCGCCGCGCGAACGAGACTGAAATCAGCCTTTAATGCGTGCTGAAGTAAGTACTCTTTCCCGTCAAAGGTGCGTACCTCTTGCCCTTCTGCGATCGGTGTACCGACACCAGCCGGGGTGTAGAATGCAGGAATTCCAGCACCACCTGCACGGATTCGTTCTGCAAGGGTTCCTTGAGGGACAAGCTCTACTTCTAGTTCCCCTTCAATTACCTGACGCTCAAATTCTTTATTCTCACCGACATAAGAGCCAATCATTTTATCAATTTGCTTATTCTGAAGCAATAAGCCCAGTCCCCAATCATCAACTCCGCAGTTATTCGAGATCACTGTCAGATGCTTTGCGCCAGACTCCACTAACGCCAAAATTAAATTCTCAGGAATTCCAACAAGGCCAAATCCACCTACCATAATCGTGTCATAATCTTTAATATCTTTTACTGCTTCTTGGAACGATGTATACATTTCTTTCATCACTTCCCACTCCCTTCACCCTTATATATGCAAAAATCATGCCAACTTTAGAAAGGTTGTCAGAATGGTTGTTGAGCGGACCTTTCTTCAGTACCTTTTCCATAATTTCAGAATACTTCGATAAAATAAGCGCGACAACTATGAAAACCCTTACATAACACAAAGAAAAAAGCCATTCCATTTTATCGGAATGACTTTCCAAAATACCGGAATGACCTAAAGGCCGTACTTCTTTACTTTTTCATAGAGAGAGGATTTACCAATCCCGAGCACCTCTGCTGCTTTTACTTTATCCCCCTCTGCAAACTGAATCGCATCTTTTATGGCCTGCTTCTCAGCTTCCTCCAGGCTTTCTTTTAACGTCTTCACCGCGGATTGGCTATCTGTATGGGATCGAATCGCCGCGGGAAGGTCTTCTAGTCCAATCAATTCTGACCGCGTCAAATGAACGGCTGATTCAATCGCATTCTCTAATTCACGAACATTCCCAGGCCATGCGTAGCGCTTAAAGGCTTCATACACGTCAGCATTAAAATCGACTACGCGCTTCCCTACCTTGTCAGTCACCTTTTGCAAAAGAGAGCGCGCCAACACGCCAATATCTTCTTTTCGTTCACGTAGGGCTGGGACGTGAAACTGAACGACATTAATTCGGTAAAATAAATCCTCACGGAAGCGCTGATCTTTTATCAACTGTTCGAGGGGCTGATGGGTTGAAGCAATTATGCGGACGTCGACCTTCTGCGGATGGGTGGCGCCAATCGCTTCGACTTCCCCTTCTTGTAAAACGCGCAAAATTTTCACCTGGGCATGGATCGGCATATCACCAATTTCATCCAAGAAAAGGGTCCCACCGTCTGCAAGTTGAAACTTACCAGGCTTGCCCCCTTTCTTGGCCCCTGTGAAGGCTCCTTCCTGGTAACCAAATAGTTCTGATTCAAGAAGGTCCTCAGGAATCGCTGCACAGTTCACTTTAACAAACGGCTGATTACTCCGTTCACTTAAATGATGAATGCTATGGGCAAACAATTCTTTCCCTGTCCCGCTTTCTCCCCTTAAAAGCACAGACACATCGCTCGGCGCCACTTGTTTAATCTTATCCTTCAACACATCCACTTCTTGCGACCTACTGATAATGTGGTGCAGCGCATACGTCGCGCCTGTTTGCTCCCTGCGTTTCGATCTATATGCCTTCAGTTCAAGAAGGAGATCCCGGATATGACTGTTCATCTGGAGCCACTCTTCTGTATCCCGGAACAGGACCATCCCGAATGCCCCAACGACCTCCCCCTCTGAACGAAGTGGAATTCGGTTGGCGATCATATAATTTCCTTTTATGTATTGAACATCCGCCATCTCTTCCTTCCCAGACTCTGCCACAAGGTGCATGCGCGTGTTCTCAATGACGTCAGTAACATGCTTGCCCGTGACCTCCTCCTTGTCAAGATTCAGGAAACGGCAATAGCTTTCATTCATATACGTCACATAACCCTCACGATCGACCACCACAATACAAAAATTCCCGTTCTCAAAAAACGTATCAAATACATCCTGCTTGTGATTATCCCCAATCAACTCCATCTGAACCCACTCCCCGACACTATGATAACGATTTCATGCCTTTTCTATTAGTTTATCACGCCAGAGGAAATCATGAATAGGCTCGTGATTTCGATTCTTCCGATTTATATCCACTGACTTACGAAAAGAAGAGCCCCCGGGATCCCCACAAACAACAGCACCCCACTCAAACACCCGATCACCGCGCAGCCATCGGCAAAGGATGTGAGGCAAGATGCGAACGGATTTTCCTTTTCTGATTCCTCACGTCGATCCATCCAACCCCTCCTATAGAATTTATAATACTAGAGTCCATCTCCTAAAAAAAGGAGAACCTATGAATAGCAAAAAAGCCATAACGAGGGTAACCCATTACAGCTTTCTTCAAGATCTCACGTCCCCACTTTCAGGACGAAATCTCAATCCCTGGACTTTTCATTAGATCATCCGCCACGATCGCGACTCCTTCTACTTTCGTGCCAGGCTCTAGTTTAGGTTGAACGGATGGATTGCCCGGATAGGTACTCCCATCATACTTCAGCCGTGCAAAGAAAGGTACAATCCCCCCTCCATACACATTCATCAAGATATCCCTATACCCATTGGTCTGTTGGTCACTAACAATGACCGGATTGTTGACGACACTGAATCTAGTGAGCAGAGCGTACTCCCCCTCTTTTTCTTTAAAGATCGCAGCACTGCAACCCCCGGTCCCACAGAGTGTGGGGCCTACCAGCAAGACGAATACTTCAGGCTTCCCATCATCATTCAAATCTACTTTATTATAATAGTACCTCACCTTATCTTCCGGACGAATTTGAAATTCTTTCTTCAGAGCTTCTTCAAACTTCATATTCTTCTCCTTCTCAGAAGAAAGGTATTGAAGCGAGGACAAATCAATCCCGTCTTTATTTACGAAAGATTCATAGGGAACCTGTTGGTCTCTGGCACCCTGCAGGCTACTGTCCATCCAGCAGGAGGCCACTTGCCATCTCCCCGCGCCCCATTTTAGAACGATGACATAATGCTCGCCCTGCCAGTAGTAAGCTCCTATGACCTCAGCGATGCCATCCCTATCTAGGTCTGTAGCACTGACTACAGGCTCTCCGTTAAAGGCGATAATTTCTGAGAAAGGTGGTAGAAAGGTACTTATTAGATTTACTAAATCTTTGCTTCCCCACATTAGCAATCCACTCCATCCAGGTGGTTTCCTATACTATATGGGGGATGATGGTGCTGTATGAGTTATGATTCATTATGTATTAGTGGGAGGGGCCGTTACGTTTGTGCGGTGGTTGGGGTGTCTGGGGAACGACTCGCTTTCCACGGGCGAGCTGTCGAGCCTCCTCAATCGCTACGCTCATTCCGGGGTCTCGTCGACCTCTTTCTCCCGTAGGAGTCTCCCCGTTCCCCAGACACCCCTTACAAAAGTAGAGAAACGGCCCACAGCGGGATGCTGAGTATAATACTGCCCATAAATTCCTTATGCTACATGTTTCGTTCTTCTTCCATATAAAAAAGTAGTTCAACCTATTAGAAGAGGCCCTTCCAATAATTGAACTACTTTCTAATGGTGTAAGGATGTTTATAGTGGAAATCCTCTAAAGTCATACGTATCTTCTATGACGTTCACGTCTACTTCTTCTCCCTCAGCGTTTGTGAAGGTGATGGTTTCTTCGCCTGTCCATTCAAGAGGAACTTCTTCCTCAATCCAGATTACGTTTCGAACGAAGGTGTCTCCTTCATACAAGGCTCCGATGTAGGTCCATTCTTTGTTGATCGGTGCTCCGCCTTTTTCTAAGATGCGGATGGTGTATTCGCCTTCTTTTGATTCGTATTCGGCTACTTGTTCTAGTTTGTCGATCGGCATTTCCTCAAACCCAAACGGTCCGCGGAACATGACCGCAAATGTATACAACCCCAAAAGGATTAAGGGGATTAGTACAAGGATGGTAATGTATTTCTTCAAAATTAGTCTCCTCCTACGCCAGTCTTTCCTTCTATATTTTATCATGTTTATTCCAGATGAAAAGTGACTTAAAGTTGGATTAGGTCCGTTGCTATAAAAGAGCTAGGGTTTGCTGGGGGCAACTCGCTTTCCTGCGGGGAGCCGGGAAGCCTCCTCATTCGCTGCGCTCATTCCGGGGTCTCCCCTAGACAGAAATGTGCAAGCGTGGTGCCTAGGACCGTACGGACAAGACAGCTTTTTGGAAAAGGCGATAAGCCTTTGGAAAAAAGATGACTTGTCTCGCTAGGTCCTCCACGCTGGAACTAGACTGGCTCCTACTGCCGCAGGAGTCTCACGATTTCCCGAACCACCTTGCCACATATAGATCAACGGAAACATGCCATATATGAGAAAACCTACATCATTCACCACGGGGCGTTTGTTAGACAATAGCCAGGGGGTGGCTGGGGAACGGGGAGACTCCTACGGGAGAAAGAGGTCGACGAGACCCCACAGAGAGCGATAGCGAACGAGGAGGCTCGACAGCTCGCCCGTGGAAAGCGAGTCGTTCCCCAGCCGCCCCATCCACTCATAAACGTAACGCCCCCAGACTCCAACAAAAAAGAGAGGCCAGGGCCTCTCTTTTATTATGTATGGGAATAGACTTGTGGTTTGGAGCGTTTGTGCTGGTACATGCGTTGGTCGGCTTCGATGAAGAGCTCCTCCATGTGACCTGGAGAGTGACCTCTAAAGGCGTAGCCCATAGATACGTGTAGTCGGGCGTTTCTATGTTGGTTGTTGTGGGTCGTGATTTTTTCTTCTATTCTATTAAAGATCGTTCCTACCTCTTCTTGTGTCGTTTCTGTTAGCAAAATCGTAAATTCATCACCACCGACTCTTGAGACGACTGCGTTTTCGGGGGTGGATTCGACGAAGAGGTCGGCTGCTTTTTGGATATAGGCATCGCCTTTTTTATGACCATAGCGATCGTTCATATCCTTTAACTTGTCTAAGTCACACAAAATCATCCCGACTGATGACTCGACTTCATGGTCGTATTTCTCCATCAAGCGGTCAAAGTAATCGCGATTAAAGAGTCCGGTTAAGGCGTCGTGGGTGCTTCGATATTCTAAGTTCTGTTGAAGTTGAACTTTCTCGTCGATGTTACGTAAAATTCCGTGGAGTTCAACTAAGTCACCGTCTTCGTTATAGACAGGGGAGGCGTATTCCTCAAACCACCGGTACTCTCCCCTACGATTTCGCCACCGTTGCACAAAAGGTTTGGAATAATCGATTTGATCGGTGATTTTTCTCTCTAAAATGTCCACATCATCAGGGTGTATCAATTTAAAAGGGAAAAACGGATCTTCTAATGACGCTTCTACAATGCCCTTCCCTAAGTAAGCGTCTAGAGCCGGGCTAATGTATATATGTTTTTGTTCTGGTTGAAATTGGACAATATAAATGATGTCTCTTGAGTTTTCTACAAGTTGGTAGATTTGCTTTTCTTTATCATTCTTTTCTTTCCAACGGTGTTTGACATAGGAGGTGTATACACTAAACAAGAAAAGTCCGACGGCGAGTCCTGCTACAAAATATAGTTTCTCCATCGTATAACCCCTAGCTTTTTGAATATCCTCTAATTTTACTATAAAAGGAAAGACTTTTGGCTCATTCGACAGAAAATTCTATTTTATTTTTACTCAATATCCCCTACTAAAGTAGCCTACTATTCGTTACGAATTGGAATATATGCCTCTATCTCTTCTTTTAGACGAGGTATGTCTTCTTGTCGAAGTTCCCTAAAAGGAATACGGGCAATGCGCGCATTTTCCTGATAAAACGACAAATGTTTGCGAGTCTCCACAACTCGTAATAGATGACGAAGGTCAACGACTTTCCGGCTCAAGACAGGACCACGGGTAATATAAAGCACTCCATTTTTAGAGCGGACAAAATCTTCACTGCTTTGACGATTCTGAGCGATCACAACACAAAATCCCATAATCGCTTGGGTTCCTGTAAGGAAAATATCCTCGTTGAAAAACAGAACAAAATAAACATGTAAAAAGCCATAGGTCCCCCATAACAGAACAGGAGAAGACCACCATTTCCCTTCTTTTGCAGGAAAACATACCACGTCCTGAGTAATCTCTTCATCAATAGCGTGTCTTTTTATCCTATCCCCTTTATCTAAATATGATTTTAGGAGAAAAGAAGATAGAATAGCTAAAACAATGGCCAGAATAAAAAGAATTCCTTCCAAGCTATCCCTCTTTCCGAATTATTCATGTAGAATAGTTTACCAGAATCCTATTAACATTTTAAGGAATAATTTACATTACATTGCTGGAGCTAATTCAAAAAAGCAGCCCGTCAGACGGACTGCTTCAGACGATCCATATAAGAATTTATGAGAAAGAATACCCTTCAAATACGTTTAGGCCTTCCTCATTTAACACGTTTCCTACCACTTCAGGCTGGTTCGGACTCTTAGCAAAGACTTCTTTACAGGAGATCATAATGTTATCTCCTGCGATCTCAGCTAGTTGATCGTGGCTTACGCTGTAGACAACTTTACCAAGATTCGCCCACACCATTCCTCCTGAACACATCACACAAGGCTCACAGCTTGTATAAAGAGTATATTCACTTAGGTCAAACAGGTTATGTTCTGAACAGAACTTGCGGATTAACCCGATCTCAGCGTGATGGGTTGGGTCACATAGAGAATTGATTTGATTCTCCCCAATCATCGCTATCTCATCATCTTTTACAAGAATCGCTCCAAAGGGCTCGTTCCCCTCTGCGCGGGCTTGCTTAGCCATTTCAATCGCTTTTCTCATAAATTGTTCATCTGTTTGTTTCATCTGTATTTCCTCCTCACTGATCCACCTTACACCATTAGGATGAGATTTACGAACCAGTTTCATACAAGAGGGGCGATGGCTATTACCATTCTTGAGCATCAGGTTTTAACACCTCGCCGCGGAAAGCGAGTGATTTCTCGAACCACCTTCCTCTACCTAACGGCAACGGAAACATCCCCCCCTCTATCCAACCTCTAAAACAACACAGCCGCTAGCACGCCAAAGATAAAGAGCGGGATGTTGTAGTGGAGGAAGGTGGGGACGCAGGTTTCCCAGATGTGATTATGGCGCCCGTCGGCATTCAGTCCTGATGTGGGGCCTAAGGTGCTGTCTGATGCTGGGGAGCCTGCGTCGCCCAGGGCTCCTGCTGTGCCAATTAGCGCTGCTGTTGCGACGGGTGAGAAACCGGTCGCTAGGCAAATGGGAACGTAAAGGGCTGCGATGACCGGGATGGTTCCGAATGAAGAGCCAATTCCCATCGTAATGACAAGCCCCACAAGTAACATAACCGTCGCAATAAGGGCGTGGTTCCCGTCGAGCCACCCATCGGTTCGTTCTACTAGTTCAGATACAGCACCTGTTTCTTTTAATATCGTTGCGTAACCTGAAGCAATTAGCATGACGAAGGCGATCATCCCCATCATTCCAATGCCTTCGTGAACAACCCGTTCTCCTTGAGAGAATTTCACCACCCTGGTTGCAAACATCACGATAATACCAGATAACGCTCCAATAACGAGAGAATCCGTCATAAGCTGCGTAACAAGTGCGACGAGAATGGCTAAGACGGTCATGGTATGGCCGAGATTCCACGTAACCTTCTCTTGTTCATAAAAGTCTTCAGGAATCCCTTCATCTTCAGGCTCAACGTGAAGTCCATCTTTTTTCTTACTCACACGGTCTTTACGATACGTGACGAAAACAGCAATGAGTAATCCTACAACCATGCCGAGTCCTGGAAGAAGCATCGCTTGAGTCACATCGCTAAGAGCAATCTCCATCCCGTTCGCTTTCATCTCATCCCTTATAATGCCCTGAAAGATTAATCCAAAGCCCGCCGGGATCATAATGTACGGAGCCTTCAATCCAAATGTAAGAGCAGCAGCAACCGCGCGACGATCCACTTTCAGTTTATTAAAGAGCGGCAAGAGCGGCGGGATCAGTATTGGAATAAACGCAATATGTACCGGGACTGCGTTTTGAGATAAACACGCAATACCCGCAATCACCAGGACGAGGATGATTTTTTGCTTTCCTATAATACGTAGCATATGCTGCACAAGAATGGTCGTAATACCTGAGAGGCCAATCATGACAGCGAAGATTCCGAGCAAAATATAGCTAAGGGCCGTGTTCGATTGACCGCCCATTCCTGAAACGATCACTTCAACGGCTTCTGTTACATTCAATCCGGAAACCAGTCCTGCTGTAATCGCAGCAATCAAAATAGCAAAAATAACATTTACCCTGACAAGACTTAGGACGACCATTATAAGCACACTTATTAGAACAGCATTTGTGAACACGAAATTCCCCCTTTATCAGTTTGTAATCGATTCGTTCTTTGTAAGTTCCCATTGAAACGCTGTACGCTCAAGCCATCCTGTTAGCGCGTCAATGTCACGGGCAAAGACACGGTCTTCTTCCATAGACGCGACGACGGTCCGCGCATTTTGATGTAGATCTTGAATAGCTTTTGACGCCTTATCCACTCCCCGGTACTCTAAAGCCTGAAGGGCACAGATCAACTCGATCGCAAGCACCTTCTGGGCGTTTAAGACAATCTGATACGCGTGCCGGGCTCCAATCGTGCCCATACTGACGTGGTCCTCCTGGTTTGCAGATGACGGTATGGAATCTACACTTGCCGGATGCGCGAGCGTTTTGTTCTCTGAAACAAGAGAAGCTGCGGTATATTGCAAAATCATAGCTCCTGATTGCAGTCCAGGATCAGGGCTTAAGAACCCAGGCAGGTCATTGAGCTGCGGATTGACTAGGCGCTCGACGCGACGTTCTGAAATGTTCGCAAGTTCGGCCACCGCAATCTTCATAAAGTCCATCGCAAGAGCAATCGGCTGCCCGTGGAAATTCCCACCTGAAACGACTGTTGCCCCGTCGTCTAAAATAAGGGGATTATCTGTCGCTGCATTCATTTCGATCTCAAGCTTTTCTTTTACATAGGATAAACTCTGCCTCGAAGCACCGTGCACCTGAGGGATGCAGCGAAGGGAATACGCATCCTGCACGCGCTTCTCCCCTTGTCTTGTGATTAGCTTGCTTCCTTTTGTAATCGTTCGGATCCGCTCGGCCACTTCCATTTGCTCCGGATACCCGCGGGCTTCATGAATGGCTGGGTGAAACGCATCGATAATGCCTTCAAGTGATTCTAACGTCATCGCAGCAATCCAGTCGCACTGCTCCATAAGCTGGTCCGCTTTCAAATAATTTAATACGCCCATCGCCGTCATCGCTTGTGTACCGTTTATAAGCGCCAATCCTTCTTTCGCCTTTAATTCAAGAGGGGCCATTCCTCGCCCATCATAGACTTCAGCCGTCGGTTTCGTCGCCTCTCCGTCATACACCTCTCCCTCACCGACAAGCACGAGAGCAAGGTGAGATAAAGGAGCAAGATCTCCAGACGCCCCAAGGGACCCTTGTGACGGAACGACAGGTATGATCTCTTCATTAACAAGGTCACGAAGCCGCTCCACAAGACAAGGACGAACGCCTGAAACCCCTTTCAATAAAGCGTTTAATCGTAAAACCACCATCGCTTTACTGACAAGCTTCGGGAAAGGTTCCCCAACCCCGCACGCGTGAGAGCGTATTAAATGGAGCTGCAGCTTATTCACATCTTTCTCATGAATCCTGACATCACTAAACTTTCCAAAGCCAGTGTTAATCCCGTAGACCGTCTTCCCCTCTCTCACAATACCTTCCACAACATCTCGACTCTTCTTAACATTCTCTAAACTCCGAGGCGCAATTACGATCTTCTCTTTGTCAAAAAGGATTCGTTTCATTTCTTTTAAAGTTAACGTAGATCCCGTTAATTCAATCACACTGATCAACTCCTATTAAAATTGTTTTGTTTAAGATCAGGGGTACTATTGAGCAGCCGAGGCTGAGACATTTTAGCATGAGTGGGTCTGTTCCCATGGGTGAGTGCTAGGGGTGTCTTTGGAACGACTCGCTTTCCGCAGGCGAGCTGTCGAGCCTCCTCGGGAAAAACACCCTGCGGGGTCTCGTCGACCTCTTTCTCCTGCAGGAGTCTCCCCGTTCCAAAGACACCCCTTGGCCTAATTTGACTGAACAGCCCCTTTGTTTGACTATGGCAAGCAGTCTTCAAAATGGCTTTTAGTAGGTTTTTGGCAAGTTTCCGTTTCCCCATATATAGCAAAGGTGGTTCGGGAAATCGCGAGACTCCTGCGGCAGTAGGAGCCAGTCTAGTTCCAGCGTGGAGGACCTAGCGAGACAAGTCATCTTTTTTCCAAAGGCTTATCGCCTTTTCCAAAAAGCAGCCTTGCCCGTACGGTCCTAGGCACCACGCTTGCACATTTCTATCTAGGGGAGACCCCACAGAGAGCGTAAGCGAACGAGGAGGCTTCCCAGCTCGCCGCGGAAAGCGAGTGATTTCCCGAACCACCTTACACCCCACCAAACTGACGGAAACTTCCTCTCAACTTCGCAAGAGATATTGAGCCAAAAAAAGGAGGCGACAATGGCATAGGAATACCATTGTCGCCTCCTCATAACTAATGACTATAGGCAACTCTTAATTATCCAATATGATTAATACCAAGACCAAAGGCCTCGTGCTCAAGCCCTTTTACAGGTGCTCCGATGGTGCCGTAAAACGCGACGGCGATCCATTCTCCTTCTTCTAACTCGACGTACGGGGAGCCTCTCACGATGGCGAACTTTAAACCAACGGTTCGCATCATATCCCCAGCACCGATCTGACCTCTCATGACGCCGTTTAATGCTTCTAAAATAGCATGGTAAAGGGCGTGGGTTTCTCTGTATACGTCATCTACTATAATATGATTTCGCTTCGCTGCTGTTTCCACGGCAGCGATAATTTTTTGCATATTCATGGATCCGGCTTTGCCTGTGCAATACTCGACGTCTTTTAACTGATCCGTGAACGGCTCTAATTCTTCATCTGTTAAGGATGATACTAACAGCGCTAACTTCCCTATCGGAATCTTTGGACTCATTGACTTCACCTAAATTCCACATAAACTGTACGAATGACTAGTAACTAACTTAAATTGTAAGCGTTTACTTAATATTCTGTCAATCTACATTTTAGCCTATGAGGATTTCCGTGCGTCTAGAACACTTCCCTAGCCCCCTTCCTAAGAAGATTGTTTCACGCTTAAAATGGTAATGGTGGCTAAGATTAGTCCCATTCCGGCATATTGCATTAGCGTTAACTCATTTCCAAGTAACGCAATACCGAACAAGGAAGCTGTTACAGGTTCCACCATAGCTATTATGGAAGCTGTAGAAGGAGCTGTTCGTTTGACCCCGCGGACATAAAGGATAAACGACAGACCAGCACCGATAATTCCTAAAATGATAAACATTCCAATATCATCTGAGCTTACGACGGAAACCGCTTCTCCGAAGTCTATACGGAGGGCAAGCACCAGAATAAAGAATAGGAAAGCAACCGTTAGTGTAGCTTGAGGACTACCTAATTTAGCGGCTTTCTTAAATCCAAATATAAATAAAGCGTAAGAGATCCCTGCACTTAAACCAGCGACGATCCCCATAAACGAAACAGAACTACCTGAGTTGTAAGCCCCTGTTAACAAGATTACCCCTACAAGAACGAAAGCAATGCTTGCCCATTTAAATAGGGAAGAGCGCTCAATGCCAAGTAAAAAGGAAACGAGTAACACAAAGATAGGTGCTGTATACATTAACGTTGCCGCAATCGGGATGCCGGTTGATTCTATCGCTAGAAAGTAAAACAGGAAGTTCCCTGCTACACCTATTCCAGCCACCGCTGCCCATGAGTAAAAGTAAGGATTTTTGTTCTTGATCTTAATGACTTTCCGTCTGATTAAGTACCAGAGTGCAAAGCAAATAAACCCTATAAACCCACGGTAAAAGGCAATAACCGCTGGATTCCAGCCTCTGTTCATCAAAATATCTCCAACGCCGCCTGTAATCCCCCATAAAACTGCAGAAGTCAGAATAAAAAGTATGCCAGTATAATTCATTGTGTCCCTCCTCTTGATTGTTCTTATTACAGACCTCTTCTAATAGATCGTGCTCAGATTACGGAGGATCTGCCTCGTCTATCGCTATAGTATCGGTCTTTTACTATTCATTCCATCTATACCAACTTTTCAAACTTCTTTCTTAAAACCTCAGAATATTAATCCTGTATAACCTTAAATATGTTATGTTAGTACATCAATTTTTGGGTACTTTGTAGGATACCTCTGCCCGAGTGCATGTGAGCATTGCGCATAAAAAAAGCGTTTGTGCCGAAGCACAAACGCTTTTTTACATCTCAACCGCTTTTCCAGTAGCTGCTGATTCGTATAAAGCTTCAATAATTCTTTGAACAAGCGTTCCTTGGTGGGTGTGTCCACTCGTTTTTTGACCCATAAGAATCGATTCAATAAAGTGGTGCACCATGTCTTTATGGGCATTGCCCTTATCCACATAGGGAGGCGTGAGATCCAGAAGGGTATCGTGTTTTTCCTGATACATCGTGAGCGGAAAAACATCCGCCCCTCCCTGGTCACCCATTACTTTTAGAACTCTCGCATCCTTATCAGCAATGTTCGCCGCGAAGGAGGATTCAAATAAAAGGGAAGCGCCGTTTTGGAACGCAATCATGCCCCGGGCCATGTCTTCGACGGAAAAGTTCTCATGATCCCATTCCCCTAAGAGACCTACACCAGGACGTTTCCCAATTTTATCGTACGTCACTCCAAGTACCGTTTTTGGTTCCGGATACCCCATCAAATACAAGGCTGAATCAAGCATATGGATGCCATTATCGATTAGCGTTCCACCACCTTGAAGCTCCTTGTTCGTAAAGACGCCCCAGCCTGGGATGCCTCGCCTTCTGTTCCATTTCGCTTCCGCTGCATAGATCTCTCCCATTTCCCCTTCATCTATGAAACGCTTCACTGTTTCGACTTCCGGACGAAAGCGAAAGTGGAATCCATACATAAGGTGCTTGCCTAATCGGCTTGCCGCTTCTTCCATCTTCTCTGCATCACTCGATGAGATCGCTGGTGGCTTCTCACATAACACGTGGCAACCTGATTCCATCGCGGCGATCGCCTGCTCCGCATGAAACGCGTTCGGGGTGCAAATGCTGACCGCATCTAAATCCATTTCACGAAGCATATCCTGATAATCTTCGTACGCATGGGAGATGGAGAACTCACGGGCACAGTCTTCAGCCTTTTCCTTATTGTGATTCGCCACGGCAACGACTTCTACTGCATCTCCGTAGTTTTGATAATTGGGAATATGAGCACTCCTTGCGATGCCTCCTGCGCCGATAATCCCAATTCTAAGTTTCCGATTCATATCGTTCGCCCCTTTATCCGTTATAGTAAGCTTGTACCATTTCATCCATCACTCGGTTCGTCCGAAGCGCAGAACGCCTGGTACTCGGTGATTCTCCTTCTCCTAACAGCTCATCGACAATCGTTTGAATCAGGTGCTGCTGAATCGGACTTGGGCGATCGATATGAAATTCCTCTGTTCCGAAACGATTGATTAATTTGATTGGCACTTCATCAAACGTTGAGAAAATAATTTCCCCTTTCGTCCCAACAATTCGGTTTCGATCTTCATTCTTATAGGAAGAAAAGTTCCACACACCAGTTCCCATAACCCCGCTTTCAAATCGGAACGTTCCACTTACACTATCTTCAGCAGGGTAAGAAGCTGCCAGATTGTCCGCATACCCTTTTACCTGTTCAATTGGTCCAAGAAGAAAGTCAAAGAGGTCAAGTGTATGAGAAGCGACGTCGTAAAATAAACCTCCACCGCTCACTTCAGGCCGAACCCTCCAAGGCCATTCTCCGTTTTCATCCTTTTCTAATTGCCTCTGGGTTTGTTCCATCGTCACAAAGCGCACATCCCCGATGGCACCTTCATCGAGCAGTTCTTTTACTTTAAGAAAACGAGGCAGACGGCGGCGATAATAGGCCACATATAAAGGCACATGATGTTCCTCACAAACATCGATCATCGCCTGGCATTCCTCTGTGTTCAGTGCCATTGGTTTTTCGACGTATACAGGCTTTCCCGCTTTCGCCACGAGGTCTGTATACTCCTTATGTGAACCTGGTGGCGTTGCTATGTACACCGCATCTACTTCAGAATCTGACACAAGATCATCTGCTTTGTCATACCACTTTGGCACGTTGTGTCGCTCTGCATAATCTTTCGCAAGCTCACCACTTCGTCTCATCACAGCCACGAGCGAACTGTTTTCCGCTAGTTGAAACCCTGGCCCGCTTTTCACTTCAGTCACATCGCCACAGCCAATGATCCCCCATCGAATCTCTTTCATATGTATGTTCCTCCTTCTTTTATAAAGCCCTTACAAAAAAAGTTACAAAATAATTTATTTCCCCAATTCCGACCAAGTGTAACCTATGAATGTAAAAAAGAGCAATCCCCTCAGCAAAGAGATTGCTCTTTGTCATTAATCTACGAAAACTTCCGCAAAGTGATTGTGAATTTGTCTCTTGTATTGCTCCACGTCCGTACCTTTTACTAGAGAAGAATCATACGGCTACAGGGCTATCTGTGACTTTTTAAAAGCACTTTGTTCCTAAAAGGTCACAGAGCCCACGTCTCTCTTACCTTTTCACCCTTTCAGCTGCGAAAAGGTCATAGATTCGACCTATCTGTTCCCTTTTGAAGTCATAAAGCAACGAAAATGTCACAGAGAGCGCTTCTCTCTTACTTTCCGAGCCCTTCTCCCCCGAAAAAGGGAACAGATCTCAGAATCTCTCCTCTACGAAAAGCCCTCTTGCAATTCCGAAACGAGTGTGGCAAAGTCTTAAGAGAAAGAGCGTTAATCATAATTTAATAGGAACACGTAACATGTAGGGGAACCAGTGTGACTGGTTGAGACGTCCTGTAGACAGACGGACCCTTAGAACCTGATCTGGTTGAGACCAGCGTAGGAAACATATCTAAACGTTTTTAATGATATGCACCCTAGGTATGGTACCTGGTGCTTTTTTTATTGGAAAATTTTCTACGATTCTCTAAAAGTCCCTTACCGTTTAACGCTCTCATTACAAAAGGGAGGAATCATTTTGAAGAAACTATGGATCTTGACGTGTCTAATCGTCCTCTTAACCGCTTGCTCAAGTACAAGTGGGGAAAATGGAGGCGAAAGGGAGTCTCTACAAGACGTGACACTTGTCCTCGATTGGACGCCAAACACGAACCACACCGGCCTATATGTAGCGAAAGAAAAAGGCTATTTCAAAGAACAAGGCTTGAATGTGGATATTATTATGCCAGGAGAGGCCGGAGCTGATCAGCTTGTCGCATCAGGGAAAGCAGACTTTGGCATTAGCGCACAGGAAGCTCTTACGAAAGCGCGCGTGCAGGACATCCCGGTCGTATCAATCGCAGCAATTATTCAGCACAATACATCAGGGTTCGCTTCTCCAGCGGAGAAAAATATTGAATCACCAAAAGATTTTGAAGGAAAGACATATGGCGGCTGGGGCGACCCAGTTGAGCAAGAAGTCATCTCTTCTCTAATGAAAGGAGAGAACGGGGATCCTGACAAAGTGGACATCGTGAACATGGGAAATACCGACTTCTTCACAGCCGTTGAGAGAGATGTTGATTTCGCATGGATCTACTACGGGTGGACAGGCGTTGAGGCCGAGCTCCGTGGTCAGGAATTAAACATGCTGTACTTAACTGATTACTCAGAGAAACTTGATTATTATACCCCCGTCCTCACAACGAACCAGAAACACATCGATGAAGATCCTGAGCTCGTTGAATCGTTCACGAAAGCCGTGTCCCAAGGCTATCAATTTGCGATCGACGAACCAGAGAAGTCAGCTAATATTTTAATAGACGCCGTACCAGACCTTGACAAAGAGCTCGTCAAAGCAAGTCAGAAATGGCTGTCACCGAAATACAAAGACGACGCGGAACAGTGGGGCGTACAAGATCAAGCCGTTTGGGAAAACTATACCGATTGGATGTACGAAAACGGGTTGCTCGACCAAGAACTGAAGGCAAGTGAAGCCTTTACGAACGAATTCTTACCAGAGGAGTGATGACAATGGCCAATTCATTAGTCAGTATTCAAATCATACCAAAGACACCAAACGGAGAACCAACCATTCCGATGGTGGACGAAGCGATTTCCATTATTCAAGAATCCGGAGTGAAGTACGAGGTCCATCCCCTTGAAACGACGATGGAGGGAGATCTATCCGAGCTGTTTCAGATCATCGAAAAGATGAATGCGCGCATGGTCGAACTAGGGTGCCTGAATGTGATCTCACAGGTTAAAGTGCTCTATCAGCCAAGTGGTGCTTCAATGGATGCGTTAACGGAGAAGTATTCCGAGTGAAACAAGCAGTCTTAAAAGGATGGCGGCCTGCACTGGTCATCATCCTTCTCTTTATTAGTTGGGAAGGCGCTAGTCGACTATTTGATATTCCAGAATGGCTCATCCCCTCCCCATTTCAAGTGTGGGAGGAAGGAATAGCCGGATGGTCGTTGTATAACCATCACCTCTACTCGACCATCTGGCTCACCGTGATTGGATTTCTGATCGGGTCCACGTTTGGCATCGTCGTGGCGATTCTTTTGCACGTCACCCCTGTGTTCCGAAACATGTTTTACCCGCTTATTATTTTCTCACAGAATATCCCGATCATCGTGCTCGCACCACTCCTTGTCATCTGGTTCGGATTCGGTATGTTGCCAAAACTGATCATTATCACACTCGTTTGCTTCTTCCCGATTGCCGTTTCAACGATGGACGGATTAAGACAGACGAGCACGGAATTGCTTCATTATATGAAAATGGCGGGCGCAACAAAACGCCAGACGTTTTGGAAATTAGAGTGGCCCCATGCGCTGCCTTCTTTATTCTCCGGGTTAAAGATCTCTGCTACATACAGTGTAATGGGCGCCGTCATTTCCGAGTGGTTAGGGGCGAAAGAAGGGATTGGCGTTTATATGACGCTCGCCTCTTCCTCATTCCGAACTGACCGAGTTTTCGTGGCGATCTTTTTAATTATGGTGTTGAGCCTCACTTTCTTTGCGCTGATCACACTCGTCGAGAAGCGAGTCATTGCCTGGAAAACGAAAGGAGTTGAGACAGATGGCTGAACTCACATTACAACACCTATCAAAGTCTTTTGACGGCCAACTCATTTTAAACGACGTGAACCTCCGGGTCGGAGATGAGGAATTCGTCTCCATCCTCGGCCCCTCCGGCAGCGGGAAAAGTACCCTCTTTAACCTGATCGGAGGCTTGTACCAACCTGAACAAGGCGAGATCACACTAGGTGGTAAAGACATTAAGGGCACAAGAGGATCGATTAGTTACATGCCACAAAGTCCTTCCCTTTTTCCGTGGCGGACGATTGTTGAGAACGTAATGCTCGGGAGTGAAATCGCAGGAAAGACAGACAAACGTGCTGCGCTCTCAATGCTTGACCGGGCAGGTTTATCAGGCTATGAGAACACTTATCCTCATCAGCTGTCTGGTGGAATGAAGCAACGAGCCGCTTTTGTCAGGAGTTTACTTAGCCCACAACCTTTGATCTGCTTAGATGAACCCTTCTCTGCACTCGATGAATTCACAAGGCTCGAGATGCAGAAATGGCTCCTTGATCTTTGGAGCGAGCATAAGCGGTCTGTTCTATTTGTGACGCATAACATTGAAGAGGCTCTGTTCCTATCTGACCGGGTTGTGGTGTTATCAGAACGACCGGCTACAGTACAAAGGGAATTTCAGGTTCCGTTTCCTCGGCCGAGGGAAGAGTCGCTTTTTTTATCAGAGGAGATGCTTCGGTGGAAGCGGGAGATTTATCAGGAATTGAAGGGAACAATACAGTGAAAAAAGCATTCCAACCATGTTGGAGTGCTTTTTTAGCATAGAACGATCGCTTATGAATTTTAGTAAGACATTCACCCATCCTCCTTCAGCGTTTGCTAAAAGAAATAACACTGATTCATCAAAAAATCGAAATGATTGCAATCCACATAAAGTGATGCTATTATTTTCAACAGTTCAATGGTTTTCGAACTATAAAACCACTTAGGAGGAATAATCATGGAAAACATCTTAGTCATCAATGGACATGAATATTGGTCATTTGCACCAGGAAGACTGAACAAAACGTTATTTGATGAAATCATAAGCCAATTGGAAGGCTCCTATAACATCAAGACCACTGTTGTACAGGAAGGATATGATGTGAAAGAAGAACAGGAAAAATTCAAATGGGCAGATACAATTATCTTCCAAACACCCATCAATTGGTTTAGCTTGCCAGGCGCCTTTAAATCATATATTGATGCCGTATATGAACCAGGTGTCTTCTTCGGAGGCGATGCTGAATATGGCCATAATGGAATGATTAATGGCAAGTATATGTTCTCGACAACATGGAACGCTCCAGAGTACGCTTTTAATGCCAAAGACAAATTCTTTAAAGGGCAGGATATTGAAGGTGCCCTTGATCACTTCCACAATATGAATAAATATGTCGGACTTGAGCCACTTAAGAGTTTCGGAGCTCATGACGTTATGAAGAACCCTGACATCGATAAATACCTCACAGAACTTCGCGCACATTTAAAAGAAGTATTCAACGTTTAATTTAATTACAATTATGGCAGATGGAAACGTTCCTAATAAACAAATCCTTATCTCTTATAGGAGGAAATCAGAATGAGCAAAACTGTTTTTATCACGGGCGCAGGCAGCGGCTTAGGTAAAGGTGCAGCCATTGGGTTAGCTAAACAAGGACATCGTGTAATCGCTTCTGTTGAAATTCTTTCCCAAATTACCAGCTTAAAAGAGGCCGCTTCACTAGAAGGTGTAGAGTTAGAAATCATCAAACTCAACATCAATAATAAGCGTGATCAGGAATTAATCCGTGAGTATGATTATGATATTTTCGTAGCCAATGCAGCGATTGGTGAAGGTGGTCCCGTCGCAGAGATCCCCGTTGATCGTGTACGGAATATCTTCGAGACGAATGTGTTTAGTACCTTGGAAAATGCTCAAATTGCAGCCAAAAAATTCGTAGAAAAGAAAGCAGGAAAAATCGTATTCCTTAGCTCTATTGCAGGTGCCGTTAGCATCCCTTACCTAGGGCCTTATGTAGCATCTAAGCATGCAGTTGAAGCGATAGCGAAGAATATGAAGGCTGAGCTTGAAGAGTTTAACGTCCAAGTCGCCACAATCAATCCTGGACCATACGAAACTGGTTTTAATGACCGAATGTTTGAAGAGAAGCAGAAATGGTATGATGAAGACAAAAACTTTACACCTCGCAAATCTATGGCTGGAACAGGAAAAATGTTAGAAAATCAATACCATCCTCAAGAAATGATCGATAAGATGGTAGAGGTAATCGCAGCTGACCACCATGCTTTCCGAACCGCATATCCACAAGATGCAGAAGATATGATTAAAGAAGCGGAAGCGCAGAATTGGGAAGCGAAAATATAAGTATAGCAGGACTACAGACTCCTATAATATGCTTTTTGCAATCAATAGTTCGATTGTTTTTGAATTATAGAACAATTGCGTCGGTCTTAAGCCACTGAAAAGTTTCGGAGTTCACGACGTTATGAAGAACCCTCATATCGACAACTATTTAACAGAACTTCGGGCATATTCGACGCTTCATTCATATTGCGATAGATTAAAGTAATTTTTTAAGAGATACCATTCAAAAGAAATCTTGAGGTGAGAGTATGTTAAAGGACGAACTACAAGCAGTTCGGGAGAAGTTCTTTTCAAAAGCTCCTGAGCACGTGACGAATAACGTAACACAAGCAACTAACGAGCTTATCGAGTCGGGAATAGCCTCTGGATTGGCGGAAGGTGACAAAGCCCCAGATTTCACATTGGAAAACGCCAGCGGGGAATTCGTTACTTTATATGATGAACTGAAGAAAGGCCCTGTTATTTTGAATTTCTACAGAGGAGGTTGGTGTCCTTACTGTAACCTTGAGTTGAGAGCTTATGAAGAAATTCTGAATGATATAAAAGCTGAGGGAGCTCAATTAATCGCCATCTCCCCTCAAACTCCTGACCAATCCTTGACTACACGTGAGAAGAACAACCTCTCATATGAAGTAGTAAGTGATCCAACACAAGAAGTTATCAAGCAGTACAACTTGTTGTTTGAATTACCCGACTACCTTGTCAAAACGTATAAAGAAGATTTCAATATCGACTTGAATCTCTACAATAACCAAGATAATCCTTGGAGATTGCCTGTTGCTGGAACGGTTGTCATCAATCAAGATGGAACCATCATCAAGTCGAGTGCAAATGTTGATTATATGTACCGGGCTGAACCAAGAGAAGTTCTAATGCATCTCAAAAGCTCGAAATAATAAGTATAACCAGAAAAAAGGTACACGATGTACCTTTTTTCTGGTTTTATATATGAATAGAAGGAGTATATTGATGAACAAGTTATTGCCCTAATCGAGTTCGAATCATGTGTCTGGAATCATATTCATAACTCGAATGGGTTACATTCGCTGGTACCTTAAAATGCAACCACTCCTATAATCGCAAATATTACAAATAACACCACAATACCTATAATGATCCCTTTTAGTAGCTTCAAAACACAATCCCCCTATTTCCCTCTTAAACCTATCATAAATTTTTCTGACCCCATTTTACTGGATGATATATGGAAGTAAAACCCTTAATTACGTTATATTAAAATCTTTGCTAAACTGTGTTTATACAAAAGAACGTATTACAGTAGTGTCTATATTTTGAAAGGGTGTTAGTAAATATGTCGATTGTAAGGCTCCCTATTTTCAGGGCGGTCGTATATTGCTTATTGGTTCTAGTGTTATTATTCTCTGATTCTTTAAACTATCTTAACTTTTTTGCTATTAGTGTAATCTATGTCGTGATCCAAAGACTAGCTCTAAGGTATGAATTTGACCGATCCACTAACAATAAACTTATTGATTTTGGTTGGTTACCTATTGTTATTGCAACCATGGTGACAGTTATGGTGACAGTATAAAAGAGCCGCATAAAATGCGGCTCTTAGTGGGTTTCATTCGTATTTCCATTTTTTAAATCCACTTAATAAACCTTCTTCAGAAGTTCCATAACTTCTTCTATCGTCAGACCAAAGGATTTGTAATACGAAATATCAACAGCCATTTGCTCTTCGACCATTTCATTACGCTTTTGAATCATCTCTTCAGAGGAGAGTTCAGCCACGAAGCATCCCTTCCCCGTTATTGTATAGATCAACCCACATCGCTCAAGCTCTTCCCACGCTTTTTTGATCGTTATAATACTCACACGCAGTTCCTTCGCAGCTTGGCGTATGGAGGGTAAGTGATATCCTTTTTCAATTTCACCCTTGAGGATTTGAGCACTAATCTGTTCAAAAAGCTGCTGATAGATTGGTTTTTCAGAGGTATTTGAAATAGCTATGTTCATTAAATATCCACTTTCTTAAATCGTTTAATAGCAATATAATAAGCAATAATCGTAAATCCTGCAAATATTGCCATTCCAGCTAATAGAATGGGAACGTGGATCGCTAGATTATCTGAACCGCTGCCTTTAAACAGATCAAACATCATAGAATTTTTGATTCCTAACCACTCAGCACCTCCCGCAAATAGCATCGCACCTGTGATGGCAGCTATGGTAGGGGCGCCAAATTTGTAGGCTGTCTTAAAATACATAGATATGAAGATTAGATTGAATATGGCTAGCATGATAAAACCAAGTCCCCAAAACCCTACCGTTGGCCCAAAGAAGAAGTTTTGGATATTCGGATATAAGTGCGTACTAATGATGCCAAAGAACACTGCCGTTACAATGTGCAATAATTCTAAGATTACAATAACGGCCACTTTCGCTTTTACTATATCGTTTTTCGTGACAGGCATCATAAGAGAAAACTCTAAATCATTCTGTGATTTATAAGCCCCGCATATATTAGGTACTGTTATCCAGCAAAAGTACAGGAGTACAATAAAGTATAACCATCCTGGAATTAACATTAACGCTCCGGTCAGAAAGGGTAATAGATAAAAGAAGGGATTTACGCCTAGCTTTAATTCCTTCAAAAGTAAATTATACATACTGCCCCTCCCTTTTTGAGAAATAGATCATGATCTCTTCAAGATTAGGCCGCGCTGAGCGAATATCGAGCGTCGGGTCAAAATCTTGATTATGGATCAATCCTGTAAAGCCAAATGAATTCTTTTTGTAGGAAATTAAATCGTCTTTAACCTTTTCAAGTTGACTTTCATCCCCATTCAACAACCGATATGTGTTAATAAATTCATCTTTCTCAGCGCTATTAATGATTTCTCCGTTATGAATATAGGTAATATAATCCGCACATTTTTCTAAATCAGAAGTAATATGAGTCGAGAAAAGAATACTAATTTCGCCTTCCTCCACCAACTCTTGAAATAGGTCTAACAAATTGTCTCTTGCTACAGGATCAAGTCCACTTGTCGGTTCATCAAGGATAAGTAGTTTCGAACCATGGGATAAAGCAAGCGCCAAATTGTACTTTACTTTCATCCCTTCAGACAATTGGGCGATTTTTTTGTTCTCATCTAAGTCAAACCTTTTAAGATAATTGTTGTAGGTTTCTTCATCCCAATTCGTATAAAACTTCTTAATCACATTCGTCACGTTTTTGATTTTACTTCTCGTATAATAATTGACCCCGCCAAAGGCATACCCAATCACTTGCTTCATTTCGAGTTCATGCTCGATGAAGTTCTTACCCAAGGTACTAATTTCCCCACTATCAAACTGAGTCAGATTCAAAATGGATTTTATTGTGGTTGTTTTACCAGCCCCATTCGCACCGATAAATCCCATGATATATCCTTTCTGTAGTTGAAAAGAAACATCTTTTAACTGAAATTGCTCATATTTCTTGTTCAGATTTTTGACTTCCAAAGCCATCATAGGAAAGCTCCTCTCCAAAACCGTATATACTGTGTATACCTTATATACACAATATACCCTTAGGACAAGACTTCTGTCAATTACTTTTGGAATTCATTTCAAGTCATTATAAAAGGACCAAACACGTTAGATGGATCTAAACTGTCCTACATTCCGAACAACAGAACTATCCCTTCTACACAATCCATGATAAAATTCGTAAGGACATCATAGTAGATGGGGCCGTCTTTATTGACTAGTGCTTGGGGTGTCTGGGGAACGACTCGCTTTCCACGGGCGAGCTGTCGAGCCTCCTCGGGCAAAAATCGTGCCCTGCGGGGTCTCGTCGACTTCTTTCTCCCGCAGGAGTCTCCCCGTTCCCCAGACACTCCTTATCTAAGTTTGATGAGACGGCCCTCCAGCTTTGGGTGGTCGCGTAGATTCAACTCTATTTTCTAATATGGCATGTTTTCCGTTCTTCTAAATATGGCAAAGGTGGTTCGGGAAATTGCGAGACTCCTGCGGCAAAAGGAGCCAGTCTAGTTCCAGCGTGGAGGAGGCTTTTAAGGGAATAATGAAGTTCGACTAAGACCGTCACGTCAATCGCCAACGTCGAATGACCCCACCTCGTGTGGGGCCCGTGGAAAGCGAGTCGTTCCCAAGACACCCCAACCACTCATCAAACGTAACGGTCCCAATTATAAAGACAAAGGAGGAAACTCGTTGAAAAAACTCTTCAACACCTACATAGAAACATCTTTCGTACTTAAAATGTTTGTCGGCTTTCTAGCCGGTACACTGCTCGCCCTTGCGATCGGGGAACAGGCAACAGTGGTTAAACCACTAGGCGATTTATTAATTAACTTGTTAAAACTCATTGCGATTCCGGTCATCTTCCTAACGGTCGTCCTAGCTGTGGATCAAATGAACCTACCCACTCTCGGCCGTATGGGTGGAAAGCTCATCCTTTACTATATCGCTACAACGGCAGCTGCGGTGTTCATCGGTCTTGGACTTGGCTTTCTAGTCGACCCTGGTAAGAATCTTGAGCTTCCGAATGCAGACGTCGAGAAACCAGATACACCGTCTTTCGGTGATGTGTTGATGAACATTATCCCGGACAATATTGTCGCACCGTTTGTAAACGGGGATCTGATGTCGATTCTTTTCTTATCGGTCATTATCGGCATTGCGATTTCAACGATGAAGTTCTCAACTGATGAGAAGATGAAGGAATATGGTGAGCTTTTAGACCGCTTCTTCCAGGCGCTAAATGAACTCTTTTACAAGCTCTTAAAAGGCATTCTGTTATATGCGCCGATTGGAATCTTCGGGGTGAGTGCCTCGTCCTTTGGTGGCCAAGGATGGGAAACGCTTCAGTCCTTGCTTAGCTTTACAGCTGTCTTTTATGCAGGTGTGGCTCTTCTATGGATTCTTGTGTATACATCATTCCTTAAGCTATCAGGTCATTCGCTGAAGCCGTTCTTCTCTGCTACGAAGGACGCCTATACAACAGCCTTCTTCACTTCAAGTAGTGTGGCGTCCCTCCCAGTTGCCATTGATACAGCTAAGAAGGCTGGCATCTCAGAGCGTGTCGCTCATTTCACCCTTCCGCTCGGGGCAGTCTTCAACTCTGATGGCGGAGCCCTGCGTATGGGCGTTTCGATTGTGTTCGCGGCAAACATTACAGACTTATCCCTGTCTGTTGGAGACTTCTTCACGATCGTAGTGATCGGAACCCTTCTATCCGTCGGAACAGCAGGGGTTCCAGCAGCTGGTCTTGTGACCTTATCTGCAGTATTAACGATGTTCAACCTGCCCCTTGAAATC
Source organism: Pontibacillus chungwhensis (assembly GCF_030166655.1). Lineage (GTDB taxonomy): Bacteria > Bacillota > Bacilli > Bacillales > BH030062 > Pontibacillus. The sequence goes on along the minus strand of NZ_CP126446.1, from coordinate 1,099,900 downwards.
GTCGCGCTCATTGCGGGTGTCGATGTTTTAATTGGTATGGCCGGTACGGCTTCGAACGTATTTGGAGATATTGTTGGAGCGGCCGTCGTGGATCGTTCAGAAGAAAAGGTTGGGAAGACGAAGAAAACAGCCTAGACCTTGATAAAAAAAACGGACTCCCTATTCCAATTAGGAGTCCGTTTTTTATGTAACTTTAGCACCATCCCTTGTATAAGGATTGATGGAAGCAAGAACCTTATGACAATAAGTTAAATATTGTAAAACAGTTATGGTATACTGTTCCTAACAGTTTAACCGTTGGGGTGGGCGGTCTATTCCTCTGCGAAGGCGGAGGTGAAAGCCGTGGATTTACAAGTTGTAATAACGTTTGGCATTTTTCTTGTAGCGTTGCTCAACTTAATTGTCGTATTAATCGAAAAGATTAGTAACAAAAAATAATCCACCCCAACGCCGCCGGAAAGGTGTTTAGGGTGGATTATTTCATCTCTAAAATCATCGCAGCCGGCCGCTCTTCAAAGCGGATAAGCTGTTGTTGAGTCCAGTGTACCAGCACTGGGCTCTTTCTTAATAGTATGGTTAATCTACTTTAATTATACAATACCTTATACGATTTAAAAAAGGAATATACACAACCCATTAAATGAAAAAAACAAGGAGAGGATCACATTGAATTACGTTATTCTTTTATGTTCTTTAGTTTTATCCACTTTGGGATCTGTTCTGCTACTCAAAAAGAAAAGCCACAAACGTTTAAGCATGCTACTAGCGCTTGTCTTAAACGCCTCTCTACTCGGAACGCTGACATGGATTTCTTACCGCATGAGTGCGGAGGCAACGGTATTTGGAATCGGGCAGACGAACGTTTATGAACTGATCTTTGCCATCCCGATCCTGACTTGGTTCAACTTTATTATCCTTCAGTTTGTACCAAGCACGGAAATGGAATAACGGGGCGAACGAATTCGCCCTGTACTCATACTTTACAAGAGTGCTGCGATAAACAGGCTCAAAGATACAGCTAAATAAACAATCCCCCGCCTTTTACTTTTATCTCTTAATTCTTCTATCCCAAATCCTAAATTCAGAACAGCCACAAGAGGAAAAATAACCTCAATCGGCCAATCAATCGGATTGATCAACAGATGATACACACATAAACCGATCATAACAGCTGCCAAACCTAAGTTCACTTTCTGCAAAACCATGTTTAAGCCCCCTCTTAAACGAACCGAACCTTCACCATCCAAAAGTTGGTAAATATTGTACTAAGCTTAACATAGGGAGGAATCCTTTACCACACATATCCTTTTCTATTGATCTTTCCTTACCAAATCCTCATACGTCTCACGCTCGATTACGACGCGGGACTCCCCCTTGTCGGCGAATACAACAGCGGGTCGTGGAATGCGATTATAGTTGCTCGCCATGGAATACCCGTAAGCTCCTGTACTGAACACAGCGAGAATATCTCCGTAATTGGTAGGAGGCAACATCAGATCCCAGATCAGCATATCTCCTGATTCACAGCACTTTCCGGCTACGCTTACGAGTTCTGTCGAATCCTCGTCCGGTCGATTGGCTAACATCGCCTGGTACCTTGCCTGATAAAGCGCTGGGCGGATGTTGTCTGTCATCCCACCGTCCACCGTGATATACGTGCGGAGATCGGGGATGATTTTCTTCGATCCGACTTTATAAAGCGTTGTCCCCGCTTCTGCTACCATGCTTCTACCTGGTTCTATCCACACTTCCGGATAAGGGAGTTCGTGAGTCGTATAATGCTTTTTCACACTTTCTGAAATAGCCGTAACATATTCAGAAATGGTCAGCGGCTGATCGTCTTCTGTGTATCGAACGCCAAATCCTCCTCCAACGTTCAGAACAGGTAGCGCTAATCCGTACTTCTTGTTCATCTGATACACAAATCCTGTTAAGATCTGAATCGCCTGATCAAAACCTTCTGTTCCAAACATTTGCGAACCAATATGAGAATGGATGCCTAGCAGTTTATATTGAGGTTTACGGGCAGCAATTTGGATCGCCGTTTCAGCCTGGCCGTTTGATAAACCGAATCCGAATTTCGAATCTTCTTGTCCCGTCATAATGTATTCGTGCGTATGAGCTTCTACACCAGGCGTTACACGGAGCAGGATACTCACTTCTTGATTACGCTTGCTGGCAAGATCATGTAGCATCTCAAGCTCTAGGAAGTTATCAACGACAAAACAGCCGATCTCTGCATCGAGTGCCATCGCTAATTCCTCTTCTGATTTGTTATTTCCATGAAAGTGAATGCGGGCTGCCGGGAATCCAGCTTCAAGAGCCGTGTAAAGCTCACCACCTGAAACGACATCTAGGGATAACGCTTCTTCATTAGCTAATCGGGCCATTTCTTTACATAAGAAAGCTTTACTCGCATAAGCCACCTGAAAGTCGAGTTCGCTTGACTCGAAAGCGCTACGGAAAGCACGGGCGTTACGTCGAATCATGCCCTCATCATACACCATGAGCGGTGTGCCGTATTCTTCTACTAGCTTATCCGTACTCACCCCACCGATTTCTAATGAATGTCGTACGTTCGCTTCAACTGTTTGCATGTATAAATCTCCTTTTGTCTCCTCTGCAACACAAAAAAACCGTATGAAGCGATGTTCATACGGTTCTTCTTATTTGAAGAATATGTACAACATCTCTTCAATAGTGCTCCACAATTTAACATTGCGACAGTCTGGCATTTGTTTAATACCAGCCCAACAAAGAATAGAATGGCTATTCTTAGTCTCGGCGATCTGCCTTTCCCTTCCCTTCGCCGGACCCATTGTCCTCTGGAAAGCTACTCATCATACTCGCGCCTCTATTGTCAGAGAGAGTTATTATATAGTTTATTATGGTTCAAAACTATACCATTCTTTTTGAACGACTGTCAATCATACGCCTCTTGGAAAAAGTATCTTACCTTAAGAAATATTCGGTTGCTGCAATAAACAACACGACGACAACTGCCGTCATCCACACAAACCAGTCCGGAACGTATGCCCATTCAAACATCATTCCCACGCCCTTCCCGAATTTCAATCTACTCTCATCATACAGAAAAAGACTTTTCTAAGTAACCCTACTCAGAAAAGTCTTCACGATCAGCCTTCAGCGGGGCGGTCCGATTCATGGGGATCTTCTAAGTCATCCACATTAATCGAATCTCCGAAGAGCTTCTTCATGCGCTCCTTCGCTTCAGCGCGAACATCGTCATTGATATGAGACAACACCTGGTACACGGCGTAAATAATAACGGCACTGTCATCAGCGAACCCAACTGCCGGAATTAAGTCGGGGATTGCATCTACTGGTAGGATTAAGTATCCGAGTGCGCCGGCAATGGTTAGTTTCGCTTTCTTTGGGGTGTCTGGATTTTTGAATGCGTAGAATAGGAGCAGGCTATAGTATACGCCTTTCTTTCCAAGGCGACCGCTATAGGCGCGTACTTTCTCGCCGAATTCTTTTTCTGAGAAATAGGCACGCCCTCGTTCTATGGCGCGGGCTGGGTTTAGGTTTTTTAAGCGTTGTTGATAGGTCTTCTTTTCCTCCATGGTCCCTCTCCTTTAATGGAATGATCATGGTTTCTGTTTTCCCTGAATAGTGCGGATTTATTCCTGCTCACTAAATGTTGAGGAATTGTTTCCGTTTGCTTTAATGGAGGATAAGGCGGGCCTGGAAACCACTCGCTTTCCGCGGCGAGCTGGGAAGCCTCCTCGTTCCTGCGGGGTCTCCCCTAGGCTCCTCTTGCCGCAGGAGTCTCGCAGTTTCCAGGCCCGCCTTTGCCAAATTGGGAGGAGACGGAAACGCGCCATACAGTGGATGAAGAGTAGGAATGATTCTCGTCTTCTTGCACATCAACGCGTCTTGTTAGCCAATTCTTGTCCATGGTGATGCGGTAGGTAATATGATGAATATCTTCTTTTGAGGCAAAAAGGACGACTCCTTGTGCTGTAATGTTCCCTTCCTCTTTACTAATCTTTAAGTGTTCACTCCCTGAATGTTCGATATGCTGCCAGAATACTTTTTTCTCCATACCTTCACCCCTTCTATTTCATCCTCTTCCTATTATTCTATAGATGATCCATAAACCTCAGTTTCTGTCTCTACTGAATACGATGACATTATTACTACGTAACATTATAACAAGGTTTATGGAAATTTTTGTAGAAAGGTAGTGTGAAGGGATATAGAGGAAAGGGGAAGGTTGATGAAGATTATTGATGTGGTAGAGCCTTTTGTAAAGGATTACAAACCAACCGTCTTTTACTTAGATGAGTATTACAGCACCTATCAGCAAGATTATGAGCAGTACTTCATGTATCACTGTTTACATAAGGAACAAAAGAAAGAGCGAGCGATTCGTCTACATCCTAAGAAACTACCAGAGCTTTTGCCTATGCGGGATGTATTCCTGAGAGAGATTCCGCGGATTGCTGGTGAGTATGAATCAATGTTTTCGATTCAATTTACGAAAGACGTCCATTTACTGGTTGGGTTATATGGAAGTAATGCGTTTACCTATCGTCAATATAACCCGGAAGTGGCTTTTTGTTTAGAGAAACTTCCTTACAATGAGAAATCGATTCGGTTAATTATTGCCCATGAATTCGGTCATGCCACGCACTTTGTTTATAGCAATCAGAACAACCTTTCTTGGGACCTTGTCGATTGGAATAGTCCCTACACTTGGCTATTGCAGGAAGGGATTGCTACTTACCTTTCCACAAGAATCGTTGAAGCTGATCTTGATGAATACTTCTCGTTTGAAGCAGATGTAGAATGGATTTCCTTCGCTCAAGAACAGGAGGCAAGGATCGCTAGCTTATTCCAAGAAGACGTCGAAAATATAGACGCTCGTTCCATGATGAAAGAGTGGTTTTCTATAAATGGTGGAGCTCATCTTGGAGTTACGCGTTTGGGGTATTACCTTGGGTACCAAATCGTTACCAATCTGCTCAAACGGTATGATATAGAAGAGATCTTAATGTTATGGGAGAAGGATTCGTTTACGGCGATCATGAAGGAAGAACTACAACAGATAAGGTACGTATCAAGAAAATAAAAAAATGAAAGGATGGATCCATTGAAAGCATTATTCCTATTATATGATGGCTATGTTGATTGGGAGATTAGCCCTCTTTCCTACATCCTAAGCGTGACCAATTGTGAGGTTGAAACGACGGCTCTCCAGTCGGAGGTGACGCACTGCGGACAATTTACAGTGAACGTTACAAAAACGATAGACGAATGCGTGGCTGATGAGTATGATCTTTTCATTATTCCAGGAGGAGATCCTGAGCCGCTTTTAGAAGAACGTCAAATCTTGAACCTCATTCAGGAATTTGATCAGAAGAACAAGTGGATTGCTGCGATTTGCGGAGCTTCTACTTTCTTAGGGAGAAGCTCTGTTTTACGAGAAAGGGAGTATTCTACATCGATCGAAATAGAAGACTTTCCTACTTGCTTTGATCCGGCTTATAAAAGTAAAGCTGATGTGACGGTGTGCGAGAATTTGATTACCGCTGAAGGAAATGCGTATGTTGAATTTGCGGTGGCTGTTGGGAAAGAGCTTGCTTTATTTGAAGATCGTGAGGATGAACTAGAGACCGTTTTATTCTTTAAAAATCAGTTAAGAAGTTAATACGAAACCCGGGTCTTAGACAGTTTACTGCATAAGACCCGGGTTCTCTATAACATTTTTATTCTTCTACATTTTCTTCTGTCACAAGTTTAAGCGGTACCGGAATTGTTTCTTCAACTTCTTCTCCATCAAGGACATCTTGGCCAGCTTGTACAGCAAGTTTACCGATCTCAATCGGTTGCTGAGCGACGGTTGCGGATAGGTTACCGCTCTTGATACTACTCATGGCATCGTCATTACCGTCAAATCCTACAACAAGAATATCGCGGCCTGAGCTTTGTATCGCTTGATACGCCCCAAGGGCCATTTCGTCATTGTGCGCGAAGACGGCTTCGATGTCTGGGTTCCCTTGTAGCATGTTTTCCATCGTATTCAGACCTTCTGTGCGGTCGAAGTTGGCGGTTTGTTTCGCCACAACGTCTAACTGTTCATCAGCGATATTGTGGAATCCTGCTCCACGTTCACGGGTAGCAGATGCACCTGGAACGCCTTCTAGTTCAGCGACTTTGGCGCCTTCACCAACTTGCTCCACAATGTACTTCCCGGCCATTTCGCCGCCTTTTTCGTTATCTGAGCTGACTAACGTTTCGACGTCTCCTTTTTCAGCGGAGCGATCCAGTGTAATGACTGGGATGCCTAGACTGTTAGCAGACTGAACGGCTGTTGAGATTGCTGCTGAGTCCGTTGGGTTAATGAGCAGAACATCAACGCCCTGTTGAATTAAATCCTCTACATCGTTGACCTGTTTCGCTGCGTCATTCTGAGCGTCAACGACTACGGCTTCCATTCCCTGTGCTTTCGCCTCTTGCTCGACGCCTTCTTTCATCGATACGAAGAAAGGATTATTTAATGTAGAAACGGATAGTCCGACCTTCACGTCCCCTTCCCCGTTGCCTGAGCTTGGCTTCGCCCATTCAGGCGGTTGCAGGGAACAGGCGCTAAGGAAAATAAGGACGAGGCTCATCGTTAATAATAGACGTAATTTTCTCATGTTTATCCCCCTATGCTGCTTTCTTTCGGTCAATTAATACGGCGATGATAATAACGACACCCTTCACAACCATCTGGAAGAAGGAAGAAACGCCAAGTAGATTCAAGCCATTATTCAGCGTACCGATAATAAGTGCACCAATTAGTGTTCCTACAATTAAACCACGTCCACCTGATAGACTCGTTCCACCTAGTACAACAGCGGCAATTGCGTCTAACTCGTACGCTTCACCCGCTGTTGGCTGAGCCGAATCAAGACGGGATACTAGAATTGCACCTGCAAGGGCAGACAATAGACCTGCAAGGGAATACACCATTACTTTCACGCGTGATACATTAATTCCTGAAATAAGAGCCGCTTTTTCATTTCCACCAATCGCATACGTCTTACGACCGAATGGCGTTTTGTGTAAAATCACCCACAGAACAGCGAAAGCAAGAAACATCGTAATCGCTGGTACCGGAATGCCTAGGAAGTACCCACGTCCGAACAACTGGAATGCATAGCTATCGCCAAGACCTGTAATCGGGTTTCCGTCTGTATACACAAGCGTTAAACCGCGGAACATCGTCATGGTTGCAAGAGTTGCGATAAACGGTGCCATTTTTCCTTTTGTCACGAGTAGACCGTTCACAGCTCCCATTACCGCACCTAGTAAACAACCAATAATAATTGATAGAATCGGATCAAGACCAGACACCATCATGCCTGCCATTAAAGCACTCGACAATGCCAGTACGGAACCGACCGATAAATCAATTCCACCTGTTAAGATAACGAACGTCATTCCATAAGCGATTAGTGCATTAATCGCGACTTGCCTGAAAAGATTTAATAAGTTCAATGGATCTAAGAAACTTGAGTTAAAAATCGATACAACGATAATAAGAGCGAGCAGTCCGACAAACGGACCTAATTTCTGTGTGATGTTTCCTACCTGTTTTGCCCCTTTGATTGCACTATCCATTCACTTGACCCCCTGTTGCTAATGTCATTATTTTCTCCTGATCGGCTTCATCCCGGTTCAGCTCTCCTGCAATGGTCCCCTCATGTACAACGAGAACACGGTCGCTCATGCCAAGAACTTCTGGTAGTTCTGAAGACACCATAATGATGGCTACTCCGCGGTCTGTCAGTTCATTCATTAACTGATAGATCTCCCGCTTCGCCCCGACGTCTACTCCGCGAGTTGGTTCATCTAAGATCAGCACTTTCGGACCAATCCCAATCCATTTCGCAATGACGACTTTTTGCTGATTTCCGCCTGATAGATTCTTCGCTTCTGTTTTAGAAGATTCTGTTTTAACCGTGAGGCGTTTAATTAGCATGTCGACAAATTCTTGTTCTTCTTTTTCCTGAATTAAGCTATTCTTCGTAAAGCTCCGTAAGCTCGGTAAGGCAATGTTGTCTTTAATCGGAAAGTCTAAAACAAGACCTTCTCCTTTTCGGTCTTCTGTAATAAATCCTAGACCTAGCTTCACCGCCTGACTTGGATTCTTTACATCTACTTTCTGGCCATTGACGAAGATCTCGCCTTCGTACTTCCCATCTAAGCCAAAAAGCGTACGCATGATCTCTGTGCGGCCTGCTCCCATTAATCCGGCCACTCCGACAATTTCACCAGCGCGAGCGGTAAAGTGAACATCCCGAAAGACCCCTTTTCGCCCGAGCCCTTTCACTTCAAGCACTGACTCACCCGGCTCGGGAGTTCGTTCCGGGAATCGGTCTGTAAGTTCTCTTCCGACCATCTTCCTTACGACATCATCAAAACTCGTCTCTGGAATTGGTGTGGTATCAACCGTTTGACCATCTCGCATGACGGTAATCCGGTCGCAAATCGTAAAGATCTCTTCCATACGGTGCGAAATGTACACGATTGATACCCCTTGTTTTTTTAACGAACGAATAACATCGAATAGCTTCTCAATCTCACGGTCAGTAAGAGCAGCTGACGGCTCGTCCATAATGATCACTTTCGCATCGGTCATGAGTGCTTTTGCGATTTCAATCATTTGCTGTTCCCCGACTGAGCACTGACCAGCTTCTTTATGAAGGGGAATCGAAACCGCTAGTTTCTCAAATTGCTCGTTCGCAATCGCTTTCATTTTTTTCGTTTGAATAAGACCAAACTTGGTCACAGGCTCTTTATTGATAAACAAGTTCTCTAATACCGTTAGATCCGGCCAAACATTGAGCTCTTGATGGATAAACGCGATCCCAAATTCCTCGGCTTCTTTTGGATTAGCAAACGTACGCGCTTCCCCGTCGATCATAACGGTCCCTTCGTCTTTCTGATGAAGGCCTGTGAGAATTTTCATTAATGTCGATTTCCCCGCTCCGTTCTCTCCCATTAGAGCGTGAACCTCTCCTGATTCAATTTCCATATCCACACCTTCGAGCACCTTATTGGTCCCGAAGGCTTTGTGAATGTTCTCCATAGAGATCTTCATGTTTCATCCCCCTTTGTTAGAACGTAACGCCAGCGTGCAGGATACAGTTTGCATAAGGGGTAACTTCCCCTGTTCGAATGACGGCTTTAGCGTTCTTCAGCTGTTGTTTCAACGATTCATGTGAGATGTAAGCAACGTCTTCGAATGATTTCTTAAACCCCTCATGTACGTCTTGATTCTGTTCCATTTCGTTCGCAACGGTCGTTTTCTCCACAACCATCTCTTCCTTTAATAGAGCAACGACATCCAAGAAGCGGGGAACCCCCTGCTGTAAGGATAGGTCGATCTTAGGCACCCCAACTGGTATCGGAAGGCCGGCATCGGCCACAACAATGGTGTCGGTATGACCGAGATCAGCGAGTATTTTGGCTATATGACTGTTTAGGATCCCGTTACGCTTCATTTGTTCAGCTCCTTCTCTACTTCCGTTCTGGTTGGCATGCCACCCTGGGCCCCGAAGGCTGTAACCGATAAGGCAGCTGCTTGATTCGCAAATCGCAAGGAGTCAAACAACGCTTTACCTTCAGCGATGGCTGTTGCAAAGGCTGCGTTAAACGTGTCTCCTGCCCCTGTTGTATCAACAGCTTCTACCGGGAAAGATGGCACAACGACCTCCTCCTGTTCATTAAAGAAACGAACGCCCGCTTTTCCTTCTGTTATAAACAGCTTGTTCGGATAACGCTTCAATATATCTGAAAGGGTCTCTCCCTCAAATAAAAGGGCAGCTTCGTGTTCATTAGGCGTGAGATAACTCACTTGTTCAATGACCTCTTGTGGGATCTCTCTCGCTGGTGCCGGATTTAATAGAAGTGGAACGCCTAACTCTTTACACAAGCGAGCTGTCTCGATCACCGTTTCTTCTGGTATCTCTTGCTGAATTAAGACCACATCACACTCGGCTAGTCGCACGCGAGCTTTGTTCACGTAGTCTGGCGTAACGTGATCATTCGCGCCTTTCACAACTACGATGCTGTTATCTCCTTCAGCTAAAATAATGTGCGCCGTTCCACTCTTGGTATGTGTAACCGGTTCCACATAGTCGGTATGAATCCCTTCCCGGTTCAGATTCTCCAAAATTTCCGTTCCATATGGATCATCTCCTACCCGTCCGATCATGTGGACGTCAGCTCCAAGTCTAGCGGCCGCAACGGCTTGATTGGCTCCTTTTCCTCCTGGGACGGTTTCAAAAGACTCCCCTAAAACCGTCTCCCCAGCTAATGGACGTCTGTCCGAGGTAACCACTAAGTCCATCGACGAACTGCCTATAACTGCAATTTTTGGTTTATTCATGATCTTCATTCCTTTCTAGTCGTATCTCGTTCTATAAATTCAACTGGCATCTCAATCGTCGTCTCGATCCCTGGTTCTTTCTTAATCGTCTGTAAAAGTAACTCCGCTGCCGCTTGCCCCATTTCATAAGCTGGCTGGCGGATCGTGGATAGGGGCGGGTAAGAAAGACTGCTTTGCGGGATATCGTCATACCCGATAATTTGTAAGTCTTCAGGAATTCGCTTACCGAGCCTAAGCGCTTCGTGGATAATGGCGATTCCAACAATGTCATTACTGGCGATGACCCCGTCTGTGTTCGGATATTTCTGAAACAGCTCTTCCGCCCATCCTTTTGCGTCTTCAAAAGAATAAGACGTGGTGGCGAGTACAGAAAAATCAATATCCGCTTCACTCAACACTTCTACCGCTCCTTTGAAACGGTCTTGTGCAGGTTTCACGTGGGCAGGCCCTTTCATGAGTGTAATCCTCTCGGCTCCTTTTTCAATGAGGGTGCGCGCCGCTAGCCTTCCACCTTCCCGACCATCGCTATAAACAGAAGGATACTGATCTGTTGTACGATCTAATAGGACAAGGGGAATCTGTAAGGCGTCATAAATATTTTGATCCACATGGTTTGTCGCTGAAATCATGCCAACGACGTTATTCTGGACGAACGTCTGAATATAATCAAGTTCTTTCTCTAGTTCTTCATCGCTGTTTCCAAGTAACAGCCGATAGCCCGACTGATTCACTGTATCTTCAATCCCTCTGGCAAGCTGAGGGAAGAATGGGTTCGTTATGTCTGGTAATAATAGTCCGATCAGTTTCGATTCCCGTTTATACAGGGAGCGAGCGACTTCGTTCGGACTATAATTTAATGTATTCATGGCCTTCTGGACTTTCTTTTTCGTTTCTTCCCCTACGTAGCCATTTTCGTTTAGCACGCGTGAAACGGTGGCTACTGATACACCTGCCTCACGGGCAACGTCTTTAATGGTAATCATGTTTTCACTCCCTGGGTTATGTGTAACCGGTTACACATAACTTAACATAGGTTTGTAATCGTTTTCAATACTATTTTTTTAATTTAATTGTTTCTTTGTGTTAACTCAGGAGGTTTAGAGAATGTTTCCGTTAGCTTATGTTGGAGTGAAAGGTGGTTCGGGAAATCACTCGCTTTCCGCGGCGAGCTGGGGAGCCTCCTCAATCGCTACGCGCTTTCCGGGGTCTCCCCTAGGCTCCTACTGCCGCAGGAGTCTCGCAATTTCCCGAACCACCTCTGCCATATATGGTGTAACGGAAACATACCATATGCGGAAATTCAAGTACCTTCCCGCTCTTAAGAGGGGGCCGTGAAAAGCGAGTAGTCTCCCATTCCAAGACTCTTCAAACATGACGGTCCATTCAGGTTAGAAGGTTCGTGCAGATTCATACATTAAATGGTAATATATTGGATATAGGAGGGATGGATATGTTAGCTACACCCTTTGGTCCTCTTCAACTGATTGTAGATGGCAGGGACATTCCGTATCAGGCTGTTCGTCTCCCAGTTGATCGCTCCTGTCCGGATGTTGAGGGTTGCTTTAGAGGAAGGAGTGTTTTGACTTGGGTAAACGTCATGCTTTTTTGAGCCAGTCTTTCATTGGCCTCATGTTATGTGTGGTCTGGTTTTTCTTATCTGCTTTTTCAGAAGGGTTTCATCGATTTGTTCTGCATGAGATCGGATGGCATCCGTTACTAGTTACAATCATCGTTCCTCTTTTTGTTTTTGTGTGGGGAATCGTTGAGTTGGTTAAAGTGAATCAACCTATAACTTCTTTGGTTAATCTAGGCGTCATGATCGGATCACTGCTTCTTTCCGCGGTTTCTTTATTTACTCTTTTCATGGGCCTCCTTTACTTAGATTAGATATGAACTTAATCGACTATACATTTTCTGTTAACTCTAAATATTTTTGTGTTAACATTATAATAAAGAAAATGTTGGTTAGGGGGATTTAATGAATAATCGTGTTCGATTTATAGTTGGGATCATTGGCTGTATCTTGTTATTTGGCATGGGGCTATACCAACTTGCCTTTGGACCTGAGGGAAACTATCCCGACTGGTTGTTGTGGTTTTTTGTCATCAGTTCTCCTATCTCTGCGATGGGAATGTATAGAAATTATAAGAGTGCGTCTCCGTGATGCACAAACGGCAAATAAGAACGCTTGGGTTATAAAACCCAAGCGTTTTTAAATCTTATTTATTGAGTTTACTAGCTACTAATCCATCCTAATAGAGATTCTATATTAGCCATAATAATAAGACCAACTATTAGCACTATGGTTGTACTAATATACTGTTTTGAATCTTTTATATAGATAAACTCTATAACTGCCTGAAATCCTAACAATAAGGCTAGATAGGTCATCCAATATAACTTCACAAAGTGATCTGAACCTTCTTCGATGGCAAACCATAATGTGCTTAAGAAGATGACTAGTAAAATCCCCCGGCCCCATCTATCGATATGTTTACCAGGTGTTTCCGAAACTTTTTTCTTTTGTATCCCAAATGTTTTGTTTGTTACTTTTTCTATAACAAGCATCAAAAGAAGTAAAACTAGAAAAAAAACTACATATTTCATATAATCCCCTTTGCTATTTAAACATTTAACCCACCCCGTTAATACTACAAGGAAAATTTCTATTAGATTTAATAGTTCCATTATGCTATACTAGTCTAGCGATGAGCTGAATTGCATAAGACGAGATTGACGCGCCTTTATGGCAAGGCACTAATGTGGAGTGCTGTCTCTCGCCGCAATACGCAAAGACGTCCTTCATAGGACGTCTTTTATTTTTGGAAAAATGGGCTCCTCGATATGTTAAACCCTTGTGCAATTTGTCGTAAACATAAATTCTTCTAGCATCTCTCAATATTAACTGCCACATTTGACAGTTTCTTGTTCAGCTATCGCACCCCTTAGTGCAGTAACAAATTATTTTCTTTTGAACCATTCACATAATTTGTTTACACCAAACGCAAATCCAAATAATGTTAATCCAAATAGTAATCCAAGAAGTGCCATAGGTAACATTACAAAAAGTATAAAAAAGTTACTTGGTACTATTTGAGGCAATACAAAATATAGTAATGCACTAATAACCATAACTATTAATGTAATTACAGCCACTTTCATTACATTGTTCATCTTATGAAAACATGAACAAGTAGCCCATACATTTGTCATTAGTTACTCCCCCTTGCGTTTTGTTATATCTGTATTTCAATTTAACTTATCCGCTATATCCCATAATAAACCGACAATAACACCTAAAAATATTGATATCCCATAAAGGTGAGTCATGTCGGAATCTGACGAAATACTTAATACAGCATTAACCGTCCATCCTGCTACGCCTCCTCCAATTACAGATATTAATGTTAGTCCTTCATTTCTCTTTTTTTCAGCTTTTTTCACTTTCACTATGTAACACTCCCTGTTTAGCCATATTCATAATTCCTTTATTAAACAATCTTGCCGCGTTAGTTTACGTACATCCCTTCACAAACTCACCAATCATTTTAACATATTCTAACAGTCCACTATCCTAATTTAATAAATCAGCAAATGTATAAACATTTACTCCAAAAAAGAAATAGCACAAAGACAACAGCTATTGTCTTTGTGCTAGTTGATCTGCTATTCGAATGTTTCTAACAAAAGTGCAACTGCTTTTCTTAGATTTATTCCCCTGTTTCAGCAAAGTGCTTAATGCGCTCGCCAATCTCGTCACGGACACGCTGGAAGAATGCCCATTTTTCTTCTTCTGTTCCTTCTGCTTTCGCTGGGTCATCAAATCCCCAGTGCTCTCTTCGAACGTGAGCCGGTGTCATTGGACATTTGTCGTTTGCATCGCCACAAAGGGTTACGACAAAGGCAGCGTTATTTAGGATCTCTGGATCAATGATATCTGACGTTTGATCTGTGATATCCATATCCACTTCTTTCATCGCTTTTACCGCATTCGGATTCAGGCCGTGTGCCTCAATACCAGCGCTTTTCACGTCCCATTTGTCACCAAGGTAGTGTTTGCCCCACGCTTCAGCCATTTGGCTACGGCAAGAGTTTCCTGTACATAAGAAGTATAAAACGGGTTTGTTCATGTTGGTGTCTCCTTTATTGTTCGTTATTTTTAATGATGATTTTAAGAAGAGACTTCATCTCTTCCTGGTCTTTTTGCTGCTTTTTTAGCATCGTTCCAAGATGATGAACTTTGAACGATAGATAAATGATGATTAGAAATGAAACTAGTATAACGAATGGCATTCTTTTCTCCTATTTAAGGTTAGACTTACAGCAGTAGCAACGTGAGATAAAGCCCCACTAGTGTAATAAATAGTGTTGGTACCGTAAGAATAATCCCGATCTTGAAGTAGTATCCCCATGAGATCTTCACGCCTTTTTGAGATAGAACATGAAGCCAGAGTAACGTTGCCAGGGAACCGATTGGCGTAATCTTCGGACCTAAGTCACTTCCGATTACGTTCGCATAAATGAGTCCTTCTTTCATAATGCCCGTTGCACTAGAATCAGCGATCGCGATGGCATCAATCATGACAGTCGGCATGTTATTCATAACAGAAGATAATAGCGCAGCAATGAAGCCCATCGCTACTGTGCCGACAAACAAGCCTTGATCCGCTGCTGCTTCAATCACGTTCGCTAACACGTCGGTTAATCCAACATTACGAAGTCCGTATACGACAACGTACATGCCGATCGAGAAGAACACAATCGCCCACGGTGCTCCTTTTACAACCTTACCTGTCTCCACAACCGAGCTTCTTCGTGCCATCAGTAAGAAGAAGATCGCAACAATTCCTGCGATAATCGACACCGGTACGGTCAAAAATTCACTGGCGAAGTAGCCAACAAGGAGGACCCCAAGTACCCACCACGAAAGGCGGAACATCGTGTGATCCTGAATGGCTTCTTTCGGCTCCCGTAACTGAGTGACGTCGTATTTACGCGGAATGTCTTTGCGGAAATACAAGAAGAGCACAATAATACTAGCCACTAATGAGAAGATATTCGGAATAATCATGCGGGAAGCATATTCAATAAATCCGATATCAAAGAAGTCAGCTGATACGATATTCACGAGGTTACTCACCACAAGTGGCAATGAAGTCGTGTCGGCGATAAATCCACTTGCCATAATAAATGGAAAGATCTTTCTTTCCTCGAAGTTCAGCGCCCGTACCATCGCAAGTACGATCGGCGTTAAGATCAAAGCAGCCCCGTCATTTGCGAAAAGAGCAGCGACCCCTGCCCCGAGTACAGATATGAATATAAACATTTTTAATCCATTACCGTCAGAAAGGCGAGCCATATGAAGAGCGGCCCATTCGAAAAATCCAATCTCATCTAAAATTAATGAAATGATAATAATAGCAATAAACGCTAAGGTCGCGTTCCATACGATGCCGGTTACCGTTACAACGTCTCCGAAATCCACAACGCCCGCCACTAATGCCAATACAGCTCCGGCACATGCGCTCCAACCGATTCCAAGGTTCTTCGGCTGCCAGATAACAAAGACAAGCGTAATGAGGAAGATCGCGACTGCAATTCCTACATTCATTCTCTAAAACTCCTCCTACTCACACACAATCCGTTTACCAGACTGCTCGAGTGCTTCTATTTTCTCCTTCTGATCAGGCATATGCGTAAGTATGTCTGAAATGAGATCAACGGCCGCATGATCCTCATTAAGAGAATAAAACATCCAATGCCCTTGCCGCTTCTCCTTCACAATTCCCGCGCTGCGTAATTTTTTTAGATGCTGACTGACAGAAGGCTGAGACATCTCCAAGATCTCCACCAGTTCACACACGCAAAGTTCCTGATCCTTCAAAAGCCCAACAATCGTCAAGCGCGTCTGATCCCCTACTAGTTTCAGAACTTTAGAGCTTTCCTCTACTGATAATAATGGTTGACTCATCTACCTGACCTCCTTTTTAAGGGGTGATATGTAGTTTCATATGCAAATCCAATACGATTATATAAGCGTTCTTTTATATAAGTCAATGCTTATATTCAAAAAAATCCCCCCCTTCATTATCTGGATTCATCTGTGCCCTTTTGAAAGCTCTTAACCTTCGAAAGGGCACAGACTCAAAGGCTCTCTTACCTTTTAAGGTCTAATGTCATGAAAAAGGTCACAGATCTAGCTCTTCTATGACCTTTTCACACTCTTTAACAATGAAAAGGTAACAGATTAAGCCTCTCTCTTCCCTTTTAGACTAAAATGTACCCCGAAATGTCACAGAACCACCAGCAGAGCCACCCGAGACAGACCCCGCTTCAAAAGCCCACAAAAAAACACTCTGACCTAAAAGACCAGAGTGTTTCCATTTATTCTGAAACCTGTTTCCACACCGATTTAAGTGGCGAAACCCTTGCTTTGTGCACATAAGCCGTTCCATCTGTTGAGAGCTCGAGCCCAAGACTTTCTTCACCTGGGAAAACAAGATTCGTCAGCACGACCTCACCGTCTCCACCGAACACCTCAACAGATGACCAATCCACAAACACCCTGAGTTTCAGACGTCCATCAGGTACGTTTAACGTAATCGATTGCGTCATGGCGAAAGATTGATGGAAAGAGGCATCTCCTGAGCGTCTTCGATCAAATGATAGCGTGCTGCTTGAGACATCGTACTCGATGACAGTCTCTTCTTTCTCTGATTGTAAAAGCCCGAGTCGAACGCTCCCTGTATACGTCACATCAAGATCAAGCTCAAGATCAAGTGCATTCCCTTTAAGCCCTTTAAACAGATTCCCACCAGACTTTAACTCCATATCTTCAAACGTTTGACCCTCATTACGAATCGATTCAATATCAGGAACTGGTGTCTGGATTAAGCGGAACCCTTCGCGCGTTGTTTTTAAAGAAAGTTCTCTAGGAAGCGTCATCGCACTTCTCCAGGTTGAGGTCGGCGTATCAATGGCATAGCGCCAGTTGCTCATCCATCCCATAAATACACGTCTCCCTGACGCCATCGGAAGGTCAGACCATGTGACTCCTGCATAGTTATCCCAGCCACGGTCTACCCACAGAACCTTCGCACTATCGTGGTCATTTACAAACGTCTTGCCATCGAACTCGCCTACAAAGTACTGCGTTTTCGAGCCTTCTTCTACATCCGGTTCATCTCCAAGGCTGACGAGAAGCACCCACTTCTTCTTATCCGTCGAGTGATCAACCGGAAGCTGAAACAAGTCCGGGCATTCCCATACACCCTGATGAGACCCTTCTCCGTCGCCAAACTCACTTACAAACTCCCAGTCTATAAGATTAAGAGACGTATACATGCTGACCGTTTGGCCAGAAGCAATCACCATCACCCAGCGCCCTGTATCCTCGTGCCAGAATACTTTCGGATCCCGGAAATCTATAATTCTTGGCTCAGCGAGAACCGGATTTCCATCATAAGGCGTCCATGTCCGTCCATTGTCTTTACTATACGCAAGACTCTGGCGCTGACGGGGTTTATCCGTTCCAGGATACTCATCCGCATGTGTAAAAATGGCCACAAGCCCGCTTTCGCCTCCAAAGAAGCCGGTAGTATCATGCCAATCCACCACGGCACTTCCTGAGAAAATCATGCCGTTCTCATCTGGCTTAAGCGCAATCGGCAAGTGCTCCCAGTGTACCAAGTCTTTACTGACCGCGTGGCCCCAGTGCATCGGTCCCCACACATTACTATTAGGATGGTATTGGTAGAAGAGATGATACTCCCCGTTGTAATACACCATTCCATTCGGGTCATTCATCCAGTTCTTCTCTGGCGTAAAGTGGAACTGCGGCCGGTATTTCTCCTGGTAATAGCTTGTTGATGCTGTATGCTCGACTGTCATCGTGAACATCCTTTCTACTCCATCGTTAGGATTCATATACGCTCAGCGTGTTAAACGCTTTTAAGAAAATGAAGCAAACAAAATAGGCAAAGAAACTCGTTATGAAAAATAAGCCTGCCGGATTCATAAATAAAAAGTATCCGGTTCCAATTGAAACGAAGCTTAAAAGGATGGTATAAAGCGGATTAGCTATTAATAAAAGAAGCGCATTCCGGATTAGGAAATACCACGTCGTTTGTACATGAGCCATCATTGGGAACACATACATCGTAAGAAGACCATACAAGAGCGCTACTGCGATGGTTAAACAGAAAAGAATCGTTTGGGTGATAGAGCCTGAGGGTTCAATCAGCTGAAAGTTCCCATATAGAGAAAGACCGATAATCGTCCATATGACAGATAGCCCTATACCTTGACGGAAGTTTTCTTTAAACAGCTTAAAGAATGGACGGAAAACGCCGTCCTCCTTGTTCTCTAGCTGCCACGCTCTCACGACACCAAACATCGCCACAGTAGAAGGGAAAATCGTGATAACAGGGATACAAGAAATCGCCCAAACAACGCTTAAAAGCAGAAAGTCAACGAGCTTCTCGATATATACGAACAGCTTACTCTTATAAATCCCCATTTCGTGTTCCTCCCTTTCTTTAGCGCGTTAGCATGACTGTCTTTCTTCAAGGCGCGAAGGTAGACTGATATGCCTCGTCTCCGCCTCACGATCTTCCAATCTCGCAATCAATAATTCAGCTGCTTGTTCTCCGATTTCATGAATAGGCTGCTTGATCACCGTCAGAGGCGGATTCGTAGCCTCCGTCCACTCGTAGTTATCATAACCAATCATGGCGAGGTCGTCTGGGACTTTAATATTCCGTTCGTTCAATGTCACCACAGATCCTAAGGTGAGGATATTGTTGGCCACCATCACCGCTGTACAGTTTGTTTCCTCAAGCAATTGCGCCATCGCTTTTTTACCCGCTTCTAATGAAGGCTCTTCAATGACTACATGTTCTTCTTTATAGGAGAGATCATACTCTCTTAAAGCATCTTTATATCCAGCTATTCGTTCATTACTTGTGGTTAATCCGAGGGGACCTGAGATATAGCCAATATCTTTATGACCTTTCTCGATTAATAAACGAATCGCATCGTATGTGCCCTTATAGTTATCGACAAGAACGCAGTCACAATCTATGCCCATTGGTTCTCGGTCTATAAACACGATTGGCATTTGTTGCTCGAATTCCTTCAGGTAACTATGATCCCCGTAGGTCGGGGCCATAATGAGGCCATCAATCATTTGGTTTTTGAACATGTTTATTTGCTGCATTTCACTCTCAATATCTTCATTAGAGTTGCTTAAGATCAGCTGATAACCGACTTCCTTCAGCTTCTTCTCAATGCTATGAGCCACAGCCATAAAGAAGAATCCGGATGTATCCATTTCTTTCGCCGGAATAATCAAGCCAATCGTTTTAGAAGCATTACTCCTAAGACTTCTTGCAATGAAGTTCGGGCTATAGTTGAGTTCTTTCATCGCGTCGTATACTTTTTTCTTTGTATTCTCCGCGACATACCGCGTTCCGTTAATCACATGAGAAACGGTAGCAGTTGAAACCCCCGCCTGTTGTGCGACATCCTTCATTCTTGATCTCATTCCGTTTCCATCATCTCTTATGGTGCTCATAGCATATTCTCCTCTGCATTAAGTACTATTTTTCCATTCATATCTAAAAAATCTAGCAAGTATTATAATGATCGAACGTAATCGATTACGTTTCTAGTAAAAAAATTTAGCAAACACGAATAGAAACCGTTTTCATTGTTGATCTATCAATAGTATACGGTTTTCATAGTCTTATTGTCAAACCTCTTCCTTCCCCTACAAGGAGGGGAAGGAAGCCCTTTTTGATGTGCTCTTTCACATGAATATTAGTGAATCGAATTCATCTCCCAAACGTCTAAAGAAACAATCTCTGCCTCATCACTTCCCCAGAGCTCAACTCCCTCTGCTATAACTCTAGGATATGTCCTTGTCGTGATGCTTTTTAACCCATTGGCATAGCACTCAACCATAGAACGATCCACATAAATGTGAAGATCTATGTCCTTCCCACCAATATCAAGGGGGCCTCCTTGTTCCTCTCCATTAGCCTTTCGAACATTTAACGTCCCTTTCTCCCGGTTGTAATAGACAAGCGTCCCTTCTGAACGGTCTTCCGATTGACGCACTTTCACGCCAGCTCTGTCTCCACTTACCTTTAAGCGAATCTCAAGCCGATCTCCTTTTACGTGAGCTAATTGTTCACTGGCCTGATCCAACGAACCATCTTTAAATGTGAGCAACTTCTCCCCGCGTAAACGTTGAAGCTCCTCAATTGGCCTCATACCTAACTGACCATCTTCCCTGAGCCACAACTCAACAGGAAGTCCTCCATTGTGAGCCCAGCCCGCATCATATTCTTCCTGCAAACTTCTCCGCCCCTGAGCAATTGTAAACAGGATGACTCTCCCTGTTTTCGGATCTTTCATGGCGCTTGGTCCTGTGAAATGAAAATCTCCAAGGTCCATAAGCTTTGGCTCATCAAAGTCAGCAGTAAACGTAAGGGAGCTTACATCCCACTCTCCAATCCAGTAAAACACTTCAACATCAGCTCCTTCTCCAACAGGGCTAATAATGAAGATGTGTTTCTTGTCACTGATTGGCAGCAGAATCGGCAACTCCCACACTTCACCTAAATAAGGGTAGTTCTGCTCCCGATCTGAACGAAGAACGCCTTTATACTCCCAATCTACTAAATTATTAGAAGCAAAAAGTAGAACAGCGCCACATACTCCCTCAATTCCTGAAGCGACAATCTGATACCACGTCTCCCCTTCTTTCCATACAAACGGATCCCGGAAGCCATCGTGATGAAGCCCTTCACCCTCAGGTTGTAACGTGACAGGTTCAGGATGCTTCTCCCACTTCGTTAACATGGGGTCTTGATCCTCGGTGTATGTACTCTGGGCGAGACCCGTCATTTGATTGGGGGCTTTTGTTTTGTTCCCTGCTGTAAAGAATAAGACAGGTGTCCCGTCTTCCCCGTAAGTGGCATTGCCTGACCAAATTCCATCAGGAGCAAGGTCATCGTCTTCAGTTTCAATGGCTACAGGTAAATCGCGCCAATGCACCAAATCCTCACTCACCCAGTGGCCCCATTGAATATTGCCCCAGTAAGGTCCTTGAGGATTATGCTGGTAGAATAAATGATAATACCCATTAAAATAGAGGGGCGCATGTGGTTCATTCATCCAGTGACCTGGTGCTGTTAGATGATACTTCGGTTTATGTGGGTCCTGGTCATAGATCTCACGCCTGATCGATATTTCTTCATAGCTAATTGATGGAAGGATCCCCTTCGTTTTATTAAGCTTATTTTGAAATCGCTCCTGAATCTCTTGATCGGACTGCACTTCATTTTGAATAGAAATTTCATCGATAAGTCCACCAAACGTGTTCAGATTAAAAACGCCGCCAATAGAGATTGGATCATTATGCCTTCCGATATAGAAAGGACCAGGAAAGGGTTCCATTTTAATAGGAGAGGCAAACGATTCACAGGCTACTCGCTCCCCATTCAAATAAAGAGTAATAGCCTCGCCACTAAACGTTGCAACGATGTACGACCACTCTCGAATCGGGAGAGATTTAGAGGCCCATACTTTAATCAATGTTTCCCCAGTCCCTACCTTTAGAGCCCATTTTCCGTGCTGATGCAAGCCTAACATAAACCCTTGCTTGTTCCTGCTATTCAACTGGCTTACGATACCAGTTAACCGTTCATCCTCATTGCCTCCAAATGAACGAGGGGCAACCCAGGCCTGAATGGTAAAAGAATCTGTCATCGCATCTCTTATCCCCTCTTCACGTTCAATCCACGTTGAGTATCCGTCAAAGAGGAGCGCTTGATCCACTATTCCTTGTCGCCACTGTGGTTCACGGATGGCTTCAACGGAATGGTTGCTGAACACATAATGAATTGAGTCCTGTTGCCTACTCACCCCATCATTTACCTTGCTCCCATAGCCTTCATTGAAAGCCCAGTGCGCCACAATCTGTTTTGTTTCATTTGAGAACATTCCATCACTTCCTTCATGATAGAGAAAGCCAGAACATGTATAGATCTGTTCCAGCTTTCTCAGGGGATGTGCTATTTATCCATTATTGGTTTTCGTTAAAACGGTCTAGTCCGTCCTGATAAATTTCCATCATACGGTCTAAGCCCATTGCTTTAAGCTGATCCACATATTGATCCCACTCATCATTTACGCCGCCTTTCATTAACCAGGTCGCTTTCTTCTGGTTAACGAATTCTTTAATGTCTACTTCAAGACGGTTCAGTTCATCAAGTTCTTCTGGTGTGAAGAAGATCATTGGGTAATTCTCATCAGCTAAATAAGGAGCATAGATTTCATTTAAGTCTTCAAGACGCTGCTTGGCACGTGGTTCCATTTCAACTGTGTTCTCAAAGTCTTCTTTTAAAATGGCAATTGGTCCGTTCGGTGCAACTTTTTGACGAAGTTCGCCCATAATCACATCATCTGGCTGCTCTTTAAGAACGAGTTGGTCTCCTTTTTCTTCAAAGATCGTACCAATTGGGCCCCAGTTAATCTGAGCAGACATCTTCGTATCATAAAGCTGATCAACCCAGCGCATGGTAAGTGCAGGATTCTTGTTCTCTGACGTAATCGCAAATGCACCACGACTGTAATCAGAGTTGTTCGCACGACCAACAAGGATGTCACCGTTTGGCCCTTCTAGCGGAGGAAGTAATACGTAATCATCACGTAATTCCGGTCCTACCACCTCTGCAGTTTCCCACCAGATGTACGATCCATATCGTTCGCCTTTACCCTTAGCAAAGTATTGAGATACATCTTGTGTGAAGGATTCTTTATCAATTAACCCTTCTTCTACCCAGCCATGGTAGTAATCGATTGCTTCTTTAAATTCAGGCTGTACCGCTGTAAAGAGGACTTCTCCGTCACGAACGATGCGGTGTTCTGTGTTATCTGGGACACCGAATGCTGCAAACATATCTCCAAAGTTCCCAGTCCAGAAGTTATACATGAAGCTAATTGGAAGTTCATCCTGCTCCCCGTTCCCGTTTGGATCTTGTTCTTTAAATGCGACTAACACGTCTTTATACTCTTCAAGCGTCTTAGGCATTTCTAAGCCTAGTTCATCCAACCAAGCTTTATTAATCGAAGTAAAGTTCGGTACAGCTCCAAGTCCTGCTTCTTCAGCTCTTGGAAGAGTATAGATATGACCGTCTGGAGCAGTTACCATGCTCTTTAATTCCGGCCGTCGTTCGAACAGCTTCTGAATGTTTGGAGCATGTTCTTCAATCAGATCTTCAAGCGGGATTAACGTGCCGTTACTACCGTACTTTACAATATCAAGATCCGTTAAATTCGCGCCATAGAAGGCATCTGGAAGATCTCCACTTGCAAGCATCAAGTTCTTCTTCTCTTCATACCCATCCTCTGGGATGTTGTTCCATTCAATATGAACATTTGTCATATCCTCTAACGTTTGAATAATTTCCATTTCATTGTAGTTTGGAGCGAGTGGTGCTTTCGGTGATACAAACTCAAGGGTTACTTGATCATCAACAATCGGTAAACCTTCTTCATTAAACTCAGCCGCATCTTTCTTCTCTTCAGAATCAGCTTCAGACTGACAAGCACTCAATACAAAAAGTGAACAGAGCATCACACTTAATAAAATAAGAGACCAATTTTTCCGCTTTAGAACCATTTCATTTCCCCCTCGATTAAATTGTGGTAAGTAACCCAAGAAATTGACCAGTCGAGCTCCAAGCCTCACCTCCATCAAGCCTTTTAAAACTTTCTATTATCCTTTAATACTTCCAATCATGGCACCTTTCACGAAGTACTTCTGAATGAAAGGATATAAGATTAGAAGTGGAACAGCTGCTACAATAATGACCCCGTACTTAATTAAGTCAGCTATACGCTGTTGAGCTGCAAACGACTCCACGTCCCCAAGCATGCTGGCTGATGCTTCGTTTTGAATTAAAATCGAGCGAAGCACAAGTTGTAAGGGGTATAGTTCTTCATCGTTTAAGTAGATTAGAGCGTCAAAGAAAGAGTTCCAGTGTGTTACAGCATAGAAAAGAACCATAACAGCTACAATCGGCTTCGACAGTGGAAGCACAATTTTGAAGAAGAATTTCGTATTGGAGCATCCATCCATTTGAGCTGATTCTAGTAATTCATCTGGAATAGTAGATTGGAAGAATGTCTTTGCTACAATCAGATTCCACACGGCAACAGCTTTCGGTAGGATCAGTGCCCACATCGTGTTTACAAGACCCAGGTTTTTCACAACGAGGTAAGTCGGAATCAGACCACCTGAGAAGAACATAGTAAACAAGAACATAAACATGAAGAAGTTCCGACCTGCTAAGTCTTTCCGAGACAGCGCATAAGCAGCCATCAAGGTAAGGGCTACATTCACAAAGGTTCCAACCACCGTGTACACAATCGTATTCTTGTACCCTGTCCAGATCCGTCCATCCTGGAAAATTCGTTGATACCCTTCAAAGGTAATCTCCTTCGGCCAGAGCCATACCTCACCGTTATAAACGTAGTCTGGATTACTAATTGAAGCGATGACGACAAAATAGAGTGGATAGAGGACAACTAACATGAGACCGGATAAGAGAAAGAGATTTAAGACATCGAAGATCTTATCTTCTCTCGACTTCCGCGCCCAAAACTTTGTACGATTCATGACGAAATTACTCATCTTCGCCCCTCCTTACCACAGGCCAGAGCCTGATAGTTTTTTAGCCGCACGGTTTACAGCCCATAATAAGATAAAGTTAATCACCGCGTTAAAGAGACCAACAGCAGCAGCAAAGCTATATTGTGCAGACTGCAAACCAACCTTATACACATATGTAGGAATAATTTCTCCTGCTGAGACGTTCAAAGGCGTTTGCATGAGGTAAGCCTTTTCAAAACCGATATTCATTAAGTTCCCAACGGACAATACGAGTAGAATCATAGCCGTTGGCATAATGGCCGGGATATCAACATGCCTGATCCGCTGCATTTTACTCGCGCCATCCATTATGGCTGCTTCGTGAACTTCAGGACTCACACCAGCCAGGGCCGCCAAGTAAATAATTGCTGCCCAACCGGTCTCTTGCCATAACCCTGAAGAAATATAGAGCGGCTTAAACCAGGACGCTTCCGACATAAAGTAGATGGGGTCTCCTCCAAAGATCATGATGAAGTTATTAATGAGTCCGTTTGGAGAGAAGAATACGTACACCATCCCAACAAGAACAACGACTGAGATAAAGTGCGGGGCATAGATGACTGTCTGTACGAACTTCTTATACTTCTGATTTCTTAGCTGGTTTAACAATAGCGCTACAATAATCGGTAGCGGGAAACCAAACAGCAGCTGTAAGAAACTAAGTTCAAGTGTATTTTCTAACAGATTCCAGAATTGAAAGGAGTTAAAGAAACGAATGAAATGTTCAAACCCTACCCAAGGGCTACCCCAGACGCCTTGTGTGGGCATATAATCTTGGAAAGCTATGAGGATGCCATACATCGGAATGTAGTGAAAGATAATAAAGTAGATAATGGTAGGAAGAAGGAATAAATACAATTCATAGTTTTGCCAGATCTTTTTCTTCGAAGAACGCTTTACTTTAGGCTCCGACTTCGTCCTAGTCCTTCGCCAAGGCAACGTCTTAACTTTGGTCTCCATAGATCTCACCTCACCTTTTATAAAATCGTTTACGTAATCGATTACCTAAGGGGTAAAAAAAGATGAACGGCTCTCGTTCATATCATGTGTAGAAGCTTCCAATTCAGCTCATTTAATCGTTTACGTATCCAACTTTTAATAACTTTATTGTAAACGGTTTCAAAAAGGGTGTCAATCAAATCTTGGAAATAAAAATTCTTTTCTTTTTAAGAATACGAGAATGAGAGATTGCATATAGGAGGGGGATGAAAATCTAAAAATCAATTGGCATCAACAACCCGCAAAAGCCATGTTGGAGGGGCGGCTGGCAGACTCTACTGTAAGATTGTTGATGTCAGGCAAAGCTCAAGGTGAGGACCTTTTGCTTTTTCACTACAATTTATTTACCTTTTTGGACATATATAATCTGTTTACGACTCTCTTCTACACTGACAAAATACGGTCTAGCGTCGAAGGGGAAATATTCAATTCGAACAGGTTGAATGTTTAATTTAGAGTAAAGCTGCATATCGTCACGTATATCATTCAAATTGAAATAAATCGGTCTACTCTGTTGATCGTGAACGATCGTCTCGGAGTACCCTTCATCTTTCAAGAACTGAAGTAGTTCCATGGATGAAAACTCCTCTTTTTATGTGACGTGTTCCCACTATAACATTATTATATTAGAAAAACAAATAAAGCACCCACCTAAAAGGTGGGTGCTTTTGGAATTTCTTCTTATGCGATTAATTTCTTACAAGCTTCTGCACAATTGAAACATGCATCTGCACAATCTTGGCAATGCTTATGATCGTGCTTTTTACACTCTTCACCGCAACGCTCACAGATGGTCGCACACGCTTGTGCTAATTCTGCTACGAACGGAGTCCCTCTTGTAATCGCTTGTTCTAAGTACGCACAAATATCTGCACACTCACGATCAAGGCGAACACAGTCTCTCATACTGTTTAAATCTTCTTCTTTCAGGCATGCATCATAACAATGGTTACAAGCCTCCATGCACTCATGCAATGCTTTAATCGCTTCTGGATGGGTCTGGTGTGCCATCATCAATCACTCCTTTAAATTAGTTTACATAGTAGTTATGCCCAGATAATGTGCAGATCTTGTGCAGTTTTTAAATTCAAGGATTAATATTCCAGTTTCAGAGCTTCCGCAGTTTATCATTTACTTATCAGGACAATGTTAAGGTGTATTTTTGGAAGCTTCTCCAAACTTAAATGGAGAGTAGACGCTTTTGTAATCTACAATGGTAATCATTCCACGGTCTGCATGGTTATTGTCATGACAATGGAAGAGCCATTCTCCTTTGTTATCAGCTTTGAAATAGATTTCATAGGTCTCTCCTGGTTTTACATTCAGTAAGTCTTTCACGATTGGCTTTTCTAGCTTTCTTCCGTCTTTAGAGACGACCTGAAACTTATGGCCATGTAAGTGCATGGGGTGATTCAACATTCCTGTATTTTTAAGTTCTACTTTCACCAAGTCCCCTTCTTTTACTTTAATAGGAGGCGTATCGGGGAAGGTGTCCTCGTTGATCTGAAACACCATTCCTTCACCCATGTTCATTCCCATGTTTAGGTTCATCTTATAGGTGACGTCAGGATTCTGTGGAATGTCTTTGAACAACAACTCTTCACTTTCATAACTCGTTCCACTCACAGTCCTTCCCTCATCTCTTGCCAACGAACTAGTTGATGACTCTTGGTTGCCTAGAGGAATGGTCACATCATCGACTTCCTCTGACTGTGATAATAAACGTATGGCATTGCCTTCATTCGTCCACTCCACATCGATTCTTTCACCTGGAGCAATCTCTAATTCAGAGCTCTTCTCCTCACTTTTCACTTTGTCTCCGTCGACTGCGATAACTCGCATTTGATTCGGGAATTGAACATAGTGCGTCTGGTAGCCGGCATTTATAAACCGTAGTCTTGCTTTCTCTCCTTCTTGTATATCTAAAGGCTTTACAGCTTCCCCATTCTTCCCATTGATGGTCACTGTATCATACATCGCTTTTGTGTCAGCTTCACCGTCCCCGGACATTCCACCTGTCATCATACTGCCCATATTGGTGAGGCTTTGCTTATCTTCATACACGGCCCATTCATCTACAATAAACGCCTGATCGATGGCATAGTCTGGCTTCTCTTTCTCCACAATAAAGGCCCCATACAATCCTTTGTCTACTTGCTTTGAGCTATGCTGGTGAGAGTGATACCAGTAGGTGCCCGGATGATCTGCCAGAAACTCGTACGTAAACTCTTCCCCTGGCAGTACCGCATCTTGTGTTACCCCTGGTACGCCGTCCATTTTGTTTGGCAGCAATACACCATGCCAATGGATCGTTACAGGTACATCCAAGTTATTCTTTAAATGAACTTTTACATAGTCCCCTTCCTGCACTCGCAGTTCCTTCCCGGGAACAGATTGATTATACGTCCATGCTTCGACACTAGTGCTTGAATTAATGTTC
This sequence comes from Pontibacillus chungwhensis, assembly GCF_030166655.1. Lineage (GTDB taxonomy): Bacteria > Bacillota > Bacilli > Bacillales > BH030062 > Pontibacillus. The sequence goes on along the minus strand of NZ_CP126446.1, from coordinate 1,071,331 downwards.
CATTGTTTCTTTGAAGCTGTTATATCAAATTTCTTAATAGGATGACCTTTTGCATCGTCCCCTTTAAGGTCCGTGATGCTTTCGCCTTTGGCTTCATTAAGGACCGAGGCCGTACTCTCCCCTGATCCATCTTGGAATTGCATGACTCCCCAGATTCCAATCAACAGAACTCCGGCTCCAAGTAAAAGGGAGATCACCATTTTCTTCATATCCTTCATCCTTTCTTAGTTACTTTTATGTACCCCTAGGCGTACTATATCCGAGAAATGTGCAAGAAACGTGCAGATTCTTTGAAGATTAAAAGAACATGATCATATAAAAAGCCAGGGCTTTACACCCTGGCTTTGTTGAGATTTAAGCTTTTAATAATTTAGCGTTTACCGCTACCACAACCGTACTCAGACTCATTAATACCGCTCCTACTGCCGGACTTAAAATAACGCCTATTGGGGCAAGAACGCCGGCCGCTAACGGAATGGCCAGAATATTATACCCAGCCGCCCACCAAAGATTCTGAATCATTTTTCTGTAGGTTTTCTTTGATAGTTCCATTATGGAAAGGACATCTTTCGGATTGCTTTTAACTAGAACAATATCGGCTGATTCCATTGCGACATCTGTTCCTGTGCCAATGGCAACGCCAAGATCCGCCGTAGCTAAGGCTGGGGCATCATTTACCCCGTCTCCTGTCATGGCCACTTTCCATCCTTTTTCTTTGATCTTTTTCACCTGTTCCGCTTTCTGGTCTGGCAGAACTTCTGCGTACACCTCATCTATTCCTAACTGGTTGGCAACCCAGTCTGCCACTTTTTGATTGTCTCCAGTAAGCATTATGGAGTGGACATCCAATTCCTTCAGGGCGTCTATGGCTTCTTTAGCATCCTCTCTTACGATATCCGCTAGTGCAATCATTCCGAACAGCTCTTCATTTACAACGACAAAGACAACTGTTTTCCCTTCTTCAGAAAGGTCAGCAAAAACCTGCTGATCATAGGTATAGCCCCGATCATCCACAAAGCCTGGACTCACTACATTCACTTCATGTCCATCTACAGTGCCCCTCAATCCTTTGCCGGTCAACGATTCAAATTCTTCGATTGACTTTAAAGATACAGAATCCTTCTTTGCCTTTTCTACGATTCCGGCTGCAAGGGGGTGTTCAGAGTTTTGTTCCAAAGAAGCAGCCCATTGTAGCACTTCTTGTTCTTCGTGGCCTTCTACTGGAATAATATCGGTTACTCCAAACTCTCCTTTTGTTAGTGTACCTGTCTTATCAAATACAACCGCATTCAACTGCCTTGCACCTTCAAAGTTGGCACGATTACGAATTAAGAGTCCCTTTTTCGCTGAAATCGACGTTGAAACAGCTACAACTAACGGAGCCGCTAATCCTAACGCATGGGGGCAGGTAATAACCATGACGGTCACCATGCGCTCCATTGCAACATCAAGTGGAAAACCAAGTGCTAACCAAATGATAAATGTAAGTAGTCCGCTTCCAAGCGCTAAGTAAAACAACCATTTCGCGGCTCGGTTGGAAATGTCCTGAGTTTTCGATTTGGAGTCCTGCGCTTCTTTCACTAATTGTATGACTTGGGATAAATACGTGTCATCTCCGGTCTTCTCAACGCTAATCGTCACAGACCCTTCCTGATTCACGGCACCACCAATTGCCTCTTCTCCTTCACCCTTCTCAACAGGTACCGATTCTCCTGTGAGCATGGATTCATCTATGGTTGTCTTCCCATCAATGATCTGCCCATCTACTGGTATTTTCTCACCTGGTTTGACTAGTACATGATCTCCTTCTTGTAGCTTGGAAACTTCTACATCTTCAACATTTCCATCTTGGTCGACCTTGTGAGCCTCATTTGGCATTAGCTTGACTAATTCTTCTAACGCATTGGATGCTCCCATAACAGATTTCATCTCAATCCAATGGCCAAGTAGCATAATGTCGACGAGAGTGGCTAGTTCCCAGAAGAAGTTTCGCCCCTGGAGTCCAAAGACCACTAGTGAGCTATAAAGATAAGCAACCGCTATGGCCAGACCAATAAGTGTCATCATGCCTGGACTCTTTTGCTTTAGCTCGTCTTTGGCCCCTGTAAGAAACGGCCACCCACCATAGAAGAAAACAAATGTAGCTAACAGAAATAATACATATTGATCGTAAGGAAATGTCCAATCAAATCCGATAAAGTCTTGAATCATGGGTGACAAGAGTAAGATGGGGATGGTAGCGACTAAAGAAATATAGAAACGTTTTTTGAAATCTTCAACCATCGCCCCATGATCGTGATGATCATGGCCTTCGTGATCTCCATGATCGTGTTCTTCATGTTCATGTTGGTGATGTTCGTGCTCCATACTTTACCCCTCCACATGTAAGTCATTTTGATCTTAGTGTTCCTCTAGTTTCTTTTTTAAACGATCGTATTCTTCTTCTGAAATTTCTCCTCTAGCTAACCGTTCTTTCAGAGAATCGAGTGAGGAGGATGATTGCTTCGGTTTACTCGAATTGAATCCTTTCATTAAAAGAATTGCGACAGCGATAAAAATGATGCCTATTACAAGCATCCAGGTGAATCCCATTCCACCAAATCCACCCATTCCTTGTCCATTCATCATAAGTGATTCCTCCTTTTTAAAATACTTACCAGGGTATATAAAAGATTGTCGTAGCCCGATCGCTACGTTCTATGCCAGCTATCATGGCACAGCTTTCCCTTTTCCCTTCACCCATTTATACCCAACTCCCCAAACGGTTTGAAAATATTCATCAATGGGGAAACCGGTTTGTCTCACTTTCTCTCTTATATTCCTCACGTGCGAATCAATCGTTCGCCCTTCTGTTTCGGCATTAATGCCCCAAACCATATCAATCAGGTGTTCACGGCTGAATACACGATCTGGTTTCTTCATTAAAAGGCCCATCATGGCAAACTCCTTAGGCGTAACAGGAATGAGGTGTCCTTGGTAACTTAATTGGTATTTCTCCCCGTCCCATATTAATCCATCTACTTCGATTCGATCTTCATTCGTCGTTCTTCTAAGCAGTGCATTTACTCTTGCTAACAACTCATCCTCATCAAAGGGCTTCGTCACATAATCGTCAGCCCCCATATTTAGGCCCTTAACGATATCCGTTTTTTGATCCCTGGCTGTTACCATAATAATTGGAACTTCAGAGATCGCACGAATGTTTTCGCACGTTTTCCACCCATCGTACTTTGGCATCATCACATCTAGTAAGATTAAATCGAACGGCTGATCTTCTACAGCGCGAATCGCCTCCTTACCCGATTGCACCTTTGTACATGTGTATCCGTGAGGAGATAAATAAAGCTCCAGTAACTCAAGCATTCGTTGTTCATCATCGACTAATAATAAATTACTCATAAGTAAGTAGATCCTCCTTCTTCAACACAATGGTGAGCGATGTTCCTTGCCCAAGCTCACTCTTCACAGCTACTTCTCCTTCATGCTTCTCTACTATTTCTTTTACAATGGAAAGCCCAAGTCCAGATCCTCCATATTCTCTCGAGCGCGATTTATCCACCCTGTATAAGCGTTCAAAAATGTAGGGTAATTCCTCCTCAGGGATGCCTTCTCCTTCATCTGTAACAGAAATACCGACTCTCCCATTTTCCACAGAAACACTCATGTCAATATGAGAGTGAGCAGGAGTATGTTTAATCGCGTTGTCGAGTAAATTCAAGAGCACCTGCTGGAAGCGCTCTGCATCCACATTCACCACCACCTTCGCGTCACAACGAACGCGAAGTGAAAGATCATGTTCAGATAAGATCGGCCTCACTTTCTCATGAACTTTAGCCATTAAATCACATAAGGAAACCGGACTCTTCTCAATGGAAAATTCATTTTGGTCCATCTTGGCAAGGTCAAATAAGTTCTTCACAAGCTGAGTGAGATGTTCCGTTTCTTCTTTAATAATACCAAGATAATGATTCTGCTCTTCCTCAGAGAGGCCTTTGCGACTCGCTATGTTCGAATACCCTTTGATATAGGTAAGAGGGGTTCGTAGTTCATGTGAAATACTGGCTAAGAAATCTTTCCGGTCTTGCTTGAGACGGTTCAGTTCGTTGGATAACGTAACAATTGAATGAGCCAACTGACCTAACTCATCGTTTTGCTTGTAATGGAGGTTAACTTGATCCTTCCCCTCAATTAAACCTTCTGTCGCTTTCTTCATTCTGACTAAAGGTCTTGTTATAAAATGGCTTAGGATAAAAATCGCAAGTACTGTAAGAAATAAAGCAATGAACCCAACAAGAAGGAATTGATTTGATAACTGATTGATGACTCGTTGAACAACCATGGTAGGGGAGAACATATACACATACCCTGCCATCTCCCCTTCAAGCGTGATCGGACTGACCGTAGCCACGTATTGACTGCTTCGCCAATGTCCATCTAACACTTTTCCTGAATGGTTCACATCTTGAAGCGACTTATTTAATAGATGCTGAATTTCAGGCTGAAGAGGTTCCGATTGAACAATTACTTCCTTATCCCTGTTCGTGATGACCACAAGGGATTCTGCTTCAGATTCCATCAGGGCTACGTGGTTCAGGGTAGCCTGATCAAAGCGCTTCTCCAATACATCTCTGTGACTGTTTCCTCTTGCCAGCAGGTTTTCAAGCACTTCTTCCTCGCGACTGTTCGCCAAATTCGTATATAGAAATAGAAACAAGATCGCCTCTACTAAAATAATAATGGTGAAAATGAAAACACCTAATTTAAATGATAATTTATTCATTTGCCCGCCTCGCTTGTCTGATCTTTATTCTCAGTACGTATGATGGGTGAGCCCCCACAATTTCATCATATACATTTCAACGTGTCGTTCCAAGAATAAACATTGGTTGGCAGGACACCACTTATGAAGTCGACAGAACCACTGGCCTTAAAGTCATCCTCACCTGACAATAATAAAATAACCACTAAATTTGCAGATTCTATGCAATCTTAATGGTTATCTTCACGTTTTATTCTTTCACTTTTTCCTTGATCGACTATTTTACTCCAGTTCTTTCCTCCATTTTCTGTGTAATAGCCATCATTTTTAAAAGAGAAGATCATCATTCGATTCTCCTCTTCCGGATCGCTTGAAAAATAGGCTACCGCATCTTGCTCAAATTTAGGAATGGCTATTTCCTCAAAGCTTTGATCCTCTATCGCATATCGAATAACATGAGCTTGGCTATCGAACGTACCATAGGTTAGCGTATCCTCTTTAAAATAAACAAACGTTCCATTTGGTTTCTCTGAAAGAGCATCAAACGTTTGACCACCGTCTTCTGAGAGGAAAATTCCTTGTTTCGTAGCAACTGCTATCATTTCTTCATTTGTTGGATGGACTGCTAGATCCTTGATTTCTCCTTTAACCCCACTGCTCTCTACTGCTTCAAAGCTCTTGCCCTCGTCCAGGCTTTTGTGTAACCCTTCCTCTAATGCTTCATTCCCGTGCTCGTTCCATATATAAATCGCATGATTTTCATAGCCTACCCCCATGAGGTGGAAGTCAAATTCTCCTTCAAATGCTACCGCATCTAAATTTTGGCCAAGATCGTTACTTTTTTGAATTCCTATTGGATTCGGTAAAGGTGAATCCTTCCCTGGATGTCCACTCGTATAAAAACCGTTATCCACTGCATTAAATCCCATGTAGTCATTGTTCTCACTTGTTGTGCGCTGGCAGTTTCCATCACTATAGAACTTCAATCCATCGTGAGCTGCTAGTGCTAAATCATCTCCTCCAACAAACCCCACTCCATGTACGTGTTCGACTTTTCCTTCAAAGGGCTCTCTATAAGATGTGCTACTCTCTTCCTCACCTTGTCCACATGCCGCCAAAAGAAACGTCGCGGAGAAGAATACAGCTCCTACTTTTCTAAAAATCATCATCGTCATCCTTCCTTCCTTAAACCTTCCTTCACTATAAAAGAATTTTGTGGAGAATTTGTGCAGAAACGGTGGCGTTCCCGTGTCCATTTTCACCTTATTCTCGATAAGATTCTGGTTGAATTTGCTTCATGTACCCTCTTATATCTTCTTCTGTTAGACCGGCTGTAATACGATCCACCACCACACCATCTTCGTTAATCAAAAAGGTGACCGGAATCGGCCCCACTCCATACGCGTTCATAACCTCTTCATTTGAGTCCATGGGGATCGGAAAGGAAAGGTTATATTTCGTTACAAACCGATTCACCGTCACGCGGGGCTCTGCAACATCAACCGCGATCACCTGGACCCCTTCATCCTTAAAAGATTGATACTGTGATTCCATATAAGGCATTTCTTCTTTGCAAGGTGGGCAATAGGTAGCCCAAAAATTTAAGAACACCCCCTGCCCCCGGTAGTCACTTAGCTGAACCGTTTCTCCATCTAATGTTTCAAGCGTAAAGTCTGGAGCTTGGTCTCCTTCTGTGATCAACTTAGAACGACCATCCGAGAAGCTTTGCACAACCGCATAGCTAATAGCAGCTGCAAATAAGAGCAAAAGGGTTGTTCGGAATACCAATCTTTTTCTTTTTTTCACATTCCCACTCCTTTTCGTTACATAATCTTGTCCCTTTATATCAAATAGGTGTGGAGAAATGATGCAGAATGCCAAAACCACAAAAAAACGCTATAGATAGGTCTATAGCGTCTACATTGGGTAAGCATAAATCACATACCGATCTGGTGCGTTCCCAAGAAACGAGAACGGATAGCACGTCGACAACACAAGTTCCTCACGGTCCGAAGTTCGGATTACAGTCGTATCATCTGCAGCCACTATCTTTGAGCGCGTAAAGGTATAGGTATAACTCCCTTGACGAGTCCTTACGATAAACTGATCCCCTTCCTTCAGTTCACCCATTCTTGTAAACACTGTATCTCGGTGACCTGACAGAAGGATCTGTCCGCCTTCCCCCGGTAAGAGGGTGGTCGCATAATGCCCTACCCCTTTCCGGAGCTGATCGGCACTTGTTCCTTCAACAATAGGAAGTTCCGCTTGTAGTCTTGGAATTTCGAGTATACCGATTACTTCTCCTTGTGGATGCTCCTCAGTTTTTATGTTTGGTTTCTCTTCTTCCTCTTGATGAGGACTGTTACCCTTTCCTTCTGGTTCTTCCTCCCCTTCTTCCTTTTGCAGAGCTTGGGAGTGATCAGACGCTTTTGCTAAAGGAGCTGACGGGAGGAGGTCTTTCCCTGCTTGAACTCCTTGTTCCCGAATTAGGGCTTTCGCTTCTTCAAGAGAATCGCTAATACTTCGCTCATGGTGAACCATTTGAGCTATCGCCATCACAATCATGACTAAACCTGCTACTGCTAGGATCTCCCCCAGTCGTTTAATACGTGCCCCCTCCTATTCCTCTTCTTGTGGCTTTTTCTTTTTGCGGAATCTCATTCCCAAGCCAAGAAGCGCTGCACTAATGCCTGTAAACAGCCAGTTTGAAGAATTGGTCGCTGTATCTGGTAGCTTATCGCCCTTTGATTCCTCTTCATCATCCTGAACCTGCTCTTCTTCATCTTCCAAGATGATCGGATCATTCGGGTCTAACGGATCTGATCCAAGCACTTCATCTCCATCTGATAGGCCATCCCCATCCGTATCTGGATCTAGCGGGTCTGTGCCTAACTCCAATTCATTGCCATCCCAGATTCCGTCTCCATCAGTGTCCGGATTTAAAGGATCTGTGCCCATGTCGACTTCGGCTCCATCGTTCAGACCGTCATCGTCCGTATCTGCATTTTCTCGGTCCGTTCCCAATTCATCTTCTTCCCTATTCAACAATCCATCACCGTCCAAATCCTCTTCGGGGTTAAATGGATCATTTGGATCCAGTGGATCGCTTCCTCTGCTTCTCTCTTCTCCGTCATCCAAACCATCTCCGTCTGTGTCTGGATCAAGTGGGTCTGTGCCGTTTAAGACCTCACCTCCATCGCTAACGATGTCCCCGTCCGTATCCGGATCGGTTGGGTCGGTACCAAGGGAACGTTCCTCCCCGTCATCTAACTCATCCCCATCACTATCCGTACGGAATGGATCGGTCCCGTTCATCACTTCATCTCCATCACTGACGATATCCCCGTCTGTATCGGGATCAGTTGGGTCTGTTCCTAACGCTTTCTCCTCTCCATCTGTCAATTCATCTCCGTCACTGTCTTCTCGAAGCGGATCCGTTCCATCTAAAATTTCTTCTCCATCGTCTACCCCATCCCCGTCCGTATCTGAATCATTTGGGTCCGTTCCAAGATCACGCTCTTCATCATCCGTCAGACCATCTCCATCACTATCTGTTGGATCCGGGTCATTGGGATCAAGAGGATCTGTCCCGTCCTCTACCTCATCTCCATCATTAATCCCGTCATCGTCGCTATCTCCATCATTCGGATCTGTTCCGAGGTTACCTTCCTCTTCATCCGTCAGGCCATCCCCATCACTATCCGTTGGCTCTCCATCTCCGGGGTCATTTGGGTCTAGAGGATCCGTTCCATTTTCCACCTCATCTCCATCATTGACCCCGTCATCGTCACTATCCGCATCATTTGGATCTGTTCCGAGATCGCCTTCTTCTTCATCTGTTAACCCATCTCCATCACTATCTGCTGGCTCTCCGTCCCCTGGGTCATTTGGGTCTAGAGGATCCGTTCCATTTTCCACTTCATCTCCATCATTGATCCCGTCATCGTCACTATCTCCATCATTTGGATCTGTTCCGAGATCGCCTTCTTCTTCATCTGTTAACCCATCTCCATCACTATCTGCTGGCTCTCCGTCCCCTGGGTCATTTGGGTCTAGAGGATCCGTTCCATTTTCCACTTCATCTCCATCATTGATCCCGTCATCGTCACTATCTCCATCATTTGGATCTGTTCCGAGGTTGCCTTCTTCTTCATCCGTCAGGCCATCCCCATCGCTATCTGCTGGCTCTCCGTCCCCTGGGTCATTTGGGTCTAGAGGATCCGTTCCATTTTCCACCTCATCTCCATCATTGATCCCGTCATCGTCACTATCCGCATCATTCGGGTCTGTTCCGAGGTTGCCTTCTTCTTCATCTGTTAACCCATCTCCATCACTATCTACTGGTGCTTGAGGAGCTGCTACACTAGCCGTTGCACCACTACTTGAAAGTAAGCTAACTGTAGCGAGTGAATCAAACACCTGCCCATAGAATGTATAAGTCCCATCTGCTGAGGTTGGTAACTCCGGGAGCTGAATCGTTAAGCTATACGTCTGAGTACTGTTATCAAAAGATGTGAGAGCACCAAGGCTTAAAAGGGTTCCAACATCAAAGGAAACGACCCCTGTGCTTGAATTGACAGAAATAGAGGAAGAAGGTACATTTCCACTATCATTTAATAAAGATACTCCGCCGATCCCCACTAAAGAAACGCTGTAAGCTCCACTATAAGACGCTTGACTCACAAGACCTGCATCAATAAATTCCTGAGGCAATTGGTAGTACGCCGTTGCCTCGTTAAGTAAACTGAGGGCGACCGCTCCTCCTCCTGATAACGTTAGCGTAATCTGGTTGCCTGATTGAGTAGCTGATAAAGAAGCTCCTGTCAATACACTTACATCAGCAGCAGAGACAACCCGCTTTTGTATCAAAGAAGAAGAATCCCCATCTAGTACGGTAAACGTAAATGGTGTCGTAAGCACAAAGGTGGTCACAACTGTTGTAAGGATTGGTTTTAAGATATCTTTCTTCCCTTTCGGTAACCTCGAATGTTTTTCTCCCATTCATGCACCTCCATTAATTTTCCTTATAAAGGAATAAGGCTTTTGACGCGCATTATCATACCTATAGGGAACAACTTATCCACATTCCAACTTATTGGGAAAAACATTTTAGTTGAAAAATTTGCACTGGTTCAAACTATGTTCAAACGTCCTCACCACGCAAGAAAAACGGATAATAACATGAATAACATTTACCAAGAAAAAAAAGGAGACTTTTATAAAACTAATTTACTCTTAAAGCTATTCAAATTTTGCTTCCTTATATAAGAGGAGTATGATGAAGGTAGAAGAATTCTTATTCTTGTATAAAAAAGAGAGTAAGAATGTTGCTAAGAACCGCAATCTACTTTTAAGGAGCGTTTCATATGAGCCAGATGTCGAATCAAATGATGGATTATCTCTCGTTTGGAGTTATGGCAATCGACATGGAATACCGTATTACAGCATTAAACGAAGTGGGGGCTTGTTTACTTGAAGTGAATCAAGAAGAAGCCATTGGCCAGAACGTGTACGACCTATTCCCAGATGCCCCTGCCGATATCCGGCATATCGAAAATACCGTTCGCACAGGTGAAGAGATTGAACTAGAGGCCATGCCTTACAGATGGGGAAATTACCGCCTCTATCTCTCTCTTAAAACTAAAGTTCTGAAGGACGGCGACGAACAAATCGGAGCAATGGCTGAATTTCAAGATGTTACCGCCTATCAAGAGAAGCAGCAAGATCTCATTTCAAACATGGAGAATATGTCCGTCACGATCATTCCTGTCACCAACCATATTGCACTTTTCCCGCTTCAGCCGGTTATTGACAACCTGGAGTTTCATTACATACTTGATAAGGGAATTGAGAACATATCTAAAATGAACACAAAAGATCTTATTCTAGACTTCTCTGCCATTCATTCCATAGACTTAGAGTTTCTAAAGAAAGTAGAAAAACTCATTCAAACCGTTCAGCTAATCGGAATCAATGTGACCCTTACAGGCATACAAGCCGCTGTAGCTAAAGAATGGAGCACAAGTTATGAGCAACCAAACAACACCGCAATCTATCAAACTCTGCAAAATGCAGTAGAAGCGATCTATTCGAAGTCTCATACTGTTTAATACTAAAAAATCCTGACCCAGCATTCTACTAGGTCAGGATTTCTTTGTTAATGGATATTCTTCTTCTTAAAGCCCCCACCCTTAACGTCGTGGATATCGCCTAAAGCGAGAAAGGCTTTCGGATCTAAATCATTAATAATGTTCTTCACTTTCGCTTCTTCAAGCCGTGTAATAATAATTAAGATTACCTTTTTATTATCGCCGGTATAAGCCCCTTCCCCGTTCAGATAGGTTACCCCTCGTCCTAAACGGTCCGTCAACGCTTCACCAATTTCATTGTACTTATCACTGATTACCCAGGCGAATTTAGAGGATTCAAGTCCTTCTGCTGTCACATCGATCATTTTAAAAGCAATAAAGTAGGCAATCAAGGAATACATCGCATTGTTCCATCCGAAGACAAAACCCGCACTCCCTAGAATAAAGAGATTAATAAACATCACCGTTTCTCCTACTGAAAAAGGAGATAGCTTATTAATGAAAATCGCCAGAATCTCTGTCCCATCAGACGAGCCCCCATTACGGACAACAAGTCCAACGCCTAGACCAAGTAAAACACCGCCAAACACAGCAGCTAGCAGCAAATCGTCCGTGAATTTAGGTACGGGTATTAAAACAGTGGTCAGAACAGCTAAACCAATAATGGCTAAGATCGACGTAATAGAAAACGTCTTCCCGATTTGCTTATACCCTAAATAACAAAACGGAAGGTTAAGTAAGAATAAAAACGCCCCTAGGGGAAACTCCGTTATGTGATGAAGCATAATCGAAACACCGACAATCCCTCCATCAATAATGCCATTTGGCACAAGGAACATCTCAAGAGCAACCGCTTCTAACCCAATTCCGATCGCAATAATAACGGCCCTTCTGATGATTTCTAACTTCGAAAGCCCCCGATGAGCAGACGCTGCTTTTATTATTTCTTCTTCAGTCATTCGTTTTTACACACCTTTATTTCCTTTTCTTTGAATCGTTTTCAATCTATGTGTTACTGAAAATAAAATGGATCTCTACCACAATTTAGGTCTTGCTCACTTATGAGCATACGTCAAACTACTTTTACAATTTTATCAGAAGGGGGTGAAATTTGCTGAGTTGGGGATTTATAACTTACAACCAAATTAAAAACTCCTCCCTAAGGGGAGGAGTAAAATAATTAGTTTAAAGGTTCATACGTGACATCGTCTCCGTACGAAGTGACTGCCATTTCAATGGTGACTCTCACACCAACATCATCATGGTAGGCTTCCTCAATAGCTTCCCGGTCTTCTGTTGAAAAGCCATTATTCGCAATAATTCCTGAGCCATAAGGCAATAAGCCTGCTAGGAAATTAACACCTTTCATGATTCCGGTATCACCTTGAACGTTGTGGTAAAGGTGCTCTGTTTGTTCTTCTGATAACGTGTAGCATAGGCCAGTAAGGGTGGAGGGGGGGCGTTACGTTTATAGGTGCTTGGGATTGCCCGGGGACAACTCGCTTTCCTGCGGGGAGCTGGGAAGCCTCCTCATTCGCTACGCTCATTCCGGGGTCTCCCCTAGGCTCCTCTTCCCGCGGGAGTCTCGAAGTCCCCGGGCAATCCCTGTCTTAGTTGGAAGAACGCCCTACAGCTTAAAAGGGCTCACATCCCGCCCTCTCAATTAAAGACAACAAAAATGTTATACTTTCCCTTGATCTAACATATTTACAATTCGTTCGTTAATCTTCCAAATCTATCGCATTTAGCATATGTTTTAGCTGGACGAGCTCCTCTTTTGTCAGGGTGACCCCTTTCCCCATCTTCTCATGATCTGGAGCCCAATCTCTTAAATCATATTTCGGTTCTCTTCCATTCCAGCTTACTTCATTCAGTTCTTTCTTCCATCCTTTTGGGTTTTCAGAGATCGTCCCAATTTCAGAGATGATTTCGTACTTGATATTTGCCATGGTGATGCTCCTTTACTTCAATAATCTATTAAAAGTATAGCAAATCTCGTACTGGCAGAACATCAAGACTAGGACATCTAGCCGGAAAAGCCCATAAAAAAAAGTGCTTCTGCTATAAAGCAGAAGCACAGAGATCTTAAATCATGTAGCCCCCATACCACCGTCGATGCGATACTGGGAACCGCTTATAAACTGACTGTCGTCTGAGGCAAGAAATAGAACAAGCTTGGCAATGTCTTCACTTTCCGCATAACGCTGTAACGGAATGGCGCTCATTTGTTTTTGCTTTGCTTCTTCTCCACCGCCTGGGTTCATTCCTTCTTCTAAAGAACGCATCATCCGACCCTCTACAGGAGATGGATGAATAGAATTTACCCGCACATTGCTCGGTGCCCCTTCAAGTGCTGCAGTTTTGGTTAAGCCGATTACTCCATGCTTAGACGTTACATATGGTGCAACGCCTGGGCTTCCCATCAATCCTGCTACAGATGATGTATTGATAATGCTACCGCTACCCTTATTCATCATTTCTTTCATTACGTATTTTAATCCTAGGAAGACCCCGTTCACATTTACGTTCAATACATTCTGGAAGTTCTCAAGGGACTGCTCCACGATCGGGGCCACTTTCCCTTCAATTCCAGCATTGTTAAAGAACACATCAATACGACCATGTGCATCGATCACTTTTTCCACATAGTTGCTTACATCTTCTTCCTTCGTCACATCAGCTGTCAGGGTCATCACCGTATCTCCTGCATTTAATTCTTCTTTTGCATCCTTCAGCGCATCTTCGTTCACATCAACAAGAGCAACAGTTGCCCCTTCTTGTAAGAAAAGCTTCGCTGTAGCCTTTCCAATTTCACCGCTCCCACCTGTAATAACAGCTACTTTATCGTCTAATTTACCCATGTATGCTCACTCCTTTTAGATCATCCTCATTCTTCGTGTTCCTTTTTTTGTCATATGTAAAACACATTCTCTTAATCCATTATTTGGCCCCTGTTTAAAGAATCCTTCTATGATGCATATTGGATCTATAGAGTGCTACAATGGTAAGAACAACTGACAGATCAGGCAGGAGTGACACAATGCCAAAATTAAGAAGACTTATTTTACTGCTCCTTCTAGCAGGGGGTATGTGGTATATATACGGAGATACGTTTGAAGAGGCTGGTATTCAGGGTGTGTATGAAGAGATCAAAACAGACATCAATGAGATCAGAGAAGATCCGGAAGTACGTCGAGCGATCAACGCCATTTCCTTAGAAGTGGAGTCCTTGTTCGACAAGCTCACCGGTGAAGATGAGAACGGGATTGATACCAAAGAACAAACAACGGTAGAGAAACCAGAGCTTAACGCCCCCTCTGATCAATCCTTTTCTGTCTACAACATTGAAATCGGAGACTCCCGGGCTAGTGTCGAAGAACAAGCAGGCAGTCCAAAGAGATCTTCACTCAATGAATACGGCGTGAACTGGGTCACCTATCACGAAAACTATCACAATTTCTTCATGGTAGCCTATAATGACAAGGATCAAGTTGCCGGGCTGTACACGAACCAGGATTTGGTGTCTTCTAAATCTTCCATCACAATTGGAAGCCAACAAGATGCCGTTCGATCCGCAATGCCTGAGCAAGAAACAAGCATCCGAAAAGGGTTGACCCGCTATCAGGTTCAAAATAAAGGCGAATATGATTTATTCAAGATCGATGGAAGCTACGTAACCGTCTTCTACGATCAACACGAAGATAACACAGTAACCGCTGTCCAGATTATTAGTGAAGACTTAGAAGAAGAGAAGAAAGGATTCTTCGGAGAACCAAGCGCTTCTCTTAAAGAAGGATTTGAAGCACAACTTTTTGATTTAACCAATGCCGCGCGAGTCGAACATGGCCTCGGTGTCCTTTCCTTTGACAAAGCTGTTCAAGCAACGGCTCGAGATCACAGTAAAGACATGGCTGTAAATAACTACTTCAGTCACACGAATAAAGAGGGACAATCTCCTTTTGACCGGATGACAGAAGACGGGATTGCCTACAGAACGGCTGGCGAGAACTTGGCTGCAGGCCAATCGAGCAGCATCTTTGCTCATGAGGGATTAATGAATTCGCTTGGCCACCGGGAAAACATCCTGCATCCCGCTTTTGAATCCCTGGCAGTTGGCGTTGCCTTTAACGACGATGCACAACCGTATTATACAGAGAACTTTCTAGCTAAATAATGTAAAAAACAGGGCTGCCCGGAAAAGAGGCAGCCCTGTTTTTTTGATAGGATCTTATTCACTTAATGTTAACGGACGTAACTTCCGCTCGATCTCTTCTCGCTGATGCTCCATAAACGGTGGCAGGGATAAGTTCTGACCTAGAGAATCGACGGACTCATCGACGTCAAACCCTGGTGTGTCTGTTGAGAGCTCAAACAGAATGCCGTTCTGTTCACGGAAATACAATGCCTTAAAGTAAAAGCGATCCACTTTCCCTGAGTTCATTAATCCAGCTCTTTGGATTAACTCTGCCCATTTATCGTACTCTTCTTCATTCGGGATACGGAAGGCCACATGGTGCACCCCACCTCTTCCGATCCGTTCTTTCGGTAAATCTTTGCGCTCTTGGATATGGACCTCTGCTCCAACTCCGCCTTCACCTGTTGAGAACACGTCGACATCCGGCAACCCTTCCCCATCAACAGAAGGGTACGAACCAACATGTTCAAAACCTAAGATATTTGTTAAAACATGAGCTGTCGGCTGCTGGTCACGGACACGTAGAAGAACAGCACCAAGTCCTACAATCCCGTGTTCTACAGGAATATCTGTTTCACTCCAGGCTTCACCTGGCGCTACCCCTTCCTCATTGTCATCTGCGACCAGGATCAACTTTGTTCCTTCGAAATCTTCAAAAGCCAACGTGCTACGGTTCGCCCGCTTCTTAATCTCTTCATGCTCCACTCCGAATTGCTGGAAACGCTCCTTCCAATACTCCAGGGAAGCTGAGCTTTTCACCCTTAGCGAAGTACTTGTAATGCTTGATACTCCTGGATGAGTCTTTGCGAGCATCGGGATATCAAAGAAGGTCAGCTCCGTGCCTGGGTTCCCTTTTGCATCCCCGTAAAATAAGTGATACGAAGTCGTATCGTCCTGATTGACGCCTTTTTTCACAAGGCGCATACCTAAGATTTTCGTGTAAAATTCAAAGTTCTTCTCCGCTTTCCCCGTTAATATCGAAACGTGATGAATACCTAATAAATTCATATTCGAACCACCTTTTTATAGAATAGATTGATTAATTATCTCGAATTCAAGATAATTATATAACAGATTCAGGAAGAGGTCAACAAAATAGAAAAAGCCTGAGGCTCACCTCAGGCTTTTCTCATCTTAATCCGCAATATATTCAACGTACCCATCAAACGGGTAGAATTTACGCTTGAACGTTTCTTTATCTGTCTTCACTTCAAACACATAATAAGTACGATCGTGGCGTTTCTCTGTATACGGATCGTATTTCTCTTCTGTTCCTTCAGCTAAAAACGTTACATCGACGCTTTCAAATCCATAATGAGGATCGCTTAAGTAATCCTCTTTAAGATAGGCACTGGCTTCCTCTTTGCTAACGTCTAGCCCCTTACCACTAAACCTCTCTCTCTGGTAATCATCTAGCAACCAAGTATCCTTTTGTTTGGTAAACGTATAGGTTACAAGACTTCCCATTGAGAGGTCATTTGAAAGCTCTGCCGTTTGAAACACTCGTTCATCCTCTGTATCTTTCATCACTTCAAAATGAAGTTCTGGTGCGATCTGAAACGGAAACATGGATGAATCACATGGATGACACATGGTCTCTTCAAAGTAAGGTTTTAATGTATTTTGAACAAATGAATCAGTAGCAACCTTCTTCAGGTCTTCTTCTATGTTTTTGAAATCACCTGGCTTAAACGCCTCTTCATCCCATCCACTTACAAGCAGATCACGAATCTCAGGGTTAATCGATCTCACGAGCTCTTGGTAAGAAGATGGATCTTGCTTCACCGGCTCAGCAATTGTAAATTTCATCGTAATGCCATCTTTCATCATGACTTTACGGTTTGAAGCAATCTCTCCAACTCGTAACGCATAAGATTCTCCAACTTTATATCCTTCTTGCGGCGGAAGAACCTTTAACATTTGATCATTCACTTTCTCAACAGTCACTTTTACTTTTTCACCACTTTGATCTTTTACAGTGATACTTTCACTTAGTTCATCATATTCAACAGATGTATTAAATGTAATCGTCCACTCTTTATCGGCTGGCACCTCTTTGCCACTGCCTGTCCATTCTTTCTCAGCTGCTGTTGCTACTTGAGTTCCAATTAGCAGAAGAAAGAATGCCGTTATACTAATAAGACTCTTTAGTCCTTTCCACTTCGTCGTTCTCCTCATTCGTACCCCTCCCCAAAATTTAAGCAAGCACAATAAGTGTATGCTTCTATGACTACCAATATGAATACGGTTTAATGAAACCTCTATTGTTCTCTCATAAACTTACTGACAACCGTGAGGCAAAGCCCAAAGGCAAACACGAATAAGAAGCTAACCAATATGACAAGTCCGTCTCCCAAAGTAGGCTCACCATTCCCTTTGAAAAGCGGTATGCCAATAAAGAATGCGAGTAAACCAATGACCATGGCAACAATACCGCCAACTCGCAACTTCTTCTTCATACCCTCACTCCTTTGCCAATTGTTTCTATATAAACCATTTTCCATTTCAGAGCAAGATGAAACCTATTTGTAAACGGAATCGTGGGAAATGAGCGTCTGGCGCCTTGTTCTTACCTGTTAAAAAAATAATCCTCTCTATAAGTTATTAAGACAAATAACAAGGAAGCCGTTATAATAAGGACAAACATCATTGCTATATCAAGAAAATTAGTTGGCACTTCTTTGGAGCCTTAGTTTCTTTATACACTTATAAGGGTAAAGATTTTCTCAGGGGGATTGATAGTGGAGCTTTTACAACAATTAAAAGAAGAACGTTTTACTAAAATAAGTTTCTACAATGAACACAACGAATGGGAGTTCTCTGACCTGGTAGCTTTCACATCTAATGATCAGTTATTAAAATTTATGAGAATCAATCCAGTAAAATTAGAATATTACCCATTTGAGATTAAGCCGCACATCATTTGTTATGATGAAAACCATTCGAGAAAGTTCTTTCTATTTCGTTAGTCATAACATAGTAAGGCTAACTGAGTACGTATCATGATTTAGACTCCTTTTATGAAGGAATTTATAAAAGGAGTCTAATCCTCCCTTATTTCTTAAGAAAGGAAGAAGTGATATTCAAATGACCCTTACCAATAAAGTTGTATTAGTAACAGGAAGTTCAAAAGGATTAGGGAAATGTATAGCCCAGAAGTTTGCTAAGATGGGCGGAAAAGTGATTGTAAATTATGCGAATAACGCTGAAAATGCTAACCGTGTTGTGGAAGAAATTAAGAATGAAGGCGGAGAAGCTATTAAGCTTCAAGCGGATGTAACGGACGAAGCTGACGTACAGAAACTTGTGAGGAATGCTGAGCATGCCTTTTCACAACCCATTGATATACTAGTCAACAACGCGACTGGGCCTCAGCCTGAATTATCCTTAGAAGAAGTGACATGGGAGGATTACCTTGATCAATTGCACTTCTCGGTCAAATCCCCTCTTCTATTAACAAAAGAAGTGATGGGCAGTATGAAGGAGAATCAGTGGGGACGCATTATTAATATTGGCAGTGAAGTCGTCGGATTAGGAAACAGTCATTTTTCGAACTACGTAACGGCCAAATCTTCCGTCATTGGAATGACCCGTTCATGGGCAAATGAACTCGGGGAATACGGGATTACAGTCAATGCTGTTCACCCTGGCTTCACACCTGTTGAACGGCATGGTGAGGTTACAGAAGAAAGCGCCCGTGACTATGTAGACCAGGTACCTATGAAGCGATTAGGGAAACCAGAAGATATTGCAAGCATGGTTGCCTATCTTGCCAGTGAAGAAGCTTCCTTTATTACCGGGCAGAACATGAATGTGAATGGAGGCAATACGTTTGGAAGTTAGGATGAGACGTCCTCTGAATCACGGGCGGTTATCGTGATTCAGAGATTACTATCTCTTTTACTTTATACTTTTTCAACGTACAAATTTTGAAGTCTATTCACCACACTTGTGTGAATCTGTCTCACTCTTTCTCTGGATATCCCAAAAACCTTCCCTACTTCGCTCAAACTTCTACTCCTACCGTCTTCAAATCCGTATATCAAACCCATTATTGTTTGTTCTCTATACGAAAAATTTCTTTTGAGCCGGATTTTCACATCCTCTAATAAACTTTTAGTCATTACACATTCTTCTATATCCAACGAAGACAAATCACAAAAAGTTTCTTGTTGTTCTAAGGAAAAATCACTTAATGATTGGTACTGACTAGTATAATAAAGGTGAAGTTCCCGATTAGGCATCGATTGACGAAACGCGTCTTCAACAGAAGAATACCCCCCATCTTCATACAAACGATTTCCTTTAGCTAATACGGCCAGGGAGTCAGAAGGGATTGTAAAAGGAGATATGTAGAATGCGATTTTCCTTCTTACCACCCTACGAATCCTCCATATAGCATGAGAGGAAAATCTGTAACCTTTTCTGTAATCGAAACTGTCTATCGCATCCATTAGTGCTAGGTTTCCTTCTTGTATTAAATCTTCTAAGCGTAAACAATCATCCGCATAATATCTGACTACAGAAGGAACGAGTGGTAAAAATTTTAGAAAAATTAATTTCTTTATCTCCTCATCACCTTTTTCCACCTGTTTAAATGCTTCAATTTCTGTATCAGTTTCCCAGTCTCGAATTGGACTTTCCCTTCGCAATCTTCTAATGTCCCTTAAATACGTTTGGATGCCTGGCTTATCTTTTGGATATGTATGTTTGTGGGTTGATCCATCAAAATCCGGAAGGCTAGGAAAGATTGTAAAGCTTTTCTTTTCTTCAATAGAAGCTGAGCAATAATTCATTTATTTCCCCCTTTTCCTTGAGCCATTTCGTCTTATTTATAAGGAAGTAAAACTAAATGCACTTCATTAAGTATAGGTATTAAGACTTATATTGTAGCACAAATAACCCCTTTTTTGGTTAAATAAGAATTTTACAACAATGCACTTCCCAGCATATAAAAAAGGAGAGAATATTACATCCTCTCCTTTACCATTTATAAAAATCGCTTCCGAATTTCCTTAGATGGCAGCATACAGCTGTCTTTCTTCCCAAACCACTTATAGCGATTCTTGGCAATCACATCATACACCCGATCTCGTACAAACTTTGGAACAAGGGTGAAGATTCTAAGCCCTTTCCATGCCCCTTTTAAATGCTTGCACACGTTTAATGCGGCTGAAGATTTCGTATAGGCCTGGTTGTCTTCGATTAATATAAAGCTATCTGTATGGGTAGGGATCTGATGTTTATGAAGCAGTTCCTGGCCGATTTCACTTTGTAGAGATGCGAAGGAGAAATATCCTTCTGGATCGCGTTTTATGATGAATTGAACGCTTTGGTCACAGAAGTTACATTCTCCGTCAAATAAGACAATTCCACTCACGCTACCACCTCCTGCTATTAGTGCCATCATAACATATTTAGGAAACTGGTTGAACGACAAGCTAGGAGAATGTTTACGTAGCTTAAAGGAGCGTGGCCGTTAGCGAAAATCCGGCCAGGGGTGGCTGGGGAACGGGGAGACTCCTACAGGAGAAAGAGGTCGACGAGACCCCGCAGGGTGGTTTTCCCGAGGAGGCTCGACAGCTCGCCTGTGGAAAGCGAGTCGTTCCCCAGCCACCCCTAGCATACTTCTAAAGTAACGGCCCCTTTATCAGCACATACAAAAAAGCCCCCTTACCTGTTTGCTAGGTAAGAGGGCCTTCGATTATTCGCTTTTCTCTACAGCGTGGCCGCCGAATTCGTGGCGTAGGGCTGCTACGACTTTTCCTGTGAAGGTGTCCGTTTCTTGAGAACGGTAGCGCATCATTAGAGATAGGGCGATGACGGGTGCTGCTGTTTCGAAGTCTAAGGCAGATTCGACCGTCCATTTGCCTTCTCCAGAGGAGTTCATCACACCGCGGATGTCGTCTAGCTTGGCGTCTTTGCTAAATGCATTTTCCATCAGTTCCATTAACCAACCGCGGATAACAGAGCCGTTGTTAAATACTTTGGCTACTCCTTCATAGTCATAATCGAATGGACTCTTCTCTAGTAAGTCAAATCCTTCACCGATTGCGGCCATCATGCCGTATTCGATTCCGTTGTGAATCATTTTAAGGAAGTGACCTGCTCCTCCTTTACCAGCGAAATGATAGCCATCTGTCACAGCTAGGTCATCAAATAGCGGCTGGATGACAGGGAATACTTCGCTATTTCCGCCGATCATGAAGCATGCTCCGTTACGGGCTCCGGATACGCCACCACTTGTTCCTACGTCAAAGAACTCGATTCCTTTTTCTTGTAGCGTTTCGAAGTGATGAAGCGTCTTCTTGTAGTTTGAGTTTCCTGCGTCAATTAAGATGTCGCCTTTGTCTAGAAGAGGGGTTACTTCCTCGATCACCTGGTCTGTGATTTCACCAGCTGGGACCATCATCCAGATGACACGTGGTCCTTCGTTCAGGCTGCTAACCATGTCTTTGATGGAAGAGAAGCCTTCTCCGCCTTCTCCGCGGAATTTCTCAACAGCTTCCTGGTTCACATCGTAAGCGTGTACCTTATAGTCTTTATCTAGCATATGAGCCCCGATATTGTATCCCATTTTCCCTAGTCCAATTAAACCTATATTCATAATGAATCCTCTTTTCTGTTAATAGTTTTCTTTATACGAATAAGCTAATGATTAGCGCTACAGCAAATCCGGTAAGGCCAATGATTGTTTCCATGACGGTCCAAGATTGTAGCGTTTGCTTCTCTGTTAAACCAAAGTAACGGTTCACAAGCCAGAAACCAGAGTCGTTTACGTGAGACACGACTGTTGCACCTGATGCGATGGCGATTACAAGTAAACCTAGCATTGGTTCGCTTACATCAAACGTTTCAAGTAGCGGCGAAACAAGGCCAGCTGCTGTAATCATGGATACGGTTGCAGAACCTTGTGCGACACGGACAACTGTTGCGGTTACAAAGGCAAAGACAATGAGTGGCATTTGCATCGTTTGCATCGCATCTGCAAGGATATCACCAATACCAGATTGGATCAGCATCTCACCAAACACACCACCAGCACCTGTTACAAGAATAATAATACCAGCTGGTTCAAGGGCTTTCGTTGTAATCTCTTGTACTTGCTCTTTCGTATACCCTTTCTTAATACCGAAGATATAGAATGTCAGTAATGCCGCAATTGTTAATGCTACGAACGGGTGTCCAACAAAGGTTAATACAGCACGCAGTCCATTACCTTCATCTAATATAAGGTCAGCCAGTGTATTAACAAGAATTAATACAAGTGGCAACGTGATAATTCCAACAACACTGAAGAAACTTGGCAGATTCTCCTCATCAAATTCTTTGTCTTTCATTTGTTCTAGCATGTAATCGGGTACGCCGACGTCAATCTTTTTAGAAATGTATTTCGCAAATACTGGTCCTGCCAGAATCATAGATGGAATTCCGGCTAGTACACCAAATAGGATAACCCAACCTAAGTCTGCATCAAGAATCGATGCCACGGAAATTGGTCCTGGTGTCGGTGGGATGAAGCTGTGTGTAACAGCTAAACCAGCAAGAAGTGGAATACCAAAGTATAATAATGATTTCTTCGTTCTCTGAGATAAGCTATAAATAATCGGAATTAGAATAACAAGTGCTACATCAAGGAATACCGGGATCGATACGATAAATCCTGTTAAACCTAGTGCCCAGCTTACGTTTTTCTCTCCGAATTTGTCCATAAGCGTTAAAGCAAGTCGTTCCGCTCCGCCTGATACCCGGAGCATTTCCCCAAACATAGCACCTAGGCCGATAATAACGGCGACATATCCTAAGGTGCCTCCCATTCCTTTTTCAATGGTTGTCAATATGTCAGCTAGCGGCATTTGAACGGCTAGTCCAACTAATAT
The DNA here is from genome assembly GCF_030166655.1 of Pontibacillus chungwhensis. Classification (GTDB taxonomy): domain Bacteria; phylum Bacillota; class Bacilli; order Bacillales; family BH030062; genus Pontibacillus. The sequence continues at coordinate 1,048,408 of NZ_CP126446.1, read as the reverse complement.
ACTGACAGCCAGTAACGCGATAAATGCCTGAAGCTTTGTCTTCATTACTAAGAATAGTAAGGCAAGTACCGCTAAGATTGCAATAATAATCAGTCCTGCTGTTGATTCCATCATACGTAACGCTCCCCTTTGTCTTTCATTCCCATACTTTTTTTATTTCTATAGATTTGCCAGGTCTCGCTGCACTTCCGAAATCGCTTTAAATTCACTCGGAAGTGTTCGTGCCAGTCGTAAATAAACCGGTTTCAACTTGCGATAGATTGTAACGTGCTCTGGAATCGGCACGTGTTTCACTCTTGTGCTGATTACATCTTGTACACTCTCTAAATCATCAATCATATCAAGCGCTTTCATCGTTAACCAGGCTGCCCCCAGACAAGAGCCTTGGTGACTCTCTGGAATCACGATTTCTGTTTCAAAGATGTCCGCCATAATCTGACGCCATAAACTAGATTTGGCGAAGCCACCACCTGCTCGATATTCCGTAGGTTCAACCCCAGCTTCAATTAATGCAATCGCGACGGAGTACATTTGATACATCACACCTTCTAGGGCGCTTCGGATCATATGGTCACGATTATGGTCTAACGTTAAGCCGAAGAATACTCCTTTTGTATCCGCATCCCAAAACGGCGCCCGCTCCCCTGTTAGATAAGGTAAGAATAACAAGCCGTTTGAACCTGGTTTTACGTTTGAAGCCCTGGCCGTCAGTTCTTCATAAGCACTGATGCCTTTTTCTTTTGCCTTTTCATTAAGATCTGGGAAGAGGTTATCTCGAACCCAGCGGAACGAAATCCCGCCATTGTTAATCGGTCCGCCAATGACCCATTTGTCTTCTGTTAACGCATAACAGAAAATGCGTCCCTTCGGATCGACGGTCGGTTTGTCTACAACAGTTCGGATCGCCCCACTTGTTCCGATCGTACACGCTATTGAACCTGGCTTCAGCGCGCCAACACCAATGTTCGCTAGCACCCCATCACTTGCACCGAGTACAAACGGTGTGTCCGGATCAAGGTTTAAAGAAGCAGCCTTCTCTTCAGATAATCCTCTTACAACGTGCGTCGTTGGCACAGGCTCTGGAAGCTTGTCTTCTGTAATGCCGGCCACTTCCAGGGCTTCTTGATCCCAGGCAAGGTTTTCAAGATTGAATAACCCTGTTGCTGATGCCATGGAATAATCGACGATATAGCGGTTAAATAATGTATAGAAAACGTAGTCTTTTAAAGAAATCCATTTATGTGCTTGTTCGAACGTTTCAGGATCATGCTTTTTCATCCACATTAACTTAGGAAGCGGAGACATTGGGTGAAGCGGTGTTCCGGTTCGTAAGTAAATGTCGTGTCCATTTCCTTCTTTTAATTCCTCAACTTCTTCCACACAGCGTTGGTCCGCCCAGGTTAAAGCATTTGTTAAAGGATTTCCGGCTTGGTCAACGGCAAGCAGGCTATGCATCGCCGCACTGAAACCGATTCCAGATACCGTTCCGCCCTTTTGCTGAACTTCTTTCGCCACAGCCGCCAGTGTGTGCATAACGGCTTGGTTAATTTCTTCTGGGTCTTGTTCTTTCCTCACTGGATCCGGAGAATAAAGGGGATATTCCTTCTCCACCTCAGACCAGATTTGTCCATTACGGTCATAAGCCAATGTTTTCGTACTTGTTGTTCCGATATCAATTCCTATTATGATGTCTGTCATCGCTTTTTCCCTCCAAAGAACGTGCTAACAGTGGTAACCGCTTTCAACTCTATCAAAAAAATAGAATCGCAAACACTTTGTGCGAAATATTTTTTCTTGCAACTATGATTATACATGAAATTTTCTTCAGATCAACCGCTTTCATGAAATTTATTTTCTTACATTTCCTTTTACATGAAAAAAATTTTGTTTACACTAGAGAGTAGAAAGAAACGGAGGGGAACGACATGGCTGAAGCTTCTACTCAAGTCATCAACCGAATAAAGTCGTACTATCGTAACATGAGTGATAAAGAGAAACGGATCGCTGACTACATATTGAAAGATCCGAATAAGATTATTCACACGACCATTAACCAGGTCTCAGAGGATCTTGGGGTTGCCGATGCGACGGTCTTTCGGTTTTGTAAGACATTAGGATACAAAGGGTACCAGGCATTAAAGATCTCCCTGGCCTCTGAGATTGTTAGCCCGATTCAGGATATTCATGAGAAGATTACAGAAGAAGATAGTGAAATGGATATCTTACAGAAGGTATTCCAAGCGAATATGAATGCTGTTCAATATACGAAAGACATTCAGCAGGAGGCAACGTTCTCAAAAGCACTTGACTACATTGTGAATGCACGTCAAATTCACTTCTATGGTAACGGGGGGTCAGGGGTAACGGCACTTGATGGGCAGCATAAATTTATGCGAAGTGGTCTTCCGAGCCATGCGTATACAGATACCCACCTGCAATTAATGGCGGCTTCTCAGCTGACGTCTGAAGATGTGGCGTTATTTATTTCTCATACCGGCTCGAATAAGGATATTCTTGAAGTCATTGAAGTGGCAAAGGAAAACGGGGTACCAACAATCGGTATTACCAACTTCGCCAAATCGCCGTTCAGCAAACTTGTGGACGTCTGTCTGTTTACTACTTCTCAAGAAACCGATTATCGTTCAGAGGCCCTTGCTTCAAGAATTGCAGAGCTATCAATTATCGATGCCTTATACGTCAATTACAGCCTGAAGCATCAGGAACAAGCACAACACGCCCAAACGAAGATGCGCGATGCGATATCAAGACGGAGATTATAGACCATAAAAAAACGCTCAGAAAAAAATTCTGAGCGTTTTCTCATGTTCGATTACTTTTCACTTTGAAGAGCTGTCCTATAAGAGAAAACTTCCGCTGTCATAATTCCATGTTTCACAGCAGGATCTTCCTTCATAAATTCTTCTGCCTTATCATCACTCTCTTCTTTAAACACCACAATCCCAAAGCCTTTATCATCTTCTCTATCTGTCTTACCAGCAGTGATGACTTTCCCTTCATGACAGTACTCCTTCAGCCTAACAAAATGTTCACTTATGAGAGCCTCATCCGCTTCCGTCCAATTTTTCTCTTCATGTAAACGAGGAATAAGCTTCAATACGTATATGTATTCCCTCATTTAACCACCCCTCCCCTTTCAATCATTTTCTAATAGATAGCTGTAGAGTTTTTTTCAATTTCTAATTCTTGTCAAGGTGTACTATTTGCTCTATCAGTGGGGTCCACATTATATATTATCGACTCCGCCACAAGTTATGGCAACATTTTGTTTAGTCTAACTCAGGCAAAGGAGGGCCGGGGAAAATGCGAGACTCCCGTGGAAAAACGGGCTTCCGAGATCCCGCAGAGAGCGTAGCGAACGAGGAGCTCGGGAGTTCGTCCACAGGAAAGCGAGTGTTTTCCCCGGCCCTCCTTCCTCTCATCTTTAGTAAACAAAACGTTAAACTTATCCGATAACCTACAACAGCCATCGTCTACTCTCTATAAATAAAAAAGGGATACAAATCCGTTTAGATTTGTATCCCTACCCCTTACCACTCTGCAATACTATTATCTTGATGACGCCATACCGGATTGCGCCAGTTGTGACCTTCTTCTGCCCGTTCTTTTACATACTCTTCGTCAATTTCAATCCCAAGACCCGGTCCTTGCGGGATCTGAACGAAGCCATCTTTATAATCAAATACACTACGGTCTTTAATGTAATCTAGTAGATCATTCTCTTTGTTGTAATGAATACCAAGACTTTGCTCTTGAATGAAGGCATTGTGCGCTGTGGCATCTACCTGAAGGCAAGAAGCAAGGGCGATTGGACCTAATGGACAATGCGGCGCCATAGCGACATCATACGCTTCAGCCATGGAAGCAATTTTCTTCACTTCTGTGATCCCGCCCGCGTGAGAAAGGTCCGGTTGGATAATATCTGCATGCCCTGATTCCAGTAGCGGCTTGAAGTCCCAGCGAGAATACATGCGCTCTCCTGTTGCAATTGGAATGTGGGTATGGCGTGTAATTTCTCTTAACGCTTCATTGTTTTCAGCTAGTACAGGCTCTTCAATGAACATCGGGCGGAATGGTTCAAGTTCCTTAGCGAGCACCTTCGCCATTGGTTTATGCACACGGCCGTGAAAGTCAATGCCTATGCCGACTCCATTTCCGACAGCTTCACGTACCGCTTGAACCCGTTCAACGGCTGCATCGACTTTGTCGTAGGAATCGATATAGTGCATTTCTTCTGTTCCGTTCATTTTAATGGCATGGAATCCAGTGCTGACGGCTTCCTTCGCCGCTTCCCCAACATCAGAAGGACGATCTCCGCCAATCCACGAATACACTTTAATGGAATCACGACACGCTCCTCCTAGCAGTTGATAGACAGGCGCATTGTAGTACTTCCCTTTAATATCCCATAAGGCCTGATCAATACCAGCGAGTGCACTCATTAGAATTGGACCTCCCCGGTAGAAACCAGAACGATACAGCATGTTCCAGTGATCTTCAATACGAAGAGGATCTTTACCCATTAGGTATTCCATCAGCTCCTCTACAGCCGCTTTCACCGTATGAGCTCTTCCTTCAATGACCGGTTCTCCCCAGCCTTTAATCCCTTCATCTGTTTCAATCTTTAGGAATAACCATCTAGGTGGTACTTGGTATAGTTCGTAATTTGTGATTTTCATTGTGATGCCTCCTGTTTGTTCCATTCTTCTATAATCGTTAAAGCACCTTCGAGCGTAGCCCGTTCACTTTCTGATTCATCCGCTTCGAGAATCGGAATCCCTTCAGAAACAACGTTAGGCAGAAGATGCGTAAACACACTTCGAAGGGGGTTAGACCCCCCTACCATGATCCATTCGACCTTCTCCATTTTTTCGATGACTCTTACATCCTCAGAGACAACCGCCCCCGCTAAATAGTTCGCACGCTGATTGGCTGTAGCCTGTCCCTCAAGGTGAAGAAGGCGAATGTGAAAGAGAGATCGAAGCAAGCCCACATCCCGAGCTGCACGGAACCCAGCTTCCAAATAGGACTGATCCACCTCTTCAATTAACGTATCATCAATTGAATTAGCAAGGATCGTTTCTTTCTCTACAGCTCTCATCATTTCTCCTCCAAGAGTTGTGTAGCTATAATTAATCGTTCCCTCTGTTACACCTACATATTTCGTATGAGAACCTGGAAGGATCATAAGACCCGCCCCATCTAACGGTCTCTGCTGAATCAATCCGAGCGTTTCTACTTCCTCTCCCCGCATAACATCTTTCTGATCTAACTCTTCCCCTTCTGTTCGGACACCAGGGATCCACATAAACGGCACATCCCCGAATCCTTCCCACTTTGTGATTACCGTTCCTTTAGCCAACGATTCATTCGTAACGGGAGCTATTAGATGAGGAACTTCATAGATTCCGAGATTCGACGTTAACATGCCCGAAGACACTACAGCGCTTACATCAGAAACAGAGAAATCGTTCTTCTCAAGAAACGCCTTCATCTCTTTTTCTAATTCGTGGATGAAACGCTTCTTTGTTCCTTCTATGGCTACATCCCGTATACCAAGGGAGAGCTTCTTCTCATCGATCAGCTTCCGGTTTTTCCGGATCAGTCGCATGCGTGTATGGGTCGTCCCCCCATCAAGAACCAAGTACACTTCTCCCACCCCTTATATTTCTTTGACTTTCGTGATGATCTTCCTGGCTTGTTCTTCGATTTTGTCGAAATCTTTTTGTTCAATCCAATTTGGATGAACAAGTGAACTTCCTAAACCAACAGAACTCCATCCGTTTGCTAAGTAGTCTTGTATATTCTCATCAGACACTCCGCCAACGGCCATCCCTTGTATAAATGGTAGTGGCCCTTGAATGTCTTTCAAATAGTTTGTTCCAACATGTCGTACCGGAAATACTTTCACCATTTCAGCACCAGCTTCATACGCCTCTAACGCCTCTGTTGGCGTGAAGACACCTGGAATGACAGGAATCCCGTTTCGATTCCCCACTTCTATGGTCTCTTTTCTATAAGTGGGCGCTAATAGAAAATCTGCACCAGCCATAATGGACTGACTTGCCTGGTGTTCATCAAGAACCGTCCCTGCTCCCACCACCATGTCCGGGTGACTCTGTTTAATGGCCTGAATATGTTCAAGCGCCCCCGGGGTGTTTAGAGTAACTTCAATAATTCGTACCCCGCCGTTATATAAAGACGTCGCCACATCCAGAATCGATTCTGGATTCTCTAAGCGAAGAATCGCAACGACTTTTTCTTTCGCAATCTGTTGTAATGTCGACATTGAACCCCTCCGTTCCGTATTAAGGAACACTGTTCCATTATTCGTTGTAAAAAAAAGCCCTTACAAAAAGAGCCTAGCTTATTGGATTGGAAATTGTCAACTATAAATCCTGACCGGTATATCCTAGCTGGCGGGAAATTTCAAGGGCTGAATGACGAACTTCCTGCTTACATCGACCTAATTTCTCTTCTGTCATCCGGTTACTCGCTCCCGCCACACTGACAGCAGCCACCACTTCTCCCCTGTGGTTATAGATCGGTGCAGCAACACAGCGAACCCCTTCTTCATGCTCTTCCCAGTCCAAAGAAAGCTGGTTTTCACGGATACTCCTTACATGCTTAACGAGATCATCCACATCTGTAATGGTATGAGAGGTGTAGGCTTTTAGATCGCTTTTTGCATACATCTTCCGAATCTCTTCTTCTGTTTCATAGGCCAGAAGTAATTTCCCTATCCCTGTACAATACAAAGGCGCGCGCTTCCCGATCGCTGAGTACATGCGGATGGTAGCATACTTCTCCACCTTATCAATATAAACCACTTCCTCATGATCCCGAACTCCAATATGTACCGTCTCCCCCGTTCGTTCTGCAAGAGCATGAATAGAAGAAGAAGCAACTTGCCTAATGTCCAGATCCTCAGCCACACTTTCTCCAAGCTCAAGCAACTTCAAGCCAAGACGATAGTACTCAGAAGTCTCATCCTGTTGAACAAACCCTTGCATCTTTAAAGAAGACAGCAAGCGATGAGCCGTGCTCTTTGACACATCAAGGCGGTGCGAAATTTCTGTCACCCCAAGCCCCGCTGATTCTGATTGCAGTATGGATAATATCTGTAATGCCCGGTTTACGGACTGAATGGTTGTGCCTTCTTGTTTCATCCCAATTCTCCTTATCTTGTTCAACTCGTTCTTTCATTTAAATGTATCATGAATCGAAATGAGGTGCACACTGCTTCCTCGAAGTTTGTGTGCTTGGGCTTGCTCGGGGACAACTCGCTTTCCTGCGGGGAGCTGGGAAGCCTCCTCATTCGCTACGCTCATTCCGGGGTCTTCCCTAGGCTCCTTCCCCCGCGGGAGTCTCGCAGTCCCCGAGCAAGCCCTGGCATTTGGTAGTGAACAGAATGGATCCCATTCTTCTAACACCTATATTTCGCGTTTCTGTTTCTACCAATATAGAAAAGGAGGGCCTGGAAACTGCGAGACTCCCGTGGGCAGAAGAGCCTAGGTGAGACCCCGCAGTCCGGCTTTGCCGGATGAGGAGGCTCACCAGCTCCCCACAGGAAAGCGAGTGGTTTCCAGGCCCTCCTTACTCTCAACCAAAATAACAGAAACTTTTCCGAAACGGATCCTAACTACCTAACTCAAAAGAATAAGTTGCCCTAAGGAAACAAAATGAGTTACAATCAAAATATATAACTTCGGTAAAATCACATATATATAAATAACACATAGTATAGAGCACCTAAAATTTTTTACCCTATTTCTTTACCTGGTGCAACTTTTTATACCTAGATCAAAAGAGGAGCGGTTAGATGGATCAGGCTAAACCGATTAATCAATTTAACATTGGAGACCATGTTGAAATTACATCCATTGCATTAAAAGACGTTATGAGAAGGCGCCTTCTGGACTTAGGATTTGTACCCGGCGCTCGGGTGGAGGTCGTTCAAAAGAGTCCATTAGGAGACCCGATTGCATTTAGAGTGAGCGGAACGCAAATTGCTTTACGGAAAGAAGAAAGTTCTCTTATTTACGGTAAGGGAACCAGAGTTTAAGGAGGTCACAAGATGAGTCATACGATTGCACTCGCAGGAAATCCGAATACAGGGAAAAGTACGCTTTTTAACCTTCTAACCGGGTTGAGACAGCACACCGGAAACTGGCCAGGAAAAACGGTATTGCGCGCTGAAGGAGAGCTTCAAACCGATCGTCATTCTTATAAGATCATTGATTTACCAGGCACTTATTCTCTTTACTCCAATTCATCCGATGAAGAAGTCGCAAGAGACTATATTATTTTTGAAAAGCCTGATATTACGTTGGTGGTTGTGGACGCTACGTCATTGGAGCGAAACTTAAACTTAGCCCTACAAGTGTTAGAGATGACAGACCGGGCTATTGTTTGCGTGAACTTAATTGATGAAGCAAGACGAAAAGGAGTTACGGTTGATAAAGATAAATTATCGAAGTATCTTGGCGTGCCAGTTGTTCTTATTTCAGCACGGGAGAAAATAGGCGTGATTCAATTGCTAAAGACGATTGATCAGATGGCAGAAGGGCTAATTGAAACGAAACCTTACCAAATTCAATACTCTCTAGAAGTCGAATCCCAGATCCAGGAGATGGAACCTAAAATCAAACAGATTTTCGGGAATAGTCTTCCTTCTCGTTGGATTGCCTTACGGATACTAGATCGTGATGAACATCTCTTAGATGCTTTGAAGCGTCATGTTAAACACCCGAACGAACCAAAAGTAGATAGCGAGGTTGCGCAAGGAGGATGTTGTCATGGAGCTTAACACCGATCAAAAGCTAGCAGAGTTAGATGCGATCTTTAACGAACACGCACACCGATCAACAGATGAAGTTCGCGACCACATCGTATCTCGCATCTATAAATCATCGCAAAATGTAACAGATGCTACCGTTGAGAAGTCGGGTAAAAAAATGTCATGGATTGATCAAAATTTGGATAATGTTTTAACGTCTAGAACATTCGGTTTCCCGATTATGTTCCTCATGTTAGGTGTTGTCATCTACTTAACGATTGCTGGGGCTAACATTCCTGGCGTTTATATTGCCGCTCTTTTCGCTCAGGTCGAAGATTGGCTTACCGTTCTCTTTCAGTGGATGAACTCACCAGATTGGTTATACGGCATTGTCGTCGAAGGACTTTACAGAGGAACGTCTTGGGTCGTGAGCGTGATGTTGCCTCCAATGGCGATCTTCTTCCCTTTATTTGCGTTACTTGAGAACTTCGGCTACCTGCCACGGGTCGCCTTCAATATGGACCGCTTCTTTAAGAAAGCTGGCGCCCACGGGAAACAATCTCTTACGATGGCGATGGGCTTTGGCTGTAATGCGGCAGCGGTTATGTCTTCTCGTATCGTTGAATCACCAAGAGAGCGCATGCTTGCGATTTTAACGAACAACTTCGTTCCTTGTAACGGACGCTGGCCTCTATTAATCTTGCTGGCTGGATTGTTTATGGCAGCTGGTTTTTCTGGCGGAATGAACACGTTCGTTTCGGCTGGCGTCGTCGTTGGTATTGTCTTATTCGGGGTTGCTATGACTCTACTTGTTTCCTGGGGCTTATCTAAGACACTATTAAAAGGGGTTCCGACCCACTATACATTAGAACTCCCCCCTTACCGGAAACCGAAAGTATGGAACACCATTGTTCGTGCAACACTTGATAAATCATTATTTGTACTGAAAAGGGCTGTTCTCATTGCGGCTCCTGCCTCCCTCGTGACATGGATTTTAGCCAATATTTTTGTTGGAGATTTAAGCATTCTAGAGCATGTGGCTTTATTCTTAGATCCGTTCGCTCAGGCGATTGGATTAGATGGGTTTATCTTACTTGCCTTCATCCTAGGCTTACCGGCTAACGAAATTGTGCTGCCGATCTTACTCATGAGTTACCTTTCAACAGGTTCCATGGTGGAAGTCACGAATCTAACCGAGTTAAAGCAAATCTTCTTAGATCATGGATGGACCTGGTTAACCGCGTTAAACATGATGCTGTTCTCCTTGCTTCACTACCCATGTGGCACAACTATGATTAACATTTATAAAGAAACGAAAAGCCCGAAATGGACCTTTGTCGCCTTTGCTTTACCGACTGCCATTGCGCTAATTGTTACGTTTATAATTGCACAGGTTGTTCGAGGGTTTGGATTGGTTTAACAGCAAAAAACTCACTTGCCGAATTGGGAAGTGAGTTTTTTATTATTTAAAACCATTCAATAAAAATGGAAAGCACATTGCCCTACCATATCATCTATTTCAGTCGTGCGAAGTAAAAATGTCATTGACTATATGATCAAAAAGGGGTATAAATATATTATACATAACTTATACAAAGGAAGGGAGAGAATGGGTCATGTTTAGGTTAATCAGAAGTATTAATGGTACAAAGCAGGTACTGAAAGACCCTATTACCCAACAGGAGAAGTTGTTTCATCACGTTGAAGATGCCGTTCCTTTAAAGGGCAAGCTGAATAGCGTATTACTTGATGGGGAAAACTTTTGGGATATCGAACCCATCGACGTACCCACGGTTCATACATAAAATAAGCCTTCAGCTGAACAATACACCAACGCCCCCTCCTCACCTTTTTAAAAATATTTTCAAAAAACACGTTTAATATGATTTCACCAAGGGGTACAAGACCAATAGATATTTTCTAAATTTTGGTTAATGACCGGAGGATAAAGGGTGGAAGCAACTTTTATGAATACGATTGAATGTCTGGAACATAAGATTGAAAAGATTAGAGAAAAAATGTATGTGGCTTTTAATAATTCAGTCGAATATAGCGAACTTGTGAAGATCTCTCAGGATTTAGATGAACTTCTCAATCAGCTAGACGACCTAAATAAAAGGAACGCGAACATTTCGAGTCATTAGGATGACTCGATTTTTTATTTACCTTTTCACTTTACTCTTCTTTTAATAGGGTACATATGATAGACGATCTTTAAAACAGGGGATGTTAACATGAAAAGTAGATATATCCTTTCAACACTCATCTTAGGGACGATGATCATTTCAGGATGCAATGACAAAGAACAGACTGAAACGGATTCCACGAACTCAGAAGTAACCCAGTCCGATTCAGAAGAGCAAGATCAAGGTGACACCAATCCGGAACAATCATCCTCAACTAACGAGAATAAAGAAGAGAAAAGCTCAGACGCTGAAAAGGATACTAACACTAGTGAAGGTGCGGATGAATCTACTCAAAAACAGTCGTCAGACCAAGCTAGTCCATCTTCTCTACCTGAGAACGTAAAAATGAAAGAATTCGAAACGAAAGAAGCAGCTTCAGCGTATATCGATGGATACCAAAAGGTGACACAAACGAATTTAGACCTTGGCCATGATATAGAAGCCTTACAAGATGCCGGGGCAGGCCATCAGTACCTATCATGGAATGAAGGAAACTGGTGGATCGGACTCGATTATCCTACAGATTCAACGTATGCCGTAGAGCAAAATTCTGATGAAAAAGAGCTAGCGAAAAAGATTGTTACCTATTTAGACACTCACTATCTTCCTGCACCAAAAGAAATTGGCGCTATACAAGTAAATGGATTTAGGGACTCTTCTCAGACAAAAATACAATGGCAAAATGAGAATGTCGTCTATGAAATCACTTCTAATAAGAATAATCCTTTGGAAACAATTGAAATGGCTGTGGACGCCGGGAAGACGATCAGAGGTGAGTAAAGAGGCAGAATGATTGCCTCTTTTTTTATTAGAAAGATCACCGCATTGTTTGTTAACATTTAGTATAGTTTCTACTGACACATTGAAGCAGCTTGTCTCTTAAAGGAATTCTACTATTATATTGTTGGTCTAGGTAGTGCTTAATACAGAAACAGGGCTACCACGGACATTATAGGAGGAAGAGATACGATGAGGCACTTCACAAAAGTGTTAGTCTTTTCAATGATGACATCTATATAGAGCAGACATAGTAAACCAATCGCATATCTACACCAATAAAATAAAACTGCCATAGTCATAAAAGTAAATCTATCTAAATAGACATTTGCAACTACAAATAAAAGGAATACATTCATCCACATAGGCCATCTAGTATAAAGCTGACGAATACCTATATAGGTTAATGCATTAAGGATGATAAAGATTAAATATGAACGCAGATTAAAAAACATGCCAAACAGCCCTCCTTCAAAATTTGCTTCACCTGAAGGAAACCCACCCGTAACAAGCAATGTCACATGGAATAAACCATGGTTTATGATAAATACGATCGCAGCTCCTAATAAGCTTTTTTTAAAGAGTAACTCCATATTTTCACCGCCGATTAAGATATGAATGATTCAGATAGCATCTAAAGGGTTCAGGATTAGTAGATTCTAAGAAATTAATCACCTACTAAATTACTTTCTGGTTATACAAGAACTCTGCTATCATCACGTTCGCTAATCAATCTCATAAAACCTTTTGGATATAAAAAACAAATCAAAGGGCTCAGAGAAAAAGGAGAGCATTTTATGAAAAATAGAAGAAAACTTTTATACATTAGCCTATTTTTGGTTTTGTTAACTATTTATATGCCCTTAACCAAAAAACCTGGGGCCTTCTACTATGAGCTTGGCTACCCTTTTCATTACATAACCTACCTATCCACTAGCGAGATCCCACAAAATAAACTGCTAATCTTTTGGCCGACTAATTGGCTGAATCTTTCCATAGAAGTTATTCCATTATTCATAAATATGTTGATCATATATTGGGTCCTGCGAATGTTCATTAAACTGTTTAGAAGGATAATCGATGGAACCAACTTTAATGCTTCTTCCAAATAACTCTCCCCCTTTAGGATATGCAGGGGTTTTTACATTGCCATCCCCTTGTGCTAGTCTTATCGCAAACCCACACTTACTAAATTTAGAGGAGGATGTAAGGTGAAGAAGTTGTTTTTCTCTATTGTCCTTATTCTTTTGTTTGGTGGAACCTTTACTTCTGTTACGTTCGCCTCGGGATTCTCTGATGTACATAAAGAAGATCGCTTCTATAAGGAAATTATGTACTTAACGAATGAGTCGATCATTTACGGCTTTCCAAACGGAACCTTCCAACCTGAAGGAGACATCAACCGGGCCCAGGCCGCCATCATGATTGGCAGAGCTTTAGGTTATGATGGAGCCCAGCAGGAGACTGAATTCCCCGATGTCCATGGTAGAGCTAGTGGCTATGTTGCTTCGCTCGCATCAGATGGCATCATTAATGGCTTTCCTGATGGTACTTTCCGTCCGGATGAGGTTATCACTCGTGCTGATATGGCCATCTTTCTAGATCGAGCATTTGTTTCAAGTGAAGTGGATGGCTTAGAATACTTCAAAGATGTAGGCCCCAATATGCAAGCTTATAAGGCCATTGCAAACCTCCGTTCCGTAGGAGTTGCCATGGGGTATCCAGATGCCACTTATCATCCTAATGAGGAATTGAACCGGAAACAATTCACTGCATTTCTCGCACGAATAATTTCTCCAGAGCAATTTGTTTCTGAACGATTAAATGTAAGCGATCTCACTTTAAGTGAGAGGATCGGGCAGATGGTGATTGCAGGGATTGATGGCACTTCCTTAAATCCAGCTGATAAAAGGCTTATTACAGATGACCACGTTGGTGGCTTTATCTTTTATGCCAACAACTTAGAGACACAACAACAAACGATCAACTTCGTGAATGAAGTAAAAGCAGCGAACCAAATCAACAAACTCCCTCTTTTCATCAGTGTCGATCAAGAAGGAGGCCGAGTGGCTAGGCTACCAGGAGTCAAAGCTACGCCGTCTAACGAAACCATCGGTGATCGAAATGATCCAGCATACGCCTATTCCATTGGTCAAACATTGGGACGTCAATTAGATTCGATGGGCTTTAACCTTGATTATGCTCCTGTCCTCGACGTGAACAGCAATCCTGACAATCCGGTAATTGGAGACCGTTCCTATGGCGATCAAGCATCAATTGTAAGCGAGATGGGAATCCAGACGATGAAAGGGATTCAATCCGAGAACATTATTCCAGTAATCAAACACTTCCCAGGTCACGGGGATACATCTGTAGACTCTCATATTGAGTTGCCTACTGTGAATAAAAGTTTATCTCAACTGGAAGAACTAGAACTTGTTCCGTTTAAGAAAGCTATAAATAATGGAGCAGATGTCGTGATGGTGGCACATATCTTAATGAAACAACTGGATTCCACCTACCCTGCTTCCATGTCAGAGACAGTCATTAGCGATATTCTACGGGATCAACTAGATTTCAACGGCGTTGTCATGTCCGATGATATGACAATGGGCGCAATTGCGAATAACTATGGAGTCGGAGAATCGGCAGTTAGAGCCGTTCAAGCCGGAAGCGACATTGTCTTAGTGGCTCATAACGAACAAAATGTCACCGCAGCCATCAAAGCAATTAAAACAGCCGTTAAAGATGGTCGTATTTCAGAAGCAAGAATGAACCGTAGTGTTCAGCGAATTATTGATTTAAAAAACAAGTACCTTCCATAAAGCTTGGTGCTATTCTAACTTCAAGCATATTCGAAAAAAGCACCGATCCGTGCAAAGAAAGAGATGACGTCAGCATCAGGCCGGCCTCATCTCTTTTTTCTTTAAATTATTGGAGGGCTAGTGGCCATTCGGAGGTAGAAGTAAACACTCAGGGAGGAAATTACCACAATATCTATCTTTAACTTGAGGACTCATTGAAATTTTTATTGAGCTCACTAAGTTCTTTAGAAAACATTTTGAGAAATTCGTTGCTTCAGTACCCTCATCTGTATTTAATTCTTTTCTGTAATCATTACGTTTCATTGTTTCCACTTTTTACCCCTTATTTTACCAACAATTGTAAAAGCATTTCATCAATATTGATAAAAATGGAAGACAAGCACTCAGTATGTTCTGACTGCTCTTTTCGCATAAAAAATGCACCTCAAAGGGTGCTATACTTACGATGCATCATCGTCCGCCTGTAACTTAAATATAGTGCTTTACCCTCAACTTCTAAGTTTGTTTAACAGGGGTCAAGCACCTCCTTATCTTTTTTTACGTCTACCTATAATAATAACTGTTGTCAATACAATGATTAATAAAAACATTCCACTGGCCACGGGGCTTTCCCCTCCCTGTTTTATATTCATGTGCATTGAATCATTTTCCAATTCTATTAATTTAACGATTTAAAAAGGATAAAGTTTCAAAATTTTGTTTATTCGTGTAATGGCCATACTGCGTAATGATGGGAAGAGGTTTCTAAAGGAAGCACGGGACGGTTCTGGTGCTTCCTTATTTCGTTCTAGAGCATTTCACCTTCCTATCTCCCATTGAAATTTTCATTGATCTCACTTAGTTCATTAATAAAATCAAACCAGTCGTCGTCATTAAATTTAAATTTAGGATCAAATGGATTCCTGTCTTTAATGTTATTCTGATGCCCTTCTATCTTATGATCCATTAAGATTATTTCATATGTAAGGTCTTCAAACCTTTCCAACTCAGCATTCACTGTATCATCCAACACATTAAAATATTCTAGCAAAACCTTATATTGCTCCTTATACTCTCCGTGTGAAATTTCTGGATTTTTGGTTAGCTTTAATTTCATTTCATTTAATGCATGCATATTTAAATGATCCATTTTTTTTGTTTTGAGAACTAACATTCTTAACTCATTTAATGAGTCCCACATGCTGTTTAAGGACCTATTTAATATCTCTTTAGAATAGTCATCCGGATTATCTGTAGCGTTTATATATTCTAACAATGGCTTGGTATACTTAATTTCATCTACGATGTTACTTACATGTAAGTCCACCTTATAATCCAGGTAGTTCGAATATTGATTACTTCTAATAAAGAAAAACACAGTTAAGATACACAACACTAGAATACCGCTAACCATAAGGAACGTTCTCATCTTGTTTTTCATGCTAACACCCTTAAATTTTTCAAAAAACTCACTACTAACTAACCCGGCTTAGGAGCTCTATAAATTTGGACAAGCTCTCCAAATTTTTCACCCTCCATAATATCAAACGAGATTCCATAAGTAACCTCATCATCTTCTTTCGTTAGGTTCCAAACATTCTTATCTAATTTAATGTTAAACTTCTGCTGAACATCTTTTGCGTTATGTCCCTCGATTATATAAATTGCCTTACCTTCATCGTTTTTTTCCTCTACTTTTTTATCGATTTTGAATAACATAGAATAATTAGTGATTTTTTTCTGAGAGGGATGATCGCTACAACCTGAAATGATAATCAAAAGTAAAACTATGAATAAAAAGTGGTTTCGGAACAAGTCCTCCACCTCCGCTATTTTGTAATCGATTACAGTTACAAAATACACGACAGAACATCATTTGTAAATTATTTTCCATTATTTTCATCTAATTCTCAATTAATTGTAGAGTTACTTTACTGTTTTAGTAAATATACGACACCAAGATAGTAGTGACATGATTTCTATTGGAGATAAGTTTGGTGATTCGCCACAGGAGAATATTAGCCCCAGTGAGGAAGAATAACTAGATTTATTGGCTAAGAGTTAAAGCTTTATAGGGTGGAGAGACAAGTAACTCCCCTTCTATCCCCCATATGGCAGCGCATCTTCTAGAGTCCTAAGCTTTTGCCCTACATTCTCTATACTGAGATCTGAATGCGGGATTTTGGTTTGAACTTGTATTTTGTTCAATACACCTATGTCGGATTCTATAGCTTTCTTTAAATCAGGAGTTAATTTGTATTCATTGTTTTTATATAATTTAAGATTCTCTTGAATTTTCTTTATAAACGTCCTTATATTTTTAGTATCTACATTTCCCTGATAATAAGGAGAGTTGCTTATATACTCCTCATAACGATTAAAATAACTTTCTAAAAAATATGAATGTCTTAAGGCTTCATTATAATATTCTTGTCTTGCGTCTTGGCTTAACACATTCTCATAGACCTTTGTATACCCAAAAAATGTAGCAAAACCTATTTCAATCTCCTTCACACTACTATCTTCAATATACTCTTTATACTCATTAATTTTTGAGCTATAACTATAGTATTGATAAACAATAATAACAACGGCAAGTAAGAGGAAAGCCCCAAGATATGTAACTATCTTTTTATTTCCCGAAATTTTGATCATTGCTAACACTCCTATTTTTTTGTATACACTTGAAGCGTGGGAATCCATTTAAAGAGAAAGAAGCACAGGAACTGCCCCTGTGCTTCAAGGTATTCAAAATCAAGGTTATTCAGAAATACTGGTATAATCACTTCACATCAACTATCAATCATATTCACTTATTTTTTTAAGTTCCAAATCCCCTAATTCAAATTTATCCTTATACCGAGTAAATTCCTTTTTAGATAACGGTCCTACTATTTCTTTGCTCGGTTTAATAATCCAATAATTCTCTACTTTCTTATCAGGGATTTCAACACCATTATTCTTCTCTGGATTTTCTTTAAGTGGGTGTTGAACTGCAATGATATAATTCTTATTCCACCCAAGCTTTATCACTTTAGAAGGTATTGTGTTATTTTCTTCGAATGTACCTTCTTTCGGAACAATCATCATTTCATGGGCACTAGCTTTAAACAATCTAAAATCATTAGGTAGTTCCCTATCAAAGTCCTGCATACCGGGCCCGAACTTTAACTCCCCACTACACCCTGAGAGTAGTAAAGTTACCATTATGGTAGTGGTGACAAGTAATCTAAACCTCATAATAATCTCCTAACAAGCAATACCTTTTAATCATACACATATTACCAGAAATCCGGTTCTTAAGTAAGCCCCACTGCATTCGCTAGAATAAAAAGGAAAATAAAGGTATTATATAGAATTCATTCATTTACAAGCATTTAACTATTACAGTACATATGTAAGGAATATTCTGAAAGTCGGAGGAGCAAAAGGACAATCCTTATGCTCCCGCCCTTTTTAGGCAAGGAGGCCTTTTGTGAAAAAATTATATTTTGTAGCGTTTATAGTGTTTTTATCCATTTTAACAGGATGTGAAGAATCACATGAAGAGAACCAGCCCGTTGTACTAGACTCAACAGAAAACACTAAGGAAGTAACCGAAAAAGAAACGTCCCCTATTAAAAACACAACTATCTCAGAATTCAGTGTGGAAAATCAGCATTTTAAATTCATCCCTTTGCTGGACTCTTATTATAAGTATGCTGATCACATGGAACAAAACCCGTTGGACAGCCGATCAGAAACGTTTTCCTCCAAGGTTTTACAGCCATTTCGTGAGGAAGCTTTCGGGGAGGAAAGAGGCGTTTTTTTAGAATATGAACCACAATTTGAGCCCCCTCGGAATGCTAGTAAAATAAAAGACGATGTTCAAATGCTAGATAAAGAATACGATCATATTTTAAGCTTAGTCAAAGATTCTTTAGAGAAATCTTCTAAAATGTTACCCGTTGGCTCAACAACAAACGTTTATTTAATTCCTTTTAATCCAAACTATCTTAATTTTATGAGGGAGATGGATGGAGCATATGGCCTTGCTAGCTCAAACGTCATTATGTTGTTTATAAACCCTGAGTACCTAAAAGATAACGATGATCACATCAAATATATAACAGCTCATGAATATCAGCACACAGCGCACTATAGCTCAAGCCAACCACAACAACCTGATTTAATCATCTACTCATTAAGGGAAGGGGAAGCAGATACTTTTGCCCAAATGCTATACCCAGAGCAGAAACCAGAATGGACGAAGGAATTGACAGCTCGTGAAGTTGATGCCATATGGGAGTGGGCCATAAAAAATAGACAAACTAATGATCGTAACGTTTTTAATGAATTTGTAGAGACAGGTAACAGTATGATACCAAAGAAGTCCGCTTATAGACTAGGATATGAGATTATGCAGGATTTCATTAGCAGGAATCCAAATGTATCTGTGGAAGATTGGAGTAGTATGGATCCTATTGAGATCATTAACCAAACAAAATATGCGAATAAAGTAAAGAACGAATGATTTTAATGGATGAATCATGGTTTCAGACAATTATTATAATACTTTTGGTCACTATGGCGTGACCATTCTGTGACCAATAATTACTGCTCTTAAGTCTGTTACGAGGAACTTTTGCTAAGTATACTATAAACGAAAATCATGAATAATAATTTGATTTTTAATTTACAAAAAAGAGCCTATTTATAAGGCTCTTTCTTTTTTCTTTCCGAAAGCACGGGGAAGGTTCTACTAAAAACCATACTTACTCTTCCATTTCATAATATCCACGGTCTTCCCCGTAATACTGGTTATATCGTTGCTTAAACTTATAGAAAAGATAAGAACCAATTACCTTTACGATTGCATAGCCCGGAATACCAAGAATCACACCGACAACACCAAATAAATTACCCGCAACCATTAAAACAAGGATGATCGTTAATGGATGAATTTTCATAGTTCTACCCATGATATTCGGAGAAACGAAATTCCCTTCTAAAAATTGGACTGCGATCCATACAATGACTAGCTTTATAAACATAAATGGGGAGCTAACAATGGCAATGATAGCAGCTGGAATAATTGCAATTGTTGGTCCTAAATAGGGTACAACACTTGTGACTGCGGCAATAATGGCTAATGTAAATGCATAATCAAGACCTATGATCAGGTAACCAATGAATAATAGAATGCCAATCACAGTAGCGACAATAATCTGCCCTTGGATATAGGACCCAACTTGAATATCAATATTAGTTAAGATTTGTTTCGTATCATCTCTAAATTTCGGCGGAAATAATTTAATGACAAAACGTTGAAACCTTTTACCATCCTTTAATAAGAAAAATAAGATAAATGGAAAGGTTACAATGGACACAATCGTATTTGTAATCGTACTAGCGACATTCTGTACCCCTTGAAAACCATTAGAAATATAAGTTCCAATTAATTGTGGCAATTCACTTAACCTTTCCATTACCCAGTTATAACCATCATCATAATATGGACCTAAAAATGAACTTTGTACCCATTGAGTCACCGTATCTCCTAGCTGTTTTAGATAATCAGGGAAGGTTTGAACTAAATCTTTGATCTGCGCTTCGATAGATGGAGCAGTTAACAAGATCATTCCAGTTAAAGCACCACTAAAGCCTAGAATAAGAATGATGACTCCCCAAATTCTTTTAATCCTTAACCTCTCGAGCAAATCTACAATTGGATTTAATAAATAGTAGGCTACGAATGCCAGGATTATTGGAGGTACTATAGTAGATAAAATGACCGCTAGTGGATAAAAGATAAATGAAATTTTAGTGTATATATAAATGGTTACTCCAACAAAAAGAAAGAAAGCTACTATGTAAAAAAAGGTCTTACCACCAATTAGTTTCAAAAATCTATTTTCCTCCATCCTTAAATACAGCTCCTTTAAAAGTAATGTGGAAGCGCGGGGACAGTTCTGGTGCTTCCTTATTTCATATAAAAAATCCCCAGAACCAAGAGGCTCCAGGGATTTCGCGTATGATTCTGACTGGGCTCGAACCAGCGACCTCCACCCTGTCAAGGTGGCGCTCTCCCAGCTGAGCTACAGAATCCTGGGACATATGTAATCTTACAACTTGGTAAGACACTTATTATAATACGAAATCTAGCAGGTAAAGTCAACTCCTTTTTCATTATTTATCCAAGGGATAAAGCCTCGCGTACCTCCGCATATGCATAGATTACGAGCTTCTTGTCACATCTTCACACCTTCCTGTTTACACTACTATAAAAGGAGTGAGGGGTATGGAGAAGGAAGTGTTTGGAGCTTGGGTCGTTGCGATCGGGACTACTTTGGCTGCACTTGGAAATACCCCTTCCCTCAAGCTTCCCTCTTCTCTCGCTAAAGATCTCGATGTCACAGGGAATGTTCTTCAAGGAACAGGTAGCGCGATCCTTGCTGATACGGAGGAATCCTTCACGTTAAATAAACTAGGAAACATGATTCAAGCCACAGGGAATTCAACAGTTGTGAGCGGATTGTTGTTCCCTGTACAGAGAGAAACGAGCCTCACTCTCCTTATTAAAGGGAACCTCCTCCAAGCCTTAGGAAGTGGGACGTCCCTTGCTGATGACCTGAACGAAGAACGAGTACTACTTAATCTTTATGCTGTTTACGGAGATCTCCTTCAAATGATCGGGAATAGCCTGCAGGCGATCGCTGAAGGACAGGAGTTAAAAGGGCGAGATGCACAAACGCTTGAAACGACTGGGAACTGGGTTCAAGCGATCGGCTCATATTTCTCCCTCTTGGCCACTCTACCAGAGTCCCCTTAAGCATAAATAAAGAGGAAGGAGCGATTGGTTAAACGGCCCCTTCCTCCTTCTGTTAAGCACTGACCGCCTGATTCGCCTGGCGTTCGTTTCGCGCTGTGCGCAGTCCAATTAACCAAGCCCCTACTTGAATCAAGAGCGCTACCACGACTAGAATTCCATCCCAGAAATAGAGGTTGGTTAACGCATGCTGTGTAATATTCTCATACGCCTGCTGCAACCCGTAAAGGGACGGGAGAATCTGAAAGTAAACGAATAAAAAGGTCGCTACAGCTCCTCCGAACATATAAAGCAACGAAAACCACTTCGCATGCTTCTTCTCATGAGGGGCTAAACGTTGCCACTCGTCTTGACGTTTACTAAGGAAGATCTTCTGTAAGAACACAAGACTATGCTCATGAAGCGCTGATGTGTTCACCCAGTTAATCAGCACGAAGTACATATCCGTTCTTAAGAAGATAACAAACTGACTGATGACCCCAAATAAGAGAAAGAACGTGACCATCTGGGCAAAGGATGCGATAAACGCGATTGGCACGAAAAGTTTTATTAAAAGACAGGTTAAAATCATAACCCCATCCCAAGCCATCCCAGCCAAGTACGGCGTATACCGTTCTTTTTTGGCCCTTGACCAGAGTCCTGACATATCCGTTTCTGCCACAAGGAAGACCATGCGTAAATTTAGCTGAACCTTTGTTTTTACACCTAACCTATTGGCCGCTAGTACATGGGCAAACTCATGAATAATCGTTGTAGCCGATATGGTGATTAAGATCATCATCGCACTGAGACCGACTGATTCAAACAAGAAGACATCTCTAAAGCTCGGGAATAGGGATGGAGAATAAGCAATGAGAAAGATAGCCGCTATGGCAGACAAGGTGTAGAGCACCATAAATGGCTTACTAAAAAGGATGCTACCTGCCTTCTGCAGACCTGGATTTACCTCACGATCTACTTCTTCATTTAATAAAACACCATTTATTTTGAGTATAAGGCCCATTTCAAGGAGCGTTTCAGCAAAATCGAGTACATCGACTTCTTCACCGTATTTCGCCTCCACACTCTCTTTCACTTCTTCAATCGTCTTCTCCCCATCGAACCCTCTTACAACATCTGCCGCTACCTCTGGCACACGAATGAACTCTCCGATGACCGGATCGCCAATTGTGTACTCCTCCCCGTCCTGCTGGATGGATAAGTGGGTACAATCGAGACAATGCTCTTTCACCAGGTTACCCATGGACGACCCTCATTTCCTTCGCGCATTCGATAAGGTCTTCTAAGGTTGAGATCTCCTCGATGTAGTCTTGACTACAAGTAGGGCAATTCGGCACCCTGGTAAATTCAAAATCACTCTGCTTCAGTTCCATCGTTTCTGTATTTAACTGAGAATAGGGCTTTGATAATGCCGCATATCCTGTTAGGTATTTCACCACTTCAGAAGTAAAGAAACCGGTAAGCATCGAAACATGGGGAGCAAAGCCGGTATTCCTCCTTGAGAAAATTTGGTTATACACGGCTCTTAAGCGGCTTTCTTCTGTGTCTTCCTGAGCGAGCCCGTTAATAAGACGACAATCATAACAAGAACCACTAGCAGGGTCGAGCCGCTCCCACATCACGATTTTATTCAGGAATCCCCCTTGATAAAACGGAATTCCTTTTATGTAACAAGCAGCGTTCACCCATCTATTGGCCACGATCGCAGGTGTGTCGATCATGCTTACAACGATGTCACAGCCATCAATGATATCTAACAAATCATGATGGGACGTAATTTCCCGGTTATACATCTTCACTTTCACATCAGGATTGATCTTTTCTACTTTTTCCTGCGCAACTTCTGATTTTAACCGACCTACATCCTCTTCATTAAAGATAAACTGGCGGTTCAAATTGCTGCGTCCGATTGTGTCAAAGTCTACACCCCGAATTTCCCCTACACCGAGACCTGCGAAATAAGCTGTCGTCAGACACCCGCCTCCTAGACCAATAACGGCTACTTTAGCGTCCTTTAAACTACGTTGATAGTCATACTTACTTTTTGACAGATTCGAATAGCTCGAATAATAGTTCAAGTTGGCTTCATATCGCTCAAGTTCAGAATCAAGAAATGAGTTTGGGACTTCAACAGATTCAATAAATCCAAGTCCATCAAGGGCCTCGATCGCCTCATTTACTTCTTCCTCTGTAATCCCTAACCTAGTCGCAACTTCTTCGTTTGTACGACTGCCATCCAAAAGCTCGGTTAGTCGGTAAACCAATCCATCTGGATCATTGATCTCAGTACGCTGCTCATTCATCCCAACTTCTATCGCTTCCTCTAACTGCACCACCGGTCTTAATGTTCTTTTAAAGGCTTCATTCATTCTAACCCCTCCTATTGATAGAAATAGGGCCGTACATTTTCATATACGGCCCTGTGATCGATCTTCCTATTTATTGAACTGGAGCAGAGACCTTCCGCTTCACAAGGCGGGCCTTAGCCACCATATGGAGGTGGAATAACTGTCGGCTTCAGTTGTTCAGTCTTCTTTACTTCGATTTTCATGAAGAACGCCTCCTTTATTTTTTTTGATGCCATTAAGTATATTCTCGAATTAGCCACCGTACGGAGGTGGAACAAGAATAGTTGGTTTAAGCTTCTCAGTCTTTTTCACTTCAATTTTCATGAAGATTACCTCCTTTATAAAGATTGGTCGTGCTAACTACGCGTTAAGGTTTAGCCACCGTATGGAATGAATGTTGGTTTAAGCTTTTCAGTCTTTTTCACTTCGATTTTCATGAAGACAAACCTCCTTTTTAAAAGATTGATAAAGCGAATTACCCTTTCAGATTAGCCGCCGTACGGCATGAATGTTGGTTTAAGTTTTTCAGTCTTTTTGACTTCAATTTTCATGTAGACGTCCTCCTTTATTAAAGATTGGTAAAGCGAATTACCCTTTCAGATTAGCCACCGTATGGCATGAATGTTGGTTTAAGTTTTTCAGTCTTTTTCACTTCGATTTTCATGAGTACTCCTCCTTTCAAGTAGCAACCTCGTATGTAAATCGGTTGTACTTTTGAACTGACTTAATCATACAAAATATTCTAACTTTTTTGAATAGTTTTACTACTATGCCGAATATTACAGATTTTTGCCCCTTAATCCATTCAATATCGCTAGAACCTTTGTCTACAGACAAAGGTTCAGATGCAAAAACCTCGCTTAAATCCAGGCTCTATCCCCCCCTTTTTTCCTCTAAAATAAAAAAGTCTATAACTACTGTTGATCAACAGTAGTTATAGACTCACGTGAATGAAGCTGAGCAACAAAAAAGGGACTGGTTTCATTTCAGAGATCCACCCTGACTATGAACCATGCGTCCCTTTATGCGCTCTATAATTTATAGTTGATTCTTAGCTAAAGGGGGAGACTTTAGCTAACTACCTCTTCGTCATTTAACCCGGCTACGTCAGACTCTTCACCAGCCATATCGAATCCTCCCTGAAAGATCCCAAAACCTAGCGTCAATAGAATAGCTGCTACTACAGTAGTTAACTTTTTCACGATAAGCCCTCCTTGAATAATCTATAAACATCATACATAAATTTTTGATTATTTTGAATAATAAAGAGATAAAACAAAACATTACAAAAACACTCAATAAAATTGCCGGTTTTACGGGAAAGTTTTGCAACGCTTTATAGTTATCCACTTAAATGGACTCCACTACATGGCTTAGACGGAGCTTAACTGAATTTCTTTCTTCATATAAGAAGCAGCTAATTTATATTTCCTATTCTTATAATAATAATCACCAAGCCGTTCATAGAGTCCTTTTAATTTAAAGTGGTAGTCGCGTTTTTCTAATTCTTTTATTAAGTCATTCATGCAGCGTTCAAAATCTTCAAATCTTCCCTCTTTCTCAAAGATAAAGGCTTCTAATTCTTTTAAAAAGTACTGATCCTGTTCAGACTGGCAATGCTCGCGTGCGTGATCAAGAACGAGTTTAGCTTCTTCAATCTTATCACGGTCTATTAAACTTCCGATTAAGGAACGGTAGGGAAGAACGATATTGTGCAGGTCTCCACTCTCTATTTTAGTCTCTATCGACTTCCTGAAATAATAGATGGCCGCCCCGTAATCACCCAGTTGTTTATTAATCAGTCCACAATTATGATGAATGCGGCTTTTTAACTTCTCATTGTTCGTGATGGAAACAATCTTCTCCCCCTTAAGGAGATACTCCATTGCCGTTTCACACTCATCCATCTCCCAATGCATAGCCCCGATCATGTTGTACGTTTCGCCTAACCGATCCCATTCGAGCTTTTTTTGGAACACATCAAGGCATTCTTTCGCTGCATCAATCGCTTTATAATACTCTCTGTTGTGCTTATGCAACAAGGAGATATTGTAGAAGAATAGGCCTTTTTCTAATTCATCATGAGTTTGCGCTACGAGCCTGTTGTAGTGTTTTAAGCTTTTTTGTAAATGATTATGTTGAAAATGATAAAAGCCGTAATAGTAATCATAGAACGACAAAAGCACCGCATCGTCTATCTTCTCATCTTCTTTTACATAAAGATTAACTAATAGCTGAATCGAAGACAATTCATCTGAATTGCCTCCTGTTTTCATTAGATGGGCTCCTTTAATAAGTGCATATAGCAATTCAGTATACATGCCCTTAACGACTTGCTTCTCTAAAGATTCCAAACGATCTAACAGATTCCCTACTCTAGGGGCATCACCAATAATGACCGCACCTTTCAGTTCTACTATCAGATCAATTATCGTCTGATCTTTCTGATCGTAATTAAACAAGTAGTCCTCCTCCACCCCAAGCCGTTCTGCAAAGAGCACAAGAATATCCTTCGACGGAACGTACTTACCTGACTCAATATTGCTAAGGTGAGTAGCTGAAACAACTCCAACACTAAGTTCACTCTGTGATAAACCACGTAATTGCCTTACGTATTTAATTCTTCTCCCAATGTTCACCCAGATTCCTCCATACCATAGTGGACTAGTTGTATGTGATCAACGAAGATGCAGAAAATTGAAAAAATATTTCCTTAGTATTAGTTTATCAAACATTTCATCATCCTGAATCAGGAAGGAAGACCCCATTTTGAATAGGAAATTATACCTAGGAGCAGTACTTGAAAATATACGAACGTCTAATATGAAAGATTGGACTTCCTTTTTATTGACATCTTCCATACAACAGCGTAATATAATAACCAACAAAAATTTCGAAAATTAACTCTTCTTATCAAGAGAGGTGGAGGGACTGGCCCTTTGAAACCTCGGCAACGGGTTCTGATGTGAATACCGTGCCAATTCCAAACAAGATGAGAGAGCGGGACACCCTTACAACCCCTCTTCTCGTCAATCAGACAAGTAGAGGGGTTTTTTCAATCATTCCTTCATATATATAGAAGGAATTTAGACGCTTTTTTCTTAATTCCGAGTAACTAGGGTTGTTTAATCTGATATACTATTACAAAGAGGAGCTGAGTCAGGTGAGATACGGATATTGGTTACCGATCTTTGGCGGCTGGTTGCGTAATGTGGAGCATGAGAGTATGCCTCCTACATTCGATTATGCGAAAAAGGTCGTGCAACAAGGCGAACAATTAGGGTTTGATTCAACGCTTATTGCAGAGTTGTATTTAAATGATATTAAAGGAACCGATCAGGATTCCTTAGAAGCTTGGACGACTGCAGCAGCTTTGGCTGCTGTGACAGAGAAAACGGAGATTATGGCAGCGGTCCGGCCAAACTTTCACAATGCAGCCATCACGGCTAAGATGGCCGCCAATATTGACAGGATCTCAGGTGGCCGATTCACACTAAACGTCGTTTCCGCCTGGTGGGAGGAAGAAGCCAAACAGTACGGAGGCTCCTTTACCGCTCATGATGAGCGATATGACCGAACCGATGAATTCTTAACGGTTTTAAAATCCCTTTGGACTGAAGAAGAACCCGTCAGCTATAACGGCAACTTCTATTCTATCGAGAACACGCACCTTCATCCAAAGCCTATCCAAAAGCCTTATCCGAAACTATATGCAGGTGGGGAGAGCAACAGAGGAAAACAAACCATCGTAAATCACTGCGACGCCTACGTCATGCACGGCGGCACCGTAGATGAAATAAAAACAAAGATTAACGATATGAAAGAACGGCGATCTTTAAGCGGGCATGAACCGCTCCAATCGTTTGGAATGGCCGCTTACGTCATTTGCAGAGATACAGAAGAAGAAGCGCTTGAAGAATTAAATCGAATCACAAACGTGAAAGACTCAGGGGCCTATGCAGGCTACCAGGATTTCACGAGTAAGTCGCAGCTTGAGCAACAAGTAGACCTGCAAGATTACTCGGTCTCTAACCGAGGACTACGCCCGAAGCTCATCGGCACGCCAGAAACGATCGCTGAGCGCATCCTTCAATATGAACAAGCTGGGCTCGACCTTCTCCTTCTTCAATGCTCCCCGCAGCTAGAAGAAATGGAGCGCTTCAGTCGTGATGTTATGCCACTCGTAGAAGAGAAACGCACACACTTCAAGGAGGTACCACAATGACAAAGATTTACGTCTTACACGAAAATGATGAATGGACAGATCATTTAACGAACCGCTTAGAAGAACTAGAATTGCCTTTTGAATTATGGCATTTAGATCAGGGAACGATTGATCTCTCAAAGGAACCACCAGAAGGCATCTTTTACAATAGAATGAGCGCATCCTCTCACACTCGGGATCACCGCTTCGCACCGGAGTTTACAGAAGCTGTTCTGGCCTGGCTCGAACGCCACGATCGTACGGTTGTAAATGGAAGCCGTGCTTTGCGACTTGAGCTCAGCAAAGTAAATCAGTATATGGCGTTAAACCAAGAAGGGATTACGACACCGAAGACCATCACAGCTGTCGGGAAAGATCAAATTATTGAAGCAGCCAAACAGCTGGACTTGGCACCCTTTATTACAAAGCATAATCGTGCCGGCAAAGGGCAAGGCGTTCAGCTGTTCCATTCTATTGAAGCTCTTCAGGAATATGTGTACGGGGATTCATTTGAAGAACCTGTCGACGGCATTACGCTTGTACAGCAATATATCGAAGCTCCTAAACCTTATATCGTTCGTCACGAATTCGTCGGAGGAAAATTCCTTTATGCAGTAAAAGTTGATACGTCTGAAGGCTTTGAATTGTGCCCGGCTGATGCGTGCACGATTGACGATCTCTATTGCCCAACCGGATCTGAAGAAACAGGTGGCGCAAAGTTTGAAATTCTTGAAGGGTATAGTGATCCCATTATCCAATCATACGAGTCCTTCCTTCTTTCAAACAACATTAAAGTAGCTGGCATTGAAGCCATACAAGATCATAACGGCAATCTTTATACGTATGACGTGAACACGAACACCAACTACAATAGTGATGCAGAAGCAGTGTCAGGAGTATACGGAATGCTTCAGCTTGCCACGTATTTAGGGGATCGCCTTAAAGAACGCTATCCCACTGCCGTATCCTCTTCCTAAGCAAAGCCTTTTCTGGCTTTGCTTTTTTTATGTCGGGAGGGTTTGGGTATACTACGAGGTAAACCACAGTTGGAGGGATCGATAATGCCAAAGCGTGCTGTATTTTTAGACCGAGACGGAGTCATCAACGAAGTTCTGACAGACCGTGTAAAATTCGTGAATAAACGGGAGGATCTTCATTTCCTTCCCCGGGTGCCAGAAGCTATTAAAATGCTGAACGATTCAGGCCTCTTTGATTTAATTGCGGTCATTACGAATCAAGGAGGAGTGGGCTTAGGCTATATGAAGGAAAAAGAGCTTCAGGACATTCATGAGTATATGGTGAATGAATTAAAGAAGCTCGGAGCTGAAATTGACGAAGTGTGCTATTGCCCCCACAAACCAAAAGAAGGTTGTGCGTGCAGAAAGCCTGGCAGTAAAATGATTGAAGATGTCGCAAAAGAACACGGCATCGACCTGTCCGCTTCATATATGGTAGGGGACCGGGAACCTGATATTGAAGCAGGCCAGAACGTCGGCACGAAAACTGTCTTCCTCGGCGAAGAATACGGAGTCGCAAACGCCACCTTCCCCACCCTATACGACGCAGCCCACTGGATCATCCAAGACGCCAAACAATCGTAGGAAGCGAAATGCTTTAGCATACTAAAGGGTGTCTGACACCCTGCACTTCTGTACTGCAATAAAGTGTAACTTCCCTCCTTCCTTCTTCGTCTACTCTTGTAACGGGGATAATAAAGGGGGATGTTTATGAAGATACGGGTATTTCTTACGTTGTTGCTAGGTGTTCTTGTCCTCTCTGCTTGTCAGAATGAGGCCTTCAAGGGTGTGAATGCGACATCGATTAAAGCGTATGAGAACAAAATAGGATCAGAAGAAGGGGAATTACAGTTTACGATCACAGATCAGGAGACCATTGATCGTCTTTTAACGGATTTGCGCCGCAGTCGTACTCAGGATGTATCGAATGCAGATATGAAGATGCCGGACCTTCACCTCGACTTCACAAGGAACGACCGTGTCGTTTTAACCGTTGGCTATTATACAGAACCGATGGATGGCGCCCGGTACCTTTACCAGAACAAGCTTTATAACGTGACCACTGAGCTCCCGTAATACAAAAAAGGTAGTCAGCCTAAGACTGACTACCTTTTTTCGGGAGGTTGTGAACACGTTCGAGATACGGCCTGACCCGTTGCCCCTCTGTGGAGATCGTAAACCCTAGCTCCTCAGCCACCTCTTCTGAAGTTTCTTCAAACAAGTCACACATTCTAAATAACCCCTGCCACATGTTTTCATAGTCCCCGTCTGGATAAGTGTGGACAAGCTGAGTCCACTCATCCTTCTCTAAGTATTTCTGAAGGTCTTTTCCACCTTTTCCGGCCCCCACAAGAAAGTTCGTCCGAATGCCAACTTTATAGGACAACATGCGGATCAGCATATCCCGGACAGGCTCTTCCATTAGGTACTTAGAAAGCGTCAGCTCTTCTCTCCACAACCCTTTAGCCACATAGGTGCTCACCCACCAGAACTCATTGACGCATCTGTCAAAGTCCTGTTGGGTGGGCTTTTGAATCAGAAAGGGGTCGCTGACGGTATCAACGGAACGCTGAATACGGTTATCTTTATCTAACAGGATCTTACGGTAGTCC
Source organism: Pontibacillus chungwhensis (assembly GCF_030166655.1). Taxonomy (GTDB): domain Bacteria; phylum Bacillota; class Bacilli; order Bacillales; family BH030062; genus Pontibacillus. The sequence goes on along the minus strand of NZ_CP126446.1, from coordinate 1,017,855 downwards.
TTATTTTGCAGATGAGAATCAAGATGGTCCAGGGAAACTAGAGACAAATCAATCCGGTTCCCATCCTCAAACAGCATCAAATAAGCAAACCGCTTCCACTTTCCGTCTCGCGGAGGACCATCGTTCAAGTCAGGCATTTGCATGATGATCCGCTCTCCGAAAACGTCAATCCAGGAAGGATCATGCAAGAACGGCTCGAGTTCTTCCACGTAGTAGACAATGTCATAATCCTGAAACCGGTCCTCTTCTGCCCATGGGTTCGCCCTTGAACCGTTTAACTCAACCAGTCGAATGGCCTCATCTTCTTCGGCACGTCCTAAGATGAGAGCCATCATTTCCTCATAACTCCTCATCGAGTCCCCTCCGTTAACTGCTTTTGTAACATTTTAAGGACAAAGATTTCCCGCTTGAGCCACCGCGCCTCTTGAGCCCCTCTTTCTGATTCATTTTGTCTGAGCGCATCTTCAATCTTCACCCACTGAGGATCGTATTCTTCATCTTGCTCATAATCCTCTAACTGTTGCGGAACCTTTTTCTCATGGATGAGTTCACACCTATAGTAGTCAGAAACCATTTCAAATAACTGGTCGGTCTTTTTATGATCGACGTTACTCTCAACGACCGCCCCAACTTTCTCATGCACCGCGCATCCAGTATAACCGGTTTCTTCAGCCACTTCCCGGATAACCCCTTCATCATCTCGCTCACCTGATTGAACCCCGCCACCTGGAAAAGCATAAATATCTTGATTCGTCTTAATCAGTAAGATTTTATCCTCCTTCAAGATCACGGCTCGTACAGCTTTCCTGCGACGCACAGGGTAGTGTTTCTCATGTGCCTCTTCTTCCCGGTATTCCTTATAAAACATCCTAGTCCCCCTTTATTCTTTTACTCCTTCTCCCCCAGCACAAATCCTTCAAACAGCCTGCCACCAAAAGGCTGCAGCACGTCCTCTGTCAGCTGAATAACGCTCTCTTTATCCCCATATGTATAAAAACGGTCAAACGCATCGATGAAACGAGTCGCAAATTGAGGATCATAGTCTTTCAAAGAGCGAATCATCCACTTAGAAGATCCAATCCATTTTCTGTTCGTCCGGAGCACAAATTCACTAAGCTTATCCGCTAGCGTCCACGATACACACATGGCATCCGTCCTGTCCTGACTTCCTATGAAATCATCCAGCGTATCCGTGAGGAAATAACGCTTCGTTCGAATCGTTTCTTCTGTCCACTTCTCCGGTCCAAGATTTAAAAGATAATCTGCTTCTGCTTTGATCGGCATTACCACATCCCATCCTTTTATGATAACCCCTTCCGCCACCATTCGGGGCAAAGACGGACGCGCTCGTTCTACATCTCTTTCAAAAAATGATTGATAGGAACTCAAGCTGTATACAAATACTTCAACAGGCCATTCATAAGCGATGAGAGATTCTCGGTACGAAGCTAGCCGCGTATCATCAAAAATAATAATATCTAAATCCGACTTCTCCGTTTCCTCCCCTCGAACCGTACTTCCAGCCAACAACGCAGCCTTACACTTTGGATAAAATGCATCTACAAACAAACCAGCCGCTTTCTCTGGCGATAATCGATCCATCCTCATGTTACCCATCTCCTATACTCTTGATATGTCAATCTATCAGATGCTCTCTTGGTGCTTGCCAAACGGAGAAGCTCTTATCCTCTCATTTTAGCATATATATCCAATTATTCCCCTTCTAAAATATACTTCGGAGAAAAGAAGTACCTTCCCTAAAATAAAAAAAGCACTTTCGCTTCTCTTTCGCGAAAGTGCCGAGTGCCTTATTTATACAACGCCATGTATTCGTCCTGGAGCATTCCCATAATAAACAGGTCGTGCCATTTTCCATTTCGGAAAAATGCTTCTCGTAATTGCCCCTCTACTTTAAAGCCCATACGCTCATACATCCCCTTCGCCTTCTCATTAAAGGAGAAGACTTTCAGGCTGATACGGTGCAGGTTCAGTTCCATAAAGACGAAATTAAGGAATAGCAGAAGGGCTTCTTTTCCATACCCATTTCCCCAATACTCTTTCTCTCCAATTAACAAGAGAAACTCAGCGTTTTGCTGTTGGTTATTCTCGCGAACGAGCGTGATACTCCCGATTTCCTTATCGCTTTCTTTCTCCACAATGATATAGCTACGGGAATCTTTCATTCTCTCATAGAACTTTTCCACATCTTCCATACTATAGAGATCAATCGACGTGCTCATATTCGTGTGAACAGTCGTATCATTTTGCCAGCGATGAAGGATTTCCATGTCATCTTTCTCAAGCTTTCTGAATCGTATTCGTTCCGTTTCAAATATCACGGTCCCCACACTCCTTTTTTTGACGGTTTACGTTCTGATCTTAACATAATATTCCACAGGGGATGGAGCAATAAGGGTTGTACCAATGATGAGGATCGATTGAAAGGAGGTTTTCATAAACAAAAGCACTTAGAGTTCTTTAACTCTAAGTGCTTTCCTACGGATGTTTATTGAACCGGAAGTATCCCGCCTGCAGCGTCATATCGAGCATAGAACTCTTGCAGGAATTGATTCGTAATCTGTGCATCGTGGATAAATAACATGTTCTCATCATTAATGTCATTCCCATTTGTGCTCCAGTTCGTGGAACCAATAATAGCTGTTGGATCACTTTCTGAGTGAGTAGGATCAATAAGCATCGTCTTACTGTGAAGCTTACGATCTTCATTATCCTCGTAAACTGGGGCTGCATGATTCCAGCGCACATTAGGATTATTGGTTGATGTTTGAGAAGCTGTACGACCTGTCATTTCAATGGAAGCAGACCACCATTGATTCCAAAATCCTTCGTCATACACCCCTTTTACATCAAAACCAGTTAATGACCCCTCTAAGTCATTATAACTCCCTTCCCATTTATTCTTCAGTTCATTTACAAGCGTTTGATCAGACCATGCGAATATAGTGAAATATGCCCCATAGTCCGCTTCATTCTTCACAACGTCAGCCATGTGGCCTACCGCATCATCTCCTGCAGAGAAATAAACTTCTACTTCTCTTCCACCAACGGTAACGGTATGCGGGGTATTGTCTGTCTTTCTTCCATGATAGTTTGAGTTAGCCGGATCGGGTACCATACCAGATGCACCCCACATTTCATCAAACTCTGTTTTATAAATCGCAGCTAATTCACTCGAATGAAGTTCTACAACGTGCTGGGTATTGCCACCTAAAACACCATTCTTTCGATTATCTTCTGTTCCATACAAACCTGTAACGGTAAAATTCCAACTTCCAGTAAATACCCACTCCCCATCAATAACAGCAAATTTATTGTGCATTTGATTTCCGGGCGAATAGAAACTGCCAGGGGCCTTCTCTTCCCCACCAGCTAAATTATAGCCTGACAACGTTCCTGAACCCACCTCAACGGTTACATCTTTCATACCAACTGGAGTACTTGTTAACCCAAACTCTTCACGAAGCACAGGGTCTTCAACAGCTAGCATAATGGAATCGGAGAAAACCTCCACATCATCGTTGGTTCCTACTATTCCGTCTTCGCCGCGGACAAGTTGTTCTAGGTAAAGGCGCATGGTTTGATAACGCTCTGTATAATGGGGATCACTTCCATCTTTCGCATCAGCAATCACTCGAACATTTACACCTTGAGCCGCTTTTCGGACTAGTGCGTCAATGACTCCAGGAAGATTTATCTCATACGTAGCCATGTCAATTGATTCTGTCGCCCCTTCAATACGCTGTATCAATCGGTCTTCCAGGTTCACATTGTAATTAGCAGTATTTTGACTTGTCGCATACTTCCCATAAGCACATTTGTTAAAGTATACATTGATCGCGCCAACCTCATTCGATACCTGATTGATGTGCTCCTTTGAATCACACAGCAGTTCTTCACCTTGCACAGAAGGGGTCCCATATCCTCCACTATATGTATCCGTTGCGTCCGCCCAACTCGCTTGATCCGTTCCATTGCCTTGAAGCTTCGCTCGCTCCATGGTGGATTTAGACGAATTGTCACCTGCGTACCATTTGTCTACAGAATCGATCAGTACACCTGATGAATTCCGAAGCTCGAGCACCTCACCACTATTGCTTAGCGAGCCTGCATAAATCATATCTGCCGCTACCTCTGTAACGGTGGTATCATCTGTTCGCTCTAAGATAAACGATCCATCACCAGAAATTGTTCCTGATAACGAGATACTTGGCGAACCATCGCGAGCTTCCAACGTCCAACCTTCTAGAGACACGTTAGCACTTGTGTTATTAGATAGCTCTATCCATTCATCATTGTAGCTACTCGTTGTTCCCATCCAAGCAATCTCACTAATGACCACATCTTTTTCGGTAACCGCATCTACCTGCTTTACAGGCACAAATGTGAGCACTAATGAGCAAATCATAACGATTCGAATAATCCCCGATTTCTTCAAGTCCCTTCACTCCTTCTAAGTTGTATAACCACAACGTAAAAGTACCATATCTCTCGAGAGCTCACTTCCAATTTTACCGTTTCTTAACACAAAACCAGTCTTTAGGAGGGGTGTGTGTAAAAAAAATCAAAATTCCTGAGACTAATGGTTGTTCCAACGCACACATACCTTTAGTCAGCTAGAGAAGACTAATGGGCAAAGGAGTGATCCAGATGTCACAACAAGATATCGTGAAAACTTTAAACACCTTCTTAAAAGGCCAGTACATGGGTGTACACGCTTATGAACATTACATCCAGAAACTCGACGAACCTCATATCAAAAAGGAGTTCCAGCGCATTCAACAAGAACATAAACAGCATGCTCAGCAAGTCGCTGAAAGGATTCAGGACCTAAACGGAACCCCGGTAGATGATGAAGGGCTGATTGGTTCTGTTCAGGGATTCATCGGAAAGTTCATGATGCCAGACGAAACGGATAAGATTATTGATAGTGCAGCGCGCGCCGAAAGTTATTATGCAGTCGAGCTTTCAGAGGAGATTGTAAAAGGCGATGTAGATCCTCAAACGAAGCAACTCATTGACCAAATTATTGATGAAGATAGAAGTCATGTTGAGTCGCTTCATCGTTTACTTTAAGAAGCAAGAAAAGGATCAATCCATGTGGTTTGATCCTTTTTATTTTGGCTTTGAACCTGGTCGCCTTCTCACTTTTATGTTTAGATTTTGCATTTTATGGGATTAGTTATAGGAGCCCTAATCGAGAGTACATACCACTTTTAATGAAAAGGAGACGATGTGTATGAAAGAAAAACAACCTTTAAAAAACCCTATATTTATTATTTCAGCCCTCACAATTTCCATCCTTGTCATCATTGGGGCGATCATTCCAGACAAATTTGGCAGCGTGGCAGAGAGCTTGTTTCTGTTTACCACGACCAAATTCGGATGGTTTTATCTCTTGTCTGTCTTTCTGTTTGTTCTCTTCCTGGTTGGCTTAGCGATCAGTAAATACGGAAAGATCCGACTCGGACCCCAAGATTCAAGACCCGAATACCCCTTTTTCACGTGGATTGGGATGCTTTTCTCAGCAGGATTCGGGGCCGGCTTAGTCTTTTGGGGTGTAGCCGAACCCATGAGCCACTTCTTCACCCCACCATTTGAAGATTTAAATGCCCAAACAGAAGAAACCGCCCGTATTGCCATGGGGTACTCTTTCTTCCACTGGGGCATCAGTCAATGGTCGGTCTTTACCATAATTGGGTTACTGATTGCCTTTTTGCAATTTAGAAAAGATAATGACGGCTTAATCTCAACAGCCGTGGAACCTGTACTCGGAAGTCGTAAAGGGACTAAAACAACCATCGATTCTCTCGCAGTCATTGCAACGGTTATGGGAATCGCTACTTCTCTTGGGCTCGGAATTTTGCAAATGAACGGTGGTCTTAAATCCGTTTTCAACATCCCAAACAGCACCACCGTTCAACTAGCCATCACCGGAGTATTGGTTATCATTTACTTAACCTCTTCGAGTACCGGCTTAAATAAAGGAATTAAGTGGCTTAGTAATCTGAACCTAGGATTATGCTTAGGGCTCTTACTATTTGTCTTTATCGCTGGTCCTACCGTTTTCATATTAAATACATTTACACTCGGTATCGGGGATTACATTAACAATTTCGTTAAGTACAGTTTTCGCCTGACCCCGTACCAAGGAGGAACGTGGGTAAGGGACTGGACGATCTTTTACTGGGCCTGGGTTATTGCTTGGTCTCCATTTGTAGGGGCGTTTGTCGCCCGAGTATCACGAGGACGTACGATACGTGAGTTTATCTTTGGCGTTATGGTTGTCCCACCGCTTATTGCTTGCCTGTGGATTGCCGCATTCGGCGGAACCGCTTTACACCTAGACTTAATGGAGGGGACAAAAATTGCAGAAGCTGTCGATCAAGATGTAACGGTTGCGCTATTTGAAACATACCAACATCTGCCGTTCACAAACATCTTGTCGATTCTATCGATTTTGTTAATCTTTACATTTTTAGTTACATCTGCAGACTCAGCTACCTATATTCTAGGCAGCATGACGACAAACGGAAGCTTGAAACCGCCCCTTCTCGTTAAGATTGTATGGGGACTTCTGATGGCCGCAATCTCAGCCGTACTGCTAGTTGCCGGAGGATTAAACGCTTTGCAGACGGCTTCCTTGATATCCGCTCTTCCGTTTACCGTGATTATCTTTATCTTCGTGTATGCGTTTCTGAAGATGATCCGGAAAGAAACACTCCCGCAGAACAAGAAGAGTCAGCAAGACCAGACGAAGAGTATGTAGGGTTTTGGGGGTGAGGCGTTCTGACGCTTGTCTTGCTGGTTCTGACGCTCGGGGCGGGCGTTCTGACGCTTTCCTGGCTGGTTCTGATGCTCTGCGCTGGCGTTCTGCCGCTTTTCCGACTGGTTCTGACGCTTAGGACCAGTGTTCTGACGCTTTCCTGGCTGGTTCTGATGCTCTGGTGGGGCGTTCTGACGCTTTTCCGACTGGTTCTGACGCTCAGGTCGAGTGTTCTGACGCTTTCCCAGCTGGTCCCGACGCTCTGGTGGGGCGTTCTGACGCTTTTCCGACTGGTTCTGACGGTCAGGTCGAGTGTTCTGACGCTTTCCCAGCTGGTCCCGACGCTAGGAGCAAGCGTTCTGACACTTTCCCGACTGGTTCTGACGCTCGAGGCGGGCGTCCTGATGCTTTCCACGCTGGTCCCGACACTTTCGCCCTGCCACCCGCTTGCTCGCATCACTTTTCACTCATACCAAAACACTAAAAAAGGGAGAGATCAGTATTCTGATCTCTCCCTTTATACATCTATTATTCTATTACGCACGACTTTTTTGTGTCACCGGCTGGCCTACTAACTCTCGTTTAAACAAGAATTGAGCAGCTAAGATTCCGCCGAACAAAACAAGTCCGATCGTATCTGAATAGACGCCTGGATAAATAAGAGACAAACCGCCTGCGACAGCAAGAACTCTCTCAACCCAGTATACTTTACGGTACCAGTATCCAATCATACCTGCACCGATTGCGATCATACCTGCTAGCGCGGTAAACAGGATCCAGATCAGACCCCAGAATGTCGCATCGATCATTAATAACTCAGGCTGTAAGACGAACATATACGGAATGATAAAGGCTGCAATGGCAAGTTTGGCTGCATTGAGTCCAGTCCGTATCGGTTCTCCTCCAGAAACCCCGGATGCCGCGAATGCTGCAAGGGCAACAGGAGGTGTTATGTCTGCGATAATACCAAAGTAGAACACAAACAAGTGAGCCGGAAGTTCCATTACCCCTAGTGCTATAATGGCAGGTGCTGCGATTGTAGAGGTAATTACGTAGTTCGCCGTTGTCGGTGAACCCATACCAAGAATGATCGCTGCTACCATTGTGAAGAATAAGGTTAATAGAATCTGTTCATTTGCAAGCGCTACTAAGCTGTTTGCTAATTTAAGGCCAAGACCTGTCTTCGTTACAACCCCTACAATCATACCTGCAGCTGCTGTAGCCGCAACAACGCCAAGGGCTGTACGCGCACCCTGAACCAGGGCATCAATTGTGTCAGCAAAGTTTCCATCGAAGAAGTAACTCACGACAATGGTCGTAAGCGTTCCTGCAATCAGGCCACCAACGAACCAGCCGTCTGCAAGACCACCATTTACAACGGCTTTATAAATGATATAGGCTACTCCTCCAACACCAAACGCGACCGGGTAGATTTTACGGAATTTCTCTTCCCGTAAAAGTCCGACCAGAATCGTTGTGAAGATGCCATAAAGAGCTGATAGGATAATGCTTAAGCCAGAAGCTAAGAAGAATACAATCGCTACAATTGGAAGTAGAAGATATAGTTTCTTCAGAACTTCTTTTTTATCTGGAATTTCATCATCATCCAGACCACGAAGGCCAATTCGTTTGGCTTCGAAATGGGTCATAATCCAAATTCCTGTGAAATAAAGAATCGCTGGAATCGCTGCTGCTTTTGCAATCGACCAGTAATCAATTCCGATAAACTCAATCATTAGGAAGGCAGCTGCACCCATGATTGGAGGCATAAGCTGTCCACCTGTAGAAGCAGCTGCTTCAACGGCGCCTGAGAACTCTTTGCGGTACCCGAGACGCTTCATCATTGGAATCGTGAATGAACCGGATGTTACAACGTTCGCTACAGAACTTCCGCTAATCGTACCTTGAAGGGCACTCGAGAAGATCGCTACCTTCGCAGGACCTCCTGTACGCTTACCTGCTAAAGCGACTGCAAGGTCATTGAAGTATTGACCTACGCCTGTCTTCACAAGGAAGGAACCGAATAATAGGAATAAGAAGATGAAAGTGGATGATACCGCAAGCGGCGTTCCAAAAATACCTTCTGTTGTAAAGAACATCGTTTGAACAATTGTATCCACGTCCAAACCGCGGTGAATAAGGAAATCAGGCATCTGACGTCCCCAATACGCGTAAGCAAGGAACAAGCCTGCGATAACCGTAATCGGTATTCCAACAGCGCGTCTTGTCGCTTCTAGGACAAGCAAAATCGCAAGGATTCCGACATAGAAATCCACCTGCGTCATTTCCCCAGCGCGAGCAACGATTTGATCATAGTTCAGCGGCCAATAAGCACCGATTCCTACACTTAATAAAGCTAAAACATAATCATACCAGCCGAGCTTTCCTCGTTCTAAGTTCTTCTTCCTTGCAGGGAATAACAGGAAAATCAGCATTAACGCAAATCCTAAGTGGATGGAACGGTGCATTTGAGCTGGTATTTGATAGATGACAGTAAAATAGATTTGATAGAGAGAAAAAGCTAATAAGCTGAAAAATACGATTTTTCCTACAATTCCTGATAAATCACGGACGCTTGATTCTACATCGTATTTCTTTACAAGTGCGTCCTGGTCTTCTTGCGAGAGTGTATGATCTTGGTTGTTTTTATCACTCACTCATCTTCACTCCTTTCCACATCTGCCACATACTAACGTCTCGAGCTTCAATCTTAATACTCGTCCCAGCCCCTACATATTCCTTTAACAAATAGGACTCGCCATCATACACAATTCTGTGCTTCGATCGTACTTGACCAACAGATAAATTAATGAAAGGCAAGGGTTTCGTACTCGGCCCTTTTGTGATGATATATTTCTCGTCTTTCATCTCGAATGTATCGTCACCGTAGGCGTTTGAAGGCATACCGATAGCAGTATCTTCATAAATAAGCTTTTTTGGTTTAATTGAATTGTCTTTTTGAACCTCAAATTCTTCAATAACCTCTGAGAGGTGAACCGAATGAATGTAATTGATTTGAAAGTGACGCTGATGATGTATCGGAAGATAAGCTAACTCCTCTCCCGATCTTATATGTTGGAAGGTGATAACCGTGCGGTTTGGATAAAAGATAAGAACGGCAAGAGCCGTAACCGCGATGAGGGAAATGGCAACTACGAGTTGGGTTCGTCGATTTTTCATGTTGATCCCTTCTTTTCATGAAGAAAGATAGACCGAACAATCCGGTCTATCTTTTCTCCATAGTGACTTAGTTGATTACTTGCTAACACCTTTTTCATCAAAGTACTTCTGAGCACCTGGATGAACGTCGATTCCAACACCATCTAGAGCACTATCTGCAGTGATAAACTCACCTTTAGCATGAGAGATTGCGTCTGTATTTTCGAATAATGCTTTTGTTAAGTCATAAACAAGATCTTCGCTTAGATCTTTAGAAGCAACAAGCATCGCCTGAACCGCTACAGTTGTAACAGGCTCATCTACTTTGCTGTATGTTTCTGCTTTGATTTCGTCTTTAGCATAATAAGGATATTCCTTAATTAGCTCATCAATCTTATCGTCTGCAATTGGTACAATCTTAACGTCTGTCGTTGCTGCTAAGCTTTCTACCGCACCAGTAGGTGTTCCGGAAGTGATGAATGCAGCATCAATGGATCCATCCTGGATTCCACTAGTAGACTCACCAAATGCAAGGTCACGTTTCTTGATATCGTCTAGAGTAATGCCATGAATATCAAGAATGTTTTCAGCGTTTGCTGCTGTACCAGAACCTAGGGCTCCAATAGAAACGGTTTTCCCTTTCAGATCTTCAATAGATTCAATTCCAGAATCTTTAGTTGTTACAATCTGAATCGTTTCTGGATAAAGCGTTCCAATCGCTTGAACATTATCAACTTGATTGTCTTCAAACATTAACTTACCTTCAGCCGCATAGGCCGCAATATCTGTTTGGACAAATGCAAGTTCTGCTTCCCCTTTAGATAGGGATTTCATGTTCTCTACAGAAGCACCAGCAGATTGAGCTGAAACTTCTACGCCATCAACGTTCTCATTCATAACCTGAGCGAACGTACCACCTAGTGGGTAGTATGTACCCGTTGTCCCACCAGTTAATAGAGAGATAAACTTCTTACCGTCATCTCCACCATCGCTACCTTCGTCTCCAGAATTGTTGTCAGCACTTCCGCCACCGCAAGCTGCGAGCATCATAGAAAGCGCTAACATAAGGATGAAGGCTAAATAACTTCTTTTCTTTGTCATTTTTATTTACCCCCTAAAAATGATTCTATTTTGCTAAGTGTATTTTAGCAGGATTCAAATGAAAAGACAATGATTAATTTTTTGACAATAATTTTAGAATTCATTCGGAACCTTAACGTTGTAAGTGAACTTTCCTTACATCATTATAGCATTTATTTTTCTTATTTCGAAGTCGTGTCATCTCACCTGAACAAAATAGTCCTTAAGACTCACGCCCCTCCTCTTATCCACTTTTTTCTTACAATTGTGATACACTAACTTTATAGCGCGTTTATCCTTCATTCTATAAGGGTACCGAAGAGGATAGTTTCCTCTTTCCATGAATATAGGAGGTGTAAAATTGGGCAGAAAAGGAACCATGACCGACCACACCATAGATAGCCACTATCTAGACGAGACATTAACGTTAAAGATCTTTAAACCAGAAACGTTCTCTCCATTATATAAATACCACATTTGCATCATGCAAGATGGAGATGATTACATGCAGCTTGGGCGAATCGCCACCCTCAGCGATCGCTTCCATAGTGATCAAACGATTGAGAATACTATTTTCGTTGGGATTCATTACAACGATAAGTATGATCGTCGCGAAAAGTATCACCCAGAAGGTAAGAAATTCACAGCTTATATGAAGTTTCTAGCGAATGAAGTCGTTCCCTTGCTAGATGAAGAACTTCCTACATATCATATGGGTGGAAGTCGCGCACTTATGGGGGACTCCCTTGGCGGCACGATGGCACTTATGACGGCACTTAAATATCCGAATACATTCGGTAAAGTGATTATGCAGTCTCCTTATGTAGATGAAACAGTACTAGAGGAAGCAAAAACCAGCAGCGCCCTCTCATCCATGGTTATTTATCACACCATCGGAAATGAGGAGACTGAGGTTTCCACTACAGACGGCAAGATTCAGGATTTCTTAACCCCGAACCGCAAGCTTCAGGAGATCTTAGAAGAAAAATGCCAGCAGTACACCTACCACGAGTTAGACGGGGAACATACGTGGAAATATTGGCAAAAAGATTTAAAACGAGCACTTCCTGCCATGTTTGGAAGCGAAAATCCTTAACTCATTAAAGCTGAATTTCAGAAAATTTGATATAATGGTTTACACGAGTATTCTAATCAAGATGACACCATTCATCTTCTTTAAGAAATTATAAAATAGGAGGTTCAATCATGAAGTACGGTATTGCTTTATTTCCATCAAAGCAGATTCAAGACATTGCGAACTCTTACAGAAAACGATACGACCCACATTACGCTTTAATTCCACCACATGTAACATTAAAGGAAGCCTTTGAAGCAGACGAAGACAGAATTGAAGAAGTCGTACAAGAACTTTCTACTGTAGCGAAAGACACCCAGCCATTCACCCTTATGATCAACAAGCTAAGTACTTTCTCCCCAGTAACGAACACGATTTACATGAAAGTAGAGCCGGCAGAGGGATTAATGGAACTACATCAAAAGCTTCATCGTAGTGACATTCCAAATGGTCAAACATTCTCTTTTGTCCCCCATATTACGATCGCTCAGAAGCTTTCAGATGATGAGCACTCAGATGTATATGGGAGCTTACGGATGATTAGTCATGAATTTGAAGAGACCATTGATCGCTTCCAACTCTTATACCAGCTTGAGAATGGATCATGGACCGTTTATGAAACGTTCCGCCTTGGGAAAGGGTAATCGCTACATGAATATTGAACACGTTACAACTAAACAGCAATTAGAAGACGCTTATTCCGTGCGAAAAAAGGTTTTCGTCGAAGAACAGAACGTATCCATAGAAGAAGAGATGGACGAATTTGATGAGGTTGCCACTCACTTTGCAGGCTATGCGGAGGGGGCTCCTGTTTCTGCTAGCCGCTTACGCTTTGTCGAGGAGTACGCCAAACTCGAGCGCATCTGTATATTGAAAACCTTTCGCGGCGAAGGGTACGGCAAACAAATGATCCTTCACATGGAAGAGTACGCGAAAGAAAAAGGCTACAAAAAGAGTAAGCTGAACGCCCAAATCCAAGCCCTCGGATTCTATGAATCTCTTGGATACAAAGTCGTTTCGGAAGAATTTATGGATGCCGGGATTCCCCACGTCACAATGATTAAAGAACTATAACATGTACACAAAAAGCTCGGAAGCACTAGCTCCCGAGCTTTTATTATGCCTTGATCCTCATAACATAGGCCCCACCATTTGATAAGCTACGACGCCAATGACTAAGAGTGCCGTTATGGTAAGCAGGAACTTCCCCACTTTCACAAGCAATCCAATGAAGAAAGAGACAACAAACCCGCCAATCGCAATCGTTAGCAACATATCTTCATCCATCACTCTATTGCCCGTCCACGCATAAAGACCGAGCGCCCCCAAACTAATGATGAAAAGAATTTTCGATAACAATAGGAACACCCCATTTTCTACATCTTTCGACCTTATGGTACCCTTAACAGACTTTCTTGTATACCCCACTCTCCTTTTGGCAATGCTTATGAAAGGAATCAAGAAAGGATGAGGGGAGATTGGTTTACAGTTCCATATTAGTCGAGACCATCGTTGGATTTTTATGCTTATTCGTCCTAACTAAGGTACTAGGAAAATCCCAAATCACCCAGATTACAGCGTTTGACTTTATAGCCGCGCTTGTCCTTGGAGAACTTGTCGGAAATGCTCTTTACGATCAAGAGGTCGGCGTTTTTCAAGTTCTGTTTGCTGTTCTTTGCTGGGGGATTTTAATCTATGTAACAGAATGGATCACAGAGAAGTACAAAGGGTCACGCGCTTTACTCGAAGGGCGACCTACTATCATTATATATGAAGGAAAAATTCAAAAAGAACTCTTAAAAAAAGGTAAGCTTGATATCAATCAACTGCAGCATTTGCTACGAGCGAAAGATGTTTTCTCGATTCAAGAGGTAGAATATGCCATCCTTGAAACAGACGGCACCGTATCCGTCCTAAAGAAGTCACTCGATCAATCACCGAACCGACGTGACTTGAACTTAAAACCTGAACGGGTCTATTTACCACGCACCCTTGTAAGTGATGGGGAGATTTTGTGGGATAATCTTAAGGAAGCAGACCTTACAGAAGAGTGGCTCAATCACCAGCTCAAGCAGCAGAACATTCACTCCCCTAAAGAGCTAATGTATGCTGAATATAAAGAAGGAGAAGCCTTGTATGTCGTGCCATACTAAGCTTCTCCTTCTTTTATATAAAACACCCAACGGTAGTCATGAATCTTATATCCAACTTGTTCTTGTTTCAACAATGCGATTATGTACGCTGTAACAGCTGTCCGAAATAACAACCATTGGGATAGTTGATCGACCTTGATCTGATACATCGTACACATATGCGCCACCACATCTTCATGGGAGACAAGTTCCTCCTCTTCAATGTAAGCGCGGAGCATATGGATCAGTTCATGATAATAAGCGATGTTGGCATCCACCGTGTCATGAAAGTCCTCTTCATATTCTCCATGCCCTGGCAACGCTCCTTTCACTTGAATCCCTTTAAGCTTGTACAACGATTGAATAGCAAGATGCGCATCCGTTAAGAAAGGGATTTTATGCTTATGCAGCTGCTCCTCACTAAAGTAAGCATCTCCAGCGTATAAGCAATCCTGAATTTTTAGGCCAAGCTGATAGTAGCTGTGTCCAGGCAACAAATACGTGGTGAAATTAAATCCATCCCGTTCATACGCCCCTTCTTGCAACACTTCATCCACAAAAATGGAATTGCCCTCTAAAAATTTATTGCGGAGCTCTGGCAACGGATCGTTCCCTCCAAATAAGTACAAAGGTTCAATAGAAGGATTCCGTAAAATCGCCTCTTCGTAGTAAGGGGCAAACGTATACACTGTCCGGTCCTGCTGCAAATACGACCCACCACCATAATGGTCTGAATGAGCGTGGGTAATAAAGAGGTGGGTGACCGGCAACCCTTCCCCGTCTAGCTTCTTTAACACTTTCTTCATCGTCTGGGAGTCGATCCCTGCATCAACGATCATGCCCGACTCCTCTTGATGAATATATCCAATATTGACTGGTCCGCTAAAGTAATAGCAGTTTGAATTGATTTGAATCAGCTTCATGCTCTCGACTCCTTCGGCATTTTCTAAATACTTTCGTTAAAATGCCGCCCAATTCCTGTCACCTCAGAGTAAATTTTATGCTGCGCTCTCCCAGCATGAACAGATTGAGGTGCATACAAATCCGTCTTCTGCTGTTCTTTTACTTGTTCACTATAATATTGATAATCTTTTCGATCTTCTTCTCTTGGTTCAGGATTATCCAACTGTTGTTCTAAATCTAGCTTAAATGGTCGCTCAATTGGAAATGGATCACGCTTCGTGCGTTCAACTCTCTCACGATAATCGCTATATTGGTAGTGCGGTATTGGCAAAATGTATCCCATATACAATCACTCCTTTTTAGATCCTTACCTTACATTACCCGCTTTCCTGGATGAATATGCCTGTTGTTCTTCTAGGAGTATGCAGAATTGGGCTGAGTTTCCGTTTGCTGTGCTTGAGAATAAGGTGAGCCATATTAGGAGAAACGGAAACGCGAGATTTATGATTGTTAGGTTCTCGGAAGCGGTTGTGCACGGTCCGTTCACCACTTAATGCCAGGGCAGGCTTGGGGACTGCGAGACTCCCGCGGGGTAAGGAGCCTAGGGGAGACCCCACAGAGAGCGATAGCGAACGAGGAGGCTTCCCAGCTCCCCGCAGGAAAGCGAGTAGTCCCCAAGCCTGCCCTAACACTCTTCCGGTAACGGACCTTCCACATAAAAAAAGGCTCCTATGCAGGAACCTAACCTTCCATCTTTTTCTCTAAGTCCTTCATGGCTTTTTCGATCTGGCCGATGCCTTCCTGGAATGACTTATGCCATTCATCATGAGACTTATGGAAAGACTGAAACTCCTGATCAAATTTCGCTTTCTTCTTCTCAGGAAATTGAAACCACGACTCCTTTAAATCCATATGTTTATGAAGATCGTGGAACGGTTTCATCCAAGTTGGTTCAAAGATTCGAATTCGAGGCATTTATTTAGACTTCTTCTTTCCGCAACCGCAGCCTTTCTTTTTCTTTGGCGATGCTGGTTTTGGTCTAATTGAGGCATTCTGTGAAGCTGTTTTTTTAATTTTCAACTTCTCCACCACCCTTTCCACATAAACTATGCCCTCGTCTTATCGTATGAAAGAAGAGGCCTATCCGTATGGGTAGGTACCTCTGCCTAATCAAAAAATTTAAATAAAATAGCAGCGCCTCCGCTAATCGCAAATACAATCCATAACGGAATAAGAACTGGCAGGTACAGAAACGTTCCATAAACGAGCGCTGACACCCATACTCCTGTACACCAATGGCAACTCAATAATTCTCCAATAAATTTCTGCAACCCTCTCCCTTTTGCTTCGATGAAAATTTCTGTTTCACCCTCTCCATTCACCTGTTCGATTTCTTTGTGAAAGGGTCTCCTCAACCATTCTGTAATCGTGTCATAGACAAGTAGTCTCGTAATCCGAAAGCTAGCTAAGACTAGAATTATAAGTTCGATCCAGGTTAGTCCCACTCGTATCACATCCTTTAATGGAGTATATGATGATGGACTTGTCCAATTGAATCCAAAATAAAACCTCCATTGTCTTTCTAAAGACAATGGAGGTTTCCTTCATTAGATCCAGGAGAATGGAGGGCGACGATCTTCGCCTTCTTCTTCCTCATGAACCTCTTCTACTTCCTCCTCAACTTCTACATGCTCTTCTTCCGTTACATCTTCCACTTGCGCACGGCGAGGGCCGAAGAACGGGTCAAAGTTTCCTCCTTCATGGCGATCGCGACGATGAGGACGTTGTGGCTCGATGACCACGTTTTCTGCTTTAATGATCACTTCATCTACATGGATGACTTTTTTTCGTTTCTCTGACACAGTAGGTCCACTCCTTCATAAATCTTTACTCGCTAGTATCCTATGTAAGAAGAATGGGGTGTGTTTGGGCTCTTGCCCTCTTTCCTAAGAAAAGCGCCCTGGATTTTTTCATCAAGCCTTTCAGAAAAATACGGGCTTCTGCCCACACACATGGAGGCTCCCGACATATTCTATTAAAGACAATAAGTCAAAACGTCCAGAAAGGGGAAATGACACATGGGTTGTGGAAACAGAGTTGAGTCAGCTTCTGAAGGTTGTGTATGTGACATCCTGAAGGAAATCGTTGACGCACAAAACGATGTAACAGATGATTGCAATTCCAGCTGTGAAGAGTCAATTAACGAATTAATGGGGGACCGTGGTACAAATAAAGATACGGTACCTGTCATCCTTTACTGCAAAGATTGCAAACCATTCAAAGGCTTCGGCGCTCGCCGTAACGAAATCGATAAGATTCGCGAAAGCTTCATCTTCCGCGTAAAAGAGGTAGACGAAGATTGCGAATGTGCACTTCTTGAACTACTTGTTACTCCTCAGTCTTCTGAAGAGTGCCACATCAAATCACCAAGCGATCAGGACACAAGTAACCTTCGCGCAACTGGCATCTGCATCACAGTAGACCTTAACTGCTTCTGCCATATCACTTGCCTACCAGCAATCAACGCAAGAGCTTAGTAAATAAAAGCATAAGCCTCTAATCAGCAACATACAGAATCCTGCAAGTTGACAGGGCTGTAGCTACATGTCTACCAGAAAAGTCAGGTTCCCATAAAGGAGCCTGGCTTTTTGTATACATAAGGTGAAATGCGGAAATCTATATCCCCTATAAAAAAAAGAGCTGCAGGAACAGCAGCTCTAAAACCCTCTCAACACAATATCCTGAATCTGATCAAACGACACTTCTACCTTAAATGGGCGTTGAAGAATCTTCATGTAGACAATTCCATCTTCATATTCCTCAATCCATCCTTTGTATCGCTCCTCTTCTGTAATAACTTCACATTTCATTCTCGGAACCTGAGAAGGCAAGTTCACAAAATAGTCTACTTTATCCTCTAAGCTCATGTCTTTAAATCGACTACGCCGATTTCGGTTTGTAAAAGAAACACGACGTTTTTCTGCCCGCTCCTCAATCTCTTCATTCTCAGCAGTCGACAATTCAGGCTCACGCTCTTCGGTTTCCTGTAACGATCTTGGTTGCTCTTCTTCTCCAGGCTCTTCTAGCTGAGCTGGTGGCTCTTCATCTTTCTTAGGTTCCTGAAGATCAATTTCCTCTTCTGTTTCATCCGACACCTGGTGATCCCCCGCTACTTCAAAAGGGTCACGGCGACCTAAGAAAGGGTCATATCCAGCTGGTCTCGAACGGTCTGGCTCATTAAGTCCTAACGAATAACGCCGACGCCTCTGTTGGCCACGTTTCACCTTATCTTCCGTCACATTTTCCTGTGTACTTGAAGCCTCCACTGTTTCAGAAGCTGCCTTTGGCTCTGTTTCCACCTCAGGTTTATCTTCCTTTTTCTTCGTGAGCGGCTTCCGTTCCGTGCGGTACACAGACTGCATATTCGGCGCAGCCTGGTCAAACTCAGGCTGTGTAATATACAACATCGGCTGCTTTACACGATCCTTTTTCTTCTTCGCCATATATACACACTCCCCCTATATGATCATCAGTTTACACTATAGCCTATGCAAAAAGCGTGGGAGATGTGCCTAGTTTTTCAGACTCATTTTTGGAGCACTCTTTTTATGGATTGTAATTCGGGATAAGACACCCCTATTAAACAACATTCCATCTTCGCTTTGAACATTCCGTACTGGCTTTCGACAGTGCGGGCGGACCTTTCGTCATACCGGTAGACCTTTTCGTCAGTGCGCGCTGGCTTTCGTCATTGCGCCCGTTCTTTCTTCACTGCGCATCGGCTTTCTTCACTGCGCTCTGGCTTTCTTCACTGTGCCCGTTCTTTCTTCACTCCGCTCTGGCTTTCGTCACTCCGCCCGTTCTTTCTTCAATGCGCATCGGCTTTCGTCACTCCGCCCGTTCTTTCTTCAATTCGCATCGGCTTTCGTCACTCCGCCCACCTCTTTCTTCACTCCGCCTGGCTCTTTCGTCATTCCCAGCCGGCTTTCTTCACTCCGCCCGTTCTTTCGTCACTCCGCCCGGCTCTTTCGTCATTCCCAGCTGACTTTCTTCACTGCGCCCGTTCTTTCTTCACTCCACACCGGCTTTCGTCACTCCGCCCACCTCTTTCTTCACTCCGTCGGGCTCTTTCGTCATTCCCAGCCGGCTTTCTTCACTCCGCCCCAGCTTTCTTCACTACGCCCAGCTCTCTCAACATACCAACCACCTCTTTCGTCATTCCCCTCCCCTTTTAAACAAAACAAAAATGCCCAAGGCTAGGGCCTTGAGCTTTTCTTACATGAATAAAGACTTATCGTCCAATAATGTGGAAACCAGAGTCTACGTGGATCATCTCACCTGTTACACCGCGGGAGAAGTCGCTTAGTAGGAAGTACGCTGTGTCGCCAACTTCTTCTTGAGTCGTTGGACGACGTAGTGGTGCACGTTCTTCGATATCTTTTAGAATCGAGTTAAAGTCACCCACACCTTTAGCAGACAATGTGCGGATCGGTCCAGCTGAAATCGCGTTTACGCGGATACCGTGTTTACCAAGGCTTTCAGCCAGGTATTTCACACTTGCGTCAAGGCTTGCTTTGGCAACACCCATCACATTGTAGTTTGGTACAACGCGCTCACCGCCAAGGTAAGTTAGGGTTACAATTCCGCCTCCCTCTGACATTAGAGGTTGTACAGCGCGAGATACGGCTGTTAAGGAATAAGAACTGATATTGTGAGCAGTTAAGAAACCGTCACGACTTGTATTTAAGAAGTCGCCTTTTAGCTCTTCTTTGTTTGCAAAAGCGATGCAGTGAGCTAATCCGTGGATCACGCCTACATCGTTTTGGATTTGTTGGAATGTTTCCATGATATTTTCATCATCTGTTACGTCACACTGATAGAAAAGAGATTCTTCTCCACCCTCTAGCGTGGCAGCCAGGTCACGTACTGATTTCTCAAAACGCTCTGCAGCGTATGTGAAAATCAAACGCGCTCCTGCTTTGTGTAGGGATTGAGCAATACCCCAGGCAATGCTTCGCTTGTTGGCAACTCCCATCACAACATATGTACGACCTTGTAATGACATATTCATTCTTTCGTCCTCCTCGGAGAAAATGTGTCTATAGTTATTACTTGTTATTAGTACCTGCTACTATTTTAAACAAAATCACATAAAAACACAATTCCTTTCTAGTATCCCCATCCTTTGACCCATTCAAAACCTTTTCACGCAAAAAGTGTGCTCCGCTTGTAGCGGAACACACGATTATGATTTCGATTGTGCAGTAGGAATCGTAACGACAGACCCGCTATAATCAACTGATAGACGCTTCCAATCGAAATCAGGATAATTTTTTTTAGCGTTTTCAGTAATCCGACTTCCCTGATCCGTCGGCATAAGGCTCATAATTGTTGGACCTGCGCCGCTCATAAAGGTGCCATATACACCCTCAAGGCTTAAAAAGCTACGAAGTTCTTCGTAATGCGGCATCAGTTCACCACGATATGGCTGATGAAACCGATCTTTCTCCATCATCTTCCCAGCCAGGGCCCAATCCCCTTTTACTAATGCAGCCACGAGCACATTCGCAATTGCGCTTCCTTCGACTGCTTCTTTGTAAGGAAGATTCGGAGGCAGGACGTTTCTGGCTTCACTTGTTTTTAAATCAAATGAAGGAACGGCGGCTAGGAAACAAACCTTCTCAAAAGTGACCGTCGTCCAACTCACTTCCTTCCCCTCCTGATAGGCTATAACACCACTGCCGACAACAGAAGGAGCGACATTGTCAGGGTGGCCCTCCATTTCTGAGGCGATGGATATTTTTTCTTCATCTGTAAGGGTTAAGTCAAGAATCTGATCCGCTAATTCAATTCCTGCCACCATCGCTGAAGCACTGCTCCCAAGTCCACGGGCGACTGGGATTTCACTCGTTACCTCCACATGGTGAGGTGGAAGGTGATGATAGCCGTACTTGTGAGCGGTAAGCTGAGCAGCTTTATAGATGACATTCTCTTCATCCTCAGGCATCCCCTTCACAAACACAGAACAAGCTTTAAAGCTCCAGGACTGAGCTCGTGTTGCCTGGATTTCAAGAAACAGATTCAACGCTACACCAATCGAATCAAATCCTGGCCCGAGGTTGGCGCAGCTAGCCGGAACACGAACGTGAATCATGATAAGACCCCATTTTGGATCGCATTTGTTACCGTTTCAAGGTCATTTGGTAGAACCGTTGGTTGAATAGCGCTTTTTTCAATCGCTGTGGTTGGATCCTTTAAGCCGTTTCCTGTTAGGACACATACAACTTGCGAACCTTTTTGTACGTCTCCTTGTTTTAAGGACTTAAATAGCCCAGCTATTGAAGCACAAGAAGCGGGTTCTGCAAACACGCCTTCATTCTCTGCGAGCCACTGGTAGGCTTCTACAATCTCTTCATCCGTCACTTCTCCAATGGCACCGCCTGAAGTTCCGGATGCATCAAGCGCTTGATTCCAGCTCGCGGGATTACCAATTCGTATCGCTGTTGCCAACGTTTCTGGTTGTTCAATGATTTCTCCTCGAACAATCGCAGCAGAGCCGCTTGCTTCAAAGCCTCTCATATTCGGCAGACCTGTCTTATAAGCGTTGTGATACTCTTTGAACCCTTTCCAGTAAGCCGTGATGTTCCCCGCATTCCCGACAGGAATCAGCAGATGGTCTGGAGCTTTTCCTAATACGTCGCACACTTCAAAAGCAGCTGTCTTCTGCCCTTCCATCCGATACGGATTAATGGAGTTCACGAGCGTATAGTTATCGGTTTCTGCCAGATGCTTCACAATTTTCAGCGCTTCATCGAAGTTTCCTTCAATGGCATAGACTTCAGCTCCGTACATAACAGCTTGAGCCAGTTTCCCCTGTGCAATCTTCCCGTCTGGAATTACAATAATACAGCGAAGACCTGCTCTTGCCGCATAGGCAGCTGCAGCAGCGGATGTGTTCCCTGTAGAGGCGCAAATGACGGCTTCCGCCCCTTCTTCAACAGCTTTTGCCATCGCCATGACCATGCCACGGTCTTTAAAAGAGCCCGTTGGATTTGCGCCTTCGATCTTCACATAGGCATCAATGCCATATTCTTTTGATAGCTTCTGAAGAGGGAGTAGTGGTGTATTTCCCTCGAGCAACGTAAGCTTAGGCGTATCCTCTGTTACGGGTAAAAGAGATTGATAGTGTGATAGAAGACCTTTCCAAGACATGGTTATTTCCCCTCTCCTTCTACTCGATACACGCTGTGGATCGAACGAACCGATTCAATTTCCTCCAACGCACCAAGAATCGTATCCATTTGGAAGCGACTCGCGTTATGTGTGATTAAAATAATATCTGCTGCATCATGACCTTCAACAGGCATCTGTAAAATCTTATCAAGGGACACACCTGCATTAGCAAACTGCTGTGTAATGGCAAGGAATGTACCCGCCTCGTCTTCTCCTTCTAAACGTACGAAGAATTTTGAGAAGATTTCATCCTTAGCTTTTAATTGTTTATCATATTGTGGATAAACAGATGATTCACCCGTTACACCTAAGCGAACATTTTTCACCACATCCATTAAATCTGATACAACTGCTGTGGCTGTTGGAAGTTTACCGGCTCCAGGGCCGTAAAACATTGTCTCTCCAACAGCTTCCCCGTAAACGTAAACAGCATTGTATTCATCTTTAATACTTGCAAGTGGGTGAGCGTTTGGTACAAGCGTTGGCTGCACGCTCATTTCAACCTTCCCATGCTCACGGCTCGCAATGCCTAATAACTTCATGGTATAACCAAGCTGTTCGGCGTAAGCAAGGTCTTCAGAAGAAATGCCACGGATGCCGCTAACTTCTACATCTTCAAGCTCTGTTTGCATTTTAAATGCCAAAGTTGAGAGAAGGCTAATCTTACGAGCCGCATCTAATCCCTCAACGTCTGAGGTCGGGTCAGCTTCTGCGAACCCAAGATCTTGAGCTTCTTTTAAGACGTCATCAAATGTTCGTTTCTCATCAACCATCTTCGTTAAAATATAGTTTGTCGTTCCGTTCACGATCCCCATCATTTTGTTAATTCGATCAGAGGCAAGACCATTTGTAAGAGAACCGATAATAGGAATGCCACCTGCCACACTCGCTTCATAGCGAATATCACAGTGCTTCTCTCTGGCAAGTTCCATTAACTTTCCACCGTGCACAGCCATCATATCTTTATTGGCAGTAACAACATGTTTGCCATTTTGAACCGCTCGTTCAAGGACGTGATACGTGTCCTCAATTCCCCCCATCACTTCGACAATAATGTCGATTTCCGGGTCATTTACAAGCTCATCTACCTGATCCGTTAATAAAGAAGGATCCACCGATGCTCCGCGAGGTTTATCGAGATTGCTTACGAGGATGCGCTTCACATCAATTGAACACCCCACCTGGTGCACAATATCCTCCTGGTGATTTGTAAGAATCTCCACAACCCCAGTCCCTACAGTTCCTAGTCCACATAATCCTACGTTTAATTTCTGATCTTGCATCGTTTTCCCCTCCTTAATGTCTACACAAAGCGTACATATGTACTTCCATTAAAGACATTATAAAGAGCCTCACCCCTAAACACAACCGTATTCCGAAAATTCCTAATAGAGCATCAATAATCACTCAGGCGAAAGATCAACCAAACCCGAACGCCCATAGCCAGTTAACCGCTTACATAAACCTCAAATAAAAAAATGAAAAAAAGTCCTCAATTACTTCATCGAACTAAAGCGTGTCTGACACCCACTCGTTCGCTAAAGGAATAAAGGGTGTCAGACACCCTCCTCTGCTTTAAAGCGCTATAGAAAAAGCTTCGATCCTTGTTGGATCGAAGCTTTTTTGGTTCAGTTATTCGCAGAATTCTAAATCGAATCGTAATTCTTCAACATATTCAGAAGAACCTGTTACAACGAGTTGGTCACCGATTTTCAATTCGGTATCCCCGTGTGGAATGATGGATTCGTTATCACGGAATATGCGTACCATGATCACATCCCCAGTAAACGGGAAGTTTCGAATGTACATGCCATCGTAGTCCTCATTGTTCATTTCAATCTGATACAGATAGCTTTCCTGGTTCGTTAAGATATCGACAACGTTTGGTGCGATAATAAGTGCTTTTAAGAGGGCCTTCGATGATAAGAAGACCGAGAAGACTTCTACACCATTTTCGCGAAGTTTCTGATCTAACTCAGGAGATTCAGCACGTGCAATGACACGTTCAACTCCTTGTTCTTTTGCATAAAGAGCAATCTCTGCATTTAACTGCTCATCGCCAATGGAGGCAACGAGAAGATCCACGTTGAACACACCGAGCTCTTCTAGCAGTTTTGCATCATATTCTTCCACTTCGTTAATCTCAAAGCAGGAGCGACTGACTTTATCGTCAATCTTGTCCACTTTCGTGTGATAGAGATGCGTTTCGTAAAGTTTCGGATCAAGTTCACGGACAACCGGAAGCGTCATACGGTTTGACCCAATAAAGGCCACCTGTTGAACATGCTCTGTTTCTTCGCCGTGAGAGTAAAGCTTCTTAAAGATCACCGGCGCTACAAGACAGGAAACAACCGAAACAAGGATGAGCGCACCTTCCATTCTTGTGCTTATAAGCCCCATCTTTTCACCGATCGTAGCAGCAGCAATCACAAGAGAAAGCTTCGCCGTCAGGATCGAGCCTGTGGCAAAGACCTCCTTCCATGAGTACCATTTCCGTAAGATCAGCGCTGGAATCATTTTCGCAATCACAAGGGCAATGAATAAGAGCGGCATAAGGAGCAGAATTTTCGGATCCTGGAACAGCTTCGGAATATTGATGCCGACACCGACCATTACAAAGAAGATCGGGATCAAGAAGCCATATCCAAAGCTATCAAGCCGCTTCACCATTTCCTGATTCGGAGATAATAAAGCAACAACTACCCCGGCTAAGAAGGCGCCAAGAATATTCTCAGCCCCTACCGTTTCTGAAATTCCAACGAGGATGAGAATGATCGTAAACACAGCACGAGTATCAATTTGGATCGTCCCTTTCGACATCGTCTCAACAAAGGAGCGATTCTGAAAGTACTTCCCAATAAAGTAAATCGCAACCCCTGCTCCAAATAAAATGAGCAGAAGCCACATGCTCGAACTATCTTCCCCGCCATAGATCGATACAAAGACAGCGAGCAGAATCATCGTTGATAAGTCTGCTATAACCGTAACGAGTAACACGATCTGGCCAATATTACTGCGGAGCATTTGCGCATCTTTTAATGTTGGAACGACAACGCCTAATGAAATCGTTGAAATGATTAATGTCATTAGAAAGACATTATCGATAAATCCTGCTAACACAAATAAATAGGAGAGGCCGAGTGAGAGCACAAGAATGAATAAGAACATGCTTGAAGCTACAACGAGTGTATTCGGCGCTTCTCCACCCCCAGGGAGGGTTTCTTTTTTCTTCTTTCCTGCGAAGGCGGAGAAATCAATCTCTAGTCCACTAAGGAACATAAGGAAGATAAATCCTAATGTGGACAAGGTCTCAAGCCACATACCTTCATTAACTAAGTCAAAGCCACTCTGACCTATAATCAGTCCAACGATGATTTCCGCCACCACAACAGGGATGGCCTTTAAACGAAAACGATGAAGGATGATGGGCGTCAGGAATGCTGCGATGACAACGATCACAAGCGAAGTAAGAGATGCAGAACCGTGCTCCATTCACTCGCCCTCCTTTGCTACTAAGAAATCAATAAATGTAAACGTAGAAACGTTGTTGCCATACCGAAATAGATTAAGATTGATATAATATCGTTAATCGTCGTAATAAATGGACCCGAAGCTACAGCAGGGTCGACGTTTAACTTGTGCATGAGTAATGGAACTAATGCACCCGCAAGCGTTGCGACAATGAGAGTCGACATAATCGAAATGCCAACGAGTAACCCGAGATAGAAATCACCTTGCCAGAAATACACGATAAACGTAACAAGGACACCGCACGTAAGACCGGTGATCAAACCTGTTCCAGCTTCCCTGAAGACGAGCTTAATGATTCCTTCTTTCTCATGTTCGCCCGTTGCAAGTCCTCGAACAGCAACAGCCAATGCCTGTGTTCCTGTATTACCTGCCATACCGGCAATAAGCGGAATGAAGACCGCTAATATGGCTACTTGATTTAAGGTCTCTTCAAATCGGCCGATCAGGCTTGCGGTCATCATCCCTAAGAATAATAAGATGACAAGCCATGGTAACCTTTTCTTAGCGGCCGCGAATGCATTCTCATCTGGTCGATCCAAGTCAGATACACCGGCAAGCTTCGAGTAGTCATCGCTTGCTTCTTCTTCCATAACGTCCATGACGTCATCGACTGTAATAATGCCTAGCATATGATCTTGAAAATCTACAACCGGAAGGGCCAAGAAGTCATAGTCGCGCATAAGTTGAGCCACATCTTCCTGGTCCTCTCCGACTTGCACCGACACGACTCGGTCACTCATAACTTCAGAAATATACCAATCTTCTTCTGCTATAATAAGGTCTCTTAAGGATATAACTCCAACTAAATGCTTGTCTTCATCTATAACGAATACATAATAAATGGTCTCAGCGTCGGGAGCTTCTTTTTTCAGATGAAGCATCGCTTCGCGTACCGTTTGATTGGCTCTTACCACAACGAATTCAGTCGTCATGATACTACCAGCCGTTTTCTCTTCATAATACAGGAGTTCTTTAATATCCGCAGCTGATTCCTTATCCATGATCGTCAGGAAGCTCGCTACTTGGTTTTTATCCAGCTCATTTAAGATATCTGCTGCATCATCCGTAGAGATCTCAGCTAAGATTTGAGCGGCGAAGCGTGGGTCCATCTCTGTGAAGTATTCTTCAATATCATCCACATCAATATGCTCCATGACTTCAGCAATCTCTTCAGGAGATAGATACGTATAGATCTGCATCCGTACATCTTGCGTTTGCTCTTCAAAGATTTTTGCCTGGTCGTAAGGGTGAATTTCTAAAAATTCAGCTCGGAATTGGTCAATTTGGTCGTTAAATAATGCATCTTGAATGTTGTCCCATAGTTCACGTCGTTCATGGTCTTCAAGATATTCCATGGATAACCCTCCTTTTCGCCGTTTAACCAGAAGTGGTTCAATGGTTTATGTTGTACAGACTTTTCCACAATACCTAGTCATTTGACCGTTTTATCGTAAGGTCCACACCTTCATTTGTCAATCTTCCCTTAGCATCCTCATTAAGAAGGAAACCCATCCAATGGAAGAAGTTCTTAAAAAAAAGCGCAGAATAGTGTAAACTTTCTAATGGGTACATATATTAATTCGGAATCTATGGAATAGAAGAAAGGGATCCTCCATGAACAACAATCAAGGTCTTAAGATAGACTTTTCACTCATCATGATTTTAATCGCGATCGCTGCTGTTAGTTGCTTTACGCTCTACACCATCCAGCCGACGCTTCCTGCTAAGTATGACTACGTCAATTTCTTTACCCAACAGCTTCAATGGTATGCACTTGGAACCATTGTAATCTGTGTGGTTATGCTATTTGATTATGACCGTTTCCGACAATTTGCCTGGGTTTTATACGGCTTTGGGGTGCTTATGTTATTAATGGTGGAATTAAATATTCCCCCAGGCCTTGTTTATGAGAACAACGGGGCCAGGAGCTGGTTTATGATCGCCGGCAAAACGATCCAACCTGGTGAATTTATGAAAGTGTTTCTCATCATTTTGCAAAGTCACCTGATTGTCCGGCACAACGAGAAGCGCCCAACAGACCGGAGCGTGAAATACGATCTATGGCTTCTTGTCAAAATCGTCGGCGTCGCTCTGCCTCCAATGGCCTTAATTGCCAAGCAGCCTGACTTAGGGACGTTCCTTGTGTTATCGGCGATCACAGCCGCCCTTATTCTGGTCTCAGGAATCCGCTGGCGCATCCTTTTAAGCATTGTTGGGATTATTAGTATGGTCGCTCTTGTCCTTGTTGGCCTCTTTCAATTTTTCCCCGTTGCGATGGAAAAGTTACTCGTGGAATCCGACTTCGGTCACGTAACTGGACGCTTCTACGGCTGGCTACAGCCTGAAGAATATGAAGATTACGGCTACCAGCTCGTCCGTGCGATGATGGCGATCGGATCAGGTCAGTTAATGGGGAAAGGGATTTCTGAGATGCAAGTCTATATCCCAGAACGCCATACGGATATGATCTTTACCGCTATTGCTGAACAATTTGGTTTTATAGGATCTAGTGTTGTCGTTACGCTTTTCTTCCTATTAATTTACCGTATGATTACAACAGCGCTTGAGAGCAATGAACCGTTCGGTAGTTACCTGACTGTTGGGCTGATTGGAATGTTTACGTTCCAGATCTTCCAAAACATCGGCATGTCGATTCAGCTTCTGCCGATTACAGGGTTGCCGCTTCCGTTTATCAGTTACGGTGGTAGTTCCTTGATTACCTACATGCTGGCGATTGGTCTTGTGCTTAATGTTCGGTCCCGGACGAAAACGTATATGTTTGATTCGTAAAAAAGGTGGAAACGCTAAATTAGCGTTCCACCTTTTTTGGTAATAGTGGAAGGGCGTTGCATTAATGAGTGCTAAGGGGTGTCTGGGGAACGACTCGCTTTCCGCAGGCGAGCTGTCGAGCCTCCTCCCTCACTTCGTTCGCTCCGGGGTCTCGTCGACCTCTTTCTCCTGCAGGAGTCTCCCCGTTCCCCAGACACCCCTTGCCATATTCTTACGAACGCCCCACCTCTTATGAGTTAGGTAAAGCAAAAACACAAATTCATAAAAACAATTACAAAAAAGCAAAATCAAGGAGGACCATACATGAAAAAACTAGATTGCATAGGTGATGTGCATGGTTGTTATGATGAACTGATTGAATTATTTACTAAACTAGGTTATTCCACCACGGGCAAGGTTCCTCGTCACCCTGAGGGTCGGATTCCTGTTTTTGTCGGGGATCTTACGGACAGAGGGCCTGCTTCTCTTGATGTAATTCGGCTTGTGTATCGGATGGTGGTAGTGGAGAAAATGGCGAAATATGTCCCGGGAAATCACTGCAATAAGTTGTACCGCTTTTTTAAGGGGAATCCTGTGAAGCATAAGCATGGGTTGGAAACGACTGTGGCTGAGTATGAAGCTCTTTCGAAGGATGAACAAAGAATCGTTAAAGATCAGTTTATTACGCTTTATGAGGAGTCGCCATTGTATCTTGAAGATCCTGAGGCGAATGTGGTGATTGCTCATGCGGGGATTCGTGAGGATATGATTGGGAAATCGTTTCAGAATAAAAAGGTGCGTACTTTTGTTTTATATGGTGACGTTACTGGAGAGTTTGATGAAAATGGGATGCCCGTTAGACGAGACTGGGCCGCTGATTATGAAGGGGGACAGTGGATTGTATATGGGCATACACCTGTCAGAGAACCTCGGTTCAAACATAAGACGGTGAATATCGATACCGGTTGTGTGTTTGGGGGAGCTTTGACGTGTTTCCGTTTACCTGAAGAAGAGATTAGAAGCGTTCCCTCTAAACAGCCTGAAGTCCCTGAGAAATTCCGTTCCTTTGATGATTAATAAAGGTTTGAGCACTAAGGCTCAAACCTTTATTAAGGATTCCATATCTGGTGGTAAAGGGGCCTCTATACACACCTCTTCACCGGTCGAGGGTAATGGAAACTGAATAGAGCTACAATGCAATGCATGTCGCTCTATTCCCACGTTCACGCCATTATATAACGGATCACCACGCAACGAATGACCAATGTAATCAAAATGGACACGGATTTGGTGGGTTCGTCCTGTCTCTAAGCGGACTTTTACCAATGTTGTGTCACGCTGCTTTTTTACTACTTCATAATGGGTAATGGCCCGTTTCCCGGTATCCGTTACACACCTTTCAATAATGGAGCCTGGCGCTCTGTCAATGGAAGCATCAATTGTCCCCTTGCCCTCGTCTAGGTGGCCTTCGACAATTGCATGATAAGTCCTTCTTACCGCTCCTTCTTCTTGTACTTTAGCTAAGAGAGAATGCACAAACCTATTCTTCGCTACAAGCACAATGCCCGAGGTATCACGGTCGAGACGTGTTACAACATGGAATGTAAATGGAATCTGATGGTCATCGTAATACGCCATCAGTCTGTTTGCTAACGTATCATTCAAATGATGAACAGATGGGATTGTGGCAAGAGCAGCTGGTTTATTTAGGACTACAACATCTTCATCTTCATACAAGATCGAGATCGGTTTATGAACAGGAGCCAGGTGTGGGCCTCGCTCTTCAGGAGGGAATTGAATGAACAGCTCATCCCCTGCCCTCACTCTCGCCCGGACTGTAACAGCGGAGTTATTTAAAAGAATGCCTTCGTCATATTTAATGACTTTAATCATACGACGAGAAAATGCTCGTACGTGATATAAATAATCGCGTACGAGCATTCCGTCGTGCTGCTGGTCAACTATATACTTCATTGCCGAGCCCCCTTATCGTTCGTCTGCTATAAAGGAGTCATGGACGCGTTTCCAGAACGGGAAGGGACGGAAGCGAGCAAACCGGACTTTCTCTTTAGCTACACGGCACTGAATGGATTTCACATCCGAATACTTCCGTGTAATATGGTCAAGGGTAATCATAAAGCTCTTATCATTTTGAGGCTTCAGCATTGCCGTATGATGCTTCGGTAAGATTAGCGGAGAGCCAATCGTACGGAAGACGCGGTTATTAATGGAGGCCATTTCAGCAATCTGGATCGCTTCAAGCGAAGGATGAATAATCGCTCCCCCAAGCGCTTTATTATACGCTGTACTTCCAGATGGAGTCGAGATGCAAAGGCCGTCTCCTCGGAAGGTCTCAAAATGCTCTCCCTTAATCTCCACATCAAGCACTACTGAACCTTCTGCTGTTTTCACAGAACATTCGTTTAATGCGAGGTACTTATCTTCTGGCTGATCGCCTTTTGGTCGGATGATGATCTCAAGTAGCGGATACTCAACAACCTGGAACGGAGTTCTGGCAATTTCGATGATCAACTTCTCTAGTTCCTTCGGCATCCAGTCCGCATAGAATCCAAGGTGACCGGTGTGTACCCCAATAAATGCTGTTTCCTCAAGGCGATGGATATATGTATGGAAAGCCTCGAGCAATGTACCGTCTCCTCCAATCGAAATGACAAGATCTGGCTCATCATGATCCAATTCAAGGTTAAATTCTGTTAAGTAATTTTTCATTTTGGACAGAAATTCGTCAGAGGCACTGTCCCCTTTTGACAAAATCGCAAATTTCACTTGAGTTCTCCCCCTTTAAAATTAGGAATCATCATCGTTATCATTTTGATCGTGCTTCTGGCGGAAGATCGCCTGCGCTTCCTGGATCTCGCTTTTTATTTTTGACATTTCTTCATCTAATCGAAATGCGGCTTCAGAAGCGTTTTTTAGACGACTCTTTACTTCTGCTGGAATTTGACCACTATATTTATAGTTTAACGAATGCTCATTTGTAGCCCAAAAATTCATAGCCAATGTACGGATCTGAATCTCTGCAAGGAGCTTCTTTTCCCCTTCGATGGTTTCAACAGGGTACTCAATAATAATATGATACGATCTGTAACCACTCTCTTTTTTCTTCGTAATATAGTCTTTTTCCTCTAAAATATCGAAGTCATTTCGTTTTCTAATCATATTCACAACCGTGTAAATATCATCTACAAACTGGCAAACGACACGAATACCGGCTATATCCTGAATTTCGTCTTCGAGATTCGCATATGGAATATCCTTTTTTCGCGTTTTATCAAGGATGCTAGTAATAGGTTTTACCCTACCTGTGACGAACTCAATCGGAGAATGCATCGCACCATACTCATACTGTGCCCTCATTCCCTTTAATTTTACCTTTAGCTCGTCAACTGCTTGTCTGTACGGGGCTAAAAACGTTTCCCAATTCAATTCTTGCACCACCTTTTATCCAATCATCGTTTATGTAAATAGGACACGATATTGGCCTGTGCTCTATTGTATCATAAATGATTTCATGATTAATATTTGCAATCTTTATCCCATTCATCAATAATAGAAATGGCAAATAAGCCGCAATATTGGAGGAATTTGTATGTCACAAGAAATCGAAATCGAATTTAAAAATTTGCTTAAAGAAGAGGAATATGAAGCTCTCGTAAGTGCTTTAGCCTTTTCAACTGAAGATCGCTTCACTCAAACCAATTACTACTTTGAAACGGATCAATTTGATCTGAGAGATAAGCTTGCAGCCCTTCGCATTCGCAAAAAAGGTGATACATGGACGGCCACTTTAAAAGAACCACATGTTGACGGCCTCCTCGAAACGCATGATACCCTGACTGAAGAAGAAGCGTATCAGTGGATGAATGAAGCACCTGTTACCGCTCCAAATATCGAGAATCAGCTAGCAGCACTCGGCATTCCATTTTCAAACTTAAGCTTTAAGGGTGCTCTTACAACAGAACGCATGGAAAAAGAGTACAAGGATACACTTGTTGTGCTCGACCGCAGCCATTACAACAACGTCACCGATTATGAATTAGAGCTTGAAGCAAAGGAAGCGAATCACGGTAAAGAAATATTTGAGCAGCTTTTACAACAGCACAACATCCCATCACGAGACACTCCTAACAAAATTCAACGTTTTTTCCAATCTCTACTATAAACAGATTTGTTGATTGTTTAAACAACCCGTTGCTACAATAAAATCAAACAAAGAGGCGATTCCTCCCTTCCTAAAGGGCAAATCGCCTTCTCTATAAAAGTGGGGAACGTCCACTAAAATACAAGTAAATGAGGCATTCTTATGAATGATTACCCAGGTACGCTTTATGAGGCCATAGGTGGTCCTGCTGCTATTAACCAACTTGTAGAATCCTTTTACAGCAGGGTTGCCGAGCATCCGAACTTACAGCCCATATTTCCAAATGATTTAACAGAAACGATTCGTAAACAAAAACAATTTCTAACCCAGTTTCTCGGTGGACCTGCATACTATACAGAAGAACACGGGCACCCTATGCTAAGAGCCCGCCACCTGCCTTTTGAAATTACACCAACACGAAAAGATGCGTGGTTGTATTGTATGAATGGTGCGCTAGAAGAAGCTGAGATCGAAGAACCTTACAGAAGTGCAATCTTTGAACGATTAACGCATACAGCTCATCATATGATGAATACTCCAGAACACGGGAAAGGAGAATCGACGTGAGTTTTAAGGCAACTGGGGAACACAACAACATGAACCAAACATCACAATCCCAGTATGGTTTTGTCGACCTTTTAAAGAAGCCTGTTGAGATCTATGTATTTATAGATCCTTTATGCCCTCAATGCTGGTCTTTAGAGCCATTTCTGAAAAAACTTACGCTTGAATACGGGAGATACTTTACCATTCGACCTATTATCAGTGGAAAACTAACCTCCCTGAATGCAGAAGCCTTTCAAAAACCTGAAGACCTGGCAAAAGTATGGGAAAAGGTCGCGTCTAGAACTGGGATGAGCTGCGACGGTGATTTATGGTTCGAAAACCCTGTCTCCTCCCCTTGGATGGCCGCTTTATCCATTAAAGCTGCTGAACTTCAAGGAAAGAAAGCAGGCATGCGTTTCTTACGCAAAATACAAGAAAACTTATTCCTAAATAAACAAAACATTTCTAACGAAGAAGTTTTACTCCGCTGTGCAAAAGAGAGTAACCTTGATGTTGAGGAATTCAAAGAAGACCTTCATTCTGACTCTGCTAAACGCGCACTCCAATGTGACCTTAAGCTCACACGTGAGATGGAGGTCGAAGAAATTCCGGCCATTGTCCTTTTCAACCAGCAAGAGGAAGAAGAAGGCATTAAGATTACTGGGCTTTACCCGTATAACGTCTATGTAAACGTCCTTCAAGAAATGATGCAGAAAGAACCTCAAGCAGCCATAAAACCATCACTTGAGGAGTTCTTAGAATATTACCGCTTCGTCGGTACCCAGGAAATTTCCGTGGTTTTCGACTGGAGCGAATCGAAAACCGAATGCGAGATGAAGAAACTCCAACTGAAACAAAAAGTCGAAAAGCACCCTGTAAAATACGGAACGTTTTGGCGCTATGTGACCTAAACACGAAGGCCCCATCTTTCAATCGAAAAGATGGGGCCTTTTTTGTACCTTTATATTTTATTAAAATATTTAACTATATAAATATCCATTCCAATCATTTATTTCCATTTAAGTAAAAATAAAAAGCCAGGCGGGGTCAGCCTGGCTTTAATCTATGTCTTTATCTTTAAGACAAAGGGGGATGGGAGAAAGTCTCACGATCAAACAAAGGGGTTATTGTTTGGTATGTGATCCTTTTCACAGATAAATATAACAAGAATCCCTGTCGATATCAATATTTTTTCATCACCTTCACAAAAACGTCACATCTATCACCTATTGGTTGGAAAGTATGGGACATTCTTTACATAGACTAGAATAATACAAGTCTGGAGGTGCACCCATGAATGTATTTCCTTTATTTTGGATCGTTGTGACCTTACTCGCTTTTGGTTTTAATTTATTAGGGCTCATGCGCCTCGTTCCGATTTTCATTTCGATGCCTCTCTTGTTCATCGCCCTATACTTCACCATATTCAGCTTCACCCACCGCCGCTCGTTTAGAGGGTTTAAATAAGGTAAGAGAACGTTTCCGTTACCGCTAATTGGGAGTAAGGCGGTCCTGGAAATCACTCGCTTTCCTAGGCCCCACACGACGTGGGGTCGTTCGACGTTGTCACAGGACGTGACGGTCTTAGTCGAACTTCCGCTTTTATATATTAAGCTCTCTCTCCCTCAGGAGTCTCGCAATTTCCAGGACCACCTTTGCCCATTGAGGAGAAACGGTACGTACCATGTATGAGAAATGGGAGCGCATTAAGCCGATGAACAAGTCCGTTAACCCTTCTAAGGGAGGGGCTGTCTGGAGGACTGCGAGACTCCCGCGGGGTAAGGAGCCTAGGGGAGACCCCGGAAAGCGCGTAGCGATTGAGGAGGCTCCCCAGCTCCCCGCAGGAAAGCGAGTGGTCCTCCAGACAGCCCAAGCACTCTTATCGTAACGGACCCAAGCTGAACCTACACCCCCGATCTACCACCTTGCTCTTTCAAAAGCAAACTGAATCATTTTTTTACTTTTATTAGAAATACACAAAAAAGCGACTCCTTTGAAGGAGTCGCTTTTTATTATTTTTGCTTGATTAACTTCTCAAATTCTGCAAGTTTTTCTTCAAAGACATCAAGAGCTGCTTCTATTGGTTCTTTAGAAGTCATATCTACCCCTGCTTGCTTCAGAACTTCAATCGGGAAGTCGCTGCTACCGGCTTTTAGGAATCCTTTAAAGCGATCAACGGCTGGTTCTCCTTCTTTTAAGATCTGAGAAGCTAATGCTGTAGCGGCAGAGTATCCTGTTGCGTATTGATATACGTAGTAGTTGTAGTAGAAGTGAGGGATACGGGCCCACTCAAGACCGATGTCGTCGTCTACAACTACATTCTTTCCAAAGTATTTCTCATTTAAGTCATGGTATAGTTCTGTTAAACGATCAGCAGTTAATGCTTCTCCGTTCTGCGCACGTACATGAATATCATGCTCAAATTCAGCGAACTGTGTCTGACGGAAGACCGTACCACGGAATCCTTCGAGGAAGTGGTTAAGCAAATAGAGTTTCCGCTTTTCGTCTGTTGTATTCTGTAGCAAGTAATCATTTAATAAAGCTTCATTTGCAGTAGAAGCTACCTCAGCCACGAAAATCGAGTAATTTCCATAACGGTAAGGTTGAGTACTCGTTGTATAGTAACTATGCATCGAGTGGCCTAATTCATGCGCGAGTGTAAACAAGTTATTTAAGTTATTCTGCCAGTTCATTAGGATATACGGGTTTGTTCCATAGGTACCGGATGAATAAGCGCCACTACGCTTTCCTTTGTTCTCATCCACATCAATCCAGCGATTTTTGTACCCTTCTTGGATAATGTCCGTATACTCTTCCCCTAACGGCGCCAGTCCTTTTAGTACCGTCTCTTGGGCTTCTTCGTAAGGAATATCCATATCTACGTCCTGCACAAGGTCAGCATAAAGATCGTACATATGAACATCTTCTAAATCTAAAATCTCTTTGCGTAGCTCTACATAACGATGTAAAGCAGGAAGACGGTCGTTCACTGCTTCTACAAGGTTGTCATATACCTTTTCAGGGATGTTATTAGAATCTAGCGCAGCCTGACGTGCGGAATCATAATTACGTACATTCGCACTGAAATTATGCTTCTTCACTACTCCACTTAATGTTGAGGAGAACGTATTCTTGAAGTTCCCGTAGGTGTCATACATCGCTTCAAACGCCTGCTTACGGACAGAACGATCCTTAGATTTTAAGAAACGAATGTAACGACCATGAGTAAGGTCGACTTCATTTCCATCCTCATCTGTAAGCGTCGGGAAAGTAAGGTCAGCATTATTTAACATGCCAAACGTTTGTTGAGGATTCGACATCACCTCAGAAGCTTGAGCCAGAAGTTCTTCTTCTTTCTCAGAAAGAGTATGAGGGCGCGCACGTGTAATTTCATTTAGTGCATGCTCATACAACTTAAGCTCTTCTTTTTCACTAAGGAACTTCTCCACTGTTCCTTCTTCCATCGCAAGAATCTCTGGGTCAATATAACTCATCGCACTACCCACTTGAGTCAGTAAACTTTCTGCTCTCGTGTTCATATCTTGATAGTGAGAATTCGTCGTGTCCTGATCATAACGCATGTGCGCATATGTAAATAGCTTCCCTACACGATTCGCCACTTCATCTTGTAATTTCAGAAGATCATATAACGTATCTGCAGATTCGTGTAATTTACCTTTATACTCTTTGATTTTAGGAGTTAACTGCTTAACTGCCTCAAATTCTTCATTCCAAGCTTCATCGGTTGAAAATATATCTTCGAGTCTCCAGGTTCGTTCCTCTGGAATTTCGTCTCGTTTTGGTAGTTCTTTAGCCAATGGAATTCCTCCTTCATTTCTTCTTCTATTACATTTCTTTTTCGGGTCCCGAAAAACCTTCCGAAATGTCAGAAAAATTATTATTTTCCTAGTACCATTATACCCGAAAGCCATGCAATCATGCTAAGATATTGCCGCGCACAATGGGACTTCCTGAAAACCAATCTTTCATCCCCCCTTGGTTTCAACTAAGGGGGGATGATGATTTATAGCAGGGAACGATTCAGAAGTTCTTTTAATACCCATTCGTCCTGTTCGATCGCTTCGTGAACAGTTGTGGGCATAGGGAGATCTATGAGCTTCACATACTTACCGGTTTCTAATTTCTTCAGAATTCCAATCTCACATAGAAGGTTTGTGTAAAGCTCGATTGGTTTTTGAGTATCAGGTAGCAATGGTAGATCGGTACACGTCGTTTTGCTGAAGGGATAGACAGGTAATGAGAAAGGTTCCCCCGTAGGCTGGGGGTGAATTTCGTCCATCAGGATTTTGGCCTGCCATTGATAGGGAGGAAGTTCATATACGTAGGAGAACGGGACGGGCAAATGGATTAGAGCTGAAAGAGTACTTGGATGCAAGCGTCGGAGATAAAGCCATTGTCTCCAAGAAAAATCTGAGCTTTTGTTCATTTTTCTTGGTACTTGCTTTCTAAACCGCCTTTTTTCCTTTAACCAGGATTGAAAGACATAAGAAGGTGAGACAGTCTGATGAGGAGATAAAAGAGAAGTTAAACTACATGAGGTGGACGGAAAGAACGAAAGTTTCCCAAGCGACTTACGATTGGTGAGTAACAAAGGGCGATAAAAACGGGCGAACTGATGGGTGGAAGAACAATAAAACAAGAGCATGGGATGAGGAGTGGCTTTAAATTGCTGCAAGAAGAGTTTTTCAAACGAAGTAAGAGAAAGCATATTGGTATGAGCGCGCTTCAGGCGATTTCCACCTAAAATCCATAAAGGGATAATCCCTGCTGATCTATAACCTTCCGTGCGCAATTTGATCATTTCCGGGGAAATACGACAACACTGGTACTCAATAGCGACACGCTTTTCCCGAATGGTTAGCAACAAATCAGGCCGCTGTTGGATCGAAGGCAAATAAGCTTCTAACTCTACATGGTACCCTTGCCGCCGCAGCCATTCGTATAACTGCCATTTTCCTGCTTCATGATAAGCCCCTTCCCCAACCTCTTGCATACGGCACGTTCCATGTGGCTTGTGTGCGTAATGAGGAATAACTTTAGAACCAGCTTTCAGGGTGACTTCTTCAGAACAGGCTGGACAATAAAAGGGTTGTCTTCTTAATTCATAAATCTCCTCCTTTGTGTATCGTGCTAATACATGAGCGATGCCATCTTTTGTGATTGCTTTTAACATACATCACCTCCACCATACCTATTCTCCACCCCTTCTGATATTCCTTCTTTTTCAAAAGAAGCCGTTAACCATTATCATGCAAGTAAGGCAGCTTTAGATCCTCCACCCAGGAAATAGACTGTCTCTTCAGCCCACGGGAGTCTCGCAGTTCCCAGACCCTTCTTTTCAATATTAATATTAACGGAAACACGCCCTTTTAGGGGAAGGTTGAATTCTAGAGAGCAATGAAATGCGGTCCGTTCAACTACTAAACTCCAGGGCTTGATCGGGGACTGCGAGACTCCCGCGGGGTTAAGAGCCTAGGGGAGACCCCACAGAGAGCGATAGCGAACGAGGAGGCTTCCCAGCTCCCCGCAGGAAAGCGAGTTGTCCCCGAGCAAGCCCCTTCTCTTTTCTGGCAACGGACCTCTCCTTCCCCACCCTTACAAACAAAAAAGCCCTGATCCTACGTCGCAGGTCAGGGCTTTGCTTATAAGAGCGGGGATAGGAGGCGGGCTGTGGATTCCATGAAGCGTTTCATAAGTGCGCGCTTACGGAAATCTTCTAAGATAATTTGATTCGATGAATGGAGATCCCGCTCGTAATCATCCACTAATGTTTTAGTACTCTTGGTTCTGTACAAGAAGGCGTTCACTTCGAAATTTAAGTGGAAACTTCTCATATCCATATTGGATGTTCCAATCGAAGCGAGTTCCTGATCAATAATCATAATTTTGCTGTGCATAAACCCTTTATGGTACTCGTAGATGTTTACACCTGCTTCTAGAAGTTCAGGGAAATAGGAACGGGAGGCATGAAAGACAATCCGCTTATCCGGACGGCTTGGCATTAGAATCTTCACATCGATCCCGCTTAACGATGCAGCTTTTAGCGCTGTCAGTATATCTTCATCCGGTATAAAGTACGGAGAAGCGATCCAAATGGAATGCTTCGCTGAGACAATCATGGAAAAGAAAACGTGCTTAATCACTTCCCACTCGTTATCTGGCCCACTAGCAATCATCTGAACTCCGCCTAGGTTTTCGCGCTCGACAAGTTGAGGCGATAAATACTCATTGGTAAGGAGCGTTTCATCTGTCATATAGTACCAATCCTGCAGAAAAATCAATTGCAAGCTTCGGACAGATTCTCCCTGAACATACAGGTGCGTGTCTCTCCAGAATCCGTAATACTCATGACGTCCGAGGTATTCATCCCCAATATTTAATCCACCGACAAACGCTGTATTTCCATCTACTACAATAATCTTCCTGTGATTTCGAAAGTTAATTTTATTATTTAAAAAGGGAAGTTTTACAGGGAGAAATGGCTTCATTTCAACGCCCGCTTCCTTCAACTCTTCTTTATACTGACTAGAAAGTTTCCAGCTCCCGACAGCGTCGTAAAGAAATCGAACTTTCACTCCACTTCGTGCTTTATCCATTAAAATTTGCTTAATCTCATTCCCAATATGATCATGACGCACAATATAATATTCAATATGGATGTGATGAGTGGCTTTTTTCAATTCTTCAAGGATTGCATCAAATGTCTCATCCCCATTTGTTAATACCTTGGTCTCGGTCCTAAACGTGATCGGAGAATGACCAAGGCGTTGCGCCAGGCGGACCAGCATCTTTTGGTGGTCACCCATCTGTTCCACTTGATAAGGCATGATGTCGCTTTCGCCTTCAATTTTCCGAAAGGCTTCTTCATCCAATGCACCCTTTTTACGGAACATTTTCTTCTTTCGATAGTTCTGTCCAAATAAGATGTAAAAGAAGAAACC
Source organism: Pontibacillus chungwhensis (assembly GCF_030166655.1). GTDB lineage: Bacteria > Bacillota > Bacilli > Bacillales > BH030062 > Pontibacillus. Next base: position 977,519 of record NZ_CP126446.1, on the reverse strand, counting down.
GACAATAGGCAACGCTGCAAGCACAAGGAGCCACGTCAGCGTCTGTGTCGGATGTCGATTCTCAAAGAAAATCAATAAACCAATAAATATAGCTGAAATCGTAAATAGAATGGAAACGGCTCCGATGAGCCATCCTTGCCACAATTCTTTCGTTACATAAAATACTCCGATTAATATCCCCATAAATACGAGAACCTGAATCCGTTTGAACATACGCTTCGATTCCTTTCTCCAACTAGTATCCCTTCTGCCCTTACTACCTTTGTTTCAATATATGTAGGTAAGATGAGGTTCTTTCTTTTATTTTCGGCGAAAGAATGCTCCTTCATCCTATAGAACGTATAAAAGAGCGGCTCCTTATGGAAAGGTGCCGCTCATCGTTTACTCTGCCGGGAAGTAACTACTGATATGTTCTAACGCATTTTCACCGAAGATCGTTTTACCGTATTCTTCTAGGCGATGAACCGTAAGTGGCGATTCATGGCCAAATTCGAGTAGTTGACTCAGAATATTCTCTTGAGATTCGTCACTTAACTGCCCATCGGCAAATTGAACGTATAGATAATACGAGCCTTCAAAGTGATACAATTGGTCTTCTACATATTGTGCATTCAAGAAGTAATGGCTTAATTGGATTACATCTTCAAAATCGCGGAATCCAATGACAAAGGATAGATTATCGGACTCTACTGCTTCGTCCTCTCCGTCCTGCTCACCTTCTTGATTTGAATTCATTTCTTGATCTAGAAGTGATTCAAGCTTCTCATCCACAGGCATATCTAATGTTTTACCGTCCTCTGTTGGTAATTCAAGCTTATGGCCATCTTTAGAAACTTGCGCTTTCGTTACAACAATTTCTAGGCCTTTATCCATAGCCTGTACTTGAATCCACAACGGACCGTCTATATTAAAGTCTGCTTCATCGTTTACTTCGTCCATCATTTGCCAGAAGAGCTGTTCACTTCTATCTCTATTGTACCAAATCTCTTCGCGGTCAAAACCTCGATCTTCAATATCAATGTAGGAAACATAGAACTTTACTGTATTTTCATTAATGCGTTCGATTTCCATGGAACTCGCTCCCTTCTGTTGATTAGTTAAAGGTGGAAGGGAAAACTTCACCCTTTCAATATTGCTATTACTTTACCTTACCCTCATATGACTATTCTCAACCATTTGATGTGCTCTTTCTACGTGTAATACCATTTTATGATACTACCCTGCTAATTGAAAACAGAATTGCTCAAAAAAGTAAAAACAAACGAATGACCTACATGATCCTTAATCATGATCTCCCATGGTTGTACATATACGTATAACTAGAGGGTTAGTTAATTTAACATTGTAGCTTATTTAGGCGGCTTTGTCACTAGAACTGGGAGGTTTTTTTGTGGATTTTGAGATCATTCAATCTATTCTCATTATTGTTGGAATTGACTTAGTGCTCGGGGGAGACAATGCGATTGTCATTGCCCTTGCAAGCCGAAATTTACCGATGAGTCAACGCAATAAAGCTATTTTACTTGGTACAGGCCTCGCGGTAGGATTACGAATTCTAATGACAGGAATTGCCGTCTTTTTACTGCAAATCCCGTTCTTACAATTTGTCGGTGGAGTACTCCTAGTTTATATTGCTATGACCTTGATCACCGACCAAGAAGACGGGCCTGAAATTCAGGCTCACACAAGCCTGATGGCAGCTGTCAAAACCATTGTCTTCGCTGACCTAGTTATGGGATTTGATAATGTATTAGCCATCGCAGGAGCTGCCAGAGGAGAAGTTTACCTCGTTGTTTTTGGGCTGCTTATTTCTGTTCCCATTATTATTTGGGGCAGTAAGTTAATCCTTCGATTAATGGAAAAATTCCCTTTCCTAATTTACATAGGAGCAGCAGTTCTTGCCTACACAGCAGCCGAGATGATTCTCGGGGAAGCAACGTTACAGTACTTCTACAGCGACTTCCCATTTTTCCATTGGATCATTCCTCCTGCTACAATCATCATTGTTTTAGGAACAGGCTTTTGGTACAACACTCTAAAGAGTCGTCCTTCTTAAAGAACGCGTGTATAAAAGTATGTACAAAAAAACCTGCAGCCCTTTTTACAGAGGATTGCAGGTTTTTATTTAATTCACTAAGCGCTGGGCTTCTTGTAATTGGAATGTACGTACTTTTCTTGGAAGGAAACGACGGATTTCATCTTCATTGTAACCGACCTGAAGGCGTTTTTCATCCACAATAATAGGTCTTCTAAGTAGTCCAGGATGTTGTGCGATCATATCGAACAGCTCTTTCATCGGAAGCTGATCAAGGTCCACATTCATCTTTTGGAAGACTTTCGATCGGGTTGAGATAATTTCATCCGTACCATCTTCTGTCATTCGTAATACTTCTTTTATCTCGTCAATTGTCAAAGGTTCTGAGAAAATGTTACGTTCTTGAAACGGAATTTCATGCTCCTCTAACCATGCTTTCGCTTTCCGACATGATGTACAACTTGGAGAAGTATAAAGTGTTACCATACAAGCTTCACTCCTCAATGAATTTATTACGAAAAAAGTACTTTTAATCGTTTATTAAATTAAAATTAGTTTAAATAAGTATCCTAGAATAAGTATACTACAATTGTTTGAAATTGGATAGATGCTATAGAAAATGTTTTTATGTTACCACAAAGCTTTTAGAATGTCTTCTGATATACAATGGATATTCCACCTTCGTAGTATTATTAAACGTTTCACAGCAAGAAAAGTTTCAAAAAGTTATAAAAAAGTTAAAAAAGTAAACTCGTTTAGTGGAAGTAGGGGCTCAGAGGTCTCAATCAATCCTTCATGTTAGTAAAAACTTCAAAAACTAAAAAAAATAAGCAAGCAGATCCAATCCTACTCTGCTTGCTGTTTTTCGTTTAGATTAAGCGTTTTCAGGCTTTTTCAATGCGTCAAGAATGTTGTCCATATCTCGATCTTCATCAAGCGTCAACACTTCATCTACAGGCTGATACGACTTCCCATACAGCTCTTTATCTTTATACGTGTGAATTCTTTCATACATTTGTTTCATTTTGTCATAGATGGAAGCTTCGGATTCGTGCTCAGGGGACCAGAAGAGGATTTCCATTTCGTTCAACTCATTTGTCGCAAGGGAACGACGAGCGTAACCGATGGAATTTGCGTGTTCGAATCCTTCTTTTTGATAAAAACGGAGGCGTTTTTCGGTGTCAGTGTCTTCATAATCGACCGGTTCAACCTCAAGGATGATCGGTTTACCTTTCTCTTTAAGCTTCTGGATTAATTTATGTCCAGTTCCTTTTCCGCGTGTTTTCGCAGAAACCCAGACATAATCAATAAAGATAAAAGTGTCAAACTCAGCATACATTAAGACGTGCTCATCGCTCTCATCCTTCTTGTATACATCACCTTGTTCCTTCAGAAGCCTTTCCATGTGTTCTCTTGACTTCATTTCTTCGATAGGAAAATACTTATTAAGCTTTTCATACCAATTCATTGATCTACTCCTTATTTTGTAGTCTCTTATATTATAACGAATTTTCTCCATTTTGTTAAATTTAACTCGTCCGAACCCTATTTAATTTCATTCCCTATGCTCTTTAGTATAAAACTTCACTTCACAATCATGTATGAAGTAATTTTTTCGCTTAAAAAGATAGGAAATTCGCTTTATTTTGTTAGAATTTTGTGATAATATAATGCTCAAACGAAAAAACTTTCTAATAATTTTGAATTGTTGGATTTTATTCGCGCGATATTCGTTAGACTAACGGATGTCGATTTTCTTTTTTTGGCGCTTTAATGTGGTAAGCGGCAAAAGAATTTATGGAAGAGAATGACGCCATACGCACAAAAAAAGCCCATCTTTTCTAAAGATGAGCTTCCCAACTACTGTGTTTGAAGTTGCTGTTTATAGGATTCATATTCTTTTTGCGTACAAGATACCCAGTGACCTGGACTAACTTCACGCCATTCTGGTTCCTCGCCATCCATTTCTCTACGATGCTCTTCCACATCATACGTAACACGCTTGCGGTTACGCTCATAATCTGGATCTGGGTGAGGAATAGCGGACATTAGCGATTTCGTGTAAGGATGGAAAGCATTTTTGTATAAGTCTTCACTGTCAGCGACTTCTACAAGCTTACCAAAATACATTACACCAATGCGGTCACTGATGTATTTCACCATGGATAAATCGTGTGCAATGAAAAGGTACGTTAGGTTTTTCTCTTCCTGCAATTCTTTCAGTAGATTTACAACCTGAGCCTGAATCGACACGTCAAGAGCTGAAATCGGCTCATCGGCGATGATAAATTCAGGATCTACAGCCAATGCACGGGCAATTCCAATACGTTGACGTTGACCTCCTGAGAACTCGTGTGGATAACGGTTCGCGTGCTCACGGTTTAGACCCACTGTTTCAAGAAGTTCATAAACTCGTTCCATACGCGCTGTTTTCGTCTTAGCAAGTCCGTGAATATCCACGCCTTCAGCAATAATATCTGAAACCGTCATACGCGGATTTAAAGAGGCATATGGATCTTGGAAAATCATTTGCATTTTCCGATTAAATTTCTTCATTTCTGCCTTAGATTTCTTACCATGAACATCTTCACCGTTGAAGATAACTTGACCATCTGTCGCGTCATAGAGACGAATAATGGTTCTTCCTGTAGTAGATTTTCCGCAACCGGATTCCCCTACAAGTCCCATCGTCTCCCCACGGTAAATTTGGAATGTAAGACCATCTACAGCCTTTACTTTGTTTTGCCCTTTTCCGAAGTGTTGCTTCAGGTTTTTAATATCAACTAGTACTTCTTGGTTTTCGGCCATTATCGTTCACCAGCCTTTTCCTTGAAATGCTCGATACGTCTTTGTACGACTGTTGGAGGTTCAACTGCAGGAGCATCTTCATGCAGGAGCCACGTTGCCGCATAGTGTGTATCACTCACTTTAAACATTGGAGGTTCTTGTTCAAAATCAATCTTCATCGCATAGCTGTTTCTTGCTGCGAATGCATCCCCTTTAGGCGGGTTTGTTAAATCAGGAGGTGAACCAGGGATCGCCTGCAACTCTCCGTCTTCCGCATCTAAGCTTGGCATGGATGCTAGTAGTCCCCATGTATACGGATGTTTCGGATTGTAGAAGACTTCATCAACCGTTCCTGTCTCTACGATTTTACCACCGTACATGACCGATACGCGGTCGGCAACATTCGCTACAACTCCGAGGTCGTGCGTAATGAAGATGATCGATGTATTCGTCTTCTTCTGGATGTCTTTCAGCAATTCTAGGATCTGAGCCTGAATTGTAACGTCCAGGGCTGTTGTCGGTTCATCGGCAATTAATAATTTCGGATCAGAAGCAAGAGCAACTGCAATCATTGCACGCTGTCTCATACCACCTGAGAATTCGTGTGGATACTGATCAACACGTTGTTCAGGTCTTGGGATCCCAACAAGGTCTAACAGTTCAATCGCACGCTTTTTCGCATCTGTCTTTGAGATTTTACGGTGCTTAATCATGCTTTCCATGATTTGTCGACCGATTCTCATCGTTGGGTTCAAGGAAGTCATTGGATCCTGGAAAATCATCGCAATATCTTTACCGCGGATTTTTTCCATTTGTCGGTCTGTCTTCTGAACAAGATCCGTACCTTCAAAATTTATTTCTCCACCTTTGATTTCACCTGGTGGCATTGGGATCAAGCGCATAATTGCCTGGGTGGTTACACTCTTACCGGAACCAGATTCCCCTACAATTGCAAGAGTCTCCCCTTTTTTCACATGAAAGTTTACACCACGGACCGCTTGGACTTCGCCTGCGAACGTATTAAATGAAACTTTCAGATCGTTTACTTCTAGGATATTATCCATTGATTAGTTCACCCCTTCTACTTACGAAGTCTTGGGTCAAGCGCATCTCGCATGCCATCCCCGATTACGTTAAATGCAAAGATCGTTAAACAGATAAATAAGGCTGGGAAGAATAAGCGCCATGGGTAGTACTGCAGTGCAGGAAGACCCTCACTGGCCATTGTTCCCCAACTTGCTAAAGGCTGTTGTACACCTAGACCTAAGTAGCTTAGGAAAGCCTCTGTAAAGATTGCGTTTGGTACTGTTAACGTCATCGTAATCAAGATTGGACCCATTGCGTTTGGAATTAAGTGTCTGAACATGATTCGGCTCGTCTTCGCTCCAAGCGTTTGGGCTGCCATCACATATTCCTGACTCTTTAACTGTAATACCTGACCACGCACAATACGTGCCATGTTAATCCAACCTGTAATGGTCATCGCCAAAATCATCGTTCCTAATCCTTGACCAAGTACTACCATTAAAAGAATAACCATAAGAAGGTAAGGTACGGCCCATAGGATATCAGCAAAACGCATCATGTACTCATCTGTGCGACCACCAATATAACCACTAAGTCCACCCCAAATTACTCCAATAAATAGGTCAATGACTGCTGCTGCAAGACCAATGAATAGGGAAATTTGAGCACCTTTCCATACACGTGTGAAAATATCACGCCCAAGGTCATCTGTACCAAACCAGTGGTTCGCTGAAGGAGCCAGGTTTGAGTTAATTAAATCCGTCGTACGGTAATCATAAGGAGTGAGCATCGGTCCTACAATGGACATAATCGCTAAGATCACTATTAAGATAATCCCCGTAAGTGCTAATCTATTTTTCTTAAATCGCATCCAGACATCTTTCCAAAACGAAATACTGGGACGCGATATCTTTTCAGAATCAGAAGTATCTCCACCAACTTGCTCAAACATTTCTTTTGGTATGTGTTGTTGTTGCATCCGTTACTCTCCCTTCTTATCATCCGCTAATTTGATGCGTGGGTCTATTAAGCTGTACGCAATATCGACAAGAAGGATCGATACAAGCAGAAGAACACTAAAGAATACAGTGACTCCCATAATTACGGAATAATCTCGGTTTTGAATACTTGTTACAAAGTGCATTCCTAGTCCCGGAACACCAAATATCTTCTCAATTACAAAACTTCCTGTCAGAATCGCTGAAATTAAAGGTCCCATATAAGATACAACAGGCATCATCGCATTTCGTATCGTATGTCGCACCGTAATTTCAGTAGAGTTCAGCCCTTTTGACTTGGCTGTCTTAATGTAATCATTGCTTAATACCTCAAGCATACTAGAACGCGTTAAGCGAGCTATAAAGGCCATCGGCGTCGAGGCCAATGCTAAAGCTGGTAAGATCGTGTGAGAGAATGATTCCCACCGAGCAACTGGTAAAATACCTAGTTTAATAGCGAACACGTACTGCAGGAAAGATGCCATAACAAAGCTTGGTACCGAGATTCCTAGTACCGCAAGCACCATCGCTGAGTAGTCTTGCCATTTATTGTGTCGAAGTGCAGCAATTGCACCTAGTAAAACACCTAAACCAAGCGCTAAGAAGATCGCTTCCATCCCTAACGCAAATGAAACAGGGAAACCACTATTAATTAAGTCGTTAACGGATTGGGCTTTATATTTAAATGATGGCCCGAAGTCCCAATTAATTACCGATACTAAGTAATCTAAATACTGACCAAATACGGATTTATCTAATCCATAATACGCCTCTAAGTTCTTTTTAATGGCATCTGGCAGGTCTTTCTCAGATGTAAACGGAGAACCTGGTGCGGCACGCATTAAGAAGAACGTGACAGTAACAATAACCCAAAGGGTAAGCACCATGTACAGAAGCCGTTTGCCGATATACTTTAACAAGTTGGATACACCTCCAAAATATTACATAACCTTCTTATTAAGAAGAGAAGGTATATGAGGGAGCACCCTCATATACCTTAAGAAGTCTTGCTAACTCTTACTCTGCTTCAAAGTAAGCCCATTTAAGCTGAACATCGCCAAGACCAGACATCATTACGTCTTTAAGATTCTCATCTTGTACCCATTTGTTCGTGTAGAAGTAAATAGGTGCGATTGGCATTTCATCCATTAGGATACCTTCAGCTTCTTTAAGCATTTCTAGACGCTTGTCAGAATCAGTCTCTGTTTGAGAGTCTTCTAGAAGTGAAGCGTACTCTTCACTGTGCCAGCGAGTATCGTTGTTACCGCCTTTTTCTTTGTAAAGCTCAAGGAAGTTGATTGGATCGTTAAAGTCACCTAACCAACCCATACGTCCGATCTGGTAGTTACCTTGGTGAAGCGTTTCAATGTAAACCGCCCACTCGTTGTTGTTAAGCGTTACATCAATACCAAGATTTTTCTTCCACATGTCTTGGATTGCTTGAGCAATCTTCGCGTGTGTTTCTTGAGTGTTATAAGAAAGTTCGATAGTAGGTAGGTCTTCAACACTATCGTAACCTAGCTCTTCAAGACCTTTTTCAAGGTGCTCTTTCGCTTTCTCAACGTTTAAAGCATCAAAGTAACCTTCTTCGTTGCTTTCGAACATTGTCGGTGGTACCGCAGCCATTGCTGGGATTTCTTCACCTTTTGTAATACTCTTAACAATTCCTGCACGGTCAATCGCGTAAGCAAATGCTTTACGGATGTTTACGTTGTTAAATGGTTCTTTCTCTGTGTTGAACTTATACCAGTAAGTACCAGCAATTGGTTCAATGTTTAGAGTGCCTTCATCTTTAAGTGAAGGAATCGCTTCTGGTGGAAGAGAGTTGAACGGAGAACCTGTCCAGTCAAATTCACCATTTTGGAAACTGCTTAGACTTGAGTTTTGGTCGTTAATCATAGCGAACTCAATTTTCTCAAGGTTTACATTATCTTTGTCCCAATACTGATCGTTCTTCTCAAGAACGATTTTCTCGTTATGACCCCATTCAGTCATTTTGAATGGTCCGTTAGATACGTAGTTTTCACCAGCATCTGCATACCATTCTGGGTTAGCTTCAGCAATTTCTTGGTTTACTGGGAAGTAAGTATAGAACGCTGTTAGCTGTAGGAAATATGGAGTTGGGTTATTTAACTCAACTTTAAGTGTTTGATCATCTTCAGCTGTAATCGCTACAGCGTCTTTAAGCGCGTCAAGATCATCTGTGTCAGGGTTACCTGAGTTGAAGTCTTCAGCACCTTTAATTGGGTATAACTGATATGCATATTGAGATTGGTTATTTGGATCTAGTGCCCATTTCCAAGCATATTCGAAGTCTTGTGCTGTAACAGGGTCACCATTTGACCATTTTGCATCTTCACGGATTGTGAATGTGTATGTTTTCTGATCATCAGATACTTGAATGTCAGAAGCCATTGCCGGTTGTGGTTCACCGTTCTTGTCCATACGAGTTAAACCTTCAAATGATTGAAGTAGTACGTTACCAGATGTAGAGTCGTTCGCTAGACCTGGGTTTAAAGAGAATGGCTCAGATGAAATGTTTGCAGTGAATACTTGCTCATCCGCCATTTCACCGCTGCCTTCGTCTTGATTATCATTGCTATCGCCAGAGTTGTCTTCTTGTGCCTGATCATCGTTTGAACTATCATCAGAAGATGAATCATCGCCGCCGGAACAAGCTGCAAGGATTACTGAGAAGACAAGCAAAATACTAAATAAAAATAGCTTTTTCTTCATGTGTTTTTCTCCCCCTATTGCGTTTTAAATTTCAATGTCCAGATATTTCGATCCGCTGGGTCGGATCCGCAGTTGAAGAACCACCTCCTTAAATTTCTAATTGTGGCCGTTTTCTCACATTCACAATCAAGTGACAAGAAGCAATGTTCTGACAATTCAAATTATGAAAAAATTATAGCTGCTCATCCGCCAGATCTATGTATGAGAACGAATCCTTATAGTCTTTTAACTCCAGAAATACGTCTGTAGCTTCAATTCCTTCTACCTTTGACAAATATAAATCTGTGAATTCTATAAGTCTTTCATTGCTAGAAAAATAGGCTTGGATCATAATTTCATACTTTCCAGCGAAAGCACCGACGAATCGTACCTCTTTACAATTTGATAATTCCATTGCCACCTTGTCTCTGTAACCAACCTTGGTCACAATTCCTATGATTGCTTGTACATGAAGACCAATCTTACTCGGGTTAGCGTGAATGACGAATTCAAATACTCCACTTTCCATCATACGGTTAATTCGAAATCGAACCTTCCCCTCGCTAATCCCGTATTGCTTCGCAATCTCTGTGTATGGTCTACGGCCGTCTGCTTGCAACGATTGCAAAATTCGCAAATCTGTTTGGTCTAGTTTAAGCAATCCGATCATTCCCCTGCGATTTACGTAAGAAGTTAACAATTTGTTTACGATTTGTTAACAAAATTGACTGTTTTCATTATACACACATTTTTCAGATAGTTTCAACAGAATTTTTGATCCTTTCGCCTCCCTAACTGTTTATTGAAAGCGCTACCAATGTCGACATATGTAGAATTTTGCGATTTCGAAATTCGCAAAAAATTATGCGAATCGAGCATTCTCCCTTTGCGCACCCTTCTTTTATTTACCATAAAACCCATTTTGTCCTAACACTTTCTTCTTCATCCCCTTGCCATTTCCTTTTTTAGTAAGTGGATTTATATAAAATCAACCCCTTTTATTTCAACCAACATGAATAAAAACTAAAGAAAGTGACTCAGATTATCTGAGTCACTTTCTCGTTTATGGCGTATAGTCTACGTTTTCTGTGTAGGAATTCCCTGCATTCCATAGAAGGAACTCGTTAATGCCATTCTCATTTAAAGCACGGATTTGCGCTTCCACTTCAGCTTTCCCGTACTGTTTCGTTGGGCCACTGTATAGCCATGGTGCTTCGAAGTCTTGGATCCAAGGTCTGGATGTTGGTGGGTCTTCGAGTTTCCCAAGTACTTCATTTTCAACTTTCGCATATTCTGATACAAGCTTATACGGCTCTTTATCCGGGAACGGGATGCCGAAGTAAGATGTCCAGTGCGAAGGATAGATCATGGATGAAATAACATCCACATTTGATGCGATTTTAGAGAAGTTCTGACCAATACCTGGCGCTTCCGGAATGGTAGCGGAATATCCGAAGATATCCACTGACACGTCTACATCATAGTTGCTTAATTCAGAACGAGCATACTCTACAAAGTCTGTAACAGCTGTTACACGCTTCTGTACATTGTCTCCTTCAAAGTCAGCATAGTCTCCTTCATCATAGGAGAGAATATCGTCTCTTCGTTCAAATCCTTCCGGGAAACGAACATAGTCAAACTGTATTTCCTGAAAGCCCATTTCTGCTGCTTTCTTTGCTAACTCTACGTTATATTTCCATACTTCCTTTTGGAACGGACTCACAAACGCTTCGCCTTTTCCATTCTTCCAAACTTTCCCGTTTTCTGTGAATGATAAGTCAGGGCGTTTTTCCGCTAACTTTGAATCTTTGAAAACAACAATACGAGCAATTGGATAGATCTCTTCTTTCTCTAATGTTTCCAATAATTTGCGTGGGTCTTTAATGTAATTGGTCCCTACATCTTCGTATGGAGTGCCCTCTTCTGGTTGGTAAGTAATGATACCGGCGTCTTCCTTAATATCAATTACCATACTGTTTAAATCAGTCGTTTGAATCAGATTTACTAATTTCTCAAAACGACTTCCACCAGCACTTGGCCCTGTTACGTAAACGCCGCGTACGGCATCTGGGTATGTAAAGTCTAATCCTGAATCATATACAAAGCGCGGGACTCTGTCTGGTAGGTCTAACGTTTTCTTGGCCATTTTTCGCTCAGTATGGAATTGTGCTTTTTGTCCACTTTCCTCTTCACCTTCTGCATGCGCTAAAGACGGGGAAATAAAACTTAGCAGGAGAATTCCAATGAGGGATAAAATCTTAAGTTGTTTGTTCTCCATCAACATCGACTCCTATATGTGTAGTTATCCCTATTATAAAAGAGAACTAGCATCTTTTGGGAGCCTTTTTTAAAATTTTCCTTTTCTGACATGAAACTTCCCTCCAATTCAGTAATAGCAATGAAAATATTCCCATTTTTTTAGTTCGCAAAACCTAACTTTTGTTTATTCAACCTTTTTCTGGTCATGGTATACTACCCTTACGATCTTATAAAGGATGATTCACATGACTTCACTCATTCAAAGGAAATGGTTCTTGCTAGCTTTTAACGTGGTGCTTACGCTAATTATCTGGGGCTTCTTTGCCCCTGAACGAAACTTGTTCCAACTGATTAATGTTTTGTTTTACATCTCTTTTTTCTATATTGTTGTTGGAACCATTCTTATTCTCGTGCGGGGCCGATTATTCATAAGCCTTTTCCATAAAGAGCAAGATCAGACGAAAGCGTCCTCTTCCACCCCTCTATCTGACATCATGATTCGAGCCGTTCTTTTTCAAGGGGTGCTTTTAGCAGCGGTGATGGTCGTTTCGTTGGTGATCTATTATTAACTTTTTCTAGTGCTACTTGCATTTCGGATGATTTTTAACTATAATTTTTACACAATGTATATGAAGCGATGAGAAAGAGAGTACAATTTCCCCTCTGCATACAGAGAGCCTGCAATGGTGAGAACAGGCAGCACGGTGAATTGGAAGTGGACTTTCTGGCTGTGTTTCAGAACGAATAGTATGAAACACCGTACTCCTGGCGATAACAGGTTAAGTGATCTTAAAGGAATCCCCTTTAGGATAATTAGGGTGGCACCACGGTTCATTCGTCCCTACGTTTCAGACGTAGACGAATGGACCTTTTTTATTGTCAGAAAAAATTAACTGAGGTGAATAGTCATGAAAACAATCTTTTCAGGAATCCAACCAAGCGGAACCCTTACAATCGGGAACTATCTTGGTGCTTTAAAACACTTCCCTGAACTTCAGGAAGAGAATAACGCATACTTCTGTATCGTAGATGAGCACGCCATTACGGTCCCACAGGATCGTCTGAAGCTTCGCGAAAACATTCGCTCCCTTGCTGCTCTTTATATTGCGGTTGGGATTGATCCAGAGAAGTCTACTTTATTTATTCAATCTGAAGTCCCTGCGCATACGCAGCTAAGTTGGTTGCTACAGTGCGTTGCGTATATCGGAGAACTTGAGCGCATGACGCAGTTTAAAGATAAATCCCAAAAAGCAAGTCGTGAAGGAGTTTCAGCCGGTCTCTTAACATACCCTCCTCTTATGGCGGCCGACATCTTACTCTATGGAACAGACATCGTACCAGTCGGCGAAGACCAAAAGCAGCACCTTGAGCTGACGCGTAATTTAGCTCAACGCTTCAACAATAAGTACAATGATATCTTCACTGTTCCGGAAGTAAGCATCTCAGAAGTCGGGGCGCGCATTATGTCTCTTCAAGACCCAACGAGTAAGATGAGTAAGTCCGATGAGAACACGAAAGGATTCATTTCCATGCTTGATACAGAAAAGCAAATGGAAAAGAAAATCAAGAGTGCTGTTACGGATTCTGAAGGCATCGTAAAATACGATAAAGAAAACAAACCAGGGATCTCGAACCTGCTTACGATCTACTCTAGCTTCAGCGGAGAAAGCATTGAGGACCTTGAAGCAAAATATGAAGGAAAAGGATACGGCGACTTTAAACAAGGCTGTGCCAACGCGGTTGTTGAAGGTATGCGCCCAATCCAAGAGCGTTACTACGAGTTAATTGACTCTGAAGAATTAGATGACATTTTAGATCGCGGAGCTGAAAAAGCAAATTACGAAGCTTCTAAAATGATTCGTAAAGCTAAAAAAGCAATGGGATTAGGAAGAGTTAAGAAGAAAAAATAAGAATGGATGAGGGCTCTCTTTCGGTGAGCCCTCTTTTATATATGAGTGCAGCTTGTCTTTATATGGCTCAGTGGATCATTCTAGACGTCAGTTCGCTGGTCTTGACGTGCCGGCTCATTTTCTCGACGTCACAAGCTGGTTTCTCGACGTCGCCGCTCGCTTTCTAGACATCACAGTCCGTTTTCTAGTCGACGCCGCTTGCTTTTTCGACGTCATAGTCCGCTTTCTCGCCGTCTCCACTCGCTTTCTCGTGGTCCCAATCCACTTTCTAGCCATGCCCCACCGCTCTCAAGCCTCAGCCTCCTTCTCCACAAGAAAAATCCGCTCCCCCTAAAAGGAACGGATCATAGGTTATACACCTTTATTCACTTCTTGATTCTGTTCGAGTTCCCACAGCTTTTCAAAGAATGGTTGTCCTTTAACAAGCTTATGACAAAGCTCTTCGTGATTCTTAGACCATCCTTCACTGAGACCGTTGTAAAGGAGTTGCCATGTTTGATCGAAACTCAGGTTGTGCATCGCGCTATACTGGCCTGGATCCCATTCAGTTAGCCAGTAGCGAACTTCAGATATGTTTTGTGTTGTTTGTAATTGATCAAGTGCCATCATTAACAGTTGCTTAAGTTGACGTTCTTTACGCGTTAGCCCCACCATCGTAACAGGGTGCGGAGAAAGAATGTGGTACTCTTTGTCGTCATTACAGGCAAAGTTATAAGACTCTGGCTTTTGTTGATCAATCATGTCATAGACAAGGCGCTCTTGACGTGGAATCAGTCTGCTTTTACGAACAGGGAGGTTGTACCCCATTGTGTCGACAGCGAGTACAGAGGACCCATCTGTTACAACAAATGCATATTCAATAGAGATACGCTCTTGATTCTTCCGTAGGTACGCCCGCTTATATACCGCATCTAGTAGATCTTGAGGTAGGTCTTGGAGGTCGTTTTCTATATAGTGGTATAGTGCTTGATGTACATACAACAGTGGTACCTGGTCCAGGAGCTCGATTCCGTCTTCTTTACGCCATTCATGGAATGGACAAACGTTATACCCATTCTCTTCACCTTCAAACCAATTGACCCATACATCGTGTAGATATAGCATACGAAACCCTCACTTTTTAAACGTTTTCTTCTGTAGAAATCAGTATGAACCAAGCACAACCGTTTTATTCGAAAAAAACCCAACATTTAGCAAGAATCTTGAGGGAACAAATAGACAGCGATTGTAATAAAGAGAATTCCAAAAGGAAGAAGATAGCATTCTGGCCGTTCTTTTATAAACATCATATAGTCCATCCAACTGAATCCTGCAGGCAAAAAGTTTAAATAAGCGATGATCGTCACTCCACCCGACACAGCAAATCCGAACCCAACTAAAAACAAAAATAGCGGAACCATTCCATCCCCTCCACAGCTCGTCCCCACCTTTTTCTATCTATTGTATGCATGGACCTACCCCCTCATTCCAATACGGTCTGTCGAATAATGTGGCATAAAATACGCTCTTTACTTCACATTAAAGAAAGAGTACATTAATAAATAAGTGGTTTTTTGGAGAGGAGGTACGAGGATGGCAGAAACACGTCGAATTATAAGAAGACGCAAAAAGAAAAAACGCAGAAGAAGATTTCTAGCCTTCATCGTAGCGGCACTTTTCTTTAGTATGGTTGCCTATATTTCTTCCCAGTTCATGGCTGGACAAAGTGAAGCTGGCGGAGGGTTTGATAAAAAAGAAGCTGATAAAACAAAACAAGCATTCGAAGACCGTGATCAACTTGAAAACATCGAGGAAAATCAAAAAGATGAAAAAGTGAATGTTCTCCTTGTAGGAAGTGACTCAAGAGGAAACGGGGAACCCGCACGTACTGATACCATTATGGTAGCTCAGTATGACACTGGGAAGGGTACAGTGAAACTTGCATCCATTATGCGTGACTTATGGGTGGATATCCCAGGAAAAGGATACAACCGCATTAATGCCTCTTATTCAGATGGCGGGGTTCCTTTACTAACAGAAACGATTGAGAAGAACTTTGGACTTCACATCGATGAATACGCGGTCGTGAACTTTAACGGCTTTAAAGAGATTGTAGATATTGTGGCACCAGAGGGAATTGAAATTGATGTAGAAAAGCGCATGTACTACCAGGATAATGCTGGAACGGTGAACATCAACCTTCAGCCCGGGGTACAGAAGCTTAATGGTGAAGAACTTTTAGGATATGCCCGTTTCAGACACGATGCAAAGGGTGACTTTAACCGTGTGTTACGTCAACAGAAAGTCATCTCGGCGTTAAAGGAAAAGCTTGTGTCGGTCACAAGTATCACAAAGTTACCTAAAACCGTTGGAGCTTTAACGCAATACGTTAACACGAGTATGTCTACGAATGAGATTGTATTTAATTATGGACGCCGATTCTTAATGGATACACCTGAAAATATCGAAACGGCTCGTATTCCTGCTGATGGCGAATGGTGGCCAATGACCACTCAAGCCGGAGCCGAAGTACTAGGCCATAATGAACAGCAAACACAAGAAACGATTCAGCAATTCTTCAATGCAGAGGATGCTACTACGCAAACCGCAGAGAAGGAAGATAACGAAGAACCTTCCTAGCATAAAGCATAAAAAAAGCCTGTCACCCTATTAATAGGATGACAGGCTTTTTATTAGTCTTGATATTGTTTAAAGATTAATGTTGCGTTATGACCACCAAAGCCTAGTGAATTACTTAAGACCGTGTTCACTTCACGCTCGCGCGCTTCGTTTGGCACGATGTCTAGATCACAATCTGGATCTTCGTTCTCATAATTCGTCGTAGGAGGCAGAATGTTATTCAGAATACTCTTAATCGAAATTACTGCTTCAACTGCTCCTGCCGCACCTAGAAGGTGACCGGTCATAGACTTCGTTGAGCTCATCGCTAATTTGTAAGCGTGGTCTCCGAATACAGCTTTTACAGCTTCCGTTTCGAATTTATCGTTTAAAGCCGTCCCCGTACCATGGGCATTAACATAATCAATGGAATCAGGTGTAAGACCTGCATCCTCAATTGCCTGCTTCATCGCACGAGATGCGCCTTCTCCATTTGGAGCAGGTGCTGTAATGTGGTGAGCATCTCCTGTAGATCCATAACCAACGATTTCAGCGTAGATCTTAGCTCCACGTTTCTTCGCAGATTCCAACGTTTCCATAACAAGGATACCTGAACCTTCACCCATAACAAAGCCAGAACGTTCTTTATCAAACGGACGGCTGGCTTTCGTTGGGTCTTCCACTGGGGATAAAGCTTTCATGGAAGAGAAACCAGCGAATGACATTGGTGTAAGAGGGGCTTCCGCTCCACCTGCGATCATATAATCAGCATCACCACGCTGGATGACTTTAAAGGCATCTCCAATAGAATTGGCACCAGATGCACAAGCTGTAACCGTACAAGAATTAATTCCTTTGGCTCCCGTTGCGATGGAAACCTGGCCAGCTGCCATATCTGGAATTAACATAGGAACGAAAAATGGACTTACGCGGCGAGCACCCTTGTCCATATACTTACGGAACTGTTCATCGTATGTGGTCATCCCACCAATACCAGAGCCGATCCATACACCTGTCCGATGTGCGATATCTTCGTTGATGTCTAATCCTGCGTCTTTTACGGCCATTAGGGAAGCTGCTAACGCATACTGTGTGAATGGGTCCATCCGTTTTGCTTCTTTCTTGTCAAAGAAATTACCTGGTTCGAAGTCTTTTAGCTCCCCAGCAACATTTGCATTAAATTCACTTGGGTCTACTTTTGTAATAGGGGCAATACCCGAATTCCCTTCGACAATATTATTCCACATCGTTTCTACATCATTTCCAAGAGGGGATACTGATCCCATCCCTGTAATGACAACTCGTCTTGAATCCATAAACATGTCCTCCTTGAATTAAACTCCGTATCTTAGTGCTACAGCGCCCCATGTCAGGCCGCCACCAAATCCGACAAGTACAACTACATCGTTATCTTTTATTTTACCGTTTTTTACGTTTTCTGATAAGGCAATTGGGATGGAAGCTGAGGAAGTATTTCCATATCGCTTCACAGAGGTCGCCATTTTCTCTTCAGGAATTTCTAAACGTTGGCGAGCTGCTTCCATAATCCGTATGTTCGCCTGGTGTGGAACTAAGAAATCAACTTCTTCTTTCGTAAGTCCCGCTTTCTCAAGAACCTTCATAGAAGATTCAGGCATTTGGCGAACCGCAAACTTGAAGACTTCTCGTCCATTCATTTGCAAGAACTCACCCTGGTTCTGATAAAGGAATGGCGCTCCAGCCCCATCTGAACCTAATTCAAAGGAAAGGATACCTTTTCCTTCACTAACAGGTCCCATTACAGCTGCACCTGCACCATCACCGAATAAGACACATGTATTTCGGTCTTCCCAGTCTGTGATCTTAGATAGCTTCTCAACACCTACAATAAGGATGTTCTTATAAGCTCCCGTTTGAATGAACTGCTGGGCGCTGATCATGCCATACATAAAGCCAGCGCAAGCTGCTGCTAAGTCCATTGATGCTGCGTTTGTAGCGCCTAAACGCTTTTGCAGGCGGTTCCCTACTGAAGGAAATAACGTCTCTCCTGTTACAGTAGCAATTAGGATCATATCAAGATCTTCTGCTTTGACATTAGCATCTTCTAAAGCGTTCACAGCTGCTTCGTACGCAAGGTCCGATGTATCCATATCATCAGAAGCAATGCGACGTTCTTCAATACCGGTACGAGTGCGAATCCATTCGTCAGTCGTATCGACGATTTTTTCCATATCAAAGTTGGTTAGTACGCGCTCAGGGACGTAGTGTCCAATCCCTAAAATACCTGCACTCTTCATATATTCATCCCCTTAAAGGTAGTAATAATATCTATTCTTATGACTTGGTACTAATAATAAGACATCTAAAGATGACATGCAAGCAGAACTCCTCGTCACATTTAGACAGAAGCCCTCCCAAAACAAAGCCCACCTCCATATCTTATGGGTAAGGAGGTGATTGACCTATGTCGGAGAAATCAACGAATCAACCTAGAGATTTTGAGTCATTCTTATTCGGCAGGCGAGAGCCGAATAAGTCAGAAGAAGTTGACTCCAATAAAGAAACAGATTCATCTTTCGACTTGATCGATACAACGGAGACCCTGATGGAAACCTATCGACAGCTTTCGCCCTATATCAAAGAACTATCCGCTTTATTCAAGAAAACCAAATAACAACAAAAAAAGCTATTTACATAAGGAGAGGTCTTCCCCATTCCTTATGTAGGATAGCTTTTTTACGATTCATTTTCAGTTGTTTCTCTTTCATTTGGCAATTGCCCTGATTCTTTATATTCCTCAACAGCAGATGTGATCTGATTCCTGACATTCTCCGGTACCTTTTCACCGAACTCCCCAAGAGTAATCACGCCTTCCTGGAAATCAAAGTTCAATGTTCCCTCAGGCAACTCACCTATATTGTATTTCTTAGCCGCTAAGACATAGAGCTTGTCCACGTGCTGTACGGTACTCGTTAATACTGTAGAAGCACCAATACTTAATTGATCTGATACATATCCGATCGCATTCGTATTGGTTGACTTGGCCTCTTCAATCACAGGTACGCTAAAGCCATCCCCGGCCGGGTAGAACACATCCACACCTGACTGCCTCATTTGGTTATAAAATTGAAGAGCACGATCCTTGTTGTCCCAGCTATTCACGTATTGAATGTTAACTTCAGCCTCAGGGTTCACATAATTGACGCCTTCGTAGAACCCTTCAATCTCTGGCTGCCACTCAAAAGCAGCGATGACCCCTACTTGATTAGACTCGGTCATTTCCGCTGAAAGCATCCCGCCAAAGAACCCCATGGCATGAGCGTTAAAATTAAGGCTTGTTATATTCTCGCCTTTAATACTTCCGTTAAAGTACACAAAACGAATATCCGGGTACTCCTTTTGTAACTCCTGAAAGTATTGCCCGTACCGGCTTCCGTGTCCAAATATTAAATTGACCCCTTTATCAGCAAACGCTTCAATCGCTTGCTGAGTCTCTAATTGAGTTTTCACGTCTTCTTTAAAGTACACATCTACACTGAGCTCTTCTTTTATTTGCAAAAGCCCTTCATACCCTTTTTGCCCCCAGGCCTGATCGTGCACTGTACTTTCTACTAACATTCCAACCTTTTGGACCTTCCCTTGCCCAAATGTCTCGGTACATCCCGTAAGTGCAAGGAGAAGGATACCCATAAAGATCAACGATCGCATCTTCACTTCGAGCACCTCATTTACGTCTTTATCCCATTAAAGTACATATCTAGTCACATTGTACCGTTAATACCTAGATCCGTAAATGATTGCCCTCTAAAGTTCATGAGGATGCTACAACTTGTAGTAATTCGGGAATTGCTCCTGATGCGTTAAAACACGCTGCCATCCTTCTTTTTGATTCATCGTTTCCTCTACAAACCAGCTGGCCCCTTGACCACCAGATCCCCCTTGTGAAGAGGGGAGGATTTCAACAAAGTCTTTCTTTTCTCCCTGTTCGATAACCTCTAGAATACCTCTTATGAAATCATCTACGTAAAGAGCCTCAGCAGAGGTTGGTTTTACAGGATGAGGCATCCATGGGCCGTATACTTCCTTGGCATAAAGAACCGGGTGCTCCTCATGGTTCTTTTTACCCACCTCAATGATCCATTCAAATGTAATCGGAATCTTGGGATCTTTTATCTCCTTTTCACCGCCTATGTGAACAACAACCAGATCTTCATCCAGCATAGAGTCTTTCACATCACCGACAGAGTCTAAAAGATGGAATGAGGCATTTCTCCCTACATAGAGGGAGAGCCACTCTTTTTGCTCATTCCAGTCAGAATCCACTCCAATCACTGTTTCACCTTCATTTAGCAGAGCTTCTGTTAAGTGATACCCGATCCAATGAAAACATCCCGATAGTAGATATGCCATGTCGTTCCCTCCCCTTCTACATTCTATGAGAAGGGGAATGGTTCATATCACTTTAATATGGGTTTGAGATGCTCTTCTCGTATTGTTTCATAAATTTAATGAGTGTATGGTTAATTCGGGGGAAGAACGGTTGGATGGCCAACTTTAATTCAAAAGGTGCTGAAACCTCTTCCTGTTTCTCCTCAAGTCTTCTGGAATGTTCATGAACGGTGTAATGAGGGTTTGCCATATCGTGAAAAAGGAGGACAGGAGCTTGAACCTCCGGAATCCGCTCTGTCATAAACTGATCCACCTCAAGTTCTGTGCACGAATAAGCTTTAGCCATTTCCTTTGTTAACCGTTTAAAATAGAGCTGGTTTTTCCGTTCTTCGTCGTACATGGCTTTTATATTTAAACAAGGCGTCACAAGGACGAAGGAGCGGACCGGGATTTCTTGTTGCTCATGCCAACGCAATGCGGCTAAAGCTCCCATTCCTTCTGCTACCACGTGGATATAAGGGTTTACAATTTCTTGCCTTACCACATGATGATAAACGCGGTTTAATAAATCGATAGCAGCATCACTTCCCCAGTGATTGCCATAAAGTTCGCTCGTATATAAAGTGTATCCTTGATCGACTAACGCTTGCAGCAGGGTCGATCTTCCCCTGTGTTCTTCCCAAAAAGAACGATCTTCCTCCACGTAATGTCCCGCATCCCCTAAATACAGTATTAAATATCCATTTGGTTGTTCCGGAATGTGCAGTAAACAGTTTTCTCGGTCTAATTGGAAAGAACGCGTAATTGCATTTTGCATGTGTTCTCATCCTTTATTTCAGGGTCATATCCACTATAATGTATGTATTGGATTGAATTTTGTATAGTTAGATGCCTTATTTTACAAGTTCTTTCAGGAAGATTGCGTTTTATATTTATTTTATTGGAAACGTTTGATAAACTAAAATCAGAATGTCAAAGTTGAGGTGAAGAACATGCGTTTAATTTGGTCTATTATTTGGTCATTCCTATTAAGCTGTATGACAGTATACGTTGTTAACAGTATGGATGGACTAGCTTTTAACATGACTCAAGCCATTGTCCTTACAATTGGATTCACCGTTGCCGTTGTCCTTTTAGGTGAAGGTGCATTAGCCGAAGATAAGGAATAAAAAAAATCCTCCTTCCCAGATAAGGAAGGGGGATTTTTCACGTTTAATTTACGGTTTACGTTTAGGAGCCCAAACTCGGTCCTGGTTCGAATTTGAAGGGAATTTGTCACCAGCGTTTAAATGAACCTGCTTAGGTTCTTTCACCATGCTACCGGTTTCTCCAATTTCTACATATATTCCGTTATTCGGTGCTTTGTCACCGTGTTTAAATTGATGTCTTTGTCCCATGTGCTTAACTCCTTTACACGAGTGATATGGATAGTTTGGCACAGAGGTGAGGTTTTATACATCTAATACCACGGCAGCGAACTAATCGCAACAAGACCTGCAAGAGGAAGAATCAGTCGACTAAATCTCGGAGGCGGCGTGTATCCATATCCATATGGTGCGCCAGTCCCGTAACCGCCCCCATAAGGCGAGGCATAACCATATTGTCGCTGGTCTCGATCTGTCATAGGTTGTGGTGAACCATCTCTTTCCTGCTGTTCATTGCCTGTTAATGGAACAGCTAAATAGGCATAATCGCCATCTACACCCGTGACAATTCCATCAATATTCTGGCCATCCACCAATTCCGCCAGGACATATTGATTCATATGTTGATTGCATAATGAATACATATGGTGATAATTCGTGGATGGATTCTTCTTACTTCGCTTCTTCACCCGGGCCACCTCCTCTTTACAAGTAGGATATTCACCCACATAAAAAGTGTGAAGGACGAGAATAGATTTATGTATTTCCTTTAGGGAGGATTATGAACATGCTCGATCAATTATGGACGCTTATTCAATATTTATTTTTAGGAGTATTCCAAGGATTCACGGAACCCATCCCTATTTCTTCAAGCGGACACCTGATTATGGTGAAAGATTTATTTAATATCATTGGTGAAAAAGGGTTAACGTTTGAAGTTCTTGTTAATTTCGGGTCTTTACTTGCTGTCTTTATCGTGTATCGAAATGACCTGGCACGTTTGATTGCAAGCGGAATTGGTTTCTTGTTTCAAAAGAAACGAGACGAAGAAACCATTCGAGATTTTCGCTTTATTATTTATTTATTGATTGGAACCATCCCAGCGGGCGTTATTGGCGTTTTATACGGAGATGCAATTGAAAGCACTTTCGGTGAACAAGCGAGCACTGTTGGAATCACGCTCATCGTCACCGGAATTGCGCTTTGGGTGATCCGCAATCTTAAAGGAAGCCGCGGCGACGGCGATATGACGTTTAAAGACGCGCTCATTATTGGACTAGCCCAATCTGTTGCCCTAATCCCAGGGATCAGCCGATCCGGTGCAACGGTAGTCGCAGCCATGCTTCTTGGGTTGAAGCAAACAACAGCCCTTCGCTTTTCCTTTTTACTTTATATACCTGTCAGTCTTGGAACAGTGATCTTAAAGGGGGAAGCTATTATGAACACTCCTTCTGACCTTTATATCCCTTATGTTCTGGCTTTCTTAGGTTCGATCCTGGCTTCTTACTTCGCTCTGAAGTGGTTTATTAATGTGATGAAGAACAATAACCTGAAATATTTCGCATTTTATTGCTTTATTGTCGGAGCGCTCGCGATTTTATTCTTATAAGAAACGAACAAGCAGTTACGTGTTGGGTGGGCAACCTTCAAAGTTCCCCCCTTACCGTAGCTGCTTTTTTATGTCTCTGTTAAGAGATGATCTTCATTCCCTATTCTTAACACAAAATCAAAGTAAGAGTTGACGGTCTACTCATTTAACGATATACTGAAAACAATTCTCATTGATAATGATTATCATTACCCGTTACCCCCCTAACGGTTTTTGATAGGCCCCTAAAAGAGACACCATCTTGAAAGTAAATTTCAAGATGGTGTCTTTTTTTGTATAGGGATCAGCTAAGAGGTGTCACTGAAGTAAACAGGATGTGTTTGAAATAAAGGATTTCGGGGCAAATTACAAACAAAAGGAGGGATGACACATGCTTTGGACCATATTACTTATCTTATTACTATTCTGGTTATTCGGCGTCATCTTTAAAATCGCTGGCGGTATTATTCATATTCTGTTAGTTGTCGCCCTGGTCTTATTAGTTTACAGATTAATCAAAGGCCGAAAACCTTAACGAACATATATGGAACGGTGAAATCAAGATTCTTGGTTTCACCGTTTTTAATTTTGGGGTTTTGCTTATAAAAGGTATAACCTTTTTGTTTGCTTTAGTGAGAGGAAGGTGGTCCTTTGAAAACACTCGCTTTCCTGCGGACGAACTCCAGAGCTTCCTCATTCGTTTCACTCCCTGCGGGATCTCTGAAGCCCGTCTTTCCGCGGGAGTCTCGCATTTTCAAAGGACCACCTCTACTATGTTAGGGTTAAACAAAAACGTTGCCATATCTGAGCGAAAAAAATTAAGACCTTCCCGTACTTTTAGTGAAGATCATTTCAAATTACAGACTGCGTTTCTTGCTCTTGCACGTTTATAGAATGGGATAAAGTGGTACATATCGTTGTAAGCCATACTTTCACTTAAAAGTGATGAGAGTATACACAATCAAAGCAGTTCCTAAAAAATTAGTGGAGAATTCATCTCCCTTTCAAGGAGGACTTAAACGTGGTTAAAGTATTACTACTAGCTCAATTCCAAGAAGCAGCAGGTCGTGAAAGTGTAGAAATGGAAGCAGGTGGCCAAACGGTTGCTCATGTTAAATCCACATTAAAAGAGAACTATAACGTGCTTGATTTAGATCATGCTCAAGTTACTGTGAATGATGAATACAAAGATATGGATACGGAACTAAGCGACGGCGATACCGTTGCCTTTATTCCCCCACAATCGTAATGTAAGAAAAGCTCTCCCTCTTAATTAGAGGGAGAGCTTTTTTTGATAGTTGGACGGCTACCTACCACCTGGGAGGTATAAGCTTGCTAATTGAATCCAGTCGGGCCGTTCACCTCATAATGCCAGGGCTTGCTCGGGGACTGCGAGACTCCCACGGGGTGAGGAGCCTAGGGGAGACCCCGGAAGACGGCTTGCCGTCTGAGGAGGCTTCCCAGCTCCCCGCAGGAAAGCGAGTTGTCCCCGAGCAAGCCCAACCACTCATCAAACGTAACGGCCCCTTCACAACAAAATATCTCAGCTTAGCTTATACCAAAAAAAACCTTTTGCTAAGACAGCAAAAGGTTCTTTTCTAGAAATCAATCCGGAATGCCTAACGCAATTTTTGCGTAACGGGACATCTTATCTTTCGTCCACGGTGGATTCCATACAATATTAACGTTTACGTCTTTTAGTTCTGGAAGATCGGCTAATACGCGTTTTACGTCAGCTTCAATCGTGCCAGCAAGTGGGCACCCCATTGCTGTTAGCGTCATCGTAACTTGTCCAACGCCTTCATCGTCAATATCAACGCCATATACTAAACCAAGATTGACAATATCAATGCCAAGCTCGGGGTCGATTACATTCTCAAGTGCACCCATCATGTTATCGTGCATAGTCTGATCCATGAATACTCGTTCCCCTTTCTTCTAATCTTTTCTCATTATAACGAAAATCCGCTCATTTTAAAACAGCATGCTTATAGATGCATGTCGAACCAGTTCACCGTTTCTGAAATCGCATAGATTGAAACTTTATGGTCGCGACCGATTTCCCTGCGGAAGCGAATATTCTCAGGGTTCTTATAATGGGCAATGGCATCATTATAAAAGCTGTAGGAATGATCAAATGGAACAACGCGGTCGTCTTCTCCGTGCCAGAAAAATAGCGGGCGTCCATATAGTTTATCGATTTGTTTACTTAAGTCAATAGAGGAAAGATCTCGAATGAGCTTCTGTTGCTCCTCTTCTGATAACGGTAAGTCCACATTCATTTCCTTCAACGTCGCTACTTGTTCCTCAGCGAATCGAACAGGTTGTGGGGATCCCATTAATACTGCGGCAACTTTAATCCAGCTATACTGCGTAAGGGCAGCACTTGTCGTAATGCCTCCCATACTCGTACCAGCAAGTCCGAAACGGCCATCTAATATTAGACCTTTCTCATCAAGTGCATCTTTAATGATCGGAAGCTCTTTCAGGTTCTTTGCAACGACTTCCCATAATCGATAAGAAATTTGCTGGTTATTCAGCCCTTCATCTCTTTCTCCGTGTAACATACAGTCCGGAAGTACAACACGAAATCCTTTCTCAGCCAAGAAGTAAGCGAATGAAAGGTTCTGCTCTTTACGACTCGTTATCCCGTGGATATACGTCACAACAGGTAATGGCTGGTTTTCTTTCTCAGAATCAACAACGACTAGTGCAGGTATGTGTTCAAATCTTTCTCTGTAAATGCCAATCACGATGTTATTCCCTTCCTTTGTGCATAAAAATATGTATTGAATTCTTTCCGTAATTTACTAATTTATATGGTACATCGTAACACTTTCCTTTTTGAAAGAAAAGAAAAACGACCCTATAGTTCTTTACAGATGATAGAATCAAGATATACACTTAAATTCAAATGAGGTGGTGAAGGCAATGGAAAAACATTTAATCGCTTTAGACTTAGATGGAACACTGCTAAGCGATCAGAAAACAATTAGCGAACGCAATAAACAAGCGATTCATAAGGCTCGAGAGGCTGGTCATATTGTATGCATCGCAACCGGTCGTCCACACAGAGCTAGTATTGATTACTACAATGAAATGGACCTCGACACGCCTATGGTGAACTTTAATGGTGCTTTAATTCACCATCCTTTAAATCATAATTGGGATTCAATTCATTCACCGATGTCCATCCGAACGGCTCGCGAAATTATACATACGTGTCACGAAATCGGCGTCCGCAACATTCTGGCTGAAGTTCGGGACGAGGTATACTTAGATCAATATGATCAGGAAATTCTTGATATTTTTCATACGACAGATACACCTATTACGATAGGAAGTATTAAGAATCACCTTAATGAAGATCCAACTTCTATCTTGATCCATCCAAATGTAGAACAAGTTAAACACATCCGCGAACACTTAGACGAGAAGCATGCCACGATGATTGAGCACCGCAAATGGGGAGCTCCTTGGCACGTGATCGAGATTGTACGCGCTGGTTTAAATAAAGCGGTAGGTTTGAACAAGATCGCTCACTACTACCACATTCCTAAGGAACGTGTTATCGCATTTGGTGATGAAGACAATGATCTTGAGATGCTTGAGTTTGCTGGGGTCGGAGTCGCGATGGATAATGCTATTAGCGAACTGAAGGATGTATCAAATGAGGTCACGACTTCTAATGAGCAAGATGGAATTGCTGTCTTTTTAGAGCAGTATTTAAAGCTCACTTAAAAACAAGATCTCCATATTTTTCAATACATTGAAGAGATGCATTTGCTCATACTAAGCTTGAACACAGCAACACGTTGTGTTCGAGCTTTTTTTAATCCACGAGGTGATAAGTGTGAGCAAGAAAAGTAAATCGAAACGATTTGTTCAGCAAGGAAGAGATTCTGTCAAGAAGCACGATGAGCGTTTTCCATATAAGCAAACTTTTGCCGATGTAGAACGCACAGGTGAAGAAGACGATCATAACTCTATAGGAGGTCTTTCGTAATGCAGAATAACTTATTCCAGCAAGCAAAAAGTGCCGTATCTAATATCACTAACCGCAATGGTGAAGCGAGGGAGAAAAATATCCAAACAGCGAAGAACTGTATTAACTCAGCTCGCGCTAACGCTTCCCAAGAAGAACAAGCTCAACTTCAGCAGCTCGAATCAGAACTCGAGCGTCACCAAGGATTAAAATAACACAGCTCAAAAAAGCCTGCCCTCTTAATCAGAAGGCAGGCTCTTTCGTGCTTTAAAGAGAGAAACGGTGTCTGACACCCTTTACTGCTCTAAAGCAAAGACGCGTGTCAGACACCTTTTATCGCGTTAAAGTAAAACATCGTTAGGTAGAGTATTTGGTGTTGTCGTTTGTGGGTGGTGTCATCTGTAGAAGTTTGAAGACGTATACGTAGCCGATGACGGTTACACCGGTTAATACCCAACTCATAACTTGCCTGATGACGATCGCCTGGTCGAACGCTTCGACACCGTATTGGCCGATGAGCCAGGCCTTCCAACCCGCGAAGACGAGTTCACGGAAGACAAATACAAACGTAATAAGCTGAAAGACAAAGAACACTTTCTTCTGCATAAACTTTGCTCTTAACGCCTTCCGGTTCTGTCCTTGCATTTCCATCACATCAAGCATTAAATATAGAGCAATCGGCTTTCGAATGAACATACTTCCTAAGAATATACCTCCGCCTAACAAAGCGAAGTAAACCCTATTCCATAATAGTTGCAGGGCGGAGCCAGCTAGCACGTCGAACAACGTCCCAACGACTAAGTTTGCAAGCATGAAAATGCCGAAGAATTGGACCTTTTTAACCGCTTTAAACCGGATGATCGTATAGACTATACCCGGAACAGAGGACAAGAGCATCGCATAATAATCCCCGATGTCATCTCTGATAAAGTTCCAAACGACTAAAGGAAACACAATATAACAGATTAAATCCCAAACTACGATATTCTTTTGATTCACTGCTGCACCTACTTTTTACGATTTGTCCACTCATCTAGTTTAACAAGTGCCACACCAAAAGCAAGATGAGCAATAAGCCAATATGAAATAGCAGCAAGATCATCAAATGCCGGGGTCTCTTTTATCGCGAGGTCTGTTAGCGGAAAGTACGTTAACGCTGCAAAAGCTGTTAACACAAGGGCCGTAGCCCACCTTGAACTTGCTCTTCCATCCGTTTGGTACTTAACCCAAGCTACATACACAATCGCAATGGACCAGGCAATGATCAGATGAAACAACCATTCCATATAAATCGGCCAATCAATCGAGCCCATAACTGGTATAAAATCCACATTTAAAAGTAATGTATACACCCTTTTACCTGTCGTGTATTCAAAGATCCACAGGATCAACCCTAAGAGAAAGCCCGTTGCTGTTCCGATCCAGAGTCCCTTTTTAATCATGTCCATCCCCCGCTTCCCTATAAGAATCCAATACGTTTAGTATATGAGGACTATACCCTTTCTACCTCTCTTAATCGGCTGAATAAGCCCATCCATCTGTCTTTATTTTAGCAAATTCTTCCTCGTCTCTCTCTAGTTCATGTGAGCGTTCCATGACAAATAGCCCTTCTTTTTGTGCGAACTTCCTCTTTCGTGCTACTATAATGATGGATCTTATACTGAGGAGGTATTCCGGATGAGTGTACAGGCAAAAGAAACGCCGAACCCTAATGCTGTTAAATTTGACAGTGACCGTATGATTTTTGACGGGAATGGAAGCGTATCAGTTATGCCCGGTCAAACGAGCGAACATGCCATTTTGAATGATCTTATGGCGCTGAACGGTGTAGATAATGTATTTGGCTTCCAGAACTTTATCACCGTTAACAAGAAAAACGACGCTTCATGGGATGAACTAAAACAACAAGTCATCGATACAATTGAAGGTCACGGATTTTAATTCCTGACTGAACAAAAAAAAAGGCTGTCCCTCGGGACAAGCCTTTTTTTACTTCTTATTTAAATGTTTCGAGTTTAACAAATTTCTGATTCGTTACAGATCCATCTTTCGCACTCACTTCATACATCATAAGCGTTAATGTACCATTTGATGGAAGATTGTCCTTAGAGATCTCTACAGTGAATTCAAATTCGCCCCAATTCGGTGCGCCCTGGCTCGTTTGAACAGCTGTGTCCGGAACTAACACTCTGTGTCCATCCTCTACGTTATACATAAAGCTTCCTTCAAACACGCGCGCTTCACCTGTTACTGTATATTGACCGTTCTCCCCTTCTACTTTCACATTACGGAAAACTTGATCTTCTGAAGGGATTTCAAACGATTTTTCTACTTGGAATGGCTTCGCTTCAATTGTTTGGCCATTCAGCTTCATAGGCATAACTGTAATTTCCGCTGTATAATTCCCTGGTTGAACGCGTTTCCCGTCCACTTTATAATTCCATTCGGATTTAAACGCTAGTTCTTTCCCAGGCTTAATCTCTTCATTCACCATAGCTTCTGTGAACGATTTTCCTTTTGAGTAACGGTATACTTCTTCTCCGTTTTCATTCTTTACAAGAATCTCATATTGTTGACCAGAAGAAAAATCAAGGTTAATCGCTTTGTCATTACCGTTTTTCAACGCAAAATCAAAAGCTACTTGCTCAATTTCTGGGTTTACTGTAGCCGTCATATCTACTTTTTCTAAAAGAGTTTGAAGGTCTACTTGTTCTTTCTTATCTTCATTTGTTTGCTCACTTGTTTCGTCTTCCGTTTCTTCAGAGGCTTCCGTATCTGGTGATTCTTCTTTTGTTTCATCACCCGTCACGGTCTCAGTGTCCTCAGCGTCTTTCGCTTTCGATTCATTTAAGCTGGCACAGCCTGCGGCAATCAGAAGCATTGCCATGACAATTACAAGAAGTTTTTTCATGCTTGTCACATCCCTTTCTAATAAATTCACCCTGTTAATTAGTCGATGGATCCATCAAATTCGTTTCACTTTTTAGTCACCACGTCGGAAGAACCCGAAAATTCCAGTGGTTTGGACGATGTTTGTAAATGCATTCGGATCAACGTCTTTAATCGTATGTTCGAGATCGTATAATTCATAACGCGTTATGACCATGATGAGCATGTCCTTTTCCTGATTTGTAAAAGCACCACGTGCAGGTACCGTTGTAATCCCTCGTACCATTTTGGAATGGATCGCTCGTTGTAAAGCCTCTGCTTCAGTCGTAATGATCATAGCGGTTAACTTCTCATGACGAGTATGGACAGCATCAATCACACGCGTTGAGACGTAAAGCGTCACAATCGTATAAAGGGCCTTTTCTTCATCATACAATAAACCGGCTAAGATGATAATCAATCCATTTAAAATAAAGAAATAAGTCCCAATTGGTCGATCTTTAATGCGAGACAATACCATCGCCACGATATCCATACCACCTGTAGAAGCACCCCACTTCAATGTGAGGCCTACACCTAACGCCCCGATCACTCCACCAAATACGGAGTTTAAGAGAATATCTGTTGAAAGTTGTTTAACAGGAATCACTTCGAGGAAGAAGGTGGTAAACACAACAGAGATGATACTATAAATTGTAAACCCTTTTCCCACTTTGTACCAACCTAAAATAATTACCGGAATGTTTAAAATAAAGAGTAACACACCAGTCGTAATACCAAATCCTACGTAATCCTGCATAACGCTTGAGAGAAGCTGTGCTACCCCTGTAAATCCACTTGCGTAAACATTCGCTTTAATAAGGAAAAAGTTTAGGGAAATAGCATTTAAAACAGCACTAATTACCACAATTAATATTCGTTTTATTTCTAGAAAAAACATAACGCCCTCCTAATCTACGATCTTTATTCTGTTTAGTATGAGGATGAAAACTATTTCAAACTCCCCTCTTTTCTATATATCATAGAACCCCTATCGTTTAAACCACTTTTTTCTAAATGCTTTGACTATCTTCTTTCCTGCGATTACACTTATGACAATAGGACCACGGTCTTCTAAGATTTATTATAGAAAAGGGTGAAAATGATGACTGTACAAATTATAGCCGATTCGGCATGTGATTTGCCTGCTTCTGTTATGGACGAGTATGGAATTAAGCGTCTTTCTTTAACCGTTCACTTAGACGATCAAGATTATAAAGATGGCGAAACCATCCAACCTAAAGAAGTGTATGACGCAATGAGAAATGGCAAAGCACCTAAAACATCTCAAGTCTCACCGCAGAGTTTCAAGGAACTGTTCGAAAACCTTGCCAAAGAGGGACAGGACTGTTTATATCTCGCCTTCTCATCAGAACTTTCCGGAACCTATCAAACGGCTAAGATGATGCAACAGGAAGTACAAGATGACTACCCTGACTTTAACCTGAACGTTGTGGATACCCACTGCGCCTCGCTTGGTCACGGACTCGTTGTGCTACGAGCCGTGCAATTAGCGAAAGAAGGAAAGTCCCTAGATGAAATTACAGAGCTCTCTACTTACCACCTTCAACATATGGAACACATCTTCACCGTTGATGACTTAGAATACTTAAAACGAGGAGGCCGTATTAGTAAAGCCGCGGCATTCTTTGGCACCATGCTAAAGATTAAACCCCTCCTCCATGTTGAGAACGGCCAATTGATTCCACTTGAGAAAATTCGCGGTGCCAAAAAAGTACTGAAACGAATGACCGAAGTGATGGAAGAAAGAGGCGTAGACCTATCGGATCAACCAATCGCCATCAGCCACGGAGATGACCTCGAACGAGCTGAAAAGTTAGCTGACATGATCCGAGACCAATTTGGCACAAAAGAAATTCATATCCACCAGGTTGGCGCATCCGTAGGCGCCCATGCCGGACCTGGAACCATTGCATTATTTTTCTTAAATGCACCTTATAAATAATCTACCCTCTTTTCACACAATCTAATGATGCATTCTGATCATTAGAGAAAGAGGTGTCTGACTATGGCAACAAGAAATACCGGGGACAACAACAAAAAACCCCTTGATAACAACGCAAAACGAGCACATAAAAACGAACAAAGAGAAGCAGCCCGCCAAAACGGCGAACGCCAATTCTCGAAGAAAACGGATCATAAATAACAAAAGCGTAAGCCCCCGTTTACCCCCGTATAGACTGGACTGAACCGGCGCGAGATAAAGGAAACACGATGAGCCAAAGGCGAATCGATGTTGACTTATCGACCAGAGGTGAGGGAAGTCTACTAGGGGCTGGGGGCTGGAGCTGGACGTAAACAAAAGCCCAAGCCCCCGCTTAGCCCCATATAGACTGGACTGAACCGGCGCTCTGCTTTTGTACAAGGTTATATGATCATCTCTACAATGCCTGAGGTAACCCCCTCAGGCATTTTTCTATAATGGATTGTCTTTTTCCTGAAACTTTTTCCACTAAGAGTCGACTCATACTGTAAACCAAGATGAAAGGGTGACTGAAATGAAACGGGTCCTAATCGCAGCCATTGCTTTTGTAGCCGCTCTGTTTGTTATCGTGTATGGGGTAACCAACTGGGGCGTTTCAGCAGAAGTAAAGGAAGAAAACGAGATTGTGCCGGTCCACAAAGACTGGACGATTACCTTTTCAAAGGAAATGAAGAAAGACAGTTTCACAGATCAGACCGTTCAGGTAAAAAAGAAGAAAACAGGAGAAACCGTCCCTGTTACATTTAAGGTAAGTGAGGATGGAGAATCTGTAAGCATCTACGCACCGAAAGAGGGATACGAGGTGAACGAAGACTATGTCCTTACCATTTCAAAAGGAGTCACTTCTGTCCGAGATGTGGAAATGTCAAAAGACTTTACGTACTCTTTTACAACCTCTAAAGACCTGCCAGCCATCGGCTCAAAAGAAGAATTAGAGGCGCTTTTAAAGAAACTCCAAGAAGAAAATAAGACAGATAATCGATTCCAGCTAGAACAAGCTGAAAACGCAACCGCCGACAGTGCTTCATCGGAATCCGCTAGCACCTCTTCTAAAACCAACGTTCAGGTTAACGGAGTAGATGAAGCTGACCTTGTGAAGAACGACGGAACATACATTTATTATGCCAGGAATCAAGACATTGTCATTGCCAAGGGCACACCAGCCGACGAAGCCCAAGTGGTCACTAGAATTGAAGAAAAGAACTTTATTCCGAATCAATTATTCCTTCATGAAAACAAACTCGTTGTCATGGGCTATAAACACCAGCCCCGAGAGCGACAGGTTGGCGAGGATGAGGCTACAGCCGCCAAGTCTATGATTATGCCTAACTTCAGTAGTCAAGTCGCTGTGCGCGTCTATGATGTGTCTGATCACGCATCACCTGAAAAGGTACGCGAGCTATCCGTCGAGGGGAGCTATTTAACTTCCCGCATGGTTGAAGGACAGATGTATCTGTTAACCAACAAGTACGCCTCCTTCTACCATTTGGAAGAGAAAGAACAACAAGATAAAGAGGTTCGACCACTCTACATGGATTCCGCTGTAAGCGAAGAATTTCAGCCGATCCCCTACGCCAACATGCACCAGTTACCAGGAAGTAAAGACACTTCCTTCCTTACGATGACAAGCTTTAATGTGACGGACAACAGTGAGCCTGCCCATGTAAAAACGTACCTCGGGGCCGGGGACACGGTTTATATGTCAAAAGACAATCTCTATATCGCAGCACGATCGATGAATTACAGGGTTGAGCCGTTCTTTAGAGCAGCTTCCTCTTCCCTTCCTGAAGAGCGTGAACAAAGTACAAAGATTTATCAATTCGCAGTTAACGGCGGAGACGTCACGTACAGCGGAGAAGCTGAAGTTCCGGGTCATCTCATCAATCAGTTCGCGATGGATGAACGGGGTGATTCTTTCCGAGTAGCCACTACAACAGGGCAGTTTTGGAATGATGAGTTGCCGTCATTCAACAATATGTACACATTCGACTTATCCATGACCCCGATTGGCAAACTCGAAGGTCTAGCAAAAGGCGAACGAATCTACAGCGTTCGGTTTATGCAAGAACGAGCCTATATGGTTACGTTTGAACAAGTGGACCCGCTTTTTGTCATCGATCTTAAAGAGCCTATTGAACCGGAAGTCCTTGGAGAGTTAAAGATTCCAGGCTTTAGTGATTACCTCCATCCTCTCGGCGATGACCACTTAATCGGAATTGGTCAAGACACAGAAGTTGTCACGGATAATGGCAGAGAACGAGTCGTTCAAAAAGGGGTTAAGCTTTCTTTATTTGATGTCAGCGACGTTTCGAACCCGATTGAAAAAGACGTGACGACTATAGGCGGAAGAGGAAGTCATACGACTGTTAGCCATGACCATAAAGCCCTCTATCTTCATCCTGAGAAAGATTTATACGGCCTCCCTATAGAGGTATCAGAAGATTACGAGCACAAATATCAGGGAGCCTATTTGTATAAGATTACACCTGAGAACGGCTTTGAACTTCAAACAACGGTGACAAACGAGGAGAATCAAACACCAGAACGACGCTTTGAGTCTCGCATTACTCGTATGGTTTCAATCGACAATACTTTATTCACCCTTTCTGCTGAGGGAATGAAGACCGTTGATTTAACAACAATGGATGAAGGAAAAACCATCTCTTTCCCTGCTCCGCCAATAAATGAATAACGAGAACGAAGCTCCGGGATGTAGATCTCGGAGCTTTTTTATGTCACTTTTTAGACTGAGTCTTATTGTCCTCTAAATTGTCACATACTCCCTTGAAATCGTATTTACTTTCGATTTATTTAAGCATAAAATACGGGTGAGGGTATAAAAGAGAGGATGATTCCATTATGAACCGTAAAATAATCATTGTCGGTGGTGTCGCAGGTGGCGCAACAGCTGCCGCTCGCCTTCGTCGTTTAGATGAACACAGCCAGATCGTCATGTTTGAACGTGGAGCTTATATTTCTTACGCCAATTGCGGTTTGCCTTACTATATTGGTGGTACAATTACAGACCGTAGCAAATTGCTTGTTCAGACGGTTGAGGGAATGAAGTCTCGTTTTGATTTAGACATCCGTACATTAACGGAAGTTGTACGCATAAACCGTAATGAGAAAACCGTGACCGTTCGTCATCATCCAACAGGAGACGAATACGAAGAGAGCTACGATACACTCATCCTCTCTCCGGGGTCCAAACCAATTGTTCCCCCTATACCAGGACTTGCAGAGACCAACTATTTTACATTACGAAATATACCAGATACAGATAAGATCTATTCATTCTTAGAAGAACAACAGCCTAAGCACGCGACCATTATAGGTGGTGGGTTTATCGGGCTAGAACTAGCGGAGAACCTGGTTGATCGGGGACTTGATGTAACGCTTGTTGAGAAATCTCCACAAGTAATGGCGCCAATTGACCCCGAAATGGCGGCTATCGTTCATAAAGAATTGAAACATAAAGGGGTTACACTCCATTTAAATGATGGTGTGAAAGCTTTCGAACACCAAGGAACACAAGTTGTTCTTGAAAGTGGTAATTCCATTGAAACGGACTTTGTGGCGCTCTCTATTGGCGTTACGCCTGAGAATACATTAGCCACGATGGCTGGACTTGAAACGAATGAGCGTGGCGGAATTATAGTAGATGAACAGATGAAAACGAACGATCCTGCTATCTATGCCGTTGGAGACGCTGTCCAAGTAAAGGATTATCAATTTGGTCAACCAACGATGATCCCTCTTGCATGGCCAGCTAACCGTCAAGGACGCCTTGTCGCTGATCATATTTATGGAAAAAACGTACGATACAGCGGTACGCTAGGTACATCGATTGCCAAGGTGTTTGATCTTACCGTTGCGGCCACAGGTAAAAACGAAAAACAGCTAAAAGCGATGGGACTTTCTTATGAAGCTGTTCATATCCATCCGGGATCTCACGCTGGCTACTATCCAAATGCCACACCTCTTGCCATGAAGCTTTTGTTCCACCCTGCTCTTGGCACCATTTACGGAGCTCAAATCATTGGAAAAGAAAGGGCAGATAAGCGCATTGATGTTCTAGCGACAGCGATCAAAGGCGGATTAACCGTTCTAGATTTACCTGATCTCGAACTGGCCTATGCTCCTCCTTACTCTTCTGCAAAAGATCCCGTTAACTTATTGGGATATGTTGCTTCAAATGTTGTTGAAGGAGAAGTCGACATCGTTCACTGGCATGAGATCGATCGTATTGCAGAAAGCGGCGGCCACATTTTAGATGCGCGTACACCTAAAGAATTTAATAAGGGTGCCATTGACGGTTCGATAAACATCCCATTAGATGAACTGAGAGATCGTTTGGTTGAACTGCCTCAAGATGAACCCATTACGGTCTATTGCCAGGCAGGTCTCAGAGGGTATGTCGCAACGAAGCTACTGCAACAGCATGGATTTACGGTAAGAAACCTTGAAGGCGGCTACCTCACCTACTCTGTTTGGAAGAACGATCAACCTACAAAGCTCCAAACCAAAGAAGCATAAGATACGTACCACCTTCACATCCTATACGTGGAGGTGGAAACCATGAGTAAACGAAAAAACAACAATCGCGGCAAAGCTGGCGGGGCGAACATTAACCCACAAGGCTTCACAGAAGACAAAGCTGACCAGCAGCCGAAAACAGAACTTCAACAAAGAGCCAAAACCAAAAACACCAAAATCTAAACCAGATCAGCACGCTTCATCACACCACAGTAAAGAAGCGTGTCTGACATACGGGTGTTGATTAGCTATATTTTACCAGTTGAATTGGATACACTTCGCCAATTTTTGAGAAGCAGCCCAATTTCGATACCAACTTCTATTGGAAGGGTGC
The DNA here is from genome assembly GCF_030166655.1 of Pontibacillus chungwhensis. Lineage (GTDB taxonomy): Bacteria > Bacillota > Bacilli > Bacillales > BH030062 > Pontibacillus. The sequence continues at coordinate 940,302 of NZ_CP126446.1, read as the reverse complement.
TTTTGATAAATTTTCGAGTGAATTCCTTGAAGGAAAGTTTGGTATAAGTTGACCACTTAGGCTGCGTTTCATTAAAGGTGGAACGTAATAACAGGTAAGCGATTAACGTCGCATATACTTGACTTAAAACTTTGTTCTTAGACATTCCAAACGGGTTTGGAATGTCTAAGTTTTGTTTGATCCACCGAAAGAATAGTTCAATTTCCCAGCGCATTTTATAGACTTCTGAAATCTTTTCAGCCTTTAACTTCATTACATTTGTAGCTAAATAGATCGGTTCACCCGTTTCGCTTGGAACCGTAACGATTCGATAGGTGTACGTAGTTTGCGTATTCTTTGCGCCTAAAAAGGCGTTATAATCGGCTACGACAGACCACTCTTCATTAAAGTCAAATTCATTGTGACTTTGAACGTCGTGTTTGATCCCGGCTTTGAGACGAATGACAAACGGCTTTTCCTCTGAGCTCAGTTGATCCAAAAGATCCTTAGCTCCGTAGGCTCGATCAGCGACTCGAATAGCTGGAAAATCCTTATGTAAGAAGATCAAAGGTGCCATCATGATATCACTATCTTTTCCTGTGGTATCGAAGACATGGGTGGGCATTTTTTGATCGATATTAAATTCTGTATGGAGTTTAATCGCATAGAGATGTTTTCGATATTTCGCCCAGCTCCTAGTTTGGTGTCTGAAGGTAATCGTTGTTGAGTCGATCGCGAACAGAGAATAGTCTTTTAAGAATTTTTTCTTTTGGGATGTTGTTAATCGCTGAAGCAATTCTTGAAATAAATCTCTAAAGAATTCATAGGGGACTTCTTGGGCTTTTTTAGAGATCGTGGAGTGATTCAGGGATTCAAAATCTCCCTGTTCCACTAGCGTTTCGGATCCTTCACGATACCCAGTCCAACGCTTCACGCCGGCTTCTAAATAGAAATGAAGAAGGTCTATCGCGGAAAATTTCCTGGCTTTTTCCTCAAAATTATAATCTTGAGCTAACCGCTCCTCTAAGGTTTTGGAAGGAATTATAGATTGTAGAATTTGAATAGGTGTGTTAATTTTGTTCATATAAAGTCACTCACTTTTTGTTTGTTTTCTGTGGTAAGAAACATTTTAAAGTGAGTGGCTTTTTTTGTCTAATTTAATTTACATAATTTGGTTAATCAACACCCGTGTGTCTGACACCCTTTCACACTCTAAAGAACAGAAGCGTGCCAGACACGCTTCTGTTCTTTATTGTAATAAAGTGACTGTAGTAGTTTGTACTTTTCTGAATATTGATACTTTCTTTAAACCTCTTCCATCTTCTTTTATGTATGTTACCATATACTGTAACAATCCATGAGGAGGAATATGATTATGCACCTGGAAGAACTGCTTCAATCCTACGTTAAGGAGTTCAACCAACAACCCGATTCACCCAATGAGTTACTAGACTATTGTCAACGCTTGTATGTAAATGGAGATCTTGATTGTCATACGTATCGTCAGTTATTTCAACACTTACACGAAGAAGGTGCTACATCCTCTCACAATGAAGTCGAAACGGTCTAACCGATGCTTTTTGCATCGGTTTTTTATATGCGCTTTCATACCTCCCTCCACATACTTCCACCTCTTTTCTCCATCACCCTTTCATTCATTTCCCAACTCTCGGACATGATAAGAGAAAAGAATTTAGGAGGCATTGATCATGTCAGGACAACAACAGAACCAACAATCACAAAACCAGCCCCCGCAACATCAAAACCAACAACCAGGGTACGAGTATGAGATGAACCCACTACCAGAATTTATTGACCCTTCCTATAAACCAAGTGGAAAGTTAAACGGAAAAGTCGCTGTCATCACAGGCGGAGATAGCGGAATCGGTCGTGCGGTCGCTGTCCACTACGCAAAAGAAGGCGCAGATGTAGCCATTATTTTCTTGAATGAGAAGCAAGATGCCGATGATACGAAAGCGATCGTGGAACGTGAAGGGAAAAGGTGCCTGTTAATTGGAGGGGACCTTGGGAACGAGTCTTTTTGCCAAACTGCTGTAAATGAAATCATGCAAACGTTTAATGGGATTGATATTCTAGTCAATAATGCTGCTGAGCAACATCCTCAGCAAAACTTTGAAGACATTACATCTGAACAATTAGAGAAAACGTTCCGCACAAACGTATTTGGATATTTTCATATGACAAGAGCAGCTCTCCCCCATATGAAACCAGGAAGTACCATCATCAATACCTCTTCCATCACGGCGTATCAAGGATCAAAAGACTTAGTCGATTACTCCGCCACAAAGGGTGCGATTACAGCCTTTACTCGATCCTTATCTGAACAACTCGTCAGTAAAGGCATTCGCGTAAACGGCGTGGCGCCAGGTCCAATTTGGACACCACTCATTCCCGCTTCCTTCGATGCACAAAAAGTATCTCAATTCGGTTCTAATACACCGATGAAGCGAGCTGGCCAACCGAAAGAAGTAGCACCGGCTTATGTTTATTTAGCTAGTCAAGACGCAGCCTATGTAAGCGGACAAATGATACACGTAAACGGCGGCACCATCGTCAATGGGTAATCCTTTATTAGATTAAAGAGCTACAGTGTGTCAGACACCCTTTCGTGCTTTAACGAGTTGCAGAGTGTCTGACACCCTTTCGTGCTTTAACGGGTCTCAGGGTGTCTGACACGCTTTACTTTTCTACCGCAGTAAAGCCTAGGATCCTGCTCTGAACTTGAGTTGCTTTTGATTAGACTTGAGCCAATTTCCGGGGATTTGAGCCAGTGATTTTGACGTTGAGCCGTTTTCTATCAACTTGAGCTGTTAATTTTACCTCCTGAGTCACTTTTTCCATATTTTGAGCCACTATCCTCACGCTTGAGTCAATCTCCCTCAACTTGAGCCGCTTTCCTCGCGCTTGAGCCCTTCCCCCTCTACTTGAGCCCTTCCCCCTCAACTTGAGCCGACCTCCTCACGCTTGAGCCCTTCCCCCTCTACTTGAGCCGCCCCTCCTCCTCACACTCCCCCCAAAAACACACAAAAGCCCCCTCAGTTAAGAGGGGGCTTTTGCATCTATAATGAATTTAGGGGGTAGCCATTTCAGGTGATTCGATGGTACGTGTTTCTTCATTTAGGACGAGCTCTAGAGGTGTTCCTTCCTCTTGTTCGATCGTCGTTTCATCCTGGTTTACCGTAATCTTCAGAAGATGACCGCGGAAGTTGATCTTGAATGAATAGTCCTTCCACTCTTCTGGAATCATTGGATTAAAGTGAAGGGTTCCATCTACTACGCGCATTCCGGCGAAGCCGTGTACAATGGATAACCAGGAGCCGGCCATACTCGTAATGTGAAGGCCGTCTTCTGTATCATTATTATAGTTATCAAGATCTAAGCGTGCGGTGCGTACATACATTTCATATGCTTTCTCCTCGTACCCGAGTTCTGCTGCCAGGATCGAGTGTACACAAGGGGAAAGACTGGACTCATGCACCGTCATCGGTTCATAGAAATTATAATTACGCTTCTTCTCTTCTTTCGTGAACTTATGATTTAAGAAGTACATTCCTTGAAGCACATCTGCCTGCTTAATGAAGCAAGAGCGAAGAATGCGGTCCCAGGACCAGTTTTGATTCAACGGCAGGTGCTTCTCCTCAAGATCTCCAACAGGCATGATTTCTTTATCAAGGAACCCATCTTGTTGCAGGTAGACTCCCGTTTCTTCATCATAAGGATAATACATTTTCGAAATGATCTCTTTCCATCGATCGAGTTCATTAGAGGATAAACCTAACTGATCAAACAGCTCATTGTAGCGCGTGCCACCTTGTCGTTCAATGAATAACGCTACACCTAGCGTATACTCAAGCGTCCACGCTGCAATACGGTTTGTATACCAGTTATTGTTTACATTGTTCTCATATTCATTTGGCCCCGTCACGCCAAGAATCATATAGCGGTCTTTACGAGGGTTATAATTCACACGACTTGCCCAAAAGCGGCTGAGCTCAGCTAGAACTTCAAACCCATAATCAGATAGGTAAGCCGTGTCGCCGGTATAGTTCGTATAATTCCAGATCGCATGAGCAATCGCTCCATTACGATGGATCTCTTCAAACGTGATCTCCCACTCATTGTGAGACTCTTCCCCGTTCATCGTGACCATCGGATAAAGCGCTCCCTCTAAACCAAGCTTACGTGCATTCGCCCGTGCCTGATCTAAGTGGTTATAACGATAGATTAAAAGATTACGAGCAATCGCCGGGTCCGCTGTGCCTAAATAGAAAGGCAAGCAATAGGCCTCTGTATCCCAATAGGTGCTTCCACCATACTTTTCCCCTGTGAATCCTTTCGGGCCGATATTTAAACGAGGGTCATCTCCTGTATACGTGTTATACAGTTGGAAGATGTTGTAGCGAATGCCTTGCTGCGCCTCTTCGTCACCGCCTACTGTTACGTCAGCCTTTTTCCAGCGCTTTTCCCAGGCTCCCTGGTGTTCTTGGAGCAACTTGTCATACCCTTTTTCAAACGCTTCTGTTGCAAAGGCCTGAGCTTTCTCTGCGAGTTCTTTAGAATCGTAATCCCTGCTTTGGGTAATCGCTACGTATTTATAGAACGTCACCGGTTGCCCTTCTGTAACGGCTACATCCATGACATTATCAATGTATTCCTCCTGGTCATCCATAGCCTGAATGGATACGTCGTCCGCTCCCTCTACCGCTGTTCGCATAGCGGCTGAGACTTCAAATTCTGTCTTACGGGTTTTCATCGTTAACACACCCGCTTGTTCAGAAACCTCATGATGGACTGGCTCCCAAAAGTCTTCATCATAGTTCGCATCTTCGTTTCGCACATCCCCGTTTAAGAAGGGCTGGAATGAGATTGTCCCACTAAAGTTAATAGGCGTTACCTCATATTGAATGGCTATAAGCTCTGGCTGAGCAATGGAGAAGAACCGTGTCGCGTCGACTTGCACATGCTCTCCATTCCCATTTTCAGCTGTGAACGATCGACGCAAAAGGCCGTGTCGCATATCGAGTTCCCTCTTGAACTCCATCACGTTCCATGTGTGTAAATCAAGCTCTTCATTTTGAACAACTACTCGAAGCCCTGTTACGTTTGGAGCATTTAAGACTTTAGCGAAATATTCAGGGTATCCATTTTTCCACCACCCTACGCGGGTTTTATCAGGGTAATAGACACCTCCGATATACGTCCCTTCATGGGTTTCTCCCGTATAGGTTTCTTCAAAATTGCCACGCATCCCCATGTGACCGTTCCCAATACTCATTAAGCTTTCGGCCAGACGATTGTCTTCTGGATGGAGACTTGTTTCAACGACTTTCCATGGATCTACTTCAATGATACGTTTCATAATGGCTCACCTCTGCCCTTCTAAAAGTATGTGGAACCGCATTTCTTATAACGCTCTCTAGATCTCTATGAGGTAGAAGCTCCGTTCACATTTACATGTTGACTGGATTGGCGACGAATCACTTGATAAGGTACGATAATCCGCTTAGCTGGCTCATCTTGATTGTTTACTTTTTCAATGAGACATTTGGCTGCTTGATTTCCTAAGTTATAAATCTGGATATCGACTGTGGTCAGAGAAGGCCTTGTAATCTCTGAGATATAAAGATTGTTAAAGCTTACGATGGATACATCATCAGGGACTCTGATCCCATTCTCTTCAAGCATTGTGACTACCCCGATACTCATTAGGTCATCGACAATAACGACACCTGTAGGAGGTTCATCAAGCTTAAACAACTGATGAACAGCTTCACGGCCACCAGACTTTAAGAACTCCTTGTGAATCTGGTACTCATCCCGGAGTGGAAGACCCGCTTTCTCTAACGCCATCTCGTAGCCACGCATACGATCTTGTGTGACGACTAAGTCTGTGTCCCCTCCGATAAACGCAATTCGTTCGTGGCCCTGGTTAATCAATTCATTCGTAATATCAATAGATGCATTCACATTATCGTTATCGACATGCGTAATGCGGTCAATGTGTTCACACGGTTTCCCGACAAGAACAAACGGAAAATCTTTCTCAAGTAAGAAGTTAATCACGTTGTCATTTACTCTTGAATAGAGCAAAATAATGCCGTCTACACGATTTCCATAAACCATACGCTGAACACCTTCATACACTTCATCTTCCGTTTCACCCGTCGAGATATATAAAGAATAATCCAGTTCATGAGCGACTGAACTAATTCCTCGTAATACTTCAGGAAAGAACGGGTTTTGAAGTGCTTTATCGGCCGATGACTTCATCACAATGCCAAGCGCTTGTGTAGATTTATTGGCTAAACTTCTTGCGTTTACATTCGGGTGATACCCTAAGTCTTTCATGGCTCTCCTTACCCGCTTCTTCGTATCCATGCTGATTCTAGGGTGATCGGCTATGACTCTTGAAACAGTAGAAGGAGCAACATTCGCTGCTTTTGCTACGTCTTTTATTGTAATTCCCATTATTCTCACCTTCTTAACATCGATTCAGGATTCTGTCGTAACGTCTACTTTCAAACCCTGCTCGGTCCAAACTCCTGATTGTACCTCTCCATTTATCCGCACTTTCTGATGATCTTCTAAACCATGGAGGACAAAGGAACACTTCTTATATGGTAATGACCATTCCAATTCATTCTTGATGGATATGGCTACTTGATCTTCTTGACACTCTATGGATATTCCAAGCTTCATGGCTTCACCCCTACGATACTTGGTTGTCTCCCCATCATCATCGTAAACGATCGTTTCATAGTTGCCTTTTGTATGCGCATAAGCATGAAGCTCTAATTCTTGTTGTTCTTCCTTCGCACGCTTTCCGGATGGACGTTTAGCAATGACGGTCCCTCTCTTCACAAAAAGCGGCAACGTATCAAGCTCAGCATGCACAAGATGAGTTGTGCCTCCTTCGTAAACCGTACCTCCGAAGTAATCAACCCACTCTCCTCCTGGTAAGTAAACAGCTCGATCTGTGACTTCTGGCTGCATAATAGGCGCCACTAACGTATTGTCACCAATCATGAACTGATCGTATAGGCCATAGGTTTTCGGATCACTAGGATATTCTAGCATGAGAGGCCTCATAATCGGGAGACCCGAGGTATGAGCTTCATAGAATAATGAATAAAGCTGTGGAAGCCACTCATATCGCAACTGAATATACCGTTTTATAATCGTTTCATATTCCTCACCAAATTGCCATGGTTCTTGATACAGGGTTCCAATTGCTGAATGGTTACGGAAATAAGGAGTAAACGCTCCTACTTGCGTCCAGCGAGTCAGTAATTCCCCATTTGTATCATGGGCGAATCCACCCACATCCGGTCCTGTGAATGCCACTCCTGACAAACCAAGATTCATACACATCGGCAAGGACATCTGCAAGTGTTCCCAGAAGCTCCGGTTATCCCCTGTCCAAACAGAAGCATATCTCTGAACTCCCGCAAACCCAGCTCTTGTTAACAGAAATGGACGTTTCCCATCCAAATTCCTTTCAAGCCCCTCATAGGTTGCTTTCCCCATCAGAAGACCGTACAAGTTGTGTAACTGACGATGCGTTTTCGGATCACCGTCATGTTTATGGATGACGTCTGTATCCATTGTTTTTGTTTCATTGAATACAGCCGGTTCATTCATATCGTTCCAAATGCCTTCTATGCCAAGGTCTGTATAAAATTGATGTAAATTCCCCCACCATCTTCTGGTACGTCCATCTGTGAAATCAGGAAAGGCGCTGACCCCTGGCCAAACATCACCGAAATAAAGGTCTCCTTCAAGATATTTGCAGAAGTGATCATTCCACACACCATTTTTATAGGTGTCATACTCCGGATCCTTCTTTACGCCTGGATCGACAATGGGAACGATGCGGATGCCATCTTCTTTCAGATCTTCTACCAGCTTCTTTGGATTCGGGAAGCGATCTTGGTCAAAGGTGAAAACACGGTACTCGTTCATGTAATGAATATCAAGATAAATGACATCTAGTGGGATTTCTTTTTCCTTAAACGTCTTCGCTAATGCGCGTACCTCTTCTTCACTCTCGTAACTGTAGCGGGATTGGTGGTAGCCAATAGCCCACTTTGGTGGCATCGGCATTCTCCCTGTAATGTGCGTGTATTGTTCAATTACGTCTTTAGGCTCTGCTCCGGCCAAGACGTAATAATCAAGCTTTCCGCTCTCTCCTTTAAAGGAGTACGTTTCTTTTTCTGTTTTTAAATCAAAGGTGGTCTTTGAAGGATTATCAAAATAAATCCCGTAAGCCCGTCCGTTTCGTAATGCCATAAAGTAAGGAATGGATTGATACAAAGGATCTGTTTCCGGGTTGTGAGGAGCATAGACATCTGTATTCCACATCGTCAACGATTCTCCGCGCTTATCCAAGAAACCGGATTTCTCCCCGAATCCGTAAAAACGATCTTCAGGTTCCATTTTCTTAAAGCAAATCACTTCACCTGTCTCCTTAAAACCAATGCCTCGATTGCCTTCCCCTACAAGCTCTTGTCCGTCGGGAGTGAATACCGATAATCGAAATGATTTCTTCTCAACAGATGCTACAAGCCGATCCGAAGTGATTTGAACCCTGTCTTCCGTTTCTTCCACCGTAAAATCGACTTCCTCAGGGTGAGCAACCACGGCCGGAGTCGAATTAAGCTCCGGTAGCCCCGCTCTGTCCATCACAACTCGGATAATATCCGAGCGATAGAATTGAAGATGAACATAAGCCCTTTCACACGTGAACGTCACCCCACCATTCCTTCTCTGAATGGATGTAATACTTCCAACATCCTGATACAACGCATGTTCTGTTGCCAGATTCTGCCCAGGATGTATGGCGAAACTTGTATCTTCAAGCATTCCATTCCCTCCTTTCTACCATTACTCTGATTGAGTTTTCTTGTTCTTACGGCTAGTAAGAACAACAAATGCTATAAAGCCTCCCATAACAAGAGCGAGTACTCCAAAGAAAATCCAGTTGAGCCCTGTATCTTCTTCGACTATATAGACATCCGCCGTTTCACGGTCAAGTCCAATTTCATACTCTCCGCTACCATTATCTCGTACGATCGAATCGTAAATCAGCCCTCTGAGCTGCTGTCCTTCAACGACTTCGCCGAGTACAGCTGATTTCGTTTCTTTACTATTATTAATGGCCACATACGCCGTTTGATCTTCATAGGTTCGTTTGAATACGCCAAAGGCACCTTCATCAATGACTTGCTCAAAATCCCCTTGGGTCAGTACCGGAAACTCCTTCCGAATCGCAGCGAGTTGCTCCATATGTTGCTTTAATTCTTCGTCTCCAGCTTTGAAATTCATCATGCGACGATTATCTGGATCATCTCCTCCATCTAATGGAATTTCAGACCCGTAATAGACAATCGGCATACCTGGAGCTGAATACATGTACGTAAGAGCGAGCTTCCAGCGTGTAATCGGGTTTTGCTTCGCCTCATTCGCAAGTCTTGTAAAACGCTTGTTGTCATGGTTATCCATGAACGTTCCGAGCGAGTGAGGGTTTTCATAGAACGCTAAATTCCGCTGCCACACATTTCCGAGTTCAGATACCGATTGACCCGGCTCTTTAAAGATTTGGGTAGCGGTTTCAAAAAATGGATAGTCAACGAACGAATCAATGCCTACTTCTTCATAACCGGCAATATAGCGTGGATCCTCGCTCCACACTTCACCCATTAAGAAGAAATCAGGATCAATGCTTTTGACGTGCTCACTAAACTCCTTCCAGAAGTCTTTTGGCACGTGCTTGACGGTATCTAAACGAAAGCCGTCTACTCCTGTTTCTTCTATCCAATATTCAGCTGCATCAAATAAGTATTCTTTTACTTCCGGGTTTTCCGTATTTAAATCCGGAAGACCTGAAAGCCAGGAATTCTCAAGCTGGTCCTGTGAACTTCCGACCATGCGAGACTCTTCATGGAACCAATCCTCTTTCGACGGATCCGTGAGCCACTCATGTTGATAGCCTGTGTGGTTCACTACAAAATCAAAGACCACTTTCATATCCCGCTTATGAGCTTCTTCTACTAATTTCTTCGCATCTTCCATCGTTCCAAAATGCTCGTCTACTTTCTTAAAATCGCTAATCCAGTAGCCGTGATAGCCCTTTGGTTCGTTTTCCATAATCGGTGTAATCCAAATCGATGTAAAACCTAAATCTTTAATGTAATCAAGCTTCTCAATAATTCCTTCAAGATCCCCACCTTGATAGGCTTTGGGGTCTTTTGGGTCTACATTGTAATCATTCGAAGTATCCCCATTGTTAAACCGATCGACCATAATAAAATACATTAACTCATCTTGCCAGCTTCCTTCTTCTTTTTCCGCAGCTTCGGCTCCGAAGGCGTAAAAAAGAAGAAACGGAATCATGACGAGCGTAGTCAACACGCACTTTTTCATTTTCCGCTCCTCCTTTAGGATCGTATTCTCTCAAACTCTAGAATACATGAAATAGTAGCCTTCTGCCATTACCCTTTTGTTGCACCAGATGTTAATCCGGAGATGAGGTAACGCTGTAAGAATAAGAATACGAGCGCAATCGGGATGGCAATTAAGATAGACCCAGCCGCAAATCGAGTGAAGTTATTGGCAAACTGGTTGTTGATAAAGTTGAATAATCCAAGAGCTAATGTAAAGTTCTCAGGACTTGAAAGCACAATTCGCGGTAATAAGAAGTCTGTAAATGGAGCCATAAAGTTAAAGAGCGCCACTACCGCTAAGATCGGCTTCGCAAGAGGAAGCATGATTTTAAAGAATACCTGGAAGTGTCCCGCACCATCCATGCGTGCTGCTTCATCTAATTCACGAGGGATCGTATCAAAGTAACCTTTAACAAGCCATGCGTTAAATGGAATTTGACCGCCTACGTAAATTAAGATTAAGCCCCATAAGTTGTCTAGTAATCCAATTAGGTTTAAAAGAATGTATAGAGCTACCATTCCCATTAATGCCGGGAACATTTGAAGAAGCAAGAATGCGTATAGTCCGTTCTTTCGTCCAACGAACTTGTAACGAGAGAATGCATACGCTACAAATGACGTAATGATAACGGACGCTACAGAGTTTACAACGGCTACGAATACACTGTTCTTATACCAGATCAAGTAATCACTGCTTGGATCTGTAAACAACCATTTATAGTGTTCAAATGTAATGTTCTCTGGAATCATGGAAGATGAGAACATATTCGTACCTGGATTTAACGAAATTCCGACTGTCCACAGGAGCGGATAGGCGATTATGATGAACATGAACAAAATAAACGCGTATATGAATCCCATCTCAAGCCGAGATTTTGTCTTTTTATTCATTACATCTCACCTTCCTCTTTATAGGCTGCTGTTTTTCTAAACTGATAGAATGCAAAGGCAGAAACAACAAGTCCCATAATAATGGTAATGGCCGCTGCCATGTTGTAGTTATTCGTATCGAACGTTAATTTGTAAACCCACGAAATGAGAATGTCGGTACCGCCGGCATTTTGACCACGCACGGCTGGCCCACCTTCGTTAAATAGATAGATAATATTAAAGTTGTTAAAGTTCTGCGCATACTGCATGATGAGTAGCGGCGCAGTGGCAAACATGATGTGTGGGAATGTGATGAAACGGAATTTCTGTAAACGCGTCCCCCCATCAACATCAGCTGCTTCGTACATATCTCTTGGTATACTTTGCAGAACCCCTGTAAATAACGCAAACACAAACGGGAATCCAAGCCATGTCTGAATCATAATTAAAGCGACTTTACTCCACGTTGGGTCTGTTAACCAAGGGATCATCAGACCGAACTGGCTTAAGATATCTTTGTTGATCGCACCGAATGTATCGTTAAACATCGCAGAGAAGATTAGGATCGTTACGAAAGCTGGAACGGCCCAAGGAAGGATTAAGAACGTACGAATCGTTCTCTTAAATTTCACACGCTCATCATTAACTAGAAGCGCTAAGAATAGTCCAAGAGCAATTTGTAAAGTCGTTGCTACGACTGTCCAAACAATGGTCCAGCTCAATACATTTAAGAAAGATTTCTTCCAAATTGATATCGATACCAGATCAACGAAGTTCTGGAACCCTACCCAGCTAAGTAAATTTCTTGGCGGGGAATTGTATAAGTTGTAGTCGGTAAAAGCTAATGAAATCATAAAGGCAAGAGGTAATACAACAATAAATACAAGCATAATTAGACCAGGTCCGACCATCATGTATGGGAAACCTGCATCATAGGCATCTTTAATTTGTTTACGTACAGATGGTACTCGCTCCCCTTGAGCTAACAGGCGTGCATCGCGCTTGGCATCAATGATGTTATACACATAGAGCGTAACAGCAAAGGCGATCACGATTAAACTAACGAGCCCTTCTATTAATAAGATAATGGAATGGTCTTCCCCTTTTACTTCACCTAACGTAATGAAGCCCCACACCCCATGAATGATAAAGTTCAACATAGTGATCAGGAAAGCTGCTTCAATGATGATGAAGATAATTCCTTTTAGTAGTCTCTTATTATAGATTTGCCCTAAACCTGCAAATACAAGCGAGAGGATTGTAGCCAGTTTAACGTTATGATCTTTTTGCTTCACATCTTTGGTAGCAGGTGATGGTTGTGGCATACTCGTTTCCCCCTTTGTGCTTCATGGTCTCCTTATAGCAGGAGATAAGTGGCTTACCGCCGTGCAAGCGGTTGCTCAAATTTTGAATAATAAGTGGATAGGAGAGCCCCCTCCTATCCACCCTTCTTGTTACTGACCGCTTGCTGCGATCTGATCTTTAATAATTTGTACGGTTTCTTCCATAACTGCTTTCGGGTCATCCCCTTGAGCTAGGAATTGAAGAGCGTTACCCGCTGGTTCCCAAACTTGTTGCATCGCTGGAACAGATGGCATTGGCTCACCGTAGTTTGTTTGCTCTGCAAACGCTGCAGTTATTGGATCCTCAACGATTGCTGAGTCTTCAAGTAAAGCTGTGCGTGGAGGAATTTCTCCAGCCATTTCATAGTAAGTCATCGCATTTTCTTCGTTTGTCATAAACTTCATAAGGTCTGTAGCCCATTCTTTGTTTTCAGAGAAAGAAGAAAGCATCCAAGCTTTCACCCCTACGAAGGATTGCATGCGCTCACCATTCGCTTTAGGAAGCGGAGCCGCGCCAAGGTCATCGCCAAGTGCTTCTTCGTAACCAGGACGAGACCATGGGCCTGTCATAACAACCGCTGCTTTACCGTCGTTAAACAAACCGTTCATAATATCAGGGTTTACTTCTTTTGGAATATAGCCTTCTGTGAAGAATGTTTGAATGTTACCAGCACCTTCAACAGCGCCTTCATTATCTAATCCAATGTCATTTACATCGTACGTACCGTCTTCTTTACCAAATACATAGCCTCCAGGACCAGCGAAGAACGGATAAGCAAAGTAGAAGTTGTTTAATTCAGCTAAGAATCCATAGTTTCCACCACTTGTTTGTTCTTCTGCAATCGTCATCAGCTCATCCATTGTTTCAGGAGCTTTGTCGATCATAGATTTGTTGTAGAAAAGACCATACGTTTCAATTACAGCTGGTGCACCCCAGATGTCACCATCATAAGTCATCGCACTAATTGCTGTATCTGTGAATCCGTCTTTAGCGTCACCTAGATCAACTGGCTCAGCAAGACCACGTACAACAAGGTTTCCTAAACGGTCATGAGGTTGGAAGAATAGATCCGGACCGTTACCAGTAGGACCATCTAAGTCTAATTTCTCTACTTGGTCTGTCATGCTAATACGATTCATCTCAATGTTAATTCCTGTTTCTTCTGTGTATTTATCAGTAATCTTTGTAATAGCTTCAACCTGTTTATCATCGTCATTTACCCAAATCTTAAGTGTATCAGGCTTGTCAGATTCTCCTTCAGTGGATTCTCCGCTGTCACCTGACCCTCCTTCAGCTGTTTCGTCGCCGTCGGAACTGTTGTCACCGCTACAAGCAGCAAGAACTCCAACGGATAGTACCATTGCAAGTAAAAGCATCAGAAACTTTTTCATTACAATTGACCTCCCCTTTTGATCTTTTGCAACCGTTTGCATTAAACTCTAAAAAAATATAGTTTTCTAGATTAATTGACGCTTTGTGTAAGCGGTTGCACTTGTCTTACCTTTATTATACATATAATTTCTCATGACACAAATACTTTTTTTAATTTTTTCAAAATTAATGTGTCAACCTTATGACAAGCAGGCTTTTCCAAACATTTTAGTTCTCTGAATCGCTTTTTGAATCTGGTATTTTCTAATTGACATCTTTATCCGATTAAAATAGCCTTTAAGTATCAAAGAACATGCAAGCGCTTGCTTATAGATTCGTAAACTACTGAAGAGGAGTGGCTTTATGCTACGAGAAGCAATTTACCATCGTCCAACGAACAACTTTGCCTATGCCTATACGAAAGAAGAACTTCATCTTTACTTACGTACTAAAAAAGGAGATGTCGATCAAATCGAACTGATTCACGGAGACCCCTATCACTTTGAGAAGAAAAGTGGATGGCAATATGAAAAATCTCCTATGACGTGTTCTGGCACTGACGCTTTGTTTGATTATTGGTTCACTTCTGTAAAACCTCCCTACCGCCGCCTTCGCTACGGCTTTAAACTGACAGACAGCCAAGAATCGATCGTGTACGGAGAAAAAGGATTTCTAGATGAACCAACATCAGAAGACATGGGCTTTTATTTTGCTTTCCCTTTCCTTAATGGAATTGATGTCTTCACGCCTCCTGAGTGGGTGAAAGATACAGTATGGTATCAGATTTTCCCTGAGCGATTCGGAAACGGAGACCCTTCATTGAATCCAGAAGGTACCGTTCCCTGGCGCAGTGAAGAGCCAAAAGTCGACAACTTCTTTGGCGGTGACTTTGAAGGGATTATACAACATCTTGATTACTTAGTTGAATTAGGCATTACAGGCATTTACATGACGCCGATCTTTAAAGCCTATTCGAACCATAAATATGACACCATTGATTACTATGAAATTGACCCTCAATTTGGGGATAAAGAAACCTTTAAGAAATTAGTAGATACCTGTCATGAGAAAGGCATCCGTGTCATGCTTGATGCGGTCTTTAACCATAGCGGTTACTACTTCCCTGCCTTTCAGGATGTTTTAGAAAATGGTGAAGATTCGATTTATCAAGATTGGTTCCATACGAGAGAGTTCCCTCTTCAAGAAGAGCCTCACCCAAATTATGATACGTTCGCCTTTGAGAAATCGATGCCTAAGTTAAATACAGAAAACCCTGAAGTAAAAGATTACCTTCTTGGGGTCGCCCGCTACTGGGTAGAAGAATTTGATATCGATGGATGGCGCTTAGATGTTGCGAATGAGGTCGATCATCAGTTCTGGAGAGAATTCCGATCCGTCGTGAAATCAGCTAAAAAGGACGCGTACATTTTAGGTGAGATTTGGCATGACTCGATGCCGTGGTTAGAGGGAGACCAATTTGATGCGGTCATGAACTACCCGTTCACAGAAGCTTCCTTAAACTACTTCGCCAAAGAAAAAATGAACGCTTTAGAATTCTCCGATGAATTAACGAAAGTACTTCATATGTATCCAGACAACGTAAATGAAGTCCAGTTTAACCTGCTTGGCAGTCATGACACACCGCGAATTCTGACAGAAAGTAAAGAGGATAAAGATAAAGTGAAGCAACTCTTCCTCTTCCAGCTATCCTTTATTGGAACACCTTGCATTTACTACGGAGATGAGATTGCGATGACAGGCGACCATGATCCAGGTTGTCGCAAGTGTATGATTTGGGAGGAAGAAGACCAGGACCGTGAGATGTTTACCTTCGTTCAGAAGCTCATTCAATTACGTAAAGACATTCCAGTATTCGGGAATCACGGAGACTTCCGCGTATTGCATGCAGACCCTGAACAGAATACGCTTATTTACAAAAAATCAAATGCAGATACCACGCTTCTGTTTATTTTAAATCCCACCGATTCATCAAGATCCATCCCGATTCCAGAAGCTTATCAAGACCTAAAAGGGACGGATGTATGGAGTGGGGATACGTTAGATTTGTCTAATTCTACTACATTAGAACCTTACCAGTTTCAAATCATTCACTATTAAAGTCAGAGAAAGAGGGATCCATAGGGATGCCTCTTTCCTTCTGCTTATGAGGAGCCCCCATTATGAAGGCACAATCCAAAACGAAAATGACCCTTTTCTCGTTAACCTGGCCCATTTTTATAGAAATCATGCTCCATATGTTAATGGGAAATGCCGATACACTGATGCTCAGTCAATATTCCGATCACTCTGTAGCAGCTGTAGGGGTGTCAAATCAGATTCTATCCGTGGTCGTTGTGATGTTTGGCTTCGTCGCAACCGGAGCCGGTATTCTCGTTGCCCAGCATCTTGGAGCGAATAAGGACGAAGAAGCAGGATCCATTGCGATCAGTTCGTTAAGTCTGAATTTATGGTTCTCTCTCCTATTGAGCACAGGATTATATCTCTTCAGTGAACCCATCCTTCGAGTTATGGATCTTCCTCGGGAGCTAATGGATGAGGCGCAGCTGTATTTGCGTATCGTCGGAGGCTTGATTTTCATACAAGCCCTGATAATGACCACTGGAGCTGTGCTAAGAAATTACGGCTTCACGAAAGATGCGATGTACGTCACGATCGGAATGAATATTATCAATGTGATCGGAAACTACTTTGTTATATTCGGTCCGTTTGGATTTCCTGTCCTTGGCGTGGAAGGAGTCGCCTATTCCACTGCAATCAGTCGCTTTATCGGCTTCATCGTCTTAATTGGATTGCTAATTAAGCGAAGTGAAGGGGAACTTCCGCTTCGTTCATTCTTCCGTTACCAGAAGAAACACGTCTACGGACTACTCAGAATTGGCGTCCCCTCCGCCGGTGAACAGCTCTCCTATAACGCAAGCCAAATTGCTATTACGTATTTCATTGCCCAAATGGGGACAACGGCCATCACAACGAAAGTGTATGCGCAAAATATTATGATGTTTATCTTTCTCGCGGCCATTGCCATCGGTCAGGGAACCCAGATTCTGATAGGGCACTATATTGGTGCTAAGAGATTAGAAGATGCCTATAAACAAGGACTCAAAAGCGCCAGATTAGCCATTGGAATTTCTGTCGGAATGTCGATCATCGTTTATTTCTTTAGCGATGCATTACTCGGGATTTTCACATCCAATGAAGCTATTATCGAGAAAGGCTCACTTTTACTGCTCCTGACCATCCTTTTAGAACCAGGCCGAGCAACAAACCTAACCGTCATCAGCTCCCTCCGTGCAGCAGGCGATGTCCAATTCCCCGTTATCATCGGAATTCTATCCATGTGGGGCATCAGCGTAACCTTCGGCTGGTTCTTCGGCCTCTACTTAAACATGGGACTAGCCGGAATCTGGATCGGCTTCATCACAGACGAATGGCTCCGCGGGCTCCTTATGACGAGGAGGTGGAAGAAGAGGAAATGGAAGCAAAAAGCCTTCGTCTAACTCTCACGTTAACGCTCTAAAGAAGATCAGCGTGTCAGACACCCTTTGGTGCGTTAGGGCGTGAAAGAAGCTACTCCTAAGTTTGGAGTAGCTTCTTTTTAATTCATATTTCATATAATTTGCCTGCCGGGTCTAAACAGGGCATTTCCGCTTTTGTTATCATCCAGCTCCGATGCCCCAGACCCTCGGGACATAAGCGGTTGATCTGCATGAAGGAAGAACACTTCATTCCGATCCCCCACTTATGCCTGCCGGGTCTAAACGGGGCATTTCCGCTTTTGTTATCATCCAGCTCCATTGCCCCAGACCCTCGGGACATAAGCGGTTGATCTGCATGAAGGAAGAACACTTCATTCCGATCCCCCACTTATGCCTGCCGGGTCTAAACAGGGCATTTCCGCTTTTGTTAGACGTCTATCTTCACATTGTAAGTTTTAAGCCAGTGGTTGATCTGACCAAGGTGAGCGAGTAGCTGTGGTCCTGTCATGAGTTGCCCGAACCATGGTGCATCGATCGCTTTTCCTTCACTGTCGACAAGTTGCTGAATTCGTTCTTTCTTAAACAGGTTAAACAACGGCGCGTTTGGGTCGTCAAGAATTTCCCCAAGCCAGCTTACAACCGCTTTTGTGTAGACTGGATTGTGCGTCTTCGGATACGGGCTCTTCTTCCGGTATAGCACATCGTTTGGCAACAATCCTTCTAACGCTTTTCGGAGGATTCCTTTCTCTCTGTCTCCGTACCGCTTCATCTCCCACGGCACATTCCATACGTACTCAACTAAACGATGATCACTAAATGGCACACGTACTTCAAGACTTGCGCCCATACTCATGCGATCCTTCCGATCAAGTAGCGTGGTCATAAACCATAGCTGATTTAAATAAAATAACTGACGTCGCTGTGCCTCTTCTTTCGAGTCCCCACTAAACGCTGGGGTCTCAGCAATCGTATCCTGATATCGCCCCATCATGTAGCCATGCAAATCGAGCTTAGAGCTCCACTCATCTGTCAGCAGTTCATTTCGCACACCTGAGGACCGGATCCACGGGAACCCTTCTCGCGATAAATCTTCCTGGCGATAAAACCAAGGGTATCCTCCGAATATTTCATCCGCACACTCTCCAGAAAGAGCCACGGTCACATCCTTCTTAATCTCCCGGCAGAACCAGAGCAGCGAAGAATCCACATCAGCCATACCCGGAAGATCACGCATGTTCACAGCCTCTTTCAAGAGACCTGCCAACACGTCATTGTTCATAACAGATGACGAGTGTTTCGTACCAAACGTATCAGACATTAGTTTGATAAAGTCGCCATCGCTGTTCGGTTGGAATGTGTTTGCTTTAAAATACTTTTGATTTCCATCAAAATCAATCGAGAACGTCTGAAGAGGATCTTTTCCCTCTGCCTTCATATGATTTGCGGCAATTGCAGTGATCGCACTGGAGTCGACCCCACCGGACAGAAAAGTTCCAACAGGTACATCAGAAACTAATTGGCGCGTGACGGCATCTTCAAACAGTTCTCGAATCGTTTCCGCCGTTTTCTCCACAGAATCTGTATGCTCATGGCTTTCTACGTTCCAATAACGTGTAATCTTGAGCCCGTTCCGACTATACACCCCTACATGACCCGGGCGCAGTTCTTTAACACCTTTAAACACCCCGTGCCCCGGTGTGCGAGAAGGCCCTAATGCCAAGATTTCACTTAATCCTTCCTCATCAAGGATAGGAGAAATATCCGGATGAGCGAGAAGGGCTTTCAGTTCAGAAGCAAACACTAGCCCTCCAGCGTTCTCCGTGTAAAAGAACGGCTTCACCCCAAGGCGGTCCCGGGCGATAAAAAGCGCCTCCCTTTCCCCATCCCAGATCCCAAAAGCAAAAATTCCATTTAAGCGATCCACACATGCTTCTTTCCACTGCATATAACTCTTAAGTAAAACTTCTGTGTCAGAATGAGACTGAAAGCTCCAACCGAGACTGGCTAGTTCTTTCCGAATATCTTCTGTATTGTATAACTCTCCGTTGTAACAAATGGTATACGCATGGGAACCATTCTGAAAGGTCATCGGCTGCCTGCCACCCTCAGGATCCACTACAATTAAGCGCTGATGACCAAATGCAACGTGAGGCTTAATCCAGGCATTGGATTCATCAGGACCGCGGTAGTGAAGTGTTTTTGCCATTTTTTCAACGGTGCGTTCGTGTTGTGTGAGATCCTTCTGATAATCAACCCATCCACTAATGCCACACATCTACACTCATCCTTTCTATGCTAGAGCTTGCGATTCATTTTGTCTTCCTTCCCTAACATATGCCCAGATGAAAAAGATGTGATTTTTGTTAAACTACATAACAAGTTCCTGCCAAGTTGAGGATAAGGTGTGCCGGGAAACCACTCGCTTTCCTGTGGGGAGCTGGTGAGCCTCCTCAGCCGGCAAAGCCGGCTTCCGGGGTCTCACCTAGGCTCTTCTGCCCACGGGAGTCTCGCAGTTTCCCGGCACACCTTTTTCGTATTAAGAGTAACAAGCGCCAGGGGATGGGCCGTTAGTGTAAATACAGCTAGGGTGTCTGGGGAACGGGGAGACTCCTACGTGAGAAAGAGGTAGGCAAGACCCCGGAGTGAGCAAAGCGAATGAGGAGGCTTGGCAGCTCGCCCGTGGAAAGCAAGTCGTTCCCCAGACACCCTAACCGCTTAACAAAATTAACGGCCCCTCTACTTGTGTAACCTATAAAAAAAGCGTTGAATTGATGTACAATTCAACGCTTTTACACATTTCATTCCATGATTAACTTAATGGTAAAATTCCCATTGGCAGACGACCGAATCCTAGGACTAGGGCGATGATGATAGCAATGAAGAATTGAATCCATGCGCTTTTTGCGGATACGCGTTTTTGAGCGCGAACGGCGATCATTTCGACTGCGAAGATGACCCATAAGCCAGCTAAGCTTTTTATAATCGCTTCTCCTAACATTGCGCCACTTGCGTTCGCGAAATACACGGCAATCAGGCTACCACCAGAGTATAAGATTAACAAGTAATCCAAACGTAAAATCATGTGAAAGACTTTACCGACCTTTGGCTTTCCTAAACGATCAAACCATACCGTCAGGCCAAGCAAGATTAATGCTAATACCCATGACGTGATATGTAAGTGCGTTTGTCCATCCATGTTTTTTCCTCCTTTTACATACAACTTACCACCGATATCATACCAAAAAAACATAAGAACTGCGAATGTTTACTCTTTCCTTTCCTAACTAACAAAAAATTCTGAAAAGCTGTTATACTGTTGGTAGATTCTTTAATTGATGGAGGGATACAATGACACATACAAGTGAACAAATTATTGAACAAACTCAGGAATATGGGGCGAAGAACTATCATCCCCTTCCAATTGTCATCGCCAAAGCAGAGGGTGTATGGGTAGAGGATCCTGAAGGCAATCGATATATGGATATGTTAAGTGCTTATTCAGCTGTTAATCAGGGCCACCGCCATCCTAAGATTATCGATGCGCTGACTGAGCAGGCTTCACGAGTAACCTTAACGTCTCGTGCGTTTCATAATGATCAGCTCGGTCCTTGGTATGAAAAGATTTGTAAATTAACCAATAAAGAAATGGCCCTTCCTATGAATACAGGCGCAGAGGCTGTGGAGACAGCGATTAAGGCTGCTCGTCGCTGGTCATATGATGTAAAAGGCGTCGCGGAAGACCAGGCTGAGATTATTGCATGCGTAGGCAATTTCCACGGGCGCACAATGACAGCGGTTTCTTTATCGTCTGAAGCAGAATATAAGCGTGGATTTGGCCCTATGCTTCCAGGAATTAAGGTCATCCCATATGGAGATGCCGATGCATTGCGTGAAGCCATTACAGAGAATACAGCTGCGTTCTTATTTGAACCGATCCAAGGAGAAGCTGGTATTGTCATCCCTCCTGAAGGGTTCTTAAAAGAGGCTTATGATATTTGTAAAGAGAACAACGTACTTTATATTGCAGATGAGATTCAAGCTGGCCTCGCACGCACGGGTAAAATGTTTGCTTGTGATTGGGAAAATGTATCTCCAGATATGCTCATTTTAGGTAAAGCACTCGGTGGAGGCGTCTTCCCGATCTCTTGTATCGTGGCTAATAAAGAAGTACTAGGTGTCTTCAACCCTGGTTCACATGGTTCAACATTTGGCGGAAATCCACTAGCATGTGCTGTGTCCGTTGCTTCTCTTGAAGTATTAGAAGAAGAAAACCTTGCTAACCGCTCTCTGGAACTCGGTGAATATATGATGAGCGAGCTTCGTTCCATCGATAACCCTAAAATCAAAGAAGTGCGCGGCAAAGGCCTCTTCATCGGCGTTGAAATGACAGAACCTGCACGCAAATACTGTGAAGAACTAAAGGCTAAAGGGCTTCTTTGTAAAGAAACCCACGAAAGCGTCATCCGCTTCGCCCCTCCACTTGTTATTGATAAAGAAGATCTGGACTGGGCCATTCAACAAATCAAAGACGTATTAACACCAAAAGCGTAAGCTCCCCGTTCAGCAACGTATAGACTGGACTGAACCGCCGCGAGATCTAGGAAACACAATGAGCCCTCGGCGAATTGATGTTGACTGATCGACCAGAGGTGAGGGAAGTCTACTAGTTGCTGGGGAGCTGGAGCTAGACGAACCAAAAGCGTAAGCCCCCCGTTCAGCAACGTATAGACTGGACTGAACCGCCGCGAGATCTAGGAAACACAATGAGCCCCCGGCGAATTGATGTTGACTGATCGACCGGAGGTGAAGGAAGTCTACTAGTTGCTGGGGAGCTGGAGCTAGACGAACCAAAAGCGTAAGCTCCCCGCTTAGCAACGTATAGACTGGACTAAAATGCAAAAAGAGCGCCGGAACTTTTTTAAGTCCCGGCGCTCTTTTCTTATAATTTCTTAATCTCTTGATCCGTTGGCATAATAATAGCAGCGGCAATATAAAGCAATAACGCAAATCCGCCTGTGAAAAAGCATAATACAACCATGGAGATGCGCAAAAGGCTTACATCAATATTATAAAGTTCGCTAAGTCCACCCAAAACGCCTGACATTTGATGATCTTGCGTGGAACGATAGAGTTTTTTCATAAGACTTCCTCCTGTAGCTTTCTATACCTTTTCTACGGATGAGCGAATTCCAACGTTTCACTTTTCTATCAACCTACTACAATGCCTTCACATATCCTCCATCAACGACAAGCGCCTGCCCGGTTACATAGGTATTCGCAAAAGATGCTAAATACACCGCGGTTCGGGCGAATTCTTCCGGTGTCCCGTAGCGTCCAGCGGGAATCATCGTCTCCATCTCAGCCTTTACCTCCTGCACCGAAAGACCACGTCTTTTAGCCATCTTTTCGTCTAGTTCCTCAACACGCTCTGTTTCAATACGACCGGGCCCAAGTGTGTTAACAAGGATGTCTTCACCTGCAAACTCACTAGCCAAACTTTTGGCTAATCCAACGATCCCTGTTCGGAACGTATTTGATAAGATTAATCCATCGATTGGTTGTTTAATCGAGGAAGAGGCGATGTTTAAAATACGCCCTCTGCCAGCGTCCTTCATATGGGGGATCGCCAGGCGGCTTGCCCGAATAAAACTAAGTAAATTCAGTTCAAAAGCTTTCTGCCAATCCTCATCAGTCATCTCCATAAAACTCCCCGCTGGCGGTCCTCCTGCATTGTTCACAAGAATATCCACGCCACCAAGCTTATCAGAAGCCGACTGGAACAACGCTTCTATACTATCCCCGTCTGTAATATCACACACTTCCGTATGCGGGGCTGCTCCTGTTCCACCAGCTTCCTGATGAATCTCTTCCGCTGCTTTTAAAAGATGTTCAGCATTTCTACTTGATATCAGCACTTCTGCTCCTTCGCGGACAAATTCCGTTGCAATTGCTTTACCGATGCCTTTACTCGATGCTAACAGAACCACACGAGCTCCTTTTAACCCTAAATCCACCTAAACCCCTCCTTCATTCTGTACCTCTATTGTACTGAAAAAGAGAAGGGGATTTCCAAGATTATGGATCTACTAGCTCCACGATCTTCTTCTGCCCCCAAGGAGCGACAGCCACTTTCGCTAATCTTTCAGAAGTTTCGAAGGACCTGCCCGTATTCTCTTCTACATAAAAACGCTCAATTCCATAGCGAATGCGAACCTCATCTTTCGTACTGCCTTTGTATTGACCTGTAAGAAGAACCTCTCCTTCTTTCGTCCCTAACCGTTGATGAGAAACAGCTTCCGCTTCGTAAACACCCTTGTTCTGCTTTACCTTCACGTACACTTTTTCGTTCCTCTTCGGTTCATCACCGACCCATTTTTCCTTTGAAATGGTTGAGATTTCATAATTTACGACTACATAATCCCCGTAAAAAAGATCGGTAGGATCAACGGGCGCGGTCTTCAGTTGAATCGTTTCCCCGAATACATCGATTGCATAATAGGCTCCGGCCATCCCGATTACATACAAGACTTGGAGGCTGACCAATAATGAAAACAGCCAACGCTTCATCATTCACCGCCCCCTTTCTCCTCACCAGATAACCGGTGGCGCCCTTTGTGTAACACATAGCTTAAACCGAATAAAAGGATACCGCCAATAAAGAAAAAGACGGACTTATTGAGAAAATCCCACGCCAACTGGACGTAAGCGATCAGAGTGCTAATCAAAAAGGCGCCCGTACCGAAATTGACAAGATGGGCCGACACCCGCTGCGTCCCCAAAATAAGATACCCAATGGATAAAGCATACAACAGAATAAGAGCGACGATCCCTCCGCCTTCTCCAATATATACGACAGGAAGAAACAACAAGAGGTTCAAAACACTAACCACCCTATCCTTCGTTAACAGAACAAGCAGACCGATCAGAAGGAGTTGAGCAATCAAGAAAACGACGTGAACCTCAAGTTCTTCCATTACCCACGAATCGAGCAAAAAGACTTCAATCGCTTTTAACAAGAAAGCTGCCCCGACCATTGTCATTTGTAAAGAAGGGAGATTGAAGAATCGAAGCGAGGCCCCTACATAAACCCCCAACCATAAGAAGAGTAACCAAACGTAATCGCTTCCACCTGCAAACACGAGGACAAGGGATTGGAGCACATATAGAAACCCGTATAGAAGGCCAAGGGAATCCCGGCGCAACCGGACAACCTCGAAGCCGCCTCCTAGAACGAATAGGAGAAAGATTCCGATATGAGCTTCCCCGTAGGTCATCCAACTATAAATCTGTCCTGCTGTTAAGATCACAAAAGCCAGGTATAACAGCGCCCTTTCCCTCCGCACTCCGTAAATCAATAGAGCAGCCAACCCCCAGAGGAAAAACGTGGTCGCATGAGTAGACATATAATGATACATCTGTCCGGTCAGGATCATAGCCGCTCCAAAGAGCAGAATACCGATGGCATAAAACGATGTACCAAGAGCTTTAGAACCTTTTTGGTAGGCTCGATCCCCAAAGAAATAAAAGCCAACAAGGGCAATTAGTAAGATCGCCATCTTTACAAGGTTTGGCATCACAGGCCAGTTGGAAGCCACAAAGGTCAGAAATCCAAGCCCGATAAACACCCCACCAAACATCGCCAGCAACCCTCTTGAATTCCGATTTGGATATCTTTTGAGTAATTGCTCATACTGCTCGTTTGAAATGATTCCTTCTTCTACCCAGACTGCCCCTTCTTTCTCAACCCAAGACCGTTTCACACTCTCTCACCTCACCATTTCTCAAGACTTCTTAAGAGGTTGTACCTGTCTGTATGTGAAGATCCTCCAGATCCACTCCAATAAGCCGTACCTGAAGAATTTTAACCATACATAGCTTCCCACAACTTGAAAGGCATAAATGATGACAACGAGTACAACGCTCCACGCCGGTGAAACACCTCCATATAATCCAAACCCTACCCCATAAAAGAGCACAAAACATAAGACCGATTGGAAAATATAATTACTTAACGAAAGCTTCCCAACATACTGAAACGGAATGAAAAGCTTTTCTCGTTTGTTAAAAAGCAGGGTGATCATCGTCATATAAAAAATCGCTGATGCCGTCCCGCCAATATTGTCCTGTGCCGTACTAAACCACTCGGGATTTCCGTATACATAAGGTCCCATCTTAAAAAGAACAAATAGCAGAAAGCTAATGACACCAATGCGTTTAAGGACAGCTGAATGTTTCCAAGGCTCGTGTAGCCACCTTTTCTTCGCTGCAATAACGCCAAATACCATGACAGGAAAGATCGAAGCCGCGAGAAACACCCACTGGTATACAGATGCATACACCAGTTGCCACGTCTCCCAGTTCTCTGTCCAAATGGTAAGTAGATTGTCGGACTGATAGGCTGCAAAAGCTTTATTAATTAAGAATTGATTAGCTTCACCAAGCTGGTCTCGAAAGCTATAGTATCCATACGTTACATAGCTCGTGAAGACCAACAAGATGGTGAGCGCCCACCAGGCCATAGCTTTCACAGAAGACCTTAATAATGGAAGTAAAAGGAAACCTAGTACCCCGTATGTTAACAAGATATCCCCATACCAAATCAGTATCCCATGAATGAGTCCAAAAACAATTAAGACGCTTAACCTACGTATGAGAACTTTCGAATAGAGCAGCCTTTTCTCTTCTAAGCTTTCCTTCATCATATACAGTCCAAATCCAAATAAGAACGAAAATAAAGTATAAAAACTGGCCTGGAAGAACAGATCAATTCCAGCCTGAACAGACCGGTTCAGATCGCCCGTCCACGCCTCTTCCCCGCCAAACAGAAAATAAGGGGCATTAAAGGAAGGCATATTCACCATAAAGATCCCAAAAATCGCTAATCCTCTCGCCGCATCAATCCACGGCAGTCGCTTACTTTTCTTCATTCTACACCTCCTCTATTTCGCTTGTACCTTAACTGTACGTTACCCTCCCTGAAAGAAGCAATTCTTTTTAGGTGATTAACACGTTCTCTTTCTCCGCTCATAAACTAATCATAAAGGAGGTATGCCTATGCCAGCTCAGGTGGGAGCCGTCAAAGTTGTGAACATATCAAGCTCAGCTATCTTTAATATCGGAGATGTTTATGCCATGGCTCCCCAGAGTTCTGCGAAAACCTTTGCTGGGGGAGGATCCTTTAACACAGGTGATGGCATTCACATTGATTTATCTCAATCCAATACGACCGTCTATGACCAGGATGTCGTAGACCAATCAACAGTTCAAGATACTGAATTTTAAGGAGGATGGATGATGTTTACCATTCATCAATCTATCAATATTCATTTCTTAAAAGTGGGCTCTGTGTCCAATTCATCAGTTTTCCAGATCGGTAGCGCTGGTGTCATTCAAGCTCGCTCAAGTCTTTACAACACCGGCGGTTATACAGAACCGGCTGAAGAAGCAGAAGCTGTGGAAGAAGGCCCGCTCGTTCCCTTATCGACTTCTTAACCTGCACACATTTTTCCTAATTCGCATACAGTATGCTAGGTAAAAGCCCAGAAAGGGGGAGATCTCTTGCAATATATGGATTCCTGGACCCAGTACTTAGAGAAGCTGCATAACCTGGTGGATTCGCAAACCAAGCAAATGAAAGAATTGGAGAAACGAGTTAGTGAACTAGAGCGAAAAGCTGAGGAAACCAAGCAAACACCTTCTACCAATATTGAAAAAATCGAATACAACTTTGACCAACTAAAGATCGAAACCCTCGAAGGGACCCTGAATATTGGCTTAACTCCTCAAAACGGGAAAGAATTCGGTATAGAAGATTTCGCTGTGGAAGAAAAGCCTTTTCCTCCTAAATTGAGCGGAGGTCAGGCCGTAAAAGATCAAATACTAAGTGATCTGCAAAACTACCTATCAGGTCAAGGCCCAGCTGACCTCCAACAAATTGCAGGACAATATGGTCGTCACTATGACGAAACGTACCAACAATTTATTCTTCAAGACGTCCAGAAGCAGCTCGATCATCGAGTTGGTGAGTATTTGCAACAGGCGAATACTAAAAACGGCGTGACCGATCAAGCTCAAATCGATGCGATCGTTAACCAGATTAAGCAAGAAATTCATGAATCCCTTCACCATTTTGTGCAAGGTCAAGCGCATAAAGGAGATGAATAGAGTGAAGTTTGAAGTTCATAATTGTGGTTTACATGTAGGGAACATCCGAGTAAGCGGAGTTTCCTCTTCTTCGGTTTTTTTAATTGGAGACAACGAGTCGATTGCGTTATCCTCTATCTTTGATACCCCTCCAGAATCGGTAATCTACGGACCACTCGTTCCGTTATCTGAACGGAAGCGATCGAAAGAAAAGAGAAAAGACGATGTATAAGCGCACTTCCTGTGTCAATCAGGTCAAAATTAATTCCCTTATCTTAAGCTCTATATTTGAAATTGGAGATGCTGAAGAAGCCGCCCCACGGTCAAGGGCCCTCGCCGTCCAGAAAGAAGGGGCGCTCTTTACAGATGAGGATTTCCCATTTAGCGGTTTCCCCGTCTATACATCCGAGCTTCCCCTATTCGATAAACAACTGAGCATTGAACAAACAAGAGTTCCTTGTGATCCTTATATCCATGTAGACTCCGTCCACATTCAAGGTATGTCATCAGCTGCGATCTTTCAAATCGGGAATCTCGACCATATTGATGCAGAAGTCCGCATTAAACATTTCCGCATCTTAAAGGAGATGGATGACGAACAATAACTTTTAGGTTGCATACCCTATGAAGAGAGACTTTCTATAAGGAAGGTGATCACATGCCATCCATTGTCGGACCTATCAAAATCAACAGCGTAGGCGGTGGAGTTATTAACTTTGGAGATTCCTTTTACATTTCTCCAAAAAGCTCCTCAAAATCAAACACAGGATCAGGAAGTGCCAACACGGGCGACTTTATTAATACAAATAACGGCATCAGTTCAACGAATCCATTTGATCCTGATGGCGTTGACCAGCCAACAGTTGCCACCTAGCATCTACCAAGACGAAATTACGCCCTGTAATTTCGTCTTTTTGTGAGGCTTTTAGCTAGAAGAGGCCGTTACGTTTAATGAGTGCTTGGGCAGGCTTTTGGACAACTCGCTTTCCTGCGGGGGAGCTGGGAAGCGAGTGTTTTCCAGGCCCACCTTACACTCAACAAAAGCTAACGGAAATATTCTCTCAATTTCTCAGTTGAAATAAAACACGGCCAAGGAGTCTCAGCTCCTTGGCCGTGTTTGTTACTTCTTGCGGTTGGATTTTTTTATGGTGATTTTCTTTTGTGGGTCTTGTTTTTTCACCCACTTCAGATACTTCTCCATATCCGGGTGATCCCGGAGACGTTCAAGCGTGTTATAAAATCCGGCCAGTTCAGCATTTGTAAACAATGCATGGATCTGCTTGTGGCAAGCTTTGCATAAGTCAGCCGTTGGTCCTTCTGCACCTCCGAACTGACGGGGGACCAAGTGGTGCTCTGTTGTTTCTAGGGGGCTTCGTCCGCATAGCTCACACGTCTCCTGATGGGCCATTTTCTCACCTCTCGTCTACTCGAGTTAACAACGTTGCATCAAAGAAATACAAATACTGTGCCGTGATTGGTTTCTTCCAAATTCGGCTCAGGGCTTCTGCATAGAGGGACAATTGGGTGCTGTATCGTTCTTTTAACGATTCCTCCGTTTGTCCTTCTTGTATTTTATCCGTCTTATAGTCAAGAATGATCCAGCCGCCTTCACCAGGGAGGATACAGTCGATCACACCCTGAACAAATACAGTTTCATCGGTTTCTTCCTTCCAGTCTGCGTACACTTCATGAGCGGGAATGGTTAATGTGAATGGTACTTCCCGATGGACCTCTGAAGACTCGATGACCATCTCACCCATCTCACTTTCAAAGAATGCTTCGATGGCTTGGATGTTAATCGCATCCGCTTCTTCTCTTGTGAGGTGTTCTTTCTCGACATAGAGTTCCACATACTCTTCAATTTCAGCGGCTGATAATTTCCTCGTAAACGGCAGATGCTGCATAACCGTGTGCATCGCACTACCCGCTTCTGCTGCTGTTAAAGAACGGTTTTCCTGCATAAAACGAGGGCGCTTTACGATCGGTTGCTTAAACTCCCGAATTAAAGAATCGGCGCTATACTCATCAGGCACTTCACGCTGGCGCTTCAATTCAGTCACAGACTGCTTAGCCCGGTGGTGAATCGCGTTTTGGTGAGGGTACATAAAGGATAGGCGCCTGCTCACTTCATCCTCTTCCTCATGCGTTTCACCCACCTGTTTCCACTCTCGAATCGCTTGTTCTAAAGCTTCACTCTGTTTCTCTTCCACACGATTTGGATTCTGATAGGCACTGCTATGCAGAAGACTGATTCTCCATGTGGATTCATCGTGAACGATTGATTCTGGTACGCGCATAATGGAACCCGTGCCCCGTAATTCTTCATTCTGCTGGTGGCGAATAAGCGCGGGTGCTACCCAGTCCAAGTAAGATTTGGATTCTAATCGGTAATGAGCCGGGAGAACCCAATGAGGATGTTCAACCCATTCTCGCCACTTCAAAAGCTTCTTCTCAAGAGAAGCCACATTTCCGACCATAACGAGCTTCTCCTTCGCACGTGTTAAGGCCACATACAACACACGCATCTCTTCAGCCAGGAGCTCCCGTTGCTTTTCTTTCTTTAAAGCATGATAGGCAAGGGTTGGATACATAATCCGTTTATTCGGATCGATAAATTTACTGCCGAACCCGTGATCTTTGTGTAGTAAGTATTTCGACATTAAATCCTGCTGATTGAACTGTTTGTCCATACCACCTAACAGGACAGCCGGGAATTCAAGACCTTTACTCTTGTGGATTGTCATAATCCGTACCACGTCTTCTTGTTCTCCGAGAGCTTTCGCAGCACCAAGGTCTTCCCCTCGTTCTTCAATTCGTTCGATAAAACGAAGGAAACGGAATAATCCTCTGAACGAGGTTGCTTCGTAACTCCTTGAGCGGTCATAAAGGGCTCGGAGATTGGCCTGACGTTGACGTCCCCCTGGAATACCCCCTACGAAATCGTAATAACCGGTTTCGCGGTAGACTTGCCAGATCAGCTCTGATAAAGAACCTTGGCGGGCACGCACACGCCACGTTTCAAGCCTCATCAAGAAATGCTCCACTTTCCCGGCGAGACGGTCATCGTCTCCGACACGCTTATAGGCCTGAAGCGCTTCATAATAGGAAGCCTTTCGTTTTGCCAGTCGAACGTTTGTGAGCTCGTCCTCATTTAGTCCAACAATTGGGGAACGAAGGACAGATGCAAGAGGGATATCTTGTCTCGGATTATCAATGACTTTTAACAGGCTGATCATAATTTTTATTTCAATGGCTTCGAAATAACCTGAAGATAGCTCAGCATAAACGGGTATCCCTTGTTGCTTTAACTCTTCAACAATCGTTGGGGCCCACGTCATCGAACGCATCAGAATAACAATGTCCCGGAACTGAATGCTTCGCTTCATCCCGGTTTCTTTATCCACAACCTGCAGCGCTTCTTCGTCTCCGTGACCAAGCCACTGTCTGATTTTTTGCGCGTAGGCACGGGCTTCAATTTGGGCCTTCTCCAGATCTTGAAAGCCTTCTTCGCCCGTCTCAATAGCAGTTGGGTCTTCTGGTGCTTGACGATCAATCACCAGGAGTTCTGCATCCGCATCAGCAGAGGTCAATTCGTCGTAAATGGTGTTGCTATAAATAAGCTCTGCATCTTTGTCATAGGTCATCTCTCCGACCTCTTCATCAAGAAGCTGACGGAAAATATAATTGGTCCCGTGAAGGACTTCTTTTCGACTTCGGAAATTCCGAGCTAAGTCAATTCGCTCAGAAGGATGGTCTTCTCCAGCGAACTCTTTATACTTTTGCAAGAAAAGCGTCGGTTCAGCGTGACGGAAGCGATAAATACTTTGCTTTACATCCCCTACCATAAAGAGGTTCCCAGCATGTTCACCATCTGTCACCATTCTCAATATGGTCTCTTGAACAAGGTTTGTATCCTGGTACTCATCCACTAACAGTTCGGTAAACTGAGCCTGGTACCCCTTCGCCACTTCTGAAGGCGATATGTCCCCTGGTGTAGAGTTCTCATCCATTAAGACTTGCAAACAATAGTGTTCAAGATCGGCAAAGTCGACGAGGGCTTGTTCTTTCTTCTTCTTCTGGAAACGTTCGTGAAACTCTTTCACAAGGACCATCAGTTGATCAACGACTGGGGCTAACGTCTTCATATCGCCTAAGTGCGCCGGAAGAGAGCGGGCGAACCAGTCTTCTTTTAAAGAAGTGAATCGTTTCTTGTAACGATCTCTGAGCGTCTTCACCTGATCTTTCAATTCATCCGAGCACTCCACCTTTTTACGGGACAGAGCTTTAAAGCCACCTGCGTTCTCCATAAACTGCTGAAGCTCGTGCCAGGAAATGTCCACAAGACCAAGTGCCTGCTGGATTTTCTCCCGGTCATCATCAATGGCCTCGGCGTAATGATACGGACCATCTGGCTCACGGGTCAGGTTTAAGGCTTGTTCTGAATCCGCAAGCATAGCGTGAAGCTGACTCTTCACTTCCCGTTTTAAAATCGTTAACCACTCGATCTCCTCTTCAGGGGTGTCTTTTGTCACATGATACATCCCTGATACTTTCTCCATCCACGTCTCTGGCCACGGATTTTGCATCGCAAAGTTATAAACGGACAGCATAAGCGATTCAACTTCCTGGTCACTCCTGTCCCCTGAGAAGCGATTCACAACTTCAAAGAAGGCTTCTCGCTCTTCTCCGTCTTTCCCGTACCATTCTTCGAACAGATCCTCTAAAATTTCCTGACGAATAAGATCTCCCTCGATCTCATCCGCAATACGAAATTGTGGATCAAGATCAAGCTGATAGGCATAACGACGGACCACATCTAAACAAAAGGAGTGAAGCGTTGAAATGGATGCACGTTGCAAGAGTGATAGTTGTTTCTTCAAGTGCATGGAACCTGGATTCTCTTCTAATGCTTTCTCAAGGGCTTCTCCTACACGGTTACGCATTTCCTGGGCCGCTGCATTTGTGAACGTCACAACGAGTAACGTATCAATATCTGTCGGGTTGTCCTGATTAAGTAGTTTTTGAATGATTCGTTCCACGAGAACAGCGGTTTTCCCTGATCCGGCCGCTGCCGAAACGAGAACATCCTTACCGCTCGTGTAAATAGCTTGTTCTTGTTCTGGTGTCCAGGATGGCATTATTCATCATCCCCCTCTTGCTTCACAATTTGTTGCAATATATCTTCATCCTTCATTGGTTTAATGGTTCGGTATTGGTTCTCTTCAAGGGTCGGATCGAACTGACAAACAGAACGGAATTCACAGAACGTACAAGCCACTTGCTGATTCTTCTGAAATGGATTGAGATTCACCTGTCCATTTGTGATCGATTCGCCTGCTGATTTCATTAAATCACGCACGTAGGTCTGGAGATGCTTAAAGGCTTCTTCTTCAGCCGTTTGTGAACCTTTACGGAATCCGCCCGCTTTCTTCAATCCTGCCGGGACAATCTTACTCATCCCTGTATCTAAATTGGTATCCATCATTTTCACAATGTTCTCATCCTCAACAAGCAACCCTTGCATTTTAAACTTCTTAAAGAGCTCGTCCTGAATTTCTGTGTCTTGAAGAAGCTGTGATCCTGAAATCATTGGGTTATGGACATGGAAATAGAGGACTCCAGCAGGCGTTGCCTGTGTGCCGAGCCATGTATCTGAATGAGAAAGAACGACGTCTAAGTAGGCAAGCATTTGCAAGGCTAAGCCGTAATAAACTTCTACGAGATCAAGGCCTTTTGCACTCGACTTATAGTCAATAATACGAAGTAAAAGCCCCTCATCTGCTTGAGCCCGGTCCACACGGTCGATTCGTCCTCGCAGCATGAGCTGAAAGCCATTGGCAAGATCAAGCGTCATTGGCGGGATCTTTTCCTCAGGACCAAATCCAACTTCAAGCCCTACGGGTGCGAATTGACTTCGTTTCGCTTGTTCACTGAGCATATGAGCCGCTCGAGCAACGACATCCTGCAATTTCTGCTGAATGTACTGATAACGGTTTGAACTATAGAGAATCTGGTGTTGCAGCACTGGAGATAGCTCTTGTACTGCTCTTTGTGCATACTGATTTGTGTCGTTCTCCGTAATACTATTCCAGTCGCGCCCCTCTACCTGAATCCACTCTGTAATTTGCTTTAACGCCTCGTGGAATAACTGTCCAATATCTGGCGCATCAAGCTTATACACAGAGCGTTCTTGTAATCCAAGACCGTACTTAGCAAAGTGCTGATATGAACAGCGATAGTACGTTTCTAAACGTGACACGCTCGCATTGACCTGCTTCGGATACAAATGATCCGTCGTGTTACGCCCTAAATTGGATGGTGTATTCTTATAGAACAAGCTTAGTAAAACCCGCTTCGTATCAATGGAATTCGTGTCATGAGCAATAAACCAGTCAAGCACATCCCACCAAATATCCTTCATCGGATATCCTCTTAAGTAACGAGACAATTGGGCGGTCAGGACAGAACGCGTTTTCTGAGGAGTGGTAATAAATCGTTCCGTCTCCTCATGATCATCTCCTTCTTCAAGAAGTGCCTTCTCCTCACAGTGAGGGAATAGTTCTTTCATACGTTTAACCATAGATGAAGGAACCTTCGCCTTCCCTTCCTCATTACTAAGAGGATAACTGACCCATAAGTAATCAGAAGCAGCTGTAAAGGCGAGATACACATAGAAGTGATCATCGAGCAGCTGACGCTTACTGCTATCGGCAAGTTGCACACCGTGTTCAGCCAGAAGTTCTCGTTCCTGTTCAGAAATCATTCCTTCCGCCTGTGGCTTCATCGGCCATAAGCCTTCATTTACCCCAAGGAGAAACGCACTCTTAATTCCTGTAATACGCGAGCGGTCTACGCTCCCGACAATAACATGGTCCATACTCGGCGGAACGTGAGCGAAGTTTAACGATTCAAGGCCCGTTTCCATTGTGGTGCGGTAAAGTTGTAAGGAAATCTTATCATTCCCTATCATTTCAACCATTTCGTCCATTAGTCCAATGACAGCATCCCACACTTGTTCCTGTTCACGGGACTTCTCAATCTGCCCCCGTTCGTCATACCAGTCACGCCAATGATCCAGCGTACCGGGTACTCGTAGTTCTTCAAGCCACTGAAACAGAACTTGAGAACGTTCTTTTACTGTAGAAGCTTCCCGGATTTGCTCATCGAAAGGAAGAAGAATCTTCACGACCTGATCGCGTAGCCGATTAATGCGTTCTTCTTTCTTTTTCTCCTCATCCGTCTGCGATAAATGGTCGAATCCTCTGAAACGCTTGTATCTCCAGGGCTCTTCACTAATCCAGCGTTTCTTCGTCCGGACGCCGTACTCGAGGCAATAATTCTCAAGCTCATCAATCGCATCTTGTGTAAGGGGATCCCTTTTGTCCCCTAGTGGGAAGAAGTCTGTTTTTAACAAACGGAAAATCGCCTCATAGCGCCAATTGCCTTCTATGACATCAAGGGCTGATCTCACAAACTCAACAAGTGGATGGTTCAGCATGGTCCTTTTCTCATCAATAAACACCGGAATCCGGTAATCTTCAAACACCGTTTGAATAAGGTCATGATAAACATCAGGCTCACGAATAAGAACAGCCATATCCTGATAGCGATATCCATGATCACGCACAAGTTCAATAATTTCTTGAGCGACCCCTTCTACTTCAGCACGAGGATGAACCGCTTGAGCGACTGTAATTGGAGCTTGCTCCTGGTATCCAGGTGCAGGTCTTGTTGTAAAATAATGCTCGAGATGCTCAAATGCCGGACGTCGCTCAAACCGTCCTTCCCCGCCGTAGACATATTTCACCTCATCAACCGGAACATTTATTTCTCGTGCGGTTCGCTCTAAATCCTGAAACGTATGAGCCGTCTGGTGGAAAAGATCCAATTCATCAATTTCCCCGTAGCGCGGCTGGTCTAATGTCAAAGCAATCGTGACACGTTTCGCTTTCTTCATCAGCGCTTGTAACACAACAAGTTCTTGCGGGGTAAATCGGTGGAAACCATCCAGATAAATTTCAGCTCCATTCAGGGAGTCTGCTTCCTCAATCTTCTCTGCAAGGAGCTGCAGTTGGTCCTCACTATCGATATATTGCTCACGAAGGGCGATCATAAGTTGCTCGTATATGTACGATAAGTCTTCTAGTTTATGTTGCAACGCCTCTTCACCAGCGTATGGGTGCTTATAATCTCCGATGGATCCTATATATTCATTCAACGAATCCGGAGTGATACGGTAACGCTTGAACTCCGTAATCATCGTTTCTAATTGTTCAATAAATCCTTGCTTCTCGATTGCTTTTTGGAACACATTCCAATCTGATTTCCGTTCTTCCGTGATCTTACGAAGCATCATTTGAACGCCTGTAGAACTAATCATTTTCTTCGTTCCGCCACCTGTTTCCTGAAGCACACGCCAGGCAAGGCGGGAGAAACTAAATACTTGAGCGCGAATACTTCCTTCAATACCTTCTTGCTTCAAAAGGGCATATTCCTGCTGGAACGTCATCTGATCCGGTACCATATAGAGAATCGGAGCCCCTTGAGGAGAATCTTTCAAGCTCTCTCTTATTTCTTCAAGACACTGTGTACTCTTTCCAGCACCAGCTCTTCCTAATAAAAATCGTATACTCATTCCTTACCTCCACTCTATGAACGTTTTCGAAAGGTTTGCATACAGTACGACTACGATTGTATAGAGGAGTGATCTGATGAAACCAAAGCGTATGGCAGCAGCTCTGATCTTCACCGGTATCTTTATCGCAAGCAACCTTTACACCATGCTCCCTCTTCAGGCTCAAATCGCAGAGCTGTATCACCTATCTGACTCACAGGCCTCTCTCAGCAGTTCCATGTTTATATTTCCTTATGCCATTGGACTGTTCTTCTTTGGCATGTTAGCCGATAAACTGCCACACAAAAAAGTTCTCCTGACCGGAATGGCTTCTCTTGCCGTTGTTACAGTCCTCGTCGGTCTTATGCCAACCTATTGGTTATTCATTGTACTGCGAGCTTTACAAGGAATACTTGCTG
The DNA here is from genome assembly GCF_030166655.1 of Pontibacillus chungwhensis. Classification (GTDB taxonomy): domain Bacteria; phylum Bacillota; class Bacilli; order Bacillales; family BH030062; genus Pontibacillus. The sequence continues at coordinate 903,602 of NZ_CP126446.1, read as the reverse complement.
CAAGCTTTGCCCCGACAGCCTTTGCTTATTCCTTTGAACATTTTCATGGAAAAACACAAGCGTTTGTCATCGCTATGATCAATACCGGCTTTTTGATCGCTGGGATCTTTGGGCAAATGATCGCCGTTGAATTGGCACGCTTCGGATCTTATCGGTCGGTCTTTTTCGGCTTCTTTATCCTTTATGGCATTTGCTTTTTATTCATGAAACAGTCTCTCGTTCCATCGAAGCCCAAACCCTTTCAAACGTTATTTTCATTATCTCCTATTTTATCATTTTTTCAGTTCAGACCCTTGCAAAAACTATATGGAATTGCTTTTTTTCTCTTGTTCACTGTCATGATGTTTTACGGAAGTTTTGAGTGGATGATTGCCAGAGGAGAGATCGACATCCCCTTTTCCCTGCAATCATTTCGAATGATCGGTCTGGTCGGAATCATACCCGCCTTCTTCGCTGGCCCCCTGCAACAACGCTTCGGGGCCCCATTTGTATTAGGATTCGGACTCCTTACGTTAACCATTGGCTTCTCACTACCCTTACTCGCGCTCCACACATGGACGCTCCTTATCGCATCGATTCTAATGATCGCTTCCACCTCAATCACAATTCCAATGGTCATCCTACTAGTCGGCCAATTCAGCCAGCACTCAAGAGCCAGCGCCGTTTCCATCTATTCCTTCACCCTCTTAACAGGAGCAAGCATCGGAAGCATAGCCGCCTCCCTAATCCCACTCCCAACCATCCTCCTCACCACAGCCATCCTCTTTATGGGCTTAGCTTTTATTAGCTTTCGTATGGGAGGAGGCATTAAAAAGAGCACTCTATCCAAATAAGGATAGAGTGCTCTCTTATGTTAGAAACGTAGGGCTAGTTTGCTAATCGGCCAATAGCGAACATCCACTTTCCCTACAATCGTATCAATAGGAACAAACCCGAAGTACCGACTGTCTAAGCTCTCCCTTCGGTTATCTCCCATGACGAAAATATGTCCTTCCGGTACCTTTTTAGCACCATTTTCAATCTCCTCAAGGCTAAATGATTTCGTTAACGGCTTTCCATCATTAACCCGAAAAGGATCTAAGTATGGCTCGTCTACCTTTTCACCATTCAAATACAATGTATCATCTTCATACCGAATCGTATCTCCAGGTAAGCCAATGACTCGCTTGACATAGTCTTCTTTCTCATTCGCATGAAACACAATCACATCCGAATGACCGACGTCCTGCAGATCATAAACGACTTTATTCACCATTAATAGATTACCATCATAAAGCGTGGGTTGCATCGATTCCCCTTCAACCACGTAGCTTGCAAACAAAAACGAACGAAATACCAGGGCAAGGGCGATAGCGAATACAATGGTCCGAAACCATCTCCAGGCATTTTTCATAGTCATGATTTCTCCTCCAGAAATTGTACTACTATCATTTTACCCACATTCTTTTTGCCCTAATCGTTCGCACTTACGTTTTCGTGAGAGCGTTGCTGCAACTTCCGCTCAATCACTTTCCCGATAATCCAAAATATCGCTATACAAATTCCCACGACCACCGTCTTAAGAGGGCTCTTTGCAAATTCCGTAATGCTATGCCCCACATAGGAAATCGTAAAGATCATAACAGCTTTTCCTAACACAACAGCTAGTACAAATTGCTGAAAACTTACTTTCGACAAAGCCCCTACTACATTAATAATCGCAGAAGGAGAAAAAGGGAAGCACATTAACAAGAAGAGCGGACCGAACCCATGACGCTCAAGCCATTCTGTTACCCGCTGCACCTGCTTATTCCGTCTTATAAACAAGAAGAATCTCTTCTGTCCTAACTTTCGAATCACCCAGAAGACAAATACAGCCCCGAGAACCGCTCCGATCCATGAGAATAGAAAACCTTTAAATAATCCGTATGCAATTGAGTTTCCTACCACAAAAATAAAGAGAGGTAAAAAAGGGAGCAATGCTTCGAACATCGGAAGCAAAATACCTGGCAAAGGGCCCAATGCCTCGTACTGCTGCAACAGTTGCATAATAAAATCATCAAACGTGTCATCTTTAATCATTTGTTTTAACGCTTCTAAGTCCAAGTCTTGAATATTCATCATTCTAACTCCTAACAGCGATATAAGCTTCAATAAGGATCGCCTTTTCCAATGCTCTGCTCATTTATCAAAACAATCATAATCTTATTATAAATGGTAGCCACAATGTTGTGAAAAGAAACCTACTTCCCCCATCTCGAACATGTTTTTTTACAACATGGATACCATTTCCAACATACATCTATTTGTTTCTTCATAAAATTACGTTATAATAGAACATATGTTCTCATTACAGGAGGGAACGAACATGCGGTACTTAAGTGAAGAAGATCGAGAGCTTGCCTCAAGGTTCCTCTTCTTATCCATGGCCATTCTCGTCATCGAGAAAGACACGCACACCATAGAACAAGGGTCATTCAAAATTAAAGAACCTTATATGGAATTGTTACGAAAAATGGCCCATAAGGCAAAATCAGAACGAAGGTATTTAAGAGGCCTAATGAAATCTCGCCAACTCGATGTGATGCTCCTATCCAAAAATGAATCATTCTCCTCTTACCTGTTTATTTCAGGGAGTCACGAAGAAAAACGAAATTACTTTAACCCAGCCATTCGGAAACACGTCGAAACGATTATGTATGAATTAATGCGGAAAGTGATGCAGCCCACTCACGGGAAACTGGCTAGCAGTACGGAAGAATCTTCTTAACCCCACTATTCCAGGAAAAGCACCCTCTAAAAAAGAAAAGAGACGCCAGAAGTGGCGTCTCTACTGTCTATTAGGCTTTCGGATGAAACAAAGGGGGCTCAGCAACATGGTCAAATTGAGGCTTTGAGACATATTGCAAGCGGTCGTTTAATTTGTATCGGAACTGGGCTGTACGCTGAATCTGATTCCAGATCGTCCCTTTAGATACATCTAAAATTACGGATTGTTGGTTTTTAAAGACTAACCGTGTCTGCTGATGGCCGGCAGGTTCAATCATGTCCACATGGGAATGAGCAATCCAGGAGCAATTTACATTTTGAGGAGAAATCGTAGGGAAGAAATACATACCGCTCATTGGGTCAATGGCGATTGGGGCTTTGTGTGTAATACCGGTTACATCTCTTGTTCCGGCTTGTCGACCTTTCAAACTCGATCCAAAGTATTTACATGCATAATCCACAATGTGCTTTGGCGATTGATTCACATAAAAGGATTCCTCTCCCTCCATCACAAGTGAGATCATTTTTCCATCTGCTCTTTCATCAGCCAGAACAGCTTGCGTGAACGGAGACACTTCGTACCTCTCTTTCCACATATCCATACCTTCATCCTCTCTTTTGGTTTCAACTACCCCTTCATTGTACCAAAATAATCCATATATGGAGTGAATCACTTACAATCCGACAGAAATTGAATTTCTGCATCAAACATAATGGTAATTTTTTCTGTTATACTGAGGTTACGCCCCGCAATAGTCAGGGTCAGTCGGCAATTCCCATTCATCTACATCCTTCGCATGTAGTAAAAAACCATCATCATTCATCCCAAAGTCAGGATTCAGCGATGTATTGATTTCAAGCTCTGTAAGAGGGCCATTTCCCATGACTTACACCTCCTTCTCTCCCTCTTAGATTGCGCTCTCCCCATATAATTAATCAGATTGGAGTGACACAAAATGTGGTGGAATAAGAAAAAGAAAAATGAAGATCAAGAGCAGCTTGAAATAAAAGATTTATCCCTTAAAGAAGTCCGAAAAGCCATCCATGAATTTTCAGATCACCTCCCGGACGGAGTCGAACTACGAACGGTTATTAACGAAGACCTCACACTCGACTATAATCTCTTAGCTCCTTACCTCAAAGGAATCCCAAAGAACACCTATTACATGTCGAAGGAAACGTATGAACTATTCGAGGAACAAGACCAGCAACTTGCCTTAGACCTTGACCTGGTCCAACGAGCCGTTGACCATTATATACAGCAAAATAAAGAACTCCCTGTAATAGAGCACGACCCATACTTAAAGGTCAATTACTTCAAGCTCGAAAACGCCGGTCTCCTCCACGAAAGACCCAACCGGGACTTTTACATGACAGATGAGGAGCATATGATTACGTATAAAAAGCCAAGTGAATAGCATAAGGGTTCATTCAATCGCTTCTTTCATGTATACGTCCACAAACTTTTGGATAACCTACTACCATCTAGCTCCTTTCGTATAAAAGCTCTGGTCTGGGTTGTTTCTTCGCAAACAAAAAATCCGACTAACCTACGACATTACGAAACGGAGCTAGTTTTCTGTTTTAAGCATAAAAAAAGGGCCAATGCGATCGAGGCATTGGCCAAAAAGAGACGACTGGTTAACTTTTGAGTGAGGGAATTACTTGTGAACGATTAGTCCATGACGACAAACCTCGTTCACCTTGCATGTACGCTCAACAACATACATACAAACAAACAAGACTCCATAAACGGGCTACGACTTTTGCAGACAACGAATGTCCTACAAAAAAACGAGGCCGTTTAATTTGTCTTGAGTCTATTCTAATATAATCCTGGTCAAAAGTAACCGAAAAACATTTGCGGTTTCACGCAACCGTTTGCGGGTTTTGCATAATATTCCAAAAATTCTACCCGCTGACGTTTCGCATTTTTCCAAATTACGTGTAAAATTTTCTCACAACGAGCAATCATTTACAAGTTATATTAGTATATTTTCCTGCGGGAATCAATCGCCCTGCTCACGCTCCATCATTTCCGTTCGAATCCGTTCAATCCTTTCACCGAGGGGAGGATGGGTGTATCTCAGCCACACAATCCAATTCGATGGAGATAAATCACTCTTAGACTCCCTTGCTAAAGCCTGGTAACTCTCGAGGGCTGGCTGCAGATTCTCCGTGTGATCGATTGCATAACGATCAGCCGAACGTTCCATGTATCTAGACACATATAAGTTGATTGGCTGTGTTACAAACATGAGTAACGTTACTAGAAGCAATAATACAGGGACAGCTCTTAGGTCAGAACGGTCACGCAACTGAAGGCGGTCATGTGCATTTCGGTACAGAACGGAATAAAGGGCAGAAAGGCTCCATAAAAGGACAAAACTAAGTAAGACATAGCCCGCTACTCCTATATAAACATGATGTTTCACATAATGGGCAATCTCATGAGCTAATATAAACAACACTTCATTCTGGCTCATTCCAGTGAGCATCGTATCCCATAATACAATTCGCTTTTGCGCGCCTATTCCGGTTACATACGCATTATAGGTTGATGTTTTTTCACTCATATTGACTTGGTAAATGTGGTTCTCATCGATCCCTGCCTCACCTGCTAATTCTACAATGGAATCTTTCAACCCACCACTTTCAAGGGAAGTGAAATCCTCAAATAAAGGATCGATCCAGATCGGCTGGACATAAATAATGAAGAAAGCAATGGGGAGCGAGATCAACCATAAGACGAGCCACCATCTATTCGGAAACTTGCGGATCAAACTGCGAAATACCGTGATCAAAACTGCTACCATAACTATAAAGAACCCACTTTGAATACTCCACTCCACTATCCAATCCAACACAGGCTGATTGCTTATATCAGCATTCTTAGACATCGCGAACCCGAGTGCATCAAGGGGGAGTGAAAGAAGCTGGATCACTGCCATTAAGATCAACCCAAAACTAAACGACTGGATCCACCTCCTCTTAAGCCGGTTCTCTATTCGACTCAGCATTCCTTTATGCCAACCAGACAAGATAAAGGCGAGTAATACAATCCATGGGAACGTTAGAACAGTGAATGAGTATGCATGGCGGTACGCTGCGTATCTCGAATCAACATATGTATCCACTTCATAGAACCATCCAAAGTACACCCATAACAGGACTAAAAAGATACCATAAGCTCCGATTAATTTCTTCAAGACATCCTCTCCTCTTCTCTTACTATTGTACAAACATCCGTCCAAAAAATTCAATTTGTTGCCATAATATTGTAACGAGTTGTTCACTGATCGCCCTATTACCACTGTGGTCACTCTAGTAATATAGAAGTAAGCACAACGGTTACAGGGGGAATGGATATGCAAAAGAAATGGTACATTGTCTTTATTTCTTTATTAGTCATTGGAATTGGTCTTGGAATATCTTATTTGCAATTCTGGCGTGATGCGGGCGTTCAACTTCCGACAGGTGTAGCGATGAATACCGCACAAGGAGAGGAATATGATTTAGCTTCTATGGATGAAAAGGTTCGGATTGTTGAATTTATGTATACGAAGTGCCCGGATGTATGTCCTCTTACGACTCAACGCATGATGCATTTGAAAGAACAGTTTAAAGACAAAGGTGTATACGGAGATCAAGTTGAATTTGTAACCGTCACCATCGATCCGGAGAATGATACAAACGAACGTCTACAAGAGTATATGAAGAGTTTCGGGGCTTCCGAAGACCCGTCCTGGATCTTTTTACGAGGATCTGTTGAGGACACAAAGAAACTAGCTGAACCGTTCCGTTTTCTCTTTAAAGATAATGGCACAGACTACCTTGTCCACACTTCTTACGCTTACCTTCTCGACAAGGATAATTATCTTGTAGGAAAGTTTCCAATGGGAGAGGCTTTTAATAAAGACCAAGTGTATAACACTGTGATGGATCTAGTGAACTAACGAAAAAAGAAGAGCATTTTCCGAAAAGGAAAATGCTCTTCTTTTTTATTTCTGCAACAACGTCTTATCATCGGCTAATGATTTGCCGCGAGCTTTTTGGAAGGCTTCTAATAAGTCTGCCACTGTTAGCTGTTTCTTTTCTTCCGCGTCTGCATGAAAGATGATTTTGCCTTCATCCATCATAATCAAGCGGTTTCCAAGGGAGAGTGCTTGTTCCATGTCATGCGTGACCATTAACGTCGTCAGTTGGTGCTTATCCACCACGTCTCTTGTTATCGATGTAATGTGTTCAGCTCGGGCTGGGTCGAGCGCGGCTGTGTGTTCGTCAAGCAAGAGAATACGCGGCTCCGTAAAAGTCGCCATTAATAGTGAAAGAGCTTGACGTTCTCCTCCTGATAACAGTCCGACCTGTGTGTTGAGACGGTCATGGAGATTCACGTTCATATCTTGAAGAAGCTTTTTGAACTCTTTCTTCCTGGCTGCGCTTACCCCACGTCCAAGCCCCCGCTTCTTTGTCCGTCCAAGGGCTAAGGTCAGGTTCTCTTCTATCGTCATGTGAGGGGCTGTACCAGCCATGGGATCCTGGAACACTCGGCCAATCCACTTCGATCGCTTATGTTCAGGGAGGTAGGTCATATTTAAATCATCTACTGCCATAAGCCCCTGATCAGGGAACAAGACACCTGCAATCAAGTTTAAAAGGGTAGACTTCCCTGCCCCATTACTCCCAATCACCGTGAGGAAGTCTCCTTCCTCAAGCGTCAGAGATACCCCGTCAATCGCGCGTTTCTCATCTGGTGTCCCTTTATAGAAGGTTTTCTCAATCTGTTTGAGGTTTAACAACGTCCTGTCCCCTTTCTTGTCTCATTTCTGCTGTTAAAGCTTTCTGCTGACGCCTGCGCTCCATTCTTTCTTTAAGCTGACTTGAGAATGTCGGAATAACAAGGGCTCCTGTTACAATAATAGCCGTAATTAACTTTAAATCACTGGCTTTCACAAACTCGACCTGCATAGCCACAGCCAGAATGATTCGGTATAAGACAGCTCCTAATACAACAGCAAGTGTTGTACGAGCGATCGACTTACGTCCGAACACCCCTTCACCGATAATAACGGATGCAAGACCGACAATAATCATTCCAACACCAAGTCCTACATCAGCAAAACCATTGTACTGAACGATTAAGGCCCCGCTCATCGCAACAAGGGCGTTCGAAAGACCAAGTCCAATCATAATATAAAGGCCCGTATTCGCTGATAAACTCTTAATCATCTTTGCATTGTCCCCTGTTGCTCGTAGTGCAATTCCTGACTCTGTCTGCAAGAACCAATCGAGCACCTTCTTCACTACAATAATGAGAAGCGTTCCAAACAGCAGCACATAAAACGTATTCGGCGCAGCCCCTTCTATTCCAAGCGCTTGAAAAGGAGCCATCAATGCACCATCAATACCGGTAGACGCCCACCAGTTCTCAATTTGAGAAAAGAGTGTCTCTTCATTTAGAAGAGGAATGTTCGGACGCCCCATAATCCGTAAGTTAATGGAGTAAAGAGCAATCATCATCAAGATTCCTGATAATAATGGGTTAATTTTCCCTTTTGTATGAAGAAAACCTGTTATACACCCTGCGATAAACCCAGCGGCTCCCCCTGCTAGCGTAGCTAAGAATGGTGATGTCCCATTTACCATTAGAACCGAGGCAACAGCTCCGCCCGTCACAAAGCTACCGTCTACTGTAAGATCAGGAAAATCCAGAATGCGAAAGCTAATATAAACACCAAGCGCCATAATGGCGTACAATAATCCTGATTCAATTGCGCCGACTAGTGCTCCTGTCATGATGATCCCTCCTCTACTTTTCTATGATCTCAGCTTCTTCTTTCCAATCATCTTGAATGTCTACGCCCATTTCTTCCGCTGCCTTTTGGTTGATTTGAAGCTTCAAGTTTTGTGGATAAGAAACTTCAATGTCGCCAGGATTCTTTCCTTCTTCGAGAATTTCAATTGCTTTTTGTCCTGCTTCAAACCCAATGTCGTAGTAATCAAACCCATACGCTGCGAAGCCACCGCGCTCCACTGAATCTAGTTCCCCTACAAGGACAGGAGTATCTTCTTCCTGACCGACAATCAATACAGATTCAAGAGCACTGACGACGGTATTATCTGTCACGATGTAGAGGGCATCTACTTTTCCAGCCAATGATTCCGCTGCTTGTTTGACTTCAGCTGAAGTGGTAACCGTAGCTGTTTTAATTTCCAATTGATCGCCAGCGATCTCTTTCACTCGTTCAACTTGAGAAGAAGAGTTTTGCTCGCTCGGGTTATACAGCATTCCCACCTTCTCTACACCCATTTCTTCTTTCATAAAGGAAATCGTATTTGGAATGGCATCCGGATGCGTATCTGTAGTCCCTGTCACATTTCCTCCTGGTGCTTCCATGGAATCAACTAAATTTGAGCCCACAGGATCTGTTACGGATGTGAATACAATTGGAATATCGTCCGTTGCATTTAGTGCGCTTTGAGCACTACCTGTTGAATTGGCAAAGATCAAATCAACCTCATCTCCAACAAAATTATCCGCGATGGTCTGATTGTTCTTTGCATCGCCCTGAGCGAGTTGTACATCGAACTTCACTGAAAGATCGGCTTCATCAAAAGCGGCTTTAAACCCTTCTTGTGCTGCATCTAATGAAGGGTGCTCAACAATTTGAGACACACCGATTGTATAATCATATGATTGCTCTTTCCCATTTCCTTCTTTCGCCTCTGAACTCGAACAGCCAGCGACTGCCATGATAGCCATGACGCTTACGACCAATAACCACTTCTTCATTGTTGCTCCCCCTCTTATGTACTTTAGCACTTTTATGCTTTTATGCTTTTACGCACTAAAATTTGATATGTACTAAACTATCGGATTTTCTACTAGATTGCAAGAGGGTTTGTTAAATTTGTTAGAAAATTCTTTACTTGTTCTTACTGAGAGAATGTTTCTGTTTTGTTTTAAATGGAGTAAGGATGTCCTGGAAACGAACCAAATAAAAATCGAGTATAAAACCCAAATGGATTCTATACTCGATCTAGTTTCTTATTCATTTGCTCCCATTGATGGAGACAAACCATTAATGCGTAATCCGTTCCCGCAAGCTCTTTCTTAAGATCTTACCGGTTGTGTTCTTTGGTAATTCATCTAAGAATTCGATAACCGTTGGCAACTTGTACTTGGCCAAGTGCTCTTTACAATAGGCTAATAACTCCTCTTCTGAAATCGAAGTGTTCACCACAACGAATGCTTGTACCGCTTCTCCGAGGTTTGGATCAGGCGCGCCTATGACAGCGACTTCTGTAACATTAGGATGTTGATAAAGGACTTCTTCTACTTCACGAGGATAAACGTTGTACCCTCCTACTAGAATCATATCTTTCTTTCGATCCACAATGAAGAAATACCCCTCTTCATCCATTCTGGCCATATCTCCTGTATACAACCAGCCATCACGGAGCGTCACTGCTGTCTCTTCTGGCAACTTGTAATACCCTTTCATGACGTTCGGTCCGCGAACGACAAGTTCTCCAACCTCTCCAACAGGCACCTCATCCCCAAGTTCATCGACAACCCGGTTCTCAACGTGCCAAATATTTTGACCAATGGAGCCAGCTTTTCTCGGACGATCAAGAGGATTAAAGCACGTAACAGGTGCGGCCTCAGATAATCCGTATCCTTCTGAAACAATAACCTGGAAGGCTTGTTCAAATTGTTTCAACAGGGCCACTGGCATTGAAGCTCCCCCTGAAATGCACAACCGTATACTTTTGAAATCATCTCGGTGGGCCTCTCCCCCCTGAAGCAAGTAGTTATACATCGTCGGGACACCTGCAAACACAGTAGCTCCTTCATTCTTCGCAACCTCAAACACATCTGCTGGCGAGAACTTTGGAAGGATTAAAACGGTTCCCCCATTCATTAAAGGAGCGTTTAATACTACGGTGAAGCAGAATACGTGAAACATAGGAAGAGTCGCAATAACTTTGTCATCAGGACTATATTTCAAATAATCCGCTACGTCTTTGGCATTAGAATAGACATTCTTATGGGTAAGCATGGCTCCCTTAGGTTTCCCTGTTGTACCAGACGTATAAAGAATGATAGCCACGTCTTCCTCATCAACGTTTGGCCTTTCGAGTGACAGTTCTCCATCCTTCACCAATCTTGTAAACGATTTCATTTTATCGTTTAACAATTCGCGTGCACTCGCTGGATCAGCTCCGGTCTCTCCCACAATGTAATGCTTAATTTCTGGAAAATCTGAAGCCAAAGCAGCAAACTTATCCATAAATAAATCCATGGTAATGACGCCGTTAACATCGCCATTCTTTAAAATATAGCGCATCTCTTCCACAGTATAAATTGGGTTAATTGGGATGACTGTAAGTCCCAATCGCAACGCCCCATATAAGCCAATCACATAGTAAGGACTATTACCTGAGACGAGCGCAATATGATCCCCTTGTTTATACCCTAACTCTTTTAAACTGGACGCAAACTTCGTAACTGCACCTTCTAACTCCATGTAGCTCGTTTTCTCACCTTGAAAAATAAAAGCCGTCTTTGATGGATTGTCTTTCGCTGTTACTGACAGTTGATCACTTATGTTCAAAAAAGCCCACTCCCCTTCATCATGAATGAATAGTCATTCATTTTTAAGTAAAAAAAACAGTCACACTTATTATAAAATACTGACAATTTTTGAGCAAGCCCATACATTCAGAATCTACTAGATTAAAAGCCCCACACAAATGGGTAATAGGTGAATAGAGAAAATAAGGAGGGGTTACTTTTATGAGTCAGGATCAACAACAAACGGACGCTCAGACTCAAAGTAAAGAAGATTACGTTGACATGAAAGTTGGTCACCATGATTTATTCTTTAAAAAGCCTTATCAAATCCTTTATACATTAAATGATATTCTCCTAGGCCTTTGGTTTTTCATCGGAAGTATTTGCTTTTATTTTGAGGGAACGGTTAAGACCTGGGGTGTCACCTTATTCGTTATAGGGAGTTTTCAATTATTAATCAGACCCACTATCCGCCTCGTTCATCGAATTCATTTAAAAAAATACTACAAGGAAGAGTATGAACAAAAGCAATAAAAAACCGCTTGAGCAACTCGCTCAAGCGGTTTTCAGTATGTTTAGTAGATTAAAGATAAGAAATCTTCTTTTGAAATACGGCCAAGATAGTGAGAAATGTCTAAGTCCTGGATCGCTTCATCAATCGCGCTACGTTCATAGCGTGTCCCAATCAAGCGATTCTCAATCTCACTTACATCTCCTACACCAAAGAAATCACCGTAAATCTTAGCATTTTCAATCATGCCCTTCTTCACATCTAGACGGACATCAACTGTCCCTCCGTCAAAACGATGTGAATGCTGGATATTAGACGCCGGGGATTTCCCATAATTCCAATCCCACTGCTGGTAACGTTCTTCTGAAAGGGCGTAAATGTTTTTCCAATCTTCTTCTGTTAGTTTATATTGAGGAACATCTTCCACATTCTCAACATCGAAAATATAACGAAGAATCATTGCTTTAAACTCTTCCATCGATAACTCTTCTGTTAAGTATTCTGAAATATTCGCTACGCGACTACGGATAGATTTTATCCCTTTCGAGCGAATTTTCTCAGATTTCACACGTAATGCAGATACAACGTTCTCAATTTCTGAATCGAACATCAACGTACCATGACTAAACATGCGGCCTTTCGTAGAGAATTGAGCATTTCCTGAAATCTTACGGCCATCCTCTAGCTGAATATCGTTGCGCCCGGAAAGCTCTGCTTTCACGCCAAGTTTTTGCAGGGCATCTGTTACAGGTTTTGTGAACTTTGCAAAGTCATTAAAGCTGTTCCCATCATCTTTTGTTAGGAAACTAAAATTCAAGTTCCCAAGGTCATGATAGACAGCACCTCCACCAGATAGGCGACGAACGACGTGAATACCGTTGTCCTCAACATAGTCCGTATTAATCTCTTCTATTGTATTCTGGTTCTTCCCGATGATAATGGAAGGTTTGTTGATATAGAACAGCAAGTAGCTTGTATCATCATCAATCTCTAAATTCTTAAGTACATATTCTTCGATCGCTAAGTTAATGCGCGGATCGTTAATCCCCTCATGGTCTACAAAAAGCATCATAGTCCATTCCTCCTATTCGTCTCTATCGACTTTCATTGTAATGGATTCGCTCCATCTATTCAATTCCCGTGACTATGCTTCTGAGTCCCAAATTAATCCTTCCTCGGCTAATTGAATCTTCCCAGCGTACTCCTCAGCTGCTTGATCTTTTAAATCCTGGACGTTCCCAAAGTGCGGTAAATGACTTAACCACAGCTCTCCCACCTTTGCTTCTCGAGCAATCTTACCTACCTCTTCACTCGTCATATGGCCTGGATTTGTCCCATCCATTCCTTTGTAAAAGTTTGAATCCGTAATAAGCAAGTCCGTTCCTTCGCTAAACGAGATGAACCCTTCTAAATAGCTTGAGTCTGCTGTATAGACGAACGAAGATGTACCGTCAGAAATACGCATCGCATAACATGGTACAGGATGAGCTGTCTTCATAAATTGAATGGTAAAAGGTCCAACTTCAAGTGTCTGCTCAGGGTCATAGCCTATGCCCTCCGTACGATCATGCGTAAGAGCTTCAAACCCAGCCTGATCTTCTTTATGTCCATAGATCGGCAAGACTTCTTCCGTTTCATTTAAAATGTTCTGAACCTTCCACGCATATTGCATCACGCCGATATCCGCTACATGGTCAAAATGATAGTGAGACAGAATGACTGCATCAATGTCCATCACATTTACTTTCGACTGCAAGTGCGCTAAAGCCCCACTTCCACAGTCGACAAGGAGCGTAAAGTCTCCAGATGTCACAAGATAACTAGATGTAGCACTATTTACTGCAGGGTATCCACCCCAAAATCCATTTACGGTTACTTTCATGTTTATAGATCCCCCTATCGGGTATTTTAAAAAAAGTACAAGTTGTTATAAAACAAAGTGTTGTATTATTCAATCTGTTATAATACAATAAAAGTACACAAACTAACTGGAGGGATTTTCCGATGATGAGTCCAATCGAGTTTTTCAAAACACTTCCTGAAAAGAAATGTACTGCTTGTGGCAATGCAATCCAAGAGCAAGCTGACTGCTATGGCGACGTTTGTGAAGAATGCGACGACCCAGCTCGCTAACCTCAAGAGAATAGCTACTCTTAATGTACCTCACGATCTACAACCTAAACAAACAATAACGTTCCACTCTTAAGAACAGTATCCACTGTTCTTTTTTCTTGTCTATTTATCAAACAGTACTAGTACAGCTTGTGCCTATTTTATATCACCTAGAATAAAGACAAGAGCATACAAAAAAAGCATTCCCCTTTATTCGGAATGCTTTTCATAATCCCATTAATTCTTCTATAAAGGAACGCTGTCCTTATAGTGTGACTAATTTTGATTGACGAGTGGTGGAAGCTCTCGCTTGTAAACGGTGCTTGAAAACGTGCTCTTCCCTTTTTAAGCTATACCCGTTCTCCACCTGATGGATTAACAGTTCGACACAACGTTCTCCCATATCTTGTACAGGTTGCTCTACGGTGGTAATGGATGGCTTCATCAACATAGAGATCGCTTGATTATCGAAACCAACAACGCTAATCTCTTCAGGTACTTTCACACCTGCTTGAACGGCTTCATAAATAAAACCGGCTGCGACTTCATCTGATCCTGCAAACACTCCGTTAATGGAAGGATAATTGTTCCGTATTTGGTGAAACAACGCTCGCCCACTCTCAACGTCCACCGCAGAGCTAAACACCTCTGCTTCTAGACGTGGTAGCCGCCTCTCGTGAAGCGCTTTCAAAAATCCTCGCTCACGATGCCGGAAGACGTAGCTATCTTCTCCTCCGTGTAAAAACGCAATTTCCGAAGCCCCTTGTTCAATCAGGTGAACAGTCGCTTCATAAGCTGCCTTAGCCTGATCAACATGTACAACAGGCACTTGCGCTTCTTCTACATTCTCATTGCACAACACGATTGGACCCGATTGTAAGTATCCTTCTATTACTTCCCATTCATTTTGGATAGATGTAAGGATGATCCCGTCTACTTGTTTCTTGCGGAGAAGCTCTAGATAATCACGTTCTTTCTGAGGGGAATCATGTGTTTGGCAAATAATCACCTGATAGCCCCATTCAGAAGCTTTCATCTCCATTGATTCTATTAAATGATTAAAAAAAGGATTTGTAATTCTAGGCAGTAACACGGCGATTGTTTCTGTCTTTTGGCTTCGAAGTCGCCTTGCAGATGAATTTGGCACATATCCTAAAGCTTTCATAGCATCTTCCACTCGGCTACGCTTTTCCTCTGACACATACGGCTGATCATTAATGACTCGAGAAACCGTTGTCCTAGACAACCCTGCAAATCTTGCAACATCCTCAATTGTTGCCACTGTAAACGCCCCCTGATGATAAAAATCCGATACTCGATTCACAAAATGAAATCGTTTTCATATATACGATTCTACTAGTCTTTGGAATTTCTTGCAACATCAGAATAAAGCGCAACCGTTTGAATGTTGCAAACAGTACCTATGAAACAGCTTTCGGAGCAGGAAGTAATTCTAGACGTTGAGCTGTTTAATCTCGATGTTGTCCCCTGTTTCTAGACGTCCTGCTTGCTCTTCTAGACGTCAGCGCTCTCTATCTCGACGTCACTGCGCTTAATCTAGACATCCTCTCCCTTTTTCTCGACATCCATACGCTTAATCTAGACATGCTCTCCCTCTTTCTCGACGCCCTTACCTCTGATCTAGACGTCAGTCAGCTCTTTCTCGACGTCACTGTGCTTCATCCAGACGCCGAGCCGCACCATCTCAACCACCACCTCATAAAAAAGAGGGCAAATCCATAGATTTACCCTCCCTCTACTTTAGCTCTGTTTTAAATAATCTAGTACATGTTCAACCGCTTCTTCACCCTGGTCAATACAGTCAGGTATGCCAAGGCCCTCGTAGGAGGCTCCGGCGAGGTAAACGCCAGGTAGTTCATCGACGAGATCGGCTTTAATTTGTTTCAAGCGATCTTTATGCCCAACGGTATACTGAGCCCGCGAATCTCTCCAGCGAGTAACAACAGAGAACTCCGGCTCTTGTGTAATATTCATGGTCTTATTTAAATCTTTTAAAACGAGATCAGCAATCTCTTCATCTGATAGGTCGACAGCTCCCTGATCGCTTGGCTTGCCAACGTAAGCGCGGAGGAGAGCTTTCCCCTCAGGCGTTGTATGAGGCCACTTCTTATGTGTCCACGTACAAGCCGTGATGCGGTAGTCGCTATTTCTAGAAACGAGAAAGCCTGAACCATTAATGTCTTGTTGTATAGCGGATTGATCAAAGGCCATAGCCACATTGGCTACAGAAGTAGCTGGCATGTCCTTAAAGGAATCCATAAAGGAGTATTGTGATAGCATCGACTGGGCAGAAGCGTGCGGTGTGGTGATGACTACACTGTCTGCGTGAACCTCTTCTCCATTCTGAAGTTTCAGATCATATCCATCTGCTTTTTTCTCTATGCTTGATACACGCGTTTCTAAATGAACGGAGCCCTCATTTAGAGAATCAGCCACAGCCTCTACAAGGGAACCTAATCCACCTTGAAGCGTTCGGAATGGACTTGGTTTCTTGTTCCCTTGCTTATTAGCCGGTTTCGGTACGGTTTTTTGAAGTCCTCTTACGATTCCACCGTACTTCTGCTCAATCTGATAGAAGTTTGGGAATGTCGCCATTAAGCTCAAGTTGTCGATATCCCCTGAATAGATTCCTGATAATAACGGTTCG
Organism: Pontibacillus chungwhensis; assembly: GCF_030166655.1. GTDB lineage: Bacteria > Bacillota > Bacilli > Bacillales > BH030062 > Pontibacillus. The sequence continues at coordinate 886,985 of NZ_CP126446.1, read as the reverse complement.
ATCAGGTTCTCGACCACTTCATCTCCAAGACGGTTACGGAAAAAGTGCCCTAGAGATTGATCACCTTGAGGTTTACTTTTTGGCTTAATGAAATCTCCCGCAGCGCGCAGTTTCCCGATCGGGGAAAACAAGGTCGAAAAGACAAATGGGCGAACTTGGACGGGTATTCCCATATACGAACCGCTTGGAATTTCGTGAAGCTTTTCATTCGCTAGCACGTAGGATTTTCCAGTAGACACAGAGACAAGATCTTTTGAGAGTCCCACTTCATCAATCAACCTGAATACGCTTGGCTTTCTGGCTAAGAGTGAATCAGGGCCTCGTTCAATTGTGAAGCCTTCCCTGTTCTCTGTATGGATCATTCCGCCGAGACGGTTACTTCCTTCTAATAACTCCACACTATAAGGCAAATTATGCTCTTTTGCTTCTTTCTGCAAATAATAGGCTGTCGATAATCCTGTGATTCCGCCACCTATTACAACCACTTTTTTCTGTTCAGACATCGCTATCCCCTACTTTTTAGCCTGTTTTAAAACCACTTCTGCTAGTGTGCTAATAAATAATGGATGAGTATTCGGCATTTCTGGACGGTAGTATGAAGCACCTAACTCATCACATACAACTTTACACTCATAATCGTTATCATAAAGAACTTCTAAATGATCAGAAACAAACCCAACAGGTGCATAAACAAACGTACGATACCCTTTTTCGTGGTAAAGATCCCTCGTTAAGTCCTGTACATCTGGTCCGATCCAAGGATCTGGTGTGTTTCCTTCACTTTGCCAACCAATTTCATAGTTTTGAATCTGAAGTTGATCCGCAATCAGGTCAGCCGTTTTCTGAAGCTGATCCGGGTACGGGTCTCCGTTTTGAATGATCTTTTCAGGAAGACTGTGAGCCGAAACAATCAGAACGGATTTCTCACGCTCTTCTGCTGGCATTTCTTCATATACTTTGCGAAGCGCTTCGGTCCAGTATTGAATGAATCCTTCCTCATCGTACCAGCTCTCAACAGACGTGATCTTCGTTACACCATGTTTTTCCGCCTCTTCTTGGGCACGTCCGTTATACGATTTCACGCTGAACGTAGAGTAGTGAGGGGCCAACACAATTGATACAGCCTCTTCAATTCCATCATTCGCCATTTGCTCAACAGCATCTTCAATAAAGGGATCGATGTGCTTCAAGCCTAAATAAAGCTTGAATTCCACATCCTCCTGAACTTCATTCAACTTTGCTGTTAAAGCATCTGCTTGTTCTTGTGTGATGCGAGCAAGTGGAGAAATACCGCCAATTGCTTCGTAACGACCGCGTAGTTCATCAATCATCTCTTGTGAAGGCGTGCGTCCACGACGGATATGCGTGTAATATCGCTCCAGATCCTCTTCTTTATAGGGTGTACCATATGCCATTACAAGAAGTCCCATTGTTTTCTTTGCCATTCGTTAACACCTCTTCTATGCAAAAAGTTTATCGTTCTTACGACTGTTTAGAATACTCATGAATAAACTGCGTTAATCGCTTAAGAGTCTCAGGTTTCACATCAGGGAAGACACCGTGGCCAAGGTTAAATACAAAACCTGGCTGACTCATCCCTTGGTCTAGTATAGCTTTTGTACGTTCTTCTATCGTCTCCCAATCGGCTAGCAATATGGCCGGATCAAGATTTCCCTGAACTGTTTTCGTAATCCCCATATCTCGTGCTTCATGGATCGTTGTACGCCAATCAAGTCCTACCACGTCTAAAGGCAGGTCATTCCAGTCATTCGCTAGGTGAGTTGCCCCCACACCATGCATAATAAGGGGTACGTTTTCTGAGCGTAGCTCGGAGAAGATTCGCTCCATCACAGGCTTGATAAACTGACGGTAGTCCCGCACACTTAGAGCTCCTACCCAGGAATCAAAGATCTGAATCGCTTTCGCTCCTGAATGAATTTGCGCACGTACGTAACGAATCACAAGATCCGCCAGTTTGTCCATTAATAAGAACCAGGCTTTCGGATCCGTGTACATCATCGCTTTTGTCTTATGATAATTCTTCGAAGGTCCGCCTTCAATCATATAGCTCGCCATCGTAAACGGTGCCCCGCTAAATCCGATTAATGGAACGTTTAACTGCTCTTTTGTTAGAAGTTTAATGGTATCTAAGACGTAAGGAACGTCAGATTGCGGATCAATTTCACCAAGCTTTTCAACATCAGCTAATGAACGAATTGGGTTATGGATGACAGGCCCAATTCCTTTTTTGATCTCCACATCCACGCCAATTGCCGGTAGAGGTGACATGATATCTTTATAGAGAATGGCTGCATCAACGTTATAGTTTTCCACTGGTAAACGGGTTACGTAAGCGCATAACTCTGGTTGATGAGTAATCTCGAATAAAGAGTATTTCTCTTTCAATTTATTGTATTCAGGCTGGGAACGACCGGCCTGCCTCATATACCATACAGGTACATGGTCTGTCTGTTCGCCTCTGAAAGCTTTTAAGATTGTGTCATTAAATGAATTTGTCATACCGTTCTCACCTTTCACATTGATCATTTGCACGTCGACAGTGATCAATTGTTCATCTACCAATATACCCATTGACGAATGTTATGTATAGATTATGAAGCAGATTGTCATGATTTTGTCGATTACTTATTATTTCCTATCCCTATTCTACACAACATTGATGCGAAATGAAAAATATTGTCGAACGTTTTCATAAAAGAAGCCACATGCAGATGCTAGTGAGCACTGCTGTGGCTTTGTGTGTTGGTCTATAAAATGATCCTTTTTAGCTCAGTCCAGTCTGTACGGGGCTAAACGGGTGACTTCCGCTTTTGGGTTCATCCAGCTACAATCACCCAGCCCCTAGTAGACTTCCCTCACCTCTGGTCGATAAGTCAACATCGATTCGCTTACGCTCATCGTGTTTCCTTTATCTCGCGACGGTTCAGTCCAGTCTATACAGGGCTAAACGGGTGACTTCCGCTTTTGTTTTCATCCAGCTACAATCACCCAACCCCTAGTAGACTTCCCTCACCTCTGGTCGATAAGTCAACATCGATTCGCTTACGCTCATCGTGTTTCCTTTATCTCACGACGGCTCAGTCCAGTCTATACGGGGCTAAACGGGTGACTTCCGCTTTTGTTTTCATCCAGCTACAATCACCCACCCCCTAGTAGACTTCCCTCACCTCTGGTCGATAAGTCAACATCGATTCGCTTACGCTCATCGTGTTTCCTTTATCTCGCGACGGTTCAGTCCAGTCTATACAGGGCTAAACGGGTGACTTCCGCTTTTGTTTTACCATTCAACTCTTACTTTATTAGAAGCCGTTCCCTCCAACTTGGTTAGGGGGTCGTATGGGACGATGTAATAGGTTTCGTCATGGAGTAAGGTTAGGCGTTTGATAGTGTAGCGTCCTCTTCCTTCTACTTCTCCAATTCGCTCATCCTGGCCGTCTTCTTCTCTGTATATGTGATAGACGACGCGGTCATCTCTTGAAGGTGTCCACGTGAGCTTCGCTTGCAGAAGCGTCAGGGAACCGAATGAAAGGTTTCCATTCAGGTCTTCAATGACCGGGAGATCAATTGGCGGTGGTATGTCTTCCACTCCATCCGGTTGTGTGAACGAGCTTTTCAGTTCCTTCACCTGGCCTACTCTAGTCAAGACGTCTTTCATTAGCTTGGTAGGATAGGAACTTCCCCCGTCTAAGTAATGCTTCTCGTCTGATTGGTCATATCCCATCCAAACGGAACCAACATATTCAGGAGTGAACCCAACAAACCAGGCATCTTTTGTCTTCTTATCTACATATGGATGCTGAGTGGATCCCGTTTTCCCAGCCAGCGCTTTCTCATACACCCCGCTTCGTCCTGTACCTTCTGTTACAACAGATTCTAGCATCCGTGTAATGGACCAGGCCGTTTGAGGCTTAAAGATTTGTTTGGGTTCTGGCTCATAGTTGTGAACAAGTTCTCCGTCTTTATCGTATATTTCAACGATCGTGTGAGGTTCAATCATTTCACCGTCATGGATAAACGTTCGATAAGATCGGACCAGATCGACTGGCGTCACCCCATTTTTCAATCCGCCAAGAGCGATAGATAACCCATTATCTTCAAGGTCCATCCCTAACTTTTCTAAATAGTTCTTGGAATAATCAATACCAATTTCGTTTAAAAGCCATACGGCTGAAGCATTTTTGGATAACATGAGCGATTTGTAAATCGAAATATAGTCATCATACTTGAAATCATAGTTTTCAGGCGTATACTCCCCGTATGACCGCCGCTTGTCTACCAAGAGAGAGTAAGGACTGTACTGCTCCAGATCCAGAGCAGGTCCATAGACGGCTAGTGGCTTCATAACAGATCCAGGCTGGCGCTTTTCTAACAAACGGTTCATGTCGCCTCGCTCGTTGTTACGGCCTCCGTGAGCTGCTACCACCTCTCCTGTTTCCTGGTCCATTAACAGAAAGGTTCCTTCTACACCTTCAACAGAACCAGGGAAATATTCATCACTCTGCATCACTTCGTGAGAAATACGCTGAATCTCCTCATCCATGCTTACTACAATCCGGTATCCACCTTGATACAATTCTTCCTGGCTGAGGTCGTATTCTTCTTTCGCCTCTGTTACGACGAAATCAAGATAACTATTAAGCCAAGGCTTTTCTTCTTTGCTTCCATGGTTAATGCCAAGATTTTTGCGTTGCAACTCTACAGCCTCTTCTGATGTTACATATCCCTCATCATGCATCCGACTAATCACAATGTCACGACGATCTTTCGCGCGTTCAGGGTGCTCTACAGGATCGTAGTAATTCGGTCCTTTCGGAAGTGCCGCTAGTAACGCGCCTTCTGTTATAGAAAGCTCTGAGACAGGTTTATTAAAGAAGTATTGTGAGGCTGACTCTATTCCATACAACCCATTCCCAAAGTAAATCGTATTTAAGTAGTATTCGAGAATCTTCTTCTTTGGTACGTTTCGCTCTAAGTATAAAGAAGCCATCACTTCTTTGATCTTCCTTGTCCACGTCTTATCATGGGTTAAAAACAAGTTTTTCGAGAGCTGTTGTGTAATCGTACTTCCGCCCTCTACCTTCTCCATAGCAATTAAATCACGGTATAAAGCTCTGGCTGTTGCGATCACATCAACACCCGCATGCTCATAAAAACGACCATCCTCAATGGATATGAACGCATTTTCTACGTGATCTGGAATATCCTGAATCGGTACAACCGTCCGATTTTCTTTATACAATTTTGTTAATTCTTCTCCGTCTCTTGTTTCAATCACAGATGCTTCATCTAACACTAAGAGACGCTCATCTACGATTCTCTTCCCGCCGATAAGTAAAGTAAAATATCCGGCAAAAGCTAACACCACCATACTTGCTACCACAATGATCAGCCAGCGCCATCTCTTCACCCAGTCGGGGATCTTCATTTCTCTCCAATTCATGCCGTTCACCTCGATCGTTCTATTGTGCATTGGAGCGCTTGTTCCTTACCAATATTATACGCTATCACAAAGATTTAGAAAAAGCCTTCCTTCTTGCTTGCTTTTTAAATTCTTTCGTTGCTACACTACATTTATAGAAAGGAGACGTTTTCATGAATGTATATATGACACTTGGCACCTATGATTACCTAGCTTCTTTAGCAGAAAAAAACGATCAGAAAATCTTCATTATGCAGGGTGAGAATTCCGCCCTTGCTTATACGGAAGGGGAAAATATCTTCCAAGAGCCTCGCTCTTACGAAACCGTAGACCATCAGGGAGAGCTCCAGGAAGAAGGATTTGTTGTGATGAACAACATCCCTGTAACAGACGAAGGACGTCCACTCTTTGAAGACCGCTTCAAAAACCGTGCAGGTGCGATTGAAGATTCTCCTGGTTTCCAGGCCATTCGCATTTTACGTCCAGCAGAAGGCAATACATATGTTGTCTTCACACAGTGGAAAGATGAATCAAGCTTCGAAGACTGGAAGAATTCCCAAGCCTTCCAAAAGGCTCACAAGAACTCCGGCCCTCAAAGTAAAGAAAAGCCATCTTTCTCAGCAGGACCAGCCTACTTAACGAAGTATCATATGACAAAACCAGACTAATCATACACAAAGCCAGCAGAAAGCTGGCTTTTCTTATGCCTGCACACTTTCCCGCATTAAAGTACAGACACGTGCCAGACACCCTTTACTAGAGTAAAGGGTGTCTGGCACGTGCTACTAGATTCCAGTTTATTCTTTTGAAATTGATAGGGTATGTTGTTATAGTTAGATAGGTTTTCTATATCTATACATCAGGAAAGGATCGTGCAACGATGAAAAAACAACTTATGTTTTTAGCTAGTTTAGCATTCGTATTCGTCTTAGCTGCTTGTGGGTCAACAGAAGGCGATGAGAATGCAAAAGAAGCAACGACGTGGGATCAAGTGCAAGAAGATGGAGAAATTGTCGTCGGTACCTCTGGCACATTGGTCGCTACCTCTTACTATCCGGAAGATTCTGATCAACTATCAGGCTATGACGTAGAGGTCATGCGTGCCGTAGGCGAAAAATTAGGCGTTGATGTGAAGTTTCAAGAGATGGGGTTTGACGCTCTATTCGCTGCCATGAACAGTGGACGAATCGATGCAGCCATCAATGACATAGAAGTAACAGAGAAACGCGAAGAAAACTACGCGTTCACAACTCCTTATAAATATTCCTATACAACGATGGTTGTTCGTGAAGATGGATTAAGCGGCATTGAAACACTTGAAGACCTTGAAGGCAAGAGAGCCGGAGGGGCTGCTACTTCTGTGTTTAGTGATATCGCTCGTCATTACGATGCTGAAGTGGTCACTTACGATAACGCTACAAACGATATTTACCTTCGTGATGTAGACAACGGCAATACCGATGTTATCATTAATGATTACTATCTATCGAAACTAGGAATCAATGCGTTTCCTCAGTTTGATCTCGTTCTTCACCCAGACATCAAAGTGCACCCAACCAAACAAGCGATTCTTCTTGAACAAGAAGACAGTGAGCTTCAGAAGAAAATGAATGAAGCCCTTGAAGAGTTACGTGAAGACGGTACGCTAACAGAATTATCAAAGAAATTCTTCCTAGGAGAAGACGCATCTAAACAGCCTGAAGGTGAAATTACTGAAATCGAAGGCTTAGAGTCCTAAAGGGAATGAATACTCTATGATTAGTCCTACTTTCTTTCAAGAAATGGAACTCGACAAGCTCTTTAACCCGCGTCTTGCATGGGAGAGCTTACCTACTGTTCTAGAAGGACTTCCTTATACCATTGCCATCTCCTTAGCCGGGATGGCAATTGGTCTATTACTAGGATTCTTTCTATCTCTAGGTCGCTCTTCATCTCGATTTTACTTACGTTGGCCATCAAGACTCTATATCTCATTTATGAGAGGGACCCCTATTTTGGTCTTCCTCTTTCTCTTATATTTCGGATTGCCATTTATCGGCATTACGATGACGGCCGTAACAGCATCTGTCATTGCGTTCGGGTTAAATAGCGCGGCTTACAACGCGGAGATCATTCGGGCCTCACTTAAAAGTGTCTCAAACGGACAATGGGAAGCCTCACGTGCACTAGGCTTTAGTTACTGGCAGACGGTACGCTTCGTCATTATCCCACAAGCTACAAGAATTGCCCTGCCTCCGCTTACAAATGTGATGCTTGATCTGGTTAAAGCCACTTCACTAGCAGCTGTGATCTCTGTCCCTGAAATGATCCAGCATGCCAAGATTGTCATCGGTCGCACAGGTGACGCCATGACCCTTTACTTGCTCGTCGCCTTTATCTACTGGCCACTCTGCATCATCATCGCAACGATCCAGGAGCGTTTAGAAGCCCGCTACGACTTTCACAAAAAATAGGCTTAGGGGGCCGTTTGCATTTAATGAGAGTTAGGGGTGTCTGGGGAACGACTCGCTTTCCACGGGCGAGGTGTCGAGCCTCCTCAATCGCTACGCTCATTCCGGGGTCTCGTCTACCTCTCTCTCCCGTAGGAGTCTCCCCGTTCCCCAGACACCCCTTCCAAATAGAGTAGAAACGGCCCTCTGCTTGAGCCTGGATCAAAGATAAAAGTCCTGCTTCCTTATGCGGCATGTTTCCGTTTCTTCTACATAAGGGAAAGGTGGTTCGGGAAATTGCGAGACTCCTGCGGCAAAAGGAGCCTAGGGGAGACCCCACAGAGAGCGAATGCGAACGAGGAGGCTTCCCAGCTCGCCGCGGAAAGCGAGTGATTTCCCGAACCACCTTTTGCTCTGACTACAGCAAACGGAAACATTCTCTCAACTTGTAGCGTCCCATATGAGTTAGCTTATATGGAGCGCTCAAAAAAGCCCAGTGCTCACATCTATGAGCACTGGGCCTTTTTTTATTTATTGTTGCGGAGCATCCACATATGACAAATGAAAATGATGATAAATGCAGTAAAAGATAAAAGCGGGATGGTAATGAATCCTCCCCAATTAATATACTCACTACCACACGAAACAACACTACATCCTTCCCCAGCTTCCTTCAAGAACGGCAACTTCTGCATCCCATAATGATAAGTAGCTACGAGCACACCAGCTCCGCTCATAATGAGTCCGGCTGCTCCGTATCGAAGATCCTTACGGGCCAGGGAGATTCCGTATAACAAGACAAGTGGATACATCAAGATCCGCTGATACCAACACTTCTCACAAGGTATAAAATCCATCACTTCAGAGAAGAACAGGCTTCCGAATGTCGCGATGACAGAGGTTAGCCATGTGAAAAAGAGTACTTTTTGTACGCGTTCGCTCATTCAAAACATCTCCAATTAAAAAGCATTCTCCCCTTAGTATAATAAAGCTTCCTATGGGATTCTAGTAAAAATAAAGTGACCCACTCAGGATTGTTGAAAAATAGGGAGCTAAGAAAATGTTTCTGGCAATTTGGTTTCATGTATCTGCGCCAGCCACATAAAAACGGAGGTGAAATCTAGTCAGATTTCATCTCCGCCTTCTCTATGAATCGTTCGATGAGCGTATTAGCCCATTTTTATGTGCGTATACGGCTGCTTGTGTACGGTCCTGAACGTCTAACTTACTTAAGACATTGCTGACGTGGGTCTTGACCGTTTTAATACCAATAAAGAGTTTCTCACTTATTTCCTGATTGGTTAAACCATCCCCAATACACATCAGCACTTCTAGTTCACGCCCTGTTAAGTCATCGTGTAGCTTCCTCTCTTTCGATCGGAAACGTGTCATCATCTTGTTGGCAACCTTAGGTTCAATATAGGTTTCTCCCTTGGCAGCTTTCTTGATGGCCGAGGCAATTTCATCGGCTGAAGACGTTTTTAACATGTAGCTAAAAGCCCCCGCTTCAAGAGCAGGGAACACCTTTTCATCGTCATAGTAACTTGTAAGAATGATAATCTTACAATCAGGGTGTTCAGCCATAATTTGCTTCGTTGCTTCAATTCCGTCGCCGTCTTCCATCATAAGATCCATTAGCACCACATCTGGTTTTTCTTTAAGGACGAGCTTTGCCCCCTGATTCCCACTAGATGCTTCTCCTACAATATCAAGCGTCGGTTCTGTCATTAAATAAGCAATGACCCCTTTACGAACTACATCATGATCATCTACAACCACAACTCTGACCGTTTCACTCATCCACATCCGCCTCCTGATTTGGAATTCTTATATCAATGTAAGTTCCTTCTCCTGGCTTGGATCGAAGTGTCAGTGTACCACCGATTTCGTCCGTTCGTTCCTGCATCGTTTTTAAGCCGTAAGAGGTTTTCTTATCTTGGTTTACATGAAACCCTTTCCCGTTATCGCTAATATGTAAAAATACTTGATCGCTGATGCTTGTTAGAGACAGTTGTACGGCTGTTGCTTCGGCATGACGTAAAATATTCGACAAAGCTTCCTGTACAATTCTGAATAGGTGTTCTTCTGTGCCATCTGATAAATGAACTGTATCATCTAAATCAACCGAAAAATCCATCTGACACTTCTCTTCTAATTCATGAATTAGCGTCTGAATTCCTTCATGTAACGGCTCACCAGACAAATGAACAGGGCGTAAATGTAGCAGCAACGCTCTCATCTCAGTCTGAGCTTGCAGTGCCATGGATGTAATCTCCTCAAGCTGAGTTTTGGCACGATCAGGGTCCTTATCAAACAAACGCTCTGTTGCTTGAGCCATCATGGTTAGTGCAAATAGCTGCTGGCTGACAGCATCATGAAGATCACGAGCAAGACGCTGTCTCTCTTCAATCGTAGCAGCCTTATGAGCCGTCTTTGCGAATTCAGATTTCTCATCGGCCATTCGCTGCAGGGATTTGACCTGGTTTTGTAATTTTCCAGCCAATTCATTTAGTTCTTCCCCCATATGACCAAATTCATCATCAGAGTTCATATAAATTTTAGCATTGTAATTTCCTTGAGCTAATGATCGAATCATTGTCGTCATCCCATCAAGCTTCTCTTTAATTGTACCACTTGATTGAAATCCTACATAAATCGAAACGAGTCCTGACACCACGATAAATAATCCAATAAAGAAGAAGATGGCTTGAGAGGTCAACCACTCAGGTTCCTTCAACACATAGAACCCTAATAATACAGACAATAAAATCAGGAGGGTTAGGAACACCCCATAAAAATGAGAGCGGATAAATACGTATCGAACACTATTTAGTCTTTTAAGCATTTTCTCATCCCCTACACTCGGTCCAGACGTATATTGCCAACCTTGAAATCGACATAAAATGTTACTTTTCTTGTTGCCGTCCCGTAATCTGGTGTCTGATAGTGCATGACTCGGTTCAATCCATCTGCCTTCTGATCAAGAATTCGTATATCGCCTGTTTTCACACTCGCTTCAATACGAAAAGCGACATTTTCAGGCATTAATATTTTCACATCTCCTACGACTCCGGATAGTTTAAAAGGTGTATCTTTCTCAGGGATAAACGCCTTTGTGAAATCAAACTTGTAATCCCCCACTGCATTCCATAAGTTCATCGGTTCTACTGACCAATCACTATTTGTAAAGGAATAGTCCCCAATGGCGCTTTTCTTCCTCTTAAAATCCTCTGAATCATGTTCATCATCAAAGCGGATCTCGACTTTTGGCTTCGTGCCTTTAGATGTAAAGATTCGAACACCGATTAGCACCAATAGTAAAGGCCAAAGCAACCAAATATCACCTGCTGTAAACGTCATCCACCCGAATCGATCCATAACAAGGAAGGCAGCAAATACGGTCGTAATCAAACCAAGCGGCCAACGATCTCCCTTCCCAAATAGGCTATCTAAGATAAATTTAATCCCAATAGCGAGAAGTATGAAAGGATAACTATAAGAAAATACTTGCCACATTTCCAGGGAAATAACGTCAAGATTCGCTAATAATATAAAAATTCCACCAACAATTAATGCAACTGCTAGAATAAACTTTGTAAAACCTACTCGTTTCATCATAACCACCCTTTTCCTCATAGCGGAAGTTCTATAGTTATCTTAGCGCTTTTTTGTTTCTTTTAGAACATGCTCTGGGTGGTCTCCTCCTCAGCCTCTAGTCGGAGTTTCACTCTATTAGCCATCCATTCATACAACCAGATCCAGACGATAGCAAAAACAAACCCAAACATGAACCCAGCTAACACATCTGAGAGATAATGCGCTCCTTCAAACACTCGACTAACCCGATTAAAAAGACAAGCATAAATCCTATCCCCGCGCTTACTGTAACTGTTAAACGAGACTGAGCTCTTCTGGTAAGAAAATAATAAGCGAGCACAGCACATATTAACGAAACCATCGCGTGACCACTAGGAAAACTAAACCCTTCCACACTTTCATTAAGAAGAGGTCGTTCTCGTCCTATAGCGCTCTTTAGGGAGAGGTTAACTCCATATCCCACTAGAACACCAAAAAACATCATAACCGCTTGAAGTCTGTTTTTCTTCATAACCCCAAGGATGAAAATAAACAAGAGAGCCACAGGTCCAAGAACCTTACCTGATCCAAAAGGTGTGAGAGCAGCAAAGAACTGGTGCACCCCTTCTCCCGATTCTTCTGCAAACTGAGCAGCCCAGTCATCTAACAAGCCAGCCTGATTTGTCAGGACAAGAATCATTAATGTTAACGCAATAACTAGTCCAATCACGGTTAAGAAGTGAAGGGACCGTTTAGAAAAATAATCGTATGATTCCAATCTGTTCCTCTCCTTTCTCATCTATTTTACTAGGGTCGGGGGCTTATGTTTAGTTTTTTCTCATCAGGGTACATTGATATTGTGCGACATGATAAACATCGAACAAATCTAAACAGGGGTGATTATGATGGATCAAAAAGTACAAAATCTAATTGATGGCTTAAACGAAGACTTAGCACACGAATATGCGGCAAGCATTATGTATACGTACAATGCTGCGGTTGTGCAAGGACTTTACTACCAAGTTTTAAAACCATTCTTTGAATCTGAAATTGGCGATGAGCAAGGTCATGCACTTTACCTGGCTGAAAAGATTAAAACACTAGGTGGCACACCAACAACTAAACCAGCTGAAGTTAAACAACTTTCAGACGTTAAAGATATGCTTGAAGAAGCAAAACGCGCAGAACACGACACAATTCTTCGTTACGAAGAACGCAAGCAACAAGCTGAAGAACTTGGATACACAGAACTTGTTGTCAAATTAGACGACATGATCGCTGATGAGACGGGTCACATGGAAGAAATGGAACGTCTCCTTGCAGATCCACGTTTACAATAAGGAACTATTAATAGAAAAAGCCGTGCCGCTAGCTAAAGTGGTACGGCTTTTTTGTATTCCACAAACGTTTTCAGGCTGTTCATCCCCATCCATCTGAATGCGTCATGGAAGTTAAGGATCTTACTTAATTCTCATACTCCGAGTTGTCTGTATATTCATATTTTTTCGTCTTTGTTATAATATGGCTAACACAAGGAGGGAAATTCATGGATTTACAAAAAATCTTACAAGACATTGATGCCTATTCCGACGAAATGGTCGACATTCGTCGCTACTTGCACCAACACCCTGAACTATCATTTGAAGAAACAGAAACATCGAAGTATATCGCAAATTTTTATAAAGAATTAGACATTCCCCATCAAACAAGCGTTGGGGGAAATGGCATTTTGGCTACGTTAGAAGGAGGCAAACCTGGTAAGACGGTTGCCCTTCGAGCGGATTTTGATGCCCTTCCAATCCAAGACCAAAAAGACGTTCCTTATAAATCCACTGTCCCAGGCGTTATGCATGCGTGTGGCCATGATGGTCATACAGCTTCTTTATTGTGCCTCGCCAAAGCACTAAAGCCGCATCAAGAAGACATACCAGGAACCATCGTCTTCTTACACCAGCACGCGGAGGAGAAGCCTCCTGGTGGTGCTAAAGGGATGGTCGAAGCAGGTGCGCTTGAAGGCGTTGATGCTGTATTTGGAACGCACTTATGGAGCAATACACCAGTTGGAACCATTGAAACAGCTCCAGAAGCCTTCTTTGCGGGAGCCGATGCCTTTGAAATTACGATTCAAGGTCAAGGGGGCCATGGTGCACAGCCTCATCAAACGAAGGATTCGATTGTAATCGGTTCTGAGCTTGTCACATCCCTTCAGCAAATTGTAAGCCGCAAACTCGATCCGTTAAAATCAGCCGTTGTCACAGTTGGCACGTTTGAAGCCGGCACGACGTTCAATATCATTGCGGATACAGCAACCTTAAAGGGGACGGTTCGCACGTTTAGCCCAGATGTCCAAGAGCTCATCATCAAAGAAATGGAGAATCATGTGAAAGGGGTCTGCACCTCACATGAAGCAAGTTATGAGTTCAATTATATGAAAGGGTACCCACCTGTCGTGAATCATCCTGAGGAAGCTGCTATGGTAATCGAAGGAGCATCAAACACACCTGGTGTTGAGAAGGCCCAGTATGTTGAACCTGTGATGACGGGCGAGGATTTCTCTTACTATATATTAGAACGTCCCGGCGCCTTCTTCTTTACAGGCGCACAAAAAGAAGGCCACGCCTATCCTCACCACCATCCAAAATTTGATATTGATGAGCGTGCCCTTCCGATTGCTGCGAAAACACTTTTCCAATCATTCCTTGCTTATCAGAATAATCAGTAACCCATTAAACGGAGACGGTACGCATTTTGTGCTGTCTCCGCTAATTGTTCCATTAGCTTTGTATTAGCCCAGGCTCCCACAACCGCTCCAAATCCAGGGACAAGCTGAAGCATTTTAACAAAATCAATCGAATCCCGGTACTCCAGTTGCAACGTTTTCCAATCCACCTCTTTGATCGTTTCCTTCTCATCTTCCCAGTTCAACACGCGATGAAGAATTTCTTCACGCTTCTCATCACTTGAGAATGCAAGCATGAACACATGGAGCACAAACATCCTCTCTTCATACCTCTCAACAGAAAACCCGTATAGCCTTGCTGTATCAAACAAGAATTTCATCTTTATGCTAAGTAAGAGCGGAAAATCCGCAAGACCAAGCGCAATACCTCCAGCCCCAGTCCCAGCCCCTTCTAAAGCAGCAGTCCGCTTGTAATATTTCAACCTCGCTCCCACTTGCTCCTCGCGCTCTTTCAGCGTCCATCCTTCACCCACTTCAATCGGATAAATATAGTGAGAGCTTGTTAACGAAAGTTCAATCATTTGCTTCACGCTTCCAGAGACAACTTTATGGACACGCTCTGGCACCCAGTTATTAATCGTTGTCTGAATCCGCTTTGATTTCCTCTGAATAATTGGCCCACGCTTCTCCAATCCTTTGGCCCAGCTGAGGGCTTCCCGATGCTTTCGTTCCTCATAAGGTGTTTTCATTTTTTACCCTCCGATACAACTTTCCCTTATTAAAAAGCCGACCCTAAAATAATTAAGGGCCGGCGACGTTTTACGTTAATCGCTTTGTTAAATACATATGTGACAAATAGTAACTGAATAAAGCCCCACCAATCCATACGATTGCTAGACCTAGCAGGTTCCCTAGAACAAGGAAAATCACGCCTAATAATGCGGTTTTCACAATCAGTAGTTGGAATAACCATTTCGTCAACGCTTTTCTCCTTGATTCAATTCGCAGCGGATAAAGATCGAGCCATAACACCTCTCGATGATGCTGCCAAAGGGTCACCATCTGGAATCCGCTTAAATAAATGAACAAGAAACCAAACGCAAGTTTCATCCAGACATTTGGAACAAAATAAACAAACGCTCCCGCGATTAAAAGAAGACGGATATATAACCCAAGGTAATCACTACTTCTGATGAACGTAATTCTGTATAGATAGTCAAACGTCTTATCGCTTTTGAACGGAATTGGATTTTTAATCAAACGAACGAGCCAATGGCGCTTCTTCACACTATTTTTCAAGTGAGGAACATCCGTAAACATATTGGCAATTCGGTAAAACACTTGCATACGCTGCTGATCCTTTTGAATCAATACATCCCATGCAATTCCTTTTCGTTTCTTCGCCAAGCTGTAATCATACATCATCAACCCGAATAACAGAATGGTTGTCACGCCCGCAAAGATCCAATTTCCTTGCACAAAGAAATAGATCGTCAATCCATTTAAGAGAAAACGAAGGACAGGATCAACATAGCCACTCCATCCCACTCGACTATTCAATTCCCACCAATGAGACAGCGTGTTCCATGCCTTTAGAATGAGAATGACAATGCCGAATAGGACAAAGGCCGATATCTCCCTATCTGAATAGGTTGTGAAGTACAACGGCCCAAAAGCAACCACCACAAAGAACAGTCCAAACACCTGTAAACAGAAGCTATACACAATGCCGCTCCTAAAAAAGCTTGATAAACGGTGCTCCGCAGGAAGTAAAAAGACTAAATCGGCTTCCCGTAAAAACGTACGGATCGGACTGTACGTTAGTAAGGCTGCAAAGACAACCCCCATTACGAGAGCTGTTGGAAAACCAGCATCTAACGTGGCTAACCATTGTTGGTAGTTATATGTCATCCCTGCTAAAAAGAAGAACATTGCAAAAGAAAAATGATCGTTAAACATTAACCGTAAATAGCGACCCATCTCTTTCGTATGAGAATCAAGTCGCCCTCGCCACAGCTTTTGAGGTTCAATTTTAAGCATGATCTTCTTCCTTTGTTAACTGCACGTATAAGTCATCCAACGTCGCATCTGGCATAGAGAAAGATTTCCGCAGTTCTTCAAGGGTCCCTTTGGCCCGAATTTCTCCGTCGTGCAAAATCACAAACCGATCACAATAGCGTTCCGCTGTGGCTAGAATATGTGTCGACATCAGCACACCTGCACCCTGGTCTTTCATCTCGTTCATTAACTGAAGATACGATTGAATCCCTAACGGATCCAAACCAACAAAAGGTTCATCCACGATGTATAAAGAAGGCTCGACTAAAAAGGCACACATAATCATGACCTTTTGTCGCATTCCTTTTGAGAAATGAACAGGGAAAAAATCTAATTTTTTCTCCAGACGAAATTCCTTCAACAAGGGCTGTAAGCGCTTTTCAAAAACATCTTCTGTTAACCCATATGCCATCGCGGTCAGACGAAGGTGTTCTCTAAGCGTTAACTCCTCATATAAAATGGGCATCTCCGGAATATAGGAGAACTGACTCCTATACCCATCTGGGTCTTCCTGAAACGTCTTCCCATTTACAGTGACGGCCCCCTGTTTCGGTTGCATGAGTCCAATAATATGTTTAATCGTTGTACTCTTACCGGCTCCATTTAGTCCGATTAAGCCAACAATTTCACCCGGCTGTATATCAAATGAAATGCCGTGCAAAACGTTTTTGTGCGTGTATCCACCTACAAGATCTTGAATATGTAATAGTGATTTCATTTGTATCCCTCTCTTCTTCTCCAAATTTTATCATTCCCCTGACACTTTGCCAAAAAAATCGTAACTTTTTTGTATAGGTTCTTCCGATTCTGCCCATAATAACTCTTGAAGGCAACGGGAGACGTTGTCCAGGAGCAAATCACTGTTCACTACGTTCAAGGTTTAAGTTCTTCTTAAAATTTGAAATGAGGTGTCTGTGAAAGACCAAGCTGAGATAAACTCCACCATCTGGTAAGAGCTTTATAAAAACACGCATTCACTAAATGAGGTGTTGACAGCAGGTATATTCGCGAGCTTTAGACACGTTCCTGCAGAGTCCATTCCGATGATCTCTGCACATTAGTGGCAACCCCACGCGTGTCAAAGTGTTTCCCAAACATCCGTTAAGGATAGCAACGTCTCCCTAACCTTCTTACAGGCAGGGTGTCTCTTATGAGGCACTCTGCTTTTTGTTTGTTTTGCAATGATGGCTGAGGTCCGTTACTGTAAAAGTGCTAGGGCAGGCTTTGGGACAACTCGCTTTCCTGCGGGGAGCTGGGAAGTCTCCTCGTTCGCTATCGCTCTCTGCGGGGTCTCCCCTAGGCTCCTCTTCCCGCGGGAGTCTCGCAGTCCCAAAGCCTGCCCTGGCGTTATAATTTGCGAACGGACCGCCTGTGTATACTTTTATCATCCCCCACAAATGAGGAAGGTTTTCGTTTCCCCAAATATAAAAAAGATGGTTGGGAAACTGAAAGACGGCTCGCAAATTGGAACTTGTCCTATTTTCTGATACGATATATACACACTATAGCCATGTGCTGAAATGGAGGAGATTGGATGAGTCAAGATTGTATCTTTTGCAAAATTCGCGATGGAGAAATTCCTTCTGCGAAGGTGTATGAGGATGAAGATGTGTATGCATTTCTAGACATTAGCCAGGTCACAAAAGGCCATACGCTTGTGATTCCGAAAGAACATGTAAAGAACGTATACGAAACGTCCTCTGACGTTGCCGAGAAACTTTTCTCACGCGTGCCGAAAATCGCTAATGCGATTAAAGCGACGTATGAGCCGGTTGGATTGAATGTCCTTAATAACAATGAAGAAGCAGCAGGACAGTCTGTTTTCCACTTACATATTCATCTTATTCCTCGATACGGGAAGAATGATGGATTTGGGGCAAAATGGGAAGAGCATTCAAATGAGTATTCCACAGAACAACTACAGTCCATTGCAGGTGAAATCGCCGCCAACATTGGTTAGATTTCAAGCTGTTAAAATCTGAGATGTTTAGCTTTCGAGAGACTTTTGATATAATAGAATTAGGCTTTCGCAGCTGGTCAAGAGGACACAGCTGGAAGGTAAGATGAGACTAGTTTAGAAGAGGAGAGATGTAAAGTGAAGAGTCGTCTAGACACGCGTGTGTTAGTATTGTTGTCGTTAATTGTTGGGATTGGTGCTGTATTGCATATTTTCGCTCCGCCTATTGTGAATGGGATGAAGCCTGATATGCTCTTGATCATGATGTTCCTCGGAATCATTCTATTTCCTAAGTTCCAATATGTCATGTTATTATCCCTTGTTACAGGAGCGATTGCTGCTTTAACAACCGGATTACCTGGAGGTCAGATTGCCAACTTAATCGATAAGCCGTTAACAGCGCTTGTCGCTTTCGGAATCGTGATCGCTGCAGGTAAATTTACGAATAAAAAAGTCCTGGCAGCAGGTGTTACCCTTATCGGTACACTGATTAGCGGAGGAATCTTCCTATTCGTAGCTGTTAACATTATTGGACTTGTAGAAGGAAGCTTTATGATCATGTACGCCACAATCGTCCTTCCGACAGCTGCTTTCAACACTGTAGCCATGACGGTTATTTACCCGATCGTTGAGAAAATCTCAAAACGATCCCGCATCGCAACTGCATAAAACGTAAGAGTGCGTTCCTTTTGAGGAGCGCACTCTTTTTATTTCACTTCATATTGGTTGAGAGCTCTACTTTGGGCTGGCGGGCAAGGGTTCAATGCTGTTTTTTTGTTCCTGCTTCTTCTTTTTTTCTTCATTCAAACTCTTCTTTCTACACTAGATCGATCGTTTCTACACTACAAAACAACTTTTCTTCATATCCCTTTTCTCTTTCTGCATTCCGATTCTGGTTTCTACACTCGGCTTCCTCTTTCTACACTCAGAACCCCGTTTCTGCACTCTGCCCCCTCTTTCTACACTCAGAACCCCGTTTCTGCATTCCCCCTCCTTTTTCTACACTCAGAACCTCGTTTCTGCACTCCCCATTCTCTTTCTACAATCAAACACCCGTTTCTGCACTCTCCTCCCTCTTTCTACACTCAACGCCTTCGTTTCTTCACTCCTCCTTACTCTTTCTACACTCACAAACCCGTTTCTGCACTCCCCCTCCTCTTTCTACACTCACAAACCCGTTTCTGCACTCCCCCTCCTTTTTCTACACTCAGAACCCCGTTTCTGCACTCCCCCTTACTCTTTCTACACTCACACCCCCGTTTCACCACTCCCCTTACACTCACTTATGACTTTTCTATAATAAATAGAGTTTATACCTCAACACAAAAAGGAAAAACGGATATAATAGAAGATAGTTAGGAAAGGAGTTGTGGTTATGGGAAAAGGGAAATCATTACTACTCGGATTCGTCGTAGGAGGAGTCGTGAGTGCATCAGCTACACTTTTGTCCACTCCTTCAGCTGGTACTAAGATGCGCCAACAAGTTAGAGATTCTAGTGACCAACTCAAAACTACGCTTGCTAATCTGCAGGGCGAAGGAAAACAATTAACAGAACAAATTGCTAAAACATCTAAAGAAGGTGCTTCGTTATTACGGGACCTTTCAACGGAAGTGAAACAATCAATCGAGAGTTGGAGACAAACGATTGAACCCCACCAGAAAAACATTCAAAAACATTTACAAGAAATTGAAGAAAGCTTGAAAGAGCTTGAAGAAAAAGCAAAACAACAATAATGCAAAAAAGGTGCACCCCCGATTACAGGGAGTGCACCTTTTTTGCATTATTCTTTTGGCTGTAGATCTTCAATTGAATCAATATCCATATACTTTGGTACAACTAATCCGATCTTTGCGCCATCAAGGTTTTCACCCAGATCCACAAATTCATCTTTAAACTTCTCATAGTGATCTCCGTGTGTACGCGGTAACCATGCAGACGTCATCGCATCAGAATCACCATCTGCAATAGCCTGGAACATTGGACCAATACCAGCTTGAGTTAAGTCTGTTTCAAATCCTTTTTGTTTTAACACTTCAGAAATCACGTGCGTGGAGCTAATTTCAGATTGCCACGGTACGTATGCTAATTTAACGGTTCCGCTTCCATCTTCAATTCCTTTTGTCCACTCGTCCACTTTATCCCCATTATTCTCAATCCAGTTCTTCGCTGCTTTTACAGGGTCAGTGCCCTCCTGAAGCTCAAGCATGACACTTTGCATATCATCAGGCGTCCATTTGAAATTATCAAGAATTTTTGCCGCTTTAGGCATATCTTCCTCGAAACCTTTACGAACAATGGTGTTAATATGCTCTGTACTACCATAAGCTTCTTTCGGATCTTCTAAGTACTTTAAATCATATTCAGCGAATTTCCAGTGCGGGGTCCAGCCCGTTACAATTATAGGCTCTTTGTTTTCAATGGCATTCCCCAGTTGTTCTGTCATAACAGCAGAGGAACTTGAAGAAACCTCCCAGCCTTCCAAATTATCATATTCTTCTAAGGCTTTATCTGTTGCCACCATAATACCAGCACCAGATTCTATACCTGTTAATGTGTAGTCAAGTTGTTCGCCAACGGATTCTTTGCTATCGCCAGAATCACCGCCATTTGATGAATCATCTTCTGTTGATCCACAGGCTGTTAGGGCTAGTGATAACGATAAACCAGCCGTTAGTCCGAGCTTTTTCCAGTTCATGATTTAACCCCTTTTGTTAAGTAAATTATAGATAAGATTTAAAAAGAAAGCCCACCTACTAAGGTAGGAAGGCTTATCTTTTTATGACTTATTATTCTGCTGCTTCAAGATCTTCGATTGATTTAACATCCATGTAGTCAGGAACAACTAAACCAATCTTAGCACCTTCAAGGTTCGCTCCAAGGTCTTCAAGTTGATCTTGATAAGACTCATAAAGGTCTCCGTGTGTACCTGGTAACCATGCTGCTACCATTCCATCAGCTTCGCCTTCTGCTACCGCTTTCCACATAACACCGTTGTCTAATTGGCTAAGTTCTACTTCGAAACCTTGCTGACGAAGAACTTCACCGATTACGTTTGTAGAAGCAATTTCAGAGTCCCAAGCTACATAAGCAAGCTTAGCTTCAGTACCGTCTACTTCTTCAGCACCTTTTGTCCACTCATCTACTTTATCTTGGTTTTCATCAATCCAGTTTTGCGCTGCTTCTTCTTCTGGAGTACCATTACGGATTTCAAGCATAACAGATTCCATGTCACTTGTTGTCCAGTTGAACTGGTCTAAGATCTTGTGAAGGTTTGGCTTTTCGTCTTTAAGACCTTGTTTAGCCATTGTTTTAATTTGCTCTTCTCCACCAAATACACCTTTTGGATCTTCAAGGTAGTGTAAGTCATATTCAGCGAATTTCCAGTGTGGCGTCCAACCTGTTACAACGATTGGCTCTTCATCTTCAATCGCATCACCAAGCGCCTGAGTCATTGCACCGCCTGAAGACGTTTTAACTTCCCAGCCATCTAGGCCATATTCTTTAATGGATTCTTCTGCTTTACCTACAACACCAGCACCCGCATCTACGCCTGTGATGGTATAATCCATTTCTTCACTATAATTGGCAGTTTGCTCAGTGTTTTCACCGTCTCCGCCTGAAGTGTTTTCCTCTTCAGAACTATCATCTGATCCACAACCTGCTGCTACTAGAGACAATGATAGTCCCGCTGCAATACCTAAACGTTTCCAATTAAGATTAAACATACTAATGAAACTCCCCTTTTCTAATTTTTAACTAATTGAGCTTTATTGAACTTCTTAAATTAAGAAGGTACAACCGAATCTTATTCACCTTTTTGCGAATTCAAGCTTTGTGTAAAGCGGTCAATGACAATCGCAAGGATTACAATAGATACACCCGCGACGAAACCAAGACCAACATCGTTACGCTGTAAGGCTGTGATAACTTCTTTACCTAGACCTTCTGCACCGATCATGGATGCGATAACAACCATGGAAAGAGCTAGCATTACGGTTTGGTTAATACCAGCCATAATCGTCTTCTTCGCCATTGGCAACTGTACTTTAAATAGTTTCTGTAAGCCTGTTGTACCAAAGGCATCGGCGGCTTCGATTAATTCAGTAGATACCTGACGAATACCTAAGTTTGTAAAACGCACTGTTGGCGGTACCGCGAAGATAACAGATGCGAACACCCCTGGAACCATCCCAATACCGAAGAATGCAACGGCAGGAATTAAATAAACAAAGGCTGGCATCGTCTGCATAAAGTCTAATATTGGTGTAAGTATGGCTTGAACAATATTGCTTTTAGCCATCCAAATTCCAAATGGAACACCAACAATAACCGAGATCAGACTGGCTGTTATAACGAGGGAGAACGTATCCATTAACTGCTCCCACATCTCTTGGTTGAGGATAAACCATAAGCCTACAATCGAGAATGCAGCCAAACCAATTCGCTTTCCTGTTACAAAGAATGCAACAATCGCAATCACTGCGATAAACACCCAAGGGTTAATCATTTGAAGCGTTTCACTTAAGAACTCGATAAAGGAATCTAAATTATTTTTTACAGGATCAAATACAAACTCAAATGTATCTGTAATCCACTCAACAGAGTTATCAACCCATGTTTTTACTGGAATCATTGGTAATAGAGTATTACTCATTGATGGACACCTCACTTCCTGCTAGCGCTCCAATAACGGCTCCGCGAACAATAATTCCGCGTAGTTTTCCGTCTTCTACGACAGCAATCGGTACTGGTGAATTATGAATGATATCGAAAATGTCATTCATTGATGTATCAAGATCACATGTTGGGACATTTGTTTCGATAACGTGTGCTAAGTCTTTCACATTCTCATCGATCGCTTGTCTTGCATTATCAGCTGTTACATAGCCTTTTAGATTACGAGATCGGTCTGTTACGTAAATACTAGAAAGACCTTCTTCACGCATACGTTCAAGCGCTACACGTGGACCATGCTTCTCGATGTTAACCGTTTCAGGTCGCTTCATAATATGTTGGGCTGTCAGAACCTTCGAACGGTCTACATCTTCAACGAATTTCTCTACATAATCATTTGCAGGGTTTACTAGAATATCTTCCGGGGTACCGATTTGAACAATGGACCCATCTTTCATTAACGCAATACGATCACCAATGCGAAGTGCTTCATCTAAGTCGTGCGTAATGAAAAGGATTGTTTTCTGCATGCGCTCTTGCAGATCCAGAAGTTCATCCTGCATTTCTTTACGAATTAGTGGGTCAAGAGCTGAGAACGCTTCGTCCATTAATAATACTTCAGGATCGTTCGCAAGCGCTCGTGCTAACCCAACACGCTGTTGCATACCACCAGATAACTGACCTGGGAATTGATTAATGAAACTTCCAAGTCCTACAAGTTCTAAAGACTCTTTCGCTTTCTTAGAACGGTCAGATTTATCAATGCCCTGTACTTCTAAACCGAACTCCGTATTTTGTAAAACAGTACGGTATGGGAACAAAGCAAAGCGCTGGAATACCATACTCATCTTTTCACGACGAACGCGACGCAAGTTCTTGCTATCCATTGCAGCTAAGTTCTCATCGTTAATATATACACTACCTTCAGTCGGCTCAATTAAACGGTTGATTAATCGAACTAGTGTAGACTTACCACTTCCGGAAAGTCCCATAATAACGAATATTTCGCCTTCTTCAACTTCGAAGGAAGCACGGTTTACACCGACTGTATTTCCAGTTTTCTTTAAAATTTCTTCTTTCTTTAGTCCTTCGTCAAGCAGCTTCTGTGCTTGAGATGGATTCTTACCGAAAATCTTTGACAAGTTTTCTACTTTGATGATCGGCACCTAAATTCACCCCTCTAATACATTTTCACTATTTCTAATGAACTATTTTTCGTTTTTGTTTCGTTCAATCACTCACCTTTTATACTATATACTGTCTGTTCGTTTAGTACAAACGATAAATTCTTTGATTTAAGAACATATTTTTCGTACAGTTTAAACTGAACACACTGTCGCGAATAAAACCTTTTAATTTCTCCATTTTCCTTCAAAATGCTACCCAATCTGATATTTCCATATTTTATTACTATAGTGTAATGTGAGTGGTAGTAAACGAGAAGGAGGTTCCTTCATGTCTGAAACTGAGAACAACAGTATAATGAGTGAAGTTCAGTATCATGCAATAACAGAATTCTCTAAAACCATTGAGATGTTTAGTCTTACACCTTCAGAAGCGTTACTGTTTAGTACCCTTTATATAGAAGGAGAACCGATGACTCTTGATGAAATGAGTGAAGCACTGGCAAAAAGCAAAACGTCGATGAGCACAGGTATCAGAAGTTTACTTGACCTCAACTTGGTTGAACGAGTTTGGAAGAAAGGCGTTCGTAAAGACCTCTATGCCGCAAACTCCGACTTGTTCAACAAATTTATGTCCTCATACATCCACAAATGGCTTGACGCTGCCAATCGCCAAAAACATTCATTAGAAGAAACAAAATTGCTCTTAGATAAAGAAGAGATGGAAAGCAATGAAGCGAATCGTTTTGAAGAAAAGTTAAACGAAATGATTGAATTTCATTGCTTGATTTCGAAAGCCTTTTCAGAAATTGATCCATCTACTTCTGATCAATAAAGAATCCCCGGTTCAACGAATGAACCGGGGATTTTTTAATTTACTTAAAAAATTTTTAATGAATTTCAAAAAAACTTTACTTTAAAATACCCCTTTATGACGGGATTAAACGCCTTTTTGCCCTTAAAGTCCCATTTTAGACACACATTAGAACTTCTCTTATAAGGGTTTTCTTGCGATAATAATGGTGAATACTGTCCATATGAAGTTAATAATCTAGCAATCATCAAGAGAGGGGGAAGGCTATGAGAGATGATACTACAATCCAAGATGCTATACTTTTTAGTCACAAAATGGCGCAACTAAGCAAGGCCTTATGGAAAATGATTGAAAAGGATTGGCAACAATGGATTAAACCATTTCATTTAAACATAAATGAACACCATATTCTGTGGATTGCTTATCATTTGAGGGGAGCCAGCGTGTCTGAAATCTCTAAGTTCGGGGTCATGCACGTCTCTACCGCCTTCAACTTTTCCAAAAAGCTTGAAGAACGTGGCCTACTCTCATTTTCCAAGCGTGAAAATGATAAGCGTAATACGTACATTCAGCTGACTGAAGAAGGAGAGTCGCTTCTCCTTGAAACCATGCAATCCTACGACCCAGAAAACAATGCCGTCATCCGCGGCAGTATGCCCTTAAAAGACATTTATGGGAAATACCCTGAATTTATAGAACTTATTGCCCTAATTCGGGAAATATACGGAGATGAATACATGGAAATCCTCGATCGTTCCATGGAAAATATAGAGTCCGAATTTAACCAAGGGGAACAATCAACTAGCGATCTTACTACTGAAGATAACGTTGATTCTTCTAACGAAGACTAGTTCCCCTGCGTACATGTTCAAATGCAATCATAAGTTCGGAATAATATCCTTCTTTTTTTATGGCCAAAATGGCCTCATCTGGATGCAACTTCATGTTCAGCATCCCAGCAAAATGGATCAGGAGGGGCGTAAAATCGAGCAAACCTTCTTCAGCTTCTTCATGAAAACGAGCATCTAAGGTTGCTAATAACGCCATAACCTCCTGCCATTCCTCTTCTGTTACCCCTCGTTCAATCAACATCTTTGTAAAAGGGTAGTCTTTCATTTGCTCACTGTTCGCTAACAGCTGCACATGAAAGGCTATTTTTTTTGTGTTCACATCCGTTTCATACATTAGGACTCTCTCCTCAATTTCACTCTTC
Source organism: Pontibacillus chungwhensis (assembly GCF_030166655.1). GTDB lineage: Bacteria > Bacillota > Bacilli > Bacillales > BH030062 > Pontibacillus. The sequence goes on along the minus strand of NZ_CP126446.1, from coordinate 861,018 downwards.
ATTCTATCCCTTTTCAACGTACATCCCCCAAGGCTTCGGGGACTTTTTTATTTTTTTACAAAAAGCCTATTGATTTCTTCTATAAAACATCGTATCATTCGATATGCCAATCTTATTTGAGCAAATCATTCATTATAAAAATTCTACTATACAAGAGTATACCTTGTCACAAATAAGGGGGTTATTGAGTATGAATCTTAACTGCTGGAAATCCTTTAACATCACGAAAGAATTTGGCTCAAACCGAATTTATTTATTGAGCTTAATGCTTGGTGTTCTTTCTTTTATTTTACTGTATGTACCGTTTGCGATGTACCATCAAAGTCATCAAGTGCATGACTACGGTTTGCTTCCGCTAGCAGCTTCTCTGTTTTTGTTGCCAGCGATTCACAAACTAATGCACATGATTCCATTGGTTCTTCTAAACAAACGCGTTCGTGTTCGCTGGAAATTAAAAAAAGGCGTTCTACCAACGTTTTCTTATAGAAGCTGCTCAACGTTATCTAAAACAACATCGATCATGGTGGCTCTTGCACCTACTGTTCTGTTATCTGTACCTGGTTTGATTACAAGCTTTGTATTCCCAAATTACTTCGCTTATATCATCCTGTTTACAGCCGTAAATATCGGACTTTCGTTCACAGACTTCTTGTGCGTTAATCAATTCATGCGCGCACCAAAACAATGCATTATTGAAAATGTAAGAGATGGGTATGATATCTTAATTGACAAATACAAAAAGTAAACCCAGTAAACCCTTTTAGATGCAGGGAATGAAGACTATTCCAGAATGGTACTCATTGCTAATGCATTTAAAAGGGTTTTTCTATACATATGAGCATTTTTACTGTTCAACTTTTTGTTTTTTTGATACAGTAATTTCATAGGTGCAAAAGGAGGTTTCTATTCATGTCAGTATTCTTTGTACCATTTGCGCTTTTCATCTTATTCGTCTTTAACTCTTTAACCCATTCCCTGTGCCTTAAAACAGAAATGGCTGTTGAAAAGCAACCGAAAGTGTTCCGAACGATTAACATTTTAATCACCATACTATTGATTTCGTCCTACGTCGAAATCCTGTATACCTAAAACAACGTCTCTTGCATAGAAGACGTTGTTTTTTTATTGATACGTGTATGTTTCCATTTGCTTTGGTTGAGTGTAAGGATGGCCTGGAAACCACTCGCTTTCCTGTGGGGAGCTGGTGAGCCTCCTCAGCCGACTACGTCGGCTTCCGGGGTCTCACCTAGGCTCTTCTGCCCACGGGAGTCTCGCAGTTTCCAGACCATCCTTTTCCATATTGGGTTAAATGGAAACACACCATATATCGGAGATACACCTTAAGAGCAAAGTTACATAGAGAATAGGATGCTAAGACCCTCCACATACTTCATGGGGCCGGTTTTCAACCTATCGCTAGGGGGGCCGACTAAGACCGTCACGTCCTGTAACAACGTCAAGCGACCACACGTCGTGTGGGGCCACGGAAAGTGATTCGTTCCCCAGCTAGCCGATGAATGTACCCGTTTAACAACTCGGAGAGATACTCTAGCCTAGCATATTTCCGTTCCTTCTACATATGGCAAAGGTGGTTCGGGAAATTGCGAGACTCCTGCGGCAGTAGGAGCCTAGGGGAGACCCCGGAAAGCGCGTAGCGATTGAGGAGGCTCCCCAGCTCGCCGCGGAAAGCGAGTGATTTCCCGAACCACCTTACACCCAACAAACGCTAACGGAAATCTTATCTAACCAGAAAACCCTCTGCCATCTGGCAGAGGGTTTTCTGATTAGATCCGATCTCAGGGATGATTAGTACAACCAAGATGCACCAACGATAATTAACAGAATGAATAGAACGACGATTAAAGCGAAACCGCCGCCGTAACCTCCTTTGCTCATGAAGCCACCCCCTTTTCTAACTTACTACCGTATCATATGCAGGGGGTGCTGGTTCTGGATAGGCGGACGCCCAGGTTTTGAAAAGTTTTCCTCTAACTTAGGGATAGCCCTATTGTTTTATCCCCTCAGTATGTTATATTATTTCAAGGATTAGGTTGTCCGAAAGTTGCCTTCACGGGGCTTTCAAATGCCTTTTAGAGCCAAATGATGCTCTAACTTTTGACACAATTAAAGGATTAGGAGTGTTTACCTGATGAAAAAGATTGCTTTAGCAACGACACTAACTGCAGGTGTATTAGCTTTATCTGCATGCTCCGATGCACAAGGAGACGATGAGGCAAGCAAAGAACTAGTCGTTGAATCGAAGAACGGAAACATTACAAAAGATGAATTTTACCAAGAGCTGAAGGATCGCTATGGTAAACAAGTTCTTCATGAAATGGTTGTGACAGAAGTTCTTGATGACAAATATAAAGTAACCGACAAAGAAATTGAAAAAGAAGTAGAAAAATACAAAGAACAAGTTGGCGGTGAGTTCGACCAGGCGCTTTCACAAATGGGCTTCAAATCTGAAGAAGACTTCAGAAAAGTAGTCGAGCAAAGCCTGATGCAACAAAAAGCTGCGAAAGCAGAGATCAAAGTGTCAGATGAAGAAATTCAAAATTACTACGATCGTATGAAAACAGAGATTCGCGCAAGCCACATTCTGGTAAGCTCAGAAGAAAAGGCGAAAGAAGTGAAACAGAAAATCGAAGAAGGCAACAAAGATTTTGCTGCACTAGCTAAAGAATACTCTGAAGGACCTTCTGCTTCAAACGGAGGCGACCTTGATTTCTTCGGTCCTGGGAAAATGACTCCTGCCTTTGAAGATGCTGCTTATGATCTTGAAAAAGGCGAAGTGAGCGAACCGGTTAAGACGGAATTCGGCTGGCACATTATCAAGCTAACAGACGAGCGTGAGAATGAAGATGTGAAGCCTCTTGAAGATATGAAAGAGCAAATTAAAGAAGACCTTCAAGCTAAGCAGTTAAACCAAGAGAATGCTAAGAAAACGATCGACAAATTGATCGAAGAAGCTGACGTTAACATTAAAGCTGAAGGCTTAGAAGACATTCTCGATAACACGAAAGAAAAAGAAGCATCAGAAGACACAGAATCAGATTCTGATGAGAAATAAGATTGTATAGAAAAAGGCTGAACCTACAAGGTTCAGCCTTTTTATTTAACTTGGCATCGTTTCTTTCTTTCGTTTCGCGTCATCGATTCGGTCCATGTACTTTTGACCCTCTTGTTCAATGAATTTTTGTTCCATTTCCTGTTCTTTTTTCATCGCTCGAAGCGCCATATATCCACTAAATAAAATAAATACAACCATTGCGATTACCCACCATGGAATTCCTGCAATCATGGATTCTTCCCCCTTGTCCACTTTTAATACAAGCCTATGCGGCGTTGAAGGTGAATATTCCTGACCTTATGTTTAGAGAATGTTTCCGTTACCTTTAATTGAGCGTAAGGTGAGCCTGGAAACCACTCGCTTTCCTGTGGGGAGCTGGTGAGCCTCCTCACCCGGCTACGCCGGCCTCCGGGGTCTCACCTAGGCTCTTCTGCCCACGGGAGTCTCGCAGTTTCCAGGCTCACCTTTTCCTTATAAGATATAACGGAAACAAGCCATTTTTGCGCTTAACACTTCGGGTATCATAAGACCTTTTAGAGCACAAAAAAAGCATGTCTGATGATAGACATGCTTCTTCCAAGGGGGAGACTTAGTCACCCTTTGGTACGTATTTAAAGATCTCGCCTGATTCAACGACACGGATAAACTTCATGAGCCAGCGGTAATACTCTTTCGCGTACTCTAATCGGTCAATATCTCGTTGGATCATTCCTTGTAACTCTTCGTCGTCTGTATCATCCATAATGGATCGAAGTTCAGAGATCGCCTCATCAGCTTCTTCGATGTTTGTTTCGGTATGGTGTCGCCAACGGTTCCCGAATAAAGATGTGAAGGATTTATACCAATCCTCTTCAGATTTATATAAATCTTTACGTACTCCTTTTCGGAAAGCTGGTTCAACCATCTTCATCTCTGATAAAGCTCTCACACCAGTCGACATACTTGTCTTACTCATTTCAAGCGCATCACGCATATTATCTAGCGTCATTGGCTGATCTGCAAAGTAAAGCGTTCCATACAGTCGACCTACTGAAGAGGTGATTCCGTACAGGCTCATGTTTTTGGCGATCACTTGAATAAATTTTTCTATTGTTTCTTCATATTCTGTCCATTCTTGACTTCTTTCTTTATCTACCAATGGACGACCCTCCACTAGCTTTATTCGACATTGTCCTCAAGTATTTTATCACTATTATTCCAAAAGTGCGAGGTCATGACAAATAAAAACTTAATTTTTATAAAAAAATTTTTTTACGTTCTGTTATTTTTTGATTAATTGCATCATTACACGTGAACAGAATGACCTGTTGATCCTGTGAAATTTGTTGAAGGACCTCTAACATTTCATCCGTTCGTTCGTTATCGAAGTTTACAAAAGCATCATCAATAATGAAAGGTAAAGGATGTTCTTCTTTTATCGTTTGACTTAAGGCTAACCGTAAGGCTACATATAATTGTTCTTTTGTACCTTGAGACAGGGACTCAACAGAGAAACGATACCCATCTTTCCTCTCTACCGTCAGGGCACCTTCTTCCGGCATCCATACACGTAAATATGTACCTCTTGTTAGGATGGAGAAAAAGTGGCCGCAATATTCAATAACAGCTGGCATTCTTTCTTCCTGATACATTTGTTTGGTCCTTTTTAAGAACGTATGGGCTACTTTATAGGTTGCCCACTCTTTCGCTAACTCCCGGCTCTTTTCTTTTCCTAAGGTCACTTCATGTCGTTTCTTTGAATACCGGTCATCTTTTTCAAGATACTGAATCGCTGAACGAAGATCGGCTAATTGCTGGCGCTTTTCTTCGATCTCCTTTTCGACCGCTTCGAGCTCTCCTCTCGCACGCTCGAGAGCTTCTTTCAATGAGGGTTCATCAATCTTCATTGACTTGGCTTCGGATGATGCGTCATTGTCCATATAGATGGTATCAATTTGTTTCTCTACTTGATGAAGTTCTGCCTCTATATTTGCTATCTCGGTTGCCATTTCCCCTTTCTGAAGAAACGACTCCGCTTCTGTGACACATGCTTTATCATACAGCTGTTGCAACTCCCTTTGGATCGGCCCTTGCCTTTGTTCTAGCTGCTCGAGTTGCTTCTGTAGATGGATGGAACGTTCCGTTAACTTAGAACGGTCACGCTTCGACTCTTCTGCCTTTTCAACATAGTCTGCTACGTTATTCCATATGAAACCTATTTCCCCTTCACGTCCTAGTTGTAAACGGTCTGCAAAGAAAAATAATTGATTTTCTAACGTTTTTTGACGGGCCGCGATGGATTCAATTTGTTCTTGCTTTTTCCACCATTCATGTTGTCTGGTCTGGAGGTTTGAGAGTCGCTGGTACACTTTTGGCCAATAGGTTTCGGACACATCACGAAGAAACGGATAGTTCTCCACCTGTTCCTCTATCACTTGCTTGATCCTTTGCTGACGTTGGCCTAGTGTATGAAGCTGTTCTTCTAATTGAATCTCCCTCATCCTTAAGGTTTGCCCCTCTTGCTCATATTTCAGGCGCTCTTGAACAAGGTGATCTTGTTCTTGTAACTGTCTCTCCCATTCTGAAAGGGTAGCAGTAGACACCTCTTCCCCGCGTCTGTCGTTTGTTGGTGATTGAACCGTTGATTGCTTTAATTGATTTACGAGTAAGAGAGTTGCGATTAATAGGATAGCGCTGAAAATAAACCAGATCGGATCAGACAAAATCCATCCACTTATCCCACCTGCAAAGGCAAGGACGATTCCTACAACCGCCATTTGGTTCCCAAGCTTTGATTGTTTCTTAGCAAACTGGTTTCGACTTTTAAGCTCTTCCTCTTCCATCTCTTTCTTCCATACATTCTCCCTGGCATTGCTTACCTTGGCTCGTAACCGGGCTTCTTCCTCTTCTGAAAGCCGTTTATCTCTATGTTCACTCACATAGCGCTGTATGCGTGACTGTTCTTCCTGATTGGCTCGGATTTCTTGGTGCAATCGATCCTTGTCTTCTTCAAGCGACGCTTTTTCCCGGCTCATTTGCTGCCATTCTTCCTCTAAGTAGAAAGGCAAGGAAAGATCTAAGAGCTCTTCAAATGTGAGCTGAATGCCTAATTCATCTAGCTTACGAGATATTTGATCCTGCTCTTGAGTAGATTCAGCTATCAACGTCTCCAAGCGAGCATCATTTCGATCATACTCTGGCTTTCGCTCCATCCACTTCGTTCCCTCATCGACAAGGTCCGCATCATAATCAGGCACGCCCTCCCTCTCAGCTTCAATCTCTTTAAGAGATTGTTGCACGACTTCTCGTTCACTAAGGATGGGCATCTCTTGTTCTTTCCATTTATAATACCGCTCAAGTCCCTGTTCAGGGAACGAAAGATGATCAGGTAACGACGTCCGCTTTTCGGTAAGTTGTTGATAACGGAAAATCAAATGGGCAGCTTGATTGTGTTTTTCCAAACGATCTTTATGAAGCGTACCGGCAGAGCGCTTCTCTTGTAACTGATTCAGTTCATTCGAGGCTTCATCTTCCTCCATTTTTAAATCTGCATATTTCCGTTCTTCTTGTTTTAACTGAGCTTGTGTTCCTTCCATTTCCTTAACTAGGGCAAATTGTTCGTTTAACTCCGGTTTCTTCCCCTGTTTCTTAAACAACCTCTCCATCTCTTTCTCAAGTTTCGATTCCACCTTGTAGATTTGTTCAGAACCGGTCATACCAACCCCAAACAAAACATCTCCAATAGCTTTAGAACCGATTGTATGAATATGTTGGATGTCATGAAGATCAAAGGAGAAGATGGCTTCAAATGTAGGTTGATCGATCCCTTTTAAATAATGCCTCAACCAGTCCTCCTCACGCTCAGTTCCATCGTCAAATAAACATCGCGCTTTTCCACCGTTCTGATTCATTTCACGCTCAACCGTAATCAAACCGTAAGAAGGATCTTCGATGACTAAACGTCCTCCAACCGTTCCTCCCATCTTAGGCACGAATGCTTTCACCTTTTTAGGTGGAAAGTTAAAGAGCATATACATCATAAATTGCCTCAGCGTGGACTTGCCTGCTTCATTTTTTCCATAGAAAACAGTTAAACCATCCTCTCGGAAATCAATCGTCTCCTGCTGCCATTTCCCAAAGCCATATATGAAAGCCTGTTTTAATCTCATTCTGTCCGCTCCTTCTCTAATAAGGATGTGAGCAAATACGTCTCTGCGTCTCGGACGATCTCTTTCTTCTCCTCTTCTGTAAACGATCCTATATACTTGCGACCTTGTTTATGCGAAGTTAATTCGCTCACGATCTGATCCACTTCTTGTTTTTTCGAATCAATGTGACGAATTAAATCAGCAATAAAATGAGACCCTTCTTTCAATTCTTCACGATCCCACGTCGGCTTCGTTTCCGTCACAAGACTTTGAATCCAAATCCAACTGGACTCCTCTTCCTCTGCCTCGTTCCAGATATCAATAAGATCACGGAGCGCCTCTCTTTCCCGCGCCCCTTCCATGTTGGACCCTTCTACAACCACTTTCACCAATACAGGTGCTAATGTATTTCTATTCTTTTCTTTCCAGTGCTCTACTTGTTCATAAAGCTCAATGCTAGAATGGACAGAATCAAACGACACATCCATAAACCGTATGGCACTCGTAGCCAAAAACGTGAGGGTTGTATCCCCCTCTCCTAATTCAATAAGGTAGCAGCCCTTCTCCCCACTCTCATTCTGATGCCGGCCTTGTATGTTTCCTGGGTAAACCACAGGCGGGTCATCCTGCAAGATCTGTCGCTTATGAATATGGCCAAGAGCCCAATAATCAAGACCCACCTCATTTAATTGTCCCAGCCTAAAAGGAGCATAGACATCATGGTCGGTATTTGTCGCAATACTCCCGTGTAACATTCCGATATGGAACACATCTTCTTCCGACCGCTTGTACTCCCCTACCTTCTCTTCATAAACCGCTCTTTCGGGGTAACTAAATCCTTCAATGTTCGCCACGTGTTCTCCATTTTTATAAAAAGGAACGACCGAGACAGATTCCTCTTTAAAAATAGTCACATTCTCCGGGTATTCAACAGGATAGAAGCTTCCCCCTGTATGATCATGATTTCCATGGGAAACAAACACGTTGATTCCTGCTTTATGTAAGGTTTGAAATCCATTCTTTAAACGAATCTGGGCTTTCAAACTTCGTCCATCTTGATCAAATAAATCTCCCACCATTAAAACAAAATCCACTTTGTTCTCAACAGCGTGAGAAATGACCCGTTCAAATGCCTGAAATGTACTTTCTACCACCTCTTGATATAAACGGCCCGCAAGCCCTGATCCGATCCCTTTAAAGGGACTGTCCAAATGGAGGTCTGCACAATGTATGAAACGAAGCGTCGGCTTCATATCTCAAAGCTCCCTTCTTAACCTATTGCTTGTATTTTACCAGAGGAATCCACCGAAAGCACGTTCGCCTTATAATTCATTCGGATCAGGATACGCTATGAAAGGAGGTGATTATAAATGGCAAAGAGAAAGAAGAATCCTTCAGAACGTGGAAAAAGTGCTGCAAGTGTTAAAGGCTCTCCAAACAGCGGACCTGTCGAGCGTTTCCGTGATGAGCCTGATCATCAAACAACGAATATGCAATATAAAAAAGAAAACACAGCCGGGGAATAATCCCAGGCTGTGTTCTGATTATGATTCTTTTTTAGATAATTGAAAGGCACGTTTGAAACTTTTTACTACATTCCCTTTTCCATACATCAACACGCCGCCTCGATAAATTCTTCCTCCAATAACAGCAAGAAGAAGAATGGTCCCAATAAGCAGTCCAATCGAGACCCCTACTTCCCAAAGAGGCACGTCAAGCATCCCTACCCGCAGAAACATTAACATCGGCGCAAAGAACGGAATAAATGAAGTTACTGTAACAAGTGTGGTCTCAGGAGCGTTCAAACCATACATAGCGATCATAAATGCCGCTACGATCAGTAAGATCATTGGAGTAACGACTTGTTGCGCATCCTCTGTACGACTGACAAGAGACCCAAGCATCGCCGCAAGCGTCGCATATAACAAGTATCCTAATAAGAAAAAGATTACAGCATAAACGAGTGTGGTCGCATTCGCATCACCTAATCCGAAATAGGTAAAAATGCCACCTTCTAGTTGATCCATATTCCTAGAGACCGACTGAACCCCTACGAGTAGAATCAAACCGAATTGGGTAATTCCTAACAGCGCAATCCCTATAATTTTTCCAAACATTTGCGTCACAGGGGAGACACTCGAAATTAAAATCTCCATCACTCGAGATGACTTTTCCTGAGCCACTTCTTGCGCAATCATATTTCCATACATAATGACTCCAATATAAAGAAGGAACAGCATGACATATACCAAACCTCGCGCCTCGCTTAGCTCTTCTTGTGTCTTAGCTTTCTTATCGAGGGCGACCTTCTCAAAGGAAACAGGGGCAAAAATTCCATTCACGGTTTGTTGGTCGATCCCCGCTTGTTCAGTCGCAACAGACACCTTCACTTGCTGAAGAGCTTGTTGAAGACGCCCACTAATGGAGCTCTCAGCGATTTGCTCGGTATAGTACGTACCTGTCGGGATCCCTTCACTAGTTTGAAGCATTAACACCCCTTGATACTCTCCATCCTGAACCGCTTGCTTCGCTTCTTCCGCTTCTCCCTGGAAGGATTCAAGTTCGAGTTCAGCTTGCTGGGCATTGACTTGTTCTTCTAAATCTTTAAAGAAAGACCCTTCCTCATCCACCACGGCAATCTTTGGCGCTTTACTTTCACCATCATCAAACGAATCCATTACATTTTGGAAGTTCGTTAAAGCGAAAATTAATAATAGGATAATACCTGTCGTAATGAGAAACGTCTTCGATTTCAGCCGGCTAAGATACGTATGACCGAGAACGATCCAAAACTTATTCATACGAATCCCCCACTTTCTCTATAAAGATATCGTTTAACGATGGTTCTTCAAGGTCAAAGGTGCGGACAAACCCTCGATCTTGAAGGGCACGAAACACTCGTCCGGCAGCTTCTTCATCTTCAACTTGAAGTTCACATCCCTCTCCTACAGCTCTGTAGGACACTACGCCTGATAGGTCTCGAAGGTACGATACATCAAAGTCCGCATGTACCACAACGTTCTTCTTTCCAAATGACCGTTTTATCTCTTTTAATCCACCGTGAACAACGGGCTTCCCCTTATGTAGAATACATAAGTGCTCACAAAGTTCTTCCACATGCTCCATACGGTGCGAGGAAAATACAATCGAGGTCCCGCTTTCTTTCAAGTTCACTACCGCTTGTTTCAACTGTTCCACATTAACCGGGTCAAGCCCAGAAAATGGTTCATCCAATATGAGCAGTTTTGGCTTATGAATAACGGCTGAGATAAATTGAATCTTTTGCTGATTTCCTTTTGATAATTCCTCTATCTTTTTGTTCTTGTATTCTGGCACATGAAAACGTTCCAACCACTCATCTAACTCTCGTATGACTTCCTGCTTGGTCATACCTCTTAATTTCCCTAAGTAAATGAGTTGATCTTTAACGGTTAATTTTGGATATAACCCTCGTTCTTCGGGTAAATACCCTATGAGGTGGCTTTTGCTATAGTCAATCGCTTCCCCGTTCCATTCGATTGACCCTTGGCTTGCATCTAATAAACCCAGGATCATTCGGAATGTTGTCGTTTTGCCCGCTCCATTTGCACCTAAAAAACCAAAGATCTGACTTTCCGGTATGGTTAATGACAAATGATCGACCGCTGTGTGAGACCCAAAGCGCTTTGTTACTTCATTTAATGTTAACGTCATACAACTTCTCCCCCTTCTCATTTATAAATACGTGTCATCAGATCAGAAGTTTCATTTTTTATGAAGGAGGAGAAACAGCTACTACTTTCGAATATGTAAGAAGAAGAGAAAGAGGAGGAATTGATTATGGAAGCTTATATTTTAACAGTCTTTGCTCCAGACGGAACTCAATTATTAGAAGAGTCCTTTGAAGCTCAAGACGACCAAGATGCTAAGAAAATTGGCCAGAATCTACTCGCAGATAACGGGTACGACGAACACACTCACCGCTGCGTGTCCCCTGATGGCCGTATGGTGTTATTCCATCGCTAAACTAAAATGCGCCTGCCTGGATTTCAATCATTCCAGACAGGCGCTTTCTTTCCTTATTCTCCTTTAAACACAGGTGAACGCTTTTCCATAAAAGCGGCTACCGCTTCTTTATGGTCTTCTGTGTGACGAAGTTCAAATTGATGAAGGCGCTCCTGGTCCATTAAATGCTTCAATCGTTGGACAGACTGCCCGTGATACACGCGCTTCGAACGAATCATAGCTTGTAAAGGCCTGCGGCTCCAGTAAGCGGCCAGGTTCTCTGCACGTTCTTCTACTTCCGTTTCGCACACTTCATCGACAAGACCTTCTGTAAGAGCTTCTTCTCCGGACAAAGCTTTCCCGTCCCAGGCAAACAACTTAGCCCGCTGAGTGCCTAGTCGTTCCTGAAGCCAAAAATGACCGCCCCCATCAGGCAACAGGCCTACCCCAATAAAATTCATAGATAGGCTTGCTTCTTTATGAGCCACTACATAATCACAAGCTAGCGCAAGGCTAAGCCCTAAACCTACAGCAGGGCCATGAACAGCAGAGATCACTAATTTCTTCATAAGGAATAAGCGCATCATAATTTCTTCGATATCATCCATCACTTCTTCATAAGCCTGTTTATCCCGCGTTCCCTGCATCATCGCTAAATCTCCACCAGCACAAAACCCCTTCCCCGCTCCAGAAAGGATCACAATCAGGTCCTGATTGTCTTCAATGGTTTGCAAGTGATGCTTTAGTTCCCTAAGACTGTCCTGATTTAACGCATTCATTTTATCTGGTCGATTCAATTGCAGATGCGTAATGCCATTCGATCGGTCTATCGTATAATAACTCATAAAACTCCCCCATTCGTTTAATAAAGTCAAATTCCGCTACAATCGTACCAACAACATTCGAGGAACTTCCTAAAAAATCCTGCTTTTTTGGGGGAGATAATTAAGTTAAAAGGGTTCGTTGATATGTCTTTACACGCGCCTTGTAACAACTCGCTTGCATGTTTTACGTCACACTACAACTTTAAAACATAAAAAAACCCGCTAACCTAATAGGCTAGCGGGTTTTAAAGTCTTATTGTTGTTCGCCTTCTCCAGCACCGTAAAGGTCTTCAAGAGGCTTCGTGATGATGCGACTAACATCGTTAATCACTTGGTTTAAGCGTTGTTCTTGTTCCATAAGTTTAGAAATTTGAGGGTGCTGTTGAACTGTCTCAACTACTTTACGAGCTTGTTCAACTTCTTCCTCAGAGATTTCTTGACCTTGCATTTGTTTCTGCTGAAGTTCAATCTGAGTGTTACGGAAGTTATCGAACATTTGCTTCGCTGCTTCGTCAGACATTACTGCGTTGTATGCTTCTTGTAATTGTGTGAATTCTTCACTGTTGCGTAGAGCTGTTTCTAGCTCATAAGCGTGATCATAGATATTAGCCATGTATATGCCTCCTACAAGTGTTTTTCTTTTTCATTCCTTACCACTATAACAAACGAGACTAGCTGTGTATAGGAATTCCCATTAATCATCCTATTAAAAGAATAATTCCCGCCTGAATAAGGCCAATCAGCCCTCCAAGTAGCGCCCCTAAATAGGTAATCATTTTAAATTCTCGTTTTGATATGCCTAATACAATTTCCTCTAAACGCTCCACAGGGAAAGACTCTACTTCTTTACGAACCACTTCTGATAAGTGAAGGGTTTCCATAATAGAAGGAAGTCTCGTTGAAAGCGCATCTCCCACTTTGTGAACGAGTTGGGGCACGAGGGTTTGAATGATGTATGGTTGGACATTTTCTGTGTGCTCACGAATCGAACGCTCAAGCCATACGTTTGTAGGAATGGCTTTGACGATTTCTTCACTCACTTTTTCAGGAATGCCATCTAATCCAAGTTTCTCTTCATAGACAGAAAATGGCCTTTCCATCCACTTATCCCATTCCGTATGAAGCACTTCTTTCAACCAATAATGAGCATCCTCAGAGTTTAAGAAATCAGAAACAGCAGGCTGCACTTTATCGGCAAGCCCCTGGTTCCCCATAAAGGATGAAATCATATTGCCAAGGAAGCCTTGTCCTTCAAGATAATCTTCAATAATTACACCGATCTTTGCTTTTCCTTCTTCACTTGAAATGAAAGAATCGATTTGATTTAAGATGTATTCACTGGCCTTACCGACTTGGGCTTTCCCTTTATAAAAGGCTTGGTCCCCAATTAATTCTCGAACTGATTTCTCTCTTCGATCCTTCATATAAGCCGCTACCTTATCTTCAGTAAAACCTTTTAGCTTACTTTCAATGACTTGCTGACTGACCGGGATCTGAAAATCATCCATCACTTGTTGCAAGGAACGTTCACTAGAAAGAAAAGTCGACGCTTCTTTCTGGGCATAATCCACAACTTGTTGCTGAAAGGATTCATCAGCTAGCTTTCTTTGAATACCCTCAGGTGTTAACAAGTGATCAGTTACCATTTTTCCCAGTTGTTCAGCCAGTTCATCATGACGTTTAGGAATCAAACCAGGTGTAAACGGAATACGTTTGTTCAGGAAATATTTCGGTTTAAAAGGACGAAATAGCATACGGATCGCAAGGGAGTTCGTCATCCCACCAATTAAGGCTCCTATTGCGATCATCATTAGGATCATTATAAATGTATTCATGAGATCTACCTTTCTTCTTCCATCTATTCACTAAAAGTATAGTATACCCAAATCAAAAAGGTAAGAAAAGCCTTCGCATGAAATGTTTTCTTCGCTCATAAAATGAATTAGAAACGGGGAGCTAGGAGGCCAGAGAACATGGAATCATATCATTTTTATGTTAAAACGTACACAAGTCAAAAAATGAGGATTATTGTACCTAAAGAAGTGTACCCTGCCTTTCATCACGTCAAAACCATCTGGTGCGGAGTGGAATCAAAAGAGATTGAAGTCATGACCCACCAGAAAGATGAAGATACGCTTTATCTTTCATCTCAATTGCATACAGAACTGAAGTTACCAAACCTTACAACCGTGTCTTGTTCCGTAGATGAGGAGCGCCTACTACTTCAGCCTCTTCTTGGTATTTTTACAGCAGGCTTTACCGACAATGCGACGTCCCCCATCGGAGACCGGACATCCATCTTTGAAGCGATGGCTCTAACTGGACAATCCTATGGTTTTGAAACCATCGTATTTGGCTACCAACACGTTAACACAGAGAACGAAACCATTGATGGTTATGTCTTTCATAATGGTGCTTGGGAGCGCCAGACCTATCCTATTCCTTACGTCATCTATGACCGCATTCCGAATCGTAAAATTGAGCACCATCCTCTCGTTATTCAGACAAGAAAAAAACTACAGCAAAAGACCATCTGGTTTAATTCTGGATTTTTTAACAAATGGAGAATCTATGACAAACTAAAGCGGACGTACCAAGTTTCCCATTTCCTCCCATCCACAACTCTGCACCCATCGCCTGAGCGTGTTCTTGAAATGCTCCAACATGAGAAGAAGCTATATATTAAACCGATACATGGCAGTAAGGGTACAGGCATTAAGCGGTGTCGTTTACGCGAAGAAACCGGTGAAATCGAATGTCAGTACTACGAAGGGGAAAAGCTTGTCCACCAACGTTACCAGGACGGTCAAAACATGCTCAAGCAACAGTTTCCAAATGGGTTATATGGATATATTGTACAGCCAGAAATTGACCTTAAAACGAAACGCTCTACCCCTATGGATTACAGGGTCCACACGAACAAAAATGAAAAAAACGAATGGGTCGTAACAGCTATATGCACAAAGTTCGCTGGAAAAGGCAGCCTTACCACTCATGTAAGACGAGGCGGCTCCCTTCATACGTTAGATGAATTGTTTGACGACCGGGAGAGTCAACGGGTCTATACCCAACTCGAACGCTCCGCTTTAGAGATAAGCCAAGTACTCGATCGTACGCTAAAAGGCCCTCTTGGCGAAATCGGCTTTGACTTCGGCATCGATCAAGAAGGTCAGGTATGGATGTTTGAAGCCAACTCAAAGCCCGGATATGTCCTATACGACCACCCAACCTTTCAGCGAGAACAAAACGTCATCCTATCCTACCCATACCGATACGCCAAATACCTATACCACCAACGCCAACCATAACCCGTGCCAGACACCCTTTCACACACTAAAGCATCGATGCGTGCCAGACACGCGTCGATGCTTTAAATGAATGCAGTGTGTCAGACACCCGTTATCGCTTTAAAGGAGTAAAGTTATCGGAGTCGTCCATAAATGGTGGAAAATCGAGTAGCATGTTCCATTTCATCAGTCATAGCTATGAATAGAGGTTCATAGGCATATTGCACGGGTATACGAAGAATCATATCTCTATATAAATCACTTGCTTCTAGTTCATCCTTCAGTGCTTCTACTACTCCGTCTTCAAAGGATTCATAATCTCTTCGCTTCATCGGATGTTCATAATAGTGACCTGTTAGTTGATAATACAGCTTCTGAAAGCTGTGATAGTGTTTTTCTTCATCCTCTGCTGCATGCTCGATAAACTCCTTAAATAAGGGGTTAGGGGTATCTTCCATTAATCGTTTATAGAAATCATTAGCTGTCCACTCCGCTTCAATGGCAGCCTCTAAATTGTTCAAAAAAGCAGATTGTGTCACGGTATTCCACCTCTCCTTCTACTACTAAATGTATGACAGAAGAAAAGGGCTATGCATAGCGCATCTCTAACATCGGAAAACTAATTCTGAAAGGAGATGATCTTAAGTGGCAGACCCAAAAAACGAACGCGAACGAGACAGCCGTGAACATTATGAAGTTGATGTGGATCGGATGATTAATGAAGGTATGGCTGGTGGTACGGTTAATTCAAGATACAATCGCGCTCAGATCGAGGAAGCACGCGAATTACCAAAGCAACATGAAGCCTATCCTCATGAAACAGAACATCAAAAGCACAAATAAAAAAAAGGCGATCCTCTCTCGGATCGCCTTTCTCTCATCTTTTGTTTAACGACTTTTTACAATCATCTGCACGGCTTCTTGAATCAGTTCGTCAGCCGGCTCCCCATTTTCCTGAGACTCTCGCAGGCACGTCTCTAAGTTCTTTGCTACAATATAGCCAATCGAACGGTCGATTGCGGAACGTGCAGCAGATAATTGTGTGATTACGTCTTTACACTCTTTATCTTCTTCCATCATCTTAAGAACACCACGAACTTGTCCTTCAATACGTTTTAAGCGATTTTTCATATCTTGCGTATATTGGTTCATGTCTTGGACTTCTTGATTTGCCATCATTTCTTCCCCCTTCCGAATTTTTATCTATAAATAAGCCAATTTGTTTAGTACCCTTATAAGTATATTATACAATACCATCGCTTGGAAAAAAAGCGATAGCCTGTCTACTTATTAATCCTATTGGTATAATAGGGTTAATAACAGTAAAAGACCTTGTTAAAGTTGGTTGTTGATTTTTAACACGTGACATATAAGTCCCTAATATGGAGCACCTGAAAGTGAGAATGTTTCCGTTAGCGTTAGTCTGAGCGTAAGGTGGTTCCCTTAAAAGCCTCCTCGTTCGCTTGCGCTCTCTGGAGGGTCTCGCGCCGTCTCATCATAATTAGATAAGGGGTGTCTGGGGAACGGGGAGACTCCTGCGGGAGAAAGAGGTCGACGAGACCCCGGACTGAACGAAGTGAGGGAGGAGGCTCGACAGCTCGCCCGCGGAAAGCGAGCCGATCCCAAGACACCCCAAGCACCAGCGAACGAAGACGGCCAATCTATACCTGAATGTCACAGCTTCAGGTATTGAACAAGCCTATAAATAGCAACACTAAACTATAACAGAGCCAATGGTAAAAAACTATAATAGAAGAAAGAGGGATTCTAATGTTCGAACAGATCCAAGCCATCTTTCCACAAGCTATTACGTTAACGACACACATGAATGATGATTGGAATCGGTACCACTGGTTTAAGACTCCTGAAGATGAGATGATCGGTATCCCTAAGAACACGATCACTAAGAATGAACAGGAGTTATTAAATACGTTTCTTACCCCTTTTATTGAGCAACAGCCAACACGGACGACTAGAGAACAGCTCTGGCAAAGATGGATGCAAAATGAAGAAGTGCCAAATGAGCACACACCATTTCCCCATTCCTTTCGCTTGGTCTTCTTTTCATTAGCCAACCAAGACATTGAGCCCGAAGTATTTCACGAAGCCATTCAAGGTCTCTTCCCGTATCCAATGCCAATCATCTGGAATCATCAGCATGAGGGCATTATTGTGGAGGAGCAATTTGAACACGCAAGAGAACCAATCGAATATGAGCAAATGATTGATGTATTGATGAGCGACTTTTATACTAAACTCACGCTTTACATTACCCCTTACTACGAATCAAAGAACGATATTCAACATGCTCACACATGGGGAACGACTCTATTTCATAAGATGCTTCGCTACCATCCAAAGCCCGTTACAACCTATCAGGATGCGATTACCTATTTGTACTTAGATGGCCTGAGCCAGCAAGATGCCGAAAACATAACGTATACATTGCTTCACCCAGTCATCGACGAACCCGATCTATTACATACAATTCAAATCTTCCTTGAATCAAATTCAAACACCACTTTAGCCGCTAAAAAATTATATATGCACCGAAACAGCCTGCAATATCGGGTGGACAAGTTTATTGAGAAGACAGGGATAGATGTAAAGCAGTTTCAAGGCGCACTCATCACCTATTTGGCCATTATGAATCTTCATCATAAGGACTAGCTTTTAGGTAAAGTGCACAAACACCTATACGATCTTTGTGCACTTCTTCCATTTACCATTTTCTAAAAATTATCTACACTTAAGTCAGTTAATAAAACGCTTTCATAAATAGGGGGAAGAACAATGGCTGAGTTAAAATTAGATGGCATCCAAAAAGTTTATGATAATAAAGTAACAGCAGTAGACAATTTCAATCTCGATATTAAAGATAAAGAATTTATCGTATTTGTAGGTCCTTCCGGTTGTGGTAAATCAACAACACTTCGTATGATTGCAGGACTTGAAGAAATTTCTGGCGGAGACTTTATGATTGATGATAAGCGCATGAACGATGTAGCACCAAAAGATCGTGATATTGCAATGGTGTTCCAGAACTATGCTCTTTACCCACATATGAACGTATATGATAACATGGCTTTCGGCTTAAAACTTCGTAAGTTCAAGAAAGATGAAATCGATCGCCGTGTGCAGGATGCAGCTAAAATTCTAGGCCTTGAAGGATACTTAGATCGTAAACCAAAAGCCCTTTCAGGTGGACAACGTCAGCGTGTAGCCCTAGGCCGTGCGATCGTACGTGATGCTAAGGTATTCTTAATGGATGAACCTTTATCAAACCTTGATGCAAAACTACGTGTTCAAATGCGCGCAGAAATTCAAAAGCTTCACCAACGCCTTCAAACGACTACGATTTACGTTACACACGACCAAACAGAGGCGATGACAATGGCAACACGCCTTGTCGTTATGAAAGACGGATTCATCCAGCAAGTCGGCCGTCCAAAAGATGTTTACGATGAGCCAGAAAACGTATTCGTAGGAGGATTCATCGGTTCACCGGCCATGAACTTCTTACACGGCACGCTAAAAGATGGCGACTTCTACATTGATGACTACCGCATCAAAGTCCCTGAAGGAAAGATGAAAATTCTTCGCGAACGTGGTTATATCGACCAAGAACTGATCCTTGGAATCCGCCCTGAAGATATCCATGACGAGCCTGTATTCATCGAATCGAGCCAAGATACAAAGATCAATGCAACGATCGATGTAGCTGAGCTAATGGGTTCTGAATCCTACTTATATTCTTCCGTAAAAGGTCAGGAATTCATCGCCCGCGTCGACTCCCGTTCTGATATTAACGGAGGTCAAAAAATTGACCTTGCCCTAGACATGAACAAAGCTCACTTCTTTGACAAAGAGACTGAAAATCGCATTCGATAAACAATATAATACGAAAGGCTGCCCCATTTATTTGAGGCAGCCTTTTTAAGTTTTGTAGCGACTTTTACTCCTGTGTTCCTGGCACTTCAGCACGGCATCCGGACGCTTTCTCGCCATGTCCCGACTCTTTACACCGTGGTCCTGACTCTCCAGCACGGCATCCGGACGCTTTTTCCCCTCGTCCCGACTCTTTCCATCATGGTCCTGACTCTCCAGCACGGCATCCGGACACTTTTTCCCCTCGTCCCGACTCTTTCCATCATGGTCCTGGCACTTCAGCACAGCGTCCGGACACTTTCTCCCCTCGTCCCGACTCTTTACACCGTGGTCCTGACTCTCCAGCACGGCATCCGGACACTTTTTCGCCTCGTCCTGACTCTTTACACACAAAAAAAGTGAGCTTTTTCAAAAGCCCACCCCTTTAACCTCTATTTACCGCTCCTCTTCCTGCACCACAAACTCATTCGTCGTTTCGCACTGAGAGCAGTAAAGCACATGAAGGCAAGTATGCTCATCTGTTGAATGCTTTAATCCATCTACTAACTTTAGTCCCTCATCCTCTAAATAAGGACTATACTCATCCAAATAATCCACCAATCTCCCCCGGTCCCTCATCTCCCCTTCACACTCCGGACAAGAAGTAGCAAGTACCTCAAATCCATTACAAGCTGGACAAATGAACATCTTTTCACCTTCTTTATCTCAATAATAAAGCAATAGACATCCCTGATACATTCCATGGGACCGCCCCCCCCCTTTAATGATGGGGCTTGCTCGGGGACTGCGAAGACCCCCGCTGGGAAAGGAGCCTAGGGGAGACCCCACAGAGAGCGATAGCGAACGAGGAGGCTTCCCAGCTCCCAGCAGGAAAGCGAGCTGTCCCCGAGCAAGCCCAACCACTTATCAACGTTAACGGTCCCTTCTCAGCTACAGAGCTGTATTACCATAAAAAGAGGGATGGTTTCCCATCCCTCTTAAGCCATAGTATGAAGTTGTTATTGTTGTTGAGAACCACCATACTGCTGTTCAGCCATTTGAACTAAGCGCTTAGTGATCTCTCCTCCAACTGATCCATTCTGACGGGAAGTGGAGTCTGGACCAAGTTGAACGCCAAATTCTTGTGCAATTTCAGTTTTCATTTGGTCTAAAGCTTGTTGTACACCTGGTACTACTAATTCATTTGAGTTGTTGTAAGCCATGATGTTTTCACCTCCTGTGATAACTATTGTGACCCTTATAAGGAAAACTATGAACAGAATGCTTTGGTAATTTTCACTAAAAGTGTTGGAGATAATTACCTCTCATAAGTCCTATTATTTTTCACACAATAGGATTACACAGAAACACAAACCTCAACTTTTCAAGCAGGGGCTTTCGGCTCTGGTAAACAACCCAGAGGAGCCCACCAATACATGATAAAGAGGTGAATCCACATGGCTAACAACAACTCTAACGAACTTGTAGTACCTGGTGTACAACAAGCACTTGACCAAATGAAGTATGAGATTGCTCAAGAGTTCGGCGTAAACTTAGGCCCAGACTCTACAGCTCGTCAAAACGGTTCTGTAGGCGGAGAAATCACTAAACGTCTTGTACAAATGGCTGAGCAACAGTACGGTGGAAAATAATTTAATACGATTGGAAAAAGCCCTCGAGTAACTCGAGGGCTCCTTTGTGTGTGTTTATTGGGTAGGCTGTGTCATTGCTTTTGGATCAATGTATTCGTCTACTTGTTCTGCTGTAAGAATTCCAGTATCAACAGCCGCTTCTTTTAGCGTTTGATCATGCTCAAAAGCATGCTTTGCAATCTTAGCTGCTTTCTCATAGCCGATGTGTGGATTTAACGCTGTAACGAGCATAAGAGAATCTTTCAAATATTGATTGATCTTCTCTTGGTTTGGTTCTAAACCTTCTACACAACGCTCATTAAATGATTCCATACTGTCCGCTAGAAGCTGACATGATTGAAGGAAGTTGTATGCAATTACCGGTTTAAAGACATTCAGCTCGAAGTTTCCTTGGCTTGCAGCAATACCAATCGTTGCATCATTCCCCATAACTTGTGTTGCGACCATTGTAACGGCTTCACTTTGAGTCGGATTTACTTTCCCTGGCATAATTGAGCTTCCTGGCTCATTAGCAGGAATAGTAATCTCACCAATTCCGCAACGAGGACCACTTGCTAACCAACGAACATCATTCGCGATCTTCATCATATCTGCTGCTAACGCTTTCAAAGCTCCGTGGGTGTGGACGAGCTCATCATGACTCGTTAGCGCATGAAATTTATTTGGTGCAGAAACAAACGTCTCAGAAGTGAATTCACTAATGGCTTTACAAACTTTATCAGAGAAATCTACGTGAGCATTTAAACCTGTTCCAACTGCCGTTCCACCAATTGCTAGTTCGCGAACGTAAGTCAGGCTATCCTCAAGCATCTTTTCGGTCTTTTCAAGCATACGGTGCCATCCTGAAATCTCTTGGCCGAGCGTTAATGGTGTGGCATCCTGCAGATGCGTTCGACCAATCTTCACGATTTCGTTATAAGCTTCCATTTTCTCTTTTAACGTTTTCTTTAATGTTGCCAACGCAGGTAATACAGCTTCTTTTACTTTCAGTACAGAAGCAACGTGCATAGCTGTTGGGTATGTATCGTTTGAACTTTGCGATTTATTCACATCATCATTTGGGTGAAGACGTGCTTCATGGCCGTGTTCTTGTAGCCATTCGTTCCCTACGTATGCCATCACTTCATTTACATTCATATTAGATTGCGTTCCGCTTCCTGTCTGCCATACGACAAGAGGGAAATGCTCTTCTAGCTCTTCATTTGTTATGCGATCTGCTGCATGAGCAATCGCATCTGCTTTTTCTTTCTCAAGAAGCCCTAGTTCGTAGTTCGCCTGAGCCGCACTTTTCTTCAGAATCGCGAACGCATGAATAACCTCTTTTGGCATTCTTTCGTTTCCAATCGGAAAGTTTTCTTTGCTTCGCTGTGTTTGGGCACCCCAATATTTATCAGATGGTACTTTAATTTCGCCTAACGTATCCTTTTCAATACGATAATCCATCGTGATCCTCCCTTTCTCACACTCCATGTTTATACCACAGATCTTAATCAATAAAACCTGCTTATAGAGAAAAATACTCTATCCCTTATTCATTCTCCACCCGTATCAAAATTCCTTCCTTTGTTCACAGAAACCATAAGACACACCTCCACCTATGCCTTATAATGGAAACAAAGTATAAAGGAGGGAGTATTTTGCCGAATATATGGACACATATTTTGTTTGCTGAAGATATTATGGACGGAATAAAAGCTCAAGGTGAGTTTCAAACAACAGGCAATTACGTCAATTTAGGAGCACAGGGCCCAGACCCATTCTTTTATCATAATTTTTGGCCGTGGAAAAAAGACGAGTCCATCAATAAAATTGGAAATGTGCTTCATCATGAGGCATGCGGTCCGTTTCTTATCGACCTTATTGCAGGTGCGTCTGAGTTAAATCAATCGACCAAAGCCTATGTACTTGGATTTGTTACTCATCATATTTTAGACCGAAACACACACCCCTTCATCCATTATTTCGCAGGGTATGAAAAGAATAAACATCAGAAGCTCGAAGTGATCATAGATACCATTATGATGGAACGTTTTCGACATTTGAAGACATGGAAAACGCCTGTATACCGTGAGATTGATGTCGGTCCGGCTCTTGATGTGGAACTCACAGCTTTTCTGACCCAAAAGATCAGTTTTTTCTTCCCCCAGGTCGTCAGTTCCATTCCTGCTGACTTTGTCCATGCAGCGTATCAAGATATGAAACGCGCGTTCCGTGTTTTGTATGATCCCTACGGATGGAAAAATGCCCTTCTGGGTCAACTAGTGTCTTCGTTTTCACACCAGCCAATCGCTTCTAATAAGGACTTCTTGAACACAGAACACCGAACCTGGTATCATTCTGCGACAAATGAGCCGCGTAGTGAAAGTTTCTTGGATTTATACGAGGAAGCACGGCGTGAAGGGTTAGAAATTTGTTCTGAAATCCTCTTATACTGGGAGGAACCCACCGACGAAGGTCTAGAAAAGATTTCTTCCCTTATTCAGAACATTTCTTATGACACAGGTAAACCAGTAAGCGAAAATGCCGTCAATCAATACAGCAATCCTATCGTCTGAATCACGACGTAAAAACGGGACAACCCTTTAGAAGGTCGTCCCGTTTCTTCATTAAACATGTACATCTACCTTATCCTTCTGAATCGTATTCTGACGAGCTTCTTCCATCCCTTTTGAAATATCCACCTTCTGAAGTAAAATCAAACCGACTACAAAGAAAATAACCAAGCTAAAGATCCCAAGCTTACTTGATCCGGTGATTGCCCCGACAAATCCGAACAAGGCAGGGCCGATAATAGCTGAGAACTTAGCCGAAATTCCGTAAAAACCAAAGAATTCCGCGTGTCGGTCATCAGGAACTAAACGACCAAAAATCGATCGACTGAGTGATTGTGCTCCTCCTTGTACGACCCCAACACAAATCGCGAGCGCATAGAAATGGGCGGCAGAACTCATAAAATAACCAAGAATTACGATTCCTATATAGACAACGAGCGTGACAGTCAGAGCTCGCTTTGCAGTAATTTTTGTGGCTAACCATCCAAAGAAAAAGGTACAAGGAATGCCCACAAACTGTGTAATGAGAAGTGCGGCAATAAGGTGTGATGATCCGATTCCGATTTCACTACCGTAAATCGTAGCCATTTTAATTATCGTAGAAATGCCATCGTTATAGAGCCAAAAAGCAAGTAAGAAGATCAGTAGTTGTTTGTATTGATTGATTTCGCGAAATGTATGAGCAACGCGGGAAAAACCAATGCGGGCATAGGATTTGGTCCGTTCCACCTGCCCCTCTCTTTTCTCTTCCTTCACATTTTTGAATAGAGGAATGGAAAAGACAAACCACCAAATTCCAACCGTTACAAAAGAAATTTTTGTTCCCATCTCTGTAGAGGAGAAGCCAAACCATTCATACTTCTGAATCATCAGTAAGTTAATGGCTAACAACAGACCTCCACCAATATATCCAAAGGCAAATCCTCTAGAGGATACCCGGTCCATGTCTGTTCCTTTTGAAATTTCAGGCAAGAAAGCATCGTAAAAGACGTTCGCACCTGAAAAACCAATCGTTCCAATTATTAAAAGAAAAGAGGCAAACAGATATTCACCACTATCTACGAACGCGAGCAAAACACTCGCAATCATCCCCATATAAGCGAAAAAGCGTAAAAATTTCTTTTTGGCAGCAGAATAATCACTAATCGCTCCTAAAATGGGTGCCAGAATAGCTACGATTAGAACCGCAATCGATTGGGAATATCCCCAGTAGCTTGTTGCTTGCTGATCCGGTAAAGTTGAAGCAGCGACCTGCTGATAAAAAATTGGTAGAACCGCCGCCATGATCGTTGTAGCAAATGCAGAATTAGCCCAGTCATAGAGCGCCCAGCTTCGAACGAGTTTTCGATTCATCTTTGCCCCCACGCTTTCGTCATAGGATAGTTTAAGACAAGCTTAGCAGAAATCTTTTAAAGAAAACGCTTTATTTTCTAAATTTTAACACAAAATTAATACATCCTGAGGTGATTATTTTGAAAATCGCAGTATTCGGAGGGACCGGACGCGTAGGCTCCGCACTCATTCAAATGGCCATCGAACAAGGCCACACCGTACAAGCACTCGTACGTAACAAAGAAAAGGCTCAAGAACAGATCCCTGAAGCCACCCATATAAAAGGTGACGCAACCAATCTAAGTGACATATCCGCAACCATTGAAGGGTGCGATCTGGTCTTTTCAAGCCTTGGAACGGACAAAACCACTACCCTAACCGAAAGCACGCCTAAGATCATACAAGCAATGAAAGAAGCTGGCACGACCCGTATTGTAACAATCGGTACGGCAGGGATTCTCAACAGTCGTTATGAAGAGGGAAAGTATCGTTTTCAATCCTCTGAATCCAAAAGAACCAAGACATTCGCGGCAGAAGAACACCTTAAGAGCTACCTTGAATTAGCCTCATCCACGTTAAACTGGACAGTCATCTGCCCTACTTATTTACCTGATGGAGAAGAAGAAGGCAATATCCGATATGAGGTCAACTACCTGCCTGAAGATGGCAAGAAAATATCAACCCAAGACACCGCCCGCTTTGCCCTTGAGGTATTAGAAAACAACACCTTCCACCATTCCCGGTTAGGAATCTGCTACTAAACACAGCGGAGATGCTTTAGTGTGGATAGCGCCGCCTGCGTTTGATGAGTGCTTGGGCTTGCTCGGGGACAACTCGCTTTCCTGCGGGGAGCTGGGAAGCCTCCTCGTTCGCATTCGCTCTCTGTGGGTCTCCCCTACGCTCCTCACCCCGCGGGAGTCTCGCAGTCACCGAGCAAGCCCTGCCATAATGAAGTTTAACGGCTGCGGGATTAGTAGGGCCTGTCTTTACCGTGATTGCACGTTTCCGTTCCTCCTAATATGGCAAAGGTGGGCCTGGAAACTGCGAGACTCCCATGGGCAGAAGAGCCTAGGTGAGACCCCGGAGGCCGGCTTGCCGGGTGAGGAGACTCACCAGCTCCCCACAGGAAAGCGAGTGGTTTCCAGGCCCACCTTCCACTACATAAAAGCTAACGGAAACATCCTCTCTCAAAAAAGCAGGGAGCCCACTTTCGTGGGCTCCCTGCTTTTTGCGTTAAGGGACCAGGTTATAATATTCTTCAAGCGTAGCATTTTGGTTATAGACTTTTGTAGCGACGTCTTTCCCAACATATCGCAGGTGCCATGGTTCATACTCATAGCCTGTAATATCCGATTTCCCCTCCGGATACCGAATAACAAACCCGTAGTTATGTGCATTCTCAGCAAGCCATTCTCCTTCTTTCATATCTCCAAGATCCTGACTTAATTGGAAGGATAACTTGGCTACCGTTACATCCATGGCAAGTCCTGTTTGGTGCTCGCTATGGCCCGGAACGGCAGAGAATTGTCTGGCATGTTCTTCCCCGTGTTGCTGGACGTTACTTGCGAATATCGCGTCTTGCCTATCGTAAGAACGGTAACCTGAAGCAGCTACCAGGTCAATGCCTGCTTGGTCTGCTCCTTTAAACAATTCTTCGAGTGCACGGGCAGCGACTTCGCGCATTTGCTTTTTCTCATGGAACTCATCAAAGTAAAATGGCACTTCAGGAACGGTTAGATTAGGAGGGGTATAGCCATCCGGAAGCTTTCGTTGTTTATTGACAACGACCTCTGTACTCGTTGGCTCCTCCACCACCATTGCCGTCGAATCATCAGACGGTTGTTGGGACGGTTTTTCTTTTTCCCCATTTTTGTCATCAGATGGTGAAGAGTCTGATTTCTCTCCATCATTTTGTTCAGTTTGGTCTTCCTCAGGTTCTTGATCGGCTTTATCTTGCTCCTCTGCCGATTCATCTTTAGCGGGTTTTTCTTTTTCTGTGATTGTCGTATTTTTTGAAGCATTCTCTTTTGCTGGTTGGGATTCATTTGTTTCCGATTGACAAGCCGTCAACGCAAACACACCAATCATCCCGATTAGAAGCATTCTCCTCATGATGTATATCCTTTCTATTTCAAACTACTTTACAATATAACACGTTTTAGAAAAAGATGACAAAAGATATAAAGCGTCCTCATGCTTACCATTACACGTCCTATCATTTGTGAAAACGTTAACAAAAGCGACACAACTCCCACGTTGTTTCTTACAGAATGGTGATATAATAAAGGTGTAAAGAAAAACAAAAACACATAAACAACTTAGGTGGCTCAACCATAGCGAGTTCGTTTCCAAGCGAACAAGAAATAAGAATGGGAAAGGGAACACACCTCCTGTGAAAAAGGAATAACCAGTAGCCCTTTAAACCATGAAGCCCTCAGTGAAATTGGAGTGTGCGACTTACTTTTTAGACGATGACCCATAAGGAAATGTACCATCCACTCCTTATCCGGTAGCCTAAACCTCGTGTCACTCTCTAGAAAGTTGAGCGTTCCTCATCTGTAAAACGTGTGACGTCAGTTTTACACATGGAATGCAGGTTGTCGGAGGAAACGGATCTTGAAGAAGAATCCTTTCAAGTACGGCATCAGAAGCAACAAAGTAAGATCAAGGATGATTCTTACATGGTTGGGTCCCCTAAGTTGTTTAGCCCCTTCTAGCGAATACCAGACTTGTGGTATTCGTTTTTTCTTGTCCGCTCCGAACTATTTTTCCTCCTCATCTGTTTTGGGGTACGGTTTAGACAGGTGGTTCACCTCCTCTTCTAGGTGTTCTAATTTCTTCTCATGTCTTACTAACAAAAAGATGGTAACAGCTATGGGAAAACCAAAGTTCCCCATAGCCTGCATGAACGTATAATAATCCATAAATCGGTCTCCCTTCTTATCTTGAGTTTTATGCCCTCGCTAGCCGTTCTTTCTACTGATCCATCTACCACTGAGGTACAGGGGAAAGACGATCTTCCCTACCATCATTCACACTTCCCCTGGTTATTTAATTCTTCCAGTCCAGGGACATCCTCCAATGAAGAGTTCCTTATATAATGAAGAATGTGTAGTTTCAATTCTTGTTCTAAATCTTCTCGATTCTCTCTTGTGGTTCGACGCAAGGAAGATTTTAGTTTGGGATCAAATGTTTCAACGATCTTTCCCTCTGTGCCATAACCTTTTTGGGCTTCTCTTACCAAATCATATAAAACTGCCATAAGCTCACTCCTTCTGTTTCGTTAATGCATTTTTTAATTTCATAAGAGCCTTTTTCCGCAATTTAGATACAGCCTGTTGAGATGTATGTGTATGGTTAGCTATTTCGCTATCCTTCATCTGGTGTACATAAGTCATATCCAGCACCCCCCTTTGCTTGTCCGATAACCTCAGATAGGCTCGTAGCAAATCATCATCTTCTATACACTCCTCCAAGGTGCGCGGTGTTTCGGTATAAAGAGATCCCTGGTCATAAAGCTGATCCTTAAACGTTTCCCCTTCTTCATCCCCCACTGACTGATCTAGTGTTAACCTATTCCTTTCAGCGAACTGCCTCACCTTTTTATCAAAATTAACACTGTGAAAATAGAGCGATGTATTTAAGTAAGAGGTGAAACGTATCCCAAAGTAATAGGCTTTAAAAGCTTTATCTAAATGATCCATTCTCTCTTGAGTAGGCGAAGATAGATAGTCTTCTATCAATTCCTGATGCTCAGGTTTATGCAGAAACGTCTCAACAGCGGGATTACCCTTTAAATTTGGAAACTTCTCAAAAAACCTTTCTTCGAAACTCCTCATCATTGCCCCCTCCAAACAAGAACATATGTTCGGTTTTTATTTAAAAAAAGAAGCAAAATGAGAACAGCGTCTCTATTTTTGCTTAATCTATTACTTTATAAAGAAGCTTTTTAGAAGGGAATTACAACCGATCCTGCTTAAATCGTTCATTTGTACTATATATTACATCACAGGCACAACTGGAATAAAGAGGTGAAGGACCTAATTTTTTCTTATTTCAGAATATACAACTCAAAATGACGTTTACATTGACTCATAGTTTGAGATAATAGTAAAAACATAATTTACCAAAAGGAGGAAGGTTCATTTGAGCAAACTCTATTTAAAACAAAAGATACTAATCCTCGTTATGATCGGTGTATTTATGATAAGCGGGTTAGCTGGCGTGGGCGTCATTATACATGCTAAGGCTCAGCCTACTAAAGAAACCTCTCAGCACGAAACCCGTTCTGAATCTCTTCAATTAAATGATATTCTTATGGCCAAAAAGAGCGAAGTTGTTCAATTTTTGTTGGAACGAAAGGCTACGGAGCGTGAAGCTTCTTATTTTGAAAACGAAACGATTGCAAAAGAGACAATGAACAAAAAGTGGGCTTTAATCCCTAATGTGGCGTCTCGAGGAGATATGATTCTTGTAAGAAGTGAAAGCGAGGGGACCTTAGAGTGGCAAGGGCGCACCTATACACTAAAGCCCTTCGGGTCAGGGTTTTACACATATTTGCCGATCCCTATGAGTGTGAAACCAGGAAACTATCCGATTGGGAATCGTACCTTAACGATTCAAAAGAAAACATTTGAGACACAGCACATCACGGTTTCAGAAGAGAATGAGAACATTCGAAACAATACAGAGCAAATCATGAAGGATCAACAGAAGATTGACAAAGCTAGAAGTCAATCGGAAGAGGAGTTCTTGTTTCCTCCTAACTCTTCGTTCATCCAACCTGTTGAAGGGCAAGTAACAACACCGTTTGGTTACACCAGATACGTGAACGGCGAATTTTCAGGCAGCCATACAGCCATTGACTGGGGAGCACCAGCTGGTACCCCTGTAAAAGCTACAAACGATGGGATCGTCGCTCTTGCGGATTCCCTTCATTTAACGGGGAATTCCGTTTATATTGACCACGGCATGGATTTATTCTCCCAGTATATTCACATGTCTAAACTTAACGTGAAAGCCGGAGATCACGTTAAGAAAGGGGATATCATCGGCTATGTTGGAAGTACTGGTTTTTCGACAGGGCCTCATATGCACTTTACATTCTGGGTGCACAACGTTCCCTCAAATCCCAATCAATATCTCGGAACGAGCCCATTCCATCTCGATCAAGCTCAATGATGAAAGAAGGAGAGACAATGGATTTGTCTCTCCTTCTTTAGTGTTGCCGCTCCAGTTCTTCTACGGCTTTTTTTGTGAAGGCAATCGAATTCTTTAGCTTCTCTTGTTTATCAGCTTGTGTGCCAATTGTCGATTGTAACTGCTGCATCGTAGCAGCAGTTTGCTGAATGACTGAGGCCAGTTCATGTACAGATTGATCAATACCTTGTGAAGATTGCCGGATATCTTCAGCTTGCTCCCCAAAAGTTGTTAATTGCTCAATAAATAGAGAAATCTCCCTTGTGATCACGTGGAATGTGCTCGCCGTCTCTTCTGTAACACCTATACTCTCTTCCAGGTGATCCTGATTCTTTTTAACGAGAGACTCTGTCTCATACGCCTCCTTTTGAATGGAAAGAAGGTTTTCATTAATCTGTTGGGCGGTGGCATTTGATGTTTCTGCGAGTTTCCTAACTTCATTGGCCACAACCGCAAAACCCTTCCCTGCCTCACCAGCACGTGCCGCTTCGATACTAGCGTTTAAAGCTAATAAATTCGTTTGTTCAGCAATTCTTTGAATTTGTTGTGTAAAGCGTGTAGATTCTTCAATACCTTCTGTAAGCCCTTTCATCTTTGCGCTCATTTTTCGAAAAGAGGATTGAACCTCGGTCATTGTGTCGGTTAGTTGCTGGATAGATCCCATTCCGTCCGAAGCATTTGTATGCATCTTGTGACCAGCCTGGACAAGTTCTTCGAATGCTTGAATCATGGTTTCAAGAAGTCCGTTTGCCTGATCTGTAGCGTCCGTGATATCCGTCACAGATGAAGCTTGTGTATGAGAAGCTAAAGATATTTCATGAAAAGAAGCATTCATTTCATTCATGGTGTTGCTACTTTCGAAACTCGCCTCACCGATTTCCTTCATGTGTTGGTAAACGGTTTGAGCGGTCTGATGAATGAGGTCTACTTGTGTTGTCTGTTTCGCTACGAGCGTTTCACTATCCTCAAGAGATTGTTCTGTTTGGGTGAGAAGACGTTTCGTTAAGCGGACTTGTGTCATTAAAACAATAAAGATTAAACCATAAAACACAAAAGCAATTGTAATCGCACGGGAGTCAAAGCCAAGTGCTTTTCCTTTCTCTAGCGCAAAATAGACAAGCAATAGTGACCCAAGCGCTCCTCCGACTGAAAGAACTCGCACAGAAAGAGAAATGGCTGCTACGGCTAACACATAAAAAGCAAAGAGAAAATTGGTTACATAACCTGAAGAAATCATAACGATTAAGGCAATGAGTGAAAGGCTCCCTACTGCTATGTATGGAATGACAGAAATAAAACGTTTCTTCCAGTGCAACAAACCCATTATGAGTACACTTACTAATCCACCGCCACCAATCGTGATCATATTCATCTGCGGAGCTTGTACAATATACTCAGCCCCTACTCCAAGAATCACAGAAAGAAGCAAAACACTTATTAGAACGCTATTTTGCTTATTCTGAACCTTATCTTTCATATGAGATTGCTCCATTCTTAATCTTCCTCCTTTTCAAAAGTATAGCTCTATCTATCATTTTACATTTTTTCTCACTTTTTGGGTAGTTCGATTTACCTAAACCTATTTTTTAAATCTATTTAAACAACAAAAAAGCCGCTCCGAGTCAGAACTCGGGTAGCGGCTTCTTCATCCGTTCATCATGTACAATTCATCATTCGTATGTGTAAGGTTTATAAACTTCACTTAATTGAAGCAGGCGTTCTTGATCACCAAGGTCAATTGCCTCATTAATCTGGGCTTCCAGGTTTGATTTGTTCCACTTGTAGCAAAGCTCATCTAATGCTAAAGTGCTCGCTAATTTAATCTCGTAAGGGACGTCACGTTTGGCGTGAATCACATCTCGATCTTTCATAGGGAACCAAGTTAGGGCGTACGACATTTTTTCCTTTCTCATGGAACTCTCCCCCTTTTAAGTAGTATATGATAGATCTTTATAAATTGAAACAATTTTCTGATAAAATTGCTATTGATTCTATGTTCCCCACGTTTTTCTCTATCAAACCTAAGAGGCTGTAGGGAATTTGCTCAATCGTTCCTTATTTTCCTTACGCGCATAAAATATAAGAATAAAGATTAATCCTTTAATGAACAGGAGGATCATGGATGAGCTTCTCTCCATTTAAACTCTATACCCAATATAGGCCTGATATAGAACATTTCACTCCTTTCTCTGAAAGAACCTACACCCTTACCCATTCAGATCAGACAGGTGATTTGTTCTTAACCGTTTCAAAGGAATTTGCGACGGACCAGACAAATGAGATGCGGGATGAAGTATTCGGATGGTGGACGCAACCTAAGAACAATCAGGTGCAATTTCAAGGGAGTGTCCTAGTGGGAACAGAAGACATTCCTGAAACAGCACAACAGATCCGCTATCAAATTTTCATGAGAGAAATGAGCACAGCCCTCAAAGGAATCTTTTACGGAGAACGCTGGCTACTAGAAACATACCCTTTTTTGAAAGAATCCCCAATATGGATACAATTCAGAAGCAACCTCCCCCAATACAGCGGAAATATCTACTTTGGTACAGTAAAAGATTATATGTAATTTCTCTGCTATTTTAGTTGGAAAGGGCCGTCGTTTTATGAGTGCTTGGGGTGTCTTGGGAACGGTTCCGTTTCCGCGGGCGAGGTGGAAAAGCTGAACCACTCCCCCATAAGGGATGTTTCCTTTATCCATATATCGCAAGGTGAATCGGGAAATTGCGAGACTCCTGCGGCAATAGAAGCCAGTCTAGTTCCAGCGTGGAGGACCTAGCGAGACAAGTCATCTTTTTTCCAAAGGCTTATCGCCTTTTCCAAAAAGCTGTCTTGTCCGTACGGTCCTAGGCACCACGCTTGCACATTTCTATCTAGAGGAGACCCCGGAGGGAGCGTTAGCGAGTGAGGAGGCTCCCCAGCTCGCCGCGGAAAGCGAGTGATTTCCCGATTCACCTTACGCTGCTCATTCCAAAACCAACGGACACACTTTCAAGCTATAGAGCCTAAATAAAAAGGCTATCCAAATGGATAGCCTTTTTATCATTTATTTACTATGAATACGGCTCGCAATATCAACCGTACGTTTCGCCTGATGTCTTACTGCCGCTTCTACATCTTCTTGCATGTTACCGTCTTGGCCTACGGTTACAGATGTACCATATGGATTTCCTCCGCCAGCAAAGACTGCTTGATCAGAGTATCCTGGTGCAGCTACAATGGCTCCCCAGTGGAACATCGTTGTATAAAGGTTCGTGATTGTTTGTTCTTGACCACCATGAGGATTTTGAGCAGATGACATTGCACTGACGACTTTATTTACAAGTTTCCCGTTAAACCAAAGTCCACCTGTTGCGTCTAAGAAAGACTTCACTTGAGCAGGCACATTCCCAAATCGAGTGGGTACACTAAAGATAAAACCATCGGCCCATTCTAGGTCATCATTTGAAGCAACGGGAACATCTTTTGTCTCTTCTAAATGCTTCTTCCAAGCTGGATTCTGAGCGATTGCTTCTTCAGGTGCTGTTTCTGCTACGCGTACAAGTTTTACCTCAGCGCCCGCCTCTTTAGCTGCTTCTTCTGCCCATTTTGCTAATTTGTAATTTGTACCGGTAGAACTGTAATAAACCACTGCAATGTTTGTCAATCTAATCTCTCCTTTAATCCAATCAGTATAGTCGACCCATCTTTTCCACAAAATGAAAGAATGGGGATGCTTATAGTATATACCCAACCTGCACTTAGCTCAAAACAAAGAGTTTCAAATTCGAGATATTTTTTTTAAAATGGTCTTTTTTATCAGCCATTTCAAGGGAATCACGGCCTCTTATTAAACAAAACGAAAGACAACCCTATATGGATTGTCTTCCTTCATGATGTATTAAATTACGAGTTCATAATATTGAGGGAACGTCCAATATGAATCTCTCCAGCCGCGCTGAACGGCTAATTCTTCAAAAGACTGAGCATGGCTATTAAAAAACTTAATAATGGCCTCTTCTATGTTCTCTTCTGAAGGATTGAACTGTAACAAAATAGGCTTAGAAAACTTCATTCCACGCACAGAGCCTTCAATGATCACAGTTTCTTTAATCAATGGCTTCACCCCTTTTGTCATAGAAATTCCTAAAGCTAATCTGTCGTCTACCGTTCTGTTTGTGCAAATAATTAGATTAAAATAATTTCTTAATAAATGAATACCCTTTTAAGAATAGATTAATCCCCAATTCAACATTTAGATTACAAATATGACAATAAACAGGTCTTTTTACCCATTTTTGCTTCAGGATATAAAATTGGGTTAAGGAAACATTATTTTATAGTGACAATAGAAGTGAAGATAGCAACGTTTTTTTCTCTAGACTCATATGAATCCCTTTTGGTAAGCTATATAAGGCTTATAGAGAGGGAACGGAGGATCACGACATGAATGAATATGAGAACCTAAAAAAAGGTGAGCAAGGTGCATGGATTAGCATCTGTGCTTATCTCATATTGTCTGCCACAAAATTAATTATTGCTTCTATTGGTCAATCAGAGGCGTTACGCGCAGATGGCTTAAACAACGTAACGGACGTTATTGCATCCCTAGCCGTACTGATCGGGTTACGCATTTCACGTAAGCCACCTGATAAAGACCACCACTATGGACACTTCAGGGCTGAAACCATCGGCTCATTAATTGCTGCTTTCATTATGATGACTGTAGGACTACAGGTTATCTACGAAACCATTCAGCAAATCTTCGCTGGGCAAGAGGCACAACCAAGTCTGCTAACTGCATGGACAGCAGCTGGTGCAGCCGTAGTTATGTATGGAGTGTATCTCTATAACTTACGCTTATCCAAACGGATCAACAGTCACTCCTTATATGCAGCAGCTCAGGATAATCGCTCAGATGCCCTCGTCAGTATTGGCGCTTTCATCGGAATTATAGGTGCTCAATTTGGTGCTTTTTGGCTTGATCCCGTCGCTGGTTTTATAGTTGGACTTATTATTTGTAAAACAGCTTATGATATTTTCCGCGACGCTTCCCATACGTTAACAGATGGCGTTAATGAGGAGCTTCTCGATCAAGTTAAAGAAACACTCAATCAGGATAGTGATGTGAAAGTCGTGGAAGATGTAAAAGCCCGCTTACACGGCAACCAGGTACTCGTTGACGCAACCATCCTAGTGGATCCAGAACTTAGCGTGCAGCAAGGTCATGACATCACAGACCGCCTTGAGGATTCATTAGCTGATGAACACGGTATCTATCACACTCATATTCATATCGAACCGTATCATGACGAAGATCACACTCAGAATAGCTAGCATGACTCACACACCAGATATACAAAAAGAGCTTGGGATTCCAAGCTCTTTTTGTATATCTGGTGTAATTTTATAACTTATAAGAATGCTCCCTTAAGAAGCCGGCAGCGTTTCTAAAAGGTGGTCTAAATGCTTCCATCCATAAGCCGTCTCCTCATACGTCCCTTTTCCTATTGTTATATTTTCGGCTTCCACTGCAACTGCACCGTACCGTTCATAGAATCGTTTGTTGGGGTTACGAGTTAATACCCATACAAGAATAGAACCATATCCTTTTTGCGCCATATCGTTCGTAAACGCTTTCAATAATTCCGTGCCAAGGCCCTTCTTTCGCACCTCATCTAACAGGTAAATGGCATAGATTTCACCATCATAGCCGTACACCTTGGTCCGCTCTTTTCCTCCTGATATAAACCCAACCACCTTCTCCGATTCATCTGTAGCCACAAAGATCGTTTGATTATTAATCGGAGCTTTTAAAATCGTTTCCCATAACGTAATGCGGTTCTCTAATGTTAAGCTCTGGATGTCTTCTTCCTCCAGCAGCGGTTGATAGGTTGTTCTCCAACTTTCTACATGTACATAAGCAATCGCTTTAGCGTCTTCCTGGGTCGCTCTTCGAATTGTATACAACTGCATCTCCTCCCCCTGGTCAACATTTACGTATCCTTACTTTTATTGTATTCGGTATTCCTCCTTATGTATAGAAAAACGCCATCAGAAGATGACGTTTTTTTAATTTATGAACAAGAAAACGAAGAAATACGATCTGTATCAATTACGTAATACACCCAACGTTGCTGGGACTGTCTCCAACGATATCCGCCCACAGATGTTCTTCCGATAAAGGTTGGATAATACCAGAACCTTCTCCCGTTATTTAAACGAACGCGCGTATAGCGATATAAACATCTATAAAAAGCACCAGGGTCTACCGCAAACACACTCGGTTGGCCGCCGTACCCGTCAAACTGACCTTGCGCCGGTGGTGGACCAATTGGGGGCTGACCGCCTCCTCCTTGGCCAGGTGGTGGACCAAACGGGGGTTGCCCTCCTCCCTGACCAGGTGGTGGGCCAAATGGGGGTTGCCCTCCTCCTTGACCAGGGGTAGGACCAAATGGTTGTTGTTGAGGAAACCCGCCCCCAAAACCTCCACCATATCCACCCTGCCCAGGTAGCAATTGACCTACAAGCCAATTTAAACCGTTCTGTCTATAATCCATGCTGTCATGGCTCCTTCCGTAATAAGCTCCCTATACTATATGCTTATAGCCATACAGCGTGACAAACGCCTTTTATCCAATCGTCAGGACATATACCGTTCCAATCGCCACTACAACTGTAACAATCGTATGGACCCGGAAAAATGCTAATACAACACCCACTCCTCCAGCAATCAGTCCTACGTGAGGCTCCCCCTCGATTACAGTCGTAATACCAGGAAAGATCAATGCTCCAAGCGCCGCATAAGGGATCGCGTTCAGCCATCGAGAAACCCACGCAGGAAATGTCCAACGGTCGACCACAAATGCAGGGAGAAAGCGAGGAATCATTGTAACGAGTGCCATCCCCATAATGATGAATATCATGCTTCTTCCTCCTTTAATAACCCAATTCCACTTGCTCCGCCCACAAGTGTAGCTGTAACGATGGCCCAACCGTCGCTGACCCCTAATGAAGATAACGCATAATTAACTCCCATACTGATAACAGCAATAATTCCAATCCTCCACTCTTTCCTAACAGAAGGAACAAGTAACGCTATGAACATCGCATATAACGCCACCACCATACTTTGACTAAGAGCAGCTGGGATTACCTCTCCTAACACCCCACCAAGGAAAGATCCCCCAATCCAAGAAGCGTAGGAGACTAGAATCATAGCCGCATAAAACAAAGCTCCATGGGGTTCTCTCGCTTCCTTTTTGTGAAGGGATCCAACGGCAAACGTTTCATCTGTTAACCCAAGCGACATCGGAATCTTCCATTTCAAGGACAGAGAGCGAACCTGATTCATAAACGAAAAGCTCATAACAAAATGCCGGAAATTAAGGACAAAGGTCGCCAGTATAATTTCAATTGCTCCAACCCCTGTCAGGATCATATTGGTCGCCACAAACTGGCTTGCGCCTGCAAACACCAGCACGCTCATCATCGTAATCTCAAACAAGTTCAAACCCGCTTCACTTGCTAATACCCCATATGTAATTGCAATCGGCATGTACCCAAACATAATCGGCAAGCCTGCAATCGCTCCCTTTTTTAAAGCATACCGCGCCCCGTTATTCGACCTCTCAATCGTATGTGAATTCACCTGCACCCTACATCCCTCATCACCTTTTAAATTGAACCCATTATAATCCACTTTCAAGAATATGAGAAGGAATAAAAAAAGTTGTTTGTATTCTTAAGATCCCGGGAATCCTTTCCTCACAACTAAGAGGAGGGATCTTGATGGAACACCGTATATCTCACGACAATATGGATGATCTATTAAAACAGTTAGAAGACGATTATATTAATGCTTTAGAACAAAATGAATGTGAAAATGTTGAAGCCTTTATTGAGCAATTCTTGTACGATTCCTGGGATTACAATGATCGCAATATCGATATGATCAAATCCGTTATGAGTCGGTATACACAAGGCGAAGTCTATCAAACTACATTTGCAGGTGCCTTTAATGAAATGGTCGACCATCTTCAATCGAAACTGTCTAAGCTAGATGAGGATAATGAGTTCCCTATGATTCACCATAACCTTGGTGCTTCTATACTTGTAGCGTTTGTAGATGGGCTTGTGGTTCAATACTATACGGGGATTTATACAGTAGAAGACTTACGCAAGAACACGCCTCAATTTAAACAAACCATCCTCAAGGCGCTTTGCACGGATGCAGTATAGAAAAAGAACCTGCCGCTTGGCAGGTTCTTTTCAGTAATGATTAGTTTTTCGGGATTTTGATGTGCTGACCAATTTTTAAGAAATGAGGGTTTTTGAGTTTGTTATAAGTTGCTAACTCTTTCCAAGACTCTTCATATTGTGATGCGATTTTGCCTAGTGTTTCTCCCTGACTGACAATATGCACACGGTAATCATTCGTTTCTTCTGGTACAGGGATATAAAGACTTTGCCCGACCATTAATTGGCGCACATTGCTAATGTTGTTGTACTCAGCAAGTTCTTTCCAGTGGATTCCGTAGTTCGCTCCGATTTTGCCAAGGGTATCGTTCCACTTCACGGTATAGATCAGATCATTGGCCTTTTCATCTACTTCTGGTTCTTCTGTTTCATCTTCATTGTTCTCTTCTTGCTCATCAGTAAGGTCAAATGAATATTTCGCATAGCCATCGTCTCTTGTACTTACATAAGCAATGTCTTCATTCGCCTCTGCATATCCTTGTGCATCTGGAGAAGAATAGAATACTAGACTCGGATCGCCCTCTACCGGCGCAATGGACCAGTTTCCATCCGCTTTAGGGTCAATGGTTTCATTATCTCGGATATAATTCACAAGCACTTGGCGGTTTTCATCTGGAGATTCAATAACGATATTGTCCCCTCCAGGGTTCGCAATTGGTGTTGCTGTCGCACGATAGTTGTTTGTAGCGATTAGGAATTGCTGATCTTCATCAATCGGTTCCCCGTTATACTCCAAGTTCTGAATACGATGTGTGTCATGGATGACTTCTGTTCCGTCGTTGTTATAGCGTTGAGGGACAGTCACATCAATTTGATAACTCACTCCATCGATGACATCAAAGTTGTAGCTTGGGAAACCTTCATCAGAACGGTCATTTGGTTTCACAAGGAGTTGTTCCTCGTCACTTTCAGGATCAATCTGATTAAATTGGCCGGCACTCCACTCTAACCATTCACGTACTTCAGAACCGTTTAACTTTAATACATTTACCGTATTTGGATATTTATATAAAGAGGTTGTATCTTTAATAGCTAAGTCGCCCGCTTCAATATCCGTAAAGTCTGTAACCCCGTCGCGTCCAGCTTTGAAAGGTGCTCCGGCTGATAAGACTGGAAGGCCTTCATATTCGGTTCCCTGAATGTAGGTTTCAACATAACGCTTTTGCGCATCGGTTACGATTTGTACTGTAGGATCATCTTGAACCTGGGAGAAATAGCTGTAAAGATCGGATTCCGTTTGCCCAACTGGTGCATTTACGTACTCAATTGTTCCTTCATGGTCTTCCTTGACCGCTTTTACTATTTCTTTATCCGGATCTGCTAACGACTGATCATTTTCAGAATCATAGATGGCATCAAGACTGGATTGAGCATCTTTGATTTCCCATTTACCGTCTGTCTTCTCAAGAGTGAAATCAATCTTTCCTAAATGAGAGCCCCAGAATCCTGGCATCACTGCAGGCGTTCCATTTAACGTACCCTTCTCGATGTCCGCTCCTTCAAGATCTGCATAGTCTTCCCCTGGGAATTCAGAGTGAGCATGTCCAAACAGAACTGCGTCAATTCCTTCTACTTTAGAAAGGTCATAGGTCGCGTCTTCTTCCATTCCATCCTCTGTCACACTTCCTATGCCAGAGTGAGCAATCGCAACAACCATATCTGCCCCGTTTTCCTTCATTTCAGGAACAAACTTTTCGGCAGACTTCACAATATCTTTCGTGATGACTTTCCCTTCAAGGTTACTCTTATCCCACTGCATAATTTGAGGAGGAACAAAACCAATTACCCCAACTTTAACCGTGTGCGTTTCTCCATCTTCATCTGTTACTTCTTTATCAAGAATGATATAAGGATCAAAGTAGTTCTCATCGTTCGATGGGTCATCATCACCATCGTCTTTATACACATTTGCGTTTACATATGGGAATTCT
This sequence comes from Pontibacillus chungwhensis, assembly GCF_030166655.1. Lineage (GTDB taxonomy): Bacteria > Bacillota > Bacilli > Bacillales > BH030062 > Pontibacillus. The sequence continues at coordinate 820,949 of NZ_CP126446.1, read as the reverse complement.
GCTCCTGATGTTACTTCACTTAAGTAGTCTAAACCATAATTGAACTCATGGTTACCGAAGTTACCCGCATCATAATCAAGGATATTCAGTGCTTTATAAACAGGGTGCTGATCCCCTTCTTCCCATTCTTTATCCTTCGCCATATAATCAGCAAGAGGGCTACCCTGAATTAAATCCCCGTTATCAAATAAAAGAGAGTTCTTCGCCTCTTCTTTCGCTTCTCGGATTAAAGTAGCTGTTTTCACTAAGCCAAAATCGTTTACTTCTTTATCAGAGAAATAATCATAGTTCATCACATTGGAGTGAATATCCGTTGTCTCCATAATCCGTAGCTTTACAATATCTTCATCCTCAGCTGCTTGCACAACATTTGGAGCAACAAGTGATGTCGCCATCCCCAAGGCCACAACAGAACTCACCGCCACTTTCTTCTTACGATTCATTTGCCTCTTGATACTTCGTAACACGTTCATTCCCCCTATGTATAATTCCAAAATGAGTCATTATTCGACCCTATGATAACATATTCAGAGGAATAATATGACACAAAATTGTAAAATTCATCATATTAAGGGTGACATTTCTATCCTATAAAAAAGACAACACTAATCTTTCCTAAAGCTTAGTGTTTAAGGGTCCATCTATAAACGTTCAATAATCGCTGCCGTCGACATACCGTGTCCGATACATATCGTGAGAAGACCGTACCGGCCCTGTCTACGCTCTAATTCATGAAGGAGCGTAGTCATAAGCTTCGCTCCTGTGGCCCCTAGGGGATGGCCAAGAGCAATCGCGCCTCCATTTACATTTACTTTTTGCAAATCTGCCCCTAACTCTTGTTGCCAGGCAAGCACAACAGGAGCAAATGCCTCATTAATCTCCACCACGTCAATATCATCAATCGTCAAACCTGCTCTATTCAGAACTTTTTTGGTAGCCGGAATGACTCCATCTAACATCAATGTTGGATCTGAACCGACCACGACTCGCTTTACAATTCGAGCTCTGCTTTTAACCCCCAATTCTTTCGCTTTTTGATGATCCATTAAGAGCACAGCCGCGGCCCCATCGCTCATCTGACTCGCATTTCCTGCAGTGACAAGCCCATCTTCCTTGAAAACCGGACGAAGCTTAGCCAAGCGCTCAAGAGACGTGTCTCTTCTTGGTCCCTCATCCTCCTCCACAAGAACAGGGTCCCCTTCTTTCGTACTCCCTTTATAAGGAAGGATCTCTTCTTTGAAAGCTCCTGACTCCATCGCTTTAATGGCTCGCCGATGACTTTCATAAGCGTACTGGTCTAGTTGTTCACGTGTAAATCCATATTTCTCAGCAATCCGTTCAGCTGAAAGGCCCTGATGGATAAATTCATATCTATCATGAAGCGAATCAGGGATCGTTCTCTCGTCTCCATCACTTAATATAGGAACTTTGGACATATTCTCAACACCTGCTCCTATGGTGACTTCCATATCCCCTGCCAGAATTTCCTGAGCGGCAAAATGGATCGCTTGTTGTCCAGATCCACACATTCGGTTTAATTGAACTCCGGGTACTTCCACCGGAAAACCCGCTTCGAGTCCTGCAAGTCGTCCAATGTTGAACCCTTGTTCGCCTACAGGTGAGACGCATCCCATCACAATATCCTCAATTAGCCCCTTATCAACTTGAGCCTTTTGAACAAGCCTTCGCAAAACCGCACTTGCCATATGAACAGGGTGAACGTCCCGAAAGACTCCCCCTCTTTTTCCTACAGCAGTTCTGACAGCTTCCACAATGACTACTTCCCGATTCATTTCCCCACGCTCCTATTGTTTTAGTAACGATCTAGCCGTTCGCTATTTTTTTGTAGTAACGGATCGTTCTCATCTGGCTCTGGATAAATATCAGGATGAAGTAGGTAGGCTAATTTCTGTAGCCCCAATAATAACCGAGGAGAAGGTCGACAGTATAACGATTCTTCGAGCACAAAAATTCGGTCCTCCTGAATCGCCTTAACCCCTTCCCAGCCTGGCCTTTTCCGTACTGCTTCAGGCTTCATCTTCTCTTCCTTTACTCCAACCCACGCCATACACACAACATCTGGGTTTAACACACGCACATCTTCCCAAGTGCATTGGACACTTGCCTCTTCTGCATTTGAGAACACATTCTGGCCACCAGCTAGTTCACTCATTTTCGTTAACCAGTTCGGCCCACCCGGAGAGAAAACAGGCTTAGGCCACCATTCAAAGTACAGTCTTGGCTTCTCAGAAATGGTTTCACCCAGTTGTTGAAATTGAGAAAGGATGGATCGATAATGATGAACCACTTCCTTTGCCTCTTCTTCCTTATTGGTACAACCGCCTACTTTCAGTAAATCTTCAGCAATTTCCTCAAGAGAATTTGGGTTAAGAACGATATAGGGCACATTACGCTTCTTTAATTCTTCGATATTTCGCTCCATACCCGGTACACTTAAAGAAGCGAGGACAAGATCTGGTTTCAGACGTTCTACATGATCCATATCAATGGAAAGATCAGGGCCAAGCTGTGGTAAATCTTTTACTTCTTCCGGCCAATCGGAATACTGATCGACCCCAACCAGCTGGTCTATTAACCCAAGGTAAGCCAAGAGTTCTGTATTACTGGGACACAGGGATACAATCCTCAATATAAGGACTCCTTTCAAAGAGAAATAAATAATTTAGCTTGCACTAAGCCTATCATTTCATATAATATTTTTCTTAATATTATAACATTTTAAACAGGTAAGACGAACACAAGAAGAAGGAGGAATTTATCATGAATATTATTGCAATGGGTGGCGGCGGATTCTCCACAGAGATGGACAACCCGAGGCTGGACCGATATATCTTAAATCAATCTGAACAACTTCGTCCTAAGATATGTTTCTTAGCGACTGCAAGCGGCGATGATAAGGAATACATCAAGAAGTTCTACACATTCTTCAATGAAGAAGCATGCGAACCTACGCACTTATCGTTGATGGAACCAGTTGTAGAAGACTTTGAATCGTTTCTTCTATCCCAGGACATTATTTATGTAGGAGGCGGAAATACGCGCAATATGTTGGCGCTTTGGAAAGAATGGGAGCTCGACAAGATCTTAGAGAAAGCATGGAAAAAAGACATTATCCTTGCAGGGCTTAGCGCTGGGGCGATGTGCTGGTTCAAAGAAGGGATCTCAGACGATACTCCAGGCAACATGAGTAAAGTGCGTGGACTAGATTTCATACGCGGAAGCATTTGTCCCCATTATGATGGGGATCCAAAATGGAAAGAAGGCTATCATACGTTTATTCAACAAAATCAAATCGAACCCGGATTTGCGTTAGATGAAGGGGCTGCGATTCACTTTGTTGGGCGTGATGTTCACGTGGCAGTCTCCTCACGTCCAAATGCAGGGGCTTACCGTATAACAGCAGGGAAACAGGAAGTAAATGAAGAAATGTTAGACATGGTCCACCTCTCTCTTGATCAATAAAAGAACTCGTTTATCTGCGCTCTCCTTTCATATTTGCTATGATAGATAGAGAACGTAATTCATCCTCATTCGTTCGTATGAGGAACAGCTTATAAAGGTGGAAGTTTATGATTGAAGTGAATCAAGTGACAAAGCGATACAATGAAAATAAAGTGGCGGTAAGCCAACTCAATCTTTCCGTTCCAGACGGAAAGATTATTGGTTTTCTGGGTCCAAACGGAGCCGGAAAATCCACGACCATTAAAATGATTACAGGAATTCTTCCTATTGATGAAGGATCGATTACCATCAATGGCCACGATATATCTGACAATCCGATTGAAGCAAAACGTTCATTTGGCTATGTCCCGGATCACCCGGATCAATTCTTGCGTCTAAAAGGAATCGAGTACTTGCACTTTATTGGAGATATGTACGAAGTTCCTCAGTCTATTCGCAAGGAAAAAATTGAGCAACTCACCAAGACGTTCGACATTTATGATGTTTTAAATGACCGCATTCAGACGTATTCACACGGCATGCGCCAAAAAATAGTCATTACAGGTGTCTTGCTCCATGACCCTGATGTATGGATATTAGATGAACCATTAACAGGTCTAGACCCTAAATCATCTTATGCGGTGAAAGAAATGATGCGCGAGCATGCCGCAAAAGGGAAAACTGTATTCTTCTCGACCCACGTACTCGAAGTGGTTGAACAATTATGTGATGAAGTTGCGATTATTAAAGACGGGACGCTTCAGTTTTATGGAACGATGAATGAAATGCGGGAGAAATACCAATCTGATGACACCCTTGAACATATCTTCTTGGAGTTGACTGAACATGAATAAGACTCTCTTACTCAGCAAAGTCATGATGAAGATGCACTTTTCGTGGTCCACTAAAAGTGATGGGCAAAAAGCAGGCACCTTTTTGGTGGGTGCTTTATTTATCCCCTTACTCCTGATGTGGTTTTGGTTCCTCGATAGTATAATCGGAGGGTTGTATCAGGTTTTATCACCAGCTGGCTTATCACCAATGATTCTAGCCATTTCTTTAATCATGGTAAGCATTGTTCTTTTATTTACTAGCCTCCCCTCGATTTTAACATCTTTTTTTTTCTCAGAAGATATCGAAACCTACATCCCACTCCCAATGCATCCGTATCAGATTATTTTCGGTAAATCCATCGGGCCCCTAGTGACCGTGTATGGTTTCGCGTTATTTGGACTTGGCCCTGTTTTTCTCTTGTACGGAATGTACGCATCGGCCTCCATCGGTTATTTTTTTACGGCAATCGGAACACTTCTTTTATTCCCAATTGTCCCCTATGTTGTAGCTGGCCTTCTCATGATGGTAGTGATGCGTTATGCAAACATCTCAAAGAATAAAGATCGAACAAAGGTAATCGCTGGAATCTTTTCGCTAATATTTATTATTGGTATAAATATAGTGATTAGACTGAATCAAGACCCAGAGAATGTATCCAAGGATGTCGGTCAATGGCTAACGAATCAAGAACATACGATTTGGAATACAACGAAGTTTATACCGAATGCCTTCTTAGCTACAGAAGGACTTAATGGGCAACTCCCAGCATGGCAATCCCTTCTCGCTTTTATTGGGTTCGTAGCTTTCACAATCATAAGTGCAGGCGTCTTTTTATTTGCAGGGCAGAAACTCTATTACCATGGAGTCAGAGGAGTATCAGGCGGAGGAAAAGGAAAGAAAGCTGTAGACCTTCAGAGGAACAACAAAACCCGGAAACCTTTTTGGAGCTATACGTGGAAAGAAATCAAAATCGTTTTTCGAACGCCTTCCTTCTTTATTAATTGTGTGATTCAAAACTTATTTGCCCCTATCTTTCTGGCCATCATGTTATTCCTAGATAACGGGATCGGAGAATTAACGGGTGAAATCGGTTCTGTTGATGGCAAATATATCATACTTGGGATGGTCGGCTTTACACTATTTATACTCGGAACAAACCCGACTTCTACCACTGCCATCTCACGAGAAGGACGAAGTTGGTTCACGAACTTATATATGCCCATCAAACCAAGTACTATCCTATTCAGTAAAGCCTTAGCCGCCTTTTTCATCCAAGGAATTTCGCTCATTATTCTGTTCTTCCTTTTCGCCTTTGTTATCCACATTCCTTTGGTGCACATCATTCTTTGGGTGTTGTTAGCGCTTGGAATAAGTTGGTTCTCTAATTTGTTTGGTGTTTATTTAGATGCTAAGCAACCTAAGCTTGAGTGGAGCGATGAGCAACAGGTGTTTAAGGCCAGGTTTGTGCCCTTGCAAAGTATGCTAATCCAGGCCTTTTGCTTTGGTCTATTTATATTCGTACTTTGGGTAGCTCCTTTTAAAGGCACCCCCATAACAGCCACTCTTCTCTTCGCAGGGATTGGCGCTGCGATTTATATCACACAACGTCTGCTTTATCATGTTGCCATAAATGACTTTCATAAGATTCAATAAGCACCTGGTTTTCCAGGTGCTCTTTTAGTAAATATTCAGATTTTTATTTCGCCACACGAATATAAACAGTATAATAAGAAGAACTGTTACTGCAAAGGAGACTTGGAATGGAGATTAAACGACTCGGATCAATAGATGCAGAAGATTATTGGAACTTACGTCTGGAATCTCTACTGACAAACCCGGAAGCCTTTATAACGACATATGATGAAGCGAAACAACGAACAAACCCGATTGAACGTACGGCCGATCAGTTAAGCAATCAAAGTACCCATACATACGGTGCATTTATTGAAGGACACCTACGCGGCGTAGTTACCCTACATCCAGAAACCCATACAAAATTCAAACACAAAGGACATATCCTCGCTATGTATGTTTCCCCTCAAACAAGAGGGCTCGGTGTAGGCACCGCCCTTTTAGAAGCGTGCACGAATCATGCGCGCTCCCTTCAAATTGAACAACTTCACCTAAGCGTTGTAGCGACCAACCAACCAGCCCTCGACCTTTACCGGAAGTATGGCTTCACGAAATACGGCCACGAACCAAAGGCCATTAAAATAAACCATAATCACTATTTGGATGAGGAATTAATGTATATAGAAATTTAACAATTATTTTATAGGCTTGTTCAATACCCAAAGCGACATTGAAGTGTAGATAGGGCCGACTTTATTTACTAGTGCTTAGGGTGTCTCGGGAACGACTCGCTTTCCGCTCAGACGAACGCTAACGGAAACATTCTCACTTTCCGGTGCTGCTTATTAGGGACTTATATGTAACGCGTAAAAAATCAACAACCAACTCTAACAGAGCCATCTAAAAAAGAGCCAGAAACCCGGCTCTTTTTTTAGCGGTTTCTGGCTCAACAGATCAAGTTTCTTCCTTATATATTACTTTACAATCATTACCGGGCAAGATGCACCGAGTGTGACCTTATGAGATACACTCCCGAGTACCACTTCTTGAAGAGCGTTCAAGCCTCTGCTCCCCATAACGACAATGTCATACTCTTCCTCATTCGCGAAACGGGTTAGTTCTGTCCCGGGGTCGCCTTTTAACAGCTTAAAATCATAACTAACCTCTTTTCGATCAAATAAACCTTCAATCGGTTTAACACGTTCGTGCCTTTTTTGTTCCAGGAGACTCATGTTTCTTCCTTCCGTTAACACATCATGCTTGGAGGCAGCCAAGTCTACCACATAAGCAATAGTGATTGTTGCACAGGCTTCAATCTTAGCTAGATGTGCGGCTTTTTGAGCAGCCCGCATAGCTGATTCGGATCCGTCTGTAGCTAGAAGAATTCGTTGGTACATAAAACAATCCCCCCTAATAAATGGCTCTATACCCTATCATACCATGCTTTAGGGCTTATAAGGGGACTTAAATATTCAGACAAAAAAATGTCATTTTTATGGTTTAGGGGTCTATATAAGAGCATGTACGAGATATTTGGAGCATATGACGAATTTATGCGCTTACATGCGATTATTTGTTTTCCGACCTTCGTGTTATAATCACTCTCGTTGTAATCGGAATTGCTTTCGGCGCGGTCGAAAGACAACACAAAAAGAATAGAAAGAGGTGTCGATTTGAACCTAGAAACAATTAAACAACAATGGTTCGGTAACGTTAAAGGTGACGTTATGGCTGGTATTGTCGTTGCTCTTGCTTTGATTCCTGAAGCGATCGCATTCTCCATTATTGCCGGAGTCGATCCAAAGGTTGGATTATACGCGTCATTCTGTATCGCGGTCATAATCGCCTTTACAGGTGGTCGTCCAGGAATGATTTCAGCAGCTACAGGGGCCATGGCGCTCTTGATGGTTACACTCGTTAAAGATTACGGACTTGAGTATCTATTAGCTGCCACGGTTTTAACAGGGATCTTGCAATATCTATTTGGGGTATTAAAAGTCGCTAAATTTATGAAGTTCATCCCAAGATCCGTAATGATTGGCTTCGTGAACGCTCTTGGAATACTGATCTTCACGGCTCAACTTCCGCACTTTGAAGGAGAAGGCTTGGCGATGTACTTAATGGTTGCTGGTTCACTTGCCATTATTTATATCCTTCCTCGCTTCACAACTGCGATTCCTGCACCGCTCGTTGCCATTATTGTAATGACAGTCATTGCATTAACAACAAGCGTTGGCGTACGAACAGTTGGAGACATGGGTACGTTACCAAGTGAACTACCAATGTTCTTGATTCCTGATATTCCATTGAATTTTGAAACGCTTCAAATTATCTTCCCATATGCATTAGCCTTATCCATTGTGGGACTACTTGAATCGTTACTAACAGCTCAAATTGTAGACGATATGACGGATACAACGAGCGATAAGAACAAAGAAGCTCGTGGTCAAGGTATTTCAAACGTCTTTGCTGGATTTTTTGGCGGTATGGCCGGCTGTGCGATGATTGGTCAATCTGTCATTAACGTAAAATCTGGTGGACGCGGAAGACTTTCCACATTAGTAGCAGGTCTGTTCTTATTAACGCTCATTCTCGTCTTACAAGACGTTCTTGTTCAAATTCCAATGGCCGCTCTTGTAGGTGTTATGATTATGGTTTCGATTGGCACATTCGATTGGTCTTCTTTAACGAAGCTTCATCGTATGCCTATCACAGACGCAGCCGTTATGATTGTAACCGTAGGAACAGTTGTGTACACGCATAACTTATCCATTGGCGTATTTGCCGGTATTATCTTGAGCGCTATCTTCTTCGTAGCGAAGATCTCGAATATTCATGTAGAGAAAACGTTAGATAAAGAACACAGTAAGCGTCTGTACCGTGTTACAGGTCAAATGTTCTTTGCTTCTATTTCTGACATGGCAGACTATTTTGATTACAAAGAAGAGGTAGACACTGTCATGATTGACTTCAGTGCCACTCACGTTTGGGACGATTCAGCGGTTGGAGCGATTGATAAAGTCGTGATGAAATTCCAAGAACAAGGTACCAACGTTGAGATTATAGGCTTGAATGAGGCAAGTTCTACTCTTGTTAATAAATTAGCCGTTCATGATAAACCAAATGCAAAAGCATCTGGACATTAAAATCAATCACAAAGATCCCCTGACTCTTAGAGCCAGGGGATCTTTTTTATACTATCATTTTAGGGGTAACAAGTTCTGTGTAGATTTACATGAAAAAATGTTGTACAAAAAGTGCGAGTGATGTAAGGGCAAGTGTTCCATAGTTAAACAAGAAGTTATTTTCTTTCGAAAACTGTTGTTCTTTTCCCGTCAGCGATACCATGGCTTGTTTACGCAATTTGGACTCTTGGATCAAGTCTGATCACCACTTTTGTAAACGTTTTCATTTAGTTACACTTAGTGTACCATACTCACCAATTATCTGACAAGTCTGATAATTATTTTGTTTCAATTGAATTTGAGAGATTTTATTGTGAATGGGGGCGTTACATTTGATAAGTGCTTGGGCTTGCTCGGGGACAACTCGCTTTCCTGCGGGGAGCTGGGAAGCCTCCTCAGACGGCAAGCCGTCTTCCGGGGTCTCCCCTAGGCTCCTCATCCCGCGGGAGTCTCGCAGTCCCCGAGCAAGCCCTGACTATATTTGGATTAACGCCCCCGAGCTCACCAGCTCCCCACAGGAAAGCGAGTGGTTTCCAGGCCCGCCTCCCCCTCTTTCTAAAGCGAACGGAAAAATAACAGAAACAAGCATAAAAAAAGATATGGTTTCCCATATCTTTAACGGTTCGTATTTATTTATACAATAGCTGATACGGCTACGTAAGCAGTTACAGTCACAATGACGACGAGCCATGCTGGGCGTTTCCAGAAGTAAAGGAGGGTAAAGGATCCTATACTTACCGCAAGGTCTTTAGGTGCGTGGATGGCGCTTGTCCAGATTGGATCGTAAAATGCTGCAATTAATAACCCCACTACAGCAGCATTGACACCTAATAAAGCAGCGCGTACTCGGTGTATTTTTCGTAGGGTGTTCCAAAATGGTAGAACTCCAATTAAGAGGAGGAATGATGGCAGAAACATTGCAATCGATGCGACAATACCACCAGGAATACCTTTTATTACGGTTCCGATATAACTTGAGAACGTAAACATCGGGCCAGGGACGGCTTGAGTCGCTCCGTATCCTGCTAAGAATAAGTCTTTTGATAGGAGTGGCGCCACTTCTGCTTCTAGCATCGGCAATACAACGTGCCCTCCGCCAAATACAATAGAACCGACTCGATAGAAGATATCAAAAATCGTCACATAGATGGATGAGCTCATATTCGCAACGAAAGGAATGAATGCAAGTAACGTTGCAAAAAGGGTCAGTGAGACTACGCCTGTTCTCTTTTTGAAGTGAAGACCCACGTCTTGACCTTCAGGCAGTTCTGCATTTCTGTATAGATACATTCCAATTATAGCTCCAAGTAGGATGACACCGATCTGAAATAGTGCAGTTTGATAAAAGAGAAGTGCAATCGCTGCTACGACTGCAATGGTGATACGCGGGCGATCTGGAGTTAATTTCTTTCCCATATTCATAATTGCATGGGCCACGACAGCTACCGCTACAACTTTCAATCCTTTTACCCAAACAGCATCTTCGATTCCTAATGAGTGAACCGTAAGGGCGAATAGAATCAAAACAATAATGGAAGGTAATGTGAAACCGACCCAAGCACAGATTCCACCTACAATCCCTCCTCGGACCATACCGATGGAGATCCCAACCTGACTACTCGCAGGGCCAGGTAAGAACTGACACAAAGCTATAAGGTCCGCATAACTTTTATCATCAAGCCACTTTCGCCTTTTCACATACTCATCCTGAAAATAGGCTAAATGAGCAACAGGACCTCCAAACGAAGTGAGCCCTAACCGAAAGGCGACGAGCAAAATTTCTATGTATGTCTTCAATAAAATTGCCTCCTTCAACAAACATCCCCCTCATTTTATAGGGAAGCTTGCCAGGAGGCAATAGACAAAGTAACATTTACAAATTGTTCATATAACAGCCTACAAAGGTTTTGCAGAACCTTCAAATTCCTCATTTGCAGTGGTCAACGTTTCATCCAGGAGACGCTTTTCTAACGTCGATTCAATTCCAGCGTGTTTGTACTTCGGAGACACGCCCATTTCGACTCGCTCAAAACAATCATACACACTACTCTTCACCGCACTTTCTCCGATTACTTCAATAGTAGCTTTCTCAACTTCTGTATTCATACAACGGTAGCCGTATGCATAGCCAACTACTTCACCGTTGCAAAGAGCTACCCATCCTTTATGGTCTTCCTCTTTAGCATCATTTAAAATCTTCGCACGAACCCACTCATTTGATTGTTCTTCATCACACATTTCAAGGGAGAGGGATACGACGTTTTCTATATATTTACTTGTTCCATCAAACGGTACGTATGATATCAACATGTTTGTTCACTCCTTATTATTACCAGTCCATTCCCTTTTTGGAGTTATCTATAAACATGTTCTTCCCTCGAAGCTGAGGGATTTTAATTTAGTTAGGCGGGGCCGTTACGTTTGATGAGTGCTTGGGGTGTCTTGGGAACGACTCGCTTTCCGCGGGCGAGCTGTCGAGCCTCCTCCCTCACTTCGTTCAGTCCGGGGTCTCGTCTACCTCTCTCTCCCGCAGGAGTCTCCCCGTTCCCAAGACACCCCTAACCTTATTATTACGAACGGCACCACGTCTTATGGATTTAAAGAAAGCGAGTGATTTCCCGAACCACCTTTTGATCATATGAAAGCTAACAAACCCGATTAAATAAACGTCAACAGTGTAGAAATCGTTATAATACTGAGTAATGTTGTGACGAGGGTGATGCTTGAGACAAGTTCTGGTCTTGAGTTGAATTCTACTGCGTACATTGTTGTGGTGGCAGCTGATGGCATGGCGGCTGAGACGATTAGTACCTTGGCCAGTAATGGGTCAACGGGTAGGATCCATACCAGGACCAAAGCGATAAGGGGGGATATAATTAATCTAAGGCTTGAAGCATAGCTCACTTTCCCCCACTCAATGGATTTAACAGAAATATTGGCTAGCTGCATACCTAAAACGATCATCACTCCCGGAATAGCTGCGTCTGCAATAAGGGAAACGGCTGAGAAGATGTTCTCAGGCATAGGAATGTGTAGCAAGTTCAATGCTAAAGCGATAATGGCCGCGTAGGTAGCAGGCATTTTCATAACGGATTGAGCTGCGATTTTCATACCCGATTGCCCTCTTGCTGCGTAATACACCCCAAAGAAATTCATAATAATCGCCTGCAACACTAGGAAAGATACTGAATAGGTAAACCCTTCTTCCCCAAAAGCAAACAGGATGATTGGTGCTCCGTAGTTTCCTGAATTCATGAATGCTGTAGATAAGATCATACCGCTTTCCACTGATTGGCTGTATCCTTTTGCGAATGTCGTAATCTTGTTGATCAAAATCATGATCGCCAACAAGCAAGCCGCAAAGATCACAATCATAATATATTCACTATTCAGCTCCGCATCATAAAACGTCTCAAAAACGAGACATGGTGTCAGTATGTAGATCGCTACTGTAGAAACAGATTTGATATCGAGTTTCTTCCATTTTTGAACGCCAAATCCACATAAAAATACTAAAATGACAGGGAGAACAACTTCAATAAACACAGTCATTCTACATCGCTCCCCTTCTTATTTTGAGTCGCAATTGTACACAATTCTTCTGTTCCATTCTATGTAGGACCTCTCCTTCTCGGAATTCTCTCATAAACATAACGAGGATTCTTCACACTCGACTAGTGCAAAGAATCCTCCACGCTCATATATACCATTACTTTTTAACCAAGACAAGGGAATATACCCAACATTCATTATACTAAAACATGGAATAGTAATCTTCACTAGCCTCCCTGCAACACCAAAAAAATTCGCCCCTCTTAGTCAGAGGGGCGATCAAGTATTACTTCATAGAATTCAATAAATTTTCAATTACATAGGCACCTTGCATTGCTTTGGCTTCATCACGTGCTCCGAACTTTCCGTTGCTATAACCTTGATAAAGACCTGCTTGTTTGCCTTTAAGGATCGAATCTTTCTTCCAATTCATTTTCTTCTCATCCTTGAAAGAAGTACGATCATCTAGGGTAATTTCACCATACATGTTCTCAAAAGCATTGATGGCTAAAACAGCCATATGTCCTCGATCGAGTTCTTGATCTGGAGCAAATTTCCCTTCTGCAACTCCATTGGTAATACCTGCTTCATAAGCTGCTGCAATCATCATATCATCTGTATCTTCGAACGGATTTTCTAAATCATCACTCACTTCTAGCTTGAATGCATTAGCAAGCATTTTAACAAATTGACCTCGCGTGAGGGTATCGCCTGACTTAGTCTCTTCCCCGTATACGTTGTCAAAAACACCATTTTCGGCGAGTCGTTGAAGCGTTTCGTGCGCCTTGGTTCCTTCTGTGACATCGCTAAACGGTAGATTCATAGAATCCTTGTTTCCACCTGAGTTAGAATCTGTCGCTACCTCAGAGATTCGTCCTTCAGCCTCATAAGTGATTGGTTCATCAAATGATTTCACATAGTCGAGCGTTGCCTGTAGATCATTTGGGCCAACTTGCTTATTCTCGCCCAATTCCGCTATACGATAGTCCGCATTTCCGTACATATAGTTATTGACTACAACAGTATAGGTTTCATTCTTTTTCACCGGGGTACCATCTGGAAGCTTCATATTCACGACCTCATTTGTTGCACCATTCCACGTGTACTCGAAGCCGCCAACACTTACGTCCGGACCGTACTCCTCACTGAGCTGAGCATTCAATACTTTCTCAAGGTCTTCCCCTGTCAGCTCTACACTGTTTAATACGTTACCAAATGGTTGAACGTCGAAGAGGTCTCCCCACGTGATTTCACCAGCAGAAACATCGTCACGAATTCCTCCGCCATTCATTAAGGAGAAATCAGCATCCATCGCTTCAATCATGCCATCTGCGATTAAATTCCCAAGAGCATTATCGCCTACCTCGCCTCGTACTCCGTAACCGCCCTCTAAATCAACAGCAGCCTGACCAACCACTTCTTCTTTAATCGGCTTTACTAATTCTTCATACTTGTTCAGGATCTCACTAACCTCAGGGTCAGGCTCTACATTCATTTGGACGTTTGTGATGACTTCTGCGCTTTTATCGACAATGTCGCCAGTTTCAGGGTCAATTTCAATATCCACATCAGCGAAAGCTGTCCCGTAAGAATAAGCTTGAACAATCAGCTTGTCATCTACAATAGCGTTGTTTTCCGTATGGTTATGTGCAGCCATAATAATATCTACTTCATCATCAACTTTGTTCGCTATCTCTGCTGCATCACCAGTCAGAGTATCCCCTTCCTGGTAACCCGGATTGTGAGCCAATACAACAATCGCTTCCACGCCTTGTTCCTTCAATTCAGGAACATACTTATTAATCGCCTCTGATTCATCGGTAAATTCTACATTCTCATTTCCTTCACTAACAATCATGCTTGGTGTTTCTCTTGTCACCACACCAATAAAACCGATTTTTTGGCCTGCAACTTCTTCAATTGTGTAAGGATCAATGACAAGCTCTTTCGTATCTTTATATTGAACGTTTGCTGCTACCATAGGGAAGTCAATTCCATCATAATCCTCTGTACCATCAGGGTGCTCTCCACCATTAATCATACGGAGCATTTCTTTAACACCTTCGTCAAATTCGTGGTTTCCAAGCGTCCCTACATCAAAGCCCATTTCTTCCATAATCTCAACCGTCGGCTCATCTTGGAAATAGGAGGATACAATCGGACTTCCTCCCACCATGTCACCGCTATGTACAAGTAGTGAATTTGGATTTTCAGCTTCACGATCTTCAATATAGCTTGCTAAATATTGAATACCGCCAACAGCATCTTCTTCACCGTCCCCATCTACATCAAAAGCATCCTCGTGGTCAATCTTTCCATGTAGATCATTCACAAGTAATAGTTGCGCACTAATCGTATCAGGTGTTTCTGTTCCTTCATCTGCCATAACCACTTGCCCAGGTACAGCCGTAGCCGATAGTGCGATTAAACTCGTTAACGTTAACCCCGTTCCTTTTTTTAAACCTTTTCTCATATCCCCAAGATCCCCTTTCCAATAGTGGAAAATTTTATTCTAAGAATAAAATAACATAATAATGGTGGATTTTGTCTCAATTTGTCACATTTTTTGTTAAAAAACAGTGCATAACGTTATACTTTTGTAAATATAGGTTGAAGATTTCGTAAACCTTTGTCGATATTTTGAACATTCTGTTACGAATATTTTCTACCTTTACAACTATGATAAAGTTAGAAACAAGAAGATCGATTTTTTTGGAGGATACGTACATGAAATCTATAAGTCTATTGCTCTTACGTTTCGCTGGGTTGTTCGGTTTAATTGGAGCTTTTATCGGTTCCCATATGGCCGGCTCCCAAGGGGGCGCCTATGCCCTACGCCCTATTCACGCCCACATTTTAGTGGTTGGCTGGTTATCCCTTTTTGCTTGGTCTGCCTTTTACCAGCTGTTTGAAACACGTTTTATCAAGCTTGCCAAAACCCATGCATGGACAGGGATTATCGGTACGACAGGCCTAACGCTTGGAATGTGGCTTTACATGGTAAACCCTTTTAACCTTGCAGAAGGATTCACCACTGTCTTTTACATTGTTGGTGGAACGCTTCTATTAGTAAGTTTTGCTTTGTTCTTTGTCTTAACCTTTCTCGTACAACCTGCCAAAAGAAACTAATGGACAAGAAATCGGGCAGTAAAAAAGCATCCCATTGCTACATGCAATGGGATGCTTTTTCTTTAGAGTAACGGAGCAAAAAGACGTGCTACAGCTTCTTTCCACTTCTCTGAAGTTTTTCGCTTTGAGAATTCCTCATAGATAACCTCACTAGACTCCTCTAAGTCTTTATAGTAATTCTCAATCAACTTCTCAACAGGTTCCCCGCCATATAAGATGACATTAACCTCAAAATTGAGGTAGAAGCTTCGTAAGTCCATATTAGCTGTACCAATCGAAGCAGTCTCGTCATCAATAATCATAATTTTATGGTGCATAAAATCTTTCTCATATAGGTGAATTTGAATGCCGTCCTCAAGCAATTCAGGGAAATAGGAATGCCCTGCATAATACGTTAACCAATTGTCAGATGGTTTTGGTATGAGTAATTTCACATCAAGTCCTTGCTGCGCGGCAATCCGAAGGGCCGTGTGAATTTCTCTTGAAGGTACGAAATAAGGTGTCGCAATCTTAACGGACTTTTTAGCACTATGAATGAGTGTGGTATACACATCCCTCATAATTTGGTGCTCATTGTGCGGACCACTTGGAACCACTTGTGTATGAGTATTCGATTGCTCAGGTTCTGGTATGGCTTCCGTACTATATTGCTCGACCAGGTTCTCGTTTGTAATGTACCACCAATCCACAAGGAAGATCAGATGGAGATCCTTAATAGCAGCACCACGCAGTACCATGTGCGTATCCCGCCAGTCAGGAAATTCTTCGCTAATCCCGTGGTACTCATCGCCAACATTCATACCACCTACAAATCCAATTTCATTGTCGATTACAATAATCTTACGATGGTTCCTGAAGTTAAATGTTTGAGTTGCGAGTCCACTCGCAATAGGAAGGAAGACATGCACATCAATGCCCGCTTGCTGCATATCTTTTACATCCTTCTTCTTTAACTTCAAGCTCCCGGCTGAATCGTATAGAAGCCTGACGGTGACGCCTTCCTGAGCCTTTTGCTTAAGGATTTCTTTCATCTCACGTCCCGTTTCATCACTGTTAAATAAGTAATATTCCATGTGAATAAAGGACTTGGCTTCTTTTAGCTTTTCCATGATCTCAGGAAAGGCTTCCTGCCCATTCGTTAGAATCTTTACGTTGTTGTGATTCCGTAACGGGGTTTGAGCATAAGATTCAACAATTTTACGAATTCGTTCCTGAGGACCATTTAAAGGCTGTAGGTCACTCTTTCTAGTGTCCGGTTCTTCCTGATCAAAGACTACATGAGCTTTCTTTCTTTTATCCTGAAACAAGATGCCTTGCCTGGATAATTGTCCCGAGTAAATGTAAAAGAAATACCCAATAATGGGAAGCATGAGAATAAGAAGAATCCAAACAATCGTATTGGTAGATGACCTGCGTTCAAGAATAATGTAAAAGGAAATGACTAAAATAGCTCCGATATAAAATAAGATAAAGATCATTTGGAACATAAAACTAAGAGGAAGTAAGATGATACCAAAAAAAGCAATTCCAAGTAAAACAAGTAATATAAGTTGTATATGAGGTTTCATAATGGATCTCCTTTGCAAGAGATTTTCTTCTGACTGATAACGTTTTCCCTACCCATCTATCCCTCAAACAACGTTTTGGATAAAGGATAATAGTAACAAATCCGTTCCGATTCTCTAAACCATTCATTTAAGAACCGTTATGTACAGTTTAAATAGATAAAAAAAGCCGCTTGTTTAGCGACTTTTATTTTTGCTCTAACTTTAATTTATGCTTCGAATCATCGATGACATAATTTGTGTAGGTTAATAATCCCTCAATATCCTGAGGAGGTAAGGAAATAAACCCAATACTCTCTAAGGATCGTTTCAAGGATGCAGGCAATGTTCGGTAATATTCTTCAAACTCCTTATCTTGAGAAGTCTCAAGTAGTAAAGAGAAAGCTTTATTATAAGCATGCCACAACATGTTCGCGCCATCGCCTTCTTCCGATTTCCTTTTAGCCTTCCTTGCCCACAAGTCATCCTCTAGTTTCGATAACCCTGCCACATGTTCAAATCCTGTCTGACGAAGGTGTTGCCGAAGCTTCGTCATTACTTCTGCAACCTCATCAAATGTGACCGTAGAATTTGGGGCAAACGGCAACACTTCCATAATTTCTGCCGATCGATCTAACTTCCTCAGATGGGTCACAATATGAGCTAAGCTCACATTATTCTCATAGATAAATTGATGAAGCAACATAGCTTCTGTAAATGTCGCAAGAGCTGCATGCGTAGCGCCAAAAGCTCGGCCAGCACCGATTTGCTCTTCCGCATATCTAAAACGTCCTTCAATGAGACGCTCCACATCCTGGATCGCTCCTCTTTCTCCCTTTATAGAGGAAAAATAGGATTTTGCCCAATTTTGCAATTTACTCAACTCAGCGTTCGTGTCTTTAAGAATAATAGATTCACTTAAGAAACGATAATGCCATGGGTTATAAGCTAATAGTTCTTTATTTGGAAACTCTAATATAGACTTCGTTTGGAGTTGAATATATTCTCCTTTATAGAAAATAACCTGATCTCCTAAGTATCGTTCTCTTCCTGTAAAGCAGATGATATTAAGATCACTATATTCATCAGCATCACCTCTTGCAACAGAGCCGATCAAAATAGCATACGTACTAAATAAAAGCTCATTTTGAACAAATTCCTTTGCCAATTCCAATAAACGATAATTTCGAGGATACATCCTTTTCCCCCTCTTTAAAATAGTGTGATGCGCCAACCTCCGCCAACTGTAAGACAGGTGTGCAGGACTTTAGAGAACTGACCCCACATTGAAAAACCATTCTCTCTATCTAAACAAAAGACTCATTGGGTATAATAGGAATATTCTATACGTTTGAGTTCAATTTTTACTGGATTTGTTTTATCCTTAGTACAGTAAGCGTCATCAATTGCTCATACAAGTAGGTATACCCTTTTCATAGACGTTTCAAAAGGCGAATCTAAAAAAAGGAGATTCAGCATGTCTAAACTATCAGAAATGTATCATCATTATTTAGGATCGAAACAAAAGTGGTTACAATTCGCCCTTTACTTATTTGGGATCATTATCTCTAGTTTGGGATTGGCACTCCTTGTCATCTCAGCCGTAGGCGTAGCCCCCGGAGATAGTGTAGCGCTTGGACTATCTAAGCGTTTTGATATTAAAATTGGCTACTTACTCATTATTGGCTTTATTGCACTCGTACTTGTTAATGCCAAGATTGAAGGAAAGCGCCCTCGGTTCGAATCCCTCTTCCCTATTTTGTTACGAGGATGGACCTTAAATCTTTGGCTTTATAACGTATTAGGCAATACAAGACTAGACGTTTTGTGGGCCCAATGGGGTGTATTCGCGATTGGAGTTGTCTTCATGGGCCTTGGAATCGGTATGTATTTACGAGCTCCATTCCCCCATATTCCTGTCGATCACTTTATGATGATTGTGAACGAGAAAACCAACCAATCCAAACGTGTGGTGCGTATCCTATTCGAATTCGCCCTCGCTGGCCTTGGTCTTTACCTTGGAGGCTGGGACGTAGTTGGACTCGGCACAGTCATTACGGCTATCTTCTTAGGCCCGATCATCCAATACTTCTTCGAGATCACTGGCTTTGTGGAGCAACTAAGCCAATCCAAACGCTCGAAAGAAAAAGATTCCGTACTAGAGTGAACGCTTTCTGCGAGCGTTCACTCTTTTTATAATCAGAATATTGACCGTGATCCCGATCAATATTCCATTAATAAAAGAGAACACATCGCCATAGTAACGATCATCCCAATAAGACACCGGGCCTCGAACAATCAAGTTACTTACCGGATAAAAAATCGGCACAGCATCCTCGACATGTGTCAACAGGTCAATCACAACATGTCCAAGCCACCCGTACATAAAGCCCGTCCATCGATTAAGTCGCCACCCTTTAAAGAAGACTACTACAGCAAACACAACTCCCCACACAAAGATCGAGTGACCCGCTTGTCTCAACACTTCTACTACCGGATGTGCAAATAAAGCATGGGCGAGATTATGGATGACACCCGACCAACCAATCTCCTGAATCGCATCCGTCGTAAATATGTCGCCAAAAATAACGATGTAAAAAAACATAATATAGTAAATAAGATCAGGAAAAACACTACCAATCAAGGCATAGGGAACAGCCTCTTTCCTCTTTCTTAAAGCAACATACGTCCAAAATCCATGATGTATTGTATTCAAGTTGGTTTAACCCCTTTTTTAGAGAGACCTCGCTCCCAAAATATCCATCCCCCTCCCCTCCTTCTCTTCTCTATCCACCCCAATAATCCCTTCTAACCAGTCTCTGGCGAGGAGCAATGTAGAATCAACCTTTTTTATCCTTCAATTAAAGAATAGTGTTAACGCTAGCTTTTGCCTTAATATACGGGAAACAGTAACATCCCATATGGAAGAAATAAGTTTTTCTCAAATGAGCGTCAAGATCCGTTCATCCCCTTCTTGTAAGGGTTTGCTCGGGGACTGCGAGACTCCCACGGGGTAAAGAGACTAGGGAAGACCCCGGAAAGCGCGTAGCGATTGAGGAGGCTTCACAGCTCCCCGTAGGAAAGCGAGTTGTCCCCGAGCAAACCCAAGCACTCATCTAACGTAACGGACTCAACCACATTCAAAATTAAAAGCCAAGCTGGCGGGACACCAGCTTGGCTTACTCATTATTCCTCTTCAAATTGATCCAAAAATTCCCCATACCCTCTTTCCTTCATCTCATCTTTCGGGATAAATTCAAGGGCTGCCGAGTTCATACAATAGCGAAGACCCGTCGGCTCAGGACCATCTTCAAACACATGACCCAAATGAGAATCGGCTTGTTTGCTTCGCACTTCAGTCCGCGTCCCGAATAGTCCACGATCTGGTTTTGTCACAATATTGTCCTCAACTAGCGGTTTAGTAAAACTCGGCCACCCCGTGCCCGATTTATATTTATCTTTCGAGCTGAACAGAGGCTCACCGGATACAATATCCACGTAAATGCCTGCTTCTTTATTATCCCAATACGCATTCTCAAAGGCCGGTTCTGTGTCATCTTCCTGCGTCACTTTATACTGCATATCGGTTAGTTTCTCTTTTAATTCCGCTTTCGAATAGTTCCCTGGTATATCAACGTTTAAATCATCGCCCCATACCTTCTCTAAATATTGATCCCGACCAGAATTGCTTCGGTAGATCTTATAGCGAATGGAGTTTTCCTTATAATAATCCTGGTGATAATCTTCTGCTTTATAAAAGGTTTTCGCTTCACGAATCGGGGTGACAATCTCCTTATCGAATCGACCTGAATTCACTAGCTCTTCTTTAGATCGTTTAGCAGCTTCTTTTTGCTTTTCATTATGATAAAAGATAGCAGTCGTATATTGATACCCGCGATCCACAAACTGTCCTCCATCATCTGTTGGGTCTATCTGCCTCCAGAAAACCTTAAGGAGGGTTTCATAACTGATGACATCCGGATCATAGTGAACTTGAACGGATTCAATGTGCTCCGTAGACCCTGAAGAAACATCGTTATAAGAAGGGTTCTCCATATCCCCTCCTGTGTAGCCTGAGATCACTTCGCTCACTCCGTTTAACTTCTCAAAAGGGGGTTCCATACACCAGAAACAACCACCAGCGAACGTGGCGACAGCTTCGTACTCATCGGCATTGACCGCTTCGCTCCCTGTTGATCGTTCAAACATGTATTTGTAACCCATTGGAATAAAAATCACACCTAATACGACTACAACAACGGCAGAAAGGATCCATTTTAATTTCATTCTGTTGCTTCCTCCTTCATGTTGCGTGGTAGTGTAAACCAAAATACAGCACCCTTATCCAAACCACTAGTCACACCAATTTCTCCCCCATGGTGCTCCACAATTTCTTTACAAATCGCAAGTCCCAAACCTGAACCGCCGTAGCTTTTGTTCCTGGACTTTTCTACACGATAAAAACGCTCAAAAATCTTGTCTTGATCAGCTTCATGAATGCCTGGACCTGTATCTTCTAATCGAAAATACGTTTCCTTTTGATTTTGAGATACTTCTAACAGGATTCGATCTCCATCTTGCGTATACCTGATGGCATTTTCAACCAAATTGCTCAGTACTCGCTTTAGCTGATTGGGCATAGCAAGAATCGGTTGCAATTCGCCCTTCATATCCACTTCAAACTCTAGAGATTTCTCTCGTAAAAGCATGTCAAACTCTTGCAACGTTTCCACCACGATTCTATCAAGGTGAATCTGCTCTGGTTTAAACACACCTTCCTTCCTCTCTAGCTGCGAAAGTTCTAATAACTCTTGGATCAGTTGAGACACTCGCTGCGTTTCTGAGTGAATTGTAGCTAAATAGGCTTTCCTCGTATCCTTATCTTCAATAATGTCATCTTGCAAAGCTTCGACATAAGAATTAATAGAAGCAATCGGCGTTTTAAGATCATGAGACATATTATCAATTAAGTCCTGCTTAAATGCCTCTGACTCTTTCACTTGCCTAAACATCTGCTCGAGATCATCAGCCATTCGGTTGTAGCTTGCTGCTAATTCTTTGAACTCTTTTGGCCCCTTCTCCTCTATATGAGTACGAAACTCCCCTTCTGCGAGTCTTTGAGACGTTTCGGAAAGTTCTTTTACTCCTTTTAATAAAGGATGGGTCACAACAAAGTGAGAGAGAATAGACACCAATCCCGCTCCGAGAGTAATGAGCGATAGCAATAAAATGACATCTGTAGAAAGGAACATATGCACATAGCTAACGAGTAAGAAAATAATAATAATCGAAATCGATAACAAGTTCGAGATCATTAAGATCGTTCTAAGCTTCATGGTGCTACCCTCTCAAACTTATAGCCAATGCCCCATACCGTTTTAATATAAACAGGGTGGGCTGGATCTTCCTCTACTTTCTCCCTGAGCTTCCGAATGTGCACATTAATCGTATTTGTATCCCCTTCGTAATCAAACCCCCATAGCCTCTCAATAAGGTGGGATCTTGAGAAAACTTGAGATTCATGTTGAACAAGAAACCATAGCAAGTCGAATTCTTTTACTGTCGTTTCAATCAACTGATCTTCTTTCCAAACGGTTCTCTTTGAAGCATCAATGGTGACGGTGCCAAACTGCTGAACCTGGTTCTTTTCACCATGATTCAAGTGATACCGTCTCATGACATTGTTGAGCCGCAATACGAGTTCACGGGGACTAAAGGGTTTCGTGATATAGTCATCCACACCGATCGATAAGCCCACAAGCCGATCCTTCTCCTGACCAAGAGCGGTCAATAGAATCACTGGCGTTTCTTCCTCAAACCGGATTTCCTCCGCCAGATCTAATCCATTTTTAACCGGCATCATGATGTCTAAAATCACTGCATCAGGCTTCATTTCTCTCCACTTAGTCGTTGCTTCCTCACCATCTCTGGCAATGTAAACCGTGTAGGCTTCCCGCTCTAAATATCGCTTGCAAACATCAATGATATTCTCATCATCCTCTGCAATCAGAACTTTATAGCTCATCACATCACCCGCCTCTACCTTGGACATCTTCATTGTTTTACTGTGTTCCTACTGCTCTTAGTAGATTATTGAAAGCTTATTTTAAATGTATAAACAAAATATAAAATTTCTATAAACTCCCGCTTACATCTTTTCTCTAGTTTGATTTCTTTCATTATAACCCCTTGGCATTTTAGTCGTACAATTGTGCCTCTCTCTTTAAATGAATCGTTTCAGTTTTCCTTTTGTAGGGCGGTTTGATCCATTGACAGAAGGGTATAGATTACCAAAATTATTTTCATATTATGGAGGAGATACATATGACTGTTCAAGTACCTCGGGATAAAGGATTAGATCGAACTGTTTCTATACTGAAAGACGGGTATGAATTTATCCAAAAACGTGTCCAGTACCATCACCTTGATATTTATGAAACGAAAGTACTCTGCGAGAAAGTGGCCTTAATCAGCGGCGAGTCAGCGGCTGAGCTTTTTTATGACAGCGAGCTAATGAAACGAAATGGTGCCATGCCTTCCCGCGTCCTTAAAACGCTATTTGGTGAAGGGGGCGTACAGACCCTAGATGGTCAGGCTCATGCTCACCGCAAGCAACTGTTTATGTCTTTGATGACACCAGAAGGTCTAGAGCGTTTATATGGAATCACGCGTAAGCAGTGGTCTGAGGCAGCTACAAAATGGGAGAAGAAGGGCAAAATAACGCTCTTTGACGAAGTCCTTGAATTGTTAACACGAGTCGCATGCGAATGGGCAGACGTTCCCCTTCCTGAGAAGGAAGTATCAAAACGTGCTGATGATTTTAATAAAATGATTGAAGGGGCTACCAAACTAGGTCCTGAATATTTAGCAAGCCGTCGTGCCAGATCCAGAACAGAGAAATGGATCGTGAAACTAATTCAAGACGTTCGGAACGGGAAACGGGAGGCAACGCCTGATTCGGCCATTTACCGCATGGCGTTCCATGAGGATTTAGAAGGAAACAAATTGGATGAACAAATAGCAGCGGTTGAATTAATCAATATTTTGCGTCCCATTGTCGCCATTTCTCGCTATATTGTATTTGGTGCACACGCGTTTGAAGAGCATCCAGAATCAAGAACGCTCATTAAAGCAAACGAAGATCATTTGCGCTGTTTTATCCAGGAAGTAAGACGATACTACCCGTTCTTTCCTTACCTTGCTGCGATTGCTAAGAAAGATTTCACATGGCAGCAGTATGACGTGAAAGAAGGACAACTTGTCATGCTCGACCTTTATGGCACAAACCATGATCCGAAGGTATGGAGTGATCCAGATGAATTCAGACCAAGTCGTTTTAAAGACTACCAGGGAAGTATGTACGACCTCGTTCCACAAGGCGGCGGAGATCACTACTCTGGACACAGATGCCCTGGAGAATGGCCTACTATCGAAGTCTTAAAGGCAAGTTTCTCCTTTATGGCTGCTCACTTAGACTATAAAGTACCTCGTCAGGATTACAGTTATAGTCTGAAGAAGATTCCATCCATTCCAAAAAGCGGATTTGTTATGAAGAAGGTACGACAAGTCTAGTAAACTCTCTCAGCGAACTGGGTAGTGTTCCATATGAACTACCTTATATGGAACACATGAAGTTGAGATGTTTCAACCTAAATGGGGCCGCTACGTTTAATGAGTGCTTGGGCTTGCTCGGGGACAACTCGCTTTCCTGCGGGGAGCTGGGAAGCCTCCTCGTTCGCTGGCGCTCTCTGTGGGGTCTTCCCTAGGCTCCTTATCCCGCGGGAGTCTCGCAGTCCCCGAGCAAGCCTTGGCCGTAGAAGGTGAACGGCCCCCGTGATTTGCACCTTATACGTGGTTTCCAAGGCCCCCTTATGCTCATGTTAAAGCGAACGGGAACATTCTCTACAATTAGAGAGTTCAACACTCCTCTCCTATTATAGAAAAAGCCTATATACCACAAACACTCAACTTTAATAGAACCAAAAAGGCGCTTAACGTTGGATCGTTAAGCGCCTTTTTTATTCGTAATTTGAGCTTAGCAAATACCCTACTAATGCAATGCATCCAACAACAATACTCACAAGAAACAATATTCCATATCCACCACTATATACGTTTGGATTGTAATTGTGGTAAGGTGTTAGAAGCAGTGCGCTAAAGATACTGAGCACGATGACTGTAAAGAAACCTTTATTATAAATCGCCTTCGTTCTGGAATCTTTCCCTTTGATCAGGCTATACAGAATAGAAATAGTAACAACACTTGCGAATACGATAACTATGAATAAACTCAAAGAATACGCCCCCTTTCTGTTAACCTTATCACGAATGAAAAGAGGCTTGGAGGATTATTTCTTCCGATCTGCAAAGGAAGTCATCGCTTCTTTCATAAATGCAGCTAACCCCTCGCCGTATTGATCAATATTTTGAGTGAATCGCTCATCATCGACATATAACTGCCCAAGCCCTCTGAAAGCTTCTGGTGGATAATGGCCGATCCGGTTAAGGAAATGGTACCACTCTTCTATAGCTTCTTGCGCTTCCGGGGAACTTGGATCACCCTTTCTCAACTTAGCAAGTTTTGTATAGATGATCCCCGTCTGTTCTTTTATCTTCTCCGGGTCCATTTTCTTGATCGCTTGCCAAGATTCATCCACGGCCTGGTCTCCATATTTCTCTCTCGCCTCTTCTTCATAAGGGTTTTGGCTAAAATCAAACCCTTCAAATCTTTCTTCATTCGTCATGTTCCCCTCTCCTTTCGCGTTTTTAATCGTCTTCTCTACCGTTTCTAACATCCGATCTAGCCGACTTCTCTTTTCCAGCAATGCGCTCCGGTGCATCTCCATTGCTTCGATTCGATCAAAGTCAGCAGAATGGATAATCTCATGGATTTTCTTTAAGGGAAATCCCATCTCTTTAAAGAATAGAATTTGCTGCAACACCTGAAGATCTTCATCTGTATAGATCCGGTACCCTTTAGCCGTCGTTTCCCCCGGACACAGAATCCCGATCTCATCGTAGTAATGAAGCGTCCGCACACTCACACCACTTAGATCAGCAACTTCTTTTACTTTCATCAGCAATCCCCCCTTTCTACTTTAAACAATAAGCTATCACGCAACGTGAGAGTCAACGACAATCATCAAAAATAAATTTTTTCCCATCAAGGGATTTAAATTTGATACTATAGGTAAGCATGTGTGACAAGAATTACGAGCAAAGGTAGTGTGAAGTGAGCAACTATGAGCCAACCTATAAAACCATCAAAGAGAGACCCTTATATTGATAACGCTCGTTTTGTACTAGTTCTGCTAGTCGTATTCGGGCACTTAATTAGTCCCTTTAAATATGAAAATGACGTTGTGTACTTTATAAATAATTTCTTAACATCTTTCCGAATGCCAGCCTTAATCTTGTTAACCGGTTTTTTCTCTAAGAAATTTCTAGATACAGGTTATATTGAGAAAATAACGATTCGGCTTTTCGTTCCTTTTTTAATCTTTCAGTTTCTATACAATCTGGATCATTGGCAAAGCATTAACTGGTTGATGCCTAGTTTTGGTCTATGGTTCCTTTTAAGTTTATACTGGTGGAATTTGCTTTTATTTATATTTACGAAATTGAACAAGCCTGTAGTAACAGCGATCGCAGCCGGTATTGGAATTGGATTGGTTGAAGGGGCTGGTCATGAATTTAGCCTGTCCCGAACGTTTGTATTTTTCCCCTTCTTTATCCTTGGTTACTATTTAAATAAAGGAGCTTTCGACGTCTTCAAAAAAGAACAGGCAAAGAAGTGGGGCCTCTTAAGTGCGGGCTTATCCGTCATCATTTTAAGCCTACTCCCCCTCGACATTACCCGGGATTTCCTATTAGGAAGAAGCTCTTTTGAGACAATGAATATAGGAGTTCTTGAAGGGATAGGGTTAAGAGGTGTTTATTACGTGGTGATGGGTCTTGGAATCGTCGCCTTTCTCCCATGGATCCCTAAGACAACGAAACCCTTCACTATAGGCGGGAGAAGAACAGCTTTTATTTATATCTTACATCTACCGATTATGGAATGGATGAGGCATAACGGCTGGGGCAGTGAGTTTTCCTTGCTGCTTGTATGTATATCTCTTCCGCTAGCCTATACGATCGCCACTATCCTTTCTCAACGTATCATTACCGATACAGCCAAATACGTGGTATTAGGTGAGGCCATCATCGTTTTCAAGAAGCTTATGAAACAATTCCCTTTATCTTGGAAGAATTATAAAGAAAAGAGAAAAACAATTCAAACGAACTACAGCTAATCCCCTAGCACAAAGAAAGCCCTCTGATCTATTTAATCAGAGGGCTTTCGCGATTTTAATATTCACCAGCAGAGTACGTTAGCTCATAGCTGTGCGTATAAATTTCAAATACGTTACCAAATGGATCTTCAACATAAACCATTTTGTATGGCTTCTCGCCAGGATAGTATTCACGAATTGGCATGCGCTGTTTACCGCCATATGATTTAATGGTCTCAACCGTTTCTTCAATATTTGGATCTTGGATACAGAAATGGAAGATCCCCGTTTTCCAGAACTCAAAGTTGTCTTCAGGCGTTTCGTTATTTCCAAATGCGAATAGCTCAACGCCGATACGGTCGCCTGTAGATAAATGGGCAATTTCAATCTCTTCCCAATTATCTCCGAATACATCGCGGCACATTTGGCCTACTGGAGTATCGTCATTGTATACCTTAGATGGTTCCATAATGATGTACCATCCGAATACTTCTGTATAAAATTTAATGGCTTCTTGAATATTAGGAACAGATAGTCCAATGTGTGAGAAATTTCGTGGATATGGTTGCATATCGTTTTCCCTCCTGTTTTTCTTTTGACAATTGTTATTGTAAATAAGTATAGTTCAGTATGTAAGTATGCACTTTTACGTAAGAGACTAACCTAAAAGTAAGTAAAGGAGGGAACCAACGGTGGACGAACCTCTTCAAGTAGATGATCAAGGGAAATTAAAATGTTCCATTCAATATACATTAAAGAAAATGGGCGGAAAATGGAAGCCTGTTATTCTATGGCACCTAGGTACTGAGGGAACGTATCGATATAATGCCCTCAGGCGTTTGTTACCCGGAGTGTCACACAAAGTCTTAACCCAGCAATTAAAAGAATTAGAAACCGATGGCTTCATCGACCGCCGGCAGTATGATGAAATCCCACCAAAAGTCGAATATACACTAACAGATAAAGGAACGACTCTTATGCCGATCCTCCACGCGATGCACACATGGGGAACGGAGAATGGAGAAGATTTCTGCGAGTAATACGACTAAAAACACTCAAGTTTACAAGACTTGAGTGTTTTTTGAGGTTTCATTTTATTTCTCGGCATATACCATATGCAGGATATCGTTAAACGAGTGAGTATGAACCGTGTATCCTAATTGCTTAAACCACTCCACTAAATTGGACCGATCCGCATAAAACTCATCTTCAATCGCATAAAGAGCTTCCTGATTTCCCTCTTCTTCAAAGCCTTTGATCACCCGGGCACGATCATGTGCATTGGCAAACATCAAGTCCACAATCGCAATACGCCCCTTCGGCTTTAAGATCCGGTCCATCTCTCGTAAGGCTAACTCCTTCTCTTGTTCTGTCACATGGTGCAGAGCATAGCTCGTCGTAATAAAATCTGCCTCCCCATCCATGACAGGCAGCGCTAGAAAATGGCCGTTCCGAACATCGATGTCTGGATGTTTCTCCTTACACACCTTCAACATTTCCTCAGACTGGTCCACTCCTATGACGTGGGCCCCAAGAGGTAGACACTTAGAACCAAGATTCCCTGTACCCGTTCCAATATCCACGCCTTTTTCACCTTTTAACGGCCGGATAGATTCAATCGCTTTAGCCAGCGCATCCTCATAATTTTCATGAACGTTGAACCGATATCCATTCATCTTTAAACTCTCATCATATCCCCGTGCCTGGCTGTCAAAATTCCATTGATCTTGCCAACCTTTGCGCTTTTCTTTTAGCGTTTTTAACTGATCAGCTAGTGCAAAAATATCTTCTTTGACGAGCTCCTGGTCTTCATTCTTCTCAATCATTTGATCAATCGTTCCGATCATATCTTTAATCTCTAACCACTCTTCATAAAGCGCCGAACGCTGCATATTCAAATAGCGCCCCACTTCTTCCTCGCTCATAAGGGTCTTCTTGATTTGAGCTGTAGACATGCCCACTTCTCTTAGAGATAAGATTGTTTGGAGTTTCCATAGGTGTTGTTCCGTATAATAACGGTAATCATTATCACCCTTATCAGGCTGAATGAGACCCTTTTCCTCATAAAATCGTATTGTGCGCTGCGTGGTGTTTAACTTCGTGGCTACTTCTTTAATTTTCATCATTCTAGTCCCCCTTTTGGCTATAAACCTATCGTAAACGTTCACGTTACGTTAAGGTAAAGAGGTTTCTTTTAACTTTTCAACAAAATCTTCTAAGAGGTATGAATATGACGTACCGTAAAGCGGAATAGCTCATCTAACTCACGTGTGACTGAATGAGAAGGGGGTTGAATGTTACTCAATTCCTGTTCGATTTGGTGGAATTCCGTTTGGATGTACTGATCCAAATCTTTCATACGTTCCATGTAAGAAACGTCCGGAGCTTTCATCTTCTCGGAAAGCACATCATTCATCTGGCTTTTAATCTCTACTGGTACGCTTTCGTCTTGCAGAAGCTTGCTGAGTGGAAGAGGAGGAAATTCATGATAGGAAAGAACCCATCTACACATAAGTAAAGGGCGAAAAACATTGATATACCGTTTAACTTGAACCTGACTCCCTTTACCAAGCTCTTTATGATTCCGTTTCGCCATTTTGTGATAGTGATGAAGAACGGAAAGTGGATTAAAAGCTGATGGCATAATACGCCTTAATCGATCCATAAAACCTTCCTGTTCCATATAAACCTGTTCCGAATAGAGCCATTCAAGCATGGAAGGATTCGATTTCCGCAATAACTTGAGCGCTTTCTTTAGCTCCCAGCCACTCAAATCTAATTGTTCAGATAGTGGCTTCTCAATCACATCACGCTTCTCATCTATCGATAGATACCAATCTTCTTTATGTACATAAATAAACCGAACGTCATAATCGCTCATCTCACTTGAGATTCCATAGGCCCTGCTGCCTGCCTCGCACGCATACAGCACCTTCACCTCATACTCCTCCTCAATCGCCCTCAACTGTTCACCAATCATCCCACTCCACCCCTTTCACACTATAAAGCACTGCTACGTGCCAGACACCCTTTAGCACGCTAAAGGGTGTCTGGCACGAAAAGTTTTGGTGGTTCTAGTGTACCACGTTAGAGATCGTCAAATCCGTTGTCCTGATAATGAACTTTGGTGTATTGGCGCGATTTCTGTTCAAAGAAGTCTGATTTCCCGCTATTGACGTCCTGATAGGCTTTAATCCATTTAAGAGGGTTCTTAGTGTAACCTTCAAATGGTTTCAAAGCGCCAAGTTCTTTGCATCGTTTGTTCGCCATAAATTTAATATAATCTTCCACATCTTGGATCGATAACCCTTCGAAATGATTACCTATAATATAACGTCCCCATTTTATCTCAAGCTCGGCTGCTTCCTTAAACGTATCGGTAACAAACTGCATGAACTCATCGGTCTTATATTCAGGATTCTCAGCAAGTACTTCCTTAAAGATATGCTCAAACAAGTTCACATGGATCTGTTCATCCCGGTTAATGTAATTGATCATTGTACTCGTTGATACCATCTTTTGATTACGGGCCAGGTTATAAAAGAAAGCAAACCCTGCATAGAAGAACAACCCTTCTAACACCACATCATATACAATCGACTTCAGGAAGGATTCAACCGACTCAAGTTCTACAAAGTCCTTATATCCTTCTGCAATAAAGGCATTCCGCTCAAGCAAGACCTCATCATGCTTCCAGTATTCAAAGATTGCATCTTGCTCTTGTTTATCAACAAGAGAAGATAACACATAGGAATAGGACTGGTTGTGAACCACCTCCTGGAAGGAAAGCACCTGCATAAGAGCGGTTAAACTGGAATCCGTAAGATATTCCGCTACCTTCCCGCTATAATCCGTCTGAATCGAATCCAGAAAAGCTAAAAGTCCAATAATCTTCTTAAAGGTATCCTGCTCTTGATCACTCAGTTCGCTCCACTGCCGTAAATCATTTGCCATATTAATCTCATTTGGAATCCAGAAGTTCGCAAGCATATTTTTATACATCGGATAAGCCCAGCTAAACCGCACATCATCCCAGTTCAATACGTTTGAACTCTCTCCGTTTATAATCGCCGTAGATCGGTTCGGCGCATAGATATCATACAAGTTCCTTTTTTGTAATTCGCTTGTCATGTCTACTCCCCCTTATGAAGAACAACTTTCACAGTCATCTAGATTTTCCGTGCTGGTCGAACGCATATAATAAGTCGTCTTGCATTTCTCGCGCCAAGCAGTGAGGTGCAAGTCCAACAGCTCTTTCGCTTGAACCGTATTCTTTACATACAGATTAAATGAGATCGATTGATCAATATGACGCTGACGGGCCGCATTTTGACGAATGCTCCATTTCTGATCAATTTCATAAGCTGATTTGTAATACCAGTAAGTGGCCTGGGTTAAGTCCGGTGCTGTTACAGGAATCTTGTAATCTTTCTTTTCTTCCGAATAAAACTTCTGAAAGATCGGATCAATGCTCGCTGTACTACCTGCAATTAAGGAGGTGGATGAGTTCGGTGCAACCGCCATCAAATAGCCATTTCGTACGCCTTTCTTCTCCACTTCCTCTTTAAGAGCCGTCCACTCTTTACTGTTATATCCACGATCCGTAAAGTACTCTCCTGTCTCCCACTTCGATCCTTCAAAATAAGGATAAGCCCCCTTTTCACGCGCTAATTCACTGCTCGCCTGAATCGTGAGGAAAGCGATTTGTTCATACAGTGAATCTGCGTACTCGACAGCCTCATCAGATTCCCAACGAATGCCCTTAACAGCCAGAAGATGATGCCAACCGAATGTACCAAGCCCAATTCCACGATAGCGCTGATTGGTAAGCTGGGCCTGCAGAACAGGGATGTTATTGAGCCCGATCACGTTATCAAGCATCCGCACCTGAATCGGAATTAAACGCCCTAGCGCCTCATTTGGTACAGCTTTTCCAAGGTTGATACTAGAAAGATTACAAACCACAAAGTCCCCAGCATCTTTCACCGTTACAATCTGTCCCTCTTCTGTGTAATGTTCTTTCACTGTAGTTGCACTTTGATTTTGAGTTATTTCCGTACAAAGATTCGTGCAATATACCATTCCTTTATGGCTGTTCGGATTTTTACGATTCACTTCGTCACGGTAAAACATAAACGGTGTGCCGGTTTCAAGCTGAGAAACCATCATCCGCTTCATAATCTCAATGGCTGGAACCTGTTTTTTATCCAAACGGGGCTCATTCACACATGCTGCATACTTCTCTCGAAAGCTACCAGCGCCTACTTCCTCGTCATAGTAGTCTTCTAAACTAAAGCCCATGACCGTTCGCACCTGATGAGGATCAAACAAATACCAGTCTTCCCGCTTCTCTACTGCTTCCATGAACAAATCAGGCAGTGTAACGCCTGTAAACAAATCGTGCGTTCGCTGTCGATCATCTCCGTTATTCAACTTCGCATCAAGAAATGAGAAAATGTCCTGGTGCCAGATATCCAAATAGACAGCTATTGCCCCCTGCCGCTGTCCAAGCTGATCAACACTAACAGCTGTGTTATTCAGTTGCTTCATCCAAGGAATAACACCCGAACTTACCCCTTTAAAGCCTTTAATATCACTTCCTCGTGAGCGAATTTTCCCAAGGTAAACGCCAAGCCCACCTCCGCTTTTCGATAGATTGGCAATGTCTGTGTTGCTATCAAATATCCCCTGTAAGCTGTCATCCACCGTATCAATAAAGCAACTCGACAACTGCCCGTAACTCTTACCCGCATTCGCAAGCGTCGGTGTTGCAACAGTCATATACAAATGACTCAGCGCCCAATAAGCTTCTTTAACAAGTTCAAGACGATGATCCGTACTTTCATCTGCCATCAATGTCATCGCGATGATCATGAATCGCTCCTGAGGAAGTTCATATAAACGCCCTTGATGGTCTTTCGCCAGATACCTATCTGCCAATGTTTTCAATCCAATATAGGTGAAAAATGCATCGCGATCCGGAACAAGTTCCCGACCAAGCTTTTCAATCTCTTCTTGCGAATATTTGGTTACGAGATGATTGCTATAGATCCCCTTTGTATGTAACGTCTCAATAAGGGAATAAAAATCCGGATACGCCTCCTCTTTAGTAAAATGGCGATGAAGAGCTGCTTGTTCATACAAGTATTGAGCATAAATCCGGGCACACACAAATGTCCAATCCGGCTCTTCCTCATCCATTTGATCCAATCCTTTTAAGATCACTTCGTTATAGAGTTGGTGATAGGAATCATAACCTTTTGCTTGAATCAACTGACGCACCATCTGACTGAAATGATCTATATCTAGATGTGGATAATCCTCCTTAACTTGTTCTAATACAGCAAGAACCCCCGTACTTTCTTGAACATCATTCATTGAATAGCCTCCTCTTTAAATAAAAAATCCGCTCCCCTTCCATTCAGGAAGAGAAGCGGATCAAACGACAGGACAACAGGACGAACCAGAGAAAGACTCGTCCAGCTGAGGCTATCGTTTCATCTTCTCAATCCCCGAAGAAAAAGAAACTTTAGCGAGGGCAGGCAGGTCTCCTGACTCGTGTATCCTCCTACTCTGAGACCTTCCCATGCTCTTAGCACAGTGGAATCTCTCATTTCGTCCACACTTACAGTTGCGGGGACAGTTCTGGGTTCTCACCAGATTCCCTTTCAAGCCTTGAATAGGCACCTTGCAACTCGCTCATTTATCAATATGTAGTGTTTTTGACATTTAAATTCTATATATCTTGTGTATATCGTAAAATAATTCATAATGTAAATCAAGTCTTGATGTTTTCTGGAATTCGTAGTATTTACAGCCTTCATTCTTTTACAAACTACCGTCTTTCACATATAATGGGAAAAACTGATGGTAAGGGAGGTCGTTGAATGTGCTTTATAGGCCCAGAAAACCTATGATGGAAGAAGATCTTACTCCGGAGGAACAAGAATACTTAAATAGCATTCCAAAGCAAAATCACCTTGGCATTCTGGCAATGTTTTTCGGAGGCCTCGGATTTGCATTTGGCTCCTTTTATATCTCAATCCCTATTGCGGCATTTCTATATAGCATCATTACATTTCGAACATTTGACCGGAGAAAACATGATAACCCCTGGCCATTCTTTGTTGGCATTACGTTAAGCATGATCGGAATCATCCTTTATCTTGTTCAATATACCCCTACGCTTAGTTGACAAAGAAAAACGCTTAGAATGTTCTAAGCGTTTTTGTATGCTTTCGGCACTTTATAAATGGAATTGATCCACTTCTTCCTGGAGAGCTTGTGTCGCTTCGCTCAATTCTGTAGCAGAAGAAGCCACCATACCAATCGCCTTCTGTTGTTCATCCACAGAAGAGTTCACTTGCTCTGTTGAAGCAGCTGTCTCTTCAGTGATGGCTGTTACACTCTCAACTGCATTATAGAGCGTGTCTTTCGATTGAATAAGTTCATCCATATCTTTAGAAACACCATGAATCGACTTCGTTATGCTCTCGACAGATTCTTGAATGTAGTAAAACGCATCATTTGTATTCGTTACGGCCATATTCTGATCCTCCACTACTTGAGTAGCCTGATCCATTGATTCATTCGCCTGCTGTGTCTGCTGAACAATCATAGAAATCGTCGCACGTACTTCCTGAGTAGCCTCTGAGCTCTGCTCGGCAAGCTTCCTGACTTCTTCAGCTACGACAGCAAATCCTTTCCCGTGTTCTCCTGCACGAGCCGCTTCAATCGATGCATTTAATGCAAGAAGATTGGTTTGCTCAGATATAGCGCTAATACTACCCAGAACAGACTCAATCTCTTTAACATGATTCGTAAGATCTCCCATAACGACTTGAACGCCTGAAATGAGTTCATTCGTTTGTTTTGATTTCTCTTGAAGGACCTCTACACTTTTCACACCTTTTCCATTGGCTTCCTGGGCACCATTAGAACTTTCGAGTATGAAAGCACTTTGGTTGTAAACCGTCTGAATTTGCTCCATTAACTGATTCGTCATATGAAGCGTGCTCTCCAAATCAGAAGCCTGTTGCCCAGCACCACCGGAGATTTCAGAGACCGCTTTAGAGATTTCCTCTCCTGAGGCATTCGTCTCTTCTGACACAGCACTCAAGTTCTGGGAAGTCGCATTAATCGTAGCGGCTGACTGGTGAACAGCTCCAATTAAGGAGCGCAAGTTGTCGACCATTTGATTAATCCCATTTCCTAACTGACCAATTTCATCTTTGCGGTTAAAGACAATTGTTTCTCCAGCTAAATTTCCTTTTGCCACTTCTTCAACTTGACTTGTTAATTGTTTTAGCGGCTTCGCCAAGTGAGCAGAGAGAAGAACGATGATAACGCCTCCGATCAGTAAAGAAATCCCTAATGTAACGAGAAGAATATACAGCAATTGATCTGAAGCTTCATTAAAATCTTTCTCATAAGTAGAGGCGGCAACGACCCACCCCCAATCAGGTTCAAGCTGATTGTATGTAATCTTATCCCCAACCTTGTCGCTATTAGGGAATTCCCAACTATAAGTCGTGAACCCGCCCCCATTTTGAGCGACATCGATTTGCTCTTGGACGAGCAGATTCCCATCTTCATCCTCAGCATCCCACACATTCTCTCCTTCTAATGAGGGATGAGCAATCTCGTCTCCTTCAGGACTATAAACCATAAAGTAGCCGTTCTCCCCAAGATCAACCGGACTTTCAATGGCACGTGCCCCATCCTTTTGTTTCTCCCCAATCAGCAACTCTTTCATTTTCTCTTTGGCTGCTGATTCACTTAAATCTCCTGACTCCACGCCTTCCTGCAGGGCATTCATGGTCTGAATGGCCATTTCCACCCCATTTTTCAAGGTCGTCTTTCCTAACTCATTCATGCTTTCTTTGGAATCAACGTATCCTACTATGCCAATAATCAAACTCGGAATGCAAAGCAACAATAAGGTGACCCCTACCAACTTAGCTCGTATGGACTTTCTCATCTCAATTTCTCCCCTGTAATCTATTTTTACTATCTCTATTTGCAATAATAGTAATATCGGTATAGATCACCCTTAAGTGAAGTAAAGCACTAAATTTTATGATGTAAATATGTTAATGAAGCATAGAAAAACCCATTCTCATTGAGAACAGGTTTGATATTGTCTATTTCCTCTTCTTCTTTAACCAATCTAAACCCAACATAACGACAATTAAAAGCGCAAAACCACCCGTTATAAACTTAATCACCGCACTATCCTGATACAGATAAATCGCGATGTAGCCCCACACAAAAACGAGCGGGAATAGATAATCTTTCTGCAGAAAATGAAAAGCTAGAGCAATAAGCCCCCCGGCCGTCAGCATAATAACAGCCCAGCCTAGCTCCCCAATGGAAAGAATCTCTTCTATCCCATTCCCCTTAATAGCAACAAAGGCCGAAACGATTGTCGCAATGGACGTCCACCCTAAATAGATGGAAAAAGGGATCCGGTACAACGGAGATGATAAACCTAACCCCTGGATAATCGTATACACCACACAAAGTGTCAGAAGGGATAAAGCAATAAACAAAACCGATGGCGTGGTCCCTACCACAACTGATGTCCCCGATAAGATCATACTAATCGGAAACCATAAACCGATCCCCTTTACAACCCTGTCTAACTCCTCATCAGCAAAAAACGATTTAACGATAAACCATAAGAGCAATACGTAAATCAGAATCCAAATGGAAAACGCATACGGTGCCGGCATCACATAAACCTCTTCCGTCATCCCGCCCATGAAATCCGCAATGAAAACAGATGCCACAATCAAATACACAAAACTAGCCAGGTTAAACAACTTAAGCACAATTGCATTCATGATGACCCTCTCCCTCTTAGTAAGATGCACAAAATGGACAACTAGTACATTGTATGTATGGAAGGAGTGGAGCATCCATGTTTTCTCTCCATAAAGATAGAAAAAGGATGACTCCTATGGTTAGGAGTCATCCTTTTTGTTATCCTGACACAGGTCGCTCTTGCGCTGCCTCTGGAAAGATTGATTTAGATTGAGGAATATTTGCATCTTTTTCATACGCTTGTTGTAGTCTTTGAGTGACAGGGCCAGGGTTACCCGATCCTACTGTCACATCATCCACTTTCACAACGGGCATGATCTCAGCCGTACTGCTTGAAATAAACAACTCATCTGCCTCTGCAATATCTTCTAAGCTAAAGGCTGCCTGAATAAACGGAAAGCCAAGCTGTCTTGATAAGGCTTCTACTCTCATGCGTACACACCCGTGTAAAATATTCTCCGTAGCCGGGTGCGTATAGACAATCCCATCTTTTACGAGATACACGTTTGAAGAACTACCTTCTGTAACCTTTTTATTTCGATGCAGAATCGCTTCAAATGCACCTTTTTCAGTCGCTTCTTGCTTAGCCAAGACGTTAGGTAGTAGATTTAAACTTTTAATATAGCAATAATCCCAGCGCACGTCCGGCTGCGTAATGGTAGAAACCCCTTCTTGCAGCGCCTCCATTTTTCTTGGCAGATCCTGAACATACGCATATAAATTCGCTGGTACATCTTTTGGAAAAGCATGATCACGTGGAGCCGAGCCTCGTGTTAGTTGTAAATATACTTTCGCATCACCATCGACACTATTCTTCTCAAGCAATTCATTTAATTTCTCATATGTCTCTTCTTTCGAGAAAGGCATTTTAATCTTAATCGCCTCTGCTGAACGGAACAATCGCTCTACGTGCTCTTTAATTAAGTAATACTGACCACTGTATATCCGAATGACTTCATAAACTCCATCCCCAAACTGCAGACCTCTTTCTTCAAAGGGATAACGAAGCTCATCTTGATTCACAAATCCCTGATCCGTTAACATGTATGGCTTTATACTCATCTTGAACCACCTCATCTCGTTAAGTTGCGTATCTAACGGGACATGACGAAACCGACCTGTCCCTCTAATAAATTTCCGGTTCGATATAGTGTATCAAATTGTCGCAACATTGTGTATAGTTATGCTTTAATTGTTAGGCTTCTGTAATGTTTGAATGCTTATGAATTTTAGGGGCTAGAAAAGTGGCGAAGGGAGAGGGGGGGGGCGTTTGAGGAGGCGCTCTGATCTTGAGTTGCTTTCTCGCTAACTCGAGCCGTTATTTCACAACTTGAGCCGTTAAGCTTAAGCTTGAGCCGCTGCTCTGCATCTTGAGCCGGCGTCCTCAACCTGCGTCACTTTCTACCTCACTTAAGCCATTAAACCTCTACTTAAGTCACTCTCCCCCCACTTGGGCCATTTTCTCTTAACACGAGCCGTTATTTTAACCTACTGAGCCGTTATTTCATTTTTATGAGCCATTTCCTGTTGCTCTTGAGCCGTTAAGCATCAGCTTGAGCCACTGCCCTGCATCTTGAGCCGTCGTCCTCAACCTGAGTCACTTTCTACCTGACTTAAGCCATTAAACCTCTACTTAAGTCACTCTCCCCCCACTTAGGCCATTATCTCTTAACTCGAGCCGTTATTTTAACCTCTTGAGCCGTTATTTCATTTTTTTGAGCCATTCTCTGTTTCTCTTCAGCCGTTAAGCTTAAGCTTGAGCCGCTGCCCTGCATCTTGAGCCGTCCTCCCTCTTCTTGGGCCGTCGCCCCGCTCCACCGCCTCTTGATCCACACCACCCCCACCAAAAAAACCACGAAGCCGAAGCTTCGTGGTTCCTTCACTTATAAAATGTTAATTCACTTTCCCATATTGAAGCTCATTCACAATCCGGGTCTTATTCTTATGAATGGACAGTTTCAATGTAGGCGCGAGGGTTCCACCGAAATGGTCATATTGGAAGTCAACCGGTTGGGCTCCAACTTCTTTTAAGCTTACATCTCCTAGGTCTATATAGTTAACGAAGCTAATGACATTTCCATTCGGAAGAACGATCCAAGAATAAGCTTGGAACGGGTTGTCTTCTGGATTAGCGACCACAAGACCACTCCCGTTTAACGGTTGGTAGTCTCCATATAAGGAATCTGCTGTAAAGCCATATAATCCATCTGGTCCTTCAATACCGGGAGTGAAGGTAAACTTATGACTATCCACAAACAGATAATATTGATTTCCCTTCATCACAAAGTGAGGGCGCTCTAACTGTTGGTTCACACAGTCCGCTTCAAGGACAGGAGGCATGATCTCCCAACTTGTGTAGTCCTCGCTGTCTAATTTCGCCAAACCAACATTTCCATTATAATCGGATGCTACCTCAGAGACTTCAGTTGAGGACTGATACTCTTTATCTCCTATGTTACGGGGCTGACATGTTTGGTCGCTCGCATCTCCTGCAGAATTCCCTTCAAAGGTAATGTATTCTTCTCCTGTTTTAGGGTCCTCAAAGTACCATGGGTCACGGAACGAGTACAAGATACCTCCTTCAGACTGCTCTTCTGTCTGATAATACTCCCCTTGAGGTTCTAAAATAATATCATGGGACCAATCAGAGAACGAGATGCCCTTTTTCGATACGTTCATTTTACCGTTTGCAAGAGCTAAACGCTGTTCATACGTTAACCCTTCTTCACCTTTACGACCTGTGGCTGTGTAGAATAAGTGAATGTTTCCGTTCTCAACCATCGCTGAACCAGCCCATTGCCTGGATCCATATGCTTCTGCTGGGTCAAAGGCTTCACCACCCATTTCCCAGTCCTTGCCATTTTTTGAGTAGAAATAACGGATTGTAGCAATATCATGCCTCTTACCAGGAAGCACGTCATCAGGGGCCGTTAATGCAAAGATCACTTTGTACCCATTCACTTTAGCAACCGAACCATCTTTATTTCTCAGCGGCCATGTGTCCCATACCCAATGGTTCGGCGCCATTTGTTCAATTTCTTCCTTCTCAATCAGCGGCGCCGTATTGCTCGCGTCACGTTCAATCTGACTTGCCTCTTGATGAGACCAAGTTGCAGGACTTTCACTCTTTGGTTCTGCATGTAACATCGTTGCCGGAAGCACACTTGTTATAGCCAAAACCGAAGCCATCAACACCTTTTTCACATTTTTCAACTCCTCTTCTTTAATAAAAGGACAGGTACGCTTTTATGCATGAAAGCACTACCGTGTACCTGTCCCCCTTTACTGCTTCACATCACCAAAATCTGTGCGATAGAAGAAATTATTTAATTTTAGGGAATTTGGATTCGTTAACGATTTTGGTTTCGTCTTTATGAACAGAGAGTTTAAGTGTTGGAGCTAGTGTGCCGCCAAATTTCTGTTCTCCGTCTTCAGTTTTATACTTGTTCACAAAGCTTGATACTTCACCATGCGGAAGAACAACCCAAGAGTATGCTTGTAATGGATCATTCTCTGGGTTTGCAATTACAAGACCAGAGTCGTTTAATGGCTCATAATCTCCGTGGAGTGATTTGCTTGTGAAACCATACAAGCCATCTGGACCAGATACTTGTGGAGCAAAGGTAAACTTATGGGTAATTGTGAATAGGTAATATTGGTTCCCTTTCACCATAAAGTGCGGGCGCTCTAACTGTTGGTTCACACAATCCGCTTCTAAGATCGGCTCTTGTAAATTCCAATCAGAAAGGTCCTCGCCTTTCTTAGCAATACCTACTGCACCGTTATAAAGCGCTGCATCTTCTGGCGCATCATGTTTCTTTTGGAAGGATTTACTTCCGATGTTTTCTGGTTGACACGTCTGTTCTGAGGCCGTACCAGCGGAGTTTCCTTCAAATACTAAGTATTCTTCACCTGACTTTGGATCTTGGAAGAACCAAGGGTCACGGAAGGAATAAATAATCCCTTTTCCTTCAGACTGTTCCAAAGTTTGATAGTGTTCACCGTCTGCTTCAAGTAAGATTTCGTGGTCTCCATTACTTGTCAGTTCAACACCATCTTTATCTGCTTCAATATCAGCGGTTACTCGTGCTAATCGCTGCTCATATGTTTTCGTTTCGTTCGATTTACGACCTGTTGCTGTGTAGAATAAATTAACCTTACCATCATCCATCATAGCTGAACCGGCCCACTGACGAGATCCGAGCGCTTCTTCAGGGTCATAAGCAAGGCCGCCTAGCTCCCAGCTCTTACCGTCTTTGGAGTAGAAATAACGAATTTTCGCAATACCATGACGTTCGCTTGGTGTCACGCCTTCCTTCTCGGCTGTTAAGGAAAAGATCACCTTATACCCATTTACACGTGCCACACTTCCATCGCGATTACGCAGTGGCCATGTATCCCATACATAAAGATCTGGCGCAATATCCTGAATTTCCTCTTCAGAGATTTGAGGCGCCGTGTTGTCCTTTGTACGCTCAATTTTGTCTGCCTGTTCCCAGGACCACAAGGACGTATCTTCGTCCACCTCAGCCTGGACCGTAGTAGATAATGAGCCCGCTACCAATGTTGCAGTAAGGGCGGTGGTCACCACTGCTTTACGTTTCAAGATTGATAAAAAGT
Source organism: Pontibacillus chungwhensis (assembly GCF_030166655.1). Classification (GTDB taxonomy): domain Bacteria; phylum Bacillota; class Bacilli; order Bacillales; family BH030062; genus Pontibacillus. The sequence continues at coordinate 778,952 of NZ_CP126446.1, read as the reverse complement.
TCTTCATTTCTCTCCTCCTTAAAAATTTTGATATGAGGATTCCCTCACACTCTCTCACTTACCTTTTCTTCCACAGCCAGAAACTGATCGTATTACCTCATTTATGCAGTGGTAAATAGTTCATGATGATTATCCTTTTTCTCCCTCAAACTCGTTATTGAGAAGCGTTTTTTTATTAGTAAATTTTCAAACCTAAGTCTTTCTGTTCAATGAATACACAAGTTTATACACACAACAAAAAACACCCCATCGCTAAGGACAGAGTGTGTACCATCTATCGAACTCCAAAAGACGCTAACCAAAACTGCAACACTTCTGGATTCCCATCAATTACGGTTATGGCCTGGGCCCCCATTTGTTTCCACCCTTTCTCAAAAGAAGAGCGGAGCAAGCGCCGGTTCTGTTCGCCTGTTAAAGGGTCATTTACGTATATATATAACTCATCATAACCCGTAATAACGACGGAATGCTCACGGTATGTTACTCGAATAGACCCACTTGAGGTATGCCACGTCACCCACTGTTTAGGTGGAAGGGTATTAAAATGGGAATTCTGAATGACCCATACCGGGTTTCCTTCCGCTACTTCATGAAGGATTTGATCAAACGATTCTCCTGTTAAATCAATGGCTCGGTCCCCCACGTAAGAAACCGCCAGTTCATGGATCGGTTTATGATAAACTCCTAAGCCTGGGTTTTTGTACGAGTACATATCTCCCACGAATCCCTCATTTGGGTCACCAAAGTAGACCTTCCCGCCTTTTACTTCATAAGGGGTAGGGTTCTTTTTTACTTCTTTTGCAAGGTCCATTTTCGTTACACGTATCCCTTTAGCCTGAAGGAGCATCGCAAGACTCGTCACTTCGCATCCCCTAGGGAGTTCCGGCATCTGCCTGATAACTGGGATATTCATTCGATAGGCATCAGGAATCGCTTTGGTTGCATTAGATGGAGATGCCCCCTTCACATTCCCCATCTGAGACATGCAAGAGATGAACAGACCGATAAAAACCAATATGAACAATTTCTTCATTCTTTCACCTTCTTCAAGAATCAAAGGTTATTGTGACCGATTTTGAACCAAAATATGAAGAAGGAAATCACGCAAGAGGGAGATAAGGCGATGCGAAAAAAGAAACATTACCTGGACCAGTTCTACACCGTCGACAAAGAAACCGGCGATTTTCTTATTGAAATTAAGCTGAAAGAATACGATGATATCTTTAATAACTGGGATTCCTCTTTATACAACGTCAGAGACCTCGATAGCAGTCTGAAGTCCTTTATCTCAGACTGTTCACAGGACATCGATTTAAACCGAAACGTGGGGCTTCGTTTCCATTTATCTAAGGAAGAGCCTGATCACGAGAAAGAAGAAACGATTCTTGAGGGCATTCATAATTATTACGAATACTTACTCTTTGTCGAGCAAAAACAGCTCGCCTCTAAGCGGCGTCAGGCCTTTTTGTTTATCCTGATTTCAAGCTTATTTATACTCGGTTCCTTTTATTTAAGAAACGCAACAGGCCTTGCTTTGTTTCAGCATTTCCTTCTTGAAAGCATAACGGTTGGGAGCTGGATTTTTATGTGGGAGGCCTTCTATATGTTATTTATCAATAGTCGAGATGAACTGAGAAAACAGAAAGAATACAAGCGATTAGTGAGGGCCCCGGTTTTTTATTCATATAAGTAAAATGGAATTTTTTGTTATACTAAAAGCGTAGGATTGGAGGGAATAGGATGCGGTTTATTTTGTATTACGGGCCTTCGGTGATGATTTTTATTGGGTTACAAGTCTTTAGTAGCGTCCCTCTCACCTTTTGGCTTTTTTATAGTTGGTTATGTCTCGTTCCGTTGATTGATGGACTGATCATACAACGAAAGACATGGCGTGAAACGCTTAACTGGATTTGCTTCCATAAGCCGCACCACTCCATAAAGCTCGGCCTCATTAGTGGCGTAATCGCTTTTGTTTCCATCTTAGGCGGCGTGGCCGTTCTTCATGATTTGATTATTAATAAAGAGAAAGCGATACCGCTTCTAGAAGAGTGGGGAATTACAGGAAAGGGTATTATCATAATGGTCCTCGTCCTTGTTATCATCAACCCTATACTTGAGGAAACGTATTGGCGTGGGTATATGCATACGAAGATTGTGGAGCGAAAAGGGCTTCGACGAGCTATTTTCATTACGGCGTTTTTCTATTCTCTTTACCATCTCCTTTCTCTCGTACCGATCTTTGAATGGCCTGTAAACGTACTCTTTGTCATCCCTGTTTTCGTCGCAGGGTTATTCTGGGGTTGGATGAGGCACAAGTACAACACAATGATCGGAACCATGGTCAGCCACTCGCTGGCTGATATAGGAATTGTTTGCGTCTATTTCTTCTTCATTCGATAAAAAAGGAGTGAGCGTATGACTCAAATAAAGTCTGTGGAACTTCCAAGGAAAGATAGGAAAAATGAGTTTCCTTTTACCCTCCCTTTCATTCAGTCATTTGACCACCTCACGTTCAGCAAACCCATCACCATTCTTGTTGGGGAGAACGGAACAGGTAAATCCACCTTCTTAGAAGCGCTGGCGACAAATGCAGGAAGTATTCTAATTGGTGGGGAATCCATTGATTACGAACCTTCCCTTGATCCTGTCAGGCCATTAGGAGATGCGTTAAACGTTACGTGGAAAGTCCGAACGAAGAAAGGCCTCTTCTTCCGTGCAGAAGACTTCATTTCATTTACCACGCGAATAGCAGAAGCAAGAGAAGAGTCACAAGAAAAGCTTCGTGATATTAAAGAAAAAGACCCTCATTCTTTAGAAGCTCTTCCTTACGCCCGTACTGTCCATGAGCTTAAACAGTTGTACGGAGATGGCCTAGAGGTTCGGTCCCACGGAGAAAGCTTTCTCGACCTCTTTCAAGCCAGGTTCAAACCAGGTGGTGTCTACATATTAGATGAGCCAGAGGCCCCGCTGTCACCATTAAAACAACTATCCCTGATCTCAATGATTAAAGACATGGTGAAAAAAGATGCCCAATTTATCATCGCCACCCATTCACCGATCCTCATGGCCCTGCCTGACGCTGACATCTATCAAATTGAAGAAGGTAGTCTCAAAAAGATCGCATTTGAGGATAGTGAGCATGTTAAATTAACCAAAGACTTTCTCGAGCAACCAGAACGTTACCTGCGCCATTTGTAATTATATAAAAAAAGGCTACCACGCTCTTTAACGGGGTAGCCTTCTTTAGTTTCTAGTCTTATTTATTCGGTAAACCAAAACTGATCTTGGACTGGAGTGGCTCTCGTTCTTTCATCTTCGGAACAACAGCAGGATAACCGATGTGGAGGAGTCCTACTAATTCTTCGTTCTCCCCTACACCCAGAAGATCGATCATTTCTTGATCCTTCATGAATCCAGGTGTTTTCCAAACAACGCCAATTCCTTTCTCCCACAGAAGTAAGGAGAAGTTCTGAATTAAACTTGAGACAGCTCCGAAGTCATCCCGGTAAACTTTTTCTTTCTCGTCGACATTGATCACAACAGCCAGCATATGGGACGGTGCATCTTCTGCAATAGGCTCCTTTTCCGGAACGGGTTTTCCTTTCTTAAGAGCCTTTTTACTCTTAATCAGATGTTGCAACGGAACCTGATCCTGACGATCCAATAAGACGAAACGCCATGGCTGTGTCATTTTATGATTTGGTGCGTAAAGGGCTAATTGCAATAACTCTTCTATTGTAGAAACCTCTACTTCCTCTTTCGTAAAAGAGCGAACAGACCTTCTAGTTGTAATGGCTTCTCTTAGTTCCATAGTAACCTCTCCCTAGCTTAATTGAAAAACGTTCTCATCTATCCTTTATTATACACGCTTCTCGTTCCAGGTCAATGATAACCGTTATCAATTATAAACTAGTTCGATCCTTTCTCATCTATAGGCTGCAGTTTAAACCCATATGTAACAGTCCCATCTCCAAATTCAGCAATCACCTCATACGTTATAGCAGTTCCCTGTTCCGGAACGTTCAGTGGAAGCTCTACTGGGACAGATTCCCCGCTCGTTTTTCGTTCGTTCACTTCAAATGAGGTCGGCTCTTGGCTAAACTGAAACTCGACAGGGGCTTTCTCCTGTACCCTTTCGCCCGTCTGCTCTCTTAGCAATTCTTCAGGCGGCGCGCCAGAAGCATCCACGCCCTTTCCTTCCGCACTCCAGCTATAACTCCCTCTTACAGCACGGATCTCTTTCTCCTCAACCTCAACAGTTAAACGGGGCGGTTCGAGGTCAGGGGTAGATGTTCCACTTGATTGTCCTTCTTCATTTCGATCAGCACATCCAACGAGCCCGGCCATCAATAAACATGCTAGTAAAAAGATCAGTTCTTTCACCTTTCCTCCCCTCCTTTCTTTCCTCATCAGTCGTATTATTCAGTTAAAAGTTTCAAAGCATTAGGCGAATGCCGTAACAATCACAGCGATTCCATTAAAGGTTCCATGAATGATCATAGATGGAACAACCGATCCAGACTTCTCATACGCCCAAGCAAACAAGAGCCCACCAATAAAAGTGACAGGAAGAGTGTTATAAGTAGGAATATGGACAAGCATAAAGATAACTGAACTCAAGACAAGACCTGCTCCCACTCCCCATTTCAATCGAAACCACTTGTACAGAAACCCTCTGTAAAAGATTTCTTCATAAACGGGCGAAATGACAGCAGCAGATAAAAACCCCGTCAGAAAGGTAAGCCAGGTGACATTCTCTTTCAGTGATTCAGACTTCTTATTAGCTACTCCCACTTGAAAAAAGTCCATTAAAATAAGTAAAAGAATACTAGCTATGATATAAACAATGGTCCACATCACGATCCATTTCCAATAGTTCACCGAGAACCTTCGAACCCCTACGTCCCTCCACTGATATCCAAATGGACGTAAAGCTATATAATAAACGCCTCCCAAAAATACAATGGCCATAACCAAACCGGTCAGCGTACCAGCATAGAGCTCATTCCCAAACCATTGATAGAGCGCACTTTTCAATACCCCCTCAATGAATATAGGCACCATAACAAACGTAAGGACCAATGCTTGGATCAGTTCACGATACGTCCACTTTACAGGTTCACGAAAGAATTCGTTCAATTCATACCCCTCCATTTTATGTATATGTTACTTTTAATGGTAGAGGGTTACGTTACGTAACGTGCAAGCACTTTTTTTAGGAGGAATGAATTTATGGAGTATTTTTCAACGGGAGAGGTGAGCAAGAAACTGAACGTCTCTCTTCGCACCCTTCGCTATTACGATCAAATTGACCTGGTCCCACCGACACGTAAAGAAGATAACGGAAAACGTTATTACACAAAAGAGGATATCGTCGAGCTTGAGAAGGTTCTCCTTTTAAGAACAGCTTCGATATCGCTTAGTGATATTCAGAACATTCTTCAACACATGACGATCAAGAAAACCCTTGCCATACATCACAAGCAACTTCAATCAGAGATCGAGCACCTTCAGCAATCCCTTCAATTTACCAATGAGCTGTGGAACACTTTAGAATTAGAAGGAGAAGTCCAATGGAATCATCTGCTCCCCCTCTTCTCCAAAGAACATCAAGCCATGCAAGAAGAACAAAAAAAAGAATGGATGGACCAATTATTCACCGAGGAAGAACAAGACTCCCTCAATGACCAACTCCCTAAAATGAATAGCGACTCTCCTGACACAACAAAGTGGATCAATCTCATCAAACGAATCGAGATCTGCCTGGATGAGCAGAAATCCCCTCAATCCAAATCAGGCCAATTAATCGCACAGGATACCTTGCTCCTCTCAGAAGAAACATTTAATGGAGATGAGCAGTTAGCCCATAAATTCTTTGAAGCCCGTAAATCCCAAACCATCTCCTCTTCCCTAAACTTGTACCCTGTTCACCCGGACGTTCTATCCTTTCTTGAAGCCGCTATCACCTATTATGAAACGAATAGCCAGTGACTCTTCCTACCAAAAACCACGCAAAAGCACAGGCTTTTGCGTGGTTCCTTCTTACCTATTTTTCTTCCCAATTCTTTAGGAATTCATCTACTTCTTTCTCATCTTTCGTTCGTAAAACAACTTCCCCTTCATCATTAAGAAGAAGGACTTCCCCGTGAGTTTTCAAATCAAAACCAACTAACACTTCTAGGTGCTCATAATATTCGGCATCGCCAGGGCCTTTGTAAGTAGCGACTGTTGAGGTTTCAGATAAAGATAACCCACGATGATTTTTAAAGACCCGTTCAATATCTAACCCATTCTCCGGCCCTTTTACGTAAATCGCACTAAAGGTGTTCTCTTCAATAGGTTTATAGGAATCTAAAATCTCCTTTTTAAGCTTATCCGTACTTACTTCAATCACACTAATTTGGTTACTGTCTGATTGATATTTTATAAGCATCTGACCAAATTGATCTATTACGCATGTGTCTTGTTCACTGCAGGTGACTTGTTGCGTATGATCAGGCTCCCCATAAAGTTTATGAGCTTCTTCCATGGTTTCAGGCAGATCCGTTTCGCTCATGTATGAAACTTCGAATTCAAGCCCCCTGACCCTACTATCCTCGTCCAGCATCACACTTAGCACAAACTTCCCATTCTCCTTATAGTAGGCCGCCGGCATAGCTCGAGCTGACTTTGGACTATAAAAATGGGCCTCCCCTTTTTCTTCCAATACATGTTCAAAAGAATCCCCTAAGGAAAGACCACTTAGCTCATAGTCTCCCTTAGTCACTTCAACTTCAGGCGACTGATACAAACGAGGAAGAAAGTCTTTCAAGTCCTCTAATTGGTCCGTACGATAAATAAGCTGATTGTTTTCCGTATCAAATACATAAGCAACCGGGAAATACATTCCCTCTGGCAATGGATCGCTTGCAAGCAATCGCCTAGCCTCCATCGATTCATCCGCAAGTACGCGCGTTTCCTTCATATAGGTTTCCATCGGCTGCTTATTATAGAGGTGTTGCCACTCTTTGTTTTCTAACTCTCCTTTGTCATGGATGACGACCATTTCATAGCGGTGTTCTTCAATATCTTGTTCTTGGGTGCTCCCTGACTGATCGCCCCCTGTTAAATTGAAGTTCCCCGTACCCATATAAACCACAAACAACATGAGAGCTGCTAAGCCCACAAGACTCGCCCCAATTTGCCCGAAACGCTTTGTACCATTCATCAAGAAACTCTTCTTCTTACGGTTCATGACATACTGCTTTGTTTTGGTTTCATCTGCATCAATATCTTTTAAGGAAGTTTCCTTCATCGATTTCCTAAGGTTCTTTAGCTTATCATCAACGCTCATTCCGATCCCTCCTCGTACATGGATTTAAGCATAGCGCGACCACGCTTCAGACGTGTTTTTACCGTATTTACCTTCGCACCTAATACATCAGCAATCTCTTGTATCTTCATCTCTTCAAAGTAATGCATAAAGATCACTTCCTTAAACTTAGTAGGCAGCGACAGCACACGCTCTGATAAGAGTTGATCTTCCATTGTCTGAAAGGCGATCGACTCTGGGTGAGCCTCTTCAATGACAAGGTTCTCTTGCTTTTGATTCTCAAACGTTAAGAAAGCTCTGATTTTCTTCTTCCTCAAGCAATCTTTACATTTATTCACCGTAATCCGGTATAACCACGTCCGTATACTGGAATCATGCCGAAATGTATCAATTTTGTGGTAGCACGTAAGAAACACATCCTGGGTAATCTCTTCGGCTAATGAATAGTCTTTTACGTAAGAATAGGCAAGCCAGAGAATCTGTTGGTTGTATTGGTCGATCATTCTTTCAATAAATTCTTCTCTCATCGCTTCATCTCGGATCATTTCCTTGACCTCTCCATTCGTAAGTTCCAAGGTTACCATTCCCCTCCCTTTTCACTACCTTTGACGCAAAGATTGGAAAAAGGTTCCCGTATGTATAAAATAAATTTTAAATGGTTATTCAAGAAAATGGCAGGATTTTTGGGAATGTTTCTGTTTGCTTTAGGTAAGCGTAAGGTGGTCCTGGAAACCACTCACTTTCCTATGAGGAGCTGGTGAGTCTCGCAGTTTCCAGGCCCACCTTTTCCATATTGGAAGAAACGGAGACAATCCATTTTTTAATACACACAGAAGAATCCTAACTTCCACAACACTTAAGTACTGGATCGAGAGAAAGATTAGGGTTAGATTTAAAAATGATTACATAACAAAAAGAGACCGTGTGTGACGGTCTCTTAAGATATTAAGATATAAATTTCCGGCCAACCTTCTTCCCTTCATACGTAAACAACACGTTTCGTCCCTCTACAAGCGTCTCCATATGAACCGTTCGGCCCCATAATTGATATAAGTATGGAAGTACGCGCTCAAGGTAAGTCAGGTCGAGCTCTACATCTTCAAAGTGATGTTTCAAATACAATTCACCATTTCGTAAATAATCTCCGTCTTGTACGGTGATGTAAGGAAAACCTCCGTTTACACGCATGGTGACGAGCTGATCCCGTACCGCTTGATAATCTTTGTCCGTGATTTTATAATCCCGCCCCTGCTTTTGGAACAAATACAGGTCTTCTTTAAAGCAAAGATCTTTCGTTAAATAGTTTCGGATGAAAGAAATATCAGACTCAATCTCGCGCACTTCAAACATTTTCTCCCGACCAGACCCTGGCTTAACGCCATTTAGCTTCATCTCTTCTGTCGGATTATTGTAGCGCTCCTCTATATCTTCAAACACTTTAAGGCCCAAATAGTACGGATTAATTTGCGTTCTGGACGGCTGCACAACTCCAGCATTCAGCTTAGCAAATTCAATCGCCTCATCACTCGTTAAATCCATTTCCCGTAAAATCCGCGCATGCCAGAAGGAAGCCCAGCCTTCGTTCATGATCTTCGTCTCGAGTTGTGGCCAGAAATAAAGCATTTCCTCACGCATCATCGTTAAGATATCACGTTGCCATGGCTCAAGCTCCCGGCTATGTGCCTCAATAAACAGCAATATATCTTTCTCAGGGCGAGGCGGGAATTTCTTACGCTTCTTCTTCATCGGCTCTTCCTTCTTCTTCGCTTCATCAAGTGACCACAGATCATCATATGGCGTGGCACGAGGTGTCTCTTCCTCTTCTTCCTCCAGGTCTTCAAGGGACCAAGCTAACTTTGGTCTGAGAAGAGACGGATCGATGTGCTCCTGAATAGACAATACCGCATCAATGAATTCCTCGACGTTTTTACGCCCATGAACCTTCTCATAGTAAGCCACTCGTTCAGCCGTTGCCGACATCTTCTCGACCATGTCCCGATTCGTATTTTGGAAACGTACATTATTCTTAAAGAAATCACAATGCGCCAGTACATGAGCGACGATCAGCTTGTTCTGCACTAAGCTATTCGTATTCAATAAGAACGCATAGCACGGATCGGAGTTGATCACAAGTTCATAGATCTTACTTAATCCTAAGTCGTAATGGAGTTTCATTTTATGGTACTGTTTCCCAAAGCTCCAGTGAGAGAAACGTGTCGGCATCCCGTATGCCCCAAACGTATAAATAATATCAGCCGGACAGATTTCATAACGCATCGGATAAAAATCAAGCCCAAATCCTTCAGCGATCTCCGTAATTTCATCGATTGCGTATTCAAGCTGTTTATTATATTCACTACTCACATCGATCTCCCCTTCATACAAGTCTTATAACAATTGTATGAAGGAGGTTGTTTAGGAATGAACGTTTTCCTAGTGTTCCGGCTCGTAAAACGAGATTTCACTCACATTTTCGACCCATTTTTCTGCTTTTGAACCATATTCCTCCGCTATCCAAACATCTTTATGCTCATCAATCAAATCATTCCCTCTCAGCCAAGCCAGCTTCTTCTCTTTCTCTAAGAACATAGGATGGTAGTCTCCTTTCTGTTCAGAGGGCGAAGAGATTTGATCTTGCTTTTGGCTTTCTAGATTGATTTTGTAAAGGGCAGGCTTCGGACGATTGGCAGGATCATTGGACCAATCCGCTTCTTTCACCCTCGAGGTGACAAGCTGCTCATCTGTTAACCAAGTAAAATCCAGTTCTGCATAGGACTCAGGCGTTAAGGAATTTGATGCAGGAAACTCTTTTGTCTTCAGATCCTTGTTCTTAAAACCAAAAACAAGCCGTCCACTCCCCCCGATATAGGCAAGAATGTCCTCTGAAGGAGCCCACTTCGGGGTTCCGACTCCTGTAATGATTTCATCAACAACCGAAAAGTCTGTCCCATCTGTACGAATCACACTAAGCATGTTGCTATCCATCGACCAGGACGCTGTCGGATAAACAATAAAGGACATCCATTTTTTACTTGGAGAAAATCCAAAATCCTCCGCTCCTATAGCAGGAATCTCTGCATCGTCGGTTTTTAACTGTTTAGGAATTGTGAAAAACGCTTCCGCTTCCGTATCCATAGTATCTACTAGCTCTTCAGGTAACATCTTTTTATACAGTACCGCATTCGTCCACCCTTGCGGCGTAGGCATAGCGTTTGAAGATAACAAGAATCCATTCCCTTCAGGCAGCCATGTGTACCCTCCAACCCCTACAGAGACGTTAAAGAAGTTCTTTAGATCAGAGACACTTAATGCCCCTTCATGTTGAAAGGCTATTTTATTCTCTTTTGGCGACCATTTGGCATTGAATGCATCAGAATAGATTTTTTTCTTCTTTTGTCCTTTAATCTGGTAGGTCCATAACTCATCAGAAAGCTCACCCTGCTCGTTCAGAACCCCTTTTTGCAAAAAGGCAACATACTGACCGTCATGTGACCATATGGGTTTACTTGTAACCGTCTTCGTGTGCGTGACTTTTTTCTCCTTGCCATCGTGGATCACCCATAAGTCCCCGTTTCGCACAAAGGCCGCTGTCAGGTCTGTTTTTTGAGCGAGCCCTGTTGACGGGATCACCATAAGAAAAATTAGAAAACATATCACTATATATTTCATGAGCGAATCTCCTTCAAAAAGTTGATATTCTTACCTTTTCACGAGTTCTCACTATTCATACAACCAAAAAAGATTCACACTTTTTCTATTTCTATGTTTAACATGTTTATGGTGGGGTAAATAAACTTTGATACATTAGTGAGGTAACGTATGTACAAAATCCGTACGTACTCTTCAAGACATACATAATTGATTTCACAGTCCGATCGAGCGGCTGCTTTTTTTTGGTCTCTCCCTAGTCCTTTAGACTTACACTAAAGGAAAACAATACATTTATAGGAGGAATTTTGATGGAGTTAAAGAATTTATCGCTATTTAAAGAATGTTTCGGTGAAGTGGAAGGAACGACCGACGCCCTAAGTGATGCTTCCCTTTCTCAACTAAACGCCCGTTCCATGAAGTACGAAACGAAAGTCCCTCAGCTTGAGTACATGTGTCTTATGATGGAAAACATGGTTCTAACCAAGAAACTACAAGGAAATGTGTACGCTGGTTTCCAAAAGTTTTCCCGTGCCAAAAACGTCATTGATCGCTTCCAGGCGATGACAGAATACAGTAACGTGTACATCTTCGGTGAAAATGATGCACCTATGGACCAAAATGATGGCATTAATTATATTGAAATCCCACCAGAGAGCGAGCTTATGCGTGAATGGTTCCTAGTCATTGACTCACCTAAATTTAAATCGATGATGGTCGCTTACGACATGGAAGGTTTCGGCACTCATGAAATTGAAGAAGATCGTAAATTTAGAGGAATGAAATCGTCTAATCCACGCATTATCGACAAAGCAACAGCACTTCTGGCACCTCATACGAAAGCAACACCAATCGCATAGCGTCCAGTAAACGAAGGGCAATCACCTATTCGATTGCCTTTTCTTTTTTTCTATTTCATTCAAAAGGAGATTTCTATGACGAAACTACAAAAAATGACCGCCATTGGTATACTAGCGGCCATCAGTATGATTTTATATTTCTTTAAAGTACCTCTACCATTTTTCCCAGTTTTCCTAACCCTTGATGTGAGCGATGTTCCGGCATTGATTGGCGCGATCACGATGGGCCCTGTAGCGGGAGTGATGGTTCAATTCCTAAAGAATGGCATTGAATACCTATCTCACGGCAGCTATGTAGGCTTACCGATTAACCAAATCGCAAACTTCCTATCGGGCGCCTTAATCGTCGGATTAATAGGTTTCTTCTATCATTACCAGAAGAAACTTGATTGGAAAAGCTTCGCCCTGTCCATCACGGTCTTTCTAACAGCGATGTTCTTTTTAAATTACTACTTTATATTACCTACGATCATGAACCTCCTGGGACTTAACATGGATCAATACTTAACCTCATTCACAGAGGCGAACCCATTTGTTACGGACTTCCGCACCGCCGTCTTACTCGTTATCATTCCATTTAACCTGATTAAGATCTCATTTGTGTATGCGGTAGGACTTCCCTTTTCCTTTAAACTTCAACGCATCTTACAGAAGAGGAGACTCATCGCATGAAGACCATCCAAACTCTTTCTAAACAAACGATTCTTATCATAAGTGCGCTCTTCCTCTACGCTTTAGCTCTATCGTTTTACAATTTCTATAGCACCACCCTCTACTATGCGATAGGAGGATCTTTAATCGCAACGGTTGGAGTTGCATTTCTTTTTATAAGGAACAACCTGTCTTCTAAAGGGCCTGAACCTAAGCAACCTATAGAAGATACACCACCAACGAACTCAAACGCCATCCAGACTTCTCTAGAAGAACTCCGACATTTAGAAACTCATATCGGCCACATGAACGCAATGAATAGCCAGGTTAGTTCATCTTCAGAACAAGTCAATGATCAGCTCATGGATATGGTCCAAGACATTCACCAACAGCAAGATCATATTAAGTACTTCGGAGAACAGCTTGGAAAGATCAACGGCATGATCCAGAATCTCGACGCCATAATTGAAGTAACGAATTCAACGACAGAAGAAGTCACGGAGCTTTCAAATGAAGGAAAACAAAAAGCAGATGACTTCAACCTTGTCTTCTCAAAAATTATTGCCATCACTAAACAGTTCGGAGAGTATAATCAACAGCTCCTTGTCAAAATGAAAGAAGTGACTCAAGCGCTGAGCAGTATTGAATACATCTCCAATCAAACAAACCTTCTCGCCCTTAATGCCTCCATCGAGGCCGCGCGAGCAGGGAGCCACGGTGCGGGATTCGGCGTTGTCGCAGAAGAAATCCGCAAGCTCTCCACACAAGTTAAAGGAAGCGCCGAGACCATTGAGAAAATCGTAAAAGATGTAAACACCAGCATCTCAGATCAAGAAAAATCCTACGAACGAGACATTCACGTCTTAGAAGAAGGAAAACAAAAAGGAACACAAATGATTCATATCTTTGATGACGTCATCTCAAGCATCCGAACGCTCTCAAGCCAATCCCACGAAATTAAGCGGGACTCAACCGAGGTCGAAGCCGAGAACCAACGACTCATCGACATGATGCAAGAGGTTATGACGCTCACACAAGGCCTCACGTCTAAAACAGAAGGATCATCAGAACTCACAATGGAACAACAATCCCACTTAATGGAGCTCGAAATGACCGTATCCACAATGGTCGATCATATCCAGACGATCCAGCAACACCTCCAGGAGCACGCCGAAACCTCAGAAAAAGTGGCCTGGATCCGCCCTGCTGACATGACAGAGCGTGAAAATATGAAAGTCGCGAAATAGCTTGCATACATTTCACTTCCCAACACAGACTAACGGTTAATGTTGTTGGGAAGGCGGGATCGTATGCTTAACTTTCTTCCACCGTTGTTATTGATTTTTGTCCTCTATATTTTAGTGGTTCGTTTATTGGGAAAATCAGCTCTTGCCCAATTAACCCCCCACGATTTTGCAGCCTTGTTTTTCTTAGCTTATGTAGCCTTTCAACCGATTCAAATTGATACATACGTTCAATCTTTTATCGGCATTATCGGGATCGGGCTTACTCACTATGCCCTATCCCGAATGAGCCTTATGGATGGCATCAAGCATTTTATAATCGGCCAGCCCACCGTTTTGGTTCGCCACGGCGTCATTTTACCCGAAAACTTAAAAAAGTCACGATTCTCTTTAGTCGAACTCCTCTCAGTGCTCAGAACGTCGGGTCACCCACGTGTAAAAGACATTGAATATGCCTTTCTAGAGCCAAACGGCGATGTCAGTGTCATCCCAAAACGAGAGAGTGCCCCTCTCACCCCTGCAGATATGGGGATGGAGCTACCGTACCAAGGCATTCCCTTGTCCGTCATCGTAGAAGGGAAGGTCCAGCACCGCAATCTCTCGCTCGTAAAAAAGGATGAAGCCTGGCTACTTGAACAGCTTAAAAAACAAGACTTCACTTCGACGAAGTCCATCTTTTTCGCTTATATCTTAGATGGGGATCACACTATTCATATCAGTGAGTATCCCCCACCTAATTAAAACACTCAGGTTGCCTGGGTGTTTTTTTATTGTGGTATGAGTTCTTCGATGTTTGAGGGAGTCACATACGTTAAAGCATTCGTGGAGCCTGTATAGGAAAGAGGCATACGGCTTAGTAGTTTGGCAACAGCATGCCGTGATCGTATACCAAGAAACTCCTGACATCTTTTATTAGTCAGCGTTGATCCGTATAACAAAAAGTAATCAGCTAACGCAAGACGATGAGCCTGCCTAGAGCGGGTTGAACAGTCAGGGCACTCCCAAGACAACTTGATACGAGCCATACCATATTCTTTACAGACAGGACATTGAATACCAGTTTGAATAAGAGAGGAAGGAATCGAATACATTTTGAGGATATCAGAATAAAAGGGGCGATGATTTCGAAGTAAAGATCGCTCTATAGGATCCAAGGAGAAAGACTTTTTATTTTCATAAAAAGCATAGAGCTTCTTAATTCGCTCGATGGTTACATCTAATTGAGTGATTGGAACAGAAAGTGAATCTTTAAAATGTAGTTCGGTATTAGGATTACTAATTGATACAAGAGGCACTATTGGATAAGTGTAGACCTCATGTGCCTGGAACCATTGCTTTAATTGGATAAGTTGCCGGTTAACCTGGGCCAAAGGGTTTTGATATTTCTTTGTAATCCCTTGTTTTACAACTGTAAATTGCCCTAATTCCTCATCAACCGTTATCACCCCAGCCAAATTCTTTACTTCAATCAAGAAACCAACATTCGGAGTAAGTACAAGGGTATCAATTTGAAATGAATTCCCATATAAATTTAAACGAAGATCATGAAAAATTCGATAAGTGGAAAAAGGCAGAAACCTTAAAAAATAATCTAACGCCTGTTCGCCCCGGTAACCAGCCCACCTTCTATTAACATCCTTCTCAATCAATTCTCGCTTCGGATGCTGTTCAGGCAACCTTCTGAGCAAAGCCTCTGTTTGCCTAATGACAGGAGGTACTGTTCGCTTTTTCATGTTTACCAATTAATCACTTCCTTTCAAATTTAATATAGCAAGACTAGTTAGAAAATGGAAATAATTTGTCCTCTTTCCTAGAAGGCAGGGGTTGGCTTGAGCCGGTGTGAGAGAACTTGAGTCGCTGCGGCGGAGCTTGAGCCGGTTCTCGAGCCTCTCCTTCCCAACTTGAGCCCATTCTCATCCGCCTCTCATACTTGAGCCACTTTCCTCTTGTCTCGAGCCGGTTTTCTCCTAC
The DNA here is from genome assembly GCF_030166655.1 of Pontibacillus chungwhensis. Taxonomy (GTDB): domain Bacteria; phylum Bacillota; class Bacilli; order Bacillales; family BH030062; genus Pontibacillus. The sequence goes on along the minus strand of NZ_CP126446.1, from coordinate 763,266 downwards.
TTGAGCCACTACCTACCAGCTTGAGCTCATTCGTACTCACTCGAGTCGTTCTTTTCGACGCTCGAGTCAATTAGTCCTTTTCTTGTGTCACTTCTCCTTTGCTTGAGTCGCTCCCACGCTACTTGAGCCGCCACGCCGCTACTCGAGCCTCTCTTTCGCAACTTGAGCCCATTTCTCATCCGCCTCGCATACTTGAGCCACTTTCCTCTTGTCTCGAGCCGGTTTTCTCCTACTTGAGCCACTACCCGCCAGCTTGAGCCCATTCGTACTCACTCGAGTCGTTCTTTTCGACGCTCGAGTCAATTAGTCCTTTTCTTGTGTCACTTCTCCTCTGCTTGAGTCGCTTCTCCTCTGCTTGAGTCGCCACGCCGCTACTCGATCCTCTCTTTCGCAACTTGAGCTCATTCCTCATCCGCCTCTCATACTTGGGCCACTTTCCTCTTGTCTCGAGCCGGTTTTCCCCTACTTGAGCCACATCCCGCCAGCTTGAGCTCATTCGTACTCACTCGAGTCGTTCTTTTCGACGCTTGAGTCAATTAGTCCTTTTCTTGTGTCGCTTCTCCTCTGCTTGAGCCACTCATCCGATACTTGAGCCGCCACGCCCGAACTTGAGCCTCTCCCCCGCTACTTGAGCCGCCACGCCCAAACTCGAGCCGCTCCCCCGCTACTTGAGCCGCCACGCCCAAACTCGAGCCGCTCCCCCGCTACTTGAGCCGCCACGCCCGAACTCGAGCCACTCCCCCGATACTTGAGCCACCTCACCCAACTCGAGCCTCTCCCCCACTCCAACCAAAAAACAAAAAAACCCCCGCACTCAACGGGGGTCTCATCTCACTCTATTTAGCTTCCGGGAAAATACGTTTAATCATCTGACCAAACTCATCAAAGAATCCACGAACCGGTTTGCCGTTTTGTACGTTTTGAACATAGTCGCCTGTCATGTCAAAGAAGTCAGGGTTTGCAGAAACGAATACATTGTTAATGTCTTTGTCTGCAGATTTTGCCGCTTTAGCAATTTTCTTCTTTAAATCGTCATTTAATTCTTTTGTCGTTTCGCCTTTTTTCACAACAGCCACATAAGCATTACGGTCTGTTTTTAGCACGTAAGCGCGTTTCACTTGATCGACATCTGCTGTGATTTTATCAGCTACTTTATTCGCTACACTGTAACGACGATCGTCGTCTTTGTATGTGTCTTCATTGCCCACATTTTCTTCGCCGTAATCTTGGCCATTATTCATTTGACCATCGTATGGACCGTTGTCATAATTCACTTGGTTGAAGCCATCTTTTTGAGCATTGTAATTCTGCTCGTTATGAGCGCTCTGTTCATAGTCATTACCTTTTGTGCCCATGCGGGATTCCTTGTCACCCTCTGCTGAACATCCAAATAATACCGCTGCAGAAAGAATGGATACACCTACTAACTTCATATTCATGTTAGTACCTCCTAGTTGTTTTTGTGCCCTTAGTATGGAATCGTTCATCCGCCTTTATACGAAAATAAGCACGCCCAAATTTTGGGCGTGCTTTCTTTTAATGATTTCCTGGATTCTTTAATTGGGACTTAGCCCCTTTTTTTGAACGGTATTCTGTTCCTTTGTTGTTATCTCCAGAAGCGATTTCTTTGCCAAATTCTTCGTTCATTTTACCGCCTTTTAATTTCCCTGTTCGTTTTGGTGAGCTTTGATTTTGACTGCCCTTACTGCCATTACGACTTGTCATATGGAGTCACTCCTTATTTTCTTAATAAGGATATTATCCGAATCACTCCGGTAAACTATTCAGGCATTGTTTGACAAGATCGCCAACAACGTCAAAGAGTGAAGAGCTTTATTCTGGTCAAACTACAAGTAACCCTTTCTGAAAGGGGCAATGCCTCAGTGACAGTATATATAGCTGATTATGATAAAGCTTTGTATTTTACACTTTGGGGGCAATGGGACGACTTACTTATCTTAATGGTACGCACGAAAGATGATTTTCTCGCTAAGAAAATCGAGTCCTTTCTCCATTCGTATCATTATTCTCCTGATGAGCAAGCCGTGATGACATCTCATGAAGATCTGATGCACTATATCGATCATGCGATGATCCATATGCCTGCCTTTTCCTATACAGAAGAAATTTAGCATACAAGGCGCTCCATAAAGGGGGCGTCTTTTTTATGCTTCAAACCATCCCAAAAACCCTCGCAGTCCTTAAACCGCGAGGGTCCCCCTCTCCATATGATTACTTTACATAGCGATCCAAATAGCTTTGAAATTCATCTAAAACAAATTGAACCTTCTCCGTAGCGTCTTCTGTTAAACAATCTTCGTCCCTTATGAAACAGTGCGGGTCCAGAACGAGTTGATTTGGGATGACATTCGCATAAAGGCCACGTCCAATCGTTCTCATTTGATTAAGGGAGTTAATACCACCCTTACCGCCACCAGCTACCGAAAACAGTAATGTAGGCTTATGACGGAAGTGGTCTCCTCCAAGAAAGTCGAGAGCGTTCTTTAAAGCTCCACTCATGCCACTATGATATTCCGGAGACAGCCAAACGAAAGCGTCGGCTTCCATCGCGGTTTTTTGCAACAACTGAACTTCAGCAAGATCTCCTTGGTCTTTCTCACCATTAAACATGGGTAAGTTCATCGTGCTTAAATCCACTAAATGAGCATCCATGCGTTCGGCTATGTGTTTAGCCGCAATGCGCGTACGCCCGTATTTTCTTGGTGTGCCGTTGATCACTACAATGTTCATTTTCTTCCTCCTTTGACGGTGCCTTGAGTCCTTATGTAAGCGTTTATGTCAGAGAAGGGGCGTATTAAAAGCATAACATTCTTTCAAAAGTTTAACAGTTCTCAATAATTAAAAGCGGCCAGCTTAAGAGCTTGGCCGCTTTAGAATTTACGTTCTTGGATACTGCTGAATAAGAGGGTGAAGATGCATCTCATCAATTTGCATATGCTTCGGGGCACTTGCCATATAGACCGTAGCCTCTGCAATATCTCCGACCTTTAGCCAATCTTGTTTCTCTGGATCTCCTTGCTTGGACTCAGCAAAGTAAGAGTCGACCATCCCAGGGTTAATTGTCCCTACGCGGATGCCATACTCTCGCACCTCTTGAGCAACGGAACCCATGAATCCTTGCACGGCATATTTGGTTGAGGTATACAAGGACCCATTCGGAATTGTATAACGCCCTACATCAGAGGAAATTGTAATGATTGTACCTGCTTTTTGCTTTTTAAAAGTTGGAATGAGGGCTTTTGTACAGAGAAACACGCCTTGTACGTTAATCTCAAACGCCTTTCTCCATTCTTCCACGGTTACGTCTTCCACAGGCTTAAACATGCCAATTCCGGCATTGTTAATCAATATATCCACTTGTCCGTATGCATTTTTCGTTGCCTCGACTACATGATCCACTTCATCTTCGTTACTCACATCAGCCTGGAAGGAGAGAATGTTTCTATACCCCTCTTCTTCTAACTCTTGTTTCGTTGTGTGAATGTGGTCGGAACTCCCAAGTATAGAGAGATTCGCGCCCTTTGCAGCAAACTGCCTGGCTATTTCTTTCCCGATCCCTCTAGAAGCTCCTGTAATGATGGCCGTTTGTCCTTCAAGCATTCTCGATCACCCCTGATCTATTAGTCGTTTTCTACAACTTCTGTTGTTAAGTTCTTATAATTCGTTTCAAATAAATCTCTTCGGCGGTCCCTCAGTTGGCGAACTGTTCCTGATTTTCTCTGACGCCTTAACACTTCAAGATCGACATCACCAACGACAACCGTTTCTGTGTTCGGATGACTTTCCCCTACGATCCCGTCTCTTGCAAATTCGAAATCAGACGGCGTGAAGATGCCAGACTGTGCATATTGAACGTCCATGTTCTCTACTTGAGTTAAGTTCCCAACCGTACCCGCAATAACTGTGTATACCTGGTTTTCTACAGCGCGAGCCTGTGCACAATAGCGGACGCGGAGATACCCTTGCCTATCATCGGTACAGAATGGGCAGAAGATAATATTCGCTCCCTGATCAACCGCATAGCGAGATAATTCAGGGAATTGAACGTCATAGCAAATTTGAATCGCAATCTTACCACAGTCTGTATCAAACACTTTAACTGTATCGCCTGCTTGAATGCCCCACCATTTCTTTTCATTTGGTGTGACATGAATTTTATATTGCTTCTCGATCGTCCCGTCTCTTCGGAACAAATAAGCAATGTTATAGATCTGGTCCTGTTCTTCGACAAAATGAGATCCACCGATAATATTTACGTTATATTTAACAGCTAAGTGTGTAAATAGTTCAATGTAATCCTCTGTGTATTCCGTTACTTTACGCACAGCTTTCGAAGGAATCTTTTCATTAAACAACGACATCAGCTGCGTTGTGAAGATCTCAGGGAACAGCGCGAAATCTGATCCGAAATCGCTCGCAACGTCGACGTAATATTCCACTTGTCGGGCAAATTCATCGAAGGTGCTGATATTCTTCATCATATACTGTACCGCTGTTATGCGTACAGGGTAAGAGGTCTTAAAATATCGTTTCGTCGTCGGACGATAGTCTACATTATTCCACTCCATTAACGTCGCATACTTGCTAGAAGCCTGATCATCAGGCAAATAGTTCGGATTGACCCTCATGACTGTAAACCCATTCATAATTTGGAAGGTTAAGACCGGATCATAAATATTTTTATTCATCACCTCTTTAACATACGTACGAGGGGACATTTGATCTTCGTATTGATGGTAGTTCGGAATGCGTCCACCAATAATGATACTTTTAAGATTCATTTGCTGCGCCAATTCTTTTCTTGCTTCATATAAACGACGGCCAATTTTTAACCCGCGATATTCAGGATGGACCATCACTTCGATCCCGTACAGGTTATACCCTTCAGGATCATGATTCGTAATGTACCCTTCATCTGTAATATCGTCCCATGTATGCTGATCGTCATATTCATCAAAGTTTACAAGGAGACTTGAACAGCTCCCAATAATTTCTCCATCGGCTTCTACACAAAACTGCCCTTCAGGGAAGTGCTCTAAATGACTTTCTAGATGAGCTTTTTCCCAAGGCTCCATATTTTGAAAACAAATAGCCTGAAGCTTCATGATGTCCTCAATATCTTCGTGCCTTATATTTCGAACAATTACTTTTTTCTCAAACTGGGATAAATCTAACTTTGACATGACTCACTTGTCCCTTCTGTCAAAAATTTCTCTCTATTCTATCGTAATCCTAAATCTCCTTTTCTGTCTAGGTTGATGATGTATAGCGTCCCCATATTTGCCCAAAAATAGATGTAAATACATAGATGAGGTGAACGTATGTTAGAGAACTGGGATTCATGGACTTTAGGAAAAGTACTCACCCTTTTCCTCACACTAGGTATACTCATGATTTGGGCTCAAATCACCGTATGGCATCACAGAGGAAAGTTTCATAAATGGCAAATGTGGATCCCTGTTTTTGCCTTACCGTTTTTTGCATTAACAAGCTTCCTCGTGGTTGTCTTCCCGTTTTCATGGGCAGGATGGTTACAAACGGTTATGTGTATAGTCGTGCTATTAGCAGGAATATACGGTGGCATCCTTCATATTGGAGCCATTGCCAAACGAACAGGAGGAATTCGTTATGAGAACCTTCAGTCAGGCCCCCCTTTTGTTCTTCCGTTTACAGTAGCAGCTTTTGCGATGATTCAATTACTTAATTTATGGTATTAAAGGAGAGACCGATATGGAGCAACAACATCCGAAACGAACGTATTATCCTACTTATGACGTGATGAGCGAGAAGAAGGAATGGGATCCTGTTACTCAGGAGGTACTGTTTTCGCGCATTCACCCATCAGATGGGGCCATCTTAACCCCGGATATGAAAAGGACTTTGCAGGCTTTAGCTAAAACATTATTTCCCTCCCACCTCGGGGAGCAAACCTTGAGTCTGACTATGGTATTAGACCAGCGTTTAACTCATAGGAAGCTAAAAGCTTTCCCTAAAGGAACCGATTTATCCAAAGAAGAAATCATCTTAAAGGGACTAACGTTTATGGAACAAGAGTCCATAACGGAGCATGGAAAAACCTTTTATATGCTTGATGAGAGCATAAGGAACAAGCTTGTAAGAAAGTGGAGGGAAAGCGACGGTGACCCAAGTATTTGGGCAGAAGTTCATAGCGACCTCTTCTTCTCAACGGTATCTGCTGAAATTGTGAAGATCATTTACTCTGACCCATCTATATGGTCAGATATCGGATATGGCGGTCCCGCTTTCCCACGAGGTTATTACGCATTTGGTCCTCACCAGTTTGATGAGTGGGAGGCTAAGCCTCATGGCGAAAACTTCATATGATATTTGTATCGTAGGGGCCGGAGCAGCTGGATCTGTGATTGCTGCCCATTTATCTAAGACGAATTTAAACGTTGTCATGCTCGACGCAGGTCCTCACCGGAACCCTGAGCAAGATTTCGCAAGCGATGAACTTGAAATGGAGAAACTGTTCTGGAACGAGCCGCGAGTCAGTGTAGGACAGGATCCTCTCGACTTGTACAGAAGCACTTCCGGTAAGGGAGTTGGGGGAAGTGCGGTTCATTACACCGCTCAACTTTTAAGATTTCATCCTAGTGATTTTCAAACACGTAATTCAGAAGGCATTGGAGAAGATTGGCCGATTTCCTACGAAGATGTAGTGCCTTACTATGAAGACATGACCAACCGCTTGTCTCTTTCTGGACCAAACCGATTTCCATGGCCCGAGTTTGGTGGAAAGTATCCTTATCCGGCACATCATGACCTTTCCAATAATACGTTAAAATTTCGTGAGGGGTGTGAGAGGCTCGGCATGAATCATGCAGTCTCCCCTCTAGCGATCCTCTCTGCTCCACTAGAAGATAGACATCCTTGTATTAATCGTGGATTCTGCGAAGAAGGGTGCATGCCGAACGCGAAAACAACACCTTTAAATACGTTTATACCAGAAGCTCTAAAGGGCGGTGTGACTCTTTTACCAGAAGCCACGGTCACTCATCTGACCACTGACAAGACCAAACGCGTTAAGACTGTCCATTACAAGATGGATGGAGATCCTCACGAAATTGACGCAAAAGTCGTCGTGCTCGCTTGTTATGCCATTGAAGCACCGAGACTTTTACTTCATTCAAAGAGCGAGGACTTCCCTCAAGGGTTGGCTAATTCTTCTGGTCTTGTAGGCAAGTACTTGATGACAAATCTTAACGACCGTTTGATCGCCAAATTCCCTGAAGAAATAAGAATGTACAGAGGAAATCCGGTCCAAGCGCTAACCATGGACCCATATTTAAGCGGGAAGGAAAAGGGGTTTAAACGTGGGTTCATTTTAAATTCGTATGGCATGCGTCCGATGCGATTGGCGACCCTATTTTTAGAAAACGATGAGACGTGCATTGGTGAGAATATGAGAATGAGAATGCTCGATTACAACCACTTTGCAAGCTTTGCGATGTTAGGTGAAGTTGTTCCTCAAGCCAGTAATCGAGTCACGTTAACAGACCAGCTTGATGAATACGGTGTCCCTATTCCGAAGGTCACGTTCTCTTATCACGAAAATGATCACCGCATACGGGAAGAAGCGAAGGAAACGCTGAAATTAATTGCTTCAGCAGCGGGTGGTGAACCGATGTATCACTTACGAGCTCATGCCCATCTTATGGGAGGTTGTCGGATGGGGAATGATCCTGAATCATCTGTGGTCAATAGTTATGGACAGAGTCATGACATCGACAATTTGTTTATTGCTGGAGCACCGACCTTTGTAACCGCCCCTTCTGCTAATCCCACCTTAACCATTTATAGCTTAGCCAAGCGCTCAGCAGAATACATTGAAAGATATGTCAAAGAGATGGGCTAAACGCTGTCATTTTGATTTGAAGGATATGAATTGATTTGCTTCAAAACCCACGGTATGATGGGAATGAAGAGGTGGAGCCTATGAATGGTTTTGAACGAAGAACCGAACTTAAGAAGAAAAAGATCTTACATACAGCTTTTGAGCTGTTTTCTAAATATGGTGTTCAGAAAGTAAGTATACAGGAGATTGCAAAAGCCGCCCAAGTCTCCCAAGTAACGATTTATAATTATTTTGGAAGCAAAGACCAACTTTTGCTCGAAGCCGTTAAACTGTATGGCTTTGAACGCCTTAAGACATTTCAGGATTTAATCGATGACTCCTCTCTTTCTTTTGAGGAAAAAATTCGTCATATTATCACATCGAAAACGACAGACATGCTAAACTTTGACCTCGATTTCATGCAAACGTTGATGTCAAACCAACCAGAAATTAAAGAATTCGCTAATGAATTTGCTCAAAACCACTCTATTCCTGTGTTCATGAAGCTAATTGACCAAGGTAAAGAAGAAGGCGTTGTGAATCATTCTTTATCTGCGAATATGATTATGTTTTACATCAACATGTATCACCAAACGATGCGCAATCAGCGTGAAATGTTTCACGATAAAGAAAGCACTCAACAATTCACTGAAGAATTGCTCCAATTATTCTTTTACGGCATCAGTGGACAGCAAAACCTAAATTAATTCCCTACATCCTCACTCGTACGAAAAAATTTCCACTTATAGAGCAGGCACCCGAGGCTCATATTAATAGTACGCTTCAAAAGACACAAGCGAAGCCATTCCATGAAGGCGTTCACTAGGAACATCCTTCATCCCATTTTCTGATTGCCACCCTCCTGCTGTAAGGGTTCTAGATGATAAGCGATTGCTCATTACACGGAATTGAAGTAACGGAGGAACGGCTCTAAAAAAGGCTCTCTTACCTAGGTAAGAGAGCCTTTCTGTATTTACACATACTGAAGAATGCGGGAAAGCTCTGCATCCTGGTTGTACGTTTGCATCAATTCGTTCTTCTCAACCAACAGACGATCCTTACTCCCCTGGAAGACCGGGGCCCCTGAAGCGAATAACAAATACTCATCACTCAGTTGGTTCAATTCGTACCAGTCATGACTAATGTATAGAAGGGTTTTCCCTTCAGAGTGGAGGGTTTGAAGCCAGCCTATAATATCTTCTTTAGCGGCCAGGTCTACCCCAGCCGTTGGTTCATCTAATAAGCAAATAGCCGGATTCTTTAGCAGCCCAATACACATGTTTACTTTTCGTTTCCATCCTCCGGAAAGTCGGTTTATCCGTTGATCAAAAACCTCGTTCAGGCGTAGTGTTTGGATCATTTCTTCTAAGAATCCCTCATCCACTCCTCTAGGCTCTAGTTTCTTCCAGAATGAGAGTTGCTCTTTGACGGTTAATTCTTCGTAAAGGGCAATGTCCTGTGGAACATACCCAATATCAGCCCGAACTTGTTTGATCACTTTCTCATAAGGTTCATTATAGAAAGATACAGTCCCCTTTGAGGGTCTCTCCAGTGAAGCGACCATTTTTAAGAACGTTGACTTCCCAGCCCCGTTAGGTCCAATAATGCCTACAGAACTCCCTTCTCTTACCGTGAGGGAGAATGGGTGCAGAACAGTCTTTCGCTTATACCACTTCGATACGTCTTCAAATCGGATCACATAATTCCCTCCTTTTCTTAAGGTTTATGAATGAGCCAATGATGAGGCCATATAAATGCCCAATCCAATTGGGCAGTCGTCCATACAAATGAGCCAGTAGCAAGGAGCACCAGGAAAAGAATACTTCCGTTCTTACGCCCGAGTCCCATAAATAAAAACCAGGTTATGCCCAGCGTGATCAGTAAGACGATGACTCCCCAACCGGACCATTCCAGAACCGGTAGGATAGGGGTTTGAGACAATGTCAATAGAGCATAGGTGGCAGGGAGAAACGTTGCAGCTCCTACGAGCAGAAGCACAAAGCAATGACCTGCAAAATAAGCCCTTGTAGTTTGTTGCGTCATTTTAATTCGTTGCAATCGTCCAGACCTCAGGTCCCAAACCATGTTCCTTAAGAATACAATCCCTGCGATCCAAGCATACAGAAAGAACAAGCTGATCATAACACCTTGCCAGGGGCTCAGCGTGAATGAAGGTTCTGTTACATTCTCAGGCGATCTTTTCTCAAAAGCCACTTGGAACAGTGGTTCAGGGTTCCAGAACTGATCCGCATACTGGACACCTTCTTCAAATGTAGCCGAGGAATCCCATTTCATAAGAGCATTCCCTGCCTTTGCATTTAAAGAAAGTCTCATTAACTCAGCCCCTATTGCTTCTTTCGCAAATACATCAAGGGTTGAATTCTCAGAACGGATCCATGTAATCGTATCATCGATTTCTCCGTTTTGGAGCGTTTCCTCAAATCCTTCCTTCAGGATAAAGGCCGCCTCAATTGTCCCCTTCTTAACAGCCCGTTCTGCCTCTTTAAAGCTCATAGATAAAACGCGTAGCCGATCTGCATCTTTGACTCTTTCTGTGAGAGTTGTCGAATACCTACTCTCATCTTCATCAACAAGAGCCACGGGAACGGCTGATTCCTCCATTGCTTTTTGGAAGAAAGGGAAAAGGGAAACCGTCACAATGAGTGGGAATAAAAGAACAAACAGACTAAGAAACGGACGCTTCTTCCACTTATTTAGATGTAAATATAGATACGTAAGCATCACGTTTCTCCTTCCTAAAACCAGCTAAGGTCGCTCCTATATAAAACAAGACTCCCCAAAGAAATAATCCTATATAAGGCAAGGGGTCACCCTGGTCCGCAAATGCTAAACGGAAAACCTCATACGTAAACGAAAAAGGTGTTCCATCCTGACTTAGCCACGTGGGTAAATAAATCTCAGGAATTAAAGCACCCGCACTGACCATTCCAATAAGGGAAACGATGAGAAGAGTTAAAGACCTGATGCTCGCATGAGTGGTCACTCCATATAGAAAAGCAGAAAAGGCAGAAAGCCAAAAAGCAATTAAAACCATCCCTGCATGCAGCCCTAAAGAGAACTGTACCGGAACCACCAGATTGGAAATTCCCATCAGGAGTTCAATTAATGCGAACAGAATGATCCACCACTTTATCTGTTTAACAATGACCTGGTGTAAAAACGTAAGGTTAAGCATTCTCCATCTCATATTGATTGAAGCGGTATGAGTTCGCCCATCCAACGCCTGAAAAAGTATGGTAAAGAATACGACAAACGTAAAGGTCATGGCAATGAAAGCATGGGCTTGCCATCCTACTGCCGCTCCACTCGCGACTTGCTGTTCTTCAAATGCTTCATTTCGTTCGAGGGCAAACAATGTAAAGGTGACGATGGCCTCCTCGAGTCTTGCACTTCGTTCGTCTTTGGGTAATTGCTTAATATGTAAATCATAGACTGCGTTCACTGCACTCTGAGAAGCCGAAATATACTTCGCACCTGATTCGAGTAAGACCGTAAGCATGGTTGAATCGATCGGCTTGTCCTGATTTGTCATGACAGCGATTGGTTCATTATCTCCAACCCGGAGACTATCCGTAAACCCCTCAGGAATTGTCATCACACCGGCTAGGTCCCCTTTTTCAAACGCTTCTTTCGCTTCCTTTTCACTCATAGGAGTCAGTTGCAGAGCTCGCTTCATTCGTTCTTCTTCGGAGAGCTGATTCACTAGAGACTTGGTCTCAAAGGTTTGGTCATGATCGACAATTGCAGCTTGTATTTGTTTCTCTTCTTCTTGGAATAAATTTTGCAAGCTTAATCCAGCGATGAGCATAATGAGCAGAGGGATAAAAAAGGATAAAAAAAGAGGGGCAGGCCGAAGAACGGTTGCCCTCATTTCATATCTCCATAACGAGAACCCATTCATACAGTCTGCTCCCTTCTTAAATAATTGGTTTTCACGATTTAGAATCCACCTAAACCGCCAAATCCACCTAATAGAGATCCAATGTGCTGCTGGAAGTTACGCTGAATATCTTGTGCGATTTGCTCTAATTCCTGATCAGATTGGTCCATCACACGTACAGTGTTGCCATCTTTTAATTCAGGGAAAGAAAGGTCATCAGAGAACGAAATATTCTGATCCACGTTCAGTTCCACATCCGCTGCCATTTCACCCATCATCGGATCATCCATACTAAAGTTCAACCCATAATCGACCTTACGATTGTAGCTATCATCGTCCTCTTCTGTTGTTTCCATGTTAACGAAACCAGAGATGTTTGGCATAGGCTGCTCACCTAAAGCGTCACCAGATAACTCCACATTAAAGTCGGTTTTCGACCCTTGCTCTGTAAAGTCAGAATTTAAGATAAGGTCCATCGTGAATGTTTCAGATGGGATCTCTGAATTCACACCAATAGTATGATCCACATGAAGACCATCTTTATTTGGTTTCCCGTCTTCTTTATAGCTTACAGAAACGGAACCTTCTTCATTTTCTGGTGTAAACGTCATATCTGCAGAGCTTGTATAACGATCTTCATCTTCTTTCACGTAATCTGTTGAGATTTCCATCGCTACTTTTTCAGCGTCCTCTGGTTGAAGACTCATGTTCCATGTTTGATGAGCTACTAAATCATCTTTCAGATAAGCTTCGATTGTAATCCCTCCAGGGATTTTAATCGAGTCAACGTTTTCAATTGCCTCATCAATGTCGGCTTTCATATCTTCATTTGAAACAGAATTCACACCCTGCTGAAGAGCAGATTGTTGATCAAGGATGTCCCAAATGCGTTCATCTTGTTTTAACTCTTCAAGAACAGCAACAAGCATTTCATGAGCTTCTTCTTCACTGATCTCTACGGTTACTTTATCGTATTTCTCTCCTTCGTAAGTAGCTCCTTCGTTAAGAGAGAATTGTTCTTCTTTTAGTTGCTTTCCTATGGTCACAACGTAATCTTGCATAATTTCTTCCACTTCTTCGAATGAAAGTTGCGTCTGGGAGTACTCTGCAAAGTTCGGAAGTTCGTTAATGCCTTCACTTGACTCTCCCATACGTTCTAGGAATGCACCTAGTTCGTCATTTCCAAGTGCGAAATATTTATCATAGACAAATGGTGCTTGTACAGCTGCTGTGTTTTCATTTTGATAGAAACTTCCGTTCGCAATGCTGTTTCCTTGCATCGTTAAATCTGCACTAGCAAACGTTTCTTTTGATTCTGGGTCAATTTTTGAATTATACTCGACTTTCAAAGTAGAAATAATTCCTTGAATCATACCCATTTGAGGGAAGGATTGTTGAATCTGATCTCCCTTTACATTAAGATCCATTGTGACAGATCCCTTTGTCTCATAAGCTTCTTCTAATTGACGGTCATAAATCTCTTTATAACTTCCTGTGTAGTCTTCCATACGCTCGAACTGATCTTCCATCGTGTTCTTTTGAGCTTTCATGTACATGGTCATCGGATTAGAATCCTTTAACATACCGTACGCCGTAGCCCCAAGGGCACCAATGACGACAATCGTTAAGAGCGTAACAAGCCATTTGTTCATGCCTTTTTTCGCTTGTTGGTGATTGCTCATGTATCTCTCCCTTTCTGTTTTCCTGATAAATGGTTAGTAGTTGTCTCTACGAATGTATGATGAAAAAGTTTCACAGATTCGTAGATAATGTAAAAGCCTTACTCATTATACTATTATGTAATTTACCAGGAAAACACCGTTCCAGAAAAAAGAGATAAAATAGGAGAAAAGTCTCTAAAATAGAGACTTTTCTGTCACTTGTTATATAACGTCCGAATTTCCTCCATGCGAGACCGATTTTTGCCTAAGTCGGAATACCCCACACGAGAAGCGGAACGAAAATGAACAACCTCAGCATTGTCATCAAGATAAAACTCGACATCATCTGTAAAGCGCATAATTTTCGTTTTAAATGTGGCATGAATATAATCCTCTGTTTCTTCTTCAATAGAAACACGGCCATACTCATTTAGAATGTTCTTTAATGTATCTTTCGTTTCTTCACGCGTTCCTTTAAAGGGCAGAGGCTCCATCTTTTTCGAAGCATCTTCGGCTTGAGTTGAAACACAGTTCGGGGAAGATGGGCACTCTGCTAATTTTCCGTCTTTTACTCCTAGGTTTGATTGAGACAAGATGCAACACTCCTTTTTTATTAGCATACCCAACTTCGATCCCATTGCCTACTTTTGAATGGGCTACCATCCAATATATTCCTATCCATAATATAAAAAAGACTTCTTCTAAGGCGTTCCCATCTTACCGCCTTAAAAGAAGTCTTTTTGCTTCATCAATCATCATGCTTGTGTTTCTTTTCTTTGTGTTTGTCATCACGATGTTTCTTATCTTTATGCTTATCATGTTTATGATCTTGATATTTCTTGTCATTCTTTTCTTTATTCCAATGTTTTTGCTTTTGGTGCTCTTTCTCTTTTCCGTTCCCCTGTGGTTTGTTCTTTTTAAGCTCTTGTTCGTAATCGTTCAATGACTGGTAGATAGACAGAATTTGTTTCTGTATACCAGGCGGCAGTTCATTCCAGTTGTCATAGGATTGAACTTTTTTCTGTAAGCCAGGTGGTAAGTGTTGAATAATTTCTTGTTGTTTTGAAGATAGACCAGAAGGAAGACCCCGGCTTTGCCCCGGTGGATCTTCCTTTTCTTTGCCTTGTTTCGCCCATCCTTTCTCCTTACCCGCGGGATTTACTGGGTTCGTGGATGGAGACGATGGTTGAATGTCTTTTTTTGTTTGTGGCTCTGATGACTCTTTTGGTTGTTCATTCTCTTGTTGCTTTTCATCTTTTGAGGAAGGTTCCGGTTTCTTTTCTTGAGGTGCCTCTTCATCAGATGATGAATCAGGGGCTTCTACTTGCGCTTTATTATAAAAGTTATTGAAAGCCTCTGCTTCATTCTCGGACATCTGATTCGTCTTACCGCTTACTACATTACCAGCCCGTGATAATTGATAGGACTCTGCCAGCGTTTCATTCATTGATTTTCCATCACTTTCCGCCTTTTCGCGGATAGATTTCGGAACAGCGAACGTCGCAATATTCATCCCACTCACCGAATGACTCTGTAAGTAGCGATCGATCGTTTGAAGAACGTCTTCCTCTTGTCGAACCGTACTTTCATGACTGACTCCAATCATGACACTCTTATTTTCATTTATAAGACCAATCTCTTTGCCTGTTTCTATGACGGTAATCGTTACCTTTTCAACAGCTTTGTTCTTCCAGTCCGTGATTTTCTCAACGATTATACTTGCATCATCGTTAAGCGGCATCATTTCAATCACTTTCATCTTGTCGTTAACCTTCATCTCAATGCTTGGATTCATCTCAATATTGACATAAGCATATGCTCGATTTGAATCAATCCAAGAATAAAGAGGAAGGATAGCAATCAAGAGAGCTGCAACCATGGCGACAAATCGGACATTTGGCTTTAAGGTATTCGGAAATAACGACCCGAATCCTTTCCGTTCTGGTAACGGTTCAAATGATACTTCATCTCCAGGCATTGAAGACTGAATCGCTTTGGCTTTGTAAAAGGTTCCTTCACTCGTCATTACGATGGTATATCGTCGGTGTTGTTCCATGACAACCCCTTTTTTCACAGGCCCACCCCCTTGATATAATCTTTTAAATATACGTAATCCTCATTCAAAATGATGAAAATGGCTAAAACAAACTTACGGTTCCGTTCTAGTGTCTTCTTACTGACTTCCACTTCATTGATCAGTTGTTTCATAGGGAGCTTTCGCTTCTCTAGCACAAAGGCTCTCATTTCTTCATGGTGGTAGACCGTACGTGCTACATGAATAGCAGATTCACGAGCATCCCGGTGTTTAGGGGCCACCTCTGTTAGTTCTTGAAATGACAATTTGTACTCTTTCAGTTTTTCACTGAAATCTTGAATCTCAATGCGACGGTACCAGCTTTCCGTTTCAGTTTGGTAACGTTCCTTTGCAGCTTTTACCTCCTGAGGGTTTTCCATCTGCTCATCATCTTCATATTCCTGATCTAAAGACGCCACAACAGGGTTATTTTGATCATAGCGAATATAATCGATGACCTTTCGTTTCACTACAAGTTTGGCAAAAGAAAGAAAGGAACTGCCTTTATCAGGAGAATACGAATGCATTGCCTCATTAAAGGCCATTAAACCAATACTGAATTCATCATCTTTCGTTGGATCTATATATCGTTTACAAACTTCAGATACACTTTTGGCGATAAAAGGTTGATATTTTTTAATAAGATGGTTTTGAACTTCCTCGTCACCTTCCTGAACAAGTGCTACTTGTTCTTCAAGTGAACCATCCTTTTCCTTTTTCCACAGACGTCTGATCAACCCTCTTCACCTCCAGCTATTATAGTTTTCGCTTTAGTTGATCATTTTTTGGGTGTTTTTTGTGATGTTTTTTGCAGTTTTGTTACAAAAAGATTTCACCACATGTCATATTCAAGCCATGAATTTCCTATCATGGCGCGGTTTGAGCCTTAATCAATATGGGTATCATACAACATATTTCGACCTATATCTACAGTAGATTATAACCATATTCTTTCAGCCCTAGTGAGAGAGGGAGGATGGCTTAATGGGGGATTTTGATAAGAGAAAGTTTCCGTTAGCACTCACATGAGCATAAGGTGATTCGGGAAATCACTCGCTTTCCCGAACCACCATTTCTATATTGGGAGAAACGGAAACACGCCATATCCCCCTGAAACATAGATTCTCTGCCATTCTAAAACTGGTGTACCGTTCGCGCCTAGAAAATTAACGAACTCCTTACCATCAAATTACTTTAAATCCGTTACATCCATAAAAGCCCCTTTAAAACTCAACAAATTAAAAAAGCCTTCCCGATCCTATTGGATCAAGAAGGCTTTTTGTTATTGCCAATATTTTGGTCTGTGAAAGGCTGTGTAGATTTTCTCTTCATCATCACGTGTAACCGGTTTGTCTGGGTCGTATTCTGGGGCGTCCTGAATCTGTTTATAGTCAAGATTTACAGGGATACTCTTTTTACCCCAATCGACTGTCTCCATCCAGTCCGGGGAAATGAGAATTCGTTTTCCTCCAAGTTTTTCTACCGTTTTGACAACAACGTAACGAATTTTCCAGCTCTCATCTTCAATGATAAAGTCATCGATAAAACCTGCATTTCCATCTGCGGTTTCTAATTGATAACCGGCTTCGTCTCCCTTAATCTCATTCATACTCCTTAAGTGATGGTCCGCTTCTTCATTAAATTCATTTTCTGTTACGGTCGGGGCTTGTGGAGCCATTTCAGTTCCTACCATTTCAGGAGCGCCTGTTGTGCCCCATAGCGAGTCACCTTTCCAGTAAGGAAGCCAACCATAATAGTTTGCCATTTCTTGTTCTTTCTGAACAGATACCGGTGCTTCCTCTTCAATGGTAGGAGAATTACGAATGGATTCTTTATCATTATTCATATGAACGAGTTGGTCTTCTACGTTGATTTCTTTAATACCTGAAGGAGATAAGACGACTTTTCTCCCAGGTAGCCATTTACGGGTATCGACAACCATATAACGAAGTGCCCATTTCTTATCGTCGAAGTATAGATCTTTAACCTTTCCTAGTTCCCCATCGTTTGCATCTAAGTGAAATTTCTCAAGTAAATTTCCTTTTAATAACAACGTTTGTCACCTCTCTAGTCGTATCGATAGTTTATATGTACCACTAGAGAACGTGACTCAAACGAATTAGTCTTCTTCAGAAGGTAGTTGAATCATAGGCTCGAGACCCTTCATCTTTTCATGAAAATACGTAATGGGAACAGATAACCCTACTTTTCCGTGTTCTTCATCTTTAATCGTTGCAAAGACGACCGCAATGACGCGTCCTTCTTCTGTTATAACAGGACTTCCACTATTGCCGTGATAGATTGGAGCATCAAGCATTAATACTTCCTTGTCCCAATCACTAAGCCCCCTGTAACCAATGACCTCTCCTTCATTTGCGATCCCATTAAAACGTAAGGGGTTGCCTATGAAATAGACGTGTTCCCGTTCAGTGAATGTAGTCTTTTCAGCAAGAGGGAGATAAGGTAAGGCCTCCTGATTTTTTAGCTCCACTTTCAATAAGGCTAGATCAATATCTTCGAATGTATGAACCACTTCTCCGCCATACAAGCCCCTCTCTTCAAATGCAACGGTAATTGGCATCTCATTATCAATGACGTGTTCATTCGTTATGACATATCCATCTTCTGAAATGGAGAAACCTGTCCCTTTAGAATTCCCGGATTCAATTACAACAACGGATTGTTGATACTCGTCAATGTCTTTGTTTGTCATCAGTTCAGCTGATTTAATAAGGAAATCAACAGCCGGGAGGGAAAACGTCTTAGGGAGGATGCCTACAATATTAATGGTCATCATAACAGCGATCAGCCAGAAGGCCCACTTTGGGAATGGACGCTTCGGCTTTTCCTCTTCTTCCTTCTTCTCCCTTAGCTTCGCTCGTTCCTCATCCAAGATCTCTCGCATTTCTTCATCATCAATCTCTTCATATAAATCACGATCTATTATATCTTTTGAATACTCTTTATCTTTATAATCCTCGCTCATCATTGTCCCCCTTTAGCAAACTAAAGGGTGCCAGACACCGTGCATTACTTTACAGCATTAAAGTGTGTCTGTCCCTTAAAAAAAGAAGCAGGCGCATCAGGGCGCCTACTTCTTATTATGCTATGAAATGATCGCTTGTTCCAGTCTGCCCTGTTGCATTTGATACATTTGTTGATAGATTCCGTTTTGTTGTAGCAGAGAGTCGTGATTCCCTCGTTCTACAATTCGTCCGTGATCTAAAACGAGAATCTGATCAGCTTGCTGAATGGTCGACAAACGATGAGCAATCACGAGTGTTGTTCGACCTTTCTTTAATACTTGAAGCGCACGTTGGATCATACTCTCCGTTTCCGTATCAATATTGGCTGTCGCCTCATCGAGAATAAGAATGGCCGGATCAAATGCGAGGGCTCTCGCAAACGAAATCAGCTGACGCTCTCCGGCAGAAAGTGTACTTCCCTTCTCTTTGACAGGCTCATCATATTGGTGGGGTAACTTCTCAATGAAGGCATCTGCCCCTACAGCTTTCAAAGCTTCAATAGCTTTCTCTCTTGTAATAGAAGGATCCCCCATCGTTACGTTGGACAGAAGGGTGCCTGTAAACAAGAAAGGATCCTGTAAGACAATCCCCATATGGCTGCGCACCTGTTGCCTTGAGAGTTCTCTTGTTTCCATTTCATCAATGGTAATCTTACCTTTTTGCGGATCATAGAAACGAAATAGTAGATTCATAATCGAGCTCTTCCCTGAACCTGTATGACCTACGAACGCAACCGTTTCACCTGAATTTGCATGGAATGAGATCTCTTTCAGCACGTAGTCATCCGCTTCATAGGCAAAGCAGACATCCTTAAACGCAATATTTCCTTTATAGCGTTCGATCGGGCTCGACTCTACGACCTCTCCCTCATGGTCCATTAATTCAAATACTCTCGTAGCAGCCACGCGGGCCTGTTCCAACTGCGCCAGTTGATTGACCACATCGATCACAGGCTGAAACAGACGATTCAGGTAGTCTACGAACGCATAGAGCACACCTGCTGTTACGATAGATCCAACCCCTAATGACGCTCCGCCAAAATACCAGATGAATCCTACAAATGCGAGATTCCGGAGGACGTTTACAAGATTAAAAGAGGTTAAAGAATTTAACTTCAACAACTTCTTCTGATACGTATAGTGTTTCTCATTCATTACTTCGAATTCTTCTGTCACTTGCTTCTGGCGTCGGAATGCCTGAATAATCGGCATACCTTGAATGGCTTCATTAATATTTCCGTTTAAATCACTAATCGTAGATCGGATTACTTGGTTGTATTTACCTGCATAAGCCTTATACAACTTCATCCAAATAAACATAATCGGAATCAACAGTAAACATAGGGAAGCAAGTTTTGGATCCAATAAGAATAAAGCAATGTAGATCCCAGTCATGTAAATGGCGCTCGTTACAAACGTAGCCAGAACCTTTACATAAAGCTCCCGAATAGCCTCCGTGTCATTTGTGACTCGAGCGACAATCTTCCCAGCAGGACGGTTGATAAAGTAATCAATTGGAACACGCTGAATATGAGCAAATATATCATTTCGCATCCGTTTAATAATTTGATTGGATGAAATTTGGAGTAAATACGTCTGCCCATATTGAAAGAACGCTGCAATGACTAGCAAACCGACATATAAAGCCAACAGCCATGTGATCGCTCTTGTTTCCGGTTTGAAAAAGGCATATAGTTCACTCCGGCTCATTTCTGTTACTGGTGCGGTGGCCGTTTCATCTCCGCTCGAGACCGTGATACGCCCGTTTTCAACAGACTTCTTTCCAGATGTCGGAATGTCTTCCTCAACAAAATAATAAGAGGTCCCCACTTGCAGGATCGTAGCTATACTCCCCGTCTGATCACTCGGCTCTAACCGATCTTCTCTCTTATAAAGTTCATCCTTATAAGCGACAACATGGTGATCGTTATTCTCTTCTACTTTAATCCAGTTTGCCTCAATGCCTAATATATGCTCATCAATAAGGCGCTTCGCAATAAACGGACCTGTTAATTCAAGAGCCACAGCAATCGTCAAACATAACAATCCAAATAAAATCGTCTTCTTACTTGTTAACGCGTATTGAAACAATCGTTTCTCCGTAGAAGGCTTCACTGGTCATCCACCTCCTCTTGATCCATTTGTTGTTTCGTAAACTGATCCTTATACCATCCATCTTGCTCCATCAAGTCTTCATGTGTGCCACGCTCTACGATCTTTCCATCTTCAAGGACGATAATCTCATCAGCGTGCTGAACACCTGAAAGGCGGTGAGCTGCTATAAAGGTCGTTTTGTCTTTTCGTTCTTCTTTTAGATGCCTGATAATATTCGCTTCTGTCTTCCCATCAACTGCTGACATCGAATCATCTAAGAGAAGAATCTCAGGATCCATAATAAGCGCTCTCGCTAAGGAAACACGCTGTTTTTGTCCACCGGATAACGTCACTCCGCTCTCTCCGACTTTTGTATCGAGCCCTTTAGGAAGGTTATCAATATCTTTCTTTAAATAGGCCAACTCGAGAATACGCTCAATCTCTTCATCACTCGCATCCTCACGACCAAATTGGATATTCTCGCGAACCGTTTTAGAGAAGAGAATTTGATCCTGAGGCACATATCCAATCCACCCTCTTGACGTATCAAGAGCGATTTCTTCGAGTGAGGTACCTGCTATCGTTAAACTCCCCTTCATACCAGAGTAGTCCCGTAACATCTGCCGGAAGAGCGTCGTCTTCCCAGCACCCGTTTTCCCAACGACACCAATGGTAGAACCCCGCTTCACGGTGAGGTTAATATCCTGTAACTGATCCCGGTTCGTATCTGGATAACGAAACGTTACATGATCGAAGCTGACCACACTTGGCAAAGGGACATGCTTCGGGTCCTCTGGGTCTTTTACGTCTACCTCATACCCTAACGTGTCGTTTACACGATCAAGGGAGGCATTGCCTCGTTGCATCACATTAATCAATTCTCCTACAGCAAACATCGGCCAGATTAACATACCAAGATAGACGTTAAAGGAAACAAGCTGCCCTAGTGTAATGGCATTGACGAATACAAGGTGAGCTCCATATCCGAGTCCAATCGTATAAGAAAGACCGACGAGAATTTTAATGGTAGGCTCAAACATGGCGTCAATCTTGGCGACCTCCACGTTTTTCTCATATACATCATTTGTCATGTTATGAAATCGGTCCTGGTCCTCTTTCTCTTGAACAAAAGCACGAATGACTCGCACCCCTCTTACAGACTCCAGAACGCTGTCATTCATGTCTCCAAACGCATCTTGCGCTTTTGTAAATCGTTCATGAATGGTCTTTCCATACCGTTTCATCATTAAAGCCATAATCGGCAGTGGAATTAAAGCCGCCAGTGTCAGCTTCCAGCTAATCGTAACGATCATGACTCCTACAATCATGACCATAAAAAAGGTCGAATCCACGAGTGTTAATATTCCAAACCCAGCTGTCATAGAAATGGCTTTTAAATCATTTGTAGAACGAGCCATCAAATCGCCCGTTCGATATTTCCCAAAAAACGTTGGAGTCATGGCAAGGAAGTGTTGCATTAGGTTAGAACGTTTCTTCCTCTCTAAAATCATTGCCCCTCCAAACAATAAATATCCCCAATAATACGAAACCACGTAACTGACGATAAGAATCATCAAATACCAGAACAGAAGCTCTGTTAGCCTCTCTCTCGTCAACGTTTCAAATTGAATCCCATCAATAGCAGCCCCAATTAACTTCGGTGGCAAAATATCAATAGCACTCACAAAGACTAATAAAATAATAGCGATTGAGTACCTGATCCAATACTCTTTAAAAAACCAATTTAATTTTCCTAGAACCGAAAACATCCTGTCACCAACTTTCCATTATTCGTTTGTTAGCCGCCTTCCATCTCTTGCTTTGATCCATACATACGAATACAACTCAACATAATTAACGCCTCCCAAAACTTGATTTATATAGATAAAGCAGACAATCTGCCAAACCTCAAAAAAGACAAAAAAAAGCACATACGTTAGACTCTTAACGTATGTGCTAAAGGCACAAAAAAGAGGCTACGATCTAGTCGTAACCTCCTCAACGTCTCAAAATGAACAAAAGGATACCAGACAACTGGAACCTTTTTACGAGAAGGATGAGGTCACGTAATTATTCATATTCATGGCAATCATAATTACAATTCTACGCTTGTTCATTTTGATGTGACCTCCCTTTCATAAATAGTGATTAAAGTATATAATTTTCAAAATCTTAAGTCAATAACTTTCCATCATTTTCTTTTTTACAATATGAAACGAAAGCTTGGGTTATGACACTTGTTATTGCATTGAAATTCCCTCACCCAGAAAGATAACCCCTACTAAAGAAGCTACAATGATTAATACAAATACAATAGACAAGGACCTCGACACATTGGCCCGTTGTACTTCCTTCCACCTGACAGGCCGAATACCTGCAAGGGAGAAAACAATGACCGCAGATAACAGAATGCACATAATATTGACCGTGACAAGGAGAAACGATCCGTACGCTTCATCCCATAACCCTTTCCCAATCGACATCCCAAGTGCAACGTTTGGTGGCAGCAAAGCTACAGCTACCATAACACCTACCAAGTTTCCGGCCTTTCGATTCAGCGTAGCAATCGCTCCTGCCCCCCCGGCGGCGAGAGCCAGGAAAAAGTCAGAACCCGTGACACCTGTCCTCGATGTATATTGAGAAGATTCCCCACTCATATGAAAGATAAAATTAAACAAAATAGCCATAACGACCACAATAGCCACACCGATAAAGGAAGTCAGAGCAGCCTTTCCAAGCAACCGATAATCTCCAAGAATCGCAGCAAAAGCCGTGGCAATAACCGGACCAATCAAAGGAGCAATCACCATCGAGCCAATCACAACTGCATCGCTATCTTTAATAAAGCCCATTGACCCCACGACAGCTGAAAAAAAGATCATAAGAGAGTAATTTAATGTCGTTACGCTGTTACTCTCCACAAATGAAATTAGTTCCTGACGACTTGCCCGAAGGAGAATTTGCTTTTCTTCCTCATCTGCATCTTCTTGGTTTGTTTCTTCTTCACTCTCACTATTTAACGTTTCCCGTGATAAATACGTACGCACCGGAATTAACATGGTTTCAAATCCGTCTACAACGTTTGAGACACTCTCTAAATAGTTCAGGATCTCTTCGACCTGGTCAGAGCCTACAAGGATCCTTACTAACATTCTTTCTTCGGATTCACTCGAAACCCAATAGGAGGTATGCGGCTGTTCCTGTAACTTCTCATTGACCGATTCAAAATGTTTATCAGGAATATATGCTTCTATTAATTGCAGGCTCATCTCAATCTCGCCCTTTTCTTCTGGATTCAAATTGTTCTAGTAGTATCTGAACAAATGAACGTGACTATGTATTTAAAGTATAAAAACCGTTCTTGACTCATTTCCTCCTAGAATCTTTTTTGGATGCTCCTTATAAAAAATGGAATTCTCACCATACTAACAAAAAACGACCAACGAAAAGGAGGATCGAAATGCGCCGTTCTGTACAAAAGAAGAAGAAGCC
The DNA here is from genome assembly GCF_030166655.1 of Pontibacillus chungwhensis. GTDB lineage: Bacteria > Bacillota > Bacilli > Bacillales > BH030062 > Pontibacillus. Next base: position 739,140 of record NZ_CP126446.1, on the reverse strand, counting down.
AAGTGATACGTTTCCTTGTTCAATTGAAGAATTTAAGAAGCAGCTTTCAACGATGCTTCAGGATAGTCCAGACCTTAACTTCACGACGTACACGCTCGGACAAAAGCGCGTCCTGATCTTCTACTTCACCTATCAAATTAATAAAGAACAGCTTCACAGAAGCCTATTAGATACACTCCTCACTTCTCAGAATAAAACATGGGATGCAAAAATGATCCAAAACGAAGTGCCTCTTGCTTCGAGTACGTTGCATGACACCCTTGTATCCGTGGCCAAAGAACTCATCCAAGGCGGAGCAGGGATCTATGTAGAAGAAGATGACCAACCGATTACGTACTACATTCCAGAACAAGCGCGTCGCGCTGTATCTCGAGCGGAAAATGAATCACTCGTTCTCGGTCCTCAAATTGCTTTCACAGAATCCATGGTCACAAACTTAAACATTATCAGATGGCGTTTAGACACACCTGAATTTACAACCGAAAAGTTAATTATCGGATCCGAAATTCCAACTGAAATTCGGATCGTCTACTTAAAGAATATAGCAAATAATGACTTAATTAACACAGTACGCCAAAGGCTTGAAGACCTTGATGTGAACGATGTGATGGATAGCAACGTGCTAGCACAGTACATCGAGGATCGCTCATCAAGTATTTTTCCACAGCTTTTGACCACAGAGCTACCAGACAGACTCTGTAACTCCTTAATTAACGGCAAAGTAGGGATTATGGTGGATAAAAGTCCGACGGTTCTGGTGACTCCGTCGACGTTATTTAGCTTTTTAGAATCTACAGAAGATATTTATTTCAGATGGAACATTGGGACGTTTCTTCGCTTAATGCGATTAGCAGCGATGTTCTTATCGATATTATTAACACCTGCTTACGTGGCTGGTCTATCCTTCCATGTAGAAGTAATCCCTTCTTCTCTCTTGGTCTCATTAGGACAATCAAGAGCCAATGTTCCATTCCCGCCTGTGTTTGAGGCCTTATTGCTAGAACTCTTAATTGAACTACTCAGGGAGGCCGGCGCCCGGCTACCGACCAAAGTGGGTCAGACAATGGGTATTGTAGGCGGTATCGTATTAGGTCAAGCTGCCGTTAAAGCCGGATTCACGAGTAATATCTTAATTATAGTCGTAGCCCTCAGTGCTTTAGCCTCCTTTACAGCGCCTAGCTATATGATGGGAGGAGCCATAAGGGTTATACGATTTCCAATGATTATTCTATCTGGCTTATGGGGGCTTATAGGAATCTTCCTTGGTTTATCGTTTCTAGTTATCCATTTACTGAAAGTAACGTCTCTTGGCACACCATACCTATCTCCATTGTATCCGTTCCACTTTGCTGATTTGGATAACTCGATCATAAGACTTCCATGGTCTCGTGCGAACAAACGCCCAACCGTAAATGAAACAAAGAAACCTATAAAATTCTCGGAAAAGGAAGCCAAAAAGAAAAGAGATATTGATGAGTAGGGATGCATTATGAAAATACAACTTCAAGTACCAGAAGGAATTCAAATTCAAGCTTTCTACCTCATTTTCTTGATTCATACAACGCAAGTAGGGACAGGAATAATGGGGATCTCCACCCACATCTATGCTGAAGCGAAGCAAGATGCATGGATATCGGTTATTATAGCGGGGGTTTGGGTGAGTATTAGCGTCTTTTGTATGTCTAAAATTCTTAATCAATACCAAAGCGCAGATTTACCTGGCATTCAAGTCGACATATTTGGTAAATGGATCGGAAAGATTTTGGGAACCCTTTTAGCCCTTTACTTCTTCAGTCTGCTTATTTCAGTACTTCTCAATTACATTGAAGTTGTGCAGGTGTTTCTGTTCCCAACCATCCCCACATGGCTCATGTGTTTGTTCTTGCTATCACTCGTTGTTTATGCAGTTCTTGGGGGAGTAAGGGTTATTGTAGGCGTTTCCTTTTTATTCTTTATCGGGACTTTTTGGTTAGTCATTGTTCTGTATAAACCCGTATCGCTTATGGAGTGGAATCACTTTTTTCCCATTATGACCACTCCCTACTCGGATATCTTGCAAGGAACATTTAAGGCAACCTATTCCCTCGTGGGCTTTGAAACGTTAATGTTCATTTACCCCTATATACAAAATAAGCAACAAGCACATCGATCAGTGCAAATAGGTGTTTGGAGCACGACTCTTCTTACATTAGCAGTCGTTGCGGTAACGGTCGGATATTTCAGCGGACCACAATTGGAGCGTTTAATTTGGCCGACCCTTTCTATGTTTAAAATCATTCAATTTTCCTTCTTAGAGCGATTCGATATTATCGCCGTTGGAATATGGATGATCGTCATCTTACCGAACATGATCACTGTGATGTGGCTATGTACGTATACATTTAAACGAATTTACGGACTGAAACAAAAGCATGTACTCTATGTTAGTGCCGTTCTTCTGTTCTTTGGAACGATTCTCTTTCAAGATCGTCTCCAAATCAATTATTTTACGGATAAGCTAGCAACGGTTGGCTTTTATATTGCGTTTGTTTATCCTCTCGTCCTATTACCGATTGTATTAGGGAAGAACTACATTCGTAGAAAGCGAGGAGGCTCACAATGAAGAAACTGATTTGTACGCTTTGTATCCTCGTTCTTCTCACCGGTTGCGTAGAGAAAAAATATATCGAACGCCTCGGGATCATTACTGTCATAGGATACGACTTGTTAGAAGAGGGTTTCTTAGAAGGGACGCTGATCTTCTTTCAGTTCGATCCAAATGCCAATAGTGTGTCTCAGATTATCACAAGCCGAGCAAATTCAGCAAAAGGGATACGACAGGATGCAAACTTAAAATCCAGTAAGCAACTTGTTTCCGGACAGCTACGACTTGCTGTGTTTGGCTCGCAGCTAGCTGAGAAAGGAATTATGAGGGTAACCGATACCCTCGCAAGGGATGCCGCTGTGTCGGACTTACTTTATATGACGATTGCCGAAGAAGACGCTAAATCTATCCTTTCCTCAAACAAAATGGAGGATGCGGCTGACATCGGAAATTACTTAAACAGTATGCTTCGAAAGAACATTCGAAACGAAGTTCTTCCTTACAGTACACTACATCAATTTCAACATGACTATTATGACATTGGACGCGACCCTATTCTTCCTATGCTAAACCTTGAAGACGGCAAACCTGTGCTAAGACACTTAGCCTTAATGCAAGACGATCGTTTAGTTGGGAAACTCCCTGTAAAAAAAGGATTTTACCTAAAGTTAATAGAAAGTCGCTTTGAAGCTGGGCACCTGGAGGTTGGTTTACCAAGGGAAATCTTTAAACCATACTTCAAGTCAGATCGAAATCACGAAGAAATAGATAAGATGTATGTCACATTTGATGAAATAAGGAGTAAAAGTAATTTAAAACTCACTTCGCCTGATTCTTTAGAATTCAAACTAGAGGTTATGCTTGAAGGAAGAATATTAGAGATATCAGATGATTTAAAAATTCAAGATCCTAAAGTTGTCAAACTCCTAGAGGAAGAATTGGCCGATTTAATTGAGGAAGAAATTAAGAATGTAGTAGAAGTGACGAAAGAGAAAAAAGTAGACCCTATTGGATTTGGTCAGATTTACAATACCCAGCGTCCATTAAAGAGTAAAGAGGAATGGAGAGAAATGATTCCTGATATTAACGTAGAGGTAAGCGCGAAGAGTCGAATCGTCCGTCATGGGATTATCAAATAAGAAAAGCCCTTTCTTTCTCAGAAGGGGCTTTTCTACATCCATTATCCGTTATAATCGAATTCATCCGGATGAGGTCCATTACGCTCTCCGGTATTTAAGTCATCGATTTGCTTCATCTCATCAGCTGTTAATTCAAAATCAAATAGGTCTGCGTTTTCTTTTTGACGGTGTGCCTTTGTAGATTTAGGGATTGTAATAATTCCGTGCTGAACATCCCAGCGTAAGATAATCTGAGCTGGTGTTTTCTCATACTTTTCAGCAAGCTCCTCTAAAATAGGTGCATCAAAATACTTTCCTCTAGCAAGCGGGGACCAAGCTTCCATCTGAATTCCACGCTCTTCACAAAATGATCTCAGCTCAGGCTGAGCCAAACGGGGATGAAGTTCAACCTGATTCACTACAGGTTTCACCTCAGCATCTTTCAGGAGATCTTCAAGGTGATGCTCCATAAAGTTACTCACGCCGATCGCTTTTACTTTACCTTCTTTATATAATTTCTCTAATGCTCTCCATGTATCTTTATATTTTCCAGGGACCGGCCAATGAATTAAATAAAGATCCAGATACTCAAGACCAAGTTTCTCTAAACTTCTATCGAAAGCCGCTAATGTTTCTTCATACCCTTGCTCATCATTCCACACCTTCGTTGTTACGAACAGATCTTCACGAGAAACGGACGTTTCTTGAAGGGCCTGTCCGACCCCTTCTTCATTCTTATAGAATGAAGCCGTATCGATACTGCGATACCCAATATCAATTGCAGAAAGCACCGCATCTTTCACATCATTTCCTTCTTCCATTTTATAAACGCCAAGACCCACTCTAGGCATTTTAACGCCATTATGTAAAGTTGTTGTAGATTGCAAATTCATTATCACTTGCCCCTCTCTGTTTACCTCATTCTCCTTCGATCATACCGCTTTCATGTTTTCATGACAACGAATGCGCACTGCAGCTAATCTTATGAAGGTTGATGAATAGCCTTATACGACAAAAGAACCCACTCTTGTTAAAGAGCAGGTTCTAAAAGTTACAAGGCCTCTTTTACTTTCGACACGACTTCTTCCGGAACCCATTCTGTCCAGACATCTTCGTGTTCCTTCATCCACCACTGTGCTGTTTCTTCTGCATTCGTGCCATTCTTCTTCATGTATTCCAATGCACTCTGCGTCAACGCATTACTTGTTTCATATTGCTTAAGGAACGTAACCACTTCAGGTGCTTGGTCTGGGAGATCTTTGTGCACCGCTGTTGTTACGCGCATAGACGGGATCTCTGTCCCATAATTCTCTTGATACTGTTCTTTGTTGTATTCAGGTTCTTCTAGCAATGTAAGATCATAAATACTTGTCACCCACGTTGGAGACCAATAATACCCAACCCATGCTTCACCAGACTCATAAGCATCCGCTAAGGACGTCGCCAATGCAGCTCCAGAGCCTGGACGGAAGTAATTATACGTATCCAGTCCATATGTTTCGACTTTTTGTGCTAGTATTTCATCCACTGCCCACCCTGAAGGTGCACCATAGATACGTGCCTTCTCAGGATGTTCAGGGTCTTTAAATACCTCTGGATATTTCTTTAGATCTTCTACAGACTTAAGATCTGGTGCGATAGGATCAATTCCTCTTTCTTTATCACCTTTGATTACATAAGTCGGGACATAATAACCTTGTTCATTATCATCAAAGTTCACTGACGTTTCTACAATATCTCCTTGGTCGAGTGCTTCATTATATAGCTCTTCAATATTATCGACCCATAATTCCATATACGCATTAATATCCCCTTGACGTAACCCCTGTACAGTAGCAGGAGTAGAGCCAGCTGTAACTTCTGTATCATAGCCATACCCATTCTCTATAATGGTTGCAGCAATCTGATTATGTACACGAACACTGTCCCAACCTGGGTCAGCAAAAGTTATGGTTTCGATTTTCTTATCATTTTCTGATTGAGCCGTTCCGCTGCAGGCAGCTAAAACAATCACTAAAAGTGAAATAAATACGAGTGTAAGTTTCTTCATACCACTTCTCCTTATTATAAAATTGTCCATCCCTCTTCTTCTGGGAATAGGGATGGACCTCTTGAAAAATATTCCTAAAGCAACAAGCTAAGAAAGTTCCCTTAGATGGTTACCGACTGTTTAACCGCTTCATGCTCTTCAATGTCATCTCCTACAAGTCCTGCTAATACATGAACTCTTAGGATAAACCCTTCTAAGCGATCATCCTCCCCTAACACAGCCAGAGGATACTTGGAATCCAATGCTTTTGGAATTAGATCATTTACATATTCATCTTTCTTAACCATGTGAACATCTGTTGTTAACACATCCGACAATGACTTCTTAGCACGAATTCCATTCACCGCATCATCAATGGTTACAATCCCTTGCACGTGCCGTTGTCGGTCTACGACAAATACACTGGATATCCCGTTCTCTTCCATTTCCCTGACGGCGACATTCAGTCCATCTTTAAGGGAAACAAGGGCATTCGGCTTGATCATCACATGCTCTGCCTGCAAGATCTTAGAACGATCGATGTCTGCAATAAAGTTCTCAATATACTCATTTGCAGGTTTCTCTAAGATCGATTCAGGCGTACCGATTTGCTCAACTTTACCGTTTTTCATAACCGCTACGCGATCTCCAATTTTAAATGCCTCGTTCACATCATGAGTAATAAAGATGATCGTTTTCTGAAGACGTTCTTGAATGTCTAACAACTCTAGCTGCATTTCTCGGCGAATTAACGGATCCAGGGCACTGAAAGGTTCATCCATTAATAGAATATCTGGGTCATTAGCCAATGCGCGAGCAAGTCCAACACGCTGTTGCATTCCTCCTGAGAGCTCTCCTGGATATTTATCTTCATACCCCTTCAGGCCTACAATTTCGATATTCTTCATCGAAATTTCTCGGCGTTCTTCCTTTTCAACACCTCGAATTTCAAGTCCGTATTCTACATTACCTAATACGGTGCGGTGATCAAATAAACCAAAATGCTGAAAGACCATCGCAATCTTATCCTGGCGATATTTTTTTAACTGAGATGGATTGTACTCCACGATATTCTCATCATCTACATATATCTTTCCATCCGTTGGGTTGTTAAGCATATTCAGACAACGAATAAGGGTTGACTTCCCACTTCCGGAAAGCCCCATAATAACGAAGATCTCTCCTTGATTAATATCCATCGAGGCATCATACACACCAACGGTATGGCCTGTTTCCTTCAAAATTTGATCCTTCTCCATTCCATCACGAACCATCGGAATAATCGATTTAGGTTTCGAACCAAATATTTTTGATACATGCTCTACTCTCATTTTAACGGTCATTAATCAGCCCTCCTGTGTTTCTGGAATCGATCAGCCACGCCGCCTGTAACACGGTCAATAAGAATCGCTAAGAACACAATACTAATTCCAGCCTCAAAACCGAGTGCCAGATCAATACGGTTAATGGAAACAAGTACGAGTTCTCCTAAACCACCTGCTCCAACCATAGAAGCGATAACGACCATCGCTAGCGCCATCATCGTTGTCTGATTCACACCTGCCATAATCGTAGGTAAGGCTTGTGGTAACTGAACTTTCTTAAGCATTTGCCATTTCGAAGATCCAAAGGATTCAGCAGACTCGATGACTTCTGAATCTACATTACGAATAGCAAGATCTGTTAATCGAATAACAGGAGGCAATGCATAAATAAGGGTTGCAAATACTGCAGCTACGTTTCCTAATCCAAAGAAGAAAATGGCTGGTATTAAATAAACGAAGCTCGGCATCGTTTGCATCGCATCCAATAGAGGACGCATAATAAACGAGAATTTCTTACTGAATGCCATCCATATGCCAAGTGGAATTCCGAGCAATAGGGATGTAATCACTGAGGTTAAGACGATCGCAATCGTTGTCATTAATACATCCCATAACCCAAACGTCCCGACAAGGAACATGAAAGCAGCGTATAAAATTCCGGCAGTAATAGATTTAAAACGCCACCCTAGTACGAAGATAATGGCGATAAACACCCACCAAGGTAAAAACATTAACCCTGCTTCAATAGACAAAATAGCTCTTGAAGCAATTAAAAAGATAAAATCAAAAAATGGCTCAAGTACATCGTTAAGCCATAAAACAAAATTCTCTACATACTTTCCGATCTCAAGCTTAATATCCGGAAAATTTCCTTCCATTGAGGTCCCTCGCTTTATTCATATTTATAAAGATGGAAAAGGTAGATGGCAGAGCGATCTCTTCATCTACCTATCCTTTATTAAATCGCGTCTTTTACTTTTTTCACGACGTCTTCTGATACCCATTCCGTCCACAGGTCTTCATGCTCCTTCAACCACCAATGAGCAGCTTCCTCTGCTGTTGCTTCATTTTTCTTCATGTAACCTAAAGCACTTTGAGTTAGCTTATTACTCGTTTCATAGTTTTGAAGGAAATCGTAAACTTCTGGTGCTTGATCAGGTAGATCAGAATGAACTGCTACTGTTACTCTTGTTGGAGGAATCTCAGTTCCATAGTTTTCTTTAAACTGTTCTTCGTTATATTCAGGTTCTTCTAAAAGCGTAATATCGAACACACTCGTTACCCATGTTGGGGACCAGTAGTATCCAACCCATGCATCTCCAGCTTCGTACGCATCCGCCAATGATGTAGCTAGTCCCGCTGAAGACCCTGGTCGGAAATAGTTAAAGTTATCTAAGTTATAAGCATCTAATTTTGGTTCCAACATCTTGTCAGCAGCAAAACCAGACGGTGATCCGTAGACTCTTCCCTTATCAGGGTCTTCTGGGTCTTGGAATAATTCAGGGTATTTCTTTAAGTCTGCTACCGTTTTAAGATCCGGAGCCATTGGTTCAATCCCACGTTCTTCATCTCCTTCAATAACGTAGGTTGGCACCCAGTACCCTTGCTTATTATCATCAAAGTTCACAGAGGCTTCTTTAATCTCACCTTTTTCAATAGCCTCATCGTACTCTTCTTGCATATTATCTACCCAAAACTCCATCATTACCTGGATGTCACCTTGTCTTAACCCCTGTACAACAGCAGGTGAAGATCCTGTTGTAACATCTGTTTCGTAATCAAAGCCATTTTCGATAATCGTTCCTGCGATTTGATTGTGTATGCGCTGACTATCCCAACCAGCGTCTGAAAACGTGATCGTTTCGATAGAGTCACCTTCTGACTCAGTACTTCCACTACATGCTGCTAGAATCAGTACGAGTACAGTGCTCATTAGTAACGTAAATTTTTTCTGCATAATAGACCCCCAAAGATTATTTGTGAAGTATTTCACATGTTTCCACGAATGTTTTGCGTTCTATTAATCGACTCTTTTAAATTGATCGCTTGAATGATGTGGATCGTTCAAACAAGTTCTTAGCTTATTGATAGTAGCCTATAGTAAGGCGAAAGAGGGGATTCCGAAGAAGATAAAGAGGTTGAACCGTTTACTCTCTTACATTCAGTTGTCATTATTCCTTAATTTTCTATCGCCTCCAATAATTATGCCAACATTTACAATTGTACATAAAAGGAAGCACTTCCATCAAAACTGATATTTTATCGTATAATGTAAAGAACATGTAAAGAATAGCACTGAGGGAATTTATCCTTAGTTCTTACATAAATCATCTACTTTCCTCCTTATTCCACAAGAATAATCAATATTTGCAGAAAAATTAGACAGAAACCTACAAAGTTCTCTTTCCCATAATTTTTATTCCATAAACCAAGAATATGAGCACCACCCAAAAAGAAAAGACTGTCAAACTAGGGTTTGACAGTCTTTCACCTATTTATGATTTATAGTATTCCCCGTTCACTTCATCCAGAAGAAAGGCCTGAGGTTCCTTCCCCCAAAACTGCAGACGATGCAAAGGCCGCGTCATGGCCACATATAACAGTTTCCTATCCAACAGAGAAGGGGCATACGTCTCATTTAAATTGACCAGAAAGACACAATCAAACTCTAACCCCTTTGCTAGATATACAGGAAGAATAATAATGCGATCTTTCATCATCTCTTCCTCTCCTTGAACAAACTGAAGAGAGTCTTCCGGAACATAGGGTTCTAAGGATTGAACAATGAGCTGACACTCTTTCACTGTTTTTCCAATAAGAACGAAACTCTTAAAGCCCTCTTTTCTTAAACGGTTATATTCTTCGAATAAGTTGTCTTCCCACCCCTTTTGTCTTGTAGAATGAAAGGAAGGTTGATCCCCTCTCCTCAATACTGGTTCTGCAAGGGGCAGGTTCGCATTCATAGACGTCAGTATGCTGTTTGCTACTTCCATAATTTCAATCGTCGTTCGGTATGTTTTCTGTAGGGTTAAATAATTTGGAGCACGGAACACATCTTCTAAGATCGGCTTCCACTCTTTTAATCCACGATACTGATAAATTCCTTGAGCGAGATCCCCTACAATCGTAAACAAATCGGTATTCAATGCTCTCTTCAAGCTTACAAACTCCATATACGAATAATCCTGTGCTTCATCCATAACGACCTTTTTAGCCTTATAATCAGGGTCAAGTCCGTAAAGGATAGCATGAAGATATAAGAGGGTTGCCAAATCTTCTGCGTCCACTGTTTTCTTCTTAATCTGACGTAATGTATGGGACCTCATAAACTCACGGTCCGAATCGGTTCCAAAGTCTTTCATCAACATATGAAAACGATCAGCCTCTTCATAGAAACGCCTAAAATAAGTTGGTAAAGGATCATTGGGATACTGCTTCATGTATTCTCGTACCGCTTTTTTCGATTCTGATTCAATCTGTTTTAGTTTTGCATCCTTTTGATCCAACAAGAAACTAACACGTCGCTTTCGTTTGTCAGGATCTTTAATCCCATATAAAGCACGATCAAGCTCATCATCATACTTCTTTGTCATCTTCTGAAGCATGACTTTCTTCTTTCTTCTTACGTCACTCATTAGAACCTGGCGAATTTTCTCTTTACGTTTGTAAAAAGGTAAATAGGAGTAATCCTCTACAAAGAGCTTTCTGATCTTCTTCCCATTCACCACTCTAAATCCGGCAATTTTTAAATCGGTCTCGACTAAAAATTCCTTCTTCATATACTGCAGGAATTGATCAAGAACGGGCTGAAATTCTTTAGAACCTTTCCATTCTGCCATTCTTAAGATCGATTCCTCTTCATCAGAGTGTTCTAAGATGTTCATAAGCGTTTCGTGTTGAGTTTGAACAGTAAAGGAGTGATTCGTGACAAGCTTTACATAATCGACGTATGTAGTCGACCTCGACTTCTCAACACCTAGCTCAGGCAGAACTTCCTTCATATAGTCTATAAATAAGCGATTGGGAGCAAGTATAAGCATTTCCTCAGGACTAAAGATATCTTGTAAGGTATATAAGAAATAGGACACCCTGTGCAGGGCAATGGTTGTCTTTCCGCTCCCAGCAGCCCCCTGGACCACAATCGGTTTACGAAGGTCGGCGCGAATCACTCGGTTTTGTTCCTCCTGAATAGTAGACACGATTTCCGTTAAGCGGTGATCTGCGTTCTGAGATAAGGAGTCTTGTAGTAAGTCATCTTTTGTGGTGATATCGATATCCCTGAAGTCTTGCAGCTCTCCTTCTTCAATTGAATACTGCCTCTTTAAAGAAACATTCCCCTCATACGTCTCCCCATGTGCTTCATAACTCACATCCCCAACGCGTCCCTCGTAATAGACGTTCGCAAGAGGCGAGCGCCAATCAAGAATGATCGGTTGTTGGGTTTCACGGTCAAACAAGGAAACTTTCCCTATATAAAAGGTTTCGCGTTCAGGTTTTTCTTTTCGGTGATAGTCAATGCGGGCGAAATACGGTTTCTTTCGGAGTTTCTTGAGGTTTTCTAGTTGATCTTTGGACATCTTCATAAAATTCGCATGAGTCAGCATGTCTTGATATTTCAAACTACTGTCCTTGAAATCAAGGGCTGCTACCGTACTTTCTTGGCGTTTCCTTAACGTCTCCTGATCCGACTCTTGGGCAGCAATAACCGAATCCATGTACACTTTCGTAAAGGTGAGACGATCTAATTCCTCTTGATAATCAGGGTGTTCTTTCATAAGCCATTCTCCTTTCACAGGTGTGATGTGAATGACGAGTCAAACGTGGTAGAGCACGTACACATTTGAAGCAACGTACCCACTCTAGCACATCGACCTTCCAAAATAAAGAAATACTTATCTTGTTTCATAGACCACTAAAGAGATAAAGCGAATGATAACAGGATAGAGCGCAAAGACCCCTAACAAATCTCCGATGTTCCCTAACCACTCTGTCATCGCCATGGTGATCGCAAAAAGTAGCATAGCACCAGAGGTAATGGTCCATCCTGTTTGATTAACCGGCTTCCACATCTCATTCATTGATATCGTTTCTTCTTCTTGTAATTCAAAGCATTCTTTATGGAAAGGAACCATCTTCATACGCCGAATAGCTGTCCGAAGCTGATCCTTCTCAATTTTCTTTCCACAATAACGACAGATCAGATCTTTCATATCGTTCACCTTCCTCATCATTCTGTTTCTATTATAAAGAATACAAGGTGACTTATATAGAAGTTTCTTTCCAAATAAAACCGCCCCAAGAAATCCACGGGACGGAGTATCGATTGTTATTTAGATTTTGCATGAGATTTAATCATTTGAATGACCTGATCCTTAGCACGTTTGCTTTGATACTGACTCATCGCTTCAAGAATCGTCTCTTTTTCATCTCTTAGTTGCTTCACTTCTTGTAAAAATCGCTGCTCATCTAATTCTTCTTCTTCAACGACTCTCGCATATCCTTGCTTCTCAAAGGAGTTTGCATTTAATATCTGATCCCCACGACTGGCATGCCTGGACAACGGAATAAGAAGCATTGGTTTTTTCAGAGCTAGGAATTCAAAAATGGCGTTTGAACCGGCACGAGAGACCACAAAGTCGGTCATGGCGAATAGATCATTTAACTCTTTGTTCACATACTCAAACTGTACATACCCAGGCCTATTTATACTTTCATCCTGATTTCCTCTTCCACAAAGATGAACAACCTGAAATTCTTTTAACAGTTCATCTAATTGATCTCGAATGGCATCGTTAATTTTCTTAGAGCCCATACTTCCTCCCATAACGAGTAAAACAGGCTTATTACGAGTGAAGTCACATAAAGCACGACCTCTTGCAGCATCCCCTTGGAACAATTCTTCACGAACAACAGCTCCGACCCACTCTGCTTTCTTATCAGAGATGTGGTTCATGGTTTCAGGGAAAGTGGCTAATACTTTCTTCGCAAAAGGCATCGCTAATTTATTTGCAAGCCCTGGTGTATAATCGGATTCATGAATAACAGACGGTACCGCGGCCATACGTGCGGCTAATAGTACAGGAACGGATACGAATCCACCTTTCGAGAAAATGACTCTAGGCTTTCGTTTACGAATAATAGAATAAGCTTGACCGGTTCCCTTCAGAACTTTGAAAGGATCTTTAAAGTTTTCTTTCGAGAAATAACGGCGCAGCTTCCCTGTTGAAATAGGGTAATAGGTAACCCCTCCAAGAGACTCGATTAATTGGCGTTCGATCCCTTCATGAGAACCGATATAATCAACTTCCCATCCCTCTTTTTGAAATTCTGGTATAAGAGCAAGATTCACAATCACATGCCCTGCCGTTCCCCCTCCAGTAAAGAGTATACGCTTCGTGTTCATAACTTTGACGTCCTTTCTATATAGAAACATTCTCAAATTTTCACAGTTACGGTTGAATCTATGCTATAATCCCCCTTATCGTAAAAGAAATTTCGGATAAAAGGAAGAGTTTCATGTACAAAACTGATACATGGCAAGAAAAAACTAAATTATTTCTTATTATTTTAGGTCCTATTCTTGTAACACAGCTTGGTATGTATGCAATGAATTTCTTTGACACCGTGATGTCAGGAAATGCAGGGGCAGAAGATCTTGCCGGAGTTGCCATAGGATCTAGTCTATGGGTTCCGATCTTTACAGGAATCAACGGAATTATGTTAGCCCTTTCCCCTATCGTAGCACAATTAACCGGGGCAGATCAGAAACAAGACGTACCTAGTGCCGTAAGGCAAGGCGTCTATCTTTCAACCCTGCTGGCCCTGGTCGTTTTGATCATTGGTTCCTTTATCTTGAACCCAATTTTAAACATGATGGAGTTAGAACCAGAGGTGCGCACCATCGCTAAGCAATACCTGATTGCGCTAAGTACGGGCATTATTCCATTATTCATCTATAATGGTCTTCGCTCCTTTATAGATGCGCTTGGTCAAACGAGGGTAACAATGGTCATTACCCTTTTGTCTTTGCCATTCAACATTATTTTCAATTATGTCTTTATATTTGGGAAGTTCGGTCTCCCGGCTTATGGAGGAGTAGGTGCAGGCATTGCCACATCTCTAACCTACTGGGTAACGTTATTGTTCACCATTTTCCTCCTTGTCCGTGTCCGCCCATTTTCGACCTATTCGATTTTCAGTATTTTAGAGAAGCCCTCACTTCGGGCCTGGTGGAATCAGCTTAAGATTGGAGTGCCCATTGGATTTGCCATCTTTTTTGAAGTAAGTATCTTCTCGGCTGTAACAATCCTTATGAGCACTTATAATACGAATACGATCGCAGCTCACCAAGCAGCGATTAACTTCGCTTCGTTCTTATATATGATCCCACTTAGCATTGCCATGGCGCTTACAATTGCAGTGGGGTTTGAAGCCGGAGGTAATCGACGGGAACACGCTAAACAGTACAGCTATCTTGGGATAAGCATTGCAGTAGTGCTGTCGATTTTATGTGGTATTGCGATCTATGTCTTTGATGATCCGGTGGCACGACTATACAATGATCGCCCTGAAGTCATTGAAATGACGAAGCATTTTCTCTATTACGCTATATTCTTCCAGCTTTCTGATGCCTTTGGAGCACCGATTCAAGGTGCCCTAAGAGGCTATAAAGATGTCAACATCACGCTCATAATGGCTCTTGTTTCCTACTGGGTCATTGGCCTTCCAAGCGGCTATCTTATGGCAACGTATACCTTCTTTGGGCCTGCCGGCTATTGGATGGGGCTCATTATAGGTCTCGCAGCTGGAGCCATCGCTCTATTTGCACGTCTTTTATATGTACAGAGAAAAGCCCCTTCTCAAACTTCGAAAAGCCAATGACATTATCAGTCATTGGCTTTTCTACTGTTTATCACAGTATTGAACCACACCTTTGCCTCGTTACTATCAACCTTCCAGGATCGAGCCATTTACTCATTTGATAGGCCTCATGAATAAACTGAGAATAATTCTGGCTATTTCTAAGCTCTATAAACATTCGCTCACACTCTTTCTTCCATTCTTGTACACTCTCATGTTTGCCCATTAAACGAACCTCATTTCAATATATGGCTTCTTACAAGAGGATAATGACATTTAATTAAGCCAACGACCAAAACTTACACTATTTCCGAGGAAATAACGATTTCTAACACGTTTCGTCAAAAAAAGCTCTCGTTTAGATGAACTAAACGAGAGCTTTGCTTTCAACTATTGTTTAAGATTCATGACCACTAATCGTTCCTCTGTCATATCTTCAATCGTATATTTAGGACCTTCTTTGCCCCATCCGCTGTCTTTCACACCACCATATGGCATAAGATCTACCCGGTATTGTGAAGCATCGTTAATCATAAACCCGCCAACTTCTACTTTTCGAGCAGCTTTAAAAGCACGGTCCACGTCCTGGGTAAAGATCCCACCTTGTAATCCATAGTTGGATTTGTTTACTTCTTCAATGCACTCATCTAGATCACTAAAGGTCATCATAGTCACAACGGGGGCAAAGATCTCTTCACAAACCACTTTCATAGAATGATCAACGTTTGTAAGAAGTGTAGGCTCAAACATTGCCCCTTTTCGCTGACCGCCATGGATCACTTCAGCTCCTTGGCCTTTCGCTTCCTGAATCCACTCTTCCGCTCGCTCTGCTTCACTCTGACTAATCATCGGGCCAACGTCCGTTTGATCATCTGTTGGATCTCCTACGTTTAGTTCCTTTGTCGCTTTAATAAAGTGCTCTTTGAATTCACTCGCAACTTCTTCATGGACATACATTCTCTGAACCGAAATACAAACCTGACCCGCGAATGCGAAGCTTTTTTGAGCTAATGTTTCTGCAGCGGTTTTTACATCTGCAGCCCGATCGACAATAACCGGGGAGTTGTTCCCAAGCTCTAAGATCAGTTTATTCAATCCCGTGTTTTGCTTCAGCTTCAAGCCTACTTCTGCACTTCCGGTAAATGTATAAAGATTAATCCGCTTATCTTTCATCATATAGCTTCCAATGTCAGAACCGGATCCGACCACTACATTTAAGAATCCTGCAGGGAGACCTGCTTCTTGGAAGAGTTGGGCCAACTTAAGGGAAGAGATTGGTGTGTTCTTAGCCGGCTTAAGTACAACAGCATTTCCTGCCGCAATCGCTGGAGCTATCTTATGTGAAACCAGGTTTACAGGGAAGTTAAACGGGCTAATCGCTCCCACTACACCGACAGGCACTTTAATGGTAAATGCCATTCGGTTTTCAGAACCCGGTGCCGCCTCAACAGGAACCCCTTCCCCATGAATACGTTTCGCTTCCTCAGCTGATAATTCAATGGTTTGGGTAGCACGGTCAATTTCAGTTCGTGCTTGTTTAATGGGCTTCCCTGCCTCTGCTGTAATAATCTGCGCCATCTCTTCTTTATTCTCTTGTAGCAATTCACTTACCTTATGAAGCACTTCATACCGTTTGTAAGGAGGGAATTCGGTATTCCGATAAGCAGCCTCTGCACTTGAAATGGCCTGGTCCACCTCATCCTCTGAAGCTTTCGAAACCTCCGCATGTACTTGTTGGGTATACTTATTGTACACCTCTACCGTTTCTTTTGACTTTGTCCATTCGCCATTTATAAAAAGTCCGTATTGTTCCATGATACAAGCACTCCTTTTTTAATTTACCTCCTTTGAATATTACCTTTATTAGGAAAATGCAAACCTACTTTAATCAGTACTGAAGGTCCCTTGCCGAACAGTGCTTGGGTTAGCAGGTGGACTACTCGCTTTCCAGGCCCTCCTTCCTCTCAAAACGAAGCTAACGGAAACATTCCCACATTGTGGAGACACAAAAAAAAACGCTTAGAACATAGCGTTCTAAGCGTTTTTGGTGTAGAGAGACTTCTATGATTTTATAGGAACAAACCTGCAATGGTTGCGGATAGTACAGAACCTAACGTTGCTCCGACTAACAATTTAAGACCGAACTTCGATACGGCTGCACCTTTCTTACTGTCAATTCCTTGAACTGTACCAGCAATGATTCCGATTGAGGCAAAGTTCGCAAAGCTTGTTAAGAATACAGAAACGATACCAACCGTTTTGTCAGAAAGATCTTTAATCATATCTGTCAGCTGAAGCATAGCTACGAATTCGTTTGTGATAATCTTTGTACCCATTAAGCTACCTGCTGTAATAAGTTCATCTGATGGAATCCCCATTAAGAAGGCAATAGGTGCAAGGATATACCCAAGAATTTGTTCTAATGTTACGCCTGAGAAGACGCTTGAGATCAAGAAGTTTGCAAAGTCCAGGGATGCGGTAAAGGCTACTAACATCGCTGCTACGATTAGAGCAATCTTACCCCCATCTAAAGCTCCGTTCCCCATTGCCTCGAAGAAGCTATTTGCATTTGACACTTCTTTTATGTCAACATGGTCTTCTTCTTTCGATACTTTTACTGGTGCTATTAATGATCCAAGGATAAGAGCACTAAACATGTTTAACGGAATGGCTACAAGGACAAATTGTTCAGGTAGCATTTCAAGATAGGCACCTACAATGGATGCAGATACAGAGCCCATCGCGGAGGCACTTACGATGTATAGTCGGTTGTTTTCTAAGTGGTGAAACTGTGATTTAATCGCTAATAATGCTTCAGATTGTCCAAAGAACATACTGTTTACTGCATTAAATGATTCTACTTTTGGAAGTCCTGTGACTTTAGAAATCGCAGCACCCAAGTATTTAATAATCGTAGGCAAAATCTTAAGATACGTTAAAACAGATAGAAGAACAGCGAAGAAAATAATAATCATAAGAACGTCTAAGAAGAATACGTTTAACGGATTTCCATCTTCCCCAACATTTGCTACGTTCGGCAAGATAAACATAACCCCAGCTCGTCCAGATTGAATAAGCTGATCAAAAGCAGCGGAGATTCCTGTAATAATGATTTTACCAATCTTAGTGTTGAACACAAACCAAGTCGTAAACAATTGTAGAACAAGCATAATTCCGATACCTTTATAATTAATGTTACTTCGGTTATTCGACATTAAAAATCCGATACCGAGAACGACTACAATTGCAAGTAAGCCAAGTAGAATATCCATGGCACTAATGCCTCCCTTTCCCTTTTATATAAATTTAATAGTAATTGATATGACAGCAATGAAAATGCTTTCATTTATACCTTCCTACAGAATCATACCAAGTTGTCAGACGTCTTGCAAATGCAAACATTTCCATATTAACGCTTACAAAGGGAAAAACGTTAATTTCTCGCTATTTTCTCTGAAAAAATTTTTTTACTTCTTATCGTAGTATTGGCCTATTGCATTTGAATCATGTCTGAAAGATGGATTTCTCATAAAAAAAAAGCCAACCCAGAAGGCTGACTTTTTCCCTTTATTTCGTAATAAACTGCTGTGTCCAATAGTTACCATAACTACCGCCTTCAGCATATCCTACCCCAATATACGTAAGATCTTTATCTAAAATATTCTTTCTGTGCCCTGGACTATCCATCCATGCCTGCACAACCTCTTGCGGTGTACGTTGGCCTGCGGCGATATTCTCAGCCGCCTTACGATAAGAGATGTTGAATGACTTCATCATTTCAAAAGGAGAACCATAGGTTGGGGAGTTGTGAGCAAAGTAGCCTTGATCCCTCATATCTCTAGATTTATAACGAGCAACACGAGATAATTGCCAATCACTCTTTAGTGCTGGTAATCCCTGCTTCGCGCGTTCCTTGTTCGTTAAGCGAATAACTTCCTGCTCAACCGACTTAATATCTCCCTTAAGTGGGATCGTCACACGATCACCTGGGTAGATTAAATCCGGATTGCTAAACTGTGGATTGGCACTGATAATTTCCGATAAACCAATTTTATAACGCTGTGAAATTTTCCAAAGGGTATCGCCACTCTTTACGGTATATGTATCCGTACTTTGCGCATGGCCAGCACCTGGTACAATGAGGGCGACTAGCACGATGGCGAATAAAAACGAAAAGATCATTTTCTTCATTTCCTATCTCTCCTTCATGTTGTAATCAACAGTAGTTTGTCTAAAATAAGGAAATTTACTCATGATTTTTCCATAAAACTGTTTTCATATTTACAAGATATTTTGGTATGGTTCTTGACCGTTACGATTTATGGGAGGTTGGGGGAACAGTCACCTCTCATAAAGAATATGGCATATATGGCATGTTTCCGTTACTTCTATCATTGAAGAGGAGGGTTTGGAAACTGCGAGACTCCCGTGGGCTGAAGAGCCAGTCTAGTGCCAGCGTGGAGGACCTAGCGCGATAAGTCATCTTTTTTCCAAAGGCTAAACGCCTTCTCCAAAAAGCTGCCTTATCCGTACGGTCCTAGGCACCACGCTTGCACATTTCAATCTAGGTGAGACCCCGGAGGCCGGCAAAGCCGGTTGAGGAGGCTCACCAGCTCCCCACAGGAAAGCGAGTGGTTTCCAGACCCTCCTTACACTCAACTATAGCAAACGGAAACATTCTCTCACACTAGAGCGTTCAACCATCCCCCCTATCCTTAAATAAACTCATTTAAAGAATAAAAAAATCTACCAAAGAATCTTTGGTAGATTTTGATTAACGGAATGATTTAGGATTGAAGGCGTCTTTAACCCCTTCTCCAATAAAGTTGATCGCTAAGATTGTAAGCACCAAGATAATCGCTGGTGGTACCCAAATCCAAGGCATACTCTGCAGAACTTCCGGTTGTTGAGAGGCTGATAACATGTTCCCCCAACTTGGTACTTCCTGCGGTACACCAAAGCCTAAGTAACTAAGGGCGGATTCTGCTACAATCATCTGAGCAAATGTAATCGTCGCTTGAACGATCACCGTTGTCATAACGTTAGGAAGCAAGTGCTTCATAATAACTTTATTCGGTCTGCCACCAATAGATGTAGCAGCGAGGACATATTCATTCTCTTTTTCAGATAGAATTTTACTCCGAACTAGACGAGCTACCCCGCCCCAACCGAGTAAACTAATAACCCCGATAAGTACTCCGACACCGCCAACTTTTCCAAAAAGGATTGCGTTAAGAACGATAACGAATACTAAGAATGGGAAGTTTAGAACAAAGTCTGTGAAACGCATTAACATACTGTCCACAATACCACCAAAGAAACCAGCTATAGCTCCGACAAGGACACCTAAAGCTAAGATAATAATGGTACAACTAACCCCTACAAATAAGGATACTCTACCTCCGTAAAGCAAGCGGACAAAGACATCTCGTCCACTTGTATCCGTGCCGAACCAGTGGTCAGCCGATGGAGGAAGTTTCATTTCACCAATATTTACACGTGAAATATCAATCGTTGTAATGTAAGGCGCTAAAAGCGAAAGGACTGCTAGAATGAGTAAGTAAATCAAACTAATCATAGCTAGCTTATTCTTCATAAATTTTCGACGGGCCATTGCCCAAGGGGACATACTCTTGGGTGGCTTTGATGTCTGCAGCTGTGAATCTTTATTATGAACGACTTCCATAGCCACACCTCCTAATCAATTCTGATCCTTGGGTCAACGATTCCGTAGAGAATATCAGCAATCAAGTTACCAACTAAAACGATGAACGAGAACATAAGCGTTAACGTCATGAGTGTTGGGTAGTCAGAAGCTTGTACTGACGTCAGGAATAATTGTCCTAAACCTGGATACGTAAAGATTGTTTCTGTAATAAGGGCACCATTTACAAGAGAAACTAGATCAAACCCTAAGAACGTAATTAATGGAATGATGGAGTTTCTTAAGATATGGTGATTGTAAATTCTTGCTTCTGGCGTACCTTTCGCACGTGCCGTACGAACAAAGTCTTTATTACTGTTATCAATAATATCGTTACGCAAGAATTGTGTATAACTCGCCGTTCCCATAGCCCCTAATACTAGTGCCGGTAAGAACGTGTGATAGATCTTACTTAACCACCAGTCTAGTGTACCTTCATCAACGGCTATGTTAACGGAACCGTTAAACGGGAACCAATCTAATTGGAATGAGAAGAAGTAAATCGCAAATACACCTGCGATGTAACTTGGAATTGCCAACATCATATAGTTAAATCCACCGATAAAATGGTCTAACTTCGTGTAAGGCTTTCTTCCTGCAGTCATTCCCATTGCAAAAGCAAATAAGTATGTGATTACAAGTGACAAGATTCCTAAGAACAACGTATTAGGTAATCGCTGAGCGATTAAGTCACTTACTTGGATTTTGTACTTAACAGACTTACCAAAGTCACCTTGAACAAATCCTGTGATCCAATTCCAATATTGAACGTGAATCGGGTCATTGTATCCCAATTTCTCACGCATTTCTTCAATATATTCTGGATCAGTGTTATTCGGATCTATCTCTCCAGAGAAGGGATCTCCTGGCATAGCTAATGCCAGGAAGAACACTACAATGGAGATAAGGAGCAACATCGGTATCATGCCTAATAATCTGCGAAGCGTGTACTTTAACATGGACATTCCCCTTATCTGAAGTAAAACTTACATGCTGATTTTAGTTCTGGATGTACCATAGGTGTGGGCTGTTAGAACCTGAAACGTCAAATTCAACACCGCCAACACGCTTGTTAACACCGTAAATTTCTTCTAGCTCAGCAATATAAAGCATAGGTAGCTGCTCGTTAAGAAGTTTTTGCCATTCTACATATTTCTCTTTACGCTTCTCTTGGTCTGTACCAACTTTATCAATGTCTAGAGCGTCGTCTAGAAGTTGATCACTCTCTTCGTTTACCCAACGAGTGTAGTTCCAAAGTTGGTCAGATTTCCAAAGTGCAGATGGGTCTGGATCAGAACCAGTACTCCAGCCACCGAAGAATACTTCGATACCCTCAGCATCTTTTTCAACTTTGTCATAGTAAAGACTTGATTCGATCATTTGTAGTTCAGCTTTTAATCCTACTTCTTCCCAGTACTGAGTAAGTGCTTTTGCACGAGACTCAAATGTAGGGTTTGTAGAAGCATAGTGTGCTAGGTTAATAACAAACTCATCACCATTTGGATCTTCACGGAATCCATCATCATTTACATCTTTGTAGCCAGCTTCATCAAGAAGGCTCTTCGCTTTTTCAGTATCATAAGCATAATCATTTAATTCGCTTTGATCAGCAGCAATCCAGTGGTTTGTTGGTACTGGAGCATTTACTTTAGAACCATAACCACTAAAGAATGCTTCAATCCACTCGTCACGGTTAATTGCATGATACATAGCTTTACGTAGTTTTAAGTCTGCATACTTATCGTTCTTCTCAACAACTTCTTTCTTTTCGTTGTCGAATTTACCGAATTTGAATCCAAGGTAGTAATAAGAAAGACCTGGATATGTTCTAAGATCAACGTTTTCCATTTCTTCTACTTGTTTACCAAGAGTTGGGTGTACAGGAACCATGTCCACGTCACCATTTTCTAGTGCACCAATTACAGATTTACTATCGATAACTTTAACGATAACTTTGTCTAGTTTAGGAGCACCTTTCCAATAATCTTCATTTGCTTCATATTGATAAGATTCACCAGGAACAACTTTTGTAAGTTTAAATGGTCCAGTACCCATCATGCCTTGACGCATTTTATCGCTATCTTGCATGTCAGCTACTTCTACGCCTTCCCAGTAGCTGCGGTTCATTGGGTAAGACCAAACGTTAAGTAAGTTGTTTACACGAGCTTTGTCGAATGTAACTTTAACTTCATAATCACTAACCACTTCGATACCAGAAATGCTATCAGCGTCACCACTGTGGTAAGCTTCAGCACCTTCGATCGTTTGAACGTTTGCATAACGAGGACCTGTGTAATCAGGATCAGCAAGTGTTTCAAGAGCGAATACCCAGTCTTCAACTGTTAGTTCATCGCCATTGTGCCATTTAACGCCTTCTTCAAACGTAAATGTGAACACTTTGTTATCTTCTGTACTCCAGTCAGCCAAGTTAGGCTCGATCTGTAAGTTTTCATCGTATTCAAATAGTGGATCAATACCAAATTGAATAACTTCAAAGTCGGTAGCACTTCCGTAGAAGTTCGGGCTTAAGATCCCTTCTGGTTCACTATCGATTGCATAATTAAGTGTTCCACCTTCTTGTGGTTCACCGCTTGCATCTTCTCCGCTATCCCCTTCAGAATCTGTGTTTTCTGAAGTATCTTCTGTGTCATCTCCACTGTCATCTGAGTCACCGTTAGCGTCACTGTTACATGCTGCTAAGAATAATGTCAGCATTAACATTAGTGACATTAGCCAATAAAAATTTCTTCTATTCTTCATAAGAAAAATGAACCCCCCTGATATTTTTTGAATGATTATTCATAAAGAAGACATGCGACGTGCTGGCCTGGTTTCACCTCCTTTAATTGAGGTTTAACCTTAGAACATTCATCCATCGCTTTTGGACATCTCGTATGGAATGGACATCCAGATGGTGGATTTTCCGGACTAGGCACGTCCCCTTCAAGGACAATGCGTTCACGCTTCTCCCCTACTTTAGATGCATCTGGCACCGCTGAGATCAGAGCTTGCGTGTAAGGATGTAAAGGATCTGCATAAATAGAACTCTTATTCGCTACTTCCATGATATTACCTAGATACATAACACCAATGCGATCACTCATATGTTTTACAACACTTAAGTCGTGTGCAATGAACAGATAGGTTAAATCAAATTCGTCTTGCAGCTCATTTAATAGATTTAACACCTGTGACTGTACGGACACATCAAGGGCCGATACAGGTTCATCCGCTATAATAAGCTTCGGCTTAAGGGCAAGCGCCCTTGCAATACCAATACGCTGACGCTGTCCTCCTGAGAACTCGTGCGCGTATTTGTAATAAGCCTCCTCTGGTAAACCTACCCGTGTTAAGAGATCCATTACTTCAGCTTTAAGTTCTGAACCTTTACGTTTATTGTAGTAGTTCTTAATCGGTTCGCTTATGATATCTCCGACCATTTGCATAGGGTTTAGAGAGGCGTATGGGTCCTGGAACACCATTTGAATATCCTGACGAATATCACGCAGACGCTTTCCAGTTAGCTTTGTAATATCTTCGCCATTAAATAGAACTTCTCCACTTGTTGGATCTAGTAATCTCAAGATGGAGCGACCCGTAGTTGATTTCCCACAACCGGATTCTCCTACAAGTCCTAGCGTTTCTCCCTTTTTGATATCAAAAGTAACGCCATCTACCGCTTTAACAGCTCCGATTGTTCGTTTGAAGAAGCCCCCCTTTACCGGGAAATGCATCTTCAAATCATTTACCTCTAGCAATTTTTCGGTTTGAGATTTGTTTAATTCGGTTATACTCATCGTAACACCTCTTCTTCAGGTCTACTTGTTTCATAGAGTAGGCATGCTACTTCATGACCCTCTTCGTTTTTCGCTAATTTAGGTGTAACGGTTGAACATTCTTTCATCGCTTTTGGACACCGGTTCGCAAATCGACACCCTACTTCTGGCATCTTTGTTAATGAAGGTACAATTCCATCAATCGTAGCTAGCATATCTTGTTCTTCCTCTAACCGAGGGATCGCACCCATTAGCAATTCCGTATACGGATGCTTCGGAGAATTAAATAGGCGCTGCACATCTGTACGCTCTACGATTCTACCTGCATACATAACAATAACCTCATCACAAGTCTCGGATACAACGCCAAGATCATGCGTGATAAATATAATCGCCATATCGTTTTTCTTCTGAATGTCTTGCAGAAGTTCAAGAATTTGAGCTTGTACCGTTACGTCAAGTGCAGTGGTTGGCTCGTCCGCAATAAGTAACTTTGGCTGACAAGCAATAGCCATTGCGATCATGACACGTTGTCTCATCCCGCCTGATAGCTGGTGAGGATATTCATCAACGATTCGGTCCGCTCTTGAGATCCCTACAGCTGATAAGAGCTGCACAACTTTTTCTCTTGCTTCTTTTTTAGACAATTTAAAATGGTTATGCAGTACTTCCTCTAACTGATAACCAATCGTAAACACCGGGTTTAGGGAAGTCATTGGCTCTTGGAAGATCATCGAAATATCTTTACCCCGAATTTTATTCATTTCTTTATCATCTAAACCTTCTAAATGTCTACCTTCAAAAAGAATCTCTCCATTTCGGATTTTTCCGATCCCTTTTGGTAACAAATTCATTACGGATAATGACATGACACTTTTTCCACAACCGGACTCTCCTACAACACCGACGATTTTACCTTTTTCGACATTAAAAGAAACACCGTCCACCGCATTGTGGTCTTTACCCTCAATACTAAAGGCCGTCTCTAAGCCCTTTACTTGTAGTAAAGGTTCGTGGTTTACATTTGATTGTGAGTTATTCATTAGGACACCTCAGATTTAAGATTTACAAATGTATTAGAATTAATAATTTTCTGATTTTTTACTATAGTAAACTATTTATTGGCAGATCGTCAATGGTTTATTAACAATTTATTGTAATAAGTACGAAATTTTTTAAAGATTTGTAATGATTTTGAAATAATTGACGCTAAATTATCACAATAAATAATCTTTTCGAACTATTAAACTAAAAGGAACATATGATTTTATGTCGAAACTTAAGAAATAGCACTCAAACATAAGGAGGATAATGATGAAACAAGAACCCACACAATTACATAATTCAGAAGACTTTCATAAGAAAATGGCCGTAGATCTATTTAATTACGTCTGGACCTTTCTAGATCTCGAAAGTAGAACTTCCGAACAAGAACAAACCATGATTCATGCTGCTCATGCTTCAAGGTATCATTGGGAACAAATTGGAAAGCCTGTTAATAGAGTACGTGGGGACTGGCAGATTTCGAGAGTGTACGCCGTTTGCGAGCGTAGTGAGCCTTCCCTATACCATGCTAAGAAATGCTTAGAAGTATGTTTAGAAGAACAGATTGGAGATTTCGATTTAGCTTTTGCCTATGAAGCGATGGCAAGAGCGTATAAAATAACAGGTTCTAAAACTCAGTATGAAGAGTATAAAAAACTGGCTCTTCAGGCTTGTGAAGATATTCAAAATGAAAAAGACCGTGACCTCGTTCTAGGTGATCTTTCCTCCATATGACAAAAAGGCATAAACGTTGTTTATGCCTTTTTTAGTTAATGACACCGTGACCAGAAAGATCTACTTTTGTGTTCACATTAAAAACAATTTCCGGATATACTTCACTCCATTTTAGGTCTTCCCATGTATCATGGTGAAAGGCATGAACACGCCTTCCTATTCCTAAGTAGTCACTATTCGCCTCTTGAGTTTTCTTAAGAACCTCTTGCATCTCCTTCGTGAGAATTTCACTAAACTTTCCCTCTAGCTTTTTTACTTCCTGGTCATTTAAAATAATCGGCAATGTTTTCTCTACAATAGTTGCCTTAAGCTTTAAAGAAAGATCTACTTTTATTTGTTCAGGATGATCTGCTGTAATCTGAACCTTCCTCTTAACTCCTCCTACTTCTATAGACATATAGTTTTTCAAAGGCTCATTCTTATAGTCAGCTACCTTTCGGTTAATTGTAGCTGATCGCCTTAACTGATCATCTAATAGAAGAAGAAGAAGGGATTCATCTGTATTAAGCGTAACTCCGGAATATTTCTGGCCACTAAATAAGGCCATACCAACGTAATTGATGAGCGCTGCATCCTGGTCCACTTCTAACGCTGAGAGCGCGAAATCTTCACCATCTTCTAAGAGTTCTGCGCAAATAAGCTGCAAATTTTCACTAGGGGCTTCTGTATTCATCATTTGACTATCCAAAATTCCATTTATATAGCCACTAATGCGGGGCTCCTGATTCACCCTTAAGCGAAGTGCATCTTCAGCTGTTCCCTTTACCATCGCCAGTTTCGCATTCAAATTATTCTTGGGATCTCGATACAATACATCCAGAATGGGAAAGATGTCTTGTTTGGCCAGCTCCTCCCCTAACAGGAAAACCCTTGCCTTTGAAGCATCAAAAGACCTTGAAATGCGATGGTCTACATTTTTTTTACCATCCCTTGTCGAATAGGCTTCACTTGTAATCACCTGGATGAATTCTTGTCCTGGACCTTCTAACCCTTTCTCAACAGTAGGGATAACAACTGTATTACGAATCAACCTCTCTTGCCCGGCGTCAAACCCTGCCGCAAGCACAAGCTTTACATTTTTAAATTGCCTTTGGTCCCAGCATCCTGTTAACAGAAAGAGAGTAATAAGGATTATAAGTCCTTTATGGCTTCTGTTCATAACCCTGCCCCCCTGCATTACTTTTCTTTTTAAAAAGGAGACTTATAATCAATAAAAATATCGGAAGCCCCACCCCAAACCACATACCGACGAATGAAACATAGTCATCTAGCGAGTTCAACCATGATTCGTCTTTAGGAGTAAAGTAGGTTATACAAAATAAAACTCCTCCGATACCTAAGACTGCACGCTCGTAGGAGATTTTCGAAAAAACTTGCGTGACTCCTTTACTTGCTAATAGCAAATAACTACATAAGGTGGTGGCCACTGACACAATCCAAATGGATATAAAGAACATATCAATTCTAGATATGATCGGTAACTCCACAGCTTTCAGCATATAAAGAACCGGTTCACTCACATACTTCATTTCCTCCGTGCCAAAGTAGATAAAAGAAAGAAAAACGGTAAGGAAATAAAAAAATACGACAAATCCATTCGCTAAGGAAATGGTACCCAGTTTCTGTTTCGGTGTCCCCTTCGTATACGGAAACAAAAGAAGCACAATTAAGTATCCAAGCATCGATAACGAGGATTGATACACTCCCTTCAAAATAGAAGGAAGCCCAGATTCACCTATTGGTAACATATAGACCCACTGGCCATCTTTCGCCGCATACAAAAGGAGTACAACCAATATGGGTAATAGCAATGACACAAATACATACAATCGTGCCATCACCTTTATCTTTCCGGAAACAAGATAAATTCCTAATGCGATAAACATAAGACTAATAATCCAATAAGGGGTTTTGGGTAAGAGCCACGTCCGAATCATTTCGTCAAATAACAAAAGAATGACCCCTGCTACTGCTAGAGAATAAAGAATCAGGAGAAAATTTAGAAACCCGCCAAAGAATTTCCCAACAATAGACGGGATATATTCAAATAGATGTTGTTGTGGAAACCTTCTAGCCAGCGCCCACATTAAAATAAGTACAAGCTGTATAATGACACCACTGATTAAGAGAGAGATCCAACCGTCTTGTTTTGCAACCTGATGAAGGTTATAAGGAAGGGTTAAGACTCCGACTCCGATTAAGGTTTGTATAATGAAGAAGAAGTACTGTCTTCTTGTAATCATTTCATTTTCTACTGCGGCCATTCTTCTTCCACTCCCTCGATGCTTCTCCTGTGTCACTCTTAACAGGCTGCGCATCCTTCGGTCTGTTGCTCATCATAAATAACGGAAGCCGTATGAATGTATCTTTTAAATCTTTTACTCTCAACGGAGCTAGAGGTGCAAAATATGCGCTACCGAAGGATTCAAGACGGCATAAATGAATTAATAAACCAAAGAACCCAAAGACAATACCTAAGAACCCAAAGGTTGAGGCTAATAAAATCAATGGAAACGTTAAAAGGCGTAAAGCTGTACTTAGTTCGTTCGAAGGCACTACGAAAGAAGCAATAGCTGTAAGAGCTACGACAATTACCATCAAATTTGAGACGAGCCCAGCCTTTACAACGGCATCCCCAATGACCAAACCACCTACAATACCAATCGTTTGGCCCACGGGACTTGGTAATCTGATCCCAGCTTCACGTATAAGCTCGATAATGACGACCATAACTAACGCTTCAATAATAGGGGGATAAGCTATATTGTTAATTGCACTTTTTATTGGGATGACGAGCGTATCTGGGATAACCTCAAAGTGAAAACCTACCACGGCAATGTAGAATGCCGGTAAACCAATCGCAATTAAAAAACTCATTAATCTTATGAGTCTTAAAAATGTCCCTGAAATCCAACGACTGTTATAATCATCCGGGGTTTGATAAAACGTAAAGAACGTAACAGGGAACACAAGACAAGTAGAGCTACCTTCCGAGAGTAAAATAACTCGTCCTTCTAAGACATTCGCCGCTCCCCTGTCAGGACGTTCCGTATTGAGCATTTGAGGGAATGGTGATAGCGAATTATCTTCTACCATTTCTTCAATGTAACCTGGACTGATAATCGTATCTGCAGATATGTGTTTGATTCGATCCTCAATTTTCTTTACAACATCAGGGTTTACTAATCCATCCATGTACATAATAGCTAAGTTTGTATTGGTCTTTTTTCCAACACGAAAATACTTAACGGTTAAATCCCGATGCTGAATTCTTTTTCGAATCAAATTAATATTGATCATCACACTCTCCACTAAGCCCTCATGGGAGCCGCGGAGAACTTTTTCTGTATCAGGCTCAGACATATCTCTATTATTCGACATCGTTACAACAAACACGGAAACTTCTTGATTACCCTCTTGAATATAGACCGCACATCCACTAAGAAGCGCAAAAATGGCATCGTTTAAATCTGTCGTTTTTCTTTGGTTTTGCAGCTGGCCTATTGTTCGATCTGGATAATTAGATAATGGAATGAATATTTTATTTTGAATTTGTTCCTGATCGACCAACGATTCAAAGTAGAGGAGGGCTTGGCGGTTGTCATCCATGTGTGTGACTTTTAAATCATGAGAGTGATGCAGTTCTGCACTAATATAATCAATATTATCTTTAAGCGAACGACTGCTCTCTTTTGTCGGACTATCCTGTTCTTTCACCACTCCGCTTTGATTCTGATCAGAAGCTCGTTTAGGCCTCAGCCAGTTTCTGACTCGCATGCCATCCCTCCTCTAAAACGAGTTGTTTATTTATGTAGTGTCTTCTACCATCACCTTCCTATACATTCCTTGTATAGATTTTTAGATCATAGGCTCACAAGTTCAAGTAATCATCAGACATACCCTCCCCATCCAGTTCCTATAATTAAAAAGAAAACACCCGAGCTCCTTTATAAGGAACTCGGGTGTTTCTTTAGACCAATACTTCTTCGTCTTCTTCTTTGAAGAAATGCTTCATCGCATAAAACACGTCAGCTTTTCTTCTTAGAACAAAGTGCCTGAAACGTTCATCTTCAATTTTCTTATAGGCGGACATAAGGGTTGAGTGCCTGTTGTACTGGTTTACTTCCCCGTATCCAAACATACTCGATACATCCATCAATTGTTCAACGAGCTGTAGGCAACGCTTGTTATCAGAGGTTAAGTTATCCCCATCTGAGAAGTGGAACGGATAGATATTGTAACGCTCTGGGCTATATTTAGAATCGATTAATTCAAGTGCCTTTTTATAAGCTGATGAACAGATGGTTCCTCCACTTTCACCTTTTGAAAAAAAGTCATCTTCTGAGACGACTTTGGCTTCTGTGTGGTGAGCAATAAATTCAATTTCCACTGTTTCGTATTTTGTTTTCAAGAAGCGCGACATCCAGAAGAAGAAACTTCGGGCCATATACTTCTCCCACATTCCCATTGATCCTGAGGTGTCCATCATAGCTAACACAACAGCTTTTGATTCAGGTTTCACTACCTCATTCCATGTTTTGTATCGAATATCTTCTGGATAGATCGGATTGAACGTTGCGTCTCCTCCCATCGCATTTCTCTTAAAGGCTTCTAGCATCGTACGCTTCTTGTCGATATTTCCTTGAAGTCCTGTTTTCCTAATGTCATTAAAATTAATATCTGTCGTAATGATATTATCTTTCTCTTTTTCCTGTAAGTTCGGTAAGGCCAACTGATTGAATAAAGCTTCTTCTAACTCGGCAATTGAAATTTCAGCTTCATAGAAATCCTCTCCAGGTTGATCTCCTGGCTTCTCCCCTTTTCCTTGCGCTTGTTGCGGGGAGCCATCTCTCGCAATCACATCTCCGACTTGGCTGTCGCCTTCTCCTTGGCCTACATGTTTGTTCTTATCGTGGTTATAGCGAATCTTATATTCATCCAACGACCGAATCGGAATCTTCACAACATCTTTCCCATTTGACATCACAATATTTTCTTCAGAAATCAGGTCCGGGAGTTGATTCTTGAGCGCATCCTGAACTTTTTCCTGGTGGCGCTGCTGATCATCATACCCTTTTCTATGGAGGGACCAGTTCTCTTCAGAAATTACAAAATTTTTCGAACGACTCATCCTTACCCCTCCTCCATTTTGTTTACTCTATCATATGCAGAAGTTGTCATTTTGATTAAAAATTCTGAAAACTTATTTTAAAAACTTGTCACTTTCCGCATATGACGGTTTAAGCTCTACCGTTCTGTCCATGACAAAAATTTTAATACCAGAAAGCTGACCGTCCCTCACCTAACGTTTTATGTCTTTCATCTTATGAACTAGGGTCAACTATTATGAGTCACTCGCAAACCCCAATAATAAAAGTCCAGGATCCTATTTAGGAGCCTGGACTTTCTTTATATCATTCATTAATTTGAGGTTTGCGGGACTGGTTCTGACTCTGTCTGGTACAACTTGCGTCCTATAATCGTTTGGAAAACTAGGAACAAGCCGCCGATTGCCCAGTAAACAGGTAATGCAGCTGGTGCGTTCAGCGAAATAATTAAAATCATTATCGGTGACAATAGACCAATTAGCTTCATTTGCTTTTGTTGTGATTCCGGTACGCCTATTAAAGACACTCTATATTGAACAAAGTACAAGGCACCTGCAATCAGCGCCATAGCGATATCAGGCTCACCCAGGTTAAACCATAGAAAAGTGTGAGTGGCTATCGTCTCTGAACTTCTGATCGCGAAATAAAAGCCCATTAGAATTGGCATTTGCAGAAGCATTGGAAGACACCCCATATTAAGTGGGTTCACTCCATGCTTTTGGTACAGAGCCATCATTTCCTGTTGCATCTTTTGGCGATCTTCAGGAGAAGCTTCTTTCATTCGGGCTTGAATATCATCCATTTCAGGCTTCATTCCAGCCATTTTTACTTTCATTTGCTGTTGGTTCTTATACATATTCAGCATAAGAGGCATCAGTACAAGTCGAATGATTACGGTGAGGATAATAATAGCTATACCATAGCTACCTCCAGTAATCGAAGCCGCTAACTCAATAGCTTTGGTGAAAGGTTCGACAAATAGATTGTGTAGGAACCCATCTCCTCCATCACCTTGACTTGAACATGCTGATAAGACAAATGCTGTCACAATTAAAAGTAAACTTGATTTCCATAAAGCTTTCATTCTAATTTCATCCTCCTCAATAGTCGATTATTACGGTAGCAATCGAGTATTGAGGTAATCTTCATCATCGGGCGAACTTTCTTGTCTCCCTACTGTTTTGCAAAACCAGCGGATAAAATGATCACTAGGCTTCACGCCACTATTGGTATGAGACGGTAAGTGAATATTCGTTTGTTTAATAGACCAATCTTTTGAGAAGAGGTTGGCAGTATCACTAACAATTGAACCCCACACTCTGTTGAACGCAAGGGATAAGAACAAGCTTACGTAAAACGAATAAAGAAAAGGGTCATTCACTAAATCTATATCCATAAGATATTCGATGACCATATTCATGTAGCTGCCTCATTTCTAAAATTGAATCTCTCCTAGATACGGACCAAACATCATTTCGTTTCATCTTTCTTACTATTAAGTCTACTACTTTTTTTATTTGTAAACAACCAGCCTCAAAAAAAGCCCGTCCTGCTCGGGGGCAGAACGGGCTTTATATCTAAAGTCTATTAACCTTCTAGCAGAAGGTTATAAGGGTCTTCTAGCATTTCTTTAATTCGGACAAGGAACTGAACAGCTTCTTTACCATCGACAATACGGTGGTCGTAGGAAAGAGCAATGTACATCATCGGACGAACTTCAATAGAATCATCCGGCATAACCATTGCACGTTTTTGGATGTTATGCATTCCTAAAATACCCACTTGAGGAGCATTTATAATAGGTGTGGATAGCATAGATCCAAAGATTCCGCCGTTTGTAATCGTGAAGGAACCACCTTGAAGCTCATCTAAAGATAGCTGCTTATCACGCGCACGTTTGCCGAGTCGACCAATTTCTTTCTCGATTCCGGCAAACCCAATACGGTCAGCATCACGAACAACAGGTACAACAAGACCTTCATCCGTCGAAACCGCCATACCAATGTCATAGAATTTCTTCATAACAATTTCATCGCCTTGGATCTCAGCGTTAAGAAGAGGGAATTCTTTAAGAGCACCAACAACTGCTTTTGTGAAGAAGGACATAAACCCAAGCTTTACATCATGTTTCTGTTGGAATTGGTCCTTACGCTCTTTACGAAGGTTCATAACAGCTGTCATGTCTACCTCGTTGAACGTTGTAAGCATAGCTGCTGTTTGCTGTGCTTCAACAAGACGCTTAGAAATCGTTTGACGACGACGTGACATCTTCACGCGTTCAACCGGCTTATCGAATTCTGTTTTCTCAGAAGACTTCTGCTCTGATTTCTTCTCTTTCTTGCTGTCTTTTTTAGAACCTTTATCTTCTTTAGATTGATTGGCTGCTGCTTCTACATCTTCTGGACGAATGCGACCAAGAGGATCATTCGGTTTAATATCGCGAAGGTCAATACCTAGTTCGCGTGCTTTTTTACGGGCAGCCGGAGAAGCTACAATCTCTTTATTTGGATCTTGCTTTTCTTCATCCTTCTTATCTTCTTTCTCTGAAGCTTTTTCTTTGCTGTCTTCGGAAGATTCCTGTTTACCATTATCAGACGACTTTTCTTCTTGCTTAGACTCTTCTTGACTCTCTTCGTCAGAGTCCGAAGATTCAGATTCTGACGAACCGCCGCCTTCGCCGTTCTCATCTACTTTTGCAACGGTATCGCCTACTTCAACGTCGTCTCCTTCCTCTACTAGAAGTTCGGAGATGACACCTGTGAAATCAGAGTTTACTTCAACATTTACTTTATCAGTTTCAAGTTCAAGGATCGCATCGCCTTTTTCAACGGAGTCGCCTTCTTTAACAAGCCACTCTGCGACCGTGCCTTCTGTAATGGATTCTGCAAGTTCTGGTACCTTAATTTCCTTCATTGGAATCTCCTCCTTTAGATAGCTTCAGTGCTTCTTGGATGATTCTATTCTGCTCTGTTTTGTGAATGTTTGGTTCACCTACAGCTGGTGAAGAACGTTTCGGACGACCAATATATTTAATTTCATGGGTGTCATTTACAAGCTGGTAGAGGGTTTCTTTAACAAAGTCCCATCCACCCATATTACGAGGTTCTTCTTGAACCCACACGACTTCTTCAATGTTTGGATACTGCTCTAAGATCTCCTGAAGTTGCTTTTCTGGGAACGGATAGATCTGTTCTACACGAGCAATGTGCAGCCAATCCCAGTTTTGATCTTCATTTTCAATTCGGTCTTCTAAGTCAATCATGACCTTCCCGCTTCCAATAACAAGGCGCGTCACTTTATCTTCGTTTTCCCCTAAACCACGCTGAGGTTTAAGTGGCTGGAATTGACCTTCACTAAACTCCTTGCCTTCTGAGGCAACGCGTTGGTTACGGATCAAGCTTTTCGGTGTCATAAGGACGAGCGGACGTGCTGCGTCTTTCCCACCAATTGCAGCTTGGCGACGAAGCAAGTGGAAGTACTGAGCTGAAGAGGTTACATTAGCAACCGTCCAGTTGTACTCTGCGCTCATGGTTAAATAACGCTCTAAACGGGCGCTTGAGTGTTCAGGGCCTTGCCCTTCATAGCCATGAGGTAACAACATGACAAGACTTGATTTCTCTCCCCATTTTGCACGGCCTGCTGAAATAAACTGATCAATAATGACTTGCCCTGCGTTAGCGAAGTCCCCGTACTGGGCTTCCCAAAGCACAAGAGCTTCTGGAGCTTGCACACTATACCCATACTCAAATCCAAGCACACCCGCTTCATTTAACGGACTGTTATAGATATCAAAGGAAGCATTGGCTTCTTCTAACCCGTGCATCGGGCAGTACGTAGACCCGTCTTCCACATCATGTAGAACTAGATGACGGTGAGCAAACGTTCCTCGCTGGCTATCTTGTCCAGTTAAACGGATAGGTTTGCCATCTTTTAATATAGAAGCAAATGCAAGAGATTCTCCTGTTGCCCAATCTACTTTATTTCCTTCTTCTAGTACATTCTCACGACGTTGCAGGATCTTCTCAAGCTTCTTAAAGCCGTTGAAACCTTCAGGACGTTCTAGTAAATCTTTATTCAATTTCTTTAAAACGTCTAATGATACGGCTGTATCAATCGCGTTTAATCCAGTAACCATTTCTTCTGGAACATCTTTTGCGTCTTGGTCACCAGTTTCATTCTCTTTCATATTTTCATACGTTTGTCGAAGATTCTGGTCGACCTCTTCTTTCACCTGATCGAAGTAACCATCTTCAATGACACCATCATTTTGTAATTGCTCAGCATACACTGCAGCTACAGTTGAATGGTCATCAATTTCAGAATACAGTTCAGGCTGAGTAGCGCGAGGCTCATCCATTTCGTTATGGCCATAACGGCGATAACCAACTAGATCAATTAAGAAGTCTTTATGGAACTTCTTACGGTATTCATAGGCTAATTGCATCGCAGATAAACATTGAATCGGATCATCTGCATTTACATGGATAATCGGAATCTCATACCCTTTTGCAAGATCACTTGCATAACGAGTAGAGCGCCCGTCTTTTTGAATCGTTGTAAATCCAACCAGGTTGTTCGCAATAATATGAACTGCTCCACCTGTCCGATACCCTGGCAGGTCACTCATATTAAGCGTTTCAGCTACTACCCCTTCACCAGGGAATGCTGCATCACCATGGATAAGAATAGAGAAAGCTTTCTCCGTATCCTGTTCAGACCAGCCACGTTCTTCACGATCATCTTGTGCAGCACGTGAGAACCCTTGCACGACCGGATCAACGAACTCAAGGTGAGACGGATTGTGGGAGAGCGTTACACGCGTTGTGCGCTCTTCTTTCTCAACATCACGACTTGCACCAAAGTGGTACTTCACGTCCCCTGTCCAACCATAGTTAATGCCCATTGATCCTTCAGAAGGGACAAGCTCTTTATTAGGAGCATGGTGGAATTCAGAGAAAATGCGATCATACGGCTTACCTAAAACGTGAGCTAAGACATTTAAACGGCCACGGTGAGCCATTCCCATCATAACGTGCTCCATTTTTTCTTCCGTTGCTGCCTGCACGATATGATCAAGCATCGGTACCATGACATCGAGCCCCTCAATAGAGAAACGCTTTTGAGCCACGAACGTCTTCCCTAAGAACTGCTCAAATCCTTCTACCTGAGCAAGGAGCTTAAGCACTTGCTTTTTACGATCTTCATCAAAATCGACTTGATACGTTCCGTTTTCAATCTTGCCTTGTAACCACTTGCGCTCTTCTTCATTGTGAACATGGTCAACTTCAAATGAAATACGACCAGCGTATTGATGCTTCAATGTTTGAATAGCTTCCAATCCGTTTGATACTTGACTAGGCGCTTCAGGCCAAATCCAGTTCGCTGGAATGGATTTCAAGTCATTTTCCGACAAATTATATGTTTTCGGATCGAGAAGCGGTGAATAGCGCTCGCGTCCTCGACCAACGGCATAAACTTCAGCCTCTAAATGACCGGAACGACGAATAGCCTCAACTAATTTCAATGCTGAGGTCACCTTCTGGATATCTCCAGCAGATGGCCCTTCAGAACCTTGTTGGCCCTGTCCGCCTTGTATCCACTCTGGAGCACCATATTGTTCAAACACCTCGCGAAGAGATGAATCGACCCGCTCTGGATCTTCTAAGTATAAATCGTACTGCTCTTCGATGTACCCCATATTGGGGCCATGAAACTGTTCCCAAATGTTTTCGTTAGACCCTTTGTTCGACACTGTTTACTACCCCCATTAGAAGTTCGCGTTCTGTGACGTAAACGTTTGCAAACTCACCTTCTATTATAATTTTTTTCCGTTTTCTTCTTCAACTACTTTACCCTAGTTTTTTTTAAGAAAACAAAAAAATTTGAAAAAGATTCTAAAAAAAGTACAAATGTACGGAATATTGTACACTTGTACCTCTTGATTTTTCAAGTTTTATTCTTCATCTTCTCCAACCATGTAAGCTCGATTAAAAAGTTCAAGCTGACTATCAAGCTCTTCTTCACTTGGAGCACGCTTTACGTAATGGTAATTTCCATGCTCATCCTGGACCCTTGCTTTCAGATTATCTTTTAGATGAAGATCTAAAATTTGATGCAATCTGGATTCGATATGGGCATCATAAATCGGGAACATCAGCTCGACCCGCTTCTCCATATTCCGTGTCATTAAATCGGCTGAGGATAAATATATATTCCCTTCCCCATTTTTGTGAAAGTAATAAATCCTGCTATGCTCTAAAAAACGACCTACAATGCTTCTGACACGAATGTTTTCACTAATACCTTTAATTCCTGGGCGAAGACAACAAATTCCTCGTACAATTAAATCAATTTGCACTCCTCTATTCGAAGCTTCATACAACTTTTTGATAATGACTTTATCTGTCAGGGAATTCATTTTAGCAATAATACGACCATTCCCATATTTCTGATGGGCCTCAATTTCCTCATCAATGTGGTGAACAAGGTCGCGACGAATATCAAAGGGTGCCATCGAAATATGATGATAAGCTGGCTTCTCCGTATATCCACTTAAGTAATTAAAGAAGTTCGTAGCATCTATACCAAACTTACGGTTGGATGTAATCAACCCCATATCGGTATAAAGCTTGGCGGTTTGGTCGTTGTAATTCCCCGTACCAAGATGAACGAATCGTTCAATCTGGTGCTTTTTCCTACGTACAACAAGGGTAATTTTACTATGAGTTTTCAAGTAGTTCATACCGTATATGACGTGACAACCTGCTTTTTCAAGTTCTTTGGCCCATTGTACGTTATTCTCTTCATCAAATCGAGCCTTTAGCTCCACAAGCACCGTTACTTGCTTCCCATTCTCAGCCGCCCGCTTTAATCCTTCAATAATCGGGGAACCGCCACTGACCCGGTAGAGAGTTTGTTTAATCGCCAGGACATCCGGATCATCCGCTGCATCCTCCACGAAGTCCACAACAGGTTGAAACGATTCGTAAGGGTGATGCAGGAACACATCTCGTTCCGAAGCGAGTTCAAATAAGTCCTCATCAGACCCTACATCTTTCGGTGGTTGGGGAATTAACGCTTCGTACACAAGGGAGTCATTGTATTCTTCCATATCTTTATAAAATTTAAATAAGAACGTAAGGTCAAGTGGGCCGTCGATTTCATATACATCCTTGCGATGAATTTCTAATACATTTAATAGAAATTCAAGAAGCTTCGGATCATACGCATCACGTTTGATCTCTAAACGCACTGCAGCTCCCCATTTTCTCTTCTTAAGTTCTTTCTCAATTTCTTTTAATAGGTCTCTGGCACCTTCTTCATGAATCGTCATATCTGCATTACGGGTAATGCGAAATTCTGTAACAGACTTCACCTTGTACCCTTGAAACATCTTATATATAAAATGACTAATGATGTCTTCAAGCATCATGAACTTGCGCGTGCCCTCTTCATCTACTTCTAGCTCAATATACCGGTCTAGTACAGCGGGTACCTGCACAATTGCCGTCTTCTCTGCCGGCTCCTCTTCATCAAACGTATCTTCAAGAACCACTGCGATGTTAATACTTTTATTTAACAGCATGGGAAATGGTCGATAAGCATCAACCGCCATTGGGGTTAAAACAGGAAAGACTTGTTCATCAAAATATTGTTCCATGGCATCAAGTTGCATAGTAGACAGCTCGTCCATGGCTACAAAGGTAATTTGATGTTCTTTTAACATCGGTAATAATACATGTTGATACGTCGAATACTGCATATCAACAAGCTTATGATTCTTCTCAGAAATTTTGGATAGCTGCTCTTTAGGGGTAAGGCCTGCTTTATTCTCCGGCTTATTAAAACCCGCTTTCACCTGGTCTTTTAAACCGGCTACACGAACCATAAAGAACTCATCCAAATTCGAGCTAAAAATCGCTAAAAATTTAAATCGCTCCATTAACGGATTCCGTTTATCTAATGATTCCTGCAGCACCCGTTCATTAAAGGCTAACCAACTTAATTCACGATTATTATAATAACGCGGATGATCTAATTCCATTTGTTCCATGTTCTCCTCACCCTTTCATCCAAAGTCGACATATGTATTCACTCATAGTTTATCAAAGGTTTATAATCGTAGTATTAACTAAATATGAACCTCATGTTAACTTTTCACTTCTCTTTACCACACACTAGTCTATGTCAATCCACCAAAACCTAATACACTTCATCGAGGTAAAGTACTACATCGTGTCAGACACCCTTCATCACGGTGAACAACCACAGCATCATTGGGGTTGTGAGGGTATGAAAAAGGGGTAGCGTTGGCGGCTACCCTTTTTGTGTGAATGTAATGTTAACACGCATTTTAATTGCTTTCTCGAGGTGTTTCTTCTGCTTTTCGACCTGGTATTCTTCAGCCATTGGGTCTTGATTACAGAAGGCGACGATATTGAGATCTTCTCCTTTTACTTCTACATGTAGATCTTCTACAACACTTCTCCTTGTGGAGTCGAAGCTATAGGCAAACTTCGTCAATGCGCCGAGCGTTTTAATTTTTTTCTTCTCTTCTTTTAAGAACCAATGTTTATAAGGATGAAGGTACTGCTTAAAAATAGGTTTACTCTTATAGGAACCTACAAGAGCTAACATCAATCGTTCTTTATGCATAAGTCCATCTATGGTTCGATTAGCAAGTAGATAGAAAGTATGCTGGGAACTTGATTCGGAATCAATGTACTCCCCTAAGTTAAATACAAATGCGCCGCGTTTCAACAACGTGACATCTTCTCTTGTTAAATGACTCACTTCCGCTTCTTGCAATTCATCAAACAGAATCTGTGCTAAATGAGTTACCTGATGAACGTGCTTGTAATCAATGTTATAGTCGATCGCCAATTCATTGAAGCTCTCTTCTAACACATCAGGGAACACGGAAATATTAAAGTCTTCCATAAGCTGTTCATAAAAGACTCCATCTCTCAGTCCTTTGCGACTTAATATAAACGAAGTGGCATCGGTGACTTCATATAAGGAATGAAAGACTTCAATAGTTGGAAGGATAATGTCTGCCCGGTCCTTTGATAACCCTTCAACCTTCTGTAACTTCTTAAATGACAACGTAAGTAAATAACTCTTAATAAAGCTCATGTCATGTTCAAACATTCTATACTGGTGAAGGCCTGCTAAGGGGTAGCTCTTAAGCGACTGGTCAATCTGCACCATGTTACGAGCACTTCCGCCAATCCCGATAACAGGTACACGTTTACCCTCGAGCCACGACAAGGATTTGAACTGATCCATTAAGTATTCTTTAACATCTTCCATTTCTTTCGGCGTTGGTACATCATCTTTCACAAACATTTGTTTCAACGTCAATGCACCGAAGGCAAAGCTGTGAGAATGCTGGATCTCCTTATTCTTATAATACGTAACCTCCGTACTTCCTCCACCGATATCGACCGTAATGCCCTCCGAAAGAGCGGTGGAATTCACTACAGCGAGATAACCATAATACGCTTCCTCTTCTTCAGAAAGGATTCGTATTTCGTGACCAATCTCATCTTTCACTCTCTTAATAATCGTATCCTGGTTTAGAGACTGGCGGATTGTTGCTGTAGCCACAGCCAGCAGCTGTTCTAAGTCATACGTGTCCGTCACTTTCTTAAAACTTCTTAAGATCGATAGTAGATGATCAATCCCTTCTTCTCTTAAGTTTAAGTCCTCACCAAGATAATTCCGAAGACGTGCCACTGCTTTAATATTTTCGATTTCTTTAAAGCGACCGCTCTCACTCCGCTCATAGATGACTAATCTTACTGTGTTCGAACCTATATCTATAATCCCATAATGCTGCTCACTCACCGGAAGACACCCTTTTCTAACAATGAAATTTCCACCATTATAGCATAAGAACTATCTTTATCCTTTACTGAATGTCCAATCTTTGATGTTTACTCTATAACTCTTCCCCTCTCCTATGTCTCCCTTTTCCCTAGTGAAGCCAAAACAAAAACCGGAGCATCTAGATGCCCCGGCTTCCCTATTCATTACCTGTTTAGCAAACTACCTACATAGCGCAGCAGTTCATTTGCAGAACTTGAGTTGTACCCATATCCTTCTACAAGTGTGGCTACTACTTCATTCACTTTCTTCAATTGTTGCTCATCTGGTGTTTTCGTCGATGTCGTAATCTTGACGACATCTTTCAGGTCAGCAAACAACTTCTTCTGAATCGCTTCTCGTAAACGTTCGTGAGACGAGTAATCGAACTTCTTCCCTTTTCTAGCATAGGCTGAGATCCGAATCAAAATCTCCTCACGGAATGCTTTCTTCGCGTTCTCTGATATGCCGATTTGTTCTTCAATCGAGCGCATTAGCTTCTCGTCTGGATTCAGCTCTTCCCCTGTTAACGGATCACGAAGCTTCGACTTGTTGCAATACGCTTCAACGTTATCCAGATAATTGTCCATAAGTGTTTTCGCAGATTCTTCATACGAGTACACAAAGGCTTTCTGCACTTCTTTCTTTGCAATTTCGTCGTACTCTTTACGAGCCACCGAAATAAAGTTCAAGTAACGCTCACGGTCGTCTTTAGAGATCGACGCATGACTTGATAGACCTTCTTTTAGCGAGCGCAACACATCGAGTGCGTTAATAGACGTCATTTCCTTCTTAATAATTGTTGAAGAGATTCGGTTAATCACATAACGAGGGTCAATACCACTCATTCCCTCATCATGATGTTCATGGCGCAGTTCCTCTACGTCTACATCACTAAAGCCCTCTACGGTCTCACCATCATATAAACGCATTTTCTTCAATAAATCTACGTTATTCTTATTAGAATCTTTGAGACGCGTCATAATGGTAAACATCGCAGCCACTTTTAATGTGTGAGGAGCAATATGAACATCTCGAATGTCACTCTGGTTAATCATCTTTTCATAGATGCGTTCTTCCTGCGTGACTTTTAAATTATATGGGACTGGCATAACAATCATACGAGAATGAAGGGCCTCGTTCTTCTTGTTCGAAATAAACGAGCGGTACTCCGATTCATTCGTATGGGCAATGATCATTTCATCAGCTGAGATCAGCGCAAACCTTCCTGCCTTAAAGTTTCCTTCCTGCGTCAAAGAAAGCAAGTGCCATAAGAACTTCTCATCACACTTCAGCATTTCCTGGAACTCCATAATCCCCCGGTTTGCTTTATTCAGTTCCCCGTCAAAACGATACGCTCGCGGATCAGACTCAGAACCATACTCCGCAATCGTGGAGAAGTCAATGGAGCCCGTTAAATCGGCGATATCCTGAGACTTCGGATCTGATGGACTAAAGGTTCCAATACCTGTACGCTTATCCTCTGAGAAGAATATACGCTCAACAGGCATATCCTCAATTCGACCTCCATATTCCTGCTCAAGGCGCATTAAATTAAGAGGCGATAAATTCCCTTCAATACGAACCCCAAATTCCTCAGAGAAATCTTCCCTTAGGTGTTGCGGAATCAAGTGCAGCGGGTCCCCGTGCATCCCTTTAGACACCCACTATAATCGTTGATATGACGGGCTTTCTTGTTTAAGAGTAACACAAGTCTTTAAGAGATAACACCTTCGAGTTTATCTTTAATTGGTTACAATAATCCTCCAATGCATTTTGCCTTCTGGAAGAAACGGTATACCAAATCAGTACAGGAATGGAATCATAATTTTCCTTAATGAGATTGAAAAGTACACGATAACGATCTATTTTTTCTCGGTTGGTTTTCATGGTCTGTGTATTATCAATTTCTATAAAGTGATGATTATGGTTTTTGATGAAAGAGGCATCTGATACTAGCGTGGTTTCTTCTCCGTTATATGGAAAGTCCACAGATGCTTCGTTTTTCCATCCCTTTGGTGTACCTAAGTAAATATACAGGTCATTTCTCATTAATGTATGCGCTAAATGTGCTTTGTCTTTTAGAGCTTTCCCACTGCCTATTTTCTCTTTCCCTTTATGGGCGACATAATAAATCTTCTGATCCATTCGAAGGGATTTGATGGATCCGTCATCCTCCATATTCGCCAGTATGCGATTCGCATTACGATCCCCCCCTAAGTTATTTATAACTTGCAGCTGTTTCCGTGTGGCGATCCCAAGCTTATCTAAATTTGATAGGATTTTCTCTTCCCTTTCCATTCTCTGCAGGTGCTTTAACATCTACGTGTTCCTCCAATCTGCTCCACATCTCTTCTCTGGAGATATAAGGCACTTGAACAAGGTGCCGATCTACAGTGCGATATATAGCTCTTCCTTTTGTATCAATTTCTTCTGCACCTAATTCATCTAAAGCAACCTTAGACATGGTTCCATTTTCCAATCTGAATGAAATTTTAGCTGATGAATTGGCCTTTATCTGCCTATCCAAAACGTCTCCTGTTGGATACTGGGTGCAGAATATCTGTCTCAAACCAATACCCCCTGAGACACGAGCGATATAACTCATTGTTCGTTGACAGTTTTCCACCCATTTCTTCTCTTGGTCTGTCATGCTCTTGTTTTTCATAAGCTCCCCAGCTTCATCAATAATGACAAACTTACGCTTTGGTAAATCTGTATCAGTTATATTTTCAATATCATTTAGCTTGAAATCTGACATATCACGTTTGATATCAGAGGTGATTAGGTCCATTAAATCGCTGGATTCTTTATAGTCCCCAGCAACCCCCCTCACTTGTTTCAATGATTTAAACTTATTGAATGCTAACCCACCCTTAAGATCAAAAATATAAAATTCAACATCATCGCCATGTTGTTCGATTAGATACGTTAGTAGTACTTTAAGGAAGATCGTTTTCCCCCACCTAGTAGCTCCGGCGACCGTCATATGAGGTATCTCATCAAA
Organism: Pontibacillus chungwhensis; assembly: GCF_030166655.1. Lineage (GTDB taxonomy): Bacteria > Bacillota > Bacilli > Bacillales > BH030062 > Pontibacillus. The sequence goes on along the minus strand of NZ_CP126446.1, from coordinate 694,983 downwards.
GTCATGCCATATCATTCCTTTGTAGGACAAGCCTATTGGTATTTTCCATCCCTCAGAAGGTAACAAGTCTTTATAGTTCCATTGTTTCGGCAGACGTTTTTTGAATATCCATATAGACATCACTTTCTCGCCAGACACCTCCACTGGATATCCTAAAGCTTTAGAAAGGGCATCCGCCATGCCCTCTTCCACTTCTAAGCCAACAGGCAAATTGTAGTCATACCGTGTGAACATAGGGGACATGTGTTTCTTCCAAAATTCCGGCCACAACACTTCTTTATTTCGCTTCAGATTAAAACCCGTGTTTTTAAAATAAAGCTCAATGATCTTTCGTTCGCTCATTTTCCCTTGTACTTTAGGTAGAAAAGCTAATCCCGCCAACGCTAAAGGTCCAATGTATTCAATCACATTAAAAACCTCCAGGAACCTTTGATCACCCATTTTCCGATTAGGTAAGCATATATCCCAATCATTCCAAGCTTCACTGCTTTGTTATTTACTTTAATCCAACCTTGCCCCTCCATCCAGTACACTCCGATTAGAACAACGCCTAAACCACCCATCAAAATATACGCTTCATCAAGGTTGATAATGTTGTTATCCAAGTTAAAATTAAAGCTTCCACCGAGTGTTGGTTTATTCAAGAAATCGTTAAATTTTATAGTTTCCATAGGACCCGAAACCTCCATTTTTAATTCAGCAAACAAGCTATTCCTTTTTCACGATCTCGCTCGTCTTCGCGGTCTTCCCTTTGCCCTCTCCTTCCCTTTTCGCTTTTTTAGCGCTTGTAGCAAATAAGAAAAATAACCTTTAGGACGCTCTTCTTTTGTTGATTTAACAGGATTGGATTGTTCTTTGGAAACGTCTTGGCTATACCATTCCAAGTTCCATTCTTCGGCAATGTTCTTAAGTTCATAGTAGGCTGTATTCCGATAGAATGCTTTCGCCTCTTCCGTTAGTTCAATTAAACCATTCTTTTCTTCCTTCAATTTGTCTAGTGCAAAGGCAACCTTATGCATATTCATATCCATCTTCATCTCTCCCTTCCTGGTGTCTGATATATCTATATGGGCTTATAGCTTGCTTCTTTACTAATTTGATGAAAAAAATTGAACTAATTTAGTGAAGGACATAAAAGTAATGTGTGGAATACCCTATGTAGGTGATGATATGAAAAGTAATATTAATTATTGGATCGAGAAGAGAGGGTATAAAAAGAAGTGGGTCGCTGCTCAATTAGGGGTAAGCCAAAACGTTTTTTCCAGGTGGGTAAATGATGGTGGGAAACCTTCGCTTGAGAAGGCTTTTGAACTGGCAGACCTTCTAGAATGTAATGTTGATGATCTGTATGTTCGCACAAAAAAAGCCCCTCCGAAATAATGGAGGGGCGACCTTTATATGATATCCACTTCTGTAATCCCATTCAGATGTATATGACAACGTTCTTTAGACCTCTGATCAATTCCGGTAAGTTTCTTATCCATACGATTGATCACCGAGATCTTCACATCAGAAAAACTATAATCAAAGCCATTATGGTGCTTGATCCGTACCGTGAGATGATCTGTTAATGCTCTCTGAAGCTTAAAATCAATCTCCACAGCCTGATCATCTGCAAGCATCCCCTTTTCTACACGCTCATCTTCTTTCCAAACTTCCTTCACCATCTCTACATGTTCTGGTAGCATCAACGATGTCCACTTTATTTTTCCTCTGTCCCTTAATCGATCATCATTCATCCTTATCCCACCTTCTTTCGGAGGGGGCCAATGGAAAGTATATTGCCTCTTTTAAACTTCCTTAGCTTATTTCGGTTTAAACAATACCCAAGAATAAAAGAATCATCTATATCTAAGACTTTAATATTCCTTTGAGAGAGTTGGCCATCTTTCGATAAATAAATCATCTCGAGTACTTCTTGGTTTTTCTTTGCATTAGCCAGCATACCTTTCATTCGACTTCCCTCCTCGTTTCATTAAACGAACATTTGTTCTTATTATACCCAATTCATTTTACCAAGTAAACAAAATCTCGCTTACAATTTTTATCATAATTTGAAAGGAAGATGCTGTATAATTATTGAATAGTTACATTAGACTGATACTAAGGAGTGGTAAATTTGGAAAATGCACACCATGTAGTTGAGCATGAATCACCAAAAGAAAGCCGTTTTGACGGTCTTACTGTAGAAGGAGCAATTATTAAGTTCTTTGCATCCCTTCTTACTTCTCTCTCATTAGGGCTTTTATATCCAGTAGCTGTAGTCTGGAAAGAAAACTGGGAAACTAAGCATACTGTAATCGATGGGAAACGATTACGTTTTACAGGAACCGTAGCAGGCATGTATGGACTTTGGTTTAAAATTTGGTTTTTAGGCATTATTACATTAACTATTTATTTTTGGTTCGCGGCTTCTAAGGTACGAAAATGGAAAGTGAACCATACTCACTTTGATTGATTTACATAAACAGCTCTCTCCTGAAGGAGGGGCTGTTTTTTAAATAATACTTACTAAAATTGAATTTCTGCACGATTTCAAAATATTGGAGGGATACTTTACTTTTGAGAAGAATGTAAGTAATTATAAAAGGAGGTGGAACTTCATATGTACCTAACTCAAGTTTCTGTAAAAGAATACATCGAATTTGTGAGAGCTAACGAAAAGTTTTTTGACAAGTCAGATGGTAACCCAACGTTAAGAGCTGGTATGAAAGAAATAGCAAAAAGACTATCTTACGACCCTGATTATACCGAAGAACATAAGCATACAGATCTCGAATACTTAATGGAAAGGGCTTTCTTTACTCGATAGTTTTATCCCCCCTCAGCCAAAAAGCTGAGGGGATTTTATTTACTTCTTGTCCAATGCTCTCACAATCATTGCTGCCACTTGGGCGCGTGTTGGTGACTCATTTGGTTCTGCTCCGTCCGTCAAACCAAGTTCATAGGCTCTCTTCCATTCTTCCGCAATTGACTTAGGGGCTTCTTCGAATTCACGCATGTTCTCCACCTCCACTAATTTGGATTCAGTTCGATCACCATAAATACCATCCACCGCTAAACCATAATCTTTTTGAAAAGCCATCACTGCTCGTTTAGTAGTAGGACCATAATCACCGTCTGCACCATATTTACCTAGATCATATCCAATATCGATTAATCTATTTTGCAGCTGTTTTACCTTCGAACCACTCATTCCTTCTTCGAGATAATCAGCTAACAAGTGAGTAGGCCTTTCCCCCTGGGATAGGTCATACCAGGTAAGCCCGCCTGTTAATTCGAGATGAGGATAATCTTTAAAAGATGACCAGTCCCCGCCCCAGGAGAATCCCATTGACTTACCAATTTCTGCTACCCTGCACCAGTTATCATTGACTGACCAAGTTGCTTCAGATCCATCCCAAGTAGTTAAGAAGTAGTCAATAGCCAAACCATAGTTGTGAACAGATTGACCAGGTTTTGCGTGACTAACAATAGACATCCCGGGCTTGCTATAATCAACACCATTATATCTATAGTTAGATCTTCCTTTACCGTACTGATAAGCCTGATCTTCAAAACTTCGGAAACCAGAACTGATCTGAACGTTAATCCCTTCGGCATACGCTTGACGCACTAATTCTAATGCTTTGTTTAATACAACGGAATGTACAGCTCCCATGTTCTTGATAGAACGATCGATTAAAGTTTTTAAAGACACCCTCATCTATTTCAACCCCTTTTCTTTAAGGGCATTTTTCTGTTCTAACCCCTTTTTACTTACAAAAGTATTTTTCCAAACTGCGTATGCACCACTAATAAGCATGACTGCAGCCACTATTACAGCGCCAAATGCATCAATGCTCGCTTCTGTTAGCCATTGGAATTTGATATTCAGGGTAGCCAAGAAACCCATAATTGCACTTAAAAAACCGACAACCAGTATACTGAACTCTTTTGCTTTTTCCTTCATGAACATTTCCTCCTTACAGATTAGTTAAATATGGCCACAAAAAAGCGATAGCTGATATAGCTACCGCGACCCAGGCTGGCATATTTCGTTTCCAATTATCTTTCTCTTGTACAATGCGTTCCACTTCACTTTTATCCGCTTTCCCCTGTAATAATTCTTTGCTTGCCTTGTTTTTAAGTTCTTTCTCTACTTCTTCAATATCTTCTTCATTTCGCTTAGATCTTCGATTTGCTTCGTTAGCCGTTTCTTGTGTCTTTTCAACTTTTTCTTTCACATCCAGTACATTATCTAATTTCTGACTTTGCTCCGCCACTGACACTTTTACATCCATGAGTAACGTCATGAACTTCTCCATGTCCTCCACTTCCTTCTGCTCCGGCATGACTGACCCCCTAACACCTAATTAAATCTTACAATTATAAAACCACCATTATTTGCAGGACAAGTACTAAAAGTTTAAAAAACTAAGGAAATCACCTCCTAAAAAAAGCACCCCTGAAACGGGATGCTTTAATACTCGGCTATACATCGATGCCTTTTTCTTTTAATCGTTTTCTTGCGTATAAATTAGCAGCTGACGTTGAAAATTCCTCCCAATCCTGGAACTGAGTGGTTTTCTTAACGTGTTCATCTAATTCTGAGCTGTCTGTTGAGTCTAAATCTTCTTGTGTATGAATACTCACAGGGCTAGAATCAAAAAACTCCTCTATTGTATTGTACTGAGTGTAGCTCTGCATAAAGTCATTTGTAAATATCTCTCTGAATTTATGCTCGCCTTTTAACACTTCTTGAATTTCTTTCTGTATGCTTGCTAACTGTTTCTGAATATCATTAATCGGAAACACCTCCCTTCTTTCGTATTATTTCGACACAAGGGAGATATTTCCTATTAAAAATATTTTCAAGCAATTGCCTCCCCATTCCCCTGAAAGCTCTGCATATAGTTTTGTTGCTACTATCTGCTAATTACTTAAGATAGCAAACTCCTCTTTTTCCATACCATAAATCTCCGCAATATCATCCTCTTGACGATCTGCGAGATAATTGGCTGTAGTTGAAACATCCTCATGGTGAGCCAATGATTTGAGTTTCTCTAGTGGAACACCACTTCTAGATAAATTCTCTAACCTACTATGGCGTAGACAATGGGGGTTAATGGGAATTCTTCTTTTTTCTTTTTTTATTAGAAGTTCCTCAAAATAGGTACACCAACCATTAAACGCACCCTTAGTTACCACTTGACGTTTTCCGTTCTTATGAACTTTCACAAATAGTTCTGATATATCATCTTCGCCTCGATCTTGAAGGTAATTTGTTATTAATTCTTGTACTTCTGGAGTATAATAAAGACGGAATTTCTTTTTACGTTTCCCTGTAACTGAATTCGTATAAAAATTTGTTGTAAGACCTTCTTTTCTGACTTGATGCACTTCAGCTTTTCTTGCAGCGCTAATGTAACTAAGCATCAAGTATGTAGCACGCATCCAGTCATTTTTTCGAATAAGTTCAGCTTTTAGCCATTGAATCTGATTATCGCTTAAAAAAACTATTTCTCGTGTTGGATTTTTTGGCAATCCTTTAACTCTGGAGCCGACATTATATTCATAATTATAGTCATCATCAAATGAACAAAACTCAAGCAATGATCTTAGGCTACTCATGATACGGTTCACCCTAGAGTGAGACATACCTCTTTCTTGAAAATACATAGACAAATTACGAATTTCTTTTCTTGTTAGTTCTATAAAAGACTTGTTATCATGCTCTTTCATCAGTATATAAGCGTGTATTCTTAGGTCATACCAATATTGTTCAATTGTATTTTTAGATTTTCCTTCAGACTTTTTCTCAACTAAAAAATCGTCAATTGTATGCTTGTTTTCCTCTGAAACTAAATTTCTATATTATTGAGGATCTACGATGCTACGCATAATTTCTCTCCTTTTACCTTTTAATAAAGCATCCACTAACTAGTTAGTGGATGCTTCGTATATATTACCTGTAATTATCTTGTATTCCTCTGAAGAAATCTTGCCATTGATTACAAATTGTTTAATACGATCCTCATTATTGTATACTTCATAATCTTGCGTCGCAAAAGCAAACCAATCCACCTATAAAACCCCCTTGTTCATTAAATCGAATACCAAGTCCGATTGTTGTTTTTGAAGTTTTGATTGTTTAGAGGTTTCTTGTAGATGAGTTAATAATGCTTGTTGCTCCTCTTCTGATATATTCAACTCTTTACGGTACCACTCTATAATCGTGTCTAAGTTAGGATTGTTCATGTCTATACCTCCCACCCATTAACTTTGGCTGCTAGAAGTAATTTATAAACCTGGGGCTTTAAAATCGAAATCTCTGTACCGTGGTCAGATAATTTGCTATAAGCACTTTGAATTGACGATTTTAACGACTGATTATACCAAACGGGCACCTCTAACACATTTGCGGTAAAGTCGTGTTTGTCTAGGACTTCGTAGGTGACGGTGTAGGTTGCGTTAGGGTCGTAATCTGATGCAGGAATTTCTGCATAAGCGCCATATGAATTAGAAACGCCGTCATTAGTGTACGCCTTCCACTTAGTATCCCCATCGACGTTTTTATAAATGGCGATTATCCTATTAGCTTTTCTCTCTAGCTTGGAAGGGGCTAAATTGGAAAAGTTTCTATTTATAAACCATCGCCCATCTGAATATTGAATAGGATTAGCTTCCTCCCGCACAATCAAACCTTCACCAATCTCAACTTGTGCGCTATCTTGAATACTCAAATCACCTTCCACATAAGGGAAATCAATGCCCTCTACAAGCGTTTCAGGCTCGGCTAATTCGTAGGATAATTTATACGGGGTATACCCGCTTGCCATATTAGCCGGATTAGCTACGAAAGCAGCCGTTTGCGTTGCAGGTATTGTTGTACCGTCTACAATAGATACCCATGAGTGAGTCGTGCCATCGCCCGTGTATTTCCATCCGTTGAAGTAGCCTTTAATCATGTCGGATGTTGGTGTCATTGCTTCTGTCCAACCGCTATCATTGTCTGAAACGGTAATCCAAAGATAGTTGTCGGTTGAGTGGAGGTCAAACAAATCTCCTTTATCTAATGATGAAGTGAATTGATTTAATATTTCACCGTCATATTTCTCTAATTTTTGTGATTGGCGACTATAACCAATCATGTTAATTTTTACTCGTTTAAACCCACTATATTCGGATTGAAAGCTCCACGAAAACGAACCATCCAACGTTACACGCTCAACCCACTTCCGAATCTCCCACCGATTCTTCGCTTCATTGCGGAATAAATTATCTCTTTTATCGCTTAACGGTAAGCCTGCAAGCGTGCATTGTGCGTAGAGGTAGCTGTCGTTTTTCGGTACGAATGGTTTTGGTTCTGTGCCTAGTGTGAGCATGGGTTTAATTTCTTCTAAGTCTTCTGGCGTTATTGCATTGTCGTTGCTGTCTTCAATGGATATTTTATAAAATACAGCGTTAGTCGGTGTCGTAAAAGTAGCACCTCCTGAGCGATAGAGGTCTGAGCTGATAAAACTTTTATTTTCGTTGTAATAATAGATCAAATAAACCCTATAACCACTATTGACTGATACAGTATAAGTTTGATTAGGTGCTATACTGTGGTAATCGGTTGTTAAAATACGACTTGGATCAGATCCTTTAGCACCGACAGCATTTAAATGCCCTTGTTCCCATTCACTTACATTTGTAGGAATTAACTGACTTCCGCTCACACGCACATAAGGATTCTCAACACTCTGCATCCCATCCACATCAGGAAACATGCGCTCAACGTCTGCATCACTCAAAGAAACGCCTATTTTATCTGAAACTTCTTGGGTGATAGTGTAAGCTCTTAATTCCTCGAAAGTGTGTGTGCCAGTTGTGGTACAAGACAATAAAATTTGCATACTAACTGCACCAGACGGTGTGGTAAATTTAGATTGTTCTGCTGTACTGTAACTTTCAGGTCTAGTTCCAACTTCTGCCCCACCACTATCTCTAAATATAATAGATAATTTTCCGTTATGAACAAGTCGCAAGAGGTAATTTTGGTTTTCTTTAACATTAATAAATATACTGTTAATTTCTTTTGAGCCACTTGTATTTTCGTGAATTATCTTTTTGTCATTACTAATCGTTACATTTGAATGTAAACTCCAATCGCTATGGTTAAAATTGACTACATTATTAACCAACGTATTCCCATAAAATTCAACTTTCAATGAGGAGGGCTGATCACTCTTGATTACATTTGTGCCGTGGGTGAGGACGGATTTCTTTCGTGCTTGTTGAGAGAATTCCGCTGCGACGTTCTGCAGCTTGCCGGATAATACGTTTTGACTACTCTCTAGCGTGGAATGTTCTGCATCCAAACGAGCTTTAAGGGTGTCGTACGTAGTTCCATCCTCTCCAACACGCGCTTGTTGTGTTTCCGCTAACTGGTCCCCACCTGCAACTGCTTGATCTAACTGATCTTGCACGACTTGCGCATATTTTTTAGAACGTTTATCCATTATAGGATCAAATGGCATTTACCACACCCCCCAAGAGCTTCCGTGATTCATAAATACCTCGCCAGTATCCATAATTACCAATGTCGCTCCTTTTTCTTCCGGCACAGCGCTTGGGTATGGTTCAGTCGATAGGATACGGTACTCAACAAAACTCCCCGTTAGTTGAGTATTAGCCGGGCTACTTCCATCTAAAATACCATCTACTTTTTGGTTCAATGCATCTAGCTTCGCTTCTAATTTCTCTACATTAACTTCCCTTGGATCAATAGGGGCCCCGAATTTATCCGTGATTTTTGCATGCCTGGCTCCGTCACTACCGCTAGACGGTTCAAATTTCTTCGAATAATTATTCCACTGTTGAGGACCGGGTCGATTGCGAACATCTTCAATCAATTCACTGTTTTGATATTTTGTTAAATCAATCGCCATATTTTAACCCTCCTTATAAAAGACTTAAGCAACATACTCCTGGTCCGTAATTTCCGCAAACTGCGACTCAGTAATGACGTTTAACTTAACTGCTTGCTTGACTTGATCTAACGACCATAATCTTTCTCCCTGTACAAATGTATTGTAAAAGCGATTAATGCTAGCAAACCAATCCATCAGGAAGCACCCCCCTTTAAGTTCATTACTTCAAATGCAAGTGAAGATAACTCTTTGCTCTGATCTTCTACCTGATTTTTTAATAACATGTTTTCATACGCTTTCTGAGCATCGCTTTTCAAGAGCTCATCTACAATTTGCTCGTTAGACTTGCCCGATACTACCTTAGCACCTCCAAAAGTGCCATCAGGCAATCTAGGCTTTACAACAATCCCATTTCCCATTAATCAAGCACCCCCGAAATTAGTTTAATAGCTTTATCAGCTGCTGGATCGTCACGCCTAAACTCGACTTTTAACATAATTGAGCTCTTCACGGATCCTGCATCATAAACAAATTCATCTTCTGTTAAGACCTCATTGATATTAGCCGAATTCGATAAGTTCATAGGTTGGTAATTCTCGACCTCTCCGTCATTCACCATGGAGATATGAGCATTCACATTAAGGTCACCTAGCTCTTTTTGGAGCCATAAAACCAGACTCTGAGCTTGTCCTTCAGGAGGGAGAACCTCATACCTTATTACTCCTGAATTAACTGGTGTTTCATTTAAGTTTTTATTTACATTTACTGTCTTAGAAGATGTGAAACCGTAAGAATCGGTCACTTTAACGGTAAGCGTATTAGTTCCCTCTTCTAAGTTAACGAGTGGAATATCAAATTCAAATGCTCCTGCAGCACCTTCATGCACTCCGACTGCACTATCATCATTTAACACGTATTCAACAGAGACATTATTACCTTCAGCATCTGATGTTGTTCCACTAATAGTAATCTTTTCATGATTTAACAATTCAGATTTCTCGCTAAATTGGTTTAGAGAAACTGAAGGCGCTCTATTAGGAACCACATAAAATGTCCGTGTTTCAACAGTAGATTTTCCGCCTTGGTCATCCTCCGACCACACTTTAAGCGTGTGCGCTGTCCCTTCGGCCAATTCGCCACTTACCGCCGTTTGTCCGTCGTACAATTTTGCTAGGCTCATCGAAAGCTGCTTGTTGTACGAGATCGGCGTGCTGCCGTCGGAAATGCCGGATGTAATGGCGCGCGCTGTTCCGTTATTAATCTGATATTTTACGCTTACCACGTTGCCATTGTCATTGTCCGTAGCTTGACCGCTTAGGGTGAGCACGTCACCTTCGTACAAGGTCGTGCCATTTGACGTTGAGAGCGTGATTTGTGGATCAGCGTTTTGTATTACGTCATACACCGGCGAATAACGGTAACTCGATTTCGCGCCCGAATTATCGTAAGCTGCCGCGCGGAATTGTACTTGTGTGTAATCAGGTTCTTGCTGTATCGATACTGTTCGCCGCGTTTGATTGCTATCATCGTTCGCTCCTTTTAACCATGGTCCATCGTTGTAAGACCACTGAACCTCATATGTTACGGTATCGCCATCAGGATCGCTAGAAGGTCCGAACTCAAGAACCGCATAATCTCCACCTCTGAGTTTTGTTGATGAAGATGGTTTTGTGAAAGCCCCCGGCGTGCTTGGCGCGGAATTTGTTTGCACGTACTCTTGGCGGTCATACCGATACCAATAACCGTTATATTTTCCGTCATCGGGGTACGCATTTCGGTTCGTAGATGAATTTTCCGTAACATAGCTACCTTTTCGCTCTTCGAGAACCGAAGCCTCTGCATCCGAACCGTATTGTTCAACGTAAACCGGTGACCCCGCCTTACCGCTTTCCAAAGCAATATACTTATTTCCATCTCCGTTACCTATATATGCTGCATCACCTGCACTTATCGACTCATTGTAAGACCAGGTTCCGCCGGTTGTGAAATACCTACCGTTAGTTTCATCCCAGTACAATCCTTTCGACAGCCCCTCAAAATCATAATCTCTATTAGTGTATTGATACCAAGAAGGTTGAGGGTAGTAGTTTTCAACTTCATACCGTTTCCAATAATACTTGTAATAGCCTGCCATACTACACCACCTCGCTAACTGTTACGGAATACGTACCCCACGCAGAATATGTCATTTCTTTTTCTTCGCCTTTAATCAAAGCATTGGTACGCGCTACTTTCGAGCCTTTTTTATAATTATTCGTAAGAGTGGAAACCGTCAATTCTCCTGGTGCTACTGACGTAATCATTACGTTTTCACTCGCTGTATCGTCGTAAATCGTTATCTCTGTGTCTACCGTAAACCCGCTCTCATCATATACAGAAATAGTCGTAGCTCCTGCTGTAACTGCAGCAGTTGCATAGCTTTCTGTAGATTGGCGAACCATTTTATTTGGCGCCGATCCATCCAAAGCATCAAAGAAAGTACCGCTATTTTGAGGAGATCGACCATCAATTTCCGCCTGGACTCGTAATCGTTGCATTTCTTGCTCGGCTTCCAATATTCGAACGTAGGCATTGTAGATGCCGTTTTCTATATTCATAGCTCGCTGGGCGTTAAACCTGGTACCTTCTTGAATGACCTTTAACTTTGGTTGATTTGTAACAGGATCAGTTATTACATCTCCATTAGAGTCGCGCTCGAATTCAGTGGGATCCACTATGTGATCCACCCATATCGATTTCACATACGGAATTATTGTAGTGGTTGGCATTTACTCTACCTCCTTCACATTTAACTCAATTAGGAAGACCATCATAAATCCGTCTTGTCCTTTAGATATTTTTAATGGTTTCACGCTTAAATCACGTCCTAAAGAGTCTACAAGTTTAGCTTCCGATATATATCCAGTCGCGTTATCTAAGTAGACGTACTTCTTAATTGAATTTCCTTCAACCAAGGAATTGTAAATTGGATAATCTTCAGTAACATCGTCTATAGTAATCTTAGCTTTATCTATAAGATTGTTAATGTAAGTTACAGTCTGATTAATTAATAAGGGTTGTAGGGCCATTGGTTTACCTCCTCATAAACACTTAGTACTTGACCTGTACTCAAGAACGAAGTGCTCTTTTCTTTAACAGATGCTGTTTTGAAGGTTCCGCAAACAGGATAATTAACTGGAAAATAGTACGGTTTATTCTCAAAATTAAGAGGACTACTTATCCCGGTTCCTTGGCGGTCATCTGTGTGGAAACGGTTTGTTATTTTATAAGGAACTTTAAAGAAGTGCGAGGCTTCTTTCAAAGTAATGATTGATTTAGGCATATTAATAGAAAAGCCTTCAAATTTAGATCTAATATTCTTAGCTTTTTGTATCAGCTTTCCTAAGCGATCTATATCTTTTTCAGCTGAAAAGGCTCCCTCAATTTCCACTTTAAAATGATATGGATCTCCCCCGTATTCAAACCACTCTTTTACTGCCCCCTTTTCAAATACTGTAGACACCAGTCTCTCTACAGCCCAAGGAGTTCCTTTATATTTGTGAAGCATCTCAGAGTCTTTAATTAACTGTCTTTTTGTTTCAATGGACAGCTCTGGTTCATAAAAGTCCACATGCTTCTCCCAGGCTAGTACATCTAGCAAAGGTTCTTCTAAGTCCATTAAATTGTTCTCTATAATTGTTTTCGGAATTCGAGTGATTACTCGTCTTAGTTCTTTATCGAATGCGCTAGCTAAACTAGCTGTATCTTCATCTTTAAGGCTTGAAGGTAATAATCCTGCTAACGTAAAAGTTTGTAAATCAATCATCTTCAAAACCTCCGAACACAACATTCACATTAGATTCACTAGCAACTTCTCCCCTATTTAAGGATTGGTAAATGGGAGAAGCTACTATCACTCTTTTAGCTCCGCTTTTTTTCATGTTTGCTATAAGTTCTGTTGGGTCAATATCTCTTCCAAGCTTCTCTTTTTGCCAAAGTTGATACTCCTGAACGGACTGATCAACTTCCTCCTGGATGAAACTTGCCTTACCTGACTCATTACTGTGTATCCAATAAGTTACATCGATGTCGTAAGAGACAACAGCAGGAGCTAATACGCTAACACGGTCAGTCAATGGCCGTATTTTCCTATCATTTAGCTTGTCTGCAACAGCGTCCAATATTTCTTGTCCTGGTACCTGTCCATTTTTTAAAAGAGGTCTAACTTCCACAGTGGCATCACTTGGTGAATCCACAGACACATCCCCTATTAGTGAACTCGCTGTTTTAGCCCAATATTTATAGGCCTCTTCAGGACCCGCAGTTGAGAATTTTTCGGGAGATTGTCTAATGCGCTCTGCGTAACGATCATCATCTTCTCTCTGACTACCGCCTTCACTTTGTGTGACGTTCTCTACTCTCGCAACCCAATACAAAGGCTGAACGAGTTGATTAATTTCTCCTGGCAAGTAACCATTTCCGATATCCCCTACGTTTGTGCATCGCACTTTTCCATCAGTATAAGGATTCTCTGGGTTAGCAATAAGAGTCTCTTCTAATTCAAAAAACACCCCATCACCTGCCGTAACTGCAGCACCTTTTGGGATGTTTTGTATTTGACTGATATTATGTGTAAATCTCATCATTGTTGTAGCAGCTGTTGCCTCCAACCGAGGTGTATTACTATCTACACCTTTGTGATCTAGTACGTCACCTAAAGCGTAAGCAAGTAAGTTTTGTTTTGCTGAATGATCAATATTATTATTAACAGCAACTAAGGCATATACAATTGTCTTCACGAACAACCTGCGAGGATCTGCAGGTCCAATTTTCTGCCCTGATATCCTGTTATATTCCGCGAGGATATTAGCTTCTATTTCATCCGGATCAACTGAAACAAAATCAATATTTGGTAAATTGAATCTAGGCATTAAATCACCTCCGTTCTCTTATATACTCCTCTTCAATGTTTATAACTACAATGGGCTGAAGTACACCATCTGCTTGATTCTGACTGAATTTAACCTCCACAATAACGGCACGTTCTTCATACACCTGCAGCTTCTCCACTATTTCTGCGGAAAGTTTCGCTTGGGCTATTAGTAATGGGTCATCTACATAGTCGTTTGAAAGTCCAAGCTCTCGTGCCATTGGAACAGTGCCCATAACAGTGGTTAAAATTGTATAAACATTTTGGATAATTTCTTCAACCGGGGTGGGATTATAATTAATTTTCTTGGATTCCGCAGTTATGGTATACCTCATACATATTCCTCCAAGCTAACAGAGAGATTACTCACCAACAGGTTCCCCCTATTATCTACATGCTCCCATTTCTGGACCACTTTCTGTAAGCTCCAACGCTTCATCCCAAGTCCCTTACCGCCTATAACTAGGACATACGTTTCTCCGTTCCGAACCATGCTTAGTAGCTTATCCATCTCTTTGCGGGGGTTCATTCCGTATTGAACATCAAAACGAATGTTAAAAGATATAGTTCCAAGCTCAGGGCCCAAAAACTCTGAAGCTGGTTTCTGTAACATTCGATCATGTGTAGCCCAACGCCCGCCTTCTGACCTTTGAAAGTCCGTAAAAGTTCTCATTGATTGTTCGCTTGTGTAAAAAATAACAGGTCCCAATGTTCCGATCATTTATATCACCTACTTATTGATAACATCTCCACCTATTAGAAGATCCTTAGCCAGATCAATATTTCCATTTACCTTTATATTCCCAGTGACTTCAATATCGCCATCAAGTCGTACAGCCCCATTTAAATTAATAGGATTAGAGGCTTGGATGGTTAATGTACTTGATTCAGCATTATATTCTATATAGGTCCCATCTTCGTACCAAACACCTTTGAGATCTGCGTCACTCACTGGCGGAGAGTCCACTTCCGAATAAGGAGAGCCAATGACATACCCCGTTTCAATGCCATTTTGAAGAAAACAACATAAAACTGTTTCGTCAATATCAGGCATTCGGTAATACTTGGTCTTCATAGTTTGAGGAACAATTACTTTTAAGTTGTGGGACGTTACATCCTCACGATCTTCAAAACGTACCCTGACTGTACCTTTTGTAGCATCTACGGAGGCAACTACGCCTACACGAAGTATTTCTGCTGTTTGGGCGCTTGCTGACTGAAATTGATACATCAATAATTCAACGCCTTTCGTATATTTAAATCTGTAGTATATCCGTTGTTAACGCGGTGTACGGAAGACTCAATAAAGTACTTATCATCGTATTTCCCCCACCCGTTTGTGATAATGGTTAACCCCTGAACAAACTCAGGACTCCCCATCATTTTTAATTTTCCAGTTCTCTCGTACTTATTCTTGTTACGAACTGATTTGCGAGCTAGCCTTTTTGCTTCAGCTAGAGATTTCACTCGCTGATTCACGGTAAGAGTTGGACCTTCATCTACGCCAGGTACGACATACGTATAAATTAGTGTCTTCTTCTGATCTTCATCAAAGTACGAAACCGTACATTCTTTATATTCATTTTCCGCTGTAGAAATAGAAAAGGAGTAGCCCAATACCTTGGACTCCCCTTTAACAATTTCCCTTATGGGTGCTTTACTTTCGTATTTTTGTTCATCGTACACGATTAGTTGTTCACTATTTACCTTTGTGGCAGCTCCCTCTTTTCGAGCTAAGTTCGATAAAAATGAAAGTCCTGTTCGTTCAACTTGATCCACACGGTCGTAGGTTACATCCTTTGCATCAAAAAGAAGGGTTAACTCAGCTTGATCTGCTATATCGCTTGCAATTTTAGAGAGCGTTGCTCCTTCCCATGTTCGTGACCGTTTAGAATTTTTACCACCTGGAGCAATAGGTACAGATAAAGCTTTAATTTTCACGGTGTCGGGTGGCCCGGAAAAATCAACAGCATCAACATAAAATACTCCACAGTTAAGCTTGCGATTATCATTTTCTTTATCCCAAGCTTCAACTTCTATAGAGGCCTTAATAATATCACCTTTGCCTGGCAACCAAGGACCATGCCATTTTGCTTCTCGATCTTGCAACGTGATTTGAATATCATCTGCTCTACCTTCGTTATCTGAGTAAACGAAACTCAGCAAGTAAGGAGCCAAATCCGTTGTAATATCGACTCCTTGATATTCAATTATGACTTTGGCTCTTCTTGCTTTCATCTCATCACCTCAACCATGGGGGTTTTTCTTCTTTCGGTTTAACTTCAACAGCTGGTATATCAAGCGAGATCCCAGCACTAAAAATGACCGTGTTAATGTGCACTGGATTAGCCCTCAATAACTCGATCATTTTCGTTTCATCTTTATAGAATTTATAGGCAATGCCGTCCCAAGTATCTCCTTGTAAAGTCTCATATACCATTAAAATTTCGTCCTCTCATGGTCCTTTATCATTTCTTCCCACTCTTCCCTGGCAGATCGTTCTCCCTCTTCAATACCTCTTGCTACCTCATCTTTATCCGCATCTCCCTGGATATAGACATTGGTTGGTCCTGCATGATAGACAAAATTACTAGAGTTATCATTAGAAGAATAACTCGCTGGTTTTACATCGAATGGACTTTCTGAAGGCCCTTGATCAGTTCCCCCGAGAGCTCCAATCTTTTGACCCGTCAACGTCCACAAGTCGAGAGCTCTCTTCGTGTTATTCCAAGGGATAACAGCTTCTGTATCGCCACCTTCACCAATCATGGCAAGCTGCGCATTCGATACTATGCCGCCTGTTGCATACTGAGGAACTTGTCCCTTGCTGCTTCCGCCACCGATAAAGTTTTTCACTTTATTTCTCAAGAAGCCTGGTACTACTGATAGCACTGCATTTAGCACAGCGTCTTTCATAGAACCAATACCTTTGACCAATCCACCAATCATGTTCTTACCGATGCTTAATAAATCAATCCCTTTAAAGAAACCAATTATATTATTCATGATTTCCACGGCAGTAGATTTTATCGCCTTCCAAGCCCCGCTCCAGTCTCCTTGCAGCACTTTAGTAAATGTCTTTAGTACTCCACCTATTAATGTGAGTGAATTTTGTACTAAAGTTAGGACTAATGGAAACACAAATCGGACAATTGCTAATATGCCTCGAATAGCCGGAAGAACTACTCCAGTAATTATTGAGGCTACCCCGCTTAAGATCGAGATGACAATCGGGATGACTGATTGAATGATCTGGAGTAAAATTGGAAAAATGGTTTGCACTACTTGTAATAGAATCGGGAGTACAGTGGAAGCTATTTGTATAATAACCGGAATAATTGACCGTATTAAATTAACTACTATAGGTAGAACAGCCTGTATGACAGATAAGAAAACCGGGAAAACAGCTTGAGCATATTGCAAAAGCATAGGAAGAACAGTAGACGCTAAGCTGGATATTACAGGTATCAAAGAACTTAACAATACTTCGGCAAACGGGACAGCTTGTTGGACCACTTGAAGAATAAATGGAAAGATCGTTGCTACAGCATTCGCTAGTAAAGGCAAAATATTACTCGCTAAATTACCAACCTGCTCTTGCCATACCATAGCATAGCTTTGCAATAATGGAATTAGAGAAGAGAAAGCTTGGCCAAGGGCTGGAAGTATAGCTTGAAAGTTCCCCCACAATTGTTGAATAACCGGGCCGATCGTTTGCATTACATTCTTAAGATAATCTACCGCAATAGGTAGAACGTCTTTTAAATGATTAGCAAAGTTATTAACCGCAGGAAGCAGGTAATCGCTGATAGGATAAGCAAGCTCGACTAGGAGAGTTCTCCCCATCCCTTTAAAAGCGTTGCCCATCGAATCATACCTTACCTCATTCATTTGGTTAAGAGTATCGGTGGAGCCTTTGATGGCGTCATTTGTTTTAGCCATTTCAAGAACAGCCTTAGCTCCCATGTCTTCAAACTTCGAACCAAAGAGCTCTACCCCTATTGCATTTTGATCAAGAGGGTCTTTTACTTTAGATAGCTCTTTGGCAATCGTCTGGAAGGCTTGTTTAGCCCCTTCTCCGCCTTGTGCGAATTGACTTCTCAGCTTTGTTGAATTTAAACCTAGTTGAGATAATGCATTGGAAGCCCTATCGCTATCCTCTCGCATGATAATTCCGAACTCTTTAAATGCATCCGCTGCATAATCAAGATTAAAAACCCCTGCATTCTTTGCATTCTGCATCATTCCCATGAAGTCCTGGGCACTCAATCCAGCAGCATCAAAATGTACCGAATATTCCCGGATGGTGTCCATAAAATCATCAGCATAGTTCAACCCTTTTTGGGACCCCTCAGCAATGTAAGCCATAGCTTGCTCGCCCGATAATCCGAAGTTCTTCATTAAAACATCTGAAGCCTTTACACTTTCATTTACCTCGTAATCGAAAGTATCTGAAAGCAAAAATGCATGTTCAGTTAATTTCTGCAGATCTTTACCTGTTTCTCCAGTTATGTTCTTAGCGCTGATCAGAGCATCATTAATTTGACCAAAGTTTTCCCCGTAGTTGTTTGCAAAAATATCACGGGAAAGGCTTTTAAGTTCTTCAAAATCCTTTCCCGTTTCACCTGTTGCAGCCTGGAGTTTATTCATACTGTCAGCCATCTGGTCAAAATTATGCAAAAGAGCACCGGCCCCCACTGCTCCTGCTACAGAGGTAACCGCTGCTCCCACACCAGTAATTGCTTTTCCTGCTTGTTTAAACGTACTTTTAAAATTATTGGTAAGCTCTGCCCCTAGCTTAAAGGCGAGCTCATAAGTTTTGGCCATTTATTTCCCCCCTTCATCAGGGAAGGCATTCTCTATGGTCTTCTTCCAGCGAAGTAACCCATCAACGGTTTGATTCATGAAATAATCAAGGGGAGTTTCGGATTTACGGGCACAATAAAGAGCTGATCGTTTGATCAGCTCTCCAGGTTGCTTATTCAGTCCCCTTTTAGTAAAAAAACTTGAACCATCCGAGTTACTTTTCCATAATCAGAAGCAGACATAGACTTGATTACATCTACAGGAAGTCCAGCAGCTTTTGCCGCTACGATAGCTTGAAACCCTTTGCTAAGATCTTTCATTGGAGTTTGAGCCGATAGATCCGGGTTCCGAACAGTGTATTGCAGCTCTGCATCCTCAATATCCTGACCTGTTAATTTATCTAGGTCTAGTTTCAGAGTGCGGTATTCTTGATTATTAAAAGTGATAGGTTTCTTTAAGGTTACCTCGTTTTCCAATTCAATTACTTCTACATTATTATCATTTGTCATCTTTGTTCACCTACTGTCCTAGTATTTGTCTTACTTTTTCCAAAACATCTTCACCATCAATAAAAGCAATATAGTTAAATTGATCAATCTCGACGATTCTCTCGCCGTCAACTTCGATTTTTAAGTAAGATACAGATAATTCATTAGAACTATCTGTAGTAGCTCCTACTTCAAATTTCCCAATCCCCGTTGTCTTCGGCACCCCTCGGATAGATACGCGTACCCCTGTCGGTTCATAAGTGCCCGAGCCTGCATCAAACACTTGCATCGCCCCCCGGAAATCAAGAGCATGTGATTTTTGAGCTGCTAATTTAAATTGGGATTTGTTCATCGTCCTCCAGTTCAATGTAGCTGTCATCGCTGCATAGTGACCCAATACTGGACTATCTACTTCGCCAGCAATACCAGCGCCTTTCAACGTTTCAGACAATGCCTCCAATGAAGGCAATTCTACGTCAGCTGTCCCAAGCCACTCTGCACCTTCACGATAGACAGAGTAGTTAATCAGCTTTTCAGGAATTTTATTCATCACTTACAACCTCCTTTTATGATGGAAATAATGTATCAAAATAATTCGGATCAAACTCTACCAGGAAATTCAATTCCTTACCTGGCGTAGGGGGAGTCACGAAAATATGAAATGTGACTTTTCCATCAATCAAGCTGGTCAATGGATTTTCAGGTTTTACAAATTCAATTCGTCCACCCAAAATAAAGCCCCGGGCTGATAGGCCGTTAAGCCAAACGTTCATACTATCTACTACTGTTTCTATAAGCCTTTTATTAGTCGGATCATCAACCTTTTGCCAACAAGTCAAAATTGTCTGATTTTGTATCCAATTCATCATTTTACGAACAGAAATAAAGGTATTTTTTGGATCCGTCTCACCTGGATATGCCCCTGTACGGTTCCCCCAGACTTTCCATCCACCAATGAAGTTGAGCGCTGTTGTAATCCCTTCACCATTTAAGTAGTTTGCTTGCTCTACCCCAAGGTAAACTTCAGAACCATCTTCTAAAACAGCGCTATCAGCTTGCAAATTTTTATTAGAGGGTGAAACATATGGAATATCTTCGTTTTCAACATCTGTACGGCAGATAACGCTCGCCAACTGAGTGCTGAAATGATATTGGGTCCCCCCTAATGAAACTTTTGGCCAACACGGGAATTGATATGGAGACGTCAGGTTATTATCGTTTTTGTGTGCCGGAACCTCTGTATAGCTCGAAACTGCACTTGTTGAAATATCAATAAGTGCTACCGCTTTGAAAAGGCCATTGATGTTAGATGCTTTTGCAGCCATGACAGCTGCTACAGCTGAATCCGTAGAATATTTAGGTGCAAGAATTTGCCCTGGCACCAAACGGAACCTTGAGAAGATTTGATTTACAAGTTCCAGACCTTCGATACGACCATCAGGACTTACTCCGCCAATAATGTCTTGGCCACTCACCATTGTTGGATCTAGTTGCTCGAATTCTGCTTGGACAGAAGAAATGTCGGGGCTCACACTAAAGAACAAATTAATATGACCATTGTCATCAAATTCTATGACATAATCTTGATCTTTCGCATAAGTCGTTGAGCCGTCATCAGATTTTATAACAAGTGAATCCAGCAGAACGCCGTTTTCTGCTAACGTTGCTTTTCCTTTTGTTACAGTTAAGGTTGCTGGGGTACCTGACTTTTTATGTGCTTCAGGACTTAAGACGTTAACAAAAACAACTGGAGCTTGAGCATACAACGAAAAGTGCGAACTCATAAACTCGCATAGCGTGTAGTCATTAAAGTTACTAGAATAACCTAAGGCTTCAATAGCCTCTTTATAGGTATAACAAAGCACCGGCTCGTTAACCGGTGCTGTTTCTCGTTTAGATTGATTTATAGGGGCCGTACCGAAAACGACCGGTAAACTTGCAGTACTATTAGCTGGAGGTACCAGAGAAGTCGGGACCTCCGAGGTATAGGATCCGTGACGATACATTATTTATCACCCTTTCTTAGCCATTCTTCTATCTCAGTCCGATAACGGTGTTCTAGCGTCCCCTTTGTTTTAGAAGCTTGCTCTGCTTCTCGAAGTTGTTCTACAGGTACAATTAGCTTTTCAACAGCTGGTTGTTTTTGAATCAAGGACTCCACATGCTTCGGGACTGGGCCTTTAAATACGGTATAGGTGTTAAGTTGCAATAAGTTTGGTCCGACATAGACCATCTGCTTATCTTTAATTTTTCTAGTCCGATTTGTTGAAGTTTTAACTTCATTTTTCTCAGCTTTTGTCATAATAGGTGATTCACATCCTCTCTTATAGTTTTCGGCACTGTAAAGCTTGCTTCAATTCCACCGTAATAGTAAGGGTGAAAATCTTCATCTGTTAGGGCCCACTTGATAGGGTAAGTGCACTCAAACTTTCCACCTATAACTGGCTTCTTTTTAAGAAAATCGTAGACTTTCCTGAGGATTAGCTTAACGCTCTCATGACCTATCCTTTCCTCAGAACCGTCATAAACCCCAGCCATCAAAGTTACCTGTATGGTATAAGGGGCTTCTTCTTCTTGCTCTTCTCCTTCTAACAGCTTGACTAAAAGACAAGGGTACTGATTGGAATCTCTTCTTCCGCTTTTAGTAGGGAGATATTGTTCGTAGATATTTAAAGGACCCTCTTCTCCATCAGCCAAAGGGAACGGGATGCCCACAAATAACTTTTCTAATTCCTTTTTCAAATCATCCTGCAATTCAAGTGGTATCATGGATTACCTCCTCAACATGCGCTCAATCTCGTGATCGATAGTGCGGTCATACATTTCTTGTGCATTTCGTCGCACTACATCCATCGTTTCTTCATTACCAACCATTTGAGGGACTGAAGGACCAAATAAGCGCCTTATAGGTAATTGCGACTGAATAACCCTTCCACCACTACGTACCGATTTGTGTTGAGCATTACCTTGACGTTGGAACACAAAATTGCCATTTCCAGCATTAGCTACAAACGCTCCAGGAATCTTTTTAAGTGACCCTTTTTCAACTCCGGCCTTAAGTGATCGAGGAGGTGTGTGATGTCTAGGTTCGCTTGGGGAAACCTTGAAATGATCTAATCCAATCAAATTACCTCGAGTGATAATACTTGCGCTAAGAGAATTGTAATTGGCACGCTTCACATTCATAGTTTCTTTGATTTTTGCAGCAGAAAGTCTATATTTCTTTCTAGTTTCTACAGACACATTTTTTTTGGCATTTGTGGCAGCACGATTTAAAGACTTAGATAAAACGTTAGGGGCTTTCTTCTCCAAAGCCCCTAATCGCCTTTCTATATTCCTTAAAGCCCTTCTGTCTGTCGCTATATCTACCCTCATGAGTCCAGCACCTCTAGTACTACTCGATAAAGGCCGTCATGCTCAACTACTGAATCAACATAATAGTCCTCTTCATCGAAAATCATTCGTTCTCCTCGATAAGGTTTAGGAATATCATTCGTTCTAATATAGAATGCCACTTTGTTCATGTAGATGCCTGGACGCTCAATCCCCTCGACCATCTCTTCTTCATCCATTACCACGGTAAAAAACTCTCCGTTAATATTAGTCTCAATTCCAAATTCATCTATATCCATGAAAATACTAATATCACTCTCTAACATTTCACGAAAGGCTGACATTGTTACTCATCCTCATCTTCGAAAGTGGCAAGGACTTCTTCAGCTTTTCCTTCTTCTTGAATACGATCTACTAGCTTATCAAAACCGATATTCCCATTGAACGTGATACCAGCTTCGGTTGCAGCATCCTTTAAATCTGAGAGTTCTATGCCCTCAAACGATAGCTCTTTAGGATGATTTTCAGTTTTGTCATCTTCGGGAATAGAGGGTGCATAAGTAAAAACAGCGTCCCCTTCTTTGACGAGACGCTGTTCTTCTGCTTTATTTAATCCATTTATTACATCGCCTGATTCATAAGTTTCAAGCCTGCCTTCTCTACGAGTGGAGATGCGAGTCTTTGCAGTAATAGCCATATTAAACCCTCCTTACTTAACTTTAGCCACATACCAGCTGTCTACATCCACCGGTACAGGTAACGGGCGAGCAGATAAACGCATCATGCGAACTTCGTTTTTGTTATCAATCCACGATTTAGGAACTCGAGTCCCTTCGATCGTCACAAAACTATTATCTTCAATTTGAGTTACAGCACCATAAAGACGTTTATTCATCCCTCGTGAACCAAGCAACACATGCCCCACTGGCACCATTGGTTGTTCTTCATCATTTTCATCCAGATACCATTCATCATAACTGTAAATTTCAATCCCCAATGAAGAAAGGCGCCCGATAAAGGTAACGGCTTCATTTTGAATAGAAGGTTCAATAGCTCCTACGTTTAAACGCTGTAAATCCATTAACTCTCTAACATCTTTATCAGCTAAGAAGTCATCCACAACGCTTGATTCCATAATGCAAACGTTTGGAGCTTTCCCGGTCTTTTGGATGACTTGAAGACGCCAGCGTTTTAAATCGGCTAACTTCTCGGATGTACCTTCATTCCACTTAGAACCTGTCGATAGCGTTTCTTTATTTGTGAAATTATAATCGACCTCTTGTTCGATACCATCCCCAACCATAAGGACTTTCCCACCGAAGAGAACTTCTCGACACATCCACTCTTCACGTCGCGTAATCAAATCATCTAGATCCATAATGTCTGTAGCCATTAATTCTACAGCTCTTTGGGCTGGCGTCTTTGCACTATACAGACCTTCCCCCATACTGCGACGTGTAATGTCGTCACTTGTCATTACACGTTCAGGGGCAATCTTTGGCACCGCATAGGTATAAGTTTGGAATCCTTGGCGTTCTACTACTTTACCGCCTACACGCGGTGATACGAAAGGTGCCATTTTACGTTTACCCTTCTTAAAATCTACATCCACTTTTTCCGTTACCTTTGTCTCAAAGTTTGGAAAGAACGTGTCCATTAAGAATGTTCGAGCCGGCTTCATCTGAGAGATGGCGCTCAACATTGTACGAGTGCTATAAATATCTACTGGTGGCATTTTGTTTCCCCCTCAAATTTAATAAGAAATAACATCTTTTACATACAAACCGCGTTCACGCATTGTAATTTTGTGGTCATCAATGGCATCCTCATCTGCAAATGCTAGTTCATTAACATTGAACAACCCTGTAATATATCCTGGTGTTACTTTTACTTCGCCAGTGGTATCCACGGTTTCTGCCAATACAGCATAGGCTTTCTCAGAACCATCAGTCTTACTTTTATCTACAAGTACTCCTTCTCCGCTGGCTGTCACAACTCCAATGACTGTACCACGTTTTAAAACCCCTTGATCCGCAGATAGCGTAATACCTTCTGCAATCAAAGGGATTTGATTACCCGCAATAAGACGGTCTGGTGAATATTCATCTGTTTTCGTGTATAGTTGTTCTGGCATTATTCTCTACCTCCTCGAATTGAATTGACTACATCAGCAATAGAAGTTGCAGCAGTTTCTTGGTCCTGTTGTTGATCTCCGCTACCTTCTGGAGCAGCAGAACCTTGTACAGAATCTAATTCTTGTGCATCATCGCGACTATTATTTAAAAACGTCGTCCCTTGTTCCTTCTGGGCTCTTACGATTTGAATAGCCAGGTCAGCAGCTGTTGTTTCCTTATTTTCAAATTTAGCTGTATGGATGAGGTTTTGACTTCCTGGTATATCTAAGTCCTCAATATCCTTAATGCGCGTATTTTCTGCTTTGACCCCCTCGTCATAACCTTCTGCTTTCACTTTTTTAAAGAGTTCAGGGTGATCATTCTTTAGTTTTTCTAAATCCATATCTTCTTCCGCTCCTTTCACACTCGTTTGGTTACTTGCCATGGGAGTATTTTGTGGCAGAACAACTCCACCTTCGTTTCCACCACTTGCACCAGTTTTCGGTGTGCTGTTTGCCTGCTCCATAGTCTCGTTAGCAAACTCATTCCGAATTTTCTCGATTACTTGCTCGGGCAACGTATCTGCATAGGAAGCACTTGCTGAAGCCCCTACTTGCTTTTCGAACATTACTTCGTCAATCAATTTATGCTCAAGTGCTTGTTGAGCTGTCATCCAAGTTTCATCATCCATCATAGATAGTAACTCTTTATCCGACTTTCCACTCTTTAGCTTATAAGCATTTGCGATGGTCTTATTGACATTTTGAAGAAAATTCGAAGATCGATCCATATCCCTATAATCTCCTCGACTGACAGAAGATGCATTGTGAATCATCATCTGTGCTGTAGGTGACATTGATATTTTATTCCCAGCCATTGCAATAACTGACGCAGCACTAGCTGCTATCCCCACAATATTTACTTGTACATTACCTTTGTGATTTTTCAATGCGGTGTAGATTTCAGAAGCATCAAATACTGAACCGCCACCACTATTAATCTCTACCTCTAAGTCTCGATTTTGGGATTTAGAAAGCTCATCTGACACTTTCTTAGGACTTGTAGCCTCCATGTCAAATAAGTCATAAATCCACTGGTGACTGTTTGGGATGATTGGTCCCTTAATTAGAACTTTAGGCATTGTCTAGCCCCCCTTCTTTCCTAGCTTTTTCTTCAACTTCTCTTAATGAATTATTTCTGAAGAAATCTCCATTCCCGAGTTCTACCGTTTCTCTCGTCCGAGTGCTGAACCCTTGATTGACTCGTTCGGTAGCTGCTTTCACCTCCTTCAAAGGATCTAACTGCCCTTGAGAAGGTCCATTCCATTCAGCGTTTGCGTAAGCTTTTCTTGCAACTGGATCACTAAAGAAGCCTGGTGCATCAATTCTTCCTTTAGCTACACCCTCAGCTAAAAACTCCTCATAGATCGGCTGACAAAAATCACTCGCCATCCATGCTCTACGCATTTTAAACATCTTCCATGCCTCTAATAGCGCTCCTCTACTGGCTGAGTATGAGGCTGTAAAGTGTTTCAATAACAATTCATAAGGGATTTCAAGCGCAGCTCCTACTTGTCTACAGATAGAGGTAACAAAGCCATCAAACGCAGGGTTAGGTCTCCCGGGATTCGCAACTTCCACTGATTGATTTTCATCAAGTTCAACGACCGAACCGTTCCCTAATTCATATGAACCTTCATCTTGTTCATCAATTTCTTCGTCGTCGTAATCGTACATCTGTCCTAAGTTCCCCTCTTCACCGCCTTCTGTTTTGACGAATACGGTGTACATCCCACTAACAACTGCTGCCATCAACTCTGCTTCAGAATAACGACTTAATTGTTTAAGTGATTCTATGACGGGAGCGAGAACTGGAACGCCTCTTCTTTGCTCCGGTCGTTCAGTTTCCATCAAATGAATGATATTTGGGCGCCCTGTTTTCGAACCATACTTCCTAATTCGTCTCCAATCATTTTTTGAGAGCGAAGTAGAGTTAGGATGTTGCTGCGCAATATGATAAGCTACCACTTCTCCTCTGCTGTTCACTTCAACTCCGTTGACGATCTTATTGTCCATGTCCATTTTCTTATCTTCTGGCGTACAAATCCGATCAGATTCTAATACTTGCACGCGCAAATCATATGGCATATTGGGTCGTTCGATATATGGTAGTAAAGCAAAGCTATCGCCTGACATTAACTGCGATAGAAAAGCTAATTGTTGGAGTTCATAAAAGTTATTCATACGTTGAGCATCGCAATGAACCGACTCAGCCCATAGTTCAAATTCTCGTTCTACTTGCGTTTGCCAACGGTCCGCTTCTTCTAAAGTCATGCCTAAATATTCATAATCTATTTGAGAGTTTAGTTTTAATCCACTCCCAATAACGTTAGTCCGCATTGTCTTTAATGCGCCCGTAGCCAAAGGAGAACCCATATATAAATCACGCGATCGCTCTCTTAAAGTAGGTATGTGCTTTTCAATATCTTCAAGAACTGAGCCTGAGCGAGTCAGCCATCCGACTAAACTTTTCTTTTTAGTACTAGCTCCATGGTGACTATAACCTTGATTCAGTACTTCCATTCGTTTTCTAGCCCCTGCTCTTTCCAAGGCTTTTTGGGGAGCTACAAAAGCAATTGCTCGATCAAAGAAGTTCAACAGTGTTCACCTCCCTACCAATCTCTCGGAACAGCTCGTCGTACACGTCGCCGTCCACCTTCTAATCTCCCAATTTCTTTTCTCCAATAATTAATTTGTTTACGGATCTCTGGGAGATCTGCTCTTTGAATCTGTCTGTTACCGATCCGATAGGACTGGCCAGTGGCTACTTTATCTTCTGCATCAAGCCATATCTTCAATTTTCTCTTGGCCTCTTCTAATGTGATGCCAGGCATAGAAACACCTCATTCCATAAAAAATAGCCCGTTGCATCGCAACTAGGCTTCTTACATCCCACGAGACGATCTGCGTCGCCTCTTTCTTTTTCGTTTCTTAGGTTGACTCATTAGCGTTTGATTATCTAGGTCCGGGTTAAGAATTTCGAGAGCTGCTGTGTTATAAACTCGCAAGTCTATCGGTTCATTCCTCTCTCGTACCTTTTGCCATACTTGATAGGGTACACCTTGCTTATATCTAGTTACTAACTTTTCAGCAGTTAACCCCTTAAAATAGTTAGCGCCGTAACCATTA
Organism: Pontibacillus chungwhensis; assembly: GCF_030166655.1. Taxonomy (GTDB): domain Bacteria; phylum Bacillota; class Bacilli; order Bacillales; family BH030062; genus Pontibacillus. The sequence continues at coordinate 667,248 of NZ_CP126446.1, read as the reverse complement.
CCTATGGGAAAGTGACAGTATCCAGGTCCTTGGTTTTCCACCTGCAGACGGGACATTACTTTTGCTTTTCCTTCGTCAACACCTATTCTAAACAAGTTAACCTTTTCTCTCTGGCGTTTTGAAACACCAATAAGTAATGGTTTATGCTCGCCTCCATTACCACCTTCACCTTTAATAGGGAAGATTCTTCTTACCTTCCTCGGTGCACAGAAACGATATACTTCAGATGTGAAGTGACCTCCACTATCAACGCAGGTGCAGGCAATGCTATATCGATTTCCTTCGACATTCTCCCAAGTTCGACTAAGGTATTCATCAAGGTCATCCCAGATGACCTGTTGTTTCAAGTCTCCATATATAGTGTGATAGTGAATGCCCCATGATTCTTTACCGGATCCCCACCCCACAACTTCTATTTCAAATCGATCATCTTGAACATCGACCGCAGCTGTTAGAAGCTTAACTCCATACGGAATACTTGCTTCGTAATGTTCGCTTCGAGCCAGCAATTCATCTTCTTCAACTTGCTCCCCATCTTCTTCCCATGTCTCACCAAGCGAGGTATTCACCCAAACCTTCATAGCTTCAGGACCATTCTTCTTAGCAGTCTTAAAATCATCGATAATCTTCTGCCATGGGCTCCACGGCGATACCAATTCATTCAAATGGAAACCTCTTGTGGGCGAATCAGGATTTTCTGCTATCCATTTCCCGTGCTGATTTTTCCACTCATATTCATTATGAAGTGATCCGCAATATTTACATGCGTGGGAAACAGATTCAAAACTTATTTGAGCCCACCTTAAAGGCTGATACTCGTCACATGAAGGGCATGGTAAATTCCAATGCTCCTGGGTGCTCAGTTCAAATTCCTTTTCTATTCTCGATACACCTTTATTCGTTGGTGTGGAAACAAAGATCTTCTTAGCATTATAGAAGTTGTTAGTACGCTTTTCGGCAAGTGATAAAGGGTCCCCTTCAGAACCAGCACTGACCGGAAAACGGTCCACTTCGTCAGCCAGAAGGATACGAATGGGGCGAGAGGCAAGACCACTTGGTGCATTAGCTCCACCTAAAGCTATATATCCACCGGGAAAAGCTTTCTGCAAAGTGGTATTACCGCCGTCCCTCGTCTTAGAATCTGCTACCTTCTTCCGTAATACAGGTGTATCACGAATCATAGGAGCTAGACGTTCTTTAGAAAAAGCCTTCGCCTTATCTTCAGTCGGTTGAATTAGGAGAATTGGTGCTGGGTCGAAATCTACATGATATCCAACCGTATTTAATAACAATTCACTTTTCCCAACTTGAGCACTGGACATAACTACAATCTTTTTTAGTTCTGGGTCATTAACTGAATCCATAATTTCTCGTTGATATGGAGCTCGATCAGTACGCCACTGTCCCGGCTCAGCTGAAGCTTCACTAGAAAGTTTTCTAAACTGATCGGCCCATTCTGAAACCGTTAAATCAGGAGGTGGAGGGAGAATGTCTTTAATTAAAGAGGAAATAAGTTTTTCAGTGCTATTCTTCCGTCTGGCCATCGTTCTTTAGCTCTTCTCCTTCATCAACTTCTTCCTCTTGATCTTCCTCATCCTCTATATATAGCTTGTCCCTGCTCTCATCGTAAAAGACATGAGGATCATATTCAGCTAACTCCTCCAACGCTTCAAATATCCCCTGTTTCAATTTTTCTTTGATAGGAGGAATTTCGGTTAATCCAATCACTTGAGGAGCATACTTGGATGGGAATGATAGCAAACGACCTCTAAAGGAAGCCAACATATCACTTATTACTCTCCTTACATCATCTCCCCTGTGAACTTCCCCCTTCATGATCTTTAGCTCTAGTTCAGTTTTTTCTCGTTTAGCTCTGGTCCACATAGCTTCTTCTACGTATTTATCTATTTCTTCATCCGATCGCTCTCTCTCCATTTGAAATTCCAAGTAAGCATTAATGGACGAAGGAAGGTCAAACTTGCCATGCGAAACGCGAACTAGCGCATTTTCCTTGGCTAACTGCTGAATTCTACGTGTTGAAACACCTAGGATTTCGCTAATTTCTTTAGTAGTTACTTCATATTTACTTTCGCTTGAATCCTTACCAGCCATGGCTTCGACCCACCTCCTACGATTATTTCCCAGAATCACCGGGAGCGAAAACGAAACGACCTTTGAGTCCCTGAAACTGGGCCATTTTCGCGCTCGAACGCACCCGCATACGTTCGGTTTCTCCAGAAGGACCCAAAACTTCTATGTGCATTAAAAAACCCGCTCAACATCAGTGTTGACGCGGGTTCCCAAGTTATCGGTCTGTTTGATTTAATTTTCTATACTATTAATATAACGCATTAAAACACGAACAACCTGCCCTTATTCTGCCAACAGTCTGCCAATATTATCTAATTACCCATATCTTATATACTGAATCATTCACCCAAAGGCTGAAAGCCTTGATAAATATGTTTTATTTGCACATTTATTATTGAATTACACAACTCTATATTTAAGTATCATTCAAAGGCAGACATTTATTGTCCAATAAAAAATACGCTTCTGATAAGCGTATTTATATCTACCTATATTCTTCATTTTCTCTTTTAGTTAGTATGAAGGTGTAGTAAGCCAAATAGACAAATAGAAATATAAGCTCGCTAAAGAAAAGAGATAATAATAAGGACTTAGTATTTTGATCATCATAAATTCCTACTGGATAAGGCAACAATGTAATAGGGTAGGCCACCCCCACTGCGCATGCATAAACCAAAACAAGCAATCCCATCCAAAGGCCCTTGGGTTTACCAAACTCGCCAAGCAGCTTCTTCTGTTCATCTCTTCTTAATCTTAGAACTTTCAATTCATATTCCATATTTGCTTTGTTGTTAGCTTTTTGTTTATAGTCCTCTGTGGCAGAGTTAGGCATTATTACATCATGGGCTTCCAATAGACGCTTCATAGGATCATGACTCTCTACTTGGGCTCTCCATACAAAAAGCATTTCATACCAATTTCTTCGGTTTGGGAATTCAAACTTGTACTTCTTAAAAAAATGATTAAATTCTACTTCCGGATGCTCGCTTTCTATATTCTGTTGGGATCTCTTGTAAAAATCATTCCATACACTATACAATTCATTTACATATGGCTTCAATTCTTCGTATCCCCTGTATTGATAGTGCTCTTCTAAAATCGCTTCAAAGTCCTGTTCGGAAATTAATCTTTTGTAATGTTCTTGAATAAAATCTTCAGCATCTAAATCAAGAAGTTGCTTATCAATAGTTGTTAACAACTGCTTTTTAGCTTGAATATCTTTACTTATCTCACGTACCTTCCTCAAAATACCCGACTGCTCACTGGATAAAGTTAAAACTCTACTTACTAGAAATCCACCTATAATTGCGACTAAAGCTGCAGTGGAGGTCGCAATAGTAGTTATTAATACTTCCATTTTCATATAACCACCCAAACTTTTTTATTCTTTATCTAATTCCTGAATACTACCCACTTAACCTCTTTTTTAAATTTTGAATTTAGACATGGCTTTATCTAGTGTGTCTTGATTTATTCCTATATAGATTAAAGTAATTTTTTCAGAGCTATGATTAAACAGCTCTTGAAGCATTGCTGTGTTCTTAGTTTGTAAATAAAAATGATATCCAAATGTTTTGCGCAAGGTATGTGTCCCGATCTCTTTTAAACCAAATTGATCAGCAGCATCTCTCAGTATCTTATAAGCCATACTACGCCCTATAGCTTTGTTGCCTCCTTTCCTGCTCTTAAACAAATATTCATTAGGGGCTTTGTCTGCTATATACCATTTTAATTCACGTCTTAGCTGGGGAGTAATCCTTATTTTTTTTCGTTTCTTTGTCTTTTTTTCACGTAAATTGATATGCATCCCCTCAACATCTTTTACCTTTAGCTGGAGAATGTCTGAAATCCTTAGACCCGTGTTAATCCCAATTACAAAGAGCATGTAGTTACGTTCGCTTTTCTCGAGCAAGTAGTCTTTGACCTGATTAATCATTATAGGATCCCTTATAGGTTGAACAAAATTCATTGCTTCTCCACCTCCTCATAAACCGCAACTTTTAAAATGAAGGCTAATTTGTAAAAAGCATCACCCTTTATCCTGTAATAGGTGCGTTCGCTAAAGCCCAGATCGTTATAGGTTTCATAATCAAACACATCATCTTCTTGCATGTATCTCTTAGTGATTACTGCGCTTTCTTTTCTGTTAAGACGTTTCAAGGCTCTTTCAATCCGCCTCATATAGACATCTCTTTCAGCTTCTTTATCAATCTTTTCAACTGCAGCTTCTTCCGTTTTGGAGTGACTGCCAAAACCGGAGCTCGATGGAACCTCTTTAAAAGAAGATGTAATTTTCGTGGATGCGTCCAATGGCTCCATGAGCTTATACATTCGGTACTTTTCTAGAGCAGCTTCCACTCTTTCTTTAGTTTTGGGACGATTAATCTTTGGTAATTCAAAACTAATTTGCTTGGCCATTACAACCACACTCCTTTATTTTTGCTTATAAGCTCCACCAGGTCCACGTTTATAAGTAGGACGATTCATACCCATGAGACTTTCAATCTCACTCCTAGAATAGGATTCACTGTTGTCCTTTTTTGATTTTTTCTTAGGTGAAGGAGATTTAATGCCATGTTTCTTTTTATACTTTTTTAACTGGTCCCTTAATTGATCAGACATAGAGTTACTCCCTTCCAAATATTTAAAAAAGGACACAGATCAAGAGCCTAGTGCTCTTGATCTGTGTCCTGCGTTCTTCGCTCAGACATATTTATTCAACCAAAGGTCTTGCTTTAATAATTTCCATAGCCTGTACTTCTGTAAATCCTGCTAACACCAAATCTTAATATTTCTTTTTTTTATAGCTTTGCATCGTGCTCAGATTTTGCAATTAATATATCCAAAGAATTAATGAATTGATCTAAGGCCATTTCCATTTCAATTTTTGAATATTTTCCATTTGGCTGGTCCATTATATAACCTCCTGCCCATTCAAACGCTGTCGTTGAGTTCTAACCACATCAACCACTTTTCCGTCCTTCCAAACAACTTCATCTGAGCCAAACGGCTTCGCGCTTACTTTTGTAATCTGACCATCTCTTACCACATACATTGCGTTTTCAGAAAGATCTATTGTTGTTTCCATTTTAATTTGTCCCACAAAGCAGACCCCCGATATGATAGAATAGTAGTTGGCAAGCACTATGCTAAGAGTCAGGGTCCGCCCTGGCTTTTTTTATTTACTCAAATTCTTCATGTACGACATAAAAACCACAACACTGGATGACCTCAATCTTCAGTGACCACCATTCTTTCCCGCAGCAACTACAAAAATATTTGATCATCTTGAACGCTTCCTTCCATTACTGACGGGTCTTCCCTCTGCTCGTTAGTCTAGTTGGCTTATACTTATAGTCATATTGTTTCAGCTGTACAAGGGCCAATTGATTGTGCAGTGTAATATTCCGTTTCCAAACTCTCAATTCCTCAATCTGTTCGTGACTTTTTTCCTTAGTTTTCGTGTGTAACTTAGCAATATATTTAACTTTTGACCTGAGGTGTTCTGAAAACTTTAAGCAGACGGCTTTAAATACATTAGCAATTTTCTTCCCAAATTCTTTTATTGCATTAAATAGCTCTTCATTAACCAAAATTATGCCCCCTTAACTGTTTTTTACTTTATCAGCGAGGATTTCTTCAAAGCATTTCTCGCAAAGATGACAAGACCAATGAGTTGCATCTTTTTTCTTACACTCAACGCATTTATTCATGTTCTCTCCCCTCCGATCTGCTTAAAATGCTCAATGTACTTCCAAAGCGACCTCTTGACCTCTTATGTCTGTTTCACTTAGGAGCTGCTTTGCCTTGGCAAGATTTCCTTGAGCCACCTCATTAACTTCCTTATAATACTTCACGTATTTCTTTTTCACCCTATTGATTACTATCTCCGGCCATCCTCGTGACTTATTATATTTATCGCCAATTTCATAGACTGTTCGTGACTCCATCTTCATGAGCAAAACGTCTTTTTCTAAATCAGTTAGTGTTTCAAGGAAGTCATTTACGACTACCACAGATTCGTCGAAACTATCGCCTACAAGGAAATCCCCTAACGTAGTGTCCCCTTCTTCATTGATAGGCGTTTCAGTCGAAATTCTTGGCATCAAATACTGTTTGGCCAATTCAGCGTGTTCCAATTTCACTTCGAAATGTTTTGCGGTTTCCTCAGCATTTTTTTCTACCATATCCTCGGCTTTAATTTTACGAACAAGCTGATCTTGTAGAGCCGGCAAATGGATGAGCCCGGAATTTTTTCTGATCTCCGCGTCTATTTGCCCCATCATCTTTGTGCCAGCATAAGTGAGAAACTTGTACCCTTTTTCTGCATCGAAACTATCAAATGCTTTCATAACTCCAATACATGCGCAGCTATATAAATCATCTGGTGTAAAGCCTGCTCCTTTTCCTCTAGCAATGTACTTTTTTACCTGTTTCCAAATAAACTTACGATGCTTCCGAATTAAGTCTTCTGCCGTTACCCACTCGCCATCAACGTAACGTTCATTCATGAGTTCCACCTCTCGATCAGTAGCCGTTAAGCTGTCGCTGGTGATTGATGTTGTTCTTCTTATAGTACGCTTCCTCTACTTCTTCCCAGGAGAATCCTAAAAACTTACTAGCGATACCTACATAAACCTGAAAGGCCTCCCGGAGGATTTCTTGTAGGTCTTCTAAGAAAATAGAAGCTGGCAAATTAACGTCTTTTAAAACATACAGGCTTGAAATTTCACTTAGTACGCTTAACAACGTTTCCGTTAAGTTTGCTTCCGTAAAATCATCCCAAACCATTAAGCTACTTGGCTCCATTTTCAAATCAATTGCTAAGCTTAAAAAGAAATGAATCCCATCCACGTATTCTTCTAGTTGTATTTCAGGTTCGCTCGGTTCTTTGCTCGACCAAAATTTAAAGCAGCGAGTCTCATTAGCTAATTCTGCAATTTCTACTTGAAGAGCGAGGACTTTTTGGTTAAACAAGTCCTGCTCTTCCAATCCTTTTTCAAGAACAACATGAGAATCTAAACCGCCCTGGACCTCCATTAACTTATCTAAATTCATTCGTTTACCCCTCTCCCAATTCAACTGAACTATCATTTTGTTTCGTTCAACTTACCCACAAACTCCAGAAGAGCCTTTTTGGACAACATTTCAACATGAGAATTTCCCTCTTCATCTTTTCTTTCGGGTATTGCATATAAAATGTCCTCACCTTTACCTTCCAACAGTACGTGTTCCTCACCCCAACGATCTTGCCACTTAGCTATAATTGGCTCACTCATGCTGACCCTCCTTGTTTCGCATAATCTTCGTGATCCGTCTTAATATCCCCCAGTAGAAAGTGCAATGAATGGCTTACCTTCCCAATACATTTCAATCACTTCACGAACCGTTATAAGCTCCTCGCTGCCCTCACTTTCACGTACCTTGTAATCAAGAGGAACAACTTCCATATCCTCATATCCATGTAATTCATCATCTTCAAGTCCAGTTTGTTTTTGGTAAAATTCAATAGCTTCATCAAGAGAATAAGCAGCTACAGCATCACTTTCACAAACTTGGAATACCTTAACGTCCTACAATCCTTTTTCATCAGATACTTTAAGCTCTTTCATCAATATCTCTCCTTTTAATTTGTAGTACTTCATGTGTCTGGTCCGTCCTTCCTTTTAGCTTTGCTATGAATAATTCCAATCGCCTAAAATCAAATTTACTTTTAAAAGTGTGTTACGACTCTCTCTGAAAATCGACAAGTTAGACTTTAAGGGGAGATGTTTACATGAAATTTTCACTATCTTTTAATGCCGATTTGGAAATCAAGGTGGTTAAACACGAATGGTTGATCTTAGTTATCGAGTTTATTGTCCAGATGCTGAGCCTCTTATAACGCTCAGCTTCTTATCTATTACACACAATCGCTACTTTGTTTCTTTCTGGAGCTTCTTTGCTCCCTCTTCCCATCCGGTCATTTTCATTTGACCAAACCACTTTCTGTACTCAGCTAACTCTTCCTTAAGCCTTTCATTCTCTTGCTTTAGTTGTGGCTTAGATTTGCATGTAGAGTGTTTAAGACTATCGTTGTACCAAGTCTGTTCATCCTCATATACAAGCCAACCACACACGTAGCAATCACCAACTATGCACCCACTCGCCATAATCTATTAGAATGACGCCTCTGGCTCTTCTTCTGGGTAAACATCGTCATGTATCATTTCTTCATCGACAATGATCTTGGTGTTATTCTGATTCATTTTCATTAGTAGAACTTCAAACTCATCAAGGCGTTTTAGAGAACTCAGATCATGAGGTGTTTTATAGTCAATCGTCCATTCCTCTTTATCGAATTTCTCCCAACGATGTACAGGGAATTGAATATTCAATGTTTCATCATGCTCACACTCAAAAGTAATCATCCCGTTTTGAAAAGAACTCCAAGAGCGATCTTCCATAAATTCGACTTGTACTGAAACAGCTACAGGTTCATAACTAGGCTCATCATCGAGATCAACTTCCAAATCATCTGTATCAACGTTATGTGCTACGTACTCTTTCCATTGCTCAAAGAGTTCCGTGATCTTTGTGACTTTTTCGGTCTCTGGACTCATAAGGTTTTTAAAGTTATCAAGCAATTGCTTATTATCCAGTGAAGAGCTTTTCAGTACATCCACTAAAACTGCATCAAGTTTTGTTACATACTGGCTGTAATCGTATTTTTCAAGATAAGGAACCATAACTGATTTAAGTTGCTGTTCAATTACTTTGTTCGCATCACCGAAGAGTCCGAATAAATCTTTTAGTGCCTTCTTAATTCCTTCTTCCACTTGCTCCTCGATTAGCTTTTCAACCGTACCGTCAGATAATTTCTTAGCAATAGCATCTTTAACGCTGCTTTCTAAATTCATTAATAATTCCTCCTTTTTTGAATTACACACAATGCTTACTCTGTTGCTTACAAATACTCAGTTACACTTTCTGGACGAAAATCTGAATGTAACCAAATCTTCAAACCAACAGGCTGATCAGAGTCCCTAAACTTCTTTAACTGATCGGTAGCTTCCAGCCAAGTAAGATCATTAAAGTCCCAAATAGCTACAGCATACTTACACCATAAATCTAGTTTTCTTTGAAACTCTTCCCCTTCAGGACGCATGCCTAGCTCCAAGGGTCCTTTAACATCTTCGGGAATATAGGCCTTAACCTCAAAGTATTTCAACTGATCAAAGTAGCTTCGTTGTACATTTATTTTAGATTCATCGAATTGGTAGATTAGATCTTCTAATGTGATCTGACTCATTCTATTACCCTCCATCCGTTCTTCCTGCGACTTAGGAGTTCGTACTTGTGCAATGGTTCGTACCTATGCACCATCTGGTAGTTTTCACGCCTGGACAACAAGTACCACTTACGTTTCCGTTTACCCATCTTTTCTTCCAGTCCTTTTGTTCCTGACTAATGAATAATTTGCGCTCTTTGCTTGCTTTCGATCTTCTAGATCACATTTTGCTCCGATTCGCTTTTTCTCTAACTCCTGGTGACTGAGCATATAAGTGGTAACTTCTCCCCTATGCATCTTCACGAATTCACCCCGCTATTAGCAAAGCGATATTTCTTACTAGCGTGCAGATCTTCTAATTCGTAGAGCGATAAATCTTTAATAGACTTACCTGCCGCTGAGGTTTCTACATCCATATCAAGTAGCACACCAATTAAAAATTGTCTCCGTCTTGAAGCATTAACTGCTTTTCTTAACTGGTTTTCTTCCCCATTCGTCACCTATAGCACCTCCGTGTCTCCAAGAAACGAGACCTTCTGTTGTTTGATCCAGTGTCAATGCCAGCACATCTTTTTGTGATCGCTTCAACATCTTGGCTATCGCCATAAAACTGTAGCCCTGATCCCAATACTCTCGAAATCTCTTAACCTCAGATTCTTTCCAATCCAAATTACATTTAGTAAGAGCGATGTAAAGCCGATCCTTGCTCATGCCGAATGCTTCTCCTTATTCCTGGCCTCTGCCTCGTCCAGTTGCTTGTAAAGTTCAGCAAACTCCTTTTCATGCTCCTCCTGAGGTTGCTCCCCGCATTGTGGACATGGTTCAAAAAAGTAGCCGTGTTCTACTGGTGTATGAACCACGTAATCTCCTCCGCAAATTGTGCACATAACCTTACCTCCCTAAAATAATTCTTCGCGACGATCTCGCCCTTCTACCATTATCCGTTTAGCTCCAGCTACCATTCTTGATGTAATACGACCGCCCTGTATTGATCCGTACTTTTTCACCATTTCCGGTGCAGAGTAGTTAGTCGTATAGATGGTGGGCTTGTCTTCCCTTAGGTCCGTAACTTTAAGGATTTTCTCAGAAGCCCAGGACTCAAACTCATCTTTTTTGTTCAAGTACTCAGCCCCTATTTCATCGAAAACAAGAAGGTCCAGTTGCTCAATCATTTCGAAAATCTTACTCTCCGTGAGGTCAGATTTTTTATCGAAAGTGGACTTTATGAGTGATAAAAAGTCATCTGCCGCAATATACATAACACTATAACCGCGTCTTCTGATTTCGGAGGAAGCAGCGTAAGCTAAATGGCTTTTACCTAGACCCATTGGCCCTTTCAGGACAAGCGAATGATGATCTGTCTTTCCAAAATTACGAACATAATCAACAATTGCTTCCTTCATCGCTTTTTCCGAATCATTTTCTGGTACATATTTGGCAACTGTCTTCCCGATCAATTTCCTTGGCACCTTTTGATACTTTTCGCCAAAGCGCTTTATTTTTTCAATTTTGATATCCTCAGCCTTAGGAGCTTTAGATTTAAGCTTTTGAGTATCGCAAGCCAAGCAGAGCGATTCTTCATGAACAACTCCATCTCGATCTGTTCGTTCCATAACGGGTACTTGAGCCTGGCATGACTCACATGTTCTTGTTCCGATCTGCTGAATCCGTCCGATATTTAAGCGCTCCATGTTTCGTTTTAATCCGGCTGCAGTTCCGTTCATCATTCACCCTCCTAGAATGCATTTTGGTAACGACTCGGCATAGGCGTTACATTGGAGGATGGACCTTCTCTCTTTCTAGCAAATTGCTTCTCCTCAGCTTCAACATCTGCCAATGTCCTCACATTGCCGTGGTACCAGCTATTTAAAATAGAGTTGGCATATGGGAAGGTTTTGTTTGCTAATGCAGCCTTATCCATTGCCTTTATAACTAGCTCTTCTCCAAGATCGTCAATCCATTGATCTATCTTTTCAGTCGTTACATGGTTCAGAGGACCGAAGCAATTCTCGAAGAATGTGAACGGATTCTGAGAGTTTCGGCCGTTATCTTCTTCTTCTTCTTCTGCTTTACTCTCCTCTTCTTTACTTTCCTTTACTCTACTTTCCTTTACTTTACTTTGTGGATTACTGTTATCATTTTTTGAGTTATTGTTAACATTAACTTCCTTTCCGTTGGGTTTAGTTAGTATTATTGCTGTCTTAGAGTTGCCAATAATATGTTCAAAGTCCTGTAAAAGGAAGTATTCCTCTTTAAAACGAACCTCTTTTCTACGTTTTACAGCCTCTAAGTATCGGCTCTGAACCCCTTTACTGGTAAGGACTGCATATTGTGCGTACACGTCTTTATTGAACAAATTTTCCTCGATGCAATCAGCGACAATCTCTTTTACTGAGTTAATGTTGACATTAACTCTTCTAGAGAATAGTAATTGCTCGCGTTCATTCCATTCGTAGTAGTAACCTTCCTTGTACACTTTCATTAAGAGCTTCATTAAAACCGCAAAACCTTCTATCCCATGTTTAGCTTCGATAATGGCTACCTTGTCGTCCTGGTCCATATCTACATCGAGTGGGAAGTAGTCAATACCTTCTTTGTATGGTCTAGCCATTTAATCTCCACCCTCCTTTATTCTTTTTACACAAACAGCTTTCATGCCCTTGATCTCAGCTAGCCGCCATTCAGGTTCTACGCTTCTCAAGTAACCTATAACGTAGCTAACGAACAGATCGCGTCTGTTAGGGGCATCTTTGGTCATCCACAAATAACAGTGCGGAATAGGGAATTCACGCTTGTCCAGAAGTAATCTCACCCCTTTTGTGGTATAATATGATTAATAAAAGTTTTTTCGAGGGACCGCATACCAGTGCGGTCTTTTCTTATGCTCGAAGGTGCTTAGTCACACCCTCATGAACAGGAGCAATTCGGCATTTCAACCTTCCGTATCTGGGAGGAAAGGAAGGGCCCCTATTCATGAGGGCAAGACTACTTGCCCTTTAATACATTTAGTGATATTATGAATCTAGACGTTGTTGGTAGTCAGCAGGCTTTGCTGGCTGCCTTTTTTTGTGTTTTATTTAGTGATTTAACAAAGTGGTCGGCTTGATCAACTAGGTTTCGATTGGCTAAAGCTTGTTTAATTAATGCATTAGCCTCTCCCGCCTTCATCAACCGGCTTGCGTATTGGACGTATTGCAAGATTCTTTCCTCGCTTTCTCCTTTAACCCAAATTCAACCGCATGCTCCATAGCATCTATAATCGTCTTTGGGTCAATTTTTTCTCCTGTATTTAACGCTCTCTCTACAATCCAATCAAGACTTCCAAAGAGAATTGAATCCCTCACATCTCGGGCAATTTCATCTGAAGCTTCGATTTGATTTGCGATAGCAGAAATGATTTTGTGATTTTCTTCCTCTGTCATAACAATGCTCCTTTTCTGAATTTTATTGAGCTACCTCACCACATAACCTTTTGCGATCATCTCTCGGTTATGATTTTCTAACAGTTTGGTATAATGTAATCCGTATGGTTCCAGAGCTCGTAAGAACACCCAACCGCAAGTCATAGATTCAATATACTCCTGAGCGATTTCTTCAAGCTCCCGGCGTTCTACGTCTGATATGGATGAACCTGGCTTGAGCATGATTTTCTTTGCTTTCTTCACTGCAACTAACGCTTCTTCTAATTCTTCCTCTGACTTCATTAATACAGAAGAAGGATGATGATCGACGTTATCTCCATTTAATTGAGGAAAGAAATAAGGACCGAAGTAATCGGCGGCAGCTTCCATCACCATATCTAAATCTTGATACTTCTCTAAAGCATGTTGGAAGATATCAGATGGAACTTTTGCTCTTCCGTTCTCGTAAGCAGAAATCGTCTCTCTTGAACAATTCGCTTCCATACTCAAATTCGTTTGACTATCCCCACATTGTTTCCTAGCATTCTGAAGTGCTTTACCAATTGGCACCAGAATTACCTCCTTTTTTTACCCTCACAAATCTTGTGATTCGATATAATGGCATTAAACAGATTCATGATGCTGATTTCTCAGAGGTATTTGAAGTGGATTCCTGTTCTTCTTGCTCACGTTCTCGTTTGCGCTTTTCGGCCGCTATCCGAACAGCTGAAGGGTAAAGCGCTTGGAAAAACTTTTGCGTTTGCTCTTCGTTTAAAACGATTTTCATGAAATCACTCCTTTACACATGTTTATGAGCAAGCCCCCTCAGACTATCCATAAAAAGTTACTTCTGTTCGAGTTAGTTAAATGGCTTGTCCCGGCCCTTTTTGTTCCAAATCGCTACATTGTTCTTCAAAAAAATCGACCATTCAAAGTCTAGAGTTGAGGCAATTTTTTTTGCTACAGAAACGCTAGGGTTTCTGATTCCATTCTCAATTTGAGTATAATATGCTCTCCCAATATTGGATTGTTTTGCTACCTCTAATTGCGTTAATTCTTTCTTTTTTCTTATTTTACTTAGCCACATTCGTTGGTTCATTTACTCACCACCTTTTGCAGCGATTTGCGACTGTATAACCAAAGTATAATGTAGTAATACGCAACTGTCAACACAAACATGTACTTTTTTGCTACATTTATTTCATGTAGCAAATTGCTACTTTATAATATAAATAGTTTATAAAATATATAAAAATACATTTTTAACAAAACATGATCAATATATTAACTAAAGGAAGTGCTTTGATGATTGGTCAAAAGCTTAAATATTTGAGACAGAGGGAAAAACTTACGCAAGGAGAGCTTGCTGAAAAACTGAATATTAGTCGAGGAACTTACGCTCATTACGAGTTAGGAAAAAGAAATCCAGATTATGAAACACTAAATAAGATAGCTAACTTCTATAATGTTAGTACTGACTTTATCCTGGGGAGATCCTACGCAGAATCTAGTGAGGTGAAAGATGCCTTTGATCCCCTTGAGGAACTCAAACAATACCTTATAGATAATAACATGCAAGATATGGATCTTAGCTTTTATGATCTTAACTCATGGAAAGACCTCACGCGTGAAGATATAGAAGAAATTAAAAATCACTTCGAATGGGTTCGAGAAAAAGCTAAGAAAAGAAAAGATGACTAATAAGGGTTATAAATAAACTTATAATCCTATTGGTCTTATTTTTCACCCAAAAAAGAACATTTGTTCTATTTTTTCTCCTAATTGGAAGTGGATAGCAATTCAATTATTTAGTAGAATTATCTAAAGCCTGATAAAATAACAAGGCTTTTCCAGTTCATAAATAGTTTTGTTACAAGTGGGAGGATTCTTTATTGAAGTACGAATACACAAGGTTAGAAGATCAAATCAAAGAACTATACACAGCTATGGGGATCCATTGCCCGTTTGATATGGAGCTAGGTTATATATCATCCTCTTTAAAAGTAGATCTGAATATTGGAGAGCATGGACCCTTTCGATCTGGAAACTCCATTCATTTGCAAATTCATGATACACCTGAAGAACAATGGGAAAGCTTCGGTCATGAAATCTGCCATGTTCTTTGGCATGCGGGAAATCAGCTTTTTATGGCTAACACATACCGTCTGAAACAAGAATGGCAAGCTAGGAATTTTGCTCTTCACTTTTGTGTACCTACTTTCATGTTACTTAAATTAGATCTTCCAGAGCGTCGTTGTGAAGCCGTTGAACTTATAGCTGAAACATTTGGTGTCACACATACTTTTGCCAACCAAAGACTTCAACATTTAGAAAAACAATACCTGGGTAAGATGGTATGGGAGGAAATTGTGAGAAATGGTTTTTGTTCCCTGGGATAAGTCGTTGAACTAACAGGCTCACGCTCTATATAATATAGGTAACATTATTTAACGGAGGTGATGAACATGAGAGCAGCTAAATACAGACGTGTTTCAACAATTATGCAAGTTGAAAAAGGTGTCAGTTTGGAAACTCAGAACGAGCGCCTTAATGCTTACATCACCTCTCAAGGGTGGACGTGTGTTGAGGACTACGTAGATGATGGTTTCTCGGCTAAAGACCTTAAACGTCCAGGAATGCAACAGTTGATTGAGGACATCGAGTCTGAGAAATTTGATGTTCTGCTTGTTTATCGTTTGGACAGATTCATCCGATCAGTGTCTGACCTTCATAAGCTGTTAAAACTTATGGAGAAACATGATGTAAAGTTTAAGTCAGCGACGGAGGTTTATGACACCACTACTGCTGCTGGTCGTTTATTTATTACACTGGTTGCAGCTATGGCTCAATGGGAACGTGAGCAGACAGCTGAACGTGTTTTCGAAAACATGATGAGCCGTAGTGAAAATGGCTATCGAAATGGAGCTCCTGCCCCCTATGGTTATGACATTATAGAAGGTAAACTTGTAATAAATCATGATGAAGCTCAATGGGTTAAATATATCTTTAAGAAAGCACTCACACATGGTTCTCAATACATTGCTAAGCAACTTAACAAGCGTGGAGTCAAGACGAAAAAGGGAGAGATTTGGAGTGACTTCTCTGTTCGTTATTTGCTTCGCAATCCTATTTACATTGGACAAGTTCGTTGGAATCATCGAAGTCTAGCTAAAGGGAAATTGACTGGAGAAGATATTATTACCCCTATCCAGCAAGAGGACTTTGAACCTCTTATTGAAGAGGAAGATTTTAAAGAGGTAGCTTTAATTATGAAGAACAGAAGTAAAATGGCCTTTAAAGCAAACACCCCCTATCCATTCTCAGGTATCGGAAAGTGTGGAAAATGCGGTAAAAGCTTAACGGGTAGTAGTAAGAAAAGAAAAAACAACACGGTCCATAGATTCTACAAATGCCAGGGACGGTTTAAGTTTGGTATTTGTGATCAACCTGTTATTGCTGAAAACACGCTAGAAGAAACCTTCTTCAATGCACTAACAGTATCCATTGATAACTTCCAACCATCGAAAGAGACTTCTAATGCTGATCCAGAAGTGGATAAAGAACATATTGAGAATGAACTTGAGAAGGTTAAGTTGAAACGTGAGCGCGCTGAAGAAATGTATCTAGAGGGCGATATTGATAAGAAACGTTATAAAGATATACTAGAGAATGCTCGATCCACTGAGGAGGATCTAATGAAAATGCTAAAGGAAGAAGTATCGGAAGTAGCAAGCGAAGAAGATGTAATGCTTGTTCTACAGAATATCAAGGAAACCTACCCTCAAATGTCATTTGAAGACAAGAAAATTGCCATCCAAACCATTTTCGAGTCCGTCACCATAGATATCATAAAAAAAGCACGAACCGGCAAGAATGCTGAGCCAGCTGTGCTTGAGATTACGGATTACCAATTCAGGTAATCCGTTTTCTATTTTAATGGGTGTTTAAGGAAATGCATGCATCCTCATGCATCGGACAACCTTTAATGGCGTAAACTGCCCCTTCATCTGTATGAGAGAATCGCTCTAAACCACGTTTTAACAACGTAACAAGTGTCGATTTACCACCGCTGACTGGTCCCATCAATAACAAAATCCGTTTCTTAACATCCAGTCGCTTGGCTGCCGGGTGGAAATATTCCTCCACCAGTTTCTCCATTGCTTCTTCTAATCCAAAGATCTGATCGTCAAAAAACTTATAATGAACCCTTCCATTTTGCTCTTCGATCCCCGCATGTTTAATCATATTATAAACACGGGAGTGAGCTGACTGAGCCAGGTACGGACGTTCACGAAGCATGTCTAAATACTCACCAAATGTCCCTTCCCACTTCAAGTTCTCCTCTTCTTCCCTGTAACTTTGCACCTTTTTTAAGAAATCCACTCAAAAGACCTCCCCTGTTGAAGTTAGGCAAGCACTGAATAATACAGTCTATGTACGAGGTTTCGGAAAAATGAGTCGAAAGAAAAGATTCGCCCATAATGCAGGACGCTGTGAGTTTGATAAATGCTAAGGCTGTATTAGGAACACCTTCCTTTCCACTGCGCCCTATCATAGTGGCGGCAGAAGAGCGGAACAATTGGATATAAAAAAACTGATTCCATTCAGGAATCAGTTTTTGACGTTCATAGCTTGTAAGATCTTCTCGAAAGAATTCACCGTTTGGCTTAATTCTTCTTCATTTAAACTCTCAGATAGGAGACGGAAGAAATAGTCGTCATACCGCTCAAGATCCTTCGCATAGGCTTTCCCTTTCTCTCCAAGGGTAATGCGGTGGACGCGTTTATCGCTCTTGTCTGCATATTTCTTTAAGAAAGAATCCTCCTCAAGTTTAGAGACCATTTGGCTTACGGCGCTTTTCGATATATCTAGTTTTTCAGCAACTTCTGTACTCGTTGGATGTTCCAATCGAATGACCGTGGTCAGAAGAACTTCTACGGTAGAAGATAAACCGTATTTCTTAAAACGGTCTTCCTCTTCCGCTAAGTTCTTCCAAAATTCCTCAAATAAATGCTGCAAATAAGCAGCTTTCTCGTTATCTTTCATAAAGACCCCTCTATCTATTAGTGGGCAGCCTTAGCCATATTCAGGATGAAGACCCCACCTATAATCAAAAGTATCCCTGCAATCATCATACCATTGATTTGTTCTTTGAAAAGCAGAGCGCCAATAGCTACTGTGAGCGCGGTTCCCCCACCAGCCCATACGGCATAAGCTGTATTTAATGGGAGGTACTGAAGAGTGAGCTGCAGGAAGAATAGAGCCATCATAAACCCTGATATTACTCCAATCGTTCCCCATAGTTTTGAAATGCCCTCAACTGTGGACCATTTCAACATGGAACTCCCGAACACTTCGGTCACTATGGCAGCTAGTAGATAAATGTAACCCATGTACACCCACCCCTTTACCATTTAATTTAGTTAACTTAACTAAATTAAATTATACACGGTTCTCTATACCGTTGTCAATTTACTTATTTAGAACATGCCTTCAACTTCAGGTGCATATAGATCATTAAGGAGCTGAGGCCGGATGAACAACCGATTAGGTATAGGGCTCGTGATTGTTTTTATGATGGTGTTAGCAGGTTGCCAAGAAAAGCCGCCTTCGTTAAAAGGAACATGGGTCATCTTAGAAGAAGGTGGCTCCTTCCACTCCGGAGATCGCCTTGTTTTAAAAGAAGATGGAGTTGTCACCCTTAACGGCTGGACTTCGGAATATGAACTCATCGAAGATCAGTATATGAGAATTGCAGCAGATAGTGGGAAATTAATGTGGGCCTATTCTGTAACAACGGAGACGTTAACGCTACAATCTAAGAACAGTAAACACGATATGAAAGTCACAGCCCAAAGAATCAATACGGATTAAGGAAAATAAAACGTTCACATTTCTCCCTAGAAAAAACCTATTCTATGTTCACACTTTTGTCCAAATTGGGTATAATAAACATTAGCGAACATTATGACGTTCTAGACTAAGGGGGCATAAGACATGAAATTAATGCTAGTTCTTGGGGTTATTGTGACTTTTGTTATTTCGATCTTCTCAGCAGGTTACGATACAAAATAAGCCACTACATAAAACCAGCATCTCTAGAGATGCTGGTTTTTTTACAATGAAGGAGGCGTTGTACGGTGAAAAATATTCATGTATTCTATATCAAACTTCTCTTTACAGCAGCGCTGATCTACTACTTCGTCCATTACTTAATTACAGGTGAAGGTGGCCTTTTAAATCTATTATTACCATTCGTGTATATCACCTGGGTGGGATCAGATTATCTAAAGCACCGCAAGCACAACACATGGCAGGAGCGTTACACGTTTAAGAGCTAGACATTTCTTTGCATCCATAAAAAAGCCGATCGCCTCGTTACGGGGCGATCGGCTTCTTTTTTTAGTTTAAACCAGGAAATCCTTGCTGGCGTAACACTTCGTACACAAGAATGGCAGCCGTATTGGATAAGTTTAAAGACCGAACTTTATCCGACATATGAATACGTAAACAGCGGTCTTCTTTCCCTTCAAGCAAAGATTTCGGAATCCCATCTGTTTCCCGTCCGAAGACAAAGAACAATTCTTCTTCAGGGTTACTGTAATCATAATCCGTCCAATACTTTGTACCAAAGTTCTCTATATAATAGAAACTGCCGTCCGGATGCGCTTCATACAATTCCTCAATCGAATCATGATAACGAACATCGACATCGTGCCAATAATCAAGGCCAGACCGACGAAGCATTTTATCATCTGTTGAGAAACCAAGCGGACGAACTAAGTGCAATACCGTATCCGTAGCCAGGCATGTTCTTGCGATATTACCCGTATTGGCTGGGATTTCTGGTTGATATAATACGATATGAAGAGCCATTTTCAGTCACCTCTAACATGTAATAACTACCGTATTATATCATATTTTCTACTCTCCTATCCTGAAAAACTTATACTGAATATTAGGAGTATAAGCCGTTGAATCTTCATAATCCCAATACCGGTGATAACTATTAGACGTATGAGCGTTCACAAGAGGCTCCCCAAAGGCATCTTTCCCTACAACAATCGTGGTATGATTCCACCTTCCGTCTCCTTCAAAATCATAGCAAATAATATCTCCTAAGATCAGGTCACTCGCTCTTTCTACCTCTCTCCCCTTTACTCCTTGTTTAGCCCCGCTCAAGTACCACCGCATCGCATTCGCTACTGTCCAGCTATAGCTCCATACTTTATAGTTGTACCACCATCCCTTTCCCCTGTGCGGCGATCCCCACATTGGGGCTCCTCCGGCTTTCAGACATTGTGAGATAAAATTCGTGCAATCATCTGTGAAGTGTCGATAAGCAGGATTATGCGTATTCCACCAAAGGTTTGCATACTGAACCGCTTTTTGCCGGTCGTATGTGCTTCTCGTATCTTCTCGCCACAGCGTGCCTTCTTCATTAATTAAAGTAAGAGCTTCACGGGGCGGGGCTTCCTCCTTTGGAACAGGTAAGGCTTCATCTTTAAGAAGTTCATTCCCTTTAAATATAGCACGATGATCCCGCTGCTCTTCTTCTATATAATAGTGATCCCCTTGTTGAATAAAAAAAGTTACATAGAGCGCGTAATCGATCTGTTGTTCACCATTATTCAGCCTTAATGACCGATAAGGCGCCCCCTCCGCTGTAACACGTACAACTCTGGCTCCCCGCTTCTCATGACATTGCATCTTCAGTAAAACCCACGAAGGCGTCCGCCTCTCCAGCCCTTCACCTTTCAAACACCGCTCCCAGTAATCCTTTAATCTCTCCTGAATCCCCATGGCTCCCCTCCTTTCTACCACTTTATGAAACACCACCCCAAATCATCCCTAAACCACACAGACGCCCCCTTCACCGCATTACCATACTGACGCGTGCCAGACACCCTGCCATGCGTTAAAGCACGAACGCGTGTCAGACACGTATTCGTGCTTTAACGCAAAAAAGCAGAGACGTTTTACGTTAAGTAAAGGTCCCTGCTTTTTTTATTTAGGCTGTTTCTTGTTTTATGATTCGGTTAATTTCGTTTTTGTATAAATCTGAACGTCCGCCAAATATAGCTTGAATGTTGTGGTCTACCTTTACAACCCCGGCTGCTCCTAAAGCTTTCAAATGATCTTCGTCAATTTTCTCACGATCACTGACTTCCACACGCAGGCGAGTAAAGCACGCATCGATGTGTTTTAAATTCTCCTGACCTCCAAGAGCTTGCATGATAGCTAAAGCGGTTTCTTTATTGGCGCTTCCTTTTTCTTTCTTACCGCCTTTGTCATCGCCTTTCTTCTCATTATAATCTGCCCTAGTATAAAGCTTATTCTCTTGTCCACCACGCCCTGGTGTGGCAAGGTTCCATTTCTTAATGGCGAAAGAGAATGAGAAGAAGTAAATCACGAAGAATACAGCACCAAGAACCATGTTCATCCACCAATTTTCTGTCCCTGGTATCGCGTTCACAAGAACATAATCAATGAATCCAGAGCCCCCGGCCCATCCTAAGTGAACGTCGAGCATGTACGTAACAGCGTATGATACACCTGCTAGAAAAGCATGGAATAAAAATAGAAGTGGAGCTACGAATAAGAAGGTAAATTCAATAGGCTCCGTAATTCCTGTTAAGAACGCTGTACCGGCAGCCGCAATCAGCATCCCTTTCACAACCGGACGATTGTCTTTGTCTGCCTGACGATACATCGCAAGTGCCGCACCTAATAATCCGAACATAATAACTGGAAACTTACCGGCCATAAAGCGACCAGCTGTAACCTCTACACCTTCAGCAATTTGAGCTAAGAAGATATATTGGTCACCAGAAACCATTTGTCCGGCAACCTCTGTCGTTCCACCAAGGGATGTCCATAAAAACGGCGCATACCAAATATGGTGAAGACCAGTAGGAATTAAAGCACGTTCAAGAAATCCGTATAAACCAATATACAAAGGATTCGTTGCTCCGTTAGCGATCACATTGGCAACGGCATTAATACCACCTTGAATGGGTGGCCATACAACCATCATTGCCATTGCCAAGAAGATTGATGTAAATACCATAGCAATCCCAACCGATCGATCCCCTGCAAAGAATCCGAGTACTTCAGGTGGATCAAATTCGTGGAACTTGTTGTATACCCAAACGGCTAGAAGGCCTACAACAATTCCCCCGAGCACCCCTGTCTCGAGCGTCGGGATCCCAAGCGCCATTCCATACTCCCCGTTTTCAGCGACCTGTTCAGCTGTAATACCAAGGGCGAAGGAAATGGTTTTATTCATAATTACATAACCAAGAAGCGCTGCTAGTGCCGCAATGCCTGACCCTCCCGTCAGCCCTATCGCGACTCCAATGGCAAAGATCACAGCCAGATTATTAAAGATACTAATCCCAATATCAGACATCCCTTCGCCGATGAATTGCACAACATCATTTTGTAAAAACGTCACCGTATCTGCTAAAGGACCTGTAAGTGCCGCCCCAAACCCTAACAAGATACCTGCTGCCGGTAGAAGCGCAACAGGAACCATCAATGATTTCCCGAATTTCTGTAACGATCCAAAATATTTTTTCACGATTCCGATCCCCCTTTTTTAACGAAAACGCTTTCCTTGTTGGAATAAGAGAAGACCCGGGGTGTGGTCCGGGTCCGTTCCTTACTGCACGACCGCTTCTTGCTTACGTTTATGAAGTTCTGGCCAATACGCTTTATTCGCATCAATCAGATCATCTAAAATCTGTCTTGCTACCGGTGCATCTACTACTGTCCGGTTTAATGTCAGCGCCTGTAACGCTTTTTCATAACTATTCTCAAAGTACGCATCCACAACGAGCTGTTCATAAGCAAGCTGACCTTCGATTAGACCTTTGTAGAACGTCGGGATGTGTCCAACAGCAAACGGTTTCGGGCCACGGTTCGTCATCATAGCCGGCACCTCTACCATAGCGTCATCCGGAAGATTCGCAATGGTTCCGTTGTTCTCAACCATGACGATGAAAATATCTCCGTTATTATATGCCATTGAAGCCGCTACACGGATCATGTATCGACCGTGGATATCAACTTCTAATTCCACATTCGCAGTCGTTCCATCTGCCACAATCTGATCCGCTAAAGCGTGTACGCGTTCTTGGCGTCCGTTAATAACCTGACGAGCTCTCGTATTCTCCGGATCTTCTTTCTCTACCATTTCAGTTGGGTATAAGTAGTACTGAAGATACGTATTTGGAAGATAATCAGGGAAATCGTTAACCATACGCTCTACCTGTTTAAATGTCTTAATCCAAGAAGGGTCATTGGCAATCTCAGCGTCTTCTGGGATAAATCCATCTTCAGTAATCGCACGCTTGATGGTTTGAGTATGATCATTACCGTCTTTATCATAGATTCCTGTAAACCAGCCAAAGTGGTTTAACCCGAAGTATTCTGGCACAAGATCAAATACATCTTTTCCTAGAATCCCAGCGTAACTCACCATAATGGCTGCCGGCATATCACAAATATTTAATAACTTCTTATCGTTTGGAAATTCTCGTTTAAGGGCTTCTGCGACAATGGCAGCAGGGTTTGTATAGTTCAGAATCCAAGCATCCGGAGCATAGTGACGGATATCTTTCACGAGATCAATCATATCCCCAATGGAACGCAATCCATAAGCCATGCCCCCTGGCCCGCATGTTTCTTGTCCAACGGCATTGTACCGAAGAGGAATCTGTTCATCTTTCTCTCTCATTTGCAGTCCACCAGTACGAATTTGAACAAAGACAAAGTCAGCGCCCTTTAAGGCTTCTTCTTTATCCGTTGTATAGGAGAACGACTCTAGTTCTGGATATTTTTCGCGTAATATAATTTCAGTCGCTTTTGCAATCTGTTCTTGCCTTGCTCCATCTGTATCGTAAAACGTAATCGTTTTCAAAGGAAACTGTTCTTTTTCAGCGATTAAACTCATAATCATTCCGATTGTATACGTGCTTCCGCCACCTACGACGACTAGATTTTGTTTTTTCATCGTTATAACCTCCAAGAAAGGTATTATATTTGTATTAAAAATAACTTAATATGAATATAATACACATTTTTGAAAGCGTCAACATCTTTTGTCGAAATTTTTATCTTTTTCCGTTATAATGGTTTTATAGAAGAACTGGAGGAATCACGATGGCAGCCCCTTTATATAGACAAATTGCACACAAAATCAGAGAAGAAATAGAATCAGGAAACTGGAGGGAAGGCGAAGCGATTCCTACGGAGAAGCACCTTTCTGAACAATTTTCTGCTTCACGCGTTACCATCAGGCAGGCGATTAAATGTCTGGTGGAAGAAGATTTATTAAAACGCGTGCAAGGCAGCGGCACTTATGTAAATGAGAAGAAAATTGAACATAATATTTTTGAATTACAAAGCTTTACGGAAGAAATGAGACGTTTAAATAAAGAACCTATTAATCACGTTTTAAACTTTCAAATGATCGAACCTAGCGAGAAGGTAAGGGAGGTTCTACAATTATCAGAAGGGGAAAAGGTCTTTTATATCAGGCGACAGCGTCTGGTAGATGATACACCTTATGTATTAGAAGACACCTACCTTCCAGTCAACATGTTCCCTGACCTTTCCTATCAAATTATGAGCGGGTCTAAATACGACTATATTGAGCAGATTCGAGGGATGAAAATAAAAGAAAGCTTCCAAGAGGTCATCCCGATTCTGCCAGATCAGGAAGTTGCCACTTCTTTACGCCTTGATGCGACCACCCCTATCTTGAAAATTCAACTTCACAGTGTTTTCTACGATGGAACGGTATTTGAATACAGCGACATCTACTTCAAAAGCGACGAGTACAAGTTCACTCTACGCGCATCCAGACCCTAACAGCAGCAAACAAAGAACCTGATTCACTTCCCTTTGCGTGCCAGACACCCTTCACTCCGATAAAGGGTGTCTGGCACGCGATATAAAAAAAGCCGTTTCCCCCCATTAGGAGGAAACGGCTTTTTGATGTTCTAGATCTAATAAATGTTCTTTACGCTCAAGACCACCTGCATACCCGACAAGTGCTCCATTGCTTCCAATGACACGATGACATGGAAGAATAATCGAAAGAGGGTTTTTATTAACCGCTCCACCTATGGCGCGCACTGCCTTTGGTGCTTGAATCGCTAAAGCAATATCTTTATAGGAACGAGTTTCGCCGAAAGGAATATCGGCTAAGGCTTTCCATACTTTTTGCTGAAATGGAGTTCCATACAAATCAAGCTGGACCTCAAAGTGATCTCGTTTGTTTGAAAAGTATTCATCTAATTGCTTCTTTAACTGCTTAAATTGGGCTGGGTCGTGTACATATTCAATGTGTAAGAAGTATTTTCTGGCCCACGTGGTTTGCTTGGATTCCACATCTCGCAACGAACCATGGTCAATTCGGCAAAGACCTTTTTCCGTTGCCAGGAGTGTTAAAGGTCCAATAGGACTTTCCATTTCATCGTAATAAAGGAAGGAACCTTTCGTCATGTTTATCCCTTCTTTTACAACAGATTTTCTATTATTGTACATGGTATTCATGGATTGTAAAAGTGTTTTTCCACCATTTTTACATAAATAGATAGACTAATTTTAGGAGAAATTGTCGAAGACTAGAGCAAGGCTAAACCTTTATCCATTTCTTCAATCACTTCCTCATCTGTTTCCTTACCTTTTGCTTCGGTTATAGCAGTATATGCAGAAGGGTTCCCGATTTTTCCTAAAGCCCAAGCCGCTGTTCCTCGAATTACGGGACGAGGATCCTGGTTCATTAAACGCGTCAATTCCTCTATAGCCGTTTCATCCTTATAATGGGCAAGGGCAAGGATCGCATTCCGTTGAATGGGCTTCTTGCCTCGCCACGACCCAGACATCTGCCCGTAGGTTTCTTTAAACTCACGGTTAGAAATGGACAACAGCGGCTTCAAACTCGGCTTCACTCGCTCAGGATCTGGCTGAAACTCTGCGTGAATTAAATTGTGTTTCTTCTTGTTCTTTGGACAAACCGTCTGACACGTGTCACACCCGTATAAACGGTTACCAATGACACTGCGGTATTCATCCGGCAGAAAACCTTTTGTTTGAGTTAAGAAAGCAATGCATTTCTGTGCATTTAACTGCCCTCCCTCAATCAAGGCCCCTGTAGGACAAGCGTCCACACAAATATTGCAGTCTCCGCAAGAATCATCGACAGGTTCATCAGGAGGGAATGCAACGTTGGTCAACAGTTCGCCGAGGTACACATAGGAACCATACTCTTCTGTAATTAAGTTTGTGTTCTTACCGGTGAATCCAATACCCGCTCGCTCCGCAACAGCACGGTCAGATAGCTCTCCTGTATCCACCATGGACCGTCCATAAAAATCTGTTACGCGGCTTTCTAGATACTCTCCAAGTTTGGTTAAACGGTCACGAAGGACATCATGATAATCCTGTCCCCAAGATGCGCGACAGAATAACCCTCGTCGATCTTCTCTTGTACTTCTTGGTGCATCTTTCAATTTGGACGGATAGGCAAGCGCAATTGAAATAATCGATTTGGCTTCAGGCACGATCCGATTCGGTTCTGTTCGCTCTTCTATAGTCCCTTTTTCAAATCCAGACTGGTATCCAAGGTTCTGCTGCGTACGAAGGCGTTCCTTCAATTCAGTAAAGACATCTGGCGTTGTAAATCTAATCTTATCTATGCCAATTTCTTTCGCATAGGCTTTAACATCTTCTTTCAACTCGTGAAGGTCCATCTTCATTCCCTCCTTTCTTCCCAGTTATGATAATTGTTTTAGGAGAACTGATCGACTTTACTTGTTCGTAAACGATTTAAAGTAGCCGCGATCTCGTGGCGACGTGGCCTGGCTAGATCACCAGGATGCTGGTCTTTAAAGTCAGTAAACGATGCCAGACCTTTTTGATCAAGCTGAGCTTCAATTGCATCTAATAATTCCGGGAAACTCCGCTGGTCTTTCAACCAATTCTTCTGCTCTAGATGATGAAGAATTTCTGCAATCATTCTTGTTTGCGATCCGCTTACCAGCTGTTCCACATAATGGAGTGAAATCTCAGAACGTCCTAGGAGAATAAGCGTACGACCTTTCGCTTGCACTTTTGATTTCTTTCCTCTCCGGCTATCTAAGCTTCCAGGTAGAAAATGACGCTTTGGCATCGTCTTGAAGTGGTCTGCTTTTTCTTCATCCCGGTGGAACGGGTATTTCTGGGCAATTTCTTTCGCTTGCTCCGTGACGTTATAAGGGAGATATTGATCAAGCATGATCACATCATCCGCTGCATCAAAATAGTCACCAGAACCACCCATTACGAGGATGGTCGACACATTTACTTCATCCCGTAGACGTTTAATCTGATCAATAAATGGAGTAATAGGTTCTTTATCTTTCGCCACTAATTCTTGCATTCTTGCATCCCTAATCATAAAGTTCGTAGCACTTGTATCTTCATCAATCAACAAAGTAGAGGCCTCGGCTTCAATCGCTTCCATTACATTCGCAGCCTGAGACGTGCTTCCACTGGCGTTTTCTGTCGAGAAGCGCACTGTATCTTCTCCATGCGGTAAATGATTAATAAACGGTGATATGTTAACACCAGATACCTGACGTCCATCTTCAGCCCGAACTTTCACAGCATCCGGATCCGTCAGTACATATTCACGGCCATCTCCCTTAATATGAGGATACACCCCTCGTTCAATAGCTTTCAATAGGGTACTTTTTCCGTGGTAGCCCCCACCAACAATAAGAACGATTCCTTTTTTCAGCGCCATTCCCGTAATCGGTTCGTTTCGATGCGGAATGGTGAAAGAAACGCGGTTCTCCTCAGGACTTGTGAACGGAACTGCCTTTTTCATCGGTCTGTTACTAATTCCACTTTCGCGAGGAAGAATGGATTCATCTGCAACAAATGATATCCAATCCTCTTCTTTCATCTTAGCTCTGATGGCATCATGCTGATCTGCTAACTGAGCTGCTGCTTCAAAATCCTGATCTTTCATCATCAGTAAGGACTGTTTAAGAACGGAAGGAAGCACTTGTAAGAATAATTTTTCCGCTTCTTTACCATTTATGCGACGCCCGTTCGCTGGCAGTCCAATCGATAAGCAAATCTCTGTTTGCTTTTCTGTTATGGAAACCGCTGTTCGCTCAAGGATTTCCTGTCCGGGAGCATCGATCGAAATTGCCCCACTCTTACCGGATCCTCTAATTGCTGTTTTATCCTTTGCGATCGCCCGTGCGACGTGGCGAGCCACAAGGTCTTCTATATACGTCAATCGAGTCGACGTCTCCATCCACTCGCTTGCAATTTTATATTCATTTGATGGGACAATTAGTCTGATTTTAGACGGAGCCGCAAACGGGTCACCCTGCACGTAGTCAATAGCTACCGCATGCGTCTGAAACGTATATCTTCCTTGAATGTCTTTATACGCTTTATAACTCTTCCCATCAATTTGCTTTAGTTTCTGCTGTAAATCTTTCATCCAAATGGCACCCTTTCTTGTTTGGTCATGATTATTACAAAAGGGCAGAATTCCCCTTATAACCAATGTAACCTTTTTGGACAATATAAAAACGCAATGCTTCGTTTCCACACCTTTAAACGAAACACTGCGTTGGCAACATAAATTATGGAGCGGGTGATGGGAATCGAACCCACGACATCAGCTTGGAAGGCTGAGGTTTTACCACTAAACTACACCCGCATTGGCACCAATGCTTAAGTTATTTATACTAAGCTTGTAGTATTAATTATGTGCTGAAATCAGCTACAAAAATTATATTAACAAATCCTTAACAATTCAGCAATAGAAATTTAAAAAAATTGTCGAAAACCCGTAATTTTTCTGTTTAGTTATGATTCTTTGAATCTTTCTTATAGTGTATACAAAAAGAGCAACTATTAAACCTAATAGTTGCTCTTTAGTAAAGATTTCGCATGGTTTAGTTGTTTTTTTACTTGATTGGGTGCCGTTCCACCTATACTCCCTCGTGCAGACACGACTTGTTCCGGACGCAAAGCCTCATAGAGATCTGAATCAATAAAAGTAGAAAAAGATTGATATTCTTCTAGACTCAGATCTAGTAAGTTTTTCTTCTGCTGAATAGCTGACAGGACGATTTTCCCTGTTACTTCATGAGCTTGCCTAAAGGCCATCCCCTTTGTCACCAAATAATCAGCCAAATCCGTTGCATTGGAATAGTCTTGTTTTACCGATTCATACATCTGCTCTTTCTTAACAACCATAGTCTCAAGCATTGGTGCCAATATAGCCAAACTCTTCTCCAGGGTTTCCACTGTATCAAACATACCTTCCTTGTCTTCTTGCATATCTTTATTATACGTAAGTGGTAACCCTTTTAGCGTTGTTAACAGCCCCATCAGATGGCCATACACTCGCCCTGTCTTCCCTCTTAAAAGTTCAGGCATATCCGGATTTTTCTTCTGAGGCATCATACTAGATCCTGTACAGAAAGCATCATCGAATTCCACAAAATTAAACTCTTGGCTTGACCAGATAATCATCTCTTCGCTCAGACGGGAAATATGCATCATAAGGATAGACGCATTGCTCAGAAATTCTACTATAAAGTCCCGGTCGCTTACAGCATCCATACTGTTCGGATAAACTTCTTTGAACCCTAATAGATCAGCTGTGAACGCCCGATCAATTGGAAATGTCGTTCCTGCAATAGCCCCGGCCCCAAGGGGGGATACGTCAATTCGTTTCAGACTATCCTCTAATCGACCTGCGTCCCGCTGAAACATCCAGAAATAAGCGAGTAAATGATGGGCAAATGAAATGGGCTGCGCGCGCTGAAGGTGCGTATATCCAGGTACAATCGTATCAATATGAGATTCCGCTTTCTCGCATAAAACAGTCTGGACATCGTTCAGAAGACTGCTTATATTCTGTACCTTCTTCTTCAAATATAAGTGCATGTCTGTAGCAACCTGATCATTCCGACTTCGCGCAGTATGAAGTTTACCAGCGAGTTTGCCTATTTCTTCATGAAGCAACATTTCCACATTCATATGAATGTCCTCATACTGGGCTCTGAGCGTCGCTTCTCCTGATGCCACCTTCTCATGAACCGTCTTTAACCCTTCAGTAAGGGTTTGCGCTTCTCCCTCTTCTATAATTTCACACCGAGCAAGCATAGCTACATGAGCAAGGCTTCCTTCAATGTCCTCGTCGAGCAATGCCTGATCAAAGCAAATCGAAGCATTCATTTCCTCTACGAGCTGATTTGGACTTGTGGTAAAGCGTCCTCCCCATACTTTTGATGACATGTTATTTCCCCCTCAGACGTTCACTTTTGTTTTCTGTTTCTTAGCATATACTTTAGATGGCAATCCCCACAATTTAATAAAGCCGACAGCTGCATCGTGGTCAAAGGCATCCCCTTTAGAGTAAGTAGCTAATTCTTCGTCGTATAAACTCATTTCCGCTCTCGTACCGACAACGACCGCCTGACCTTTAAAGCACTTCACTTTCACATCTCCCGTTACGTTCACTTGAGTCTCTTCATGGAAAGCTAGAAGCGCTTCACGCAAAGGTGAATACCACAATCCTTCATAAATCATCTCTGCTAGTTGTTGCTCAGCTTGTGGTTTAAACTTAGCTACATCTCTTGTATGAGTAAGGTGTTCTAATTCCTTGTGAGCTTGAATCAGAATCATGGCTGCAGGACATTCATAAACCTCACGTGATTTAATGCCCACAAGACGATTCTCTACGTGGTCAATACGCCCAATACCATGCTCTCCGCCGAGGATATTTAGCTTTTCAATAATGTCGACAAAAGACATTGCTTTCCCGTTTATACCAACCGGTTTACCCTTTTCAAATGAAACGACAATCGTTTCTGGCTCATCAGGCGTAAGGTGAATAGGAGCCGTCCATTCATATGCTGCTTCCGGCGCCTCTGTCCAAGGGTCTTCAAGCACCCCCGCTTCACAAGCCCGTCCCCAGATGTTCGCATCAATCGAGAAAGGATTCTCATCTGTTATCGGTATATTTATGCCCTTTTCCTTGGCATAAGCAATTTCTTCATCCCGTGTCATCTTCCACTCTCGAACGGGTGCAATCACTTCAAGATCTGGGTCTAATCCCTGAATAGCAACTTCAAACCGAACCTGATCATTTCCTTTCCCTGTACACCCATGAGCGACCGCCTCTGCGCCCTCTTGATGAGCAATCTCAACAAGTTTTTTGGCAATCAATGGACGAGACAGTGCTGATGACAATGGATACTTCCCTTCATACATTGCATTTGCTTTTAACGCAGGCAAAAGAAAATCTTCCGCTAACTCTTCTTTTGCATCAATCATAATCGCCTTTACAGCTCCCACATCTAACGCTTTCTGACGGACCGCTTCCATGTCTTTCCCTTCCCCCACACTAAGACCAAGCGCAATCACATCGTATCCGTACTTCTCTTGAAGCCATTTAATTGAAACGGAAGTATCTAACCCTCCGGAATAAGCTAACACACATGTTTTGTTCATCATAAGTCCCCTTTCCTTCTCCCTTGGTTATTATATTATGTATGATTATAACGCCAAAAGTATAAGTATTCAATAATTATGAATAAAAACTTTAAAAACAGACTTTTTATTCATTTTAACGTATAAAAAACCATCCATAAGATTTAGTTTATGCCAGACTGTTGACAACGTTTTGATTTATCTATATATTTTGCACTAAGGAAACTTTTATAGCTCGAGTTAATTTTTTAAAAAACACGCACACTTTTCTACTTCGCTCATATCTTTATAGAGCTAACGAAAAGTCATTTTTTTAATTATTTTTTTGCATAAAGGAAACTTTTATTAACATGTACAAAAAGGGAGGACATAGGAAACATGAAGAAATTAATAACCATAGCATTCCTAACAATGATTGCTTTAGTTGGGTGTAATGCTTCAGACGACACATCAGGAGATGAAAAAGTAAAGGTTGTTACTACCATAGCTCAAATCGGTGATATTGCTGAAAACATAGGCGGTGAACATGTCAATGTTAAGAGCTTAATGGGGCCTGGAACGGACCCGCATACGTATAAAGCCACTACGAGTGATATTGAAAACTTACAAAAAGCGGATGTGATCTTCTATAACGGACATCACTTAGAAGGCCAAATGAACGATGTATTCGCAAAAATGCGCTCCGAAAAACCTACGCACGCTGTAGCAGAAGCCATTCCAGAGGATATGCTTGATGCTGACCCGGCCAACCCGGACATTCCAGATCCTCACGTCTGGTTTGATATTAACTTATGGAAGTATGCTGTTGACGAAGTGACCAAAGGTCTTAGCGATTTAGACCCTGAAAACCAAGCGTATTATGAAAAACAAGCAGAAAAATATAAACAAAAATTAGACGAAACGCATACTTATGCTAAAGAGCAAATTTCTCAAATTCCAGAAGAGAGCCGCGTACTCGTCACCGCCCATGACGCGTTTCATTACTTTGGTAAAGCATATGGACTAGAAGTGATGGGACTGCAGGGATTAAGCACAGAATCAGAATATGGATTAAAAGATGTGCAGCGTATTATCGATACCGTTTCTGAGAGAAATATTAAAGCAGTCTTTGTAGAAAGTAGTGTAAACAAAAGGTCAATTAATGCTGTAGTAGAGGGTGCTAAAGCAGAGGGTCATAACCTAAAAATCGGCGGAGAACTTTATTCCGATGCGATGGGCCCAGCTGATACTGAAGAAGGAACCTATATTGGCATGTTCAGACACAATATCGAGACGATTGTAAGTGCATTGAAGTAATAAATTTGTTTCTGTACCTTCAGCCTTACCAAGAAAGGAGATGCTTATATGAAAGCTATCGAAATTCAAAACCTGGCTGTAACCTATGAACGACAGCCCGTCCTAGAAAATGTGAATTTCACCATTCCAGAAGGAACGTTAACTGGAATTATCGGACCAAACGGGGCAGGAAAATCCACCTTAATTAAGTCGATTCTGCATCTGATTCCTCGTCTATCAGGGGATGTAACGGTGTACGGGAAACCATATAAAAAACAGCGTAATTTAATTGGCTACGTTCCACAGAGAAGTGAAGTAGATTGGGATTTCCCCACAAATGCATTAGATGTAGTTCTCATGGGCCGCTATGGCCATATTGGTTGGATCCGTCGCCCAAATAAAAAAGAAGTACAATTCGCCTATGAGTGTCTTGAAAAAGTCGGTATGAAAGAATTTGCTAACCGACAAATTAGTCAACTATCTGGAGGACAACAGCAGCGTGTTTTCTTAGCCCGTGCACTAGCACAAGATGCTCAAATTTATTTCATGGATGAACCATTCGCAGGCGTAGACGCCGCAACGGAGAAAGCCATTATGAAGCTGCTACAAGAATGGCGTGAACAAGGCAAAACAGTCCTGGTCGTCCATCATGACCTGCAGACTGTAAAAGACTATTTTGACCATTGTCTGCTGCTTAACAAAACCCCAGTGGACTATGGACCAACAGAGAGTGTTTTCACGCTTGATAACCTGGAACGAACTTATGGAGGAGCCATATCCTTTTTAGGAAATGGTCCTATTCTTACCCAAGGAGGATAATATTCATGAGTGAATTTTTAAGCCTATTAACCAACCCAAACACGCAATGGGTATTAGCTGGCTCCTCCTTGCTTGGCTTTGCTAGTGGTTTAATTGGTAGTTTCGTTCTACTCAAAAAACAAAGTCTGATAGGAGACGCCATGGCTCATGCGACACTTCCTGGCGTCTGCTTAGCTTTTCTATTATTTGGCGTTAAATCGATTCCCCTCTTTCTACTAGGGGCTGCTACAACAGGATTACTTGCCACATACTTTATTCAAGCCATCGTGAAACATTCAAGGATCAAGACGGATGCCTCTATTGGCGTCGTGTTATCCGTTTTCTTTGGACTTGGAATTATGTTGCTAACCTATATAACAAAGCACGCAAAAGGCAATCAAAGCGGCCTTGAGGATTTCATATTCGGGCAGGCAGCTGCTATGGTTAAGAGCGATATTCAAGTAATTGCGGTGGGATCTCTCTTAATCATTGTACTCTCCTCCCTATTCTTCAAAGAATTTAAGATTTCTATTTTCGACCCAAACTACGCCAGGGGGATCGGCTTACCGGTTAGCGTGTTTAATTTCGTTCTAATGGCCCTAGTAGTAGGTGTAGTGGTTGTCGGAATTCAAATGGTTGGAGTGGTACTGATAGCGGCACTGCTAATTACTCCCCCACTCGCTGCCCGTTACTGGACAGATCGTTTAGGAAAGATGGGCGTCATTGCAGGTCTATTCGGTGCCGTATCAGGAGTAACCGGAACGTTAATCAGCACAGCAGGTGAAGGGCTTCCTACAGGTCCCCTCATTGTCCTATGTGCCTCTTTCATCTTTGTCCTATCCTTATTATTTGGCGCCAGTAAAGGAGTTATAATAAAGGCGGTGAGACAAACATGACGTATAGTTTATGGATTATTACAACAGGAGTCTTGGTAGGTATCACTTGTGGTATGACAGGAGCTTTACTCGTTCTTAGAAAAATGTCGATGCTTGCAGACGCCATCAGTCATACCGTTCTCCTCGGGATTGTAGGAGCATTTCTCGTGACCCATTCTCTAAATGGAGTTCCCATGCTAATCGGAGCAGCCATAGTAGGCATACTAACCGCTTTAATGGTGCAACTCCTCGATTCAAGCGGAGTTCAATCCGATGCTGCAATCGGGGTCGTGTTCACTTCTCTCTTCGCACTCGGCGTCGTCTTGATCTCCTTTATAGGAGATAGTGTACACCTAGACGTTGAACACGCCTTAATGGGAGAAATTGCATTTGTCCCATGGGATACATGGACATGGAACGGGATAAACTTAGGCCCCACTGCAGTATGGCTATTAGGCTTCGTGTTTATCTTAAACCTATCCATCATCTTACTATTTTATAAGGAATTTAAAATTAGCACCTTTGATCCTCAGTTAGCTATATCAATAGGAGTGCCAGTGGTCGCTATTCATTATGTATTAATGTCGATGGTATCCTTCTCTACCGTGGCCTCATTCGATAGCGTGGGAGCTATCCTTGTTGTAGCTATGTTAATCGTACCAGGAGCAACTTCATACCTTCTCACTGATTCCTTCGGTGGTATGATCGCCTTAAGTGCTCTTATCGGCGCACTCTCCTCCTTACTAGGATACACCTTCGCTCTTTTTGTAGATGTATCGATATCAGGAGCCATGGCCACTGCAACAGGAGTGCTCTTTACTCTCGCTTTCTTCCTAAGTCCAAAACACGGAATGCTAGCGAAATGGTACAGACGGAAACAACAGCAAAAGAAACAACTGAGAGCATCGTGAAGATACCAAGATAAAATGAGCGTTGAATTGCATAGCAATTTGATGCTCATTTTTTTTGTGGTTATACCTTTGTTTATCAGTGCTATTTGTAGAATAGAATGCAAATCATATTCCCCGTCGAAAACATACAATTTCAAGTGCAAAAACGCATCCAATTTCGACTACAAAAAAAGAGCAAGTTCCCTGTCGGAAAATGCTCCTTCTTCTTCAACTAAAGACCCTCATATGGAATACTCGAGGTTTGAGATATTCGAATTGGAAGAGGCCGCTCCATTTCATCAGTGAAAGGAGTGTTTTTGTTCTACAAACAGTCCAACACCATAGGGCGGCGACTGTTACAGGATTAATGAATATGGCATGTTTCCGTTACTCCCAATGAGCATAAGGGAGACCCAGGAAAGCGCGTACCGATTGAGGAGACCTCCCAGCTCGCCGTGGAAAGCGAATAATTTCCCCAACCACCTTACACCCATCTATCGCTAGCGGAAACACCCTCTCAACTTCAAATTTCTACATAAGAAGATACTAAAAAAAGACATAAAAAAAATCGCTCTTCTCAGCGATTCAAAATATGTTCAATATTCTATTTCAGACTTTCCAGTACCGGTGGTCGGGTTCGAACCGACACTCCGTGAGGAACACGATTTTGAGTCGTGCGCGTCTGCCAATTCCGCCACACCGGCATATAAATGGAGGCGGCAACCGGATTCGAACCGGTGGTAAAGGAGTTGCAGTCCTCTGCCTTACCACTTGGCTATGCCGCCAAATAAAAATGGAGCGGAAGACGGGATTCGAACCCGCGACCCCCACCTTGGCAAGGTGGTGTTCTACCACTGAACTACTTCCGCGAAACTTCTTGGCTGGCCCAGCTGGATTCGAACCAGCGCATGACGGTACCAAAAACCGTTGCCTTACCGCTTGGCTATGGGCCAATGTTTTATGGGGCGAATGATGGGGATCGAACCCACGAATGCCGGAGCCACAATCCGGTGCGTTAACCACTTCGCCACATCCGCCATAAAATGAAATTGGCAGGGGTAGTAGGAATCGAACCCACATCGGCGGTTTTGGAGACCGCTGTTCTACCTTTGAACTATACCCCTACTTACTGTAGTAATTTAAATGGTGGAGGGGGCAGGACTCGAACCTGCGAACCCAGAGGGAGCGGATTTACAGTCCGCCGCGTTTGGCCAACTTCGCTACCCCTCCACGTTTTGAGAAAGTATGCAGGCCAGAGGACTTGAACCCCCAACCTACTGATTACAAGTCAGTTGCTCTACCAATTGAGCTAGGCCTGCACAAAACATGGTGGCTCGGGACGGAATCGAACCGCCGACACACGGATTTTCAGTCCGTTGCTCTACCGACTGAGCTACCGAGCCAGTCTTATGTACTTTACAGTAACAAAACTATTTAATTGAAAAATGGCGGTCCGGACGGGACTCGAACCCGCGACCTCCTGCGTGACAGGCAGGCATTCTAACCAACTGAACTACCGGACCTTGGTTGCGGGGACAGGATTTGAACCTGCGACCTTCGGGTTATGAGCCCGACGAGCTACCAGACTGCTCCACCCCGCGACAATGTTGAATATCAACTATATATCCAATTATATGATACTTACAATGATCTTGTGCATTGTATTTTAAAATGGTGGAGGATGGCGGGCTCGAACCACCGACCCCCTGCTTGTAAGGCAGGTGCTCTCCCAGCTGAGCTAATCCTCCATATTTTAAGTGGTGACCCGTACGGGATTCGAACCCGTGTTACCGCCGTGAAAGGGCGGTGTCTTAACCACTTGACCAACGGGCCAATAAAAGGTTGGTGGCGGAGAGCGAGGGATTCGAACCCTCGAGACCCGTGTTTGGGCCTACACGATTTCCAATCGTGCTCCTTCGGCCACTCGGACAGCTCTCCATGGCTCCAACGGCAGGATTCGAACCTGCGACCGATCGGTTAACAGCCGATAGCTCTACCACTGAGCTACGTTGGAATCATGTCAAAAGGCCGTTT
This sequence comes from Pontibacillus chungwhensis, assembly GCF_030166655.1. Classification (GTDB taxonomy): domain Bacteria; phylum Bacillota; class Bacilli; order Bacillales; family BH030062; genus Pontibacillus. The sequence goes on along the minus strand of NZ_CP126446.1, from coordinate 630,095 downwards.
GCCTCTTGATCAATGTCAACAAAGTGACTTGCCTGGCGGCGTCCTACTCTTGCGGGGGTGAAACCCCGACTACCATCGGCGCTGAAGAGCTTAACTTCTGTGTTCGGCATGGGAACAGGTGTGACCTCTTCGCCAAAACCGCCAGACTCTTTGTTGTTCGTTTTCTTCGTTTCTTTTAACGACAAGTTATATTTTATCTTGTTGAGAGAAGAAAGTCAATAGATATTTTAGATTTTTTTCTAAATACCTTCAAAACTAGATAAGAATTATGACATCGTGCCTTTTACGTTTTTACGCTTAAGCTGGCTTCCAGCTCCAACTCCCAGACCCTAGCGTATAAGTCATCTTCTTTCCAAAGGCTAACGCCTTTTCCAAGAATCTGTCTTATCCGTACGGGTCTAAGCGGTCGTCTGCGCTTTAGATAGATAAGTCCTCGATTTATTAGTATCGGTCAGCTGCACGTGTCACCACGCTTCCACCTCCGACCTATCAACCTTGTCGTCTACAAGGAATCTTACTCACTCGAAGTGATGGGAAATCTCATCTCGAAGTGGGCTTCATGCTTAGATGCTTTCAGCACTTATCCCTTCCGCACGTAGCTACCCAGCTATGCTCCTGGCGGAACAACTGGTGCACCAGCGGTGCGTCCATCCCGGTCCTCTCGTACTAAGGACAGCTCTTCTCAAATTTCCAACGCCCACGACGGATAGGGACCGAACTGTCTCACGACGTTCTGAACCCAGCTCGCGTACCGCTTTAATGGGCGAACAGCCCAACCCTTGGGACCGACTACAGCCCCAGGATGCGATGAGCCGACATCGAGGTGCCAAACCTCCCCGTCGATGTGGACTCTTGGGGGAGATAAGCCTGTTATCCCCGGGGTAGCTTTTATCCGTTGAGCGACGGCCCTTCCATACGGCACCGCCGGATCACTAAGCCCGACTTTCGTCCCTGCTCGACTTGTAGGTCTCGCAGTCAAGCTCCCTTGTGCCTTTGCACTCTGCGAATGATTTCCAACCATTCTGAGGGAACCTTTGGGCGCCTCCGTTACTCTTTGGGAGGCGACCGCCCCAGTCAAACTGCCCACCTGACACTGTCTCCGGACCGGATCACGGTCCTGGGTTAGAATGTCAATACAGCCAGGGTGGTATCCCACGGATGCCTCCACCGAAGCTAGCGCTCCGGCATCGACGGCTCCCACCTATCCTGTACAAGCTGTACCAACATTCAATATCAGGCTACAGTAAAGCTCCACGGGGTCTTTCCGTCCTGTCGCGGGTAATGCGCATCTTCACGCATAGTATAATTTCACCGGGTCTCTTGTTGAGACAGTGCCCAATTCGTTGCACCTTTCGTGCGGGTCGGAACTTACCCGACAAGGAATTTCGCTACCTTAGGACCGTTATAGTTACGGCCGCCGTTTACTGGGGCTTCGGTTCAAAGCTTCGCTAATGCTAACTCATCCCCTTAACCTTCCAGCACCGGGCAGGTGTCAGCCCCTATACTTCACCTTTCGGTTTCGCAGAGACCTGTGTTTTTGCTAAACAGTCGATTGGGCCTTTTCACTGCGGCTCCTCCTATGAAGGAGCACCCCTTCTCCCGAAGTTACGGGGTCATTTTGCCGAGTTCCTTAACAAGAGTTCTCCCGATCACCTTAGGATACTCTCCTCGTCTACCTGTGTCGGTTTGCGGTACGGGCACCTCTTTCCTCACTAGAGGCTTTTCTTGGCAGTGTGAAATCAGGAACTTCGGTACTATAGTTCCCTCCCCATCACAGCTTGTGATTGATGCACGGATTTGCCTATGCATCTCACTCACTGCTTGGCCGCTCACATCCAGTGGAGCGGATTCCCTATCCTACTGCGTCCCCCCGTTGTTCAAACGGAAAGGAGGTGGTACAGGAATATCAACCTGTTATCCATCGCCTACGCCTTTCGGCCTCGGCTTAGGTCCCGACTAACCCTGAGCGGACGAGCCTTCCTCAGGAAACCTTAGACTTACGGTGGAAGAGATTCTCACTCTTCTTTCGCTACTCATACCGGCATTCTCACTTCTAAGCGCTCCACCAGTCCTTACGGTCTGACTTCACAGCACTTAGAACGCTCTCCTACCATTGTTCGTAAGAACAATCCACAGCTTCGGTGTTATGTTTAGCCCCGGTACATTTTCGGCGCAGAGTCACTCGACCAGTGAGCTATTACGCACTCTTTAAATGATGGCTGCTTCTAAGCCAACATCCTGGTTGTCTGAGCAACTCCACATCCTTTTCCACTTAACATAAACTTAGGGACCTTAGCTGGTGGTCTGGGCTGTTCCCCTCTCGACTACGGACCTTATCACTCGCAGTCTGACTCCCAAGGATGAGTCGTTGGCATTCGGAGTTTGACTGAATTCGGTAACCCGATGAGGGCCCCTAGTCCAATCAGTGCTCTACCTCCAAGACTCTTACCTTGAGGCTAGCCCTAAAGCTATTTCGGAGAGAACCAGCTATCTCCGTGTTCGATTGGCATTTCACCGCTACCCACACCTCATCCCCGCACTTTTCAACGTGCGTGGGTTCGGGCCTCCAGCCAGTGTTACCTGGCCTTCACCCTGGACATGGGTAGATCACACGGTTTCGGGTCTACGACCACATACTATTTCGCCCTATTCAGACTCGCTTTCGCTGCGGCTCCGATTTTTCATCTTAACCTTGCATGGGATCGTAACTCGCCGGTCCATTCTACAAAAGGTACGCTGTCACCCATTAACGGGCTCCAACTACTTGTAGGCACACGGTTTCAGGTTCTATTTCACTCCCCTCCCGGGGTGCTTTTCACCTTTCCCTCACGGTACTGGTTCACTATCGGTCACTAGGGAGTATTTAGCCTTGGGAGATGGTCCTCCCGGATTCCGACGGAATTCCTCGTGTTCCGCCGTACTCAGGATCCGCTCCGGAGGAAACAAGATTTTGACTACAGGGCCGTTACCTTCTTCGGCTGACCGTTCCAGATCATTCATCTATCTTGTTTCTTGGTAACTCCAATGGAGCGTCCTACAACCCCAGAGAGCAAGCTCTCTGGTTTGGGCTGTTTCCGTTTCGCTCGCCGCTACTCAGGAAATCGCGTTTGCTTTCTCTTCCTTCGGGTACTGAGATGTTTCAGTTCCCCGAGTCTACCTTCCTTAACCTATGAATTCAGTTAAGGATCCTACCCCATTACGGGTAGTGGGTTTCCCCATTCGGAAATCTCCGGATCATAGCCTACTTACGGCTCCCCGAAGCATATCGGTGTTAGTCCCGTCCTTCATCGGCTCCTAGTGCCAAGGCATCCACCGTGCGCCCTTATTCACTTAACTATCTAAAATCAATGTGAAAAGACGCATCATAATGATGCTTACGTTAAATCTAACGTTGGTTTGATGTCTAATTCTTATCTAGTTTTCAAGGTACTGTTTGAAAGCATTTGAGCTTCCAAAACCGAACGAAACGAACATGGTCAATGGTTTAATGGCACAATGTGTGCCTGCTAGCAAGTCCCGAAGGACTCGCTAGTTCCGTAATATCCTTAGAAAGGAGGTGATCCAGCCGCACCTTCCGATACGGCTACCTTGTTACGACTTCACCCCAATCATTGGCCCCACCTTCGGCGGCTGGCTCCAAAAAGGTTACCTCACCGACTTCGGGTGTTGCCAACTCTCGTGGTGTGACGGGCGGTGTGTACAAGGCCCGGGAACGTATTCACCGCAGTATGCTGACCTGCGATTACTAGCGATTCCGGCTTCATACAGGCGAGTTGCAGCCTGCAATCCGAACTGAGAATGGTTTTTTGAGATTTGCTTGACCTCGCGGTCTCGCGGCCCTCTGTACCATCCATTGTAGCACGTGTGTAGCCCAGGTCATAAGGGGCATGATGATTTGACGTCATCCCCGCCTTCCTCCGGTTTGTCACCGGCAGTCACCTTAGAGTGCCCAACTGAATGCTGGCAACTAAGATTAGGGGTTGCGCTCGTTGCGGGACTTAACCCAACATCTCACGACACGAGCTGACGACAACCATGCACCACCTGTCATTGCGTCCCCGAAGGGAACTCCCTATCTCTAGGGATAGCGCAAGATGTCAAGACCTGGTAAGGTTCTTCGCGTTGCTTCGAATTAAACCACATGCTCCACCGCTTGTGCGGGCCCCCGTCAATTCTTTTGAGTTTCAGCCTTGCGGCCGTACTCCCCAGGCGGAGTGCTTAATGCGTTAACTTCAGCACTAAGGGGCGGAAACCCCCTAACACCTAGCACTCAACGTTTACGGCGTGGACTACCAGGGTATCTAATCCTGTTTGCTACCCACGCTTTCGCGCCTCAGCGTCAGTTACAGACCAGAGAGTCGCCTTCGCCACTGGTGTTCCTCCACATCTCTACGCATTTCACCGCTACACGTGGAATTCCACTCTCCTCTTCTGTACTCAAGTTCCCCAGTTTCCAATGGCCCTCCACAGTTGAGCTGTGGGCTTTCACATCAGACTTAAGGAACCGCCTGCGCGCGCTTTACGCCCAATAATTCCGGACAACGCTTGCCACCTACGTATTACCGCGGCTGCTGGCACGTAGTTAGCCGTGGCTTTCTGGTTGGGTACCGTCAAGGTACCAGCATTTCCTCTGGCACTTGTTCTTCCCCAACAACAGAACTTTACGATCCGAAGACCTTCATCGTTCACGCGGCGTTGCTCCGTCAGACTTTCGTCCATTGCGGAAGATTCCCTACTGCTGCCTCCCGTAGGAGTCTGGGCCGTGTCTCAGTCCCAGTGTGGCCGATCACCCTCTCAGGTCGGCTACGCATCGTTGCCTTGGTAAGCCGTTACCTTACCAACTAGCTAATGCGCCGCGGGCCCATCCATGAGTGACGGCCGAAACCGCCTTTTACCAGTGAACCATGCAGTTCACTGGGTTATTCGGTATTAGCTCCGGTTTCCCGGAGTTATCCCGATCTCATGGGTAGGTTGCCCACGTGTTACTCACCCGTCCGCCGCTCGATCCACAACAATCACCCCGAAGGGATCATGTTGATTCACGCGCTCGACTTGCATGTATTAGGCACGCCGCCAGCGTTCGTCCTGAGCCAAGATCAAACTCTCCATAAAATGTGAGTCTGCCTAGCATCAAAATAAATGATTACTGGCTTTAAAAATCAATTTAAAGACATTGACGTTACATGTTGTTTCGTTCAGTTTTCAAAGATCAAATGTTTCTTTAAAGTGTTTCTTTCTTGTTGGCGCCGTTTTTGACAGCGACTTAATCATCTTAACATTTTGTTGTTTTGATGTCAACAATGTTTTTTAATTTTTTTCGATGCCGTTTTGTTAGCTGTTCGAAATTGTGTGCGCTTTTTCAGCGACAAGTAATACTATATCACCCTATGAAAACATCGTCAATAACTTTTGTTAATTTTCTTTGATGTTTTTTCAAAAGGTTGCTGGCCTCTTTTAAAGCCGCTTAATTATAGTAAAAGAAAAGAGCCTCCTTTGCAACCTTTTTTTCGAAAAGATTACAGAGACTCTTATAATGCTTAATCGTTTTCCCTTAACCTGTATGTTCTATGAAATAACCCTTTCCCTTTGGTTTCTACCTGAACAGCTTCGATAACTTCCTTATCTACAAGATAGTCAAGGAACGCGCCAAGATCTAGCGCATATGGTTGGATGTCCGGATGAACCATTAATTCTCCATAGGCCCAAGGCTCTTCTTTACTTCCCATTACATCTATTAAATGCTTTGCACAATTCACGGTTCTTGAATTAATGGCAAACTCCGTAGCCAAAAGCATAAGTTGAACTCGCTTATCAAGCGTCTCATTACTCTTACTTAACTCTTGATGGAGCTTGTACACCTCAGGTTCAATTCGTTTTACCTGATTCCAAACGGTAACTTCAGGATGGAATCCTTTTTCAATGACAGAAAGACGAGCTAAGTAATGAAGAGAATGAATCATTTTACTGAAAGCATCCATATACTGCTCTGTTTCATAAAGATCTTTACATTCGCCATACGTGCGGATTAGCTTGGCAAATTCAATAGCCTTCTTTAAATCTCGCTTTTCTTGCGGAAAGTTACGCAAGTTTTCTTTTAAAGACGTAATATATTCGTTACGATCGAATATCACACGACCCTCGATTACCCACTCTACAGCACGTCGAAACGAACTGGTGTCAATCCAATTGGTTAATTGTTTTTCATCAACAATATGCATAGCAGCGTTCTTGCTTCCGAATTCATAATGTTTTACAAACCAGGGCTGAGCTGCTCCCCTTACAATAATCAACAAAATGACATCAAAGTTATCCGTGACAGGGCTAATGGGTTTTTTCTTTTCTATTATTAGAATTCCTAATGTGTTTTTTTGACTGGCGCGTTCCTGGTAGATCGGACGTAACACATCTTCCATAACATGCTTTCCCCCAAATACTAAGATAGTGATAATTTCGACACATTCATAGAAAATCCTTTTTTCGACGACGATTTCTCTCCTGGAAATATGCTATACTACCAATTGAAAATGTTAGGAGGGAAAAGGTTGGGCGTTAAGTACTCGAACAAAATAAATAAGATTCGCACGTTTGCGCTTAGTTTAGTGTTTATTGGTTTTGGCATTATGTATGTTGGTCTTCTATTCAAAGAAACCATGTGGTTAATGAGCATCTTTATGATCCTTGGTCTTCTCTCTGTTTGTCTGAGCACAGTTGTCTACTTTTGGATCGGGATGCTATCCACCAAAACAATAAAAGTTGCTTGCCCGAATTGCGGCAAACCAACTAAACTTTTAGGGCGCGTTGATGCGTGCATGCACTGTAATGAGCCCTTAACTTTAGATAAAGATCTTGAAGGAAAAGAATTTGATGAACGGTACAACTCTAAAAGATATCAAAAAAATACAGAAAATCAAAAGTAAAATGATACGAATGTAAAAGAACCTTGCAAGAAACTAAATTCTTCAAGGTTCTTTTATATTTCACAAAAAAGAGAGCTCTTTTTAAAAAGAACTCTCTCTTTAGTGCTGCGATTTGCACTCCTCACAAATCCCATACACTTCCATGCGGTGGTTACTCACTTCAAAACCAGTAACCTGTTCTGCTAGTGATTCAACTTCATCAAGAGATGGGTAGTGGAAATCAACGATCTTTCCACACTTATCACAAATAGCATGGTAGTGTTCTGTAGTATTACAATCAAACCGGCTCGAGGAATCTCCATAAGTCAGTTCACGTACCAACCCAATTTCACGGAAAACACGAAGGTTGTTGTATACTGTCGCCACGCTCATGTTTGGAAATTTGTTTTCTAGTGCTTTATAAATTTCATCTGCGGTTGGATGAGACATGGAACCAATGAGAAACTCAAGCACCGCATGACGTTGGGGTGTAATACGGACGCCAGATTCTTTCAATGTGTCCAGAGCCTCACGAAGTCGATGATCAGACACCGTCATGCACCTCGCTTTCACATATTTTCAAATAAACAATATTATTACATTAAAATCTTTATAATTAGTGTATACCTTTGCTCCTCTTTTTGTCAATGTAACTCGCTTGATATCAGCTTTATTTACAAATCTTACACATCAGCTTTTAGAGGAATTTCTTTTCCGCCTGTCATCTTGTTTACAAAACGAGCCGCTACAAATAAGAAATCTGATAAACGGTTTAAATAAGTCAGAACGAGTGGATTATTTAATTCGTCTTTAACGACGACCGCACTTCTTTCAGCTCTCCTTACAATGGTACGAGCTGTATGCAATGTAGCTGAAGCTTCATGTCCTGATGGCAGTATAAAGTTTTGCAAAGGTTGTAACTCCTGGTCCCAGTCGTCGATCTGTTTTTCAAGTTCATCGATGTGGCCTTGAGTTAGTTGCCACTTCACTTCTTTCCCTTGCGGCGTTGCTAGCTCTGCGCCTACGTGAAACAAAATGGTTTGTACACGATGCATCGTCTCACAGAACACTTCTTTCTCAGGCCAGTCCTCTCTCCTTAAATAACTTAACGCTAAACCAATCATCGAATTCGCTTCATCACAAGTCCCATATGCATCCACCCTAGCATCATTTTTAGGAACGCGTTGTCCATAAATGAGGGATGTATCTCCTTTATCTCCAGAACGTGTATAGATCTTCATCATTAATACCCCTTTCTTGGATCAATTAAGTTGATTAAATCTTCCCCTCCAGAGCGGAAGGTATGTAGGTTCTCTTCAAATATAGACATAGCTCTCGGCTGATAGTGCGGCGACATCCCAGAAGAGTGAGGGGTGACCGTCACATTTCCCATCTCCCAAAACGGATGCGCACCAGGTAAAGGTTCTGTTTCAAACACATCTAATATCGCATGATAAATGATTCTCTCTTCCATTACATCTAGCAGTACATCATTGTTAACTGCATCTCCTCTGCCCATATTCAAGAAGACAGCCTCCGGTTTCATCATTTCAAAATGCTTTCTTTTAAAGAAGTCTTTCGTTTCCGGAGTACTAGGCAATACAGAAATAACAAAGTCCGCTTCTGGTAATTGCGCCTCAAAATCATCCTTCGTATACACATTATCAAAATATTGTTTGGCCGCTCCGCTGTTCGAAACGCCGATTGTGTACATTCGAAACGCCTGCGCAAGTCTGGCTACCTCTTGTCCAATCGCCCCAGTTCCAACGACCAACATCGTTTTCCCAGTAATCTCTACAGGCTTTACCCCTCGGTCCCATTCATGGGCTTTTTCATTTTCTAGCAATAACCGTGTTTTTCTAGCTGTTTGAAGAAGCATGGCTATAGCATACTCTGCCATTGGAACCTTATGAATTCCTTTTGAATTTGTAACTAAAATTCCCTTCTCCTCTATTTTCTTAAACGGCATTTTATCTAACCCTGCGGATAACACCATAATCCATTTAAGCTTACTCGCCTCTTCTATACGTTCATCTGTCAGATCTTCCCCGTATGTAAGAAGGACGTCCGCTTCCGGCAAATAAGAAGCAGCCTCTTCCATCGATTCAGTGAACTGAAACGTTAGAGCCGGATAAGCCTCCACTAAACGCTCTCTTAAATCTCTTCTGATCTTGCATGACGATAAAATAAACAAAAAATCCCCTCCCTATAGCTATAACTCCTACACCCTATACTATAACCTATTCAACAAAAATCATAGAAATCATGCTCCCGCTTCACTGCACCGTACTAAAGGGTGTCTGACACGCGCACTCACTTTAACGCAATAAAGGAAGTGACTTAGTACATAAAAAGAGCGCGAATCAGGTTCGCGCTTAACATGTTGCTCTATATAATAAGGGGAGGTTGGTGTATTACTGTACTATACGCTGTTCGCATTCATTTGGTATGGACCTTTACCTAGCGTTTTTAAAATAGGCACTTATGTTTAAGATGTTTCTCTATCCCCGCCTCTAAGTAAAAAAATACCCTCCAGATGGAGGGTATTTCTAGCTTAAGTTTTCTCTTATATATTGAAGCGCTTCCTCAACATGGCCTTTTACCCGTACTTTTCGCCATTCGTTCACAAGATTCCCATCTTTATCAATGACAAATGTTGAGCGCTCAATCCCCATATACTCCTTACCGAAATTCTTCTTTAACTTCCACACGTCATATTCTTCAGCTACAGCGTGCTCCTCATCAGCTAATAAAAGAAAAGGAAGTTCATGCTTATCGATAAACTTCTGATGACGATCAACCGGATCCGGACTCACACCAAGAATCACTGCATCCAAATCCTTGAAGCTTTCATGATGGTCACGGAAATCACACGCTTCTGTCGTACAACCTGGGGTCATATCTTTCGGATAAAAATACAAGATAACATTTTTCCCCTTATAATCTGAAAGCTTCACTTTCTCTCCATTATTAGCGGGAAGTTCAAAATCTGGTGCTGGCTTACCTATTTCTATAGTCATTCCTATCCCTCCTGAGCATAATCTCTCTTAAGGGTAACCAAATTCAGGATAACTTACAACTTATCAGGCGGCTCATCCTGGTGATGATGATGCATATATTGAACAAAAAAGGCCGCGGGTAGTACATACCCAATCATTGCCTCTATTAATGCGACAACTCTCCCTAATCCAACAGGTGTAATATCTCCATAGCCCACTGTCATAAGCGTTACCCCGCTGAAATAGACTGAGTGCGCCAATCGATCTAAAAGAGAATCTTCTAGCAGAAGCTCATCTTGCAAGATAACAAGCCCCTCAGAGGCTAATATGAAATAAATCAATCCAAAACCAAGCATGACAATTCCATAGACTGCAATAAGCGTATAGAAATGATGAAAGGAAAACAACTGTCGCACCTCACGATCACCATGGAAGAAACCAGCCACACTCCCACATACCGATACCACAACAAAAATTAACATCACCCAACCCATAGCCCCACTCCCCACACTGCACCTACCACTATCATATAAACAAGCTCCCCTTATTATGAATGCACTTCACCATACGAAAGGGTGTCAGACACCCTGCAATTCTTCACAGCACGACAGCGTGTCTGACACCCTTCTCTTCTGCACAGCATTAAAGGGGGGGTGTGTGTTAGAATGGTAGGGAGAATTTTTTTGGAGGTTTTCGTGTGAATATTACTAGATCAATTGAGTTATATAAAGAAGCTGAAGACCATATCGTCGGAGGGGTGAACTCGCCTTCTCGTGCCTACAAGGGAGTTGGTGGCGGAACACCAGTCTTTATGGATACAGCAAAAGGAGCGTACTTCTGGGACGTTGACGGAAATAAATACATTGACTACTTAGCAGCTTACGGGCCGATCATTACAGGACATGCCCACCCACATATTGCAGAAGCGATCTCAAAAGCAGCTTACAACGGTGTCTTATACGGAACACCTACGAAGCTTGAGAACAAGTTCGCTAAAATGATTAAAGATGCGATTCCTTCCATTGAAAAGGTCCGCTTTGTGAACTCTGGTACAGAAGCCGTTATGACTACGATCCGTGTCGCTCGTGCTTATACGAACCGAACGAAGATTATTAAATTCGCCGGATGTTATCATGGCCATTCCGACCTTGTACTCGTTGCTGCCGGGTCTGGCCCTGCAACTCTTGGTACACCTGACTCCGCTGGTATTCCTACTTCTATCGCCCAAGAAGTCATTACCGTTCCATTTAATGATATCGAGATGTACAAAGATGCCCTCGAGAAATACGGAGATGATGTTGCAGGAGTTCTTGTTGAGCCAATTGTCGGGAACTTCGGTATTGTTGAACCAAAACCAGGCTTCCTTCAAGAAGTTAACGACCTCGCTCATGAATCAGGCGCCCTGGTCATTTACGACGAAGTCATTACAGCCTTCCGCTTCCATTACGGTAGCGCGCAGGATATCGTGGGCGTTGAGCCTGATATGACAGCTATGGGTAAAATTATTGGCGGTGGCTTACCAATCGGGGCTTACGGAGGCCGTGTTGATATTATGGAACAAATTGCACCACTCGGACCCGCTTATCAAGCCGGGACGATGGCTGGTAACCCTGCTTCCATCTCTTCAGGAATCGCATGTCTTGAGGTATTACAACAAGACGGAGTCTATGAAAAGATGGACGAACTCGGTGCTATGTTAGAAGAAGGCATCTTACATCACGCAGAGACATATAAACTCCCTGTTAAGATCAATCGTCTAAAAGGAGCCTTAACCGTCTACTTTACAGATGAAAAAGTTGAAAACTACGATCAGGCGGAAGCTACAGACGGCGAGATGTTCGCTAAATTCTTCCACCTTATGTTAGAAGAAGGAATCAACCTGGCTCCATCTAAATTTGAAGCATGGTTCCTAACAACTGAACATACAAAAGAAGACATCAAGGAAACGCTACGTGCCGTCGAATCTTCTTTCAAAGCATTAGCGAGCGAATAAATATACACTCTTTTATGCATCTCCGCAAGGCAACTTCTTGCGGGGATTTTTTAACACATTTATGAAAACGCTTACCTATAGGCTTCTCAATGATTCTAGCATTCCAACACAATGCTTCCCAGCCCCTCTCCTCATACAAATAGCTGTATATTTAATTGCAAACCCCCACCCCATGTGATACTATAATAAATAATTCAGAAAATTTGTACATCGGATTGTGCACTTTTCATTTCTTACCCTTTTCAAAAAATCTTTCATTCGCTCCTGAAAGATTTCGTTCTGAACAGAGCGCTTTGTAGGCTTTTGCAATGATATTGCGAAAGCCCTTCTTTTTCTCATTTAGCGACTAGAAGAAAGTCCTTCACTTTCTGAACAGTCGATTCTATTTGTAAATCTTCAAGGAGGTGTGGTCATCTTGGCCAAATCGAGACGCGTAAACTGGAACCCTAATGAATTTCGGGATTATCACAAACATGAGCATGATGCATGCGGAATTGTGGCTTGTGTTCAGAAAGAAAACAAGCCCACAAAAGAAAACATCAATACCGTCATCAATGCACTCGTGACAATGAACCACCGTGCAGGTTTCACGAAACAAGAAGGCGACGGCGTAGGGATCCATATGGATATCCCCAAAGCCCTTTGGGAGGAAAAGCTAGCTTCAAAGCAACAAGACCAATCACTTGCCCACCACGCTCAGTTTACTGTAGGACACCTTTTCATCAATAAACAAGCCCAAACCACCACAATTAAAACCAATATCCAAAACATCTTAGACCAACATGGTTTTCAATTACTTTATCAGGACGAACAATCTACTCGCACAGAAGCCCTTGGCCCTCTTGCGCAGAAACAAGAGCCGATATTCTGGCAGATTGCCCTTTTACCGAACGAAAACACAATCGATTTAGAGCGTGCTTTATTTGAGGTTTCTCTTGCAATTGAAGAAGATGAGAACGTTCATGTAGCCTCTTTATCTTCCTACCACGTTGTCTATAAAGTTATGGGAGCCGGTGATCAGCTTCCTCAATATTACGCTGATCTGGATCACCCTAAGATTGCTTCAGCCATGACTTTAGGACACAACCGTTACTCTACGAATACCCTAACAAGCTTTTTTCGCGTGCAGCCATTTAGCATGCTAGGTCACAACGGCGAGATTAACACGATTGCCAAACTGCGTGATGAAGCTGAAATGATTAACGTGCCTTTAACCGGTAACGGAAGTGACTCTCAAGACCTTAACCGTACGATCGAAACGTTTGTCAAAAGAGAAGGATACGGCTTATTTGAAGCTCTAGATTTAATGTTCCCACCGATCATAAACGAATTAAAACGTTACCCGACTCACATTCAGGATATGTATGCCTACATGAGGGAAGCTTGGGGTCACTTCGCACAGGGACCAGCCGGTATTATTTCCCGTCACAAAAATGAAGCCGCATTCAGCCTGGACTCTCTTGGCTTACGTCCGTTATGGCAACTCGAAACACTTGATGCCTACTTGTTCTGTTCAGAACCAGGCATTCGCGCAAACAGTGAGTACGTCAGTGATCCAAAACCTCTATCTCCTGGGGAAAAAGTAGGCGTGAAATACGATGAGGAAGGTACGTTACACGTTTATGATCATTTTGATTATCAAGAAGAAGTGTACCGTCGCATGGGAGCCCGCTTTGACTTTGAAGGGTTCCACTCACGCCTCCAACTTGGAAACACAGAAAGCGTAAAGCCTCATCCAACTGTAACGAATGTACACAATGGATGGTATGCAGCGTATGGCTGGGATCGCGAACACATTCAGCTTCTTGAGCAAATGGCTGAAAAAGGCGCTGAACCGATCCGCTCCCTTGGACACGATGTCCCTCTGGCTTCTTTGCACCAGGGGCGCAAAAACATTGCGGATTACTTTAAAGAAAGTGTCGCCGTCGTCACAAACCCTGCTATTGACCGCGACCGAGAAGCCGAGCACTTCTCCACCCGAACCATTTTAGGACGACGTCCAAGTGTGACAACGAAAGAAACCGCGCCATTTAACCTGGAGCTTTTATCCCCTCTGCTTGTCGAAGGGGTACACGCTCAAACGATTTCAGAAAAAGAACAGCAACCATCTTTTGAACAAATTCTTCACCGTTTTGAAAGCGCCGGTCTATCTAAGACCCTTTCCATTACCGCTCGTGAGAATGAAAATATTCAAGATGCACTGACTCGTTTATCAGAAGAAGCCGAGTTGCTCGTAGACGAAGGCGCCGAGCTCATCGTTTTAAATGATGGAGACACCCATCAAGAAGATCACTTATGGTTAGATCCTCATCTTGTCGTGTCTGCAATCGATAAGCGACTTGTCGAAGAACATAAACGAAGAAATACATCCTTAATTCTTCGCTCAGCATCGATCCGGTCCTTACATGATTTGATTACAGCATTTGGCCTTGGAGCAGACGCGGTCAATCCTTACCTGCTGTTTGCAACGGTTGCAGAAGAAGAATTAACACCAACTCTTAACCTCTATTACGCAATGAATAAAGGGCTCGAGAAAGTCATCTCTACTATTGGAATTCACGAGTTAAGAGGATATGCGCGCCTCTTCTCAGCCATTGGGCTCCATAATGATTTCTCTGACCTATTACGAATTGTCAACTTCTTTGGCGGCGAAGGGTTATCTTATGACTGGAACGCCCTGAAAGAAGATGCTATCCAACGACGCGAAGATTTCCAAAACGAAAAAGCTCGTCCAGGTAAGAGCTTCCACGCCTGGCCTCGCCTTTGGAAATCAATCGGAGATGTCGCTAAAGGAAATCCAATTGATGACTTACGAGATAAAATTGACGGACTAGAAGAAAAGAATCCACTCAGCATCCGTCATCTTGTTAAACCAAAACCAAGCGATAATAATGAAGACGCAACGAAGGTAGACCTCGGAGTCGGAACCCATGACTTACCGTTTATGATCTCTTCCATGTCATTTGGTTCACAGAATGAAACAGCTTTCCGCGCCTATGCTGAAGCCGCTGACCAACTGAACATGATTTCGTTTAATGGTGAAGGCGGAGAAATTAAGGATATGCTCGGAAAGTATCCGAATACCAGAGGTCAACAAATCGCTTCCGGACGTTTTGGAGTGAATGCGGAATTACTCAATTCCTCGAACCTGCTAGAGATTAAAATTGGTCAAGGAGCAAAACCTGGTGAAGGCGGTCACCTTCCAGGTTCAAAAGTAACAGCAAAGATCGCAGAAGCTCGTAACGCAACGGTCGGATCTGATTTGATTTCACCATCAAACAATCACGATATCTACTCCATTGAAGACTTGGCCCAAATGATTTCAGAGCTAAAAACTGCCAATGACCAAGCTAAAGTGACCGTTAAAGTGCCGATCGTGCCGAATATTGGAACGATTGCTGTCGGCGTCGCTAAAGCTGGGGCTGATTTCATAACCCTTAGTGGTTTCGATGGCGGTACAGGTGCAGCCCGAATTCATGCTCTTCAACATGTTGGGCTTCCTGTTGAAATTGGCGTCAAGGCTGCTCATAACGCCCTGCTTGAAGCCGGTCTTCGTCACTCCGTTGAAATTTGGGCAGACGGGGGTCTTCGCAGCCCGCTGGATGTTATGAAAGTCATGCTTCTTGGAGCGAATCGGGTTGGATTTGGTACGTTATCTATGATTGCTGTGGGTTGTACTGCTTGCCGTGGCTGTCACCTTGATACGTGCCACGTTGGAATTGCCACTCAAATTGAAACAGAAGCTCAAGCCAAAGAGCACGGTCTCCGTCGATTTGTTCCTAGAGAATATCAGCCATCTGTTACAGGTCTTATGAATCTCTTTACCACATTTGGCGAAGAGTTAAAACGTTTAACCGCTGAGCTTGGATTCTCGAAAACGCAAGACCTTGTCGGACGCTCTGATTTATTAGAACAATATCGTGGTGAAGAGTGGATGGACTTAACCCCACTACTTGAAAAACTTGAAGTTGAAGAAATTCAAGCCTATCAGAAGAAACACGAACGTATGGAAGAACGTCTGTTAATGGCCGTGGGAGCAGAATATTTAGATGGCAATCAAGAGCAACTGCTTGACTCAAGAGAATTTGAAAATGTTACAAGTGAACAACGGAATCTGAGCAGTCGTGTATCTTGTCACCGCGTGCGCGATCGCCTCGATGGCTCCTATCGCGATCTTGACCCAATTCGCCTACATTACAAAGAAGGGTCAATCGTCGGAAATGGGTTCGGAGCTTATCTTACAGATGGTATGGACACTTCTGTTATCGGAGGCGGCCAGGATGGTGTCGGCAAGGCTGCTTTCGGTGGTACGTTGGCCATCTTGAAATCTCCTGGAGCCCATGGCGGTTACATTAACGGAGCTGTTGGAAAAGGGTTTGGATACGGTGCCCAAAAAGGACGACTGATCGTACAAGGTACAGCTGACTCCAGAGCAGGTATTCGTCTCTCTGGTGCTGACATTATTATTGGTCAACAGCTACAAGCCCCTCTTCCAACTGAACATGACGGCAACTTTGGTTGTTATTCAAGTATTAAAGGCTTCGCTTTTGAATACATGACGAATGGACGCGGATTAGTCCTTGGGGATCCAGGACCGTGGATGTGCGCCGGAATGACCGGAGGAGCAGTTTACCTTCGTCACCAGCCTGAAATGGGATTAACGAAAGAAGCACTTCATAAACGAATTGCCAAAGGAGCTAAAGTGGAGATTGAACCACTGAATCCAGCAGGTAAAGCGGATGTGGAAGAGATGCTAACAGGGTACATTGATGTTCTGAAACAGCACGGTCAGGAACAGGAAGCTGAGTCACTCGAACTCCTTCTTGGAAACCTCGAGGACCACTTCCTACAAGTCGTTCCTGAAAAGATTCAAGCCGATCCTTCTGTATCAACCGAATAACCAATAGAATACCCTGCCTAGCGCAGGGTATTTTTTTGCATGCTATGTCTCGACTAGACGTATGATGAATAATATGTGACACTGTCCACAAAGATTAGTAAAGATTTACAGAATACCTCTGTTCTTTCCTAAGCAGATCTTGTATAATCAATCTCGTTTATTGGATTTTTCTTCTGAAAGAAGGTTGTGACATGAAGTTAGGTGCACGTATGCTGAAGACAGGACTAGCCGTTGCCATTGCTATTTATATTGCGGCAGCCCTCCCCTTCCAGACAAGCACAGTTTTCGCAGGTATGGCTGCGTTATTCTCCATACAACCATCCATTTACCGGTCATATCAGTCAATTGTAGAACAAGTAGAAGCGAATATTATTGGAGCGATTGTCGCTTATATAATATTGGTTTCTCTTGGGAATGATCCGTTTATTATGGGATTTACGATCGTCCTTGTTATCGGTGTCTGTGTGAAGTTTGGTATGAAAGAGAACACCATTCTTCTAGCCCTTGTAGCCGTTATCGCCATTATGGAATCGACAGAGATGGACCTTCTTCCATTTACGATGTTACGCTTCTCATCTCTTATGATCGGGATCTTCGCATCCTTTGTCGTGAACCTGGTCTTTATCCCACCTAAATACGAAACGAAGTTATTCAATCAGGTCGACCAACATACAGGTGACATTTTACAATGGCTTCGCATTACGACCCGGCATCTTTCTGATCGACCTGCTCTACGCGAGGAAATTGATCGCCTTGAGAGTGCAATGGTCACCTTAGATCACACATACAGCTTATTTAGAGAAGAACGAACCTATTTTAAGAAGCGCCGGTTTGAAAAAGCTCGTAAACTTATTTTATTTAAGCATTTAATCTCGACTACCCGAAAGGCTTTCGAAGTGCTGAAAACGTTTAGTAGCCTTGAAAATGAAATGGACAAAGTCCCTTCAGAATTTAGAACAACACTTGTGAACGAGCTGGATAAAGTCATCCACGTTCATGAGAAACTCATCCTTTCTCTTAAAGGAAGGATCAGGTTCCATGAAACCGACCCAATTGAAGAAGCTGGTGAGCCAAATATCCCTAAGTTAGTCGAGTACTTAATTGATATATATGAAGAGAAAGAAACAGAGGAAGAGAAATTAATGTTCCTCCCTCTTGCCACGAAATTAATGGATTATCATCAGAAATTGGCTCATTTGAAAAAGCTCCTTTCTAGTTATCAGCTCTATCATACGAGTGAACAGATTAAGACGATTAAGAAATAGTGGCAAACAAATAAGGGAGAGGAACCGCATGATGCGGCCCCTCTCCCTTTATTTACGTTCCTAAATATTCTGTTTCTGGTTCAGCATCATCAAGTTGTTGAACCTGATAAAGGTCGTAGTAGGCACCTTTTTTGTTCATAAGTTCTTCGTGACTGCCAACTTCCTTGATTTCTCCATCAGCTAGCAAAACAATCCGATTGGCGTGCGTGATTGTGGATAAACGGTGAGCCACAATAAACGTCGTTCGGTCTGCCGCCAGTTTCTCTAAGGCCTCTTGAATTAAATGTTCACTTTCAAGATCAAGAGCAGACGTTGCTTCATCTAAGATAAGCAATGGCGGGTTTTTCAAGAATACGCGGGCAATCGCCACACGTTGCTTCTGACCTCCAGAGAGTTTCACGCCTCGTTCCCCAACGGTCGTGTCGTATCCATACGGCAAACTCATAATAAAGTCATGAGCATTCGCCGCTTTAGCTGCTTCAATCATCTCTTCATCCGTTGCATCAGGATCCCCCATCTTAATATTCATAGCAATTGATTCACTAAACAAAATGTTATCCTGAAGTACCATACCAATCTTATCGCGAAGAGTGCGAGCTTCGACATCTCGGATATCTTTCCCGTCAATCTTAATGCTACCTGATTCTACATCGTAGAAACGAGGGAGCAGGCTAATAAGGGTCGACTTTCCTCCCCCACTCATTCCAACAAGGGCAATGGTCTCCCCTTTCTTAACATTCAATGAAAGATCCTTTAATACGAGGCTTTCATCCTCATCATAGCGGAATGAGATCCGATCAAACTCTACGTCCCCATGAACGTGCTCAAGCTTCTCCGCATTCTCTTTGTCTTTAATGTCATAGGTTTCGTCCATAAATTCAAAAACCCTATCCATTGATGCCAGAGATTGAGTGAGCACAGTCGACGAACTCACAAGTCGGCGAAGGGGACTATAAACGCGCTCCATATACCCAATAAACGCAACCATCGTACCGATTTGAATATTACCCTGAATAACAAAGTACCCTGCAAATGCGATGACGAGTAATGGCGCGATGTCTGTAATCGTTGAGGTTACACTAAACGTTTTCGCATTCCAGCTCGTATGGCTCAGCGCTTTGTTTAAGAAATTCTTATTCTGTACATTAAACTGCTCTTGCTCATAATCCTCAAGAGCAAAGCTCCGCACAACAGGCATCCCTTGCACACGTTCATGCAGATGCCCTTGTACTTGAGCAAGAGCCTGGGAACGATCTCTCGTGAGTCTCCGTAGTTTAGAATAAAAGTATTTAATAGCAAATCCATATAGGGGAAACAGGGAGATCGATACAAGCGTTAACCAGACATCCATATAAAGCATGATCCCAATCGCAATAACAATCGTAATCATATCGAGCCAAATATTCATTAAGCCTGTCATAACAAAGTTTTTCGTTTGTTCAACATCATGAATAACACGTGAGATAACTTCACCTGTTTTGGTTTTGGAGTAAAACCGCAAGCTAAGACGTTGGATATGATCAAATAATTTTTCGCGAATATCATACAAAATGTTGTTCCCGACCCACTGAGCAAGATACTGGCGGAAGTATTCAACAGGCGGACGAATAATAGCGAATACGACGAAAGCTCCTCCCATGAGCCAGAACAGTTGATCAATTTGCTCTGCTTGTGTCATATCAGGATTGTTTAATATGGAGTCAATCACATATTTTGAGAGTAACGGAATCAATAAAGGAATACCAAATTTTAATATCCCAATCGACACCGTAAGTACAATTTTCCACTTATAGGGTTTTACGAAATTCATATAGCGCTTCACGCTACCCATGGTGTCACCTCTTCCTCTATGTTGTTGCAAAAGCGCCTTAGTAAACTATAGGACGCTGTCAAAACATCTTTGTTGAGCGATCGTTTAACGAATAGAAAAGGGGACAATCCCATATGGTTCTGGGATCCGTCCCCTTTTAGGACATTTCTTGTTCTTACGACAAGTAAGTTAAGTAACGTTCGTACCATTGATCAATAAACTCCGGTGAAAAAGGCCCTTTTCGTTGCCTTACCCAACGCAGCAAGTGATTCACATTGTTCTTTAGAATATGATCGAGTACACCCGGATAATTCATATCCTGGCGATGAATTTCATACTCGTCCTCATCTAGGAGGATGTGCGTATAATCCGGGAACACTTTGACGTCTAGATCATAATCAATGTACTTAATGGCCCCTTCGTCATAGACAAACGGAGAACTAATGTTGCAATAATAATATACCCCGTCATTACGGAGCATACCGATAATATTGAACCAGTACTTCGAATGAAAATAACATATGGCTGGTTCCCGTGTAATCCAGGTACGACCATCACTTTCCGTTACCCTTGTTTTATCATTGGCACCGATCACCACATTATTCGTTCCTTTCAATATAGTGGTGCTATCCCACACTCGGTGCAACTGACCATTATGCTTATAGCTATGAATTTGTATATGTTGACCTGGCTTTGGGACTGGCATGAAATCTCCCTTTCTCCTCTATTCACACGACCTTTTTAATTTAAAAATTCTATATCTTTCCTTCATATTATTATAACGATAAGTAGAGTCGATTGGAAATAATAAAACTAAATCGCAGAGAGGAAAGGGAGAATTATTTAAAGAACACGAAAAAAGAGTACCCCCTAAGCCCCTCTCCCGTAGGCTTCCTGCTGATTAGGCAGAAAGACCAAGGGAAGAGAAAACTTTTCAGGGATACTCTTCTTTTTAGGAAGTCGTTAAAATTTGGGGGTTACGACATCCGCGTATGATGATGCTGTTATTTTTTCTTTTGTGCAGACTTTTGGTTCTGTTGTTTCACGTGTTGTACGTCTGTTTTACCTTGGCCTTGAGCAAATTCTGTACCGTATTGCCCTTGTCCTTGTGCAGACTGTTGGTTTTGCTGTTTCACGTGATCAACATTTGTACCTGAAGCTGTTTGGTTTGCTTGCTGTTGGTTTTGTTTTTTAGCCAACTTAATCACCTCCGCAACAACTAGATTGTGCAGAAAACACGAAGTTTATCCAATAAATTTAAATTCCATATTAATCCAATAATCACAACAGCATTGCCGTATAGGTCACCTTTTTACTGCTCATCCTATATATATGGGAGGGATCAAATCATGTATATTGGTCGAGATATGACTGAACTTACGGTGACAAAGAAAGACGACTGGCGCGAAGATGAGCTTGTTTATTTCCAACATGCTTTAAGTCAAATGGTTCCTTACCTTAATTCTGAAGGCACGACGATCTTAAGAGAGATCAATCAAGAGATCCAAAGCCGCGGAGGCTTCACCAAACGAGAAGCCACATGGACATCAGGGACTAAACCTGTAGTTGACTAACACAAAAGCGGAGGCGTCCGTTTAGCACCGTACAGACTGGACTGAACCGCAGTGAGATAAAGGAAACACGGAGAGCGACAGCGATCCGATGTTGACTTATCGACCGGAGGTGAAGGAAGTCTGCTAGGTGCTGGGCGCTGCAGCTGGATGACACAATAGCGGAAGCGCCCGGTTAGCACCGTACAGACTGGACGGCATCGCTAAATAAAAAAACTGCCCCTTAACGGGGGCAGTCCTTTTATAGATGTTTGTGAACTTTTTGGTGGGAAACCGGAAATGGTAAAGCCTCAAGTTCTTCTTTGGAAGCAAAACGAGCATCGCTAGCGGTCAATTCGCCACTTGCTGAAGCAGTAACCACTTCTAGATCCCAAATCACATGGGAGAAAGTATGTTTGATGTGATCCACTGTATTTAACAGTTCAATATCTAACCCATAGTGGTCTTTCACCCACTCTGGAACTTTTTCACGGTCCACTTGCTGTATAGGAACCATCGGGAACTGCCATAGGTTTGCGAGCAATCCATTTTCAGGACGCTTTTCGACTACATATCGTCCTTGTTGATCTCGCAGAACGAGAGTCATGTAAGGAAGACGCTTTTGTTTCTTCTTAGAAGACTTAATAGGTAGTTCCGTTTCTTTCCCTTCATGGAAAGCTCGGCAGTGGGAGCGCACAGGACAAAGAAGACAAGACGGGCTCTTAGGAGTACAGACAAGCGCGCCTAATTCCATTAATCCCTGATTGAAAGAAGATGGGTCTTCTTTTGAGATAAGCTCTCTTATCAACGACTCGAAAATTTTTCTAGTTGCCGGCTTGGCAATATCTTCTTCAATCATCAGAATACGTGATAAGACACGCATGACGTTCCCATCCACAGCGGGAGACGGTACATCATAAGCAATGCTTAAGATGGCCCCTCTTGTATATGGTCCGACTCCTTTTAATGACCCAAGTTCTTTCTCATTGTCGGGTACTTTGCCGTCATAGGCTTCGACTACTTCACGCACCGCCGTTTGTAAATTACGTGCACGGGAATAGTATCCTAAGCCCTCCCACGCTTTTAAAACGTCTTGTTCTTCGGCATAAGCGAGTGCTTCTGGTGTCGGAAATTTCTCCAAGAAATTTTGGAAGTATGGAATAACGGTATCTACCCGTGTTTGCTGAAGCATGATTTCAGACACCCATACCCGATATGGATCCTGATTCTCACGCCACGGGAGGATCCGCTGCTCGGCTTGGAACCACTGGATTAAATCCTGGCGAAAGGCTTCTAGATCAAAGCCTTCAAGCATATTGTAAGTTGGTTCTTTTTTCACAATTGTTCACCCTTTTGTTACAATAAAATTATCTAAAAATTGAAGAGAGTCTACAAGGAGGCTTAAGATGGACACTGGTACCCATGTTGTTATGGGAGTTGCTTTAGGGGGACTAGCCACGCTCGATCCTGCTGTACAAAGCGATCCTGCCTTATTTAATGCCGTTTTCATTGGCGTAATGGCTGGTTCTCAAGCTCCTGACCTCGATACTGTTAACAAACTCCGTAATAATGCGGTCTATATTCGTCATCATCGTGGGATTACCCATTCAATGCCAGCTGTTGCTTTATGGGGGATTTTAATCGCAGGATTGATTTATGCCTTTTTCCCTCAGGTGGATTTCCTTCATTTATGGTTATGGACTTTCTTCGCTGTTATTCTACACGTATTTGTAGATGTATTTAATGCATACGGCACACAAGCATACAGACCCTTTTCGAATAGGTGGGTTGCTTACGGAATCATAAACACGTTTGATCCGTATATATTTGGCCTTCACCTTGTAGGAATCATAGCCTGGGGGCTTGGAGCAAATCCAGGTATAACCTTTATCATTGTTTGGTTTGTGCTTGTCCTTTATTATCTTAAACGATATTTCACCAAACGTGAAATGGTAAATAAAATCAAGAATCATTATGATCATGTAGAGCAAATTGTAACCTCTCCTACCATTCGTTACAACAAATGGCGACTAGCCATCACAACAGGGGATAAGTTTTATGTTGGCCGCGCAGAGAACGGAGAAATAGAAATCCTTGATGAATTTAAGAGAAAACCTCTTCCGGATCTACCCGTTATGCAAAAGGCTATTCAAGATGAGAATATGGATGCATTCCTTTCCTTCTCTCCTGTGTATCGATGGGAGATCGATGAATACGATGATTATACAGAGGTACGATTAATTGATTTGCGTTATCGATCCAATGAACGGTATCCATTTGTGGCAGTGGTGACATTGGATGATGATTTAAATATCCTATCTTCTTATACTGGCTGGATCTTTTCAGAAGAGAAGCTTCAAAAGAAGTTAGACGTCCTACCCACATGAAAGGATTAAAAAAGACACGGAACCTGATTCCGTGTCTTTTCTTCATGTAAGAAATTTTATCGTTTAGTGCAATTGTTGATCATCATTGAATAAGTGCTGATAACGGGGGTTTCGACTCATAAAGTCGTGCAGACGAGAACCATAGCTGTTAATCCACTGCATTACAATTTGTTCCGTCACTTGTTTCCCCTCATATTCACGTCCGGCCTTAGCTCTTGTCGTTTCGAAATCTTCCCACAAGTACTCCACCCAAATACGTGCTTGATACATACTAAGCTGATCGTTCTCTTCGCATAGACGATTCGCTAACCGATCAAAAATATCTTCCATGGTATTCACCTCTTTTACTTCCAGCAATCTGTACCCCATTGTATCACATAGCAACGGATTAGATGCACATACTATGCTTACACCCTTAAAAAGAACTTATTCTTAGCGAGGGTGTAAGAGATGACTCAGGAGGGATTAGAATGGTAAGAAATAAAACCGTGGGATTTCCTGAGAAAAAGCCAAATGGTGAAGCACGCGCTAAGTCCGAATACGGAGCTAAACGTGCAAACGGCACCATTAACACGCGCCCACAAGAACGAGCGCGCAAATCTTCCCAACGCGATCACACAAATTTCTAGGAGGGACCTGTCGTGGCCAATAAATCAGAGAAACGTGTAGACAAACGTTTTTTCAAGAATTTATACAGTGACCCTTTCCAATCTCCACGCGCTAGTACGAAACACGCTTTCGACCAAGTAAATGGAGAGACCCAACAATCTCAATCCGAAATCATCACCCAAGTCCAGATGCGAAAACGTAGCTAACCTGGCTGGATTCTCCCTTTTACTCTTTACAGTTGCAAAGGGTGTCTGACACCCTTCTTCTCTGTACAGCGTTAAAGTGGATGTTCCAAAGAAAAAGGCGAGCCTTTTGGGCTCGTCTTTTTTATGTAAAGATAAAATGTAACTTCTTCTGGATTCCTTCATGTAGCTGATCTTTCGTATGATCAGACTGATAAATATAAACTAAGAATTCAAAGGCTAACACACTGTAAACAATTTCCCCAGCTTGCACAGAATCAAATTCTGTTTCAAGAACTCCGTTTTCTTTCAATCCATCTAAAAAAGTAATTAAATCATCAACGAACATAAAATCCATTTGAACAAACTTGTTCATCATCTCCGGATTTTTCTTCGCAAGACTTAAACTCCAGGTCATCATTTCTTTAAACAACTTCTTGCCAAATATCAAATAACGGTTCAACCGTTTCATTATGTAGTCATACACAATATCAGCTACTGCTTTGTTCGTATTAAGGCTCCTGACATCTGGATCGTTCTCTTCTTCCTCAAGTGAAAAACCTTCCATCATCAATTCAATAACAAAGTCACCTTTAGATCCAAACCTTCTTACTAATTGTTTTTCACTCCATCCAACTTCCTTGGCTAACTCTTTCATCGTTACTTCCTCATAGCCACGCTCTACAAACAGTTTCTTCGCCCGATTATATAGCTCCTCATTCGTCTCCGCATGATTAGATCCTTGCACACCACTCACTCCTCATCGATTCTTACCTACCTCCATTGTAGAAAATCCTCACCCCCAATACAAGCACGCTCTATCACACTAAAGTGCGTCTGACACCCTGCGTACTTCTAACGCACTAAAGCGTGTCTGACACCCTGCGTACTTCTACCGCACTAAAGCGTGTCTGGCACCCTGCATTCTTTCACCGCACTAAAGAGAGCTGATATAAGAAAAACCAGCATCCTTAGGGATGCTGGTTTTCTGGGTGGTGATTATTCACCTAGTTCTTGGTTTTTAACAACGTCGATGATTGCTTTAAGCGCTTCTTCTTCGTCGCTACCTTCAGCTTTGAATGTTACTTCTGCACCTGAAGGGATTCCTAGAGACATGATTCCCATGATGGATTTAAGGTTAACGCTTTTACCGTTGTAGTCAAGGTTAACGTCTGCTTCGTATTTACCTGCTTCTTGTACAAGTACTGTTGCTGGGCGTGCGTGCACACCGTCTTTTGCTGTAATTTTCACTGTTTGTTCTGCCATGAAAAATCTCTCCTTTAATTAAATTGAAATAATATTCTTCTGTCCTTGTGAGACAGCGCCTTCTGCGTTAATCTTCACAACTTGTCCTTCTCCAAGGTTTGTGAACACAATTGGAGTGACAATGGATGGTACTTTCTCTTGAACGGAATCAATATCAACTTTTAATAAAGTTTGACCTTGAGTGATTTCGTCGCCTTCTGATACAAATGCTTCGAATCCTTCCCCTTTTAGGGTTACGGTATCGATTCCAAAGTGGATCAGCACTTCTGTACCATCTTCAGCTTGTAAACCAAGAGCATGTTTCGTTGGGAAGACATTTAGTACTTTCCCGTTAATTGGTGAAACAATCTCACCATCTGATGGAAGAATTGCAAAGCCGTCCCCCATCATTTTACCTGAAAATACGTCATCTGGCACCTCTGAAATCGGCATAATTTCACCTTTTAGAGGACTGACAAAGCTGAACTCTCCTGTAGGAGCCTCGCAAGATTCTTCTGTAGCAGGCTCTTTATCCACTGGACGAGGCGTTTTGCCATCAATAATATCTTGAATTTGTCCTCTTATTGAATCAGAAGCAGGACCATAGATAGCTTGAATATTATTACCAACTTCCATTACACCTGATGCGCCAAGTTTTTTCAAGCGATCTTTATCAACTTTCCCTTTATCGTCCACAGATACTCGTAATCGAGTGATACAAGCGTCTAAATATGTGATATTTTCTTGTCCACCAAGAGCCGAAAGAATTTCAAATGGTTTCTCATTCACATCAACTTCAGCTCCGCCATCTTCTGATTCATCCTCACGACCTGGCGTTGCTAGGTTGAATTTCAGAATTACAAATCGGAATCCGAAGTAATAAATGACTGCAAAGGCTGCACCTACTGGTAGAACAAGCCACCAATCGGTTTTGTTTTGCAGAACCCCGAATAACAAGTAGTCAATCAAACCACCGGAGAATGTCATTCCGATCTTAACTTGCAAGATCTCCATTACCATAAATGACAAACCAGCGAAGATCGCGTGAACGGCGAATAATAATGGTGCCACAAATAAGAATGAGAATTCAAGTGGTTCTGTAATTCCTGTTAAGAAAGAAGTTAAGGCTGCAGAACCCATGATACCACCAACAACCGCTTTACGCTCTGGCTTAGCTGTATGGTAGATCGCTAATGCAGCTGCCGGAAGACCGAACATCATGAACGGGAATTTACCTGTCATGAATGTACCAGCTGTAAGCTCAACATTATCTTTTAACTGAGCAAAGAAGATCGAGTAGTCACCACGAACAATTTCTCCTGCTTGGTTCGTATACGTACCAAACTCAAACCAGAATGGAGAATAGAAGATGTGGTGTAATCCGAACGGAATTAATGAACGTTCAATAACACCAAACACAAACGCTGCAATCACTTTGTTTTGCTCTAACATGACGTGTGAAAACGCGTTTAAACCGTTTTGAGCAAATGGCCATAAATAAACCATCGCAATACCTACAAATAAAGAAGTAAATGCCGTTACAATCGGCACGAAACGTTTACCTTGGAAGAACCCTAAATACTGAGGCAATTCAATATTAAAGAATCTCTTATAGAGTAGTGCGGATATAATACCTATGATAATACCACCAAAGACACCAGTCTGAAGCGTCGGAATACCTAATACTTCCGCATAGGCGGCACTATCAGATGCCATTTGTGGCGTAACTTCTTCAATTGCGCCCATCGTTACGTTCATAATCAAGTAACCAATGATCGCAGCAAGTCCAGCGGCACCTTCACCACCAGCTAATCCAACCGCTACACCAACGGCAAATAGTAAGGCTAAGTTTGAAAATACAATATCCCCAGAATCCGCCATGACTTCAGCAATCATCTGAATCCATTCTGCGCGGAACGCCGGAACTTTATTTAAGAATGTCTCATTTTGAAAAGTCGTACCAAACCCGAGTAGCAAACCAGCAGCAGGTAAAAGCGCTACAGGAAGCATTAAAGCTTTACCGACCTTTTGTAATGTACCAAAAGCTTGTTTAAACATTCTCGTTTCCTCCCTCTCATGTTCTTTGTTTTTAAGCTGTCAGCCTA
Organism: Pontibacillus chungwhensis; assembly: GCF_030166655.1. GTDB lineage: Bacteria > Bacillota > Bacilli > Bacillales > BH030062 > Pontibacillus. Next base: position 602,154 of record NZ_CP126446.1, on the reverse strand, counting down.
ATCACAAACGCTTTCATTTAAAGCATTAAAAAAGGCATGAGTAAAAAAAGACTCACAAATCCACACATAAGGGTATACGTAGCCCTTAGTATGACTTGTATTGTCTTTCCTTACTCATGCCTGATCGTGTCAGTAACACGTAAAGAATAACATTTATGATGATTGCAAACGCTGTAAATGAATCGTTAAATAAACAATTTCAGCGTCGTCAATTGGCTGCTTGAGCTTTTGTTGCATAATTTTAATCAACTTCCAAGCTAAATTATAGCACACAGGATATTCACTTTTCAACAGATCATCGAGTTTTGTTCTTTCTCCTACTTCTTCGCCTTTATAAACGCGGTCGATCGCCCGTCTTAAGTGCTGAACAAGACGGTGAAAGTCGATACTCTGACGATCCAGATCAATTGAGAGCTCATCTTCAATCAATTGAGTTAACTGCTTAATTAACTCTGAATCCCTGCTAATTTGGGAGATCTCTTTATCGGTTATAGCACTATGGATATGCATCGCGATAAAGCCAACTTCTCCTACCGGAAACTTAAAGCCCAGGCGGCTCTCAATCATATCCACGACCTCTAAAGCCACCTCATGTTCTTTAGGATACAACGTCTGAACCTCAATTAGAAAAGGATTGTTAAACTCTAACCCTTCCTTCATCCGCTTAATCGCAAATGATAAGTGATCGGTTAACGCAATGTGAATATGCTCGTTTAACGTACTGTTCATCCGATACTCAATATGAGACAGCAGATCATCCATAAACCCTATAAATTCTTCCCCTACATAGGGTAAGAGCTGCTTATAGTTTTCTTGCATCACCTTATCTTCTAATAAAAATGTTTTCTCCACTTCATTCACATCAAGAGCTTCACCGTTTTTCTTGCCGAATCCAATCCCTTTACCAATTAAAATAACCTCTTCATGGACAGGATGAATGGCGATAACAACATTATTGTTAAGCACTCGTTTAACCCTAGCTGAAGCAGGCATTCCCTCACCCCATTTCTTCTCTTTTAACCAGTTATGTCTTTTTTCTCTATATCATAACATTCTTTAATAGTTGTATAAAAACGCTTGCAAATTATAAAATACTTTTATGGTAAAATCAATCTTTGAACCTAATCCATATAATAGAAGGTGTGTTACATATGATTAAAATGCTTGTTCTTGATTTAGATGGAACAATTTTAAACTTTGAGAAAGAGGTGAGCCCCCGTGATATCGAAGCGATCAAAACGATTATGGATCACGGTGTTCAATTAACAATCGCAACAGGCCGCCTCGACCATGAAATAGAAGCTGTCCTAAAGATGATGGACTTAGAAGGAAAAGCCAATCGCATTAGTCAAAACGGTGCATTCGGTTACGACAAGGATGGCTCTCATATCCATAGCCATACATTTGAACCAACCCATGTTAAAGAAGTCTTTCAAGCAGCCGTTCATGAAGAGCTCATTACAACGGTCTCTACAGAGAAAGACGTTTATGTAAAGGAAGAGAGTAAAGGTCTAGAAGCCATGAAAAAGCGTATGTTCCGCCCGGTGATTATTGAGCCTAACCTAGCCGATCAGCTTGGAACAATCATTCATCCGTCTAAGATTTCGCTCCATGGTGCCAACATAGCCCTTAAGCAAATGCAGCAAAGAATTGAAGAGCAGTTTGGCGACGTGCTCGATACGTTTATTTCAGATCCAGCTTGTTTAGATCTGATGCCTAAAAATATTAGTAAAGGCGCAGGTATCGAACACCTCCTCGAATCATTCGACATCGAGCCAAATGAAATTGCTTGTGTCGGAGACTCGTTTAATGATTTATCTATGTTTTCCTTAACCACTCACAGTTACGCAATGTCTCAAGCTGAACCCGCTGTAAAAGAACAAGCAAGCCAAGTTGTTCCTTCTGTAGCTAAAGCAATTGAACACCTTTTAGATCAAAAAGAGGCTTAAACTTTTTCATCCATCCAAAAAAGTCCCGTGCAAGAATCAAACTCTTGCACGGGACTTTTATTATGATTCAACCTTCTCGCCAAACATCGAGATCGGCATGGCTTCCTGATCTTCAGAACCTTGAACTTCAAGTCGTTCCCCTTGTTCGTTCCTGCGATACCCCCAAGCAAAGACGCCGTTCATATATACGATCTCAAAAAAGATCCCTGGGTCCCCTTCAATCTCATAGACTTCGCCTACTTGATACTTTGCAGGGTTCATCATATATGATTTTGCCATGATAATTTTACGTTGATGGACCGCATACTCGTTTACCATTCCCATTTGTTCAGCTTTTCGAGCTTGTTCTGTTAGCTCAGCTACACGGTCTCTTAACTCTTCTATCGTCATATCACTAAAACGTTTCTCCATGTTGACACCCCTTTCATTTACATTTTAGCAACGATTGGACACAATAGAAACTAGATTCTATATGAAGAAAGGAAGTCATCACATGAGTACCATAGCGATCACAGGAGCCGGGACAGGCCTCGGCGCAGCACTAGCTAAACAATACGCATCCAAAAATAATACCATCTATCTTCTTGGAAGAACCGAGGAACGATTACTTGTCGTTAAACGGGAAATTGAAGAGCAAGGCGGCACGGCAGAAGTTGTTCTTTGTGACGTTACTGACCCTACCTCCGCTGAAAACGCCCTATCTACTATGCCAGCGTTAGACGTGTTAATTAATAATGCAGGACTCGGTATCTTTGGCCCTGTTCAGGAATTAACACCAACTGATATCACTCAAATGCTTAATACAAACGTCAAGGGAACGATCTATATGACCCAATCTGCCCTTCCTCATTTGAAGAAATCAGGCGGTCGTATTCTAAATATCATCTCTACAGCAGGTCTAAGAGGAAAAGTAAATGAATCGGTGTATTGCGCGAGCAAATTTGCACAACGAGGCTTCACAGAAAGCTTACAAAAAGAACTCGCCGACACCCCCGTCTCCGTCACCGCTGTATACATGGGTGGCATGAACACCCCATTTTGGGACGGAAGCGAACACGTCAGTAACCCATCAAAACTAAAAGACCCCGCAACCGTAGCAGAAATCATCTTTAATCAGGATGATGGAAGAGAAGAAATTGAGATTTAACAACCAAAAGCGCAAGCCCCCGGTTAGCCCCGTATAGACTGGACTGAGCCGGCGCGAGATAAAGGAAACACGATAAGCCGCAGGCGAATCGATGTTGACTTATCGACCAGAGGTGAGGGAAGTCTACTAGGGGCTGGGGGCCGGAGCTGGATGTAACCAAAAGCGCAAGCCCCCGGTAGCCCCGTATAGACTGGACTGAGCCAAGCATCAAAAAGAGCTATCATCTTGTAATAAACAGATGATAGCTCTTCCTTCATTCCTCCGTGACGTATTCTTCTAAAAATTGTTCGATTAACTCAAACGGGAACCCTTTGCGGTATAAAGCCCCTTTCACTTTATACTTCAGCTCAAAGCCCTCAGCTTTTGAAGAATATTTACGTAAAGCCTTCTCTCCCTGATGAACAACAGCTTGCCATTCGGCATCGTTGTCTTTTTCATCCGAGATGTCTTCCATAGCAATTTTAATAACGTCTTGGGGAAATCCTTTTTGCATTAACGTCTGCTGAACTTTTTGAATCTGTTGTTTAAATGATTTCCTACCATCCAAACGAAGCTTCTTCTCTACCCACTTACTCGCTTTCTCCACTTGATCCTCAAAAGGATAGTGCTCTAAAGCCTGTTCTGCCTCATTTGCCGTCAGACCTTTTTCGATTAACTCTTTCTTTACAAGCAGAGGACCTTTACTTGATGTGTGGAGACGAGTCCGAACCAAAGCAACAGCAAACTCCTGGTCATTTAGAAGTCCTTCTTTCACTAAGCGATCCACGACAAAATCAATCTTATCCTCTTCGTACTCTTTCTCTCTCATATACGTTCGCATCTCTTTAATCGAACGCATCCGGTAGCTTAAGTAATTAAGAGCAAGGGAATACGCTTTGTGATAGCCGTCTTTTTCAACAAGGACTTCAATAGTCGGTTCATCGATTTCTTGTCCTTTTCGTAACATATACTCGATCAGGATTTCTTCATCGACGCTAAAGGCGTAGGCCTCTCCCTCGCCTCGATCAAGAAATATATTATAACGTTGCGTATTCTTTTTCTGTGTAGTGATTTTAGTGATTTTTGGCAACAATATTCACCTCTGTTTCATCTTATCACGAATTAAGGAAGATCTCGTCCATTCCCTTGTCGCTTTTTCTATAAAACTGATATAAACTAAAATTACCTATATTTGTAGGAGGGTTTCCAATGCGAATAGCCATAACCGGAGGAACAGGATTTGTAGGGACACACATCACGAGACATTTCGTTCATCAAGGTCATGAAGTGTATATTTTAACGAGAAATCCAGACAAGCACCCTAATACGGACAAAGTCAAATACGTTGGTTGGTTAAAAGATGAATTCTCCCCTGAACAAGAACTCCCTCCCCTTGATGGGATTGTGAATCTGGCAGGGGAAAATTTAAATAGCAGCCGTTGGACAGAAGAAACAAAGAAACGCATTATGAACAGCCGTATTGAGGCTACAGAAGCTGTATTAGATCTTATTAAAAAGATGGAACATCCACCAGGGGTACTGGTAAATGCTTCTGCTGTAGGGTTTTACGGCACATCTAAGAGCGAAACATTCACAGAAGAAACGACAACACCAGGTGATGACTTCCTTGCAAATGTTGTAACGGAATGGGAGAAGCGCGCGGAACAAGCTACGAATCATAATGTACGTACGGTTTATTTGCGCTTTGGTGTCATTCTCGGCGAAGAAGGAGCCCTTCCAAAGATGGCGCTTCCTTATAAAATGATGGCTGGCGGACCTGTCGGAGACGGGGAACAATGGATGTCATGGATCCACATTCAAGACATTGTCGGGATGGTAGATTTCGCGCTGAACAACGACCAAGTTAAAGGTCCAATGAATGCAACAGCTCCTGAGCCAAAGCGAAACAAAGAACTCGGCCACACCATTGGGAAGGTCTTAAACCGCCCTCACTGGTTACCTGTACCTTCTATCGCTTTAAAGGGAGCGCTCGGAGAGATGAGCATTCTCCTTCTACAAGGACAATACGTATATCCACAAAAAGCGCTTGAACAAGGCTATGAATTTCAATATCCAACACTGGAACCAGCCTTACGCGACATTTTGTGCGATTAAGAAAGGGAAATGGGGCAACAAATGAAAACACGTATTACTAATGTTTCGATTCATCCAATTACATCTCCTGCTATAGAATACGGGGAAGTTCTTATTGAAGACGGTAAGATTAAGGCGATCGGCCAGACAGTACCAACAGATCCAGAGGAAGAGGTCATTGATGGACAAGGACTACACCTCTTCCCTGGTTTTATTGATGTTCATACCCACTTAGGTTTATATGATGAAGGAACAGGATGGGCTGGCAACGATGCAAATGAAACCATTGAACCTATGACGCCTCATATTCGAGCACTAGACAGCGCACATCCTCTCGATAGCGCATTTCAAGACGCTCGCCAATTCGGAATTACAGCTGCGCACATCATGCCAGGAAGCGCCAACGTCATCGGCGGGACCACTTCTGTCATTAAAACGGTCGGCAGGAACATTACGAATATGTTGCTGAAAGAAACCGCTGGGTTAAAACTTGCTCTTGGAGAAAATCCAAAGCGCATTCACTCCCAATCCCGCAATGATTCAATTACCCGCATGGGCATCATGGGCATGCTCAGGGAAACATTTACTCGCGCTCAATGGTGTGAGTATCCGGATGACCCGCGTAATAAACCTATTATCCAGGCGCTTAAGCGAGAAATCCCTGTCCGCATCCACGCCCACCGCGCTGATGATATTATGAGTGCAGTTCGGTTTGCGGATGAATTCCAATTAGATCTTCGCATTGAACATTGTACAGAAGGCCATCTCATCGCAGAAGAATTAGCCGGACGTAATCTTCAAGTCGCAGTAGGACCAACATTTACGCGTCGATCAAAAGTGGAATTAAAGAACAAATCATGGGAAACCTCCCGGGCACTTACCGAGCAAGGTATACACGTAAGTATCACAACAGATCACCCTTACACTCCGATTCAGTACTTAAATGTTTGTGCTGCCCTCGCAGCCAGAGAAGGTCTTTCACAGCAGAAGGCTTTAGAGGCCATCACCATTTTACCTGCTCGGAATCTAGGAGTAGATGACCGTGTCGGTAGCATTGAAATCGGAAAAGATGCAGACCTTGTGTTATGGAACGGGCATCCGTTTGATTTTATGGCAAAACCTCTATGGACAATGATTGACGGAAAAATCGTTTAATACATCTCCCCTCTTTGGACATCCAAAGGGGGTTTTTTGATGGCAAAGGGTTTCGAACAAACAGACCTTTTTACCTCCTTGGGTATATAAGTTACACTGTTTACACAGCCTCTACTTCTATAGATGTTAACGTTTTGTGAAGAAAACGTTTTTTAAAAGGGATTCGACAACTTTTTCAGAAATAGATAGGGTAGATGAAAGAGAGAATAGAAAAAACACAAATTACCAAAAAACAAAGCCCTTTACCCCTGAGGGTATATGTGATACTATAAAAAATGTAGCAAGCAAGACAAAAATTTTTTAGTTACTCATATACCTCCACTGGTATTATGAATTTGTTATAAAAACTTATTAAAAGCGAGGGATTTTCATGTTATTAAAGTATTTTTATGATGAAAAATTAGCACAGGCTTCTTACATGGTTGGTTGCCAGGCAACTGGTGAAGCACTCGTTGTAGACCCTTCTCGTGACATTCAAGCTTATTTAGATACAGCAAAGAAAGAAAACCTAACTATTACACGTGTTACTGAAACACACATTCACGCTGACTTCGTTTCAGGTGCTAAAGAATTAGCAACAGAAACAGGCGCAACAGCTATGCTATCCGGAGAAGGTGGAAATGACTGGACGTACCAATTCTTAGATGAGATCAATCACGAAATTGTACGTGATGGTGATCAGTTTATGGTCGGTAACGTAAAAATCGAAGTGATGCATACACCAGGTCACACACCTGAGTCTATCTCATTCGTTCTTTACGACCGTGACCAAGATACGCCAATGGGTGTCTTCACGGGTGACTTCGTATTCGTTGGTGATGTTGGCCGTCCTGACCTTCTTGAAAAAGCAGCAGGCCAAAAAGACACATCTCGTGTAGGCGCTAAGCAAATGTTCGAATCTCTAAAACGATTCAAACAATTACCTGATCACATGCAAGTATGGCCTGGACACGGTGCTGGTAGTGCTTGTGGTAAAGCTCTTGGCGCTATCCCTTCTAGTACAGTTGGGTACGAAAAAGCGACAAACTGGGCGGTTCGCCATGATGAAGAAGAAGCATTCATTAATGAATTAATCAGCGAACAGCCAGAGCCACCAAAATATTTCGCTGTGATGAAGAAGGTTAATAAAGTAGGTCCTGCTCTGATTCGTGAGTTAGGTGAACCTAAAAATACTGTTCTTACAGCAGACGAATTATCAAATGAACTTGAAAACGGCATGCAACTGATCGACACTCGCCCTGCAAGTGAATTCGCAAAAGAACACATTGCTGGAACAATCAACATTCCACACAATAAGTCCTTTGCGAACTGGGCAGGTTGGTTAGTGGATTACAACAAACCCGTCTATCTAATCGCAGATGAGCGTAATATCGAAGACTTAACGAAATCTCTTCGTTCAATCGGCGCTGACGATGTAGCAGGTTACATGGAAACAGCTGCAATTGCTGGCCTTAAAGCAGAAGGAATCAAAACAGAGTCTTATGAAATTGCAACACCAGATCAACTAAAAGATAAAATCGCAAACGGAGAAGTAAACCTTATTGATGTGCGTAACGAAGGCGAATGGAACGCTGGACACATTCCACAAGCGAAGCACATTATGCTTGGCTACCTTCAAGAGCGTATTGATGAAGTTCCTACAGATAAGCCAGTTGTTCTTCAGTGTCAATCTGGCGGCCGTTCTGCAATGGCTACAAGCATCCTTCAAGCTAACGGCATCAAGAATGTAACGAACATGGCCGGAGGCTTCGGCGCTTGGTCCAAAGAAGACCTTCCACAAACAAAATAAGTACCAAAAAGGCCGCGTGAATCGCGGCTTTTTTTTTGGCTATGTTCGAGAAAAGAACAGATGGGGCATTACGTTTGGAGGTGCTTGGGCTAGCCCGGGGACGACTCGCTTTCCTGCGGGGAGCTGGGAAGCCTCCTCAGACGGCAAGCCGTCTTCCGGGGTCTCCCCTAGGCTCCTTTCCCCGCGGGAGTCTCGCCGTCCCCGGGCAAGCCCTAACAAAATTAGAATAACGCCCTCGAAGCTTAAAAGAAGGAGGAGATCTCCCTCCGAAATAAGTTAAATATTTTTTAGAAATTTTTTCGAAAAATGAGCAAAATAATGATTCCCTTTTTCGAATGGATCGAGTACTATAAGGATAGAGATATGATGCGAAATCATAAATTATTAATAGACAATTTCGCAGGGAAGGCAAATGGTGAGCCACCAGTTGTAACTGGTCCTAGTGGGTTCGATTCCCACCCCGGATTTTTGTGAGCATTTGATAAAAATTCGAGGGTGGTTCGAGACCAGGAAACCAATGTGTGGATTCCCGAACGGTACAATTCTGCCCTCACGACCAGGAGGGTATTTTTTATGTTGAAAAAACGCGATCTGCACGAGTCCCCGCACCTTTTCGATTTGATGTCTGACCCTGAAGTGTTTCCTTACGTCCGCCACAAAGCCTATTCTTCCGATGAATACTACTTTCTAACTAAACAAACCCTCGAGGCTGAAGAGCGAGGGGAACTAATCTCAAGAACCATTGTAGATGAATGGAATCAACCGATTGGTACAATCAATCTATTTGATATGAGCAACAACAGCGGCTTTCTAGCTACATGGTTGGGCAAACCATTCCACGGCAAAGGCTACAATCGTCTCGCGAAAGAAGCCTTTTTTGAAGAATTATTCTTCGAACTTGATGTAAACACGATCTTTATGAAGATCCGAAAAAGCAACCCACGTTCTAAAAAGGCTGCTCTAAAACTTCCTTACTGCACGCAAGCAAACATCAATTACCCTGAAGTATACGACTGGATTAATCAAGAAGAAGAAGTTTTTGACCTATTCGCTATCACGAAAGATCAATTTGTTTTCCATTACTACCGCACGGACGAAGGCGAAGAACAAGCGCAAGAAGCATGAAAGTCAGCCTAAAGAGCTGCTCGTACCCAACAAGTCGAGTGGCTCTTTTTGTATATTTTTCCTTATTTACGCCTATCCTACTAGTAAAAAGGAGGCTTTTCCATGAAATCAAAAGCACAACAAGCAAAAGAACGTCGCAGCAAGTTAAGTAAAACGCAAGAGGTTATGTATCGTAAAGAGTTCAAACGTGCCAACACTGCACTCGATCATGCAAAAAAGAGTTGATTTTTTTGAAAATTAACCCTGTTGAGAAAAGTTATCCACACAGTTGTGCACACTGTTAACAAGTTTGGAAAAACCTTTCATATCCAATCCCCCATCTGTGTATAATAAAATGTGTATAACTTTTCAGAATTTTGTGGATAGTGTTAATAACTTCTGGAAAACACATGTATATAACCATTCACTTGTGGATATAACTGTGAATAACAGATTGTTCCATTCAAACGATTACAATCGTTTAAACATGCACCGATTCCTCCCCTTTTCGTGCACATATAAAATGGAACAATCATTCTGCACGGCTACCTAAAAAGTAGCCGTTTTTTTATTTCAAAAGCGCAAGTGCCCGCTTAGCAACGTATAGACTGGACTGAACCGCCGCGAGATAAAGGAAACACGATGAGCCACAGGCGAATTGATGTTGACTTATCGACCAGAGGTGAGGGAAGTCTACTAGTTGCTGGGCACTGGAGCTGGATGTAACCAAAAGCGAAAGTGCCGCTTAGCAACGTATAGACTGGACTGAACCGCCGCGAGATAAAGGAAACACGATGAGCCAATGGCGAATCGATGTTGACTTATCGACCAGAGGTGAGGGAAGTCTACTAGTTGCTGGGCACTGGAGCTGGATGTCATCAAAAGCGCAAGTGCCCGCTTAGCAACGTATTAGCACACTAAAGCGTGTCAGACACCCTGCGTTTCTGCGCAGCATTAAAGGGTGTCTGGCACGCTTTATCTTGCTAAAGACATCCAATATGCTATCGGGGTGGTTATTGCTCCCTTTTGGTTTTCTATTTTGTTATAATACCGTTAACTTGAAGTCTGAAGGAGGAGCCATCCGATTATGCTACGATCTGAACCAGAACTATTTGAAATACTCCAACATATTTATCGTGAAATGGATCAACGAAGCGTTCCTAATGCGATTTATTATGCCCTTGAACAGATGAACAACTTTTTCCAAAGTGACGGTGCTGTTGTTTACACCCAACAAAATGGCCGGTTATCCCCTGAATACGAAGCTATTTTAGATACCACTTTATATCCTCTGCCTTTGCTATCCCCTCAGTGGTTGGATGAAGTGAATGCCACAAAGAAATACATCCATAAGAGTCCCCTTTCTTCACCTATCCTTGCACCATTTGAAAGCCTTCCTGCGACCCATCATATTGTCGTACCCTTACATTATAAAGACCTGCAGCTGACAGGTGCTCTTGTCGTGTTCTCAAACCGAGCGTTTAAATATGAGCACTTTATCACCCCTCTTATCACTTTGATTGGCGTCATGTTAGCTCAGAAACAACCCGCTTCACAAGTACAAGAGGAAAGCGTCTTATACAGGACAGATCAAATCCGCCGTCAACAAGCGGAATTTATGCGACTGGCTAAGGATGAGCGGCTAAACACAGTAGACTTAGTCCCTGCAATGCAAATGCTATGTGAATCTACCGCACACACGCTTGGCGCCAGTCGGACGAGCATTTGGTTAAAAAAGAAAGAAGGGCCCTCTCCACATTTTGAAAACATCACGATGTATTCAAAAGACACAAGGTCTCACTCTAAAGAAGAGCCTCTTCGAAAACAACAGTATCCAACCTATTTTGAAGCCATCGAGGAGGAGCGAACGGTCACCATTGAGGATACAAGGCAGGATGACCGAGTAAACGAATTACAAGATATTTATTTCTATAAAAACAACATCAAAGCACTACTTGATGCCCCTATCCTCTGTAACGGGAAATCGATTGGCGTACTGTGTGTGGAGCACACGGAACCAAGACAATGGAATTTTGAAGAAGAAGCCTTCGTAAGCTCAATTGCAGACTTAACCGCCTTCGTGCTCGAGCACATCGAACGGAAAAAGGCAGAAGATGAAGTGAGAAAACTCGCTTACACAGAGCCTCTCACCCAACTGCCAAACCGCAATCAAATGGAAGCCTTGATCGAAGAAAAGATTGCTACCGTTCAGGAACAAACCGAACAGTTTGCAGCTATTTATATTGATTTAGATCAGTTCTGGAAAGTGAATGAAGCTCTTGGATATAAAGTGGGGGATCAGCTTATTCTTGCCATTACAAAACGCTTACGGCAATTGCTTGAATCAGGAGAACAGTTGGGCCGCCTTGATGGAGACAGTTTTCTCGTTCTAACGAGTGTCACAGAGGATCACCATTCACTTTACAGACGTATTCATACATTTAAACAAGCGTTTAATGAAGCTTTCAAAGTGAACGATCAAGGCCTCTTCTTAACATGCAGCATAGGGATCTCCTTCTACCCTGCTCATGGTGATTATTCAGGTGTATTGATTCAAAACGCTCACCGAGCAACCAATGAAGCGAAACAAATGGGACGGAATGTTCTACAAGTCTACCAGGACTCTATGGAACATCAATCTAAAGAACGCTTAATCTTTGAAATGAATCTGATGCAAGGTCTTGAGAAGGGACAATTCCAACTCTACTACCAGCCTCAGATTGACCTTTTCACGAAGAAAGTTGTCGGCCTTGAGGCCCTAATACGTTGGCATCACCACGAGCACGGACTTGTCTCACCAGGAGATTTCATTCCACTTGCAGAGATCACTGGGCACATCGTTCCTATTGGAAAATGGGTTATTGAGGAAGCCGCTCGTCAACTGAAAGAATGGACCGACATGGGCTATGAGAACCTTACTGTATCCGTTAACATCTCCCCTCGCCAATTTCAGCAAGGGGACCTTCCAGACGTTATACAAAGGGCTATTGATACAACAGGAATTTCACCCGAAGGCCTTATTATCGAAATTACAGAAAGTCTCGCTATGGAGAATCAAGACCTCATTATGAAACAAATGGAGTCGATCCGTGACATCGGCTGTTGCATCGCGATCGATGACTTCGGTTCTGGCTATTCCTCCCTTCGTTATCTGCAACACTTCCCGATTCAATCACTAAAGATTGATCGGAGATTTGTGGAGAACATAAGCTCCAATGAAAAGGATGCAGCTATAGCTCAAACCATGATTAACCTGGCCAAAAATCTTGAACTGTCCGTTGTGGCTGAGGGGATAGAAGAAATCGATCAATTAAAAGCACTCAGGAAAATGGACTGTCATCAGGTTCAGGGATTTTTAATTTCGAGACCATTACCGGTAAAAGAGATTACGAAGTGGATGAGGGATTATACTTTATAAAAGTACTAGGAGAAATAAAAAACTACCTGATTGATGTATCAGGTAGTTTTTTAACTATTTTACTCGTTGATTTTCTTTAAAACGCGTTGCCAAGTCTGATAAGTTCAAGCTCTCAGCAATATGTGTATACAGTTCATCAATGTGTTGAAAATTAGGCTGAATCACACTATAAGCATTAGGATTTTCAGTAAGATCATCCCGAGATGAAGCCAAGAAGCTCCCCACCTTACCCTGAAGTTCATTCAGCATAATGAGCGCCCTCATGTAATGGGTATCTGCCAAATCGGGGAACTTATCTTCTAATTCACTTACCGCTTCTCTTGCTTCCTCCAATCTTCGATGCTGTATACATATCTCAGTTTTTAACATTAAGTTATCCAGTAAATAAGATGAAGTGTTCGTGGAATCCGCTTGAGTACGCCCTACTTCTAAATAACGAAGAGCTTCATCCGCTTTATGAACAGGGTCTGCATGGTAGAGATCCCTCGCATAGAAATAATACCATTTCGGTTTCACCTTTCCCGATTCCATCATTTGTTTCATTAAGTTAATATTTCGACTAACCTTCTGTTTCTCTTCCACCTTTGTCGGTTCGTACCCATCATGAGCAACTTCAAAATCCATATGAATCCCTATCGTTTCTCCTCCACCAGGAAGGACAGGCTCTTCGTGAACTGTTCCTTCAAATCGAATCCCACTTCTGTTTGAGAAGAATCTTCTGTTATCAAATGTAACACGTCCATTATGTTCTTGAATAAGAGGACTAAGGGCTACAGATTCTTCTAGTCCCAGATAAGTAATGACTTTAGCAATACGACCGAGTTTTGCTACGTTTTCATGATTAGGAATATAGTTGTCTGCATCAATAAAGTAAACCCAATCTGTATGAGCATATTCAATTAGGCGGTTACGATGATAAGAGAAATCATTTTCCCACTCTAACGAAATGAGCTCTGTGTCAGGAAACTCTTCTTCAATAATGGTTGTTGTGCGATCAGTGGAATAGGAATCTAAAACGATAACAGAATCAAAGTAAGACGAAATTGACTGTAGCACGCGCCTAATCGTTTTCTCCTCATTATAGGTCATGATACAACAGGCTGTACTCGGGGTGATGACCTTCTCATAATCTTTAATAAATGTATCTTCATTAAAGGCTGTATCCTGAGGTAACTCTTTCTCTAATTTATCTATATCCAATATAAGCCTTAGATCTTCACCGAAATCAGTCTGACTATACTTTTCTAATAACGGGGTTAGGGGTTGATGAGATTCCATTCCTTCCCTCCTAAATGAAGTAGAACTAGTACGATTTTGTTCACCTAATTCATCTAAAGTAAGCACATGGGTTAAACTTCCCTCTTCTTTAGTATCAAAACGATAAGTCTTGTGGAAATATTCTTTACTTAAATTCCGGTGCGAGATGTAGATCATCATAGACTGGGAGTTGCTAATCTCAGCTAAAATAGTATGAACTGTATCCTCATCTACATGACTTAATGCTTCATCCATAATGAGCAATTGATGGCCCTGAACGAGAGCCCTAGCTAAGTTTAAGCGCTGCTTCTGACCAGAAGACAGATTGCCTCCCTCTTCGTATATGGTTGTTTCAATGCCTTGCGGGAGTTTTTGAATATGGGCGTTTAACTGCACAATCTCTAATGCCCGAATGACTTCATCAGGGTCAACCGTATCCCCCATGCTTACATTTTCATAGATTGTACCATCTAAAATAAGTGGCTCATTGCTCACATACGTAACGGCTCTTCTAAGAGAGGAGTTGGTATACGTACGTATATCTTCCCCATTAACAAAGATGACGCCCTCAGTTGGTGTTAATAAATTAGCCAGTAGTTTAGTAAATGTGGATTTACCTGAACCGCTCTTTCCATGAAGATAAATGCGCTCACCACGTTCAATTTCAAATGAATCACACTCTATAAGCGTTTCTTTTAAATTGTAGCCATATTTAAGTTCATGTGCCTCTACTGATAGGATATCCTCCACATCTTTATCCCCTTCAGGTTGCACAGGGTATCCCAGGTAATCTTTAAATCGGTTAATCGTTACAAGTGCTTCTTGGAGTTCCACTTGTGTATTAATCAAATTATTAACGGAAGCTATAATGAAATTTAATAAAGTTACGTATAGGACAAGATCCCCCAGACTAAGAGAACCATTTATAATTTGAAGAGTACCATACCAAACGATCACTAAGAAGAAGACATTCATTAACAACGTCTTTAAAGCCCCACTTTGATTCTCTGTGGTTCTTAGTTTGTAAAGAGCACGCTGTTCACTCTTGATCTTAGATACAATTCCTTCATGAACATAGCTTGTCTTATTAAAGGAAAGAATAGAGTTCATTTTCCCTAGGAACTGGACTAGAAAGCTATTCACTTCTGCCTTTGCTTCTAAATATTTCTTAGCCCTTCTTGCAATTACGTTGAAATATAAGGCGGTGATTAGTAGAAATGCAATACAAGCTCCCATCGTAAGACCAAAAATCTGCACATTAGTAAACAACAAGATAGAACTTGCTGCTACCGCAATCGTGACGTCTAATACATTTCCTATAACCGACTTGTTCAAAATCTCCCTGATTTGCAAGGAATCTTCATAACGGGATATTAACTCACCACTGTTTCGTTTATCATGAAAATCCAAACCTACATGCATCATATGTTTGAAGTAATCATCCGCAATGTGTAAATCCATATGGTTTGATAGCCTTACAATGATTTGTGATCTGGCAAAACCAAATAACGTAAAAAGAACATTCACAGCAACAAAACCTATTAACAATAGATGAAGTGTTCTGATATTACGGTTAGGTATAATATAATCAATGGTCAACTTAAAAAACATTGAATTTAAAACGGTTAACAATAAAAAGGCAATTGAAAAAACAATTACTGTGACCAAAGCTCTTCTGTTATTCTTTAAAAGTTCTAAGAAAAAGGATTTCATGCTGTACCCTGAACGCAACCTTTCTTCTTGAACCTCAGCCTCATTGGCAGCTATAGGGTGGACCTCGATAAAAACTCCGGTTATGATTTCATCAAACTCATTAAAATTGAGCTTGTTAGGCCTCTTCTCTGAAGGATCACTAATGACCACACCGTTTTCTTCCACTTCATAAACAACAACATAATGCCTTCTTTCTTTGTTCTGAACGTGAGCAATGAATGGAGTTGAAAGTTCTTCAAGTGAAGATTTTATGTCCTCCCCTACGTGCTTAACTGCTTTCCCATCATAACCAAAACGCTCTAAAAGTAGCTTTATATCTCGTAGTGTATATTCACCATCTGTAAAGTGTAAGTCCCGAATATAACTGTAATTATGGTGGGTGCCGTAGTAAGTGAGCACACTTGAAACTACTGCAATTCCACAATCATTCTCTGTTTGTTGCTTAATATGATACGAATTGTATTTCATAGTGAATAAATACCTCTCTACAAATAAAAGAGGAATTCCTGACAGAATTCCTCTTCATAATTAATAATTATCTACAATATTTGTACATCTGCTCTGCATATACTTGCTTGCTTCCACAACCCCTACTAGCGAGCTGGCCTGCCATCCCCCAAGAATACGCACCACAAAGAGCAAGATCTCCACTTCCTGAAGAAGTTCCACCAGCTTGGCGAGCGTTGTAACCACCAGAAGTTTCTTCTAACTCAGCTACATCAATTTCTACAAAATTGTTCTTTTTGTTTGCCATTATGAATCCTCCTTCTTGGTTGTTTTTGCTACAAATTTTATTCTTACATAAAACGACTAAATTTTCAAAAATATCCGCATATTTTAAGACTTTTTTACTAATTCATACAAGAATTCCCCTTTGTAAGTACAAAAAATGCTCGTTTTAATAAGAGCCAGCCTCCCTGGAAGGCTGGCTCTTCTATCATATTATTCTGTAAAAAACTTTTTCACATTATTAAGAAAGGAAGAACCGCTTCCCCCTTGGTTTTCACTATGACCGCCTTTACTCTCTTCTTGTTTAGCTACTTGATCTGATGGTTTAATCTTTGACTCAGCCTGAGCTTCTTTAACGGGCGGTTTCACCTCATTCTGTTCTGACGGCTTTACGGGTTGTTGAACAGCATCGCGTTGCAAAGACTGCTTCTGATTGGGACTAGGTGGCTCAGGTTTAGTCGGTTTCTGATAGGATGGGTAACTAGTTGGTTTATTCGGATAAGCATTTCTCACCTGGCGGCTGGTCGGACTTTTAGGAGACCTATTTGAAGAGGGGCGCGTTGTTTTGGGTTGTGAATAAGGATTTTTTAACTGTTGAGTTTCCTTTGCATTCTTAGCAGAGTGATAAAACCAACTATCTGCTGATACGACCGAATTAGAACGATTCGCTTCTTTAGGCTTTTCTTGCTGTTTATCTTCCACTACATCTTTCTGCCTTGTTTCTTCTTCCGCTTCAACTTCTACTATAGGAGATTCTACTTCCTTCGCCTCATCCTTAATACCTGAAACAACTTTTACGATCTTTTCTTCAAACTCATTTACATCATGAATGAGCTTTTTGAGAATCTCTACATTACTACGATCAATGTCTAGTGTATTCACCTTCGAATGTAAGTCCTCTACTTGCATTACAATATCATTCACCTTGGCCACAACTTCTTGATTTCCACCGACACTTTTGGCTTGTGTATCTTTTAGATCATTGATTTCATTCCTTAGGTCTTGTAAGGATTGAGGATTATGAGAATACAAGTCTTCCTTCGTAACAAATTCTAATGAGGTAATTTGGGATTCAAGATTTTTTATATAACCCTTAAACTCTATACTCATTTCGTTCTTTATTTCCTTTACCCATTCTTTCAAAGAAGATTTATGTTTTAATTCAGACTCGACACGCTGCTGTTGTAATTTATCAATCTCTTGTAGATATTGGTTTTGTAATTCTTGCAGATCGCTTTTAAAAATAAGTGAAGGCAAGTCGATTTTAGAAATAAACTCTTGTATGATCCCCCTTATCTCTTGAGTACGTTTTTCTTGTTTATCATCTGCTTCCATTATATTGTTCTTTAATTCTTGGATTTGATGATTCATTTCCTCAGGATCAACAAACTCCAACTCTTCTATTTTTTGATTTAAGTCTGTTGAAGATTTCTGTAGTTCTTCAGCTTTCTTACTATTCTTTTCTTCATATACAATTATATCTTTGAGACTACTAATCATATTTTCTGCATTGGTATTCATCCAATCCTCAATCGTATTCACCCGTAAATTCACCTGCAACAAACTATCCGATATTGCTTTTATTTCTTCTTTATTGACTTGGCTACTTTTCAGTGATTCTAATAGACCTTCTATTTTATTCTGAGAAGTGTGGACTGCATAGATCTTATTTTCTGTGTTCCTCAATTCTTTCTTCATATTAAGAAGATCATTCCAGATATCATTCGAATAAGCAGAAGCTTGCTCTGACTTTTTTAACTGTTGATGAAGCGATTCAAGTGTAGTTTCTAGTTCACTAATTTGTTGCAACGATAATTTTTGCTCTTTTGACGCGGACCTCAACATATCCAAAATAGATTTCTTCTTATTCGAAAGACTCCACAGTACATCTAACGAATCAGTTTCCCTCTCTAACTCAAAAAACAAAGTTTCCAGATCATTTTGTAATTGCTCCACTTTTATTAACGATTCTCTACTCTCTGTCTTCCCATCATTAGTCTCCATAGGTAACCACCCTTTCTTATACTCATTCTTGTTTCTATTTATATTCGCATTAGATATTTGTGTGATGAAGATCGTGGTGAAGGTGGTAACTCCTAGGTTTAGTAACTATTTTCCAATATTTCTATTAAAATAGACAATTTCCTTATACCGTATATACGTACTTCACATAGGATGTAGCGTAAAACAAATATTTATCAGAAAGGAAGATTTGTTCATGGAACATTTAGGAGACCTTAGTGGGTTCCGCCGTGAGTGTATTGATGCTCAAAAAGTTTTTGATTATGTCATCGTAAACCTCGAAGGCACAGATAATGCTGTTCGCTTCTTTCCAAGCAACGGTTTAACTGCGGCTGACATTTGTCCGATTCTTGATGCTGGTGGAAGATTAGCCAACATTCAAACTGATGTTGTTATTCCTGAAGAGGGGGGATGTAGCGTAGAAGTAGATGGAGACGAAGTAGTTGAAATAGATGGTGAAGAAGTAACATTACAATGGGTTACAGTTACTAAAGATGAGCCGCTAACATTCCGTATCAGCTTTGATGTAGTAGATGAAAATGGATGTGTTGTTGGTTCAGCATGTGGAACATCCTTAATCCGTGATATCGCTCAAGAAAACCTATTACTATGCGCACCAGAGGGGACTACTGTAGCCTGCACACTTTTACCTTCTACTTCAATACGCCCATACAACTTTAGATGCGTAGGAGATCCGATTGATCTTCGTTTTAGCGTTCGATACAACCTTTGCCAAGCCATCCAGTCGTATGATCAAGTAAAACTTGAAGTATTTGCTCGTCTATGTCAACCTCGCCCAATTATTAGCCCAGTGGATACTTGCCAGCCTATTGTACCCCAACAATGTCCTGCTATCTTTCCAGGTACAATGAACATGAATGGTTCCGACTCTTAATTCTTGGTAATTAGAATAAATAATTTGAAAGGAAGAATGATTAAATGGAACAGTTTGGAGATTTAAGCTTTTACCGTCGTGAATGTATTGATGCTACAAAAGTTTTTGATTACGTTATTGTAAGTCTTCCAGGTACAGATACAGTGACTTCTGCAGTTGGAGACCTAACATTAAACCCAACAACTGCAGACCTTTGTACCCTTTTAGATCCAACAACAGATAACAGAGTAAGAAATGTCCGTACAGAAATTCTACCGGATGCAAGTACATGTGGAGAAGTAGATCCACAATCCCGAGTAGATGAAACAGTTGAAATTGATGGAGAGACAGTCACTCTTCAATGGGTAACGATTGAGAAAGATACTGTAACATTCCGTTTTAGTTTTGATGTAGTTGATCCAAATGGATGCGTTCTTGTCAATGTCTGCGGAACTTCAGTGATTGACAACATTGAACCTGAAGATGTACTACTTTGCGCACCAGAGGGAACGAATGTGGATTGTATGCTACTTCCTTCCTCTACAGTACGTCCATATAATTTCACTTGTGGCGGAACTGCTGACACATTAACTTTCTCTGTTAACTACAACCTTTGCCAGGCTATCCAATCGAATGACGAAGTGAAGCTTGAGGTAATCGCACGCCTTTGCGAACCTCGACCACTGATTAACCCTATAGAAACATGCGAGCCAGTAACTCCGCAACAATGTCCAGTTATCTTCCCTGGTCCACGAAACAATGGCTAATTAAAACTATAACGTGCAGATTGAAAAGTCTGCACGCTTACATAACTTGCTTAATAAAAGACTTTTCTTTTTTCTGCAAGGCATGTATTCCAATAATTGGTGAAAGGATGAGAACATTGGTAAATAATCTATGTGATTATAATCGTGAATGTATTGATACATTAAAGGTCTTTGACTACGTGATAGTAAATAGGTCAGGCACCATCTCAAATATCCCGTTCACTCCATCAAATGGGGTAACAACAACTGAGATCTGCGACTTAATAACAGCAGGCAATCAATTTTCAAATGTACGAGTAGGCAATATTATAGCTTCGTGCAGTGAAATCGAGCCTAGAGAAGATCAAGAAGTTGAATTAGAAAATGGGGAAAGCATTACTTTACAGTGGGTAACTCTAACAAACGGGCCAATTACTTTAACCATTACATTTGATATTGTAAATGATCTCGGCCAAAAGATTGACACATTTTGTGGAACAATTAGCGGACCGGCAAACTCTCTACCTCCTGAGCAAATCTTACTTTGCGCTCCAGAAGGAACAGAAATTAGTTGCGAATGGCTCCCTTCTACCATTAAAGCTTTTAATGTTCAATGTATTCCTCAAGGGCAAAACCCACCACTTATTACATTAAGCTTAACAGGTACTCTTTGCTTAGCCATCCAATCCTACGACGAAGTAAAATTAGAAATCTTCGCCAAACAATGTCAGCCTCGTGAACTCATTAATCCAACAACTACTTGTGCACCTCAAGCACCACAACAATGCCCTCAAATCTTCCCTGGTCATCTATAAAGTGCAGAGCCTTTCTGCACTTCACTTACATATGTGGGATTATTCCATCTGCCTACTTCATAGTATGTAACGAGAAGGAGGTCTGTGAATGGATAAGAAACTGAAAAAGGTTGAGAAGAAAATCAAAGATATCGAAAAGGATTTAGAAAAAACGAAGGAATTACTTGAAGAAGCGCGTGCGGGGACAAATTCAGACCCAAGTCCACCTCAAGAAACGTTCATGGTGATCCCTTATTTCAGTCATACCGTACGGATTCCCCAAAAAGATGACGAGTCTCATATTCACATAATCGGCAGCTTTAGCATCCAAAATAAAGGGAGTCTCCCTTTACGGAGTCCTCATATTTGCTTGAAATTAAATACAACAGACTCTTCGTCTTTCACGGGAAGAATCAGCCCTGTAGAAATGGTCGACCAAGGCTACAGTCCAGTTCCCATGCAAACATGGAACTATCTGAATGAAGATGCGCAACGTTTAGTGGATGAGAAAGGTGAATACTGGCTTGCTCCTCTAAACGTAAACGAACTTTCCGGAGGGACGTCATTGAGTTTCGCTAACTTTCAAGTGAAAGTAGATCGAACCGAGCACAAAGGCCCTTTTAAAATTGAAGGATTCGTTTATGGGAAGGAAATCAAAGAAGGTTTACCGGCTTTGAATAAAATCAATCTCTCCTTATAAATAAAGGGTTTATCCACCATGGATAAACCCTTTTTAACCGTTCATTTATGACCTCTCTTGCAGGAATTGCTCAACCCTATTTTTAGCCCGCTCTGTCGGACACATTTGATAAAGGTTTTGAGCAAGCTTTACAGGATCTCCGAAAAAGAATCGTTCATAGTGCATTTGCCGGGTACCAAATCCACTCATAGCCATATCCCAAGCTAAGCGGAATAACGCCACTTTCTCTTTCCCATTTTTCTCATACCCTTTTAAATAGAAGGTGAGATTCTCCCCTACATCGGAGGAGAAGTCACGTTCAGAAGGGAGTGTAATCATTCCGCTTGCTCCTAACTGCTGGACAATCTCCATACATCGAGGGTAAAAAGCCTGAAATTCAGATACAGCTACGTAAAGGGGGATCGGATCAGGGATGTACACGCCCCCTTCATCCAACGTCCCTCCTCCTTCTCCCTTATACAGGAGGGCTTTCAACGATTCAACGCCACGCATAATTTCTGCAATTTTGCCCTGAACGTGATCATACTCTCCAATGTTGATCATATCCACCATGGACTGAGCAACACCGAGAACAAATTCAGCCTTAATCACTTGCCTTGAGACAATCTGATGGACCGTAAACGGAATAAATTTGCCTTCCTTATAAAGGCTTGTTACCGCTCTTACATTCTCATAAATAAAAACCCGCTCCCATGGAACGACCACATCTTCAAACAAAACGACCGTATCCATTTCATCAAACCGGGATGAAAGAGGCGTATCCGATTCTACAAACGAACGCCTGCAGACGAACGTTAATCCTTTTGTATCCGTCGGGATTGAAAATAAATACGATTGATCTTCTTCTGCGGTACCGGGGTTGGAGTATACAATGACCTCATCTGTAATTCCTCCTTGCGTCGCTAGTAATTTAGCTCCGCGAATCACTAAACCATCATCCCGTTTCTCAACAATCCGAGCATTCGTGACTTCATCATCAAGGAACGCTAGCTTAGACCGATTCGACTGAGGACTGATGAACGTATGCGTAAAAGATAGGTCATTCTCCCTCGCATATTCATAGAAGTCCCTCAATTTCTTCGGGAAGGTCTTTTTCTCCCCTTCTAATAGATCAAGAGAAGCTGCAAAAGAGGTAAGAACGGTATTCATATAGTCTGGACTTCTCCCCATAAATCCTCCATTATGAGTGGCCCACTCCTGTATCATTTCTCTACGCTTCTTTACATCTTCCACAGATCTCGGGATCAGATACGATACACCGATTCCCGTTCCTGACTTTTCGCATGTAAACGTCATATTTTCTTTTTGATGCTGCAAATCATATAGGGCTGCCTGACTTTTCATAACACCAGCAAAAGCTCTATGCTCTGAAAGTTTTCCGGTAATCCTCTCTCCGTCATACCATATGTTGCTCTGTAATGTATCAATTCGCTTGATATACTCGTCACCTGTTATGGCCGGCATGTGCTCACTTCCCATTTTTATAAGTTCATACCTATATTATTAGGGAAGCCTAAAAACGTGAGCCCGAACTAAAGATCCACTCACCCCACGAAAAAAAGAGCTTCTCACAATGAGAGCTCTTTCTTCACACTAGGAAACTTTTGAATCCTCTGTAGGAATATACGCTTTTGAACCTGGCACAAGCCAGCCAACTTTACCCGCTACAGCAAGGATCACCAGACTTCCACCTAATAAGATCAATGAGAACACAGGACCAAGTCCACTCATCGCCATTACAGGTCCAAGTGCAATAATCAAGATTTCGATCGGGATCATACCTACATAACCGAGCGCATAATCATCAAGCGTCGTACTTTCAGCCTTCGGGTCGACAATACGAAGTAAGGCAATCCCCATCGCTACCGTTCCGGTACTCCATCCCCAGCCAAAGATTCCATTCTCAAACCAGTGCTGATGGAATACGCGCGGAGCAATAAAACGGAATATGCAGTATGCCCAAATGACACCAAACACCATTAAGGCTAATAGCGGCCATAAGTAAGACGCCACAACGGCCAGGTTAATCGACGTCATTCCGAATACCACGATAAGATCTGTAGCTGTTCCGCTTAAGCGATCAATGATACGCTTATCCACGTATTCGTTCGTCCCTGTCCCATTTAACACCATTTGAATAATGAGACCAACGACAAAGGAAAGGCTCAATAACGGAATGCTCACTTGCGGAAATACGGCTTCAATTCCTGATTTCAGATAATAACTGCCTAACACCACGACACCTAAAATCGCAATGTGGAAGAATAAAGGGTCAACCGTATTACTAGAAACCGTATCTTCCCCTGATACAACACGCTTATCTTTCTTCACAAGTCCTGTCCGTAATTCTTGTGGCAGGTCGCTAAAATCTGAAATAAAGTTCGTTTGTTTCTTTTTTGTGTTCGTTTTAATTAGGAGAAGTCCGCCTAAAATGGAAGCCACAAGTCCAATTGTCGCAGAGGTATACCCAAGGTCTGTCGCTTCTTCCCATCCGAGACCGCTAAACGCCTCTCCAATCGCAGCAGCCGTACCATGACCTCCAAGAAATCCTGCGCCTAAGATGAGCCCAAATCCATCTGGAACGTCACTGACTCTCGCGATGACAAGATACGTAACTAAAGCTCCGCCTCCCCACATTAGGAGTGTCAGTAGCATAGAATAGACCCACATATTTCGGACACGACCGAATGTTTTCTTCCACTGAACTTTAGCAGCACCAATCGGAATGGCACCAAAAATAACGGCAATAAGAACGGTTGGATAAGAAGATACCATATCGCTAAAAGGTAATAGATCAAATCCATTCGGACCAAACGTTAATCCTAAAACTCCGGCTGTAATACTTGCTGGAATAAATAATTTTTGCATAAACACGACTTTGGCACGGAGAACCACACCAATTAGTAATAATACTGAAATGACACCTAAATCAATAGCTAAATCCCAAACTGTCATTTACCCACGCTCCTTGTATGATGTTGTAGTCTTTCTTTCTTCTTTCGTATAGGGTAACTCTGTAAATGTAGGGTAGAGTTGTCGCGGAAGTTAAAACTTCTAAAATATGGAAAGGTTGTTCAATAAAAACGACTTTTTCAGGCAGAAAAAAGCCGCTTCAGGTAGAGGGATCCTCTTGTGTTGGCAGCCTATGTGCGGGAATTCGACAAAATATCTCGACTTCCGACTTATTTAATTATAAGCATTTTTACGATTTTCGCAAGGAAAATTTTTTTGATAGGTTGTGAAGGTATTTCCTCCGATACAAAAAAGACCCAAAGCCAGGCTCTGGGTCTAGAATGACTATTCAATTGATTTCAAGTAAGCTGTAATCTGTTCAACTTCTTGCTGTGAAAGAAGAGAGACCTCTTGGTATTCATGTTTCTCTACTGCTTCTTCCAAAGTCTCAGCTGAACCATCATGCAGGTAGGGAGCTGTTGCCCATACCCCTCTTAATGTCGGTGTATCAAACTGATTCGTTTCACGGGGATTTGTAAAGTCCGCACGAGCATCCCCATCTGAAGGCTGATCTCCTTCATTGGTTGTGCCGATATCGTGCAAGAAATCCGTGTTGTCTGTTGTTAAATCCTTGTTTTCACCCACTGCCTGGTCGCTGTCTGTGAACTCACTTCCTGCGTGACAGCTCATACAATTCCCTTTTCCTTCAAACAATTCCTTCCCTTGCATCGCTTCTTCTGTTAACGAACCATCTTCTGCACGATAAGGGCTCTTTGGTGGTTCAAAGTCTGGGGATTCTTTTAAGTAAGCAAACAAGGCATCATACATGTGGGACACATCTTCCGGTAGCGGTTTACTCGCATCATATTCCGTCATACCACCCATTTCCCCTTGAACGGTTAACAAGTAATCTTTAAAATCATCACGACTCCCGTCCCACATAAACAACCCTGTCTTTGTTGCAACAGCGTTACTTGGAACATTACGGGGGCCCTTTTGCGTTTGGAGTGTTAGACCATTGATCAAACCGTCGCTATGGCAAGACGCGCAGCTCATCCAGTTGTTCCCCGTGATCTCAGCGGCATATTCATCACTATTGGCACTGTAGAACACTCTTTTCCCTTCTCGCACGAGAGGATCTAGCGGATCGTTGCCTATGAGGGCGATTGCTTCTTTCGATTGTGTAGCAGTCGCATAAGGACTTGAACCACCCGTATCTATAGTGGCGAGATCGTGGCTCATCGCGTTATGAACATAAACACTCTCTCCGTCAGGACTCATAACAATGCCACGGGGATTGTCTCCTTCAATCCTTCTCAGTACCTGAGTCGCATTCCCCCCGCGTTTTCGGTCAAAGACAACTAAGTCTTCACTTCCGGACATCACTACATACGCCTTGGCCCCATCTGGTGAAAACGTAACATCATAAGGGTTTGATACGATCATAGTTTCATCTTTCTTATCTGTTACGTTCATTTCTTCAAAGAGCTCTTTACGCTCATCGACCATCTCTTCCCCTTTCTCTAAATCAATAACTGAGATCGCTGGGAAGATTGTTTCTTCAAAATGAATTGGGGTATCCGTATTGGTTAACAGATGTGGAACCCAGGCCCGCTTGCCATCAGGACTAATAACAAAGTTCTCGAGCGTATTCGGAATACCCTGGCTTTTCTTTTGATCGGCCTGGTCAGGTGAATCGGCAAGCTGAATTTCGTCTATGACTTTCTGATTTTCTGTATCAATGACACTGATTTTCCCAGATAAGTAATGAGGCACATAAAGTTTATCACCATCCGGGGTGAGGGCTAGTGTCCTCGGGCGTTCTGGCACTTGAATCTCTTTTTCTACTTGCCCTTTCTCCACATCAATGACACTGATCGTGTTCGAACGATAATTGGCCACATACAATGTACGGCCATCCTGACTTGTAAGCACTCCATACGGCTCAACCCCTACATCAAATGTATCAATCACTTCCTGTTTCTCTACTGAAATGACATCCACTTGGTGGTCATCCATGCTAGATACATAGAGATAGTGTTCATCGGGACTGAGTGTTAATTGACGCGGTGCATCTCCGACGGGAATCTCAGTGACTACTTCCTTTGAATCAGCCTTCATCATGGTTACGGTTGATACATCAATATTGGCTGTATAAATATAGTCGCCACGATCGTCCAACACGATGTTGTCACTATGAGCCGGTTTATTACGAACGACGGAATTATCCACGGTTATGCCTTTGGTTTGGTTTTGGATAAAAAGGAACGCTCCCACTAGCAGGAGCGTAACTATAAGAAATCCTTTTTTCATATGGATCAACCTTCTTTAATTTCGTGTAATCTCTACGTCTAATAATACGGGAGCAATGCCATGTTCGCCATGACCTGCTTGAATCTGTAATACATTGTCTTGATCCGTATTGCCACTGTCATCATCTGTCTTGTAGAAGTCACCCGTATCCCAGAATTCACTCACTTGCATGCCTTGATCCGTCGCAGGACCATCAATTACTACATCAAAGAATTCCGTGTAGCGGGAAACAATCGTTTCACGATCTAATGAAGCCGGTTTTTGTTCGTCCTCGTTCATATTCGCCAAATTATTGATCGCTACACGATAAACAGCTGCTACTCCCCCGGCCGTTTCTGGTGTGTAGACCATCTCTTCGCCTTTCGTTGCATAAGCTTTCACTTCTTCATCCCAAAGCTTCTCATCCATGGCTTGATAGATGGTGCGGGCCGCTTCACGATATTGCTCGTCTTTTGTTGCAAGGTAAGCTGCCGTTAAACCACGAATCGCTCCAATCTGAGCATCTAGCGTTGTAGCATCTTCGGCGCCTTCCCCAATTTTATAACCGCTTGCGACAAGCCCAGAATCGAGCATTAATTTATCTTTAATAAAGTCTGCTTGTTTCGTAATCAGTTCAAGGGCCCGTTTCCCTTCTTCTGTCTCAAGACCTTTTGCAGATTCTGCATTTGCATATCCTACAGGTAATCCATCAATCGCACGCTCGAAGATTCGCAAGGATTCGATGGTGTAACCCGCTTCAAATGTATCCACATAATCCCCTTGCTCAGAACCGCTATGACTCGTTACAAATGCGCCCACTTCTTTATTAAAATGCATGGCATCTAAATTCTTAAACACGTGCATCATCACGTCTTTGTTCGCAGAATATGGATCATTCGACGCTACATCATTGGACGCATGATCATCCAGGTTCTCAGCAGGTGCGCTTGGATAAGGATTGCTATCAAATAGCGCACGGAAAGCCGGATTAACATTTTCATTCGCTGGACGCTGATCTGTCATGCCGTAAAACTCAGCAGATGGCCAAAGCATAAGCCACTGGTCACGCAGTTGGCTGCTAGCATCTGAGACTTCTAGACTCTCAGCATTTGCTGCTTGATCATTTCCGTCTTCTGTGACGGCGATTTTATGTGGTAAGTATACAAGCCCTTCTTCCGGATTGTAGGAATCTCCTAATTGCGCTTGAGTAAGACCCTGGTCATTTGCACTGTAAAATAGAGAATCGCGAACATAATTCACTTTGTTCCAAATTTCTTCCGTCAAGATCAGACCCTGCATGCCATCTGCTGAACTTACGCCAAGTGCGATATTCTCATCAGAATCTCCGTCAGCCGATTCGGCTTCTAGTTCTTCGTCTCCATCCACCGTGTGGAAACCACCCATGAAATCTCCAGCCCAAAGGGATTGCTTAAGGAACGTACCGCCATATGCAGCTGGTGTTAACACTTTATCCATCTTCCCGCGATCCCAGCGTAGCGATTGGAAGTCCACCTGGTACATCGGAACGTACGTGCCATCATCATTTGAAGCATACTCCCCTGTGTTCACTTCCTGAGCATAGTGAGGATCCCCACTTGAGTATTCAATCATAGTCGGGTACATGTTTTGGAATATTTCTTCCCGTGGATAGCCTACTTGATCAGCTAATGTATAGAAACGTTCACCAAGAACTTGAGAAGGCTCTTTCTCTTCCTGTTCTGCTATATTCTGAACAGCCGGCCCGTTCACAAGATGTAAACCTAGTCCTGACTTCTCCACAACTTCGTACATGGCTTCTTCAGAATACTCATATGCTTCAACGCCTGCTGTATAATCAAATTTTGTTGGCGCATCCACATTTTTAGGATCTAACACATCAAGATCAAGCCCAAGCCCTTCAACGAGAGGTTCTCCAGACAATTCGAACTCCGCATAGGCAAGCATATTGCCCGCTGTATCAAATGAGTTGTAGTCTTTTACAGAGACACTTGCTACAGAAGACCCTTTCGCTTGCTGATCTCCTTCTCCCTCTTGCTGTTGATCCGTTTCTTCTACTTGTTCATCCGTCTTAGAAGATGCCTCATCATTTGTACAACCTGCTAGTAGAATGGCTGAAGCAAACATCATTGAAGACATCACTTTCCATGGCTTTTTCACGTACACTCTCTCCCTATATGTATAATGATAATCGTTATCAATGAGAACTGTTATCAGTTTACCGAAAACCCTAGGGAATGTAAAGGTTTTCTATAAAAAACCTACCTATTTAATTAAGACTCCCCCACTCCTGGTTGTTCTTTAAAAAAATCGCTTTCACTTTCTCTGTACAGACTTTTCTGAATGATGTATAATTTAATTGTCTTCACAATTACATACGGGGCATTAGCTCAGTTGGGAGAGCGCCTGGCTGGCAGCCATGAGGTCGCCGGTTCGAGCCCGGCATGCTCCACTATAAAGAAACCTTTGATAATCAAAGGTTTCTTTTTTTGTGCCTACTCCCCACTCACGAAGCTGTGAGAGTGTTTGCGTTTGCTTTAGGTGAGAGTTAGGCAGGCCCACCTTTTCCATATTTGAGTGAACGCAAACATGCCATCTAAAACCTCCCTTGAAACTAGCCTCAGGGCCGTTCCCCCTTTTATAGCCAGAGCTTGTTCGGGGACTGCGAGACTCCTACGGGGGAAAGAGCCTAGGTGAGACCCCACAGAGAGCGAATGCGAACGAGGAGGCTCCCCATCTCCCCGTCGGAAAGCGAGTTGTCCCCGAACAAGCCCAAGCACTCATAAAATATAACGGCCCCTTCCAAGTAAAATAAAATTTAACAGAGCCTACCAAAAAAATATTAATTGATTTGAACCCCTCCCTCTCCTCATACGTTATATACATAAAGAGAAAAAAGGAGGAGTAGGTATGACTGAAATATTCCAGTCCATTCCGTGGGTCTTAATCGCCCCCATCCTTGTCATTGAAGGCATCTTACTAATCGTTGCCCTAATTGATTGGGTGCGCACAGAACAAACGAATGGGCCAAAGTGGGTATGGCTTCTTGTCATCGTGCTACTGAATCTTATTGGACCGATTCTTTACTTTATATTTGGAAGGAGCAATGATCGATGAGTCTTGTTCACGTGCAAGATTTAACGAAACGCTTTGACGCTCAACCTGTCGTGGATAGGTTATCTTTCTCTTTAGAAAAAGGCAAATGCGTTTCGCTCCTCGGCCCGAATGGAGCCGGGAAGACAACGACACTTCGCATGCTGTCTGGATTAATGAAACCAACATCAGGGACTGTTTCCTTTGAAGGGATGCAAGGTCATACAGACATTCGCTCCCTGATCGGTTACTTGCCTCAATATCCTGTCTTCCATAACTGGATGACAGGAGCAGAGTTCCTGACGTATGTGGGCCGCCTCTCTCATTTATCTAAGAAAGAGGCCGTGACTCGTGCTGATGATTTATTAAAGCGAGTGGGCATTTACGAAGCCAAGAACCGACGAATCGGCAAGTATTCAGGTGGTATGAAGCAACGACTCGGTATTGCACAAGCTATGATTCATCGGCCCAAACTTATTATACTTGATGAACCCGTCTCCTCTCTCGACCCGATTGGACGTCGCGAGGTGCTGAATTTAATTGAGGAACTAAAAGAAGAAACAACGATTTTGTTCTCCACCCACATTTTGAGTGATGCAGAAGAAGTGAGTGATGAACTTATTCTGTTACATAACGGGACATTGCTCCATTCAGGCACATTAGAGGCGCTCCGAGACACGCATGCTGTAAACAGAATAGCCCTTCGCTTTGAATCGCACCCAGAATCGTATTTAGAGGCGATTGAATCTTTACCAGAAGTGACACGCGTCGAACGAAACGGGGATACGTTGCTTGTTGAGGTTCGTGATTTAGCAGTTGGACGATCTAGTATTCTTAAAACTGCGGCGAGCCAGCATTGGCCACTCACCTCGTTTGAATATGGGCGTCTTTCCCTTGAGGAGTTATTTATGAAGGTGGTGAACGAATGAGGCAGTGGATGGCACTTTTTCAAAAAGAATTACTTGAAAACTGGCGAAATTTTAAATGGATCTGGGTACCGATTACATTTATTTTGCTAGCCGTCATGGACCCGATCACAACTTACTATTTGCCTGTCATTCTCGAGAAGTCCGGTGAAATGCCTGAAGGAACAACGTTTAATTTCCCAACACCCACACCATCTGAAGCTTTCCTGTTAAGCTTTGGACAACTTAATCTCCTCGGGGTTGCCGTTGTACTCCTCATGACAATGGGGATCATCGCAGCCGAACGAAAGAGCGGGGTAACAGAATTAATCCTAGTCAAACCGGTAAGCTATGCCGCCTATATTACAGCTAAATGGGCTAGTACTCTCTTACTCGTCCTTATCAGTTTATTTCTTGGTTTAGTAAGTAGTTGGTATTACGTAAACATTCTGTACGGAGAGTTAGCCTTCTCTTCGATGCTCGGATCCTTCCTCCTATATAGCGTCTGGATGATGTTGGTTCTGACCATTTCTATATTTATGAATGTTTTCTTCAAGACACCTGGTCTTGTCGGGTTTCTATCAATAGCGGTTGTCATACTAATCAATAGCCTAAGCGGGCTTATATCACGCTTCATGGATGGGTACCCCGCTCAAATTCATACGTTTATTCGTACGTATGTTACAAACGGTACAACAAACGGAGACCTCTGGCTCACCGTCGCCATTACTCTTTTATTGATCGCTGTTCTGCTCGTTAGCTCCATTATGTTATTTCGAAAAAAAGAACTAGCCGCATAAAAAGGGAGGCTCTCATGAGCCCCCTTTTTTCGTTATCTCTCTTTAGATTTAGAGTACAGCCAATTAGGGTAAAGTATAGAAGATCGAGCATCCTGTTCATTCACCTCACACCTATTTCATATACGTTAAAAGGAGCTTAAACATGTTTGCTATTGTTTCTTCCATCATTATTGTTATAGCCGTCCTCATCTTTCTGATTTTCGGACACTTCCGTTCATGATGTCATCAAGTTGACTTTATGTAGAAATTTTTGTATGGTTTAAATACTTAAACATACGAACTAATATACATTGTAGGAGGTTCTCCAAATGAATCCAACAGCCCTTATTACAGGCGCATCTAGTGGTTTAGGGTATGAGTTCGCTAAGCTATACGCTGCGAATGGCTATAATTTAATTATCACAGCTCGAAACGAAGAGAAACTTCAACTGTTGAAAGAGGAATTAACACACATCGACGTGACAGTAATTCCAAAAGACCTTTCTCAGCCCGGAGCTTCGAAAGAACTTTACCAACAGGTTATGGATAAGAAACTCCCTGTGACGGCCCTCGTTAATAATGCTGGTTTTGGGTTAAACGGAAATTTCGACGAGCTTTCTCTTCAAGAGCAACAGGACATGCTTCAAGTGAATATTACAGCTTTAACTGAGCTCACTCACTACTTCCTGCCTTCCTTAAAGAAGGCGGCGAATCAAGGCTTGTCCGCTGGTATTTTAAATGTAGCCAGCACCGCTGCTTTTCAACCAGGCCCTAAGATGGCTGTTTATTACGCCTCTAAATCTTATGTACTCTCTTTCTCTGAAGCACTTGCCGAAGAGCTAAAAGATACAAACGTACACGTTACAACACTTTGTCCTGGAGCAACGGGTACAAACTTCTTCAAAACAGCCAAAGCAGAAAATGCGAAACTTGCTGCTAGCACCATGTCTCCACAAGCGGTAGCAAAAGCAGGGTTTGAAGGCTATCAGAAGAAACACCGTGTAATTGTACCTGGACGCATGAACCGGGTTGGAGCTTTAGCTGCCAAGTTCGTTCCTCGCTCTGTGGCTGCTCGAATCGCCCAAAATATGAATGGTGCCAATTCCTAAAGGAGTTGGCACCATTTTTATGCATCGATAACATAGATGATCCACCCGAATTCTTCTTTTAATACCGCCGCATAGCGATCTGCTTCTTCTTTCGATACAAATGTGCCTGTAACAAGTCGATAAGGCGGATTAAAGTTTGAATGATCGGCTCGTTCATAAATGGTCCAATTAAACCGACTTAACACCCTCTGCTTGCCTTTGGTTAACTCTTCTGCTGAAGGAAATGTACCTGTCATGATTCGATAACGTTTGACGTCTGCCTCTACCTTCGCATGTCCTAACACAGCTCGGTAATCAAAACACGGGCAGGCCTTCCATTCATATCCCGGAAATTCATTATGTCCTAGCGTTCGTTCATAACTGGTCATTTCTTGTTTTAACGCTTCATGAAGAGATTTTAAGGCCTTCTTCTGCTCAGGTGTAGGTTCATAATATCTGAAATCCCCGACCACACAAATTCCAACAGCGCGCTTATTCGCGCTTCCAACATGATAACTAATTCGGTCCAGATCATGATTCCATTCGATTGTCCCATCCTTCAAAATCACAAAATGATAGCCAATGCCCGGCCATTGATTTGTATTTACATGGTACCTGGCAAAGGCTTCTGAATCCCCTTCGTCTGTTAAGGAGTGATGAATGGCAATCTCTGTTTTATTCTCTAAAGCAACCCGTTTGTACTCCCCATCCCGCGCTGTCTTACCGCGCAAATCTACTAATTTAGGTAGACTCTTGATCTTCATCTTCATTCTCCTTTTCTTTAAGTTCTTCCACAACTTTTTCAATGGTCTCTCGATCTACTTTTGGTTCCTTTTCTTTTGAGTTCAATTCCTCTTCTAACACTTCTCGTATAACTTCCTTTTCAGGGGAATGAATCACCCCAAGGAAAATAAGGATTGAAAGAATAATACTTACATACATTTCGTACCGATCGACCATATCGATAAATCCACAGTCCTGTAAGAACATTCCTATGAGTGCCGCAATGGCCACCCATAGTCGATAACTTTTCCATTTGCTCTTCTTCAATAGCTCACCTCCTTCCTTTCTATAAAATATGAAGGGTGGTCCACTTTTGACTGTATAATCCAGGAAAAACGGCTCCTTTCACTCCTATAATCGCGTCCATTTTAATACGAGGTGCCTCTGTTCTATCAAATTCTATCCATGAATATTCATTCTGCTGCTTGAATAGAGTGTTAGTACTAGTTTTAGAGAAAGAGGTGCCACTATGGAGGAAAGCCAGGACATTTTACACGTACAAGGATTACGGACAAGTTTCTTCACGGATGATGGAATCGTACCAGCGGTTGATGATATTAGCTTTACCATTCAGAAAGGGGAAGTGTTAGGTATTGTTGGGGAGTCGGGTTGCGGGAAAAGCGTAACTTCATTATCCATTATGGGCCTCCTCCCTCAGGCTGGGAAAATTATCGGAGGTGAAATCACCTTTGAAGGTGAGTCCCTTACAAAAGCGAACGAAAAACGAATGCGTTCGATACGCGGGAATGATATGGCGATGATTTTCCAAGAGCCTATGACTTCTCTTAATCCCCTCTTTAAAATTGGTAATCAGCTTACAGAAGCCATTCGTACCCATCGTTCTTGTACAAAAGACCAAGCGAAAAAACGTGCCATAGAGATGCTTGAATTAGTCGGTCTCCCAAGAGCCGAGCAGCTTTTAAATGAATACCCTCACCAATTATCAGGTGGGATGCGACAGCGTGTGATGATTGCGATGAGCATGATTTGTGATCCTAAGCTTTTAATCGCGGACGAGCCCACCACTGCTTTAGACGTTACGATCCAGAAACAAATACTTCAGTTAATGAAAGAGTTAAATCATAAACTCCACACCTCCATTATGATGATCACTCATGACCTAGGAGTAGTGGCCGAGGTATGTGACCGGGTTGTGGTGATGTATGCAGGAAAGATTGTTGAAGAAGCGCCTGTAAGGACTCTCTTCAAGGAAGCTTTACACCCTTATACACAGGGGCTCCTCGCCTCTGTTCCAGATATACGATCTAAACAGGAGCGCCTCCAATCAATCCCTGGCAACGTACCGAAACCTGGTTCTATTAAGCAGGGATGTCGATTTGCAGCGCGATGTAGTCATGCTATGGACCGCTGTCACGTTGAGGATCCTTCCCTTTACACGCGTGATGAGAATCATCATGTCAGATGCTTTTTGTATGATTCCCAAACCAAAAAGGAGGCCGACCATGAAACAACCTCTACTTGAAGTCAACCACCTCAAGAAATACTTCCCCATTACAGGAGGCATTTTTGGAAAGAAGATCGGAGAAGTCAAAGCTGTTGATGGGGTTTCCTTTGCCGTCTATCAAGGAGAAACCCTAGGACTTGTTGGGGAAAGCGGATGTGGAAAGTCTACGATTGGACGGGTTTTGCTCCGTTTATTAGAAATCACTGACGGTGAAGTACGTTTTGAAGACAAAGACATTCACACCCTAAAAGCCTCCAACATGAAAAAGATTCGCAAGGACATGCAGCTCGTCTTCCAGGACCCATACGCTTCCCTAAATCCACGGCACAAGGTTGAAAAGATCCTTGAAGAACCGCTGATCGTTCATGGCATCAAGAATAAGAAGGAACGTAAAGAACGGATCTACGCCATGCTTGAAACCGTCGGCCTCGATCGCTATCACGCCTCTCGTTATCCACACCAGTTTAGTGGTGGACAACGCCAACGCATAGGGATTGCACGAGCTTTAATGACCCATCCGAAGCTTATTATTGCAGATGAACCCGTTTCGGCTCTCGACGTCTCGATTCAGTCTCAAGTGTTGAATTTATTAAAGGACTTACAAGCCGAGTTTGATCTGACTTATATATTTATTGCTCACGATTTAGGAGTTGTTCGTCATATCAGCGACCGTGTTGGCGTAATGTATTTAGGAAGAATGGTCGAGCTGACAGATAGCGAGCAACTTTATGAACAACCGCTTCATCCTTATACGAAATCGCTCCTCTCCTCTGTTCCTGTACCAGACCCTGATTACCGATCAGAGAGCGATATACTCACAGGAGAAATACCAAGCGCCTCTAACCCTCCAGCAGGATGCGCCTTTCATACAAGGTGTAAGGAGTGTATGGATGTATGCAAGACCACAAGACCCACTTTTCAAGAAGTTAATCCAGGGCACCATGTTGCGTGTCACCTATACGGGGATGCGTAACCTTATATAAATAACCTAAGGGGGAATTTCACGGATGACGAAACGTTTTTGGCTTGCTTCATTATTGCTTATGCTTGTCTTATCTGTTGCTTTAATCGGTTGCAGTGACAAGGAGAAAGAAGAAGAGACGAAGGAACCTGCTACAGATGAACAAACGGATGACACAGGAGAAGAAACAACCGATGAGGAATCAGAAGAGGCTACAGAGGTAAAAGATACACTTGTTTATGCGCGCGGCGGTGATTCAACTGCCCTTGATCCTATTACCACAACAGAAGGAGAAACATTCCGTGTCACGGAGAACCTGTTCGAAACACTCTTAAACTATGAAGATACCAATACAGAATTGGTACCAGGTTTAGCGAAAGAATGGAATGTTTCAGAGGATGGGTTAACGTACACGTTCACCCTTGAAGAAGGCGTGACCTTCCACGACGGAACACCTTTTAATGCCGAAGCTGTTGTATTTAACTTCGATCGTTGGATGAACGGGGATGCTGATCAGTTCCCTTACTATACGATGTTTGGTGGATTTAAAGGAGATGAGGGCCACGTCATTAAGGCCGTTGAAGCTACGGATGAGTTTACGGTTCAATTCACACTAAATCGTCCACAAGCTCCGTTCCTGAAGAACTTAGCGATGTCTCCGTTTGGAATGGCAAGCCCAGCTGCTGTTGAAGAATACGGGGATAAGTTCACGGAAAATCCTGTTGGGACCGGACCATTCAAATTCTCAGAGTGGAAACGAAACGAGCGCATCGTTTTAGAGAAAAACGAAAACTATTGGAAAGAAGGCTTACCAAAGCTTAATAAAGTCATTTACACCGTTATCCCTGAAAACTCAGCTCGCCTAAATGCATTAATGACAGGTGAAGTCGATCTTATTGACGGTGTAAACCCTTCAGACGTGGAACGAATTAAAGCAGATGATTCCTTACAGCTTCTAGAACGTCCTTCCATGAACGTTGGTTACATGGCCTTTACGGTTAATCGTGAGACACCTATGGCTGATGCGAAAGTTCGTCAGGCCCTTTCTCATGCCGTACCGAAAGACCAGATTATTGAAGCTTTCTACGGAGGATTAGCAGAACCAGCGAAAACGGTGATGCCTCCAAGTATCGAAGGATATAACGATGACATTGAAGATTATGAATACGATCTAGAGAAAGCCAAATCCCTTCTTGCTGAAGCGGGTTATGCGGACGGTTTCGAATTTGACTTATGGTATATGCCTGTCCCACGCCCTTATATTCCAGAAGGTCAGAAGATTGCAGAGGTTCTTCAACAAAGCTTCGCTCAAATTGGCGTAACGGCAAACTTACAAACAGCTGACTGGGGCACGTATCTTGAGAAAGCAAGTAAAGGGGACTTTGACGCCTTCCTTCTTGGCTGGACAGGTGATAACGGAGACCCAGATAACTTTATCTACACATTACTGGATAAAGACAGCATCGGTAGTAACAACTATGCATACTACTCAAACGATGAGCTTCATGACGTTTTAATTGAGGCACAAACGATTACAGACCAGGCCAAACGTAATGAACTCTACAAAGAAGCTCAAGTCATTGTACACAACGATGCACCTTGGATCCCGCTCGTTCACTCCACACCAGTCATCGCAGCTAAGAAAGAAATCAGCGGCTACATCCCGCATCCAACAGGCTCAGAACCAGTCACCAACACCGAATTCACTAAATAAATTCATACATTAAAGCATTAAACGGTGCCAGACACCCTGCCATACTGCACAGCAATAAAGGACTGAAGGGTGTCTGACACCTTCCTTTACTGTACAGCGTTAAAGTGGTGCAGGGTGTCTGGCACTCTAGTTATTATGGGAGGTGTGTTATGGGGGCTTATACGATAAGAAGGATTTTGATGCTCCTACCCGTTTTATTCGGCATGAGTTTACTCGTCTTTTCGATTATTTATCTCATCCCTGGTAATCCTGCGCAAATCATATTGGGTCAACGAGCTACACTTGAGGCTATTGCTGAAGTGGAGAAACAGCTCGGTCTTGATCAACCGTGGCACATTCAATATGTCGACTATCTTACAAGCCTTCTTCAAGGTGATCTTGGGACATCCATTAAAACAGACGTTCCAATCAGTCAAGAGATCTTTACTTATCTCGCTGCTACAGTAGAATTGACGCTCGTCGCGATGGTGATTGCCATTTTCATCGGTGTCAACGCAGGCATTATTAGCGCATGGTTCCATAATTCATGGTTCGATTATACAGCCATGGTTTTCGCTCTTATTGGAGTATCGATGCCAATCTTTTGGCTTGGTTTAATGGAACAATACATTTTCTCTGTGCAACTAGACTGGCTCCCCTCTACTGGAAGGTATGAGGCTTCAAGCGTAATTGATCCTATTACTCATTTGTATTTAGTGGACACGCTCTTACAAGGAGACTGGAAACAATTCGTTGATGTATCTAAACATTTAGTTTTGCCTGGTATTGCTCTTGCCACAATCCCGATGGCGATTATTGCTCGCATGACCCGTTCATCCATGCTAGAAGTGATGCGCTCTGATTACATTCGAACAGCACGCGCGAAAGGCCTGGGTAACTTTTGGGTCGTGTACAAGCATTCGTTAAAGAATGCTGTCATTCCAGTTCTCACTGTCATCGGCCTTCAAACCGGCCTCTTACTAGGCGGAGCCATCTTAACAGAAACCATCTTTGGCTGGCCTGGTATTGGACGATACATTTATGACGCTATTCAGTACCGGGACTACCCTGTCATTCAATCTGGCATTCTGTTAATCGCCACCATCTTTGTCTTTATTAATGTCATTGTAGATTTACTTTACGCCTTTATCGACCCAAGGATCAATTATAAATAGAAAGGAGGAATCACATGAACCACGCTACCCCTACACTAAATCACCCTGAAAACCCAACTGTTCAGAAGCCCTCTTCACCATGGCGCGACGCCTGGAGAAGCTTTTCCAAAAACAAAATTGCTATAGTGGGATTAAGTATCGTACTCTTCTTTATTCTACTCGCCCTCTTTGCACCGCTGATTATGCCTTATGATCATACAAAGCCTGACCTTCTGAACCGCCTGCAGGGTCCATCTGCCGACCATTGGCTCGGTACAGACGACTTCGGTCGCGATATTCTTTCAAGGATTATTTATGGCGCACGGATCTCTCTATGGGTGGGATTTTCATGTGTTGCCGGCTCCATCATTGTGGGCTGCACCCTCGGAATCTTAGCTGGATTTTATGGAAAATGGGTGGATACGATCATCTCGAGAATCTTTGATATCCTCCTAGCTTTCCCCAGCATCCTGCTTGCTATTGCGATTGTGGCAATACTTGGTCCGGATCTCCAAAACGCTCTTATCGCCATTGCGGTAATCAACGTCCCAAACTTCGGGCGCCTCATTCGTTCTAAAGTCTTGAGTGTGAAAGAAGAGGAATACATTACCGCTGCAAAGTCTATCGGTATGAAGGATATACGGATCTTGTTTCATCACGTTCTTCCAAACAGTATGACCCCTGTAATTGTTCAAGGAACCTTAGCAGTTGCTACGGCGATTATTGAAGTAGCCGCTTTAAGTTTCTTAGGACTCGGCGCCCAGTCTCCTGATGTGGATTGGGGGAAAATGCTCGCAGATTCTAAAGGGTATCTCGTACAAGCTCCTTGGACAATGATTTTCCCTGGACTTGCTATTATGCTAACGGTACTTGGCTTTAACTTAATGGGTGATGGCTTGCGAGATGCCCTCGATCCGAAAATGAAACAATAAAAAGATCGCGAAGGGGCTGCTCACTCTTCGCGATCTCTATAAACGTATTACTCCTTGAATAAATCAAAAGTGATCTGTTCGCTTTCATCCTTAGCTTTGGTCGCTTCCCTCTTCTTCCCTTTTGCCTCTGAATTCCCTTTATTCTCCACTTCATCCCACCGAAGCTTCACGTTTCGATTCGCCTTCTTTACATCGACAATAGGACCACAATAATCTAGGTGGAAGAACCCATCATATTTCCATGGTTCATGAATAAACGAATTCGGTACATGCTTTAATGTCGAAATATACTGACGAACGAATCTACCTTCCGAGTCATGCTTCTTCCCTTCTCTAACAGGATCATATAAACGGAGTTTTGTACCAGGCTCTAGAGCAAGCAGTGAATAAACCTGCTTATAGTGAATACCAGGTTCATAATCTATGAAAAGCCCTGCAAGGTATTCACAAGATCTCTTCCCATCCAACCCCATCGTATGACAAGCAAACGATAAAAGCATGGCCCGAGCTCTTTCATTGAGCCACCCTGTCTTAAGAAGAGCTCGCATAGCTGCGTCAATCATTGGAATGCCCGTTTGTCCAGTTGCCCACCGCTCAAATCCCTCCATCTCCACTCGTTCTTGATGAAAAGAAGAGTTCAGAGGACCATAAACAACATCCGGGCCATCTTTAAGCCATTGAATAGATCGACAACGAGATTGTAAATTTGAGTAGAAGGCTTTTAACTCCTTCTTCTCCTCCTGATCTTCACATACTTCCATTGCTTGTTCTGTTCGCTTGGCGACATATTTCATTGATAAGTTCCCATAAGCCAAGTAAGGGGAAAGACGACTACACGCATTTGTTGAAGCAAGAGGGTGTTGTCTGTCTTCCTTGTAACGCCTATAACGATCTTCCAGGAAACTATCAAGTGTTTCATGAGCCAACTTCTCCCCGCCCTGCTGACCGTAACGAATTCGTTTTCCCCCAACATTAAAACGATGTAATGGATCAAGTTGGGTTGAAAATGTGCTCGGCAAGCTTTCCTCATCTACCGTTGTGAGTAAAGAAGGAACTTCTTGAACAGGCTGTTGGACAAACGCCTTCCATTCGGTCTGAAACGACCGCACACTCTCTTCCTCACGTGCTATACCGAATTGTGAATACTCATGGAAATCTAGTTCCCTCTTACCCATCCACTCCCGCACTTGTCGATTTCGTTCATATGTAATTGGCCATCCACTCTCTTCGTGCGCATGGAGCGTAAAAGGCCCAAATGATTGATAGATCGTTTCTAATACAGGTTCAATTTCTGAAACGGTAACAAACAAAGAGCCACCAATCCCATTCAACGCTTCACTTAGATCTTGTAAACTCTCTTGTACAAACTGAAAATGACGAATCGATAATTCACTTTCCTGCCAAATGGAAGGCTCCGCCACATACAGTGGCAAAATGGGCTCTCTTTCCCGCCACGCCTCCTGAAGTGGTCGATGATCATGCAAACGTAAATCCCGTTTATACCAGACAACATGTAACACAACGATCCCCCCTCTTGATGTACAATTATTGTAAATCAAACAGGAAGCAAACGTACAGAAACTAGCATATTTAAAACGAAAAAGAAGCACTCGTTACCCGAGTGCTCCTCTTCTTATCGTTCAACTATAGTGATGGGCACAACCCCAGCAAAAGTCATACACAAACGCTGCATCTACTTTCTTTGTTGTCCCATTAGCAGATCGTAAGTAAAAAGTACCTTCATCATTATGAATATAGTCTCCACTACCAACGTATTGACCGTTACGTAACTCAATCAAACAATTGGGCACATTGACGACATTTCCGTTTCTAAAGTCCTTCAAAAGTTGAACAGTCTTAGGATCCTGATTCTGTTTCGCTCTGGAAATGTGTTGCAATAAACTTAGATCTGATTCAAGAAATTTCGCTGTCATGGTCATATGCAGGCCCTCCTAATTTACTTATTTATTACCCGTTTCCAATTATTATAAAACGCCGCGCGTGAAAAAACTCGCGAAATTTGTAGATTGTTCTAAATTTTCTGATATATAACCTTAAAAAATTATCATCTCTCTTCATGATACTAAAAAAAGTTCAGCTTAAGGATGATATGAATCCATAAGCTGAACAATTTACTGGTGACCTTATTGAACTGTTGCTTTCTCAGAAAAGCCTACTTCATAATAATCTAAGAAATTCTGAAGTAGCTTCTTTCCATGCTCAGTCAAGATCGACTCAGGATGAAACTGCACGCCTTCTACTGCGAAATCAACGTGGCGGACACCCATTAAATCTCCGCTCGGTGTACGTGCAGTGACTTCCAAACTATCTGGTAACGTCACTTCATTCCCTATTAAAGAATGATAGCGCGCAACGGTAAACGGAAGTGGAATTTGATTAAATAAGCTACGTCCATCATGCAAAACGAGTGAGGTTTTGCCATGAAATAGTTCCTTCGCACGTCCAACTTCTCCACCGAATGCCTGAATAATCGTCTGATGGCCTAAACACACGCCCAAGATCGGCGTCACACCTGCGAACTGACGAACAACCTCTAAACAAACCCCTGCTTCGTTTGGGCTGCATGGGCCTGGTGATAAAAGAATAGCATCAGGATCCATCTCAC
This sequence comes from Pontibacillus chungwhensis, assembly GCF_030166655.1. Lineage (GTDB taxonomy): Bacteria > Bacillota > Bacilli > Bacillales > BH030062 > Pontibacillus. Next base: position 559,964 of record NZ_CP126446.1, on the reverse strand, counting down.
GAATTTCATCAATCGTCACTTCGTCGTTCCTTCTTACGGTAATATCTCCATAAATCTCTCCTACATATTGAACTAAATTGTATGTGAAAGAATCATAGTTATCAATCATTAGGATCATATAGACTCTCCTCTTCTCTACTAATCTCAGCTCTCGGGAATCATTATTCCCCTTTAACTAACTTCTCTACGTCCTTTTGTAAGGCTTGCAACGCCTCGGCTCTTGTACCTTCATTTGTTAACTCTTCATGATGTGAATCAATTAACTTTATAATTTTACTGCCAATAATAACACCGTCACTATACCCCTGCACAAGCTTAACTTGTTCATAACTTGATATCCCGAAGCCTACTGCTACAGGGACCTGGCTATACTGCTTTACTTTCTCTAGAAACGAAGCAATATCAGGATTCATATCCTTACGCTCTCCTGTTACACCAAGAGAAGAAACACAGTATAAGAAGCCCTTTGCCTGCTCTGCAATACGTTTGATGCGTTCTTCAGAGTTAGGCGCTACAAGTGAAATGAGCTCAACCCCGTATTGCTCTGTAAAACCACGGATCTCTTCACTTTCTTCCAATGGAATATCCGGGATCAGTAAACCATCTACATCATTCTCTTTCATGGCTTCAGCGAATGCCTCGAGTCCATAGCGCAGCACAGGGTTATAATACGTGAATAAAACGATCGGAATTGTCACCCCTCGCTCCCTCATTTTAGGAACGAGTTTCATAGCTTCTGTCAGATTCATACCTTGCGCTAACGCACGACCTGCTGCTTCTTGAATGGTAGGTCCATCTGCTAAAGGATCTGAATAGGGAACACCTAACTCCAATACATCAGCCCCGCTTTGCTGCATCGTTAAGGCAATCTCAACAGTTGCTTCAGGAGTCGGGTCACCGCTCATGATAAACGGAATGAATAAATCCTTTTCGCGCTTCAATCGTTTTTGAAAACGTGTTTGATCAACCATTTGTTTCATTGTGCTCCCCCTCCTGAAATTGTTCCATAATGGTATTCATATCTTTATCTCCTCGACCGGACACATTAATCACAATCGTTTCACTCTGATCCATTTGTTGTGCCTCTTTCACTGCTTGAGCAATGGCATGAGCACTTTCAATGGCCGGGATAATCCCTTCCGTTTGAGAAAGAGTCTTAACAGCTTCTAGTGCCTCACTATCTGTAATAGACTCATAACGAACGCGCCCAGAGCTATGCAGGTATGCGTGCTCAGGTCCTATACCAGGATAATCTAATCCGGCTGAAATGGAATAAGGCTCCACAATCTGTCCGTGGTCATCTTGAATCAAATACGTCATAGACCCATGAATAATACCTTGCGTTCCATTAAGAAGCGTTGCTGCGTGATCTGGTGTATCGATCCCCTTACCAGCTGCCTCAACTCCAACAAGCTCAACATGATCTTGTAAGAATGGGTAGAACATTCCAATTGCATTGCTTCCGCCACCTACACATGCGTAAATACGGTCAGGAAGTTTGCCTTCTTTCTCTTTGAACTGGCGCTTCGTCTCATCCCCAATGACTCGTTGAAAATCACGAACCATTTTCGGGTACGGGTGTGGCCCTACCACAGATCCAATTAAGTAGTAATGATCATCACAATGGGCAACCCAGTAACGGATCGCTTCATTTGTAGCATCTTTCAGCGTCTTATCACCAGAAGAAACCGAGATCACTTCAGCCCCTAACAATTGCATACGAAATACGTTTAGCTGCTGACGTTCAATATCCTTTTCTCCCATGAATACTTTACATTCTAATCCGAGCTTTGCTGCTACAGTTGCTGAGGCAACACCGTGCTGACCAGCACCTGTTTCAGCAATGATTTTTTTCTTTCCCATTCGCTTAGCAAGAAGAGCCTGACCGATCGCGTTATTCAGCTTATGAGCCCCTGTATGGTTTAAATCTTCTCGTTTTAAATAAATATGAGCGCCGCCCAGCTTCTTCGTAAGCTGATTCGCGTATGTTAGCGCTGTAGGTCTTCCGCTATAGTGCTCTAATTCATGACGATATTCTTCTTGGAAACTCTCATCTTTCATGGCTTCATCAAGTGCGTCTTCGATCTCTTTTAACGGGGCCATCAAGGTTTCAGGAACAAATTGGCCTCCATATTCACCATAACGTCCTCGGTTATCCGGATATACGACTGACATGTTGTGTCCCCCTCACGAAATTGTTCATTTTATCAACGTCTTTTGCTTCGTCTGTTTCAATCCCAGAGGATACGTCAATCCCCTTAGGTTTCAGCTTCAATAGTTCACTCACATTCTCATCGGTAACGCCACCAGCAATAAAGCACGGAACGCCTTGCCTTTTTCCTTCTTCAATATAGAATGGTGCCTGACCCCAATCAAAACGAACACCTGAACCGCCCCAGTGTCCCTTTACTTTGGAATCGACGACATACCCATCCACTACCCCTTGAAACAATCCCATTCGTTCAAGGGCGTCTTCAGAGTGGTGAATCGCCTTCCAAACAGGCTTCTTAAATCGCTCTTTAATAGCTAACACTTCTGATAACGTTTCTGTCCCATGTAACTGAATAATATCTAGATGGGTAAGATGAAGTGCTTCTTCAATCTCAGCCACAGAAGGGTTAACAAACACCCCTACAATCTGTTGTCCCTCTCCTAATGGAGCGCGTTCTAACCAGCTTGACACCTGCTCCGGAAGGACTTGTCGTTTACTTTCAGCAAATATAACCCCAACATAAGGAACGCCTGACTCTATTGAATATTTGAGATCTTCAAAGCTTCGGTTTCCGCAAAATTTAAGCGCAGTTTTACTCATGAAGTAACACGTCCTAACATATTGTGGATTTGTTTTGTCGCATTGTTCTCACGCATAAGAGCCTCTCCTACAAGGATCGCTTTGGCTCCAGCCTCCTTGACCCGTTTTACGTCTTCAAAGGTAAACAAGCCACTTTCGCTGACAACAAGACTACCCGCAGGAATTAAGCTAGCAATCTTTTCTGTTTGATCTAACGTGGTCTTAAAAGTTGTTAAATCTCTATTATTGATTCCAATAATCTTAGGTTGAAACACATCAAGAATACGCTCAAGCGTTTCTGCTGCATGAACTTCCACAAGGGCATCCAACCCTAACTCTGTGGCTTTTTGATAAAGAGCGTAAAGCTTAGTCGGTTCAAGTACTTCTCCAATAAGCAAGATCGCATCAGCACCAATCCTTGCACTCTCTTCAATCTGCAACTCATCGATAATAAAGTCTTTTCGTAATACCGGGATAGAAACATGTTTCTTAACAGCTGTTAAATCTTCACGTTTCCCTTGAAAATACGTTTGATCGGTAAGCACAGAGATTGCGCTTGCACCTGCTTCATTATAGACCCCTGCTATTTCAAGAGGCCTGAAATCTTCACGAATTACGCCTTTAGAAGGGGACGCCTTTTTCACTTCTGCAATTAGGGAAATGGCATCTCCCCCAGAGTTCAAAGCTTCATAGAAGGAACGCTTTTCCACTGATTCTGCTTCTGGTAGTGTAAGATGTTTCACTTCTTCCTTTTTCGTTTCAATGATTCGATCAAGCATAATGAGCTCCCTCCAACGTATGTCGTAACGATTGATAATAATGGTGTACCGTTCCATCTTCTAACGCTGTCTTCACTTGCTCTACGCCCTCTTCAATTGAAGAAGCTTTACCTCCCACAAATAATCCGGCTCCGGCATTGAGGATAACGATATCTCTTGCACTGTCATTCGCTGTTCCTTCAAATACTGCCTGAATAAGCTTAGCGCTTTGCAGTGAATTTTGAACTTGAATATCTTTTAGTTGCCCCCGCTTTAAACCAAATTGTTCGGGTTCCACTGTTGTTCTCGTAACTTTCCCGTCTTTCAGTTCAACCACGTCTGTTTGTTCAGAAATAGACAGTTCGTCTAAGCCGTCTTTTCCTGTTACAAGGAGCACATGCTGTGAACCTAGTTCATGGAGCGCACGAGCCAATTTCTCACCTAGTGCGGTATCATAAATTCCGATGACTTGATGTCTCGCATTTGCAGGATTCGATAAAGGGCCCAGAACATTAAATGCCGTTCGAAAACCCAGTTCTCGTCTTGCAGTTACGGCATGCTTCATCGCTTGATGATAATTAGGAGCAAATAAGAAGGTCATGCCTGTGTGAGAAAGCATGTGTGCTGCTTGTTCAGCCGTGGTATTAACCGGCACTCCCAAGTATTCTAAGACATCAGCACTTCCGCTCGCAGAGGACACTTTTCGATTCCCATGCTTAGCCACCTTCACATCCAAGGAGGCTAATACAATAGCGACCGCTGTCGATATATTAAAGGTAGATAAGCCATCCCCACCTGTTCCGCACGTATCAACCACAATCTCTTCTGTATGCTGAATGGTACGCATGTGTTTTCGCATCCCTTTTGTAAACCCTACAAGCTCATCAACGGTCTCCCCGCGGAAGCGTAAGATCGATAGGAAGCTAGATAGCTGTTCCGTCCCAACTTCACCTTGCATAATTAAGTCCATCACTTCGAAAGCTTCCTGCTCTGTTAAGGTTTCCTCGTTTAGCAAACGATTTAACGTGGTTTTAAGCATAATTTTTCTCCTCCTCATGTGAAGTCGTTCCAAACAGTTCTTCGGCCTGATCGATCGTTTGTAACAAAGCACTTGCTTTGTTCACCGTTTCCTGCCACTCCTTCTCAGGGTCAGAATCAGCAACTACACCTGCTCCTGCCTGAACGTGAGCGACTTGATCTTTCAGTAGAATTGTTCTGATTGCAATACATGAGTCAAGGTTTCCATCAAAACCAAAGTAAACGACGCCACCGCCATAAACATTACGGGCTGTAGGTTCTGTTTCTTGCAGAATTTCCATTGCTCTAATCTTCGGGGCTCCTGAAAGCGTCCCTGCCGGAAAGGCAGATTGAAAGGCTTCAATCGGGTGGGTTCCAGGGTTTAAATGGCCTGTCACTTTGCTGATCATATGCATCACTCTTGAAAACTTCATGATTTCAGCAAGGACCGGCGTTTCTACAGTGCCAAATGAAGCCACTCGACCGACATCATTCCTGGCTAAGTCCACTAACATATAGTGTTCCGCTTTTTCCTTCTCATCTTGTAAGAGCTCTTGTGCTAATTGATCATCTTCTTCCTCACTTTCACCACGCTTTCTGGTTCCTGCAATCGGATGAATCTCAATTTCATCATCAGCTACTTGGATTAAACGCTCAGGGGAGCTTCCAATAAGTTCATAATCGTGATAATTGATATAAAACATGTAAGGTGACGGGTTCACGTGACGTAATACACGGTAAAGCTGAAGCCCATCAACGGTAACTTTCTTTGAAAATCGTTGGGATAGTACGGATTGAAATATGTCTCCTGCGCGAATGTATTCCTTTATCTTCTCTACATCTTCTTTGAACTGTTCCTTTTCATAGTTCGTCTCGACACCCTCGAGACTACTGGCATTCTTTCCTTTATGAAAAGCTAAAAATGGTTGAGCCTCATGGGTTGAGGATAACTTCGACAACAACTGGTTTACTTCTGATACAGCTTGATCGTATTTGTGACGAAGCGTATTTTCATCATCCTCTCCGTCATTTCGAACGAACCGAACGAGCGTTAATTCATTTGACTGATGATCATAAGCCAATAACGTTCGGCAAAACAGAAAGTGATAGTGAGGCATATTCAAATCATCAAAGCGAGGCTCTTTGATCTTCTCCATGTCTGAAATGGCATCATAAGATACAAATCCGACCCCTCCGCCGTGAAATGGCAATGGTACGTCAGGCAACTTCACCTGTAGACGATCGAAGATTTGATCAAATCCATCCCGAAGAGAGCTCGCTTCTGTTGTTTCTTGCCTGTCTTCGTCATAAAACGAAATAAGGCCATTGTGTTCTGTCATCGTAATAAATGGGTGTAAACCAATAAAGGAATATCGAGACCAAGAGGAGGTATGGTCTCCGCTTTCTAATAAATAAACCGCTTCTTCGCGCAAGCGTTCATACATTTGAATGGGGGTTACCGTATCACTATAGCACTGATAGGTAACTGGAACCGTCTTATGGGTAGACGACTCCTGTAAAAATTGAAGTAGTTCTTTCATGAATCTCACCTCTCCATATTCGTTATGGAGAATGAAATGGTCTGAGGATAAATATATGGGGAACCATCTTCTTTGATGGACCTATGCTCAACTCTACTCAACTAAAAACTCCTCAACTCACCTATCTCATTCTCAACTCATCTAAACTAACTAATCTCATCTGTTACTAATTCTACGAATAAACTCTACTCTACATACGTCTAAAATCTCAAAATAAATACTCTAAACTAAACTCTTCTAAAACTTGTAAACTAGTGTAATACATGCCTTCCTACATGTCAATCGGACAGCTGTCTAACCGATAAACAGAAGCTTTAATTGGAGATCAGAACGTCTTTTTTATATAATAATAAATGAGTAAATATACAACATCTTCCTATACTTCAAGCTTTCCATGTACCTGAAGTACAAAAGAAATAAATGGGTAAGATAGTAAGAGCGTTTAAAAGGCGTTGTTGGAAAAGGACGGGATTCTGTATCGAAGAGCTATTTCAATCCAATCAAACCATAATGTTAATAGCTATTTTATTAATCACAAGCGTATTAGTCACAAAGTTCTCTACGCGACTCGGCGTCCCTTCCCTTGTCTTATTTATAGGGGTCGGGATGCTTGTTGGGAGTGACGGCCTGGGTTTTGTGTATTTTGACAATGCAGGGCTTGCTCAAACAGTTGGGACCTTTGCCCTTGTCGTTATTTTGTTTGAGGGTGGTCTCGAAACCAAATGGGGCGTAATTAAGAAAGTTGCGTTCCCTGCCCTGCTTTTAGCAACAGTCGGTGTGTTAATCACAGCAGGTCTTGTAGGCGTGGCTTCCAAGTTTATTTTTGATATCTCTTGGCTAGAGGCGTTCCTTTTTGGGTCTATTGTAGGCTCAACAGATGCCGCAGCTGTATTTGCGGTATTAAGGGGAAAGAACGTCAAAGGAAACATTGAAGCAACGCTTGAAGCCGAGTCGGGTTCTAATGATCCGATGGCTGTATTTTTAACCATTTCATTTATCGAACTCATTCAACAACCAGAAGCAAATGTTTTCATGCTTGCCGGCTCTTTCTTCTGGCAGATGGGAATCGGATTAGCGGTTGGGCTCGCAATTGGAAAAATTGGAAGCATGTCGATTAACCGAATTAATCTAGACTCAGGAGGACTGTATCCTTTATTTGCCCTTTCATTTGCCTTACTTACGTACAGTGTAAGTTCTCTCATGCAAGCCAGTGGTTTATTGGCTGTGTATGCGGCAGCTCTTGTAATCGGCAATTCTGAATTAACCTATCGTCACTCTATCTTGCGATTCAATGAAGGCTTCACATGGATGATGCAAATTTCCATGTTTGTCATACTAGGATTGCTCGTTTTCCCTTCTCAACTATTTACTTCAGATGTTGTAGGGAAAGGAATATTGCTTTCTGTCATCCTCATTTTTATCGCGCGTCCCGTTGCTGTCTTCTTATCACTCGGAACATTTCCGTTTTCTATTAAAGAAAAGCTTTTCTTATCCTGGGCAGGTCTCAGAGGAGCCGTTCCCATTGTGTTAGCCACTTTCCCTTTAATGGCAGACCTTGACGATAGCCAGCTGATCTTTAACGTCGTATTCTTTATTGTACTTACATCCACACTGCTTCAAGGGGCTACCATTACACCACTGGCGAAGAAGTTCAAGCTTGCTGGGGAAGCACGTGAAAACCCTGTTCATTCCCTCGAACTCATATCCATCGGGAAAGCTAACGTGGAGCTTGTCGAATATGAAGTGACACCTACTACGTCCATAAACGGACAAAGTCTTGAGTCCATTGAATTTCCTGAAGGCACGCTCATAAACGCCATTATACGAAGGGGTGATATTGTTACCCCTTATGGGCAAACCGTCATCCAAGAAGGCGATATCTTGTATATTCTGGTCTCGAAGAAAAACAAATCAGAATTGCAAAAGCTCCTTCAGGCTGAAACGCTTCAAGCACAAATCTAACAGGCTCATTAAGCACTCTTTAAGAAAGGTACTAAATAATAAAAAAGCGGAGACCTTAAAGAAAAGGTTCTCCGCTTTTTTTGCCATTTAGAATTCGTTATAGAATGTCCATTCAGGGCTTTAAACTAATTAAAATATCAATCGCCTCGTCAGGTGCCATACCCGGCTCAACTTCATCTTCATAAAGCATTTGAATAAGGGTGGCATCAAGATCCGTAAACCCTTGAGTAGTGGTGTAATCCTGGAAGAATATACTGTCAGGATAGCTATATGAATCTCTAGGTAATCCTAGAGATTGGGTAATTTCTTCACGAACTAAGTGGCTCTTCCCCTCTTGAGATGGCTTGTCTGTTGAGATGAGGATCGTCGCATTCGTAATTTTATACCCCGCTTCCCAGGAGTAATAAAACAATCCCCAATTCCCCTCACGAGGGTTGTCCACGTAATTTCCAAACTCCTCAATCGGAACATAGTAAATATTGATATTCGCATCTTTATCTACGAGCTTTACATCAATAGCAGATTGAAGGGTATTCACATCTTCAATGGTAGATTTCACCGCATTCATATCTTCATCTGTAGGCGATCCATGAACTTGAATACGTGGATTAATCTCCCATTTACGAATGGGGAGGGCGTCGGAGTTAAACTCGGCACCGAATGCAATTTCCTGGAAGTATTCAATCGATTGATCTGTATACTTCATCCCTTCCTTCGCCTGAAAATCTAATGTCTGAGGAGCTTTCATGGCTACTCCTTGCAAAGAAGTGATTGAACTTGAAACGTGAAGCGTATACGTTTCGTCAGACTTATAGGGAACAAGTGGTGTAACGAAGACTTTTCTCTTATTATCGCTTAAACTGACTTGCACCTTCATACGTTCTCCATCACTTGACCTTGTTATGTATACCGAATCTTCCGAAACTGTCCCACTATCAAGCGGTGTATTAAAGACAATCCTCCACTCTTTACGAGGTGATACAAGTAACGGATCATCCGCATGAACGAGTGCGGGTTTAATATGCACAAAGCCTATTACCATAACCACCAATAGGATCCAGCGCTTCGCCATAGGACCCCTCCCTTACTCTTCTATTTTCTACCATTTTATCATCTATTCTATTAATTGGAACCACTGGAAACACATTCATCTCCTATTTTCTTATCTCCTGTCTCATTCGTAAAGGAAAATTATTCATTTAACTTATTTCTTGTTGTTTAAACACTTAATTTTTCGAAAATAATAAGAGTATTGACGGTACTACCCTATACTGCTAAAGTTGCTTAAGTGGCGATAAAGCCATCAATTAAATGAAATTATACACTACACTTCACTTCATTTCCTTGTATAAGTTCGAGAATAGGGCTCGAACGTATCTACTAAGCTACCGTAAATAGCTAGGCTACAAGGGATTTCGTTTATCCATTCACCTATTTCAGGGTTTGATACGCGATCCCTTTGTAGAACGTAAGCTTCGGTAGAGTACCCTATCCGAGGCTTTTTTTAATGCATAAAGGGAGGATCAACTATGAACCGCATACAAGAGTTCTTTCAGTTCAGAGAACGAGAAACCAACTTCAGACAAGAAACCATCGCTGGGATGACAACTTTTCTTGCGCTTGCTTATATTCTAATCGTAAATCCAGCGATCTTAAGCCAAGCTGGCATGGATAAAGGTGCTGTGTTTACCGCTACAGCCTTAACGATTATATTCGGTACACTTATGATTGGCCTGATTGCCAACTACCCAATCGGAATTGCGCCGAGTATGGGGCTTAACTCTTTCTTCACATTTGCCGTTGTAAACACAATGGGCATCCCGTGGGAAACAGCAATTACAGGCGTATTCATCGCTGCAATTTTATTTACGATTTTAAGCTTGTTGAAAATTCGAGAGAAAATCATTAACGCCATTCCTAAAAACTTAAAGCACGCCGTATCTGCAGGAATTGGCTTTTTCATTGCTTTTATTGGTTTAAAGAATTCTAACTTAATCGTTAGCAATCCAGACACCATTGTGGCATTCGGAGATTTAACAGATGCGAGCACGCTTCTAGCTGTTTTTGGATTTATTATTACGATTATCATGCTCGTATACGGTTGGAAAGGCGCCATCTTCTATGGAATTATCATTACGACCGTTGTCGGTTTAGTAACAGGAATGATTGAAAAGCCTGAAGCTATTATTGGTGGCATTCCAAGCCTTGAGCCAACGCTAGGCGTAGCCCTTCAACCTGACAATATAGCGAACGCCCTTTCACCGGCCGTGTTACCTGTTATCTTCACATTCCTATTTGTGGCCTTCTTTGATACAGCTGGTACGCTGATCGCCATTGCTTCTCAAGCTGGCTTAATGAAAGACAATAAAGTACCAAATGCTGGTCGTGCTTTACTATCAGACAGTACAGCTTCTATGGTAGGTGCCGTACTTGGAACATCAACAACAGCTTCCATGGTTGAATCCTCAGCCGGTATCGGAGCAGGAGGACGTACAGGCTTCACATCAGTCATTATGAGCATCTGTTTTGCCATCGCCATATTCTTTGAACCTGTACTCTCAATCGTACCGATCACCCTTACAGCACCAGCTCTTATCATTGTAGGTGCCATGATGGCAACAGAAGCCAAAGCCATTGAATGGAATCGCCTAGAAATCGCGATCCCATCCTTTATCACAATTCTGATGATGCCATTCACAAGTAGTGTAGCCACAGGAATCGCACTTGGTTTTATCCTGTACCCTATTACGATGATTGCATCCAAACAACACAAAGACATGCATCCCATGATGTACGTCCTATTCATCCTATTTATCCCGTATTTAATCTATAGCGCTTAACAAAAAATCCCCCTTGCACCTCTCCGGTCGCAAGGGGGATTTTTTTGTCACAGTCCACTTTTATATGAAAACTTTGGATCCTTACCCTTAGCTTTGTTGGAGTGTATGGATGAACGCCCCCCTCCTTTCAGAAGCTGATGGCAGGTCCGTTCCTCTTCTTACAGCCAGGGCTTGCTCGGGGACTGCGAGACTCCCGCGGGGTAAGGAGCCTAGGGAAGACCCCACAGAGAGCGATAGCGAACGAGGAGGCTTCCCAGCTCCCCGCAGGAAAGCGAGTTGTCCCCGAGCAAGCCCAACCGCTCAATCAACATAACGGACCCAACCTCCTAAAAAAATTGTACAAAAAACACATATTCCTTATACATCTTTGCAATTTAATGCTATTATATGTAAACGAATAGACTACAATAAAAGGAGATTATAGTAATGGAGATGAAAACAGATAGCTCCCTACGCGCTCTGTTCACCTTTCATTATTCGACTAGAGTACCCGTCTATTTCTTCGAGTACGATACACAGAATAAAACTTCATTGGGAGAGATCCCAACACCATTAGAGCGTCTACAACAAGAGGAAAGAAAGCTTATCCAAGAAAAAATGAAGCAAAAAGGCCGTATCCATCACATTACGGACCCATTCCACCGCCACTTTTTAGCCATTAACACCGAGTCATTTGCCTCGATTCCTACAGGTTATTTCTGTATAGGTCCCTTTCTATACGAGGACTTAAACAACCAAGACATTCAAAAGGCTTTTCAAAAACAAAGAGAATCGATCTATGTTTCAAGAAAGGTACTCGCTTATTACAAAGAGCTTCCTGTGGTTCATACGAAACAAGTCCTTTACTACGGGCAGATCTTGCTCGCATTATTGGCGAATGATTGGACTACACCCGTTATTGATCAAACGTTTGATCAATTCACCTTTATTCCAAAGAAAAGAGAAACGACCAAAGAAGATGGACAATTCTTAGCGCGTTCGTATCAGTTAGAGAAGAAATTCCTACACAAACTGCGAAATGGAGACCCATCCGCTATTGATGAACTGAGTCACGCTAAATACTATCCAACTCCTGCTTATGGCAAGGAAAATATACTGCGATCTTATAAGAATCGATTGATTGCAACGGTTACGTTAGTAGCTCGCACGGCCATTGACGTTGGCATGGATGAAACCGAGTCCTTATCCATTTCTTATTATTACATGCATGAAATCGAGCAAAAGGATCGAATTGAAGACCTTCTTCATTTAGAGAAGATTATGGTCCACGATTATTTGTCTAAAATTCAAAAACAAGAAAAAGAAGGACACTCCCCGCTCATGCAAGCATGCCTTGAAAAAGTTCAGGCTAACCTTCATAAACCCATCACGATCGAGAAGATGGCAAAAGAGTTAGGGGTCCGATCAGAGCATCTTTCTTCCCTCTTTAAAAGGGAAGTAGGCCTGTCTCTTCAGCAGTACATTCATCGCCAAAAGATGAAAGAAGTAAAAAAAGCATTACTTAAACAAAATGGTTCTATTCTTTCTGTCGCCGAACAATTCGGGTATAAGAGTGCGTCTCATTTTTCACGTATCTTCAAGAAGTATGAAGGAACTTCTCCAAGCGAATACCGAAAACAAAATCGAAGTTAAGAACAATAGCGCAAGGCGCCCAAGCATACACAAGCTATACATGACTAGAAAATAAGAAAACGAGGCTCTGTAGAGCCTCGTTTTCTTATTTATTCAATCCTCTTAATCGCTTGAAATTCCAACTAATGGGGCGTGTAACCTCCATTTCTTCAAAGTAGATTTTATACATCCTTTTTCGCTCATCAACTTCTTCTATCGTTCCCATCCCAAACACAGGGTGCTCTACAACCTGTCCTTCCTTAAAATCAGCTTCAGAGGTATGGGTCTGATCGAGTTGAGCGTTCATTCGTATAACTTCTTTCGCTTCTTTCTCAAATTCTTTTTCAATAAACCCAATACGCTCATATAGTCTTTCATCAAGTTCAAACAGAAAACGAGAGGGGTATTTCTTTTCGCCCCGTCCGTTTCCTCCCTCAGATTCCGTTAAGTAAAGTTCCCGCTCTGCCCTTGTCATTGCTACATAAGCTAGGCGCCTCTCTTCTTCAAGCGCGTACTCTTTCCGATCTCTGAGAGAACGCTCATTGGGCAAGATCCGATCATTAAACCCAACTAAGAATACATAGGGATACTCTAACCCCTTTGAAGTATGAATGGTCATCAATTTGACGGCTTCCCGCTCATCCTCTCGATCATTCTCCGTATAAAGCGTAAGCATTTGTAAATAGTATTCAAGCGAGATTTGTTCACCCATCCCCTCTTCATACTGCACAACCGAATGCTTCAATTCCATCAGATTATCTAACCTCTCATGATCTCCGTCTTCCCGAATCAAAGCTTCATACCCCGTTGCCTGCAGCGTATCCTGCAACAAATCTGAAACGGAAAGTTCATGACGTTTTACTTTCATTGCTTCAATCGCTTCAATGAATTCCTTGGCTTTTGTTCGATTAAAGACCGGATCCTCGATATGATTGCAAAGCGTTTGATAAAGCGAAGCCCCTTCTTGTTCAGCACGCTCCCTTAAAAAAGCAATGCGTTTCTTCCCCATCTGACGTCTTGGTGTATTAATAACCCTCATAAATGACAAGTCATCTTCAAATGCCAACAATCTGAGGTGGGCAAGGGCATCCTTAATTTCTTTCCTCTCAAAGAATTTAAACCCTCCGAAAATGCTGTACTCCATGTTTTCATGAATGAGTTCTTGTTCCACAAATCGAGACAAGTAATTGGCGCGATATAAAATAGCCACATCATTTAACGAAGCTCCATGTTCCTTCTGTAGCATTTGTATACGTGAAACGATCCATTTCGCTTCTTCTTGCTCAGACTTCCCATGATAATGAATGACATTCACGCCATCAGGGTTCTCTGTAACCATATCTTTATCTACTCTCAGCTTATTTTGCTTAATAAGGGCATTGCCAACATTTAATATTTGCGGAGTGGAACGATAATTCTCGTTTAACACAATCGTTTGACACTGAGGAAACCACTGATCGAAATTCACCATAAATTTCGGATCCGCACCTCGCCATTCATAAATGGTTTGGTCTGGGTCGCCAACCACAAATACATTTTGATGTCCTTTACTGAGTAGCCGAATCAGTTCGAATTGTTTCGGACTGCTATCTTGAAATTCATCAACTTGAATATAGTAGAGTCTTTCCTGCCACTTCTCCAATACACGCGGGTACTCACCGAAAAGAACGAGTGTGAAATTTAGAAGATCATCGAAATCAAGGCCATATACCTTCTTTTGTTTCTTTAAGTAGGACAGAATAATTTTACGGTCCAGATCCTCTACCCGTTCTGGGTCCAGTGTTTTCTCTCTTGATATCAGGTCAAAGACATAGCCAGTATCTGCTTTCATCTCACCAATCTTTTTTAAGATCCTAGCAAACTTATGATCATTCACTTTTAAGCCAAGCTCTTCGTAGATTTCTCTTAAGATCGACTTTTGATCTTCCGTATCCAGAATAAGAAATTGTTTCGGGTAAAATAGATGGTGAATGTCTTCCCGCAATATACGTACACAAAAGCCATGATACGTACTAATATACCCCGTATCACGTTCTCCTCCGACTAACTTCTTCACTCTTCTTCTCATTTCTTGTGCTGCTTTGTTCGTAAATGTGACACAAAGCAAATTAGAGGGCTCAAGCCCTAATTCACTCACTAAATAGGCATACCGATTTGTAAGAGTCCTCGTCTTCCCAGAACCAGCTCCAGCTATAACTCTTACAGCACCTTCAGTAGTCGTAACCGCCTTTTGCTGCTGTTCGTTCAGCCCATTAAAGATTCCATCCACTTCCATATCGATACCTCCGCACAGAACGTTTGTTTGCACACCATTATACCAAACTTCTCTCTACTTTAACCATTGGAAAAGAGAAACCACCGATGCCAAAAAGAATAATGGAGCTTGTAATCAAAAAAAGGAGAGCTCTAGTAGAGCTCTCCTTTTGAATAGGTTACGAAAAATCAAATGCCCAGTTTCCATTACGGAAAACAGGTTCTGTTTCACCAGTTGATGTAATTCCATCAATATCTAGTTCACCGGATCCCATCATAAAGTCGACGTGAACGAGACTGTTGTTAACACCATTTTCATCAAGCTGATTGTCGTCCATTTTCGCTCCCCCTTCAATACTGCTAGGGTAAGCTTTCCCTAACGCAAGGTGGCAGGAAGCATTCTCATCGTACAATGTATTATAGAAGATAACACCGCTTTGAGAAATCGGCGACTGATGAGGGACAATTGCAAGCTCTCCTAAGTGACGAGCTCCTTCATCCATATTCAACAACTGTTCTAGCGTGCTATACCCTTGTTCAGCAGTGAAATCGACCACTTTCCCATCTTTAAAAGTTAATGAGAAGTTTTCTATTAAATTTCCACCGTAGCTAAGAGGCTTTGTGCTTGTCACAGTTCCGTTTACACCATATTTGTGAGGCAGGGTAAACACTTCTTCGGTAGGCATATTAGCGTTGAACGAAATGCCTTGCTCAGACTTAGAAGCGCCACCCTTCCAGATATGCCCCTCTGGTAGTTCTACCTCAAGATCCGTCCCCGGTGATTTATAAATAAGCTTTTTAAATTGCTTTTTATTAAGATAATCACGTGCTTTCCCTAACGTTTCGTTGTGTTCATCCCACGCTTTTAAAGGATCCTCTTGGTCTACACGCGTAATCGTAAAGATCTGGTCCCAAAGCTTAGAAACTGCTTCTTGTTCTGGTACATCAGGAAACACCTTTTTAGCCCATTCTGGATTAGGTATGGCGACAATTGACCAAGTGATCTTGTCATTCATCGTGTACTTTCTAAAGTTCTTCATCGCTTCTCCGCTTGCTTTACTAGCAGCCGCAATTCGAGAAGAATCAATCCCATTCAGGTTATCAGGATCCGTTGAACGAATAGACAATACTGCAGCACCATTTTCTGCAAAGTAGTCATATTGATCTACTTTCCATTGAGGTACTGTTTCTAGAACATCTTGTGACGCATGTTCGAAATAAAGGCGTTGCAAGACGTCATCAGCCCAATTGATGTGAACATCTTTAGCACCAGCTTCATACGCTTTCTTAGCTACAATTCGCGCAAAATCAGCACCATCAACAGGAGCATTCAACATAAGAATTTGATCTTTCTGTAAGTTTACCCCTTTATGTATGGCTAATTCCGCATACTTTTCTAACTGTTCATTTGTAGGCATATAAGCCCTCCTTTAAAGGTTATGAATTGTTTGACTACTCATAAGCATATCAAATTTGCAGCTCTTTTTGTAACAATATCCCTACCTCTTTCTACTTTTGCAACATCTTACATAACACTATATTTTGTAAAAACATATATTTAAGAAACGCAAACCAACAACGTAGTCATTTACCCGATAAATGTCGAAAGAAATCGGTTTTTTTATATTTTTTTCGACAAATCTAAATCCTTCTTCAACCCAACAATAACGGTAAGTTTGTCCAGTTTGATCATCTCGTTCTTTTTGGATTATTTGAATAGATTGTACAATTTGTTCTGTACAAAAAGTTAGTAATCTATTATGATTAACTATGTACTTTAAAGAAAGGACGATTAGATGAATAAAAAAATAATGGATTGGCCCACATTTGCAGGGGCATTATTCCTACTATTAGCAGTTACCATTCCACTCATTTTATTTCCTCAAAAAGGTCAAGTAGTTGTGGACAAAACCCAAGATTTCATTACCACTAACTTCGGGGTTGTCTTCATGATTGTTGGCCTCGGCATTTTCTTATTCCTCCTCTATGTCGCATTTAGTAAAAACGGTCAAGTAAAACTAGGAGACAAAGGTGAAAAACAAGAATTTAGTAACTTCTCCTGGGCAGCCATGCTTTTCTGTGCCGGTATCGGTTCTAGTATTCTATACTGGGGTACAATTGAATGGGCTTATTACTACCAATCTCCCCCATTCGCCGCTGAAGGTGGCACACAGGAAGCGATTCAATGGGCAAGCGTATACGGCATCTTCCACTGGGGACCAATCGCTTGGGCCATTTATACATTACCTGCTTTACCTATTGCTTATTTCTATTATGTTCGTAAAAAGCCAGTATTAAAGATCAGTGAAGCTTGTCGCCCTGTTATCGGGAAACGAGCAGACGGGCCACTTGGTACGATTATTGATGTTCTATTCATGTTCGGTTTAATGGGCGGTGCTGGGACAACCCTTGCGCTTGGTACACCAATGATCGCACAAGGTATTTCAAGCCTTACTGGAATTGAAGTTACACTTAAACTAAAAGTGGGTATACTGTTAGTTTGTACAGTTATCTTTGCCATTAGTGCATACTCCGGATTGAAAAAAGGGATTAAAGTTCTAAGTGATGTGAACTTATGGTTATCACTTTTCTTACTTGCTTTTGTATTTATTTTCGGACCAACTAAATTTATCTCTGAAACAACGTTTAATAGTCTTGGATTATTAGCAGATAACTTCTTCCGCATGAGTACGTGGACAGAATCGTTTGCTGGTCTAAGCACATTTGCTGAAACGAACTTCCCTGAATCCTGGACAGTCTTCTACTGGGCTTGGTGGCTTGTTTATGCACCGTTCGTAGGACTCTTTATCGCCAGAATTTCCCGAGGTCGTACAATTAAACAGATGGTTCTTGGAACAATGTTATACGGCACGCTTGGAAGCATCTTATTCTTCGGGATAATCGGAAACTTCGGAATGTACATGCAACTAACAGGTCAGTTTGATGTTATTAATGTTTTAAATACTCAAGGGGCACCGGCTGCCATTATTAGCGTTATTGCTCAGCTTCCAATGGCTCCAATTATGATTGCAACCTTCACCGTATTGGCTATTATCTTCCTAGCCACAACATTTGACTCCAGTTCGTATATCCTGGCTTCTGTTGTACAGAATTACGTTGAAGATGAGCCACTACGCTGGAACCGCCTATTCTGGGCATTTGCTCTTTGCTTACTTCCATTAACGTTAATGATTCTAGGCGGATTAGGCACATTGCAAACAGCCAGTATCGTTGGCGGAACACCATTACTATTCATCATGGTGATGTTGGCCTGGTCATTTATGAAAGCTTCGACCGAAGATATCGTAGCCTCTGATGACTATCAACCAAAAACGATTAACTTAGATTCTAAACAAATCAAACGACGCTTAAAACGTAAGAAACGTCTTCAAAAAGAGCAAGAACAAGAAGACTCTCAAGTAAGTTAACCCCCCTATTAATATAGAAAGAAAAGCTGCTCCTGATAAACAGGAGCAGCTTTTTTCTTCATCAAAAAAAGCCGTATCCCTTCACTGGAATACGGCTTTCTACAACCTATACACCTCTTCTATTACCCCATAAGAGCGCATGAACTTGCGGAAGGACGCGCACGCGGTTCAATTCAGTTGAAGCCATCACCTGGTCAATAAGCCATTCATATTTACCAAGTAAATGATGCATCAACTTCGTATCGTCCACTTCTTCTGTATCATCATTCCCTACTTGTACAAAGAACGGAATGTTCGGGTAGCGCTTATGGATTCCTTTGGCATATTCCAAATCTTCTTTATCAAACACGACCACTTTTAAGCTCGTCGTAAGCGGGTTAAGCTCCGCAATAATTTCATCAAGTTTATGCCAATCCGTCTTCATCAAGGAACTTGGAGGTTTAGGCGAGATCGTTAAGTCATCAATATTCTTGAACCAGTCTTGCCACTTGCTCCCCTGCGTCTCAAGGGCCACTTCACACCCATTCTCATGCAAGAGATCAACAAGGGTACCCATATGTTTCAACAACCCAGGATTTCCGCCAGAGATTGTAACGTGATCAAAAGCATCACCACCAACATCTCGTAGCTCTTCAAAGATTTCATCCGCCGTTAATAGACGAATGTCCTCTTTCGCACTTCCATCCCAAGTAAACGCTGAGTCGCACCAAGCACAACTGTAATCACACCCAGCTGTCCTAACAAACATGGTCTTTCGCCCAACAACCATCCCTTCCCCTTGGATGGTCGGTCCAAATACCTCTAGAACTGGAAGCTTACTCAAAGCTCCATCCACTCCCTTCTTGCCTCTGCAAAGCTAGTTGGCGTTTCATAAAGCTTCACAAACTCCACGCGAAGGGATTGTTCATCCTGAGGGATGGCTCCTGCCATCTTCTCATAAATCCACACCACCATATTCTCAGCTGTGGTGTTCATTAAAGGAAGGGTTTCGTTAATATAGCGATGGTCCAGATGAACTTCAATTTGTTCTTTCCAAATTTGCTTAATATCCCCAAAGTCCATTACAATTCCGATTTCATCCGTATACCCACTAATTCCAAACACGACGCGATACGTGTGTCCATGAAGGTTCTTACACTTCCCTTCATAACAATGTAAGTGGTGAGCAGCATCAAACGTAAACTCTTTACTTACCATAACGCGTTTCTTATGATACTTAAGGTCACTACGCTTAATATCCTGGTCAATTTTTTGTAAATCTTCTACGATGCGAAATCCATATTGATCCATAGCCATTATGCGTTCGCTCCTTCTTTTTGTTTCATATAGGTGTCTAAGCCGTTTTGGCGCAATTTACAAGATGGGCACTCCCCACAACCTGAACCTCGCACCCCGTGGTAACACGTTAACGTCCGTTCCTTTACATAAGTTAAAGCATCTAAATCATCCGCTAGTCCCCACGTCTGGGCTTTATCTAACCACATAAGTGGCGTATGAACCACAAACTGATCATCCATCGACAGGTTAAGCGTCACATTAAGCGACTTTATGAATACATCACGGCAATCCGGATATCCACTAAAGTCCGTCTCGCATACCCCTGTAACAATATGCTGAGCACCGATCTGTTTCCCCATTATAGATGCAAATGATAAGAATAATAGATTACGTCCCGGCACAAATGTAGATGGCAAATCTCCATTCTCCCCATCTTTCACTTCAATATCATCACGCGTTAGAGCATTCGGAGCTAATTGACTCAATAAAGACATATCAAGAATCGTATGCTTCACCCCAAGATCTTCCGCGATTTCTTTAGCCACTTCTATTTCTTCATCGTGACGCTGGTTATAATCAAACGTCACCGCTTCCACTTCATCAAAATGCTTCATCGCCCAGAACAAACAAGTTGTACTATCTTGCCCTCCACTAAATACGACTAAAGCTTTCTTTTTATCCATAAAAAAATTCTCCTTTCAATAGAAAAAGAGAATTCTACACACCCATACTTCTTTCCGAACTAAATAAAAAAACCATACCTAAGGAAGGTATAGTTCGATCCTTAGTTTTTTATAGAGGGTGTAGCTAGAACCTCTCCTGCATCACCTGTGCAGATTTACATTCAATTTTATCTTTAACGATTGTAACACACCCCACCCCAAAACGTAAGATGCTTTCTTTCAGTAGAGGCCGTCATGTTTGATGAGTGGTTGAAATGTCTGGGCCCCTGGCGAGCTGTCGAGCCTCCTCGTTCCCGAGACACCCCTAGCTATAATTTTTATAAACGGCCCAATGTCTTCAGAGTGAACGGAAGTGGCAGATATGCTTCATATGACGTGTTTCCGTTTTCTCTAAATATAGCAAAGGTGGTTCGGGAAATTGCGAGACTCCTGCGGCAGAAGGAGCCTAGGGGAGACCCCACAGAGAGCGAAGCGAACGAGGAGGCTTTTAAGGGAATAATGAAGTTCGACTAAGACCGTCACGTCCTGTGACAACGTCGAACGACCCCACCTCGTGTGGGGCCGCGGAAAGCGAGTGATTTCCCGAACCACCTTCCGCTCAGGCTATCGCTAACGGAAACATTCTCTGAAGGCATAAAAAAAGAAAGCTAGCAGCTCGTTTCCAAGGTGCTAGCTTTCTCTTATGGGAGTGGTTTTTACAATTTAGGAGTCTTTTTACAATGCACACGGGGTAAAAGAATCTCCAATTGCACAAAGGGAAAAAAGCCGCCAAACCTTTCTATCTTAACCGGTTAAACATTTGTGGGACACGGAGTTCAATAAGCCAAAGGATATCGTTTTAACCTGGCGCAATCGACGACAACGAAAGGGGGGCGTTTGACGGCTTTTTTATGGGTAAAAGGTGGTCAATGGCGTTTGACCTATACCAATGTACCAAGTTGAAAATGCTTTCAGCAACATAAAATACTCGGAAATCAAGATGTTTTTATTTTCTCAATAATCCAAACAAGAATTATAAGAAATTACTAGTTATTGTTTTCATTCCCCTTTTTGGTCCGATATGATGGAATAAGCACATTTAAGGTGGAGGTGGAAGCCAAATGAATTTATATCATGAACTTCATGATTACATAAAACGTCATACAAATGAAATTACAGACCAATGGCTATATATGAGAGGAGAAGATGTTACTTCCTACTATTCTTCAAAGAGTTCAGCAAGTACAGAACAGTTAAGAGAGGAAAACTTTGAATTGATTCAATCGTTATCTAAAGTTTTCATTTCAGAAAAGACAGACCCAAACCTTGAATTGAAAGATTGGGCAGAACGTATATCAGAGAAACGAGCAGGGGAGCAAGTTCCGATTCACCAAGTATTGGAGCAGTTCTCAAATTTCCGGAAAGTTCTATGGGACTATGTGAAAGGCTTTGCCATAGAAAGTGACCTTTCCCTTGACCAAGCGATGGACATCGGACAAATGTGTAATAATGCGCAAGACTATGTCATCTATCAATTTTCCAAACATTATTACGAAACGAGCATTCGCCAAATCCATACTCAACAACAACTGATTAATGAATTAAGCGCACCCGTTATCCCTATTACAGACCAAGAAGCGATCATCCCTCTTATCGGTGATTTAGATCCTGAACGCACCAAGCATATACAAGAACATACTCTAGCCCAATGCAATCAGCATCCATACGAAACGCTCTTCCTGGATATGTCTGGTGTCCAGAACATTGACACACTTGTTGCTCACCATTTATATCAGCTCATTCAGTCACTCGATTTATTAGGGGTAAAATCAGTAATTTGTGGAATGAATCCAAGAGTTGCTCAAGTGGCTATTCAGCTCGGTATCCATTTCTCAAACGTTCCGATTAAGAGCACCTTATATCATGCACTGGACGAGATCTCCTTCTTCCAAAACAGACACTAACTACAGAACCTAAAGACTCAGGTATAATGATGCTTGAGTCTTTTTTTGCTTTTATTTTCCTTTTTCTTCATATTTTATGGTTTAATTATAACTAGGCGAGGGTAACTATGTAAGGAATTGGATATAGGAGGAAAGTCTTATGCATGCATTTTCTGATCAAGTTAAAACCTACTACTTCGAAGACGATGGAGAAATCCCGAATAACACTTTGCCGCTTCTTGTGTATCCAGGAGTGCTCAATGAATATATTGACCAAATGGACGAGATCTTTTTACAAAAAGGTTGGCATAGCACGTGGATTGGTTCGGTCTTCACCCATCATCATTATCACAGTACGGCTCATGAAGTTCTCGGAGTGTTAAGCGGCGAAGCTACAATCCAATTTGGAGGGCAATGTGGTCGAAAATTAGAAGTAACCCCAGGTGATGTACTAATTATCCCAGCAGGCGTTGGCCACAAGCAATTGCACGGTTCAAAGGATTTCCTTGTCGTAGGAGCCTATCCAGACGGCCAGTTTAAAGATATGCGAACTGGAGATTCGAAAGAAAGACCTGAAGTGTTACACAATATTAAAGAGGTCCCCCTCCCTTCCACAGATCCCGTGTTCGGAGACGACCTTGTGTTCTTACCATTCTGGAGCGAGTAATCCTAGCACGATACATATAAGAAGAGGCTGCCCCAACGCCAGGACAGCCTCTTCTTATTTATATCTTGCCAAAGAAATAGTTTCTCTTCTCAAGCCCCTTCCCTAACTCAGCCCCTCTTCATACGTTCCCATAAAAATACTGATCTACATATGTAGATCAGTATTTCCCTGATGCAATAAGAGTCTCCGTTTCCCGGTCTGGATGCATTTCTGATTTCGGTTCCGTTTGTGGCATAAGCCAAAACGCGTACCAGCCACCTTCTTTAATGATCGAATTATAGGCGGATAAGGTAAGCCCAGATGTTTCGGCAAGCTCTTCAATATCTTCAGAAGACGGGAGAGCATATAAATTCGAATGGGCTGTAAAGAAGCTGTTAAAGGCACTTGAGAATGCTTGTCCTTGCGCTGCTTCATTCACTGGTGTAATAACTGAAATGCGTCCATCTTCAGAAAGCCAGGTCGATAAATTGCTTAATAGTTCCTCTCGTTCCACCGGAGCTAAGTAGTGAAAGACATTGTGTAATAAGATTAAGTCAGCTTCCTGACCTTCTTCAGGACGCCAGTCACTCGCATCCGCTACGATAAATTCAATATTCTCATATCCTTCGGAAGCTTTTTGTGCAGACTCAACGACCTGTTCGTTTACATCGACACCTATCATTCTTACTTCCGGGAAATCTTTAGCTAACTTACGCAAATATCCTCCGTGACCACACCCGAGATCGATGACGGTTTGAACCTCTTGATCCTTCATCATCTTTTTGATTCGGCGAATAGCGAAATGTTCTAATAATGTAGATGTTTCAGCTACTACATCACCAAACTTCTCATGATTAAATACAGCACGTTCATTCGATCTCATGTACTCCGGATAAGAAAGAAGGGTTGGGATATGGAGTTCCATCATTTCTTTCAACAGGGCACCTACTCCCCTTGAATCCTCTTCAAGGAATTCACCACAATGGTGCTTTGACGTACGATACCTTCCTCTTGGGCGTTTTCGTAGATGTTTAATCGACGCGCCTACATCCACCCAACATTGGAGCAGATCTTGACTGTAACCTGTTTCCTGCGCGACTTCATCTACTGTCTTCGGGTTCCGAAACGTTTTAAATAAATCAAGCTCATACCCTACGTACGCATGCCATGTAGGTAAAAAAGATTCATTTCGCTTCATCCAGTTCCTTGCCTTTAATGCCGTTTGGACAATGTTCATATCCCTTCACTCCTCTTTCTCCCATGGATAATCTTCAGTACGTTCAAAAAAGTATTGCAGCTGTTTTGACCTTGAGACAGTGTGTTTCCTCTTAGGAAAAGCTCCAATTTGAATGAGCCGATCCAGTACAGTATTATCCCATCGACCAAGCCCTGAGATGTTTAGCATTTGCTTAACATGGAGGGCTGGATCTTGTTCCATTTGTTCAATACTTTTAATTCGAATTCTCCTCCACCACGGGTAAGGAAAAGAATAAGCTAACGCCGACAAGTGACTTAATCCTAATAAGAATTTGGCTCTTGGCATCCGAACTTCTTCATACCATTTTAATAGACGATTATCGAAATGACCCTTCCGTTTCATCCATGCAATGAGTTCTCCAAGCACATCTGCATCTTGAATGGCCAGGTTCATCCCCTCCCCAGCCATAGGATGTACAGCGTGGGCCGCATCCCCAATTAAAGCTAAGTTTTCAACTACATATCGATTCACATGATACATCGTAGGGATCATTAATTGAATGTCCTTCCAACTTTCAAGGGAAGCAACATGTTCACCAAGCTCCGGACACAATTCCTCGTAAGCCCGGTGAAAGTACTCAATCCCTTCTTCCTTCATACTCTTGTAAGTCCCTGCTTTAATAAGGAAAACGGTTCTAATCTTGTTGTCAGGTAGCGGAAACAACCCCAGGAATCGGTGATTGGTTGTAACAATCTTACCTGTTGTGAAATCAGCGGGTCTCGGAATCGTCACCGTAAGGAAATGATGATTGTACGTTCGATTATTCGCTTTAAGTCCCATCGCATTCCGTGTCGGAGAATTGCGTCCTTCTGCTCCTATGTAAAATCTCGCATGTATGGGTTCAATAGATTGATCTTTGGTGTGGCGTATGAGCGCTTTACCATCTTTAAATCCGGTAAAACGGGCGGGCTGGATGTACCGGAAGCTCCCCTCATATTGCTTTAATTTATCAAGCAATATGGCTTTTAAGGTCTCATGAGGAATCATTAGAGCGTAATTATACGGAGTCGCTAAGGATTCATAATCCATACACGATTCTCCGACTTTCCTGGGAGGTTCAGAGATTTGCCTCTCTAACTCAATAAATTCTAAGGAAGAGAAGGAGTGGCCATTCGCTAATACGCGGTCAATTATCTCCAAGTCCTCCAGGATCGCTAATGTTTTAGGCTGCAACAACTCCCCCTTATATTGAGGGGATTCGGCCTTTAGCTGTTCCACAACTGTAACCTGAACACCCCGGCTAGCTAATTTGACGGCAAGTGCTAGTCCCCCAACACCTCCACCATTCACTAAAACCTCGGTATCGATGATTTTCCCTCCCATCCCCTTTAATCGATTGTTAATCTATTCCACTCGCCAGAATGGATGAAACATTCTAACGCTTCCCCCTCTTGTATCGTTTTGGCGAAACTTTTGGTAGAATATTTGGTAACCTTCAACAAGAGGAGGATCAGACGATGTTTATCTATCAAATAAATAAAGAGCTACATTTAAAATTACTAGACGTCACTGATATAGACCGTTTATTTCGTTTAGTTAATTCCAATCGCAGACATTTGCGTAAATGGCTGCCCTGGGTCGATGTTACAGAGAAGCCTGAAGATACAAAACGTTTTATAGAAAGTACGATGCAGAAATTTGCGGATAATAAAGGGTTTGAAACAGGGATTTATTATAAAGGAGAGTTAGCCGGCGTTATTGGCGTCCATGAACTGGACCATCAGAATAAGAAGACAAGCATCGGTTACTGGTTAGGCGAAAACTTCCAAGGGAAAGGGATCGTCACGAAAGCCGCCACCACTTATTTGCACTATTTATTTGAAACACGCGGGTTCAATCGTGTAGAAATTCGGTGTGCCAAGCGTAACAAAAAGAGCCAGGCCATACCTGAACGCCTCGGCTTTACGAAAGAAGGAACGATCCGGCAATGTGAATGGGTCAATGACCGCTACGTTGACCATGTGGTATACAGTTTGTTAAAAGAAGAGTATAAACTCATGCAATCATAAAAGACTGGTCATCACACTTGATGACCAGTCTTTCGTTTTGTCTTCTGATACTAGGCGCGTTCAGACTGCTTCTCTTGATTCCGAAGTTCAACTCGACGAATTTTACCCGATGTGGTCTTTGGTAACTCATCAAGATACTCAATTTTCCTCGGATACTTGTATGGGGCTGTATGATCTTTAACATGTTGCTGAAGCTCTTGAGTCAGTTCTTCATGATTAACCTCTATATTTGGTTTCAGCACCACGAATGCTTTCACAATATTCCCTCTGATTTCATCAGGACTCGCCACAACCGCACATTCCTGAACCGATGGGTGCTTCACAAGAGCGTCCTCAACCTCAAATGGTCCGATTGTGTAACCAGAACTGATAATAATATCATCACTACGGCCCTCAAACCAGAAATAGCCATCCTCATCCATGCTAGCCTGATCTCCCGTAAGATAATAATCTCCTCGATAGGACATCTTCGTACGCTCAGGATCTTTATAATATTCTTTAAATAAAGCAGGTGTATTCAAATGAACAGCAATATCACCTATCTCCCCAGCACCTAGAGGATTCCCTTCTTCATCAATGATCGCTACCTCATTACCAGGGGTCGGTTTCCCCATAGACCCAGGTTTGACTTCCATTCCTTTAAGGATACCGACTAAGAGTGTGTTCTCCGTCTGCCCATAGCCATCTCGTACCGTAACCCCAAAATGATTTTGGAAGATGTCGATAACTTCGCGGTTTAAAGGCTCACCAGCAGATACTGCACTATGTAAATGCGAAAGATCATACTGGTCTAATCCATCTTGTTTGGCCATCAATCGATATTCTGTTGGCGTACAACACAATACATTAATGTTGTGGTTGTCCAATAGGGTCAGGTAGCGCTTTGGATCGAACTTTCCTTGGTATACAAACCCGGTTGCACCAGTCCCTAGTACAGATAAAAACGGACTCCATATCCACTTCTGCCAACCAGGTCCCGCTGTTGCCCAAACCTTATCACCTTCCTCAATGGCCAGCCACTTATAAGCAGCTGTGCGAAGGTGAGCGTACCCCCATCCATGAGTATGGACAACTCCTTTAGGGTTACCCGTTGTTCCTGATGTATAAGAAAGAAAAGCCATATCATCCCTAGCAGTAGGGGCTAACTCAAGCTCATCATTCTCTTGGTCCATTAAGTAATCTAAATAAAGCCATCCTTCAGCTTCATGACCGACAACAAATTTAGTAACTTGATCAATAACATCTACATCAGCAAATTGATCGACATAAGGATAATAGCTAACAACGGCCTTTGCCTCGCCATGTCTAATTCGATACTGCAGATCTTTTGCCCGAAGCATTTCTGAACTTGGTATAACCACTAGTCCAGCTTTTAAAGCACCAAGATAAACTTCATACGCTTCAATGAGCCGAGGCACCATAACGAGCACTTTATCTCCTTTCTTAAGGCCCTGCTCCAAGAAAGCGTTACCAATTTTACTTGCACGTTTACTCAATTTCCGATACGTAATCTCACGAGCATTCCCTGAATCATCTTCCCAGTGAAGGGCTGTATGATTCGGGTCTTTAGCAAATCGTTCTACTTCACTAACAACATTATACTGTTCTGGAGCAATAAGATCCTCACGTTTCATCCTGACATCCCCTTTCAGCAAATCAATCACCTTCATTATACCAAATTTTCTAACAATTAAGGAAGAGTGATCCTTCTGCTCTTCCTTCTCCTCTACTAAACATAAAAAAGCACGAGGTCTTTCTTCTACTAATAGAAGCAAAGAACCTCGTGCCTATTATGAAATGAGTTCAACCTCATCTTGATAGCTAGGGTGAAAGCGATAATACATCGGATAGGTCCTCATATACCAGAATTGAATAGCTGGGCCTAAGAAGAGGATGCCAGCTAACGTCCCAAGACCAACTGGACCTCCGATTAGAAATGCACTAGTAGCCATTACAACAGCTACGACCGTTTGCCCCATACGTAAGCTTAGGTTAAAACGATGACTTACAGTTAAGAAGAGCTGATCCACTGGTGCACGCGGGAATTCGGGCACAATGTAGATCGCCACACCAAGCCCTGTAATCAGAACGCCTGATATGAGCATGATCACTTGCAACAGAAACGGAGCTGCTGCGAAATCTAAATGTCCAAATACGATCTCAAGCCAGAAGTCTAGAATGAATCCTTCTAGTAAAACGGGAATCACTGCCCGAAATTCAGGTGCTTGTTTAACTAGCCATCCATTTAAAAAGATAATAAGAAATTGAAAGATAGCATACCACGTACCTACCGTAAAACCGAACAGGTCAGACATCCCAATGAAAAAAGAAGTCCAGAAACCTGCGCCAAGTGTGGCATTAATAATTAATGCTACACCAAAGAAATTGACAAACATTCCAAGAAGGTAAACCGTTACTCTGTATAACATGACGATTTCCCCCTTTCTTTGATGTAATCTTTTACTAAGCTCTAGGGCCAATCAAAAATCCTGAAAACATTCTACACCCGCTAAAACCACTGGTCAATACGTGTGCATCAGTTATTTATTAACGATTTTTAACAAACTAACACTTACCATGAAAGAGACATCAACCTTTCCTCAGGAACTCTTAAACTCCCACTTCGTTTCCGTTATCTATATACGAAAAGGAACAACTTCAAAATAAAAAAGAACCTGAGGGTGCTTCCTTCTCTACCATAGAGAAGGAAGCTCTCAGGTTCTTTTTCATCTATACTAATTCAAGTTCATCTTGATATTGAGGATGTAACCTATAATAAACCGGATAAGCATGCGTGTACCAGAACTGAATACCAGGGCCAAGGAATAGCATATTCGCTAACGTCCCAATGCCAACGGGACCTCCAATCAGATACGCGCTAATCGTTACAATAACAGCTACGATCGTTTGCCCTGTTCCAAGACTTACATTAAAACGTTTTCCAATGGCAAGGAACAATTGATTCATTGGTCCACGCGGAAATTCAGGCAGGATATAGATCGCAACACCGAGTCCACAAAAGATGACGCCAGCGATTAACATGACGATCTGTACGGCATATGGTGCAGTTGCAAAATTAAAGTTAGAGAAAACGACTTCTAACCAGAAATCTAATATTAAACTCTCTAATACGACTGGAATAATCGCTTTATATTCTGGAGCTTGTCTTACAAGCCAAGCATTTAAAAAGATAATTAAGAATTGAAAGATCCCGGTCCAAGTTCCGACCGTAAATCCAAATAAATCAGAAAGACCTATAAAGAAAGAAGCCCAAAACCCAGCTCCTAATGCTGCATTAACAATCAAGGCTACACCAAAGAAATTAACAAACATCCCAATTAGATAAACCGTAATTCTATATGACAATGAAGGGTCCCCTTTCTTAGTTCCGATGGCTAAGATGACCTTTATTTTTAAACCATTGATAATTGTAAAATCTACCACTTCTAGAGTCAATGAATTTACTAGATTTTTTGCCAAAAATAGTTTAAATTTCTATGATAAAGGGAAATGTAAACGTTATCTTTTTTATATTGATGTTCCTCGATATATTTCATAATTTTTAGATAAGTATAATTTCGACCTAAATATTAAACCTACACTAAAAAAGACTGATCGTTGTGATGATAAACCACCCAACTGATCAGTCTTTAAGAACGTTCTCTAAGGAACGATAAGTTGTCTTCTGTAAGTTCATAGATTCCAAGCTAAATTCCATATGGCGATCAATTAAATACAACAGACGGTCAAGGTCCCGGTTGTCGAGCGCTTCTATAATATGCTCGTGTTCAATAATACGAGTATTCCCCTCTATAGAAGAATCCCGATCATAGAATCCGTCAAACAAAACTAGATACACGTTCATTTGGTCAAGAATTCGTTCCATATATTCTTGCAAAAAGCTGTTCCTGGTTTTTTGCGCCAAATACATATGAAAAGATTTATTGACGTTAATATAGTGTAAAATGTCTACACGCTCATACGTTTCTTTCTCTTCAGAGATTAAATCCTTCATGGCTTTAAGATCTTCATCCGTTACGAAATCGATTGCTAAGCGCGCTGCTGTGCTCTCTAATTCTTTCCTCATAACAAAGGCTTGTTTAATT
Organism: Pontibacillus chungwhensis; assembly: GCF_030166655.1. Taxonomy (GTDB): domain Bacteria; phylum Bacillota; class Bacilli; order Bacillales; family BH030062; genus Pontibacillus. Next base: position 529,861 of record NZ_CP126446.1, on the reverse strand, counting down.
TCCTCAACGTTAGGTTGAACGACAAAAGCCCCGCGGTTTGGCACAATGGTGACAAGACCTTCTTGCTCCAAGCGAATCATGGCATGGCGAATCGGCGTTCTCGAGACACTCAGTTGCTCAGCAATCGTCTTTTCAACGAGCTGCGTTCCAGGAGCAATCCTTCTGTAAAGAATGGCTTCTTTCAGCGATTGATGAACGTGATCGATCATTGATTTTTTCTCACTCATGGTGACTGATACATCCTTTATAAACAAGTTCTTTTGTGACAAGTTTATTCCGTGTCCATTTCTCTCTTACGCTAAGCGTTTGAAGTTCTCTCCAATAATTTCATTCATGGAATGAACCGTAATAAACGCTGTATGATCAATTTCTGCAATATATTTTTTGAGACGCGTATAATCCTTACGCTTCAGAATTGTTGTAATTACTTCTTTTGAGTCTTGTGTAAAGGCACCTTTCGCTGTATGAATCGTGGCCCCTTTTCCAAGTTCATTTACTATAAATTCTTGAACGCGTTCACTCTCACGACTAATGATGACAATCTCTTTATTATTATCGAATTGCTGTAGTGCGTAGTCGATCACAATTCCATTCAGAATGACACCAAAGAAAGCATAAAGCCCAATTTGTGGTCCAAATAGGAATACAGATGACGTGGCAATCGCAATATCAGATAGTAATACAGCTTTCCCAAGTTCTAAGGAGAAGAATTTATTAATAATCATAGCAACAATATCCGTACCACCAGTAGACGCTCCCTGGTGAAAGACCATTGCAATACCAGCGGCTGCAATCATTTGACCAATAATAAGTTGAATTAGAATATCATCAGATAACGGCTGACTTAAAGGCGCTAGTTCCTCTAAAGCCCAAACCATAAAAGATACTGCAAAGCTTGTATAGATCGTTTTCGCCCCGAAGTTAAATCCGATAAAGATGAACCCTAATATGAAACAAAAAACGTTTAAAATTAACATAACAAGTCCAAGAGAAATATCTGGATAAATATTGTGAAGAACGATTGAAAGACCACTTACCCCGCCTGTTGCCAGGTTGTTAGGAGATAGGAAAAAGTGAACATTTACCGCTAAACAAAATACACCCAGATTGATAATTAAAAAAGAAAGGACTTTTTTGAACATACGCATCTTCCTTTACTTCAAATTGTTTTCGTATTGTCGACCAAAATTGTAGTACAATCTGAAATTATAAGACGCAAATAAGACGGTGTAAACAGATAAATATAACTTTTTACAAAAAATCTACAGACAGCTCCATCCGCTGATACAAAGGCGTTAGAAAGCGTTTACTTAAACTAATTTTCTAACAATTATAAAGAACTTAATACACACATAAAAAAGGCTTAGAGCCACTTTGCTCTAAGCCTTCTTTGAACATCCTGCTTTATTTATCTTCTAGCGCGCGTTTAATAAGTTGGAGATGATCCCCATCTTCTTTTTGAAGAGTCTTCTTAAACATCGGCTTGATCATTTTCATCTTTAACGTAGAAGCTTTAAGTTCACACTCGAATGTAACCTTCGTTTCTGAATCTCCCTGGCTATGAAAGGCATAATGGTAAATCGTTTCTAACCCTTCAAGGGCACTTCGCACAGAGTAGCGCTCATTGGGTACGAAATCAATTACTTCAATAGTCGAGGTGACTTTTCTACCTCTGATTTCCCTTGTTTCACTTATTTTAGTCCCAATGCCAAACTCGCCTTCTGTAACCTTTTGGGCCTCCACGACATTTGGCATCATATCTTTAAAATGGTCAGGGTCCGTCGTAAAAGAAAAAACCTCTTCACACGGGCGTTCAATTACAACTTCATCTGTAAAAGCACTCACAATTAGTCTCCTCCCCAAACGTTCTAGTTCCTCTATTATATCAAATGGGGAGGGTTTGTAATCTAGGAAGTGTGTGGCAATGAGGGTGGATTCGTAGATTGGGTGTGGATAATATAAGAAAGCGCTTCCTTTTCTGTTGAAAATTTACCTTCTATTGGGAACCATCCAAAGCGTTGTCTCAAACCTTGAACAGCTTCAAGATCGATGTACTTTAATTGGCCTGACTCATCGCGATAGACAGCATAGCCTTGTGTATCCAATTGAATATTTCCTTGCTGCATTCGCTTCTCTATATACCTCCGGGCCTGCTTCCTTGTAGGAAAGGCTGCTACAACATCAACATATCCCCAAACCTTCTGGAGTCCTTGATAATCATAGCTCGACAATATAAAAAAGCAATCAGGGGTTTGTACAACGACGAAGCGTTTCGCTCTTTCCATAGTTTCTTCCCCTCCTAAATGTAGCCTCTCTTCCATTATATCTCACTTCCTTTCTTTTATACTAGTCCAAATGAACGATTCATTTTACAAGTATGCTAGACTTATAATAGAAGAAAATACTAGAAATTTTGGAGGTATTATCACTTGAGAACATGGAAGATCGCCCTATCGATGGTTATGGTTATGATGCTGATGGTCATGTCCTATTCCCCTGCTACCGCTCAGCCTTCGACATCTAAGGAACTCACGATGGCTGAAAAGAAAGAAATCTTAACCTTAACAGCACTGGATTATGGAATTCCACCAGAGATCTTAAAGGCTATTGCTTATGAAGAAACCCGCATGATGCAGTTTAACGAAGACGGTACCCCGATTGAAACAAACGACAAAGGAATCGGGATCATGCAAGTCACCAATTACGACGGTGAAGTTGATGAGAATCGACTTAAAACCGATACAGCTTACAACATAAAAATAGGCGCTGAAATCTTAAAAGACAAATGGAACTGGATGGAAGCAAACGACAAAAGAGGACTCCCATCTATTAATGAAAGCAATCCCAAAATCCTGGAGCACTGGTATTTCCCAATCATGGCTTATAACGGTGCTTCAAAAAGAAATGACCCATCTGAACAAGTTGGGCTAACCTATCAGGAAGGGATTTATGACCGCATCGAAAAGAGCAGCTTAATTAATATCTCTCCTCTTCCAGAACTCGACTTTAATTACAACGAAGAAGGTGAACTCAAATTCCCAACCATGCACTACCAATGGGATCAAGCCAACACCTACTCTAGCCAGATGTTCTCTAAAGGGGACAACGTGGTCCTAATGAATGCTTCTAACTTTAATGAAAATTTCAGCCCTGCTTACGGCAACCTAAGAACTTCTCTTGAAGATGGAGCACCCGTTGTTGAAGAAGTTCCTTACTATACACAACTTACCATTGTAAGCGGCCCTCACTTCACAAACGACCAGAAACGAGATAATCATTTCATAACCTACGAAGTGAAAGGAAACGGCATTAATGGATACATCGCATCAGCAAACCTGAGAGATGACGACAGCTTTCAAACGGTTTTCTTGAAGAAAGAATCCCTACAACCAAGCAAAGCCGTCTCTCCACAGAAAACCTGGACCGTTTCATTTAACACGAAAATTGAACGTGACACCGTCACACCAAGAAACCTATATATCGTAAGTGAAAACGGAGTCGGCATAAGCTCCACCGTCTCACTAACCGATGACCTAAAAGCCGTTACCATCAACCCCACAAAAGACCTAGACCCTGGCACGTACCACCTTTACATCAAAGATATTCAATCCGCCAAAGGGGTAGACATCAAAGAACCTATACAAATGACCTTTACCGTTCAGTAAAGAGCAAAAAGGATGACGCTAAGCGTCATCCCTTTTTTGTTGAACCTTCGATGTTGAAAAAATTTTTTAAGAATAGAGCCGTAGACGTTTAACATTCAACATTCTAATATGGCTTGTTTCCTTTCTTCCTATTACGGCAAAGGTGGGCCTGGAAACTGCGAGACTCCCGTGGGCAGAAGAGCCTAGGTGAGACCCCGGAGGCCGGCTTTGCCGGCTGAGGAGGCTCACCAGCTCCCCACAGGAAAGCGAGTGGTTTCCAGGCCCACCTTATACTCAACTAAAGTTAAAGGAAACATTCTCGCTAGATCCGAGTCCACTATATAGGAGGACAGTTAAATAAAGACTGGCTCAAGCTGCCAGATACCGCTCGCATACTCATGAATCGTTCGATCACTCGAAAACTTCCCGGAATGAGCAATATTATGCAAACTCATACGACGCCATTCTTGTTGATCCGCATAAGCTTTTGCAATACGCTGCTGCGTATCAATATAAGCAGAAAAATCTTTCAGCACGAAAAATTCATCATGGTCAATCAGACTATAGTAAATCGACTTAAAGTCGACATCCTCTTTTACAAACGTTCCATTCATCAGTTGATCTAGTATCCGCTTTAACCTAGGATCTTGATTGTACATCTCCCTTGCATGGTAGCCACCTTTTTCATAATAAGACAGCACCTCGTGCGGTTTGAGACCGAATAAAAAGATATTCTCCTCCCCTACCGCTTCAGCCATTTCTATATTAGCTCCATCATGGGTCCCGATTGTTACAGCCCCATTCATCATGAACTTCATGTTCCCCGTCCCTGAAGCTTCCTTACTGGCTGTTGAAATTTGTTCACTAATATCAGAGGCAGGAATGATCCGCTCAGAATCAGATACACCGTAGTTTCGAATAAAGACAACTTTAATTTGATCGTCAATAGAAGGATCATTGTTAATGACATCCGCAATGGTATGAATCAGCTTCACAACACTTTTGGCTAAGTGATAACTAGGAGCCGCTTTCCCTCCAAAGATAAACGTTCGCGGCGTAATTCTTGCCTTCGGATTTTCTTTAAGGCGATGATAAAGGTCCATAATATGAAACACATTTAATAACTGACGTTTGTACGCATGCATCCGCTTGATTTGTACATCAAAGATCGAGTCAGGGTCCACAGCAATACCGTAATGATCAGCAATATGATTCGACAGCCTTTCTTTGTTATGGCGCTTTACATAAGCACTTGCCTCTTGGAGGGCCGGATCATTTGTAAGAGGCTGCAGATTCATAAGGTCACTCGGATTTTTTAACCAAGTTGAACCGATCGCTTCTGTAATGACTTTAGACAGATCCGAATTCGCATACATAAGCCATCGTCTATGAGTAATGCCGTTTGTCTTATTATTAAACTTATGAGGAGCCCACTCATAGAATGATTTCATCAACTCTTTCTTTAAGATATTACTATGAAGCTTCGATACACCGTTCACACTATAGCTTCCAACCACAGCTAAATTCGCCATATTCACATACCCATCCGCGATAATAGCCATATGGTGAATCTTCTCCCACTCCCCGGGATATGTTTCCCAAAGCGTTTTGCAGAAACGCTCATTGATCTCATCGATGATCATATAGATCCTCGGGAGAAGCGTTTGCATCAAATCAACAGACCATCTCTCAAGCGCTTCTGCCATAAGCGTGTGATTCGTATAAGAGATTGTTTTCTTTGTAATGGACCACGCTTCATCCCAACCTAGTCCTTCCTGATCCATTAAAAGGCGCATTAACTCTGGGATCGCCAGGACCGGATGAGTATCATTTGTATGAATCGCGACTTTGTTAGGAAGCTCCGATAAGTCATTGTGCATTCTTTTGAATCGGCACAGAATACTTTGAAGATTGGCTGATACGAGGAAGTATTGTTGTTTTAACCGAAGTCGTTTGCCCTCCTCTGTAGAATCATCAGGGTATAAGAATTCGGATATGGCTTCTGTGGCTTTCTTGTATTCTATAAGACGATGATAGTTGTGGTCATTCATTTGGTTGAAATCGAAATCTTTAATCGCCGATTCTGCGCTCCATAAGCGAAGAGAGTTTACCGTTTGGTTTTGATAGCCTACTACAGGCATATCGTAAGGGACAGCCAGAACCGGTTCGTAATCCTCATGAACAAAGGTCAGACCCCCGTCTTTTTCATAAGAAGTAACACGCCCTCCGAAGCGAACTTCTACTGCTTTATCAGATTTCCGAAGCTCCCACACATTTCCTTCTCTGAGCCAATAATCCGGAATTTCTACTTGATAACCATCGACAATCTTTTGTTCAAACAAGCCATATTTGTATCGAATTCCGCACCCGTGCCCTGGAAGACGAAGGGAAGCCATCGAATCGAGGAAGTCTGCAGCAAGACGCCCCAATCCACCATTTCCGAGTCCTGCATCTGGTTCTTGCTCTTCAATTCGGTCTAAATCGATCCCCAATTCTTCTAACCCTTGTTCACACAACTCACGGATGCCAAGGTTCATTAAATTGCTTTTTAATAATTTACCGAGCAGGAATTCCATAGACAGGTAATAGACTTGCTTCTCACCCTTATCCCGGTATTGGTTGTTCGTCGTAATCCAACTTCGGCTCACGTGTTCCCGAACCATTGACCCAAGCGTCATATATTGATCAGCGAGTGTCGTCTCCTCCACTCCTTTTCCATGCATGTTCACAAGCCTCTCAAGATAAGCGTCTTTAAAAGCATCCACGTTTCGAAACATTATAACCGCACCTCCTGGTCAGTATATAATAGAAGCTTTTGATACAAGTTTACGTATGCGGCAGATGGTTGATGCCATCCGCAATCGCAAGCTTTGATATTTTGAGTAATGCGCCACCATAGTAATGGGTCATCATAGAAGTGAAGCGCCCTTCTGAATGTGTGAAGCATGTCGTGAGCGTTGTAGCATGTGAAAGAAAATCCGGTTCCTTCCCCTGTGAATTCATTGAAAGACACGACCGTATCTCGCAAACCACCCGTTTCCCGAACAAGGGGCACTACTTCATACCGAAAAGCCATGAGAGTTTTACTAGTCCCTGGTTCATACTTAGAGGGCAACAGAGAAATGTCAGAAGCCGCATACATTTGCCTCAACAACTCTTCATCTGAACCTAAATGAACAAACATTTTCCCTCTATACGTCTCTTCAAAAGCCTTTAGTTTCTCCTCGAATATTGGATCTCCTTTTCCAATTACAAGAACTTGTACGTCTTCTTCCATCATCTCATCGAAGACATGTACGATAAGGTCCATTCCTTTATCCCCCACTAATGGAGTATCCAACAAAAAGACCGGTACTTCTCTGACGGGCAGATGAAGCTGTTCCTGAAGGACTCTTTTATTAACTGATTTCCATTCTTTCAGAGGAGGATGACATACAAGAGACGGGTCAGTATAAGGGTCATAAACCGAACCATCCATTCCAATCTGAATTCCAGTCAGCTTAGCTTGTTGTTCTCTGATCACGCCGTCTAACCCACACCCAAAGTAAGGGTCCCCTATCTCAGAAGCAAACGTTTCACTCAAAGTGGTTAGATGATCACTGTAAACTAAAGCTCCTTTCGTGACGTTCACTCCTCCATAGAATTCACACCGCGCTTCTTCACACCCCATCAGATCATGGAATGTTCCAGAAGGATAGACACCTTGTTCATTCATTTGATGAATGGTAAAGACGGTTTTTAACGAGTCATAATAAGGATCATGGGAATAGGCTTCACTCAACAAATACGGAATAAAGCCTGTTCGCCAATCATGACAATGGAGGAGGTCAGGCTTATGCTTAAGTTCTGGTAATACTTCAAGAACAGCCTGACTAAAGAATGCAAAACGCTCAGCTTCATGAAAAGACTGAGGGTCTCCGTAAATTTCTTCCTCACCAAAATACTCTTCTTGTTCGACAAAATAATAACGGATTCCATCAAACACGGCTTCCTTCAAATGAAAACCCTTCTCTCTCCATCCTAGCCTGACACGGCATGTTGCCCTGGTATCCATCACGGTACGGAAATGAGATGGAATTGCTTTATATAAAGGGAGTATGACACTTACTTCAACACCCTTCTCTTGAAGGGCCTTCGGTAAGGACCCAAGAAGGTCAGCTACTTCATTTGTTTTACAAAAAGGCATGCATTCTGAAGCAATGTGTAATACGTTCATATTCCCTCTCCTTACATTCATCTTCTAACAGACGCTTAACAGTCTAAAAGGCATATAGAAAAATGTATGCACAGGTTGAAGAAACATGACGCTTTTCCGGTAGCATAAAAAAGCCCAACCACGCTTGTGGTCAGGCTTTTCTCTATCCTTCTATACTTCTCCATAGAGTAAGTGAGGCATAACTTTTGTATGGGGTCCACTCTGGACTCATGGCATCTATTTGGTCATGCTTTGGCTTTGACTCTAACTCAAAGTATCGCTTCAGTGCATTTTGAATCCCGATATCAGCTTTTGGTAAAAAGTCTGCTCGTCCTGCACCAAATAATAGCCAATTCTCAACTGTCCAGGGGCCAATCCCGCGGATCTTCGTGAGCTTCTTCATGACCTCTTCATTCCCAAGCCCAGTGAGCTCATTTAGGTCTAGCTCTCCATTAACAATCTTCCTCGAGGTATCGATTACATATTCCGCTTTTCGTTGACTGAACTGTAGCTCCCTAAGTTCTTCATACGGAATATCTGCTACACGTTCAGGGGTTGGATAGAACCATACTCCATCAATTTCATTCCCATAAGTCTTCACAAACCGAGTACTCAATGTATAGGCAAACTTCATATTGAGTTGCTGATGAATAATCGTTTTCATCAGGCAGTCATAAGGATGATAGTCTTTGACAATCGGCGTATGAGGGTGATCAGTAAATAATTGAGCAAGATTCGTATGCATAAAGTGCTCTTGAATCACCCCAAGGTCAATATCCCACTGAAATAAATCATGGATCCGGTGAAGCAACTCTTTTTTTCTATCCTCGGAGTCGCCCCTAATGACAAACTCAGGCTCTTCTCTTGTTCCTCTAGCTTCCACATGCACAACGTGTTGTTCATCCCCTAGTTGTACAGGAATAAGAACCCATCTTTCTTCTTTGCTTAAATGACTTAATGGATCAAGACTAAAGCGAATCAGCGTATAGTCAAAATCATAAGGGGTTGATAACCGAACGGTTTCCTCCCACACCTGAACCCTCTCCCTTCTTCGACGATCTGATTTCTTATTACGCTACCTAAAAACCTTCCTATTGTAAATCAATAAGGTTTTCTTGTTTACCCTTCCCTTAAAAAAGGAAAAGAAAAAGCAACAGAACGTAAACAATGCGAAGAGGTGAACATAATGGATGACAAATTAATCGTTAAAATTGCAACCATTGAAATCCCAGTTTCAGACTTGGACAAGTCACAAGAGTTTTATACTGAAATACTCGGGCTACACACAGTAGAGAAGAAAGACCATGTTTGTTACCTTTCTTTCGGCGAAAAGGGAACAGCAACCATTAAATTAACGGAAACAGATCAGGTTTCACCTTTATATTTTTCTAACTCAAACGAGAATATTGAGCACAATCCTGTCATAGATTTTTATACAACGGATATTCATGCCTGCCATCACTTCTTCCACGATGTGAGCCTCTCGGTAACCAATATTGAAGAAGCCGATCGCGGGAAAGCTTTTTACTTCCAAGATCCTGATGAGCACTGGCTATCCATGAGTTCCACGAACCACGCAAATGAATAGGAGTTGATTTCATGAGCTCCGAGCAAATGGGGGCGGTTCATTCTTATCCAGATTCCCCCAAAGGATATCATCATTTTATTCAAACGTGTGAAAGAAATGGCACCTGTTTCGTTAACAAGAACGTCTTAGTTCTAGGATGCGGAAGCGGCTCGTTCACAAACGCTCTCTCCCAACATCAAGTGCATGTTACAGGGCTTGATCGTTCTGAGGAGAAACTTAAAGTGGCCAAAAGCCAAAATGAAAAGATTATTTATCGCAAAGGAGATGCAGAGCACCTCCCATTTGAAAAGGACAGTTTCGATATCGTGGTGGCATTTGGGGTATGGCACTTATTTGACCGCCCTAAAGTATTAAGCGAAGTCAGTCGTGTCCTAAATGACAAGGGTCTCCTTTTCATCGCACAGGAAGCCATGCATTCGGCCGAGCGTCAAACCAAAATTCTCCCCCATTTCCCAGAGGTATGGAGCAAAGAATGGCAAGAAACAAAATGGCAGATCAAAGATCAGTGGCAAGTTCAGCCCCTCCCATCTTCCTCCGAACGTGAAAAAACGTTTTTTCAAAATGATCAACGTGTACACGAGACTAATTTTATGGAAGTAGAAACGAGCTATTCTTGTATTACCTTAAAGAAATAGCGAGCCTTTAGTAAAGGCTCGCTATTTTTTATAGTCCTGATAGCGTCTGCAACGGATCAGGTAACATCTGTTTTAACACGAGATCATCCAAGCTTTTAAATGTATAGCCTCTCTTATGAAGCTCATCGATCATATGTTCAAGAGCCAGCGCGTTATCTTCTGAAACGGTGTGCAATAAGATAATGGCCCCTGGGTGGACTTGTTGCATCACACTTCGGTATGCGTACTCCCACCCTTTTTGTCCATCTGTATGCCAATCAACGAAGGCAAGTGACCAGAACATCGTAATATAGCCTAATTCTTGAGTAGCAGCAAGACTATTCTCACTAAACGTCCCTCTAGGCGGACGTAGGTATTGCATCGAGTCTTGATCTGTTATCTTAGCCACAGCATCTTCGACCCGTTTTAATTCCTTCTTAATCTTCTCGGGAGACGTTTTGGAGAAATCAGGATGACTCCAGGAATGGTTGCCGACTATATGGCCTTCCTTCACCATTCGCTTCACAAGGTCCGAAGCACTGTTTACGTAATGCCCTGTCACAAAAAACGTGGCCGGTACTTCTTTGTCCTTCAGCACATCTAAAATCTCATCCGTGTATCCTTGCTCGTATCCATTATCAAACGTTAAATACACCACTTTCTCATCGGTCTTATCCATGTAATACCCACCGTACTTCTCAAGCAAAGGACCATATTTCCCAACATCAGGCGCCTCTCCCTCACCGCCTCTACTGAATCCCCACCCATAACTACCGTGAGCACTCACATCCGGAGCATACAACAAACTCATCACTACCATACTAATGAGTAAACAAATCCTCACAAGCACACACCACCTTTTTACATTAGTCTCCATCACCACCCACGAAATATACATCACAGAACTAAAGCGTGTCAGACACCCTTTAGCGCTGTAAAGATCTTCAGGGTGTCTGACACCCTGTACTTCTTTAAAGCATAAAAAAGCCTGCCCCGGTGTAGCGGGGCAGGCTAATGGAACATGTATTGATTTATAAGATAATCGCTGCGACCCAACCGAACACAAACAATGGAATGTTGTAGTGTATGAATGTTGGTACGCATGTGTCCCAAATGTGGTTGTGACGCCCATCGGCATTTAAGCCTGATGTCGGGCCAAGTGTACTGTCAGAAGCAGGAGAACCTGCATCCCCGAGCGCTCCGGCTGTACCAATTAGCGCGGCTGTAGCAAGTGGAGAGAACCCAACTGCCATACAAATCGGTACATAAAGAGCGGCTAAGATCGGAATAGTACCAAAGGAAGAACCAATTCCCATTGTAATAACAAGTCCTACAACGAGAAGAAGGAAGGCGATAACCATTTTGTTATCCCCTAGTTGCCCAGATGTTTGCTCAACAAGGGCATTCACAGCTCCTGTCTTCTGAATGACATTCGCGAATCCAGACGCAATTAACATCACAAACGCGATCGTCCCCATCATTCCGATTCCTTCAGAGACAACTTGATCGCCTCGTTTGAAAGGAACAACACGGAAGACAAACATTGAAACAAGGCCAACAAGCGCTCCTAACACCATGCTTCCTGTATACCACTGGATGCCTAAAGCAAAGAGAATCGCCAGGATAGTTAAAGCGTGGTTGAAGCCAAATGGTTCAGCCTTTTCTTCAGTAGCTGCGACCTCCGCTGTTTCAGAATCAACATGAATAACTTCCTTCGGGTCACGCGGCTTACGGTACGTTATGAATACCGCAATGAGTAAACCAACAATCATCCCTAATCCAGGAACAAGCATAGCTTGAGCAATTTCTGGAACAGAGACGGCTGCCCCATTTTCCTTCATGGAGTCCTGAATGGTTTTGTGGAAAATCAGACCGAATCCAGCAGGAATCATTAAATATGGTGCTTTTAAACCAAACGTTAATGCTGTTGCTACACCACGTCGGTCGATTTTCATTTCGTTAAAGAGCTTTAATAAAGGCGGAATGAGAATTGGAATAAAAGCAATGTGGATCGGCACAAGGTTTTGAGATAAAGATGCGACACCTGCAATAACAAGTAGCAGAATGGATCGCTTCCCTTTCATCACCTTTAATAAGTTCTGAACAAGAATTCCTGTAATACCTGAGTAGGCAATTGTGACGGCAAAAGCTCCTAACAAAATATAGCTCAAGGCGACTTCCGCTTGTCCTCCCATACCTTTAATAATTAAATCCAATGTTTCAGTTAAGCTAGCTCCTGTCATTAGACCTGCTGTAAGTCCGGCAGCAAGTATAGCAATAATGACGTTCACTCTGAGCAGACTTAATACAGTCATAACTAGAACCGAAACAACCACTGACCAAGCAAGCATGATTTATGAACCTCCTAAAACCTCAAGAATTTATATATTTTACGTCATCGTATTAGTTCGTTAACAATTTAATATGGTAAAGGACTAACGCAAAAAAATCAACCCTCTTGATTAAAAAAAGGGAGGTGGGAATATCTGATAGTTTTTGAATAAAAAAAAGGAAGCATTGGGATGCTTCCTTAGCTGAATAATAATTAACCCATACCTTTTATATCTGGATCACTAAATTGAATAATTTGGGGTGCAGTCTCTACACTATTATTTTGTTTGTAATCCGCATGTCCTACTTGAAGTGTAATTGCTATTGCAACCGCACTAATGAGCATTAGCGTTCTCTTCTTCAATGCTATTCCACCCCCTTTTTTGCAATTCCCTTAACGGCAGCTTCGAGAAGAAAAAATCTTTCTTTTCCTTCAGCAGCCTTTGATAAGAGTTATATAATACTTTTTCATCCCCTGTAGCTAAACCTAAATAATACTCTTGATAAGGAGTTAGTTCCTCTAGAGAATTCAATAAACGAACCGCCTCTTCAGCGTTACCTTTTACCGCTTCTAAATGCGCCGCTTCAGGTATATCATTAGTTTCTATACCGTCACAATCATTGTTTACCGCATGCATAAAAGGCACAATTCTATTATTAATTACCCCTAGAAAGTAGGATAAATCGTACTTAATGGCTATGTCTTTAGCCTCTTTGATGTATACTTTCGCTTTTTCAAAATCATCAAATACATAAGTTTCCGCTAAATTAGCAGTAACATAACATTTTTTTGCATAATTTATTAAAGAGTTTTCTATTAAATTTCGCCCATAGTTTCTAGCTGCCTCTATGTCATTTCGTTTAAAATGGTGAACGAACAACATTTCATTTTCCCTTAACTGAAAGTATATTCTTAACAAAGTATTATTTATTTTCAATAACTGTTTAGTTAAAATCCCTCTATAATTATCTATAACTTTAAAATCGAACTTGTCACAGTGCACGTAAATCTTAGTGAAAATTATCAAGCATTCTAACTCTGGGTCTGAAGTCTGAAATCTAGAGAAGAATGCCTCAAAGTCATCAATCTCAGCATTCCTCAATTTTCTATCCAAGAAGAATTGATAGAGATAAGCCCACTCCCGATTAATTTGATTTGCTGATTCTTCATTTATTTTAACTAGTTCTTGTACTTCGTCTAGCAATCCATTCATATACAAATACTCCAAACCGACTCGCTTATTTTCGTCAGTTTGGCAATGAAAACAAAATTCTTTCGTTAACTGTATAGTCGTGATCTCATCGTATTCCTTAGTTAACTGCTGCAACACGGTAAACAGCGCGGGTTCATCAGGACCCACTAGCTGCCGGACCGATTCTAATTGCTCAGAAGAACAGACTGGACCGGTTTCTTCATTTCGCATATGCTTAATCCCCTTATATAGAAGATTGAATTCACATCTGATAGTCTTCAAACAAGATGCCGGAATTCTAGTTGCTTTATGAGGTTCATTTATACGGTGTCCTTTTTCACATTTCTACATTGTCAATGATTCTCTTTAACTATCTTAGTTATCATCTTAATATAAAAATGGAATTTTTACCATTCTAAATGTTTAAAAATCAAGAATTTATAGAAAAATCAAGAAAATCTACAAACCCTCCTACATCAGTACCCTAAAACTTCTCCCTTTACTCACATGGTCGATTATACCCACGCACGTAATTCCTTATATGACTATAAAAAAAGACACCTTAAAAGGTGCCTCTTCCCTACATACGATCTTCTAATTCTTCTAGCATTTTAATTAAACGATCCACATCTTCAACAGATGTATGCTCAGGGTCTAACTCGTCAATCTTTGTCATGAATGTATTCAGACGTAATTTCAGTTCGTCAATTCTAGCTTCGTTACTCATGGGTGCGCTCCTTTTTCGGTTGAATTCATGTAGCTCTATCCTATTAGAAAAGTCGTATTTTGTCTAATGGCGCCGAGCGTTTATAGAGCCTCTCTTCAGTCCATGCTATAATAGAGCCATTATAAGGCATGACGGAGGTTTGGTTATGAACGATTGGGTAAGCAATGCACAAGGCTGGTATGACACATTCATTCAAATATTTGATTATAAAATTGTTCAAGTAATTGTAGCCGTTCTGCTCGTTTTCATCGGCGTTCGATTCATAAGACGGTCAATTAGATCCTTCTTTGACCGGACATCTTTCATAGAAGAACGAAAAGAAAAGACGCTTGAATCGATGATCAATTCTATCGTTTCCTATACAGCTACCATTGGAATTATTATTTATGTTCTCTCGGTATACGGCGTACCTGTTGGCAGTATGCTGGCAGGGGCTGGTGTGATTGGTATTATTCTCGGTTTCGGTGCCCAGAGTCTTATACGGGATATACTTTCTGGTATCTTCTTCATCTATGAGAAGCAGTTACACAAAGGTGATTTTGTCTCGATTAACGACAAATTTATTGGAACGGTTGAAGACATTGGACTACGTTTCTTAAAAATCAGGCAGTGGAGCGGGAAACTACTGACAATCAGTAATGGACAAGTATCTTCTATTCAAAACTATAATATAGACCATATGCGTGTCATTGAAGCCATTACAGTCAGCTTCACAGAAGACCCTAAGCGCGTCTTCTCCCTCTTAGAAGAAACGTGCGAACAGCTTAATGAGGAACTTGGACAATACCTCAAGAAAGATTTAACCGATAAACCAATTCAACCTTTCCAAGTGTACGGAATGACTTCTCTAAATAAAGACCACAGAGGGTACGAGTATACCATTGTCGGATTAACAGAAGACCTTGTCTACTGGACCGCAGCGAAAGAGGCCAGAAGGATGATTGCAGAGCGCCTATTTGATGCTGGTATTCAAATGTCACTCCAACACATCGACATCCCCTCACCACCATCCACTGAACAAAACCAATAAAATGCCTGCCCAAAACATGGGGCAGGCATTCTTTAATGCTGCAAAGAACTACCGCGTGTCAGACACCCTTTATCACTGTGAAGCAACGCTTGGTGTCTGGCACGCTTTATCATGCTAAAGTTATTGGATGCTAAAGTTGAAGGAGATGTGGTCTTGGATTGGGATCCAGGCTCCGATTCCTTGTTTGGTTACGTTTTTAACGACCAGGTATTTCTTTGAACCTTTAAGCTCAATGTAAACTTCACCGAACGTAACTTTACCTTTTTCATTTACGGCTGGTGCAAATGCACTTAGTGTCCCGATCTTCTTAGGCGGGATGCCGTATGAATTGTCTTTCTTTGTTCCTTTACCAAATACGGTATGGAAAGAAAGGGGTAAGTCAGTGTTATCTTGTGCTTCAAGAAGCATCATCTTCTTGATATCTTCAGTCTTATCAATCTTAGCTGTTAACCCACCTTTAATGTGCTTTTCAGCTTCTTGATTGTAATTAAGCTTTTGCGTTTCTTTTCCACCTAGATTGTTTAATTGATTTTGGTTAATCTTTTGATACTGCCAGTTGATGCTTGTTTCTTGCGACTCATATTGAAGGGGCCAATGTCCCATATAAATCATCCCACGATACCCAATCGCAACAGGAGAGGGGCGTAGGTTCGTTTCATTTAACATCTTAATCAATTGAGGGTTTTCAATTTTTACTTCTGACCCTTCAATCAGTTCTCTTGTTAGCTCACTTGGCTCTAACGTCATTTGGTCTTGTGTTGAATTTGGGTAGGTATTCTCTTTAGAGATATTTAACACATGACTTGGGATTTTCCCTCTTTCCTCTTGGTTTCCTTCTGGCGCCTTCTTCTCAGCAGCATTTGCAAACCCCGGAACAAGTAAAACAATAGCGACAATAAGAGCAAGGAATTGTTTCATATCTATTTTCATCGGTCACTTTCCTTTCGATTTTTGCTTAGTTTGATCGTCGATCAGGGTTTGTATGCATCTATTGCGCTATTTTTCATTGAACAAAAGAAGTCCTCAATGTAGGAAAAACGGGAGCATTTCTTCCAACAGATATAAAAAAAGAGCTCCACTGCTCTTTGGCAGTAAAGCTCTTTAAAAATTCAACTTAATTTAATTCAATCGCTTCAACCGTTTCCTCAATCTCAATGCTACCTTTTACGGACTGAACCATTGAACAATTCTTGCTGGATAGCTCCAGATTCTTTGAAAGCTTTGCTTCATCTAGGTGAGAGCCTTTCACGACGAAGTGCAAGTGAATCTTCTCAATACGATTCGCTTCTGCTTCGTTACGTGTCACATCAGCCGTTACCTGAATATCCTCATATCCAACTCGCTGCTTATCCAGAATCTTACGATATACAGAAAGACTGCAGCTCGCAATGGAAGACACCATTAACTGGAATGGGCGAAACCCTTTTTCTTCATCTGGTGAAATATCTAATTGACCGAATTCTGTTGAGGTACGAATACCTTCGTTTTTCAAATGAAATTGTAGTTGTGTCATTAAGCTTCACTCCTTATCCATACAGTTAAATTCGTTGATACTTATAGTGTAACCGATCTTAAGGGATTGATAACGTATTTTGCTTACATTTACCCTTCATAACTGTGCTACAGCCATTTATGTGAAACAAGAGAATGATTGGTTTTTTCTTGCTATTTCCAATAACCGTTAGTAGCATAAACAGATGAACACTTTTTGGAGGATGACATCATGCATTCAACACGTTTTCGTTTTACAGTACTCATTCTTTTGGTTTCTATATCAGGCTTTACCCAGGGGATGCTTTTACCGTTAATCGCCGTCATTTTAGAACAAAACGGCGTATCTTCTTCCATTAACGGCCTTCACGCCACTGGTTTATATATCGGTGTTTTACTAGCATCACCTTTCATGGAGAAACCGCTACAGCGAATCGGATTTAAGCCGATGATCTTAATCGGAGGTGGGCTCGTTTTTGTATCGATGGCCTTCTTCCCTTTTTGGGAATCTCTTTGGTTTTGGTTTATCTTGCGTGTAACGATCGGAATAGGAGACCATATGCTCCACTTCGGTACGCAAACCTGGATCACCACAACCTCTCCTGAAGAAAGACGGGGCCGGAATATTGCATTATACGGGTTGTTCTTCGGGGTAGGATTCGCAATCGGGCCGCTTATGACACGACTTGTCGACATTCATATCGCTTTACCGTTCTTACTATCAGCAGGACTTAGCGTACTCGTCTGGTCCCTTATGCTATTTGTTCGAAATCAGTTTCCAGAAGATGATGGGGGCTATACCTCTTCTTCTAGCTCCTTCTCACGGTTCTTTAAGGCCGGGAAACTGGCGTGGGTAGCCTTTTTGCCCCCGTTTGGTTACGGTTTCCTAGAAGCGACTTTGCATGGAAACTTCCCTGTGTATGGCATGCGGATCGGACATGACGTAGACATCTTATCCCTCATTATTCCAATGTTTGCCGTGGGGAGCATCCTTTCTCAACTGCCACTTGGCGTGCTTAGTGATAAAGTCGGCCGAAAGAACGTGCTTGTCGGCGTTATTCTTGCGGGAGTCGTTTGTTTCTTCCTGGCATCCATCTTTGAAGATTCGGTGGGCTGGCTATTTGTTTTATTTACACTTTCAGGTATCTTTGTAGGATCTATCTTCTCTTTAGGGATCTCCTACATGACTGATATCTTACCGAGGAGCTTATTGCCTGCTGGGAACATTATGTGCGGGATTGCCTTTAGTATTGGGAGCATTATCGGACCTTACACAGGTGGGATCTTTATAGACCTGTTCCCAGAAGCATCTTTCTTCCACATTATCACAACAATGCTCATCCTGATTCTGATTCCAATCTCGCTCAAAAAAGAAAAACCACTCTCCAAGCAACACTCGAGAGTCCCTTCAACACAGTAAAGGGTTAAACGGTGTCAGACACACAGCAGCACACTAAAGCACTAAATGGTGTCTGGCACGCTTCGTTCTGGTACAGCACGAAAGAGCCATCCCGATTACATCGGGATGGCTCTTTTTTATTGCCAGGCAACAGGGCTTGGCTGGATGGGTTCAGTAGGTTTAACGGACGCATCTTCCCCAAAGAATTTTTCGGAAAGCCGAGTCAGTGTTCCCTTTCTTCTCAACTCAATCAAGGCTTCATTCAGGTTTTCTTGTAAAGAATAGTCCTCTTTTTTCAGTAGAATTCCATGTTCGGTTGGATTCAGTTTAATATCAGGGTGTAAGACCAGATCATACTGAGGGTATGCCTGAAGTCCGAGCTTGGATAAATAGTAGTCATTGATAATAACATCGAGGATTCCTCTGTGAACATCCTTCAAATAAATTTCGTTTGAAACATTATCATATGTAACCACTCTTGCTCCATAATACCTGGCAATCTCACTAAATGTCGTCGTAGCTTCCCCGCCGGCTTTTTTCTCATCGAGGTCTTCTACAGTCTCAATTCCGCTAAGGTTCTCTTCGCGTACAATCATCGTTGTATAAGAATATTTATAAGGATTGGTAAATAAATAGTTCTCTTTTCGATCCTCATTAATTTGGAAGTCATTGATGGCAGCATCTACCTTACCGCTTTTAATTGCTGCGAACATATCATCGACTCCCATTTCTTTAAAGACGATCTCAATACCCAATTGTTCACCCAGGGCCTCCATCACTTCCACATCATAACCTGTCAGTTCATCAGAATCTTCCGGGGTATAGGAAACCCCCACCAGTGTTCCGGAAGTCCCAACCACAAGCTTCCCTTCTTCCTTTACCTGTTCCCATTTCGTGGGTTCACTCGGGTTTTCAGCACAACCCGATAAGAAAAAGGCGAAGCATAACAAAGCTCCGTACAATAAGCGTTTCAATTTGTTGTCACTCCTCATGATGTCATCCCACTAAATATAGCAACCACCCCTACTGAATTCAAGGCAAATTCACCACTCATTTATAGGCCCAAGCCTATTTCAAATATAAACCTTGACTTCGATCAAAAACGTGCTACTATTAAATTACATACTACATTATAATAATTCTAAATAAGAATCATTATCACTATTAATTAAGCCTTTCATAAACATAAAAAATCCATATGAGATAAATGAAAAGAGTTTTCATTCTCAATTAAAAAAGGAGAGTTGAGAAAATGTCAGCCGAATCTAAACCAATGAGCGCCTCCTCCACCACCCATACCTCAGTGGGCTTACCAACTTTTATGAATACGTTAAAAGAACATGGTGAGTTAATTGCAGCGATTCTAAGCGGAATCATTATTCTGACTGCGTGGCTTTCTGAAAGCACATTTAGCCAACCTGTTACCGTTAGTTTGTATGTGATCGCCTTTATTATTGGCGGTTTCGCTAAAGCAAAAGAAGGCATAGAAGAAACAATCGAGGACCGGGACTTGAATGTTGAAATGCTGATGATCTTTGCAGCAATTGGGTCAGCTTCCATCGGCTATTGGACTGAAGGGGCTGTTTTAATCTTTATCTTCGCCATGAGCGGGGCACTTGAGACGTATACGATGAACAAAAGCCAGCGAGAGATTTCCTCTTTAATGGACCTTCAGCCAGAAGAGGCCCTTCGCGTCCGAAGCGGGAAACAAGAGCTGGTTCACGTATCAGAACTTGCAGTTGGAGACCATATCCTTGTTAAAGCAGGAGAGCGCGTCCCTTCTGATGGAGAAATTATAAAAGGAAACACCTCACTAGACGAAGCAGCCATTACAGGTGAATCCGTGCCTGTGTCTAAAGAAATTGGTGCAGAAGTTTTTGCTGGAACAGTGAACATAAACGGAAGTATTACCGTTCAGATTACAAAACCATCTAATGAAACGCTTTTCCAGAAAATCATCCAACTTGTTCAGTCTGCTCAAAGTGAAAAATCCCCTTCTCAGCTTTTCATTGAGCGTTTTGAAGGAACCTACGTGAAGGTTGTGTTAGTGGCAGTAGCTCTTATGATGTTTATCCCCCATTATGCTTTTGGGTGGAGCTGGCAAGACACGATTTATAGAGCGATGATTCTCCTTGTTGTTGCGTCACCTTGTGCGCTTGTCGCATCGATCATGCCAGCAACACTATCTGCCATTTCAAACGGAGCGCGACACGGAATCCTGTTTAAAGGCGGTGTCCACCTGGAGAACTTATCTCACCTACAGGCCATTGCTTTCGACAAAACGGGCACTTTAACGAACGGAAAGCCAGTCGTAACAGACACGTATTTCCGCTCAGAAACGGAAGACCTTCTTCCTGTCTTAACGTCGATCGAACGAGAATCGAATCACCCTCTTGCTCAAGCCATTGTGAAATACGGAGAAACAAATGGGGCAAAAGAGCATCTCGAAGTGTTCGATATGACCGATGTATCAGGTAGTGGTGTAACAGCTAAAGTATTCGGAAAAGAATGGAAGATCGGGAAAGCTGCTTTCGTGGGAGAAGAAGAAGCATTTCGCTTCCAAGATGGCATAGCAGAGACTCTCGCTAAAGAAGGAAAAACGTTAACCTTTATCGCCGATGAAGACGGCATTGCAGGTCTTGTCGCCCTTAAAGATACCATCCGACAAGATACAAAACGCGCTATTCAAACATTACGCCAAAACGGGATCTATACAGTGATGCTGACTGGGGACCACGAGACAACGGCCAAAGCGATCGCTGCCGAATGTGGTATTGATAATTATGTAGCTGAGTGTCTCCCTGAAGACAAAGTCGAACAAGTTAAACTCCTTCGTCAATCATTTGATCAAGTGGCGATGGTTGGAGATGGGATTAATGACGCACCTGCCCTTGCCACAGCTAACGTTGGGATTGCGATGGGAGAAGGAACAGACGTCGCGCTTGAAACAGCCGATGTTGTTCTTATGAAAAACGATTTACCTAAAATCTCAAACGCTCTAAACCTTTCCACAAAAATGAACCGAATCGTTAAACAAAATGTGATTTTCTCGATCCTGGTTATTATGCTTTTAATTATTTCGAATTTCCTACAGTTTCTCAACCTCCCTCTTGGTGTGGTAGGTCATGAAGGAAGCACCATTCTCGTTATATTAAACGGACTAAGGTTATTACGATCTTAATACGAAAAAGCCCTGCTACGTTTTGTAGCAGGGCTTTTCTTATAGGAGAGAAGCCTATTTTTCAGGCTCACCCTCTATTTTTAATGGAAGTTATTCTTTTTGTTCGCAGAACTGCTTGTTTTGTGCTTTGAGTCATCAGACGTTTGCTTGTTCTGGTTTTTATCGCTGCGTGCTTTTTGGTTACGTTTGTTATTAGCCATTCGTCATCAACCTCCCTCTCGTGAAGTCCTCCTTAGAATGCGCGTTTAAGAGGTACTTTATGTACGAAGGAAGGAGTTACCGTTTAAACCATTGCCGCTCTCGAAGCATCGCATTGATTTCTCCACCAAGGATAATGACAACCCCCGAAAGGTAAAACCAAATCATAAGAATAATAACTGCCCCTAAGCTTCCATAGGTAGCTGAATAATTGCTCACCCCTGAATTCACATAAAAGGAAAACCCGAGTGACGCGGCCTGCCAGGTCACTGTCGCAAATACAGCGCCGAGAAACGATTGTCTGATATTCACATGGTGGTTCGGTGCCAAGATATATAAAGACATAAGTACAAGTAGAAATAACGTAGAGGATATCACCCACCTAAGGGCGTTCCAAATCGCTAAGAAGTCCTCAGATACTCCAAACCATGAAAAAATATAGACCCCTATCGCTTTCCCGAATACCGGAAGCATTAGTGCGACAAGAATAACAATAAACATCGCAATCGTTAGTACGATAGCGATCATCCGACTCTTAATAAAAGAACGATCCTCATCTACCTCATAAGCTCTGTTAAAGGCCCGCATTACAGCATTGGTACCATTCGAAGCAGACCATAATGTTGCAATTAAACCAACGGATAACAACCCCGAATTTTTCGTTTCGAGATTCGAAGTCAATAAGTCCATTGCTTCACTCGGAATATACCGAGACATCGCCAAGACGATATCTTCAATGGAAATGGGTAAATAAGCCATCAACGCAATTAAGAAAATCATAAACGGAAAGATAGATAACAGAAAGAAATAAGCCAATTGAGCCGCAAGCCCAGCTACCTCATGCTCTGAGAAGCGATGAAACAAATCTTTCCCGAACCTAATAATAGTCGACAAAATATCCCCCTACCTCACGTGAGAATAATAGAGTATTCCTACTCCGTAGATTCTTCGCTTTGGCTTTCGATCTTCTCTAGAAAGTCATTTAACTGATCCAGGATACGAACAGCCTGCTCAGAACCTGTAGTTACAGCTTGCGCCACATGCTCATATTTCAAACGAAGGTCATGCACGGCATCAGACGGGTGTGATGCATAGGCTTTTACCTTCTCACTCGTTTGTTTTACACATGTAACTGCCTCGGAACGTGTATCTTGATCAAAAAGCGCGTATGCTACACCCACTAAAGCGCCCACTAATAAACCTTTACCTAATTTAGATTCTCCCATGGGATCTCCTCCTATTTTATAACTGATAGGCTTCTTTTATGTCAGCTAAAAGATTCTCACAGCCTTTTTGAACTAACTCATACACTTCTTCAAAATTACCTGTAAAGTAAGGGTCTGGTACATCTTTCGAGTCACTGTCATACACGTAATCCATAAACGTAGCCACGACCACACCTTCATCAAATGACCTTAACGACTCGAGGTCGCTGTAATTCTGACGATCCATCGCAATAATGTAATCAAACTCATCCCAATCCGAAATAGCCACCTGTCGTGCTGTCATTCCTTCATATGAGACACCCTCAAGATCTAACATCCTCCGCGTATCCAGATGGGGAGGCTTTCCCTCATGCCAATTTCCCGTACCAGCTGAGTCGATCCGGAACTGTCCCCCCAGTCCTTCTTTCTCTGTTAAATTTCTAAACACCGCCTCAGCCATCGGAGAGCGACAAATGTTTCCAAGACATACAAACAATACGTTAATCAAACGATCACCTTCTTCTTTCATTCATTCTTCTTTTATTATATAAAATCCTCTACCCAATTACACATCATAGCTCTTTTCGTGAACTTATGAAAATTTTTAACGCGAGATCCCTTGACATTCACGCTAATTTTTCAGAATATTTATACTATACAAAAAAAGGAGGTCAGGTACTTATGCAAGAAAAGGTTTTGAAAGTCTTGGAAGATATAAGTGGATTTGTATGGGGAGTACCGCTTCTTGTTCTGTTAGTCGGAACAGGAATATACTTAACGATTCGCTTAGGTTTCTTACAATTACGTATGCTTCCCTACGCCCTCCAGCTTGCTTTTAGCCCGAATAAGCAAGACAAAAAATCAAAAGGGGATATCTCTCACTACCAATCATTAACGACCGCTTTAGCGGCTACCATTGGAACAGGGAATATCGCTGGTGTAGCTGGGGCCGTATTATTAGGAGGACCTGGCGCTATTTTTTGGATGTGGATTACAGCCCTATTTGGTATGGCAACCAAATACGCAGAGGCAATCCTTGCGGTTAAATATCGCGTTACAGACAAAGATGGGAAGATGTCCGGTGGTCCTATGTACTACCTTGAAAAGGGACTAAAAGCTAAGCCCCTTGGCATTTTATTTGCCTTCTTTGGTTCGATCGCCGCTTTTGGAATCGGGAATATGGCTCAGTCTAACACGTTAGCCGATGCCGTAGATACCACGTTTAATGTCCCGACTTGGCTAACTGGAATTATCCTAACAGCTTTAACCATCCTTGTTGTTCTAGGTGGAATTAAGAGTATCGGAAAAGTGACTTCTTTCTTTGTACCGATAATGGCAGTGTTCTACATTATTGCAGGTCTTATTATTATTATTTTAAATTTAGATCTTGTGGGCCCTGCCTTCGCAACTATCTTTAGAAGTGCCTTTACCGGAGAAGCTGCTGTCGGGGGAGCAATCGGGAGTGCAATCCGATACGGAGTAGCACGAGGAGTATTCTCAAATGAAGCAGGTCTTGGTTCCGCACCAATAGCGGCCGCTGCTGCCAAAACAGATTACCCAGGTCGTCAGGCCCTTGTTTCCATGACACAGGTCTTCCTTGATACGATTCTGGTTTGTACCATTACTGGACTCACTATTGTGATGGCGGACCTTTATACAGGAAACATTGACGGCGCCGATCTAACAAGTGCATCTTTCGAGAAATTCTTAGGTAACACTGGTTCGATCATCGTCGCAATTGGATTAGTCTTCTTTACATTCTCAACCATCGTCGGCTGGTCCTACTACGGGGAGAAATGCTTTGGGTATTTAACAAAAGAACGAATGCTACCAGCATACCGTCTTGTGTTTATTGCCTTTGTATTCGTCGGAGCTGTCGTAAAGATCGACATCGTTTGGACATTTGCTGATATCATGAACGGCCTAATGGCTGCACCAAACTTAATCGGTCTCCTTGGACTATCTGGCGTTGTCGTTTCCGAGACAAAACGATTCATGAGAGTCGCCAAAGAAGAACGACAAGCAAACTCAAAAGCACAAGTGCCCGGTTAGCAACGTATGGACTGGACTGAACCAGCGCGAGATAAAGGAAACACGATGAGCCTTGGCGAATCGATGTTGACTTATCGACCAGAGGTGAGGGAAGTCCACTAGTTGCTGGGCACTGGAGCTGGATGTAATCAAAAGCGCAAGTACCCGGTTAGCAACGTATAGACTCGACTGAGCCGGCGCGAGATAAAGGAAACACAAAAAGAGCATCCCTCCAAGGATGCTCTTTTTTCCTATAATTCTTAAGACCGAGGTCCCACATCTTTAATCGTAAATTGATCAATTAAATTCACTTGAATGGTGGCTTCTCCGTCTCCAAAGACCTTCTCTTTATAGTAAAGTTTCTCTCCCTTTTCCTCTTCACCACCAATGGTTTCTTCCTGATCCCAATTCACGTCCCAGCCAATTTGCTCCGAATAACTTTCAGCACGAACCGTTACATTGGCTTCTTCAGGAAGGTCTAACACCATACTTCTAGCTTCATCAATCATCCAATCGCCTGTAATCGTGCCAGTATTCAGGTTTATATCGCCTATGGATCCGCGAATCTCAACATCCACATCCTCTGGCAGAGAAATTGTTCGATTATAGAACGTTCGACTGTGATACAGACCGTCTTTAGAAGCACCTTGCAATAAACGAATATACATTTTGTCTCCCACTACATTTACAGAAGCTACATCGCTCTTTTCGATATCTGCTGATTTTTGAAAATCCGATCTGAACGTCCCAAATATATGAAGCTCCCGGGCATTATTCGTTTCAATGGCGAGATCATTATACGATTCTTCTAAAATAACCGTATCAATTTCTTCAGTCACCTTCTCCTTGAAAGACGGCAAAGAACCTTCCTCCCAGTCCGTATGCATGGCCCCCTTCACCTCATTAACTAAACCAAGGGAAGTCATTAAGTAGAGCCCAATCGCCACGGTTCCGAGTACTCCAATAAAGAAGATCGATAAGATATCATATTGAACGACCGGCTTTTCCTTCTTAGATAAGACAATATAGACCAATACTTCAACACCAAGTACGATTAAAATAAATGGCCACCAAGACATCGTTAAGGTTACAGGATCCCATTCTGTAAACTGACCAACCATAAGTAAAGCCCCTAAAAAGATAAGGGCAAGCCCCATCGATATTGTTCCGACTCTCCACTTCCTCATTTGCCTACCTCCTCATTCTTTACTTTCGAACCTAGTAATAGCTTGATTCCTCCGCCTATAAAGAGAAGGCAAACGATAATCATTTGGAAATAGCGTTCATAATAATAGTAAAGGTTAACTTGAAACGTCTCTCGTATTTCATCCGCTAAGACAGGCATGAGCACATCGTCTAACATGTAGAAGAATCCTAGCAGGATAAGCACAATACCAATCCAGCGCTGGTGATTGATAAAGTATTTAATGACCGGCACATCTTCAATCGCTTCATCTTCGTATCGGCTAGCAAGCTGAAGAGTATCAAAGAAGCTGAAGAACCAAATAATTGGAATCAGGAATAAGAAAATGGATAGATTCAATACATCGAGAATGTAAATCGATAATAAGAACGCCGCCATCAGTTGAAGTCCTCTGCGCTGTAACCCTAAGTACATATGACCCGCACCAGGGAAGATCCCAAGCAACGTGGCAATGACGCGGCTCTTCTTCCCACTGTCGCGATGACGATCGAAATCTTCTAGAATTGTCCGATCCTCTAGCGGCTCTCCATTATCTTTTTGGTTTAACAATTGAATCACATCAAATAATCCGTAAATCCAAATAATCGGAAGGGCCAATAGGAAGATTAAGAAACCTCCTGTGCTCGTTATAGCGGTAACAAAGAAGATCATCGTTCCAACTCCCAGGAAACCCGTTAAAAAGGTTAGCCCTCGCTGATTCAAACCAAGATAAAAGTGACCGACGCCTGGGATAAAAGATAGGAGAATCGTGCCCAATCGCTCCTGGCTTTCAGGTTGCGTGGCACTTGTTTCGTACCCTGTTTTATGAGATTCTTTCTCCCCTTTCTCTAATCTTCTCATAGCAAAAATCATATCTACCATGTTAGCCAGCCATACCAGACAGGCTAACGAGAAGGGAACAAGAAACAATGGGTCACCAGTCATCACAGCTGCACCTGCAGTAAGCACTAGCAAAGAAAAGAATAGCCCCCCAAACATCAATCCTTTCAATTTCCGTCCAAGATAAAGCTGCCCAAACCCTGGAACGAACGATAAAAAGAAGGCTAGAATTATTGATTTATTCATCTACATCACTCCCCATTTCTTCATTTACTTTCTGAAGTAAGCGATCGGTCTCACTTACAATATTTTTTGAGATGGAAGGTCTTTCTTTGAACGTATCCTCATCGAATACATGAATGACCTGCTCAAACGCACCTGACACCATCAAAACAAGCGTTAAACCAGCTGCGAGTCCGTAATGCATCAACGTGCGTTTTTGCTTTTGAACAGAGGTTCGTTTGACCTCAACTGTAGGCATAACTTGTTTCTCTATAATTTGATCAATCGTTTGATCAGTAAAATCATCAGCGAGTGATGGTTCCAATGTCCAGCTTTCTAGTTCCGTCATGTAAGCTTCAAAGCAAGAATCACATGTGTCTAAGTGTTCCTCTATGGCCATGCGCTCATTTTCGCCCAGTTGATCAAGAACATAGGCTTCTAATTGTGTCGTCTCAATATGCTTCATTAAAACTCATCCTCCTTCCAATGTTGTTTCATCCACTTCCTTGCCCGGTATAAGCGCATTTCTACGGTTTTCTCTTCCAGCGCCTGCTCTCTGGCGATCTCCCTGTAAGACTTCCCATCTATGTAATACGCCTGAACGACACCTTGATAATTTGCAGGTAACGATTGAATCGACTGGGACACAGCCGTAACTTTCTCATGTTCAAGCCAAACTTGTTCAGCACTTTTGCTTCGCTCATATTCAAGCACGTCATGAGACAAATCTTCTTTCTGCCTGGCTTTCTTTCTCTTAAAGTCAATCGCTTTGTTCATCGCAATTCGACTTAGCCAGGTCTTAAACCCTTGCGACTGATAGGAGGGGAGCGCATCTACCATCTTCATAAACGTCTCCTGCGCCAGATCTTCAGCCTCTTTCTCATCCCGAACGACACTGTAGGTCACTTTGAACACGTGCCCTTTGTAGCGCTCAATCAATAGTCTAAGCGCCTGCTGATGACCTGCTTTTACCTTTTCAATTAACCGCTCATCCTGAATTAAGCTCCCCTCCCTTCTCTTTAAATCCACCCTTATAGACGAAGCATACACGAAATCCCCTACACTTTTTAGGAAAATTTTTAAAATAGACGTTCGTATGCATCTTAAAGCACAAAAAAGCTCAGGATAATATCCTGAGCTTTGGAAGATGATTCGTTTACTACAATCTAGGTTAACGATTCGATACATGCAGGTCCTTCATTCTTCGCATGATTCACATACGTACTGACTGGATAAGCATCTAAAGCGTCCATTTGAAGATTAATCAGATAGTCATGAAGCTCGTTTACATCTCGCTTCTTCTGCTCCATCCACCATGCCTCATCTTCTCTCGGTAAAATAACAGGCATACGGCTATGAATCGGTTCCATGAACTCATTCGCTTCCTTCGTTAAGATTGTACAGGTGACGAGCTCCTCATCCCCTTGTTTAAAGCGGTCCCATAGACCAGCAAACGCAAAGAAGGATCGATCTTCAGGGAAAATACGATAAGGTTGTTTCTGACCATTTTCCTTCTTCCATTCATAGAAACTATCGGCTAAGATCAGGCACCTTTTTCTTTCTAATAACCGTTTAAAACTCGGTTTTTCATGAGCCGTTTCAGATCTTGCGTTAATCATTTTGTAGCCAATAGAAGGATCCTTCGCCCACACAGGCACGAGCCCCCACTTCAGTTGGCCAATCCGGTTCTTCTCTCCGTCATTTACAACCGTTACGACTTGTTGACCAGGTGCAATGTTATATCGCGGTTCTATCCAGGAATCACCAGGAGCGATCCCATACGCTTTTAAGATCTCATGCTCTTCTGCTGTAAAAGTAAATCGACCACACATCCCATACCGCTCCTTTCTATTTAATGGTAGTGTAAGCATTTTACAAATAGATTTCAACTCGCAGCTCCACCGTTAGAAGGAGGGCGAAATGATCTGGATGTTTTATATTTTTAGTGATAGAATTTTTAGACATCGAAATTAAGGAGGCACAACATGGACCAACGTTCTAGACTAAGGTTGCTTCTTGGAGCAGCTTTTCTGATGGCCACTTCTGCAATTGGCCCAGGATTCCTCACTCAAACCACCACATTCACAGAACAACTCGCAGCAAATTTTGGTTTTGTTATTCTCATCTCTATTATTATCGACATTGGCGCTCAACTTAATATATGGCGCATTATTTCTGTAAGCGGTAAGCCCGCACAGGATATCGCGAACAGCGTCCTCCCAGGGCTCGGCTTCGTTCTTTCGATTCTGATTGTACTAGGAGGACTTGCTTTTAACATTGGTAATATTGCCGGGGCTGGATTAGGGACGAATGTATTGTTTGGCCTTTCTCCTAAGATCGGAGCATTATTTAGCGGGATTGTAGCGATCGGAATCTTCCTCGTTCGAGAAGCCGAGAAATTAATGGATCGGTTCGCTCAAATTCTAGGATTTATTATGATCGGCCTTACCATCTACGTGATGTTTACAGCCCAACCACCCGTCGGAGAAGCCGTAATCCGATCCGTCGCACCTGAGAAAATTAACTTTCTTGCCATCGTAACACTCGTTGGAGGTACCGTTGGAGGATACATAACGTTCGCAGGTGGGCACCGCCTTCTTGAAGCAGGTATTAAAGGAAAAGAATCACTTGGTTACGTCAATCGAAGCGCGATCTCCGCCATCAGCATTGCATCCATTATGCGAATCTTTTTGTTCCTCGCAGCTCTTGGTGTAGTCGCTCAAGGAATTACATTGGACCCAAGCAACCCACCCGCTTCCGTATTCCAAGCAGCAGCAGGAAACGTTGGGTACAAAATTTTCGGCGTCATTATGTGGTCAGCAGCCGTAACGTCCGTAGTTGGAGCTGCCTATACATCCGTTTCCTTCATTAAAACATTCAGCCCGTTCATTGAACGAAATCAAAAATGGATTATCGTCGGATTTATTGCCGTATCTACCCTTGTCTTTAGCTTAGTTGGGAAACCTGTAAGCTTATTGATCTTGGCCGGCTCATTGAATGGACTCATCTTACCACTATCACTCGGGGTTATCTTGATCGCCGCGCATAAAAAGTCTGTTGTCGGTGATTATAAGCATCCCGTATGGTTAACGATCTTCGGTGGATTTATCGTAGTCGCCATGGCTTATATGGGTGTAATTTCCCTATTTGAAGGAATGAGTTCGTTGCTTTAAACACCGGTAAACATGCATAGAGCAAAAAAGCCGCTTCCCATCCCGGAAGCGGCTTTTTCTGACGACCTCTGTTCATCCAAATAAGGAAAAAAGCCCCTCTCAAGCATAGAGGGGCAGTATTTATCCATATTTCTTTTGATGTTCTTTCTTATAAGCTAAGTACTCCTCATCATTGCGTACTGTTTTCCACTTTTCTTCAAAGATACGAGCAGATTCTGCTTTCTCCTCATCAATGTCTCTTTCGTTCAAATTGCCATCCTTGTCATATTTCTTACCACCCTTGTAGTTGGCATACCTTCTTGCGCGTGTGTATCCCATTTGGGTATACTTACGAGCCATATCCATTCCTACAATGTCTTCTTCTTTTTTATACTTTTGAAAGAGTTCATAGATTTTATCAGCAGACTCTTGGGCAACATCAGGTGTTTTAAATCGCCAATGGGGCAGAATTTCACTCTTGTACGGCTCTACCATTAACACGCCTTGCTCTCCCCTGCCCACCCGGTAAAGGTCTGGACGTTTTCGAAAATCAATCTGATCAAAGTCCATGTCATAGTCAAAGCTCATAGAACAACCCTCCTCCTATGCTAAAATTCCCAATACACAGGAGGGGGAAACGCGTCAATCGTCGCTTGTCATGGCTTCAATAAAGTTGTTCAATGGTTCTAGCCTTTGGATATTCTGATTACACGCCACACTATCCTGGCAAATATAATGACCACGCTTCAGCTCAGACTCACCAGCCGTTTTAATATCGGCCATGAACAGCCCAACTCTCTCCTGACTATGGCAGATGGAACAGATCCCATTCCTTTGGCTTTTCCGGAAAGAACCTTTAATGCCTGTCCACCCCTCTTCTGTTCGAAACATGAGGAACTTTTGCCGAGATCCATAATCATCCCATCCTATATAGGTAAGATCTCTGTTGTCCACTCTTTCAAGAGACGGAACTTTGACCTTCTTCAAAGCCGGAAAAGCCCGCTGAACATTTTCCTCTTTAACCTCTGGGAAAGGATGCACATACTGACGTAATCTAGACAAATACAACGTCGCATCCGCTTGGTCTTGTACGTCGATAATCTTTACAATCAGTTCTTCCTGGTATTCCGTTAACGACCCAAACCTCTCTAGTACCTTCTCTTTCGTGACAGAACGTAAAGCATCAAGTACGCCTGCATCATTGACAGTCGCATGGCTGTGCAGTAAATGTTTAATTTGTTCTTCTATATAATTGAATTGATCGCTTCGAATGAAAGATTCCATAGGATAACCTCCTCCTATTTCCTTCCTCTCATTGTAAACAAGATTTAAGCTTGAAGCATTAAAAAAACTCGCCACAGTGGGCGAGTTTTTACTTAGTTTGATCCAACTTCTACTACGATTGAACCGTAAATGGCATTTGCAGACCAGAATCCATCATAAGGCCATCTGTATTCTCAAGAGGTTTAATAATAAGCCGATACTCTCCATTTGAATACCCCTTTTCAGGAGGCATGACTGTGATCGAGTCTCCTCTTCCGTTGCGCTTAAGAGAAGTAGCGATGGTTTCTCCTATACTATTAACAATGAAGATTTGCTCTCCATTTACAGAACTTCTATTGACCTGAGTGTTAAAGGAAATGGTCCACTCTTTATGAGCTCCATAAGCACTCTCACCAGCTTCCCAAATTGGATATTTCTGATAGAGGGCCTCAAGGGAATCAGATTGATAGAAGTTAGTAACCGATAGCTCACTCCCCGATTCATAGTGAGCGATGTCACCTGACTGAATCTTGACGGTATACGTCTCTTCCTGATCAAAATGAGGGCTGTCCACCTTCAATTGATACGTCCCTGATTCAAGGGAGCGTACGTTACGCTGAGTATTTCCTTTCTTCTCTAAGTAAACTTGTCCATTCTTTTCTAACGTTATTTGAGCTTTAGGATCCTCTCCATTCATCCACTCAAGGGTAAGGAAATGAATATCATTTTGATCCTCAAAGTAAATATCCTTAAAGGCAATATTCTCTCCTGTTGTAAAAGACCACGTACGTGATACATCAAAGGCCTCTCCATCACCAGGGGTTACTTGAGCTTGAACGCTGGCCTTATATTCCTCTCCAGGTGAGAGCTTATCATGTGGAATAATAAACACATGATGGTCCCCTTCATCTTCCATATCTGGGGTGATGGTATAGGACTCTACCACTTCACCACTTTCGTCCGTCAACTCAACATTGTCTACCTGAAGTTCATCAGAGGAAGGACCATAATACACATAAGAGATTGGATAACCTGTCCACACTTTATCTTGGTTAAAGAATCGAAGAGGATTTGGTGATTCATATGCATACCAAGATACTGGCACATCTTCCTGATTGGCATAAGGGTACTGAATGACATGGTGTTCTCCATTGCTACCCTCTCCGCCAAAATTCATGACGAAATCACCTTCATCATTGTATCCCGTCCCCGCTTCATTATAGAAAGGGTTCATCAAACTCATGCGGTGGTAAGGAGCATCAAATAAATGATCAATTGAGGCTTGTCCACCAGGCTCTTGATAAGTAATTCCTTCCCCTACGAACCATTTTGGATAACCAAAGAAGGCCGTACGCTGTGCTGGTTTCTTACCTGTAAATAAATCTTCATGACTAGCTGATTCATAGTGCCCTTTTGTATAGGACTGAATATAATTGGCATGGGCCTGTGCAGCGCTTTTCAGTTGATCATTCCGCTTAAGCATAGGTGCGCCTAATCGTTCACGGTATTCATTCGCACGTTGAAGCGCATCATCTTCAACTGTGGACAAGACGCTTTCATCTGTTGAAGCGAAAGGATTCAAATTACGACGGTCGACTTCAAATGACCACGTACGCTCAAGTTGCTTCACGCCGTGCACAACACTTCGAACCGTTACAGTATTCTCACCCGAGAGACCTTTCGCCTGATATGTAAGCATTCCTGATTCTTCATTATAGGAGGCGGAAACTTTCTCTCCATTCAACAACATCTCCATATCATAAGCCAAATCATAGTTTGATAGCTTCACATAATAGCTGATGACAGGTGATGCTGTCGGGACAAGGCCGTTAGGAGAGCCTTTCTCGTGATAGCTAATCGTATAGGACGTAGATTCTACTGCTACCGCATGATCCTCATCTCCGTATACAACCCCCGGAGAAAGAACAAACAGCATGAGCACAACTACTATCCAAATTCGGTGTTTGCTCATATTCATCACACCTCTCTAAGAACGTTTACTATCATTTTACTAAAAACAAGCGACCTCTCCTAGGGAATCGACAATTTTTTTACATGTTCTTCCGCCCCTCTTTACTTGAAATCCTCCGAGCGATCTCAGATAATAAAACAAATTGCCCGAAAGGAAGCTGATCATCCATGGCATCAACTCACGCATTTCTGAACCAAAGTCACCTTCTCATTTTCGACCTGGATGGGACTCTTTACGAAGACACCAACCACTTCGATCATTTCGCCTATAAATTAAAAGACCAATTACCTAAAGAGAAACAAGAGGCTTTCTTGAACGATTACAAGCGTGTTCAAGAAGGAAATCATCCATTATCAATCGGGAAGGTCTACGATGCTCAGGAAGATATCTTCTGGACATGGGATCCGTTTACTGAACAGCTAAGCAACCCACAGTCTTGGGAAGGGAAACACGTTCAGAGTCAAACAGCAGAAACGTTCCCAGCCTCGACATTCGACTTTGAGCGTTGGATCGCAATCGGAGATGGCTGGTGGCCCCCGTATGTGCTAGCCCTTCATTATGGATTGCCCATAATCGACTGTCACCAGGCCTATGACGACACGAAAGTCGACATGTCCTCACAAGAGGGCTGGCTGACCCAAACACCTGGCCTGCGCCCGTTTTTAGAAGAGATTAAAAAAGAGAAAACGATCGTACTGATGACCAACAGCGAAGCTACAGATGTGGACCGCTTATTGAAAGAGTTAAATCTTCATGACCTGTTTGACGACCGTATTACCTCAGCCACGAAGCCTGTGCAAACGAGCGAGCACTTCCATGAACTTCTAAAACGCTACAAGGTAAAGCCAGAAGAAGCTGTCTCTGTCGGAGATAATTTCATGAACGAAATCGCACCTGCCCTTCAATATGGCATGCATGCTGTTTGGCTCACACCAGATGAGCCAAATATCGAACACGAGAAACTACATCCTGTCAGGTCGTTAACAGATATTCTTTGAATTTGTCAGGTCCGTTGTGGTTGATGAGTGCTTGGGGGGGCTGGGGAACGACTCGCTTTCCACGGGCGAGCTGTCGAGCCTCCTCGGGCAAAAGAGCCTAGGTGAGACCCCGGAGGCCGGCTTTGCAGGCTGAGGAGGCTCACCAGCTCCCCACAGGAAAGCGAGTGGTTTCCAGGTCCACCTTACTCTCAACTAAGGCTAACGGTAACCTCGCTATAAAAGTATAAAGCCACTGCACTCTCCTTAGAGAACGCAGTGGCTTCTTTAGGTCATACCTGAAGACCATTCAAAATATAGTCGATTGTACGATCAATCTCCGCTTCATCATCCCATTCACCATCTGGCATGATGATAAATCGAGTCACTAAAAACCCGATGACTGTTGTAATGACTAACCGAAGAACCGTTTCGGTCGGGTAATCTTTAATAAGCCCTTGTTCCTGATAGTGGCTTATGAAACGTTCGAAGTGCGGCAATACTTCTGCACGAAACACTTCTTTATATCGATCCTGGAGCTCGGGGTGAAAGGCGACCTCCTGCAGGACGATTTTTAAAAGCGGGACATTCTTCTTCGCAAATTCAAATCGATTCACAAGAATCGTCCTCAACAATTCTTCGAAATCTTCATGTTCCCCTTCTTTAAACACTTGTTTCACAAAGGACTGAGCAATAAATGGAACAGCGAGCTTTGTAATAACAGGAGAAACAATCGCCAGTAAGAGGTCCTTCTTGGTTTTGTAATGACGAAAGATGGTTCCTTCCGCCACCCCAGCACGTTTTGCAATCTCGCTTGTTGAGGTCGATGCATAACCTTTTTCAGAGAACATTTCTATAGCCGCTTGCACAATTTGTTGTTGCTTCGGGGTAAGCTGCTCTTGATCATCTGATTCTAGCAGTTCCTTGAAAGCATCATATTCCGTCACGCTTTGACCCCCTTTTTCAATCTAACCTCTATTATAGCTTGCGATGCTTTTTCAACGCTACTATATTCAAGATAAAAAAGGTAAGGGCAAATGCTACTAATACGTATACGTCCATTTGAATATCGGTAAAACCTTCACCGCGGATCATCACCCCTCTTAACGCACTAGCTCCATAGGTGAGTGGCATAATTTGTCCAATCATCTTAATCCATGAAGCAACCGCATCGAGATTAAACAAGCCAGAAAAGAAAACTTGCGGGACGATCACGATAGGAATAAATTGAATCATTTGAAATTCATTGTTCGCAAAAGCGGACAGTAAAGTGCCAAAGGTGAGAGCGGTTAGCGCAAGTAACATCGACACAAGCAGCACATACCAAATAGAACCAGCCATCCACACATCTAATGCATAAATTGCGAAAAAGGCAATAAGAGCGGTTTGAAGAATCGTAAACAGGCCAAATCCAGATACATACCCCGTCACGATCTCCCACCTTTTAAGGGGAGTGGATAGAATCCTTTCAAGCGTACCTTGAGTTCGTTCACGCAAGAAAGAAACGCCTCCGATGATAAATACAAAGAAGAACACAAAGAATCCGATAAGCACAGGCCCCACATTATCAAATAACCCTAAACTATCTGAGCCATGAAGATAATCAAATTGAGGCTTAAAAGGCATTGATTGTGCGGGAACAGCATTTTGCATCGCCTTCTGCACAACACCCATCACAGCCTGATTAGTAGATGGATCACTTCCTTCAAGAGTCACATTCAACTCTGATTGCTGCCTATGAATAAGCGCATCTATTTCCAAATCGTCTAGTGCCTCTTCAGCTTCTGAGAGGTCCATCTTTTGAATCGTAACATCCTGCTCTTCTAGTAACTCGCTCATCTGTTCAGGAACGTTTACTAAGGCAATCGTTGGTTCATAACGATCCCCATCTAACACAAGCCACATTAGCGTTAGTACAAGAAGCGGCGCTAGAAGCATAAGGGCAAGAGATCGTTTATCCCGTCTAAATTGTCGTATAATCCGCAGCGTAATCGCTTGAACATTCATGAACGACCACCTCCATACGCTAGAAAGGCTTCTTCAATTGTCGCTCCACCCGTTTGTTGTTTCAATTCCTCAGGAGTTCCTGAAGCAATCACATAACCATCACGAAGCATTGCTAAACGATCACATTTATCTGCCTCATCCATTACGTGAGTCGTTACAATAATCGAAGCTCCCTTTTCTTTCCACCGATTTAGCTCAGCCCAGATGGATTGCCGCAACACTGGATCAATCCCTACTGTGGGTTCATCCAATATCAATACATTCGGTTCATGCAAAAGGGCAATCGCCAGAGAAAGGCGCCTTTTCATTCCACCTGAATAATTCCGTACAGGTTTATTCATGTGCTCCGTCAGCCCAACAACTCTCATCACATCTTCTATCCGTTCTTTTCGCTTTGGACGCTTCAATCCATAAATAGATGCAAAGAATTCCAGATTCTCACGGGCCGACAGTTCACTATACAACGCATCCGATTGAGCCATATACCCGACCTTCCTCATCTGCTCTAAAGAAGGCATCTTCACACCCTCTACCCATGCTTCACCAGTATCAGCTTCCATAATACCCACAATCATTTTGACAAGGGTGGTCTTCCCAGCCCCAGAAGGGCCTAACAATCCATAGATTTCACCGCTGCCTATGTTCATATTAATATCTTTCAAAACCGCTTCTTCCCCAAACGAATGGGCCATCCCCTTAACTTCAATTACTGTATCCATAATTCTCAACCCCTCTTCCACATAAGTGAGTGATTACTCACTTTTATAGTAAAACAGTTTTGCGCGCTTGTAAAGTGAGTAATCACTCACATAAATAATATGTATGCTTTCATTTGTTTATATGTGTTTGAACAAAATTCTATTTCCACAAAAAAAGAACCCTTTTCCACATGGGTTCTTTAAACGTTGAAAACTGGCTACTAGTCCAACACTCATAAACCAAATCGGCGTCGGATCTTACCACTATATCTCTTATAAGCACCTGATTGCTTCATCTTCCGCTTTTCCATAAGAGTTTGAAAATGAATCTCCTTTTCTTTTAACTCTTTCTGATAAGCCATTCGTTCTTCCTCATCCGTACAAAGTGCTACCAGTTCTTCAATACGAACAATTTCTTTCTTCACTTCCATTTCTTCAGGAAGCATATTCGCGTTCTTCAGGATCGTATAACTCGCCCTTAGATCCTCCGGTACAGCTTGAATCTCAGATAAATCAAGGGGTTTCCCTTTACCCGGAAGATCCTTAAACACACCTTCACGTTCAGCCTGCTTAATCTTCTCCTCAGCCATCATGGTTACGAAATCCAAATCGACTCCACCCCTTTACTTAAAGATCTACT
This sequence comes from Pontibacillus chungwhensis, assembly GCF_030166655.1. Classification (GTDB taxonomy): domain Bacteria; phylum Bacillota; class Bacilli; order Bacillales; family BH030062; genus Pontibacillus. Next base: position 492,083 of record NZ_CP126446.1, on the reverse strand, counting down.
CAACATTACAAAAATTGTAACATAACCTTTAGGAGGTTTCGACACGGATAAGTTAGGCTACATAATTAGGACGAAGACGATTGGGGGCAGCAAAATGGTTAAATTAAGCGATGACTATTTACAAGAAATTATAACTGAATATACACCGTATACCACTCAAGGAGAAGTCGTAGAAAGCCTTCCATGTGTGAGTGAGTTAAACCAAAACGATATCGGCATTGCTGTAATCGATTTGGATCAGAACATTTATACAGCAGGAACGAAGGACCTTTCCTTCTCTCTGCAAAGCGCCTCTAAGGTAGTCAGTCTTATGATTGCATTAGAAGATCTCGGAGAGGAGAAAGTGTTTCAAACCGTTGGTATGGAGCCAATGGGAGACCACTTCAATACTATTAGTCATCTCGAAGCAGATGATGTACATAGACCGTTCAACCCCATGGTTAACGCAGGAGCTATTGCCATATGCTCTCTAATCAAAGGATCAACCGTCGAGGAGCGCTTTGATCGAATCATGATGATGTTAAAGACTGTACTCGGTCACGATGACATCCACATGAACGAAGAAGTGTACGAATCCGAGAAACGAAAAGGAGACCGCAATCGTGCCCTCGCTTATTATATGAGTAGTACAGGTTCTGTAGCCCTTGACCCGGAAGAAGCACTCGACTTATACTTCCGAATCAACTCCATTCAGTTTCAGGTACGCGACTTAGCCTTATTAGGTTTGTTCTTTGCAAATGGCGGCCGGACGATTGAACAAGGAGAACAACTCCTACACCCTGATCATTTAACGACAATTGAAGCGATCATGATGACTTCGGGTATGTATAATGAGTCAGGTCGCTTCGCTGTAAACGTTGGATTTCCATGCAAAAGCGGAATTAGCGGCGGCATTTTCGGGGCTGTTCCAGGGAGATATGGGATTGGCGTCATAGGACCTGCTATTAACCCGAAAGGAAACAGTGTAGGGGGGAGTAAAATCTTAGAACGTCTTTCGAAAGATCTCGACCTGAACATCTTTCATCCAAAAGGTAAGAAATAATTTGAGTAAAACGAAAGACGCCTGGGAGATGACCTCCGAGGCGTCTTTTTTGGTTCAATCTATTCGGATAGTTTCCAATGAGAAATGTTTAATGTCACTTCTCCTGAAGCTGCAAACTGAACGGTACGATTGTTTTCTGACGGGTAATAACGGGCCGTAAAGACCTCTTCCCCACCATTGACGAACATCTCTATAGATGAGGTATCTACAAACAAATGAAGGTCCTCTAAGTTTCCAATCTTACACGTTCTTGATTCCGTACGACGATCTTCAAAGCGTTTACGCTCAAGCGTTAATTCTCCACTCGGTTTGTGATAAACAAGCCTTGCATCATTTCGTAACGTTAGTTCAAACACATCAGAATCATTGCTTTCAAATCCAACATGAAGCTCAAACGCATCCCCTTCGATTCCTTCAATCGTTGTTTCCACATCGTTTAACTCTACGCGTTCATAGGAAACTTCTTCTTTTCGAAGCTTCTCTAATTCTTGTACAGGCTTTTGAATAAGCTTATCTCCCTCAAGTATTAACTCTCTTGGAAGAGTAAGCGTATGGATCCATTTGTGTTTAATCGTTGGATGATGCTCTTCATCCTGGTCAGGTACACCCATCCATCCAACTAAAATACGACGACCATGTTCATCGACAGTGGTTTGCGGAGCGTAAAATTCGAACCCTTGGTCAAGCTCTTTAAAAGAACCGTGATTAAGCTTTCCTGTGTTGTAATTCATATCCCCGACAAAGTATCCAGATTGATAAACATTTTGATAATGGTTACCATCTGCTTCTAACCCTTGAGGAGATACGACTAAGATATGCTTGCCTTGCAGTTCGAATAGATCCGGGCATTCCCACATGAAGCCAAAGTCATCTAGTTGATCGGTATGAGCTCCTGTTACAATCCCCATATGCTCCCAGGCTTCAAGATCTGTTGAACGGAACAACGCAACGCGCCCCTGTAAATCGTGGTTCTGTGTTCCAACCACCATATACCAGGTGTCCTCATGTTTCCAAACTTTTGGGTCGCGAAAGTGAGCGGTATAATCTTCAGGTAATTCTAGTACAACACCTTGCTTCTCGAAGTGAATTCCATCTTCTGATGTCGCCAATACTTGATAGCTTTCTCGGTTCCCTTCTTCATCTTTCACATTTCCGGTATAGAACAGATTCATCTTTCCATTTGCTTCAATGGCACTACCAGAATAACAGCCATTCTTCTCAAACCACTCAGAAGGTGTAAGCGCAATAGGCTCCGCCTGCCAGTTTACGAGATCTGAAGACGTGTAATGCCCCCAGAACTTAGCCCCGTGCCCTGTTTTAAACGGCATCCACTGATAAAACATGTGGTAGGTGCCGTTATATTGAATGAAGCCGTTTGGGTCATTTAATAACCCCACAGGCGGCTGTATATGAAAGCGAAGACGATGAGGGTCGGCTTCTACCTGATCACGAAATTTCTCTATTTCTGCATAAGCCTCTTGGCGAAGCTGGTTATCTCTTTGAGACACAAAAGTCCCTCCTTAGGAAGATAAGTGTTGTTTCACTTGATCGATTGTTGGTAAAGCTGTCATAGCACCCTTAGTAGAAGCAGCAAGGGCACCTGATACACTAGCCATTTTCGCCATCTCAACAGCCTGCTCAATGGAGAGTTCCTCCATCGAAACATCTGCTTCATTGATTGCATATAAAATACCTGAAACGAATGCATCTCCTGCACCAGTGGTATCAACCGCATCCACTTTCATGGCGTCCACTTTAGCCATTTCTCCATTCGTCACCACGTAACTACCATCTCCACCAAGTGTTACAAGCATAAATGGAATATCATATTTGTCATTCATTTGTTTAATTCCGGATTCAATATCTTTCTCACCTGTAACAAACTCAAGTTCTTCCTCTGAAACTTTAAGCACATCAACCTGATCAAGCATAGAGACAATCGCTTCTTTCGCCTGATCTTCTGAAGACCATAAACTCATACGAAGATTAGGGTCAAAGGATACGACCAACCCTTTATCACGTGCGACCTGTACCGCATGCTTCGTCGCTTGTTTCGCTGGCTCATTAATCATAGAGATCGTTCCAAAGTGAAGGACACGGTGTTCATCAAACAAGGATTCTTCTACATCTTCGACACGAAGCATTTGATCCGCACTTGGATTAATAAAGAACTCAAAGCTTCTCTCTCCATTGTCTGCAAGGGTTACAAATACAACGCCTGTGCGCACGTCTTCTGTAAACGTCATACCATCTGTTTTAACACCATAAGAGGTTAAAGTGTCTTTAAGGAAGTGACCTAATGAGTCATCTCCTACCTTCCCTAAAAACGTAGACTTAGCCCCAAGGCGTGCCAACCCTACAGCAACGTTTGCCGGGGCACCACCTGGGCTCTTCTGATATTCTGTGTTTTCACTAGTCAATGGAATGAAATCAATCAGTGCTTCTCCCAAACTAATAATGCCTTTTGTCATGTTACGCTCTCCCTTCAAGAGTTCCATAGTTATAGATTATCAAAAACGCATAGCGCTGTCTCACATGAATAAAAGAAGTCAGGCAATGGGCCTGACTTCTTGTTCACTTGTTCTATTTTTTCTCTTCTTTCCAACCTAGAAGTAGTGTTGCTAAGAAGGCACCACCAATAGCGATCACAAGGCCGATGATATAGTTCAATGTGTCAGAACCAGTGGTTAAGGCAATCATCGGAAGACCGGTTAGACCAATACCGTTTGCAATGACACCAGTAAAGGTAACGTAGAAGCCACCTAGCGCACCACCGATCATCGCCCCTATGAATGGACGACGGTGTTTTAAGTTAACACCAAAGATGACAGGCTCTGTAATACCTAAGAATGCTGAGACAGCTGCTGGTAACGCAATCTCTTTCGTCTTTTTGTTCTTGGTTTTGAAGAACACAGCCAGACCAGCACCACCTTGAGCAACGTTTGCCATCGCCCAAATTGGTAAAAGGTAGTTACCTGTTTTAGTTAAAATCTCTGCTTCAATAGCGTGGAAGCTGTGGTGTACACCTGTTAAGACAATCAGAGAGTACGTACCACCAAACACAAGACCCGCTAACCCTTGAGCCGTACCGTACACAACATCCAGAACGGTCGTAATACCTGAACCAAGTAAGCGACCTGCAGGGCCAATAACAAGAAGGGCTGCGAAACCAGTTAAGATAACCGTTAAGAACGGTGTCACAAGTAAATCAATTACACCTGGCACAACTTTGCGGATATTCTTCTCAAGAAGACTCATGATATATACCGTTAATAGGACCGGAATTACCGTTCCTTGATACCCTAGCATTTCAATAGAAAATCCGAAGAAATCCATCGTCGGAATTTCTGCACTACCAGCATTCCAAGCGTTTAACAACGCCGGGTGCGTCATAATTCCACCGATAACAGCACCTAGATAAGGTGTAGCACCAAACTCTCTTGCTGCACTAAAACCAATTAGAATCGGTAAGATAATAAAGGCAGCAGAAGAGAACATATCTAACATGGTGAAGATCGCACCATCTGGGTCGCCCCATTCATAAGCTTTCATCAATCCAAGAAGACCCATTAACATACCGCTGGCTACGATTGCCGGAATGATCGGAACGAAAATATTTGAAAGCATACGGGCAAAACGAGCAAATGGATTCATGTTTTGTTTTGCTGCTTCTTTATGATTCACGCCTTCTTTTTGTTCCCCTTGCTCAATGCCTAATTCTTTAGCAAATGGTTGGAACACTTTGTTCACAACGCCTGTACCAAAGATAATTTGATACTGACCTGAACTTGAGAAAGCCCCTTTAACTCCATCAAGTTCTTCAATGGCAGATTGGTCGACTTGGCTTTCGTCACTAATAACCAAGCGAAGACGCGTCGCGCAGTGTGTTGCACTAACTACGTTATCCTTTCCACCTAACAACGGAACTAACTTCTGTGCTATATCTTTGTAGTCCATGTTGTTTTCCTCCCTTTTCAAAATAAGTTAACCCTAAACGTTCTAAAACATAAAAAAGGCAAGACCTAAACTATTTACAAAGGGTACACGTCACCCTCGTAAACACTTTAGGTCTTGCCTGCCAAAACAGTAACAATCCTGCTTTATTGAATTTGTAACTCCATTGTAATGTAAGCGTTGCCGATATGCAACACCTTTACTCTAAAAATACTTTCCAGACTAGGTACGTTCTAGCACTCTCTGGATGTGAAGAGCAATATACCCAACCTCAGAAGCAGGGAATGAAACTTCATACTCGTCTTTGATGAATTGGGCCATTTTCTGCGACAGCACAAAAGCGCCTTCATACTTTGTCTGAATCAGCTCGAGCATGTCCGGGTCCATATCGTGGAACGGTTCCCCTGTTTCAATACGGTTTAATGCAAAATGAAGGTGTGTCACCATACGTTGATGGGAAATCCCCTCAGGATCCACTGTTGAGCCAGATTCCTCTTCTAATACACCGATCATTTCATTAATCATAGTCGTATGCTTCATTGTGTTTTCCATTGTACTGGCACCGAGCTTTGCCGTATGAATGTGTAACGCAATGTGAGCCGCCTCATCTTCTGGAATCGCCACACCAGTCCTTTTTTCGATCAAATCAATCGCCCATAAACCAATCGAGAATTCTTGCGCATAAAGCGTTTTGATTTCTGTAATAAGCTTGTTTTGAATTCGGAAGCCTTGCTTAAGACGTTCAATTGCAAATGAAATATGATCGGTTAAAGAGATGTGAATATGATTACTAAGAGGAACTTTCAAGAAGCCCTCCGCATAGCTGATAATCTCTTCAGCAAGTTCAATTACATCTTCAGGCAGCGTTTTCAACAACTCCTGGAACTTTTTGTTTCCTTCTGACATCACGAAGATTTTCTCAATTTTAGACTGACTGATGACATCATTCTTCGATTTTTGAAAGGCAATCCCTGCCCCCATGACAATCTTTTCCTGATCATCTTCTTTTACAACAACCGCATTATTATTTAGGATTTTATTAATTTTCATATCGCCGCCACCTCCTATACGTTTCTAAAAAATAAAAGGTTGTGTTTATCATGGCAGTTTTCCATGATAAACACAACTTTAGATCGAGCAAATGGCGGCTACTATTTATTTTAAGGTTACTTTTAGAAGTTCCGTTTCACCTTTTGTTGTTTCGCCGCTATTTAAGCGCTCCATATTTTCTACTTCGTCACTGTTCGTAATGATAACTGGTGTAATAGTGCTTTTTGCTTTTTCTTTCACTTTATCTACATCAAATGTGATAAGAGAATCACCTGGTTTTACTTTATCGCCAACTTCAACGTGACCTTCAAAACCGTCCCCTTCCATACTTACCGTTTCAAGACCGATGTGGATTAATACTTCTAGTCCACCCGCTGTCTTAATTCCGATGGCGTGTTTAGTTGGGAACAACTGAACGATTTCCCCAGCGATCGGAGCAACAACATTCCCATCTGCAGGTTCAATCGCCAATCCTTCTCCCATCATTTTTTGAGAGAAAACAGGGTCTGGTACCTCTTCAAGATCTAGCACCTTACCGTTCAATGGCGCTACTAGTACTTCTTCAGAGACTTTGTCTTTTTTACCGAATAATTTCTTTAACATATTAGGTCACCCTTTTTCTGAATATTTGTGAAATAAAAAGACCTAAAACGGGTAGAAGACATCTACGTTTTAGGTCTTGCCTGATCGAGTCAGTTACAATCCAAGCTCTATTGTTTACTTTTAAGAGTAAACGTATCCATAGGGATTGTCAAGCACTGTCAACGTAGTCTACTTCCTATAGTAAATATACCCGTTACACATGGCTTTAACCCAATTCCTTTTAACCAAAGCACATCCCTCAACGAGGGAAAATCTAAAAAAATTACCCCGGAATTTATCCGGGGCTAAATGAGTTATTTACCAATAAATTGTTGCGTCCATACGTTTCCATCCTCAACAAAACCTACGCCAATGTGTGTAAAGTTCTCATTTAAGATATTCGCACGGTGACCTTCACTATTCATCCAAGCGTCAACTACTTCCTGCGGAGTTTGTTGACCTTTCGCGATGTTTTCCCCAGCAGTACGGTACTCAATGCCAAACTGCTTCATCATATCAAATGGAGAGCCATACGTTGGACTGTTGTGAGAGAAATATCCATTTTGAGCCATGTCTTGAGATTTCTTCTCTGCTACATTGCTTAATTCTTTATCAATCTTAAGTGGATCTAACCCTTGAGCTGCGCGTTCTTCATTTGTCAGTTCGACGACTTTCTGTTCAAACTGGCTTAAAGCATTTGTTTGCTGTTCTGTGGTTTGTTCTTTAGCTTGAGCTGGTTCTTGTTGTTGAGAAGTTGGCGCCTGTTGTTCCACTCTTTCTGGTGCTTTCTGCTGCGTTTGTGGTGCTTCTTGATCTGATTTAGGTTGTTCTTGTTTAGCTTGGTCCCATTTTATTTCATAGTTTGATAGATACTTATTAATATATTGATTTATTTGTTCTTGATTGAATTGTTGACCACTTTCAAATTTAAACGTTTTTGTCTGGATTGAATCTTGAGACTGGGCATGCACGTCAGACTGCATCACGCCCCCTGCCATTAGAGTTGATGCTAAAGCAGTCGTAATCGTTACTTTCTTAAACATGTAATCTCCTCCTGTAGTGTTCTTGTTTGGAACACCTTCATCATACCACCGGGTTTTATGTAATAATTTTGGGTAAAAATGGATGAAGGATAAAACGGGAGTCCTCTCAACTTCAGTACGACCTCTTCACAAATTGACAGATCAGGTAACAAGCAGAATTTAGAATACCGCAAAGCAACTACCACTATTTTACTTTAATAGAATTATTTTTAAGAGAATCACTATTGACGTACAATAAAAAACCCCTCCCTTTGTAACATAAGGGAGGGGTTGTAATAGACTTGTTACATTATTTCTGTTGTTCTTCTTTAAGCCATTCTTTCGCCCAGTTAGCCAGGTAGTCATAGTTCCAAACATCGGATGGATAGTCCACAAACATCTCTTCTCCGTCTTCATAAAGCTCTTGAAGGACTTCATTTAAAGAACCCATATAGAAGTCATAAAGGAATTCGTAACTAATGGTTTCCTTTGGCATATAGTTATCCGCACACACTTTCGGATCGGCGTAGTTCACATATGTTCTGCACGGTATGGGTCTAATCTCGTAAGCCATACACATGTTGCTCTCCGTATCCAACATCGGACAAGGTACCTGCGAAGCGATGTATTTCTTCTTAAATTCAGGATCATTCTCATGATCAATGGAAGTAACATGTTCAATTTCTTCCTTATAATTAGCTTTCCACTTCTCTAAATGATCCATAATCCGTTGCTTACGCTCTGCCGGCCAATGGTCAATAATCCGCTTCATCGTCTTCGCTTCTAATTCAGTTATGATGATTGGGAAGTAACAACAAAACGCACAGCCCATGAAACAAGATGCTTTCACATCCATGAACTGCTCCATGTTACTCATTTCTTCATTAACTTGTTGCAAGAACTGTTGAAACCCATCCATTATAATTTCATCAGCCGAGCGTTCACTAGCCAGTAGCTGATCTGTAATGGAAGCAAAATATCTATCGTTTAATTCGTATTGTTCATTTAACAATTCAATACGCTTTAAAATATCTTCATATGACAAATAGTGCTGTGATGTCACACCTTACACCCTTTCCTAATCCTTACCTACTTCCAATAGTTTAACATCAGCCCTCACCTTTGTACTAGTTTCGAAAAAGAATTCCCAGATATATGCTTCTGCATCCCCGGATGTGTGGAACTACAGACTCGCTCTATGACTTCACGCAAAAATTTTTGGGATATCCTTTCACTCGCTTGGAAAAGATGGTACAATAACACCGATGATTAATGCTCTTTATTAAATGCTATAGAAGAAAGGATGTTAGCCATGCATATCGGAAGCAAAGGCTGGTACGTTAATGAACTTAAAAAAACTGGCATGAGCCGTTACGAAGGCCGTAAGCTTGAAAGCTATAAAAAGCACATTCTTGCAAACCTATACTTCGGCAAAGCTGCTAAGTAAGGTTGCTTGAAAAACAGAGAGCCCCTAAAGCTCTCTGTTTTTTTATGCCTTTCTCCACCTCATCCTTCTTTAGCGCATTGGAATATATTGTTCATCAATCACGACATTCGACACCCCCACAAAAACTGGCCTATAAGAGAAATTCTATAGGAAGAAATACATCATTGGAGGAACGCTACATATGTTTTCTAATGCAGAAATTGGTATTGATTTAGGTACTGCGAACGTCTTAATTTACTCAAAAAATAAAGGGATCGTGTTAAACGAACCTTCAGTTGTTGCGATTGATACAGAAACAAAGAATGTATTAGCTGTTGGAAAAGAAGCAAAACAAATGGTCGGTAAAACGCCTAAAAACGTCATTCCGATCCGCCCACTTCGTGAAGGAGTCATTGCGGACTATGACATTACGGCACAGATGCTAAAAGAAATGCTCAAAAAGGTCAGCAAAAAGATGGGCCTATCCATGCGTAAACCAAACGTTGTGATTTGTACCCCTTCTGGCTCTACATCAGTAGAACGACGCGCTATTCATAACGCCGTGAAGAGCTATGGCGCTAAAAACGTCCACCTAATTGAAGAACCGGTAGCAGCCGCAATTGGCGCTGATCTTCCTGTAAGCGAGCCTGTTGCAAACGTTATCCTTGATATTGGTGGCGGTACAAGTGAAGTAGCGATCATCTCCTTCGGTGGCGTTGTTTCCTGCCGTTCTGTACGAAATGGCGGAGATACAATGGACGAAGAAATCATTCAGCACGTCCGTCGTCACTACAATGTTCTAATCGGTGAACGCACTGCAGAAGAAGTGAAGATCAACATCGGCTACGCTCTAGTTGATCACGAAGAGTTAACAATGGAAGTACGTGGACGCGACATGGTAACGGGCTTACCTAAAACGATCACGCTTAGCTCGACAGAAGTTCAGTCCGCTCTGCGCGAGAACTTAGAAAATATTCTTGAAACCGTACGCGCAACACTTGAAGATTGCCCACCAGAACTTAGCGGTGACATCGTAGACCACGGTGTTGTTATTACAGGCGGTGGTGCTTTACTAAATGGTATGGAAGAATGGCTGAGCAGCGAGATTTCTGTCCCAGTCCACCTTGCTCCAAACCCATTAGAATCTGTCGCAATCGGCACAGGCCGTTCACTGAAAATGATTCAAAAACTACAAAAAGCAGCAAAATAACAGCATCTAAGCCTGTCCCCATCTCTGGGGACAGGCTTTTTTAGATATTCGTGGCCGTTTTTCGACGTTCGGCCTCGTTTTTTCGACGTTCAGGCTCTCATTCTCGACGTCCGGGCTCTCTTTCTCGACGTCCGAGCTCTCTTTCTCGACGTCCAGCCTCTCTTTCTCGACATTCTGGCTCCCTTTCTCGACGTCCGGCCTCTCATTCTCGACGTTCTGGCTCTCTTTCTCGACTTCCGAGCTCGCTTTCTCGATGTCCAGCCTCTCTTTCTCGACGTTCAGCCTCTCTTTCTCGACGTCTGAGCTCTCTTTCTCGACGTCCGGTCTCTCTTTCTCGACGTCCGAGCTCTCTTTCTCAACGTCCACTCCCCACCACTCCAACTCGGTTGACATCCCAAGAAGATACCCGTAAAATAATTTAGTGAGTAAAAGCATAAAAGCATAAAAGTGTTAAAGTAAAATATTACATCTAAGACCTTCTTCACTACGAAAGGAATGCACGTTATGAATAAACAACCTAGCTTTCTACTAGCTCTGCTCCCACCAGCTGCCCTTATTGCAGCTGCTGCTTATTCCATTCCAAACGAACTAGGGATGTTTCTCCCTCTACTGATCGGCATTGCCGTAACTTGTATCGTTGGAATGGTTACTGGTTTCTCATGGGAAGAGCTACAAGAATATATGAAAACCGGAGTAGCAAGAGCTTTGCCTGCTATTTTTATATTATTTATTATAGGTACGATTGTAGGATCGTGGATGTTAAGCGGAACCATTCCTTCAATTATTTATTACGGATTAGAGTTTATCCAACCAAACTTGTTCCTTCCTACGATTGCATTAACAACAGGTATTGTTGCGATCACCCTTGGCAGTTCATTTACGGCTATGGCAACAGTCGGTGTCGCCTTCATGGCAATTGGTGCCGGAATGGGAATACCAGACCCATACATTGTGGGTGCCCTCGTTTCAGGGGCATTCTTCGGAGATAAGATCTCCCCTTTATCTGATACAACGAACATTGCCCCTGCAATGGTAGGGGTCAATCTCTTCGATCACGTACGCCATATGCTTTGGGATACAATTCCTGCATTTTTGATCAGTTTAATTCTTTTCTGGTTCCTTGGCTTAAATGCAAGTGGAGATGGTGCTCAATCTGAGAAAATCACTTCCATTATGGACGGACTAACGGACACTTTCACCATTCATCCTTTACTACTGACCCTCCCTGTAATCACGATCCTTCTAATTGTGAAGCGATTACCGGCGGTCCCTTCTCTTGTTATTGTGAGTGTTATTGGAGGAATGGCAGCCTTTTTCGTTCAAGGGAGCTCACTTGCTCAAATTATGGGGGCTATGACAGACGGCTTTGCCCCAAGCACAAGCTCAGAAACATTAAACGCACTGTTTGACCAAGGCGGAGGCATTACATCTATGCTACCAACGATCGGATTAATTATTGCAGCCACAGCACTTGGCGGAGTTCTTGAAGGAACAGGAATCTTCACAGTCCTTTTAAACCGAATTGTTCATACCATACAATCAACCGGATCGCTTGTGCTCAGAACCGTTCTCTCCACTCTCGTTGTCGCCTTTACGAGTGGAGAACAGTATCTTTCCGTCATTCTCCCATCCCGGGCTATGGCTGAAGCATACGAGAAACAGGGTATTCACCCGAAGAATTTATCTCGTACTGTTGAAGCTGCAGGTACAGTTGGAATTAACTTAGTACCTTGGGGAGTGACAGCTCTGTTCGTTAGTAACATTACAAACGTTAGCCCTTATAGCTTTATTCCATTTATTTTCTTTGCCTATCTCGTGATCGCGATTAACCTGTTTTACGGATATACAGGAATTTCTATTACTAAAGCAGAGGTTTCAGGTAAACAAGATGCGAATGAGCAGCAAAAAAGGGACAGGCTCCCTGTAGCACGATAATGTGCTACAGGGGTCTGTCCCCTTTTGTATAGTCTATTAATAATCCTGCAAATAGGTTTTCCATGTTTTCTTAATCATTTTCGTTAAGCCAAGTATAGCCAGAATGTTTGGAATGACCATTAATGCGTTGAACGTATCTGCCATTTCCCATACGAAATCGACTTGAACTAAAGCTCCTAACACAATACAAATCAATACGAGAGATCGGTAAAATGGGATCCCTTTATCTCCAAATAAGAACTTCACGTTCACTTCTCCGAAATAAGCCCATCCTAAGATAGTCGTAAAAGCAAAGAACAACAAACAGATTGCGATAAATGGTGTTCCAAATGAACCAAGACCTCTTGCAAATCCTTCTTGAGTAATGGCACTCGCTTCTAAACCGGACTTATGGGCATCAGTCAACAACACAACCATGGCTGTTAACGTACAAATAACCACTGTATCAATGAACACCCCAACCATCGCAACAAGACCTTGTTGAGCAGGGTGCTTCACATTTGCCACAGCATGAGCGTGAGGGGTGGAACCCATACCTGCTTCATTTGAGAATAAACCGCGCGCAATCCCATAGCGTACGGCTTCTTTAATGGTCGCCCCGAGCACACCGCCACCTGCTGCTTCTGGACTTATAGCAGACTGAACAATTAGTGTGAGCGTAGGAATCACCTGATCCCAATACATTGCCAGAATCACAAGACTCCCTATGATATATAAAAGGGCCATTACAGGAACGACATTCCCTGCGAAAGTAGAGATTCGGCTGATGCCACCAAAAAGAATCAAGCCTACAAAAAAGGCAATAAGCACACCAAGAATGACGTTAAAGAGTGTAGAATCATTCCCTACCGCTTCATTCATAGCGACTGTAATAGCATTCGACTGAACCATATTTCCGACAAATCCAAGCGCAAATACAATCGCAATAGCAAAGAATCCAGCTAAAAAGCGGCTGCCTAGACCATCTCTGATATAGTAAGCCGGACCTCCATGAACCTGATCTCCCTTTTTCACCTTATAAACTTGTGCCAGAACCGCCTCAGCAAAGATCGTTGCCATGCCAAAGAAAGAACTAATCCACATCCAGAAAATCGCCCCCGGACCCCCGGCAGCAATCGCCGTCGCGACACCAGCCAGGTTTCCTGTACCGACCTGTGCCGAGATAGAGGTCGCGAGTGCTTTAAACGAATTGATTCCATCCTCTTCTTGTTTCTTAAATAATGGCGCAAACGTACGCTTGAAACCTTCTCCTAAAAAACGAACCTGAATAAATCCAAGCTGGATCGTTAACCAAATGCCTGTTCCAAGCAAGAACAGGAGCATGACCGGTCCCCACAAGAAACTGTTGATCTGTTCAAATATAGTAGTTAGAAATTCCACAATGTATTCCTCTCGATCTCTTTTCATAATTCACGCATAATACCATAGAAGAGTATCGCACGTGGAAGCGTTTCACGGCAAGACATTTTCCACGGGAGATAGACAGTAATTTATGGGAGGTGGAATATGACGGGACGCACCTCATTTGTCACCCCCCTGAATGATAAGGACCAAAACAAAAAGAGGCCCCTATAAAGGCCTCTTTTATAATTGATCAAACGTTTGATCAAAAGAAAAACGGATAGTACAGACGTCCGATACCGAAGAATGGGAAGCGATATCTTCTGAAACGTCGGAAGCGCCTTGGGTAACCATAGCCACCGCCATACCACCCGTAGCCACCATATCCAAACTGACGTTCATCGGATGACTCTTCTTCTTCCTCTTCTCCCATCGGAACAAGCATATAGACGTTTTCTTTATCTACTTCATCAATAATCCCTTCATATTGAGAACCATCTTGCATTTCGATAATCACAAAGTAATGCATATGACTTTTCGCTTGATTTTGTTTATCTTTCATCGTCATGCCTTGATTGGACATCATACCGTTCCCTTGATTCATACCTTGCTGAGGCATCTGCATCCCGTTGCCTTGCCCCATCATACCTTGCTGAGGCATTTGCATCCCGTTGCCTTGCCCCATCATACCTTGCTGAGGCATTTGCATTCCATTTCCTTGCCCCATCATGCCCTGCTGAGGCATTTGCATTCCATTCCCTTGATCCATCATGCCTTGTTGTGGCATTTGCATTCCGTTGCCTTGATCCATCATGCCTTGTTGACCAGGCATTTGCATATAGTTTGGTTGATACACATTTATCTCCCCTTTATGTTTCTAAGTCGATGTTAGTGTATTCAACCGTTTGGGCAAATGTGACTCTTTTACTGTTCCTGACTCGTCATCTCAATACGATAGAGCTTATCATCATCAGGTTCTGGCGTCCCTCTTCCATCCGTATTATTCGTGACGAAATACATAGAATCGTCTTCAATAAGAAGGTCTCTGATCCGTCCGACTCCCTTTTTATAGATCTGTGAGGTACCCTTCTTCACATCAAATTGTCTGATTTGTTCTCCTCTAAGACCTGCCATATAAAGCTTCCCGTTATGATAGACCAGCCCTGATGGTGCCCACGTATCTTTCCCAGAATGAAAGAGCGGCTTCTCCATTCCAGCCTTTTGCTCATCTCCTCGAATAACAGGCCAGCCATAATTGGCTCCCGGTTTAATCAAGTTAATCTCATCATATGCTCTTGAGCCATGTTCCGCTGCATACATCGTTCCATCCTCAGCCCAAGCCAAACCTTGGGGATTTCGGTGCCCATAACTATAGACATAGGAGTTAGCAAATGGATTACTTTCAGGGATAGAACCGTCCATATTCATTCGCAGTATTTTACCCGCCAGGCTATTCCGGTCCTGTGCACTACTCTCATTCGCTGCATCCCCAGTCGTTATATAAAGAAGCTGATCAGGCCCAATCTCCAAACGCCCTCCGTTATGAATATTACTCCCAGGGATCCGGTCAATAAGAACGTTCTCTTCTTGCCAAGTCCCGTCGACAAGCTTAACCGTAAGAACTCGGTTAAACCGTCCCTGCGCTTCATACGTATGGTATAAAAAAGCCAACCCATTCTCCTTAAAATCAGGATGTAGCACAAAACCGAGGAGACCTCCCTCCCCTTGTTGGACCACCTTTTTATCCAATTGAAGAGGCATCTCTTTTTTCGTCCCATCTTCTTGGACATTCACAATCGTACCCCGACGTTCACTAATGTAAAAGGACTGCCCCACCTTGTTAATATCCCAAGGCACGTCAAGGTTTGAGGCAATCACTTCCCCTCTCTCCCCTTTATTATTTGAAACAGGTTCCCCTTCTTCTACTGGCTCACTCTCGTTACACGCAACTAATAAAAGCACTAATGCCATGGCCCATATGTACTTCACTCAAACCGACCCCTTTTACGTTTTATTACTATCACGATTCCCCATTAAGCATAGAAATAGACCCTTCAAACCTTCAAAGAAATGCTTTTAAATTGTGAGGGAGGCTTCACTCTTATTAGGGCGCATTGCTCATCAACCTGACCGAGAGCGTAAAAGAACAAAAAAACGACCAGAGTCTACCCTCTGATCGTTCTTCCTCATTCAATATCTACTCAAATGTTCCTTTCACCACAGCTTCTTTCTCTTCCACCATCAACTGTCCAAGGGCAAACACAGTGTCGACCTGAAGATCCTGATCGAGCAGAACAAGATCGGCATCTTTACCTTTCGTCAATTCCCCCTTATGAGAAAGTTTCAATATATGGGCTGGGTTTGCCGTCACTGTCCGAAGTGCTGTCTCAAGCTCCACACCTTCTTCTACCACAGCTTCTCTTACGGCTTTATAAAGAGTATCGACTTTCCCTAACTTCAGACCAATAAAGTCCCCTTTTTCATCGAAATCAGGTAGACTAGCTTGCCCATCTGAAGTAAACGTGATCTGCTCAATCGGGACACCAGCTTCTAACATTCTCTTAAGCGCCTGTCCACATTTCACTTCTCCCTCTTCAAGGAATTTCGGAATGGTGCTTGTCGTAAAATCAACATACCCACCTTTTAAAGCATACTGTATTCCTGCTTCAAACAACTGCGGATTCCGGTTCATGTGAGTTGGGTAGAATTGTTTAATTGGAATATCCGTTCCTTCGGCAATCTCCTCTAAAATCGCGACCCCATCAGCACTATCGCCAACATGAACATTCACAATACCAGCTTTTCCTGACAAGATCCCGCCAATCCTTGCTTGGGAGGCAATCTTCGCTAATTCTTCAACCGTAGGCTGAGAAGAACGGTGATCAGCTATGGCAATTTCGCCCGCCCCAATAATGAGATCAATTAAGATTAAATCATCTTCAATCTTCCCTGTTAAGGTCTTCACCGGTACTTGATAAGAGCCTGTGTGAGCGTAGCAACTAATCCCCTCTTCCCGGAGCCCTCTTGCCTTCGCAATGAGGTTCGTCATGGTCCGAGTCGTTCCATCTGTTCCTAACACACCCACTAACGTTGTCACCCCACTGAGTGTTGCATCTGTTAGCTGAAGTTCGGGCGTCCTAGTTTTATAACTTCCTTCTCCCCCACCTCCTGTAATATGGACGTGGGAATCAATAAATCCAGGAACAATTCGTTTTCCTGTAGCATCAATCACTTTCATATCTACAAAGTTATCTGGAACCGAAATCGAATCTTCAATCGCTCCGATCTTTTGATCGACAAGTAGAATGTCTTTCTTCCCGATATAGTTTGGTGCATATACGTCACCATTTTGAATGAGTGTTAACATAGTTTCTCACACCTTTCCTGCTGTCTCTTTATATAAAGTTAAGTAAAGATGCTCCTATAACAAATAAGGATCCTCCAATAAACAATCCAAGGAAGAATCTGATTACAAACTTAAACCAATGATACATGATATTCTTTGAGAATTCATCACGATTCATAGCCTCGCGCCGATAGAGTTTCTTTCGAATCGAACTGACCGGGACACGCTCCATCACACTGAGGGGGCGGGGAGGGGCTTGAGTCGCTCCACACGCAACTTGAGCCAAGAACTCCAAACTAGAGTCATTCATCCTAATCCTGAGTCAGTCTCCTCTAACTTGAGCTGTTATTTTGAATGCTTGAGCCAGTAACCGAAAAAGATGAGCCACACGCCTCCCGGTATGAGTCAATTCGCTGTAGCTTGAGTCGCAACACAAAAACTTGAGCCACTCCCCCAGCTCGAGCCACCACATCAAAAACTTGAGCCACTCCCCCCAGCTCGACCCACCACAACCTAAACTCGAGCCACTCCCTCAGCACAAGTCCACTCCACCACGCCCCTCTCATCAGACAAAAAAAGAACCCCCATAAGGAGGTTCTTTTTCAAGAAGAAAGAACGGGAAGTGTGATCACCACTGTAGTTCCAACGTTCACTTTGCTTCGGTATTGAATAGTGCCGCCTAGACTCTCAACGAACTTCGTGGTCACCATCATACCAAGGCCTGTCCCTTTTTCTTTCGTTGTGAAGAAGGGCTCACCAATTCGTTTAATTTGCTCGGATTCAATCCCTTTTCCGCTGTCCGTTATACAGACGACAACACAGTCAATCTCAGATCGGTACGTCCCCACCACGTTAAGGTCACCAGGACCATCGATGGCTTCAATTGCATTCTTTACGACATTAATAAAAATTTGCTTTAAACGTTTTGGATCTGAAGGCAGGTCAGGGATGGAAGCATCAAAGTCCGTCGTTACTCTCACGCCACCCTGACGACACTGAGCTCTGAAAAGGGCAAGAACATAATGAATAATATCTATAAGATTGATCTTTTCAAGCTCGACCTCTTGATCCGGTTTGGCTAAAAGCATAAATTCATTAACAATCGACTCAATACGTGATAACTCTGAAAACACAATATCTCCGTATTGACCACTCGTCTCACCTGACATCATCAGTTGCAAGAAGCCCTTGATGGATGTGAGAGGATTCTTAATTTCGTGCGCAATTCCGGCAGCTACGCGTGTAATCGTTTCAAACTGTTCAGAACGTGCAATGAGCTCGTCTTTTTCTTTGAGGTCTGTAATATCTTCATGAACACCTACAACCATGATTTTCTCAGCTTTTTCTAACGGATACCCTTTCGTACGAATCCACTTCCACACACCAGGTTCGAATTCAAAACGATACTCACAAGCTATCTTTTCAATACTCATTTGCCTGAGTGACTTAATAACACGGTCCCTGTCGCCTGCATGGATCCGGTCAAGCCAAGTACTATAGTCTTTCTCCACAGTAGGAATGGCGATGCCAAATATGGATTCAAAGGTCGGGCTCATGTATTCCCATGTTTGAAAGTTAGCAGATAACACCCAGAATGCTTCATTGATATTATCCGCAAGCAGAGAAAAGCGTTCTTCTGTCTCTTGAAGCGCATGAATGTATGTGTTCACCTCCGTGATATCTTGAATGAACACCGTTAATTCACGATTCGATGGATAAGCGGTAACATCGACCACCCTACCCCTTTCATAAATATAATCTTGAAATTTCACTACTTGATTTAGTTCAAATGCCTTCTCGTAATGAGTGAAATAATTATGATAGGTGCTCCGCGGGAACACCTCCCATAGATTATGATTACATAGCGTTTCAGAAGATCGTCCTAATATTTCCTCAAGAGTAGGGTTCACGTAGAGAATTTCCCAATCCCTACTAATGACAGCGAAGCCGTGAGGGATGTGTTCTACCACTTCTTTGAGACGGTTATAAACAATCGGACTAGCATTCGGTGAACCAAGCAAGTTCTCAATACTTTTAGAGTTTAGCGATTGATTCTTCATCTGATCATCAATTAAAGAGAGCCAGGTCATAAAATGATCCACAGACTGGGAGTTGGAAATTGTCCCAAGCTGACGCTCAAATTGATACCCCTGGTGGTCCGGCACGCTGGACGGAACTCGGCCTGAGATCATAATTCGATTAGCCGATGTTCTCTTCACGACCCCCTCTACAGGAAGACCCCCGGCGCCTGAAAGCAAAATGGATCTGGTTTCATCTTCATCAATTTCAAACAATTCCTGCTCCGTTTTCCCAAGCAAGGAGGCACACGTATCACGTTTCATGACAGAATGGTCTAAGCGAAACAGTTCCCTAAATCGTTCATTCACATGAACTTGATTTTGCTCCTCGTTCAATAAACAAAGCCAATTCCCCGATACATTAAACATTTCTAAGCACTCATCTATGAGAAAGTGCTCGTCAACTCTTTCTGTTTGAACCACACTCATCCCTCTCTTTTCCTTGCTCGCGTAGTTCTTACTCATTAGATACACGTATAATAGTACTCTCATCATATACTAAAAAAGTAAAAGTTTGTATAGATTCGAGGGTATTATCGGTTTTTCGTCATTGTTCGACATATCTACCAAAATAAAAACCGGCTAGAGGTGTGACCCTAGACGGTGTTTCAATTATGAAACGATCTCCAAAATTCCCCATTCTTATCGATGATCTCTGTAATTTGTTCAAACGGAATTTCAAATGTAGGAAAGCCAGCCACATACGGAGCAATTTCATAAGGAGCGTAATACACAAACAATGACGTTCCATTCACATAAAAAGGCTGGTCAGCGGCCACTTTCACATCCACATCATCAAAGTAATAGGAATCTTCTTGTGATTGGATTTGGTCGTTGACAATTTTCGTGAGTACCTCTGTATAAGGGCTGCCTTCTTTAAATAAATCAGCTAGTTGATAAAAGGTTCCCTCCACAAGGTTAATATTCGCATACACCTTAGTCGGCATAGGGTGGGCTGCTCCGAAGTAATATTGAGAGCCGTTTAACTCAATGACTACTAGGTCTTTATGAAAATATTCAACCGCAAAGTCGCCGAAATAGCTATAATCAAGCTTTTTATCTTTTGGGACATCTTTCACTTGCGATAAATCCCTTAACTTCTCATTAACGGCCTTCTGAATAGCACCGTCTTCCAATCCTCTAACCACTGGATAATAGACCAGGTAGTCGACGTTTGGCTTAAACTTCATCTTAAGAATTCGATATTGGTTGTTGAGACGAATAGTCCGTTTCGGTCTCCACACAACTTCACCTTCTTGTGTTAGATACAGAAGTTCATAATCAATCATCGCTTTAATAAGGGGGCCTTCTAAAGAAAGGGTCCCTTGACCAGGTAACACAGGTTTTCCTTGAGCGATGTTTCCTTTCCGATTGAGAAAGAAGGTATTCTCATTGTCGTGAGCTGAGGCCAATCCTTTCTCGTAATCTGTGACATTTTGATAGCGAAAGGGTGACAAAAGATCACCGTTTAGATTCGCAATAGCATAGTGACTCCCAAGATAAGTCTGTTCAGGAACAATAGCCTTCCCAACCGCAATTCGTTTCTCACCAAGACGATTTAGATCATCATAAATTGGCTTTATGATTTGCTTTCCTTTTTGGTCGATGAGGCCATAACGAAAGATATAGTCTTCAGCCACAGTCACGACGGCGCGCCCTTCTTTAAAAGCCTGCACATAATCGTAAGAAGGCTCTATAACCACACGCCCTCTTTCGTTAATGTACCCATACTTCCCTCCCCGGTCTTCTTGAAAAGCAAGTAACCCTTCTCCATAATTACCGACATACGGGTAATTGTACGTATAAAACGGGTTTCCATCACGATTAATTAATGCAAATTGATTTTCCTTCACCTGCACAACTGCCCGTGCATCTGTAAATGGATCAGCAGATAGATACTGAGCAGGAATGGCTTCTTCACCTTGGTTATTTAAATAGCCGTAATACGTCGTTCCGTCTTTCTCCAGACTAAAAAGGGCTAACCCATTTTGATAAGAACCGATATATGGATAGGGTCCAGGTGTCAGTATGGTCCCTTTTTCATTAATAACCTGAAATCCGTTATCTTTGTAAACCGTTGCCCGCCCTTCACTGAATTCCGTAACGGATTCATACAAAGGTTCAACCACATAGTCGCCCTTTGTGTCGATCACCCCACTGCGATTATCCACTTCCACAACCGCTAACCCATTCTTCTGAAAATCTCGCGCATACGAGTATTGAGGCTTAATCCGTATTGTCCCTTTACGGTCGATATATCCCCATTTCTCCCCGCTATCTGTTTGAACCAGCACTGGGAAACGCTTAATAGACATGCCCGTTCTACCTCCCTAAGCTAAACACGTTTACATTAGTTTATTCGTTTACTTGTGTAATGTGCCTAGGCAGTCGTAAAAGTTAGGTCATCATCATATAGTAAACAAAAAAGGAGGGATCACGATCGCAGATATTAAAGTAAGAGATAACGGACCCTTGTTCGTATCAGGGGAGTTCACGATTAAAGACGCCACCGGGCAAGAATATGTAACCAAGAAAGGCTGTTCCTTGTGCCGATGCGGATTATCGAACAATAAACCATTTTGTGACGGAACCCATAAAGGGGTATTTAAAGACGAATCCCGGGCCCCTAACCCCCCTTAAATCGGTCAGTTCTAAACACAAAAAAGCGGCCTATCTCGCATTCCGAGAAAGCCGCTTTTTCTATTCAAGATACCTCGCTTGCTTTAAACAAAGCATCAACCCGCTGAGCAAGTTCACTTATAAATCGATTCACATCTTCCGGGACGGTGTCCTGACTCTTCCAGTCTACTTCTCTGCTATTAATCATCTTAGGACGGCTTGATACAAATACCCAACCAACGTTCCCTTTCTTCACAAATGCCGTCCAGAGCCATTCTTCTCGCTCCCCAACACTAACGCCCACTAGTTTGTGTTCCGCTCTTCGATTCCCGCTACGCTCAATTCGTTTAAGCTGATGTTTCAAGTTTCCCACTCCCTGCTTTTTTCAACTAGTATGAACGACAGGGAGCTGAAACATACTACTGACTACATCTAATCTCGTTTATTGATTCGACTGAGAATAATAGACTTCTTCAAACGGTTGAACAATGACAAAGCCTTCTCCAGAGAATTTCATCTGAATCGACTCCCCGCTTCCACGGCCGAAGAAACTCTTTAACGTTACGTCCGTCTTAAATTCAGGCTGCAAATGCCCAGACCATGCGACAGTAGCATTTGGATCTGTCATGACAGGTTGATCTGGAGTAACTAAAAGCGTTAAAGGCTCATAATGAGATGTAATCGCCACAAGACCGCGACCTTCTAATCGAATATTAAAAAGCCCACCTGACATCATTCCGGCAACCTTTCTCATTAACTTGATGTCCCACTCAATCCCTGGTTCAAAAGCCAGAAGGTCATTGCCATTTACCGTAATGGCTTCATTGTTCAAGTGAAGAATCGTAATCTTCTTCCCTTGATCGGCTAAATATAGTTTTCCGTTTCCTTCTGCTTTCATAAGAGAAGCGCCTTCTCCTGAGAACGCCTTTTTAAACATCTTACCAATTCCGTGTTCAAGGATCCCTTCCCGTTCAAAACGAATTGATCCATTGTAGGAGATCATCGAACCCATCTTCGCCCACACATCTCCATTCAGATTCACTTCAAGCATACGAGGGGTCTCTAATTCAAAATAATCATTCTCTTCTTCATCTTGTTTCGTCTGGCGAATAAATTCATCAATAGAATAGTTGTTTTTCACCGGTAGCCCACTCCCTTTTCCATTTCTCTATTGTATAGATGGTGAAACTTCATTAGATTTAAAAAAAGCTGTCCCACCTTTTTTGTATGAGACAGCTTCACAAATTATGAATCGTATGATGTCTGGTCCTGGATACTGCCATCTTTCTTATGAATAATAACTTTCGTCCCCTTATTCTTGGCAATCTCCTTCGCTCGATCAATGGCTTCTTGCTTCTGGTCAAACACATCTGAAGGCTTCTTCGCCTGTTCCGTTTGAACCGCCCAACCTTCTTCATGAGCGACGACATGTTCACCTTTCTCGAGAAGTTCTGGGCGACTCTCGGACCGCTGTCCTTGATCGTCACGCTTCTTTAAATCCTGATCACTCATTTGTTTGACCTGATTAATCTCCTTCTCGGTCGCATTATCATACCATTCCTTCGCCTGTTCTGTTGCAATCGGAATGGCCCGATCCTCATCATACCCGTCATCTAACATCGCATTAGCTATATCAATCGCTTTCTTTCTTACAGGGGTTTCTAAATTCTTCAATGAACTTGGATAATCCTTCGTATCCCAAGGCATAACGCCCACCTCCAGTAACCTTTTTCTTACAGATTACCGCAATAAGAGGAACGATAAACCTATTTCGCTACCGGATAGTCTTGCACAAAACGCTTGGCCTCTTCCGGATCACTCGTTTCAAACACTAAAGCCTTCCAAGAAATCTCTGACTGCTTCACAACATGATCAGCCTTTTCGAAGAATAAATAGTACGGCTCTTCTTCCTTAGAATAGTTCGTGTGCGTGAGGAGTCCTTCCCACGTATCTTCAAAATGATCCCCGTGCCGATCCATCCGACATAAAAGATGCCCAGTTTCAAACCATGAATACTGATTAGATAGCTCCTCTAACGGTTGCACACAAGTATGAAACTGATCCTCATCTTCTGACTCCATAACGATATAGTTGCTTATAATAGGCATCTGCCCTTGTTCTTCAACCTCTTCTCTCTTTCGATCCGTACGAATAATCATGTACGCAAGGAAGATCGCCACAATCGCAAATAGTACGTAAATCATACCGGACCATCCCTCTCTTTAATGAAGTTCGTTACTCATTCTAGTATTTCCTCTTTACCTCAATCATTTACTTGTTTTTTAGATTTTAGAGATGTATCCATCTTCTACAATTATTTTTGTTAGTATTTTATCACGGAATCAGCCCAAAAAGAACGGCAAGAAAGTTTAGAATAAAGTCCGCCTCTGCTTGGCTTGTTTCCGTTCCTCCAAAATTCGGGCAAGGTGGTTCGGGAAATTGCGAGACTCCTGCGGCATAAGGAGCCTAGGGAAGACCCCACAGAGAGCGCAAGCGAACGAGGAGGCTTCCCAGCTCGCCGCGGAAAGCGAGTGATCTCCCGAACCACCTATACTCTGAACAAAGCAACGGAAACACTCCTCAATTTAGATCATATAAAAAAACTCGCTCATTTCCATTCGGAAATGAACGAGCTATGCTGCTTATTCATGGATAAGACGATACAACTTCCCAAGCTGGTCTTCAAACTCATCTACTGGAACAAAGCGAGCTTTACGGAACTGCTCTTTACCATCGGCATAAACCATCACCACAGGCACCGTAAAGATCGAAAACTCGCCTGCGATCTCTGGGATTTCATCTGCGTCAGCATGAACAGCTTCAACAGCTGGATATCGCTCTAGCACTTCATCAATCTGCGGCAAAAGAGCATGGCAAACGGAGCATCCTGGTCTTGAAATATATAAAAGATTTAAACCACTTTGTCCAATCGTTGAGTGAATCTCATCCATTGTGTGAACGTGTTTCATAGGTACACCACCTAGCTATAATCTGTTATTCGTATTGTACCACAGGGTGTCCCATCTTACTCCCTTATATGCTCATGGGGGTATTCGAATTTAAAGCGAAATAAGCTGTTGCGCACTCTTAGAGGTTTCATTGATATAAGCCCCGATTTTCTCACTGTCATCATTAAGACTTTCAATCGTTGCGCTCATTTCTTCCATACTTGCAGAAGCTTGCTCGATAATAGCAGCGAGTTCGCTCGTTGCTGCTTCGACCTGACGAGATCGATCTTCAACGTCTACGCTGATGCTGTTGCACTCATCCGTACGTTCCTTTACATGGCGTAACGAAGTTTGGATTCGTTCAAATGAAGAGACAACTTCATTCATGCTGCCTACACTTTCATCCAGTTTCTGACTCCCTGTTTTCATCTGATTCAGTGCTTGAGCGTTACTATCATTTAACTCTCCAAGGTTTGTGGTAATCTTTTTAGCGGACTGACCCGTTACTTCTGCTAGTTTGCGAATCTCCTCAGCTACTACGGAGAATCCTTTCCCAGCTTCTCCAGCTCTTGCGGCTTCAATAGAAGCATTTAGAGCAAGGAGGTTCGTCTGCTCTGTAATTTGCTGAATGTCTTCTGTAAACTGATTCGTTTCTTCAATTTTTCCTGTTAAAATATTAAACGTGTCATTAAGCATGTGAATAACATTCCGCAGCTCATTCATTTCCGTCTCAAGATGATAAATCCGTTCCTGCCCGCCATTAATTTCATCAGAAGCTTGATTCGTCTCTGATTGAAGAACGGTTAGGGATTCTTTCATTGTAGAAATAGTCGTCATTGTGCTTTGAGCATGGGCAGAGATATCGGTGATCTGCTCACTTTGACTTTGACCACCAGCTGAAACTTCCTGAACGGCTAGTTTCATTTCACCTTGTGCCTGAACGTTTTGCTGAACCTGATCATTCACACGAGAAATATTTTCGGCTATGAGCGTAGCCTCTTTTTCTAGCTTTTCTTTTTGTCTAGCTTGAAGCTCCCTTTCCTGCTCAGTAGAAGAAAGAATGGTTTCAAGTTTCTTAAATGTCTGACCAGCCAGATGGACCATTACCCCTAATATGACTCCCATTAGCACATAAATTAACACCATAGAGGAGAGTAGCGTGCCCATTAAATTAGCTTGCTCAGCATTTGACCAGGTATGACTGGCAATTAAAGCAATAAGACCAAGGCTATATCCTGTAGCAAATATTCTACGATCCAAGTGCACGGCAGAGAAAACAGCCAGGAAGAGAAGGATTAAGTCACCGGAAAGGGTCCCCCCTTCTACATAGATTAATAGACCATAGCCAATGATCGGCATACTTACTGCTATGTAAGCAAACATTCTCGGTTTATGTAAAATCCGTTGCAATCCAAACAACAAAATCCAGAACAAAGCTAGCTCCGTTCCGTAGATCGATGATCGAATAATCGTGCCCTCTTGTAAGGAAAGGGCTAGTGCTGACAACATTGCTATACTGTATGTAGATGTCATCAGTACGTTTTTCTTTTTCACGTCCAGTAAACGTAATTCTGAACCATTCATAATTAGGGTACCTCCAGAAGATGTCTTTTCTTTTTTTATCGACACATTCCTCTGTATACTTAAGATAAATGACAAAATTTGTAGTCTTCTTACATGTTATGGATTTTGAACCAGAAAGGACTTTCTCTACATGATTTCAAATGCACTAACGCTCATTCTACTCGCTCTCATTCTTTTAATTCTGATTTCCATCGTTACTCGCTCTTCTAAGAACGGCATCACGCCAACACCAACGAGCCCAAAAGTAAAGGAAGAAGTCACAGCAATCGTAAAGAACTATACCCCTACTACCATCGCTGACTTTGGGGCCGGCTGGGGGACGATGGCTTTCGCACTTGCGAAAGAATTCCCGCACACGGATATTTACGCCTATGAAACCTCACTGGTCCCCTACCTTTACATGAAAGGGATGGCAAAGCTTAAAGGATATTCAAATGTTAGGATTCTAAAAAAAGACTTCTTTACTGTTCGCGCGGGAGAATTTGATTTGATCTATTGTTACTTATTCACCGGAGCCATGAAACAACTGTCCCCTATGTTTGCTTCCTATAATGGGACCGTAATCTCAAACACGTTCGCCTTACCAAACACCGTGCCCACCGCCACCAAAAATGTAGCATCCTGGCTCGGCACAACTCCGATCTACATATATAAATAAAAAAGCGACCCCAAACGGAAAATCCATTTGGGGTCGCTTTACCTTCTTATGTAACCTGCCACCTCAAAGGATGGTTAAGTTCCCGCAGTCGTATCGATTGCGAGGTGGCATTGAAATTAAAATATCATAAGTGATGCAGAAATACAAGTTAGGCTGATTTAGCCGATTCCACAAGAAACGGAACCATTCTTCTGAAGATACTTTTGGTGATATTCTTCAGCATCGTAGAATTCGGAAACCTTATTCACTTCCGTTACAATTTCACTCTTGAAGAGTCCTTTATTATCCCATTCGCGAATCTTAGCTGCTGCAGTTTCTTCTTGATCTTCTGTAGCAAAGATGACGGAGCGATACTGATATCCTACGTCTTCTCCCTGACGATTTCGTTGAGTCGGATTATGACACTCGAAGAAATGGTCTACTAGTTCACTATAAGAAATCACTTCTGGATCAAATTCAACTCGAATCGCCTCTGCGTGCCCCGTACCTCCTGCTTTTACTTGTTGGTAAGAAGGGTTCACAACAGTACCTCCCATAAAGCCGACGCGTGTCGCAACTACGCCCTCAATACGTTCGAAATAAGCCTCTACTCCCCAAAAACATCCTGCTGCGAAAACTGCTGTTGCCATTCTCATCTCTTCCTTTCTTAAAACGACACTTCTTTCTTCGAGAGTACGATCACGGCCTCTTACATATAGAAGAGCCCTCTCTTTTTTATCCAAGAAAGGGCTCGTAAGTGTATATCCGTACGATCCTCTCATCTTCCAGGAATCAAGTTCCTGCAGGAATTGGCACCGTTCTCGTCAATGGTTACATTGACTTGATGGTTGCCGGGCATCAAAGGGCCAGTCCCTCCGCCTCTCTGGATAAGAAGTTTATCGCTATTTAATATTTTATGTTATCCCAAATCATACATGATCCCGTTAGTGAAGTAAAGTGATAAACACCTAATTTTTTCACATATTCTTAAACGTTAAAATTTTCTGATAACCTGTGATATGATATTCGTACTTGCTCCTTAAGGTGAGTATGTTCATTCATTTTGTATCCTCATTATATAAAAGGAAGCTTTCTTTTATGCCTGTATAGTTCAATTTAATAATGAGGGTTTTTTTTATTCAAGGGGGATCCCCTTTTATGCTTCCTAATCCAATAATTAAAGGAGTTTTTCAAAATGGTTAAAGCAATTTCAACGAACAAAGCACCAGAAGCAATTGGACCTTATTCTCAGGCAATTGACCTCGGTCAGATCGTATTTGTTTCCGGTCAAATCCCACTAAATCCAAGCACGATGGAAATCGTCTCTGATGACGTGAGCGAACAAACGACACAAGTTATGAAAAATGTTGGAGCGATCCTTGAAGAAGCAGGCCTAAACTATGCTCATATCGCTAAAGCCAATATTTATCTTGCTTCCATGGAAGACTTCCAAACAGTCAATGAGGTTTATGCAAGCTTTCTGCAAGAACCATACCCGGCTCGAGCAGCGATTGAAGTAAGCCGCCTCCCTAAAGATGTTAAAGTCGAAGTAGAAGTCGTTGCCCACCGCTCCGACGCATAACTTCGTATGAGCCTTTCTATTTGCTGAATTAAGATCATTACATGTGGTTGGGGCCGTTATTTCAACTTTTAATAAGGGGTGGCTGGGGAACGGGGAGACTCCTACGGGAGAAAGAGGTCGACGAGACCCCACAGAGAGCGCAAGCGAACGAGGAGGCTCGACAGCTCGCCCGTTTAAAGCGAGTCGTTCCCCAGCCACCCCAAACGCGCTCAACAAACGCAACGGCCCCCAAGCGCTCATAATAACAAAAAAGCCACCCTCGTCGGGTGGCTTTTTTGTTACCTTGCATTTTCGTCCATGTGGACAAATGGCAAGTCAGTATCGACCTCACCATAAATACGCGACACGTCAACGTCATTCCCTTCTAACCAATGAGCAAAGTCAAATTCTACTGGCTCTTTGTCTCCGCCAAGAGCAATCCAGGCGGTAAGGGTATTTGGAAAGTAAGCAGATGTATGGATCGTTCCTGCCCAGTTGCGATACTGCTTTGAGAATACACCTCGGTCAGAATCATTCATGAGGCGAAACGCTTCATATCCGCTAGTAATTCGCGTTTTTTCCTGATTGATAACATCCATACGACGCTCAGAATCTTTTAAGTAATTTCGATTCTCATCTTTCATGATTTCAAAATGGTTTGTACATACATTTGATTGGCGCACTTCAACACCCCGAGGAGAGGTTTCCACGACGAACGTTTCGCCTTTCCCGTCATAAACGATGTAACTAAAGGAGTGTCGATGAGGAATTTCTTGAAGCATGGCTACCGCTTCTTCCACGTTGGCACACGACTCAAGAATTAATCGACCAATCATACAACAAATAAAGCCATTCCCAGGATTTTTACGGTGCATAAAATTATATCCGATGGCCAGCCCCTTTTCATTAATACCATCCATTCGACCTGTTACACGCTGAGATGGACCAGCTATTGCGTAGCCTCCATCAGTTGGCTGATAGAAGACATAGCGACCTTCATACGTTTTCGGCTGGTAATCGTAGTTACGAATCATGTAGCCATCGCCTGTTACGATTGAGCAACCTGACTTCACATACTCAACCCGGTAACCACCAAACTCCATCATCACACGTTCCATGGTCCAACCAAGGGCATCCCTTAGCCCTAACAATTCATCCCAGACGCCAGGGGCAAACTTCTGAATCGCACGTTTCACTTCCTCTTCTTCAACAGTAAAACGCGGCTTACGGATCTTCCACTGCTTCTCCCTGTTTCGAATCGTGAGAGAATCTTTTAACAGCTCCCCTTGCTTATAGCCAAAGTCATAATGGGTCCCTCGGAATTGCAGTACTTCAC
This sequence comes from Pontibacillus chungwhensis, assembly GCF_030166655.1. Classification (GTDB taxonomy): domain Bacteria; phylum Bacillota; class Bacilli; order Bacillales; family BH030062; genus Pontibacillus. Next base: position 462,412 of record NZ_CP126446.1, on the reverse strand, counting down.
TATAGATTTGTTTCAATGTAAAGCTCCCTTTCTAGATGGGCCTCTCCCTGATTAATCTTCATCTTTGATATCGGGATCTTCAGGAATCGGTTCATTTAAATACTCTTGGATATATTGGCGATACTTCTCCACCTGTTCAAAATGGGTCGTAAACTGATTTTGATTAATCAAATAGTGCTCTCCATCGAATAAAGCGCGTATGCGCCTCTCTCTGACAAGCTTTTCTATATACTCCACAGGTAACTCTAAATAGTCAGCTGTTTCTTGTATGGATAAATACATACCTTCACCTTCTACACTTCTGTTGTACGTTCAAATTACCAAACTCAGCATGAAAACACAATTATTCGATAAAAGGCTCGTTAAAGTTTTGTAGATTCGACACTAGTTTTGTCGAATCACCCATAAAGTCCTTACTCTTTTTGGTAGTTATGATACGTTTATGTTATCACGGTAATCGATCTAATTCTCACATGGCAATCATCATGCTTCTCTTCTAATGTTTCATCATTTATTGATTAAAAGGAGCGATTTTTTATGGAACTTGATCAATTAGAACGAGCTTCATCTACACAAGAAACGGATTTAGAAGAACAAACGAAACCATACTTAACAGCTTTAATTGGGTGGAGCCTCCCTGCTATAGAGGCTGCATCCAGATTGAATCGACCATTTGTTGTAGTTGGACCTCCTGACTTTGAAGCTTACGCGGAAAAACATGATATCGCCTTTGTCGGTTGGGACTTCCACAAACTCAATGAAGGATCTGACTTATTGTACAAAAAGTTACATGCACTTGGGGCTGAACTAGCGGTTCCATTATATGAAGAGTGTGTAGAATGGGCCGGTGCCCTGAACGCACGCTTCAGAGAAGAACCTCGCATTTTTAACCGTTCCCTTCTATTACGTGACAAAGGGATGATGAAACGGAAAGCGCAAATTGCTGGGATTAAGGTCGGTGTATTCGAAGAAGCACGCTCTATTGAAGACGTGAAATGGTTCTTAAGACGTGTGAACGAAGCGCTTCTTAAAATTGACGGCGATGTGTATGATCCAATCCATGTAAAACCTCTTGATAAAGCAGGTTCTGTCGGGCACCTAGCCATTAACACGATTGAAGATGTTGAGAAACTACAGGAGCAAGACTTCCCGTTATTGATGGAAAGCCATTTGGACGGGCAAGAGTTCTCGTGCGAAGCGTTTATTCATAAGGGCAAAGTCCGTTTCTTAAATATCACGGAATACATCCGGTTAGGCTACTCAAACTTCGTACCCGCTTCCCCTTCTTTAGAAGAGAAGCGTCCTCTAATTGAGAAGGCTGTCCAACAACTTGTTGATGCGTTCGAAATTGAATACGGCGTCATTCACCCAGAATATTTTATTATGCCAGACGGAACGCTTCATTTCGGCGAAGTGGCCGCTCGAGTTCCAGGGGGACACATCTTTGACTTAATTGAAAAGGCCTATGGATTTAGTGCCTATGAAGCTCAAATTCTATGCAGTGATCCAAATACAACAGACGAAGAATTAGAACTCTTCTTCCCTGATCCATCTAGTGCTGATGGCTATGCTGGGTGCCTAATGGTCCACCCTCACACGGACTACGTGGAGTCGTTAAACATTCCGGAAGAACTCGAAGAACACCCATACTTTGAGAAACATGATCTGTTCACCCCTGCTCAGGGAAAAGTTGCAGAGCGAATCGGCTTTGGTAACCATTACGGAACAATTTTCTTCCACGGAGAAGACAGCGAAGAAATGCGTCGATTACTACAGTTGTACGAAGAATATAATTTCTACCGTTAAGTTTCTAATGTAAAGGGAGAGTAGATATGGCTCAACGTACTGAAGATCTAGTCGAACGTTTCACCCATGCTTTACAAGCTTTAGAAACAGCTGCACCTTTTGCAAAATCACGATACCAAACCGACGTCTATCAAGAAGCGAACCGCCTTCTTCAAACAGAAGACGGGCTAGAGCAACTCTTTCATTTTGCTCATCAATTCGAAGAGATCGGCGTCTTCCAGGATGGCCCATGGGAAAAGGCTGAGAACCTTCAGCCCCCTCTTGTGTCCGGGTCTTTAAAGGCTAAAGGACTGCCAATGATTATAGAAATTCTAAGTGAATTACGAATGCTTGCCATAGCTAAGGGTGCCTTCACACATCCAAAGGTATCAGCTGAAATGGCAGAGGAGTTTTTAAATGAAGTATTAGCTTTGAATTTAAATCTCCTCTTCCCTGACGCCAGCGAAAGTGCACGAATTGAAAAGCATGAAAATGATGAACGAACAAGCGAAGTCTTTCAATTTATCGCAAGCTATTTGTCTACCAATGCATTAACGAAAACGCTCGTGTCTGAAATTACGAGAATTACAGCTCAGCGGCCAATCATGATTAAGCGTGTCGTGTCGATGATTCGAATGGGTAAAGAAATGCTGAAGTCAGACCTTGAATATGAGGAACGAGAATCGCTCCTGACTTATATTGAAGCGATTGAGGGGCCTTCCCCTCTAAGCAAACAATACAAAGACTTAAGCACTTACCGTAGTCGACTGCGTGAGTTGTCCCAGCAAGAATTGCGATCTGAGTGTGTTGCGATGGCCAACTCCATGAGAAAAACTGGCCTCACCTGCCCACATCACGCGACCCTTCTAAGAGTGCTTACGAAAAAGGTCCCTACCCTTATCCCGTATGCTCTTCAGCTGAACGGAAAAGGAAAGGCCAACCTAGAGGAACACCAGGATATGGTAACACAGCTAATTAAAGTGGCGATCTTTCCATCTACCTGTCAGTCCATCTACGGATTAGCTCTGATGCTTGAGCGCGGAGTCCTATCTTCCTCTCCGGTCATGCCTGGTTTAAGAAGGTTAATCGAATTGGATATCCTTCCAGATGTCCGAACCGCCCTTTTGAAAACCGTTCGAAACGGGGAAGGAATGACAGCAAATAGCATCCTGGTCGCCGGTGTCATCAGTGTTCTCGGGCAACCATTAGGAGTCGGGCAAGGGTTTAATCCCACATGCCAAGCCGCGCGCGGGATTAGTCTGTGGGCGCAGCACGCCCCAGGTGTATTGCTAGATTTAATCCCACGAGCAGCGCGGGATGGGGATATAGATTTCACATTCGAAGGCCTTCAGATCCACTCAAAAGATTTAAAAGGCGGCCTGGCCCCTGAGCTTCATACAGAACTTGATCCCGTTTCACTCGTCCTCGTGCCTCACCTGGATCGAATTTATAGTGAAATGATGACAAAAGTAGCTCTGCGCGGCGAAGATGGCCACCGTTGGGTCAATCCTGCATTTTATGGAAGCTGGGTATCGAAAGGATTCAGTACCGTTATTGACCCGCTTACAGGGTTTATCAATGATTTCTCAGGATTCGTACGCTTGTTTTACGCAACGCACCACCCTGATTACAACGATGATTACGAATTGATTTACCCAAATCCGGTTGGGATCTTTATCACCAATGTAAGGGGAAAATTACTCGGCTTCCATGCCGTTTCCATTATCCGAATTGCCAAAGACCAACAAGATCAATACCGGGTTTACTTTTATAACCCAAACAACGACAGCTCTCAAAACTGGGGCCAAAATATCGAACCAAGCGTCATGGGCAACGGTGAACAAGAAGGCGAATGCTCTCTACCCTTCCACGAATTCACCTCCCGCCTATACGCATTCCACTACAACCCATACGAACAAGGCGACGCCTACGCAGTCGAACCCCACCTCATCAACCAGGTCAAACAACTGGCAAAGGAGAGTTGGGGAGAGGACTATACTTGGGTTTAAGAAAAGCGCAGGCGACTGTTTAGCCCCGTACGCATAAGCAAGATGACGCAAGTTCGCGTAGCGGACTGGAGTTAGCTTGCTTATGACGCTAGGGGCTAGGAGCCGGAGCTGGACATCGTGAAAAGCGCTGGCCAGAATATCGACGTCTCAAAGTGTTTCTAGACGTCAGAGTCTCTTTTCTAGACATCACGCGACGCTTTCTCGACGTCAGGCTTTCTATTCTAGACGTCCTGCGATTCTTTCTCGACGTTAGCGTCTCTTTTCTAGACATCACACGACGCTTTCTCGACGTTAGTGTCTCTTTTCTAGACACCCCGCGACGCTTTCTCGACGTCAGTGTCTCTTTTCTAGACACCCCGCGACGCTTTCTCGTCGTCAGTGTCTCTTTTCTAGACATCACGCGACGCCTTCTAGCCGTCAGAATCGCAGTTCTAGACGTCCCAGCACTTTTTCTATCACCAACCTCAAAAAGCTGCCTTCCTAAAAGAAGGCAGCTTTTCTCTTTTCCTATCATATATAACTCTGTCGCTTCTCAAAGTAGTGGCGAATCCCGTTGCCTAGCAAATAAAATCCTACAACAAAAATGGTAATCGCTCCTGCTCCTGCGAAAGGAATCCAAACGCTTCCGAACACATCAGCGGTTGCTCGCTGGAAGAGCACCGGCCAGGCATTCGATGTATTTACGACCTTATATGCCGGTGTGGTCACAGATGGCAAAGCTTCAATCTTGTGACTAATAAACACTTGAATTAACCCAAGCTGCCCAATGACAAACATGACTCGACTAATATCTAACGAAACATTTACAGCCATATGAGGGAACAGTTGAGGGAAATAGTATCGCCTCAGCATTTGAAAAGAGGTATTCCCTGAAGTAATGGCCGTATCCATAAATGGCTTATAGGAGATCTCCTCCGTTTGCTTATACAATACATCACCCACTCTCCCTACTTCCACCACGGCCAAAATGATAATGAGCCAGGTTGTACGGTGGGGGGAGAAATACACATAAGGCAACATAAGGAAAAACAATACAATAAAAATCATCGGAACAAATGATAAAGTTTGATTTAAAAACTGCAACAAAGCTCGGACCGGACGATAATAGAAAGCCCCAAGCCCAAGAGGAATAGCTATACTATAGCGAATCAGCACGACAGACAAGACAACCGCCAACACTTCTTTCGTACCGACCACCAAGCGACTTAGTATATCTCTCCCATAGTGATCCGACCCTAGCCAATACTCACCAGATGGCGGGAATGGAGGAATTGTCATTTCTCCCTCCTCTGTGCGCATCATCCCTTTCGTTTCCACATTCTCATCGATAAATGGAAGGTATGGACCCAGAAAGGCGACAAACAGAAGGCCGACTAAAAAGATACACCCTGCTATTAGCTGTTTGTTCCATTTCACGAAGCCTCGCCTCCTCTTCGTAAAAGCTGATGAGCAGCTAGTTTGCTGAGGAGCTGGACTATTAGAACGATCCCTGTAAAGACGATGATATATTCGATCACAAGTGACGTATCTATGGATTGCGGGCTCCCGACTGTAAAGCTACCTCTGACGCGGAGGGCTTTATAGAACCTGTAAGCCGCTCCTCGATAAGATGTAATTAACTCAACGATAAATAAATTCGACAAAATATACAGCATAATCGTATTCAAATGACTCACAACTGCTAGCCAACAGTTACTGAGCATGTGTTTCCAAACTATTTTGAAACGGTTCGTCCCTTTGCTAAACGCGGTGCGTATGTAATCCTGCGTAGATTGTTGTTCCAAGCTCGAATACGTTAACCTAGCTATGTAAAAGGTCGGATAGATAGCCAGAAAAGTAATCCCAACCACTTTATTCGAAACAGCCTCACTTCCATATAAACTAATACGCGGAAGTCCATAATCCGCAAACGTAATGAGAGCCACCTGAATCATGAGTAACAAGAAAAAATCCGGTACGGAAAGAAAAAATACAGTCGCTTTTTCCCCCAATACATTAAACCGCCTCCGCTTCACGTAAAAATCATAGATTCCTTTTAGCACACCCAAAATCGAACTTATAATAAAACTCGGAACGATCAGCCATAAACTCTTCTTTAAATATCTCCAAACCTCATATTCTACCGAGTGAGTGTGAATGGTATCCCCTAAACTCTTATGTTCCCATGCATATTGAAGAAGTGTCGTCACATTTTGTCGGTATGCTTCCCAAGAGAAATCCGTAATCCCTTCCCTGTATTGTTCAGCCTGCTCTGTTCGGGATAGGTTACGGTCCACCTCCGGGTTCCCTCTCGGAATCAAGACCACGAGTATGAGCACAATCGTTACGAACAACCAAATGAAACACGTCTGGATCAACGTTCTCCCCAAATCTACGCCCCCCTCAAAAAATATTACACCCATACGATCATTCAACAATTTCTTCCAAAAAACCTTTTTTGTAGATAAAATCTCGTAAACTATGAATAAAAGGTAGAAAAATGAAAGAATTCGAAGCTATTTTAAATAAATCGGCTGTATTTTTAGCTCACCTTTAATTTTTCAGACTTTTCTATCAATTACTCCCTCAAACAGAAATTTAAATTTTCTGACGATTATGAGATACTGGTATACAGACTTATAAAATTTGGAAGGGGATGTCCATTAGGTGAAACGTTTATTTGCACTTTTTATCACAATTCTATCAATTGCTGTACTCGCAGCGTGTGGTAGCTCATCAGATTCAAACGGTGACTCTACAAATGGAGATAGCGGGGACAGCGGCGGCGATTCAGGAGAAAAAGAGACCTACACCGTTGCCACAGATGCAAACTTTAAGCCTTTTGAATATAAAGATCCAGACAGTGGAGAGATGAAAGGCTTTGATATTGATTTAATGAAGGCGATTGCGGATGAAGCTGGCTTTAACGTCGAATTTAAGTCCATGCAATTTGATGGACTGATTACAGGAATGCAGTCCGGACGTTACCCACTTGCTATTGCAGGGATCTCCATTACGGAAGAGCGAAAAGAAAGCATTGATTTCTCAGATCCATATTACGATTCTGGTTTAATTTTAATGGTTCAAAGTGATAACGATGAGATTAAATCGATTGATGATGTTGATGGAAAAGAAGTCGGCGTTAAGACAGGGACAACAAGTGAGGCATACTTAAAAGAAAATACAGATGCTAAAATCAAAGCCTTCCCTCAAATTATCAACGCATACATGGACGTTCGAAACGGTCGTGTAGATGCATCTTTATATGACAAGCCAAACGTTGAATTCTACATTAAAGAAAGCGGCAAAGATGAGCTAAAAACAGTTGGAGAAACGCTTCAAGGTGAGTCTTATGGTATTGCAATGGAGAAAGGATCTGACCTTGTAGAACCTGTAAATGAAGCACTCGCTACTCTAAAAGAAAACGGAAAATACGACGAAATCTATGAAGAATACTTCGGCAAAAAGCCAGAGTAATAGAACACTTAGGTTCATAACACCTTAGAAGGCACAATGAAAAGCGCAGCGAGTTATGAACTTGTTGCGCTTTTTTCTATTTCGTACTTAATTAAGGAGCGATTAAATCATGTTTGAAGCTTTTATGGATTCTCACTACGTTCGTAGTTTTCAGGCTGTCTTTCCTGAAGGAATATTACTCACACTAGGAATTACATTAGCTGGTTTATTTTTCGGATTTATCATTGGTGCCATCGTTGGACTCGGGCGTTTATCTAAGAAGAAATGGGTGAACATACCTGCTCTGTGGTTTGTAGAGATTGTACGAGGAACTCCGATGCTCGCACAGATTCTCTTTATCTACTCAGGTCTAACAGAAGATATTATTGGCTTTAACATTGCCGCGCTGCCTACTGCAATTATTGCAATCGCCATAAATGCCGGTGCATATATTGCTGAGATCGTTCGTGGTACGGTACACTCAATTGATAAAGGGCAACGTGAAGCTGGACGAGCACTAGGATTAAGTGAACGTGAAACGATGCGCCATATTGTATGGCCTCAGGCTTTTAAACGAATGATTCCGCCTCTTGGAAACCAGTTCGTAATTAGTCTGAAAGATACCTCTTTATTTTCCGTTATTGCCATAGGGGAGCTTCTATACCTTGGTAAGCAGTACTACAACATAACGTATACACCTTTCCAAACGTTAATAGTAGTTTGCCTCTTATACCTATGCATTACAATACCTGCCTCATTTTACTTAAGAAGATTAGAAAGGAAGCTGGACGTATAAATGATTACCGTAAAAGATCTCCACAAATCATTTGGTAAAACAGAAGTCTTAAAAGGAATAGATGCGAAAGTAGAAGAAAGTGAAGTGGTCTGTGTCATAGGCCCATCTGGCTCTGGTAAGAGTACATTCTTAAGGTGTTTGAATCTTTTAGAAGAGGTCACATCAGGAGAAATCGTCATCGATGGTGACGTCCTAACAGATCCAAAAGTAGATATTAATGCCGTTCGCTCCCAGGTCGGAATGGTGTTTCAGCACTTCAATTTATTTCCTCATAAAACCGTATTAGAGAACATTACATTGGCCCCCATTAAAGTAAAGGGGTTGTCTCAAAGCGAAGCGGACAAAACAGGACACTCTCTCCTTGAAAAGGTTGGTCTTGGAGACAAAGCGGATGTGTATCCTGAGAGCTTATCAGGCGGGCAGAAGCAGCGTGTCGCCATCGCTCGTTCTCTCGCCATGAATCCAAAAGTTATGCTCTTTGACGAACCGACATCTGCTCTTGACCCAGAGCTAGTCGGGGATGTTCTCCAGGTAATGAAAGACCTGGCTGTTGAAGGTATGACAATGGTCGTTGTGACACACGAGATGGGCTTCGCCCGAGAAGTCGGTGACCGCGTGCTCTTTATGGATGAAGGCATTATTATGGAAAACGGATCGCCTTCTCAAATCTTCGATGACCCACAGAACTCCAGAACACAATCCTTCTTAAGCAAAATTTTATAGCATGTAAAAAGCCTAAATCTTTGTCGATTTAGGCTTTTACTTTTTGCGATATAAAATTAGCTCATCATCTGTTCTACGACTCGCACGGCTTTCCCTTCTGAGCGAGGGATGGAGTTCGGTTTATTCACACGAACGTCTACTGAGACAAGGCAATTATTCTTCATAATCGTTCGGATTTGTTTGGATAAGGTATCACATTTCTCATGCTTCAGATCCCCATCAATACTTCCATAAAACGCCTCATCCACTTCTACCTGTAGTTCAACTTGCATCAGGCTCCCCTTTCGCATTAAATGGAGCTGATAATGAGGCACAATTCCTTTTACTTGCAATAGGAAATGTTCGATCTCAGACGGGAATACATTTACGCCACGGATGATTAACATATCATCAATCCGTCCTTTTACTCTCGACATGCGTGCTGTCGTCCGACCACATGCGCAAGGCTCATGGGTAATTGATGCGATATCGCCTGTCCGGTAACGGATAACAGGGAAGGCCTCTTTCGTTAAACTTGTAAAGACCAACTCTCCGTCTTCTCCATCCGGAACAGGTTGCATTGTTTCCGGATCAATAACTTCTACTAAGAAATGGTCCTCTGCAATATGAAGCCCTTCCTGTGCTTCGTGACATTCCATAGCTATCCCAGGACCTAACACTTCACTCAGTCCATAAATATCACAAGCTTTGATATCGAATTTCTCTTCAAGGGTACGCCTCATCTCCTCAGACCACGGTTCAGCTCCGAATATGCCGTACTTAATGGACGTGGCACGAGGGTCTTTCCCCATTAGTTCCATACGCTCTGCAATATTTAACATATAAGAAGGTGTGCCGCAGATGACGGTTGGTTTAAAGTCCTCAATCAAAGTGATTTGTCTTTCGGTATTCCCTCCAGATACAGGTACCGTGGCCATGCCCAGCTCTTCACTTCCGAAATGAAGACCCAGTCCCCCAGTGAACAATCCATAGCCATACGCATTATGAAGGATTTCCCCTTTCTTTCCTCCCGCTAAGGAGATCGCACGCGCTACAAGATCCGACCACATCTGAACATCGTTCTTTGTGTACCCCACAACGGTAGGCTTTCCGCTTGTCCCAGAGGAAGCATGCAAACGCACAATTTCACTTTGGTCGACTGCGAATAACCCAAATGGATAGTGGGCGCGAAGATCTTTTTTCTGTAAAAACGGTAGCTTTTGAACATCCTCAAGAGTTTGAATATCACTCGGCTTTAGGCCTAATGCCTCAAACTTTTCACGATAAAAAGGCACATTCTCATACACTCGTTCTACGGTTTTCTTCAATCCAGCAAGCTGAACGTGTTCCCTATCATTTTTTGAAGCGCTTTCATTTTTGTGCAAAATCATAGATCTTCCCCCATTTTCGTTTAGAATCCCAAAACCCGGCAGACAGAATGAATCGTATTGCACTTAAATTCCGAATAATTTTTTTTCGTTACATCATTTACTTACTAACTTATCTTGAAAGAAAAGGAAAGTCAATAAGTAATCAGAAAATTAAATCTTTTATACCGTCCAATCTTCCCTTTTTCTCGGTGATCTGTGAGATAATACCCCTATAAAAAATAAAGAGGTGGTACGATGAAGAAAATTTTTTACGGAGAACAAAAGGATCAATACGGAGAACTTCGAATCCCTGAGGGAGAAGGTCCTCACCCTGTTGCCGTTGTTATTCACGGAGGATTCTGGAGAGAACCCTTTACACTAGAACTCATGACAGACGCAGCAGAAGATTTAACCGCTCACGGTTACGCCACTTGGAATATTGAGTACCGCCGAGTTGGACAAGATGATGGAGCCTGGCCCAACACCCTCCTGGACGTTGGAAGGGCTCATGATTACGTTAAAAACCTTGCACAAGACTATAATCTGGATATAGACAAAACGATCACTATTGGCCATTCAGCTGGTGGTCATTTAGCTATGTGGCTCGCTGGACGCCATAAGATTCCTGCGACTAGTGAACTTTACTGCGAGAATCCTCACCCTGTTGCAGGAGCCATTAGCCTTGCTGGAGTTGTAGATCCTGAAACAATGTATACTGTCCATCATTTCAGAGACGCGTCCATGGGATCAGAACCCAACAACCCGGTGGCCGACTTATTAAAAGGAAAACCAGAAGAAGTACGGGAGCGTCTGCAAGCAGCTTCACCTCTTGAACTACTTCCTATTGAGGTTCCACATGTGCTTATTCACGGATCATTGGATATCCATGTCCCTATTGGAATCAGCTCTCGTTACCAGCGACACGCTGAAGAACTCGCTGAGTTTGTGAAGTTTGTGGAGCTGACAGAAGCTGAACATTTTATGCTGACAGACACCAAAACAGAAGCTTGGGAAGCTGTCCTTGAAGAAGTCGATTTACTTCTAAAAAGCATATAAGACTCCTCTTCTATAATATACAAACACCATCTCGCGCCCAGTGAATAAGATAAGAGCGTTCACTAAAGGAGGCGTTGATATGGATAAATTATTTAAGGCACGATTAAAAGGGAAAAATGAAGTTCCACCTGTCGAAACCCATGCATCTGGAATTGCAAAATTTGCTTCAAACAAGCATGACACGAAAATTAAATTCGTTTTAAAAATAGAAGATATCGAAAATTTTGTTCAAGCCCACATCCATTTTGGTAACAGAGAGCAGAACGGCCCCGTAGTTGCGTTCTTATTCGGCGCAGACCTTGAAACACTTCCAAATCAAAATGGAATATCGACTCAAAAAGGCGTGGTAACAGGTATCCTAAAGGATGAAGACATTGTGAAAAATGACGTCGGAATTCACTCTATTGCCGATCTTCTCGACTGCATGAAAAAAGAATTAACATACGTAAACGTTCACACCGAACAGAACCTCTCGGGTGAAATAAGAGGGCAAATCGTTCCCCTTCAAGAGGGTCGATAATTCATAGAAAAACCACGTAATGCGCTTTTCTAGATGTCAGGCCTTTGATTCTAGACATGACGGGCTTCTTTTTAGTCGTCCGGCTCAGGATTCTAGACGTCAATGACTCCTTTCTCGACGTCAGGCTCAATATTCTAGACGTCCCTGGCTGCTTTCTCGACGTCAGGCTCAATATTCTAGTCGTCCCTGACTCCTTTCTCGACGTCAGGCTCAATATTCTAGACGTCCCTGGCTGCTTTCTCGACGTCAGACTCAAAAATCTAGACATCACTGACTCTTTTCTCGACGTCAGGCTCAACATTCCAGACATCCCTGACTCCTTTCTCGACGTCAGGCTCAATATTCTAGTCGTCCCTGGCTGCTTTCTCGACGTCAGGCTTAATATTCTAGTCGCCGCTGATTCTTTTCTCGATGTCAGGCTCAATATTCTAGTCGTCGCCGATTCTTTTCTCGACGTCAGACCCGGAATTCTAGACACACAAACGAAAAAAGCCTGCTACTCCACATAGAGCTGCAGGCTTTTCTATTTAGGAATACCACTTATGCCACATGTTGTCGTTTCTTCCTCTTACGAAGCAATCGACTCGTTTTCTTTCCCAGGATACCGCGCCCGGACTTGAACGGACGCCACCTTGAGGAGAGCCAAGGTCCTTCCAATCACTCCACTTTGTCGCTTTCCATGTCTTCTTCCACAAGCTATTATTGTCTCCGCGGACGAAGACATCCAGTCGGTTCGATGACCAGGAGGACGCTGCCGGAGCATTTTCAAACCCTCCACGCGGGGCACCAAGATTTTCCCACTCGCTCCAAGCGGCCCCGTTCCACCACTTATGCCACAGTTTGTCGTTACGACCACGTACGAAACAGTCAATTCGATTGGGTCCCCATGATACAGCACCTGGAGCATCACGTAATCCACCTTGCGGAGAGCCAAGATCTTCCCATTGACTCCAAGTGGCGCCATCCCACCATTTGTGCCACATATTATTATCCTCACCTTGAATAAAGCAATCCAGGCGTCCCGACTGCCAGGAAGCTACTGCCGGTGCGCCTTTCATCCCTCTAGGAGGGGCGCCAAGGTCTTCCCAACCTCTCCACTGTGAACCATCCCACCACTTATGCCACATGCGGTCATTTCTACCACGTACGAAACAGTCAATTCGATTGGCACCCCATGATACAGCCGCCGGATAACTTCTTAGCCCGCCTCGTGGGGCGCCGAGATTCTCCCATTCCCTCCAGCGCGAACCATCCCACCATTTGTGCCACATGGCGTTATCCTCGCCCCGCACGAAGCAGTCCAAACGATTAGGCTGCCAGGAAGCCACAGCAGGTGCGCCCTTCATTCCTCTTGGCGGGGAACCTAAGTCTTCCCATGACTTCCAGCTGGCCCGATAAGCAGGTTCTGTATACGGCTCTACAGGAGGCTGGTACCCATAGGTTGTTGAAGGTTCATAATAAGGTTGTTGATAGGGCACATTCCCTCCCTGCCATCCTTGTCGTAATTGGTTATCATAAGGAGCTTGAATTTGATAAGGATCATAATACCCATTCGAATTCCACATTGATGTTCCTCCTATCCAGGCTATTCTTTACACTTTATGCCCAGGTCAGGAGGTTTAGAGGTCGTCCACTTGAAAAAAAGTCTTATCATCCCTCTTTTTCAAAGTCCGGGAATTTGTTATGACGAACCAAATCGTAAATCACCCTTCCATTACTCGGCTGTCCATCTGGATAATAAACAGGAAGAAAGTCAAATAAGACAAAATAAAACGCATAGAAAATAAACTGCGTCCAGAACGATTCCATGGGAATGCCATCGACTGCTAAAAGAGCGTTAACTCCAATCGCAACAATGATGTTACTCATAATAGGGGCTGAATAAATCACAATGTGCGCCCATTTCTTATCGAATTTCAAAGAATCATAGCTACACCAGCTGTACATAAAGTAATAACGACGAACTTCAAAAACCCCTAGCTGAAAGACTTTCGGACCGCAGCCAACTGTCACTTTCGAACTGCTCGCCCCTAATAAATAACTAGCAATTAAATAACCTCCTTCCCGAATGATTGATACAACGGGCAAAATAATAAATGCTGATAGGATCAGTTTAATGGCTCCTGCAATTCCAAACATGTTCTATTACTCCTTTTCTTTCTTTACAATTTATCCACAAAAAAAAGCCGAAAAGACGTCACATGACGTCTTTTCGGCTTATGTCTAGCTCTATTGTCTAGCCCATTTCCACCTACATCGGTTTATTCTTTTGAATGATTAACGTTATAAAACTCTGATCCAATTGAAAGTCCCAATCTACAAAGGTATCCATGATGTGAACATCCAAAATGGATTCATAGAGTCTCCGATCGAGCATATCTTTCTCTAACCTTCGTTTACTTAAACGCAGCGGCTGCTCATAACCAGAACGAATTAATTCTCTCTCAATATCTACTAGAATTCCTTTTCGTTGAATAACGAGCGTTCGATCATTTAAATAGAGAGAATTGGTCTCTTCCGGTTCTTTTTCTACTTGTGCGCTTACACGATTAATTTCTTTATGCAGCTTATCTTTTGCCGGATATTCGGCAAACGATTCATCTTTGTTCGTTTTATCTTCTGACAGGACGCCGAGGATCACTCCTGTCCGATTTTCTAATGACCAGTCATAATATAGGTTCTCTACATGCAGGTCAGCTACCACGGTTATGGTGGCTTTTAATTCATGCAACACCTGCTTCATTAAGAGATCTCGTGTCTCTTCGACCTTCTGATCGTGCCCTTGAGTACGAAGCACTCGTTCTGTTGGGGTGAGGAAATCCCGAAGATAAAATGTAATAAACGGATGCTTAATGGAAACATAGACCGAAGCCGGCCCTTTGCCATAATGCTCTCGTAAAAGCTTTCCGGTATAACTCGCTAACTCAGCTTGCATAGACTTCTCTTCCATCTCTCTCAACCCTTTTCTCTTGCAGTTTCTATTATTCTTCGATATACCACTTGAGAAAATAAGCTAAACAAAAGATTGCCGAAGCTGCATGTGAGTTGAATTGGAGCGTTCAAAAAAGCCAAAGAAGGCTGACCTTCGATGGCTTCGGTAGACAGTACTTGTGGTTTTCTATTATTGGAGAAAAGTTTATTCATTTCTCCCACAGCTATTATAACGCTGTTTCCATTATTTTTAAATAATAATGTTAAAACTTGGTGAAACAAAGTTATTTATATATTCATGCTCCATTTAGGAAGCTTGAATATAATACATTTTATGGGGTTGGGAACGCTATGTTTGATGAGAGGTTGGGGTGTCTGGGGAACGACTCGCTTTCCACGGGCCCCACACGAGGTGGGGTCGTTCGACGTTGTCACAGGACGTGACGGTTTTAGTCGAACTTCCGCTTCCTTATATGTTCCTCCTCAATCGCTACGCTCATTCCGGGGTCTCGTCTACCTCTCTCTCCCGTAGGAGTCTCCCCGTTCCCCAGACACCCCTGACTATAGTTTTACGAGCGTCCCCACAGCTGTAGGCATACCTTGAAAATCACCAGTTATTCAACCTTTTACTCAAGCGAAAGTAAAAAGAGTATTCTCCCCCTCTAGATCTAACTTAAACATGCGAGGTTTTGGATGGGCGTTTTTTTAATGGCTTTAGTGCTTTTATGGACATTGGAGCTGGTTGTTTTTTCTGATTTAAGTAGACGTAGACGGCTCCGACAAAGAAACCACCTCCGATGATGTTGCCAAGGGTGACAGGGATTAGGTTATGGATGAATCCTCCCATGCTCACGAGTGCTGTGTGAGGGGATGAGAGGGCTAGTGAGAATAAGGCGATGTTGGCAATGCTGTGTTCATAGCCTGAAATGAAAAAGGTGAACACGAGAAGCATCATCAAGAGAATCTTTGAGATATCTTCTTTGACTTGCATTGGAAGCCATACGGCTAAACACACAAGCCAGTTTGCTAAGATGGCGCGGAAGAATAGTTGAGAAGTCGGGACGTTCATTTTCTTCTCGGCAGCTGCAATGAGCAAGGATTCGTCTGGCAGAATTGTTTGAAGTAAGCCTGTCATGTAGATCATTCCGGTAAAGAATAGGATGCCGACCACATTTCCGGCATAACAGTAGCCCCACACCTTTAGCGTATCCACCCAGGTGGTTTCTTTCTTTAATGAAGACACCGTCATATACATCGTATTGGATGTAAAGAGTTCTGAACCGCCATAAATAATTAAGCAAAAGGCAATCCCGAAGAACAAAGCGTTTATCAAATAGGTTGAAGGTGCATGCTGTTCATAGAACGGTTGGGCCAATTGAAAAGATAGAATAAGTGCAAATCCAATATATATGCCTGCGAGCGCCGCCCTTATTAAATAATGACTCGGGCTCACCTCCACCATTTCTTTCTTCCCTAATGCTTTTTCTATAAGTAGGTCAATCGTTTTCTCCTCCATGTTAACCACCACCTCAATTAACTTGTGAACTATTTCACATATAATCATATGCTTGTTTCCTCTAATCAGCAACTGTTCTCACGATTTTGTCATATATAGAATTTGATAGCGCTTCCGATTCTGATATATATTGACATTTCCTATAGATATGGTTCCTCTTACTAAAAAAACCTCCCATACGTGTGTATGAGAGGTTCCGTATACGTTCATTACTTCTCCAGTTTCGCAGAACCAAAGCCTAGTAAACATCCTAAGATGGCTCCACCTAGTACCTCAACAGGTTGGTGGCCGAGAAGTTCTTTTAATTCTTTCTCACGTTCTACAAATTCAAAGCTAGGAAAGTCACCAGCTAAAGAGGCAAAACTATCTTCTAATTCATTAACAAGGCGTGCAATTTCACCAGTGTGGCGGCGAATGCCTTGTGCATCATACATGACAATTGCTCCGAAGACGGTTGCTAGAGCTGTTTCGGTGTGACGTGTTCCTTTATGAGAAGCTAAGTATGTGGCGAGCGCACACACGCCGGCAGAGTGTGAGCTTGGCATCCCGCCTGTTGTGGCAACCTGCGTTACATCCCATTTTCCTGAAAGCTTCTTATGGGTCAGGATCTTAAGTGCCTGTGCGATTCCAATGGATGAGATCGCGGTCAGAATTCCTCGGTTCATTTTCTTCATCGTTTCTTCCTCCAATCAATCATCTCATCTTCAGTATGGACTTATTTAATTCCATTACCCGATATTGAATGATTTAAGCGGAGAAATAGGCATCTATTCACACAACGGCTATAATCCTTTAAAAGATCACCCTGCCAACCCAGGCCCCATACCCTGTTTCCCACAAGTACAGGACAACCACCATAATACAGAACCAGGCTATTCTCCATACTTTCTCGTTTCGAACAAATTGAATGAAATAAAATACGCCCCAAAGCAAAAATGAGAACACGAGCGCGACCATTGCCGCAACATCTATACCACCTTCACCTATCCCAAACGCAAATAAAACGAGAAGATTGAAACAAAGAAGCACCAGTAAAACCAGTATATTATAGATATGAAAAGCTCTTTTATTCAAAGCTTACCCTCCTCTAAAAAGTTCCCTCACCATTAGGGAATTGGATAAACGGATAAACTGGCCACAAAATATAAGAATAAAATAACGTAGCAAGCACCGTTCAACAGAATTCCAAAGACAGAATAAGAGAATTTCTTTCTCAACCTAATCAGCCCAATTAATCCAAAAACGATCCCAATACCAGGTAATGGCATGAACAAAGCACCCGGAAGAATCATACGATCCGTTAGCACCAAAGCGTTCAGAAACACTAAGAAGATAAGGGCTAGGATGATGGATACCATCCCAAAGCGCGTTTCATTAGAAGAGCCTTTTTTCAATCGTAATTCCATAAGCGCACCTCCCCGACTTTCATATGCTGAATTTCCTTTTTGTCACGTAAAGACAGCAATTCTTCTACAGGTCCTGTCACGACACCGCCATAGATTGTAACGCCGTTCTTGTCTAGGTAATCATTCCGTTCTTTAAGGTCAAGCCACTTGGTCCTGGCTATATCTGTTGCCTGTTCTTCATACTGTTCTAACTCCCTCATAACCCGGAGGAATTGCTCCTTGTTCGAGCTGCCATTATCATCGATTCCTTCACGGGGGGACCATACCCGCTCGTTTGAATCCGTTGGATAACCAATTGGCGTTAGATAGCCGCCTTCTGTGCTTTTACCACTTGCCTCAAGACCTGTGTTAACAGCAAACCACTGCCATTCACTTCGCATGGACCCAAGTAGGTTCAATACTTCTCCTTCCTCATAAAGCTGATCAAAGGATACATATACTTCAGCTACCGTGCCATCAGGCAATGCTTCTAAGCGCTCCCAATCAGAATTGGGTGCAGGGTCATCAGGATGATAAAGCTTTTTCTCTTCTGGATGGGGGATATCAAGTGGTGGATCCCCAATCACATACTCCCGGTCCGGATAATCAGGATAATCCACCTTATCGAGCTCATAAAGCACATCCCAATCTCCAATCCGAACCTTCTCCCCGCCTATTTGTTTGTAGAGATCAAGGGAAAACGTAAGGTTAAAGAATCTGGCGCGAACGTCCAGACGATCGTCATCAATGGTGACATTCGGTTCTGTCAGATAAATGGTTTTCGTTGTGAGATCAACAAGCTTTCCTGCTTTCCCGACATAATACATCTTACTGCCTAATTCAAGAACTGGGATAATGAGGAGTAAAACCGTCAGTACAGTCGCAATCAGGGAAAAGCGCTGGTAGAACCATCCCTTCCGGATGACTTCCTGACTATTAATAAAAGGCTCTTCTTTCTCTTCTGACTGCTCCTCAAGAAATGATTGATACACATCAAACTTATCCAAATCTTGCTCCATTTCGTCTTCTTCCTCTTTCGATAATTCCCCTTCCTGATAGCGCCGTAGACGCTCTTTAAAATCATCCGTCATCTTCCTCCCACCTTTCATGAATCCACTTCTTTATCTTCGTCCGTCCGCGGAACAGATGACTCTTACATGTATTTTCTTTGATCGATAAGACTTGTGAAGCTTCCTTAATCGACAATTCATTCACATCCACCAACAGAATCGCTTGTCTCTGATTGTCTGGCAGCTCTTGTAACAACTCGTAGAAGACCTCCTGCTTCGAGCGATCTACCGCTTGATCTTCCGTTGTTACGGAATCAGCCAAAGTCCTGAAATCGCTTGGGTCTTTTGGATGGATCCGCTTCGTTTTCCGGTGATTGTCTACAAAGACTCTGTAAGCGATCGTAAACAGCCAAGGCTTCACCCGCATTGGCGGGTTCGCTCCAAGAGATTGAAAAGCCTTGATAAACGTATCTTGCGTGACATCTTCTGCAAGGTAAGGGTCGCCACACATCGATAAGATATATCGGTACACATCTTTTACATATTGTTCATAGTACTCCTCTATCTCCATGGCTCCCCTCCCTTCTGACCTAACCACGTATTTCATTTGGAAAAAGTTGCAGGTTATTCAACTTTTTATTCTCATTCGCTCCATAGTCAAAAGACCTCGGTTGCTAAGGGAAAACCTTAGCAACCGAGGTCCGTTCCGTGTTGTAGTTAGGCCGTGTCTGTTCTTCTCCACGTCATCACCATGATGAGGACAAAGAACGGGGAAAGCAAAAGAGCAGGACTATAGGTGAACAACAGATAGAATAGGACAGGAATCGCTCCACTTACGAGCGCACCTCTCACGCCATCTGATCGTTCCTTCACACAGTTCCCAGCATAAACCGAGGTAACAAACAAAAGTCCAATCACTACGATATGAATCATGGCCCCAATACTCATTCCGCCCAATCCCTTTCCTTATGTATTCGTAAAACGTTATCAGCCTTCTGTAATATTATTCCTTTAAATCCCATTATAACGAATTCTCCTTCTTTTGATAACGGAAAGCTTCTGTATAAACCACTGTCAGAGAAAACATACTAAAGCTGAACAAAAGGAGGGAATCAACCATGGCAAAGAAAACAAAGAAGCATGACGCAGAACAAAAGCATAAAAAAGGATTTGAACCGAAGAAAATGGATGTAGAATTCGGGCAGGAAGTGGCGGGCGAATTCGGAAGTGCTGCAGCGAATAAAGCACACAAAGAATCAGCTAAACGCGCACGCAAATCAAAGAATCCAGAACAAAATTAATCCCATAAAAAAAGGGCTTCCTCATTACAGGAAGCCCTAACTTCGTTTACGTAAAATCCCATTATCAATACAAATCTCCGCATTAAACTCTTTATAGCCAATCTCGTCAAATTGGATCGTAATGGCATCTCCACCATACTCTTTAATCACACCAGCACCAAATTTCTGATGCTCCACTGACTTTCCGACCTCAATTTCATCCCAGCCAAGTAAGCTCTCATCTGATAAATCAGGGGCTGGCTTTTTCCGTCTTGTCACAGCTCTCTTCTCATCAGGGAACTTGGCAATACGCCTTACATTTGTGACGAACTGGGACTCTGACACACGTTCTTGCCCTTTATAGCCATAGGTTAACAGCTCCAAATGCGTTCTGGCACGGGTCATCCCTACATAGAAGAGACGCACCGCTTCCTCCATCGGCCCATATTCCTTCTTACGGTACTGGTCCATATCATCTTTAGAAGGTACCACTCCGTTAATCAAGTCGATCATATACACTTTGTCATACTCAAGCCCTTTTGCACTATGGAACGTTGTCAGCGTAAGCGAACACGTCTGTTTATTATATTTAGATGTCTGGACCAACTGCTCAAGTTCTTTCAAACGGTCAGCGAATCCTTTTAAAGAACCCAGACCTTCTGCAATCTCCTCAAGCGTATCTAGAACCGTAAATAGATGTTCCCCGTTAAAGCCAAACTTCTCTACCATCTTCTGAATCGCTTTATCGTATCCGAGTCTGTCACGAATAACACGGATCGCTCTGGCTGGTTCCATCTTGTTCATTTCAGCGAATAGCTTCTTCGCCTGGGTCACGTTTTTCTTCTGATAAGAAGGAAGCTCTGTTTCAAGAAGGAGATCAAATACGGATTCCTGACTTTGTCGATTCTTAAGAAACGCGATCTGCCTCTTGGTGATATACGCATTAAACTTCGTATGAATTCTTTCTAGAATATCCGCCCGGCGATCATTGTACGTAAGCCTCATGAAGTTCAGAATGTCCTCAACAATCCAGTGCTTGAAGAACTTCGCATCAATATCTTTCATGTAGAAGTCGATCCCAGCTTTACTGAGCTTATCAGCAAGGGGCACAGCAGAGGCGTTATTTCTATACAGAACAGCGACCTCTTCTTCTGGGCTGCTCTTTTTCACCTGCTCCGTTACATACTTCAGCTGGTCCTCATAGCTACGCATTGCTTTAATCGCAATCGGGTTAGCTGAAGGGTTCTCTGTGAACATTTCTTTGTGAAATCGGTTCTGATTCCGCTTAATAAACTGATTAGAGACTTCAACAATCTCAACAGATGACCGATAATTCTGTGACATCGTCAAGACCGTAGCATCAGGATACGTCTTCTCAAATTGAAGAAGCTTCGTCACATCAGACCCCCGCCACATGAAGATCGACTGGTCATCGTCGGCTACGACACATAAGTTATCTTGAGGCTTAGCAAGCAGTTCAACAATCTCATGCTGAACGACGGAATTATCCTGACTCTCATCCGTTAAGATATACTCAAACTGTTGCTGATATCGATTTAGAATCTCAGGGTCATCCAACAAACTCTGATGACAATAGGTGAGCATATCGTCAAAGTCGAGCAACAGGGAGTGGGTATACTCCTTCTTAAACCGCTCATACGATTCGTAAATAGAAGCTGCATTCTTCACGTTCGCTTTCACTTTATAAAGCTCTTTCCCGGTAAGCATGCGATTCTTCACAAAACTAATATAGGTCATCAGCTCGTCCATCTCATCATCAGAGATTTGTGTCCCGTTCTCATCTTCAAAGAGCTTCTTCAGGATAAATTTCTTATGGAGCGGCACATGTTGACCGTCAAATCCTTTCTTCCACTCGCCCTCATTAATCTGTCCTTCGATTAGCTGAAAGTCTTGCCCTTCTTTCCTTAAAGCCTCCCGGACCACCTTGAAAGCGAAGCTGTGAATGGTGGAGAAATGAACTTTATCATTCGTTAATTCAGAGAAAAACTCATCAAAACGCTCTGACATATCCTGAGCCGATTGCTTACTAAACGTAATCGCCATAATGCGATCCGGCCTAACTTTCTTCTCTAGTAACAAGTACCCGATCTTCATATTAAGAGTTGTTGTCTTCCCTGACCCTGGCGAAGCTAACAGCAGCAGAGGGCCATCCGTATGCACGACAGCCTCTTGTTGCACCTCATTCAATCGAACTCCTGTTGCCTCTTCCATTCTTGTAAAGAAATCCATTAAAGCCTCTCCCTTTCATTTCATGTGAAAAAACGAAAAGAAAAATAGATGGAAGAAGGCACAGCACCCCTCTTCCATCTATTCCTCTCACGCGACTACTTCGGCCTATGTCCTACTCGTATTATATCTTCTATTTCTATGAGATTCTACCTCTTTTAAGGGAGTAAGCTATGTTAAAATATACTATTATAAGCACAACCACGTAGGAGTGAACGACCGATGGATAAGAAGGATATCGCCGGAATTCGCCGGCAGCTGAAAGTCGATAATGACCTATTAAAGATCCAGAACATCTTTAACGTCTATATTATGAGGGAAACAACTGAGATCTATCACCACCAGAGCCAGCCCTTTGAACTGCTAGAGCGAGAACAGCAGGAATTATTTATGAACAACTTCAAGAAATTGCTCACAGGACAGCTTGATGAGAAATTATTTGAACTTAAGTTTCAAAGAGAGGCCGAAAACCATGCGCAGCTCATCCTACATAAAGGCCTCTTAACCAATAATGTTCAGGACTGGATGCAGGAAATGCTCTATATGACAGAGAAAATGATCGCAGAACGCCCCTATGAACATGATGTCGTCATTACGTTCGTCCGGGCAGAATATCTGAAACCGACACGCAGAGGCGGTGGAGAATCGGAAGAAAGCGATCGTGATACCGTCTACTCTCATCCCTTCATTCTCTGTAGCGTAAATAAAACACAAGACCCTAAGAAAGAATATCAATTTGACTATGTGCAGAAAGAATTTAAGTACAACATCGAAGTCGACCCTGTGGTTGATCTGAATACCCCAATGGGAGGTTTCCTCTTCCCTACGTTCACGAATCACACAGCTGATGTGAACCATATTCTTTATGCTTCTGGAAAAGCTCATGAGCCGGATCTTCATTTCGTAGAAGAAGTGTTAAACGGAGAAGAGCCGATGACAGCGATGGAAGATAAGGCGGTCTTTGAGGAAGTCATTCGTGATGTTGTTGGGGACCAAATGAATCCCTCTACGCTTGGAAACGTCTACCGGGAGGTTAACCAGGTTGTTGAAGATCACGAGGAGGGGGATGAGCCTCCGAAGCTCGATTACAAAGACGTTGAACGGGTCCTCACAATGAGCGGTGTCGAACAAGAGAAAATTGATTCTGAGAAGATTAAAGAATCCTTTAAGAAGTACACAGAAAACGATAACTATGAATTAAAAGCAAGCAGTATTGTACCGAAATACAAATCAAAATCCATTAAAATCAATACAAAGCTCGCCAATATTTCAATCAGTCCTCAAGACTTAGAGCACGTCAAACAAGTCAACTTCGACGGAAGACGTTATCTAATGATTGAGCTAGAAGAAGACGCAGAGATCGAAGGCTTTAAGATGTTACCAGAAGCCTTTGGCGGAGCTTCAAAAGCAGAAGTTAATGAAGAGGGAGACAGTTAAACTGTCTCCCTCTTTTCCTTGATCAAACGTTTGATCAATTTAGGATTCGTAAGGAATTCCTTCATCCTCACACCATCTCTTAGCGACTTTGAGAAATTGAGTTTCGCGGTAAGCAACCCAATCTTCCTCAAGGCCCAGATCCCCGACCATATCTTTAAAGCGACGGAAAGCTCCTCGTCCACGGATGGCGCGGAGTAACTTGTTTCCTTTCTCTTCATCCTCTACCGATTGAGCAAAGGATTCCATCACCCTGTACTCGTCCAGGTCACGAGGTGTGGGCAATTCTACGAAGCGGCCATCCTCATCAGCTACAAACAAGTCAGCCCATTTGCGGTTTTCTTGCTGCCAATCAGGTAAATGATCAACTGGTTTTTCATCTTTTGCATCACGAATCTCATCATGTGTAATCTTGACCAATTGACCTGTCTCTTTGTCTAGATAGATATTTACATCGCCATCATTTATTTCTGCGTTTTCTGCAATGGTTTGAAGGTTCACTTTCATCAGTCTCATTCCTTCCTTACTATTTCTTGATCCTATCCTGAAAACTTGTAAGATTCGCAACCACGCACGTTGGTTTTCACTTTAAAGAGCCCGCCTGCATGTGGATATTTCTGAAGGTCTTCTTCACTCATGTCTTTCCTGGCAGTAGTGATAAACAGTTCATTCATGTTCTCTCCGCCGAAGACACAGCACGTTACATTGAGAGCAGGAACCTGGATTTCATCTACTTTTTCACCTGTCGCAGGGTTCCATCTGGACACTTTAGCTCCGCCAAAGTGCGCAATCCAAAGCATCCCTTCTTCATCGATCGTCATTCCATCTGGAGCACCCTCTTCCTGCTCAAATGAAAGTACTGAATCAGGATTCTGGATTTCACCTGTTGCCATTTCATACTGATACCGTACCACCTGATTGTCGAATGTATCAATGTAATACATGTACGTGTGATCCGGTGACCACGCTATTCCATTTGAAATGCCTACCCCAGTGACTTTCTCCTTAACAGAACGGTTCTCATCGAGGCAATAGAGAGTCCCGCTCCTCTTTTCCTCTTCTTTGTCCATTGTTCCTGCCCAAAATCTCCCCGCCGGGTCACACTTGCCATCATTGAAACGGTTATGAGGTAAATGTTCCTCAGGATTACAAATAAACTCGAACGTCTCACCAGCTCCATTATAAGCGTAAAATCCATTCTCAAGAGCAAGCACGGCTCCCCCATTTTCCCTTGGGGCAATAGCTCCAGGAACCTGTCCAACATCAATGGTTTTGTTCTCAGTAGTGTTAGGTTGATAAAAGTGGATTTGTTCCCCCAAGATATCAACCCAGTAAAGCACTTTCTTCTCACGATCCCAACTGGGTCCTTCCCCTAATAACGATTTCGAATCTACGATGAGTTCGACGTGCATCCCTATTCCTCCTCGGTGAGGCTTTTTGTCTTATTTTATACCCTTTCCACCAAGTATGTAATGCCTCCCTTAATAAAATCGATCCATCCCCCCCAATCACCTCACATGCCTATAAGCCTCGCTGATGTTATAATAGAGCCACGAAAGAAACATGGAGGTCGTTAACATGAGAATTGAAGTATGGTCAGATGTAGTTTGTCCGTTTTGCTATATTGGAAAACGTCGTTTAGAAGCGGCTATGAAGGAATTTGAACAAGCCGATCAAGTAGAAATTGATATACAGTTTAAAAGCTTCGAATTAGATCCAAATGCTCCAGTAAATAGCAATCAGACAACAAATGAAAAACTTGCTCAAAAGTACGGGAAAAGCTTGGAAGAAGCGAAAGAAATGACAGCAAACATGACTCAGCAAGCAGCTGCTGAAGGGCTTGATTTTGACTTTGATCGCACCATTCCAACGAATACGTTCGATGCTCATCGTCTGTTCCAACGAGCTTCTGAGAAAGGAATCGGCAACAAAGTATCAGAGCAGCTGTTCCATTCTTACTTTGAAGCCGGTAAACACGTCGGGGACCGCTCTGTCTTAAAAGAAATCGCCTTAGAAGCGGGTC
Source organism: Pontibacillus chungwhensis (assembly GCF_030166655.1). Taxonomy (GTDB): domain Bacteria; phylum Bacillota; class Bacilli; order Bacillales; family BH030062; genus Pontibacillus. The sequence continues at coordinate 436,913 of NZ_CP126446.1, read as the reverse complement.
TGTCAGAAGAAGACGTAAAAGCTGCCTTTACGGAAGAGAAATATGCTGAAGCTGTCAGAAATGATGAGCAAGAAGCGGGCCAAATCGGCGTTCAAGGCGTTCCGTTCTTCGTCTTCAACCGTAAATTTGCCATCTCCGGCGCTCAGCCGAAAGAAGTCTTCTTACAAGGGTTACAGAAAGCTTACGAAGAAGAGAAACAAGCACCGGCATTTGAATCCATTGGCGGGAAAGATACAGAAGTATGTACAGATGAAGGATGCGACATCTAAACTCTTCATTAGATGTACAGAAATAAGACAGGGCTCTAGAGCCCTGTCTTATTTTTTAACTAAATAGAATTGATCAAACGTTTGATCAAAAGCTTATCACCTTTGATATCAAAGGGATTTTGCCAATTTTTGAAGGATACTCTTTAAAGGAAAGACAGTAATAAAATTAGTAGTATTGGAACTACTAACACCATGTAAGCCATAGGACGTGCAAAGTTTATCGTCATTCCGATCCCGAACCGCTTCTCTACCAACACAGAAGGATCTTGCTTATTAAAGTAGATCATCCCACCGATCCAGTACCTGTCTTCATCATACTCCTCTATCTGATAATCTTGATCTGTCACAACCACTTCATCTAAATCAGAATCGACTTTCCCCACTTTAATGGCAAAGACGACCGATCCGGCCAATGTGAGAAACATGAAAATAAGAGGTACCAACATGATCATCATGTCGCCAAATATGTTCCCATAAAGCGTCATTACTTGCAGAAATGAGAATAGCATCGTTAGTAACAATGAGACCAATAGCAATAACCAGCTTGTGTATTTACGTAAGTTCATTTGCCTCTTTTTAGACGCTTGTTTATTGGTCGGGCGGATTTTAATACCAGAACGCTTCGTCATCTCGGTGATTCCTACGAACATTCCTTGAAGGACAAGCAATATAAGCGGAAGAGATAACACCGAAAAGACACTCTTTTCCGTATAAGCATCTGGTTTTCCATCCGCTCCCCAGTGGACCGGAATCTGATCTGGGAATTGATTATAGTTAGCTACTGTAAAAGCGATTAATCCAATCGTTAAAAGGACAGGCAGGGAAACCACATACCAAGGCAGCATTTCATCGTTGGCTCGTATAGTAAGGTCTGAGATTTTCACTTGCTTTTTCCCTTCAAACCAGCGCTTTTCCTTCTTCAACTTAGAGATCTTCACATGGAAATAGAAGTAAAGAGCAAGAGACGTAACAATCACGAGAAGCGGCAACATCATTCCCGCTAGCGCCATCTGGACATCGCTCGGACTCGTGCTCATGCTCCAAACTAAGAACGTGATAAGAACCCCAAGAGTTAACACACCGGTAATAAGAGAATAGATTTTCTTCGATCGCTTAATCACCGCGTGTTTCGTATGTTCCATCGGCACCGTCACACCAAACACAACAGTCCGTTTCACCAAGAACGGTATAGAAACTTGAATGACACTCACGATCAGCGTGGATAAGAATAAAATGATCCCTTCCATTTACTTCATCTCCCTTACATTTCTCATTATTGAGTCTACAAGCGCGTGAATCTGTTCATCATTCATCCCTGAAACCATAGCCTCAACAACAGTAGGTCGTAGCTTTTCAGACAATCTATCATGTTGCTCTTTAGAGATATCTTTCGTTGGATCCGCGTTTATAACAGCCCCTGATTTCGGTACGATCGTTATAACCCCTTTTGCCTCCAAGTCATGATAACTCTTATTAATCGTATGCATGTTCACACCAAGGTCTCCTGCAAGACCACGTACAGACGGCAATACATCACCAGCCTGCAATTCTCCGCGAATAATTTCTTCCATAACCTGCGTGCTCACCTGGGAATAGATCGGTATATCCGAGTCTGGCTCAATTTGAATATACATCCTCCCACCTCCATTCTGTTCTACTCTTATTATAACAAAATTGTTCTATTTGGTGTATAACAATTTGAAGAGGACAAAAAAAGACAAGAATCGATTTGCGATTCTTGTCTTTTTTGATTCTCATCTTAGTTTCATAAGAGATCTTAATTTGCTTGTTCTGGCATAACGACTTCCAGACTGACGTTGTCGATCTCAATGGAATGCTCTCCAGCAAATTGGCCCATTAGATATTTTAGAGAAACCGTATCATTTGCTGGCATCTCGAATTGATAAGTAAAAGTATTGTAGTCTTCGGTTAAGGAAACTTTTTCACTAAGGTATCGGTAATAACCAGCATTCTCTAACGTTACCTCGATATCACGTGGTACAGAAGATTTGGCGTCAAAAGATAACTCGTACGATATCCCTTTAGATAATTTTAAACCAGGTTGTTCTACAAGGACGCTCCAAGTTTCATTTCCTGCATTTGTGATATCAACATTCAAGGCTTCATCCACTACCTCTACATTAGCATTAGCATCAAAGTGAACGTAATTAGACCATAATTTCATACCTTCTAAGAAATAGCCATTCGTTAACGGACTCAAATCAACATCACTGTAATCAACATAACTAGATGTTTGATCCAGACGAACGTCATCCATATAAACGTTTGCCGCATCTCCACCCATGTTAAAGATCAGTTGACCATCCAAATCAGACATTTCTTTCGTCATTTCAAATGGAACGGTATACGTGTTCCATTCACTTCCTAAGGAAATAACTTCAGCTTCTTGATAAACCATGGATCCATCCTCATTCACAAAGCTAACGGATATCTCTTTATCTTGTTGAGCCTTCGCCCGGAATGTGAGGTCATAGGTGCTTCCTTTTAAGAATTGCAGACCGTTTTGCTTCAACTGAATATCTTTCATATCAGATCCGCCATCTGCAATATTCATATGCATAAATCGCTCTTCTGCTGTCACATAAGCTTCAGCTTCTGCGCTATTTTGGGTTACTGTTTCCCAGTAGACAAGTCGGCTGAAGTCACCTTGGTCGAATGTTCCGTTATACACATGGTTACCATCTGCTAACGGTTCTTTTTGATTTGATTCATCAACCTGCCCTGTAATGTCTTCTACTCTTACATTCCCAATCCAAACAGGGTTTGTTGAAGTCTGACCCATATTGAATTCTAAACGAGCGGCAAGATCTGTCTCTTGGTTAAGCGTAAACGTATATTCATATGACTGAACTTCACTTGTTAAGTTCATCGTTTGTTCACCAGAGTAATTGGCGTAGCCTCGTTCAGCACCACCAGATACTTTCGTCATCAAGGAACGATTCCCATCCGATTTAGCGTCAAAGCTCACCTTATAGGTGCGACCTTCACCAATCGAAACGTTCTGAATCAATTGCAGGGCCCATAGCGCATTACCCGGATTTATGATTTCCGTCTTGGCAAACGTAGTCCCGTTTACCTCATCTGTTTTAATACTACCTTCTCCAGCAAAGTCCGGTAGCGTAAGGAAATTCCAATATGTGTCGTTCATGTCAACGTTTGTTCCATCCACAATAGTGAATCCTTCATTATAAGATGTATCGTAAATCAGGTTTCCATCCTCTTGCGGTTGTTTCGCATCTTCAGGAAGAGTTTCAGGCTCATAGCTTGGCTCCACAGGTTCCATATAGTCACGACCTGTTAGTTCATAAACCCTCACATAGTCCACTTCCATCTTGCCAGGAAATTCAGTTGTCTCATCCACATCACCACCATACCAGCCACCAACAGCCAGATTTAAGATCATGTAGAATTCTTGATCAAATGGCGCAGGGAATGTGTAATTCGCTGCTTCATTGGTGCCTTTGCTAAACCATTTGTTTAACGTCTGGTACAGTTCACCATCTACATACCAGCGGAGTTCACCAGGCTCCCACTCAAGAGAGTAGGTATGGTAACCTGTGTAGTCCTCCCCTTCAGGGAAGTGGTATTCATCACCCGTATACGTATTGTTCGGCCATTCTTTACCGTAGTGAATCGTTCCGCCAACCGTACTCGTATCTTTTCCAGCTGCCTCCATGATGTCAATTTCACCAGATACAGGCCAGTTGCCGTAAACGCTGTCCTCAGGCATCATCCAAAACGCAGGCCAATAGCCTTGGCCCTCAGGAAGCTTCATACGCGCTTCGAATTTACCGTACTTTTTGCTGAATAAGCCTTTCGTTTTTAACTTGGCTGACGTATAGTCGTATGTTCCAAACTTATCTGATACCGTTTCTTCTTTCGCTTTAATCACTAAATGACCGTCTTCAATATAAGAGTTTTCTTTCGAATCGGTATAGTACTCCTGCTCATTGTTTCCCCAACCAGCAGCAACTCCATTTCCATCCTCATCCACAATCCAGTTTCCGAGGTCGTATGTCCACTTATCAGGATCTATGTCATCTGTTAAGAACTCATCATTCCAAACAAGCGTCCAGTCAGATGCTTCTTGTCCAAATGTATAGACAATCGCTTGATTGATGTCGGACTCAACCAATTTGATTGTATTTTGTATAGACGCTTCGATGTAAACATTACCCTCTACTGTCGCATGGTTCAGTACCGCATTACTAGCGCCTTTTGTTAAGAGTAAGTCCCCTTTAATCGTGACATTTTCAAGTGTAACGTCCGATTGGGTAATAAGAGCTGATCCCTCAACTGTCTTATTGGTGTATGTACCGGAAGTAAACACCGTATCAGCAAGAGACTGAATGTAAGCACCGGCTTGTCCCCACTTCACAGGCTTGTTAGACTTATCATCCGCATCCCATGTTTGATTTGGGAAGAAGTACGTTAATAGCTTAACAGCTTCACCGTGTTTAATAGCTGAATCCCCATCTCCCTCTTCATCTTGCCAATAACCTAGCTCTTCTGCTAGATTTAGGATCTCTTCTTCCTCCTCAGCAAATCCTACTGCTTGATTCAATAAATCTGCGAAAGCGAGTCTTGATGTCGCTGCATTTTCATTAGTAGGGTGAAAGTCTTTATGCTCCATCCACCTTCCTTCAACGTCTTTGCTTTTCGCTGCTTCCACTTGAACTGTACCGCTTAGTACCAAAGCTACCAACAGACAAAATACGAAAAGTTTCCTCATCCATCCAGCCTCCCATTATGTTGTTTTCAATACCGAAACCGGTTTCGTTTTCGGCATAAAAAATACTTCCATTGATCCATTCAAAGCAGAACGAATAGCCGAAAGCGGTTTCGAAATACCGAAAAAAAATGAAAGCGGTTTCTAATTGCTTTAATAGTATCATAGATCCCGGGCCTTTCAAGGAAAGTTTTTCGATATTTTTCTACAAACAGTCCCCCTTTTATGTCTGATTTGTCATGGATGGACATGAACAGCAAGACTTTATTTAGAACATCAACCTCTCTCTCCGATCGGTTTTCTATCATCCCTTTTATCTACCTGCTATACTGAAAACAGATTAAATGTGGGATGGTGAATACATATGAGTAAAACAGTTGGATTTATTGGCACAGGAGTTATGGGGAGTAGCATGGCTCGTAACTTGATGAAAGCTGGGTTCCCAGTAAATGTGTACACTCGAACGAAAGCAAAGGCAGATGAGCTTGTTTCAGAGGGGGCCAAATGGCAAGAGGATGTGGCACAGCTAGCCGAAAGCTCAGATATCATCATTACGATTGTTGGCTATCCTCATGATGTGGAAGAAGTGTATCTTGGAGACCAGGGCATTATCCAGCACGCCAAATCTGGTTCCTACCTGATTGATATGACGACCTCTTCTCCAAAGCTTGCTCAACAGATCTTTGAACAAGCTAAGGAAAAGAATCTTCATGCCTACGACGCTCCTGTATCAGGAAGTGACATTTATGCAGAACAAGGGAAGTTAACAATTATGGTTGGCGGCGATAAAGAACATTTTAATGCCGTACTGCCTGCATTCGAAGCAATGGGACAAAACGTTGTGCTACAAGGACCTGCCGGATCAGGTCAGCATACGAAAATGTGTAACCAAATTGCTATTGCTTCTACGATGATGGGAGTCGTTGAAGCCATAACCTATGCGGAGAAAGCAGGACTCGATACTAAGACCGTCTTAGAAAGCATTCAGTTTGGGGCAGCTGGCAGCTTTTCCCTAACCAATTTAGCACCACGAATGATTGAGGGGAACTTTGAGCCCGGTTTTTACGTGAAGCATTTTATTAAAGACATGAACCTGGCTATCGAATCAGCTGACAGAATGGAACTACCGGTACCCGGCTTAAAGCTAGCTAAAGAACTGTATGACCGCTTAAGTGAAGCTGGTGGAGATAATGACGGGACGCACGCGCTTTATAAGTATTATAAGATGATGGCTGAGGATCAATAGATTTAGAGTTAGATTTAGAGTTAGATTTAAATAAAAGCTGGGGATTCTCTTTTTGTAGAGAATCCCCAGCTTTCTTATGACTTATTTATTTGAACGTTTAAGGATACTCTTAAAGTGCGTAAACGTATCAAAGCTTGCTTTCCCATGGTAAGCTCCCATGCCACTATCGCCTACTCCGCCAAATGGAAGGTAGTGCGTAGTCATGTGATTAATTGTGTCATTAATGGCACCACCACCAAAGGAAACGTTGTTCAGTACATCATCTTGTACCGTTTGATCATCAGAGAATAGATACAGCGCTAATGGTTTTGGACGATTTGCAACTATTTCAATCGCTTCTGATGTCTCGTCATACGTCAGCACCGGAAGGATTGGACCGAATATTTCATCTTGCATCACTGGATCTTCTAATGAAACATTGTCTAGAATTGTTGGCTCAATAAACAGCTGAGCTCGATCTGAATCTCCTCCAACAGCTAAGTCTCCATTATCCAAGAAGTTGTGCAGACGATCAAAGTGTCGTTCACTTACTACGTGGTTATAGTCACTTGCTGACACGTTTTCACCATACGTGTTTGTGATCGCTTCTTTAATTTTAGTGATTAATTGATCTTTAATACGGCTATGAGCAAGGACATAGTCTGGGGCTACGCAAGTCTGACCTGCATTGGCGAATTTCCCGCCTGCAATTCGTTTTGCTGTTTCATCAAGGTCAGCATCCTCATGCACAATAGCAGGACTTTTTCCTCCAAGCTCAAGTGTCGTTGGCGTTAAATTCTTCGCTGCCGCTTCTGCTACAATTCTCCCTACGCCTGTACTGCCTGTAAAGAAGATGTAGTCAACGTTTTCTTTCAGAAGCGCTGTACTTGTCTCAACTTCCCCTTCAACAACACATAAGTATTCTTCAGAGAAGTTGTCATTAATCATCTTCGCTAAAAGCGCTGATGTATTCGGGGTTAGCTCAGAAGGTTTCAACACAGCTGTATTCCCAGCAGCAATAGCTCCTACAAGCGGGTTAACGGCCAATTGAACGGGATAATTCCAAGGCGCAATGACAAGCGCTGTCCCATAAGGCTCAGGTGTAATATAGCTTGTTGCACCAGCATGGGTTGATGGCGTTTCTACTTCTTGTGGAGTAGACCAGGTTGGTAAATGCTCAATCATATGATTGATTTCCGCTACGACGAGCCCAATCTCTGCACGCTTTGTTTCTCCTTCAGGTTTATTCAAGTCCGCTTTTAGAGCATTCAGGATCTCCTGCTCATGAGAGTTCATAAGATTTTTCAATTTATTTAACGTATCAATTCGATACTGCACGTCTTTCGTCTTTCCTGTACGGAAAAATGATTTCTGCTTTTGTATAAGATCTTGATAGTTTTCCATAATCAATTCTCCTTAATAATGCGTTAATAGAATAAATGGATGTTAAAATTTTAATCTTTATTGCATCTATCCTAGATAGAATGAAGCGTGCATATAAAGATACGCCTCAAGTAAGGAATGGTCAATTTATTTGTTTCGGAAAACGAAATAATCGAATACCACAATATTTTATCAATCCTATAAACTCTATAAGACCAGCTTTGAACCACAATATTCCTATACTTCAAAGGAAAGACCTATCCCTATTTCTTAAGAATTCTAGTAAAATGACAATAGATACGAAATGAATCTAGATAAAGAGAGGATTATGCAGCGATGTCTTACCAAATGATTATTCTAGACTTAGACGATACCTTACTAGGAAATGACCACAGCATTTCAGAGCGCAATAAACAGGCCTTAATGAAGGTGCAAGAACAAGGAGATAAAGTCGTACTCGCATCAGGGCGACCTACCTATGGAATGGTTCCCTTTGCCAAAGAGCTTTCTCTGGCGGAATACGGAAGCTTTATCTTGTCCTTTAACGGAGGAAAAATTATCAACTGTCAGACGAACGAAGAATTCTTCAGCCAGACGTTAAGCATCGATGCGGTTTCTCGCTTAGAAGAGATTAGTAAGCGTGAGAACGTGCAGATCCACACCTACGTGGGTGAGGAGATCGTAACAGCAGAGGCCAACCGTTATACCTCCATCGAATCTGACCTAACTGGTCTACCTATTAAATTAGTAGACTCCTTTATGGATGGTGTCACAGAACCTGTTGTGAAAGTATTAATGGTCGGTGAGCCTGAGCACCTCCAAGCCGTCGAGAAGAAGCTTCAAGACGAACTAGGAGACGAGTTCAGCGTGATGCGCTCGAAGCCATTCTTCCTTGAATTCACGGCTAAAGGTATCACAAAAGGAACAAGTATTGAGAAATTAATAGACGAGCTTGGTATAAAACGCGAAGAAGTTATTGCCATGGGTGATAGTTACAACGATCAGGAAATGATTGAATTCGCGGGTCTTGGCGTCGCGATGGGAAATGCACCAGAGGATATTAAAGAGATCGCTGACTTTGTGGCCGATACGAATGTAAATGATGGGGTAGCGCAAGTTGTTGAGAAATTCTTATTGAAAGAGAACTCCACGTATAAATAACGAATTACACAAGACGTAAAAGAAATCCCGAAGAACTAATGCAGTTCTTCGGTTTTCTATTTCAGCAAACGTTATGATTTAACATCATCAAGATTAATAATGGCAAGCGATGATGATTTTCCCACCCCCATTAACCTTCACACTCTTAACAGCGAGCCCCTTTTTTATGAAAGCCTGCTTTCTCCACTTCACCAGCAGAAGCTTTATTCCAGTACCCACCTCACTTTAAGTCAAGGAAATTATTTCCATAAATAATTAGACTTGAAATTCCATCATATGTATATTATCTTTAAACTATATTGCATTACAAAGTAGTAACATGTACTTGTATCGCTTATTTTTTAGCCCCACTATCTTGCATAACAATATAGTTTCACTTGTATAAATCAACCAAGGAGGAAATGAATTGTCTTCGAGTCAGATACTGAAAGGAATCTTAGAAGGGTGTCTCCTATCCATCATTGGAAAAGGGGAAACGTATGGCTATGAAATGATGGAGAAGCTCCATACCCATGGGTTCACCATGGTCAAGGAAGGAAGCATTTATCCACTCTTACTCCGTATGAAGAAAGAAGGGCTTGTCGCAACCACTCAGAAGAAAGTGCCCTCAGGCGGACCGAAACGTAAATATTACTCGTTAACAAAAAAAGGCGAGGACGAATTAGAAGAGTTCAAGAAGAGATGGAGTGCTATTTCTGGTAGTGTTGATTCTTTATTAAGAAAGGAAGGATAACGAAAATGAAAGTGTCTAAGGAAAGTCAGCAATTTCTAGATAACCTGAGAGTCTACTTATTATCCAGTGGAAAAAATGAACAAGAAATTAATGAAATCGTTGAAGAGCTAAAAGATCATTTACACGAGGCTGAGAAGCACGGGAAAGATGTAGAAGAAATCATCGGGCAGTCCCCAAAAGAGTACATGAATCAAGTAGCAGATGAAATGCCATTTGACCTTACTGGAGTGTTAAAGTATATCCCTATTATCTTCCTTGGTGCCTTTTCATTTATACTAATAGATGACGCGATTCGCGGTACTATGGAATATTCCTTGCTTGAACTCATCGGCTATCCCTTAATTTTATTTATCAACCTTTTTATTATGTTTAGAATTGCTTTTAGATATTTAGCAACCAGCTCATTATCCGAAACCAAGCAATGGCTCTTTTTATCCCTCGTTGGAATGATCCCTGCATCCTTATTTATCGTTATTTATTATGTAGATCGCTTTTTTGAAACCCCTTCTATTGAATTTGGAACCGTTGGCGTCATTCTAGCAGTCGCTGTTTCCATCTCCGTCTTTATCGGAGTCGCTCTATGGAGTAAATCATGGGTAACCATTATCATCCCTCTTCTTTGGTTCCTCCCAAGGGTGTTTATTGATATGACAAGTATTGCAGAGGATACAAAGCTCATCGTTTCCGGGACCCTCCCCCTTGCGTTGGTTGGTCTTTATCTATTGATTGTGTCGAAGAGAGAGCAACATAGTTGAGGGATGGGGGGACGGGTCCCTTGTCCCGCGGGACGAGGGGTCAGGTCCCTGGCCCCGCTTTTCTTCATCTGTTACCTTTTGTGTGATTTTTCATAAGAAAAGGGAACAGATAGCACTCCTCTCTTCCCTTTCACATCTGTGAAGCTATGAAAAGGTCACAGATCACCCTCTTCTCTTCCCTTTTACATCTGCGAAGCTATGAAAAGGTCACAGATCGGCTGACTCTGTGACCTTTTTCTTCATTATTCTCTCGGAAAAGTCATAGATCCTGACCTCAAACACATGGACAACTCTAGACAACCGCATGATAAATTCCTCTTGATCAAACGTTTGATCAATTAAAAAACATGCAGCCTAATAAGGCTACATGTTTCTTTTACTGCATATTCTCTATTGGATAGATTGGATAGGTACCTTCTTCTACATAGTTGCCGTGAACATCTGTGATCGTATTCGGCTCAATGATATACTCCACCGAATAAAGATCATCTACTGCAATCGTCTCAAAGGCAAGGCCTATAGGGTCTTCGAAGCCTTCATTATAGAGCTTGATTGCGGTCGACGTGTCATAGATAGCACCGTCTGATAGGTGAACCTCTTCAATTCCAGAACCAATAGGCTCTGAGAATATAACCGTTACCGTATCGTTTGCCTGATCCCCGACTACAAAAATCATCGGTTGAACGCGGTCTTTTGCTTCTTTGTTTTCCACACCATCGAAGACATTCCCAGCCAGATCTCTCAATCCTTCTCGGACCGTTACTTTCGGCTGTTTATATCCATCAACCTCTTCTAATTCCTGAACGGTGATCTGAACAAGTCGGTCTGCCGTGTAAGAATCGAGCTCTTCGTAATCCGTTACCCTACCGCCGACTTTCACATCCGTAATGGTATATCCTTCAACCTCGAACTGATCCTTATGCACAGAGTTTGGATCGATTGGCTCTTGGAAGAATAGCTGGATATGATCGATGTTTCCATTCTCATTAAAGTCTCGTGTTGCAATAGAATCGGGCTTGCGCATTAACTTTGGTTTGCTACTGTCTAGTACAACGACAGGTTCCAAATCAACCTGTTCGCCTAGAAGAGTTTTCGTACCTGAGGTCTCTTCTTGAGTTGATGGGTCCACCGCTGCATTCTGTACAGATTGCACACGCAGAAGTCCATCTGCGATTTCGCTCTCGTCTATGGGCAGAAGAGGATACAGGTTAATCGTTCCTTTACCACGCTTGTTGGTTAAAGTGCTCATGCTCATTTCCGTCTCCCGATAAGGCTCATCATTTACAGAAACGGCGAAATCGCGGAAATCAGCTTCTTTTAGCTTTTGGTTAAAGCGAAGGTGGATATGTCCATCGTCATCAATCACAATATCCTCAAGGGCTGGTTTAGTTGGTTGCTCTGGAATATGAGCTGTCGTCTCTCTCATAACCTGACCACTGTGGTTAGGAATACCTGAAACGACTACTGTGCCTCCGGCAATCGAATCATTTTTGGATTCAATTAAGACTCCTTGATGATCCGCTACATGAGAAAGGGTAAACTCATCAGCCGAAAGCCTATCCCCGTCTTTTGTCTGAACGTTATAATGACTCTGATCTAATAATGCGCTCTCTTCCATTTCTTCTACAAACAGAATATAGGCTGTTTGAGAATCTTGTAGAGAAACATCGGTTGAATCTGGTGAAAGCCACGTGAAATCTACCAATGGAGCTTTCTCCATGCTTGAAAATGTTTCTGTAATCGATTGAGGCTCCATTTCATTCTCGTTTTGAGAATAATCGACAATCCCATTTACAAACAGGGTAAACGTCTGGCTACCAGTTAGGGAAGAAGCTGTTTCAAGGGTTACTTTATCCCCTTTTTCATTTAACGTCGCATGGTTAATCGCCATATTTCCATGCTCTTCCGATGATAGTGCATAGCGAATATGATCTCCTGCTTGTAGCTCTTGAACCTGCTCTGAGAAGCTCACAACGATTTCATTCTGATCTTTATATGTCATTCCCGTTACTTCCGGAGGAGTTGTATCCTCATGAGAGAATGGGTAAACCCCGCCGCGCAGTGGATTGCCATCTTCATCTTCTATAAACGTCGTTCCTTGTGTGATCTGTCCATAATCGATCATGAACTCCTGGTACTCATATAAAGGGAATGGGAAATGAACCTCATAAACCGAGTCGTTTACTTTCGTAATGGACTCATAGCCTTTTACATCCATTCCATAGCGAATTCCTTCAATCGCACCTGAGGTTTTCACATGGCTCACGGGCTGATCGAACGTTAGTCTTACAGTTGTATTGTTTACCGCTTCGACGCTTAGCTCCGGTGTTTCCTGATTCGGTTTAAAGTAATCATTTAAATGCCTGGCTAAGAACGCCGAGAAATTCTGGCGACTGATTTCTTTGGTTGGGCGAAACGTTCCGTCCGTATACCCAATCGTAATCTTATGATGGGCAAGGGTGCTGATATACGAGTAGCCCCAGTAATCTTCTGAAAGGTCTTCAAACGACTCTTCATACGTTCCTTCCAGCTTATACGCATTCACAAGAATTTTAGCCATTTGAGCGCGAGTCAGTTTCCCTTCCGGTTGAAAGGTCCCGTCGCCCATTCCGTCAATAATGCCAAGCTCTTTTGCTTTTGCAACTGCTTTATAAGCATCATGGTCCTTCGATACATCCGTAAATCCAGGGTCTTCAACAGTTTCTAAATCGGGATCCAATTCACGCATAATCATTCGAACAGCATCAATTCGTTTAATCGGTGCCTTTGGGTAGAAGAGCGTGTCCGTAAACCCGTTCACAACTCCTGAATCTCTTAAATAATGAATCTCTTCATCGAAACGAACAAGGTCCTGAAAATCCTGATCCTCTTCAGCAATGACCCGTTCTGTTGAAGTCAGAAAAAGTAGTCCTACGATGAGGGCTACAATAATAGATCTTAATCTCAATGATGTGCCTCCTTGGTGTATGTAATGATTCTGTAACATTTGTAATCTTAACATAATATAGAGGAGAATATGGGATGGGATTTTTATCAAATTCAGGGCCAGGGGGTCACGTCCCTCGTCCCAGCTGGTCGCATCTGTTCCCTTTTGAAGCTATTTTAGTAAGAAAAGGGCACAGATAGCGGTCTTCTGTTACCTTTTGAGTCTTCAAAACTCTGAAAAGGGAAGAGAGACCCTTCCTCTATTACCTTTTGAACTCCTAACTATTGAAAAAGGTCACAGATCGGCTGGGTCTGTGACCTTTTCAACCGTTATTTTTGTTAAAAGGGCATAGATTCTACTCATTTCTCATCACCTCAGGAGAAATTGGGACAAGGAACCAGTCAGTCCCCTAGCAACACAAAAAAAGCGTCTGATTCACACCAGGCGCTTTTATCTTCATATTTTAAGGAATATCATCACAATCCCCAATAAAGGTAATTGGACTAATAGGTGCAGTGAACGTTGTTTCAAATGAATTTCCAAAGACATCATTCGCTTCTACCACCCATGTACCAATGTTACCCGCTCCAATCGTAAGTTCAATCGTGACTTCGAATATTCCTGTAAATACATTCCCTTGAGCTCGTGCAGTTCCGAAGACTCTGGCTACAGTATTGTCTTCGCACGAAATTATAATTCTTCTACCACCAATAAAGTTAATCGTTCTTCCTTGATTACCACCAAACGTCACGTTAAAGTTATCTACTGCCGGGTTACATCCAGGACCAGCTATAAAGCATTGAACAGAGGATACATTAATATCACCTGTAAGTGTTCGAGGAGTTCCATTATCCACCACGTTAACTGTTGCCCTGGCGCTATTGCCAGCTATTCCAATACGGAATTTACATGGGCATTCAGGAGGTAAGCAAATTACATTTGTCCCTACTGACATCGATACTCCTAACCCTTCAGCATTAACCGTAATAAGAACGGATGTGTTATCAATACCCTCAAGTACTGTTATAGGTGCTTCAAAATCACCATTTACATCCGACATAGTCGGTGGAATCGTAACAACGCTAGGAATAGCTGTAAAAGTAATCTCTACACCTTCCTGACCTACGTTTCCACAGCTAATGTTTCCACTTATATTACCCGTACACGTAATGAGCGCAGGCAGAGGGTCAAGTGTAAGACTACATGTTTGACTAGGACAGTTATAATTAACAAGTACATCTTGCATCAGTACATTTCCATCGAATGAGGCGGTAACTGTAATAGTTGCCGCTCCAGAAGTTCCAGGAGTTGCAGATAAACCGACTAGGAAGTTTCCATTTGTGCCTGTAGTGTCCGAATCAGGGGTCACTGTAACGTTTGTGTCATTGCTATTAAAGGTTACTACAGCCCCTTCAATCAAGGTCTCCCCACACCTAACTCTACCTTCTAGTACCCCATTACACTCAAGAAGATCAGGCTCAAATACGAACAATACACATTCTTCCGAACGACAGGAGATTTTCGTAGGCAGGGTAATCGAATACTCCACTTCATCAATGGTAGTAGTGGCTGTAATAGTAGCATCTTCAGGAACTCCAACTTCTACATTTGCCACCACTGTAAAGTTTCCATGCTCATCTGTATAGACTGGATTCATATCAAAAGTCACACGGACAGAATCAGAGGATAACGTTACCTCAGCCCCCACGATTGGTGCTCCACCACACCTCACATTTCCAGACAGTTCACGGCTACAAATAATCGTAGCGGGTACAAACAACCCAACCTCACACGGTGAACAAGTAAAATCAACCTCATCAGCAGGGATCGTTCGCTCCTCTTTCTGGTTAAAAATGACCCAGTCATAGACCTTGTTTGCGCGGATAGCATGAGGATATTTCTGTGAAGGGGATTTCCAAGTACCAGAGATCATTGGTTTAGAAGATTTTTTAGTAAGCGGCAAACACGTTTGCTCCGGTTCCATCAGCGGCCTCGGGGCACATACCCTCCCTTCTATTTCGAGGCAAGTTTCCGCCACCACTTGCACATTCTGGCACGTTTCAATCCACAATTTAACCGAAATAAATTCACCATTGCGACAGACAACACTTGCCCTACATCTAAATTTCGTTGCCTCACATTCAACTTCAGTTCCCTGTGGTGCACAAAGGAGCAGTTGTTCGAATAGCATAAAAGGAATCGGATTAGACAAACACCCGCCGTCTTCTCCATTGATTTCGACTACAACGAAACCTTGTTTCTGAATAAAGACATTCTGTAATGTCACTTCTTGTCCGTCAGGCAGGGTATATAGAACATCCTCACGATCCCCCACTTCCTCACATGTTATCGCATCAGTACGCACAGGGTTCCCCTCTTCATCTGACAAGAAACAACTCACAGTCGCTCCATTCTCAATCAAAAAACAAATATCAGGATTCATCTTTTTGCCTCCAATCTTTCTAGAATGACACTATTAGTTTATTAAGGTTAGAAGGGACGGGTACGCCCTTTTTACGGTAGGGACGAATGGGTGGAGAAGCCTCACCGCCTAAGAATTTTCATGTGGTAGGATCATATTCTTTTGTTATAATAGATGAAATATTGAAAAAGTTTAGATAAGGGGTGAATGCATATGCCTATTAATATACCTGAGACACTACCGGCTAAAGACATTTTAGAGAAAGAAAACATCTTCCTCATGGAAGACCCTCGTGCTAGTAAGCAGGATATTCGACCGTTGAATATTCTCATCTTGAACCTAATGCCAGAGAAAGAGAAAACCGAACGCCAATTGTTACGTTTACTCAGTAATTCCCCATTACAAGTAAACGTCGAATTCATTCACACATCTACATATGAATCCAAAAATATTAGTAAATCTCATTTATCACAGTTCTACAAAACGTATGACGAAATCAAAGAAAAGAACTATGATGGAATGATCATTACAGGGGCCCCTGTCGAGCAGCTGCCTTTTGAAGAGGTAGCTTACTGGGAAGAACTCACTCAAATTATGGAATGGACAAAAACGAACGTTACCTCTGTTCTGCACATTTGTTGGGGTGCACAGGCCGCACTGTATCACCATTACGGGATTCGGAAATATGAACTTCCTGAGAAAATATCCGGCGTCTTTCAACACCGTATTATGAATGAAACGAATAAATTAGTCCGTGGAATGGATGATGCCTTTCTGGCCCCCCATTCACGCTACACCGATGTATCAGAAGAAGAGATTCTCGCAAACGATCAATTGACGTTACTCGCCTCTTCGAAGGAAGCTGGAGCGCTATTAATGATGTCAAAAGATGAGAAGCACGTCATGATTACAGGGCATATTGAGTATGAGTCGACGACGCTCGCAGAAGAATATGAGCGGGATGTGGCAAAGGGACTCGATGTGAACGTCCCAACAGGATATTATCCAAACGATGATCCAGATCAGAAACCGCTCAACCGCTGGCGATCACAAGCTTATTTGCTATTTTCGAATTGGTTGAATTATTGTGTCTATCAGGAGACTCCTTATGAGTGGGACTCGGTGGATTCTTGGAGTATTTAAGCGATAGCGCGGGAATCGGGGTCAGGTCCCTCGTCCCAGTCGAGTGCCTCTGTTACCTTTCGCATCCATTTCACTTAGAAAAGGGAACAGAGAGCGGGCTTCTGTTACCTTTTAGGCTTCTAAAACCATGAAAAGGTCATAGATCGCCCTCTTCTCTTCCCTTTTAAGCTTTTAAGTGCAACAAAAGGTCACAGATCGGCTAGATCTGTGACCTTTTTGTCTTTGATTTATCTTGAAATGTCACAGATCAAGTATCCAAAAGGGACAAGGGACCGGGCCCACAACTCCCACAAAAAATGCCTGCCCCAATCAAGGGGGCAGGCATTCTCTTCTTTATTCTTCCGGACTATCCGTTGACTCTTCTTCACCTTCAACCTCTGTTGGCTCTGAAGGTTGTTGCTCTTGTTGAGCTTCCTCAAGTAGAGACTGAATCTCTTCCATAATTCGCCCGGCTTCTTGATAATTTCCTTCTGACGTTTGTTCCTGATACTGATCGAATAGGTCGGATACTTGCTGAAGCACTTGGCTCGATTCAAGCATCTCACCTGTATCAGGCGTCTCTCCTTGCTCCCCTTCTCCTTCCGGCGCTTCGCTGTCCGGATCAATGCGGGATAACAAGACTTCTAAAGCACGGTCAAAGGTCGGCTCCATCACAATCTGGTTCTGATAAGCGACAATCACCTGCTTCACTTCTGGTAGAGACGTTTCATTGGATGATTTGATATAGATCGGTTCCGCATAAAGGATGGTATCCTCAATCGGCAGAACGAGTAAGTTCCCGCGGATAACTTCAGAGCCACCTTGAGACCAGAGGTTCAACTGCTGAGATATATCACTATCCTGGTTAATCCGGTTCTCAATCTGCTGCGGCCCATAGACGTTTTCTTGTTTAGGGAATTCATAAACCATCATATCACCGTAGTTATCACCATCGTTTCGGACGCCCATCCAGGCGATCATATTTTGACGATTTCGTGGTGTAAATGGCGTCATTAGAACGAATTCCTCTTCCTCTGCTTCAGGAAGACGCATGGTCACGTAGTACGGTTCCATCGTTACATCTTCGTTGAAGTATTTCTCCGTCGGAATCTCCCAGTAGTCCTCGCGGTTATAGAAGACTTCAAGATTCGTCATGTGGTACGTCTGATAAAGCTGAGACTGAACCTTGAATAGGTCGATTGGATAACGGAAGTGATTACGCACATCTTCTGGTACCTCTTCTGTGAACAGTTCCGGGAAGATGTTTCTGTATGTCTGAAGGAGCGGTTCATCAGGATCAACAACGTAGAACGTCGTTTCCCCTGTATAAGCATCCACTGTTACTTTAACAGAGTTACGAATATAGTTTTTGCTACCTTCATAGGCTTCCGAATACGGATAATTGCTTTCTGTTACATATGCATCAATCATCCAGGCCATCGTGCCATCATCTCTTACGAAAATATACGGATCTTCATCATACTGAAGAAACGGAGCAATGCGCTCAACGCGATCCATAATGTTTCGCGTCTGAAGCATTTGACTGTCACCTGTTACTTGATCTGACACGAATAAACGGAACGACCCTTCATCAAGTGCAAAGAGCGCGCGATTAATACCTAAAAGCGGGATTCCTGTGTCTGCTTCAAATCGGTTCGACTTGTTCTCATCACCAGAAGGGTAATCAAACTCGTCGACTCCACTATTTACAACAACCGTGTCATATTGCTCTTCCCCGAAGTACACCTGAGGTCGTGTAATCTCAAGTTCCCCTTGTGGAGGCAAGTTCTGAACCATGTATTCCGGCTGCCCTTGTGGGGTAATTTCATGCACATTACTCATTGCAAGCCCGTACCCGTGCGTATAACGAAGGTTTTGGTTCACCCACGTCTGAGCTTGGGACGGTAAGTCTGATGTATTCAGCTCACGGGCACCAAGGAAGACTTGCTGATACTCCCCGTCAATGTTGTAACGATCAATATCGATATCATTAAATTCATAATACGTACGGAACGTTTGAAGCTGATTGTACACATCCAAAATCGGACGACTATCGTTAATGCGCACATTATTAATGGTATCCTGATTCCGTTCTACCATTTCCCGGTCTAGCGTATCTGCTCCCGGGTGCTGAGCTTCTGTCATATCTTCAAGCTCATAAGCCGTCCTGGTCATAGCCAGGTTCTCTTCCAAATACGGACGCTCTTTCGAGAATTCATTTGGCGATACAACGAAGTTCTGAACAATCATCGAAGCCCCCTGCGCTACAATCCCTACAACGATATACAAAATAATCGGCAGAATCATGCTCTTCCATTTGCCGCGGAACAGCGAAATAATGACCCAAATTGTTCCTAAGAGGGCCACACCAGCTAGCACGTATGAGGCTGGATTGTTAATGACATCATCGGTGTAGCTTAAACCATGGACAACACTTTGTTGCGCTACGTTCACTCGATTTGTTAGAAGTGAATAAAACGGTTCAAACACGTGCTGCGCTGCAAGAAGAACACCAATAATCGCAAGCGTCGTACCAAGATGGACTTGCGCTGTTCGGCTTGTGCGATACATAGTGAAGACGGAATACAATCCGATTTCCACAAATAAGAAGAAAATCGCAAGACCAAGCACAGTGGATAGTGCAAATTCAATGAATGGTAATACGAACATGTAGAATGACACATCGCGATCAAAATGGGGATCGCTCACACCAAACGGCTCGTAATTTAAGAACTTAAGCCATGGTTCCCATCCTATCCCCTGTACAATTGTACTTCCGATTAGACCGATGATTAAGGCCAGAAGAAGAACCAATGAGCGACTCCACTTTTTACTCGTTACAAGAGTTGGCAGCTGCCCTTCCGTAAAGTGCCTTAAATACGATTTCCTTACCCAACTAAACGTAATATACGTACAGACAGCAAACAGGATAAAACCAACGATTCCAAGCATAAACTTGCTTGTTAAAATCGTCATGTAGGAATCCTGGTAGCCCACACTCCCCATCCATATGTACTCTGTAATCCAGCTTAGAGACAAGAGGGTGAGAACCAAGAGAACAACCACGACAAGCGCAATTTTCCCAAACCATCCGCCAAACTTTTTCATCTTTTTATTCCCACCAGAGGGAAACCCTCTGACATTACTTGTTTCATTATCCAAACCATCGCCTCCTTTTTCTCTCTATCTAACTATACGATTGAGGTTCTAAAATGTTTCGTGAATCTATATTGAATATAACGAAATGCTCGTGGGACTTCAATCATAGTGCTAATGTTTGTGTTGATCAAACGTTTGATCAATTTTTTAGATCGGGGTCTTGCGGTGTTTGGAAGGGGTGTCGGGCGCGGGAGGTGTGAGGCGGGACGCGGTGTCAGGTACCCAGTCCCGCCTGGGGAGTCTGTTACCTTTTGATGGCTTTTTGTTAGGAAAAGGTCATAGATAACGGTCTTCTGTTACTTTTTGAAGGCTTTTAAGTAGTAAAATGTCACTGATTGCCCCTATCTCTTACCTTTTGAACGCTTTTATCTATCAAAAGGTCACAGATCAGCCCCCTCTCTTCCCTTTTTGAAAGATCTTCTCTCTAAAAGGTAATAGATCAGACGCCCGATAAGCCCATGTGCTATACTCTAGTTAGCCTCTTCAAGAAAGGAATGAAGAAATGCCGCTATACAAACCTCGAACGAAACCTTCCCACTTAACCATTCTAGAAACCCTACAAAAAAGAACTTCTCTATCCTCCAAAGCAAGCAGCGATTATGCCCGCTGGCTGAAAGGATTCGAAGGAGAACAACGATTCGATCATTTTATAGAACCTCTCGCCAATGAAGCTTATTTACTTCACGACCTCTTACTCAAAAAACAAAACACGACGTTTCAAATCGATACGCTTATGATTACTTCTGAGAAAATCTATCTCTTTGAAATTAAGAATTATGAAGGGGACTTTATTTACGAAGACAATCAATTCTACCGTTTACCGAAAAACGAGATTCTAAACCCTCTCCACCAGCTGCAAAGAGCTACCTCATTACTAGGTCAACTGTTAAAATCACAAGGATACACCCTCCCTATCGAAGGGTATGTCATCTTTATCAATCCCCATTTCCACCTTTACCAAGCACCACTCACACCAACCATCATATTCCCAACACAGTTAACATCTTTTCTAGACCAACTGAAGACCTCTTCTCCACTAACCTCTTTCCATAAGAAATTAGCAGAAGAGCTCCATGCGCTCCACATCACTGATTCTTCCTTAAATGAAACACCTTCTTATACATTTGATAATTTACGAAAAGGGATTACCTGCCTCCAATGCTCTTCCTTATCCGTTGAGGTTGAGGGTCATAAGTGTATATGCAAGAGCTGTGGTGCCAAAGAAAAATCCAGCCAAGCGATCTTGCGAAGCGTTGAAGAATTACAGTTGCTGTTTCCTGAAGAGAAAATCAAGACACAAATCGTTTATGAATGGTGCGGGCAGCTTGGAAGTCTCAAGAGGATTAGAAGCGTTCTGCAGAAGCATTTTACGATGAAAAGCGTGAATCAGTGGGCGTATTTTGAATAGGGCCGGGGAGCGGCGGGACGGGGTGTCAGGTACCCAGTCCCGCCCTGGCGCTTCTGTTCCCTTTTGCCTCTACCATACTCCGAAAAAGGAACAGAGAGAGTCCTTCTCTTCCCTTTTCAGCACATAAATCTCTCAAAAGGTCATTGATAGCCTTCCTCTCTTACCTTTCAAGCCTTTAAACGCAATAAAAGGTCACAGATTAAACGAATCTGTGACCTTTTTGACCTCTATTCTCTTCAAAAGGGAAGATATACACTGCTCCTCAAGACAACGACTCAGTTACTCAACCGCTCCATCCAATCCACCAACTCCTCAAAGCGACCATCCGTACGCAATCCTTCTGCCTCTTCCTTCATCCCGGCATTACGCTTAAAGCTGCTCGCTTTCCTTTTCTTTATCTCATCAGCATGCTCTTTCAATTTGTACGCCATCTTTAACGTATCCTCATAAATTTTATGACGATCCCAACGTTCGTTGCGCGCTTTACTAGCAACGAGTCGTGAGCCTGAACCGCCTTTAAATTCTACGTTCCAGGTATAGTTCAGCTCAAATTCGCTAAGATACTGCTCTTGGATAATCTGAAACCACGCTCCACTATATACGCCGGAGAACTGAAGGTTAGGCGCATGTTTCAAATGACCATCACATCCCGCCAGGCAAGGGATTCCCGCCTCGTTCACTGCTTTAACGAAGCATGCAATGTGCGGGTCCAGGTCTAATGCATCTACCTTAAGTCCATTCTTCCGGTTAACGAATGCTCTCCATCTGAAATGATACCCTTCCATACTGACAGGAAACTCTTCCCCGCGGTGCTCTGTGATTTTCTTCATCATCATGACTGGAAACTTGTTCGTAAGCAGTTGAAAACGATCGCCATTCCAGAAGATTGGGATATGCAGTTTGTTTAAAAGCATTTTCAAACTCCTAAGGTCCCTCTTTGAACTTCCACTTGCTAACATTAAGAACGGTCCTTCCTTCTTGACTAGAAACCCTCTCATCTCAAGTGCCTCGTGTAACCTTTCCTGCCCATTCATCATTTCAAGAGATAATAAATTTGACTTCATATCCATCGCCTCCTCATTTATTACCCTTAGTATAAAAGAAAGAGGATTACAAAATTGTAATCCCCTCTCTTGACCTGGAACCAGATCGCTTATGATTCTTATAATGGATGTTTCCTTTTAAAATAGTGTGATCCCAAACGTATAAATTTCCGTCTGTCTTAAGAAGCTTCTTTCCATCGATCCCTGTGGCTTTCTTGAGATCAGAACGAATCTTGTTCATCATCCTTGGGACATAAGAAGGGGACATTTCGACTGCGTTATACCCCCACAGAACTCCAGAGATCTGAGTCACAGTGAGGCCTCCCTCACTCAACAGGATCGCTTCTAAAATCTGCGCGTTTACGGAAGAAAAACTGACGCACTCCTCTTCCCCGTTAAGTTCTGTTCGGTAAGGGTGGATCATCAAGACAACGCATTCTCCACCAGATACACGATCCTCCAATTCATCCTCTGTTTCCACAATCGTTCCATGTTGTTCAGAAAGAGGAACATATCCCTTCTTTTTAGAACCTTTGATAGTCGCTTGATACGGTTTTAAGAACGCTCCGAGAACCGGATCCTGCTTTGCCTTCTCTTCTACTTTAAGTAAGTAACCATATGATTCTTTAAGTAAAAGCAGTTTGTAATAACCGAGGGCCATATTACAAAACAGTTTATAAGTCTGTTTATCATCAAGTCCAAGCTTAAGGGCACGCTCCGCGTAAAAAAGCGCTCCTTCAGGATGATCTTGGCGCATCAACAAAAAAGAAAGATGGTAGCAAGGCCTCGGATCTTCTGGATCAATATAGACAGCTTGCTTTAAATGACGCACCGCACGTGTGAAATTAGAAAACTTCATCTTTTCATTTCTTCCATAGTTCAGATAAAGTCTTGAGAGCTCCTGTAGATAGTCGCTTTTATTCTCTTTATCTACTTTGATGATCTTCTCGTAAAGAGCAATCCCCGCACCAATCCACTCCTGCTCTTCCTCTTCTTCATCAATGCCCTGCATGTTTTCCCAGTCGTGGAGTTGTTGGGTTAGTTGTTGGATGGTCTCCAAAGGCATAACTCCTCATCAAGGTTTATAGTGACTAGCATAATTATATGAGCATATCTTTTTAAATTTATATAGTGAAATAATTTTTAATATAAATAGTTATTTGAAGTAATGGTATAAGTGGTTTTGCCAAATTTCTTCTACAAGCGCCTTAGGATTTCCCTTCTCTATATCGCCAAAGGTGTTCATTGTCATTTTAAGATATAAAACACCATCTATCTCTTCACATTGTAAGGTTTCATTATAGGCATTATCGGAAGACGGATCCAAATGCACTCCATAGTATAAGTTAATACCCTTCATAAAACCTCCGCCTAACCACATTTTAATGCCCGTTTGATAACTTCCTCTATCATATAGCTTGAAAATATGCTTTTTATCTCCAAAGTTTTCTAGATTATAATCAAATCCAGAGTTCTGACTTCTTATATGGGCAAATAGTTCAGTAAACAAATCTTTCATTTCAGTATAACTGTTGGCTAAGAATTTTTCTTTATCTAAATCAGTTACTTCCCTGTTTAACTGAAAATCGCTCCCCGTAAAACGATTATCTGAACCACCCTTAGAAGCTTCCATTATTGCCTTCTGAGGAGATAGGTTTGGCTTCGGGCCAATTGGATTCACTTCATACAAGGGCACATTTTCAATACGATGAAGAAGTTCTTTAAACTTTTCTTCATACATCTCAACATCAGTAAAAGTTATTACATAATAACCTTTTAAATGGTAAGGAATTGATTCTTCAAAATTTCCGCCTCTTAATAAAAATATAAACTTATGAGGATTGTCTTGTAACTCATGTAAACTTAATCTAGTCTCAAAACCAACTCCTCCTTGCATTGATTCAGCTCTCTCAGCGTAATCCTGTGTTAATACAATAATTACTTTATCATTTTCCTTCATGCTATTTATCATCATTTCTTGAAGGTGAACTGTCCCTGATTGAGTCTCAAATTGATCAAATGTAGCATCAACACCATTTCTTCTTAGGTTCCTCACAAGGTCCATTACCCATTGTCTATGTTCAGAATCATCCCAACTGTAACTCACAAATACTTTTTTAATATCCTCAGTCATTTAAAACCCACCCTTTTTCAATTAATCAGGTCAAACCAGATTAATTTTTAACATTATCAAGCCTCTTCTTTCCCTCCTAGTTTCTACATTCAGACTTTAACGCATAAGCCACCGCAGAACCCTGCCCAAATTTATCAACTAATAGATCCTGTGATTGTTTTAAGTTAGCCAGCATATTCTCCTCTACAGGCGAGCCATCAAAAAAGCTCCGCCCAGACTCTTGACTTTCTTCGACTATATACCATTTAGAAGGTTGAAAGGCACACACAACTTTTCCTTTATTAATGCCTACAACATATTCAATATATTCAATTCTTTTTCTATTAATCTTCCAGTTCCCACGAGTAGCTTCGTAATAACTTTTTCCTTCTTTAATGCCATTATGGATCTTCACCATTAAAATCTCTTGCTTCACATTTCCTACCCCCTTGTAAATACAATTAGACCTTGAGAACATATAGGTTAATTGACTCTTTTAAAAGTAAAACTATGTAATTCTATGCTACCATAGATTTATCCTATAATGTTAAAGGGTGGAAATAACATTGCAAGACCTATTTCACAAAATCAAGCTATTCATAAACAAAATACAATACAGAGATTTCTCAGTTGCGTTAAAACAAGATCTTACTAAATGGCAACACAGTAAAGAGTCACTCTGGGCGAAGTCTTTGGCTTTAAAGAATCAGACCGAAATCATTACGAACCATCAAATCGAGACCCTTCAAGAAACGTATAATGAAGTGCTCAAAGACCAGCCACTAAAAGCTATCACGAACTCTTCTATACATAAGCATTTGGAACAGCTTAGAACACTGCCAATCTATAAAGACTACGAAGAAAAACGGAATGAACACAAAAAGGCCATTCGTTCCCTCTTAATCAAACTACCGTCTATCCAAGAAACCAGGAACAAAGTGATCACCATGCATACGGTAGAAGCTTATACATTCATGGAACGCGTCGATCTGTTAAAGAAGTCCTACATCACCCATTCTCATAAACAATCACTACTGGCTTCGTCTTATCAAAACGCTTATGACTTCTTTGAAGGAGGCCACCCGGATCGTACCATTCAACAGTTTAATGGACTGTTCGAGAACCTATCTGAAAAAATCAAGGATTGGAACAAGCATTACATCGATCAAGAACTACGTAACAATCAACACTTCTTTAATAATATCGATGGAAAATCACTAGACCACCAGCAGCGAGTGGCCATCGTAACAGACGAAGATAGCAACTTAATCCTAGCCGGAGCCGGGAGCGGGAAGACGTTAACGATCTCAGGCAAAGTGAAATACTTGATCGAACGAAAAGGGATAAAGCCAGAAGAAATCCTGCTTATCTCATTCACCAAGAAAGCAGCCGGTGAAATGCATGAGAGGATTGCGAAGAAACTAGGCGTTGAGATTGATGTGAAGACATTTCATAAACTAGGCCTTGAGATCATTTCAGAAGCCGGGAACGAGAAACCGGATATAGAAGATTCAATGGACGCCGTTCTCCACACCTTTTTCAAAGAACAGATGCACAAACACAAGAACTACATCCATAAGCTGATGCACTTCTTTGGCGTTTATTTAAAAATCCCTAAAGATATCAGCGATTTTAACACGCTCGGCGAGTACCATGAATATCACAAGAACCTCGACTTTGAAACATTGAAAGGTAAAGCACATAAACAACAAGAACACGTGAAGCAAAGCACGGACCAATTAGCGGCTCAAAAGAAGACGTACCAGGGCGAAACGGTGAAAAGTTTAGAAGAATTCATCATCGCCAACTTCCTCTATTTAAATGGAATTTCCTATACTTATGAGAAACCCTACGAATACTTAACAGGGAATCAACAGTACAGACAATATAAGCCAGACTTTTACTTAGATGATTATGGCCTGTACTTAGAACACTTTGGAATTGATGAAAATATGAGAGCTCCGCACTTAAGTGCGATTGAAGAAGAGCGTTACCTTGAGGATCTGAAATGGAAACGGGAATTGCACAAAGAGAACGAAACAAGACTTTTAGAGACTTACTCTTATTACAATCGAGAAGGGATTTTGCTAGAAGAATTAGAGAGGATGCTCAAAGAAGAAGGCGTAGTATTCCAGCCGATTGACAGTAAGAAGTTGTTCTCGCAAATCTTTGATCACCTTAACAACACCTACTTTCAGGATTTAAAAAAGCTAGTGAAAACATTTATTACCTTATTTAAATCATCTGGCTATGGAGCTGAAGACTTCCAAACGTTAGAGAAGCAAAATAAAAGAAACCTCTCCCTATTTATGAGAAAAAGAAACGAGATCTTCTTCTCCTTGGTGAAGCCGATCTATCACTATTACGAGAAGAGCCTTGCTTCCAAGAATGCCATTGACTTTAACGATATGATTAACCGGGCAACGAGCATTATAGAAGAAACAAAACCTCAGTTTCCCTATAAATATATCATCGTCGATGAATACCAGGACATCTCCCAAAGTCGCTTCCACCTCATTAACGCCATTAGAAAACAAACCGGGGCGAAAGTAATGTGTGTGGGTGATGATTGGCAGTCGATCTACCGCTTCGCTGGCAGTGATATTGAACTGTTCACAAACTTTGAAGCCTACTTTGGCGATCACGAACTACTACGAATTGAGAAGACTTACAGGAACTCCCAACAACTCATTGATACTGCAGGACAATTCGTAATGAAAAATCCGAGCCAATATAAGAAAAACTTAAGATCAGATAAAACAAACGAAACACCGATACGCATGTTCTTATTTAAAAACAGACAAATCATTCAACGCCTTGAAGATATCTTGGATGAAGTCGTAGCCGCAAAAGGAACGAATCAAACGATTATGCTCCTTGGGCGAAACAACTACGACATTCTCATCTTCGAGAAGAGTCCTGACTTTTATGCACAACACAAGAGTGGTAAAGTGACGTACAAGAAATATCCGAACCTTTCTATTCAGTTCCTATCTGTTCATAAATCAAAAGGATTAGAGGCTGATTACGTCATCCTTCTAAACGCTAAGAACGGGAAAACGGGCTTTCCTAACAAAATAGAAGATGATCCCGTACTAGAATGGGTCCTCCAAACGAAGGATCAGTTCCTCTTCTCAGAAGAACGCAGGTTGTTCTATACAGCAATAACAAGAACCCAAAACTCAACGTACATCCTGGTCCCTGAAAAAAGCCCTTCTTCATTTGTGAAAGAACTAAAAGAAGAGTACAACATAGCTTATGAGACAGGAGGGCATGTAGCAGAAGAAACACTAAAATGCCCTCGCTGCCACTCTGGTGACCTTACCATTCGAAATGATTCCTTTGTGGGCTGTAGCAATTACCCTCAGTGCGGGTACACCATTAATGATGTGAGTGTGCTTGAGCATCAGAAGAAATGCAGTCGCTGTGGAGGGTTTATGGCTAAACGAAAGAATAAAAGCGGGGAATATTTCTACGGGTGTAGTAACTATCCGCTTTGTAGTCAGACGGAAAATATAGAGTAGAATCTAGTAAAGAAAGGAAGATTAAATTGGGAGATATTAAACTCTTTCACATAAATGAAAATCACGCAGAAGAACTAGAAGGCCACGCCGTAGCTGTGGAGAAATCACTACAGCACATCATTGAACAAAACTCAGAAGCTTGTCTGGGCGTCCGCTTTCTCGCATCAGAATATAGCACAGGCAAACGTCACGGAGGTCGAATCGATACGTTAGGCATCGACGAGAACTACTCCCCTGTCATCATAGAATACAAACGATCCACAAATGAAAATGTGATTAACCAGGGCCTCTTCTACCTTGATTGGCTGCTTGATCATAAAGGAGAATTCGAACTAATGGTCATGCGCCAATACGGTGAAGAAGTCTCCAATGCTATCGATTGGACAAGCCCAAGGTTATTGTGTATAGCTGGCGGATTCACAAAGTACGACGAACACGCCGTGCAGCAGATCAATCGAAACATTGAATTATATCAATACAAGCACTACACGAACGACTTACTTCTACTTGACTTAGTCAATGCAACGACGGTTCAAGAAACACCGACTGGCGATTCAAAGCCAACCAAAAGTAAAACCGTGAGTGATTACTTAAAGCAGTCTAGCACAGAGCTTAGCGATCGCTATGAATTACTACAGGCTTATCTAGTAGCTCTAGGGGACGACGTGCAAATGAAGACGTTGAAGAATTACATTGCTTTTAAACGAATAAAGAATTTTGCCTGTGTGGAAGTTCACCCGGCTACGAAGAAGATTTTGCTTTATGTGAAAGTCGATCCTGAGACGGTTGAGTTGGAGAAGGGCTTCACTCGGGATGTGCGGAATATCGGGCATTATGGTACAGGGGATTTGGAGATTTCGATTAGTAGTGATGAGGATGTTGAAAGGGCTAAGGGGTTTATTGATATGAGTTATGATGTTAGTTGAGAATATTGAACGCTTGGCGAAGTTGGATTAGTAATATATTTCCCAAAAAGAGAGGGGGTGAGGCAATTCCCCCTCTCATACTAATCATCCTGGACATATCCTTAATTATGGTACGGTTCACCGTAACGTTAAATAGGGTAAAATAGACATTATAGTTGTAATAGTAAGGAGGTACACTCAGCTATCTCCTTACTTATAAAAAATTAAAAAATAGTCATTTCCAAGCTTTCTCTTGTTACAGGATTAATAATGATTGATTTACATTCGTTATTAAGCACATTATTCATTTCCTTTGAACATTTTGGTAATAGTCTTATAGCTACAGTAAGCATTCCAAACAAGTTAAGTAACATTAATATGTCCCCATTCTTTTCTTTAACGCACGAGAACAAGTGATTGTGGGAGGTTGTGTTTAAATGGTTTTTCACTTCATTTATATTTAATCCATTAAAAACTGCTAGCTGAAATTCAGGCTTAATTGATGGACTAAGTATCCCTTCACCTTTCCAGTATTTCCGCAATATACATCCTGTTTTTGTATATTCAAACCCGTTTAAGTATATTGTAGCTAAAGCATACATTGCTTTGATAAGCTCTTTTCTTATTATTTCACCATCAACTTCATACTTTAAGGATCCATTTATTGTTGTAACGGATTTTTTTAAATTAAATCTGACAGGTGTTATATTAGACTTCTGTGCTTTCTTTATCACAGCTTTAATATGATGTGTGTGATCTTGCCCTAGAAAGAACCTAGTACTGATAAGATCCTGAGGATTGTTTATTACCTTCGGATGAAGCTCATAAGTACTCCCCTCTTTACCTATCGTTATTTTACCTGTTGTGCGATTACCACTGCTCTCATTAAAATTAACTTTTTGTTGGTGTGTTTTAATTACACCCTCTTTTGTAGTTATCCCAAGAACTGATCTGATAAATTCTATGTATTTCATATTAGTAAAAGGGGAATCCACTAAGTTATTTGCAACACCATTACATTCTTTACAAACTCTAACTGTAGTTATATCAGAACCACAAGAATCTGGTATAGGATGTTCTCCTACTTTTGTTCTATGTTTCTGCTTTAGACAATAAACACACAAAATTTTCTTTTGCATAGCCATCTCCACTTCCCTTTAGCTATAACTCTTTCTGATACACCTAATTTTATACAGATTCGTAACTTTTCACTAACGCTTCTATTTTATGAACGCAGGGAAAGATACACTGTCCTACTTCACCAATAAGTTAAGAGTTCAGTTTAATTTACTTCGGCACTCTAAAGAAACAACTTTCCTCATTTAATGTTTCCTACTCAGGCACATACATCTTCTTCAACGGAAGTATAGCCCTTTTATCTGTCGGCATATTTTCGTACCACTTCACCACCAAGTCTACTAATTCCTCTAAATCTACTAATCTAACTGAGTTATGTTTAGCTACCACTTCAGCTTGTGAGGTAAATCCACCCGTTGATACAAATAAACAATTAGCATCAATAGGGTTAGCGCCTAGTAATTGTTGAATTTCAGGAGCACCTGCTGATGATTTTCTATGTTTTACTTGCACTTTGATAATAGGCTTTTCAAAACCAAAAGCATCTTTATATGCTAATACATCCACTCCTCCATCAGGCCCTTTAGGGCTTACCTGAACATTATAATCCATTGCTTGTAATAAACCACCCACTAACTCTTGCATTTGCCAGGGATCGAACTTATCTACTTTATCCTGAACCATCACTAATGCTTTATTAACCAGGTCTTGTATGATTTCACTTTCTTCTTCCTCATCTTCATTTATATCCTCAGGTTCTAAGAAAGGGGATTCCACTAACCTTTCAATTTCTTTTCCCCATTCATCAACACGAAATACCGTTAGTACTGAGCCTAAACTGTTTTTAGCTGCTTGTGACAAAAGATCCCGTTCTACCGTAACTTCTTCCCAGTCAACGTCTATATGATTAGGATAATTTGAATCTCCAATCGACTTATCAAAATAATGCTCGCCTCTCACTGTTCCTACCATGTACTCTCTAGTTTCTTTGTAGTAGGTTATTACCTTATCCCCTTTTTTGATGTCTCTACTAAAACGCCAAACTTGATTTACCCAACTGCTTCTGGATCTCGGTTTACTTTCTTCATATACTTCATCCGCCATATCAATCATTTCACTCTTTGATTGAAATTGTTTTGGATCTTCTAATTGCGGCCATCCAATAGATGCAATGCCCTGTTCTTCCCACACTGGAACTAATTCATTATTGTCCCCTGCTCGAACCATCCACCAACGCTTCATTTATGTATCCCCCTTTAATAAGTAAACATTAACCCTTGATCCAACTTATGCTCTTTAATTCCATGTGCTCTGACCTCATACACGAAAACCCGTTCTGTTATATCACTATAATCCTCCAACACCAGTTGTTGTTTAAACTGATATAAATCGTCAGTGACGACGATCAACCTATTTTCGCCCTCAACATCCTCACTAATAAAATCTACGAGTCCAAAAGCAGGTTGTAATTGAACATTCAACCTACCACTTTTCAATTCATACTCCTCAATTAGAGAGAGAAAGTCCTGAGGAATAACACGTCCATTTGATACACCATTGGATGAAACTTTAAATTGTGCTATCCGCTTTACTGGTTTTAGTTGGATGGAGCGTTCCCGATCAATTTCATTCAAACGCTCTTTACTGCGGTCTTCTATTTCATCTATCTGTGCATAAGTCTGGTTGATTAATGCACTATTTTTTCTTTCTACGTTTTCTCTCTGGTATTTTTCTAAACGTTGCTGTAATGTTTCAATCTGCTCTTCAAAAGACTTTCTTAAAAAGACTCTTTTTCTATTAGCATAATCCTCTCGCTTACGTTGAATTGTTTTTAAAAGGTTTCTTGCATGCTTAATGACGTACCGTTTAATGTCTTGGTCTTCTTGAACGAACGTACCCTCCACCTCTAATGTTTGGTGAAATAAGAAATAAGGAGAGACTTGGACAAAACCACCATTCTCGCGTTTCCCAGTCATCATTAACTGTTGTTCAAGCTCACGACCATTTCCATCCACAATCGTTACCTGATTCAACTCAATTTTCATATCTTCAGGAACGGAGGCTTGAACTTCATAAAATGGCAAAACAGCCTGCTGCATTTCTTTAGAGGTCAATTGCATTATTATGTTAAACACGGGGCTATCATTTTGTAACATTGAAAGTTGAGTACTTTCTGAATTCGTAGATAATGCAAAGCGAATAGATTCATCAAAATTGAACATTAACTTTCGTCCACGGGCAAAGTCACGGATCCGTTTAGGAAAACGATCAATACGAGCTGCTGATTTATCTCCCGAGACGCTCACACGTGTCCTCGTACTTTCTAAACCTTGTAAAACGAAGTGACCATAGAACCGCCGAGGAATGCTATGGATTGATACTTTATCAAAAGAGCGTTTAGCTCCTGGTAAATCAAAGTTTTCATTCAGCCGCTCATTCTTAGCTAACTCTAGCAAACGTTCATGTTCTTCGGATAAGGTTTTTTCCATACGCTCAATTACATTATCGAGGTTTTCCCTTCCGATAATGGATTGTTCCATAATAGAAGGTAAATCAGCCTGATGATCTTCTAATACTTCACCGATGAAATCATATACCAGTTCCTGACCAAGGTCTTCTCTCATCTGTTCCATCTTTGTAAGAAGACGTGAAAGCACATCCCCTTCACGAGTATTTGTAGCTACTAAATTAAAGACAAACACTTCGTTCTTTTGACCGATACGGTGAATACGCCCCATTCGCTGTTCCAATCGATTCGGATTCCATGGTATGTCGTAATTTACCATCTGATTACAGAACTGAAGGTTAATGGATTCTCCACCAGCATCCGTAGCAAGCATGATTTGCAAATCTTTGCGAAACTTCTCCACCTCTTCTTGACGCCTGTCCATGGAAAAACCACCCACAATTTTAGCAATATCCGGTACATAAGCCTTAAATTTCTTTTCTAAATAATTCAGTGTATCTTTTGATTCTGTGAAAATTAGTATTTTCTCCCCTTGAGCAAGAAGTCCGTCTGCTCCAAATAAGGTGCTTTCCAGTTCAAGAAATTTTCTCTCATTCTCCTGCTGCCGTACCACATTTGCTTTGCGGATCAAATGATCAAGCATTTCTATTTCCACCTGAAGTTCGTCCATATCAAGTTCTTCAAATTCACCTTCTGCATATTGCTCCATCAATTCCTGATCTTCAAAGGAGCTTTCTTCATATTCTTCTGTGTCTATTAATTGCTGCAACCTCTGTCCTGTCTCCAAAACTTTCTGCAGTCGTTCTTTTCTTCGTAATAGAGAGAGGTAGATTGCTTCCACAGAAGAGCTAAGCCTCCGTTGTAAAATCATCATAGCAAAAGCAACATTCGGTTTATCATTCTTTTTCGCACGGTTAAAGTAATGACGTACGTAGTCTGTCACAGCGTCGTATAGCTCTACTTCTGCAGAGCTTAACTCGAAACCAAGTGTCTTTGTCGTTCGTTTTGGAAACAAGGGTGTTCCGTCAAATTTAACCATCTTTTCTTTTAACCGACGGATTACGTATGGATTACTCTTTTCGAAAATAGAGTCACTTCGATTAAGATGAGAAAAAATGTCATGATCGATAAGGCTCATTAAGTACCTAAAGTTTTCTTTGTCTCCTTTATGCGGAGTAGCTGTTAGAAGCATGCAATGTTCTGAATGACGTAACAGGTTCTCCCCAAGTTGAAACATTTTCGTGCGTTTCACTTTTCTTTTTTTCTGTCCTACTGTGTAAGCTGCCATCTTATGAGCCTCATCTACAATCACTAAATCAAAGTGAGAATTTAGGATCATATTTTTAATATCCTCTCTAGAAGCCCAATACATGGATGCTATCACTTGCTGGTGCATTTCAAAGGGGTTGATTTCACCCGAAGCTTTCAAGTAATCACGAGTTATAATTAAGAAATCTTCATCGAATTTTTCTTTTAACTCTGCCTGCCACTGTTTTAATACTAGCGGAGGAACTAGAATTAACGTTTTGCGAACCATATTTCGTGCTTTCAATTCCCTGATCAGCATACCGGACATAATCGTTTTACCTGCTCCTGGATCATCAGCCAATAGATAACGTACTTGAGGTGCCTGAAGCATCTTACTATAAACCGCTTCAATTTGGTGAGGCAGAGGTATCATATTCTTATTCCCACGAGCCCGTGCTTGAGAGTATTCTTTTTCCGTTCGCAATACGTGATACTGTAAATAGTGTTGAAAGCGATTCTTCCATTGATCTGAAGTTTCATTCTCAGAATAATGTTCCACTTGTTCTAATTGAAATTCTTCTAAATAATTTTCGAAGAATTGATTGGATTCACGACCGACAGCTTCTACCAAAAACAACTCATCATCAATGCTTTCGACATGCTTAATTTGAACAGGCTCTGGCCAGAAAGATCCCCCAACTATTTCACCTTTCTTAAGCATAAAAACACCTCCATTTCCCTCTCAAGTTTAATACAAGGCTTCATATAGGCGTAAAACAAACTCTTCTTCGAGATATGTTTCCTTACCCTTTTTAGTTACTGTATCAATTCTCAGTTTACATTTTTCACCTATCTTATAATGCTTTTCAATTAAGCTAAACTCTACTTGCCTATTACGCTCTTTATTTTCCCCCTTTAGATCAAACACAAGTTCAACTTCATTGGATATTCGCTCATTGCCCTGGTAAAAAGCTGCTCGCACTTTCCGAGACGTGTATTCATCTGTGATGCTTTGTTCCTGATAAAAAGAAACAGGCACCTGATAGTTCGCAATGACTTTATTAATCATAGCTACCGCAATATCCACTGATTGAGCCTTTTCAATGCGACGGTAATCAATCAAAGGAACAACAGCTTCTTGGGGTAAGGCCCCGCCATGGATAAATTGAAGGCCGCCACCAGTTTTAAAACGGTTGAGGCTCTTCGCAAGAACGACTTCAGAATTTTTTAAAGGGGTTTGGTTCTCAGTTAATTTAATTGCTCCTTCTGGAACTGACAAATCATGTCCAATTGCAAAACGTCGGCTACCATCTAATACATTTCCGTCAACAGCTGGGATTTTTCCGTGCTCCTCAATTTGCTTAAATTGGAACAGAAATCCATGATCCGCTGTTATAAAAATTCGCTTTGCTTGAAGACGGGACAAACGATCAACAGCAAATTGTAAATCTTGAATTGCTTGTTGAACAGCCCCGTAGGTTTCACGCTCTGATTTAGCTGAATCCCCTAATGCATCAATGTGATCGTGGTATAGGTAAATCAACCGCTTTCCTCTTAATAATTGCTCGGCTTCACTTGTTTTCATATCTAGTAGTTGTTTCAACTTAAAAACTTCTGTTTGTGATTCAACCGTTTGCAGGATTTTACGGCGGTTATCCATTCCTTTAGTCGATTGGCCATCTGCTAATACACCGTTTTTTTCATCGACCTCTAGCTGCCTATGGGGTAGTAATGACGCCATTCCTAATTGTGTGTAAGTTGGATAACTTGCTGCCATTGGTTGGATACTAGACCTACCATTTTCACGCTTCGTTAAAAGGTCATGAAGTTCATAACCAGCTTCATAACGCAAAGCATCTGAAATGATAACGAATACTCTTGTTTGTTCTTTATCCAATATTGGTTGAATCTTTTCAGAAAAGAATGTTCGCTGCGGCATTATTTTTGGTGCATACCCATCTTCCAGTTTGAAATTCATTTCTCCTGATAGACGACCTAAATATTCATTTTCATACCAATTTGTCAAGCGATTAGTAACCTCTTCTAACATCTCTTTCGAATCAAGGCGTGTGAAATGATTCATGAAATGACGATAGGCTTGATCAATTTCGTACAAAGATTCCGCATAACTTTCATAAAAATCATTTTCTTGATGAATTCTATGTACAACAGTCTTTAGAGTCTCCATTCGAATAGCTTCGAAAATGGTTTTATACAAAGCTCTTAATTTACCTTTTGAGCCCCAATGGGTCTGCAAGCGTTGCGCAATTAAATATAAGCGTTCCTCCCCCTGAATTGTTTGATGAAGTAGCTCGTCGATGCATTTTTCTATTATCAGAGCATCAACAGCAGGGAAGGTATCTGTTAGAGAAAAATTAGAGATATCCTGTGTACCTAGTTTCTCCCTCACATAAAATGCCTTCTCCCATTCCTTAATGTGTTTTTCAAGAATATCTGCATCACTCTGCTGAAGCCACTCTTCAATGAAAAGCGCACAAACGTTAGGGGAAGAAGAAGTCCAACGATTTTCCCACTCTTCCACAATAAAACTTGCCTTTTGTTTAAAGTGTTGATAAATGAGTATATTTATCAGCTCTTTGAAAGGTTGATTTATATGATTTAAAGAAACACCAAAATAGCGACCAACAATCTCCAATGTGCGATCTAAGGAGAAGTTACGCTTAATCGACTTCACGAACTCATTATCTTCCAACTGTAAATCAGACGAGAGAATTTGACGTGAAATAACTCTGACGTCAGAAACCGAAGTTTTTGTTATAACGGCCATCATACTAATCTCAAACTGAGTTTCACTCGCTTGCTCAGGTAGTACTTTATGAAGTTTTCTTTTACGCTCTTTGCTATTGAAGAATGATGGATACTTTTCCATCATTGGACGTAAAACCTGATCAGATACGTGTAATGTTTCTGATAGCATAGCTGTTTCATCTGCTTTAAATTCTGTGCTGTAAGACAATATATCCAACATCAAATTATCTTTATCGTTGGGTCTTGGTACATCAGAATAGATTAAATAGGAGTCTGTGACTCTTTGAAGTTCAATCTCCACCTTTAGTTTAAAGAAGTTTTGAGCTGTCAAATACCTAACCTCAACACCCATTAATTGTTGGCGTAGTTCATCAATACTCACTTGAGCCTGCGGGTCATACCAAAACACTATTGCTCGACCTTTAGTTTCCTTTTCTTGTTGTATTTTTTCTTGTAGTTTTTCAATTACATTCACGTCTTCCACCTCTATATGTAAACAAAAAGAGGAGAAAATCCCCTCTTTTTGTTACTTAATCTTTGCTAGTACTTTATCAAATTTGGCGTAGTTCACTTTAACACCATCGTCTAAATCAATATCCATTTGTTCATTCGCATAAGTAGCTAAATGCTTATCAAACTCTTGTAGTTCTTCAATCTTTTTCTGAAATGATGTCTTAGATTTTTCTAAGTTGCGACGATCAGTCGTAGTTAAGCTTGGATTAGCCAAACGAGTATCAATCATATCTATTTCATTTTGATATTTCGATTGAATTTCCTGTAAGTGTTCAAAACGAATTGTTGCCATCGTATCTGGCTGATATCGATGCATATAAATAAGTGTTCGTAACCCTTTTTGTTTCCCTGAATCAACTAACCAATAAATTGGACGCTTCTGGTACATCTTACAATGATCCTTAAAGAATTCGTCTAAGAAATAACGTCGTAATCGCTCCTCTGGTGACTCATTATTTTTAATTTTTAGCGATTCAGCTAACCACCTCATATTTTCAACTACATTATCTGTGCTAAATGCTACTGATAAAAACTCTCTTAAACGTACTATAATATCATTGTCAAAATAATGTTCATCAGTGAACTGAATTAATCCATAAGTAGTTGGTTGAAATTTCTTGTATTTTGATACATCAAATTTACCACCTGCAAAAGAAACACCTTCATAATCTAACGAATAACGTCCTACAACACATCCTATAAAATATGATAAAAATGACTTTGCTTCAGCTTCTCTTTCTGCCACTGAGAAAGGCAAATCCTTAGTTTCTACTTCAGGTTGCATTTCACCTTGAAGTTGATACAGGTTAATAAAAATATGATTTAACTTTTCTTCATTTTCTTTTAATTTATAGAGATTTTTATATGTTTTAGCTTTCCAATCATTAAAAGCCTTATCAATGGCACAGCTTTCATCAAAATAGTTTATTAGTGGGTTACGAACGAAATCCCAAGATAACTCACTTCTATCCCAGTCATCTTTCGCAATATTTACATTTTCTCTACTTAATTCATTGATTTTCTGTTTTACATCTTCATTAACTTCTACAATAGGTATTCTTTTCAAATCCCCAACTTGTGTTGATAATGTTGGATTTAGTGTATCTATATATCTAGGTGTTAAAGAAGAATTTAATAATGCTAGTACATAATAAATATCTTCATAAGCAGGAAATCCACTAGACCCTTTCACATCAAACACAAAACCGTAATCACAATACCTAGCCGCAAATTTTCTCCCTGATATATCTGACCAAGTTATACTTTTCCGAAAATAATATTGCCTCGAAGGTAAATGATTACCCTGATTTTCAAGTAGCTTATAATGTTTTTTATCAAACTTTAATACAAACTCATTATTTCCATACCATTTTCTTTGTTTCCCTCCTTTATTGTATGGTACATACTTAGATTCCGTAGAGTGAAATTCACTAATATTCTCTTTTTGGAATCCAATTTCTTCATAATTCACTTCAGCCCAGAACCTAACAAATTTTTCATTATCCCCTGTAGTTATACCGGCTCTAGGATTTCCAATATCTTCAAAGGAACCGTATTCTAAAAAGGTCTTTTTCATGTTTTCACTCATCCAATATGATAACGGAAATCCTTTAACTTTTTTAAAATCTTCATTTACATATCTATTATAATGATTATTATCATTGTGCAAGTTTAATTGCTTTAAATCTCCCTTATAATCCACAAGTCTTACAAATTCCCCTCTATATCGCTTAATGTAAGTTTTTCTTAACACAAACATAGTAGTTTGAACAATTTCCCCATTTATTTCCGGAAAAGATCCCGTACCTAAATGAACTAATGATAGGAAGTGTGTGTTTTCCAACAGTTTTTTCCTCAGTTTTTTATAATCATCAGTAAACATAAAAGAATGTTGAGTTACTAGGGACGACATACCGTTTAACTTAGTGAATGTATTACACCTTTCAATAAAACAAGCGTATAAATCTGATTTTGACTCCGGGTAATACTTATTAACAAACTCTTTTAAATTTTTATTCATTGCCTTTCTACTACCCATATAAGGTGGATTTGTAATTGATACATCATACTTATTACCTACCACACTACATAAAGTAAGAATGTCCTCAAATTCCCTTAGTTGTTCAAATAATATATAATTTTCAAGTGTGACTTCACTTTCATAAGCCTTATTTATTAAATATAAATAATGTTTATAATCAAGATTAGTTGGAACAATTAATGAACCATAATTTTTCGCATCATAGAAGGAATTATAAATGTGACGTAAATCTCTTTCTTCTTGATTATTACATCCTAAGAAGTGAATAATCTCATTAATATCTAATGAGTTAGTTTCAAGTATTTCATATATATTTAATTGAGGATTCTGCTTAAATATGCGCCTTGATTTTTCTCTAGCTTTCATAATTAATGCAAAAGAGGATAATTGTACTGCGCGATAATCAATATCTATACCATATAAGTTATTTTCTAATATTAGTTTAGGGATTTCAGTGCGTAGATAGCCAGACTCTTCATACATTTTATAAAACAGATCAAATGCATATACAAGTAAGTGCCCAGAACCACAACAAGGATCGATTAATGTAATTTCTTCAATATTGATATTAGAATATCTAATTGTATTTAGTACCTTTTGTACATCTTTTTCTTGAGTTGATTGCTCAATATAGTAATTCATGTTTTCTTTTAGTTCAGAATCAGGGTTTGATTCTAACCATAATTGACCAAGTGAATTTTCGACCATATACTGACCAATCCATTTTGGAGTAAAGAGTTGTGTTGCTGCTGGTATTTCATTTTTCCCTATTTTCTTTTTCTTATTTAGATTACTAAAAACTTTATTTTTGGGTTCTGATATATAAAATTGGTAAACCCAACCAATAACCTCTACTTCTTTAAAACTTTCCGCCAATTCTTGGTTCTTCACTAACTCTATAATAATTGATTCACTGTCTAATAAAAATTCCGGTAATAACAATTCAGTGTAGTCATTTATTTCTTCAAATAAAAAAGGGAAGGACAAATGTAATGCATTACATTGTGCTATAAAAAGTTTACGAAAAGCTTGATTATTATACCCTTTTTGTATCCATTCATTTATTTTTTGATGATCTACGTTTAAATTCATAGTTTCATATTGATGTAGAATATCAGGTTCATTTTTCCCGGTACTACTAGATAATACATTGACTCTATCGGGTAAGTAATTATTCACCTCCATATAACGAATTGCAATAATTCGGTTAAACCAAGTATATGCTACTTCTTCAATTAACTGGTTATAACCAACAGCACTTAAGCGCTGTTGTAACAGATGAAAAGCATGTTTCATTTCTGATGGATATGGCTTACCGTTTACAAATATTTGCCCATAATTTTCTTCAAGCTTCAATTCTTGAATATCTTCTTGAATGCCATATTGTCCTGCTTTCAATGAAACTTTATTTATCAAATCACGTCTTGCTTCTACAGCAAATTTTTTCAATTCAACTTTATTCATTTTTTCACCTCTGTATGTAGAGGGGCGGACTATTAAACTGCCCCTTATTTTATGATTTAATAAAATAGTGTGTTTGTAATTCTTTTATTAAATTCCTTTTCAATGATTCAATTGCCCTTTCCAAATCTTCTTCAGAATTAATAGTATCAACTTGGCTAAAGAAAGAATTGTATAATTCCTGCTCGGTAATAACCTTTGGTTCTCTCTTAACAGTGTCTGATTCCTCTCTTAATTCTTTAATCATCTGCCGTACTTTGACTTTTATTGAATCAATGAGCTCGCTTAACTGTTGTTGATTAATACGCGCACTAGAAATACGTTCGCTTTCTTTTATTTTTTCATAAAGATAACTAGCTTGGTTAGTTCTTGATCGAAGGTATTCCGTAATAGGTTCATATTCGGAGTATTGCTCATGTAAGACTGCTAGTTCATTCAGAGATTTATCAGATTGTACAAGAACTGCCCGCTTTTGTTTATTCGTTTCTTCTTTAATAAGGTTCTTCAAATTAGCCTTTAACTTTGGTAATTGAATGATATCTTTAGTTGGTTCTTCTTGTAACAAAATTTGTTTCATCTGTTGTACGATTTCATCAAGCTTATCATTATGAATGACTTCTATTTCCTGATCATGTTCCATTAAAGTTTTAACTGCTTCATCAAACTTGACGATAGGATTCCCTTCATAAAAACCTTGAAGCTTCTCTAAAATGTCATACCACTCTTCAATATCATCTTCGTACTGTATAAACGTGCGACAAAATTGCTCTGGATCTCGGTTAGCTAATAACTTTTGTGTTCCATTAACGACTGTTCTTATATCACTTTCGCCAGGATACGGGTATTCACTAAAAGCACTTTGCTGGTGTCTTCTTTCCCGAACCTTTTCAATAGGTTGAACAAATTCTTCTTCAACTTTCTCTCTTATTATTTCGTTATAAGTATCATACGTGTCATATGATTGAGTAATTGAGAAGAAATCACGAACCAATGCAATTAATTCTTGTTTCACTTGCTTATCCATTTCTACAATCGGCATAACCACAATTCGATCACGTTCAGATACTTTCTCTAGTCGGTCATAGAACTGATTAGAGTTCGGTGTAAAAGGTTCTCCAGCATAAGTGAATCGTACTTTCCCAGCATTAATTAACCCCATCAAAACACCAATGGTATCCTGTTCTTCCCAGCCATAAGGAATTGTTTTATATTTTTGCACAACCTGCTTTAGGGTCCTTTGGTCATGGGATCGTTCAAGTTCTTCAACAAAATGTTTTATCTCATCCATAGCATTCTTATTTAAATCGCTGAATAAACGTTGCTGGCCTAAATCTTCAGCTACTTTCTCCCATTCTTTCTTGCTGTTTTTAAAAGAAATGGGCTCTTCTATATAATGGAACTTTGTAAATGTGTTACGGATCAACATATCCATAGCTTGATTTACTTTACTTTCGAATTTCCCACTGAGATCACGACGTTGTCCCTGAATATAAAATCCAGCATTTTCACATGCTTTACCTAACAATTCTTCAGCTTTTTGTGCGAATTCATCCACTTCAGCAAGCTTAGATTCATAAATACGCCTTTGTTGCTGAGAAGTTGTACTTGACTGCTTACGGCGTACATAGCTATCGACTTGTTGAATGTATGCAAGAGATCCCTCTGCTTCCGCAACGAGGTCTTTGTCTAAAAGAATAATTAAATGTCCAGAGTTTGCCTGTAAAGCCGCTTCTGAATCGGTCATTCCCTCAGAAAATACTTGCATGGTCAATTCGTGATTCATCTGTCCTTTTAAATAGTTGTCAAACCGCTTATTAAAATCAAAATGCTTAGTATGTTTGTTATACTTGTATTCATACTTCGGTTGACGATACATGACATTAAAAAAGAGATTACCTAATCGTTCTTTTACAGCAGAACCATTATAGTCTTCAACGCGTATTTCACGATTAATTTCTTGTTCTTCGTCTGACAAGAATGAGTATGAACCATCTGCATGCTGCTCAATGAACATGACATTTTGTAGTCGATTTAGTGATTCCTTTATTTTGTATTCTAATGGTTGGCGTTCATCGTACACCGTTTCTATCATAAGTGTGGCAATATTGCTTGGTGTAGATTTAATTTCATCGATCCCTTTGATTAGGTAGAGAACTTCCAACACTTTTACGTCGTATTCTTCTAACCCTTCGTGGTTTCGGGCACGGTCATGCGCTCTTGCAATTGTACCCGTGATCGATGATTCCAAATAATCACGAATAGAAGGATAAAATTCTGCCATGGTAACCATATTATCTACATTTTCTTCAGCATTTAACTGAGCCGCTTCCTGGAAAGCTTTAAGTAAGGAACGTTCACCGCGGGAGGTGTGCTGTCCACCTTCACCCAGGTTACGGATTTTGGTGAAGACTAGCTGGAGTAACTCAATTTGATAAGGAACAAATGGATAAAAGGAAACGAATTCTTCGATATTCCGGTACCCGGAACGCAATTGAGTATTATTTGTATCAAAAGCCAGACGATTATGAATCAGTTTTCCTTCTTGGTCATGAATAGTCTTTAGTGTATCTGCACCAACTGGTTCTTTCTCCAGAAGACGCTTTTTGATTACTTCATCTGTATTCGCACTGGACAAGTTAATTTTTGTCTCAAAGCGTCCTTGGATTTTAGAAAAGTCTTTCGTACTATCGAGATCAGAAACCGTGGATTCTAGTTTTTCCTGT
The DNA here is from genome assembly GCF_030166655.1 of Pontibacillus chungwhensis. Taxonomy (GTDB): domain Bacteria; phylum Bacillota; class Bacilli; order Bacillales; family BH030062; genus Pontibacillus. The sequence goes on along the minus strand of NZ_CP126446.1, from coordinate 393,716 downwards.
GATGTCACAATTACCCATGCCTGCCCTTGGCATAAATCACCTAGTTTTTCTGTAATTGTTTGTAGATTAAGCATTAAGCTTGTGTTGTTTCCGATATACTGCCCGATTTCATCCGCAAGGAAAACAATACGATAATCTGGCCCCTGACTCTTACAATAATCTGCAACGAGCTCAGCAACTCGTTGAGCATCAATAGCAAACCATTCTCTATTCATATCAAAGAATGTTTCCGCCGTATCTTGGTCATAACCTACTGTTTCAAGAGCTTTTATAACTTTTCTTTTACGTAATAAAATCTTCAAACGGAGTTCTTCCCAAGACTTATCGTTTTGATCATAGATTGTTTGTTTGAATTCTTCGTATTTCCCATCACTATCTAGTTGGCGTTCCATCTCAGCAACCCATAAGGTATCTGAATATCCTAAATGATTATTAAACACTCTCAAAAACACTTCAATAATACGCTCTTTTTCTGAATCCTTAGAAGAAGATGTAGAACGTGAATCAATATTAAATAATAATGCATCCGACTTTTTCTCAGATACTTGCTGCATCATGTTTAAAAGATTCTGGTTTTCGGTCTTATTTTCAAAATAATCAGCAGGTGTTTTACCTGCAATTGTCTGATTATGTAATAAGTAAGATAGTATCTTTAAGAAATGTGATTTACCAGATCCAAAGAAACCTGAAATCCATACCCCCACTTTTGTTGATGGTTGATTATAGACAGCTAAATAATTCTTATAAAATCTCTCAAGATAATGCTCACTTTCTTCGGTCAGGACGTATTCATCCAATTCCGTTTCCACTACATCCTCTTCTACTTGTTCAGCCTGAACGACGTTATTAATTGGACGAAATATATCTTTTTCAAATATATCTTTAATCTGCATCATTTTCCCCTCCTCATGAAATTCGAGATAGTTGATAGTCATCTTCATAATCCAGAATACTGAATAACTTCAACCTTAATCCTGTAAATTCCCCTGGATAAAAAAGTACGATAGGCTTTTTGTACCCTTTACTTGAAATAGCTTTTAATAATTGGCTCGATCGAAGAAAAGGATGTGCTGTACCAACGCCAGTAATGAAAATCAACTCTGCTTTTTCTGTCATATCTTTGAATTGCTGAATCATTGTATTACCCTCGTTAAGAATTGGCTCGATTACATCATTTAACCCAGCTAGACCTTCCTCTTCAGCCACTTCATACAATTCTTCCATTTCATCCTCTTCAAAAAAGGAGAGTAAAAATTCAAATAAGTTCACTTCTTTAATATTCACTTTGGTACGTTTCAACATGTTTTTTAAATAGACACGTACTTGCAACTCATCTTGCGGGGGGTAATCCAGCACAAAATGAGGAATATCACTTCCAATGCCTTTAGGATTGGTAAAACCTTCCTGGTTGACCCTTTTTTCCATCTGCTCTAAACGTTCATAAGTCGATTTCATGATTTATTCACCTTCTCTAGGACTGTAAAAGAGTATAATAAAGGTTCATTCTTCTCAGAATACGTTCTTAAGGATTGAGTCATATGTATCGGATGTATTGAATATTTTGTTTGATCCACTTTTTCAATCATGTTGGCTTCTTTAAAGAACAAGTTTAATGACCTAATAAGACGCTTAACCGTTTCAGCTCTCCAGTTACGAACTTTTTCGTCTCTGTTAGCCTTTTCTTCAAAGAAATAATGAAAGTCATTAGCATACAACGACTCTTGAAGTTCATATTTATAGACGATTCTTTCCCAATAAAACTCTAAAGGGACGCGATATACCTGTAAAAAAGAATACAATGTCAAAGCTCTCCGGTCGTAATCTACTGCATTTAGAAAATGTTGCTGTAATTCATCACCTAAGACTGCTGCTCGTCTATAAACCATGTTAAATCTATTCTTTATACTGACTGGGCTTCGCAACTGGAATAGATTCTTCTCAGTTACTTCATCTAATATTTCAATCTTTGTTTTATTTTGCTTCATGAGTTCAATAACGATATACATCTCATGTTCTGACCATTTTTCTTTCGTAAAACCGGCCGAATATTGCATATTTTTCACCTACATTCTCTTTCCATCACATTTATCACGGTTGGAGAGAATTTTGTTTACGACTTCTAATCTTCGTTTACCGCATTGTTGCTTTAAGACTGTTGTAAAGTCCCCATTCTTTAAAAACTTAGTATCATTGTTGTTATAAAGAGTCTTTACTAGCCCCATCATTTGGTCTTCTTCAATCTCGTTATCCCAATATCGATCGATCACATGATTTATTGATGAAGCTAAGTCTCTTTGTGTTTTATGGAAGAGTTTAATCCCCACTCAATCCACCTCATTCGTCTTACTTTTTTTATACTTAGTTCTTATTTTATATATAGCCCTATCGTATTACAATAGATGTAAAAATAATTTGTTCATTACTAATATACTGTTTTCTCTTTTTTTATCCAAAACTTCCTCCCCTCTTAACTATCCACCGATAAAGAACGAAGGAAATCTCAAGTATTGGGAAAGTATAGCTACAGCGTTACAATTCAGAGCATAGAGGGATAATAATAAGTTAATCTAAATCATTTCATTTATCCCCTATACCTAACCGTAAGTCCCTTCAAAAAGCTCCGCGCAAACTTATCCCCACAATCCTTATAATGCTTATGCCCCTTCTTTCTTAATAAAGCACTCAGCTGCCCCTTTGTCACAGGAACTCCTGCTTTATCAAAGATATCAAGCATATCTTCACTCGTCAGCTTAAGAGCAATCTTCAACTTCTTTAACATAACATTGTTGATCCACTCATCCCCTGAAAGCGCTGGGCGCTCCGGTTGGCCTGGTTTCGGTTCTTGCTTGCCTCTTTTATAAATAATCAATCCATTTAAGAAGCGCTCTACCGTTTCATCATCGACCGTCTCTTCCGCTTCCTCCAGGTCACTATCATTTGGTTTAGTAAGCATTTCACCTACTTCTTCTTTTGTTACCGACATGTCACCGAGTTTAAAGATCTCGACCATTTCGTCATTCTTTAAGTCGAGCGCATATCGCAATCGGATTAATCGATCATTGTTTATCATTGTAAAGACCACCTTCATTTATAAAACAAATCCCGAGAATGGACAAACTCTCGGGACTCTTGTCTTTTGTATTATTTTCTTTTCAACCAAGCTACATTCTCAATATGACCGGTCTGTGGGAACATGTCCACTGGCTGTACTTCCTGGGTCTCAAATCCACCGTCTTCTAGAATGCGAAGGTCGCGGGCTAGTGTTGATGGGCTGCAAGATACATAAACGATTTTCTCTGGCTGCATCTCAATCATCGCCTTCAATAGCTCTTCATCGCAGCCTTTACGCGGTGGATCGACCACGATCACATCAGGATCAAGGCCCTGGCTCTTCCACCACGGGAATACTTTCTCGGCTTCACCTACGAAGAACTCAGCATTGTTCATCCCGTTCAGTTTTGCGTTTTTCTTCGCGTCCGTCACAGCTGGGGCAACGATTTCTACTCCGTATACCTTCTTCGCTTGTTGAGCTAGGAAGAGGGAAATCGTACCGATACCACTGTAGGCGTCGATGACCGTTTCATGGCCTTTTAGGTCCGCATAGGCTAGAGCCTGGTCATATAATTTCTTCGTCTGAACCGGGTTGACCTGGTAGAACGATTTTGGTGAAATCTTGAACTCGATATCGCCAATACGATCGACGATGTAGTCGTCTCCGTATAAGACAGTCGTTTTGTCGCCTAAAATGACGTTTGTTTTCTTCGAGTTGACGTTGTGGACAATTGATTTCACATTCGGATACGTCTCACGGATCTCTTCGACAATTTGTTCAGCGTATGGCAACTGCTTCGTACGAGTCACCATCACAACCATCACATCACCTGTTGTCTGGCCGGTGCGGACCATAATGTGACGCAGGACGCCGCGGTGCTTTTCTTCATTATACGCTTCAACGCCGTACTTCTCCGCAATGCGGCGGACAGCTTCGACCATCCGGTTATTGTGCTCGTCTTGAATCATGCATGTATCCATTTCAATGATTTCGTGGCTACGTTTACGGTAGAAACCGGCTTTCAGGCGCTCGCCGTCTTGTCCGACAGGGATCTGCACTTTGTTGCGGTAGTACCACGGATCTTCCATCCCGATCGTTGGGTGGACGGGGACGTCGCTTAAGTGCGCGATCTTATGCATGGCGTCTTTGACTTGCTTTTGTTTCATATCAAGCTGCAGCTGGTAGCTCATATGCTGAAGCTGACAGCCTCCGCACTGCACATAAACGGGACAAGGCGGGTCGACGCGGTCCTGGCTTGCTTCTGTTACGTCTAGTAGTTTACCGAATCCGAAGTTCTTCTTTACTTTAATCACTTTTACTTTTCCTGTTTCACCTGGTAGAGCATAAGGGACGAAGAGCGGGTAGCCGTCGATCTTGCCGACGCCATTTCCTTCGTGCGTTAAGTCCTCGAATGTCACTTCGATGGTGTCATTCTTCTGTACCGGTGGTGCTGGCTTAGACATTCACATCTTCCTTTGCCGTTCAGATTGCTGAATGGAATCAGCTTAATGTTCATTAGTTTTACCATTTCCGAAAGGAATCAAACAGAATAACAAACGACTCTGAATCTTGCCATTGTGACAAAATCCGAGCCGTTCCTTTTCCTTATTCCTCGTCCCATCGATCTCTTGGGAGAAAGAATTCCAAGTGGCGATATAAATTGACAAATTCCCCGGGCAATAATCCGCCATATTCCCCGTCAATATTTAACTGCATCTTCTCGTTCGTATGAACTTTAATGCGGTTTGCTTTTGTATAGATCACGTTCGGGTCACTGATGTGATTCCCTTTCATCGCAAGTGAAGCGAGACGAATCAGTTCAGCCAGATTGACGCGCTTAATGATCAGCAAATCAAACATGCCATCATCCATCTCCGCATCTGGTGCTAGCTTCTCTAATCCACCAACTGAATTCGTGTTCGACACGAGAAATACCATCACTTCGCCTTCGAAGTACTTCCCATCATATTCGATCTCAACAGACGTTGGACGAATGGAAGGGATCATTTCAACGCCCTTCAGATAATAAGCGAGTTGCCCCAGCATCGTTTTTAATTTACTTGGAACCTCATACGTCAGTTCCGTTAGTTTACCGCCACCTGCGATATTCATAAAGTACTGGTCGTTCACCCGGCCAATATCCAGCTCTTTTGAGAATCCATCCAGAATCACATCAACTGCTTTTTTTACATTACGCGGAACACAAAGCGCTCGCGCAAAGTCGTTCGTCGTTCCGACTGGAATAATCCCGACTTTCGGGCGGTGTTCATGTTCAGCGAGACCATTAATGACTTCATTAATCGTCCCATCTCCACCTGCTGCAACCACCACATCAAACTTACGCTCTACGGCGATTTTGGCTGCATTGGTTGCATCTCCAGCGCACGTCGTTGCGTGTGTCGACGTTTCATAACCTGCTTGCTCAAAGCGTTGCATGATATCAGGGAGCTCTTTTCTTACAGCTTCCCTGCCTGACGTGGGATTGTATATAATTCGAGCACGTTTCATAGGTCCTTCCCCCATCCAAGCCTGTTTTTCCTTACATCATCATAAACCTTTTTCATTCATTTGAAAAGTTTTTCCTATTAGGCTTATTTTCCTTTTTACAACCCACACAAAAGCACGCTGTAGCAGCGTGCTTTCATGCGATGTTTATCTTTTTTAGCGCTTATCCATTTCTTCAACGATAATCTTGTTCACCATTGGTGGATTCGCTTGTCCTTTAGTCGCTTTCATCGTTTGACCAACAAGGAAGCCTAGCGCACGGTCTTTTCCGTTCTTATAGTCTTCAATTGATTGCTGATTCTGATCAAGTATGCCTGTGATGATCTCACGTAGCTGTCCTTCGTCAGAAATCTGACCCATGCCTTGGTCTTTCACGTATTGTCCTGGCTCTGTTCCATTTTCTACAGTTTCAGCGAATACTTTCTTCGCGATCTTAGAAGAAATGGTGCCATCTTCAATTAGCTTAATGACCTTAGCAAGATTAGCAGGTGTTAACGCAACGTCTGATAGTTCTTTCTGTTGCTTGTTCAAGTAAGCTGATACTTCACCCATCATCCAGTTTGATGCTTGTTTCACATCTGCCCCAGCATCAATTGTTTCTTGGAAGAAGTCAGATAGCTCTTTATTGTTTGTAAGAACCATTGCGTCGTACTCAGGTAAGCCAAGTTCATTAATGTAACGAGCTTTACGAGCATCTGGAAGCTCTGGAATCTCAGCACGGACGCGCTCTTTCCAGTCTTCGCTCACGTAAAGAGGTACAAGGTCTGGCTCTGGGAAGTAACGGTAGTCATCCGAACCTTCTTTGACACGCATCAGGATCGTTTCTTTCGTCGCTTCATCGAAACGGCGCGTTTCTTGAAGGATCTCGCCACCTGATTCAAGTACTTTCTGCTGACGCTTTTCTTCAAACTCTAGTCCTTTTTGAACAAAGGAGAAGGAGTTTAAGTTCTTAAGCTCAGTTTTCGTACCGAATTCTTCCTGACCAATTGGACGGATCGAAATGTTCGCATCGGCACGAAGAGAACCTTCTTCCATCTTACAATCAGATACGCCAGTGTATTGAATGATGTTCTTCAGTTTCTCAAGGTATTTATAAGCTTCTTCAGGAGAAGCGATGTCTGGCTCAGAAACGATCTCAACAAGCGGTGTACCCTGACGGTTGTAGTCGACTAGGGAATAGCCGTCGTCACTGTGCGTTAATTTACCAGCATCTTCTTCGATATGAAGACGCGTAATTCCGATACGCTTTGTCTTGCCGTCTACTTCGATGTCGATATACCCATTCTCACCGATCGGCTGATCAAATTGAGAGATTTGATACGCTTTCGGGTTGTCCGGGTAGAAGTAGTTCTTCCGGTCAAACTTTGTATGAGTAGCGATGTCGCAATTTAATGCCATCGCAGCTTTCATTGCGTAATTGACAACCTCTTCGTTTAGGACAGGCAGAACACCTGGGTACCCTAAGTCGATTGGGTTCACGTTTGTATTCGGCTGGTCACCGAACATGTTCGGGCTCGGGCTAAAGATTTTAGAAGCTGTCTTTAGCTCAACGTGTACTTCAATACCAATAACTGTTTCAAAGTTCATTACTTCGCACCTCCCAGGCTTGGCTTTTGTGTATGGAAATCAGTCGCCTGTTCGTAAGCATGTGCTGCACGGTAAACCGTTGCTTCATCGAAGTGCTTACCAATAATCTGAAGACCAATTGGAAGTCCATCTTTAGAGAACCCACATGGTACAGAGATTCCTGGAACACCTGCAAGGTTTACAGGGATCGTTAGGATATCGTTCGCATACATCGTTAGTGGATCTTCTGTCTTCTCGCCTACTTTAAAGGCTGGTGTTGGCGTTGTTGGTCCAATGATGACATCGTAATCCGCTAGTACATCGTCAAAGTCTTTCTTGATGAGCGTACGAGCTTGTTGTGCTTTCTTATAATATGCATCGTAGTAACCAGAGCTTAGCGCAAATGTACCAAGCATAATACGACGCTTCACTTCGTCACCAAAGCCTTCACTACGGGATAGTTTGAACATATCAAGCATATTCTCAGCATTTGGAGAACGACGACCATAACGAACACCATCGAAGCGTGCAAGGTTAGCAGATGCTTCAGATGAAGCTAGTAGATAATACGTAGAAAGAGCATATTTAGAGTGAGGTAGTGTAACTTCCTCCCACGTCGCGCCCATATCTTCGTATACTTTTAGAGCTTTTTGAACGGCCTCTTTTACTTCCTCAGAAACACCTTCAGCAAGGTATTCTTTCGGTACACCGATCTTAAGGCCTTTTACATCACCTGTAAGAGCTTCTGTGTATTTTGGTACTTCAATGTCTGCAGAAGTAGAGTCCATCTGATCAAGGCCTGCAATCGTCTCTAGAATGTACGCATTATCCTCAACCGTACGAGTTAATGGACCAATTTGATCTAGAGAAGATGCGAAAGCAATTAGACCGAAACGAGACACACGGCCATACGTCGGTTTAAGACCTACAACACCACAATACGCTGCTGGTTGGCGGATGGAACCACCTGTGTCAGAGCCTAATGAGAACGGCACTTCACCTGCTGCGACCGCTGCTGCAGAACCACCACTAGAACCACCTGGTACATAGTCTGTATTCCAAGGGTTACGGGTTGCATAGTAGCTTGAGTTTTCATTGGAAGAACCCATTGCGAACTCGTCCATGTTTAACTTACCAACGTTAATCGCTTCAGCGGCATCAAGCTTTTGCACAACGGTTGCGTCATATAATGGATCTGTTAGGTTATCTAAAATTTGGCTGGCAGCTGTAGTACGAAGCCCTTTCGTTACGATGTTATCCTTTACACCAATTGGCATACCGAATAATAGGCCGCGTCCTTCTGGCGTACCTCTTAATTCATCTAATTCTTTCGCACGAGCACGAGCAGTTTCTTCATTTAACGTAATGAAGGCTTTCACGTCTCCGTCTACTTCGCTGATGCGATTATATGCTTCATCCAGAAGATCATTTACGCTGATCTCTTTCTTATGTAGCATTTCTTGAAGATCTGATAATTTATAATCAAAAAGAGACATTCGTCACCCTCCTATTCCAAAATAGATGGTACACGGATTTGACCATCTTGCGTTTCTGGCGCATTCTTAAGCGCTTCTTCTTGTGTAATCCACTTCTTCGGCTCGTCCTTACGCATTACATTCTTAAGGTCCTGAACGTGTGTCGTAGGCTCGACCCCTTCTGTATCCAACTCGTTTAATTGCTCCGCAAACGAAATAATATCATCCAACTGTTTCGTGAAACGCTCCGCTTCCTCTTCAGAAACGTGTAAACGCGCTAAATGAGCCACGTGTTTCACTTGCTCTTTACTAATTCTAGACATCCTTTAACCTCCATTCGTATCGAACATCACATAATAATGATAATACCAAAAACTAAGGGATATAATCAATCTTCCTGCTAAGAAAAGCAACCAGAAAAGCGCAGGCGGGGTGAGAATGAGGAAGTCCGACGTAGACCCCACACTATCTGGCGACAAAATGTTTATCCCTATACTATAACGGAAAGAGCTATAAAAAGAGCCCCTTCTTAAAAGAAGAGGCTCTCATCAAACAATTAGCTATTTGCTTTATCAAATTCAGCTTGAATTTCTTTAGATGGTCCGCCACCTGCTGCGCTAAAGATAATAGCAACAACTGTACAAAGGATAAATCCTGGTACAATTTCGTAAAGACCGAAGATATTTGTCCAGTCTTTACCTTCAACAGGGTTTAACCAATCTCCCCAAACAACGACTGTAGCAGCACCTACAAGGATACCAGCTACCGCACCGTTACGAGAAAGACCTTTCCAGAACAGGCTTAGGAGAATGATTGGACCAAATGCGGCACCAAATCCTGCCCAAGCGTAACTTACAAGCTCAAGTACAGAGCTTTGTGCACCGTATGCTAGAGCAATCGCTAATAGGGCGATCACGGCTACTGAAATACGACCAACCCATACAAGTTCACGCTCAGAAGCGTTCTTGCGTAAGATTGCTTTGTAGAAGTCCTCTGCTACTGCTGATGAAGACACAAGCAGCTGAGAGTCAATGGTACTCATAATCGCAGACAAGATCGCTGCTAGTAAGATACCTGCAATAATAGGGTGGAACAAGATCTGTGAGAACGCAATGAAGATCTTCTCAGCTTCAGTTGAGTCCGGGATCATGCTTAATCCATCTTGTTGAACGATTTTAACACCTAAGTCAGCAAGCTCTCCTGCTGTACCGCCATTGGCTACATAAGCGATACCTACAAGACCTGTGAAGATTGCGCCGTAAAGACCAAGAATCATCCAAGTCATACCGATGAAACGAGCTTTTGGCACGTCTTTAGGAGAACGTAACGCCATAAAACGAGTTAAGATGTGCGGCTGTCCGAAGTAACCAAGTCCCCAGGCAAGGGATGAGATAACACTTAAGACTCCAACACCTTTAACCATATCAAGACGCGTTGCATCAATCTCACTTACCATGGTTACAACTTCATTCCATCCACCAAGTTCGCTGATTGCAACGATTGGTACAGCAAGTAAAGCAACAAACATCAGAATTCCCTGGAAGAAGTCTGTCCAACTTACCGCAAGGAAACCACCTAAGAAGGTATACGAGATAATAACAATCGCACCAATCCAAAGGGCTTGGTTATACCCCATGTCAAAGGATGCAGCAAATAATTTAGCTCCACCTACCATACCTGAGGATGTGTAGAAGGTGAAGAAGAATAAGATTACAAGTGCGGAGATCACACGTAAAATATGTGATGTATCATGGAAGCGATTTTCTAAGAAGTCCGGTACTGTAATGGAATCGTTCGCAACTTCTGTGTAGACACGAAGGCGACGTGCAACAAACTGCCAGTTTAAATAAGCACCAATGGCTAGTCCAATCCCAATCCATGCAGCAGATAGACCTGAAGCATAAACAGCACCTGGTAAACCAAGCAATAGCCAACCACTCATATCAGAAGCCCCTGCACTTAACGCAGCAACACCTGGTCCTAAGCGTCGACCACCTAACACATAATCGGATAGGTCATTTGTCATTCTTGATGCAATAACACCAATTAAAAGCATTCCTAATAAATAAACGATAAACGTAATTAACGTAGCTATATTCATTAAGTTCTATTCTCTCCTTCCAGTAAATAAAGTAATGGTTGATAGGATAATTAATAACGGCATGGGAATAAAGAGCCACATCCATGTTGCAGTTGTTAACATTCGACGCCCCCTCCTTTTCAATGCATTTTATATACAATACCATACATTTTTCTTATAATTCTGACAAGTAATGTATGGTAAGCATAAAGAATTCGCAATTGATATACAACAAGTACTATAACATAAAGAAATTATCAGAACATTGTGATTAATAAGTTCTTCGTATTATTTTGTATTATTATACATCATTTTGTTGCATATGTAATAATATAAATAGAATTGCCTATATGTATTCATCATAATTTATAAAATTAAATCTAGAACTTTTGTCATTTTTATCTTTTTTTAGAAAAAAATCCTAATAGCGACATTTGTATTTCTTACAGCTATTTTAATTACCCTTTCTCATGAGAAATAAAACATCTTTTTTTAAATTATAAAAGAAGCCCAGATCAATCTCTGAGCTTCTTATTCTAGTTATTCACCTTTCAATGCCTGCACAAAATCCTCTTTTAAATCTTCTATATCTTCAAGTCCAATAGATACCCGAACAAGTCCGTCCGTAATTCCTAATTCAGCCCTGCGCTCACTCGGAATAGAAGCGTGAGTCATTTTTGCCGGAACAGAGATCAAGCTCTCTACAGCGCCTAAACTTTCTGCTAGTGTAAAGTACTTTAAGTTCTGTAACAGCTTCTCCGCATTCTCATCACTTCCGACATCAAAGGAAATCATGCCGCCTGCTCCTCTAGCCTGGAGGGCATGGATGTCGTGCCCAGTATGGTCTTTTAAACCAGGGTAATAGATCGTTGTCACTTCCGGGTGTTCTTGAAGGAACGATACAAACGCGTGGGTATTCGATTCGATTTCTTCCATACGAATGCCTAACGTTTTAATTCCTCTCATTAGTAACCAGGAATCTTGCGGTCCTAATACCGCGCCTGCTGAGTTCTGTACGTAATGCAATTCCTCTGCTAGCTGTTCGGAGTTCACGACAACAAGGCCTGCTACCACATCACTATGGCCACCCAGATACTTTGTTGCGCTATGAAGCACAATGTCCGCACCCTTCTCAATTGGGTTCTGCCAATAAGGAGTACTGAATGTATTATCAACGATAAAAGTAAACCCTTTTTCTTTCGTGAGACGAGATACTGCTTCAAGATCTGTAATCTTAAGCAAAGGGTTCGTTGGCGTTTCTACATACACCGCCTTCGTATTTGGACGAATGGCCTCTTCAATCTGATCAACATCAGAAGTATCTACAAATGTCACATCAAGGTTAAAACGACTAAGCACACCAGAAAGAAGGCGATAAGTTCCTCCGTACACATCATCCGTTATGATAAGGTGGTCTCCACTCTTATACATCATAAGAATAGACGTAATAGCAGCCATTCCAGACCCAAATGCAAATCCGGCATGCCCACCTTCTAAGTCTTTAATCAGCTCTTCTAGTGCATGTCGCGTTGGATTTCCTGTTCTCGAGTACTCGTATCCTTTGTGTTTCCCGACGCCGTCTTGTTTGTACGTACTTACCTGATAGATCGGAACAGAAACGGCCCCTGTTTGGTCATCACCTGTAATACCACCATGTATTAGTTGTGTTTTCCTTCTCATATGCTCACTCCTCATAAATTCCTTGGCTTAAATAACGTTCACTGCTGTCTGGAAATACCGTTACAATATGCGTGCCTGGCTTCGCTTGCTCCGCTTCTTTCATTGCCGCTACAAAAGCCGCCCCAGAAGAACTCGCCACGAGCAATCCTTCTTTCTCCGCTAGCACCTTCACCGCGCGGAAAGCATCAAGATCAGAAATCGTATGGATGCTGTCAAAGTAGTCCGTGTCCATATACCTTGGCAGAAACTCCATTCCAATTCCTTCTGTACGATGGGACCCCGCTTCTCCCCCGTTTAGAATAGAACCTTCTGGCTCCACGATCGCGGTTTTAATAGAAGGATTCTGCTCTTTCAAAAAACGTGCCGTTCCCATAAATGTTCCGCCAGTACCGCCACCTGCTACGAATACATCTACTTTGCCATCAAGAGAATCATAGATTTCAGGACCCAGCGTTTCATAATAGGTTTCTGGATTTGCTTCATTATCAAACTGTTGCGGACAAAAGGCATTTAACTCTTGAGCCAGTTCTTGCGCCTTTTCAATCGCGCCTTTCATGCCATCTTCCGTTGGAGTATTAATAATTTCTGCCCCTAACGCCTTCATAAGAGTCTGCTTTTCCATACTAAATTTCTGCGGGACAACGAACATCACTCGAAACCCTCGACCTATAGCGGCGAGAGCTAATCCTATTCCTGTATTACCAGCTGTAGGTTCAATAATGGTGCCTCCCGGCTTTAATTCACCTGACATTAGAGCATGATCGAGCAATTTCTGACCGAGCCGATCTTTAATGCTCCCCCCTGGATTGAAATACTCTAACTTTGCAAAGAGGCGCACACCCTCAGGAACTCCTACATTTCGGAGTTCCATAAGAGGGGTGTGACCAATGAGTTGTTGAATGCTTGTAACGTACTGCATATTGTTCGCTCCTTATTGTTGTTCAGCGAAAACCTCTGTCCATTCATCTCGTTTTTCTAGCAGTTCCTGAGCCAGCTGCTTCGCTCCTTCTAGGCTGTGACTAGCAGCAAATCCACACTGCACTTCGTTACAAGCCGGCACTTCAGTAGCTTCTAGGATATCTTTTAATGCATTTTCAATAACTGTTAGAACATTTTCGTAACTTCCGTCATTTAATACGGCAATATAGAAACCAGTCTGGCATCCCATTGGACCAATATCTAAGATATGATCATGGTGGTTACGACTGAACTCAGCCAGCATGTGCTCTAACGAATGGAGAGCAGGCATGTTCATATGGTCTTTGTTCGGTTGCTTAACGCGAAGATCGTATTTGTATACCTTATCTCCCTTTGGTCCTTCTGTAATTCCAACTAAGCGTACATATGGTGCTTTGACTTTTGTGTGATCTAAGTTAAAACTTTCTACGTTCATTGGCATGGATAAACCTCTCCCTTTTTTATTGAATTTATTTTTTCTCTGCTACCATTACCCAAACATATTTATTCTTCTGCTCAAACAGTACTTCAAAGTCATATTTCTTACAGATTCTTTGCAGTGTCGGAATGTCCGTATAATACTCAGCGGACAGATCATCAGCGAGATTGTTATAGTGCGATGCAATAGCTGTTTCAATGGCTCTCCTTTTTGAAGCTTGCGTTTCGAAAACCGTATCAGCGAAAACAATCCGCGCCCCTTTCTTTAATAAATGGCTGTACTTACTAATCGCCATTTCCTTTTCCTCATCTGTGAGGTGGTGAAATGCGTAACTGCTAACAATAGAGTCGACCTGAACCTCAGGTTTTGGGAACTCAATAAAGTCTCCGTCATACACCTTTGCATCTGGTACTTTAATCTGTGCAATCTTCAACATCTCCGAAGACGGCTCTATTCCAATTACAGAATGCCCCCGGTTAATCAACTTCTTCGTTAAATTGCCAGTGCCGACGCCAAATTCCATAACATTTGGACCCTTTGTATGATCAACGACAGCGTCCAGGATCCCATCGTAATCTGCAAATACTTCTTTATATTCAACGTCCTCCCCAGACACGGTCTGATCATAAGACGCAGCCCAACCATCAAACAAATCAATAAACTCTCTTCCCATACCCTTCACCTCATTGGGGTAAATTTATACAATCCTTATAAGTTTACTCGGTTTTAATCTTATAAAAAATTCTAACATATTCTAAAAGAAAAAGTAAATAGGCATGCGCCTATATTCAAAAGCGCAAGCGTCCGGGTAGCAACGTATAGACTGAACCGTCGTGAGATAAAGGAATCACTGCAACAGAGTAAAGCGTGCCAGACACTCTATGTATCTGCACAGTACTAAAGGGTGTCAGACACCCAGCGGTCCTCTACAGCATAAAAGAAAAGGACAGCGCTTTAGGCGGTGTCCTTTTCTTGTTATTTGTCGTAGATGTGGACGAAGGGTTTGTCTTCGCCTTGTTTTCGGACGATGAGACTTTCCTGTCCTTCATGTGATTCGATTTTCACTTCAATTCCGAAGTAGTTCGGGAAGTTCTCCATAATGAGAGAATAGACGTATTGGGTGAGTGAGACAATTTCGGCTTTTCCTTTAAATTCAATCGGGATCGTGACTTCCATATTGACCAGTTCCCCGTTCTTATAGAAGCCTTTCCCTACTACTCCGATATAGTTCGGGAAGTAGTTGGCGACATCGTTTTGGAAATCCACCATGTCCTCGTATTCTTTCTTGTAGTTTTGCTCCGCTTCATCAGAAGGGAATAAAACGTATTTCTCATCCACCGTCTCCCATTTACTAATCTTCATGTCACTTCCTTCAACTGTCGTTTTCGCCACGAAGTTTCCTGGCACCACAGATGACTTCGCCTCTTGCTGATAAATTGTAATCATAATCGGTACATCTTGAAGGTCTTCCATTTTCCGAAGACGTTCTAACACCTTCTGAGCCATCTTCTTCCCTTGGGTAAGCAACTCATCTCGTGGGATTTCCTCATAATAAGATGCGCCCCACTTCTCTACCTGAAATTCATACTGAGATTTCATCGCAAGTCCGATTGAGATCCCTTTTAGGTCGACCACATTCTCTTCCGTCTTCTTAAAGAAATCTTGTTCTAAGATATGAGACAAGTAGACAGGATTATCGCGATACTGCTCTTCAGATGCGCCCAATTTAAGGGAAGGGTTTAAGCCGTTCGGCGTTCCATTTTTCCCGTCTGAGTTCTCTTTTCTGTCGAGCCAGTCATCTAATATATCCGTGGTTAAGTACTGACCATCCTGAAAGAAGTATTCACCAGGATCATACACTGCTTTCGAATGACGTCTTAGTCCGGTTTCCATCTCTTCAATATCTAATCGATTATCGATTTGACGTACGATAATTCCCCTGGCCTTACTAGGTACATACTCGTCTTCACGCACAAGAGGAAGATAGTACTCATCAGATATACTATACTTCGGCACAATCGCTTTTTCCCTCTGACTGTTCTCCTGCGTTTCCTGCATTAATTTCTCTTCCTGTTTATCATAGGTCGGAGCGCACCCTGCCATTAAAATGACAAGGCTCAATATCCATGCGATCCGTTTCATCCGTCTCCACTCTCCCTATTCCTGTAACGCAGATTGGAAGCGAGCTTCATCCCAGATATCAACACCTAGCTTCTCTGCTTTCTCATACTTCGATCCAGCGTCCTCACCAGCTATGAGCATATCCGTATTCTTGCTCACACTTCCTGTCACTTTACCACCTAATGCTTCAACGTGGGCTTTCACGTCATTTCGGCTGTAATTCTCCATCTTACCAGTAATAACAATGGTTTTCCCCGAAAATGGAGAATCCAAAGCGTCGTCACTTTTCTTACGACCTTTATACTCCATATTCAAACCGAGCTCTTTCAATTCATCAATTAACTCGATAACCGGTTCTTTTTCAAAGTAACGCACAACGGAATCGGCCATCTTCTCCCCGATATCTTGAATCGCAACCAGTTCCTCATACGTCGCTTCACGTAAACGGTCCATCGTTTCAAACTCTTCGGCTAGCATCTGGGCACCTTTCGATCCGACAAAACGAATACCAAGACCAAATAGCAAACGCTCTAATGAGTTCTCTTTCGAAACGGAAATGGATGAAAGAAGGTTATCTGCAGACTTCTCCCCCATTCGCTCAAGCTGTAAAAGTTCATCTTTATCAAGCTTATACAAATCAGCAATGGTATGAACAAGATTCTCACGGAACAATTGGGCAATTACTTTCTCACCAAGCCCGTCAATGTTCATCGCATTGCGGGATACAAAGTGAATCAGTCCCTCACGGAGCTGCGCCGGGCAGTTTGGATTGATGCAGCGCAAGGCTACCTCTTCCTCCAGACGTTCTAAATCACTCCCGCATTCCGGACATACGTCAGGCATAGAGAACGGTTCTTCTTCCCCGGTACGCTGTTCTGTAATGACACGCACCACTTCCGGGATAATGTCCCCCGCTTTTTTAATAACGACGGTGTCCCCAATTCGAATATCTTTCTCACGAATTAAGTCTTCATTATGAAGAGACGCGCGCCCTACCGTTGTGCCCGCTACCTGGACAGGGTCTAAAATAGCGGTAGGTGTGACGGCACCTGTACGACCGACACTTAACTCGATATCCGTAAGCTTTGTAATGGCTTCTTCTGCTGGGAATTTAAAAGCAGTTGCCCAGCGCGGGCTCTTTGCAGTAAACCCTAGCGTTTCCTGTTGCTCAAGGTTGTCTACCTTAATGACAATCCCATCAATTTCATAATTTAAGTTCGGACGTTCCTCTGTCCACTTATGAACATAGTCGATCACTTCATCAATATCGTTACACTTTTTCCATTCTGGATTTGTTTTAAATCCAAGAGACTTCATATACTCGAGGCGCTCACTGTGGGATTCAAGCTCGCCTGCTTCCCACTGGCCAACGCCATATAAAAATATATCTAAATTCCGCTTCGCTGCAATCTTTGGATCAAGCTGGCGAAGAGAACCTGCAGCCGCATTACGCGGGTTTGCAAATGGCTCTTCTCCGTTCGCTTCACGAGCTTCATTCATCGCTAAGAAAGAACGGTGTGGCATAAACGCTTCACCGCGCACCTCGATCGGCTCCTGCTGCTCAATACGAAGAGGTATGCTTTTAATGGTCTTTAAGTTCTGGGTAATATCTTCACCCGTTGTCCCGTCACCTCGCGTGGCACCACGAACAAGTAAACCATCTTCATATTTTAAGGAAATCGCCAGTCCATCAATTTTCAGTTCGCAAACGTAACTGACGTCTTCTCCGTCGACTCCTTCACGCACGCGGCGATCAAAGTCACGGAGTTCCTGATCGTCAAAGGCATTCCCCAGGCTGAGCATCGGAATTTCGTGCTGAACCTTTTGGAAAGCATCAAGAGGCTTGCCGCCTACCCGCTGAGAAGGAGAATCAGGGGTGACCAGATCGGGATGTTCTTCTTCTAAATCAATGAGCTCACGTGTTAACTTATCATATTCATGGTCCGAAACAGAGGGCTGATCAAGTGTATGATACTCATAATTGTATTGCTCTAACTGACGTCGCAGTTCATCAATTCTCTTCTTCGCTTCTTCTTTATTCATACGTTCACCTCAAAGCTATTGCTTAGTAATCGGGGCAAATTTAGCCAATACGCGCTTAATGCCATTTGGTGCAGGGAAGGCAATATCTAATTCTTTAGAGTCCCCTTCTCCCTGTACTTTCACAACCGTTCCTACTCCCCACTTCTTATGAGAGACTTTATCACCGACTGCAAAATCACCACTCTCAGCACCGGATGCTGCTGATTTTTTCATCGTAGTCGCCTTTCGCTTCGGTGGTTTCGGTTGACCTGTATTGAAGCCTGATGGAGCAGGGTCCTGGAAACCTCCACCAAACGGTGAAGATTGCTGTTGGTTTCTGCCTTCAATTAATTCAGCCGGGATCTCAGAGATGAAACGGCTCTCTGGATTCATATTTGTACGACCGAATAACGTACGCATCTTTGCATTAGTCAGGAATAACTGCTGCTCAGCACGAGTAATCCCCACATAGGCAAGACGGCGCTCTTCTTCCATCTCTTCTTCATCCTGCAAGGAACGACTGTGAGGGAATACACTTTCTTCCATGCCAATCAGGAAGACAACAGGGAACTCCAGCCCCTTCGCAGAGTGAAGCGTCATAAGGGTTACCTTATCATCAGCGAATGGATCCTCATCAGCTGAATTGATATCCGCTACCAGAGCAAGATCTGTTAAAAAGGCAATCAGACTCTTGTCTTCATTCTGCTCTTCAAAGTTCTTTGTAACCGATAAGAACTCATTGATGTTCTCAAGGCGGCTCTGCGCTTCTAAGCTATTTTCATTCTTTAACATATCTTCGTATCCTGTGATCTTAAGCACATCTTCTACAAGATCTGTCGCTGATAAGAAATCCTGTTGCTGCGTCCAATTACGGATCATTTTGTGGAAATCACGAATCGCATTCGTCGCCCGTTTACTAAGTCCGACCTGTTCCACTTCACCAGCCGCTTCATATAACGAAAGGTCGTGGCGCGCTGCATACATTTGTAAGTTATCAAGAGACGTACGACCAACACCGCGCTTAGGTTCGTTTACAATTCGTCCGAAACTAATATCATCATCAGGATTGGCAACAAGACGAAGATAGGCAAGCAAGTCCTTAATTTCTTTACGATCGTAGAACTTCGTACCTCCAACGATCTGATAAGGAATATTTGCTTTCACAAACGTTTCCTCAATCGTACGGGACTGGGCATTTGTCCGATACAAGACGGCACAGTCTTTATATTTAAACTTCGTCGCACGGACCATGTCTTCAATTTTGTTCGTAACGAAAAGCCCTTCGTCACGCTCTGTAGGAGCCTGGTAATAAAAGATCGACTCCCCATCATCGTTATCGGTCCATAAGTTCTTTGGCTTACGACCAGAGTTATTCTGAATGACTTCGTTTGCCGCATCTAAAATACGTTTTGTGGAACGGTAGTTCTGCTCAAGCATAATCACTTTGGACGTAGGATAGTCTTTCTCAAAGGACATGATGTTTGCAATATCCGCCCCGCGCCAACGATAAATCGACTGGTCGGAGTCTCCTACAACACATAAATTCTGAAAGCGACTAGCAAGCATCTTCACCAGCTGATACTGAGCATGGTTCGTATCCTGGTACTCATCGACGTGGATATATTGGAACCGGCGCTGATAATACTCCAACACTTCAGGAAGACGATCGAAAAGCGTAAGCGTCTGCATAATTAAATCGTCAAAATCAAGAGACTGATTCTTACGTAGTGTCTTCTGGTACTTCTCATAAACCGCGGCTGTTTGCTGCTCATAATAATTTCCCGTCGTTTTACTGAAATCTTCTGGGGTTTTCAGTTCGTTCTTCGCAGTACTAATCGCACCAAGCATCGCACGAGGATCAAATTTCTTCGGATCTAAGTTTAAATCTTTTAATACTTGTTTAATAACTGAGAGCTGATCGGTTGTATCAAGAATGGAGAAGTTACGGTTAATCCCAATTCGGTCAATATCTCTTCGCAGAATACGCACACACATAGAGTGGAACGTCGAAATCCACATGTCTCGTGCTTCTGGTCCAACAAGATCACCAACACGATCCTTCATCTCACGTGCAGCTTTATTCGTAAACGTAATCGCAAGCACGTTGCGCGGGGCAACTTCTTTCTCCCCTAATAAATAAGCGATACGGTGGGTCAACACTCGGGTTTTCCCACTTCCGGCTCCGGCCATAAGAAGTAACGGACCATCTGTCGTTTTTACGGCTTCACGCTGTTGTTCGTTTAATCCTTTTAGCAAGTCGTTTGTTAACGGGCTCAAGAGAGCGACACTCCTTTATTCTCGTTCTTTTACGGCTGCTACCGTTTGTAAAGCTTGTTTCATATTATCGTAAATGACATTTCCAACAACAATGACATCAGCATAAGCTTTCATTTCCTTCGCTTGTTCAGGGGTCGTGATGCCACCTCCGTAGAACAGCAAGGTTTGATCAAGCGTTTGACCAACTTTCTCAACTAACCCTGGGTCCCCGTAAGTCCCACTATATTCAAGGTAAAAGATCGGCAAGCGGAACAAGTGCTCAGACATTCTGGCATAGGCAATCACATCTTCCTCATCAGGCATGACGCTATTCGTTGCCTGAAACGCCTTCGATTCAGGATTTAATATACAATACCCTTCAGCAATCATCTCATCCCAATCGGTAATATCTCCATATTCTTTCACAGCTTCGTGGTGGACATCCATCATCCAGCGTTTTTCTGAACTATTTAACACCATTGGAATAAAATAATAGTCATACCCCGGTGTAATAGCTTCTAGATTGGATATTTCTAATATACAAGGAACCGAATACCGTCGTATGCCAGCTAGCAAAGACAACACTTGATCGAGCGTCACATCGTCTGTGCCGCCGACAATGACCGCATCTGTTCCCGATTCACATATTTTCTCTAAATCTTCATCTGAAATCTCTTTATTGGGATCAAGTTTAAACACGTGCTCCCACTTTTTCATATCGTACATGGCACTAGCCTCCGTTTACCATATTCCATTCATCCATTATAGCAAAAATCCCCCCTCAAAACGAAAGGGAGTTCGGCTTTTTCCGGGTAGACTTGTGAATGAAAAAAAGCTATGCTACTATTAGAAAACAAAAAAGTTTATATCATATGATGACGGAAACATAGTATTTAAACCCCCTTCCCCTAGCGATCTGAGGACGGTGCGAGCTCAGAGAACGGTTTAAAGAAACG
Organism: Pontibacillus chungwhensis; assembly: GCF_030166655.1. Taxonomy (GTDB): domain Bacteria; phylum Bacillota; class Bacilli; order Bacillales; family BH030062; genus Pontibacillus. The sequence goes on along the minus strand of NZ_CP126446.1, from coordinate 372,607 downwards.
GCATTCCTGAGTATGCACGCATAAAGTGGATGCTTGCTAACCGAGCAAGTCATCAATCAGGGTGGAACCGCGGGTTTAATCTCGTCCCTGGGCATTGTCCCAGTGACGAGATTTTTTTATTTGTTATGGGACGACATCTTGAAGTGATAAAGGAGGACATACAAATGTCTAAGAAAACTACAATGGATCAATTAGTATCACACTCAAAGCATCGCGGCTTTATCTTCCAAGGTTCTGAAATCTACGGCGGCCTTGCGAACACATGGGACTACGGTCCACTTGGCGTTGAATTAAAGAACAACTTAAAGCGTGCCTGGTGGCAAAAGTTCATCCAAGAGAACCCGCTTAACGTAGGTCTTGATGCAGCGATCCTAATGAACCCAAAAACGTGGGAAGCATCTGGTCACTTAGGTAACTTCAACGACCCAATGATCGACTGTAAAGAATGTAAGTCTCGTCACCGCGCAGACAAACTGATCGAGAACAAACTAGAAGCTGAAGGAAAAGAAATGGTCGTAGATGGCCTTCCATTTGAAGAAATGGAAAAGCTAATCGACGAGCATGACATCGCTTGTCCAACATGTGGCGAGAAGAACTTCACAGGAATCCGTCAGTTCAACCTTATGTTCCAAACGCAACAAGGTGTTACAGAAGGCGCAACGGATGACATCTACCTTCGCCCTGAAACAGCGCAAGGAATCTTCGTGAACTTCAAAAACGTTCAGCGTTCTATGCGTAAGAAACTTCCATTCGGTATTGGCCAAATCGGTAAGAGCTTCCGTAACGAAATCACTCCAGGTAACTTCATTTTCCGTACGCGTGAATTCGAACAAATGGAAATGGAATTCTTCTGTAAGCCTGGTGAAGAGTTAGAATGGTACGATTACTGGAAGAACTTCTGTCACAACTGGTTGAAGTCTCTTGGCATTGAAGGCGAAAACCTTCGCCTGCGCGAACATGGTGAAGATGAGTTATCTCACTACAGTAACGCCACAACAGACATCGAGTACCAGTTCCCAATGGGCTGGGGCGAATTATGGGGCATTGCTTCCCGTACAGACTTCGACCTAACTCAGCACGCTGAGCACTCCGGCGAAGACTTCAAATACATCGACCAGGAAACAAACGAGCGTTACATTCCATATGTGATCGAGCCTGCCCTTGGTGCAGACCGCTTAGCTCTTGCCTTCCTTGCTGATGCTTACGAAGAAGAAGAATTAGAAGACGGCTCTTCCCGTACTGTTATGAAGTTCCACCCAGCAGTGGCTCCATACAAAGCAGCCGTGTTCCCACTTTCTAAGAAACTAGGCGACGAAGCGAAAGAAGTATTCGCTGACCTTTCTAAGCACTTCATGGTCGACTACGACGACGCTGGTTCAATCGGTAAACGTTACCGCCGTCACGACGAGATCGGTACACCATTCTGTATCACGTACGACTTCGATTCCAAAGAAGACGGTCAAGTTACTGTACGTAACCGTGACACAATGGAACAGACTCGCCTGAACATCAGCGACCTTCGCAGCTTCCTTGAAGATCAATTAACGTACTAAAATGCATTCAAAACCCCGCATGCCGACGAACCACGTCGATATGCGGGGTTCTTTTGTGTTTAGAATCGAAATCAATCATTTGTTAACTATTTTTGTCTATTTGTATTAGATCTCTTTTGTTTTCTAATTATTTGATTGTTAAAAAAGTTACACGTGAAACAATTTCCAGAGATAGGGAAGGTGCGGCCCATGTTTTTGGGGGGGAATAGCTCGAGTTTGGGTGGAGCGGCTCAAGTTCGGGGGGAGTAGCTCAAGTTCGGGGGGAGCGGCTCAAGTTTGAGGGGAGCGGCTCAAGTTCGGGGGCAACGGCTCAAGTCAGAGATAAGCGACTCATACGCGGGTGATTCTGGCTCTACTTTTTCTATTTCTGGCTCAAGCGCCCGATGTAGCGGCTCATATTTTCTAAAGGCGGCTCTTCCTCTTGATTTGTGACTCTTGTTTTCCATTTCTGGCTCGAGTTCAAGATAAAACGGCTCCAGTTCCCCCGCTTAGTGCGGAGCGGCTCAAGTTCGGGGGCAGTGGCTCAAGTCAGAGATAAGTGACTCATACTCAGGTGGTTTTGGCTCTACTTTTTCTCTTTCTGGCTCAAGCGACCGATATAGCGGCTCATATTTTCTAAAGGCGGCTCTTCCTCTTGATTTGTGACTCTTGTTTTCCATTTCTGGCTCGAGTTCAAGAAAAACTGGCTCCAGTTCCCCCGCTCAGTGCGGAGGCGACTCAAGTGCGGGGGCAGTGGCTCAAGTCAGAGATAAGCGACTCATACGAAAGTGGTTCTGGCTCTACTTTTTCTCGTTCTGGCTCAAGCGCCCGAAATAGCGGCTCATATATCCTAAAGCCGGCTCTTCCTCTCGATTTGTGACTCTTGTTTTCCATTTCTGGCTCGAGTTCAAGAAAAACCGGCTCCAGTTCCCCCGCGTAATGTGGGGCGACTCAAGTTCGGGGGCAACGGCTCAAGTCAGAGATAAGTGACTCATACTCAGGTGGTTCTGGCTCTACTTTTTCTCTTTCTGGCTCAAGCGCCCGAAATAGCGGCTCATATATCCTAAAGCCGGCTCTTCCTCTTGATTTGTGACTCTTGTTTTCCATTTCTGGCTCTAGTTCAAGAAAAACCGGCTCCAGTCCACCCCCCGCGTAATGCGGAGCGGCTCAAGTTTGCCAAGCATGGCTCAAGCTCCCCGTGAGAGGCTCTAGCGGAATGCAAACCGACTCTAGCCCCCGCGAAAATTCTCCCATCTCTACATAAAAAAAGACTACCCACAAAGGGTAGTCTTCCTACTCATTATTCGTTTTCTTTTTCAGATTCTTGAACGCGATCGAGAGCCATTGCGTAGGCGTCGTTGCCATAGTTTAGGCTGCGTTTGACGCGGGAGATGGTTGCAGTAGATGCGCCTGTGTCGTTTTCGATTTTGTGATACGTGAATCCTTCACGAAGCATGCGAGCTACTTCTAGACGTTGAGCAAGGGATTGTACCTCGTTCATTGTCGCTAGGTCATCAAATAGTTGATAGCATTCTTCTACTGATTCCATTGTTAGAATCGCTTTAAATAATTGGTCTAATTCCTTGCCTCTTAATTTATCAATTTGCATGTGTGACACTCCTTTAGTTATTGCGAGGTGATTGAGACGGATTGGCTTAAGCCTGGTTGTTCAGGTACGATATTGACCCACGTTTTGCCTGGGACGAACCCTAGCTTTTTGCCGTCTTTAAAAGGGTACAGTCTGCCATTTTCGTTTTTCCATGTGACTTGCTGCACTTGTCCTTTTTGGATTAGATATCCGTTCCCACCCGATTGTAAGTCAATGGCGCGGCGCAATTTGCTATCAATTACCCGATGGCCCGTTTCTACAATAAAAATGTTATCCACCGTAGTGGCTTCTTTTGTTTGATAATCTACCGTTGCTTCTCCGTCATTGAACCGTGCGTATGTTTCTTCTTCAGGATTATACTTGAACGTGACTGTTTCTTGAGGTGTGTTTGAATACGTAATCTTTACGTTCGATGCTCGCTGTCCATCAAGCGACTGAATCTCTTCTTCTGTTAAGAACGGAAGAGGCTCATGATTCATCGTTACGCTATAGCCTTTTTGTTTAGCTACATCATAGACAGCATCTAGAAGAATATACGAATTGTGTGGAGCTTTGCGGAAATTCTCTCGTTTAAATAAATTCCGATCATTATCATAGTACATCCCATTCAAATGATCAATTGCGCCTGCTCTTAGCTTGTTCTCAATATACTCAGCCGCCCCGTGGTACAAGTAGATCGCATTGTACCCCTTTGCTATGTTAAAGTAATACTCGCGAGCACTCCGGACAGGACCGACCACTTCAGGCTGCTTGCTATGATAAAACGCTACAAATCTTGTAATACTTCCTTCAGCCAATACTTCATATACGAGATCCGCATCGTTCAACCCTGTTTGAGGTCTGGCGTAGGAATGATTATTAACCATAACAGCCATAATTCGATGACTCACATCGTCATTCGTTTTCTCACCTGTTAAAGGATACATATTGTCAAACTCGGGCTCTTGCTCTTTTACAGGCGTTTCTTTCTCCGTTTGTTCCACTTGTTTCGTTGAGTGTTCTTCGACGTCGCCTTCTGCAGGCTTTTCTGCGCTCGCTTTGTTCGCCATTTGATCGACCGAGCAGGCCGTCACGATAAGGAGCATGAGTAAAAACACCCAGCCTAACGACTTACGCATGTCCATACACACCTTTTCCTTAAGAATACTTTACTGCTTTACCATAGTTATATTTTAACGCATTATTGCAGGAAAGAGTACCTCTTTCTTCTTTACATCCATAATTCCTTTAGGTGTAATCCGTATAAAAGGAAGATGCGTAGATGAAAGGAACAATAACGTATAAACAGGATCCTGAAATGGATATCCATGCTTTCCTAATATGCGCTTTAATTCCTGCTCTTCTGAAATGATGGTTTCCATTTCTTTATCAGACATCATACCAGCCACAGGTAATGGAAGCTCATACACAATCTCACCTTCGTGGGCCAGTACAATCCCGCCTCCGATTTCTTTCATTCGATCGAAAGCCATCTTCATATCAGACTTATTCTTCCCAATGAAGATAAAGTCGCCTGTATTTGAATAAGAACTGACAAGACCACCAAGTGAATGCGTAAACCCTTTAATCATTGAATTCACTTTCCACTTCCCATCTCGGTCGATCAGCATTAAGAAGGCCTCATTATCTGTACCTACAGAATCCCCGGATAATTCAGTTTGCACAGCATAGGGTCTAAGAATGACTTCATTCGCCATTTCCAATCCAAGAGGAATAGAAAATTGCAAATCACGTTCGGTTAACTCCCAGTCAATTTGCAATGGACTTAAATCATGCTTATCCCAATCAAAAGTAGTCATACCATCAACCGCTTGCCCTTCTTGTTTCACCCATTTCCCTTTTGCCAACACCGATACCGGAGTTGGATGCTCGAGGTCCTTTAGAAAGTTAATATGAGCGACGCAACCAGGGGCGATACTCCCAATTCGGTGATCGATTCCAAAGTGTTTTGCAGCATTGTACGAGGCCATGCTGTACGCTTCATAATCCGGTACTCCATTCTCTAATGCAATCTCAATACAACGATCCATAATGCCTTGCTCATAAAAGGATGGCGTCGCTCCATCTGTTGTCATCATCAAACGATCATACACCTTGATATTCCAATCCTTCATTTCCTGCAATAACTTCGGAAGGTCCGGTCGAATCGATGAGTACCTGAGCGCTGTCATATACCCAAGCCGAATTCGATTCCACACTTCTTCCCCTGTCATCGATTCATGATCGGAATCGGTCCCAAGAAGCTTCATTTTCGTTAATGTCTTCTCAGATGCTCCCGGGAAGTGTCCTTCTACCGGTTTTCGCTTCCGCTTTGTTTCTTGCATCCAGTGCAACACACGATCATCATCTTTCAGTACACTCGGCCATGAAGTTAGTTCTCCACCTTGAATAACGGCGTCATGCTCGAGCCAGGATTGAACATCTTCATCACTCAGAAAATGATCTTCTTGCTGAAGTGCTGATTGAGAGTCAAACCGGCTCCACCAGTACATCGAAGCTGGTACATCATTCAAGTTTTCCAATAAAGAAAACGCTTTCTTTTTGTGTAATAAAAAAAGCAACACTAAGTTGTCGTTGATTAACGTGGTTGTTCCGGTTTGCAATGCATATTGAGCTAATCGATGGGGATTATATAACTGAAACGGATGGGCATGTGGTTCGATGTAGCCCGGTACAAGATATTGTCCAGTGCAGTCAACGACCTCAGTCGATTCATTCGAATCCGGCAAGGCATCTCCCACATAGACAATGCGATCGTCGTAAATCCATATATTTGCTTCTATCCATTGTTTTAAGTAAACGTTTAAGTACGTGGCATTCGTTAATACGATCGACGGAGCATGTGCACCATCTACTACTGCTACATGTTCTCGAAGTTGTCGATTGCGCCATCGGTAACGGTGTTCATTCATCGTCCATCACTCCATCTATTGAATGTAAAAGCTTGTCATCTTTTTACTATCGTAACACACGCAAACATTTACTGCATTAACGTTTTGAAGGGAATGAGTAAAAAAATGGTACGTCCAAACATCGGTATTATCAACGCAATGATCCGCATCACACTCGGCTTAACCATGCTCTGTTTCTCCACAGCTAAAATGGTAAGAAAACCATGGAGAGACGGCAACTGGATGATGATCATGCTCGCATCCATGAAAGTAGCCGAAGGCATCGTCCGCTACTGCCCAGTCGTAGCAATGATGGAACAGAACAAACACAACCAAGAAACAAGAGAAGAAGAAGAAAGCACATTTAATCCTTCATGAAAAGCGTAGGCGGGGGCCGTACGTCTAGATTCCAGATTGAGACGAAGAGTTAAGCCCGCTAACGTCCAGATTCCAGAACGCGACAACAAGATTGCGCTCTCTAACGTCTAAATCCCGCCCCTAACGGCGAGATCACGACAGTTTCCGATCGCCCTAATCAACCAGAACACAACAAAAAAACTGGCCCTAGCGCTACAACGCTTGGGCCAGCCCCTCTTATAAAGGAGTGAAGCTATCATGAATATTATGGAATACTTAACCGATATGACGTTTGTAATTGCTACAATTGTTGGCAGTATTGTGGCCATTTTGTTTATTTATATTCAGAAGAAAAAGACGTAGATCGCTGACGTGCAATATCTGTACGGAAGAAGAAATTCGGATTTGGCGCAGCGTGAAGGGCTCTATATACGTCTTCAATTGCCTCGTCCACTCCCGAACCGATTGCTCCAACGAACAACACACGACCTCCGGCTGAGACTAAGTAATCTTGATCCTTTTTCACCCCTGCATAAACTGAAAACGTACGAGCGTTTTCTTCCATACTAGGCAAAGGATGCCCTTTTTCATAAGGTCCGGGATATCCTTTTGAGGCGACAACGACTCCTGCACAAGAAGCTTGCTTCCATTTTAACTGAGGGTCACGACCGTCTGCTATGTCCTCGATGACTTGCATCAAGTCATTTTCTAACAAAGGAAGCACCACTTGAGTTTCAGGATCCCCGAATCTGGCGTTAAACTCAATCACTTTAGCGCCTTCGTTTGTAAGAATGCAACCAGCGTACAGAATCCCAGTAAACGGACGCCCCGCTTGGTCCAAGGCTTCCGCTGTTGGCTTTAAGATCGTTTCAACCGCACGGTCTACTTCACTTCTAGGAATATTCTCAGAGGGAGCGTAGGCGCCCATTCCTCCTGTGTTCGGGCCTTGGTCGTCATCGAAAGCACGCTTGTAGTCTTGAGCTGGCAGCAAAGGATAAACGTTTGTTCCATGAACAAACGCCATCAATGAAAATTCGTCACCTTCCAAGAATTCTTCCACTACAATAGTCTCTCCAGCTTCTCCAAACCGTTCCCCGCCTAGCATCTCACGAATGGCTTGATCAGCTTCCTGTTGATCTTGAGCGATCACCACGCCTTTTCCAGCAGCAAGTCCATTTGCCTTAATCACGATTGGAAATTCGGCTCTTTCTATAAAACGCAGGGCTTCTTCCATCGAGGAGAATACCTGGTGATCACCAGTTGGTATTCCATTTGCAGCCATTACTTCTTTTGCATAGGCTTTACTTCCTTCAATAAGGGCAGCTTCTTTTGTCGGTCCAAATATGTTCAATCCCTCTTCCCTAAAGGAATTCACCACACCTTCAAGCAAAGGAACTTCAGGTCCCACAATCGTCCAGCCGATATTAGCTTCCTTCACAAAAGCAATCAGGGAATCATGATCAGTTTCTGAGATTGACACAAGCTCAGCCTCTGTCATCCCACCATTCCCAGGCGCTGCGAAGATCGTTTCGACTTGGCTACTCAGAGCAAGCTTCTGAACAATACTATGCTCCCTGCCACCTTGGCCTATTACCAATACATTCATGACTTCACCCCTTATTAGTGTTTGAAATGACGCATGCCTGTTAAGACCATGGTAATCCCATGCTCATTACACGCATCAATGGAATCCTGATCGCGTTTTGATCCACCTGGTTGGATAATCGCGGTTACACCCGCTTTGGCTGCTGCTTCTACGGTATCAGGCATCGGGAAGAATGCATCACTCCCCATAGCAGCTCCATAACAGTGGTCACCCGCTTGTTCAATCGCAATGTTAGCTGCCCCAACCCGGTTCATCTGGCCGGCTCCTACACCAACTGTACGATGATTCTTAGCAAGGACAATCGCGTTTGATTTCACGTGTTTCACCACTTTCCACGCCAGCTGTAAGTCTTCCCATTCTTGATCGGTTGGACGGCGATCTGTCGGGATTGTAATAGACACATCATTAAGCGTCCCTTCATCCGTATCCTGGACGAGTACACCGCCACGAACACTTGTCACGAGTTTGGATGCACCATTTTCTTGACTAAGATCAAGTTCTAACAAGCGCAAGTTCTTCTTCTCTTTCAGCACTTCTAAGGCTTCTTCAGAGAAGGAAGGTGCGATCACGATTTCTAGGAAGATTTCTTTCATACGAAGAGCGGTCTCGCGGTCTACTTCTCGATTCACCGCAATAATACCACCGAAAATGGAGATCGGATCTGCTTCATAGGCACGCTCGAATGCCTCATTAACCGTCTCGCCTTCTCCTACTCCGCACGGATTCATATGCTTCACTGCAATCGCTGCTGGTTCGTTAAAATCAAGAACCATCGAGAGGGCTGCGTTCGCATCCTGGATATTGTTATAGGAAAGCTCTTTTCCATTCAATTGCGTTGCGTTCGCAATAGATGCTCCTTTGTAAAGAGGATCTCTATAGAAAGAGGCCTTTTGGTGAGGATTCTCCCCGTATCGGAGCGACTGCACAAGCTCATACGTATTGGATTGCTGCGCTGGTGTGTCTTCTTCTAACAGGCTGTTAAAATAGTTTGCAATGTAGGTGTCATAACTCGCTGTGTGGTTAAACACCTTGGCTGCCAATTGCTTACGAACCCCGTAAGGAACGGTCTCTTCTTTTAAATACGTAAGGACATCCACATAGTCGTTCGGATCCACAATAACCGTCACACCTTCGAAGTTCTTTGCCGCAGCGCGTAGCATTGTAGGTCCGCCGATATCGATATTCTCAATGGCCTCTTCTTCTGTGATCTGTTCTTTCGATATCGTTTCTTTGAAGGGATAAAGGTTTACGACTACAAGATCAATTAATTCAATATGTAATTCGTCCAGCTGTTCAAGATGCTCTTTTTGATCCCGCTTCGCCAGGAGACCCGCATGGACGTTTGGATGAAGGGTTTTAACTCTTCCATCCATTATTTCAGGGAAATCAGTGATTTCCGATATAGATCGAACAGAAAGCCCCGCTTCTTCTAGCGCACGCTTTGTGCCGCCTGTCGATACAAGTTCATAGCCAATCGATTCGAGTTGAGTTGCGAACTCAACAATTCCCTCTTTATTTGAAACACTTAGTAATGCACGCTTTTTCTCTGCCATGTTGCTTTCTCCCCTTTAATACATTGTTTGACGACGGCCGGATACAACTCGTGTTCCACCTGTTGAATCGCTCGTTGAAGATTCGCTCGGTCTCCTTCTACCTTTACCGGTGCTTGTTCCACAATCGGTCCTGTATCCATTCCTTCATCGACGAAGTGTACAGTAACTCCTGTTACCCGCACATTCGCCTCAAGAGCTTGCCCGATGGCATCCTTACCCGGAAAGGCAGGAAGCAACGAGGGATGAATGTTTAAGATTTTCCCCTCATACGCTTTTAAGAGTGTCGGTCCTACCAGCCTCATATACCCGGCTAGCACGCACCACTTGATGGATTTGGCATGAAGTTTCTGCAGAATAGCAGCTTCAAACGTTGCTTTATTAGGATAATCTTTCGCCCGAAATGCGAAAACCTCTATACCGAGTCGCTTCGCTTTATCCACAACAGAAGCTTCAGGTTGATCGCAGACTAACAGCTCCACATGGTAGACCTCATCTTCTCGGGCCTTTTGAACAAGCGTTTCAAAGTTCGAACCGCTCCCAGAAGCAAATACAGCAATTGAAACAGGAGCACTGTTCATTCGTAAGCCACTCCTTCTGTACCTGTGACGCTTCCGATTACCCAAGCCTCTTCCAAAGCTTCTTCTAAGAGACTAAGCGCCATTTCCACATCGGATTCGCGAACCACAATAGCCATGCCAATGCCCATGTTGAAGATACTGTACATCTCTTTAGAGGAAACAGAGGACCTTTCCATCAGAAAATCATAAATAGGTGGAATCGCCCACGAATTCCTTTGAATTGTAACCCCTAAGCCGTCCGGTAACATCCTCGGAATGTTCTCCTCAAATCCGCCACCCGTAATATGAGCCATGCCTTGAATGGCAACTTTTCCTTTTATCGATTGAACAGCTTGCGCATAGATCTTTGTCGGCGTAAGAAGCGTGTCTCCTAACGACACGGGAAAGAGATCATAATCGTGGGATAGGTTCAGGTCATAGGCTTCGATCCACTTCCTAACAAGAGAATATCCATTCGAATGAATGCCACTTGAAGAAAGTCCGATGATTTGGTCTCCCTCTTGAATGGCTTCTCCTGTAATGAGCTCATCCTTCTCGACAGCCCCAACTACAAACCCTGCTACATCATAATCTTCATCGTTATACATCCCTGGCATCTCCGCTGTCTCTCCACCAATAAGCGCACAACCGGCTTGTTCACAACCATCGGCAATCCCCTTCACAATGGCCTCAATTCGCGCGGGAACATTTCGGCCGCAGGCAATATAATCTAAAAAGAATAGTGGTTCAGCCCCTTGGACGAGGATATCGTTTACACACATTGCCACCGCGTCTATCCCTATCGTATCATGCTGATCTAAATCTATCGCTAGTTTCAGCTTCGTTCCAACACCATCTGTACCTGAAACAAGAACAGGATTTTGATAAGAGGTTTTTGCTAGATCAAACAGGCCTCCAAAACCACCTAAGCTCCCCATCACACCAGGACGTTTTGTACGATCAACATGCTTCTTGATCCCTTCTACCGCTTCATAGCCTGCTTCCACATTAACGCCAGCTTCTTTGTATAACTCTCTCATGTCATCACCTCGTTATACTTTCTCATATGGATGAACCGTATTTGGGAAAATTTCTGTAGGATAGTTGCCCGTAAAGCACGCCTGGCACTGGCCGTGACGCAAGGTATCCTCAGGCAATCCAATCGCGTCCTGCAGTCCTTCAACAGATAAAAAGGCAAGACTATCCGCTCCAATCATCTCACGGATCTCCTCAACGCCATGATGTCCGGCGATTAATTCTGCTTTTGTTGACGTATCAATTCCATAGTAGCAAGGGTTCTTAAGAGGAGGTGCGCCAATTCGTACGTGTACTTCTTTCGCTCCCGCATCTTTCAGCATTTGAATAATACGCCGGCTCGTTGTTCCCCTTACAATCGAATCATCCACCATCACTACGCGTTTCCCTTCTACAATGCCGCGAACAGGAGATAACTTCATCTTGACCCCTTGTTCTCTAAGCTCTTGTGAGGGCTGGATAAATGTCCGACCAACATAACGATTCTTTATCAGACCTAATTCGTAAGGAATACCAGATTGCTCTGCAAACCCAATTGCTGCTGAGATACTTGAATCCGGCACTCCTGTCACAACATCAGCATCCACGAAAGCCTCTTTGGCCAGTTCTTTCCCCATACGTTTTCTTGCCGAGTGGACATTTACGCCGTCTAAATTACTATCGGGACGAGAGAAGTAGACATATTCCATAGAACAAAGCGTTCGTTTAAGAGGTTCTGAGAAGCGATCAGAATGAAGTCCTTCCTCATCAATTGTAACCAATTCACCAGGCTCCACTTCCCTGATATACTCTGCTCCGACTACATCAAGTGCACACGTTTCAGAAGAGACAATATAAGCATCTCCTAGTTTCCCAATCGACAGAGGGCGTAACCCTTTTGGATCTAAAGCAACAAACAGCTGCTCTTCTGTCATCATGACGAAAGCATAGGCTCCCTTTAACATCGCAAGTGCCTGCATGATGCGCTCTTTGATTGGTAAATAGCCGCTTCTCTTTATAAGGTGAGCCACCACCTCAGTATCCGATGTTGTTTGCAGAATACTCCCCTGGGCCTCAAGCTGATGCTTTAACGCATGAGCGTTCACAAGATTTCCATTGTGCGCTAAGGCAAGGCTTCCCGTTTGTGAGCGGAAGACAAGAGGCTGAACATTCTCGTACCCGCCTCCTCCTTGGGTCGCATATCGAACATGACCAATCGCCCCATGTCCTTCGAGTCGGTCGAACTGCTTCTCCTGAAACACTTCAGTAATCAGACCAAGCCCTTTCTCTAAGCGGAGCTGCTCTCCATCTGTCGCAATAATCCCGGCGCCCTCTTGGCCCCGATGTTGAAGGCTGTGAAGACCATAATAGGTTAGGTGAGCCGCATCTTCATGCCCCCATACACCGAATACTCCACATTCTTCGTTTAACCCTTTGATTTCAGCTGGCACGGAATAGCCTCCTTCCAATTTCTTTTAAGATCAGGCGTGAAGAGAGAGATGACATCTTCTCCTTCATGTTTCACACAATAATGCTGATGATCGGTGACGACACCGAGATAAGAAGCATCGCTGACTGTCGCTTCGAATGCTTCCTGGTACTGGCCAGGAACAGAGAGAACGTAGCGAGACTGGGTTTCGCTGAACAGTTCTGTAAGCGGATCTCCTTCAATCGAAATGTCACAACCAAGATCGTGTTCAAATAATGACTCGGCAAGCGCTACACCTAAGCCTCCCTCTGAGAGGTCATGGGCGGAACGGACGAATCCTTTTTGAATCGCCGAAAGCACTTGCTCTTGTCTCCGCTTTTCCACCTCCAGGTTAAGATGAGGGCAAGGACCAAAATAATTGCCCTCAAGCACCTTCTGTAATTCACTACCGCTGAATTCAGGTAAGGCTTCACCCACAACGTAGATCAGATCTCCGCGCTCTTGAAAACTTTGGCGCGTAATGTGAGAAAGGTCTTCAATTAAGCCGACCATCCCCACCACGGGAGTCGGATAAACGGATATGCCCTTTGATTCGTTGTATAACGAAACATTTCCACTAATTACAGGAGTCGAGAGAGTCGTACATGCTTCACTCATCCCAAGCACCGCTTGCTTCATCTTCCAATACGTTTCTGGTACTTCAGGACTTCCAAAATTTAAACAATCTGTCAGAGCGAGCGGCCTGCCTCCGGAACAGATGATATTCCGAGCGGCTTCTGCTACTGCAATTTGCCCACCTTGATAAGGGTTAAGATGAAGATAGCGAGAGTTACAGTCCGTGGTCATCGCTAATGCCTTATTCGTACCTTTCACCCTTACAACAGCAGCATCAGAACCTGGAGCTACCACAGTATTCGTTTGCACCATATGGTCGTATTGTTCATACACCCACTCTTTACTTGCAATGGTAGATTGCTTTAGTAACGTTACAAGCGTTTCTTCCATGTTCTCCACTTCAGGGCGATACATAATCTGCTTGTATTCTTCGATATACGCAGGTTCTTGTTCCTCTTGTTCATAAACAGGCGCTTCTTCAGCTAGTGCATCAACAGGCACATCCGCTACGATCTTGCCATCATGCTCTAATCTGAGCACCCTTTCTTCAATCACTTCACCAATGACACTTGCATGCAATCCGTATGGTTCAAAGACCTCAGTAATCTCGTCTTCGCGCCCTTTTTCCACGACAAGAAGCATTCGCTCCTGGGATTCAGAAAGCATCATTTCATAAGCTGTCATATTCTCCTCACGTTGCGGAACGTGATCTAGATTCATGTGAATGCCTGTTCCTGCTTTACTAGCCATTTCACTAGCTGATGAAGTGAGTCCGGCCGCCCCCATATCCTGAATACCTACAAGAGCATCACAGTGGATGACATCGAGACAAGCTTCAATCAGGAGCTTCTCCATGAAGGGATCTCCCACTTGAACAGAAGGACGTTTGCTAGCCGACGCATCTGAGAGTTCCTCTGAAGCAAATGTAGCTCCGTGAATTCCATCACGCCCCGTCGGCGCCCCGACGTACATAACCGTATTGCCAACTCCAGCCGCAATCCCTTTCTGAAGATCTTTTTGATCAATTAATCCGACACACATCGCATTAACTAGGGGATTCCCTTCGTAACAACGGTCGAACTGGATCTCTCCACCAACAGTCGGCACACCGACACAGTTCCCATATCCTGCTATGCCATGAACGACTTCTTTGAACAAATAGTTCATTCGTTCAGAACTCAATTCTCCAAAGCGAAGAGAGTTCAGTAAAGCGATAGGACGGGCTCCCATAGAGAACACATCTCGCAGAATGCCCCCTACACCGGTAGCAGCTCCTTGATAAGGTTCAATGGCAGAAGGGTGGTTGTGACTTTCCATTTTAAAAACAACCGCCTGGCCGTCACCAATATCAACAACGCCCGCCCCTTCACCTGGACCTTGCAGGACGCGAGGTCCTTTGGTAGGGAAATGTTTTAACAACGGCTTTGAATTCTTATAGCTACAGTGCTCTGACCACATAACAGAGAAAAGACCCGTTTCTGTGTAGTTAGGAACACGGCCAAGTACCTCTTTCATCAAAGCGAACTCCGAATCACTCAGTCCCATTTCTTTATATAGTTGCTCTTCTTCAATGCGTGACGGGCTTAATTCAAGCGTGTTGTACATGAGATCCCCTCCAATTTGCTACCATTGACTGAAATAACTTCAACCCATCTTCTGAACCTAGCAAGGATTCTACTGCACGTTCAGGATGTGGCATCATTCCCAGTACATTTCCTTCTTCATTACAAATACCAGCTATATCATTAACAGAACCGTTTGGATTCTTTTCATAAGTAAATAGAATTTGATTGTGCATAACGAGATTCTGATAAGTAACTTCATCGCAATAGTAGTTTCCCTCACCGTGTGCGATAGGAAGATTCAACATTTGTTCTTCATGATATAAATTCGTAAAAGCCGTTTTCTGGTTCACAACGCGCACGCGGTCTGTCTTACAGATAAATGAAAGATTCCGGTTCGGAAGCATTGCACCAGGAAGAAGTCCAGCCTCTAAAAGAATCTGAAATCCGTTGCATACCCCAAGAATAAGCTTCCCTTTCCCCGCCTCTTCTTTAACCGCCTGAAGCACTGGTGCGACACTCGCCATGGCTCCTGAACGCAAATAATCTCCGTGCGAGAAACCACCTGGTAGAAGAATAGCATCATAGCCTGACAAGTCTGTAGCAGAAGAAGGCACCATCTCTACCTCTTCTTGTACATGGGTGTGTATCGCTTCAAACATATCTCGATCACAGTTTGAACCTGGGAATACGATCACAGCGAACTTCAATTTGGAACGACCTCCTCAATGGTATAGCGATATTCTTCAATAACAGGATTGGCAAGCAACTTGTCACACAGTTCGTTGACACGCTGATTCACATCTTCAGTGTTTTCGATCGTCAGTTCAAAGTACTTTCCTACCCGCACTCGTTCTACTTCATCGTAAGCTAATGAATGCATAGACTCTTGTATCGCTGTTCCTTGAGGATCAAGCACTCCTTCTTTCAACGTTACGTAAACATATACCTTATACATGAACAATCGCCTCCAGCCGTTTTAAAATAATCTCATAGATTTCTACAAGATCTTCTATATCATTGCGGAACACATCTTTATCCATCTTCCGATTCGTATCCTGATCCCATAAACGACATGTATCAGGGGAAATCTCATCCGACAATACGATGGAGCCATCGTACAGACGTCCAAATTCTAATTTGAAATCAATCAACCGAAGCTCAATTTCTGAGAACATCACCTGTAGATGGCGGTTAATTTTAAGTGCAGACGCTTTAATCTTCTCTAAATCACTCTGGTCTACTTTTGCCAGCAGGCGAGCATGTTCATCATTTAAGAAGGGATCATCCAGTTCATCACTCTTGTAATAGAATTCAACAACAGGCTGAGGCAGTACAGTCCCCTCTTCTAAGCCAAGACGACGAGTCATGCTCCCTGCCGCTACATTCCGCACAACAACTTCGAGAGGGATAATCTGAGATTGCTTTACAAGTTGTTCTGTATCCGAAAGGGTCTGAATGAAGTGCGTAGGAATTCCAGCTAATTTCAAATAGGAAAAAACATGGGCTGAAATTAAATTGTTAAGGCGACCTTTTCCTCGAAATGTCTGATGCTTCTTTCCATTAAACGCTGTTGCTTCATCTTTATACTCAAGAATTAATTCGTACTCTTCACCAACTAACGAATATACTTTCTTCGCTTTTCCTTCATATAGTAAGGAACCTTTCATGTCGCTACCCCCTATTGACCAGAAACAACTTGGTCTTGATCGATTTTCGCTCGTGCCTCTTCTACCGTTTTACCTAATGCCGTCACATGCCCCATCTTCCTCATCGGCTTGATAAGATCTTTACCGTATAAGTGAACATGGCAATCCATAAACCGGTACGGATTCATGCTATACGCTTCTGCTTCCTCACCAATAATATTCCTCATCACTGCCGCATAAGGGGTGTCTACCTTCATTAAAGGCAGCCCACAAATGGCTCGAATATGTTGGTCAAACTGAGAGACATTACAAGCCTCAATCGTATAATGACCCGTATTGTGCGGACGAGGCGCCATTTCATTCACGAATACGTCCTCTCCAACGACAAACATTTCAATCGCAAACGTTCCTACAACTTTTAAATTAGCGGCTATTCGCACTGCATAGGTCTCAGCCTTCTCCAAAACCTCTTCTGAAACCGGAGCAGGGACTATACTTTCACGAAGCATATGATGTTCATGGTGATTAGCAGGTACAGGGAAGACAGTCGTTTCTCCGTCTATTCCTCTCGTAATAATGACGGAGATTTCCTGGTCGAATGGCAGCCAACTCTCTATAACACAGCTTCCAACACCTTCAATGAACGTCTGCGCCTCTGTGAGCTCATTCATGCTTCCTAACCGCATTTGCCCCTTTCCATCGTAACCTCCTTCGATCGTTTTGATTACGCAAGGAAAGCCAATCGCATTAACGGCTCCTAGTGCTTCATCCGCGTGTTCGAGGACTTGATAAGGAGCCACTGGGATACCGATTTGATCGAGACGTTTCTTCTCCCGCTCACGATTTTGAGTGACTTCTAAGCCTTCCGTTCCTTGAGGAAGCTTTCCTTTTCCAACTAAATACTTGGCTACTGATAAATCTACATTCTCAAATTCATACGTAATCACATCACTTACTTCCGCCAGTCGCTCTGCTCCTTCAATACTATCTAAAGCATACGGAATGTGGATATCAGCAATTTGAGCGCAAGGGCCATTCTCAGCGGGATCCTGTACTGCAATCCGATACCCCATTTGCTTTGCCGAGAGAGCCATCATGCGTCCAAGCTGGCCACCACCAAGTATTCCAATCGTAGAATTAGGTAAGATTTGATTCATGAAGTTCCCCCCTCATTTGTTCAACAGATTCTTTCAGTTCCATTCGATAGTCTTGTAAACGGTTCGCTAGTTCCCTGTCTGATACAGCCAATATTTCAGCAGCAAGGATTCCGGCATTCTTAGCCCCCGCTGCCCCGACTGCTACAGTTGCTACAGGTATTCCACCAGGCATTTGGACAATGGATAGCAAAGAGTCCCAACCATCTAACTTGGATTGAACCGGTACTCCGATCACAGGGAGTGTTGTTTTAGAAGCGACCATTCCTGGTAAGTGTGCCGCTCCACCTGCACCTGCAATGACGACCTTAAGCCCTTTCTCACGGGCACCTTCCGCATATTCGAACATATCTTCCGGAGTACGGTGAGCTGATAAAATTCCTTTCTCATAAGACACTCCTAATTGCTCTAACATCGTACATGCATGTTTCATCGTTTCCCAGTCTGATAGACTGCCCATGACGACACCTACATCAGCCATCTCAATCTTCCTCTCTGCTTAATAGTCACTGTTCTCCCCAAGTTTCTTCCTATTAAAAAAGCGCCTATGAACAACTCTCTAATGAGAGAAGATCATAGGCGCACGTATGTAAGTTCCATTCACGATCATCGCAAAGGGTACACTTGTGTCCAGTCTTCCCTCATAGTCCGACCATTTACGGTGGTCAGGTAGAAACTTACGGGCCTTATCCCCGAGATTATATGAGGTACGCTTTTTTAGTAATTTTTATACTTATACTCTAACAAGAACCATAAGATAAATCAACAATACACGAACATTTTAAAATAAATATACATTTTTGTTCGCCAACAATTGACTACTTTCTTCCTTTTTAATAGATCTTATCATATTAAATATTTTTGCTAGATGGTTTACTTTCGAAGAGGGAGGGTATGTTTAACATACAGATGGCTTCCCACTACCCCTTTTACCAATTATTTGAATATTTATTAATGGCATACCAGTTAAGTAATTATTTATTGACGATTCATAAAAAAATGTTACACTTATATTCGGAACAAAACGTTTATACCAAATGTACAGTTTAAACTAAACAAATTATTACATTTGTATCAGGAAGGGGATTCGATGAATAAGGTAACTCCTGTTTTTTGGATATCACTCGCTATTTCAGCCGTCTTTGTCCTTTGGGGAACGATTGCACCAGGTAACTTAGAAACGGTATCCGGCGAAATCCAAGGATTTCTTACCGACAAATTCGGTTGGTTTTACTTACTAACTGTAGCTATATTTCTTATCTTCTCAATTTACTTAGTGGTTAGTCCATACGGAAAACTTAAATTAGGACAACCAAATGAAAAGCCAGAATATAATACGATTACATGGTTCGCTATGTTATTCAGTGCTGGTATGGGAATCGGCCTTGTATTCTGGGGGTCAGCTGAACCATTAGCACACTTTGCAACCCCACCTACAGGAGATGCAGAAACAACAGAAGCAGCTAAGAAAGCTCTTCGTTACGCATTCTTCCACTGGGGCTTCCACGTATGGGCCATCTATACAGTCATAGCGCTTGCGATCGGTTATTTCAAATTCCGTCGTAAAGCACCAGGTGTCATCAGTGCCACATTCGAACCACTATTAGGCGAAAAAGCTACAAAAGGCGCACTTGGTACAGTCATTGATGTTATCGCTGTATTTGCAACAATTTTCGGTGTTGCAACATCCCTTGGACTTGGCGCAACGCAAATCGCAGGTGGACTTGCTTACATTACACCAATTGAAAACAACAAATTAACTCAGTTTGTGATCATTGCGATCGTAACTGTTCTCTTTATGATTTCAGCTTGGAGTGGCTTAAGTAAAGGTATTAAATACTTAAGTAACACGAACATTGTCTTAGCAATTGGTCTTATTGCAATGACGCTTATATTAGGACCTACCGTATTCATTATGAATACATTCACAACAACATTAGGTTCTTATATTCAGAACCTACCAATGATGACCTTCCAAATGGCACCACTCAGTTCTGATCAGAACGACTGGATCCAAGGTTGGACCGTCTTCTACTGGGCTTGGTTTATCTCCTGGTCTCCATTCGTAGGTACATTTATTGCCCGCGTATCAAAAGGACGTACAATCCGTGAATTTATCATGGGTGTATTACTTGGACCAAGTATCTTCAGTGCATTTTGGTTCGCTGTATTCGGTGGAACAAGCCTTAAACAAGCATTAGATGGAAACACAAGTCTAATCGACTTACCAACCGAACAAGCTCTATTTGGTACATTTGAAGGTTTACCAATGGGGATCATCTTAACGATTATTGGTATTTTACTAATCAGTACATTCTTTATCACGTCTGCTGACTCTGCTACTTTCGTTCTTGGAATGCAAACGACAAATGGTAGCTTAAACCCACCTAACGTAGTCAAGTTAAGCTGGGGTGTCATTCAAGCAGCTACGGCAGCAGTACTACTAGGTGCAGGAGGCCTAAATGCGCTACAAACCGCCGCAATCGTATCCGCCTTCCCGTTCGCCTTTATACTCCTGTTTATGTGCTGGTCCTTACTCATCGCACTTAATCAGGATGCCAAAGCAGCCAATATAAAGAAGAATAAATAATAAAAAAGCTATGGCCTAAGCCATAGCTTTTTTGTGTGCTCTTTTCTATCTACTTGTGATTCGTTTAGCTCAATCCGATACGCTCAAATACGTGATCAACATTCTTCAAATGATAAGTCGCATCAAAGCATCCATCAAGCTGTTCCTCACTTAAAGCATTCGTTATCCGCTCGTCTCCTTCAACAAGTTCACGGAACTGAACCCCTCTTTCCCATGCATCCATCGCTTTTGGCTGCACAAGATCATAAGCGTCCTCTCTCGACATACCTGTATCAATAAGGGATAACAAGACACGCTGCGAGAAGATTAATCCGTACGTCTTGTCCATATTCTTCTTCATATTATCTTCATAGACGGTTAAATTCTTCACAATCTTACCAAAGCGATTCAACATATAGTTTAAAGCAATTGTAGAATCAGGTAAGATGATCCGTTCGGCAGAAGAATGAGAGATATCTCTTTCATGCCATAGAGGAACGTTCTCATAAGCTGTAACCATATGCCCTCTGATAACCCTAGCAAGTCCTGTCATATTCTCAGAACCTATCGGATTGCGTTTGTGAGGCATGGCTGAAGATCCCTTCTGACCTTTAGCAAAGAATTCTTCCACTTCTCTGGTTTCTGACTTTTGTAAACCACGAATTTCTACAGCAAACTTCTCAATAGAAGTCGCAATTAACGAAAGAGTTGATAGGTAGTGGGCATGACGATCCCTTTGTAAGGTTTGCGTTGAGACAGGCGCAGGCGTTAATCCGAGCTCCTTACACACGTATTCCTCAACAAATGGATCAATATTGGCATAGGTCCCAACAGCCCCTGATAGCTTCCCAAATTCAATATTATGAGCTGCCATTTCAAAGCGCTCTAAATTTCGTCTCATTTCTTCATACCATAATGCAAGCTTTAACCCAAATGTAGTTGGTTCTGCATGGACGCCGTGGGTACGCCCCATCATGACCGTATATTTATGTTCTTTCGCTTTGTCAGCTAGAATATCAATGAAATTCTGAAGATCCCGACGGATGAGTTCGTTGGCTTGCTTCAATAGATAAGATAAAGCTGTATCAACAACATCCGTAGAGGTCAAACCATAGTGAACCCATTTACGCTCTTCTCCAAGGGTTTCGGATACAGCACGTGTGAAAGCTACAACATCGTGACGAGTTTCCTGCTCAATTTCTAAAATGCGGTTAATGTCAAAAGAAGCATGCTGTCGGAGTTTTTTCACATCTTCCGCTGGTATGTATCCTAATTCACTCCAAGCTTCACACGCCAACAGTTCAACTTCTAACCAGGCCTTATATTTATTCTCATCTGTCCAAATTGCACCCATCTCAGGTCGTGTATAACGTTCTATCACTATCATCATCCTCCCGTTAAATAAAAGCGCCTATTATCTATAGGTAAAGATAATAGGCTCACTTGTCACGTTCGAAGCTTGTCCAAGTTATGGACAAAGCATGACTGTCTACTGGTATAGTACCAATTGTAGCGGGAAAAAGCAACGTTTTCCGAACGTTTTATTTGTTTATTATTATATTGTTCGTATCAGTTCGTCTTTACGGCATCAAAGATAATTTTACTTCCTATCGGCTCAACTTTCTTCTCCCCATTTTCAACGCGTTCTTGAAAGATCGGTTCTTCGACTCTCCGAATAGGCATATATCCTTCTTCTTTCATCGTATCGAGAACAGAATCAATGGAATCCCCATCTTCAACTATAAATCGTTTTTTCTGTTTACCCATTTTTGTTCAGCTTTCCTTTCCGTACTTGTTTAACCCAGAAACCACCTCGAATTTGTTTCGGTTCATAAGCTACAATAAAAGCCTTCGAGTCAATATTCTTGATGGTTTCATATAAGGATAGTTCATATTTTCTTGGTGTAAGGATTTGCATCGCCAAACGGTCACCTTCCATACCATATGCAAACCAGCTTGTTACCCCGTATCCTTTATCTCTTAGCTGCTTTGTAAATTCGATATCAGGATTAGAGGAAATTACGTTTACAGTTATATAACCAAGAGCCAGTTTCTCTTCAATTTTCATCCCCACAATAACCCCTAAACCGAAGCCTAGCGCATAGGCAACAACATTTTGGATTTGATCGAGGTTATCCAATACGAGACCAAGACCTACAATGTACACCGTAATTTCAAAAACACTAATAAAGGCTGCCCAATAACGTTGACCTTTTAACGTAAAGATCGTTCGAATGGTTAAAAACGATACATACACAATGTTAACCACTAAAATAATCAACACCATGGCCCAGCTATTCTCTAATAAATTTTCCATAAAAACAAAACCGACTCCCCTCTTTAAACGTAATATAGATTTATTCCCCAAAAACGGGACATTCACCCACTTTACAGCTTATGCATACACTATAGCGCAATCCATTATTGATTCTCAATTAATTTCTACATTCTTCTTAAGAATAAATCGAAAAAAATAAGGAGAAAGACTCAAATTATAATTAGTATATCCAAAAGGAGTGAGTTAGGATGGACCCATTTCAAAATATGAACAATTGGCGTCAGAACATGGATCGATTCTTCGGGGAAGATTTCTGGGGTGAATTTGACGGTATTCTGAAACCAACGATTCCTCAAATTAATATGTACAAATCTGATAATGAGCTGCTCTTACTCGTTAACGTACCTGGCCTTGAGAACCTGGATGATTTAGATATCTTCGTTGATTACTCCATCTTAGAAATCAAAGGAATCATCTCTCTTCAATCCTCACAAAAACAATGTATACAAGAAGAAATCCTCCAGGGGACGTTTGAAAGGAAAGTAGAACTCCCTTACCCTGTTCGTGGAGATCGCATGCAGGCGACCTATCGCAATGGAATTGTCGTCATTCAATTGCACCGTATGATTCAAGAAGAAGGCAAACGTAACAAAATTAAGATTAAGTCCTTAGACGAAAAATAAACCCAGAAGATTTTTATCTTCTGGGTTTATTTTAAGTGCATGGCGGCGTCCTACTCTTGCGGGGGTGAAACCCCGACTACCATCGGCGCTGAAGAGCTTAACTTCTGTGTTCGGCATGGGAACAGGTGTGACCTCTTCGCCAATACCGCCATACTATTGTTTTGTTGAAGGAGTACCTTCAAAACTAGATAAGAATTACGACATCGTGCCTTTTACGTTTTTACGTCTAGCTCCAGCTCCCAGACCCTAGCGTATAAGTCATCTTTTCTACAAAGGCTAAAGCCTTTTTCGAAAATCTGTCTTATCCGTACGGGTCTAGGCGGTCGCTTGCGCTTTTGTTAGTTAAGTCCTCGATTTATTAGTATCGGTCAGCTGCACGTGTCACCACGCTTCCACCTCCGACCTATCAACCTTGTCGTCTACAAGGAATCTTACTCACTCGAAGTGATGGGAAATCTCATCTCGAAGTGGGCTTCATGCTTAGATGCTTTCAGCACTTATCCCTTCCGCACGTAGCTACCCAGCTATGCTCCTGGCGGAACAACTGGTGCACCAGCGGTGCGTCCATCCCGGTCCTCTCGTACTAAGGACAGCTCTTCTCAAATTTCCAACGCCCACGACGGATAGGGACCGAACTGTCTCACGACGTTCTGAACCCAGCTCGCGTACCGCTTTAATGGGCGAACAGCCCAACCCTTGGGACCGACTACAGCCCCAGGATGCGATGAGCCGACATCGAGGTGCCAAACCTCCCCGTCGATGTGGACTCTTGGGGGAGATAAGCCTGTTATCCCCGGGGTAGCTTTTATCCGTTGAGCGACGGCCCTTCCATACGGCACCGCCGGATCACTAAGCCCGACTTTCGTCCCTGCTCGACTTGTAGGTCTCGCAGTCAAGCTCCCTTGTGCCTTTGCACTCTGCGAATGATTTCCAACCATTCTGAGGGAACCTTTGGGCGCCTCCGTTACTCTTTGGGAGGCGACCGCCCCAGTCAAACTGCCCACCTGACACTGTCTCCGGACCGGATCACGGTCCTGGGTTAGAATGTCAATACAGCCAGGGTGGTATCCCACGGATGCCTCCACCGAAGCTAGCGCTCCGGCATCGACGGCTCCCACCTATCCTGTACAAGCTGTACCAACATTCAATATCAGGCTACAGTAAAGCTCCACGGGGTCTTTCCGTCCTGTCGCGGGTAATGCGCATCTTCACGCATAGTATAATTTCACCGGGTCTCTTGTTGAGACAGTGCCCAATTCGTTGCACCTTTCGTGCGGGTCGGAACTTACCCGACAAGGAATTTCGCTACCTTAGGACCGTTATAGTTACGGCCGCCGTTTACTGGGGCTTCGGTTCAAAGCTTCGCTAATGCTAACTCATCCCCTTAACCTTCCAGCACCGGGCAGGTGTCAGCCCCTATACTTCACCTTTCGGTTTCGCAGAGACCTGTGTTTTTGCTAAACAGTCGATTGGGCCTTTTCACTGCGGCTCCTCCTATGAAGGAGCACCCCTTCTCCCGAAGTTACGGGGTCATTTTGCCGAGTTCCTTAACAAGAGTTCTCCCGATCACCTTAGGATACTCTCCTCGTCTACCTGTGTCGGTTTGCGGTACGGGCACCTCTTTCCTCACTAGAGGCTTTTCTTGGCAGTGTGAAATCAGGAACTTCGGTACTATAGTTCCCTCCCCATCACAGCTTGTGATTGATGCACGGATTTGCCTATGCATCTCACTCACTGCTTGGCCG
The DNA here is from genome assembly GCF_030166655.1 of Pontibacillus chungwhensis. Taxonomy (GTDB): domain Bacteria; phylum Bacillota; class Bacilli; order Bacillales; family BH030062; genus Pontibacillus. The sequence continues at coordinate 347,804 of NZ_CP126446.1, read as the reverse complement.
CTCACATCCAGTGGAGCGGATTCCCTATCCTACTGCGTCCCCCCGTTGTTCAAACGGAAAGGAGGTGGTACAGGAATATCAACCTGTTATCCATCGCCTACGCCTTTCGGCCTCGGCTTAGGTCCCGACTAACCCTGAGCGGACGAGCCTTCCTCAGGAAACCTTAGACTTACGGTGGAAGAGATTCTCACTCTTCTTTCGCTACTCATACCGGCATTCTCACTTCTAAGCGCTCCACCAGTCCTTACGGTCTGACTTCACAGCACTTAGAACGCTCTCCTACCATTGTTCGTAAGAACAATCCACAGCTTCGGTGTTATGTTTAGCCCCGGTACATTTTCGGCGCAGAGTCACTCGACCAGTGAGCTATTACGCACTCTTTAAATGATGGCTGCTTCTAAGCCAACATCCTGGTTGTCTGAGCAACTCCACATCCTTTTCCACTTAACATAAACTTAGGGACCTTAGCTGGTGGTCTGGGCTGTTCCCCTCTCGACTACGGACCTTATCACTCGCAGTCTGACTCCCAAGGATGAGTCGTTGGCATTCGGAGTTTGACTGAATTCGGTAACCCGATGAGGGCCCCTAGTCCAATCAGTGCTCTACCTCCAAGACTCTTACCTTGAGGCTAGCCCTAAAGCTATTTCGGAGAGAACCAGCTATCTCCGTGTTCGATTGGCATTTCACCGCTACCCACACCTCATCCCCGCACTTTTCAACGTGCGTGGGTTCGGGCCTCCAGCCAGTGTTACCTGGCCTTCACCCTGGACATGGGTAGATCACACGGTTTCGGGTCTACGACCACATACTATTTCGCCCTATTCAGACTCGCTTTCGCTGCGGCTCCGATTTTTCATCTTAACCTTGCATGGGATCGTAACTCGCCGGTCCATTCTACAAAAGGTACGCTGTCACCCATTAACGGGCTCCAACTACTTGTAGGCACACGGTTTCAGGTTCTATTTCACTCCCCTCCCGGGGTGCTTTTCACCTTTCCCTCACGGTACTGGTTCACTATCGGTCACTAGGGAGTATTTAGCCTTGGGAGATGGTCCTCCCGGATTCCGACGGAATTCCTCGTGTTCCGCCGTACTCAGGATCCGCTCCGGAGGAAACAAGATTTTGACTACAGGGCCGTTACCTTCTTCGGCTGACCGTTCCAGATCATTCATCTATCTTGTTTCTTGGTAACTCCAATGGAGCGTCCTACAACCCCAGAGAGCAAGCTCTCTGGTTTGGGCTGTTTCCGTTTCGCTCGCCGCTACTCAGGAAATCGCGTTTGCTTTCTCTTCCTTCGGGTACTGAGATGTTTCAGTTCCCCGAGTCTACCTTCCTTAACCTATGAATTCAGTTAAGGATCCTACCCCATTACGGGTAGTGGGTTTCCCCATTCGGAAATCTCCGGATCATAGCCTACTTACGGCTCCCCGAAGCATATCGGTGTTAGTCCCGTCCTTCATCGGCTCCTAGTGCCAAGGCATCCACCGTGCGCCCTTATTCACTTAACTATCTAATAAAGATGTGAAAAGACGCATCATAATGATGCTTACGTTAAATCTAACGTTGGTTTGATGTCTAATTCTTATCTAGTTTTCAAGGTACTGTTTGAAAAATTGGTGGAGCCTAGCGGGATCGAACCGCTGACCTCCTGCGTGCAAAGCAGGCGCTCTCCCATCTGAGCTAAGGCCCCGTAAATTAAATTAGGAAACAGAAATGGTGGGCCTGAGTGGACTTGAACCACCGACCTCACGCTTATCAGGCGTGCGCTCTAACCAGCTGAGCTACAGGCCCATTCCTTATATCTTTGAAGAATCAATCTTTCAAAACCGAACGAAACAAACATGGTCAATGGTTTAATGGCACGATATGTGCCTGCTAGCAAGTCCCGAAGGACTCGCTAGTTCCGTAATATCCTTAGAAAGGAGGTGATCCAGCCGCACCTTCCGATACGGCTACCTTGTTACGACTTCACCCCAATCATTGGCCCCACCTTCGGCGGCTGGCTCCAAAAAGGTTACCTCACCGACTTCGGGTGTTGCCAACTCTCGTGGTGTGACGGGCGGTGTGTACAAGGCCCGGGAACGTATTCACCGCAGTATGCTGACCTGCGATTACTAGCGATTCCGGCTTCATACAGGCGAGTTGCAGCCTGCAATCCGAACTGAGAATGGTTTTTTGAGATTTGCTTGACCTCGCGGTCTCGCGGCCCTCTGTACCATCCATTGTAGCACGTGTGTAGCCCAGGTCATAAGGGGCATGATGATTTGACGTCATCCCCGCCTTCCTCCGGTTTGTCACCGGCAGTCACCTTAGAGTGCCCAACTGAATGCTGGCAACTAAGATTAGGGGTTGCGCTCGTTGCGGGACTTAACCCAACATCTCACGACACGAGCTGACGACAACCATGCACCACCTGTCATTGCGTCCCCGAAGGGAACTCCCTATCTCTAGGGATAGCGCAAGATGTCAAGACCTGGTAAGGTTCTTCGCGTTGCTTCGAATTAAACCACATGCTCCACCGCTTGTGCGGGCCCCCGTCAATTCTTTTGAGTTTCAGCCTTGCGGCCGTACTCCCCAGGCGGAGTGCTTAATGCGTTAACTTCAGCACTAAGGGGCGGAAACCCCCTAACACCTAGCACTCAACGTTTACGGCGTGGACTACCAGGGTATCTAATCCTGTTTGCTACCCACGCTTTCGCGCCTCAGCGTCAGTTACAGACCAGAGAGTCGCCTTCGCCACTGGTGTTCCTCCACATCTCTACGCATTTCACCGCTACACGTGGAATTCCACTCTCCTCTTCTGTACTCAAGTTCCCCAGTTTCCAATGGCCCTCCACAGTTGAGCTGTGGGCTTTCACATCAGACTTAAGGAACCGCCTGCGCGCGCTTTACGCCCAATAATTCCGGACAACGCTTGCCACCTACGTATTACCGCGGCTGCTGGCACGTAGTTAGCCGTGGCTTTCTGGTTGGGTACCGTCAAGGTACCAGCATTTCCTCTGGCACTTGTTCTTCCCCAACAACAGAACTTTACGATCCGAAGACCTTCATCGTTCACGCGGCGTTGCTCCGTCAGACTTTCGTCCATTGCGGAAGATTCCCTACTGCTGCCTCCCGTAGGAGTCTGGGCCGTGTCTCAGTCCCAGTGTGGCCGATCACCCTCTCAGGTCGGCTACGCATCGTTGCCTTGGTAAGCCGTTACCTTACCAACTAGCTAATGCGCCGCGGGCCCATCCATGAGTGACGGCCGAAACCGCCTTTTACCAGTGAACCATGCAGTTCACTGGGTTATTCGGTATTAGCTCCGGTTTCCCGGAGTTATCCCGATCTCATGGGTAGGTTGCCCACGTGTTACTCACCCGTCCGCCGCTCGATCCACAACAATCACCCCGAAGGGATCATGTTGATTCACGCGCTCGACTTGCATGTATTAGGCACGCCGCCAGCGTTCGTCCTGAGCCAAGATCAAACTCTCCATAAAATGTGAGTCTGCCTAGCATCAAAATAAATGATTACTGGCTTTAAAAATCAATTTAAAGACATTGACGATACATGTTGTTTCGTTCAGTTTTCAAAGATCAAATGTTTCATTTTGATGTTTCTTCGTTATGTCCGCCGTTTAACAGCGACTTAACTAGTTTAACATGCGGTTGATTTTGAGTCAATATCTTTTTTCGAAAAGTTTTTGTTCTCATTTTCAACTTGATCTCGTTCCAATTAAGGATGTTGCGCTCTGCGCTTCGTTCGAGATCTTTTGTTGTCTCTGTCGTTTAACAGCGACTTAAATATCTTATCATGCGGTCAATTTTGAGTCAATATCTTTTTTTAAAAAGTTTTTGTCCTCTTTATTAACCCAATCTCTTCCCTATTTAATAGGAAGGTTTGTGAAACCAAATCTAATTGGTCTGCACTGCCTGAGAGATTGTTTTGTTGTTTGCGTTGTTGTTAACGCAACGTTTAATAATGTACCACGGCATCTAAGAAATATGCAATAGTTTTTATAAAATCTTTTTCACCTTTTTATTTACCTACCCATATAAAAAGAGGGCTGCCCATTGTCATGGCAACCCTCAATCTAGTTTGAGCATCTATTAAATTAAAAAGATAAAATATGCTAAGAAGACAATGAACAAGAAGTACATGACAGGATGAATCTCTTTTCCTCGTCCTTTTAAGATCATGGTAAGGGGATAAAAGATAAAACCAATCGCTATTCCTGTGGCGATACTATAAGTTAGCGGCATCGCGATCACCGTTAAGAAAGCAGGAACGGCAATTTCGAATTGATCCCATTCAATATTTTTCAAAGCACTACACATTAACACTCCCACAATAATTAATGCAGGTGCCGTAACCTCAGCTGTTACAACACTCAAGAGAGGAGAAAATAATAATGACAATAGGAAGAAACCTGCCGTTACCACTGATGTAAAACCGGAGCGCCCTCCTGCTGCTACACCAGCTGTTGATTCAATATAAGATGTCGTTGTTGATGTTCCTACCACTGAACCGACAACGGTAGCTGCTGAATCAGCAAACAACGCACGGCCGGCCCGTGGTAATTTATTTTCTTTCATAATACCCGCTTGTGTCGCCACGGCTACTAACGTTCCGGCTGTATCAAAGAAGTCCACAAATAAAAACGTTAAGATGACAATCCACATTTCACCTGAGACGAGCACGGATGGTAAATGTTCAATCGCAGCCCCAAACGTTGGAGCAACACTAGGCGGTGCACTCATGACAGCTGTTGGTGTGTCAATTAAATTAACAAGGATGCCCCCGATTGTCGTAATGACGATTCCGTAAAAGATGCCACCCTTAATATTTAGAGACATTAAAATAACCGAAATAATAAGACCAAATATAGCAAGAAGCGTTTGGGGACGAGTTAAGTCACCTAAAGCGACAAGTGTGTTAGGGTCCCCCGTTATGATCCCTGCATTTTGAAAACCGATAAACGCAATGAAAAGGCCAATCCCTGCTCCAACTGCGAGTTTTAAATTACTTGGAATCGCATTTATAATCTTTTCTCTAAGTCCTGTTACGGTTAATACAATAAAGATAAGTCCAGAAACAAGAACTCCTGCTAACGCTTCCTCCCAAGGAATAGCGAACTGCAGCATGACTGTAAAAGAGAAAAACGCGTTCAGCCCCATGCCTGGAGCTAGTGCTATCGGGTATTTTGCTATTACCCCCATAATCAAGGAACCTACAGCAGCCGCAATCGCTGTTGCAGTAAATACTGCCCCCTGATCAATCCTTGTTACCCCTTCCGGAAGTTCCTCTACTCCCACAAGTGCTAATGTAATTGGATTGACGACCAATATATAAGCCATGGCTAGAAACGTCGTTAAACCAGCGATGAATTCTGTACGATAATTCGTTCCCAGCTCTTCAAATTGAAAGAATTTCTTCATACTTTACCCCTCTCCGAAACCAGTCGATACAAAAAGAAACTCTTGGCATTACGCCAAGAGTTTCAGGTCCATAGACAGAGATCCATGCTAAAGACAGATTTCTTACAATCCATCAGAAACATATCCTCCATCGTAGTCGAATCATTTACGGTGATTCGGTAGAAACTCTTGGGCCTTATCCCCAATATTATACGACGGTTCGTTTTTTATTTTATCTAGATCTATCATACTAGTATTATCAAGCTGAGTCAACGCCAAAAACGAATATTTAAAACGATAAACTCATTAATTGTTCGTTATTCCCATTCAATTGTACTTGGCGGCTTGCTCGTCACGTCATACACAATTCGGTTTACATGGTCTACCTCATTGACTATTCTTGTTGAGATCAGCTCTAATACATCATACGGGATACGCGCCCAATCTGATGTCATTCCATCAATAGATGTGACAGCACGGATACCCACCGTATAATCATAGGTGCGGGCATCTCCCATCACCCCTACACTACGGATATCAGGCAATACTGTAAAGTACTGCCAAATGTCTCGTTCTAGTCCGGCATTCTTTACCTCTTCACGAAGAATCGCATCAGATTCTCGAACGATTTTAAGCTTCTCATCTGTGATCTCCCCTAATACACGAATAGCAAGGCCAGGCCCAGGGAAAGGCTGGCGCCACACAATATGGTCAGGCACACCTAGCTCTGTACCTAAGGCACGCACTTCATCTTTAAATAAAGCATTCAGTGGTTCGATCAGTTTGAATTCCATATCCTCAGGAAGACCACCTACATTGTGGTGCGACTTAATGGTTTGCGCTGTTTCTGTTCCGCTTTCGATAATATCCGTATATAGAGTTCCTTGAGCCAGGTAATCCATATCCTTGAGCTCTTCTGCCTGTTCATCAAACACATAAATGAACTCATTCCCAATGATTTTACGTTTCTTCTCAGGGTCTGAAACGCCTCTTAGCTTGGACATAAATCTCTCTTCAGCGTCCACTTTAATCACATTCATGTTAAAACCTTCACTGAACGTATTCATAACCGTATCCGCTTCATCTTTACGAAGCAACCCATGATCGACAAAGATACAAGTAAGCTGATCCCCGATTGCACGGTGAATAAGCGCCGCTACAACTGATGAATCAACGCCCCCACTAAGAGCACAAAGGACTTTCTGGTCCCCTACCTGGTTACGGATCTTCTCCACTTCAAGATCTATGAAGTTCTCCATTGTCCAATCGCCTCTAACGTCACAAATATCAAAGACGAAACGCTTCAGTACGTCGTTTCCATATTCAGAATGACGAACTTCCGGGTGGAACTGCACCCCGTACATTTTCTTATCTTCGTTACTGATCGCTGAAACAGGACAAGATGGGCTCGTAGCGTCTACTGAGAAATCAGCGGGAGCTTCTACAACTTTGTCACTGTGGCTCATCCATACCACTTGTTCATTAGGAAGGTCTTTGAATAGAGAAGGTTCTCCTTCTACTTTAAGGTCGGCTTTGCCATACTCTCTCTGCAAGGCACGCTCAACCTTACCGCCATAATGGTGAGTCATTAACTGCATGCCATAACAGATACCAAGTACCGGAATATCCAATTCGAATAGAGCAGGATCACAACGGAAACTATCTTCGGCATAAACGCTGTTTGGTCCACCAGAAAGGATAATCCCTGTTGGATTCATTTCTTTAATTTCCTCAATGGTCAAACGGTGAGAATGGAGTTCACTATATACGCCAAACTCCCGAATGCGTCTTGTGATTAGCTGGTTATACTGACTTCCGAAATCTAATACTAAAATCTTGTCATGTACTTCGATCATGGTGCGTTTCACTCCTTTATATTTACGTGGCCCTTTAGCGCCCTAATATCGGTTTCGTCTATAAAAAAAGAGACTTCTGCCCTCTATGACTATAGAAAGGCAGAAGTCTCCTCATATTTCACGAGAATGATACACGACTCCCGCCTTCATAGTCAGAGCATTATCGGTGCTCCGGTAGAGACTCTCGAACCATATTATCGAGGATATATGAAGGGAACGATTAAGTTGCAATCATTCTATCAATCTAACGAAATCCGGTCAAGACAACGTCTTTTTAATTAAATTTTCCCACAATTCACGCATTTGTGCCCATGGGTGCTGTGACGTACCTTTCTGGTAAACTAACCGTTCATAATGATAGGTTAACTGTCCCATCTCCTGACTCCGATAATACTCATCAACCGAACGCGCAAACTCTTGTAATGTCTGCCCATTTGATCGATTCAAATCCTCTTTTTTATCCAATACTTTCAAGAGGAATTCGTAGGCCGTTTCATAGTTATGCTGGCCTGGGTGTTGAATATACTTACGCCTGTAGTATTTGGCCATTAGATGATAACGGTACCTGTACGCCATCCAGAGAGCTGCCAAGATAAGGACAACGAAAAGGACCCAAGCCCAGGTTGGGATCGTAATATTCCACCCATCTCCTCCGGAACCATCATTTTTACCCGCCATCTCCTGTTCATCTAGTTCAGGTTGTTGCTGCTGGTTCTGATCGAGTTGATCTTGCAGATTCTCATCTACATCGGAAGTTTCTTCATCGTCTTCTCCTGTATCTTCTAAATAGAAGTCTGTATGGTTACCGAATCCCTTAGTCGGCTCAAATGCTACCCATCCTATGTCAGGGAAGTACACTTCTACCCAAGAGTGAGCGTTCGCACTTGTCACCTCGTAAACATTCTTTAATTCCCCATCTACTTCCACGGTATCGATTTGCTCGCCGCCTGTGAATCCTTTCGCCCAACGAGCTGGTACTCCTACACTTCTTAGAAGAACCACCATGGAGGTAGAGAAATTATCACAATAGCCAACTTTTGAATCGAATAAGAACTGAGAAGTGTAATCTTCGCCCTCATCCGGAACGGGTACGTTTTTCGTACTGTACTCAAAGCCATTTCGTTGAAAATATTCTTCAACCGCCCGCGCTTTCTCGTAGCGGTCTTCACTTCCTTCCACGATCCCTTCTGCTAGTTCCCTGACTTGCGTGGGTAAACTTTCCGGCAGCTGTGTATAAGCTTGATCAATGTTTGGTGGATCATCTGTTCCACTTTCTGAGAGTTGGGAGAAAGAAAAGCTTGGCTGCGCATATGAAATTTCATATCCCTTCAGCTGGAAGGTCTCCCCGTTCACTTGAGGAATGATCTCCCCTGTCGTTGGATTAATGACCAACGTATCCGCCCCACTATTTAACACATTCTGAATACCATATGGATAGACAAGCTTCGAAAACGTCGCTGCATCATTCATGGCAATCGTTGCTGTCTTATCAAGACGCTTCACTTCATCACTGAAATAGCCTAAATCGATTTCATTACTGGCTACTTGTTCATAGGCATTTCCCTCACTCGATCGAATCCATCCTTTGCCTGTGTAAACGTCTTTGGTCTCAATACGCCAATAATGTTCCCCATCAGCTACAGCCTGGAAGACAGGGGTATCATCTTGCACGAAGGAACCCCCAAGTCGTTCATCATTTGTTCCATAGCCGACTTTCTGAATCGACTTGCCACCTGATCCTCCCACACCATTCGCTGCACTTTGTATGAAGGGAACGGGGTCTGGCCACTGAGGGGCTTTCTTCGGTGCTGCATAACCAATTAAACTAGCAAAAAGAATAACGACCACAAGGGGGACAATCCAAGCTTGGTACACGCGTCTCCCTTTAATCGTAATAGATTCTTTCTCCATTTCTTTCACGAAACTAGACAGCCCCATCACGACCAGAGAAATGAGGAACGTGCGTATAATCGCTCCTTTTCCATCGTAGATCGTGAATGTATCAAGAATTGTTACGTACACAATCGTTAAGATGACGAAGAAGCTTGTCCGCTTCGCTACAACGAACCAGTAGTAAAGCAAATAACTCATTAACCATAATAGGAGTAAGAAGAGCATACTCCTAAACAGGGGTGTCATCTGCCACCACTGATTGGCCACCATCACTTCAATATTGAATTGGATATGTTCATAGACAAACCGGAACCATTCTCCACTTAGAAAACGCTCACCGATAAACAATCCATCCAACACAAATGCTAACCCAACCAGTTTAAGGGGCATCGATAGGAACCACGGCAATCGAATGAACGATAAAAAGAAACAAAAGGCAGCGTAGACGACAAACACAGCGATATTCGCTGTATCTGTAATTTGTTCTAAAGGTCTGAGCCACTCCCAAAACAGTAAGAATCCACAAAGATAAACGATCCCTCTAAAGAAAGCTTGATTTCGTTCGATTGGGTCGTTCGCCATTATGTACTCACCTCAAATTTCGCTTGTGTCATTTCCGCTTCTGATAATACATTCACAACCACTCCACTTACTTCTAGCTCCCGCAACAACTGTCTCTGTTCACCTGATATTTGTTCCTTTGCTTCTATATAAAAGAAGACGACACGAGCGTGCTTTTGCTTAAGTCGAATAACAGAAGTTTTTAAAGAAGGGGTTAGATTGCGCGTTACAATCATGACAATTAAGTGGTTGGGCAACCCCTGTTGCTGTTTCAACAAAGATTCAGCAAACGTCGTTTTCCCATCTGGTTCTACTCTTGATAAATATTGGTTCATCCCATCAAACGATACATTGCTTTTCGTAAAGGGGAAGAACTTATGTTCACTTCCTAGAACCAAGAAGGCCAGCTGCGCTTCTCTTCTCTTATAACTTTGAATAATAGAAGCAGTGAGCTCAACGCTTCCCTCGAAAGCAATTCGCTTCTCATCAGGACTCTCTGTGGCATCGAGAACCAGCAAGACATCAGAACTCTTCTGTTGCTCGAATTCCTTCGTCATCATGGCATTCTTCTTTGCTGAAGTCTTCCAATCAATCCAGGAGAAACGGTCACCAGGGGCATATTCCCTCACACCGGTTACAACCGTTGTATCCCTTTTGGTTTGAGAATAGGACGGAGCCGCTCCTTCATCGAAGCTATTCACACGCTTCGTCATTGAAACGTCTCTCTTATGAGGATACACCAGCACCCTACCTGGCACCGTATAATAGGCTTGTTTCGTAACGAATCCAAAGAAGTCACCTGTTTTCACTCGTACACTATGAAAATGATGCTCTCCTCGAGGCAAATGGGGAATTTGGTATTTAAATTGGATCGAACGTTTAAACCAAGGAAACGCGACTCTCTTAATTCGCTTCGCTTTCCTCAAGGCATCAGGGTTATTCATATATTGATAACCTTCTGATTTCGTCCCTACCCTATTTAATGTTTCGGGTACATATTCTTCAATGACGCAGTAATACAGAGGGAACGGGAATTTCCTCTCGATATACACATCCACAGATAGCGAATCACCAGATTGAAACATATGCTTAGAGAACGTCCTATGCACGTCCCATTTGGAGATTGGATACAGTAATACCCCAATCATATAAATGAGAAAAGGCAGCATCCCATAGAAAAGAAACCAACTGACGAACCCACCCTGAAACATAGCGTAAGCATACAAAATAGCTAAAAGAACAATCGTAAAAACGAGTTTCCCTACGATATTAACTGTTTGCTTCATCCGTTATTTTTCCTTACGCACAGGAATTGAGACTTTGCTAAGAATGTCATGAACAAGATCACTCGAGGTCATTCCCTCAAACTTCGCCTCTGAGTTCAAGATCAGACGATGGGATAATACGAATGGAGCCAAATATTTCACATCATCCGGTAGCACGAAGTCGCGGTCTTGCATAAACGCATAAGCCTTTGCCGCCTTCATGAGTGCGATCGATCCACGAGGGCTCACTCCTAGATAGGCAGAAGGGTGACGCCTCGTCTCTGAAACGACGTTTACAATGTAACGTTGAATATTTGGGTCCACATACACTTCAGCAGCTTGATTCTGTAATTCTACGAGTTCTTCCCGGGTCATAACAGCTTGAATACGATTAATCGGATGATCATTCGATACTAAATCAAGCATCTGCATTTCTTCAGCAGCAGTTGGGTACCCCATATTTAACTTCAGTAAGAAACGGTCTAACTGAGCCTCTGGCAATGGGTAGGTTCCTTCATATTCAATTGGATTTTGCGTCGCCATTACAAAGAAAGGGCGCTTTAATTCGACTGTATTTCCATCGACTGTAATATGACTTTCTTCCATTCCTTCTAATAAAGAAGACTGCGTCTTAGGCGAAGTGCGGTTTATTTCATCTGCTAGCACAATATTTCCTAAAATAGGTCCAGGACGAAATTCAAATTCGAGTGTCTTCGGGTTATATATCGAAACTCCTGTTACGTCAGATGGCAATAAGTCTGGTGTGAACTGAATACGTTTGAATTCACAATCGACGGACTTGGATAATGTTCGAACTAACATCGTCTTCCCTACCCCAGGGACATCTTCTAAGAGGACATGACCCTTGGCAAGTAAAGCCACGATACTTAACGTTGTCACTTCTTCTTTACCGATCATGACACTCTGTATGTTTTGAAATAAGTCATGTACTTTTCCATGAGCTAAATAGGTTTGCTGAGACATGAAATTCAATTCCTCCTATGAAATGATCTTCTAATATCTATTAGAATTTTTTGTCTATTCCAACTATACTACATCCTACCGGGCTATGCGCAATAGAATGCGTAGGAAAAATCTAGGTTGCCTCTTTGCCCTCCCCCTTACACCCGCCTGCATTTACGAAAAATGAGCATTTGTAGCGAACAGTTTGTCTATACCAATCTCTTTCTCTCGCATATGGTATATCAAGCTTCTAGAAATAGAAGCAAATTTCTATATTGGAAAGGAATTGGTAGAATGAATCATAGTAACTGTCAATGCAGCCACAGCAATCATTCCCATGACACAGATGGTCGCTGCCAGAGATGCAAAAAGTTCTGTAATAAATTCGAGTGTTGTTTAGAATTAAACCAAAATGCAACACCAACCCCGTGGACCAGGCAACAAGCTGAACAAATTCGAATTACGTCAGCAAACGCCGCTCCACTAATCCAGGAGCCATTTGAAGATACAGCACCTGACCTTTGGGTGTGGGATACGTGGCCCCTTCGTGAGAAAGATGGTTCGATTGCCGTTCTTCCTGGAGGCTGGCGCGTGATCTTCTCGCTTACAGCCCCTCGAAGTGTATTACCGGGTAAACGTCACGATATCGCAACCATTCGTTACTTCTACTCCCGAGATGGGCAAGACTGGATTCCAGGCGGAGTGGTATTCCCTGCAGGGGATGCATTAGGTTCTCGCCAATGGGCTGGGTCTGCTTTCGTTGAAAATGGTGAGATTTACTTCTTCTATACAGCAACAGGACGACGCAATGAGGCCCAGGTCACTTACGAGCAGCGAATGGCCTTTACAAAAGGGGAAGTCTTCTCAAATTTAAATGGGGTTCTCTTTGGCAACTGGGAAGAACACTCCATTATTCTTGTTCCAGATGGAATTTACTATCAAACACAAGAACAATCAAGTGGTGGAATTATTTATTCCTTCCGTGACCCTTGGTTTTGGATTGACCCAGAAAGCGGCTGTGAATATATAATCTTTGAAGGAAACACCGCAACTCCTCAGCAACCGATTAATCGTGAATGTAACCCAGAAAATATTGGAGACGGAGATTTCAGGAGCGGTAACGATGTTCCAAACGGTTCTGCTCAATTTAACGGAAACGTCGGTGTCGCTCTTCTAAGAAGCAGCGACTATCGCGAGTGGGAGCTTCTCCCTCCAATTCTTGAAGCAGATTGTGTAAACCAACAGCTTGAGCGCCCTCACATTGTCTATGTAGGCGGACGTTACCACCTCTTTATCGTAAGTCACAAATTTACGTTCGCTCCAGGCCTTGAAGGTCCAGATGGTTTATATGGTTTCGTAGCTAACGATTTCAGAGGGACGTATGTTCCATTAGGGGAAGGCGGTCTTGTTGTAGCGAACCCACCAGAAGAACCCTTCCAAGCTTACTCATGGATTGTCCTTCCAGACCTATCAACGCTTAGCTTTATCAACTACTACAACCTAGAAGGGATCGGCTTAAACGAATTACCATCACTTCCGGATCAATTCGTCTTCAATCACTTTGGCGGAACACTAGCGCCGACGCTGCAACTATCCATTAACGGGACACAAACACAGATCGTGAATGAATTGGCACAAGGTTTAGTGATGGAATCCTCTACAGAAGGGGCTCCGTTTACACCAGTGTGTGAACGAACCGATCATTGTGGAGGTCGAAGAAATGTAACAAATGAGGACATGAATATGGATGAAGATGTTATGGAAGAGAGCATGTCTGATAATGGTCTGACGGACGATGGAATGAATAGCCGTTCAAGTCGTGGCGGCAATGGAAATCAAGGGAATCAACGGCGCCAACGAGACGTTACTTGCGAATGTGAAGTAGATCGTAATGGCCATGTTTGTACCCATTGTCACCGACCTCGGCGTCGCAGAAATCAATAAGGAGAAAGGGCTTCCCTAGCGGAAGCCTTTTTCATTACGAGATGAACACTCCCTCACCTCTCACATATTTCCAATTTTATCATATGTAGTAGATCCGTTAAACGCATATCACTCCCCAATCCAGTAGCTTCCTCAAATTTAAAACTATCAACGATTCAAAGAAGAATGATAAACTATTTAAGTTATTCATTCATGTAACCTAGGATTATTCATCATAAGGAGTGTACACATTGAGTAGTAAAGCAACCTTCTCAACCAATACGATGGAGACCTTTCAATGGTTTGTCTTTCTTCTAGCGAGTTCAGTCGCTATGCCGATCGTTATTGGATCCATTTATCAATTAGATTTCATAGAAATATCAGGCCTGATGCAGCGAACCTTCTTCACTGTAGGAATTGCCTCTTTGTTACAAGCGCTGTTCGGGCACAAACTGCCGATTTTTGAAGGACCAGCCGGAATATGGGTCAGCATTTTCTCTGTTATGGCCATTACAGGTATCCAAGCGGGTGGAACGTATAAAGGCACCCTCCAAACCCTTGAAGCTACAATGATTGTTACAGGAATCTTTTTATTCCTATTCGGTGCTTTTAAAATTTCTCAGAAAATCTTGCCTATCTTCACACCGCTCGTTACAGGGACATTTTTCCTACTCTTAACCGTCCAATTAAGCGGAACCTTTCTAAAAGGAATGCTTGGACTCCAAGGTGAGGCTAGTGTTATTCAAGGAGAACAATCTCTACTCGCCTTTTTAACCTTCTTTATCGTCCTCGGCTTATCAACGTTTGCGAGAGGATGGTTAAGCAGTTATGCCGTCTTTATCGGGATCATTATCGGGTGGATTGCTTTTCGGATCGTAGTAGGAGGACAAGGGGAGCAAGCTTCAGTGAGCCTGTTTGCTGCACCTGAATGGTTTGCCTTTGGAGCGCCAGCCTTTGATTTTAGTATCATTCCAATTGCATTTATAACCGCCATCATATCGATTTCTAATATTGTCGCTTCCATTGTTGCGGTGAAGCAGACGTTAGGAATGAAACAAGAAGACCATGGCGAAGAAGTGAATAAAGGAACAGCCTTCTCCGGGATCAATCACGGAATTGCCGGTGTATTTGCTTCCGTCGCCAACGTCCCTTTAGCCACTTCTGCTGGATTTATCGCCTTAACCGGCCAAAAGCGAAAGCAACCTTTTATTTATGCAACGATCCTACTTATCATTATTGCTTTCTTCCCACCGATCGTAGCGTTTATTTCAAGTATCCCTGCGCCGATCGCCAATGCGGCTTTAATGGCCTCCTTCGTGCAGCTCGTCGGGTTAGCCTTAAACAACGTAACCATGCAACCGTTGGATTCAAGAAAGAGCACCATTGTCGGAGTCGCGTACTTATTTGGTATGGCAACGATGTTCCTTCCAGCTGAAGTATTCTCAGACCTCCCAGCCCTCGCTCAAAACCTAATGAGCAACGGCCTTCTCATTGGCACAGGGCTTGTCATTCTTTTTGAACAAGCATGGAAAGTGAAAGAAGATTAAATACACTCTAAAAATCTACCCCTATATGTTATGTAACGCTCAATTAAGGGAAGTATACTAATGGACTTTTTCAAAAAAAGGAGTGGGAATCATGAACAACAAACAATTCGATAAGATCAAAAACGGTAAAGGATTTATTGCAGCCCTGGACCAAAGTGGCGGAAGTACACCTAAAGCTTTAGCTGACTACGGGGTACCTGAAGATGCTTATTCAGGCGAAGATGAAATGTTTGACCGTGTTCACCAAATGCGTACTCGTATCATTACTTCCCCTGCTTTTGATGACCGTATTTTAGGCACGATCCTTTTCGAACAAACAATGGATCGTGAAATCGAAGGCAAATATACTGCTGACTATCTTGCGGAAAAAGGAATTGCTCCTTTCCTTAAAGTGGACAAAGGGTTAGCAGATAAAGAAAATGGCGTTCAGCTCATGAAACCGATCCACGACTTAGATGAAACCCTAAGCCGTGCAACAGAACGTAATATTTTCGGTACGAAGATGCGCTCTGTGGTCCATGAACCAAACCCAACAGGAATTAAAGCTGTTGTAGATCAACAATTCGAAGCGGCTAAAAAGATCATGGAAGCCGGTCTTGTTCCGATTATCGAGCCAGAGGTAAACATCCACAGTGAGGACAAAGAGAAGTCTGAAGAAATTCTGAAAGAAGAAATTCTTCAGAACCTAAACAGCCTAGCTGAAGATGAACATGTCATGTTGAAGCTATCTATTCCAACTAAAGCAAATGCATTTAAAGAACTAGTCGAACATCCACACGTTGTTCGTGTCGTTGCTTTATCTGGCGGTTACTCTCGCGATGAAGCAAATGAGAAGCTTAAAGAAAACGAAGGCGTGATCGCAAGTTTCTCTCGCGCGTTAGTTTCTGACTTAAGCGCTAATCAAACAGACGAAGAGTTCAACAAATCACTTGATCAAGCGATCGAGAAGATCTACGATGCATCTGTAAATAAGAAATAAACCAAAAAAGGCCTGACTCATTTGTCAGGCCTTTTTGTACCATTAAGAAGTCTGAAACCCCAAAGACGTCTACAACGATGGATTTTGATACAATAGAATAGGCACGTCATGAACGAAATTCAAAGGAGGCGAATCATGAACGAAAAACACACCCTTCAACAGCTCGATATCACACGATCTTCACTCCTTAAAGAAGTTGAAGATATTGAAGAAAAAGAGGCAGATCAAATTCAAGACGGCTTTCCGAACTCCATCCGCTGGCAACTCGGTCATGTCTATTTATCTACTGAATTTCTCGTGTTTAAAAAAGCTGGTGAATCTACTAATATCCCAGAAAACTACGGAAGTTTCTTTGGTGGTGGCACACACCCAAATCAGTGGGAAGCGACACCTCCAGAACTAAGTGAATTAAAAGAACTGCTGAAAGATCAAAAGAAACGTCTGTTAAGTACCTTCGAAGGGAAAATGGACAATGCCTTAGAGGAATCCTTCCAACCAGGACCTTTCAATATTGAATCGGTTGGAGCGATGCTTTTATTCTCAGCAACGCATGAAAGTGAACACATCGGTTGGATCAAAAGCATGAAACGCGCTGTTCGTTCATAAGCTACAGATTCGCACTGAACAAGTCATTAAAAAAAGCTTCTCTCTTCAATCCACTTGAAGGGGGAAGCTTTTTTGTATAGGTTTCACAGCACTCGTAATCCTTGATCAAACGTTTGATCAAGGGTGAAAATACTCTCTACTCGCCCTTATTCCATCCTTTTTCTTTTGGCTTCAAAATACAGCATGTAAATAAATTTCTTCGTATCAATCCGGACTCGATTCACATTCTTATCCTTCCCCTGATCCAACTTCAACATCTTCTTTCGGGCTTGTTCATAATCAAAGAAAGTCGACGCATATTTGTCAAAGACAGGATGGGCGAAATCATTCAGCCCCAAGGATGCAATATAGGAAAGCCCTTGGTGGACCACTCGTCGGACACGTTGTTCAGACGCTTTCACCTCACGTTGCAATACAGAATGTTTCGCTTCGTCCCCAGCGCGACTGACTGCGATTTGATGATAGATGCCTTTAAGGGACATTGTCTCTTTCCCTTCTAACCCCTTATCCTGATCCATGTATTCGATCATCTCGAGTAAATCTCTCGACCCGATCTCCCCAATGACTCCCAGTTCAACTAAGATCGAATGACCTTCCTCTTTCAAACTTTTATTGGCTACAGATGTTCTGGCTGTGGCAGTGGCAGTATTTTGACCCGAAATAACATTTAAAGATTGCTGGATTGTGTGAATGGATTGATCCAACACAATTCTCTCATTTACTTTAGAAAGAATACTTGTTACTTCGATACGGTTTAACGGCTTTGTAATATAGTATTCTACCCCTAAGGAATAGGCTTCCCCTATTAAATCCTTTGACTCGACCTGAGAAATCATAACGACCTTCCCTGTAAAGTCATGCTGAATCTGACGCAGCGTTTCCAATCCGTCTCTCTTTGTCATTAATAAATCGATAATACGAATGTCGACTTTGTTGGTTTTCAGAACATGAGCATCAAGAGCCGACCCATCCTCTCGTTCTCCAACCACTTCTCCGAGGTCCTCATCTTCAATCATTTCCGTTAACATGGCTCGAATTGTTACATCATCATCTACTAGAAAGTAATTCATGCTATTGCCCCATTTCCACCAATTTTGCTTGAGGAATTCGAACGAAGAAAGTCGTCTTCTTTTCCTCTTCATCCACTAAGTTGATGCTCCCACTCATCCCCTCTACAACCTCTTGCACATAACTGAGTCCGATCCCTGTCGAAGCCTCTCCTGAAGAATCAAATTTAGATGTATACCCGTGCTTGAAAATCATTTCTCTCATTTTCTCAGGGACCCCTCGCCCATTATCTGTTACCTTACATTCAACTTGTCCATTCCGCTCCCTAACCTCAAGATCTATTCTCCCTTTATCTTCGATTGCTTCAACTGCATTCGAGATCAGGTTATTCAGGACAGAAAGCAGCGCATATGTAGGATACGGAGGATGATTCCCCTCATACACTAGACGGATATCAATCTGTTTTCCGAGGTACGCTGCATATTGTTCATTTGCTTGTTTGACAATCTTCCCGATCCTCTCCACATGTAAATAAGTGGCCTCACCTTCCCTTGAGATGACTTGAGATAACCCAGCGTAAATCCGCTGGTTGCCTTTCTTAATTTCGTGTACCCGACTAGCGATACCAAGAACCGCTGAAGAACGTTCTGTAACGGGTAACTCTTGTATGTTTCGATACAAATCATAACTTTCTTTCGTAACCATTTCCGCATCTTTCATAGATTTCGATAATTGCACCGCTTCCGCATACAAGCCTGAGACCACCATCATCATATGTTCAGATTGCTGCTTATGTTGCTCCTCTTCAATCTTAGCCTGTCGATACAGTAAGATATTGAAGAAACCTAATACAAAGAAACTGCGGACGACGGCGACTTCTAACAGTAACCAAAGGTCAAACCCTACAGCTTGATCAGCCACTCCACTTCTGATCACCATCTCAGCCATGCTCGCCATTACTTCTAATAAAACCCCGCATCCCCCAACGACTAACGGTTTTGTGTAATAACGAGGTACGTTCAGAAGCTGGAACAATCCACCGTATGTCAGGTAGTAGAAGAAAACAGGGAAGTGAAGCATGAACGCCTCGCTTACGCCCACCTCACCACTAGCTACTCCAAGCCCTACTCTAAACAACACCACACACAAAGCTACCGATAATATAAGCGTATACTGATGCAAACTTCTTCTCCATAGAAGAAAAAAGAAAAATAAAGGAGTCCCAAAACTAACACGAAAGTTTCCTTCCACTGGATAAAACTTTAGTTCTCCCGCCAATGGAACCATCACCATCACCAACAGCAGGAAACCAACCTTCTTTTTATTCATTCCCTTACCTCCTGCCCAAGTCAAATAAATTTTCTGACTTTTTCTCGTAGATTTCAGTAGTTTTTCGTATGTACTTGTAGGTATGCGCTTACATTATTCATTACATCATTCAGGGAGGGTTAGAATGAAAAACAATCTTGTTATTCAGATACTGTTCGCTTTCGTTTTAGCGATTGTCTTAGGTGCTATTGTAGGTCCTGATCTTGAAATCGTACAGCCTTTAGGCGATCTTTTTTTACGCTTAATCCAATTTATCATTGTTCCGCTTGTCCTCTCATCCCTTGTGGTCGGAGTGGCGAGCACGGGAAACCTTAAGGAATTAGGTCAATTAAGTTTTAAAACCGTATCGTATTATATGGTCACAACAGCCATCGCCATTTCAATTGGGCTCTTCTTCGGAACCCTTTTCTCACCTGGGACAGGGGTAGACATCGATGTATCTTCCAATCCGTCTGTTGAAGCTCAAGAAACACCGGGGATTAAAGATACCTTACTCAACATCGTTCCAACCAATCCGATTGCCGCCTTAACAGATGGCAATATGCTTCAAATTATCTTCTTCGCGATCTTTCTAGGGATTGGGATTACGATGGTCGGCGAGAAAGCCCGCCCTCTCTACCAGTTATTCGAACAACTAGCTGAAGTCATGTATAAGATCACAGGCGTTGTTATGAGATTTGCTCCGATTGGCATCTTTGGTCTGATTGCTCCAACGGTTGGGGAGTATGGATTAGCGGTTTTATGGCCGTTATTAAAAGTAATCCTCGCTTTACTGATTGGTTCACTTGTTCACGTACTTATCGTTTATTCTTTATCAGTTAAATATCTAGGGAAGATGAGCCCGATTGTATTCTTTAAAAACATTATGCCTGTAGCCATGGTTGCTTTCAGTACATCGAGTAGCTCCGGAACATTACCGATGACTATAAAATATACCGAAGAACAACTAAAAGTTCCGAGAAAGATCAGCAGCTTCGTTCTCCCTCTCGGAGCCACCATTAACATGAATGGAACCGCACTCTATCAAGGGGTCTGTGTGCTGTTTGTCGCACAATACTTTGGAATGAACCTAACCTTTGTAGACCAGCTAACGGTCGTATTAACAGCAACACTCGCTTCCATCGGCACAGCCGGTGTCCCAAGCGCAGGGCTAATCATGCTTTCCATGGTCATGACTTCTATCGGACTTCCTTTAGAGGGAATCGCCTTACTTGCAGGAATCGACCGCATACTAGATATGATCCGAACATCAGTCAATGTATTAGGGGATGCTTCTGCAGCCGTTGTTGTCAGTTCAAAAGAAAGAAACCAAACAGAGCCCGAAAACCAAGAAGAAGAATATGCAGCTGTCCATTATGGTTGACCCACATAAGACTATTACACACGGAAAGGAACGGTATATATGACGCATCATTTTCGAACAGAATCAGATTCTCTAGGGAAGAAAGAAGTACCACTAAACGCCTATTACGGCATCCAGACATTGCGAGCACAAGAAAACTTTCCGATCACTGGTTATAAATTAAATGAAGCGTTAATTTACAGCATCGCTGCAGTCAAGAAGGCTGCAGCACTAGCCAACAGGGACATTCACCAGCTCCCTGCCGATATTAGTAGAGCAATCGTTCAATCTACTGATGAAATCCTTAATGGCGACCATCATGATCAATTCCTCGTGGACCCTATTCAGGGTGGAGCCGGTACTTCCCTGAATATGAACGCCAATGAAGTGATCGCCAACAGAGCGTTAGAAATTATGGGAAAGAAAAAAGGGGATTACGAATCGGTTAATCCGAATAACCACGTCAATATGTCTCAATCAACGAACGATGTCTTCCCAACGACCATGCACCTGGCCATATCTCAGGTAATGAGCCAGCTCGAAGATGTTATGAAGGAGATGGCAGCGACTTTCAAGGACAAAGCAGATGAATTTGATCACATTGTTAAAGTAGGACGTACCCATCTACAGGATGCAGTCCCGATTCGATTAGGCCAAGAATTTGAAAGCTATCATCGTATGGTGAAAAGAGATCTTAAGCGAATTGAGCGTACGAGAGAGAACTTCTATGAAGTGAATATGGGGGCTACTGCTGTCGGGACAGGGTTGAACGCTGATCCTACGTACACAAAACTTGTGGTTGAGCACTTATCTTCCATTAGCGGATTACCTTTAGAATCCGCTGAGAATCTGGTCGATGCCACTCAGAACACAGATGCTTATACAGAGCTATCATCAGCCTTAAAGAATACGATGACCAATCTCTCTAAAATCGCTAATGATCTACGGCTCATGGCCTCAGGACCGAAGAATGGCCTTTGTGAAATTCTATTACCTGCACGACAGCCAGGGTCATCTATTATGCCTGGCAAAGTAAACCCCGTGATGCCAGAAGTAATCAATCAAATCGCTTTTCAAGTGATTGGCAATGATCAAACCATCAGTATGGCTAGTGAAGCCGGTCAATTAGATTTAAATGTAATGGAACCTGTCCTGATCTTCAACCTGCTTGAATCGATGACTGTGATGAAGAACGGGTTTCAAGTCTTCACCGATTTATGCTTGAAAGACATACAAGCAAACGAAGCCGCTTTAAAAGATCATGTCGAGAAAAGTTTAGGCGTTATCACAGCACTAAGCCCTCACATTGGATATGAGCAATCAGCCAAGATCGCACAAGAAGGAATCAAAACGAACAAAAGCATTCGTGAATTATGTAAGGAGTACAATATTTTAAATCCCGAAGACCTTGAAGTCATATTAGATACGTATGAAATGACTTACCCAGGTATTGCAGGATCGCATTTGAAAGAGAAAATGACGGTTTAAGCTTTCTTTCCACCCTTGATCAAACGTTTGATCAAGGGTTTGTCCAACGTAAAGAAGGAGCACTGGATTAATCCAGTGCTCCTTCTTTAGGTAGCCGAAACCAAAAGGTATGGTCGTTCCCATCTGATCGCAGGCCAATCTCCCCTTCATGGCGTTCTACGATCTCTTTTGCAATAGCCAGTCCAAGACCCGTACCACCGGTTTCCCTGCTTCTTGAAGGGTCAGAGCGATAAAAGCGCTCAAAGATTTTCTCTTGATCCTCTTCTTCTATCACCCTTCCAGGGCCTCGAATAGATAATTCATACGCATCCTGATCTATCTTTCCTTCAATTACTAGGGGTGCTCCATCTATATAATATTGAATGGCGTTATCTAGAAGATTATTCAGCACCTGTTGAACCCCCTCCTGGTCCACAAGCAATTCCTGAGACTCTACTTGAACCTCCCATTCAATTCCTCGTTGCTCTAAGGTTCTCTTAAAGGTTAAGACAGAAGTTTGGACCACCTCCTGTATATTCACCCTCCCCCTTTTAGCCAGGCGTTGGTGAGATCCATTGTCCCATTCTTTTAATTGATCAAGCTGTTGGATCATATGAGTGAGACGCTTGGACTCTTCATATAGACTGCCATATAATTCTTGGCTCCCGTCTATCACACCCGACTTGAGGGCATTTAAATAGCCGCTAATATTCGATAATGGGGTTCTAAGTTCATGGGAGAGATCAGTAACGATTTTCTTTCGTTGATGTTCATTTGCTTCTAATTGTCTGACCAATTCATTGTAATGCCCTATAAACTCATCCATTTCGCTACCATTACTCATCGAGATCGGCTTAGGATACTTTCCTTCTTTTAATGTTTTGGTTGTCTCAATTAAATCTCTCACAGGCCTTAACAGTTTCTTGGTAAATAGATAATTGACCATACTCCCCAAAATGATGGCGCACAAACTAAAGATCCACAGATATTGAAAAAGGGTTTCACGAAAATGCGACTGACGAACAGTACCCGTATCCATATTCGCCACCAGGAAGCACGCCGTATTATAAATAGACCACCCACTAATGCCAACAAAGATCGTAATAATGAACACATTTAATATGGTCATCCGAAACAGGAATCCCTTGTGCCAATGAGAGGAGATCCATTTATTCAGTGACAAATTTATACCCCATTCCTCTAACCGTTTGTATTCTCTTAGGGTGTGATGGGTCTTTTTCAACCTTTTCCCGAAGTTTCTTGATATGAGCATCGATTGTTCGATCTAACACGGTTTGTTCCGCTAATGGGTAGAGATTTTGCAAGAGTTGTTCCCGGGTTAAGACTCGATTTGGGTTGGTCATAAAATAATAGAGCATATTAAATTCATATTTCGTCAGGTTCACCGCTGTTTCATACAGGAGGACCTCGCCTTTACGGGGTTTAATACACAATCCGTCATGCACGATTTTTTGGCAAAACTGCCCTGTTCGACGGAGAACCGCTTCAACATGAGCGACTAATTCATCTGGCTCAAACGGTTTCGTTAAGTAATCATCCGCCCCCATACGAAGCCCCGTGATTTTATCACTCGTTTTTGCTTTAGCCGTAAGCATAATAATCGATACTTCATTTCTCTCCTGTTCCCTAATCCATCTGCAAACCTCTTCTCCACTCACCTTCGGAAGCATTAAATCCAATATCACCAAGCAAGGATGATAGGTCAGGAAAGCTCTTTTGGCTTCTTCTCCATCCGCAGCCTCGATCGTTTCATACCCCTCTTTATTTAAATAGATCGCAACGAGTTGTCGTATCATTTTGTCGTCTTCTACGATTAAAATTGTTTGTTTCATAGGCATCACCACTTTATAGTATCTTTCTTACTTCATGTTCTCAAATTGCTGCACCATTCGTTCGTAATTCATAGCCCCCAATGATTTGTGTTGAATGATCCCTTCTGAATCAATCATATATGTAGTTGGAATGGGCCTGATCTGATACATAGTCGCGACTTCATTCCCTTGATCTAAAAGAACGGGAAAGCTTAACCCATACTCCTTTTTAAACGCATGGACATCGTCCACCTTTGCTTCTGTTCCCGTTAAATTAACAGCAAGGATCGTAACGTCTTTATTCTGATAGAACTTCTCCATATCTGGCATTTCCGCTCGACAGGGAGGGCACCATGTAGCCCAGAAGTTCAGCATAATCCTTTCTCCTTTATAGTTCGATAAGGAGGCTTTCTCTCCTTGTAACGTTTTTACTTCAAAGTCAGGTGCTTTCTGTCCGACCTCTAACCCTTCTTCTATATTAGCTCCAGATTCCCCTTGCCCATTAGAATTCTGTTCCAAAACGTCTGACGTATTTTGCTCCTCACTAGTAAAATCGTAAATCGCCCATCCAAACATCCCTACGAAGATCGCCACAATGATGATACGCTTTATATTCATCGTTCTCCTCCTATCCTAAATTTGAAAACCAAGTTCCATCGAGAAGTTGCAACAGGTAGTTTGAGAGACTAGCCATCTGTCCAGTAAACAGCAACACACCCATTCCAATCATGATACTTCCTCCAATTTTCATGAAACGTTCACTGTATTTCACAATCCACCTGGTGGAACCAAGGAAGAAAGAAAGTACAAGAAACGGAACAGAGAACCCGATGATATACATAAGGGTATACAAGGTTCCCTCTGTTGGATTTGTCCCTGCTACGACGAGTATGGAAGCAAAGATCGGTCCTATACACGGTGTCCATCCAGCGGCGAATCCAACACCTACAAACACCGTCCCCAGGTAGCCCGCAGGCTTTTTGGCCAACCTCATTCTCTTTTCATTCATAAAGAGCGGAATTCTTAACCACCCCGTTATTAAAAAGCCCATTAAAACAATAAAAATACCAGCTAAACGCTGAAGCAAGACTCCTGAATTCCCGGTTAACAATCCTTGAATCCATTGACCAAGCAACGAAACTCCAATTCCAAGTCCCATAAAAATCAGGGACACACCTAGTAAAAAGAATATGGAGTGGAGGAGTAATGTTTTCCGAATCGCAAACGAAGAAGAGTCCTTCAATTCTTTCACGCTAACTCCTGTGATATAGGACAAATAAGCAGGAAATAAAGGTAGCGTACATGGGGATATAAATGAGAGCACCCCTGCCCCAAATGCCAGCCAGATTGTAAGCTCTGCTGCAGAAGCTGTCATATTCTCACCTTCTTTTTATAGAATAACGGAATGAACAACATTCCAATGAAAATCCAAAACCATAGATCGACTTTGTAATGAAAGAAAAACGTTTCACCAAATTGTAAAGCCAGTATAAGCTTTCCAACACTAAGCGCCCCCGCTATTCCCGCCCATCCACTTGTCGCTGAATCTCTGTTGATTACTACAACTTGCCAGATCACAAGGACGACCCCGAGGGCCATTTCTCCTAAGTAAACCGCTCTGCCTGATGCCCAAATTACCGAAATAAAGAAATAAACAAAGGAAGCATAGTTCAGCATGACAAGCGCGGATAAGCCTATCCCCTGAAGTTTCTCTCGATCCCGGTACGCCCATAAGCTATATAAAACGGTGAAAACAATACCTATATAGAGCGCTTGATGATTACTAGGATAAATAAGTATCGACACAGGATCCTCAAAGAATAACCTCCATTTCAATAAGACCTTCCCTATCCAAACAAAAACGACCAGCCAAACAAACAGTCCAATCATTTCACTAAGTACATGACGTGTCCTCGTTTTAGAAAACGGACTTGTCAACATAAAGAAGAACACACCACTTCCAAGGGAAATGGTTAAGACCACGAGGTGAACCGGTAAAACAAGAGGACCTAATACCACCTTTTGAATCCCCCTCCTTTTCTTCTGTTTACCATCACACTATAAAACGAATGTGAAAATTTGATGAAAGGAATAAAGTTCGTTCTTCATTTGTAAATGAATTACGGAAGGGTCTCACGAGGAGAATCTAGGTAAGAATAAAACGATTAGACCGTTTCTCCCATGCGGTTTGGTGTCTTGATCAAACGTTTGATCAAGATTCCTAAGAGGCGTTGAAGTGCTTGTAGTGAAGAGGAGGACGAATGAGAAGACATAAAATAAACCTCTCAAGGATTTAACCTTGAGAGGTTTACTAGGAAAGTTCTTATTGTCGTTTTAGACTGATTTCACGGCACCTGTAACGGATGTGGATCCGCCAACAATTTGGAACTCTTTGCCGACTGTAGAATTATCTTGCAGACTCGCTAAGATCACACTTGCTACATCTTCACGTGGAATCTCGCCTCTTTCTACCTTTTCAGCTGCTTGAATCTGGCCTGTTCCTTCATCATTTGTCAGCATACCTGGATGGATAATGGTATAATCCAGGTCTGTTCGGCGTAACCAATCATCCGCATAGTGCTTCGCAGCTACATAAGGGGAGAAGGAAGATGGAGCTTCCTGGATCGCCTCACGTGTCGTATCAAATGAACTAATCATGACGTAGCGCTTCACTCCTGCAGATTTAGCGGCTTCAATGGTTTTCACGGCACCGTCTAAGTCAATTAGCATTGTTTTGTCAGGTCCTGTGTTAGGTCCTGAACCTGCAGTGAATACAACAGCGTCCACACCTTCAGTGGCTTTCGTAATCTCGTCTGTGTTTCCTTCTAAATCGACAACAACAGGCTCCGCACCTAAGTCTTTAAAGTAAGATGCTTGTTCTTCTTTACGTATCATTGCCTTCGCTTGAAGACCTTCTGTATCCTGGATCTTCTTCACAAGATGTTTCCCAACTTGACCATTTGCTCCTACTACAAGTACTTTCATTCTGATTCATCCTTTCTATACATTCTTCTTTATTCTTATCCTAAACATTTCTAACCATAATGGGTGCACCCTTATCTATAACCCAAAATACAAAAAAAGAAACGAATGAATGTTCTTTCCGCTCTCTTCCCCTCAACCCTGACTGCTTTATTTCTGCTTATAAAAAGGGTCATCTCCCAATTATTCGGGTATACAACCTATAAGACGATGAAGGAGGATGAAACAATGGATGCAAAGATTATAGGAGGCGTTTTCTCAAAGGTTAATCATGCAGAAAGCGCAATATCAGAATTGCAACACCTCGGATACGATTCTAAAGATATTTCTATTTTTGCGAAGGAAGAAGAGAAGGTAAATCGATTAGAGGATGAAAAGGAGAAGTCCATATCTTCAAATGAAGACGAAATTGCAGATGGTGCTGGCAGCGCCACTGGATTAGGAGCCATTGCCGGAAGAAGCTTAGGCGGGATTGGCGGCTTACTCACAAACATTGGTCTCATATCTGTACCCGGTGGCGGAAACTTAACCTCAGCTGGCCCCATCGCCTTCAACTCAGAGGGACGTAAAGATGGAGTCTCTCGTTCCCTTCAAGATTCCGGCGTACCCGCGGAAGAGGCTCAAAAGTACGAAGACGAGGTAGAGAATGGGAAGATAATTGTGCTTGTAGAAGCAATCGGAAATATGCAAGATGACGTTCACCGAATCTTTCGAACCAACCACACGGAAAATAAATCTATGTATCCTGATCATTACTAATTCAAGACTGTTACAGAATTCCACAAATCATTTTAAAAGGGGACACCAAGGACCAAGAGTTGCACCACAACGTCTAACCCGGTAATATTTCCCCGGAAATTGTTGAACCTACACGTTCCATTCGACACACGCTCCCTACTAACTCAGAATTCACCCCAAAGAAATCAACATGAATAAACCCGCTTACAACCGCCTTATTGTTATGAACGACATAAAAAAAGCGTCATGAATAATGGCGCTTTTTGACATGCAATTATTACTTCATTCCGCATCGCTTACACGTTGTTTCTCCTTCCATAGCTGCATGAAACAATACCTTGTATACCTTTTGCTTGTCCTTCTCGATTTCCTCGCCACATAACACCCTGTTATTCCGGTCCCTCCAACCTGGCCCGATAAAACCCAAAAATAAAACGAGTCCCACAGCTAACAGCGCCCCCCATATAGTAAGAAAATCCACCACACCAGAGACTTCTCCTTTCTACCGTGTTTATCAATCAAACCGACCGATTCTGAAACAGAAACTTCACTTTCTGTAGATCCGCCAAAAACCCCATGCCATCCCTGTTAAAATGACACCGAAAAGGATAAACATCCCTACAAAGCCCATTACGTCAAGCATTTCTCCGCCCCCTTATATCATAAAGATCGTCAACACCAGGAAAGCTAGCGTGCCAAAGAACGACACACCAACTTTCTTCTCAGCACTCAACGTATTTCCTTTAACCTTTTGAACAATGGCTAACACAAGAAGGTATACTAGAAAGAGAAAGTAGTAAAAGATGAGATAAAGACTCAGGCGATGCTGTTGAATTACTTCCCTAAATGAGTCCGTCATGAATCCAGTAATAAATAAGAGGAGAGATGCACCTAAGAAAAGAGCCAAAGTCAATGGTGCACTGCTCCAAAAATGAGATGTAAAAATGGTCGGACTCTTTTTTAATTGTAGACGAATGATCAGACTGAAAACCCCGACGGTTAAAGCGAGAAATAGAATCATCAGAACTGTGGGGCCCAGACTATGAATTTTTGAAGAAGTCATAGGCACAGCAATCGCCTGGTTGAATTGTTCTGCTATGAATGCCAGTATCCCTAACAATACGACGAGAATAACTTGCAAAAGCGTCCAGCGTGAGAAAAACATAATTATTGCCCCTTGCATCAATGAATACTTCTCTTTCCTTATATACGTCCGTATCCCTCTCGTGGTTTCATAATTTTACCATTGATATCAGGAAGTTCTCCAATTTCCAAACCAACATAAAGAAGACCACCTACTCAGGTGGTCTTCTCTAACGATTAAGTGATCTTCCTCTACATGTTAAGCAGCAGGATTCTCCATTAAACCGGCCCCCAATTGATCAAGACCCCTACTGTTAGCATAATCACCGCAATAACAACCCATATCAGCAATAACGGAAGCATCCATTTCGCCCATTTAATCCATGGAACTCCCGCTACGGCTAGACTGGCCATCAGTGGGCCTGACGTCGGGAAGATGCTATTCGTGAAGCCATCACCGAATTGATAGGCCTGTACAGCTACTTGCCTCGTAATACCGACCATATCCGCTAATGGAGACAAGATCGGCATAGAGATCATAGCTTGTCCACTCCCAGATGGAACGAGGAAATTCAAGACCCCATTGGCCACAAACATCCCGAGCGCAGAAAGAACAGGCGTTAGTCCCTCCAGTGGAACAGATAAAGCATTTACAGCTGTATCGAGTATGCTCGCATCCTCCATAACGATTAAAATGGCCCGAGCCACCCCGATAATCAACGCACCATAAACAAGCTTTTGACATCCTTCTAGAAAGGTGAGTGCCACCTTATTGTAATTCATCCCTGCTATGATTCCGGCTACAAGCCCGATGATAATAAAGAAAGCAGCCATATGATTGATCGTCCATTTAAACTGAATCGTCGCAAATATAAAGAACAATAGCGCAGCCCCAACGAACCCAAGGATCCACTTATGTCGCCCGGTAAAGGGCGCCTTTAAATCTTCTTCCGCCTCCTCCTCATCTAGTATCCCGACCAGACTCTTTGAAGGATCATGGAGCAGTTTCTTCGTATAACCCCATGTATAAAGAATCGTGGCTCCTACAATAAAGACAAAAGCGATAATTCGTAAAAGCATCCCCGAGAAAAGCGGAATATCCGCTATAGATTGGGCAATTCCTACGGTATATGGATTTAAGAAGCCAACATTAAACCCGGCAAACGTTGCTCCAAATGTAATAGACACCGCTACAATCGCATCCAGCTTCAAGGCTCTGGCAATGATCACCCCGATTGCCACAAAAGGAATAACCGAATTCGCAACAGCCCCAACAGCTCCACCAAGAGCGAACAAGGTAGATACAATCGCAATGAGCCAGAACTCTTTCCCTCTCGTCTTGTTCACAGCCCTGATAATTCCACCTTTAATCGCACCAGAACGCTCAATCACTTCAAACGCCCCTCCTGCAAACAGAACAAGAAAGATTAACCCTCCAGACTGAACCATCCCTTCTTGTAAGGCAAGAAAGATATCCATAAAACCAGCCGGATTCCCATCCACCTCACTATATGTACCAGGTATAACCCGCTCTACCCCCTCAATCGTTTCCCTTTCAAAAGAACCAGATGGAACCAGATAAGTCGCAATCGACGCTACAATTAATACCGCAAATAAAATCACATACGTATCCGGCATCTCCCACTTCCCATTTCTCTCCGTTTGACTCTCCAAACCCCTCTCTGGTGAACTCATGCCAAAACATCCCTCCATATAAATATTCATCCTCCCTCTTACAACGCGGTACATATAAGGAAGATACTGTATATTATATTAATAATATTGAATATTTGCAAAATTTTAATAAATGTTAAGTAGAATAAATCCTCCCACGTCTCTTAGCTGTTCAAAGAATTATTAAGATAACTTCCGTAAGCTTTAAGCTACTAGGCCGTTCACAAAAATAATAGCCAGGGGTGGCTGGGGAACGGGGAGACTCCTGCGGGAGAAAGAGGTCGACGAGACCCCGGAGGGAACGAAGTGAGCGAGGAGGCTCGACAGCTCGCCCGCGGAAAGCGAGTCGTTCCCCAGCCACCCCAACCACTCATTAAACGTAACGGCCGAATTAACATTAATAGATTGCACAAAAAAGACTACTCTCCATCCGGAAAGTAGTCTTCCACCCCTTACTGTTCTTTCATCCATTGCGGCTTACCAAACCCTTGAAACTCCTCATCAATAATCTCCTCAAACTCATCCGACTCAATCACTTCTTTAATATCTTTCACAAACTGAGAATCTAAGTCTTCTGTTTTCACCGCTACCCGGTTACGATACTGATCCGGCATGTCCTCAAGCGCTAACGCATTTAATAGATCCATGTCCGCTGCAAGAGCGTAGTTCCCTGGAACAAGGGATAAGTCTTCACTATCCACAAGTCGCGGAAGCTGAGCCGCTTCTACTTCAACAAATTCTAGCTCTTTCGGATTCTCTTTAATATCCCTTAACGAAGCGCGAAGAGGGTCTACGTCTTCCTTGATCTTCACTAACCCTTCATCTTCTAAAATGATTAAGGCACGGGCTAAATTGGTCGGATCATTGGGAAGGGCCATGGAGCTTCCCTTTTCAATACTCTCGATGTCTTCATATTTATTGGAGTAAATCCCCATCGGGGCTGTAGGAACAATGATCACTTCAGATAAATCTAGATCATGTTCTTTTGCAAAGGATTCTAAATAAATCCCGTGTTGAAAGAGGTTTGCATCAAGATCGCCGCTTGCTAATGCTTTATTAGGCTGTACATAGTCTGTAAATTCCTTGTTTTTCACTTCATATCCTTTTTCCTCTAGAAGGGGAGCGATCGCTTTTGTGACCATATCACTGTATGGACCTGAGGTTGCTCCGAATTGAATCGTCTCTTTCCCAGAAGCGTCTGCACCTTCGTCTTCTCCGCAAGCTGCTAACACGGTAAGGGTTAATAGGGCTATACCTAGTGCGAATAATTTTTTCATTAGAATCTTCTCCTTTATTAGCTCTTTTTGACTGATTTTGCTGTGAAATCTCCCACGTATTGAATAACCTGAACCATGACAATTAAGAGAATAACCGTCGTAAACATAACGAAGTTGTCATAACGATAATATCCATATCGGATCGCTAAATCCCCGATACCACCGCCTCCAATCGTTCCGGCCATGGCTGAATAGCCAACGAGACTGATTGCGGTAATCGTTAACCCGCTGATCAGCCCTGATTTAATCTCAGGGAAGATGATGTCTTTAATAATTAACCACGGGGACGCTCCACAAGAGATGGCGGCTTCAATCACACCTCGGTCTATATCTCTAGCGGACGACTCCACGATTCGTGCATAGAACGGAATTGCGGCTACTGATAATGAAACAGAAGCTGCGACTGGCCCTGTCGTTGTTCCTAATAAGAGATCGGTAAACGGAAACAAAAAGACTAATAGAATAATAAACGGAACCGAACGAACAAGGTTAACGATGACACCAGTTATACTCTTCACCCATTTATTCTGAAGGAACAAATCTCGATCCGTTACAAATAAGAGTAACCCGAGTGGTAATCCAACGATAAATGAGACGACTAATCCAATGCCTACCATGATTAATGTATCAACGAAAGACTTACTCAGCTCTGGCCATAGTGTAATCAGTTGATCGATCATTCTCTATCACCTCCACTTCACCTAATGTTTCTCGTAAACTTGCGAGGGCCAGGCTCACTTCCTGGTCGTCTCCTTTTAATTCCATGACGAAGGTGCCAAGCGGTTTCTCCTGAATATAGTCAATCTTTCCGTGAAGGATATTCCCTCGAATCCTATGTTCCTGCAGCAGATCAGATACGATCGCTTCACCAGCTAGCTCTCCCGTGAATTTCAATAACACAATCGTCCCCTGACTCTTCTTAAGAAGGGCCTCAGGAATCGTAAAGTCGATGACGGTCTTGATAAACCGCTCGGTCAGCTCATTCTTTGGATGAGCAAAGATATCGTAGGTGTTTCCTTCTTCAACGACCCTGCCCTCTTCCATAACGGCACATCGGTCGCAGATTTCTTTCACAACTTCCATTTCGTGCGTAATCAATACAATGGTGAGTCCTAGTTCCCGATTAATCTTCTTCAGAAGCTGAAGAATGGACTGGGTTGTATTTGGATCAAGAGCTGAAGTCGCTTCATCACACAGTAGCACTTTCGGATTATTCGCAAGAGCTCTAGCAATACTCACCCGCTGCTTTTGACCTCCGCTCAGCTGTGCTGGATATTGG
Source organism: Pontibacillus chungwhensis (assembly GCF_030166655.1). GTDB lineage: Bacteria > Bacillota > Bacilli > Bacillales > BH030062 > Pontibacillus. Next base: position 314,801 of record NZ_CP126446.1, on the reverse strand, counting down.
TTGGCTTTATCAGATAAACCAACAAGCTCGAGCAGCTCCTCCGCTCGTTGCTGACGCTCAACACGCCCCACCCCAGCCGCCTTTAAGGCAAACCCTACATTTTCTGCTACGGTTTTGGCCATTGCAAGGTGAAATCCCTGAAAGATCATTCCAATTGATTGACGTGCTTTCCTTAGTTCTTTAGATGATAGAGACATGAGATCGATTCCATCTATCGTCACCGTGCCACTTGTTGGACGCTCTAGGATATTCAGGCAACGCAAGAGCGTACTTTTTCCAGCTCCGCTATATCCAACAATCCCAAACACTTCTCCTTGATTGATATGTAGCGATACATTGTCTACCCCTACAACGGTACCTTCTTTCGATTCATACGTTTTACTCAACTGCTGTATTGAAATCATCGATCTCCCCCCATTTCTTAACTGTTGTTTATTCATTGCCCTAGATAAGTCTTGTAAAAATAAAAAAACTCTTTTCCATTTGGAAGAGAGTTTCGCTAATGTAAGACCTGCAAAACTCTTATCTCCCAGAATGTTCTTCATTCTGCCGGATTTAGCACCACTCCATTAGGAAGGTTGCTGTGACGTCAACGGGCCTATCCCTCGGTCACTCTTGATAAGAATTGAAATCGTCTATTCAGTTATACTTTATCACTTTAACGCATGTATCTACTTTTGTAAATAATATTCTGAACTTTCCATCAAAAAATTATTCCTTCAATCCATTATAAGGATCGGGATCATAATGAAGTAACAGTTGGGTTAAATGCTCGACATGATATTTCTCATCCCGGCTAATAACCTGAAAGACTTGCTTCACATCAGCATAAGGAATCTTAGAAGCATAGTCATCATAAAGAATGGCTGCTTCGAGCTCACCTTTAATATCATTTCTAACAAGATTCAAGATCATCTGATCATTATAATCGGGTGTATAAGGCTGAATTGGTCCATCGCCTTTCATGGGGTGATTCTGATAATAGAGATACGCTTCATATTGCATCGGGTCATATTTCCGCAAAAGCGTTAGAAACATGCCGTAGTGCTTTTTCTCATCTAACATGATCATTCTCCAGACCCTATTCACCTTTTCCATTTTTGAGTTCGCAATATGAGAAGCATACTCATTGATGGCCGTTAATTCTGCAACCATCGCTTCTCTGATCTTGCTCGTCACAAAGCCTGACTTCCCCTGCGGCTGCCCTCCTGGAACGGTATAACTCATACCTCTCCCCCTTTATACACAGATTCATAATTTAGTGTATGAAGAGCATCATAGAACATGCTTAAAAGACAAAACGGCTATAGAGGAATTGTAGGCATAAAAAAACAGGAAACCCTAATCGGTTTCCTGTTTAATCTTTCCGTACTAATTTCACAACTGATTCTACGTGGTACGTTTGTGGGAACATGTCGACTGGCTGAATGCCATCCACCTGATACCCGTTCTTCACCAAGTATTTCAGATCACGAGCTTGTGTTTCTGGGTTACACGATACATACACGACGCGTTTGGGCTTTAGCTTCACGACACTTGATAAGAACGCTTCGTCACTACCGCTTCGTGGCGGGTCCATGATGACAACATCGGCTTTCTCACCTTTTGAAGCCATGTTTACCATAAATTCACCAGCGTCGCCCTGATAGAACCTGGCATTCTTCACACCATTACGCTTCGAGTTACGAATCGCGTCACGGACAGCGTCTTTGTTCAGTTCAACGCCAATAACGTTTCCAGCTTTCTGACTGGCAATAAGACCGATTGTACCAATTCCGCAATAGGCATCAATCACGGTTTCATTCCCTTTAAGTTCAGCCATTTCAATGGCTTTTCCATACAATTTCTCCGTCTGAACCGGATTAATTTGATAGAACGACTTCGCCGAGATCTCAAACTCCATTCCACCAAGCGTATCTGTAATCGTCCCTTTACCAAACAGAACCTTCTCCTGATCACCAAGAACCATAGACGTTTTCTTATTGTTCACGTTCATCAGAAGGGTTGTGATTTCAGGGTGAGCTTTACGTAAAGCTTTCACGAAATTGTTCTTCCCTTTAAACTCAGACGACGCAGTAACGAGTACGACCATAATCTCTCCGCTGACCTTACCGACCTTAATGAGCACGTGACGCAGAAACCCTTGTCCAGTGTCTTCATTGTAAGGCTGCATTTTTGAATTCTTGAGATAGTCTTTAATCGTGTTCACAATCTCATCAGCTTTCGGATCATGAATGAGACAACGGTCCATCGGAATGATCTCATGGCTGTTCTGGGCATACAGTCCGCCAATGACCTGACGATTTTGATTCAGACCAAATGTTGTATGGCTCTTGTTTCGATAATCATACGGGTGGTCCATCGTCAGAATCGGTTGGGGCTTGCCAAATGGCTTCATTAGCTTATCAATCGTTCTCTGCTTGAAACGGTCTTGTGCGTTATTGGTCATATGCTGAAGCTGACAGCCTCCGCACTGATAGTAATACGGACAAGGTGGCTCCACCCGTTCTTTTGCCGGGGTAACGACCCGCTTCACTTCCGCATTTACATAGGGGCCCTGTTTCGAAACAAGGACTTCAGCCTTCTCTCCAGGTAAGAGATGCGGGACTTCAAGCTCTTTCCCTTCCCACTGAGCAATCCCTTTCCCCTCAGCAGTCAGGCCAGAACAGGTGACTTCAGCTGTTACAGCTTTCCCGCCGCCACGCTTACGCTTATCAGGCGCATTGCGCTTTCCTTTTGACTTGCTGTCTCCACGACTTCCTTGTGAATGTTTACCGTACGGCTTCTCAGATCTATTGGGTTTGTTTCTAGGTTTATTCCCAGACTTCTTGTATCCGTTATTCTTTCGTTTATTCATAGGCACTTCCCAACTTTTCTTCTTCTTTGACACTCCATTATATACTACAGGGAGCAAACAGTAAAACGAGTGAGAACTCCAGTCCCCTTGGATATAACCTCCATTCCGAGCCACTGTTTCCTCTTGATCTACCAATTTTCATTCCACAAAATGTAAGTTTATGGTACGGTTGGAGTTGTGTTCCTTAAATTGGTTTGAAACCTTTTATTTACCACAACCGTAAAGGAAGACAGGAAAATAAAAAGGGGCTGATTGTTTGTCATCTAAACCACTTATAGTTAAAAATCTATCAAAGTCGTTTAAGAAAAAAACGATTATTGATGACCTTTCCTTCGAACTCGATAAAGGGAAAATCTATGGATTCCTTGGGCCAAATGGAGCCGGGAAGACAACAACGATTCGTATGCTTGTCAGTCTTCTCCACGCTGACAAAGGAGAAATTATCGTAAACGGAGCGAACATGAAGACAGAGCGAAACAAAGCTCTTTCAAACATCGGGGCTGTCGTTGAAAATCCTGAAATGTACAATCTCATGTCAGGACTCGAGAACATGCAGCACTTCAGCCGTATGCACACGCCTAAGATTTCACGAGAACGAATCAACGAGCTTGTAAGTTTCGTAGAGTTGGAAAAGGCCATTACGGATAAAGTAAAGACGTATTCTTTAGGTATGAAGCAAAGGCTCGGCATTGCACAGGCACTTCTTCACAAACCGTCTATCCTTATCCTTGATGAGCCGACCAATGGGCTCGATCCAAAAGGAATTCGGGAATTGCGTAGCTACCTCAGAACCTTAGCAGACGAAGAAGGAGTTACAGTACTGGTGTCCACTCACCTCTTATCAGAAGCAGAGATGATGTGCGATGAAGTATTGATTATCCAGGATGGAAAATTTGTAAAACAGTTCTCCATGACTGATTCCTCTAAGTCGGAACAGCAGAAAGTGAAAGCTTTATTCCGTGCTACTTCTAACGCGGACCTTATCCCTATACTCGAGGAATACGGGAGAGTCGAAGAAGATAAAAAGTACATAACGCTCTCAGGAATTGAGCAAGATCAGATTCCAACCATTATTAAAGCAGCTACAGACCGTGGGATCTTGTTATATGAAGTCATCCTGAAAGATACCCTTGAAGATCAATTCCTAGAACTAACAGGAGGTGAAGACGCATGAGTTCTTTAATTTATAATGAGCTGTTAAAGACCTGGTATCGAAACCGAGTGAAATGGTTCCTGATCATTGTAATTGGCTTGTACCTCATTCTATCCATTTCTCTTCGCATCTTCTTGGATGAAAATGCATTACCGACAGCCGGGACATTCCTTACGCTTTCCCAGTCTTTCATTAACGGATTGTTTCTGCTGTTTTATGGCGTCATTATAACCACCTCTTCCATTACAAGTGAATTTCATAAAGGGACGATCAAGCAACTGGCTATTCGACCCATTTCACGCCTTTCACTTCTAGGGTCCAAACTTATAAGTGGGTTCCTGGCTACATTACTTCTAATGGTCGTCTTTAACATTGTGATCTTCCTTGTCTCAGTGTTAATGTTTGATGCATCACAAGCATCTGAGAATCTTTTCATGACAGCTGTATTAAGTTGTCTCTATCAAATTCCTGTCTACGTGTTTTACCTTTGCCTTTCTGTTCTGGTTGGAACCTTGTTTAAGAGCACTGTCGTGGCGGTTGTCTTATTCTTTGTCATCGATACAGCAGGTAGCATGGTGACAGGCATTCTCGAATTACTAAACTGGAACACAAGTTACTTTATTTACCCAAACCTTACGCTCCAGGTATATAGCGATAATACGCTTATCAATAACCCTGGGGAAATGGTGATGGGGGCTGGAGAAGGTTTACTGTTTTCGCTGACGATCATCTTTGTATACTCTCTCGTATTAGCCGTCATTGGTTTCTACAGATTCCAAAAGCAAGACATCCTATAATCTAGATCGGAGGCCATTCAATTGGATCATCCTACACGAGAAGAATTCGAGAAATTAAAAAGAGAAGTCGAAGACCTAAAAAAACCCAATCGCAATACAACGACCGAAGTGGCTAGCATTATCGCCGGCGCAGCCGTTGCGATTACGGCTATTATCGGGATATTTTGGTAACTGTATCTTTTTTCTAAAAGAGAATAGCGAATAATGAAAGCAAGCACCCTTAGATAAGATATCTTAGGGTGCTTTTGCATAGTCTTTTATTTGAAAAAAGATCCTTACTCAAGCTTTATTAGTCCTTCTTTCCAATATGGCGAAACATAACGGGAGCAAATATCGAAAAGAAGAAAAGACCTAACGCAAGCCACCAAACAATGGACGTAAAGACGTCTTCCGGGATCATAAACGTGTATCCCAAATAGAGGAAGAACAACACAGCTTGAAGCACCTTTAATGTTTGGGCAGCGGCTTCGTTTTTCTGTGAGACAAGCCTCTCATCCGTCTCGGATACCATCAAACTAGGATTCTTCTTTATTTTCGTCAGTTTCATGTAAGAAGCGAGGGCTGCACTCAAAGGAATAAGCGATAACGCCAGAAGAGCACTCTGATTAACTAAGTTATAATCATAAACGTTTACAACACCCCAGGTTCCAAGAAGGGCTATGCTAACAAGGATCAAAATAAGGATCGCCCACTTTGTTTCTTTTACTACCTTTTCCATATTCATCATTCCTCCCAGAATAAATCATTTAACGTTCTATTTAAGGCTTTGCATATGGCACAACACAATTTAAGACTAGGATTATAGTTTCCGGCTTCGATTAAATGAATGGTTTGCCTCGTGACTCCGACAATCTCGGCTAATTGCTCTTGAGATAATTCAGACTCCACCCGGGCGATCTTCATCTGTTTGTTTCTCAATGCATCCACCTCCTCTATATTCATATTCAGCACCTTACAAAATGTTGCATATAGTTTACATTTTGTAAGGTGAAGAGAGACACCAGCACCCGTTTTCTCCCCATGAAAAAAAGCCTTCTACACGTGTAGAAGGCTTAAAAACGGTCCTTTGTTAGACCCCTTTATACGCTTGACGATAAACTTCTGCTAGCTCTGTTACGAGCGGCAATTTAGGATTTGCCGTTGTGCATTGGTCTTCAAACGCACGGTCGGCTAATCGATCTACCTTGGCTTCAAACTCTTTTGCATCTACCCCATTCTCAGCTATGCTCATTGGGATATTCAATTCCTTAGCCAAGTTCACAATGGCTTGCACTAAACTCTCAACGCCTTCCTCGGTCGTACGAGCTGGTAAACCGAGCATACGAGCGATTTCAGCATAGCGGACATCAGCTTTAAAGTGTTCATATTTAGGGAAGGCCGTAAACTTCGTCGGTTTCAGTGCATTGAAACGGATGACGTGTGGCATCAAAATGGCGTTTGACCGCCCGTGTGCAATATGGAACTCAGCGCCTAGTTTATGAGCCAAACTATGGTTAATCCCTAAGAATGCATTGGCAAAAGCCATTCCAGCGATCGTTGATGCATTATGCATCTTCTCACGAGCTTCTTCATCCTTATCTCCATTCCGGTACGCTCTTGGCAGATACTCAAACACAAGCTGGATTGCTTTCATCGCAAGTCCGTCTGTATAATCGTTTGCCATATTCGATACGTACGCTTCAATCGCATGAGTCAGGACGTCCATGCCTGTATCGGCAGTGACGACTTTTGGTACGGTCATCACAAACTGCGGATCAATAATGGCAACGTCGGGTGTGAGCTCATAATCAGCTAACGGGTATTTCACATTCTCTTCTTTATCGGTAATAACCGAGAAGGATGTGACCTCTGAACCTGTTCCTGATGTGGTAGGAATCGCTACAAATTGGGCTTGTAATCCAAGTTCAGGGTATTTGAATACACGTTTTCGAATGTCTAAGAATTTCTGCTTTAACCCGTTGAAATCTGTGTCTGGTTGTTCGTAGAAGAGCCACATTCCCTTGGCGGCATCCATCGCGGATCCTCCACCTAATGCGATAATCACGTCTGGCTGGAATTGCTTCATCATTTCCGCCCCACGCATCACTGTGTCACTAGATGGATCCGTTTCAACATCAGAGAAGATTTCACAGTGCACATAATCTGGACGTTTCCGTAAGTAGTGCAAGATTTTATCTACATATCCCAGTTTCACCATACCTTCGTCTGTCACGATAAAGGCTCTTGAGATCTTCGGCATCTTCGCTAAATATTGAATAGAGTTCTTCTCGAAGTAAATTTTAGGAGGAATCTTAAACCATTGCATGTTATTGGTTCGTTTCGCCATTTTCTTGACATTAATTAAGTGAACAGCACCAACATTCGTTGAAACAGAGTTCCCTCCGTAGGTTCCGCATCCGAGTGTCAATGAAGGCATGTAAGCATTATAAATATCGCCAATAGCCCCTTGTGAGGATGGAGCATTTACAATAAGCCGGCCCGCTTTCATCCTTAATCCGAAAGCATCGATGACCCCTTGATCTTCTGAGTGAATGACAGCGGAGTGACCTAACCCACCAAACTCTAGCATTTCTTCAGCTCTTTTGAACCCTTCCTCTGTTGAATGAACTCGGTAACAGGCTAGAACCGGGCTAAGCTTTTCGCGGGATAGTGGGTGTTTAGGGCCTACTCCTTTTAATTCTGCTACTAACATCTTTGTATCTTCAGGAACCGTGATCCCTGCCATTTGGGCAATCTCAAAGGCTGGCTTCCCTACAATATCTGCATTAACGGCACAGGAATGCTCATTTATAACCAGCTTCTCGACTTTGGCTCGTTCGGAAGGATTTAAGAAATAGCATTTGTTATCGATCATTTCCTGTTTAACGTCCTCATAGATTTCTTGATCAATAATGACTGCTTGCTCAGATGCACAAATCATTCCATTATCAAACGTTTTGGAAAGGATCAGGTCATTCACGGATCGTTTTAGATTCGCGGTCTTCTCAATATAACAAGGAACGTTACCAGGCCCCACTCCAAGGGCTGGTTTCCCTGAGCTATAGGCTGACTTCACCATTCCAGCACCACCTGTAGCCAGAATTAAAGAGATCCCATCATGATTCATCAGTTGCTGCGTCGCTTCTAAAGAAGGAGCCTCGATCCATTGGATACAGTGTTCCGGTGCCCCAGCACGAACGGCTGCATCTCTTAACACTCTGGCTGCTTCTGTACTACATCTCTGAGCAGAAGGATGGAAAGCAAAGATAATCGGATTTCCTGTTTTAATCGACGTAATCGCTTTAAACATAGTCGTTGAAGTTGGATTCGTAACAGGTGTCACACCAGCAATCACACCAACCGGCTCTGCGATTTCTACCATGCCCTCTTCCCTTACATCGTTGATGACGCCGACAGTTTTATCGTATTTAATGTTGTGATAAATGTATTCCGTTGAAAACAAGTTTTTAATAATTTTATCTTCATAAACCCCGCGTTTTGTTTCTTCTACTGCTAATTTCGCAAGGGGCATGTGTTGATCCAATCCAGCAAGAGCCATTTCCTTCACTATGAAATCAATTTGCTCCTGGCTCAGTTCCTTCATTCCCACTAAAGCCTTTTTCCCATTTGCCACCAGTACGTCCACCATTTTTGAAGCCTTTTCGAGTTTTAACTGCTTTTCCTCAACAGCCATTTTTAAACCCCCCATAATATTGTGAATTATTTCACATGATTATTTATAAAAAGCACTTCTTATCCCTTAAGCACAAACTGGGTTACGCGGAATTTTAACAAAGGAAATATCTTTATACATCCGTGCGTTCTGTTTAATCATCACAACATGATTGGTCGTCCAGATATATGATGGGATTTCTTCTCCATCCTCTAACATCATTGCTTTAAACTCATCGCCTAAACTTTGTTCAAACAATTCAAGTGTGTAGGTTTCAGTGTCCGTGGTGAAGTCTTGCCATTTGCAGAGGATCATGGTTATCACTCCTTGTTTTCTTTGGTTGGTTATATCATATCACCAGAGAGTGCTTACGGTTTGTGAAACATTTCACAAATTTGTGAACAATCGAATCTTTGGAGTATAGGGCCGTTACGTTTGTATGAGCTGGGGGCGTCTGAGGAGGCTCACTAGCTCCCCACAGGAAAGCGAGTAGTTTCCAGGCACGCCTTACATCCCATAAAAGCTAACGGAAACATTCTCTAAACTAAGAGTTTCCGAAATAATGAAAATAACAGTTACACATCCAAGCCCTCTTGCGTAATCTGTACCATCACAGTTAGCAAAATTAAAATTTTGTTATATAAAAGGAGCGAATAATTATGAAACATTCAGATCAAAAAGGGACGGTTTCTTGTCCTCAGTGTGGTACAGAGGCGAAGGCGCAGGTTTATACGTACATGATGGAATGCGATCGTTGTCTTTCTAAGAAAGATGAGTAGCTTCTGTTTTATAGCAACAACAAAAGGTTTTGAATCCTTTAAAAAGGTGGCGTTTGTGTGGAAAAGATAACAAACAACTGGGTGGTGGAGGGAGAGCTTTCTCCTTCCTTTGCTGAGATATTGACACCGGAGGCTTTAGCTTTCTTAGAACAACTTCATCATCGTTTTAACTCTAGAAGATTAGAGCTATTAGCAAAGCGGAGAGAAATCCAGAGCCAATTAAACACGGGAGTGAAACCTTCCTTCCCGAAAGACTCTGCCTCTGTTCGAGAGACGGAGTGGCGCGTTGCTCCTCTCCCCCGTGATTTGCAGGATCGGCGGGTTGAAATAACAGGGCCTGTTGATCGAAAAATGGTCATCAATGGACTGAACTCAGGGGCTAAGGTGTTTATGGCGGATTTCGAAGATGCCAATTCCCCTACCTGGGGCAATACGATTCAAGGGCAGATCAATCTTAGAGATGCTATCAGGGGAACGATTTCTTTCCAGAATGACAAGGGCAAAGTGTATACATTAAAGAAAGACACCGCTACTCTAATGGTTCGCCCGAGAGGCTGGCACCTTGAGGAGAAGCATATGAACTTAAACGGCGAGACCGCTTCTGCGAGCTTAGTTGATTTTGGACTTTATTTCTTTCATAACGCGCAGCAGCTCATCGAGAAAGGCTCAGGGCCTTACTTTTACCTGCCGAAGCTTGAGAACCATTTAGAGGCAAGGCTGTGGAATGATGTCTTCCTATTTTCTCAAAAAACCTTAAACATTCCGGCCGGAACCATTAAGGCGACGGTTTTACTAGAGACGATCCTGGCCGCATTTGAAATGGATGAAATCCTGTATGAACTGAAAGACCATTCGGCTGGTTTAAATTGCGGGCGTTGGGATTACATCTTCAGCTATCTGAAGAAATTCCGTCATGATCCACATGTCATTCTCCCTGACCGCTCTGAAGTAACGATGACTAGTCCTTTTATGAGAGCCTATTCTCTTCTCACGATTCAAACTTGCCATCGGAGAGGAGCGCCAGCGATTGGAGGAATGGCCGCTCAGATTCCTGTAAAGAACGATGAACAGCGAAACAAAGACGCATTTCTAAAAGTCCAATCCGATAAACAAAGAGAAGTAACGGACGGCCATGACGGTACATGGGTCGCTCACCCTGCCATGGTCGAAACGGCAATGGACGTCTTTAACGAGCACATGTGTACACCGAACCAGATCAGTCGATTACGAACGGATTTCAAGATTACAGAAGCGAATTTACTTGAGATACCAGAAGGATCTATAACTGAAAGTGGCGTCAGGATGAATATCAATGTTGGAATTCAATACTTGGCCTCCTGGCTCGACGGCAGAGGCGCAGCCCCGATCCATAACCTGATGGAAGACGCTGCAACGGCTGAGATTTCCCGTGCTCAAATCTGGCAGTGGATTCGTCATCCTAAGGGAATCTTGGATGATGGCAGGAAGGTCACTCTTGAATTAGTGACGCAATGGAAGAAGGAAGAAATGATCGCGATCGAACAAGAAGTTGGCCTTGAGGCCTTTCAGGAGGGATCTTTTGAAGAGGCTGAAGCTTTATTCGATACGTTGGTTCAAGATGACGATTTCGCTGAGTTTTTAACGCTCGAAGCCTATAAGCATTTATCTTAAGGGGGATGGTAGAAGATGACGAAAGAACGTATAGAGAAACTATTGAAAGCATGGAACGATGAGAGCCGATATGGACATGTGACGCGTCCTTATGATGCAGAGGATGTGATTAAGTTAAGAGGCTCGATTGATATCGAGTACACGCTTGCTGATCAAGGGGCGAGAAAACTTTGGCGCCTCCTTCATGAAGAAACATATGTGCATGCCCTTGGCGCGCTAACGGGTAACCAGGCAATGCAGCAAGTAAAAGCTGGGCTGAAAGCTATCTATTTAAGCGGTTGGCAAGTAGCCGCTGATGCAAATCTATCAGGTCATATGTACCCGGATCAAAGCCTGTACCCAGCCAACAGCGTCCCTCAAGTGGTGAAACGTATTAACCAGGCGCTTCAGCGGGCCGATCAGATTCATCATATGGAAGGACATAACGAAATCGATTGGTTTGCTCCGATTGTGGCGGATGCAGAAGCAGGTTTCGGTGGGCAGCTCAACGTGTTTGAACTGATGAAAAGCATGATTGAAGCCGGTGCTTCAGCTGTCCACTTCGAAGATCAGCTCTCATCAGAGAAGAAATGCGGCCATCTTGGCGGGAAAGTATTGCTCCCTACTCAAACCGCTGTCAGGAATTTAATTTCAGCACGCTTCGCAGCTGATGTCATGGGCGTTCCGACGATCATTATCGCCCGTACAGATGCCAATGCGGCTGACTTAATCACAAGCGACATCGATCCAGAAGATGCTCCTTTCCTTACCGGTGAACGAACAGCTGAAGGGTTTTACAAAACACGGGCAGGCCTCGATCAGGCCATTGCGCGCGGGCTTTCTTATGCCCCTTATGCTGATTTGGTCTGGTGCGAAACCTCTGAGCCAAATCTTGATGAAGCGAAACAGTTCGCAGAAGCCATTCATGAGAAGTACCCAGGCAAATTACTCGCCTACAACTGCTCCCCTTCTTTCAACTGGAAGAAGAAATTGAGCGATGAAACGATCGCTCAGTTCCAACAAGAGCTTAGCAAGATGGGCTACAAGTTCCAATTCGTCACACTAGCTGGGTTCCACGCCCTCAATCACAGCATGTTCGAGCTATCGAGACAGTACAAAGAAAGAGGCATGGAAGCTTATTCCGAATTACAGCAGGCTGAATTTGCGAGTGAGCAAGACGGCTATTCCGCAACGCGCCACCAGCGTGAGGTTGGAACAGGGTACTTTGATGAAGTGGCACAAGTGATCTCTGGCGGGACGTCTTCGACCGTGGCTTTGAAGGGGTCTACGGAGGAAGAGCAGTTCCTAGATGAAAACATTCACTCGAAATAAAGATGTATACTAAAAGCCTTCCTCACTTCGGAAGGCTTTTTAAAGCAGAAATATTAACGCGTGTAAAAGAATCTTTATGAAGCAAAACATATAGGCGCCAGAAATCTCCCCCCTACCTCTAACATGCGCCACTTTGAAAGCTAACGAACACTCAGTAATTCAAGAATTATGATGATTAGAAAGATTAGAAGCTGAGGGATTGTAGCTTTGATCAATTCTGGGTGTTTAATGAGAGAAACGGTGAGAAGGGATACTACATTCAAACAAAGAATGCCTAATGGGATATATGCTGCAACCCCTGATAATACAATTAAATTGTAAAACGTTAAGATCTCTACGATCCCCACTGCAAATAGAAGCATCCCGCCCTGTAAAGACATTACTCTAAACGATCCCATTAATATGTTGCTAGCATGAAGTTTCTTTATTTCATCCACTTGCATTTTTTCACCATAAATGACGTGGACAATACTCATAACAATAAGGAGACTACCTACGATTAGCTTCATCATAACCCTCCAATATAAAGGAGGATAGCTCCCCTCCTTTTTATACGACTTACGATCAATAGCTTTCACCGAGCTATTGCTCTAACCCCGCTACACCAAATCCCCCGGGTCCAGAATGGGTCGAGATCATACCGCCCGCTTGGATCCATCTTATATTGTCGAATCCTTCTTCTTTAGCAACCTCCTCCATCCGCTGCTTGATCTGTTCATCAAGACCTATTGAGTAGATAAAATACAGTTGCTTCCGATCAATATTGAATTCCTTTACGTAATCATGAAAGAGTTTTTCCGTAGCTCCACTCATTTTCCCACGGTACTTCTTTGTAGACATTAGCTTTCCATCCTTCAATTCTATGCATGGCTTTATTTTCAACAACGTTCCAATCAAAGAAGCCATATTGCTGACTCGTCCTCCCGCTTTAAGAAACTCAAGGCTGCCTGGTATGAAAGAAAGCCTTGAGTTAGGAACGATGGCCTTTATTTTTTCAACTAACTGTTCCGGTTTAATGTCAGGTTCTTCTTCTAATACATTAGCGGCGTACAATACAATCGCAGCTAATCCTCCCGTAACGTTCAGAGCATCAATGAGGTAGATGTCTTCAAATTCCTCCGCTGCAATCACAGCATTTTGAAAAGAAGAAGACGCTTTTGATGTATATCCAATATGTACAATGATGCAATCCGGGAATTTCTCTCTTATATTGGTAAAGAACTCTTCGTACTCGTGAGCATTGGTGGAGGTCGTAGAGGGGATCTTCTTCGTGCGTTCATAGTAGTCATAAATATCCCGGACCGGAAGCTCACCGTCTAAATAATCTTCACCATCCATGATGATGTGCATAGGCACTACTTGAACATCATACTTCTCCGCTAAATCCCTTGGTAAGTCAGCACCGCTTTCAGTTGATAAGATGATCCTTCTCATTCTTTGTCCCCCTTGGAGTAAAGTACTGGTTCCCTCTTCCTACTTTATGTATTTATTATACACGAGATAACCTGAGGAAAAAGCCATGAAAATAGGGTCCTCAACAGTGTGTTCACCTATTGAGGACCCTTTTCTTAAGGGAGTAGTCTTCTTCCATTATCCTTGTCTTGATAACTCTGTCACATATTCAAAGAACGCATCACGTTCCACTTCATACACAAGATTCACCTCGCGGCCGTTCTCAGACAACTCCGTTCTTCCCTGGCTGACCCCAGAGTCATGGACGATGCTCTTCACTGTTCTTTTCTTCACAAGCCCTTCATTTCCGACCGTAGTCGTCGTCAACACGTCCCACAAAAAGTAAGTCGAGTTCGTCTGATTATGGACAAGCGGTGGAACCATCGCATAACACTGACCAAGAAAATCAATTCCCAGATCTTCGCGCTCTGATGCCCATTTCTGGCGAACGTCGAGCGTTAACGGAACCATGTTCGTGCTCTCAAGAGCGACCAGGTCGATGACAATAGAGCTGTCCCAGACACGCTTCGCCGCTTCTGGATCCCAAAATGCATTCCATTCCGCTGTTCCGTCGTGCTCCGGTTCTTCAACGTTTCCAACCTCAAGGAATGTTCCGCCCATCCAGATCAGCTTCTCGATCTTATCTTCAATATCCGGCGCTTTATCCAGTGCACGGGCAAGATCCGTAAGCGGTCCGATGAACACGAGCGTCGTCTTGTCCTCCGTTTTACGGAGCGTCTTGATCAAATGCTCGTGAGACGGAACGGAGGCAAGGGGTGCATCGATGCTTCCTTTTTCATTCAACAGCGGCAGCGCGTCCACATAAAACGCATGCATGCGCCAGTCCTTCGGAAACGCGTTAACCCCGCGCGAGTTCGATGCCGCAACTTCAACCGACTTCCCATGTCCGAACCGGTCGATGATCTTACGGCTCGCATAAGCAGCAGGCTCCAAATAACAATCGGCAGGAATAACGCCCACCCCTGTCAGGTTCACATCATCCATCTGTAATAAAAGGAAAAGCGACACAAGATCGTCGACTCCACCATCATGGTTTAAATATACATTCTTCATCATCTAACTCCACCTCTCGTTGTATGCACGATAAAAAAAGACCTCTTTCCCATAAATAAAAAAGGAAAGAGGTCGCACCGCGCGATTCTCTCCTTATAGTCCAGCTTTATTCGGCAGCTGGGTAGAAACGTGTGGGCCATCTTTCCACATATATATAAGGAATGCTGATTTAATTTGCCTTCATTCTAGCATAGGGGGTAAACGGAGGCAACACAATTCGACAATCACAGAATCAGGTTCACTGAACCCGCCAATCTTCATGCAAAAGTGCCCGCCCCCATGCTCCTTGAATGAATACGATTGCAGTTATATTCGAAAAATGAAGTGAGTGATCTAAGAAATAATGATATGACCACCTTTATAGGTAAATGAATGGATACCTTTTTCCGTCAATAGAACCGATAAGTATTGAGCAACCATTTCTGCGATTCCAAGATTTTTGGGATGTAGGATCCAATCAATAGACTTCCATTCCAGAATACCTTCACGAGTTTTTAAGGGGGTTTCGTATGTAAAATGTTCATCCACCTCATACAAGTAAACATAGATCCCATCCAGTTCACCGTTGTGATCTTCCCAGGTTACCGTACCTTTAGAGAAAAACGTTTCTACTTTAATGCCTGTTTCCTCAAAAACCTCACGCAAAGCACCTTGATCAGGTGATTCATTTTCCTCCACCTTACCGCCTACTCCATTCCATACGCCCATAATAGGCGCTTTTTCTCGATTAAGCATCAGGATTCTATCTTTCCTCTTCACAAAGCAAACTGTGTATTTGAACATCGCATAGGCACCTTTCTATTTAAGTTGTCCCTAAATTATAAACCTCGATACTATCATTCTCCAAGAGTCAATCAGTCCCACTAAAATGATGGAAAAAGCCGAAGCGCGGGGACGGTTCTAGCGCTTCCTATTCGTAACGTGATGCAGGAAACGCTCGCATGCGTACACGTTTTTAATCACCTGGGTCAAAAAAAAACAAAAAGAGGACCCTCAACAGGTTGTTCACCTATTGAGACCCCTCTTTTAGGACTCCTATTGTTAAACGTTTAGTAGAAGAACAAGCTCCGATTTCTTTACTTCTCGATCATTTCTTTCAAAACTACTGCGTGATTGTGCTCTTTATCTTTAGCACCGAAGAGTAAAACGACCCTATTATCAGAGGCTATTTCCTTTAGCTCATTCAGCTTATGGCTCGCCTCGGAATTCTCATTAAGTTCTCTTTGATAGGATTCTTTAAAGGATTCAAACTTATCAGGATCATGATCAAACCATTTGCGTAAAGAAGAACTAGGCGCGATCTCTTTGATCCATTCATCCAAATGCGCATCTTCTTTAGATATTCCTCTCGGCCATACTCGATCGATGAGTACCCGATGGCCACCTAAGATTTTGTCCTCTTCATAGATCCTTCTCAATACTACAGACATCCCCATCACCTCTGCTTTAAGTTTTGAGAATAGATTATGATCGTCTACTACCTATTTCCCCTCTCTTAACCTTGAACAAACAGCAGGTCTAGATGAGGAGCGTCTTTAATTTAACGTTCATTAAGTTACTTACCCGGATTTTCACACTCGAAAGAATAGCTCAAATTAAATTTCGATGTATGTACTACAGGACTGCCATTAACCTCATGACACTTTTCATTTGCAGCAGTTATTTCTTTTTTATTGAAATATGATTGAGTTGCGAATAAAGATAGCGCAATTAAGATAGCTAGCCCAACTAATCCAATTATTAAATTTTTCTTTAAAGATAAAGCACAAATACAGGTATCCTCCTTTCTAATAACAATCCAAAGAGCTAATGGGATGTGCTCGTCACCATGACCCTAGCATATCTTGAGAACATCAATTCATATAACGATACTCCAAAAGACTTTTTAAAATCGAAATTTCCTGCTGTAACTCTTCCCCAACATTTGTTTCGAGTACCTTTTTTCGTTCTAGTTCTTTATCGACTAACCGTCTTACAGACAATACATCTGTCCCATTTTCCAAGACAGCTTCTTTGGAGGTAAATTGTTTATGAGCCACAATCTGCATACCGTATGAATTAAAGAGTAACGTGTACCCGGCGATTCCTGTCGTGGACTGATAAGCCTTGGAGAACCCACCATCAATGACAATCATTTTCCCATCTGCCTTCACAGGGTTCTCCCCTTCGATTTCCTTAACAGGAGTATGACCATTAATGATGTGTCCCTGATCAGGGTCTAAACCGAAGTCTGTTAAGATGTCACGGCAAACCTCTTGCTTCTCACGTAAATAATAGTAAGGATTCTTAATCTCCTTATGCGTTTGTTTATCCTTAATAAAATACCTTTCAAAGGTGGTCATTTCTTTCTTCCCGAAGAGGGATGAATACTTCCCGGCCCACAGATACCAGATAATATCGGTTGCCAGATCGTCTGTTTCTTCAACATGGGCGAACGCATACCTGACATACCACTCAAAGACATCTAATAACTCTCGGCCCGCATAGGTTTGATCCCCTATTGTCATTTCGGCCATATTGCCTTCCTCATCTAACGGAATGCAGCCATGTATGAGTAAATTCCCATTATACTTCAAATACAGACTGCCTTTCTTCATGAGGAAATTCATATGCCTAGCTAACTTCTCTGAATGCTGGACAGAGAATAGAAGCTTATCAATCACTTCGATCTCTTCCTCTAATAAGGCTGTAGGCTGTTTTGGATCGACCGTTGCAAAACACGTATTCTCGAGAGGATACGTCTCCCCACGGAGCGTAATTTCATCAGCATCATAATCAACCTTCTCAAGCAAAAGCCTGTCTTCCATATGAAAATCAGGTCGTCTCTTAATAATCGGGCTTTCTAGTTTAAATTGAATGATCGCAATGGCTTGATGAATCTTTGCAATTTGGATTTGTTCAAAATCAGACATTTCTTCGTCTTGTTGTAGTTTAGGTCTAAACGCCGGATTATCCTCGTAATATTTCTCTGCCAGATTCACAAGGGGTCTAAGATTGATGCCGTACGCATCCTCAATAATATCCAGGTTAGCATAACGTGCACAAATACGAATAATATTGGCAAGGCAAACCTTTGACCCGGCGAAAGCACCAATCCACAGTACATCGTGGTTCCCCCACTGAATATCAACGGAATGATTATCGATAAGGGTATCCATAATTTTATCCGGCTCAGGACCACGATCATAAATATCCCCTACGACATGCAGGTGGTCCACAACGAGTCTTTGGACCGTATACGCAAGGCCGACGATCAACTTCTCCGCTTGTCCAAGAGAAATAATCTGTTGAACCATCTTCGTATAGTATTGTTCCTTATTGAAATGATCCCCCGTTTTATACAATAGCTCTTCAATAATAAAGGCAAATTGTTTCGGCAATGCATTATGTAATTTCGTACGAGTGTACTTCGAGGAAACGTAAGGGAGCAGTCGAATCATATAGTCAATGATTTCGGTGTACCATTGATTCAACTCTTGTGCATTGTTCATCCGAACCTTGATTAACTTCACTTTATCTTCCGGATAATACACCAATGAGGCAAATTCATTCAGTTCTTGATCCGATAATTCATCCCCGAACATATCCATGATCTTTTCTTTTACCTTTCCAGCACCATTCCGCAGCACATGCTGAAAGGCGTGGTATTCCCCGTGCAAGTCACTAACAAAATGCTCGGTACCCTTTGGCAGGTGTAAAATCGCTTCCCGGTTCGTAATCGCCGTTACGATTTCTTCCTCACTATCATATCGTTGAGCTAATAAATCTAATAGTTTCGAATCCAAATTACCCAATCCCCCTTCATTCTTCTTCGAGTACTGGTCGTTCAGCACAAATTCTGTTATGTGATTCTATTATAAATGACATCCTTCTCCTAGAATAGATTCAATAGTTGTATATTCAACCGCTTGAAGTGCGCGAACAATTCTATCACGCTCTATTTATCAGAGAACCACCTCTGCATAGTGAATATGCAGGAGAAGGGGTACACATAAAAATTTGGTATCTATAATTAAAACCCAACACAAAAAAGAAGCTCCTCAATAATTTATTAACTACTGAGAAGCCCCTACTGTTATTCAAATTGTTGAGTTTTGTTTATGACACAGTTTTGCAGAGGCACAGATTCAGCTTACCGCCAATATGAACAAGTAAACACTAACCAAACCTGCTGTACCTACTATTAAACTGAAGCGCAGAGAAGAATGGCGCACAGACTCTTTAAATAGTTCCTGGGTTGCTACCATAAAAATAACCGAAATCGTGGCGCTTATAATAAAAGATAATAAATATGGATAGCCAATGCCGATTAACTTCCCAAGAAGAGAACCTACTAATATAGGGAGCGTAACCATAACTGTACCTATCATCCAAGTTAATATTCCAAACCCAGATAGAAATAAGGGAGTAAAAATTATTATGCCTTCAGGAATATTGTGTAGTAGCAGAGTCAACAACATAGCTCCGGCTAACTCTGGCTTAATATTTGACCCCAGTACAAATCCCATCGGAAAGTTATGAATAGATATGCTAACGGTTAAAAGGATTCCTGTATGAACTAGAATATCTTTCTGAGGGCTACTAGTAATAATTGTAATCCTGTCTAAGGACCGGTGAATGTATTGAAAAATAGCTATGCCAATTGTGGCGCCTAACAGAAATACCCACCATCCACCTAACCCAATGCTTTCAGGAATCATTTCAAACAACAGCAGACCCAGTATGATTCCTGCGGATAGTGCATAAATAAAGTTAATTCTCAGCCCTTTTAAAATCCAAGCAATAGCGCCTCCTATCCCTATGCCGATTCCAGAAGCGATAGCCCCTAACATCCAAGAAGATCCCATTATCATCTCTCCATTACTAGTTTAACTTCTATACCCATTCCCCATATTACTGACTTATGTTTGACGTTGCTCCTTCATGCTTGTAACATGTACATATGATTAAGTGTGCATATATTGAAATGAAAAAATAGTTCCCAAAGGAGGCATAAAACATGGGACATGACCATGGACACGACCATTCACATGGAGCAAACAAAAAAGCTTTATTGATCAGTTTTATCATTACAACCGTTTATATGATCATCGAGGCAATAGGAGGTTTCTTAACCAATAGTTTAGCCTTGCTATCTGACGCAGGACATATGTTGAGTGATTCTGTATCCCTCGGTGTCGGAGTATTAGCCTTTATTATGGGAGAAAAAGCAGCCAATTACAGTAAAACCTATGGGTACAAACGATTTGAAATTCTTGCTGCTTTATTTAATGGGGTTACCCTGGTGTTGATTTCTCTTTACATTTTCTATGAAGCGTATAAACGTTTTATTGAACCTCCTGAGGTAGCATCTATTGGGATGTTAATCATAGGTATCATTGGTTTGATCGTAAATATCGTTGTTGCGTGGATGTTAATGCGAGGAGATACCGAACATAATTTAAATTTGAGAGCTGCATTTCTGCATGTGCTCGGTGACCTGTTAGGATCAATTGGAGCTATTGTTGCTTCCCTTCTTATCATGTTCTTTAATTGGGGATGGGCGGATCCATTAGCCAGCGTGATTGTGGCGGTATTAGTTCTCATTAGTGGCTGGCGGGTAGCCAAAGAGTCTGTCCATGTCCTTATGGAAGGAACACCTAAAGATATAGATTTTGAGGAGATTGCAGAAACCATTCAAAGCACGGGTGAAATCAAAGATATTCATGACTTGCATGTTTGGAGCATTACCAGTGATCAAAATGCACTTTCCTGCCACGCTGTCGTTATCCAAAACCTTACAATTGAAGAGTGTCAAAGTTTATTAAAACGAATAGAAGATGATCTTCGTGAAAAGGGAATCGGTCACATCACTATACAACTAGAATCAAGTGACCATCCTCATGACAATTCAATTCTCTGTAATGATAATAAGAATGATCATCACGATCATTCCCATTAAAAGTCCCCCCTCAGACACAAGTTCTGGGGGGATACTTTTATATCAAAACTTGTTTTAATTCACCTCTCCCCTTAATACGTTAGAAGAAGAACGTCATGTACGTTAGGAGAGATACGAATGCTTGAAAAGTTTGTAGATGAACTCCCAATAATGAACGCGATTCACCCTATTTGTTCTTATAACCAAGCCCCCTATTATGAAGTAACGATGAAGGAAACCTATCAAAAGCTACACCGCGACCTTCCTCCAACAAAGGTTTGGGGATATAACGGCCAATATCCAGGCCCTACCTTCCATGTAGAAAGAAATCAAACGGTTCATGTATTATGGAAAAATGAACTGCCCGAGAAACATTTTCTCCCTATTGATACCACTGTTCACGGAGCAGGAAAAGATGTACCCGAGGTCCGCACAGTCGTCCATCTTCACGGAGGGATCACACCGGACACAAGTGACGGTTATCCTGAAGCCTGGTTTACGAATGGCTTTCAAGAAGTCGGCCCCTTTTTCACAAACCAATTGTACACGTATCCCAATCGTCAACAAGGCACCTCTTTGTGGTATCACGATCATGCCGTCGGGATTACCCGCCTCAATATATACGCCGGTCTAGCGGGAATGTACATCATTCATGATCCAGCAGAAGCTTGTCTAAATCTGCCAAAAGCCCCTTATGATCTACCCTTACTCATTCAAGACCGTTCTTTTAACTCTGATGGCAGCCTTTACTACCCACCTCAACCTAAGCCACCTGTTCCTGATGTGGATCCTTCCGTCGTACCAGAGTTTTTAGGGGATACCATTTTGGTGAACGGGAAAGTGTGGCCTTTTATGAATGTCGAACCTAGACGGTACCGGTTCCGCATTCTAAATGGATCGAATGCTCGAATCTATCGATTGTCCCTCTCAAACGAACTACCCTTTATTCAAATAGGTACGGATCAAGGATTGTTAGAGCAGCCCATTCTCGTTCCTGAACTCCTTCTCGCCCCCGCTGAGCGGGCAGATGTGATCATTGATTTTTCCGGGAGTTTTCAACAATCTATCGTGATCGAGAATAATCCCAAGCCTCCTTTCCCTCCTGTAGACCCTAATCCAGAAGGGCCCGTGATGGAATTCCGAGTAATCAAACCTCTTACATGCCCGGACACAAGTTCAATCCCAGCTCAATTATCCGTTATCCCGAAGCTACTAACCTACCAGAGAAATCGGAACTTACTTCTCAATATGAGACCTGACCCTTATGGACGTGAGATCCACTTGTTAGATAATCGGGTGTGGGCAGATCCGATTTCAGAGATACCTTCTTTAGGCAGCACAGAATTATGGACACTCATCAATGTTTCCAACGCCACCCACCCCATCCATTTGCATCTCGTACAATTTCAAATCGTCGATCGCCAGCCATTCGATGCTGACATCTATAATAAAGAAGGAAGAATAGTCACTACCGGCCCACGCACCCTCCCTGATTTAAACGAGCGAGGATGGAAAGACACCGTACGCGCCAACCCACATGAGATCACAAGGATCATTATGACATTTGGTCCCTACTCCGGCCTTTTTGTATGGCACTGCCATATTCTTGAGCATGAAGATTATGAAATGATGCGTCCTTATTATATTGTAAGGCATTGAGAAAGAGCAGGGACGGTTCTAGTGCTTTCTATTTACAAAAGCGACTCTACCTTATAACTAAAAAATCAACATAAGTCTACTAGTAAAGAAAAAGAGAGTTCTTAATAGTTTGTCCAACTATTGAGAACTCTCTTTTATGACTCATATTGTTAGAATTTTAAAGGAAGCACAGGAACCGTAACTATGCTTCCCAGGACGAAAAGAGCTTTCATGTTATCCCGCATATGTTTTTCTTGCGTCTTTCTTCGTCAACGTGAAGAAGAACGTAGCACCGATCGATGCCGTCGTAAATAGAATAGCTCCCATTGGGACAGCCGTCGTCTCATCAAGACCGACCAGTGGCGAAACAACCGCGCCAAACAATAGGGGCAGCATGCCGAGCACAGCACTGGCACTCCCTGCTCTGTGGCCTTGATGCTCCATCGCTAAAGTGAACGTACTGGTCAACACCATCCCCATCGCTGTCATATAGATGAAGATCGGCACGACGATGGAATACAGTGGTCCTTCGAGAAGCGTCATCACTAATAGAACCCCCGTCGCACTAACCGCAATCAGTACAGCACTTCTCAGCAAGCTTCTCTCGTGAAAAATGCCGCCAAGACGGCCGACTAGAAAACTACCCGTAATGATCGCAAGGCCGTTCACTCCGAACAAGAAACTGAACGCCTGAGGAGATACGTCATAGATTCCCTGATAAACAAATGGCGTTCCAGAAACGTAAGCGAAACTCCCGCCGTGGACAAACCCGATCGTTAAGGCGTATCCGATGAAAGATCGGTCCTTCAACAGACGGCCAATGGTCCGAACCGATTCCTTCACGGAGCTCGGGATCCTGTTTTCTACCGGAAGCGTCTCAGGTAATTTGCCTGCTACGGTGAACACGATGGCGAACCCTACGATACTTAGGAAGAGGAAGATCGTCTCCCATGTGGCGAACGGTAACAGCAAAATCGCCCCACCTGTGATCGGCGCAATCATCGGAGCCGTCGCATTGATCACCATCAGTAAGGCGAAGAACTTCGTCAATTCCCTTCCTATAAATACGTCTCGCACGACCGCCTTGGAAAGGACGACACCAGCAGAAGCCGTAAACCCTTGGATAAATCGAGCGATGACGAGTACATAGATATTCGGCGCAAGCGCACAAGCAAAGGACGCCACCGCGAAGAGGGATAGGAAGATGATTAACGGTTTCTTTCTCCCTTGCGAATCACTGATGGGTCCAACGACAATCTGACCGACAGCTAGTCCGATCAGACAGGTCGTTAAGCTGAGCTGCACGAGTGACGCACTCGTTTCTAAATCGGATGCAATCCCCGGAAAGCTGGGGAGATACATATCGATGTTGAGTGGTCCTAGTATTCCAAGCATTCCTAGTAAAAACGCTAACCCTATTCTTTCTTTCCCTGTTGGATTATGTAAAATGATGAACACCTTCTTCTTCTGGTTGTTGAACTATGATTTTAACCTTCATTCATACTGGAAGTCTACCCCTGGGCTATTGTAGAAGCGCGGGGGCGGGTTCACTGGCACTTCTAATCATGTGTCAAGGGGCCCGTCCCCGTGGTACTTAAAGGGCGGGTCTAGCTCTAGCGCCTCCTTTTCACATAAGGACCATCGCTTCTTCTGCAAGAAATACTCTAAACGAAACACTTTTAGCTTAGGGGATAACCCGGATCCATAAGTACAAAAAAGAGGCTACTCACTAGTTGTGTAAATTAGTGAAAAGCCTCTTTTCCTATCAGAATGTTAGCGTTTTTCTAACATTTAATCTAAAACCTTGGACATTATAGTGTTCCTAAGACGATGTTACATCATAATGCCCCTTTGGTGATAGTGTGTAATATCTTACATGTGGTAAGCGAAAAGCGCCGTACAACGAGGGGGCTTTAATCCTATACGTAACATCTTAAACTGCGTTTAACCGAATTTTATTGTATTGCGTTACCCTTTTTATGAATTAATTAGTGTTGTAAATTTCGTCTCAAACTGCGTGAAATGTATTATATCTTTAACTTCTAGTCCCAAGCTTTTAGCCACATTTTCTATTCTTACAGAAAATAGTCGATTAATGTCAGGAGCTATAGTTGATGCCACACTAGACATTACAATCGATAGAAAGACTGCCTGTACTAACCTACCTTTATCAATATTTTCTTCTTTTATTGAATAGAAATCTGATTTAGTATTAATTATTTCCAAGAAACATTCATATAAATGATGGTGTTCCTTTGAGATGTTTAAAATAAATTCTTTAATACTATCTTCTGATTCATATTTAATTGTATATATTTTCTCAAAGTCATTCTTCATGTAACCGATCCCCTGTCTTACTTCATCAAAAAAACTATTAGATACATCATAATCTCTTTTCTCACGATACCAAAGATATGCGACATAACCAAGCTGATTTTTTGGCAACAATTCAATTGCTCTATCAAAGTCTGAAGTTTTTTTATATTCAATATAGGATTTGAAAAAATTAATGATATCTTCATTAGATATCCCATCATAATCTTGATCAATTATTTTTTTATGGTCAACTTCAACGTATGAAGCGCTATCAAATAAAGGAAATTGTTCAGAAGTAGCGATAATTGATCTCTTGCTATTTGATTGA
Organism: Pontibacillus chungwhensis; assembly: GCF_030166655.1. Lineage (GTDB taxonomy): Bacteria > Bacillota > Bacilli > Bacillales > BH030062 > Pontibacillus. Next base: position 289,874 of record NZ_CP126446.1, on the reverse strand, counting down.
ATTATCTCGCCTATTCTATCCATATCCCTTCTATAAATATGTAACGAATCAGTAAAGTGGCGTTGCACCCCTAAACCGCATCCTATTTTCTCTGATATATAAATCTGTAGTAGATAGAATACATAAACATTATAAGGTACACCAAGAAACAAATCATTTGACCTATTTATAATAGTTATATCCAGCTTTTCATTTCTGACTTTTAACATAATAGAAATGTTACATGGTAAATCATTTGAATCAGCAAGCAAGTCCTCGACTGACCACATCGTTAGTACGATTCTTCGAGATTCAGGTTTATTTCTTAATCCTTCAATTGCTTTTTCTAATTGATCTACATCAAACTTATATCGCAATCTATGTCCATAAGCACCGTTTAACGTTTCACCATCATCAGAATATTTATCATAACCTTTTATAAAAAATTGCAAGGGTTTTACTTGATTAGAACCCGTAATTAACCAGGAGAATTCAGCTAAAGCGAAAAAAGGATTTATTGCTCTTTTATTTAGATATGGAAATCTAAATTTATCACTTTTTATCTCAAAATAAACCGGACCAAGATCTTTCACTTCTCCAACTCTTGATTCCTTATAAGAATTTAAACTATGAAAACCATACTTCAACATTTCATAATAAATAACAGAGAAATTATCACCTTTAAATACATTCATTAAGCTTACACCTCGCAAATATGTATTTATTTTCCATTTTATATGAAATAAGTTCCTTAATATATGTTGGTTTTGCTAGAAATTTTTATTACATGTCTGCCAGTTGTTAATTAATTCATCCATTTTTCATTTATTGATAAAAACATTTTTCGATTTCCCCTATAAAATTTTCAAGTAATCTTAAATAAGTTAAATTAATTTCTTCAATTCGATCACTGTGGGAAGTTTTTTCACGTAAATTTATAAGCTCCTGACTTGATGCTAGACATTTTTCTAATAAATGGTTAACTAATTTCCCTTTAAAACAATAGTGTATAGATTCATTTACGTATGAATCATTCATTATTTCATATATATGGTGCAATGAATTATTTTCAATTACAGTACTTTCTTCTTTCTTTTCTTTAAGCAATGCAATAAGTTTGTTTGGTTCGTTTTGCATAAACGTTAAGATATGACGCTCTTGTAATAAGTCTATCTCTTGCCTTTTTAATGTACTTTGATTTTCTTTTACATAAGCACGAAACGCAAAAATATTTAATTTAACTTTAGATAGGTTCGTGATTTCATCATAAATTTCTTTGGCAATTAACCTAATTTCTTCTATATTTATTCGAAGGAATCTTGATACTTCCAGCGCCCTAAAATACGTAGTAATATATAACTCTGTACCTTCTAGACTAAATTGCAATACCATAAATGAAGGAATTGGGTTATCACCACTTTCTATTATATCACCCTGATTTATCAATGACATAAGCGCCCTATTAGAATGGCTCTTGCGTTTTAATTCCTCTATTATGTATCTAACACCCTTTTCTGTGATATATTCTCCATGATTAATATGCAAGTGCTCTGGCTGTTTAGGATTTTGCCAATCTTCAGCTTCTGTAGCTACATCCAATAGTTGTGGCTTGTTAATTAGATTAATATCGAATTGTACTTTAAGACTAAAATTGAGGTAGTAACCATCTGAATGATTCTGGTTTACTGTTTCTTTTGCAAATGAAATTACGTCTTCGAAATTTTCTACCTGTATAAATTCATGTTCATCCATTATAAACCTCCTCAATATAATTTATAATTTGGTTATGTATAACCATCGGATCATTATTTCCTTTGACTTTAATTAAGTTCCCACTATATTTTGAGAATATCTCTTCATAATTATTTTTCACTTTCACAAGCTTTTCTTTGTTTTCATAAACATCTTGGACCGAACGTTGACTGATTCTTTCTAAAGATACTTCAATTGGGTTATCTATATAAATTACTATGTCCGGATTTGGGAATTTATTGTTTAAATTAGTAACTAATTCTAAATCTTCTTCATCATCACAATGATAAGCAAATGAAGAGAAAAAATACCTTGTACTAATTACCTGGAAACCTTCTTCTACTTTTTTAAATACCCCATCTATTTGGTTATACAAATGGTCATGCCTATCTGCAGCAAATAAATACGCCATTTGTTGATCAAAATGTCTTTTGTTATTAGTGAAAAATATTCTTTGCTTCATCCCTTGCCTAATTATATTGCCAATAGGTCCTTCTGATGGCTCTGAAGTGACTATAGATTTTATTGAATTATTTAAAAAGTAATTCTTGAGTAAATTTGCTTGTGTAGAAGTTCCTGATCCATCAATACCTTCAAATACAATAAATAAACTTTTCATTATTCAACTCACCTTGTATAATATTTTGAGTCTAGTACTTTAAAACTTCCCAAAAGGCCGCCCGATTCATTATCTCTGGAATAAACGTACCTATTCGACTCTAACCCTTCTTGATTGATCTTATAATAATTTATCCCATTTGTATAACCCTGCATTTCAAATCCTGGTGTACTTACTCCAATCGTAAACATCTGTGATTTCCCGAGAATAAGATTTGAATTAGTATGCTGATGACCATGAAATATAGTTTCAAAGCCATAGTGATCTAATAGCGAAATTAATTGACTGGCATTTCTTATTGATGAAGTATCTCTTTGAAACTGGTTAACTAGATGATGGTGAGTAAATGCTATTCTCCTTACACCTTCATTAATGCTCATACTTTTGAGTTTCTCTCCTAGTTCTTCTATATTTACAAATCCAAATTGATGATCTAGATGGTATACAGAATTAATGCCTAGAAAAAGAGCGTTCTCCATCCTTTTAATAACATATGAAGGCCCATTGTTGTATGAAAAGTTACTGTCACCCCTAAGAGTATATGAAAATTTATCAAAAAGTTCAAAATTACTTCCCTCTACAATATCGTGGTTTCCAGGACATAAAAGGATATTCTTAGGATCTATTTTACCTTTAGATTTTTCAATTACTTCCTTAAAAAATAGTGTTGCTTCCTTATACCCTTGAGGTTTACCCTGAAATGTAATATCACCGCTAATAAGCAAATAAATGTTTTCATCATCAGTATTGTCTAAAAAATTCACTATTCCTTGTTTTAGCTCTCTTTCAGTTACAACCATATGTTCACTAGGAAAATGAATATCAGATATATGTAGAATATTTACCATAACCAATCCCTCCCTAAAAAAATTTGGTTAGATAAATTATACATTCTTCCATTATATGTTATCCACCTTTTTCCTAAACTAAAACTACCTTTGTTTAATCTATACTATTTAATTTCAAAATTCTATCATTACCATTTTATTATAGTCGTATTTGATAAAATATTGATAGTCTTTGCCTTTTCAATTGCCATATCTCTAGTAGTTAATAGGTGATTTAACATTCTTCTAACGCCCTGGAGTCTCTTCAATCTCACCTCATTTTATACCACGGACCCCTTTCTGCCCTCCCCTAAAGTCTTAAATTCACACTAACCAGCCATCATAATAGCGAAATTTTTAAGATTCAGTACATCACCTCCTCCTCATCTTGTTATAAATCGAATCCAAACGATTATGAAAGGTGGGCACTATCGAACAACAGTAACCATCTTTATGTGTTTTTGTAGAAATATTCATGGCGTTCCCCTTAATAGCCTCTCTTATATACAGACTCCCCGCCCTCATTATATAGATATTTATGGGTTAATAAGTAATTAGCAATATTTACTCTGTACGAATTTATAAGGAGACAACTAGAAATATATCCGAGTAAAAAAAAGAGGCTTCTCAGTAGCGTATTTAACTACTAAGAAGCCTCTCCTATTACTCAAATTATTATGAGAGTTATTTATGAAAAAGTCTCACAATGAGCTAGGGTAATGTGTAAGGAAAACCTTACATCATACCGCCCATACCACCCATGCCACCCATATCTGGCATACCGCCGCCAGCGTTATCTTCTTCAGGATGGTCAGCTACAACCGCTTCTGTAGTTAGGAACATTGCCGCTACAGATGCTGCGTTTTGTAGTGCGGAGCGTGTCACTTTTGTTGGGTCCACGATACCTGTGTCGACCATGTTTACCCACTCGCCAGTTGCTGCGTTGAAGCCAACGCCAACTTTTTCGCCTTTAAGACGCTCGATGATAACGGAGCCTTCAAGACCTGCGTTGTGAGCGATTTGGCGAACTGGTTCTTCTAGTGCACGAAGTAAGATCTTCGCACCTGTTTCTTCATCACCAGTAAGGTCAAGTGCAGCTACTTTGTTGTAGATGTTCACAAGTGCTGTACCACCACCGGCTACGATGCCTTCTTCTACCGCTGCGCGCGTTGAGTTTAAGGCGTCTTCGATGCGTAGTTTACGTTCTTTTAGTTCTGTTTCTGTAGCTGCACCAACTTTGATGACCGCTACACCGCCAGCTAGTTTCGCAAGGCGCTCTTGAAGTTTCTCTTTATCGAATTCAGAAGTTGTTTCTTCTAACTGAGAACGGATTTGGCTTACACGTCCTGAGATTTGTTCAGGGTTGCCAGCACCTTCAACGATTGTTGTGTTCTCTTTCGTAACAACAACTTTATTCGCACGACCTAATTGATCCATTGTTGTGTTCTTAAGATCTAGACCTAAGTCTTCAGTAATAACCTGTCCGCCTGTAATTGTCGCGATGTCTTCAAGCATGGCTTTACGACGATCACCGAATCCAGGTGCTTTAACAGATACAGCGTTGAATGTACCACGAAGTTTGTTCACAACAAGTGTTGCAAGTGCTTCGCCTTCAACGTCTTCAGAGATCATAAGAAGTGGACGGCTTTGCTGTACCACTTGCTCAAGGACAGGAAGAACTTCCTGAATGTTTGAGATCTTCTTATCTGTGATTAGGATGTAAGGATTCTCAAGAACCGCTTCCATCTTATCTTGGTCAGAGACCATGTAAGGAGATGCATATCCGCGGTCGAACTGCATACCTTCAACAACTTCCATCTCTGTGTTGAATCCTTTTGATTCTTCAATTGTGATAACGCCATCGTTACCCACGCGCTCCATCGCTTCAGCGATTAGCTGCCCTACTTCTTCATCAGCAGAAGAGATCGCTGCAACCTGTGCGATTGAATCTTTGCCTTCAATTGGTTTAGAAATTGATTTAAGTTCGTTAACAGCTACTTCTGTTGCTTTCTCGATACCACGACGAACGCCAACTGGGTTCGCACCAGAAGCTACGTTTTTAAGACCTTCACGGATCATCGCTTGTGCTAGAACCGTTGCCGTTGTTGTACCGTCACCAGCGATTTCGTTTGTCTTAGAAGCTACTTCAGATACGAGTTGCGCGCCCATATTCTCGAAGTGATCTTCTAATTCAATTTCTTTCGCGATTGTTACACCGTCATTAGTAATTAATGGAGAACCGAATTTCTTCTCAAGAACCACGTTACGTCCTTTTGGTCCAAGTGTTACTTTAACTGCATCAGCAAGGCGGTCTACACCGCGAAGCATGGAACGACGTGCGTCTTCACTAAACTTAATATCTTTAGCCATGATTAAATACCCTCCTAAAAGATTCTTGTAAACGTTTATGATTGTCCAACATTGATTGTATTAGTTAATGACTGCTAAAATGTCATTTTCACGTAAAATTAAGTATTCAGTACCTTCGTAACTCACTTCAGTACCTGCAAATTTTGAGAAGATGATGTGGTCGCCAGTGGCTACCTCTAGTGCAACCTTTTCACCATTATCCGCCAAACGACCAGAACCTACCGCAACAACTTTACCTTCTTGAGGCTTCTCCTTCGCAGAGTCAGGAAGAACAATACCGCTCGCGGTCTTTTCTTCTTGTTGTACTACCTCAATTACAATACGATCACCTAATGGCTTTAACAAATCAGACACCCTCCTCAAATGGTTTGAACCTATGCTTGTTTTGATTTTATTAGCACTCTCATTAGATGAGTGCTAACACAATTATTATAATAATGAATCTCTAACTATTTTGCAAGCGAAAACATTCATTTTCTTCATAAAAATTTCCTCGTGTCCCATTCCTACTCCCCCAACCCATTATGACTCATCTTTTGCGATTTAAACGTTTCTTTCCACTTCTTTAAATGTGTTACAATACGTAAGATAAAGGTATAAAATTCATAAAGGAGTCGTTGCCGAATGCCAAGGCGCTATTGGTATGTCATCTTAACATATATCCTTGTCCAGTTATCCGGGAAACCTGTCGGGGACTTCATCATTTCTCTCGACCTGGCCAATCCTCAAAACTGGCTGATCGGTTGGACGATCTTTTCCTTTGTAATCGGGCTTCTCATCATTACATTGATCCTAAAACCAGATATTAAAAATGATTTACGCCAGGATTATGAGATGGGAATTGGTTCTTATATTAAATGGGGACTCATCGGGATTCTGCTTGCTTTCTTTAGTCAATACCTGGCTACTGTGATTGAATCGCTTGTGTTTGGTGTAGATCCTATTTCAGAGAACACGCAAAACCTATCGGCGATCGCCAAAGCAGCACCGATCTTTATTCTCATTATTGCGATTGTGGCTCCGATTCTTGAAGAAATCATCTTCCGAAAGATTCTATTTGGCACATTACGTAAATATGCGAACTTCCTTATTTCAGCTCTTGTATCAGGCGGGATCTTCGGAATTGTACACGGTGAGCCAGAACACCTGCTGAAATATGCAGCCATGGGACTGGTCTTTGCCTTTCTTTATGAAAAGACACAGCGTATTATCGTGCCGATTATTACGCACGCTACCATGAACTCCCTCGTCATTATTGCGCAGATGACAGTAGACATGGAACAACTAGAGCAAAACGTGCAAACAATCCTGTTTGGAGGTTAATCCTATTATGAAAACTTCGCCATTCTTTATGGCATTCCTCTATTTTATTATGGGGATTTTGTTTACGTATATCGCCATACTTAGTGTAGAAGAGACAATTTGGAACTTAATTACGCTCATTTGCTCTTTCGTTGCGACAGTAAATTTCGCCGTCGCAATTCGACTTTTTATGCTCTATTTAAAGATGAATAAAAGCAACAAAAAATAAGCGGTCTCCCCATGCGGGGAAGCCGCTTATTTTAATGGAGCCATGTTCATCTCACCCATCATTTGCTACTATAGGTAAAAGGAATATTTTGTTAATAGGTGGTGGTTTCATCAATACTTTATTACAAGGCATCCTCAGTATGTTTCTTTTAGCAACTGGCTTCTGTATGGGGTTCATTGCGTTTGCTTACAAGACATTAATCATGTCAGACATCCCCATATCCTTTACAGTCTCTGAAGCTCTTTTCGCTCATGTATTGTTCTTAATCGCAACAGCCCTTATATGCATTTCTCTCTCCACCTTACCCAGCAACGCAGGAAGGGGAATGATAACAGGTTCACTCATCCTAACCATTCCGTTAAATCTTCTCCTTTTACCAACAAACCTACCAGGAGACAAAGTAGGCGTCGCTCTTTTACAACTAGCCCCTGTCCTACATGCTTGTTTCCTTTCAGCAGCAGGCATTTATCTGTTTATCGCCAATTGGAGAAAATCGATCGCCTCACAAAAAGAAAGGGCCATCCAGTGATGGCCCTTTCTTAATCCAATCAGGATTCGCCTTCCTCTTCAGAAGAACTGTCTGCTCCTTTCATAATAAAGGAGAATGGGATAGCTAACGCAATCACGACAGCTGATACTAGAAAGGCTTCATTCAGCGTCTGTAGCGTGGCTTCTGTCATATTAGCTTCACCCGCTGCAATGACCGCACGTCTTGTTTCGTAGTAGATCGAGAAGAATACGATACCGAAAGAAGACGTCATCTGTCTTAGTACGTTGTTCATCGCGGACCCCTGTGCGACAAGCTCATCTGGTATAGCATTCATACCAGCCGTTGTGGCCGGCATATTGCTGAGTCCCATACCGGCTCCGCGAACCGCGTTTAATAGAAGAATGAGCCAGTAAGGCGTCGACAGCTCCAGGAATCCGAGCGCTGTTGTAGCCGAAGCCATTACGAATAACCCAATCGGAATAACCGATTTCGGTCCTCTCTTATCAAGGATCCGTCCACCAATGGACATGGATACACCGCTTAGCGCTGCAGCCGGGAGAAAGAGAAGTCCGGTCATAATCTCACTTAAGCCGTATACGTTCTGAATGAGAAGCGGCAATAAGAAGATTCCTGAGAATAGCCCAATCGAAGCCGCTCCTGTCACGACAACAGACACGGCATAGGTCGGAACTTTAAAGACAGATAAGTTGAGCAGCGGTTGTTTCTTTCGGTTCTCCACCAGAACAAACGCCACAACAGAAAGAATCCCAACAACGATCAGGCTTATGTTACTAGCCGTTAGTAACGTCTCTAATTCCTTCCCTCTTCCAAGTGCAAAGAGAATTCCTCCGACACCAATCGTCACCAAAATAAAGCCAATGGTGTCGAATTTAAGAGAAGGATTTTTTTCCGTTTCGACTAAATATTTAGAAGATAAAATAATACCAATCAGTCCAAAAGGAATATTAAATAAGAATAAAAAAGGCCAATCAAAAAACTGAATAATGACGCCACCTACCGTTGGACCTATGGCAGGTGCAACCATCGCAGCAACCCCATATACACCAACAGCCAGTCCTCGCTCGTGCTTTGGAAAGGCATTAAAGATCAGCGCCATGGCAATAGGCATCATTAAACCACCGGCAACCCCTTGTACAGCCCGTGATAGAATAACGAGGCTCAGGGTAGGCGATAAAGACCCCGATACAGAACCGATTAAGAAGATCACAAGACCTGTTACATACACTTTCTTCTTTCCGAAACGGTCCCCAAGAAAACCGGTTAACGGCATCGTCATCCCCATGGCTACCATAAAGATCGTGAGCATCCACCCTACACTTACAGCATCAGCATCGAATATCTCCATAAAGCGCGGAAGCGTCGGATTCAGCATGCTGTTGTTTAAAATGACTGTAAATGTTCCAAATAAGACGGATACAACGACGAGCCATTTACTTGATAATTTGCTCATGCTGCGTCCCTTCTTTCATTTCAGATTCTTTCGATGTTCGAACTATTTTCTACTATATCACATATCCCGATCCTCAAAACCAATTCGACCTTATTGAAAGCAGACTACAATTAAATAGGAAAACAAGCACAAAAAAAGAGGCTTATTCAGCCCCTTTTGGTTCCTCTTCTGATGCCTCTTCATGATCGAGAGGATAATGTTTTAGAAAGTATGCTAGTGCCTGCAACTCTACAGCCAGATCTATGTGGTGGACACGTATTCCCTCTGGAACGGATATACGCGCTGGTGTGAAGTTTAAGACACCAATGATCCCCGCCTCAACAAGGCGATCAGCAATTCTTTGGGCTTCGTTGGCCGGAACAGTTAAGATCGCAACAGAGATCCCATCTGAGAGGTGCTCTTCTAGTTGATCAATATGGTAGACCGGTACACCACCTATATCGTTCCCGACTTTCTCTTCCTGCGCATCAAAAGCCATCTCAATCTTTGTATTGTTGTTCTTAGTGAAATTATAATGTAAAAAGGCGGTCCCTAAATTCCCAACACCAATTAAGGCGACTCGTGTCACCTCGTCTTGGTCCAGGGTCTTACGGAAGAATGTAAGTAAGTAGTTCACATTATAGCCGTATCCTTTCTTCCCTAATGCCCCGAAGTACGAAAAGTCACGGCGAATAGTAGCCGAATCAACCTTAACGGCTTCACTCAACTCTTTAGATGATACTCTTTGTTTACCTTGACTGTGAAGGTTATTAATAAAGCGATAATATAAGGGCAGTCGCTTAGCTGTCGCTTGTGGTATTTTTGCCTGGTCTAGCTCCATCTCTTATCCCCCTCATTTCATACCGTAACAAGTGTAGCTATTCCATATAGGCCACACCGTTAACGCTTCCATTTTCTATAACCACTACTGCAGGATCATGTGGAATCATCCTTGTTATAAAAATCTCGCGTATTTTATTTCTTGTTTCTCTGATGGATTGTCCTTATTAATTGTAAAGAAATGTTTCTAATTTCACAAACATCCCGACCACAACCAATAACCCTTATCCCCTCAACGTACGAACCTTGCTTCACACGCGTTCCGTAAGATACACTTAACTCATTGAGGTGAACGATCATGATTCTTATGCAAATGAATAATATTACAAAACGCTTCGGCGCTGATCTTATTCTATCGAATATTAAATTAGAAGTACACACCAATGACAGAATTGCCATTGTTGGCCGTAATGGAGCAGGAAAATCGACCTTGCTCAAAATTATGGCAGGAGAGCTTTCATATGAAGAAGGTGAGCTCCATAAACCGAAAGAAGCAACACTGGGGTATTTAGAGCAGCACACCGGACTCGAATCCGACAAAAGCATATGGGATGAAATGATCGCCGTGTTCGATCATCTGAAAGCCATGGAGAAACAGCTCCGCCAAATGGAAGAACAAATGGCGAATCCAGATTTGATCAATGATCATGAACAATACCAGAAGCTTTTAAAAGACTATGACGAACTCCAGCTCCGATTTAAAACGGACGGAGGCTACCGATATGAGGCTGACGTAAAAGCTGTCCTGAATGGGCTGAACTTTGGAGATTTCGATTTATCCACACCAATCGCAACGCTTAGTGGTGGTCAGAAGACAAGGCTTGCGTTAGGTAAACTCTTACTATCAAAACCTGATATCCTCGTGCTGGACGAGCCAACGAACCACTTAGACATCGATACGTTGAATTGGTTAGAGCAGTATTTGCAGGGCTATCCAGGTGCCGTTGTCATCGTCTCCCACGACCGCTACTTCCTTGATAAAGTGGTCAATGTCGTGTATGAGATCTCCTATCAATCTTCTGAGAAATTCCACGGCAACTACAGCAAGTACCTTGATGCGAAAGCTGCCAATTATGAACGCGATCTGAAACAGTTTGAGAAACAACAAACGGAAATGAAACGGATGGAAGATTTCATCCAAAAAAATATGGCCCGAGCTTCCACAAGCAAACGAGCCCAAAGCAAACAGAAACAACTCGAGAAGATGGAAAAGGTGGATAAGCCTAAAGGCGATCAAAAGTCAGCTAAGTTCTCCTTCGACATCAACAGAAGAAGCGGTAATGATGTATTGAAAGTCCGTGACCTTTCTTTCCAATACGAGGAAAGTCAAAAGCCTGTCTTTGAACATGTATCCTTTGACGTAAACCGGACAGAGCGTCTTGCCCTTGTCGGACCAAACGGTGTTGGTAAAACAACGCTTCTAAAGAACATTATTGAGAAGTTCTCCCCTACAGGTGGTACGATTCAATACGGAACGAACTTGCAGATTGGCTATTATGACCAGGAACAGGCGCAGCTCAATTCTACCAAGACTGTCCTTCATGAACTATGGGATGAATACCCGTTAATGGATGAGAAGGATATCCGTACCGTGCTTGGAAACTTCCTCTTCACAGGAGACGACGTTTTAAAGACCGTTAACTCATTAAGTGGCGGAGAAAAAGCGAGAATCGCACTGGCGAAGTTGATGCTTGAGAAATCAAACTTCCTTGTATTGGATGAGCCAACGAACCACTTAGATTTAGATAGTAAAGAAGTGCTTGAAGCGGCTCTAATGGATTACCCAGGAACGATTCTATTTGTCTCCCACGACCGTTACTTTATTAACCGTATCGCTACACAAGTGTTAGAGCTAAACGGAACAGATACAAAGCTTTACCTTGGAGACTACGATTACTATTTAGATAAAAAGCAAGAAGCCAGGGACATCGCTGAATATGAAGCACAGCAAAACCCTACACAAGAGAAAGAAGCTAAAGACTCTAAGAATCAATTCCAACAGAATAAGGCTGAACAGCGAGAAGCCAGAAAGCGCAAACGCCGAATTGAGGAAATTGAACAAGAAATCGTAGAATTAGAAGAAGTGATTGAACAAAATGATGCCTTACTCTGCGAACCAGAGATCTATCAGGATCATGAGAAATCACTCGAACTAACTGAATCCAATTCGAACTCAAAATCAAAGATTGAATCGTTAATGGAAGAATGGGAACAACTCCATGATGAAGAATAACTAAGAGAGGATATCCACAGGATATCCTCTCTTTTTGGAGCGCTTTCATACCATTTGTCGAATCACGCGACTATCCCCATTTATATCCACAGCCTTTTTCCTTACAAATACAGTTTTTCACAGATTTATACACATAATCCACAGAATTACAACGAGTTATCCACAGTTGTTATGCACATACCAATATTTACTATGACAGCGTTCTACAAATTTTATGCACAGCTTGTTTTTAACCTGTGGAAAACGTTTACTTATGCACATTTATTTAAACTTTCAGACCTTTTCTCCACAACAAAAGCGAAACCGATACTTGGTTTCGCTTTTACCTTGTGTATTACTTTGTAATAGAACGTTTCGCATATCGCTCTAACGATAAAGATGGATTGCCGTTTAAATCCCATCCGGCGCGGTGACCTTGATTAAAAGCAACCGTTCCGGCAGCGGCGATCATAGCTGCATTATCGGTACATAAGTGAAGAGGCGGAATTAACAATTCCAGTTCTTCCTCCTCGCCAAACTTCTCTTCAAGGCGAGCACGCAGTCCTTTATTGGCAGCAACTCCGCCAGCCACAATAACTTGCTTCACACCATATTGCTTAGCTGCTTTATAGGCTTTTGTGGATAACACATCAACGACGCTTTCCTGAAAGCTTGCAGCAATATCTTCTTGCTTTAGTTCTATTCCCTTTTGTTTCGCATTGTGCAACGTGTTAATAACCGATGACTTGAGTCCACTGAAGCTAAAGTCAAAAGAATCGTTCTCAAGCCAAGCACGTGGGAAGTCGATCGTCACTTCTCCCTCGTGTGCGAGTCGGTCAATATGAGGTCCTCCTGGATAAGGTAGCTTTAGCGTTCGGGCTACTTTATCATAGGCCTCCCCTGCAGCATCATCCCGTGTTTCTCCAATGACTTCAAACGACCCATGTTCTTTCATTAGAATAAGTTCAGTATGTCCGCCTGAAACAACTAAAGAAAGGAGCGGAAACTGAAACTCTTTCATAAGACGATTCGCATAGATATGACCTGCGATATGCTGAACCCCAACAAGAGGCTTTTGATACGCAAAGGCTAACGCCTTAGCTGCGTTTACACCCACTAATAAAGCACCGACTAAGCCAGGTCCTTCTGTAACGGCAATCGCGTCGATGTCTTCCATACGCATATCGGCTTTCTCCAGAGCCTCTTCTAATACAAGGGTCACTTGTTCTACGTGGTGACGAGATGCAATTTCAGGCACAACACCACCAAAGCGCTTATGACTCTCAATTTGGGAAGCAACGACATTAGCAATCAGCTCAGTCCCATTCTTCACAATCGCCACAGCTGTCTCATCACAGCTTGTCTCAATTCCTAAAATGTATTGATCCATTATAATTTCACCCACATAACTACAGCATCCTCTTGATTATCTGTATAATAATTTTTCCGAATCCCTCCAGGGACAAGACCAAACTTACGGTACAATCGTTGAGCCACGATATTCGAAACTCTTACCTCGAGAGAAAGCTGCATGGCTCCAACTAAACGCGCCTTTTCCATGACAACCTGAAACAAGGATTCCCCTAACTTTTTCCCTCTGTATTCAGGCAAGATCGCAATATTCGTAATATGAGCTTCATCTATAATAACCCACAAGCCACAATAGCCAACGAGTTCGCCATCGAATTCTAGCACGAAATACGTAGCGTATGGATTATCCTGAAGCTCATGCTCAAACGCATCACGAGTCCAAGGAGTGGCAAAGCACGCTTTCTCTAATTCAAGAACCGTATCGATATCTTCTTCAGTCATTTGACGAACAATCACTTTAGTCACTTGGCTGATGCCCCTTTTGGCTCTCAAGCCATTTGGACTCAGCTTCTGCTAAACGAAGATAATTTGGGGTTAAGGCATGAATAGGCGTCGTCTCCTTCTTCAGAGCGATATGAGCCAACATTCCTGCACTTGGTAAATGAACAGGCAAGGAAGAGAAAACAGCCTGTTCTCCTAATACTTCTCGAATCTTCTCTTGATGGATCGAAAGCTGTGAACTAATAAATAAAATAGGTTCCCCTGACGCACGAAGCTCTTCCAGCCAATCTGTGAGAAGAATGTTGACTTCATCTTTCACAGGAGCCATTTCCTCGAACCCCTCAGCTTGATACAGCCCCGTATAAACTTGTCCCCTTCTAGCATCAAAGAAAGGACACACAAGACCATTAAATAAGATTCCATTGTAAGCTAAGACCTCTAGGCTAGAGACAGCTACAATCGGAATAGATAACGACCAGGCTAACGTTTTAGCTGTTGTAAGTCCAATACGAACTCCCGTGAAGGATCCTGGCCCATGCCCCACGGCAATCAGATTCAGATCTTGCGGGGTCATCTTACAGTCCACTAACATTTGGTTGATAGCTGGCATGAGCTGCACTGAATGATTTTTCTTTATATCTGTTGTGTACTCGGCTATAAGCTGTTCATCTTGCATGACGGCGATCGTCATGGGTTGATTCGATGTATCGATAGCTAACACATTCATTTGACTAACTCCTTACATATTCGTTCATATCGTTCTCCACGAGGCTTTAAATGGATAGAGCGTTCGTCTTCATTGTTATAAAAGAGTTCTATATCTAACCTATTGTCAGGTAGATAGTCTTCAATAAACTGAGCCCACTCTACAACACAAACGCCTCCTCCATCGAAATATTCATCAAAACCGATGTCTTCATCACTATCCTCTAGTCTGTATACATCTAAGTGATAAAGAGGCATCCGGCCTTCGTATTCTTTAACAATCGTAAAGGTTGGACTACTAATCGTACGAGTCACCCCAAGACCAGTACCAAGTCCTTTTGTGAAAGTGGTCTTTCCGGCACCAAGGTCTCCTTCAAGCGTGAGAAGGTCATTTGGTTCCAAAAGGGCACCCAGGCGTTCAGCAACCTTTTTTGTTTCTTCAGCTGAGTGTGTATCGATCGTATAGCTTTCACTCATACGAAACACCTTCTTCCTATTCCAGTCTAGCGAATCGAATTGTATCTAACCACCATCATAGCAAAAACAAAGGCAAAAAGAAAAAAACGTAATTACCGTAAGAGATTACGAGGCGGTAGCACTTTAGTTACGTTAAAAAAGTGCATTAGAAAAGCCTTAGGAGGTTTTCCTAAGGCTTGGATAAACAATCATATGTAATCAAAAATAAAATGGCGGTCCGGACGGGACTCGAACCCGCGACCTCCTGCGTGACAGGCAGGCATTCTAACCAACTGAACTACCGGACCAATTTTTGATTAATCAAAAAAGCAACAAATATAAATTGGTTGCGGGGACAGGATTTGAACCTGCGACCTTCGGGTTATGAGCCCGACGAGCTACCAGACTGCTCCACCCCGCGACGATAAATAATATAAACAAAGCATGGCGGCGTCCTACTCTTGCGGGGGTGAAACCCCGACTACCATCGGCGCTGAAGAGCTTAACTTCTGTGTTCGGCATGGGAACAGGTGTGACCTCTTCGCCAAAACCGCCATACTATTGTTTTGTTGAAGGAGTACCTTCAAAACTAGATAAGAATTATGACATCGTGCCTTTTACGTTTTTACGTCTAGCTCCAGCTCCCAGACCCTAGCGTATAAGTCATCTTTTCTACAAAGGCTAAAGCCTTTTTCGAAAATCTGTCTTATCCGTACGGGTCTAGGCGGTCGCTTGCGCTTTTGTTAGTTAAGTCCTCGATTTATTAGTATCGGTCAGCTGCACGTGTCACCACGCTTCCACCTCCGACCTATCAACCTTGTCGTCTACAAGGAATCTTACTCACTCGAAGTGATGGGAAATCTCATCTCGAAGTGGGCTTCATGCTTAGATGCTTTCAGCACTTATCCCTTCCGCACGTAGCTACCCAGCTATGCTCCTGGCGGAACAACTGGTGCACCAGCGGTGCGTCCATCCCGGTCCTCTCGTACTAAGGACAGCTCTTCTCAAATTTCCAACGCCCACGACGGATAGGGACCGAACTGTCTCACGACGTTCTGAACCCAGCTCGCGTACCGCTTTAATGGGCGAACAGCCCAACCCTTGGGACCGACTACAGCCCCAGGATGCGATGAGCCGACATCGAGGTGCCAAACCTCCCCGTCGATGTGGACTCTTGGGGGAGATAAGCCTGTTATCCCCGGGGTAGCTTTTATCCGTTGAGCGACGGCCCTTCCATACGGCACCGCCGGATCACTAAGCCCGACTTTCGTCCCTGCTCGACTTGTAGGTCTCGCAGTCAAGCTCCCTTGTGCCTTTGCACTCTGCGAATGATTTCCAACCATTCTGAGGGAACCTTTGGGCGCCTCCGTTACTCTTTGGGAGGCGACCGCCCCAGTCAAACTGCCCACCTGACACTGTCTCCGGACCGGATCACGGTCCTGGGTTAGAATGTCAATACAGCCAGGGTGGTATCCCACGGATGCCTCCACCGAAGCTAGCGCTCCGGCATCGACGGCTCCCACCTATCCTGTACAAGCTGTACCAACATTCAATATCAGGCTACAGTAAAGCTCCACGGGGTCTTTCCGTCCTGTCGCGGGTAATGCGCATCTTCACGCATAGTATAATTTCACCGGGTCTCTTGTTGAGACAGTGCCCAATTCGTTGCACCTTTCGTGCGGGTCGGAACTTACCCGACAAGGAATTTCGCTACCTTAGGACCGTTATAGTTACGGCCGCCGTTTACTGGGGCTTCGGTTCAAAGCTTCGCTAATGCTAACTCATCCCCTTAACCTTCCAGCACCGGGCAGGTGTCAGCCCCTATACTTCACCTTTCGGTTTCGCAGAGACCTGTGTTTTTGCTAAACAGTCGATTGGGCCTTTTCACTGCGGCTCCTCCTATGAAGGAGCACCCCTTCTCCCGAAGTTACGGGGTCATTTTGCCGAGTTCCTTAACAAGAGTTCTCCCGATCACCTTAGGATACTCTCCTCGTCTACCTGTGTCGGTTTGCGGTACGGGCACCTCTTTCCTCACTAGAGGCTTTTCTTGGCAGTGTGAAATCAGGAACTTCGGTACTATAGTTCCCTCCCCATCACAGCTTGTGATTGATGCACGGATTTGCCTATGCATCTCACTCACTGCTTGGCCGCTCACATCCAGTGGAGCGGATTCCCTATCCTACTGCGTCCCCCCGTTGTTCAAACGGAAAGGAGGTGGTACAGGAATATCAACCTGTTATCCATCGCCTACGCCTTTCGGCCTCGGCTTAGGTCCCGACTAACCCTGAGCGGACGAGCCTTCCTCAGGAAACCTTAGACTTACGGTGGAAGAGATTCTCACTCTTCTTTCGCTACTCATACCGGCATTCTCACTTCTAAGCGCTCCACCAGTCCTTACGGTCTGACTTCACAGCACTTAGAACGCTCTCCTACCATTGTTCGTAAGAACAATCCACAGCTTCGGTGTTATGTTTAGCCCCGGTACATTTTCGGCGCAGAGTCACTCGACCAGTGAGCTATTACGCACTCTTTAAATGATGGCTGCTTCTAAGCCAACATCCTGGTTGTCTGAGCAACTCCACATCCTTTTCCACTTAACATAAACTTAGGGACCTTAGCTGGTGGTCTGGGCTGTTCCCCTCTCGACTACGGACCTTATCACTCGCAGTCTGACTCCCAAGGATGAGTCGTTGGCATTCGGAGTTTGACTGAATTCGGTAACCCGATGAGGGCCCCTAGTCCAATCAGTGCTCTACCTCCAAGACTCTTACCTTGAGGCTAGCCCTAAAGCTATTTCGGAGAGAACCAGCTATCTCCGTGTTCGATTGGCATTTCACCGCTACCCACACCTCATCCCCGCACTTTTCAACGTGCGTGGGTTCGGGCCTCCAGCCAGTGTTACCTGGCCTTCACCCTGGACATGGGTAGATCACACGGTTTCGGGTCTACGACCACATACTATTTCGCCCTATTCAGACTCGCTTTCGCTGCGGCTCCGATTTTTCATCTTAACCTTGCATGGGATCGTAACTCGCCGGTCCATTCTACAAAAGGTACGCTGTCACCCATTAACGGGCTCCAACTACTTGTAGGCACACGGTTTCAGGTTCTATTTCACTCCCCTCCCGGGGTGCTTTTCACCTTTCCCTCACGGTACTGGTTCACTATCGGTCACTAGGGAGTATTTAGCCTTGGGAGATGGTCCTCCCGGATTCCGACGGAATTCCTC
Organism: Pontibacillus chungwhensis; assembly: GCF_030166655.1. Classification (GTDB taxonomy): domain Bacteria; phylum Bacillota; class Bacilli; order Bacillales; family BH030062; genus Pontibacillus. The sequence goes on along the minus strand of NZ_CP126446.1, from coordinate 271,602 downwards.
GTGTTCCGCCGTACTCAGGATCCGCTCCGGAGGAAACAAGATTTTGACTACAGGGCCGTTACCTTCTTCGGCTGACCGTTCCAGATCATTCATCTATCTTGTTTCTTGGTAACTCCAATGGAGCGTCCTACAACCCCAGAGAGCAAGCTCTCTGGTTTGGGCTGTTTCCGTTTCGCTCGCCGCTACTCAGGAAATCGCGTTTGCTTTCTCTTCCTTCGGGTACTGAGATGTTTCAGTTCCCCGAGTCTACCTTCCTTAACCTATGAATTCAGTTAAGGATCCTACCCCATTACGGGTAGTGGGTTTCCCCATTCGGAAATCTCCGGATCATAGCCTACTTACGGCTCCCCGAAGCATATCGGTGTTAGTCCCGTCCTTCATCGGCTCCTAGTGCCAAGGCATCCACCGTGCGCCCTTATTCACTTAACTATCTAAAATCAATGTGAAAAGACGCATCATAATGATGCTTACGTTAAATCTAACGTTGGTTTGATGTCTAATTCTTATCTAGTTTTCAAGGTACTGTTTGAAAGCATTTGAGCTTCCAAAACCGAACGAAACGAACATGGTCAATGGTTTAATGGCACAATGTGTGCCTGCTAGCAAGTCCCGAAGGACTCGCTAGTTCCGTAATATCCTTAGAAAGGAGGTGATCCAGCCGCACCTTCCGATACGGCTACCTTGTTACGACTTCACCCCAATCATTGGCCCCACCTTCGGCGGCTGGCTCCAAAAAGGTTACCTCACCGACTTCGGGTGTTGCCAACTCTCGTGGTGTGACGGGCGGTGTGTACAAGGCCCGGGAACGTATTCACCGCAGTATGCTGACCTGCGATTACTAGCGATTCCGGCTTCATACAGGCGAGTTGCAGCCTGCAATCCGAACTGAGAATGGTTTTTTGAGATTTGCTTGACCTCGCGGTCTCGCGGCCCTCTGTACCATCCATTGTAGCACGTGTGTAGCCCAGGTCATAAGGGGCATGATGATTTGACGTCATCCCCGCCTTCCTCCGGTTTGTCACCGGCAGTCACCTTAGAGTGCCCAACTGAATGCTGGCAACTAAGATTAGGGGTTGCGCTCGTTGCGGGACTTAACCCAACATCTCACGACACGAGCTGACGACAACCATGCACCACCTGTCATTGCGTCCCCGAAGGGAACTCCCTATCTCTAGGGATAGCGCAAGATGTCAAGACCTGGTAAGGTTCTTCGCGTTGCTTCGAATTAAACCACATGCTCCACCGCTTGTGCGGGCCCCCGTCAATTCTTTTGAGTTTCAGCCTTGCGGCCGTACTCCCCAGGCGGAGTGCTTAATGCGTTAACTTCAGCACTAAGGGGCGGAAACCCCCTAACACCTAGCACTCAACGTTTACGGCGTGGACTACCAGGGTATCTAATCCTGTTTGCTACCCACGCTTTCGCGCCTCAGCGTCAGTTACAGACCAGAGAGTCGCCTTCGCCACTGGTGTTCCTCCACATCTCTACGCATTTCACCGCTACACGTGGAATTCCACTCTCCTCTTCTGTACTCAAGTTCCCCAGTTTCCAATGGCCCTCCACAGTTGAGCTGTGGGCTTTCACATCAGACTTAAGGAACCGCCTGCGCGCGCTTTACGCCCAATAATTCCGGACAACGCTTGCCACCTACGTATTACCGCGGCTGCTGGCACGTAGTTAGCCGTGGCTTTCTGGTTGGGTACCGTCAAGGTACCAGCATTTCCTCTGGCACTTGTTCTTCCCCAACAACAGAACTTTACGATCCGAAGACCTTCATCGTTCACGCGGCGTTGCTCCGTCAGACTTTCGTCCATTGCGGAAGATTCCCTACTGCTGCCTCCCGTAGGAGTCTGGGCCGTGTCTCAGTCCCAGTGTGGCCGATCACCCTCTCAGGTCGGCTACGCATCGTTGCCTTGGTAAGCCGTTACCTTACCAACTAGCTAATGCGCCGCGGGCCCATCCATGAGTGACGGCCGAAACCGCCTTTTACCAGTGAACCATGCAGTTCACTGGGTTATTCGGTATTAGCTCCGGTTTCCCGGAGTTATCCCGATCTCATGGGTAGGTTGCCCACGTGTTACTCACCCGTCCGCCGCTCGATCCACAACAATCACCCCGAAGGGATCATGTTGATTCACGCGCTCGACTTGCATGTATTAGGCACGCCGCCAGCGTTCGTCCTGAGCCAAGATCAAACTCTCCATAAAATGTGAGTCTGCCTAGCATCAAAATAAATGATTACTGGCTTTAAAAAATCAATTTAAAGACATTGACGATACATGTTGTTTCGTTCAGTTTTCAAAGATCAAATGTTTCTCTGGTGGGCCTGAGTGGACTTGAACCACCGACCTCACGCTTATCAGGCGTGCGCTCTAACCAACTGAGCTACAGGCCCATGTTATATATGGAGCGGGTGATGGGAATCGAACCCACGACATCAGCTTGGAAGGCTGAGGTTTTACCACTAAACTACACCCGCATATCAAGTTTTCCGATGGTCGGGAAGACAGGATTCGAACCTGCGACCCCATGGTCCCAAACCATGTGCTCTACCAAGCTGAGCTACTTCCCGTTGAAATGGCGCGCCCGAGAGGAGTCGAACCCCTAACCTCTTGATCCGTAGTCAAACGCTCTATCCAATTGAGCTACGGGCGCATGTCTTTTTTTGAAGCGACAAGATTTATTGTATCATGTCTGTTTTATTAATGCAAGTACTTTTTTTAAATTTCTTTGTGACTTCAATGGTGCGGTCGAGAGGATTTGAACCTCCACGGGGTGAACCCCCACTAGGCCCTCAACCTAGCGCGTCTGCCATTCCGCCACGACCGCTCAATCAACTTGAGCTATTTAACGCTTTACAGCGAAGATCGCTTGCAATAATGATGGTGCGGGTGGAGGGACTTGAACCCCCACGTCGAGAGACACTAGATCCTAAGTCTAGCGCGTCTGCCAATTCCGCCACACCCGCACGGTGTGTATAAATGGTGAGCCATGGAGGATTCGAACCTCCGACCCTCTGATTAAAAGTCAGATGCTCTACCAACTGAGCTAATGGCTCTTCGTATAATGGCTGGCCCAGCTGGATTCGAACCAGCGCATGACGGTACCAAAAACCGTTGCCTTACCGCTTGGCTATGGGCCAATTAAGTGGCGGTCCGGACGGGACTCGAACCCGCGACCTCCTGCGTGACAGGCAGGCATTCTAACCAACTGAACTACCGGACCAATATGTAATGGTGACCCGTACGGGACTCGAACCCGTGTTACCGCCGTGAAAGGGCGGTGTCTTAACCGCTTGACCAACGGGCCAGATAGGAAATGGCGGAGAAGGAGGGATTTGAACCCTCGCGCCGCTTACGCGACCTACACCCTTAGCAGGGGCGCCTCTTCAGCCACTTGAGTACTTCTCCACTGGCTCCAACGGCAGGATTCGAACCTGCGACCGATCGGTTAACAGCCGATAGCTCTACCACTGAGCTACGTTGGAATAGGAATCAAATTGTATTTTGTTTGCGGCTTGTTTTCTTTCGCCGACAATTAAATACTTTATCATGTTTTTTTGCTGTTTGCAAGGAATTTTTTAAAGAAATTAATCTCATTTGACTTTATCTCTTTTTTTGTTTTCCGTTGCGACTTTTAATATATTACATTAATTTATTAAAAGTGTCAATTACATTCTCGAAAAAAATGAAATCATTTGATTCGGTTAATGCGCCGTATCGATGACGGCTATAATAATTTAACACGTGGCTCGTCCAAGGTCAATACATTATTCTATCTTTTTTAACTTCCCCTTACATTTCCCGCAACGGTATTTGGTTGTATTCACCCTCTTTATCCTATTGTAACGCTCTAGACAATCTTCACATTGGTAAATATGATTGGGTTTCTTATATTGAGAAGGGAGAGCTTTGCAAAACCTCGGTGACTTCGTGTCTTTCAACAATGCTTTAAACTCTGGATCTCTATGTTGATACCCTTTCCCTTCTATATGAAGGTGGTAATGGCATAATTCATGTTTGATAATTCCTTCGAACTCTTCCTCTCCTAATTCCCTCAGGTATTTAGGATTTAGCTCAATCCTCCGGTAAGCAGGTAAATAACGACCACCTGTTGTGCGTAGACGATTGTTCATTGTGACCTCATCTACATAAGGCTTTTTGAACCATTCTCTCGAGATTTGATCCACCCACTCATGTAATGTCTTTTCCTTATCCATCGTTTTTCCCTCCTTTATCACATATGGGCGTTTATATGCATACCATAAAAGTAACGCAAAACCTTTCTCAACAGCAACACGATTTACATACAACCAGAAAGGTGGTGTCCCATATGCCGAGTTGGTTACAGCGACAACTGATGAAAGCATACCAGGAAAAAAACTCATATCAAATAAAGATGCTTAATCAGTGCTGGTATTTCTATAGAAAAAAACACTGCTCGTAAGCAGTGCTTCTTTCTATATATTTCATTATTCAGATGGCCCTAGCATAGAAAGCGCAATTCGTTCCTTCTTTGTATCTACATCTTCTACCCAAACTGTAACTACATCCCCTACCGCTACTACGTCTAAAGGATGCTTAACGAAGCGCTTGGCTAATTTAGAAATGTGGACCAACCCATCTTGTTTAACTCCTATATCTACAAACACTCCAAAATCTACAACATTTCGCACCGTTCCTTGTAATTCCATTCCCTGCCTAAGATCTTCCATTGAAAGAACATCCTTTTTGAGCAACGGAGTCGGCAAGTCATCACGTGGGTCACGGCCTGGTTGCACAAGCGCTTCTAAAATGTCCTGCAGTGTAGGAACACCAATATCTAATTCTTCAGCAGCCTGTTGCACCTCAAGCTCTTTAACTTGTTGGTTTAACTTCTCTGATCCGAGGTCTTCTACAGAGCACCCCATCCTACTCAACAATTGCTTCGTAGCTTTATACGTTTCAGGGTGGATCGGTGTGCGATCTAATGGTTCTTCTCCCTCAGGCAATCTTAAGAACCCAATACTTTGTTCATAAGTCTTGGCCCCAAGACGAGGGATTTTCTTTAATTGGTTCCGGTTTGTAAACTTCCCTTGCTCTTCCCTTACTTTCACGATATTATTTGCAACTGTTTTGCTAAGTCCTGATACATATTGCAATAAAGAAGAGGAAGCTGTATTTGCATTCACACCTACTTGGTTTACAGTGGTTTCGACCACAAACGTTAAGGACTGATTTAACTTTTTCTGAGAGACATCGTGTTGGTACTGACCGACTCCAATTGACTTTGGATCGATCTTAACCAGTTCTGCTAACGGATCTTGCACTCGACGGGCAATAGATACCGCACTTCGTTCTTCAACCTGTAAGTCAGGAAACTCCTCCCTTGCTAAGGCAGAAGCCGAATATACACTTGCCCCCGCTTCATTTACAATCATATACGCAATGTCCAGATTATTATTCTGGATCATGTCCGCAATAAACTGCTCCGTTTCCCTCGATGCCGTTCCGTTTCCTATTGCGACAAGCTCAATTGGGTATTGCTTCATAAGTTGGAGGATGACTTTCTCAGCACCAGCTTTATCATTTTTCGGAGGTGTTGGATAAACCACTTTAATGGCCTGCACTTTTCCCGTTTCATCTACTACAGATAGTTTACACCCTGTCCGATAAGCCGGGTCCACTCCTAATACAGCTCGTCCTTTTAAAGGCGGCTGCAGAAGTAAGTTCTTTAAGTTCTTAGAGAAAACATCGATCGCCTGCTCTTCTGCTCGTTCAGAAAGAGAAGTGCGTACTTCCCTTTCTACGGAAGGCTGAATTAAACGTTTATAAGAATCCTCGATGGCGTCTTTCCAAATTTGAATGGTTTCACCTGACTGCTTCGGGATAAGCTTTCGGTGTAAATAATCGAGGATCATCTCTACAGGTGGCTGGATCGCTACCTTTAGAACCCCTTCTTTCTCTCCCCGGTTAAGCGCAAGAACCCGGTGAGACGCAATGGAGCGTATTGGCTCTGAATAGTCGTAGTACATTTCAAAAATCGACTTCTCATCATGCTCTTTATTTTTATCTACGGATTCAATTGATCCTTTTTCAAAGGTCTTCGTTCGAATATAGTCTCTGTATACTGGCTCGTCCGATATCCATTCGGCTAGGATATCATTTACTCCAGCGAGTACATCTTCTATTGTATGTAATTCATTTTCTTCAGATTGATACGTTTTTGCTTCGCTTTGTAGATCTTGAATACTGTGATCCCAAACCGCGAGCGCCAGAGGTTCTAACCCCTTTTCTTTTGCCACCGTGGCTTTTGTACGTCGCTTTTGTTTGTATGGTCTGTATAGGTCTTCCACTTTTTGAAGCTGTTGAGCTTTAAGGATTTCAGAACGCAATTCTTCTGTCAGTTTCCCCTGCTCTTCAATTAAACGAACTACTTCTTCTTTTCTCTTCGATAGGTTCTGCCCATACTCCCATTTCTCTTGTATGGTATTGATTTGAACCTCATCTAACCCACTAGTTTGTTCCTTTCTGTAACGCGCAATAAAAGGGACCGTGTTCCCTTCATTTAAAAGCGATATCACTTCTTGAATCAATGAGGATTTTATGGATGTTTCCTTTGCTACCCATTGTATGATTTGTGCTTCATCGTTCATCTGAGTTCCTCCTATCCTGGTTCATCCTATTCTTCCATTTTACCAAACTCACCCGGTAATTCCTATTTGACTTCCCAGTTGTTTGATCTAAAAAAAACCTTGCCCCTATACAGTTTGTAAGGACAAGGTTTTTCACCCATATTTCATCGCAATAAAAGTTGTATCATCATCGTATTTAATTGGTTGTTGTTGCTTGAATGATTCCATAATTAATTCTAGATTTTTGGATACGAATGTATTTGAGGATAATGTTCGTTCATTTACTCCATCAGAAAACATAAAGAAAAGCATGCCCGGATGTAACGAGTCTCGCTTAACATTATAAGGCCTTGGGTAGCCTGACAAATAACCTGCTACTGGGATGTTGCGCTGCTTCTTTCCATGTGCAGGCACAACGACAATACCTATGTTTCCGATCGATGTAAAAGAGTACGTTCCTTGAGAGAAATCCATTCTGAGTATACCAAGCACCGCTCCACGTTTGTCTTTTAGTGTCTCATTAGCCTTGGTAATAATGGAATCAATAGATCCATCTACATTATTTTCGATGACTTCCATTACAGCTTTAGAAGACTCACGAGCATATTCGCCGCTACCGAGTCCATCTGCTAATGCACAAATGAACCCTTCTTCTGTCTTCTGATAAAAATAGCTGTCACCGCAATAATAATTACCCTTTTTAGGCTGCTGAAAGACTTTTAAATCAACTTTCGGTTCTGTCGTCAATAGTAAGACTCCGCCTCATCTGTTTGCAAGGCTTCTTTCAACTTACGAAGAGCGCGTCGTTGAAGTCTGGATACGTGCATTTGAGAAATACCCAACTGCTCACCGGTGTCTTTTTGACTCATATTGTCAAAGTAAGTACACCTTAGGATTTCTTGTTCTCTTTCCGTTAAGATCGGCAGAACTTTCTCCAGTAGCATTTGTTGGTCAATTTGATCAAAGCCTTTTTCAGAGTTACCGATTAAATCTAAGATCGTAACGGTACTACCATCTGAGTCAGCTTCAATCTTTCTGTCCACAGATAGAGCTTTATAACTTTTACCCATCTCCATTGTCTCTAGCACTTCTTCTTCTGAAACCCCGATGTAATCGGCAATTTCAATGACCGAAGGAGAGCGTTGAAGGTCTGTCGTAAGCTCTTCTGCTGCCTTTTTAATCTTAGGACCTAGTTCCTTGATACGACGTGGAACGTGTACACTCCACGTTTTATCTCTGATGAATCGTTTAATTTCGCCAATAATTGTAGGGATGGCGAAAGACTCGAATGATTTCCCAAACGAAGGATCATACCTGCGGATTGCTGCCAAGAGTCCCAGCATACCGACTTGTACAAGATCTTCATGAATGGAACTGTTTTTAGAGTACTTTTTCGCGATGGATTGAACGAGATCCTCATATTGAAGTACAATTTTCTCTTGTACTACTTCATCTTCAGGGGTTTCCTGTAAGTGTTTGATCCATTCGTAAACCTCACCATCACGTTTATTGTGTGGTTGAGATTTGGTCGTCATTAAACCCCACCTCATTTTCATGAAGATATTTCGTCATTAAAACGATAACTCCATATTTATTATTGATTTCGACCTTATCCATTAAAGCGTCGATTAAGAAGAGTCCAAAGCCACCTTCTCTCAATTCTTCAATTGAGTCTTCTTCCTGATAAGGGCCTGTATCTTCTTTCACCTTCTTCAGATCAAAGCTACCACCGTGATCAGCTACCATTACTTCTAAACGATTTTCGTAAACACCAAAGCCAAGAGTAATTTCGCCCTCGCCTGTTTCATTGTAGGCGTGTTTCACAGCATTTGTGATGGCCTCAGAGATCGCTACTTTAAGATCTTCAATATCGTCATAAGCAAACCCCATACGATTAGCGATGCCAGAAATGCTTAAACGAACAACTCCAACGTATTCTGCCTTGGCAGGTATCTTGATTTCAATAAAGTCAAATGTCTCTGTCATTACATTCCACCTCGTACCGTAGAATCTGTTTCAATATCAATAATGTCTGTTAACCCTGTAATTTCAAACAGGCGGTAAACACGATCATTCATTTTGACCAACGTTAATTGGCTATCGTATTCCTTCGTAGACTTCAGAGCGCTAATGAAAACACCCAGCCCTGTACTGTCCATATAGGAAACTCCTTCAAGGTCCACTTTTACAACAACTTCATTCTCTTGCGTCAAAGGAAGTAATGTTTCTTTTAACTTTGGCGCTGTATATGCATCAATTTCACCGCTTAAGGTTACGGTTTTTAATTTATCATTATGATCCACGTTAATGGTTAAATTCATATTCTTAAGCCTCCGTTTCTTTTTTCTGTACCATCCTTTAAGAATTTACCCGTTCTTTTTTTTGATTAAACGTCGCGTCTTATAATCACCATCGTAAAATCATCGCGCAACTGAAAATCCTGCAGTCTCTCGAAATGCTGATAAACTTGCTCAGTGATCTCCTGAGCTGGTAAATGCTTGTACTGATGGATAACATCTGAAATTTCTTCACGTTCAATAAAACGTTCACCAGCCCGACACTCGGTTACGCCATCTGTTAACAGAACAATCATATCGCCTGGTGCGACAAGCGTTTCATACTGTTTATAAGTAGCACTACGGTCTACCCCTAACACAAGACCCTTAGCCTCAATTTCCGAGAAGGCATCATCCTTGGCAGAATAGTAAAAACCTGGTTCATGACCAGCTGAGGAATAATAGAAATAATTCGTAGCTTGATCATACAATCCATAGAACATGGTGATAAACATGCTTGGATCCACGTTTCGTTCAACAACACGGTTCATACCTTCTAATATGGAGCTAGGGTACATCTGTTCATCAGGAAAACTATCCATTGAGTACTTAATCATGGACATGCATAACGCTGCCGGGATCCCTTTACCAATTACATCCGCTACCGCAATCCCCACTGACCCTTTTTGGTCTTGTACAAAGTGATAATAATCTCCGCTCATTTGTCTGGCCGGATGACTGGTTACACCAATATCCAAGCCTTCAACGTCCGGTTTGGTCGTAGACAAAAGCGTATCCTGCATATTAGCGGCTACAGAGATTTCAGATTGCAGTTCAAATTGTTTCTCACGCAATGCCTGGTACTCTTGGTAAGCCAGGCCGTATGAGATCATTGTTTCTAAAAGAAAATTCATTGAATTCATGATGTTCTCAGGGATGTCAGGATAGAGTTCCAATAAGGCTTGGAGGTGCACATCTACAATTTCATCAGGTGATATATTCTGCTGGATTGAATGCTTACTGAATTGTTCAGCACGGTAAAGAGCCTGCTCGTTTTGTGTTTCAATATATTGCTTCAGCAAGTCCTTATAGCTACTAAGATCCATTTTTAAGGTACTCATCTTGATTTCCTCCTTTAGCGGAGCCATTTCACAACTCTCACTTCAGTCCCTTCCCCCTGCCTTGATATTACATCAAAATCATCCATTAAGCGTTTAACACCTGGCAATCCCGCGCCTAGTCCGCCAGAAGTAGAGAAACCATCTTCCATAACCTGACTGACATCGCGAATACCCGGTCCTTCGTCCATGGCCACAATTCTTAGACCACGTTCATTAATATCTTCAATTGCTTCAAAACAAACCTTACCTGTTCCAGCATATAAATAAATATTACGGGCAAGCTCGGATATAGCAGTCGCTATGCGAGCCTGATCCACTGTACCAAAGCCGATCTTCTTGGCAATATCTCGCCCAAGTTGCCGGGCGCCTACAATGTCCCATTCCTTTTTAATGTTCACACAGGATTGAAAGTCCATTCACTCACTCCTCCAATTCCTGTCGAAGTTTGATCAACCCTTGTTCAAGATCCAGAGCAGTCGGAACGTCTTGTAGGTGAATTCCTAAATCAATTAAGGTCATTGCAACAGCAGGCTGTATTCCTGTCAGCACAACTTTAGCACCCATTAGATCAGACATTGATACAACATCGCCCAATACTTTCGCGATGAACGAGTCGATAATATCTACAGACGTAAGGTCAATAACGACACCTGTTGCCCCGCTTTCATGAATCTTACTTAGAAGATCCTCTTGAAACTGAATTGCGGTTTGATCGTCTAAATCAATCTGGATAGAAATTAGCAAATAATTGTGAAGTTTTAAGATGGGTATTCTCATGTTCATCACTCCCTATCCAAAGAGTCTACTAACTCTTCTATTTCGTTGTTCTTGCTTTGAATATCTTCTATTCGTCTGTTTGTTAGCTCTAATGCTGATTCGAATCCTTTCTTCAAGGAACTCTTCGTCGGAAACTTACTCAGATCGATACCCAGGTTCACGATCGTTTGAGCAATCTCAGGCCGGATCCCAACTAATATACAAGTGGAACCGATTAAACGAACCGCTTCAGCTGCTTGTATAATATGATGGGCAACCATTGTATCCACTACTGGAACACCCGTGATATCAATTAACACCACATCAGCATGATGCTTGATCACACCATCTAATAGGTTCTCCATAATTAATTTAGCTCGTTCCGTATCGATCGTCCCAATTAGGGGCATGACTGTGATATTTTCCATAACGGGGATTAGCGGAGCTGATAATTCTTGAAGAGCAACTTTTTGTAGGGAGACAATGTTTTCCCAACTACCAGAGTATTCGTTCACGAGTTGGTTAATAACGGGGTCGACCCACTCATCCACTTTCGCCAACACCTCAGAGAAGTATTGAGTATCAACTTTCGTAGATTGTCCTAGAATATAGTTAATGGTTACACGCCTAAAGGCTTGCATTCCATCTGTTAAATAACTCAAGGGCCAGCCAAGATTGATTAAGCGTTCTGCAAAACCTTCTATGTCATTTGTTGCGCCCTGTTTCTCAAGACTTGTAAAAATAACGTTTACAAACTCTCTATTTGTACTCTCAAATAATTCATCTGAGATCGTTGAGGTGTAGTCGTGTTTCCGGTGTTTCTCCACCTCATCAAGCCACATTTTAACAATATCATTACTATTGTTAAGTACTATTTCCTTCAAATTCGCTTCCATCTCGGGACCCCCTATGATTCCTGTTCCATTTAAGTCAGAATTACATCCATTGTCACACTTTTGTATAAGCTACGCAAACATATATGCTCGTCTATTCATTGTTATTCTTAAAAAGCATTTATCCCTTATACTGTAACACCAACGGTTAGAATCGGCTACTCTCAACACTCTGTCTTTTTGAAGAATTTTTACAGATAATAAAATAAGCTACTCGATTTCGAGTAGCTTATTTTTAAAAGTCAATGAGCCCTAAACTGATTTGTAATGCTTCATCAACCCTGCTCATCATAGCTTCATCTAGATGGGTAATTTTGTCTGTAAGTCTTTGCTTATCAATTGTACGGATCTGCTCTAACAATATGACAGAGTCTCGCTCGAATCCATATCGTTCAGCATCAATTTCTACGTGTGTGGGTAATTTTGCTTTTTGTATTTGCGCAGTAATAGCCGCCACAATGACTGTGGGGCTGAAGCGATTACCAATATCATTTTGAAGGATGAGGACTGGGCGGACGCCTCCCTGTTCTGAGCCAACGACCGGGGAAAGGTCAGCAAAGTAAACGTCGCCTCTTTTTACGATCAAATCCTTACACCCCGCTCACTAGGCGTTCGCAGGTAGTTTCTGCCTCCTCTTCAGCTTGAAAAGCTTCTGAAGCAATGTTTAGATTGATCTTTGCCATTTCCATGTAGCCCTGACGCATCGACTCACGAATGTGGCGTTTTTTACGCTCCCGCAAATACATTTTCGTTGCCTGGTAAATAAAATCGCTCCGATCACCATTTTCGAGTTGTACCATACCATCAAGTTCATTTAATAAATGCTGTGGTAATTTCACTACAATTTCTTGTGAACTATCGGACACTAAAATGCACCTCCACCATCAACTAAGCACCATAATCGGTTCATTTCTTTCTCAATCATACCACCAGAACGCGGGCATTGCAAAGGCTCATTGACGATTTTTACCTAATTTACGCTTTTTTCTGTCAAATTTCACAGATGTGCGTCGATATTTTACAGGACTTCATCCCTTCTCATGTGAAAACGCTATCCCATTCCAGACGGCTTTTACTTCCCCTTTTTGATAGTAAATCCTCGGGACACGTTCACTAATCATACAAGGTATTTCATAATTAATCGTATCAAGGTAATCGGCTACCTCATCAACCTCAATTTCTTCTTCCCTTTGTTTCCCAATTAACGTCACCTGCGTCCCCACTTCATAAGCATCATCAAGCTTCACCATGCATTGGTCCATACAAATACGACCTATAATAGGCATACGCTTCCCATTTATAAGCACTTCCATACCTTGAAGTTTTCGAATCCATCCATCAGCATAACCGATCGGGATCGTTCCAATCCACTCCTCCTCTGAAGTCGTGTAGGTCGCACCATAACTAATGGACTCTCCAGGAGAGACCTTCTTAATGTGTACCAGTTTACTATGGAGAGAAAAAGATGGGGATAATTCAATTGGCTTTAAAGCCTTTACTTCTTTGGAGGGGTATAACCCATACATACTTATGCCGAATCGAACGATGTGATTCATCTTTTCTGGAAATCGCATAGAGAGCGCACTGTTTCCTGTATGAACTTCAACAGGGCCCTTCCACACTGAAGTGAATGTTTCCATTAACCTTTCAAATCGTTGTTCCTGCTCTTTTACATAGCGAGTCTCTTCTTCATCAGCCGTTGCGAAATGGGTAAACACACCTTTCAACCGAAGACCTTCAGCTTCACACTCATGCAGCAGCTCTGTTAATTCCTCTTCGTCACGAACCCCTATGCGCCCCATTCCTGTATCGAGCTTAATATGGAAACTCAGATTTCCATGAAGACTCATGCTTTTTACCCTACGCAACCAATCGGCTTGAAATACGGTAACGGTAATATCCTTTTGGGCTGCCACGTGTGCATCTTCCGGTCTCACCCAACCCATTACAAGAATCGGTGCTGTGAAACCAGCTTCTCTTAAACGGATAGCCTCATCTAATAAGGCAACGGCCAAACCACTTGCCCCTCCATCTAAAGCTGCTTTCGCGACTTGTACATCCCCGTGACCATATGCATTTGCTTTTACAACGGCATACACTTTCGTCTGTGTCGGTAATTGTCGTTTAACATTCTGGATATTCTCTTGAATGGCATCAAGCTGAACCTCTACCCAGGAATCCCTATAATAGTGCGTCACCAAAGATTCCCCTCTCGCAATTGTTTAGCCTTATTATTAATTGTTCCTTCCTGACTGTCAAACTAGAATGCAATAAGAAAGGGCTTCTATCAAAAAAATAAAAGCAGACTCATGATAGGAATGAACTGAGTCTGCTGCTAAATATAAAAACATTATTTCACTACTGTTCCCTGAACGGATTGGGCAACTTCAATCATTTCTTCTTTCGTCAAATCTTCACTAGCAAGATAGAAGTTCATCCCTTCATGGCTCCATTCAAGAGTAGATCCTGATAGAGCTCCCATTGTATAGCCAAGGTCTACCATCTCTCCAGAAACTTCTACAGGGACAGTCGCACTAGCTGGATAGGAAGTCCATGATTCTTGAATAAGAGTGTAGGACTTTTCCCCTTTAAAGCTCAAGATGACGCGTTTACCGTTTTCCATATCAATTTCTTTTTGCTCATCAAGCTCTGTATTTCCAATTACTGCTTCTGGGTACAAAACGGTAAATGCTGCCGGCTCATTCGGTTCTCCATCAGCCATTACCGGAATGCCAAGAGCTCCACTTGTCATATTTTTTTCCGTCGTGAAGGCATCGTCGCTAAATTTAGGGTTAAGTTCGAAAGATGAGAATTTAACCTCAACCAGCGGCTTACGGTCTTTATCCAATACTTTTACCATTACAGGAGTCAGACTCTTCTTATCAAAATAGATTTCCTGGTAAGGAAGGTTCTTGCTATTTTGATAGTTTGTCTTGGTTTCAAAGACATAATACGTTTCTGTAGTTTCAAAGGTTGCATCTTTATCCTTAACCACATCAGCTACTAATGAATTGTATAGATAAGGCTGGCTACTGTTGTTAGGCCAATCGCTCTGGAATTTAAAGCTTTTATTCAAAGCAGGCGTTAACACATAGACGCCATCTTCATTCTTCAGAATGATTTGGCTGTTCTTCTCGTCTTGTTCGTTATTAAGCAACACACGGTAATAATCCTTTTTCTTATGCCATACATCAATTTTGTATTTTTGTTCTTCATCACCTGTTTTAAGGCTCATGGTTGCTTCCGTTTTATAGCCAGTCATTTCTTCTAGCTTCTTCTGTAAGGACTGGACAACGTCTTCTTTTGATTTTTCCCCACACGCTGATAGTACGAGCATCAGCGAGGCGACGATCCAGAGCCAATATCTTTTCTTCATAATGACAACTCCTTTGTCTCATTTGAATGGACAAAGGGAACGCACTCACCTTACTTAGATCGTACGATACGTTTTTGAAAGACCGTCTATGAGATCAGTAGCCAACAGGTCGTATGTGGAATGGGCCTGTTCTGTTAAAAGGTCAGCTGTTGATCCATGAAGCCAAACCCCATTATTGAGCGCCAATTCTACCGTTTGCGGTTGCATCACCATGGCCAGAAGCATTCCGGCTAAGACATCGCCGCTCCCGCCTTTTGCGAGACCAACGTTCCCTGTAGTATGCACCCACTGCTTCTCATCCGGAGTAGTCACAAGAGTAAAGGCCCCTTTTAGAACTACGTGGACGCCATAGCGTGATGCAAACTGTCTGGAATAGTGAAAGGGCTTCTCTAGTAATTCAGGAATAGACACGTCTAGCAAATGAGCCATTTCGCCTGGATGAGGCGTAATAATAGTTGGATAGGATCGAGACTTCACTTCAGATAAATACCCTTTTAGAGCATACAAGCCATCAGCATCAATCAGAACTGGCGATTCTGAAAGCTTTAGCACCTTCTCTAAGAGCTCTTTCCCTTCGCGATGTCTCCCCATTCCCATACCGATTGCTACGCCATCATATCCAAATTCTATTCCTTCCACAGAGCTGATTCGCCCTTCTTGTTCTTCCAGCGGAATAAAAGTAGCTTCCGTTACAGACGATGCAAGAATCGAGATCACTTTCGATACAGTCGCTACTGTCAGAAGCCCCGCCCCCGCTCGAAGCGCTGCTCTTGAGGTCATCGTTACAGAACCTGGCATCTGAATAGAACCACCAATGACTAGCCCCTTCCCATGAGAGCCTTTATGACTGAAGGGCTCTCGTTCGGGTAAACTAGCTACTACGTCTGATTTGGTCCATACGCTGCACCCTTTGTTTCTTCCTCGCAGAAGATGGTCAGGGAGACCAATATCGACAGCCTTCCAATCTCCATAGTATGGAGCAGTATGTTGTAAGAAAGCTGACGTCTTCGGGTACTGAATCACTACCGTATAATCGGCTTGGATAGCCCCCTCAAATGAGACACCTTCATCTGCGGGCACCCCGCTAGGTAGATCAACCGATATGACCTTTGCGTCCAATTGATTTACATGCGGAACGATTTCATCATACGGCGAACGAAGAGGTCCTTTTACTCCGATCCCGAGTAAGCAATCAATAATGACCGTTTTCCGAGAACTGAGGGTTGCTAGAGAATCAACGCTGTCAAAACGACGGTATCCATACCCAAAGGCTTCATAAATTTCACGGTGAGTTCTGGCATCTCCCTGAACCTCTTCATCATTCGGAATCTGCAATACTTCTACACTATATCCTTGTTGAAGCAGCGTACGTGCAATAACGAATCCATCTCCTCCGTTATTGCCTTTCCCGACGAGTATAAGAATCTGGTCTTCTTCAGATACTTGATCTTTGATGGCTGTAGCTACAGCCCTCCCTGCGTTTTCCATTAACAGGTGGCCTTGAAGCCCCATTTCTTCCATGGCATAACGGTCCGTATCGTACATTTCTTTTGCGGTGACAATGTGCAAATCGTTCCCTCCTACCCGCACTAAAATCATATGAGACAAAGTATGCGATTATGCAGACTAGCCTGACAAGCTTTTTATTCTTCAATGACAACTTGAGCAATCGCATGGCTTTGACTATGAGCAATAGAGAGCCAAATGGAATAGGGAAAATTCTTTACTTCAATCATTGGAGCTCCTTTGTCTGTGCGTAACACAGCGATATCTAAGAAGGCGTACTCCTTCCCAATCCCCGTCCCCATCGCTTTAGCAAAAGCCTCTTTTGCCGCAAATCGTCCGGCTACAAATTCTGCTTGTCTTTTGGGTGCGGTTATATTTTTTAGTAATTGTTGTTCCTTTTCTGTTAATATTCGTTGTAGAAAACGTTGATTCGAGTTGAGACTCTGTTCGATGCGTTCAATCTCTACTAGATCAACTCCGATTCCTTTAATCATCCATACCACCATCTTCCTTTATGTATTCATGATAACCGTTTCTGGTTTGAACATGCAGTTTGTAACATGAATGAACTGGTTTCATTGTATAATGAAATAAGCTGATATCAACTTTTTTTAAGTAAGGAGAACTGATTATGTTTTTTCGAACAGAATCCTTTCAAGACTTTATTCGTTTCTACCCAGTTGTAGCGACCATTATCGGTATCCATATCTTCTTATGGTTAACAGGGGACCTTCTTCACCTCTCCTATTTCGTTCAATTAGAACGTCTCGGTAACGGAAATAACCTTGCTACAGCGGATGGCGAATATTGGAGACTCATTACACCGATTTTCTTCCATGCAGGGCTAGCTCACATGGTTTTTAATTCGTTCTCTCTTGTATTATTCGGACCGGCTCTTGAGCAAATGCTTGGAAAAGGAAAGTTCCTGCTCGCTTATTTAGGAGCTGGCTTCGCTGGTAATGTCGGCACCTTTTTACTTGGCCCAGACTTCTACCTGCACGTGGGAGCATCAGGTGCAATCTTCGGCCTATTCGGTGTCTACCTTTATCTGATCTACGCTAAGAAACACTTAATTGACCAGGCCAATGCTCAAATCGTATTAACCATTACTGTCATTGGACTTGTGATGACGTTCATTCGCCCTAACATTAATATCTATGGGCACATCTTCGGTTTACTTGGTGGATTGGCCCTTGGTCCAATCGTCACCACTGGCGCGAATCGGTTCTCAATGAATCCCGCCCGTTCAAGACGCCGGGGAAGAGATTCAGACGTTGGTTTTGACCCGAACAGATGGAACAAGCGCAGAGTTCCTTGGAGAAAGTTCTTACCGAAATTATTATGGGGTCTCTTCGTCATTCTTATCATTGCCGGATTACTTGGGCGCTTCATCTAACCCTAAGGCATACAAAAAGGCTCAGAGCTTATTACCTTTAGCTTCTGAGCCTGATCTTTTTACAGAAAATGTATTCTAAGAGTTTTGAATGGCTTCCCTTAACGATTCAATCGTTCTTTTGAAGAGATCCAGTTCTTGTTGGGACAGAGGTTGATCCCCGTAGCGTACTTTCTGATACAGATCAACATCCCCCTCTTTCACCCCTAACCGTTCAAACCATTCTTCAATGGTTTCAGATGGAGCACGACCCTTCCCTCTTTTAGCAGCGAATGCTTCAAATTTAAAGAACAATTTCCGAGCTTCATCAGTCGGCGCACTCTGAAAGATACGTTTGAATGAGGACCCCCAAGAAGATTCACGTTCCTTTAGGAGGCTTGTATACGTAACCGAATCCTCTTCCGCCGCAACATCAACGAACTGCTCCATTCTTTTATTCCTTAAGCGAATGGCTATGACAACCCCTATGACGATTAAGAGTAAAATGACTCCCCCATACAGAAGGTCAGAGAGATCCGATGTTACAGTAGGATCAGGACTTCGATCGACGCTTTCTCCAAGTTCCATATCAGGCGGGTTTTGCTTATCCACTCTCTCTTGCCAGAACTCCCCAACACCTAGCCACTCTAGTATGAAGAAAATACCGGTCACAACCCCACTAAATGCTTTGGCAATAATGAGGCCTCCGCCTGTAAATCCAGCACGGATGACGTCATAAATAAAGAAGATCCCAACCATTACCCCAATGAAAGAACCCATAACAGTGGCGGTTCTGGTATTCACTCGTTTTTGATTCGCTCTCGAGTCAACACTGACCACCTGACTCACCATATAGCCAAATACCAATACGACTAATTGAAGTGCAGCCATGAGGTACACCTTTTCTTGGTTAAAATAAAGGACGTTCACAATCAGTATACCTAACGAGATCATCAACAGGGTCTGCTCGTTCCTTAAATCAGGATCTCTTTCATGGACGATAAAGCGCCAAGCTAAATACGCACTGAGAAGAATAGCCATAATCAGGTTAAACGGTCCTATAAAGGAAAAGGCAAACACCGCTAACGGAATATAGATGAGGACAGGAATATACCGGGCTGTCAGTTTGGATCCTACGAATAAAAAAACATAAGAACCAAGAACCCCCAACAGAAAACTCCAAAATGGCAGCGTTTGAGTGGGGAGCAAATAGTAGAGTAGACCAAGCGGTAGATAAAAGGCCATCGCCTCCGCTATCCATAAATACAGTTTCACAACAGAGGTTCTACGGTGTTCCATAGATACCCTCCTTCTCTGCTAGGTTTACAAGTGTTGCATGCTCTCCCTGGCCTTCAACAGCATATACCTTTAATTTCTGATTCTGCCATTTATGGGCATAATACTTCATTTCATCGTTTTGATCCCCTAACAAGAAGATGGTCTTAGGCTTATAAAGTTGTTGGTCAAACCGATGGAGGAGCATTTGAAACGACATGACAAGCTCCCTTGATTTAATACGCGCAATGAGCTCAAGAGCCTTCTGTAAATGCTCCCTCCCGCTTCCTTCAGGTAAATAGTAAAAAGGAGGATTCCCCATTTTCCTCGCGTTGATATATAGTTCAAAGGGGTATCCTTTCTTCGTTGCTAATTGACACATATAAGCAGCATAAGAAAGAATCGATTCAATGTCTGGGTTCACACTGAAAGGGCCGCCCCTATGTGAAGTTAAGTTGATGACAATACTCCACGTATGATCCCAGTTCTTCTCAAGCACTTTTGTCTGTAGCGTTTGTTTCCTTGCTGAAGCCTTCCAGTGAATACGATGAAAGGGATCTGAACTCGTATAGTCCCTCGTTCCAACAGGGCTTATTGGATCCTCAAAGGGAGAAAGGCGCGCCTGCTGGGAGCCAAGGGTCATGTGATTATGCTCTTTCAGTCCATACACAGGCAAAGGTTCTGGATAAACAATAAACTCCGCTTTATGAAATGGGACAAAATAGAGAAAAATCTCGTTAAAATTTAGGAGATGAGGAAACGTGTATTGAATATCACGAAAGATCGTTACGCCACGGCGTTTAGCCTCAAAAGGGACTTGAACCTCTGTTTTCCCCTTTTCCACAACAGTGAGAGGAACCTCATATCGAATCCATTCTTCTCCTTCATTCACTACATAGTTCTCCCCTTGTACTTCTGAGCCCACCCTAAATCGAAAACGGCCATTAATAATGGGTAATCGTGATTGATTCTGAAAGGATAGTGGAACTTCAATCCGATCACCGGGGAACATCTTATAAACGTGCTTATGATTTTCAAAGGTGAGTCCTTTTCCTATAAATCGATCGTAGATCATACTAAACGTAATAAAAGCCGTAATTCCACCGATCACAATAAAGGCGCCGGAACGATTAAAGAATAAACTGATAAATAAAAGGATCAGGCTAAACGCAAGTACTTTATCATAACTTTGAGTCAAACTTGATCCTAGTTCCTTCCGCCACTGCATTATGTACGCGCCCCTGATTCAACAGGCACTTCTACACTGCTGATCACATCACGAACGACATCAGCAGGAGATTTCTGAATGGAGGCCTGCATGGATAGAATGAGGCGGTGTTCAAAGACGTATGGAACAAGCGTCTTCACATCTTCTGGACTTACGTAAGAACGGTTACGAAGGTAGGCTCTTGCCTGACTCGCTCTCATGAGTGCCAGGGCTCCCCGAGTACTAATCCCTAATTCAATGTCTGTATGTTCTCTTGAATGACGAACTAAGTTCAACAAATAATCATTCACAACATCTGAAATATGTACGTTTCTCACTTCTTCTTGCATCGTTATTAAATCCTCAGGACTTAACGCTGGTTGAAGCGTATCAAGAGGCTCTTCAGTTAAGTACGCTCTCATGATCGCTCGTTCTTCCTCTTCACTCGGATATCCCATATCCACTTTAAATAAGAACCGATCCAACTGTGCTTCAGGCAATGGAAATGTTCCGTGATTGCTTTCAACAGGGTTTTGCGTTGCAATTACGATAAATGGACTTTGGATCGAGAATGTTTCTCCGTCAATTGTCGTTTGATGCTCCTCCATAACCTCTAATAGACTCGACTGGGTCTTGGGCGTCGCCCTGTTGATTTCATCGGCTAGTAATACATTGGTCATCACTGGCCCTTTACGCAGCTCAAACTCTTGAGTCTTTGGATTAAAGAACTGGATGCCAGTGACATCTGAAGGCAATACATCAGGAGTAAACTGAATACGGCTGAACCTACCGTCTATTACTTTAGCGAAACTTTTCGCAAGCTTGGTCTTCCCTGAACCAGGGACGCTTTCTAACAGAACATGCCCATCCGCAATCATACCAACGAACAATAACTCCACAACTTCTCTCTTTCCATAAATCACTCGGCCAATTTCATCAATGGCTACATCGATCTTCCTCTTCTCCCCCACCATTACACGCTCCTCTTATCTATACAAATATTCTGACATCCATTATATAACAAAGCCTTCCTAACCCCAAATAAACCGCCCCTTACATCGGGTGTCTGACACCCTTCACTCCTTTAGTGCAAGAACGCGTGTCTGACACCCTTTAACCTGATAAAGAAATAAAAAAACTCCCTGCTCGGCTTGAGCAGGGAGTTTTGGGCTTTAGGAATTGTCGCGGTTTGAGTTTTGGTATTTACGGTTTCGGTTACCTTTGTATCCTTGGCCGCTGCCTGAACGGGATTTGTTATAACCACCGCCAGATTTGCCATTACGGTTGTATCCGCCTTTACCTTTTGGACCACCGCTACCTTTACGGTTATAGCGTTTGCCGCCACCACCGCGTTTTTGTTTATCTTTTTGAGCTTGCTTCGTACTAACTGGCGCAAGGTAGCTTAGTTGTACTGGTACATCTTTACGCTCTTTCGTTAGCATCTTAAGAGCTGCTGCAATAACAGAAACAGAATCGTGCTGTTCTAGTAATTCAGCTGCTGTGCTCTCATATGACTCAAGGTTGTCAGATTCGATAGATTGAACAAGTTTCTCAATCGCAATGTTCTGTTGACCTTTAAGAGCCTGATCATTTGATGGAATCGGAAGACGATCAATCTTACGACCTGTAGTCTTCTCAATTAGGTTAAGGTGAGCCATTTCTCTTGGTGTGATGAAGGAAACTGCGTACCCTTCCTTACCAGCACGACCTGTACGACCTATACGGTGTACATAGCTTTCAGGATCTTGAGGAATATCAAAGTTGTATACGTGTGTAACTCCTGAGATATCCAGGCCACGAGCTGCAACGTCTGTTGCTACTAGTACTTCAACCCCACCACGTTTGAATTTCTTCAGAACGCTCATACGCTTACCTTGTGTCAGGTCACCATGAATTCCTTCAGCACGGAATCCGCGAGCACTTAATCCTTCTGTAATTTCATCAACACGCTTCTTCGTACGAGCGAATACGATCGCTAAGTCAGGCGTGTGAATATCAAGAAGACGTGTTAGTGTATCGAATTTCTTGCCATCATTTACCTCGATGAAGTACTGATCGATCTTCTCAACCGTCATTTGTTTCGCTTTAAGCTTAACTGTTTCAGGCTTCTTCATCATTTTCGTAGCAATTTCATGAATCTCTTTTGGCATTGTTGCTGAGAACAGTAATGTTTGGCGCTGCATAGGAACAGCTTTAAGAATATCTTTAATATCTTCAATGAAGCCCATGTTAAGCATTTCATCTGCTTCGTCTAGTACAGCTGTGTGAATGTTTGAAAGCTGAATCGTTTTACGACGAATATGGTCTAATAGACGACCTGGTGTTGCGACAACAATTTGTGGTTGTTGTTTAAGGGAACGAATCTGACGTCCCATATCTGTACCACCGTAAACAGGTAGTACTTTTACGCCTTTATATTGTCCGTACTTATTTAACTCTGTTGCTACCTGCATAGCTAGCTCGCGAGTAGGCGCAATGACAAGACCTTGAATCTTCTTCATATTCTCATCGATCTTCTCGATCATGGGAATACCGAAGGCTGCAGTCTTACCAGTACCTGTTTGCGCTTGTCCGATCACGTCTCTTCCATCCATCGCAAGAGGGATTGTCTGCTCTTGGACTGGCGTAGCTTCCTCAAAACCCATTTCTTGAACGGATTTTAAAACTGATTTGGATAAACCTAATGAATAAAAATTTGTCACTTCGTTTTTCTACTCCTTTTTTGTTCTCTCTAGTATGCCAAAGAGAAGCACGTAAAAAAAGCCATCCTCACAGCTGGAAGAGGGCTTTCGGTACGAGTTGATTTATACTTTATTCTACCACACTGTTTTCAATCCGGCAATTCATGCAAGTTTAAAGTATCCTTACCTTTTGATCAATGGTAAAATAAGATAAACGCTAACGAATTCGATGGAGGTGGGCTAAAAATTGAACAAACCACCATTTAACCCCTATATAGCCATCATCATCGGAGTGCTCTCCGTTTCTACTGCAGCCGTTTTCGTCAAATTGGCCTCAGCAGCCCCAGCGTCTATAATCGCTCAATATCGCTTACTATTCGCCGTACTTCTTATGGCTCCCTTTGTGTTAACCAAGCACCGACATGAATTTAGGTCCATCACAAAACGAGATTGGACTCTCTCGATAGCAGCCGGCGTCTTCCTTGCTTTTCATTTTATCCTATGGTTTGAGTCTTTAAACTATACATCTGTTGCAAGTTCAGTTGTATTAGTCACGCTCCAACCCATATTTGCTTTTATCGGAACCTTTATTTTCTTTAAAGAAAGGTTTACAGCTGGAGCTATCCTTAGTATGCTAATTGCAATTACAGGTAGCGTCGTCATTAGTTGGGGAGACTTTCAGATAAGTGGATTAGCCCTTTTCGGGGATATTCTGGCTTTATTAGGGGCCATCATGGTCACAGGCTATTTCTTATTAGGACAAACGATCAGAAAACGCCTTTCCCTTATGACATATACGTTTATTGTATATGGAATCAGTACCATTACGCTTATTCTTTATAACGTCATTTTACAGAATCCATTTTCAGGGTATCCTACAACATACTGGTTTATTTTCTTAGCATTAGCTGTCATACCTACCTTTTTAGGTCACACGCTATTTAATTGGGCTTTAAAGTGGCTAAGTACCTCAACCATTTCGATGAGCATTGTATTCGAACCCGTAGGGGCTTCCCTTTTAGCTTACCTTATTCTCGGTGAAACCATATCATGGTCTCAATGGCTAGGAGGCGTTATTGTCATCGTAGGATTAAGTTTGTTTATCTACAGCACTTCAAAGAAATCCAAACAGATTTCTATTAAGGAAGACATTTGAATATCCTTTACCATATAGAAATATTCCATCCGAAAAAATTTTTAAAGCAGGTGAACGCATGAATATTCAACTCATGACAGATGGAGGAGCAGATCTTCCAAAGGACTTATTGGACCGTTACAACGTTCATTTCATCCCCCTCAACATCCATTTTGGGGACGAGCAATTCTTAGGTGGAGTCGATATTGATACCCCCACTTTTTATGAGAAGATGAGACAAGCTGAAGAGCTTCCACGCACATCAGCTCCAAGCCCATACGCTTTTTATGAAGCTTATAAAGCAGTGGATCCAGACAAACCGATCCTTATGATCTCGTTATCAAAAGAATTAAGTACCACCTACGAAAATGCTTTACTCGCAAAAGATATGCTTCTAGAAGAAGAACCTGAGCGTAAGATTGAAGTGATCAATTCACGAACAGCTACTTCAGGCATGACCTTGTTAGTGGATGAAGCCGGAAAACGAATCGAAGAGGGGTATACACTCGAGGAGTTAACCGATCACATGCACGAACGTATTAGTAAGTTAGCAACTCTTATCTTACTTCGCACGGTTGAGAACTTAATGAAAAGCGGTCGCTTAAGCCGGTTCAAAGGAGCCATTGCGAAAACCTTAAATATCAAAATCCTTATGCACGGCAGTCCTGAAGGGACGATTGAAGTCACGGAGAAAGTTCGCGGGAACAAAAAAGCGGTCCGTCGTTTCATCGACCAAATCGGAGAGTACTCAAAGGACTTTGAGAATAAAGTGATCACGATGTCTTACAGTAACGCCGAAGACAAAGCGAAGAAGCTTCTTCAAGAAATGAAAGATAAATATTCCTTTAAAGAATCCATGCTTGTGGAAATGGGTCCTCTCATCGCCACACACGCTGGCGAAGGTGGATTTGTCATCTCCTTCTTTAAAGACTAAGTAAAAACGGGGCGAAATCTGATCAGATTTCGCCCCGTTTTCTATTATCCATGATAAGCCTGGTAGCTCGGTTTAGGAGAAAGAAGCGAAAAGACCATCGCCAGAAACGGAAATAGAATCATAATCCACAAGATCCCTTCATATCCTCCAAACCAGTCAAAATATAGCCCAAATGGAAGAGGTCCAAAAGCAGAACCTAACACCATAATGGTTTGAGCCAATCCTTTAATACTCCCTAAATGCTCCCGGCCAAAATAGTTCGGCCAGACGATACTTAAAACAATCCGTTCAAACCCGTTCACAAAGCCCCACACTACTCCATAAAGAATGATCCCTGTGGTTGAGTTCACTTGGAGTAAAATGAAGAGTGCAAGGATATGACCTGCAAACGTAATGGCTAAGACGTAATGCACCGAAATGCGATCTACCAGATACCCCACGACGAACGTAATCGGAAAGCCAATAACAGCCATTAAAGTCAGCACAAGCGCTGCAAGCTCATTGGATAGCCCCTTCCCCTGCACAATAGAGACTAAATGGAACGTGACCCCCGTATTTACGAGCGCCGGAACGCTGACACAGAACAAGATCAGCCAGAATGCCCGTGTTTTCATAGCCTCAGAAAGGGTCCAGTTCTCTTCGTTCACTTCGACATTTGGGTTATTCTCAAGGTCTTTGTGCTTAGGCGTCCCATCCGGAATTTCACCAATATCCTTAGGTTGGTTTCTGACTAAGAAAATGGCCAATGGCACGAAAATAACCGCTAGAGCCACACCCCAAATGGTCCATGTAGTACGCCATCCGAATTCGTTAATTAACCACGTATTTAATGGTGGCAGTAAGGCTGAACTTAAGAAACCTCCGATCGCCATTACACTTAAAGCTCTTCCCCTCTTACCAATAAACCACTGAGGGACAAGGGTGTTTGGAATAAGCGTCATCGACCCTTGTCCAAATAATCGAAGCATAAAGAAACCAAGAAACATCATAACAGGACCAATCATAAAGCTATTCCAGAAACACGCGACCGCTAAGAGAAGACCAACTGATGCCATCATAATTCTTTGCCCCAGACGATCTACCAGCCTACCTACCATAAAGAGGGTTAACCCCGCAATTAAGGTAGCAGTGGAATAAAGCGCCGAAACAAAAGAACGAGAATACTCAAAGTCACTTATGTAACTCTCAATAAATATGGATACGGAGTAGGTCTGCCCCGGCCCAGAAAAGAAGACACTTAATCCGGCTATTAATACAATCACCCATCCGTAATAGAACGGTGTTTTAACTGGCGCTTGTCCTACCTGATTGTGTGCATTCATGCTGCCTCACCCTTTCACCTTTTCTCATCTATATCTCCTATCATGGTAGACGTTTCCATAAGCCAATGCAAAGCAAAAGCTAGCTCCTAAAACAAAAAAAGCTCCCGCTTCAGCCGGGAACTTCTTTACACCTTAAATCCTTTAATAAACGTGCCGAGCCCTTTCATGAGCGGACTGAATTGATTAGCTGTATTTGCGACTTGCCCCATTGTAGATAACATCTTATCGAGGTCGAGCTGTCCGTTCTTATCTTGAAAATACTGCATCATACCAGGCGGCTTCTGTTGTTGCCCATTCATCGGCGATTGTTGTTGCAAGGAATAGTAAGGATCCCATTGATTTGGCTGCGGGGGTTTTGCGAATTGTTCATATGGATTTTGGTAGCCTGGGGGTGCATGAAATTGAGCTCCTTGTGAGACGGAAGGTTGATTAGGAAAATGCTGATTTTCCCAAGGCATTTCCATCGGATAAGGGCCATATGGATGAGTAGGACTTCCCTGTACATTAGGGGGTCTTCGTCTCATGATCTGCACACCTCCTATACTTTCTTCTTTATCCACTCCTAGCCTATGTGAAAGGAGAAAAATTGTGAAAGGTGAATCGCACAGATCACTAAATTTAGATATAAAAAAAAGAGGGTCTACGCCTCTTCTTTTCATTGTTATTTATTTAGCCCCATAGCGCCTTGTCGAAAATAAGAGGTAACCTCGTCGATATTTAACACTTTCTTCAGCTTACGCTTTTGAAAGCCTAAAATCACTTGGTCCCCTACATATGTAGCCGGCGTACCGTATACACGATTGGATCGCATTTCTTTATAGTGCTCTTTGCTTGTGGAGATGTTCTTCTCCGTATAAGGAATGTTCCATTCTTCCATAAAACTCTTCACATTGTCACAATGATGACATCCATTACTTGTATACACCACTACTTGTTGATTACTCACGATGAGCCCCCTATCGTTGGTCCTTTGTACCTAACCATCTATTTTCCCAAAGCATAGCATCCGTTGTATTCTACTTGTGTGTACCCGACTCAATCAAAAATAAACATCTTTTTTGCAACTTATTGTCGAAATATTGAAGGTTTCATAGTGCTCTGCCAATAGGAAACAGTTCGATGGACCCATCTAGCACTAAAAAAGCCTGCCTTATTGAATAAGACAGGCCCTGGACCTCTTTACGCAAATAGCTCTTTCACATCGGTGTCGCCACTTAATAAATCAAAGCTCTTACCAATGACATTGTCATTTGTGAGGATGAAAGCTAACACATTCCCTACATCTTCACGAGGAATGGTTCCTTCATTTAAATGCTCTTCGGCTTGAACGTTTCCTGTGCCTTGTTCATTGGTTAAGCCCCCCGGGCGAACAATGGTGTATTGCAGGGACGTGTTGCGAAGATGTTCGTCAGCACGGCCTTTTGCATATAGGTAATGCTTCAACTCTTCAGGCCCCATTTCAGGACGATCTGCCGCCATTGAACTTAGCAGTACAAAACGGGATACGCCCTTTTCTTCAGCAAGTTCCATTGATTTAATGGCACCTTCCTGGTCAATCATAATCGTCTTATCAGATCCGGTATTCGGGCCCGATCCAGCTGCGAAGATCACCGCATCTACCCCGTTATAGACGTGAGAAAAATCTTTCTCTAAATCACCTATCACGGTTTGAACATTACGCTCCTCAAAGTATGGAACCTGATCTTCCTTTCGAACCATCGCAACCGGTTCGTGGTTATAGTAATTTAATTTATCAACAACATGTTTTCCAACTTGACCATTTGCTCCAATAACAAGTACTTTCATGAAAAGTCACCCTCCTTGTGCAAATTCTATATTCTTCATTCCCGAGGGGACTAAAGGATAAACAATTGGATGCTTAATTAAGTGACTCCCATTCCTCTACTCTGCAAAGATTAAACGACACAAAAAAACCCGCCTCAAGTATGAGCCAGGCCTTTCTTCCCTCTATTTTAATTCATCAGCATATTTCCCTAACTTTTTCAGCATAGGGATCAGTTGCTTTTTCTCTTCATCCGTTAGGCCACCCGTAATTTCTTCGATTTGCTCCCAGTGACTCGGAAAGATTGTATTCAATAATTCACGGCCATCTTCTGTGATGGCAGCGTACGTAATTCGGCGATCTTTCGGGCACGGTTTTCGGTCTAATAGGCCTTTTTGCTGTAATTTATCGACCACATAGGTGATACTACCGCTTGCTAATAAGATTTTATCACCAATTTTTTGTAATGGTTGGTCCCCTTGATGATAAAGCAACTCTAATACACCAAACTCCGTCGGGTTTAATCCATGAGTTTGGATATCTTCTTTTACACGGTCTGAAATTGCCCGAGATGCTTTAGAGAGAACAACAAACAACTTCAATGATGGATCTTCTTTTTTCGCTTGATAGTTCTGTGATTGATCCACTTTACTCAGCCTTTCTATTATAATGGTGCATTAGTAAAAGTATAGCGACCATTTCAATTTATTGTCAATCCTTCTTATGTAGGTTCTCTGTTCTTTTTACTCTATTCGAATCTGTGGCATAATAGGAAGAAGAAGCTAGTTGCACTATACCACACTCTTAGAAAGCGGTGTATAAAAAAATGGTAGAAGATACGGGAGAACGAGTCATCCCAGCATATATGAAACCATCAAACGGCATGTTACTAGAACACATGGCGCGTTATCAATTTGCATTGCCTTATGTAACAGGTCGCGTACTCGACCTATCATGTGGCTCAGGGTACGGAACTCATATGATGATTAAAGATCGTAAAGACGACGTTTCTGAAATGATCGGGGTGGATATCGACCCTAAGATTATTCAATACGCCAAAGGCGCCTATTATCATCCAAAATCCGAATTCCGAGTAGCCGACGCCACAGATGTAAATTTACCGGAACAGCTAGGTACATTTGATACTATTGTAAGCTTTGAAACTTATGAACATATAGAAGAGGAGGATAAACTCCTCCAAAACTACGAACGGTTACTAAAAACAGGTGGCACTCTTATCGTTTCCACACCATTTGGAGAAGGACGGGGAGTAGATTGTTATTCACCTTTCCACGTCCACCAAATTACACCTGAAGAATTCCACCAACTTTTCACGAACTTTGAAGAGGTTCAATTCTATTATCAAAAAGGTGTGCTCATCGAACCCCCTCGCCAAGAGGTCCATTATCCCCTGGGAATAGCGGTGTGCAAGAAATCTAACTAAAGAATCGCGCTCGAGGGATGTTAAAAAGCATTGAATTGAAATCAATGCTTTTTTTAGTGATCACATCGCTGGTATTAATCATTTGGTTCCTCTACTTCGATTTCCTTTTCCACTTCCTTGTGCTGCCCATTCACTTCTACAACAGCAACTACCCTATAAGTGCCCGCTTCATCAAAGGTGTGCTGAATAGAATATAAACCATTTCCTTGTTTCTGTGAGGGCTTCTCGTCAGAAGGTTCTTCCCCTTCTCTTGCCCATTTAATAGTAACTTTCTTGGCCTCATCGACCTTCTGATCCCCTTGACTAACCTTTACTTGCAACGTAGAAATTTGCTCAGTGGTCAACTCTTCAGGTACCGTTAGAATCTTAGCTGTAATCGGCTTATCTGATTCAGACCCAGATGCTTCACCTTCTGACCCACAAGCTGCAAGTGCCATGAGGCAGAATCCAAGAATAAATAGAATATTCAACGATCTAGACAATTCTCTCACTCTTTCTTCTTATTGTTGCGTTTGATGAAAAATCATGCGCAGATGGTTCGGCAGGACTTTAATATGACCAGGGGTCTTCAAATAGATTTCCCCGTCGGTGTCCACTTCTTGTTCATTTTCTGTTTCTATTTTCACTTCTGAAGCTTGTCTATGAAAGATGCCCTTTAAATCGTCGGTATCCTTCCCTGGCTGATTCATGTTAATTAACTCTTTGAACGTCGATAAATTAGAGTTCTTTACTACTAAAACATCGAGCTTCCCATCATTTACATTTAGCCCAGGTACAGGTACATATCGCGTGCCTATGTACTGGCCGTTCATAACGAGCGCCATCACGCCTTCTTCCTCATACACATCATCTTGGTCGATTGTAATCTTGTAACGTGAAGGTTCTGATGCATTCATGGTTTTTACAGCACTAATGAAATAACTCAAAACTCCAAAACGGTCCTTCTGAGCAGGGTCTATATTTAAAGACGTATCGGTCACGAGTCCAATCCCCCAGAAATTCAGGAAATACCCTTCGTTTTGAATTTCTCCAACGTCCACTGGCGCAACACGTCCATCCACCAAAGCTTGGGCGGCGGCTTTTATATTCTGAGGCATGCCTAGCATTCTAGTGAAATCGTTACACGTGCCTCCAGGTAATACGCCAATTACAGGGCGATTCTCCAATTGCGCCAAGGCATTAACGCTGTCATGAACCGTCCCATCTCCTCCTAGTATATAAATGACTTCAACTTCTTCCCCGTATTCCTTACATTTTTCCTTTAAATCCTCTGGACTTTTCGTTTGAACTACACGCAGTTCTTCAACGTGTTGGGATAAGACCGGAAGAGCCACTGAGAGTTTCTCATTCATTTGATCCGGCCCAGCATCCCCATTATATAAGAAAAGCCCCTTATTATACTGAATCATTTTCCTTCCCCCAATCATGAGCAATAGGTCTATACGTATCATTTCCTTTTATGCCGCTAATGAAACCAGTTCAAAAGGGAGGAAAGGCTGATTTGAAGGTGGCTGGTTATTCCCCTAGTTCATTCGAACCTGAAATCCCTCGAGCATTCTTGAAGATCTCTAAGAAACAATTCGGCTCATCTACTGTAATATGAATTCTTTCTACTTTTTTGGATAATCCAAAAACGAGACGAACGTCCACGGGCTCTTCTAGTTGAATGGTCCATTGAGGAGGTTGAGTTTCTAATGAGGGGAGCGTTAAGGAAACGGCTTCCTTATCCTTTTCACATTCTTTCGCTGTTACAGTTGTTTGATGAATGTCTTGAATAGATTCATAAGGAATAAAGGTGAAAAACCGTAAACCTTTTTGAATGTGTATCCCTTTATGATCAAGAATAATGGGTGATTTACGTATGGCCTGATAATCTGCCACGACAAAGATCAAAGCATAGATGTCTAATAGGGTTACAATCCAAGCTGCTGTATGGCTCCATTGAGATACTAAGAAGTGAACCCCGATAATCTCGATCAGAAGGCCATGAACAATCATAATAAAGACCCCTAGGTACTCACTGTTCTTATGGTACGAGAATACAGGAGCCGTGGTGTATCGCTTAACGTCTTCTCGTTTTCCTGCAAACACATAATAAAAAGCGGACAAATCTGTAATCAGGAATCCTAACACTCTTTGCATCGTTTTCCTTCTGCCAGTTACATTAGCGAATGCTTTCTCAATCCCTTTAACCGTACTCATGGAAAGATGATAATAAGAGGACCGGGCTTCTCGTATCGATCTTCTAATAACCGGGAGATAGCGAATCACCCAAATAAACAAAAGGAGTTCAATAAAGATAATGGAGGCTTCTACAACAATTAACGATCGATTAATCCACCACAAATGCTCTCTGGCATAGTCAGGAACTATCCAATTGAGCGCCATAAGCCCAGCAAACATCAGGGGCACAAAAACGATCAGCGAAGGCCGTCTCCTTAAGACGAAGAAATAGCATGCCAAAGGAAAAACAATTAACAAGTCGACTGCCGTTCCCCATACTGCCCCACTCGTAACCGTTCCCGCTAGTTCAAATTTTTGTACTAAAAGATTCGGGAGCAACACTAGCCCCATAATCAAGAAGAGACGAAACCAAGCAACGGGCTTCTTTGATACCGTGGGATTCATAACCATCCCTCCTCAAGTAGGATACCTTCATTATATCAAAATTTGGAAATGAGGAACGCTAAAAAACACTCCCATTAAGAGAGTGTTTTTTCATTACATTGCTTCTTTGATTCCTTTTTTCACGAGCCACCAGTTAGCAGGATAGCTCGTTAGGAATCCTAAAATCATAGCAATTTGCATCATGAACCAATAGGTTGCCTGATCAGGCTTTGGTGGTTGTTGGAATAATACGAAATGGACAATGGCCATCCATCCAAACATCCCAATCTCAAAAGCAATTAATGATAATGTATCTGCTTTTACAGCATCTTTTAAATTTCCCAGTATACCCGCTTCTTGATTCATAGGGTAGATCGCAAATAACTGAAATAAGATTCCGAATAAGTAGGCCGCTATAAACTCAACCGTATAGTGCGCAAGGAGCGTGGACCCTGCTACTGTAAGGCTCGTAAAGAATACAATAGGCACTCCTACCGCATCTCCTAATGTACAACCACTTGAACAGTGGCTTGTCGACATAAACACTTGAGCTCCCTTACCACGATTGTCCTCGCGGTCTAAATCCTTCGCCTTCAATCGTCCCCATTTATAATAGGTCCAGACCGCGAAGGGGCCAAGAAACCACCCGTTAATGGGCCAGACGACATTCATAATGGCCATCATTTGAGGGTGACGGATTACGTCTACAATAATGATAAGAGAAGATACTAAACCAATTCCTAAAGCAATCCAAGCAATCGTTGATAACATCTTCGCCACCTCTTTTTTTCGATTTGTATAAATCGATACCCCCTAGAGGTGTTAGCATAAACGTTTTTCTATGAGTGATGGCTTGAGGATTGGTTTACATCATTGGCTTGAAGAGCTTTCTTGTCAATCTTCCCAACATGGGTTTTGGGCAATTCATCTATGATATGGAACGCTTTAGGAATCTTATAGCGTGATAACTTTAACGCACAATGCTCCCTTAAATCCTCTTCGGTTAGGCTGCTTGTTGAATGAAGAGATACAAAGGCCGTGACAACTTCCCCCCACTTGTTGTCTGAAAGCCCTACAATGGCAACTTCATTCACTCCTTCTAAGGAAGACAGCCAATGTTCAATTTCAAGAGGGAAGACATTCTCCCCTCCAGTAATAATCATCTCTTTCTTCCGGCCTACTATATAAAAAAAACCATCCTTATCCTGACGGGCAAGATCCCCTGTATGAAGCCAGCCGTTTTGGAGCGACTCTTGTGTAGCCTCAGGATTGTTCCAATAAAAACTAAATACATGCTGTCCCCTTAGTAGCAACTCCCCGACTTCCCCTGCAGGACACTCTCCTCCATCGTCCTTAACGATTTTCACATCATTAAAGACCATCGCTCTTCCCACAGAACCAGGCTTCTTTACCGCTTCATCAGGATGAATAAAAAAGTTATTTGGACCCGCTTCCGTTAGTCCGTATCCTTCTTTAAACTGTAACCCTTTCTGATGGAAAGCCCGATAGATCGTGAGGGGGCATGGCGCTCCGCCAGAAAGGAACACGTTCATTGAATCAAATGTGGCCCTTCTAAACGCTTCTGTCCGGATCATCATGTGATACATCGTCGGCACAAACAGCGCAATGGTACAGTTGTATTGAATTAAATCATTCACGGCTTGCTCGGCTTCAAACACTTTCGATACGACCACGGTTCCACCAGCCATTAAAACAGGCAGGCTCAGGGCATTCAGTCCTCCTGTATGGAACATAGGTAAACAAGTAAGTGTGGTATCCTCTTTGCACAAATTCCAACTGACAATCGTGTTTAACGCATTCCACCGTATGGAATCATACGTAAGGATCGCTCCTTTGGGCTTCCCTGTTGTCCCTCCCGTATAAATCATTGCTAACGGCTCTGATTCTGTCCCCATTTGATCTACCGTTTTCACAGAAGTCTCTAATCCATCCACATACGCTGCATTCGTAATGGGCACAATCACGTAATCTTTCTTCTTCTCTACCAATGTGGCTTGACTATCGTGGACCCCAACAACAGTAGGAGTAGCATCCTCAAGAATATACTCGACTTCTTCCTCAGATAATCTCCAATTGACCGGAACAAATATAGCACCGCTCTTCATACAAGCGAATAAGAAATCAAAATAACTTATATCGTTAGGAGCAAAAAGCGCAACCCGATCTCCTCGCTTAACCCCCATCTCCAGCAGATAGGCAGCCAGCTTCTCAGCACGGTTGTTGATGTCCTCAAATGTCCATTCCATTCTTGTAGCTGAGTCTACGACCGCTCTGTCCTTCGGAAACAAGCGCGCCCGACTCTTTATCCAATCCAATTCACATCTCACAACCTACTCACCTCGTTCATCTATAGATTCATAATCTTAGTGTAGAAGAAGGGAGTTACAGCGTAGTTACAAAAAGCAATTGAGAGATTTGAATGATTCTTTTCTCGACGTGTGTGCTCGCTTTCTCGACGTCCCTGCTCCTTTTCTCGACGTCACCGCTCCTTTTCTCGACGTCCCTGCTCCTTTTCTCGACGTCACCGCTCCTTTTCTCGAGGTCCGTGCTCCCTTTCTCGACGTCACCGCTCCTTTTCTCGACGTCCGCGCTCCCTTTCTCGACGTCACCGCTCCTTTTCTCGACGTGTGTGCTCGCTTTCTCGACGTCCCTGCTCCTTTTCTCGACGTCCCTGCTCCCTCTCTCCACAAAAAAAGCCCCCGCATTCATGTGGAGGCTTTCCTAGACAAGACTTACATCATAATGCCGCCATCAACGTGGAGGGTGTGTCCATTCACATAATCCGATTCATCAGAGGCCAGGTAAAGATAAGCATTGGCTATGTCTTCTGGCCTCCCAAGTCGGCCCATTGGAACCATGGTTTTCATCTGATCAATGACTTTCTCCGGAACTTGTTCTACCATTGCGGTTTCCGTAAAGCCCGGTGCCACTGCATTCACGTTAATGCCTTTTCTACCAAGCTCTTTAGCCCATGTTTTTGTCAGACCAATCAAGCCCGCCTTGGCTGCTGCATAATTGGACTGCCCCACATTCCCGTATGTACCTGTAACGGAAGAGGTGTTGATGATTTTGCCTTTTCCTTGCTCTACCATGTGAGGCATAGCAGCCTGGGCACAGTGGAAGACCCCTGTCAGATTCACATCGATTACCTGCTGAAACTGTTCAGGTGTCATTTTGGAAAGCATAGCATCTCGCGTGATGCCTGCGTTGTTTACAAGAATATCGATTTTGCCATAGGTTTGAACAGCTTGTTCCATAAGCGCATCAACACTCGCCCGGTCTGCTACATTCACTTTCACAAATAAAACGTCAGCACCGTTTTCTCTTAATTCTTTCTCTCTCGCCGAACCTGTTTCTTCATCGAAATCGGCCAGAATGACTTTAGCCCCTTCACTCGTGAATCTCTTTGCCGCTTCGAGTCCAATTCCATTAGCGGCCCCCGTAATGACAGCTACTTTTCCTTCTAATCTCATTGGCGTTGTCTCTCCTTTTTCTCAAGAAATTGTTCCATGGTTTCTACTAACAACCCTAAATCATCAATGAGGGGGGAGTGTCCGCAATTCGGCAGCGAGACATATGTAGCGCGGTCCCCGAGATCTTCTAGAAGTTCCTCATTCATTCTTGCTGTAATCACCTGGTCGCGGTCCCCTCTCATCACAAGAACAGGAACATTGATGTCATCTACCATTCCGTTTCCTTCTACAAGTCCATTATGATGATGACTCATATTGAAGATGTTCAATGCTTGGTAGACTTCAGCCAAATTCCGCTGCGTCATCATGTCCTCAGTATAAGCTTGATATAACGACTCACTTGGCTGATTATGAGTATATATTAGCGAATTCCATACAGCTTGTAGAAGAGCTTCGTTCCCTTCATCGTAAGCCTGCTGAATGGGAATCGTTTTCCCGGGATCCCTTCTCACTTCCTCGATTGTCTCTAGTCGATTAGAAAGATCCGGCAGCCCATTTTCACCTGTAGCAAAGAACGGATACCCCCTTGTAGATGCTGATGCAAGGAGTAGTAAGCGATTACAAAAATTCGGAAAGCGCGCGCAAAATTCCATAGCCACAGCCCCGCCTGTAGACCAACCCACGATGGCGAACTCCCGTAGGTTCAATGCTTCTACGAATTGGTGGACATCCTTGGCAAAATCCCCAATCGTTTCAACCGGATTCAAATAGGTGGAGGCTCCAAATCCCCTTAGGTCAAGAGCATACACTTTATACTTCTCATCCATCTTCTCTAACACCAAATCCCAGTGTTTGGAAGAGGTCA
Organism: Pontibacillus chungwhensis; assembly: GCF_030166655.1. GTDB lineage: Bacteria > Bacillota > Bacilli > Bacillales > BH030062 > Pontibacillus. Next base: position 235,004 of record NZ_CP126446.1, on the reverse strand, counting down.
TATTCCCATGAAGAAGCAGAACGACCTCATCGCCCCCTTCACGTTCCCTGTACCCTAACGATTCTCCATTTGGCAATTGAACCTTTTTCATATGAACGTTTACCATATTCATCAATCCCCTTCCTGGTTTCCCCATTTAATCACTGTAGCTCCCCAAGCGTATCCAATGCCAGCACTAACAAGGACAACGACATCTCCGTTTTTCAATTTCCCTTGCTCTGCTGCTAATTCAAGTGAGAGAATTTGATCGATTTGACCGATGTGTCCATAGTCTTCCAGATAAACAGACTGCTCAAGTGTCAGCCCTAATGACTTTAGTACGTATTCGTGAGCAGACCGCTTCATATGAAGCATCGCCACATAATCAATATCCGCTTCTGTAAATCCGCTCTTTTCTAAAGCATCTCGAATAACATATAGAAAGTTGTCCATAGATTGATCTGCTAAACGTTGTTTCATCCCATCCGGGTCCAGTACATCAAGCTGATAGTCTTCTAGATTCGAAGCCGTTAAAGGATGTTTTGTTCCACCAGCTACGACCACGACATCTTCTGAGAAAGAACCATCACTAATCACAGACGTTTCAAGAACCGTATTGTTTGTAGCGCCTTTCTTTAAGAGAAACGCTCCACCGCCGGCACCGAGGTTATACATAAACCTTGTTCTTGGATTGGTATAGCGAATAAAATCTCCATTCCGGTAGCCACCAGCTAACAGAACGTGTTGAATGGACGGATCACCAAGCATCATACTTTTGGCCACTTTTAACGCCATAATCGTTGTGCCACATCTCATCGCGACATCAAATGCCCAGGCATTCCTGGCTCCAATCTCTTCCTGCAACTTAATCCCAGCGGTCCACAACGGGTATTCTTTGTACTCTTCTCCGATATAGATGACAAGGTCAATTTCTTTTGGGTGAACGTTCGCCTTCCGAAGTGCCTCTTTCGCTGCACGTACGCCCATCTCACACGTATGATCTTCCGGTCCAGGAATTGGTTTTTGCCTAATTCCTAACTTTTCTTCGACAACATCAACGGGTAATCCTGCCTCTCTTGCAATCTCTGTTCCTTTCATTCTTGCTGATGGCAAATACACGCCAGAACTTATAATCCCGATCGACTCCATCCTTTACACCTCCTCGTGTTGCCCTTCTCGATCAACAGAACCTTTCATATAGCGCACAGCTTCATCCAGAAGATCAAAGGTAGATTCATGTTCTGTCTGCACGTGAGTTACTTTAATTCGATACGTTTTCTCCTTGGTTCTCGGATCCACGTTCGCTAGATGAAACCGAACAACAAACGACGAAACAGGTTGACTCATCTCTTCTCCCCCTTAACTTGCTAAGTCCTTTTCTTTTGAAGATGATTTCTTTTTCGCACTCCTCTTGGCCCACATGTACTGCAGGCTTCCCACTATCCCTCGAGGGAAGAAGATAACGGCCAGTATATACACAATTCCAAATAGAATGAGCCATCTCTCAAAAATCCAGTGAACACTTGCTAATTCAGAAAGGTAATGGTGAGCCACTTCTATAAGTCCTGCCCCAATTAACGGACCCACGAGTGTACCTACTCCCCCAATAATGGTCATTAACAGGGCATCCAATGTAACGTCTGTTGCAAACACACTCGTGTCCACAAACCTTAGAGACAGAATGTAGAGCACGCCTGCAATGCTAGCCACAATTCCAGATATGACACTTACCGCTACTTTGTAGAACATAATAGAGAACCCAATGGATTCTACTCGCTGTTCGTTCTCACGAATGGCCATCACCACTCGCCCTGTTGGAGACTGGGTGAATCGGCGAACGAGAAAGAATAAAACGATAAGAGAAACGAGACAAGTCAGATACAAGTGCCCCCGGTCCTTAAAGAATTCCGGAATCTGCATCGTAAACCCGTCATTCCCCCCCGTTACTCCTCTCCATTTCTCTGCTAATACAAGGAATAACCCCGCAAGAGCAAGTGTGAGCATCGCGTAGAAGTGGCTCTTCAACCGTAATGTAAGAAGACCAGCAAGCAAACTGACAACACCCGCAATGACAATGCCCACAATGGTTCCGAGCAGAAGATATCCCATTGTTGGTTCGTTTCGATCGATGATGACAGATACGCTATAGGCCCCAATTCCAAAAAACATCGCATGGCCAAATGAAACGATTCCTGTAAACCCGAGCAACAAGTCATAGCTCATGGCAAATATGCCGAAGATAAAGATTTGCGTCATTAAGAATAAAATCGTTCGGTTATCGTAGAAAAACGGAACCAATAGAAAAAACGAAAATACCAATAGATAAATGCCTGTGCTTCTCTCCCATTTAAGTGGACGCACCTTCCATCACCCCTTCCCCGTAAATAAACCTTGTGGACGAAAGACAAGTACCGACACCATCAGCAGCATATTCACCGCTAACGAAAGGTCCGAATAATAATAAGCCATAAAGGACTGAGCTAACCCGACTAATATAGCTGCGAAGAGCGACCCGGTAAAGCTCCCCATCCCTCCAATGACCACCACAATGAAAGCAAGGATGGCAAATTCCATACCCATTTCAGCATAAATAACACCCGAATAAGGAGCGAGCAACACTCCGCCAAGCGCAGCGAGTGCCGAACCAACCATAAAGACAAGCATAAAGACAAGGCGAATATTAATTCCGAGTGACTGCACCATTTCTTTGTCCATCACTCCTGCTCGAACAATTAATCCGATCTTCGTTTTTCTTAATATATAGAAGGTAATCGCGTAAACAAGCGCTCCCACCAAAATAATAAACAAACGGTATTTGATCAGAATAACGTCCCCCACCATAAAGGATCCATCCATGAAGGCAGGTGGTTGAGCTGCTTTTTGATCGGGACCAAAGACGACCTTCAGCATTTCAGATAATACAATCATGAACCCGAGCGTGATCAGGATTTGCTGCACATGATTTCCATACACAGGTCGAATAATCAGATACTCTGTTAACAACCCAAGTAACAGACCCGTTACAATGGCTCCTATAATCGCGACAAAGAAATTGCCGGTTAAATCATATACCCACACCCCGCTATAGGCTCCCCAGGCAAACAAGCCACCGTGAGCGAAATTTAAGACATCCATTAATCCGAAAATAAGTGTGAGGCCTGCCGCTAATAGAAAAATTAACATACCAGTAGCTAGACCATTGACTGTTAAACTAAGCAGTAAATCCATACCCCTACCTCCCCACTATGCAATTCCTAAGTATTTCTTCCTGAGCCCTTCGTTTTCATTCAGTTCATTCATCCTGCCCTGATGGACCGTTTGACCATCATCCAGAATATAGAAGCGATCACCTATTTTACTGGCCATCATAAAGTTCTGCTCCACAAGAACGATTGTGGTTTTCTCCTTCATTTGCTGGATGGACTCCATAACTTTCTCCACAATAATGGGAGCAAGTCCCTTACTTGGCTCATCAATTAACAGAAGCTCATTTTCATTCATATAAGCTCTCGCAATGGAGAGCATTTGCTTTTGTCCACCGCTCAGCTGGCCTCCTGGCTTCTTCCAGAACTTCTTAAGATCCGGGAATAACTCAAGCACCCACTCCATCCGTTCAAGGGTGGCGTCATCTTCTTTCTGCATCGAGACTTTCATATTTTCCCCTACTGTTAAACCAGCAAAGATCCCCTGGTCCTCAGGGACATATCCAATCCCTTTTCGGGCGATTTGGTAAGGAGGGAGCTTCGTAATCTCCTCTCCTTTAAACGTAACCTGACCCTGACTTGCCGGGTTCAGTCCCATAATAGTGCGAAGGGTCGTCGTCTTGCCTGCCCCGTTTCTCCCCAATAGAACAGTCACTTCCCCTTTAGGTACCTCAAATCCGATATCATGCAGGATATGAAACTGGTCAATATAGGTTTCAATCCCTTTTACGCTAAGCAGAGCTTCCATCATATAACCCTCCTAAGTACGCAGATTGAACGGTCGTATTCTGCATAATTTCTTCTGGTGATCCTTCAGCCAGAAGTTCTCCGTGAAAGAGAACCAGAACCTGATCAGAGAGATCTAAGATCATATCCATTTTGTGCTCGATCAGAACAATCGTACGGTCCCCTCGCTCTTTAATGGAACGAATAACGTCCAAGATGGCGGGCACTTCTTCAATCGACATCCCTGCTGTTGGTTCATCTAGCAGAAGAATGTCTGTTTCTAAGGCAAGAAGCATCGCAATCTCAAGCTTCCGCTTCTCACCATGGGCCAAGTTACTTGCCAAAGAATGAGCTTTCTCTCGCAACAGGACCTGTTCTAGTAACTCCATCGCTTCTCTTTCGAATTCTTTATAAGAACTGAAGTGACGAAACATTTGAAAACGGACACGATTTCTAGATTGAACTGCCAACCGAACATTCTCTAGCACAGTCAGGTTTGGAAAGACATTCGTCATTTGAAACGAACGACCAATTCCTTTTCTGGTTCGCTTGGTGGGGCGGAGTTTTGTAATCGGTTCTCCTCTAAGAAAGATCTCTCCCTCGGTTGGCTGAAGCTGACCACTTAGCAAATTAAAGAAGGTCGTCTTTCCAGCTCCGTTTGGGCCGATGACCGATGTGAATTGTTTCTCTGGGATCCGAACAGAAATATGATCGACAGCCACGTGCCCACCAAAAGCGATCGTTAACTCCTTTGTTTCCAATATAAAGCTCATAACTTTCCTCCTTACGGGTATGAAACAAGAACTTCGGCGCAAATTTGGCCGAAGTTCTCTCAAATTAGTTTTGGATTGGTGGAGCGGTTTCTTCAGGTGTCAGCACTCGCTCAAGAACCGGAACGGGATAATCTACACCCTCTTGTTCTTCCAATCGAATCTTATATAGAGATTGAAGGGCTTGGTGGTCTTCTTCACGGAAGGTCATCGTGCCTTTTGGTGTTTCAAAGCTCATCCCTTCCATGGTGGTAATCAATTCATCAGCGTCTACTTTTCCACCTGTCTTCTTCAATGCTTCTGTAATGGATAACGCCGCACTCATACCACCTGGTGTGAACAGGTCAGGTACAGCATCATATTTCTCCTGATGTTTCTCCACTAACCAGTCGTTAATTTCATTATCAGGAAGGGTATGATAGTAAACCGTGAACCCTTCCATACCGACGAGTTCCTTCATTGTGCTAAGTGCAGCAATATCCGGTGCTCCAGTAGAGATCTTAATGCCTTTTTCTTGAAGTTTCATGTCAGAGATCTGGTTCCAAGGAGAGTTCGCTCCTGCCCAAATGACAAACAAGTAATCCGGCTCAGACTGAATGATCTTTTGAATATTAGCTGTAAAGTCAGTAGCCGTCGGATCAGCGTATTCTTCGTGAACAATCTCTGCACCTAAATCTTTAGCCGCTTTCGTGAATGCAGCTACTCCGTCACGCCCGAAAGAATAATCCGGTGCTAAGGTAGCGATTTTTACGCCATCTTTAGCAATGGCCGCCGCTCCTGCTACAGCATCTTGGGAAGAGTTACGTGCAGTACGGAATACATATTTATTCCAGTCCTTTCCTGTAATACTATCGGCAACAGCAGGCTCAACTACCATGATTTTCTTATACTCTTCCGCTAATGGCAGAACCGCTAGCGTATCTCCTGAACTGGACGATCCAACTAAGAAATCCACCTTATCGTCTTCTAGTAATCCGATTGCTTTTTGTCTGGCTACTTTTGGATCCGTTTCTGTATCAGCATATACAACCTCAATAGGACGACCCTCGATCTCGTTCGTTCCATCTGTTGCATATTCAATCCCTAACTCGAAGCCTTGCTTCGTTTGTTTTCCGTAAGATTCGAGCGCCCCTGATAAGGAAGCAAGCACACCGATCTTGATCGGTTCGCCTGATGTAGCCTCTTCTTCACTTCCATCTGTTGTTTCACCCGTTTCCGTCTCATCTTCCGTACCCTCAGATGAAGCATCATCACTGCTACACGCCGCTGCAAATACCAATAACATCAATAATACCAACAACCCAAACCCACGTTTTAGTTTCATTTAACCTTCCCCCTTCTCCTCATTTAAACAATCTTTATGGATAGCTCTATCGTAGAAGAAGGGAGTTACAAGACAGTTACAAACAGATTCATCACCGCTTATGGATCATTTTCCAAACGAAAAAAGCATGGAACGGTTCAGCCATTCCATGCTTTTCTTATGGTTTAGTCGCGTACGTTTGAACAGTTCTTTCCTTTCGGATCAACTGGAACATCTCTTGTGTTGATTCCATTGGCGGAACGCCTAGTTCGTCATCAAGGATCTTGCAGCACTTCTGATACCACTTAATTGCTTGAGGACGATTGTTTCGTTGGTAGTAGCTAAACATCATTAATCGATAAGCTTCTTCCCAAGTTGCGTCTATCCTTAGAATACGTTCACACCAATGGATGCATGTGTCATATTCTTCTAACCGCACACAAAATTGAGCCAACCGTTCAGCTCCCCGCAAGAATAAAACTTGGAGTCGCTCTCGTTCGTGTAAACACCAATCAGATAAACGCTGATCAGGTAAATAATCATCTTTATACAACGACAAGCCTCGCTCAAGCATACTTTTTACCTGATCAGGGTTATGCTCGAGTAATCCAGCTTCCACCCACTCCTCAAACAGCGCACTATCCAATTCGTATCCTGATTCTGGATGTATTCCGTAAGCGCTTCCTTCTTTCTTGATAAAAAATGACGCCCCTCTCGCTTTACGATCAGGCTCGATCGTTTTTAGTAGAGCGTTTAACGCTACCTTAAATCCCCGGTTAGCACTTTCTTCATCCTGGTCAGGCCACAAAGCAGATAAGATCTCCTCTTTCCTGACTAAATGCTTTCGTTTTGTAATCAGGAGTTCAAATAATTCTTTTGCCTTGCCTCGCTGCCAGTCCTCTTCTACAATGACACGCGTTCCCATATACAGCTTCAATGGTCCGAACGTTTCAATACGAAGCGTAAACCCTGGATGCGTATCACGCTTACCATAGCCTAGCTTCTTAATGAACATCGTCACAAAGGATTCATGAATGTGCAGACTGCGAGCTTTAAAAAGAAGCGGTACCGTGTTTTGCAAGTCAACAGGTCCAAATGTTGTACGGTTTGTTAAGAAAAACTCATATTGTCCTGTTTGAACCCGTTGCAGGAAACTTCTCATCTCTTTTTCAAACGATTCTTCATCCCCAGTTTTCCAATCGATAAAAGCTTTCCAGTAAGAAGTTAGCATTAATCCGTATTGATCGCCGCACTGATGGAATTGCTTTTCAATACCGTTTAGTTTTTCTGCTGCTTGCTCGTACTTGTTACTATAAACGGAAGCAATGGCCATACAAAGTTGAATTAGTGTTGAGAGCCACACGTCTTGAACGTGTTCCGTTTCGTATAGCCCTCTTTCTCCGGTTTCCATTGCTTTCTCATACTGACCTTGAACGCCGTATAACACACAAAGCCCCATATAAGGTTCAGCTTTTCCCCGGGAAACGTTCAATGTTTCCATCATTTCAAGGGAGGTTTGATAGCAACGCTCAGCCAGGTCTGATTCATAGTGATTGGACAACTGAACAGCATGGCCAATACGCATCCAACCACAAGCTTCCACAAAGGGGGACTGTACTTGTATCCCTTGTTGGATCCCTTCTTCCGCGTGCTTCTTGCTTTCTTCCCCTTTCCCCATAAAGGCTGCAATAATAGATAGCAAGATATCCGTTTCCCGGTGAGATTGGGGTAAGAGAAGGTGGTTGTTTTGAGGTTGCTTTTTCTTCCTTGACTTGAGCACCTTTTCCGCTTGGTTTAGCCGACCTGTGCGCAAGTATAAACGCGCTTCGAAGTTATCATCTTGCAGGGGTAAATGAAGTTCTTTCGCCCGCTTGTACCAACTTTCAGCCTTACGCGCTTGCCCAGCATTTAATAAATTCTCCGCTAAGAGGTGGTAGAGATGAGCCATTTCCTCTTTAGCTACCTCAGCCTTCTCCCTGTATTCGATCGCTTGCTGTAAATAACGCTCCCCCTTTTCTGGTTGGATAGTATCCAGATAAATGCGAGCCATTCCTTCTAAAGCGAGACTCGTGATATAGGCATCATTGCTTGTTTTCCCTATACGATAAATCGCATTATAACAAGCTTCTGACTGCTCATATGATGATCGGTAGCGCAGCACTTCACCTTCATAGAACCAAAGCATCGGATGATTCTCTTTTACATCTTCTGATAACAGACGAATCGAATCGTGGAGGCTCTGTAACTTCCCAGACTGAATCATCGTCTCCCCGTACCGTTCGAGGATGCTTGCGACCCTTCCTTCCGCTACACGATGAGCATGGTACAGTGCGGTTTCCATATCCCCATTTTTCTCATAGTACGTCGCAGCAACGGAGTGAAGCGTAATATAAGAATTCTGATCCTTTTGTTTCATTCGATTTTCTAGAAAGATTTTTATAAGGGCGTGATAGCGGTAATGGGTTTCATCGATGCGTTGCAGAAATAATTGTTGAGAAGCGAGTTGCTCAAGCATTTGTTTGGACCCAGACATTCCTAAAACGTTATCACAAACGTCCGCTGAGAACACGTCCAAAATAGCGGTTTGTTCCAAGAATTGTTGAACGAATAGAGATTGTTTCGCAACTACTTCCTGGGCCAGGTAATCAAATAAGTCCTGCAAGGAAGAGGAGTGATTTTGAAGAATCTCTCTCGTAGGAACTCCTGCTTGAAGCTGTTGAAGGATCATCTCAAACGCGATCGCCCACCCTTCCGTCGTACGATGAATGGCTTTTAGATCGTTCTCTTCCACTTGTAACCCGTATACATCCTCCAGGACATGCCCCATTTCTTCTTGAGATAAGAGAAGGTCTTCCTGGTTTAGTTCTAGAAGATTTCCCTTCACTTTTAATGAGGTTAGAACATTGAATTGAATTTTGCTACGACTGGCTAAGATCATATGTACGTGGGAAGGCAAGTGTTCAAGGAAGAGCTCCATCCACTCTTTAATCGCGGTAGATGGTTGAAGATGATGAAAGTCATCCATGACGAAATAAACGGGGTGGTCGATCTGATTGAGTTCATTAATCATCAAAGACACCAACCTGGCCATTTCATGCTTCTGGTGAATTTGATGATAACGATCCAGTTCGCTAAGCATGTGCTCCCCAAATGATGGCTCCAAAAAGCGCAGCGCATAGATCCACTTTGTTAGAAATGGAATAAGATCATCATCGTTTGATGAGACACTATACCAGGCTATATCGAGCCCACTATCTTGTACAAAAAGTGTTAAAGCAGTACTCTTTCCATACCCTGCTCCTCCATGCATACAGATAAGGGGATACCTTGTGATGGATGCCATCTTCTTTTGCAAAGAGGATCGGCGGACGAATCGGTCTTCTGCTACAGGTGGCCTGAGTTGCGTTTGGATAATAGGGATAGTAGACACCTAATCACCTCACTTATTTTCGGACTTTTCTATCATTTTAACATATAGGTTTGTGAGATTTTGTCAAAATATCAAGGCAACGTTCGACGTTTTAAGCTAAAGAGTAGCCAATGATCTGGATAAGGCAATATTTTTGCATGGGGTGGTGGTTTTCTCTGATAATAATGAAAGAGAGGTTGAACAATAATGAGGATGGTGCATCGTGACTATAAAATTAAGCGTATTGGATCAATCCCCCGTTTTAACTGGGCAGAATCCACAAGACGCCTTTCAGCAAACAACAGAACTTGCCAAACACGTCGATCAGCTAGGCTATCACCGGTACTGGGTTTCGGAGCATCATAGCACACAGAGCTTAGCAGGCTCCGCCCCGGAAGTATTAGTCGCTCACTTAGCAGCCAATACCAAACATATTCGAATTGGAACAGGGGGCGTTCTTCTACCTCACTATAGTGCCTATAAAGTAGCCGAAGCGTTCCGAGTGCTTGAAACGTTGTATCCAGGACGGATCGACTTAGGAATTGGACGCGCCCCAGGCGGAATGCCGAATGTCAATTACGCCTTAAATGACGGCTCGTTTCCTAACGTTGAGAAGTATCCGGACCAAGTGAGAGAGTTAATGGCTTATCTACATGGACAAGATCCTTACCATTTAGACGTTCGTGCTACCCCGCAAAGTGAAACAGCTCCACCTGTTTGGATGCTTGGTTCCAGTGGCACAAGCGCCCGACTCGCAGCCGATCTCGGTGCTTCTTATTCGTTTGCTCATTTTATTAATGGGTTTGGAGGAACGCGAGCTATGGATCGGTACAAGAACCACTTCTCCCCTTCTATTCAACAGTTAGAGCCAAAGGGAAACGTTTCTGTATTTGTCGTGTGTGCGGAGACGGAAGAACATGCAGAGTACTTAGCTTCATCTTTAGATGTGTCGATTCTTAAGATTGAACAGGGGGCAAAGCGTGAAGGCTTCCCTCCTCCAGAAGAAGCAAGCCAATACCCTTTCTCTATCTTTGAGAAAGAACGGGTTCGTGAAAATCGTCAGCGTATGATTGTCGGAAACCCTGAACAAGTGAAAGAACGACTCGAACACTTAGCCAGAGCTTATAATGTAGATGAAATCATTGTGAACACCATTATTAATCCCTTTGAAGAGCGGCTCCGTTCTTACGAGCTCCTCGCTAATGCATTTAAAGCGTAATAATCAAGCCCTGTCTCAAACATTACTGGTTGGACAGGGCCTTTCTGTGTTTAATCCCGTTGGATGGTTTTCTCATAAAAGTAAAAAGGAGCTTTTCGCTCAGGGGTACTCCACTCCCCTATATACGTATAACCTTTCTTTTGAAACACACGCTGTGCTGCCGGATTTAACGAATAGGTATCGGTTTTCATATAAGAAATTCCCCGGTTCATAGCTAGTTGTTCAGCATATTGATAAAAGGCCTCAGCTATCCCCTTCCCTCTTACGTTTGGATCAACCGCAAGCCTTTGGGTTAATAACACCTTTTCCTCACCGGGTCTTGACCAGGATAGAAGCTCATAATGGGTTGGTTCTGTCTCATTAAAGCACGCAACCCCACACACTACTCCATCCTTTTCAAATACAAATAACCTTTCTTTATCGTGGTCGTTTTCATAATCGGAATACAAAGGATACGCTTCGTCCCACTGGTCGCTCCCTGTCTCCTTCATGATGACTTTTGATTCTTCTACAATTTCCATTATTCGTTCTAAATCTTCTCTTTTGGATCGTCGAATCATGAATCATGCTCCCCTTCACTTTCGTTTCTTCCTATTTAATCTCTAGAAGAGTATTAAATCAAGCCCCTTTTAAGCCGATATATAAACTATGTGTTCAATTACGGAATAAAGGAGTAACGTTATGCAGAAGAAAACACTCTTTTTATGGATGATCGGATTATTGTTATTGAGCGCTTGTGCCGAAACAAGCCAAACAGGCAAAGCAGAAGAAAAGAAGACAATTGGACTCTTAGTGACAGATAGTGGTCTAGGGGACAACTCGTTTAGTGATTCAGCTCTTCAAGGGTTAGAGCGGGCACGTGACGAGTTAGGCGTTTTTTTCAATTATAAGGAACCGCTTACTGGAAACTATGAAGGGTATCTAGAAAAACTCATTGAAGAAGGTCATGACCTTGTAGTCGGGTTGGGATTTGAATCTCAAGAGGCTGTTGAGAAAATGGCCAAGAAGTACCCAGACCAAAAATTCTTACTCATCGATGCTGTATCCGAGCAACCAAACGTGACATCTCTTACATTTAAAGAAGACGAAGGTAGCTATTTAATCGGACTAATCGCTGGTATGCGAACCGAATCCAATCACGTTGGGTTTATCGGCGGCATGGACATCCCAGTAGTAAAGAATTTTGAGAAGGGCTTTAAAGAAGGTGTTCAAGAGGTAAACCCTGATGCAACTATTTCTGTTGATTATATAGGAAATTTCGATAATGACAATAAGGCAGCAGAGCTTGCTCAGAAACAAATCAAGAATGGGGCAGATTATCTATTTCCTGTAGCTGGCTATGCAGGTGTCGGAGCTCTAAAAGAAGCCCAAAAGCAAAAAGTATATTCATTCGGGGTAGACAGTGATCAGTATTTCTTAGCGGAAGATTCCGTCGTTACCTCTATGATGAAACGAATTGATGTCGCTTTGTTCGATATTGCGAAACAGCTGAAGGAAGATTCCTTTGAACAAGGAGAGCACCTTCAATTAGGGCTAAAGGAAGAAGCGGTTGGATTAGCTCCGATCCGTGTCATCCGTTTATCCCTTTCCGAGCAAGATACTTTAGAGGAAGCTATGAATAAAGGAGGCGATGAATAACATGTCTCTTCGTAAACGGATCTTATTATTATCTTCTATTCCTTTAATACTAAGTTTACTCCTGATCGGGTATGTGATTACTCAGATGTTAGACGTTCAAAAATCATCTTCACAAGAGGTTGAACTTCTTCTGAAAGCGGAGCATTTAAACGGTAGTGTGGTTACGCTTCAGCAGTCATTGAATAATTACTCAAACAATCCATCAGAAGCGAGTAAAGAAGAAACCACAGACTTACTACAATCCGTAAACAAGGAAGTCGCTTCATTGGAGAGTTATTTAAAAAATTCCGAGCAACAAAAGTGGTTTGATCAGCTCAAATCCAAATACGCCTCATTAAAGGCTCAATCAGAGCAATTCCTGGCTTCCAATGATACAAATGAAATTAGTCGTCAGGCTGCCCGCGCAGGCGGTATTCTAAATGATGCTTTCATGATTAATCATACAGCGAATGAATGGTATGAAAGTCAAGTAGAGGGACGAAAGGCGCAAATTCAACAGCTTATCCTTATCACTTTGATTGCAAGCGGAGCGTTAATCCTTCTTTCTATCTTATCTTCTTGGAGATTATCCGCTCAGACTGCTAACCCCATTCGGGAACTGGCTAAGAAAGCTACTACGATTGCAAGCGGCGATTTAACAGTAGAAGTAGCGAAAACGAACCGTAAAGATGAAATCGGACAACTCGCTTCCTCCTTTGGAGAAATGGTGGATCATCTAAAAGAAACGATCCGTTCTATTGAAACGATGGGAAAAGAAGTGCAAGAGTTCAGCTTAGGGTTAAAGAGCAATATCGATACGCTTTCTGAGAGCTCTATACAAGTGGCGACTTCTACAGATGAACTTGCTCAAGGGAGTCAATCGATCTCTACCGATATTCAGGATGCTTCTTACTTAATGGATGAGATGCACAACGGATTTCAACACAACGTAGAAGCTAGTCGGAACGCAAACGCTCAAAGTGAGAACGCTCTTAAGAGTGTTGAAGTTGGGCAACGTTCGATCGAAAATCAACAAGATTTGCTTAACAAAGGCATTGAAGCCACTCGATCTATTGAGCACTCCGTTCAATCCTTTGTCCAATACACGAATGAAATTCATCAAACTTCTCAGCTTGTAAATGACCTGTCTGAGCAGACGAACCTTCTGGCGCTAAATGCAGCCATTGAAGCTGCTCGAGCAGGAGAGCACGGGAAAGGGTTCGCTGTTGTAGCAGAAGAAGTACGAAAGCTAGCGGACCAATCAAGAACCGCTACAGAACAGATCTTCAGTATGGTTGAACATATTCAAAACGGCATCCATATGATCGAAGAAGATACAAGCCGCTCCACATCGATCTCTCAAAAGCAAGAAGAGACGATGAATGAGTCTAAAACGGCCTTTTCTTCGATCCACGACCATGTCACAATGATTCATACAGAATTACAGCAACTCGTTCAGAATATGGATACGTCCTTAAATCGAAGTGAACAAGTATCATCCAGCATGCAGAGTGTGAGTGCCATTACAGAAGAAACGGCAGCTGGTACAGAAGAAATCTCAGCCTCCACAGAAGAGCAACAAAGAACGTTCCACAACGTGCAACAACAATCTGTCGAGCTCCAATCCATGATCAATCAACTAGAAGAACAACTGAACCAATTCAAACACTAAATGCTTTATTACGTGCCAGACACCCTTTACTATAGTAAAGGGTGTCTGGCACGTTTTTTTAGCGTCTATTAGGATAAGTGGGTTTTTCAAGGGAGCTGATGTCTTCATCCAGGTTCATCATCTTTTCTTCTAGCATTCCCTTCGCATCACGTACTCCTTGATTATAAAAGTGAGGAGCAATTTCTTTCTCTATAAACTGAAAGACTTGATCAGCTGCAATGTTACCAATCTCTTCTCCTCGTTCCATTTCAAAGTATCCTTGAATTTTAGATAGAATTTGCTCTCTTTCTTCCTTTTTTAATGATGGATTCATAGGTTCCACTCCTTTTTCATTTTCATGGGTTTTGGACCGGTAAATCTGATACAGACCCTACAACACATGTGGTTTTCGTTGGACTCCCGGGTTTATGGTGAACGAGTACCTGCTTAAATCCGGCTTGTTCTAAGAAGGAACGGATTTGATCCCCAATAATGACGGTCGTTTCGTCACTGGCGCCTTTTTCGTGTGGCTGAAGAGCAATCGCAACTCTTCCCTTTTCACTCATCTGTTCCCTAAGCGCAGCAAGCGTTCCAACCGGGTCTTCCCAATACGTAATGTTATTAATCGCAAGAACTTTATCTATTGTATCATGAAGATTCGTTGATTCTTCCGCATAGCCTTGTGCTAATCTTACTCGTCCTCCCTCTACGTCCTTCTTATTACGTCGCTTTGCTTCTTCCACCATGGCTTCTGAAGGGTCAAGCCCAATCACTCTTACCCCATCATAGGAATCGCATAGTTCCTTCACGCAATAGCCAGGTCCAAACCCAATCTCTAGTACACAGTCATCCTGTTGAATATCTAAAAAAGACATCGCCCATTTATTGATACCAGCGTTTTGCTTATACATGAGCCAGCCGACGGCTTTTCCAATCAGACCTTGTGGTTTTGAAAACTGAGAGAACAAAAATCCCATACCGATTCGCTCCTTTTAAAGAAATCTTTATTCTTCATTCCCCCAATTCCGCACTCCTTTAACAACTTTTCTACCTATCGAACGGACAAATGGGTATATTTTATTCCCTTATTTCATGAATTAAGTAGTAGGGTTAATTTTAGACGGAAGGTGGAATTGTTATGTATTATCCTTCACCACAACCGCAATACCGTGACAATCAACGCCAGGCAAACCGTTTTCTGACGGTGACAGGAATTGGTTCAGTCAAGGCTCAGCCGGATATCGCGAATATTACACTCGGAGTGGAGACGCAAGATAAAGAATTAACAACCGCTCAGCAAACCAATGCCCAAACGCTTAATGAAGTGATTGATGCGCTCATTCAAATTGGAATTCCAAATGAAAATATTCAAACAGTAGATTACTTTATCTTCCCTCAATATGATTATATTGATGGAAAGCAACAATTCAGAGGCTATGAAGTTACCCATCTTATTACAGTGACGATCGAAAATTTAGAACAAACAGGAGAAGTCATCGATACAGCTGTAGCCAATGGAGCAAACCGGGTCTCAAATATTTCCTTCACCGTCCAAGACCCTCAGTCCTTTTACCAACAGGCTCTTGCTTCCGCTTTACAAAATGCGAATACGAAAGCACAAACCATTGCTCAAACGATGAATCTCCAAATCGACATGACACCCTTCTCAATCGACGAACAAGTTCCCCCTACTCAAGCAACGCCGCAAACCTTTGTGAAAGCTGAATCTGTTGGAGCGACCAGCACTCCTGTGGAACCTGGTCAGTTAGAAATTACAGCGCGAGTTGAAACCAAATACCAATACATTTCGTAAACCATATAGACACTTAAGTTGAAGATTGCCACTAACATTTACAGGGAACTGCGTTAGATAGGTAGACGCTTCACTAAGTGGCGATTATACTAAACAACGCATCTACTACTACTTGGAGGGAATACTTCTTGAAAAAACATGAACTACTCAGCAAAGTACTCCGAACGTTTGCACTATCTCTACTCGTGGCAACGGTCGGATTGTATATGGGGCAGTGGGTTCCACCAGCCTTGTTTCTCCCACTTGTCATCTTAGAGTTTATATTACTCATTTCTGTTTTCTTCCTGCGTAAAGCAAAGAAAATTGGATATGGTTTTCTATTTCTGTTTACGTTTATATCGGGCTTAACGTTATACCCAGCTATTTCGTATTACATCAGTTCTATCGGCGCTACGACTGTTCTGATGGTGCTCGGCGTGACAACGATCATCTTTATTGCGCTATCCCTTTATGCCTGGAAGACCAAGCGTGATTTAAGCTTTCTTGGAGGCATGCTGATGAGCGCCCTTCTTGCGCTTATTCTGGTATGGCTAATTCATATCTTCTTTAACTTAGGCAGTGCAGCTATTCTTGTTATTACGTTAATTAGTGTGGTAATCTTCTCCGGATTTATCATCTACGACATTAACAAGATTAAGAATGGCCACTTCAGCGAGAAAGACATCCCCCTTCTTGCTCTGAACTTGTATTTAGATTTCATTAATCTATTCTTAGACTTGCTTCGCCTTGTAGGTATCCTAAAAGATGACTAATACAAAAAGAGCCGAAAACCTCTATAAGGGTTTTCGGCTTTCTTTATGATTAATGCGAAGGACATGAATCACGAACTAAATAAATGCCCCACTCCAAAAAGGGTCGTGAAAAACACAAGCGCTATAGCTAATAATAAAGAAGCCAACCTCACCTGACTCTCTCTAAGAGGATCAGGATCCTGGTAATGTGTTGGATTCTTACGAAGACGCGCAAATACAAAACTCACGACTAGCGTTCCTAATAAGAAAAACGTATCCGAATCTTCTCCTGCACCTCGTCCTAGCTCTCCGTCCATAATCACTAGCATAAACACGAAAAAGATCGGAAAAGCCTTAATGACCTTCCACACAAACCGCTTCAGCACTCTTTCATCTGAAGAAGAACGAGATGCTTCCACAGAAGCATCCGTTAACAACTGCAAAAAGGCGAGCATATAGATCGCTATGTATAAGATGTAAAACGGAAGAGACAGAAACGACACAGCAGCCATCAACCCCACGATCGCCACTATCACGAAACCACTTACCCCTTTATAGTTACTTCGCAACATTTCCACTCCTCCACCCCCTTCCCCAGTTCCAATAAAAAAAACACAAACGCAGAGTATTTTCCATTTTACTCCACATTTGTGCGTTTGAAAACGACTGATTTAATTATTGAAACGTACGAGCTAAGAAGCCTTCCACTTCTTCAGGTGTTTTAGCATCTGCGCTATGAAGGTGAGCGATTTTCTGACCGTTTTGGAATACAAGAATACTAGGAATCCCCATCACTTCATACTGATCAGCAACATCTGGTAGCTCATCACGGTTAATCTCGAACCATTTATAAGCATTATACTCCTCTACAATGTCCCCAATAAACATATCCATACGCTTACAATCCGGACACCAATCCGCAGAGAACTTAATAATAACCGGCTCTTCCCCATCTATAAGATCTTGAAATGTCTTCATCTCTCGAATAAACTCCACTAAAAATAACCTCCTTGAAATAACTCTCATTCTATTTAAACATATCCCAACCAGATTCGAAATACATGAGCACATTCATGTAAGTTGGATTAGAGTTAATACTTTTATAATAAATGTATAATGGAATAAAGAAAAGCACAGGCGGGGTGGTCAGGGCCGTACGGATAAGCCAGCTTTTCGGAAAAGGCGAATAGCCTTTGGAGAAAAGATGGCTTATCTCGCTAGGCCCTCCCCGCCGGAGCTGGATCTAGGCCAGAAAAGCACAGGCGACTGTTTAGGTAAAGTGGAAGTTCGACTAAAAACGCCACATCCTGTGGCAACATCGAACGACCCCACGTCCTGTGGGGCCGCATAAGCAAGCTAATGGAAGTCTGCGCAGCAGACTGGAGTTAGATTGCTTATGACGCTAGGGGCTAGGAGCCGGAGCTGGATCTAGAACGAAAAGCGCAGGGGGCTTGCCCAGGGGCGTACGGATAAGCAAAATGCCGGAAGTGGCGTTAGCCACTGCAGGTAGTTTGCTTATCTCGCTAGCCCCTAGCCCCCGGAGCTGGATCTCATGAAAAGCGCAGGGCCGCTGCTTAGGCACGGCAGGCATAAGACAAAACCCGCAGTGAGGTGCTTTTCCTCACGAAGGGGGTTGCCTTATGTCCAGAGTGTCTGCGGCCCGGAGCTGGATCTAGGCCAGAAAAGCGAAGGCGACTGTTTAGGTAAAGTGGAAGTTCGACTAAAAACGCCACAACAATAACCAACATCGAACGACCCCACGTCCTGTGGGGCCCAACTATAAAAACAGATTTCAATAAGGGGGATTACAAGTGAAAAGAGTTATAGGATTTCTTTTACTCCTACTCATCCTTACATCTTGTAGCAATGCAGACGGAGAAACAAATGGTACTGATCAGTCCTTACAAGATACATCTTGGGAAGATATTAAAACCAAAGCCTCCGAAACCACTGTGCGCCTTCATATGTGGGGTGGCGATGAGGGCATCAATCGTTATATAGACGAATGGGTCGCCCCTCGCATGAAAGAACAATACAACATCCATTTAGAGCGAACTCCTATGGACACAGGCAACATCCTCCAGAAACTTTACTCAGAGAAACAGGCCAATAAACAAGATGGTACGATTGATGTGATTTGGGTAAACGGAGAGAATTTTAAAAATGCGAAAGAAAACAATCTGCTCTATGGTCCTTTTCGTAATCAACTTCCTAACTTCAAAGATTACTATGAACAGGATAGCTTAGCGTTCGATTATGATTTCGGAACCCCTACTGAAGGATATGAAGCTCCGTGGGGGAAAGTTCAATTCGTCTTTTTATACGATCAGGACAAAATAGAACAACCACCTGAAACCTTTCAAGAATTGAAGACATGGATTCATAACAACCCAGGAGAGTTTACTTATCCAAATCCAGATGATTTCTCAGGGAATGCGTTCTTAAGACACCTCCTCTACAAAGGAGCTGAGGATACGAAGACCCTGGTCGAAGAGCCATTTTCAAAAGAACGTGCAAGTAGCGCCGGGGATTATATGTGGTCCTACTTGAATGAAATAAAGCCAGATTTATGGAGAGAGGGAAAACACTATCCTTCTTCATTAGCTGAATTAGATCGTTTGTATAGCAAAGGAGACGTTTCCATGACAATGGGGTATAACGAAGCCCGTGCTGAACACATGATTGAGAACAATGAGTTCCCTGACTCAACTCGAAGTTTTGTTCTAGATGAAGGGTCAATTGGAAACACTCACTTCTTAGCTATTCCTTACAATAGCCCAAATAAAGCAGGAGCCATGACGTTGATTAATTTCTTGCTATCTCCTGAGGCTCAGCTTCAGAAATTGAAGCCAACAAACTGGGGAGATAACACACCAATCAGCATAGATAAGCTTTCAGAAGAAGATCAGCAAGCCTTTGAGTCATTAAACCGAGGCAAAAGTGTCCTCTCCAATGAAATTTTAGAAGAGAGCTTCCTACCAGAGGCCGACGCCCAATATGTAGAGTGGATAAAGGAGAATTGGAAAGATGAAGTTATCAGAGGCGAATAAGGCTTGGGTTCTCTTAGTTCCAGCCTTACTCTTTCTCGCATTGCCACTTTACGGCTTCCTATCAGCCGTACGTACGAGTTTACAAGATCAAGGGGCGTTTACAACCAAGTACTACACAACACTATTTACCGAACAGAGCTTCTATGAGTCACTCGGGTACAGCATCCGTATTACCTTAATCGCCACCGCTCTTTCGCTATTACTTGGGGTGCTGATTACCAGAAGCTTCACACCATTCATCCAGAGAACAGCAGGCAAGCTAAGCATTTGGCTCCCGATGCTTTTCCCTCACTTTGTATGGGGGTATATTGTTCTTCTTCTGTTTGAACAGAGCGGCCTTATCTCTAATCTATTGAACGAGATCGGTTTCATACCGAGCACAGATGCTTTTCCCATTGTGACAAACGACCAAAATGGAATTGGGATGATTCTGACCTATGTGGGCAAAGAAACCCCTTTTGTCGTATTAATGTTGCTTCCGATCTACACGAAGCACGATAAAGGCTACAGAGATCTCGTCGAGACATTAGGGGGTGGGAAATGGGCGGCATTTAAAGATGCAGAGTGGCCATGGGTTTTCCCGGCGCTAGTGGAGACGGGGATTATTTTATTCGCCTTTATTCTAAGTGCTTATGAGGTTCCCTTCCTTCTTGGGGCGACTTTCCCAGAGATGATTTCCGTTTTAACGTATGATTGGTTCTATTCGGGGGATTGGAATGATCGACCTTTAGCTTTCGCTGCGATGGTTATGACCAGTGTCATTATTGGTATCGTCAGTTTTATTGCATTTTCAGTCATGAATCGGAAACGGATGCTTCTCACGAAAGGACAGGATTAGTATGAACCGCCTTAGCAAACAGAAAAAAATTCAATTTTGGGTTCTCACGTGGCTCCTGTTCATCTTACCTGTCGTGTTTTTGTTCGCCAAAAGCTTATTCATGAACATTAGCAGTAATGGCAGTTCAGAAATGATGATCTCTTTAAAAGGCTGGGAGGCACTCTTTTCTGAGGCAAAGTTGATTCAAGCTACCTTTGTTTCCCTCGGCATTGGTGCCCTTGTCGTGGTACTTAATCTCATCATCGGTCTCTTAGCCGGAAAGGCACTGGCCTTTTATTCTTTTAAAGGGAAAGCCGTTGTTGATGCACTCTTCCTACTCCCACTCATTGTTCCCTTGCTTGCCATTACAATGGGCCTTCATGTGGCTATGATTCGAATTGGTCTGACCGACACGTGGCTCGGGGTAGTGCTCATTCATCTCGTACCGACTATCCCTTATAGTATTAAAATGTTACGAAGCGGATACGCATCTATGGGAACCGGGATCTTACAACAAGCACAAGTACTTGGCACAACAAGATGGCATCGCTTCTGGAGTGTAGAACTCCCTCTCCTCATGCCATCTATCAGAAGTACGGTTTTCTTAATCTTTGTCATTAGCCTAAGCCAGTATGTGATTACAGCCATTATCGGGGGCGGGAATGTGGTAACTCTCGCTATGATTTACTTCCCATTCTTAGATTCAGCTGAAAGTACCGTTCTTGCCGCCTTTTCTGCCTGGTTCGCTTTACTTCCCGTCTTATTCTACCTGTCTATGGAGCTTCTTTTATCGCTCCTTCCGTATCAAAATCCTTGGAGGACTCGTTTATGACAGCATCGTTTATCACAGTCAATCACACATCGAAATCATTCCATAATGACACCATCTTCAACGATCTCTCGTTCACCTTATCCAAAGGAGAGATCTTAAGTATCGTAGGCCCTTCAGGAAGCGGGAAAACAACCCTTCTTCGTTGCTTAGCTGGATTAGAGCCGTTTACTGAAGGGACATTCATCATAGATCAACAAGAAGTCACGAACCTTGATGCCAATAAACGCCCAGTAAGCTTGGTATTTCAGCATCCTTTACTATTTCCGCATATGACAATCGCTGAGAACGTTGCCTACGGGTTATCCTTTCAACGAATAAAGAAAAAAGAAAGAATGCGACGTGCACAAGAATTGATCAACCAAGTTGGGCTAACCGGTTATGAAAAAAAATTCCCTTATGAATTATCCGGCGGTCAGCAACAGAGAGTTTCACTAGCCAGATCCTTGGCTATCTCCCCTCAGCTTCTCTTACTCGATGAGCCCTTTAGTAGCCTGGACGTTCGTCTTAGAGGGGAGATGCGTGCCTGGGTCAGACAGTTGCTAAAGGATCAGGCCATCACGGCTGTCTTTGTTACACATGATCGAGAAGAAGCCATGGAGATGGGGGATTATGTCGGCGTCTTTGAAAACGGACAATTTCAGCAGATCGGTGAACCTGAACACGTGTATCACGTTCCCGCAAATGCCTTTGTCGCCGATTTCTTTGGCGACCATCTAATTGTCGACAAGGAGACCTACATTCCTGTGCAATCCCTATTCTTATCCAAATCCACACCGCATCAAACTGAATGGGTGTGGAAAGGGACGATGAAGAATAAGGTGCATATCCATGGACACAGCCTTTATCAAATCTTTATTGCAGACGTAAATCAACAAGTCACCGTTTCTAGTTCCCTTGGCCTTCAGTGGGATGAAACGGTTTATGTATCAGCACACCCTGATACGGTTCATACGTTTACAAATTTAAAGCAAAGGAATGAGTAACATGAAACAATTGAAAAATTGGATAAAACCAGTGATTGTACTCATTCTATTTGGTATAGCCGCTTATATTGTTCGATTCGAGTTCAATTTGGGAAAAGATGAAATAAGCACCTTTGTTCAATCATTTGGGTGGTGGTCCCCTTTTATCTTCTTTCTCATTTATGCACTCGGCCCTATCGTTTTCTTTCCGACCTCTATCCTATCGCTCGTAGCAGGTTTTGTGTATGGGGTTTGGCCTGGTTTTCTTTATATCCTCTTCGGAGCAACAGGAGCTGCAGTGACAGGATACATTATGGGACGTTTCTTCGGCGACTCACTCGTCAAAGTTCAAAACTTTTCATGGTCCGAACAATTATTTAAAAAAATAGATCAGAATGGCTTCTTATACGTTCTTATTCTTCGTTTGACTCCCATCGTTGGATTTGATCTTTTAAGTTATGTATCTGGCATTACCAGGGTCAACTTTCGATCCTTCATCCCGGCAACCATGATTGGAATGTTCCCAGGGACGCTCGTTTACAGCTATTTGGGCGCTAGTCTTGGAACCGGTAATGTTAAACAAATTATGTTAGCTGTCTCTCTTCTTCTTGCGCTAATGGCCATCACCTTCTTGTTTAGAGAAAGGATTAAGCGATGGCTCGGCTTTACAGGATAGAGAGCGCAGGAGGTGTAACAAATGCTCGACACACATGCTAGGAAATACGTTCAGCCATCGATTGAACACACATCCAAGTGGTTGACGACACTCGGATTAACCGCCAATCAAGTTACAACCATTGCCTTTATCATCGGTATTGCTTCAGGTGGGATCTATGCTCTTGGCTTTCCCATTCTGGCTGTAGTCGCTCTTTGGCTATCCGGTTTTTTAGATGCTGTTGACGGAACAATGGCCAGAATGACCAAACCATCCTCCTTCGGCACCGTCATGGATATTACGTTTGACCGAATTGTTGAGATTAGCATTATTTTAGGCATCGCCTATCTTCATCCTGAAGTTATGTGGCCCCTTCTTCTCTTAAGTGTCTCGATTATCTTTTCAATGACCATCTTCCTAACAGTCGGGGCTGTGTCTGAAAAGCAAGGGATTAAGTCTTTTTATTACCAAGCAGGAGTGGCAGAGCGTACGGAAGGCTTCATCTTCTTCAGCATCATGATGCTCTTTCCATCCATCTTAATGTGGTCAACGCTTGCTTTCTTCGCTGTAGAAGTCTTTACAGCGTTGCAGCGCTTTATAGAAGCAAAACGAATCTTGCCTTAGAAAGGGGAAAAAACGATGAAACAATATGACATCATCATTATAGGCGGCGGTGCAGGAGGCCTTACTGTAGCTTCAGGAGCCGCTTCCCTGGGAGCCCAGGTAGCCTTAGTAGAAAAGCGAGAAGACTTAGGTGGTGACTGCCTCCACTTCGGTTGCGTCCCTTCTAAATCTCTTATTGAAGCAGCTAACGAAATTCACCATGCCAGAAGTGTATCGAAGTACGGCGTACAGGCATCAGGTGAAGTCGATGTAAAGATGATTAATCAACGCGTCAAGGAATCAATTGAGCACCTTCAGGAACATGACAGCATTGAACGCTTCGAAGACTTAGGAATTGATGTCTATATAGGAGGAGCGTCGTTTCGAAGTGACCATGAAGTTGAGGTTGAGAACCAAGAGGAAGCTCTTTTTGGAAAACGCATCATAATTGCAACCGGCTCAAGACCTAACGTACCTCCAATCGAAGGGCTGAAAGAAACAGGTTACCTTACAAATGAAACTGTCTTTGACCTTAAACAACTACCGAAGAAAATGGTCTTTATTGGCGGAGGCCCAATCGGTCTTGAAATTGCTCAAGCCTATGCACGCCTTGGATCTGAAGTCACTGTTCTTGAAGCCGGCCCTGGGGTACTAGGCAAGGAAGATCAAGATATCCAGAAGAAAGCGCAAGAGATACTGGAACGAGAGCTAACGATCATTACAGATGCAAATGTAAAGAAAACCTCTCGAGAAGGAAAACAGAACTACGTTCATTATTCCGTTCAGGATGAAGAATATGTAATAGAAGCTGACCAAATCTTCCTGGCAACAGGCCGTAAGCCGAATACAGATTCTCTCGATCTAGATCAGGCTGGCGTCGATATGGACGAGCGGGGGTTTGTAAAAGTCGATGAGACGCTTCGTACAAACGTCGGACATATTTTCGCCATCGGAGATGTGAACGGAACGCCTCCTTTCACTCATGTAGCGGGGTATGAAGGGAAAACAGTTGTACAAAATGCGGTGTTTGGACTAAGTCGCAAGGCGTCTTATGAGTTAATCCCATGGAACACCTACATCACACCAGAAGTCTTCCACCTTGGCCTCACGCAGAAAGAAGCGCAAGAGAAACATGATGGCGTCCTGATCTATCACACCGATCTGGCGGATGTGGACCGCTTCGTGGCCGATCACAAGTCAGAAGGCTTCATTAAATTTATCACAGATACCAAAGGGCATATATTAGGAGCACACGCCATTGGGAAAGGAGCAGGAGACTGGATGCAAGTAGCTGTTTTAGCTGTTGAAAAAGGAATGAAGATCGGAGAACTTTCCAGTATGATCTATCCTTACCCCAATCACACAGCCGCAATTGAACGTGCCAGTAACGAATACTGGAGAAGTAAACTATTCAGCGGCGTGGTCCCGTCGATTACAGAGAAATATATTAAGTGGTTCAGATAAAGCAGAAGAGCTGCTGATGGTTCGCCATCAGCAGCTCTTTTTATGTTGTGGGACTAGGAGGACAATACACCTCTCAAAATCTCTAGGCAAACGTCCATTTTTGATGAATTCGCGGAAGAACCCAACCAAATTCGGGTCATCTGCATATTGTAGTAAAGAAGTCAGATCTTGAAGGAGGGATTCAAATGAGTGAAGGATACGGCACAGGGCTCGCGCTCATCGTTGTACTTTTCATCCTACTCATCGTCGTAGGAGCATCGCAATTTGGAGGATACGGTGGCTACGGTTACTAAGTCTAATGAAGAATGATTGAATCTCTTGAGATCATAAAGGAGGAAGATGTTATGTACGGTTATGGTGGATACGGTTGTTGTTACGGTGGCGGCGGTTACGGCTACGGAGGAACATTCACACTGATCGTTGTATTGTTCATCCTACTAATTATCGTAGGCGCAACAGCATTTAGATTTTAAGAAATGAAAAGCGCAGGCGGGGTGGTCAGGGCCGTACGGATAAGCAAGCTACTGTAAGTCTGCGTAGCAGACTGGAGGTAGATTGCTTATCTCGCTAGGCCCTCCCCGCCGGAGCTGGATCTCATGAAAAGCGCAAACGACTACAAAAAAGAGGTCATCCTAAAAAGGATGGCCTCTTTTAACGTAAGCATCTATTTGTCCTAATATTCAACTTTCCCCAGCAAATACGCCACTAACAAACCGCCAATAAACGTAATCAGGCAAAGAATGAGATCATCCGGCATCCCCGGAAATACTACAAAAATCGAACCAATTACTAGACCAATTACGGTAGCATAGGTATGAGATGGGAATCGTTTAAACAAATAACGAATCGCCTTACTACTGATTAAAAGCCCGACAGCTACGCCAGCTCCGATAAGGGCGATGCGCCCAATTTGAAATTGGGAAACAGCATCGGTTGCAACTTTATAAACTCCAACTAAAAGTAATAAGAAGGATCCACTTATTCCCGGTAAAATCATAGCCATACTCGCCATCCAGCCTGAAAAGAATAGACCAATCATTTGAGCGGTGGACAAACTTCCCTCCCAGGATTGAGGTTCACCCGTTTCAAAGAATGCCATAGATGCAACGAGTGCTGCAGAAACAAGCAGAAAAATCATATGACTACCTTTAAAGTTTTCTTTGTAATCAGCTTGGTGTAGTAAAAACGGGATGACCCCAATTATTAAACCAAGGAAGAAATACAACGTAGGTTGTTCATGATGCTCAAACAAATAGCTAATCAATTTACTCAGTGAAACAATCGAGATTCCGATCCCAATACCTAAAGGAATGAGAAAACTTATATACTTCCTCCACTCCCTACTAAACACACCCGAAATCGCTTCAATTAAGCGGTCATAAATCCCTAATAGTACGGCGATGGTTCCTCCACTAACGCCGGGTACGACGTCACTTGCCCCCATCAGCATTCCTCTGTATATGTTTCTCCACTCCATAACTTTCTATCTCCTTTAAATCACAGGTTCTTTTTGACAAAGCTCGGCCAATTCTGAAGCGATGTCCCTTATTACGTTAAGGTCTATTTCATGATACCCTTCATCTTTGATTCCATCAATTATATAAACAGAAAATTTCCAAATATCCTCTCTGATCTCCCCATCGTTTACAAGTGCTGTTTTATAAAGCGCTTCTAAAACCCCGTTCATCACGGAGACATCATGCTTTCCGTACAAACGTATTTGATAAAAGCTCTTATAAAGATATTCACGATAAGGCTTTGGCATGAGAATAATCCGTAACTTTTCATCCTCATCTGTATAATATTTAAACGGTTTATACTTGTGGCCTAACTCAGACAGTAAGGATCCAATCCGGTTGATACAATTAATCGCTGTATGTGGATCATTGATCCCTGGTGAGATCGCCCGGAGTGCAATCTCGACTAACTTCTGTATGGAAAATTCTATGTCCTGAAGGCTCGTTCGTTCTTTTCCCACAATCATATTATTCAAACCAGCCGTCTCATTTATGTCCGCTTCCTCTTGCTCTGCCGTATAAGAAAATATCGGTGTTCCTTTCTCCACATAATCTCCTACTTGTGCATGCATCCAGACGGTGGCCTTATGCTGCTTTGCCCACTGGATGAACGCTTTAAATTCGATATGTTGAAGGTAACCCGAGCGCTGTACGTGTACAACATGATCCAAACCAGATTGAACCTGGTCGAGCTCTTGTTGGTCCCAGTCCTGAAAGACATCATACTGTTTCTCTGAGAACGTCTTACCAATTACATCGTACGTTTCATGCTGAATTTTACCGATTAAATTATTGACCTGAACCCAGCGGGTGGAGTGATGAATAAACACCACAAAGAATCCAAGTGTCGTAATCGCCACTACAACCGTAAGGAAGGGGCTGGCCAGGAGACGTTCCTTATCTTTTGTGAGGAGAAGTAAATTGCAGAGTGTGTAAATAAAACCAAATACATACACTCCCAATACGTGCTGAGTCGTCCGATCACTCATGAAATCTTGGAGAGTCCTTGGAGAGAACTGCTGCGAGTACGTCGTTAATACCACCATAATGGATGAGAAACTAATCGTCGTCATCGTTAAGATCGATGTGATAAGAGCTGTATATAAAGACATTGCTACGCTTCGATTGGTCAAGAATATAGAAGGAATAACCTTTGCAAAATCCTCTATGAAAAACAAGTCAGCTACTGTTGTTATTCCCACTGCTAAAATGGATAAAATGCTGTATACAGTCGGAAGGAACCAATAGCTATTTCGTATACGTAACCACCATGCTGTCTTTCTCATATGTAACTTCCTTTCTCTTAGCAGATTGTACAGTGCATGAATCTAAAAAAGTCCCCCTGTACTTTCATTCGAACAGGGGGACATGAATTTATCCTAACGCAACGTCTAACGTCATCATAACAGCAAAGCCGATCAATAAACTAATGGATGCGAGTTCTGTGTTCCCTTTTTCCTGGGAAGCTGGAATGATCTCTTTGGCTACCACAAAGATCATAGCACCAGCTGCAAAACTCAACGCATAAGGAAGCAATGGTTCGATATAGATCACCGCTGTTGCCCCGATTACAGCCGCAATGGGTTCAACCATACCGGAAAACTGACCATAGAAGAAGCTCTTCTTCCGAGACATGCCTTCACGTCTCAGTGGCATTGAAACAGCAAGTCCTTCCGGGAAGTTCTGGATCCCGATACCAATCCCAAGAGCCATGGCTCCAGCCAAAGCAGACTCTGTGAAAGATGAAGCAAGTGCACCAAAGGCTACACCCACAGCTAACCCTTCGGGGATATTGTGAAGCGTAATAGAAAAAACTAATAAGGTCGTTCGGCGTTTAGAATCATTTGTTCCTATATCGTGCAAGTATTGGTTATTGTTAAGCATTGGCAACAATTTATCCACTAAAAGCAAAAAGAATCCACCTAATAAAAAGCCCACAACTGCTGGTACCCATTGCGGGACAGCTTGCTCAGATGCCATCTCAATGGCTGGAGCAAGTAACGACCAGTAACTGGCCGCAATCATCACACCTCCGGCGAATGCCAGCATGCTATCCATGAATTTCTGATTCGTACCCTTTGAGAAGAAGACAAGAGACGCGCCAGCTGCTGTCATCCCCCACGTAAATAAAGTTGCGATCAAAGCTTGCATTACAGGTGTCATCGATTGAAATCCCTCATATATTGCTTCGAATGATGTCATCATGTGTCTGTTTCACCTCTTTTTATTACTATTTCCCGTCGATTTTTGCGCATACGCAAATTTTATTGTCGAATTCATTTTATATGGTTACAAGAAAGATCGTCAATGTTAAAGGGTTACGCCTTACAAATTAAAAAAGCAGCCCCTGGTGGGCTGCTTTTAGTTCTTAGGAATGAGTTCTTTCCCGTTATAAGAATAACGAACCTTTTGACCATCTTCTGCTTCAGCATGAATGATCTCTTCCCCATTTACTTCCTGGATCGTGATGGACGAGGTGCCGATAGCTCTATTTAGCGAGACATATGAAGTAATTGAATCGCTAAATTGATACAGGAGTCGATCGTCTTCTGAGAAACCAAGAATTTCTCGAGTCCCATCCCCATCTAAATCCATCCTAGTAAAGTTCGGAATACGTGCTTCAAATGACAATGAACGATCGTTAGGATGGTACTGAAGAACAGCGGTGCTAGACTCTTGCCCTCCACCTTCATAGTCGTAACCATGAATAGCAATCCCTTCGTATGAACCATCCAGAACGACCCGTTCCGCTTTAAATTCGTCTTGTATCCTTGCTATTTTTCCGATTCGATACCAGTAACCTTCTCGCTTCACATAGGCCATGACTGGAGAATTTGGATCATCCTTTAGTTGTTCATAAAAATGAACCGTAGCACTGATCTCCCCTCCGATGTCATCTCTTCTGACTTCCTCCCACATGGAATAAGGCTCTTCATTCGGAAGCGACTGGTTAATGGAAATCTCTCTGAAGGCACGTATTGGGATCTCCTCCTGAACGAGCTTTCGCTTCCACGAGTTCTCTTCGTTTACTAAAAGGATTGGCGCTTCTGACTCGCCTTGTGTTCGAAGTACGTTCATTTGGTCTGGAGACGGCCAAGAATCAACCTTCAATTCTGATAGGCCTCCTCCATTTTGCGGAATGCTATAGATACGTTCCGGTTCTTTCGATCCATCTAGTGTATAAATCATAATGCTGTTTTCATAAGGCCCTTTAACACCTTCTGATACAGCTACTCTATCCCCGTCCGGTCCCCATACAGGCATAGAAACGGATTGCCTTGCTTTTGAAGTCTTTTGATTTCCAAGATCTACACTTAGCCAGGTGAACGGGAGGCGTGAATTTAATTGCTCTCCTCTTTTTAGAACCACAAGCGCTTTTTGATCAGCCATCCATCGTATCTCTGCGACCTGATCAGCCAACAGATCCGCTCCATCATGGAGAATAACAGGGCTTTCCTCTCCCACGTTCCATTGTTTTAGAGCAAGACGATTTTCAAGCACTTCCATAATCAAAACCTTTTCCCCATTCGGCGACCATTCGTAATCTTTTATATCCCCCTGGTTCTGCTTTAAGGTTTCTTCAATGTAAGCTTTTGAATAAGGTTCATGATTTTCTTCTTCAACAGATTTTTCCCATGTGCCATCTATTCGGTTAAACACCACTTGAGACTGATGACCATTTTGAGTGTTGATCTCGAGCAGTTTTAATTCTTCCTCCTTATACGCTGTTACATGGTACGAAACGTCTTTTGATTGAAGCATCCGCTTCGTTTCTCCTTCTTTGAAATGATGGATCATCACAGCGTTCTCACTCATTTGCTTCTCATTCTGGATAATATGAGCAGTGGCAATACTGGCCCCATTTTCTTTCCAAACGGGTATTTGCGTTGCTTGCGGGATGAAGAACGGTGATTGCTCTTTCGTCTCTTTGTTATAGTAACGGACTGCATAAGATTCTTGATTGTCATAGACCACTTGGACATACTGGCTATCCGGGGACCACTCAAATGACTGCATGCCTGCAGCGGAGGTTAAGGCTGTTGTAGTGGAAGGACGTTCTACAGTACGCATGGATAAGACAGGCTCTTCCAGGTTGTTTCGAAATACAACCGTATGACCGTCAGGCGACCACGCATACCCTTCTACACGTGAGCTTTCTAGTTCTTTCTGAATGTCTTCCTTCGCCTTTTCTTCCTCCGGAGTTAAGTCTGTGCCTTGTTGGCTAGAAAAGTCCCCAAGTGAGAGAACCGTAATGAGAAATAAGGCAAGAGCGGCAATGCCCGCGATCCCAACTGTCCACTTTTTCCTTCTTGGTTCTTTGTCAGGTTCTTTTTCATTCCCTAATTCATTTCGGATAGCTTGCTTCATCTGTTCCTTTTTTTGATTTGAAAGAGTTTGATTGTGAGGAAATTCGCTCATTTGTTTGTGTAGGTCTTCGTCACGCATGGTTCCTCAACTCCTTTTTCAAAGCTTTCATGGCGCGGTGATAGGTGACTCTCACCTTGTTTGGACTCCATTCTAAGACAGAGGCCGTTTCCTGAACGGTAAAGTCTTTTACGCATCGAAGGAGCAGTAAATCGCGATAACTGCGCTTCAACGTTCTAATAGCACGATAAATTTCTTGTTTTGTTTCTTCGAGCTGATAGACCTCTTCTGGCGTCTTACTTGATGATAGCTGGTCCTCCTGAAGGGGCATGTGGTTCTTCCCATTCATTCGTTTGTTCTTCCGTGCCCAATCAATCGCTACACGGCGGGCGATTTGATACAACCATGTCTTCGGTTTCGCTTCGCCTTTGTAGCTGTTATATCCTCGAATCGCTTTAATGAACGTCTCCTGAATCAGGTCTTCTACGTCAGAAGAGCCTGTATAATAAATAAGAAAATTATAGAGATCATCACTGTAGGCATCGAACCATTCTTCAATGACAACACGCTCTTCCATTCTTTACATCCCCCCACTTCCTTTGTATCGCTTTACTCTTTAGACGTATAGATTTGGATTGCATTACACTTTTATGGAAATTTATTGAGGATTTATGTATGGACATAAAAAATTCATACCCCCTCTTTGAAGGGAGTATGAATGTTATCTTATTTACAGCGCCTTACGATGGTTGCTTCTTTATCAGGTTCAATTCCGACACGCATATCCGTATCCTCTTTTGATTCAAACCATTTTCTTGTGTCTTCAATCGTGTTTTCTAGCGCACGGAAGGTAAGACCTTTTTCTCTCGCTTTCTTATTAGAGGCAAGGATAAAACCGTGCGGGTGATCTTCTGAGACTGGAATCCAAAGAGGTAGATCTGAAGATGGCTTAGCATCATTATCTAACAAGCACTGATCACTAATCCAACGATCTTCTGCATTCGGATTTTGTTTAATAAGGGCATCCACAAATTTCTTCATGGTTAGCTCTTCGTCATATCCAACAGCATTGTAGGTCCCTGTCTCTTCTTGTTCTGCCATTTGGATGATCCACTTTGATAGGTCTCTCGCATCAATCCACTGAATGGGACGGTCTTGTTTACCCGGCACAAGCACTTCGCCGCCACGTCCGAAACGCATAACCCAATACGTAAATCGATCTGTAGGATCATGAGGACCTACAATAATACCTGGTCTGATATTCAGAACTCTTCCTGGCATCACCTCTTCAAGTTGTTTCTCAGCCAATGCTTTCAAAGGACCATACGTATTGGCGTTTACTTCTTCTGTTGTCTCGTCTTCAAGTTGTCCAACAGGATAGCTCTCATCCACATATTTCTCGTGGAAATCACGATAAGCTGATATAGAAGAAATGAAGATATAGCGTTTTACAGAATCCTTTAACAGGTCCGCTGCTGCTGTTGCCTGACTCGGTGTATAACCAGAAGCATCAATGACAACATCCCATTCTCTTCCCTTTAACGCCTCTAAGTCACTAGAACGGTCTCCCTTTAACTTCTCAACGTTTGGGAATAAATCCTGGTTCGTACGGCCTCGATTAAAGAGGGTAACCTCATGGCCTTTCTCTAATGCTGCTTCTGTTAAATGACGACCCACAAACACCGTGCCGCCTAAGATTAAAATGCGCATACAAGCGCCTCCTTTAGATCATTTCAGAATATGTAAAAGGTTTTCCTTTTCCTTATACATTCGAAACGCAAGGGGAGAATTCCTCTTTGCTTGAATGTGCTCCGTTGATTTCATAGAAAAAAGACCTCTGGAGATCATGATGCTCCGAAAGGTCTTTATGTCTTCGCCTTGCCATCCAAGTCATATTTATCTTGTAAAGAAGGAGGAGCCATTTTCACAATCTGTTGTAACACAAATGTGAAGATCGTGACATCGTCCAGAATACCAAAAAAGGCAAGGAAATCCGGAATAATGTCAAAAGGAATCACGATGTATAAGAGTAAAAAACCTACAGAAAGAACTTTCTTCTGACTCGCAACTTCTTTCGTTGTAAAGAACTCCCATAGGAAAGGAACGGACTTACGTATATTAAGAAGAAAACGTATCCTTCTCCAAAGCTTTCGCACGTCATCACCTTCATTTCATGTAAATAGTTGCTCCATTACTCCATTACCCGTTATAGGAGCCATTGTATCTACATTTCAAAGGAAAATGCATGCTAATGGGTTTAGCATGCATTCATAAGAAAATGATTCACATATAACGTTGCGCCTGAAAGAAAACGATAACTCGTTTCTTCATCATTGAAATTTGCATAAGCTATGAAGATAAAAATGGCTGTCAAAATAATCAAAGCCATTATGAGAAAGATAACTTTCCAAAGCAAATTAATACTCTTCTCGTTACTCTTTTTCACTGCCATATTCATCGCCCCTTCCACCCCTTAGAATGCACCGAAACGATAAAAATACTCATCCATCAACACCCCTTCACCGCGTTATTGCATTACAAGAGCGATGGGTGTCTGACACGCTTTATTACGGTGGCGCATTACAAGAACAGTGGGTGTCTGGCACGCTTTAGTTCTGTGCAGTGGTTAAGAGCATGTCTACGTGGGGGATGCCGTCTTCTAGGTAGACATCGCTTATGTTGGAGAATCCTAATGATGTATAGAAGGTGTTGAGATAGTGTTGAGCTTGGATTTTAATGGCTTTCTCCCCCCATAGTTGAAGGATCGTATGTAAGGCTTTTTCTAATAAGACCTTAGCATGCCCTTCTCCTCTGCGTTCTTCTTTCACAAATATTCGACCGATTGATGCTTCCTCATATTTCACCCCTGATGGGAAAAGGCGACAATAGGCGACGATCTCTCCCTGGTCTTCAAGCCACAAGTGTTCGGCCTGATCATCATCGCCATCTACTTCCGGGTAAGGACAGTTCTGCTCCACCACAAACACTTGAACCCGTTCTTTAAAAATAATGTGCAATTCCCTTTTGCTTAACTCTTCATAAGATTTTAATATCCACTCCATACGAAGACTCCCCTTTTTATTTATTACACTAATTATAAGGAATCATGAGGATTGAAAAAAGTAGTATTGAAATAGTTTTACAGAAGCATCGCTTGGGGAAAGAAGGTAGTTAGAAGGAGGATCGATCGACTCATGAAAATCATCCCACCAGGAATACGAAAATATTTAGAAATGTCAGAGAGACTACGAAAACACGAACTAAAACTAACGCTATGGTTCACACCAGCTATCTACATTTTTGGTTCATTCTTATTTGCAGCCATCGTCTTATTAGTCGATTTAAACGTACAATTAGGAGATTGGGTGCCGAAATTCCTACAATCAAAAGCATCTGTCTCGAGGATGCTGATTACAACCTTAATTGGAGGAATTCTAACGCTAAGTGCCTACACTTTAAACTCCCTCCTCGTCGTGCTCACAACGTTTAGTGGGCAGTTTTCCCCCAGGATGTTGTTGAACTTCGTCTCTGATAAACGAACCCAACATGTTTTGGGGATTTTTAACGGTGCATTTGTGTATGTACTAACCCTATTTATTTTTATTACCAATTACGAAGATCAGACATTTGTGGCCATTCCACTTATCACGACGCTTGTCGCATTATTTGCAGCTGTTACTTTTATTTATTTTATCAACCACTCAACAACTTGGATGCAGGTGCATAACATTTCTTACAACATGCAATCCATCAGTAAACAAATCTTAGATCAATCGATCAACAAAGAAATGTCCCCTTATCGCAGCACGGACACTCTTTTTCACGAACAAGAAGCCAAGAAGAAGCCTGAGCAACCTGAGAAGATCTATACAAAGCAATCTGGCTATATTCAGCTCATTAATTTTGACCAAATTATTGATCAGGCTCAAAAGGATCATGTGGTTGTGCAATTAGAAGCAAGCGTAGGGACCTTCCTGTTAGAAGGAAATCCTATTCTGTCCTATTGGAGCACGGATGATCGTGTCCCCGACATCGACCACAATACATACTTAGGCATGTTGGAGGTCGGACAGAAGCAAACAGAAATTCAAGATGTGGAGCATGGCCTTAATAAACTCTCAGAAATTGCCATAAAAGCTCTTGGCAACAATGATCCAAAGACCGTGAGCAATATCATTCATCAGCTAGGGGAATTACTCCTTAAGATCTCCAGAATGATGAATATTCCCCCTTACCTCGTGGACAATGAAAAACAATTGCGTTTAATCATACCTGGTGAGAGCTTCGAATTCTATTTATATAAAGGGTATGGATATATCCGTCACTATGCTGAGGGGAACATTCAAATTATCACAGAGATTCTACGCGTAATGAATCTGTTAGCGAAGTCGGTGGATACGAGCCACCACCAGACCTTATGGGAATTTGGATGCAATACCGTCTACGGGTTTCAATCCTTGCACATCTATGAACTAGATCAGCACTACTTACTAGAAGCCTTAAAGGAACTAAGTGAGACCACAGGCCACAAAGAAGAGTACGAAGACATCCGAGAACAAATCATTGAATCCGAACACCCAACAGCCGATCCATATAAATCCCAACAAAACGCTGCCCAAAATTCATAAAGGGCAGCATTTTTTACCCCAGCACTTTAGTGCACTACTACAAAGAAGCGTGCCAGACACCCTTCTTCGCTCTAAAGCAGTGCAGGGTGTCTGGCACGCGTTTTCTCTTTAAAGTGGTGAAGTTTTATTCTTCTTCTGGATGAGACCAGGAGCTGTTTCGTTCGTTTTTCTTTGGGTCCCAGTCTTCTTCTTCGTTGGTTTCGATAATGCCTAATGACACATCTGAGATATCATCACTCTTTAACAAGCGATCCCATACCTTGAATTTAATATCATCCGCTTCGGCTAAGGATAGTCCTTTTTCTAATTCGAGCATGGCTTCAACATGATACGTGCGACCTTCCTTTACAATACGCATTCTTCTGATATCAACGACTTGTGGATGTTCCAATATGGACTTTGCCACGTCTCGCTCAACATCACGGGGAGCTGCTACTCCAATCAGACCTATCATGTTCTCATAGCCTACACGAAACGCTACGGCAAACATCAATAACCCGATAAGAAGGGTGACAATTCCATCTAAGATTGCAAAGTTTGTAAACGTGGTGATCGTCACGGCGATTAGAGCTAGCACGGCTCCTGTTACTGCTACAACGTCTTCAAAAAACACCAGGCGAGTAGGCGGAGAAGCTTGAGGGAGGTTTTGAATGGCTTGTGCCGGGATCTTTAAACCCGTTGCCTCTTCCTTCGCTTCTTTATTAATTTCCTTCATCGCTTTAACTAAAATTCCCCCGTCGATTGCAATATTCAATAGAAGAATGCCCACATTAAGCCAAAATCCTCCTGATTCTTTAGGATGTTGAATCAAATGCCAGCCTTCCTTAACGGACTCATAGCCCAAAATCGTAACGATAATAACAGCAATCATGACAAATATATTAATGACCCTTCCAAAACCTGTCGGGAAACGGGACGTTGGCTCTTTTTCTGCAAGGACGCTTCCTGCAAATACAAATCCCTGGTTCACCGAATCCGCAAAGGAATGAAGCGTTGACGCAAGCATTGCCCCGCTTCCACTAAAGACTGCCCCTACTGCTTTAGCAATGGCGATAATTAAGTTACCAACTGCAGCGTATGCCGAGGATTTGTTTCCTTTTTTTATTAATTCAATCCACGATTGGGATGCCATACCTTATACCTCCTGCCTTCCAAATGCTTTTGCTATTGTTAGTATCCCGAAATCTGTACATTTCATGAATGGAACAAACAATAGCCAAACCATAGACCCGGAGGATATAGAAAAGCCAGTCTCCTTCTTGAGAGACTAGCTTAACAGTGAGCGTTACTTTTGAACTTTAGAAACAGCAAGTACCCACCAGATTAACAGCGGCTGGAACAACAGACGAACCCATAAAAGGGTAGTATTAGCTTCTTCAGAGCCTGGTGCGGGTATCCCTGCAATAGCGGCATAAATGTTTGCCGGGAAAATAAGAACAAGATATACAGCAGTCCAAATCCCAGCTTGTCGCCTTGTGGAAGGGATCAACAACAAAATGGCAAGGATCCACTCAATAACCCCTGTCACATAGACAATCAGGTTTCGAAACGGAATGACATCCGGGATCATAGCGGCAAACCCTTCAACTTGTGTGAAGTGAATGACACCTGCCACGATGAAAAATAAACTAAATAAAACGAGTCCAATTCCTTTTACGATTGATTTCACAACGAGAAACTCCTTTCCTCCCCTACTATGTTACTTGATTGATCTCCCTGTCTTCAAAACCTAACACTTCATTTATTTTGTAAAGTACACTTGACTAAGGTTCTAATGTAAAGTAAACTTTACTTAATAATTAGAAAATACTGGAGGTTATGTGGAATGGAAATAGGTGCACTCATTTGGATGTATATTGGTGTCTTAGGAGGATTATCTGGATGGTATTTCGGACGGAAGAAAGCCCGAAAGAACCGGGGGCTTGATGAAATGTATGAGCAAATATGGCAAACTGCCCGCTCGTTTTCCTGGTACGCCACTCTATTCGCCATCTATATTGTGTTAACCCTTTCCATGATGGGGATGGAATTATCGGTAGCACCTGTCGTTTCTATTCTTTTAGCCACTCACCTTGGTAGTTGGGGGATTGTCGGAGCAATCCAATCCATTCGGATGTCTTCTGAAGAAGAGCCAGATCATCTACTGAAGTTTGTCGGGGGCCTTGCATTAGGAGTTGGCAGTACCATTCTATTTGTTACACTCACCATTGCAACAGGCGATTACCGCTACCTCGTCATTATGCCCCTCCCCCTCCTGATTGGAATCATCATCTCCATCCAAGCCAAAAAAAGTGCCAGACCCCTTTAGTACAATAAAGGGTGTCTGGCACCGTTTAGCTCTGTGAAGCAATAAAGGTTTTGAATTTTGTTAAGAGCGTCTCTGAATCCTCTTCGATGATGACCATATCACGGTTCTCTTTTCTTAAGAATTTCTCATTAACCATGTGGTCGAACAAAGAAATTAATGGGGTGTAATACTGATTTGTATTTAAAATACCAAAAGGCTTCTGATGAATGCCGATCTGGGCCCATGTGTACACCTCAAAAAACTCTTCGAGTGTTCCTGCTCCACCTGGCAATGTAATAAACGCATCAGATAACTCCGCCATTTTGGCCTTCCGCTCATGCATGGATTCCACCACATGTAATTCCGTAAGACTGGCGTGAGCAATTTCCCGCTCCACGAGTTTCCGAGGGATGACCCCGATCGCTTCTCCCCCTTCAGAAAGAACTGTATCTGCCACAGCTCCCATAAGCCCTACGCTTGAACCTCCGTAAACGAGGGTAATACCTTCTTTGGCAAGGATTTTCCCTAACCTAACTGCATCTTCTTTATATGTCTCAGACGCACCAACACTAGATCCACAAAACACAGCAATCCTTTTCATCCAATCACCTCAATTGTTTCTAAGTATGAAATTACTAAAAGTATAGAGGATTTTTCAAATGAATAAAAGCAGGGAAATGTAAAGATTAAAGATACGATATGATTTTACGGGAGGCGATCAAGATGTTTCCAGACCATTTGAAAAAACTAGGGGAAAAGAGAATTCAACCTTACCAAACAGAGGGATTTGTGCCCGGTAAAGGACCTAAGCATGCTGAGATTATGGTGATTGGAGAAGCCCCAGGAAGAAATGAAGTAGAACAAGGGGTTCCCTTTATCGGACAAGCGGGCGAGAAGCTAACTGAATTCTTTGAATCGATTGGCGTAGATCGCGAAGAGCTTTATATAACAAGTGTTGTCCGTAGTCGCCCTTATAAAGTGGTTGAAACAACAGACCGAAAAGGTAACCCTACTACCAAAACACCGAATCGAACGCCAAATCAAAAAGAAATACTTGCCCATGCCCCGCTCCTTGATTATCAGATTGATGAAATGAACCCCAAGATCTTAATTACACTTGGGAACATTGCATTAAGGCGCTTAATCGGAAAAGATTATAAGATTTCTGACGTTCATGGCACTGTCTTAAACCAACCTATTTACAAATGGACCGGAGAAGAAAACGAGTCTTATGAGCTCACAGAAGAATCCTATACGATCTTCCCGATGTACCACCCAGCAGCGGTCCTCTACAACGGCTCCTTGAGAGACACCATCTATCAAGACTTCGAAAACCTCAAACAATGGCTAAACCGCTAATTCCCTTTAACGGAGTGAAGGGTGTCTGACACCCTTCACTCCGTTAAAGCAAAACGTTAAATGGAAAAAAGAGTTGACTTTAGCACTTTTAAGCGTTTAAGATATAAAGCAGATCATCATATAGTTGGACGACACTCCGAATGGATCTATTCGTCCTTGCTAGCATAGAAGCTGGCATATTTTTATAACCTTATACTTTAACACTTAAAAGCGTTCAAGCGTTTAAGTGTTGATATTTGAAAAGGAGCATGGGCAGGAATATCTCTTTCCAGACCACTCATATTCCAGACAACCTCCCCCACTCTAACACTGCAAAAGATCACAGCGTGCCAGACACCAAGTACCACTGCACAGCGGGAAAGTGATAAAGGGTGTCTGACACCCTTTATTACGGTGATTAAGTGAAGATTTGAGGGGCATGGCGGGTTGTGGGTTGGACGATGGGGAGTGTAGGGGCTACAATAGGTGTAAGGAGGAGAGGAAGATGAAAAGATTCGGTGTTTTACTCGCTTACTTAGCCGTAATCGCAAGTGGAATCATGTGGGCTTTGCTTATCGTGAATCCGTCTCATCGCAATAAGCGGCTTCGTTCCGCACCTCGCACTGTTCAAGCCCCTACGATCCAGAAAAAGCCAAGCCACAGAGAATCAGATGAGACCGAGTTAGTTGAGTTTGCAGAGGCAGAAGAGTTTAAAAGTTCAGAAGAGAAAGACGAGTTTAAGAGTCTAGCAGAGACAGTTGAGTCAGGAAAGGCAGAACTTAAAGAGAGTGAGCTATTCACAGAGACGAGAGAACGCATTAGAGAAGAGCTGAGATCTGAAGTTGAGACGAGCGAGATTGATCGCTCCCTTAACCCGCAACCCATAAAAGGTAATCAAAATGCTAAAGGAGAAAAAATCTATCATATGCCTGGCGGTCAATATTATAACCGTGTAAAGGCTATTGAAATGTTTAACACCCCTTCAGAAGCAGAAGCAGCAGGATACCGAAAATCACGACGTTAAAGGTTTGCTAACCATAGGTAGCAAACCTTTTTCTTTTGGCTGAACAATACTGCCATTATTCTACAAAAAATCCCCTTCCCATAGTCCCATCTCCCCTAGGTCAAAATGGTTATTTTTACAAAAGTTAGAATATTCTAATTTATTTTCTTTTCTCTTTCGTGTACGATTCAAGTAATCACATTGAGGAGGGATTACCATGGAGAACATGTATCTGATTCCTTACAAAACAGAAGATGTATTTGAGAGCACATCAATGATCCCAGAAGGTGTGCGCATGATAGAAGCACCCGCTATATGGGAACAAACCTCAAAAGGAAAAGGCAGCGTTGTAGCCGTTATTGATACGGGATGCCAGCTAGACCATCCTAACCTAAAAGGCCAAATCATCGACGGACGTAACTTTACGACAGATTACGATAGTGACGAGACCAATTACGCTGACAACAACGGTCACGGTACGCATGTCGCAGGGACAATCGCTGCATCTGAAACAACAAAAGGCGTCGTAGGTGTTGCTCCAGCAAGCCAGCTGCTTGTTCTTAAAGTATTAACAGGCGATGGCCGTGGCAACTATGATTGGATCATTGACGCTATAAACTATGCACGAGAATGGGAAGGTCCAGATGGTGAGAAAGTGCGAGTGATGTCCATGTCTCTAGGCGGCCCTAAAGATGTTCCAGAACTTCACGAGGCGATCAAATCAGCTGTCGATTCCGGAATATCCGTCGTTTGTGCCGCCGGAAACGAAGGGGACGGACGTGAGAACACCAATGAATATGCCTATCCTGGCGCCTACAACGAAGTGATTCAAGTCGGGGCTGCTGACTTTAATCGAAACATCGCTGACTTCACGAATACCAATGATGAGATTGACCTTGTAGCACCAGGTGTCAATATTCTCTCTACCTACACAGATGGAAGGTACGCAAGGCTATCAGGTACTTCTATGGCCACTCCACACGTATCTGGTGCATTGGCATTACTCATTCACCTCGCTGAAAAGCAATTAAATAGAAAACTCTCAGAAGCAGAGGTTTATGCCCAACTGATTAAACGTACGGCTCCAATAGGAAGTACCCAGCAAGGGCAAGGAAATGGCTTCCTCACTCTAGGTTTAGTTCATAAACTCGAGAGTCTTCTCAATCTCTACACCATTGACTGGAATGATTTAGTCAAGCGAAACACAGAAAAAGTAGAAGTATAAAAAGACTTGTCTCCTCCAATGGAGACAAGTCTTTCTCTTACATTTGTTCGGTCATTTGAGTTAAACGATCGGCTGAGGAGGCTACAGTTGCAGACGCTTCATCCATCTCTTTAATATTCTCAAGTAATTGTCTAATCTCTTGATCAATCCGCTCATTTTGCTGAACTGTCTCTCGCATATCCGTTAAAATCGTACCAAACGAGTCCGTTGTCTCCTTCATGCTGTCCTTCCCTAGTTCTACAAACGAACGTATATTATCAATCGATTCTGTTACGTGGGCACTCTGCTGATTCACATCCTTAATCAAATCAGCAACCGTCGACGTAGAGTCTTTCGTCTGTTCAGAAAGTTTTCGAATCTCTTCAGCTACCACCGCAAACCCTTTTCCATACTCCCCTGCACGTGCAGATTCAATAGAAGCATTTAAAGCAAGCAGATTCGTTTGCTCAGCGATCCCACTCACAATATCAATCACTTCCGTAATGCGTTTCGAAACATCCCTTAACCCTTGTGCATTCTTTGTGATTCTTTCCATGCCTTGTTCCATGTTTTCCATATTCTCATTTTGATACTCCACTTGCCTTTTTCCGGTTTCTGAGGCGTGTTCAGATTTCTTAGCTAATTCAATACCCTGGTTCGCCATTTCTTTCACATTATAAGATTGAGATGTAAGCTCGGTGATCGAGGAACTAGTTTCCTGAGAAGTACCGGCTAACTCATGGGCTACATCACGAACTTTGCGGTGCAGTTCTTCCGCCTGCTCTTGTTGTTCATGACGAAGCCTTTTATGTTCCTGTTCGTAAGCCTCAATGACGAGCTGTTGTTCGAAGTTCAGCATCTTTGTCAGTGATTGAATCGATTCGCAGAAATGGTCAGGATCTTTCACCTCAGTTTTCAGGATATCAAACGAAGAATTTAACAGGCTTTGAAACGCCCCTACATACCACTTCGTTTCCAACCCTACACGCACGTGAGCAAACGCAATGCGATACCGCTTCTCGAGGAAATTCTTATCTACTTGGCCATTAAACAGCTCTTCTATATGCTGTTTCAACGTCGATTTCAAACGTTCAAGCGTACTATGATGATCAATAATTTCTAATAAATTCGGTTGCTTGGTAATATTGGCATAAAACTCTTCTGTAATTTCATCAATATGATTACAAACGATCGGCTCTAGCCATCTCATCACTTGTAGATCTCTCTCATTTAGTCCGATCACATCAAGCTGTCTTCTGATCTCCTCAGGAACTTCAAGACAAACATCAAATCCTTCTACGTTCATCTCTTCATGTTGGCGCTTCTCTCTTTTGGTCAATAAACTAAGTAGTGGCATTAAAATTGTTCTCCCCCTGCGTAACGTAAAAGCTACTTTTTATATACATGTCTACCTTATATTTCGTCAGTTCCTTGGAGATTGTTAAGGGGAAACCTTCCGAAAGAAAGGTTCCATTCTTTCACTTTTAAATTTTAATATTAAAAAAGCCAGATACTCTATTCTCTGGCCTGAGGGGAAATCCAATTTGTTTCATAATGTTCTAAATCACCATTCCAATGAGCTGGAGCTGACTGATTACAAATGACAGCAAAAACGTCTTCAAGGTTCGCCATTTTCGCATAAGTTCGTTGACCTATCTTAGAGTGATCAGCCAAAATAAACGTTTCATCCGCATGCTCGATAAGTTTTCTCGTAAACATAGCCTTATTCGGATCATAGCTTGTTATCCCATAGCGTATATCAACACCGTCGGTCGCAATAAACGCCTTGTCTACATAGAAATCATCCATGATCTTCTCCGCAATTGGGCCAGATACACGTAAATGATCTGCATCTACTTCTCCGCCTATGAAGATCACTCTTGCATCGATGAGTTGCTTCTTCTTATAATCAATAAGCATATTTAAAGCAGGTACCGAACTTGTCATAATGGTGAGATTGTTCTTGTGCGTAAGGAAAGGAATTAATTGAAGCGGCGTACTCCCTTCATCAATTACAATCACATCATGATCCTGAACTTGCTCTGCTGCAAGTCTACCAATCAGCTGTTTCTCTGATGTTCGAATTGAAGTTCGCTCATAGTGCGGGAGTTCAGTTTCTAACTGCACACGAATCGCTCCCCCGTACACTTTCTTCAGTTTATGTTCATTCTCAAGGTCATCCAGGTGCCGTCGAATCGTTTCCGTTGAGACATCTAGCATCTCGGCTAATTCATTCACACGCACTTTTCCTTTATCATTTAACAACTGAACAATCTTTCTCTTTCTCTCTTCTGCTACCAATGACACTTTCAGTTCCTCCTCTAAACGTTCTACTTTCTCTATTGTAACGCTTCAATCCAACTTAAACATATTATGACCTGAAACAATTTCTTCGTGAACTCTTAACTCTCTAAAAATTCTCTTAGGTGAAAAGGCTTCTTTTTAACCTATTGGCTCTAGCCAATACATACTCTTTTCAATCGCTTCTAAAAGGCGCTCAATATCTTCTTCGTTGATGGCTCCAATATTGCCAATCCGGAACGTTGACTGATTTGTAACTTTACCAGGGTAGATCACAAATCCTTGTTCTTTTAATTTCATATAAAAATCTTGGAAACGAAACGAATCATGGACCGGCTCAAGGAATGATGTAATGATCGGTGATTGATTGACATCCGGTAGCAAGGTCTCAAATCCTAACGTCCTCATGCCCCTTACAAGTCTTCTTTGATTGGTGCGATAGCGCTCACCCCTCGCTGTTATCCCACCTTCTTCCTTCAGTTCCTCAAGGGCTTGCTTGAAGGCATGGACCGTATGTGTTGGAGATGTAAAACGCCACTTTCCCTGTTCATCCTCCATTGTGACCCACTGATCATATAGATCGAGCGACAAGGATCGGGCCTGATTCGCACATTTATTAAGCTCATATCGAGCAGCAATAATAAACCCAAAACCCGGGACACCTTGTATGCATTTATTCGCACTGCTGATTAAGAAATCAATCCCTATGTTCTTCATTGAAATCTCTATCCCGCCAAAGCTGCTCATCGCATCCACGATATAAATCTTGTTATACTGCTTTACAAGTCTCCCGATTGCTTCGATTGGATTGACCATCCCTGTTGTCGTTTCACAATGCACGACCGCTACATGTGTAATGCTCTGATCTTCTCTCAGCTCACGTTCAATCCCTACTAAATCCGGAGCACTAGATTCCTCTCCACACACGACTGTAACCGGTATATTAAGACGCTCAGCAATCGTTGCTATCCGGTTTCCATATGCACCATTGGCAATAACGAGCAGTTTTCCTTCTGACGGAATAGCAGTGCCAAGCACAGATTCCACACTAAATGTCCCGCTTCCTTGCATTAACACAGTCGTATAGTCCTCTGACGATACCCTTCCAATTGTTAATAAATCAGAACGAATGGATTGCACAAGGGATTTATACTCATCATCCCATGTACACCAATCTCTTAACATTGCCTCTCTTACACCTGAAGAAGTAGATAGAGGGCCTGGAGTTAATAAGAGGTAAGGATTTTGATCGTTATAAAAATTCATCGTTTACGTCTCCTTTCAATTCTCACTTTCCATCAGAGCCTGTTCCAAGATAGTAAGCGCTTCTGTGAGCTGTTCTTCCGTAATGGTTAACGGTGGACAAAGTTGAAGC
The DNA here is from genome assembly GCF_030166655.1 of Pontibacillus chungwhensis. GTDB lineage: Bacteria > Bacillota > Bacilli > Bacillales > BH030062 > Pontibacillus. The sequence continues at coordinate 190,182 of NZ_CP126446.1, read as the reverse complement.
ACATTTCCCTTAGATACTTTAAAACTTAGTCCGTTCTGTAAACACGTGTGCATGATTTTGTCCGCTTCTTCTCTCGCTTTTTCTTTTGTATTACGGTCCTTCACAAGTTCAATACCAAACAAGAGTCCGATGCCTCGCACATCCCCAATAATAGGATAAGATTCCTTCATGGTTTCGAGTCTAGCTCTGAGCGTACCTTCCAACTGTCTCGATCGCTCCAGTAGCCCTTCCTCTTCAATCACTTCGATTGTGGTTAGCGCGGCTACTGCGCCTACAGGAGACTTCTCATGCGTGTAATGCCCAAGTGAAGTTTCTTCCACTTGATCGAGCGCTTGATCAGCTAGAAGAGCGGCCATAGGGAAAGCACCCCCTCCAAGTCCTTTACCAAGCACAACCATATCTGGCTCTATATCATAGTGCTCAAAAGCAAACATCTCTCCTGTTCTCCCTAAACCAATAGCTGTTTCATCAAAAATTAATTTTATATTGTGCTCTGTACAAATCCCCCTGAGCTTTTTCATAAATGCTTTTGAAGGCATTTGCACATCCGTATTCCGGATTGGTTCCATTACAAAAGCTCCAATTTCTCCGTCTTGCTTTACAATATACTCAATGTAGTTCGCTAATTGTCGATCATCAAGGCTCGCCCCCTCCCATAATGGTCTGTATGTTTGAATTGGGGGAACATGAATAGCTCCAGGAAGGAGTGGACCTATTTGGCGACGAAAGTGAGCCTCACCTCCAACAGACAACGCGTCCATAGAGGCACCGTGAAAAGACTCCCACATCGAGATTGTTTTATATTTACCTGTCGTGAATCTAGCTAGCTTTAACGCCATACCAATTGCAGACGTCGCCCCTGGGGCAAATAAACATTTTGATAAAGAACCAGGTGCCAATTCAGCTAACTTCTTACCCAACTGTATAGCAGGTTTATTTGTATAGCGTCTTGTGGAGAAACTTAACGTGTCGAGTTGTTCTTTCATCGCTTCAATTACTCGCGGATGGCCGAATCCTACTTGATGAACAGCGTTCCCATGAAAATCGTATACAACTTTTCCATCAATCATGGTTAAGAAAGGACCTTTCGCCTCTTCTACGACGTCAAGGCAAGGGGTAGACAGGGATTGGTGGAAAAAAGTCTCTTGATCGTCGATCAACCATTCTTTAGTCTCACGGCTTTGGTTTTCAAAATGGTTTCTTCGTAATGGAGAGTGATTGCTATCCCCCTCCCCATACAAATAAGACTTATACATGAGCTACTTCAGACTCTTGTGCTTGGTTTATTTCATCGATCAAACCAGGCAATTCACTCATATCCTCAATGACGTAATGCGCACCTGCTTCGGTTAAAACGCGCTTGGCCTTTTCTATTCGGGCATTCAGCTCTGTGTTTTCCATGGCATCAACCTGGTCTTTCGTTAACCCGAGTGTACTGCTCCCTTTTACAACTCCTACAGTCAACATACCTGCATTCAATCCTTCTGCCATATCACTTGTGGTGTCGCCAACTTTCATCATTTGTTGCATAGGATAGACACCAAGATTCATCGCATTTGCATAACACATCCACGGCAAAGGTCTGCCTGAGGAAACTTCTGTTGAAGCTACAATCGAATCAGGGGCATAGCCTTTCTTCTTTGCTTCTCGCGCTACGACTTCGACCATCTCTTTTGTATAGCCAGTAGTCGAACCGATTTTTATTCCTTTATTTCGAATATCTTCTACGGCCTCCAACACGTGAGGGATAGGTTCAGCATAGTTTTCTAAAACGCGAAACATCATTGGCTCAAAGTCTTCATATAATGCCCTAACGTCCACTTCTGAAGGCTCTTCACCGTGTAGCCCTTCCCACTCCTTTGTTACCCGGTCCATCTGACAGATCGCTCGTATATGGTCAATCTTCAATAACCCCATGGGCTCCCTTGCCTCTTCTAAAGTGATGTGAACCCCGCGCTTTCGAAATACTTCAATAAAGACATTTACAGGAGCAAAACACCCATAATCTACTGTTGTACCAGCCCAGTCAAAAATGACTCCTTTAATTCGGTTATTCATAGTAACCATCCTTTCATCGTTTCCACGCATGTGTTTTTTTAAAGAGAAACCGAGATGCAACTTCATATAGTGTGCGGACGAGTATATTTGTAACAATAATTAAGAGCGCCATCGCAGCAGCAGGAGCAATATCTCCTGCATCATCCATATTCACCATCGCTATAGACGCGAGTTTCCACTCCGGTGAATAAAGAAATACAACAGCCGATATAGTTGTCATTGAATTTACAAACAGATACATCGCCATTTCTAGAATAGCTGGTAAAGAAAGGGGCATCGTCACCCTTACGAATGTTTTATAAAAAGGAACATCCATGGCTTCTGAAACAGATTCATACGCCTTGTCTTGCTGCTTCAAAGAAGTGGTAGCCGTTAGGAATGAAACGGAATAGAAGTGTACAAGATTCGCCAACACTAATATAAACACAGACCCATAGAGCCAATTGAATGGATTCATAAATTCGATCGTCGTAAACGGAACCTGAAACATTTGCTGATTAAAGAAGAAGATAAATGCAAGTCCGATGACAAGCCCAGGAAGAGCGATCGGTAAAATAGAAAGAAAGTAAGAAATCTTCCTAATAACTTTCATATACCGGGATTTCTCTACCAGATAAGCACCCAGGAAAATGAGGAAAGTTCCAATAACAGCTGTTAAGCCAGAGACTAGCAGACTATTCCAATAGGGTTTGAGTCCATCACCCGCTACATTCCCAAACCCAAAATGTCTGAAGGTAAGAGAGAAATCATATGGCCACACTTTAACAAACGCTGCTGCCACAATCGCTCCAAACAATAAAAGGAACATACCAGAAACGGTTGAACAGTAAAGTGTATATAAATGGTCTCGTCTTTTATTAGGCGGAGTCTTATACGGGACAGCTCTGGAGCTAACACCCGCTTCTTTCTTTCGTTGTATAATCTGATCCACCACAAAAGCTATGACAGCCGGAATCGTCAAAATGATTCCAACCGTTGCTCCCATGGAGAAGTTCTGTTGTCCGATCACCTGTTTATAAACATCTGTAGCTAGTACGTTGTATTGTCCTCCAACTACTTTCGGAGCTCCAAAATCTGTAAAGCTAAGGGTGAAACAAACGAATATCGCGCTCACCAAACCATATTTTATATTTGGTAGTGTGACCGTAAACACTTTCCTCAGTTTACTAGCTCCAAGAGTGTCAGCCGCTTCATATAAACGCTGGTCGGCAGTGGATAGAGCCACCTTTAGAATTAAAAAGGCTTGTGGAAACGTAAAGATCACTTCAGATAAAACAATTCCTTTCAGCCCATAGATATCAAAATCCCATTCTCCAATCCCGAACCAGTCCTCTAGCGTGCCGAAGAATCCTGTTGTAATTACACCATTGTTCCCAAACAAATAAATCAGGGAAATACCATACATCATTGTTGGAGCAAATAACGGGAGCAGTGCCATATAAGTAAAGAATGTCTTTCCTTTCATGCGGGTACGTTCAATAGCGTATGCGTATAAGAGAGCAGCACCCACTGAAATGACAGTTGTAATAACGGCTACTGTTACAGTATGATAGGCTGATTGAAACAGGCTCGGAGATGAGAAATAAGTAAAAAAGTTCTCAAAGCCTATATATTCACCGCCCCGATTCTGAAGAGCGCGCTCCATGAGCTCAATGACTGGCAACACCATGAAGGTGCATAGCCCTACCACCATGCATACAATTAGCAAGCGTTGCCATTGCCCCGATGCACTTGTCTGTTGAGGAACGGTTTCCCGGTATCCTAATATTGTTTTCAATGCTGTAATCATAGAGATTCTCCTAACTTATTGATGAAACCAATGGTTTAGAGCGAACAGGGTAATCTTTGAAATGCATCATGCCGCTTTCCTGAAACTTCATATAAATGGTTTGTCCAAGTTCGTATTGTTCTTTCTTATATTCTTCAGCTGATACATCAGCAAATAGATACCTAGCTTGTTTATTTACCTTATTTTTAAGCATCATTCTGTAAAAACCACCACGGAACTCCATGTTTTCGATCGATACCGGAATAGAGTTTTCCCATAAATCTTTCTTTAGCTCAACATGTTCAGGTCTAATCGCGCGTAAAGAATAAGCATCTTCTAGAAAGTTAACTGTTCCAATAAAATCAGAAACAAATGGAGTTAGTGGATACTCATACACTTCCTGAGGAGACCCAGCCTGAACAAGCTCCGCATTATTCATAACCACCATTTTATCTGCCATGGACAACGCTTCTTCCTGATCATGCGTAACCATAATCGTTGTGATCCCAAGTTGCTTCTGAAGCCTCTTCATTTCATTCCGTAACTCTACACGAACTTTTGCATCAAGAGCAGATAATGGTTCATCCAAAAGCAAGAAGTCAGGAGAAAGGGCAAGGGCACGAGCTAATGCAACTCTTTGCTGCTGTCCACCCGATAGCTGCGCTGGATAGCGATCGGCAATATGCTCAAGGTTTACTTGTCTTAGCGTTTCGTAAACTTTGTCTCGGATTGAACGCTTTCTCATCTTTCTAGTCTTTAATCCATACGCAATGTTTTGGAATGCCGTTAAGTTTGGAAATAACGCATACGACTGAAACACAATTCCGAAATTTCGTTTAGCTGGCGGCAAGTGCGTAATATCTTTTTCATTCATCATCACAGACCCTTTGTTCGGTTGGTCAAGGCCTGCGATGATTCGAAGTAATGTCGTCTTACCACATCCGCTTGGACCTAAAAGACAGACAAACTCTCCTTTATTTACAGAGAAAGAAACGTCTTCTAAAGCTGTAAATTCCCCAAAATTCTTATACACTCCATTAACTTTTAAATGCTCCATTACATGCCCACTCCTCTTAAGAAATAATTGAATAGAAGAGGAAGAGCTCCCCTACTTATTCTTCAGGGGCACTCTTTCCGTCATATTTCTTTGTCCATTGATCAAGAATCATTTCACGATTCTCTGCAGCCCAGTTAAAGTCGTTCTCGATCAGCTGTTCCGTAGGATCTTGAGGAAAGCCTTCTGGCACTGGCTTATCTGTTGGTACCGTTGTAATCGCAAAGTTCTCACTGTATTCTTTCATCGCTTCATCAGAGATCGCCCAATCTAAGAATTTCTTTGCTGCAGGCTTTGTATCTTCTTTCTTCACTAGAGCATTTGCTTCTAGATCCCAACCTGAACCTTCTTCTGGGAAGATCGTTTTAATGGGCTCGCCTTTTTCAGCTTGTGTAATTCCTCTGTAACCAAAGGAGATACCGATGGGATATTCTCCTTGACCTGCTAATTTAGCTGGCTTCGAACCAGAGTGCGTATACATTCCTATATTCTTATGAAGGTTATCCATGTAGTTCCACGCTTCTTCTTCGCCCATCGTTTGCATAAGAGCAGAAACCGTAAGGAACCCTGTACCAGATGAAGCTGGATTAGGCATGACAATTAAATCTTTGTACTGAGGATCTAGTAAGTCTTCGTAAGAACGTGGAATATCTAACCCCATCTCTGCTATTTCAACTGTATTTACTGAAATCCCAGTCATCCAAGCATCAATTCCTACCCAGTGTGGTGTTTCACCATCACCCTTGTATGCGTCCCCTACACGTTCAATTCCTTCTGGCGCATATCCTTCAAGCATGCCTTCTTGATCCGCTACCAGAAGACTTGTAGCTGCAAGACCCCATACAGCGTCAGCTTTAGGATTGTCCTTTTCTGCAAGAAGTTTTGCCGTAATGACACCAGTTGAATCGCGAACTATATTTACTTTAATATCAGGATATTTCTCTTTAAAAGACTCTAAGTACGTAGGAATCATGTCATCTTCAAGCGCGGTATACACCGTAATCTCTTCCTTTGTTTCAGCTGTTCCACTTGAGCAAGCCGCTACAAAAAGCATAGATAAAGCCACAACAATCAACATCATTTTCTTCATGTGTTTGTTCCTCCTTAGATGATTTACGAGCAATACTTTCTGGCCTCCGGACAAGCCATTTCTCAAAGGATTACTCCTAATGTTTGCTACACCTCTACTATAATCATCATTTGTTAATTGCATATTAACCCAACATTAATGATGTGTTTTTTGTTGTCTTTTTGTTGTTTTAGTTGGTTTGTTGAAATTAGTTAAACGAATTGTTTTAAAAATGCACAAAATACCGTTAAAATAAAGAAAACACCTAAGAATGGAAGGGGAATAAACAGATGAGAAAGAAAGTCCTTACAATTGCAGGATCAGACAGTAGCGGAGGAGCCGGAATCCAGGCTGACTTAAAAACATTCCATCAGCACGGAGTATACGGAATTTCTTCTTTAACTACGATTGTAGCTATGGACCCAGAGAACGATTGGGCTCACAATGTATTTCCGATGGAACTTTCCACCGTTAAGGAACAACTAAAAACAGCTATGTCTTTAGGAATAGATGCCGTAAAAACAGGCATGCTTGGCTCCCCTGGCATTATTGAACATGCAGGAGAGGTTATTAAACAAAATGGTATTAAAGATGTCGTAATCGACCCTGTCATGGTTTGCAAAGGCACAGACGATGTCCTTCACCCTGAAAACCTTGAAAGCCTGCGTGAATCCCTTGTACCGCATGCTAAAGTGACAACTCCAAACCTTTTTGAAGCTGCCAAACTAGCAGGAATTCGCCGCATTGAAACAGTTGAACAATTAGAGGATGTAGCTAAAACGATCCATGAACTTGGCGCTCAAAACGTTCTGATTAAAGCTGGAACGCTTGTAGATGAAACCAAGGCAACAGACCTTCTTTACGACGGACAAGCATTCCACTATATTCAGACTGAGCAGTTTGATACTGGAAATGTCCACGGAGCAGGATGTTCCTATGCAGCAGCGATCACAGCTGAACTCGCAAACGGTAAAGATGTAATCGAAGCCATCAAATCCGCTAAAGCCTTCATCACAGCGGCTGTAAAAGAAGGCTTCCCTCTTAACGAATATGTAGGGCCTGTTTACCAAAAAGGCGATGCTAACGAGATTGAAGTTTCAGTAACAACGAAATAATGTACCTAAAAGAGCTTGGATGGTGATTCAAGCTCTTTTTTTATTTGTTCTACATATGATTCAGACTCTTCCATACAAGCCCCCTTACACGGAAGAGTCGAAGTTGAGATAGATTGGACCTTTATGTCTGTGAATGGTTTCTAGGCCCGCCTTACACCCAATTAAAGCAAACGGAGACATTCTCTCAACATCGAGTCTACATCCTCATCTCCTACTCTTTATTAAGCATATAAAAAACGCATGTGCCCTCAACTTGAGACCACATGCGTTATTGTTATTTATTCAACCGTTACACTCTTAGCCAAGTTACGCGGTTTATCCACGTCACAGTCACGGTGAAGAGCAGCGTAATAGGAAATCAGCTGCATCGGTACAACCGATACAAGAGGCGTTAAGAGCTCATGCACTTGAGGAATAACAAATGCATCATTTTCTTGATCTAACCCCTTCATACTAATTACACAAGGCTTCGCCCCACGTGCAGCAACTTCTTTCACATTACCACGAATGGAATAGTTCACATTCTCCTGTGTCGCAAGCGCCACAACCGGCGTCCCTTCTTCAATAAGGGCAATCGTTCCGTGTTTCAATTCGCCACCGGCAAACCCTTCTGCTTGAATATAAGAGATTTCTTTAAGTTTAAGAGCTCCCTCTAGACCAACATAATAGTCTTGGCTACGGCCGATAAAGAAGCAGTTTCTTGTTGTTGATAAATAATCAGCAGCAATTTGTTCAAGCTCTTCTTTTTGATCGCAAAGAGCTTCCATTGCGTTTGCTGCAATACCTAATTCTTTCATAGGGTTGAACTCTAGTTCTAAACCTTTGGCTTTAGCTGTATCTACAGCAAGAATTGCTAAAACAGCCATTTGTGCTGTATAGGCTTTCGTAGAAGCTACAGCAATCTCAGGACCTGCATGTAAGTGTAGCGTATAATCCGCTTCACGAGAAAGGGTAGAACCAGGTACGTTTGTAATCGTTAGGGCTGGGTGTCCTTTTGCCTTCGTTTCAACCAGGACGGCACGACTATCCGCTGTCTCTCCGCTCTGAGAGATATAGACGAATAGTGGCTTTTCTGAAAGAAGAGGCATGTTATATGAGAATTCACTCGCTACATGAACCTCAACCGGAACCTTCGCCAGCTTTTCAATAAACTGTTTTCCGATTAAACCAGCATGATAACTTGTGCCACATGCAATAATGTACACACGATCACAATCCATCATAGCTTGACGTACTTCTGGATCTAATTTAATTTCATCATTTTCATTTTGATATTCTTGGATGATTTTACGAATGACAAATGGTTGTTCATCGATCTCTTTTAACATGAAGTGCGGGTAAGTACCCTTTTCAATGTCACTAGCATCAAGTTCAGCTGTAAAAGGCTCACGATCAACTTGTGTACCATCTAATTTCTGAATCTCCACCTCATTACGACGAACAAGCACAATTTCTTTGTCTTCTAATTCAACAAATTGATCGGTGACTTTCAACATCGCTAATGAGTCACTAGATACAACATTAAAACCATCCCCTAAACCGACAAGGAGTGGGCTTTTATTCTTGGCTACATAAATAACGTCTGGATTCTGAGCATCAATAATGCCAACAGCATATGAACCTTTTAACAAGGAGATTGCTTTACGAAAAGCTTCTTGAACATCTCCCATTTCGTTATAAAGGTTCTCGACAAGCTGGACAATGATTTCTGTATCCGTTTCACTATTCATATCAACGTCGCCCAGGTATTCGCGTTGTACATCTTCGTAGTTTTCGATCACACCATTATGAACAATCGTAAAGCGGCCAGACGCGCTTTGATGCGGGTGAGCGTTTTCATAGCTTGGCGCGCCATGGGTAGCCCAGCGTGTATGACCGATTCCCATTGTTGATTCGATGTCTTTCTTCTCTACTTCTGAACGAAGTGCAGCAATGCGTCCTTTAACCTTCGTCACATGAACACCATCATTGTTTAATTCTGCAATACCAGCCGAATCATATCCTCGGTATTCAAGCTTCTCTAAGCCTTGTAATAAAATCTCTGTTGTATCTTGTGTTCCAATATATCCTACAATTCCACACATATCGTTGTTTCCTCCTTAAAATAAGGGGCAAATCAACGTTCCGATGGTTGTTCGGGGCTTGATCTGCCCCTTTCTCATGAATACATTCTTTTCACCTTGCTTTGATCCTTTGTGCAAAGGGTCACCCCTTTGTTTTAGGATAAAAGCTTACGATTGAGGTGAACCCAACCGGGAGGCATCCGCCGATACTCGATGAACCTCCTCCTCGTCAACTACCTTCCTTCCGAACAGAAGATAGTCCAGGCGCTTTAGTTATCCATTTCTTCTAATTTGCTCCCCCTCCTCTTTTACTACAAAACGGTATTCCTTATTTGCACACACTTAAGGATAGTATCCGTTACGTCACTACATTAAACGTAGTTAGAAAAATTAGACGGAACAAAATTAATTTTACTCTATTTCTTCTTACAGGGTCAATGTCTAATCCATTACAGGTTTGTTACAACAGTAAAGATCTTCCCTATAAAATATGCGCAAGGACACATAACGTGCCTCCTGCGCATTCTTATCAGTCTTCTTTCATTCCTAACTCCGCTTGAACGACTTCAACAACTTGGTTGACGTATTTCTCACAGTCCTCTTCTGTAGGAGCTTCAACCATAACACGCACAAGTGGCTCTGTCCCTGAAGGACGTACAAGCACGCGTCCTTCATCTCCCATCGCTTCTTCAACCGCTTCAATTTCAGAAGTAATACGAGGATTTGTCATGACTTTTTGTTTATCAATGACACGAACGTTCTTTAATACTTGTGGGTACTTCTTCATTTCATTTGCTAATTCGGATAATGGTTTGCCCGTTTCTTTTAGGACGTTTACAAGCTGAAGTGCTGAAAGCAATCCATCTCCTGTTGTGTTGTAGTCTAAGAAAATAATGTGACCGGACTGTTCACCACCAAGGCTATAGTCCCCGCGGCGCATCTCTTCTAATACATAGCGATCGCCTACGTTTGTTTTATCACTCTTCATACCGTTTGCTTCAACAGCTTTATAGAAACCAATATTACTCATTACAGTAGATACAACTGTGTTATGACGAAGACGACCTTGTTCATTTAAGTATTTCGCACAAATAAACATAATTTGGTCTCCGTCTACAATGGCTCCGTTCTCATCAACCCCAATTAAGCGGTCTCCGTCGCCATCAAATGCTAAACCAATATCAGCACCCTTTTCCTTAACAAAGGATTGCAAAGCTTCCGGACTTGTAGAGCCGACTCCATCGTTAATGTTCAGGCCATCTGGTGATGAACCCATTGTGGAAAGTTCCGCTTCTAAGTCTGCGAAGATATGAGGGGCTATGGAAGATGTAGCACCATGAGCACAATCTAGAGCCACATGTAATCCATCAAAGTCATAATCAATCGTTTGCTTCAGATATTGCATGTATTTCTGACCACCTTCGAAGTAGTCATTAACAATACCAACATCGCCACCAGTCGGTCGAGGTAGCTCATCTGTTTCTTGATCCATTAGCGCTTCAATTTCATTTTCTTGTTCATCGGTTAACTTAAATCCATCTGGCCCAAAGAACTTAATTCCGTTATCTTCAACTGGGTTGTGAGAAGCTGAAATCATAACTCCTGCTTCTGCGCCCATTGATTTCGTTAAATAAGCAACCCCCGGAGTTGAGAGAACCCCAAGGCGCATAACCTCCGCACCAATTGATAGTAATCCTGCTGTTAAAGCGTTCTCAAGTAGCTGACCCGAAATACGCGGATCACGGCCTACCAATATTTTAGGTCTTGGTGTATCTTTCGTTAGCACGTAGCCTCCGAATCTTCCTACTTTAAATGCTAGTTCTGGTGTTAGCTCCTGGTTGGCTACGCCTCGCACACCATCTGTACCAAAATATTTTCCCATTATTCAATCGCTCCTTCACTCTAGGCAAATGAGGTATTTACTACTCTATACGAATTAGAGCTTCGTCGTTACTTGTTTGCCATTCAATACTTTCAGGTCCATTTACTTCTATCGGTACGTTTGCTTCACCATTGACGAGCTGTCCAACATCAATAAAAACTTCGAAATCTTCTTTTGTAATGTTTTCTAACTCCTCTTTTGTACCTGTTAAAGTCAAATCAATAACCTGTTGTTCTGGTGTAATAAATGTTAGATTTTTACTTGATTCCAAGTTGTTCACGTTAATGGTTACATCATTAAACGTTTTTTCTGTAATTTGCTCCACGTCTACCTTTGCCCCTACCGTTTCTGGCTTCATTGTTTCAATCCCATCAGGTAAAGGAAGGTCCACGTCTAAAGTTGTATCTTCTTTGAGATCGGAGACATCTACCTCGATATCAACAAAAGCGCTAACACCCTTCAGAGCATCTTGTGAACCATAGACAGCGATAAATTCCGGAACTGGTTCAATTCCAACAAGACGATATCCTTTAGCGAGTTCTCCTTTAGGTTCAAATGTTACAGGGACCTCTTTACTTGGAGGTAATAAGGGAACCGTCACTTTAACAGTGCTCGGCTCTACCACTACATTAAGCTCGTTCCCTTGTTCATCATAAACCTTTACAGGAGATTCCTTCTTCGTAATGTCACTCTCAGCGTTTTGTACATCTACAATTGCTTTTACAAGAGATACTTTGGAAACCTCTGTCTCAGACCCTATAATATCAACCTGAGCTGGTGATACTTCCGGTGTACCTAGCTGGTACCCTTCTTTAATCGTGTCACGGTGTATGTAGTCCACGCCAACCTGGAACTCTTTTGAAGACCGTTTCTCCAGAACCACATTAACTTCTTGCGGATCTATAGAGACGGATAGCTGATTCGAGATCCCTTGAGTCTGGATTGGCACGGTTTGAGGGCCAAGCTCAAGACCCTCTAAATCGATGTATGCCTCGAACGTCTTTTGCATGACAGTTCTCGTCACTACAGAGTTCGGTCCTTCTACAGTGACAGTGACGCTCGATGGCACTTCTTTCACTACATATTTTTCCTCATTCATTTTTACTTGTAAAGGAATATTATTCATAGCTGCAATTTTATCATTGCCTTCAAGAAAGATAGAATCAGAACTCGATTGCCCATCATCAAGGTTTATCGAGGCGTATAAGAGGAGTGCTAATATTAAAGAAATCGCTCGAATGAACCACGGACTTCTTAACCACTTATCCATCTTTTTTCCCCCTCCAATCCCAATTCTTTGAGCTAGGAGCCTTCGGCGCTCGTTCTAATTCCCTCTCCAAAATTTCCCGGAGAGCTTGTTCATCTAAACCTCTGTGCAATTCTCCGTTTCTTGTACAGGAAATGCCTCCTGTCTCCTCAGAAACCACAATAGTTAATGCATCAGTTACTTCACTGATTCCCATTGCAGCACGGTGCCTCGTTCCTAACTCTTTTGAGATAAACGGGCTTTCTGAAAGGGGCAAATAACAAGCGGCAGCCGTTACTTCATCTTGTTTAATAATAACGGCACCATCATGTAAAGGTGTATTAGGAATGAAAATATTGGTCAATAACTCACTTGATAACCGACCTTGAATAGGAATCCCTGTCTCTACGTAATCGCCCATTCCTGTTTCCCGCTCGATTGTAATAAGAGCGCCTATGCGCCGTTTTGCCATGTAATTACAAGATTTAATAATTGCTTCAACTGTTCGTTTCATTGAATCTTCTTCACTATTCGAATTCCTGGCAAAGAAACTACCTCGTCCGAGCTGCTCGAGCGCCCTTCTTAGCTCTGGTTGGAACAAGATAATCACACCAAGAAAACCCCATGTCATCGCTTTGGACATTAACCACATTAACGTACTAAGCTGAAGAAAGTAACTAACAAGCCATATCCCAAGGACCACAAAGATCCCTTTCAACAACTGCACAGCTTTGGTGCCACGAATCAACATGATTAATTTATACAAAACAAACCAGACAAGGGCTACATCAATAATAATTCGAATGTATTTCAATCCATCTAATTGAACATTCAATCCCCCATCAAGCATGCCTACACTTCCTTCTTATCCTTGACTTCATTTACGTTATAAACATATGTAACAAATTCACAATAGTTTTATTATAGCATACATCTTTATAGTAAAAATAACACTAAAACGCTCCAATTAAACAAAATAAAAAAAGTCACTATAAAAGTGACTTTAGACTTAGATGGCCTTTATTGAGTAAATGAAAAAATATCTTTTGTCGTCTTCTTGATGTTATACCACATCCACCCAAAGATCTGGTCCACTTGATTAAGTTCCCCAGTAACCTCACCGGCGGATGCCTTTAAGTGGTCCCCATTGATTAAGACTACATCCCCATTTACCTTACCTTCTACCTTTAAATTACCATTCTTCACTACAAGATCGCCTTCTACGGTTTTCCCTTCAGGTACAATGACCGTATTCTCTTGAATCACTATATCTTTCTGTTTTGAAACGCTCAATTGCTGATCCTGACTCCAAGTAGAGAAAATGCCACTAAACATCAAAATAAAGAAAATCGCAGCTGCTGTAATCATAGGGTGGGCTTTGAACCACCGCTTGTAACCTGAACGTTTCTTTTCTTTAGGCAGATTTCCCATGACCTTTGCCGTGAAATCAGGCGGAGCTTGAACCGCACTTGTACTTTGAACCATGGCTACTGTTCTCTTTAATTCATGAAAATGGGATTGGCAATCATCACATTGTTGAAGGTGTTGTTTTAATAGTTTTGTCTCTTCTTCGTTTAACCCATCGTCTAAATGTTTATGCATTAACTGAATAACGTCATTTGCACACTTCATTTCCCATCACTCCTTTACACGTGACGAAGTTTCTTACGAAGCGCTTCGCGTCCTCGGTGAACTCTCGTTTTTACAGTTCCGACCGGAATGTCCAAAATGTCACTAATCTCTTGTAATGAAAGCTCATCTATATATCGAAGGACGATAACAGAACGATACTTAGCAGGAAGTTGAAGAATTTCATGATGAATATATTCCTGCAACTCTAAGCTTTCCACCTCTTCTTCTGGCAGCGCTTCGTCAGCTGAAATTTGCGAGTACATGTTTAAGCCTTCAGTACCCTTCACCTCAGCATCCAGAAAGTAGTCTGGTTTCTTCTTTCGTATTCGATCAATGGATAAATTGGTCGCAATCCGATATAACCAAGTAGAAAACTTTCGGTTCTCATCAAAAGAGTGGATGTTCGTATAGGCTCGTATAAAAGCTTCTTGAGCAATATCTTCTGCTTCATGAGCATTCCCAAGCATCCGGTAACATATTTGGTAAACTTTATTTTGGTAAAACGTCACTACATCTTCAAAGGCTGAGTGATCACCTTTTTTTACTTTTTTAATCTTTTGTTTAATAAATATCTCCATGTACTATACCTCCGCTAGATCTGCGGTCATTCTACATACGAATAAACCTACGACCAGGTTTCAAAATCAATTAAAAAAATAAAAAAGAAATTATATGTACAAAAGTTATACATTTGCATTTTTTTAAAATGAGAGGTTTAACTTTATATAAATAGGATATATACAACTATAGTATAGTACTTAGGTTATAGTAAGGAGGAAATAGAATGTTGAAAGAATTGTTAAATGAGATTGAAATGTGTAGAAATGAAATGATTCAGCTAAGCTCAAGCTTACCTTTATCATCTCAAGAGGTCATTGAAGCAAGCTCCCGGTTAGATGGTTTACTTAATGAATATGAAGCAAGAAAAAATAAATAACGGAAACAGCAACTTATGAGAATAAGCTGCTGTTTCGCTCACTTTTCTATCGTTCTATTTTAAATTCTCTCCGAATAACGAACCCATCAAACCGACTGCAACAGTCGCCGTTTTATTCTTCTCATCCAATATCGGATTCACCTCAACGAATTCCGCTGAAGTAATAAAGTTAGCTTCTGCAAACATTTCCATTGCTAAGTGGCTTTCTCTATAGCTCATTCCACCCATTACAGGTGTCCCTACTCCCGGTGCTTCATTAGGATCCAATCCGTCCAGATCTAAACTTAGATGAACTCCATCAGTACGATCCTTCAAGTACTCCACTGATTCCTGAATCACTCCCGGCATTCCCATACGATCAATCTCATGCATGGTATATACCCTTATTCCCTTTTCTTTAATTAATTGCTTTTCACCCTCGTCAAGAGAGCGTGCTCCTATAATAACGATATTCTCAGGTTTAATTTTTGGCGTGTATCCATGGATACCCGTTAAACGTTCATGACCAATCCCTAAGCTTACAGCTAATGGCATACCATGAATATTTCCTGAAGGGGATGTATCCCCTGTATTTAAATCCCCATGAGCATCATACCAAATTACACCAAGATTGTCATAATGTTTTGCAATACCAGCCAAAGACCCAATCGCAATACTATGATCTCCTCCAATAATTAACGGGAATCGACCTTCGGTTACTACCTGATCTACCGCTTCAGCAAGGTTGGTATTTCCTTCAGCAACCTCTTTTAAATTCCTTAGATGATCTTCTTGAACTTCTTTTCGGTTGGGCCGAGGGATATGCACATCTCCCAGATCTTCGATATCATATTCTAAACGCTCTAATCGTTCAATTACTCCCGCGTAGCGTAGAGCACTAGGTCCCATATCTACCCCTCTGCGATTTTGTCCTAAATCCATTGGTGCCCCTATAATTGATAATTTACGATTCATTGTCCCATCATCCTCCTTTGACTCTACATCTATTGTAGACACAGTTCAGACAATGACTCAACTGGACATAAATCTGTATATATATACGAAAATAAAGCCGTTTTTATCGAATTTTCTTATAATTAGCCAGCATGCTTTGTTAACCTAAACTAAGACAAATAAAAAACCCTTAAGTCATCAAGACTTAAGGGTTGTGATGGAGCCTAGCGGGATCGAACCGCTGACCTCCTGCGTGCAAAGCAGGCGCTCTCCCAGCTGAGCTAAGGCCCCGTTTATATGGAGCGGAAGACGGGATTCGAACCCGCGACCCCCACCTTGGCAAGGTGGTGTTCTACCGCTGAACTACTTCCGCAAACGAAAAACACATCAACAAAGTTAATGTGAAAATGGTGAGCCATGGAGGATTCGAACCTCCGACCCTCTGATTAAAAGTCAGATGCTCTACCAACTGAGCTAATGGCTCTTTTTTAAAATGGCTGGCCCAGCTGGATTCGAACCAGCGCATGACGGTACCAAAAACCGTTGCCTTACCGCTTGGCTATGGGCCAAAAATGGTGGAGGGGGCAGGACTCGAACCTGCGAACCCAGAGGGAGCGGATTTACAGTCCGCCGCGTTTGGCCAACTTCGCTACCCCTCCAAACACAAAGAATAGTATACCACATATGCAATTTAATATGCAAGGGTTATTTATTTTTTAGAACATAACTTGCTGGTGCCGACCGAGGGACTCGAACCCCCAACCTACTGATTACAAGTCAGTTGCTCTGCCAGATTGAGCTAGGTCGGCAGAAAAAATAAATGGTGGAGGATGGCGGGCTCGAACCACCGACCCCCTGCTTGTAAGGCAGGTGCTCTCCCAGCTGAGCTAATCCTCCATATATTAAGTGGTGACCCGTACGGGATTCGAACCCGTGTTACCGCCGTGAAAGGGCGGTGTCTTAACCACTTGACCAACGGGCCAATTCAAACATTTCCTTACAGAGAGCTTCCAGCCGGACTTGAACCGGCGACCTCTTCCTTACCATGGAAGTGCTCTACCGACTGAGCTATGGAAGCAAAATGGCTCCAACGGCAGGATTCGAACCTGCGACCGATCGGTTAACAGCCGATAGCTCTACCACTGAGCTACGTTGGAATATTGTCAAATCCATCTGTCCTAGAAGAAGTCTCTTGGATAGCTTTATAAGATAACAAAGCATGGCGGCGTCCTACTCTTGCGGGGGTGAAACCCCGACTACCATCGGCGCTGAAGAGCTTAACTTCTGTGTTCGGCATGGGAACAGGTGTGACCTCTTCGCCAAAACCGCCATACTATTGTTTTGTTGAAGGAGTACCTTCAAAACTAGATAAGAATTACGACATAACCATTTCACTTTAGTTAGATAAGTCCTCGATTTATTAGTATCGGTCAGCTGCACGTGTCACCACGCTTCCACCTCCGACCTATCAACCTTGTCGTCTACAAGGAATCTTACTCACTCGAAGTGATGGGAAATCTCATCTCGAAGTGGGCTTCATGCTTAGATGCTTTCAGCACTTATCCCTTCCGCACGTAGCTACCCAGCTATGCTCCTGGCGGAACAACTGGTGCACCAGCGGTGCGTCCATCCCGGTCCTCTCGTACTAAGGACAGCTCTTCTCAAATTTCCAACGCCCACGACGGATAGGGACCGAACTGTCTCACGACGTTCTGAACCCAGCTCGCGTACCGCTTTAATGGGCGAACAGCCCAACCCTTGGGACCGACTACAGCCCCAGGATGCGATGAGCCGACATCGAGGTGCCAAACCTCCCCGTCGATGTGGACTCTTGGGGGAGATAAGCCTGTTATCCCCGGGGTAGCTTTTATCCGTTGAGCGACGGCCCTTCCATACGGCACCGCCGGATCACTAAGCCCGACTTTCGTCCCTGCTCGACTTGTAGGTCTCGCAGTCAAGCTCCCTTGTGCCTTTGCACTCTGCGAATGATTTCCAACCATTCTGAGGGAACCTTTGGGCGCCTCCGTTACTCTTTGGGAGGCGACCGCCCCAGTCAAACTGCCCACCTGACACTGTCTCCGGACCGGATCACGGTCCTGGGTTAGAATGTCAATACAGCCAGGGTGGTATCCCACGGATGCCTCCACCGAAGCTAGCGCTCCGGCATCGACGGCTCCCACCTATCCTGTACAAGCTGTACCAACATTCAATATCAGGCTACAGTAAAGCTCCACGGGGTCTTTCCGTCCTGTCGCGGGTAATGCGCATCTTCACGCATAGTATAATTTCACCGGGTCTCTTGTTGAGACAGTGCCCAATTCGTTGCACCTTTCGTGCGGGTCGGAACTTACCCGACAAGGAATTTCGCTACCTTAGGACCGTTATAGTTACGGCCGCCGTTTACTGGGGCTTCGGTTCAAAGCTTCGCTAATGCTAACTCATCCCCTTAACCTTCCAGCACCGGGCAGGTGTCAGCCCCTATACTTCACCTTTCGGTTTCGCAGAGACCTGTGTTTTTGCTAAACAGTCGATTGGGCCTTTTCACTGCGGCTCCTCCTATGAAGGAGCACCCCTTCTCCCGAAGTTACGGGGTCATTTTGCCGAGTTCCTTAACAAGAGTTCTCCCGATCACCTTAGGATACTCTCCTCGTCTACCTGTGTCGGTTTGCGGTACGGGCACCTCTTTCCTCACTAGAGGCTTTTCTTGGCAGTGTGAAATCAGGAACTTCGGTACTATAGTTCCCTCCCCATCACAGCTTGTGATTGATGCACGGATTTGCCTATGCATCTCACTCACTGCTTGGCCGCTCACATCCAGTGGAGCGGATTCCCTATCCTACTGCGTCCCCCCGTTGTTCAAACGGAAAGGAGGTGGTACAGGAATATCAACCTGTTATCCATCGCCTACGCCTTTCGGCCTCGGCTTAGGTCCCGACTAACCCTGAGCGGACGAGCCTTCCTCAGGAAACCTTAGACTTACGGTGGAAGAGATTCTCACTCTTCTTTCGCTACTCATACCGGCATTCTCACTTCTAAGCGCTCCACCAGTCCTTACGGTCTGACTTCACAGCACTTAGAACGCTCTCCTACCATTGTTCGTAAGAACAATCCACAGCTTCGGTGTTATGTTTAGCCCCGGTACATTTTCGGCGCAGAGTCACTCGACCAGTGAGCTATTACGCACTCTTTAAATGATGGCTGCTTCTAAGCCAACATCCTGGTTGTCTGAGCAACTCCACATCCTTTTCCACTTAACATAAACTTAGGGACCTTAGCTGGTGGTCTGGGCTGTTCCCCTCTCGACTACGGACCTTATCACTCGCAGTCTGACTCCCAAGGATGAGTCGTTGGCATTCGGAGTTTGACTGAATTCGGTAACCCGATGAGGGCCCCTAGTCCAATCAGTGCTCTACCTCCAAGACTCTTACCTTGAGGCTAGCCCTAAAGCTATTTCGGAGAGAACCAGCTATCTCCGTGTTCGATTGGCATTTCACCGCTACCCACACCTCATCCCCGCACTTTTCAACGTGCGTGGGTTCGGGCCTCCAGCCAGTGTTACCTGGCCTTCACCCTGGACATGGGTAGATCACACGGTTTCGGGTCTACGACCACATACTATTTCGCCCTATTCAGACTCGCTTTCGCTGCGGCTCCGATTTTTCATCTTAACCTTGCATGGGATCGTAACTCGCCGGTCCATTCTACAAAAGGTACGCTGTCACCCATTAACGGGCTCCAACTACTTGTAGGCACACGGTTTCAGGTTCTATTTCACTCCCCTCCCGGGGTGCTTTTCACCTTTCCCTCACGGTACTGGTTCACTATCGGTCACTAGGGAGTATTTAGCCTTGGGAGATGGTCCTCCCGGATTCCGACGGAATTCCTCGTGTTCCGCCGTACTCAGGATCCGCTCCGGAGGAAACAAGATTTTGACTACAGGGCCGTTACCTTCTTCGGCTGACCGTTCCAGATCATTCATCTATCTTGTTTCTTGGTAACTCCAATGGAGCGTCCTACAACCCCAGAGAGCAAGCTCTCTGGTTTGGGCTGTTTCCGTTTCGCTCGCCGCTACTCAGGAAATCGCGTTTGCTTTCTCTTCCTTCGGGTACTGAGATGTTTCAGTTCCCCGAGTCTACCTTCCTTAACCTATGAATTCAGTTAAGGATCCTACCCCATTACGGGTAGTGGGTTTCCCCATTCGGAAATCTCCGGATCATAGCCTACTTACGGCTCCCCGAAGCATATCGGTGTTAGTCCCGTCCTTCATCGGCTCCTAGTGCCAAGGCATCCACCGTGCGCCCTTATTCACTTAACTATCTAATAAAGATGTGAAAAGACGCATCATAATGATGCTTACGTTAAATCTAACGTTGGTTTGATGTCTAATTCTTATCTAGTTTTCAAGGTACTGTTTAAAAAATGGTGGAGCCTAGCGGGATCGAACCGCTGACCTCCTGCGTGCAAAGCAGGCGCTCTCCCAGCTGAGCTAAGGCCCCATGTTTTAAATAGAAATAGGAATGGTGGGCCTGAGTGGACTTGAACCACCGACCTCACGCTTATCAGGCGTGCGCTCTAACCAGCTGAGCTACAGGCCCATTCCTTATACAATTGAAGAATTAATCTTTCAAAACCGAACGAAACAAACATGGTCAATGGTTTAATGGCACGATGTGTGCCTGCTAGCAAGTCCCGAAGGACTCGCTAGTTCCGTAATATCCTTAGAAAGGAGGTGATCCAGCCGCACCTTCCGATACGGCTACCTTGTTACGACTTCACCCCAATCATTGGCCCCACCTTCGGCGGCTGGCTCCAAAAAGGTTACCTCACCGACTTCGGGTGTTGCCAACTCTCGTGGTGTGACGGGCGGTGTGTACAAGGCCCGGGAACGTATTCACCGCAGTATGCTGACCTGCGATTACTAGCGATTCCGGCTTCATACAGGCGAGTTGCAGCCTGCAATCCGAACTGAGAATGGTTTTTTGAGATTTGCTTGACCTCGCGGTCTCGCGGCCCTCTGTACCATCCATTGTAGCACGTGTGTAGCCCAGGTCATAAGGGGCATGATGATTTGACGTCATCCCCGCCTTCCTCCGGTTTGTCACCGGCAGTCACCTTAGAGTGCCCAACTGAATGCTGGCAACTAAGATTAGGGGTTGCGCTCGTTGCGGGACTTAACCCAACATCTCACGACACGAGCTGACGACAACCATGCACCACCTGTCATTGCGTCCCCGAAGGGAACTCCCTATCTCTAGGGATAGCGCAAGATGTCAAGACCTGGTAAGGTTCTTCGCGTTGCTTCGAATTAAACCACATGCTCCACCGCTTGTGCGGGCCCCCGTCAATTCTTTTGAGTTTCAGCCTTGCGGCCGTACTCCCCAGGCGGAGTGCTTAATGCGTTAACTTCAGCACTAAGGGGCGGAAACCCCCTAACACCTAGCACTCAACGTTTACGGCGTGGACTACCAGGGTATCTAATCCTGTTTGCTACCCACGCTTTCGCGCCTCAGCGTCAGTTACAGACCAGAGAGTCGCCTTCGCCACTGGTGTTCCTCCACATCTCTACGCATTTCACCGCTACACGTGGAATTCCACTCTCCTCTTCTGTACTCAAGTTCCCCAGTTTCCAATGGCCCTCCACAGTTGAGCTGTGGGCTTTCACATCAGACTTAAGGAACCGCCTGCGCGCGCTTTACGCCCAATAATTCCGGACAACGCTTGCCACCTACGTATTACCGCGGCTGCTGGCACGTAGTTAGCCGTGGCTTTCTGGTTGGGTACCGTCAAGGTACCAGCATTTCCTCTGGCACTTGTTCTTCCCCAACAACAGAACTTTACGATCCGAAGACCTTCATCGTTCACGCGGCGTTGCTCCGTCAGACTTTCGTCCATTGCGGAAGATTCCCTACTGCTGCCTCCCGTAGGAGTCTGGGCCGTGTCTCAGTCCCAGTGTGGCCGATCACCCTCTCAGGTCGGCTACGCATCGTTGCCTTGGTAAGCCGTTACCTTACCAACTAGCTAATGCGCCGCGGGCCCATCCATGAGTGACGGCCGAAACCGCCTTTTACCAGTGAACCATGCAGTTCACTGGGTTATTCGGTATTAGCTCCGGTTTCCCGGAGTTATCCCGATCTCATGGGTAGGTTGCCCACGTGTTACTCACCCGTCCGCCGCTCGATCCACAACAATCACCCCGAAGGGATCATGTTGATTCACGCGCTCGACTTGCATGTATTAGGCACGCCGCCAGCGTTCGTCCTGAGCCAAGATCAAACTCTCCATAAAATGTGAGTCTGCCTAGCATCAAAATAAATGATTACTGGCTTTAAAAATCAATTTAAAGACATTGACGTTACATGTTGTTTCGTTCAGTTTTCAAGGATCAAATTGTTTCGCTGTGTTTCAGCGACAAAAACTAATATAACATTTTATCTCGTTTCCGTCAATCACTTTTTCGAAAAAAGTTGATTTGTTTTTGCTGTTAACTTTTTTGAAGTGTTTATCTCGCTGACAACAAAAAATATCTTACCATGGTATAAAACTATTTGGCAAGTGTTTTTCAAAAAAAATTAAAAAATCCTTCTAAAAAATCTTCAGAAGGATTTTCATCCCTACTTATAATGGCTTTTAAGTGCCTCTAATGTAAGCTGTGATGGATGATCTATAATCCAGTCCGCTTCAGCCATAGCGGTTTTTGTCCCTACACCAACTGCAAACATGCCTGCTGTCTTTATTGACTTCACTCCCGCTTCAGCGTCTTCTATCCCCACACATTGTTCTGGGTTTACATTTAATTGCTGGGCAGCTTTTAAGAAAATCTCCGGATCAGGCTTTCCTCTTTCAACAGAAGCTGCATCGACAACAGTATCTAAATAGCTTTCAATGCGAAGTTGACGAATGACGGGACGAGCATTTTTGCTGGCAGATGCTAAAGCTGTTGGGATACCCGCAGCTCTTACCTGTGTTAAAAATGGTAATATACCCGGAAGAAGATCATCTGGGGTAATTTTTCCGATAAACGTTTTATAGTGTTCGTTTTTCTTATGAGCCAGCGCTTCGATTTCCTCTTCAGCAAGCACAATCCCACCGTGATCTAAAATCATTTGTAAGGAGTCCATGCGGCTAACTCCTTTTAAACGTTCGTTAAAGATTCGATCAAAGGGAATGCCCAGGTCATCAGCGAGTTGTTTCCAGGCTAAATAGTGGTATTCAGCTGTATCTGTAATGACACCATCTAAATCAAATATAATAGCTTTTATTTCTTTCATTTCCCTCACCCCTATGTAAAAGCGATTTCATAAATATTGTATCATACATAAGGGAGAGTTCACTTATTTGTGTTTTCGCTTTGGCAGTACATACCGTATACAGTCATGTTTAGTGGCTAATCGGGTGAATAATTGGTACAAAATTTTATAGCGCTCTTCCATAGCCCTTTTTACTACATGATCAATGCGATGATCTTCTAAATCCATTAAAAGTTCATCCATCTCTCGCTTCAGTAAATACTCGATCTCTTTTCGTTCCATATCCCTTAATAAAAGTCCTAGCATGTACTCACCTCTTTTTGATATGTTCCTCCCTATCATGTCCATTTATATCCAATTTATGAAATGATTTAGATGCTTGTTCATATTTGTCCCCTACACTCATAAGTTGTACTAAGCAGGGATTTCCGAAAGATAAGGAGAGGTGTGAGATGGAACACTTTTATGCTTGGAACGGGAACCGCATAAAGAAATGGGGCTTAGTTATTGTTGCAGCTTTATTCTGCGCAATCTTTTTGTGGGTGGAACGAGATAATGCCTTTTCTGTTTTCTCGACTGACAAAGGACCAAGAGCACTTATTAGTAGCAGCTCGAAAAGTAAGGATGTAGCCATTACGTTTAATATCAGCTGGGGCCAAGAGGAAGTATACCCGATCTTGGAATCACTTAAGAAAAATGACGTGAAGGCTACATTCTTTGTGAGCGGGGAATGGGCTGAGAAACACCCAGATATTCTTAAAGAAATTACAGAGAACAAACATGATCTAGGAATGATGGGATATCGGTATAAGAGTTACTTAAAACAAGATATTACCCAAGTTAAGAAAGATTTACTATATGCTAAAGAAACCTTTAAGAAATTAGGATATGAAGAGGTGAACCTCTTACGCCCTCCTAGCGGGCACTTTAATAAAGAGGTATTAACCCTCGCAGAAGATCTTGGCTTTAAAGTAGTGCAGTGGAGCATTAATCCTGAAGATTATAAGAACCCTGGTACTCAAACGATTGTCGATGAAATCATGAAGGAAACACAGGGAGGGGACATTATCGTCCTTCATGCCTCCGATTCTGTTAAGCAAACTAACGAAGCACTTAAGACGGTCCTCCCGGGATTAAAACAAAAAGGATACGAATTTGTATCAATATCTGAAATGATCTCTAAGACAGACGCAAAGTCCAGTTCTATCAAATAAAAAAGCAAACGCTCCTAACGTTTGCTTTTTTTCTTTCTCTTTTTTTTCTTTTTTTGAGGTGGTTTAGTCGATCCAGCCTCAGGAATCGCTTCTTCTTTCGATTGTCCTTCATTGATCCTGTGAAGAATTAATAACTGATAGGTGTTACAGAATAAGACAGCAGGCAGCATAAGCATGACCCAATCAGGATCATCTGCTTGAAAGGCAGGAACGAGTTCCACGGAAGTGATAACGACCATAAAGAACAAGGCCGGTAAAAATGCTTTGGCATTCGTCTCTCTTGATTTCACATAAGCGACTGCCCAACCGAACAAGAGTAAAGCAGCAGGCAACACAAAGAATGTAGCAAGACCCGCTTCCCCGGAAACGCTCTTGTAACGGAAATAAACTAAATCAAATAAAGTAAAAGCAATCAAGACGACCTGTATGGGTCCCCATAGCTTACGAAACATCCCTAATCCGAACTGATGAACGGTCAGGTATGCAAAAAACGCCATCTGGCTAATTACGCTAAAAATAAACCCTAATCCAAGATACATAAGCGTTAAAATAATGACTTCCCATATACTAAAAGGGTTAAGTGCTGTTGCATAATGTTCACTTTGTACAAAGAAACTAACGACAAGGGTGATAACCCCTCCCCATAATAAAGTCGTTAGAAACAAATTCACCCATTTACGACTTGTCACGTTTTATCCCCCTATTTTTTTCCGTAAATCAATCCTATGGTATTTTACCATAAAAACAAGCGTTTTCACGCTAAAACGTGTGTATATTTTCTTTCAATTATCTCATATTAAGTATATGTAAGGTGATTGAAAGGAGCGTTCTCATGATTAGGATGAAGAGCATAGCAATCCTACTCGCACTAATGGCCGTACTGACAGCTTGTTCAGGCAACTCCTCATCTGGTGGAGAACAAGCCGATTATGATAAAACCAAGAAAATGGTTGTAGATATATTAAAGACCGATGATGGCAAAAAAGCCATTACAGAAGTATTATCTGATAAAGAAATGAAACAGCAAGTCGTTCTGGAATCCGATGTTGTAAAAACAAGCATCGAAGATACCATTACTTCAGATAAGGGAAAAAAGTTCTGGGAAGAATTGTTCCAAAATCCCCAATTCTCGAAGAAATTCGCTGAGTCCCTCTCAGAAGAACAAAAGAAAATCATGAAGTCCCTTATGAAAGACTCACAGTACCAAAAAAGCATGTTAGAGCTACTCCAAAATCCGGATATGGAGAAACAAATGCTGACTGTTATGAAAAGCCAGCAATTCCGTGAACACTTAGAAAAGACGATTCAGGAGACAATGGAAACCCCTATGTTTAAAGCCAAGATGAGCGAAATTGTCCTAAAAGCTGCTGAAGAAATGAAATCAGGAGGACAATCCCAAGAAGGCGGCTCGCAAGGTGAAAAAAGCTCCAGCGGAAGTAGCGGATCAAAGCAAGATCAACAATCCTCCGGAGGAAATGAGTAAGGTCTAAAGCATAAGCGTCCGTTTAGCAACGTATAAGCTGGATTGAATCGCAGTGATAGAAATAAAAAGGGTGCCCTTTCGAGGCACCCTTTTTATGCATTAAGCTTCCATCTTTTTAATCATCTTATTTGCTATTGATAAAAAGATCTTACCCGTTGGATGATCCGCTTGGTAAACACCAGGGGCAAAGATATCTTCTTCCTCATATGGCTGTTGAAGAGGAAGTTGTCCAAGTACTTCCGTCTGTAGCTGTTCAGCTAGCTTAGGTCCTCCCCCTTGACCGAAAACAAACTCTTTTTGACCAGTAAGAGCACTCTGGAAATAGGCCATATTCTCAATAACCCCTAAAATCTCATGTTCTGTCTTGATGGCCATCTGACCCGCACGTGCTGCAACAAAAGCTGCCGTTGGGTGTGGAGTTGTAACGATGACTTCTTTACAAGATGGCAACATTGAATGAAGGTCTAACGCAACATCCCCTGTCCCTGGCGGAAGATCTATAAGTAGGTAATCTAAGTCGCCCCACTCTACCTCTTTAAAGAAGCTCGTCAGCATTTTCCCTAACATTGGACCTCTCCAAATAATTGGAGAGTTGTCCTCAACAAAAAAGCCCATGGAAATCACTTTGACTCCAAACCGCTCAACAGGAATAATTTGCTCTCCTCTTACTACCGGGCGCTCTTCAATCCCCATCATATCGGGAACGCTGAACCCGTAAATATCAGCATCAATAATTCCAACCTTTTTACCAAGACGCGCTAAAGAAGTCGCAAGGTTCACAGTAACCGTTGATTTCCCTACGCCCCCTTTACCACTTGCAATACCAATAAAGGTCGTCCCTGTATTTCCTTCAAGTAATGACTCACTCTCATTACTAGCTACAGCATATTGCTCAATCACTTCATCAGATAACTGATTGAATCGTAAACCTACCGTTGCAACACCAGCCCCTTTTAAAACGTTTACAATTTCTTGTTGAAATTGCATCTGTTCAGCTGTATTAGGCTGCGCGATAGCAATCTTGACGCTTACATGATTCTTTTCTTCTTTAATTTTAATTTCTTCAATACCGCCTGTTTCTTCTAATGTTCTATGTAAATGAGGATCATGCAAAGGATGTAGCAGATCCACCACTTGTTCTTGTGTTATCATATTCTGTCACCAACCTTCTATAATGTCTAAGTTGTAGTATAACATAAAAAGGCAGAAATCACGGATGACAGTGCTTGATAATTAGAAATTTTCAGTAAGGTTACTCAGGTGCTTCCTCTTCTGTGACGTAACGTAAGACCCCTTCATAAACGGAAGCCGCCACCTTATTTTGATACTCATCTGTCTTTAACAAGTCCCGCTCATGAATATTTGATAAAAAGCCAATTTCAACAAGAGCCCCCGGAGCCTCTGTACTACGTAGTAAATACATATTGCTGATCGCTAATGCACTCCGATTCGTATTTTCAAGGTTCCTCTTTATTTCACTTTGAATAAACTTTGCAAGCTGCTCACTTTCTGGTGAAGAGGCATTGTAAAAAGACTGTGCCCCATGCCACTTAGGAGAAGGAATAGCATTCAGATGAACACTTACATAAAAATCCGCTTCTTTCTCATTAATAAACTCCACGCGCCTTCTTAAATCCTGTGACTTACGTTTAGATATAATTTTCTCGTCTTCATCAGCAAGATCCATATCCTTTTCCCTAGTCATATAAACAAGTGCTCCCGCTTGCTGCAAGTAATCCCGTAGTTTTTTAGAGACTTCAAGCGTAATTTCTTTCTCAAGTGTTTGATCACTCCCTACCGCCCCGCCATCGACACCACCATGCCCTGGATCGATCACCACAACCTTACCAGCGAGGGGAAGGGACCATGTTTGCCAAGAATCATTCGTTTCAATTGGATAACGTAAAAGAACTATGAGAACCACTAAACCAATCAACCAACTAGAAATTTTAAAAGCTTTTCCCATCCTTGTCTCCTCCTCGTCCTAGCTACTTCTCAATATATGGGACAAGTGAGGGGAATATGACCCTCTAATCGAGCTTCAGTCGCCTGCGCCGTTCTCCTCTTTCTAAACCAATCTTCCACCAGGTATCAACGAAATCTTCACAGCTCTTTTCCGCTTTTACAGCAAACCACCCATTTACACCAGAAGCTTGCTGCCAGTATTCCAGATAATCAAAGAAATCGAGTGCAATCGTCCCAAGCTCCACCTTATAACGCTTCTCAATCGCATCTATACTTTCCCCCATGAGGAGGAATTGGCTGGCCTCAGCCCCTAGTAAATAAGCCTCCATAGCTTGCTCAACCGCTTCTTCTTTGATGGCTGACTCATAAACCTGAAAGGAATGAAAGAAACGCTGGAATCGTCTAGAAACATCATTTTGAACCTCAGTAAAGGTCAATTCACGTAACAAGTTACGTTCAAAAGCTAACTGTTTATTTAAACGGAGCCGATCAATAGATACAACCGACATACCGAATCACCTCCATATTGCTTATTAGTGTATTCGGTATCAGCCTCAATCATTCTGGACTATAACACTTCCCTTGACTGGAAAAATTACGCTACTTCAAGGGCAACCGCTGCTTTCCTATAATAAAGTAAATCAATACAAAAAAACCCTGGTCGTAAAGACCAGGGTTTTGGAAAACGTAAATATAAAATTAACGTTTTGAGAATTGTGGAGCACGACGAGCAGCTTTAAGACCGTATTTCTTACGCTCTTTCTTACGAGGGTCACGTGTAAGTAGACCTGCACGCTTAAGAGTCGTACGGTATTCTGGATCTGCTTCTAACAACGCGCGTGCAATTCCGTGACGGATTGCACCAGCTTGACCTGTGAAGCCACCACCATCAACGTTTACATAAACGTCATAGTTGCCTTCGTTTTCAGTCACAGCTAAAGGTTGTTTAGTGATCACACGTAGCGTTTCATATGGGAAATAATCTTCTGAGTCACGTTTGTTAATCACGATACGGCCTGTACCTGGAACTAAACGTACACGCGCTACAGAAGTTTTACGACGTCCGGTACCGTAGTATTGTACTTGTGCCATCTGTAGTCAACCTCCTTATTAATTAACCGCGAAGCTCATATGCTTCTGGTTTTTGTGCTTGATGCTTGTGTTCAGGACCTGCATAAACATGTAGCTTTTTGCCCATTTTGCGTCCTAGGCTTCCGTTAGGTAACATACCTTTAACGGCTAGCTCGATCATTTGTTGTGGATAGTTCGTACGCATTTCTAAAGCGTTACGCTCTTTAAGTCCACCAACATAATTTGTGTGACGGTAGTACATCTTGTCCGTCAGTTTTTTACCTGTAAGTTCGATCTTCTCAGCGTTTACGATAATGACATGGTCGCCAGTATCAACGTGAGGAGTGTAAGTTGCTTTATGCTTACCGCGAAGGATTGCTGCAATTTCACTAGCCAAACGACCTAGTGTTTGACCTTCAGCATCAACAACATACCATTTGCGTTCAACGTTGCTTTCGTTTGCCATAAAAGTTGTGCGCATGGTCAGTTCCCTCCTGATTTTCGTTATCTCGTTAACGTATATTTTATTCTCAACACAATTAGATTCCGGGGCCAATCGTGGTATAGAAATAAAATGCCATAGATCATATTATAATACTTTACTATTTAATGTCAAGGGTATGTTACACCTGGGGACGTTGTTTTTACAAATAATCTACATTCCACAGAAACAGCCCCTGTGGCGGCGCCGTTTTGCCAGCCATATCTCGATCTCTTGTTTCCAAAATTTTATTTAAATCTGATACTTGTTTTTTTCCGGAACCAATCTCAAGAAATGTTCCAACCAAAATACGTACCATATTGTAAAGAAAACCATTCCCTATAAACGTAAAGATCAGCTCGTCATCCACCACTTCACAGCGAACGGAATACAGAGTACGGACACAGTCGCCCTTCATGGTCGTTTTCTTTGAACAAAAGGACGTAAAGTCATGCGTCCCTTCTACAATAGCACACGCCTCTTGTATAGCCTCTATATTTAGCTTGTAAGGGTAATGAAATGTTACACCTCTCCGGAATACATCAGGGATGTCCCGGTGTAATACTCGATACCGGTATTCTTTCTTTTTACTGTTATAGCGCGAATGGAAATCATCAGAGACCGGTTCCGCTCGTTGAATCACCACATCATCTGGCATTAACGACTGCAAAGCCTTTCTCCAATTCATATTAGGGTTGTCTAGGTTGGAGTCGAAATGAAGCACTTGTCCACGTGCGTGCACGCCTGCATCTGTTCGACCAGAGGGATGCAAACGAATTTCTTCCCCCTTATGAATCTTCTTCAACGCTCTCTCAATCACTTCTTGAACCGTTCTCCCGTTCGGTTGAACTTGAAAACCGGAAAAATGAGTACCATCGTAGCTTACCACACAAGCAACACGAACCATAGTGCTTACACCTCTATGCTCTAGTTAAAAATACTGCAATGATGACAATGGCAAACAAAACAAGGACTGTATAATCCACTTTACGTAGAACAAGTTCCCGAAGCTTTGTCCGACCTTCGCCTCCTTGATATCCTCTAGCTTCCATCGCCATAGCTAATTCTTCAGCACGCTTAAACGCGCTTACAAAAAGAGGGACCAACAAAGGGACAATGGCTTTTAATCGTTCTTTAACCGGCCCTGTTCTAAAGTCAACACCTCTTGAGGCTTGAGCTTTTGATATCTTTTCCGTCTCTTGCATAAGCGTCGGTATAAATCGTAAAGATATAGACATCATCAAGGCTAATTCGTGTACAGGAAATTTCACCTTTTTCAGAGGATGAAGCATACTCTCAATAGCATCAGTTATAGCAATCGGCGTGGTCGTAAGAGTCAGTAACGATGTAATCAGAATTAATAAGAAAAAGCGTAACGAAATCGCAACACCTTGTATAAGTGCACCTGAATAAACATCAAAACCTAATATAGAAAATAGCACCGTTCCCTCTTTCGTAACCACGAGGTGTAAGAGGAACGTAAAGATGATTAAAAACCAAACTGGCTTCAAACCCTTAGCAATAAAGCGCGGGGAAATCCTCGTAATCGCTACACTAATGAGGGCAAATAATCCAAGGGCTGCATAACTCGCCACCGAGTTAGCGAAAAAGACGACGATCACAAAGAAAAAGATGATTGTAATCTTAGCTCTTGGGTCCATATGGTGGACAGGTGAGTTCCCTGGGACATATTGTCCGATAACCATGGAACTGTTCATTGAGACGCCCCCTTTAGGTGCTGGGCAACTTCTTCGGCCAGTTCTTTAATCGTTTGATTCTTATATTCAATAGAAAGACCAAAACGTTTATTCATCTTATCTGTTAACTCTATAATCTCAGGTACGTCTAGTCCGACGTTATTTAAAGCGTCCTTTTCTTTGAACACTTCTAATGGTTTGCCTTGCATATACAATTGACCTTTGTGCATCACAATCACGTAATCAGCATAAGCAAGAGCATCCTCCATACTGTGTGTAACATGAACCGTCGTGAGCTCTTTCTCATGATGCAACTGATAGAACATATCCATAATCTCACGTTGTCCTTTAGGGTCTAACCCTGCAGTTGGTTCATCTAACACCAGAACGCGAGGATTCATTGCAAGCACTCCCGCAATAGCGACGCGGCGCATTTGACCACCGCTTAAGTCGAATGGAGAACGCTCTAACATATCTGATGACAATCCTACTGCTCCAATGGTTTCTTGGACGCGTTGTTCGATTTCTTCTTTTGACACACCGAAGTTGGCCGGTCCAAAAGAAATATCTTTTTCAATGGTTTCTTCAAATAATTGGTGTTCTGGATATTGAAACACAACCCCAACTTGCTTTCTAAGGGCTTTTAAGTTCTTCGGTTTTGACCCGGCTTGTAACGTAACGTCACCAACCGTCACACTCCCGTGGGTAGGAGCTAACAATCCGTTTAGATGTTGAATAAGGGTAGATTTACCAGAACCCGTGTGACCAATCACAGCCACAAAGGACCCAGATGAAATTTCAAAAGAGAGATTTTCAAGTGCTCGATGTTCAAAAGGGCTATTGGGTTGATAGATATAACTTACGTTGTTGAATGTAATGTCCATATTTCATCCATCAATTCTTCGTGATTTAGAGGTTGCTTTGATATATTCAGCCCAAGCTGGTGTAACTCATGAGCGAACTTTGACACAAGAGGAATGTCTAAACCAATAGTCTGTAAGTCTTCTCTATGTTCAAACAGTTCCCTTGGAGTCCCTTCAAACCAAACATCCCCATCATTCATAACCACAACCCGATCAGCGAGCGTTACTTCATTTAAGTCATGTGTAATCGTTACAATTGAAACATCCCGTTCCTGTCGCACCTGGTTGACCGTATGCATAATCTCTTTTCTCCCTTTTGGATCTAACATAGCTGTTGCTTCATCAAGAATGATCATAGAAGGCGCGACAGCCAGCACACTCGCAATGGCTACACGCTGTTTCTGGCCACCTGATAATCGATGGGGTTCATGATCCTCATACTCTTCCATCCCAACAGCTTTTAAGCTTTGGGCAATTCTTTTCACCATTTCCTCACGAGGGATTCCATGGTTTTCAAGCCCGAAAGCAACATCATCCTTAACCGTAGTCCCCACAAACTGGTTATCTGGATTTTGGAATACCATCCCTACTTTACGACGAATCTCCCAAATATTCTCTTCAGAAAGCTCGAGCCCATCAACATGCACTTCACCTGCATTTGGGAAGAGCAATCCGTTCATAAGCTTAGCCATAGTTGACTTACCTGAACCATTATGGCCGATCACAGCGACCCACTCATTTTGATTTACTTGAATGGAGACGTCATTCAAAACCATAGGGCTGTCTTCTCGATACTGGAAAGAGACGTTTTGAAATTCTAAGAAACTCTTCTCCATCTCTTACCTCCTCCGCTCTTCTCTCGTATTTCCCCGGAAATATGACAAATCATTCCCTGGTTTTACGTAACTTGTCGAATCTGGGGTACATCGAATTAACTTTAAAACGTATAAAAAAAGGGCTGGGATAACCTCAAAAGAGATTCTGTCCTGCCCTTTTTCCAAGTAGGATTATACTAATTCGATAATCGCAGTTTTTGCACCGTCACCTTTACGGGCACCAAGTTTCATGATGCGAGTGTAACCGCCTTGACGGTCTTCGTAACGTGGACCGATGTCTGTGAATAGCTTCTGAAGTGCAGTTTGACCGCTCTCCTCATCAGCTTGTGCTTTGTATAGGAAAGATTCAGCTTGGCGACGAGCATGAAGATCTCCACGCTTACCAAGTGTAATCATTTTCTCTACAACAGAACGAAGCTCTTTCGCTTTCGCTTCAGTAGTTTCAATACGTTCATGAATAATTAGGTCAGTTGCTAAGTTGCGTAGCAATGCCATACGTACGTCAGTTGTACGACCTAGTTTTCTAGCCATGTCAGTTCCCCTCCTTTGCAGAGTTTCTCTCTATCGACAATGATTAATCGTCTTTACGTAAGCCTAAGCCAAGTTCTTCGAGCTTATGCTTAACTTCCTCAAGAGATTTACGTCCAAGGTTACGAACTTTCATCATATCCTCTTCCGATTTTTGTGCAAGCTCTTGAACCGTGTTGATACCTGCACGCTTGAGGCAGTTGTAAGAACGCACGGATAAATCAAGTTCTTCGATTGTCATTTCAAGGACTTTTTCTTTTTGGTCTTCTTCTTTCTCAACCATGATTTCAGCGTTTTGCGCTTCATCAGTGAGTCCAACGAAAATGTTTAAGTGTTCCATGTAGATTTTAGCACCTAATGAAACAGCTTCTTCTGGTCGAATGCTTCCGTCAGTCCAAATGTCTAACGTCAGCTTATCAAAATTTGTCACCTGGCCTACACGAGTGTTTTCCACTTGGTAGGTAACACGTGAAATTGGAGTGAAGATAGAATCAACTGGGATGACGCCGATCGGCTGTTCATCAAATTTGTTTGCTTCTGCAGGACGATAGCCGCGTCCTTTTTCTGCCGTAATCTTCATACGGAGATTTGCGTTTGATTGTAACGTTGCAATGTGGATCTCAGGGTTTAAGATCTCTACATCAGAATCATGCGTGATGTCAGCTGCTGTTACATTTCCCTGTCCAGAAACATCAACCTCTAAAGTTTTCGTCTCTTCAGAGTAAATCTTAAGAGCTAATTGCTTAAGATTTAAGACAATAGTGGTTACGTCTTCGACTACACCATCTACTGTTGAGAATTCATGAAGTGCTCCTTCAATCTGGACAGATGTTACTGCAGCGCCCGGAAGTGAGGATAGTAGAATACGACGTAAGGAGTTCCCTAGTGTTGTACCATATCCACGTTCAAGCGGTTCGACGACCAACTTACCAAACGTTGCATCATCGCTGATCTCAACCAGTTCAATTTTTGGCTTTTCAATCTCGATCATTAATTAAAACCCTCCTTCAAAACGTCGAAACCCCGGTTAGACAAAGTCTAACCGAAATTCCTCAGGTAGGCAGTCCCCGTTTATACATAGTTTATTCGATCATAGGCTAAAAACGTTTATACTGCTTTTTTAGCTATCATAACCCATTATAGACAGGGTGACAAATTCTATACAGGTAAATTATACACGACGACGTTTTGGTGGGCGGCAACCATTGTGAGGTACTGGAGTTACATCAACAATGGCTGTAACTTCTAGTCCTGTAGCTTGAAGTGCACGAATTGCAGCTTCACGGCCAGCACCAGGGCCTTTAACCGTTACTTCTACAGATTTTAAACCGTGCTCCATACCAGCTTTTGCAGCTGCTTCAGATGCCATTTGTGCAGCGAATGGAGTAGATTTACGAGAACCTCTGAAACCAAGAGAACCAGCACTACTCCAAGATACTGCGTTACCTTGAACGTCAGTAATCGTAACGATAGTGTTGTTAAACGTAGAACGGATGTGCGCGACACCCGTGTCAATATTCTTTTTCACACGGCGCTTACGAGTGTTTGTTTTACGAGCCATAGGGTTAGCTTACCTCCTTTATACCTTATTTTTTCTTGTTTGCAACTGTACGACGTGGACCTTTACGCGTACGAGAGTTGTTTTTCGTTTTCTGACCGCGAAGTGGAAGACTACGACGGTGACGGATTCCACGGTAGGAACCGATTTCGATCAGGCGCTTCACGTTAAGAGAGTTCTCACGACGAAGATCACCTTCTACAGTGTAGCTCTCAAGAGCTGTACGAATCTTAGCTAATTCATCTTCTGTTAGGTCACGAACACGAGTATCCTCAGATACGCCAGCTTCCGCTAAAACATTTTTAGCAGTAGTGTGTCCAATGCCGTATACATACGTTAATGAAATGACAATACGTTTGTCACGTGGAATGTCAATACCAGCAATACGTGCCATTCAGCAGTGCACCTCCTTTAGTACTTATCCTTGTTTTTGTTTATGCTTAGGATTATCGCAAATTACCATTACTTTACCTTTACGACGGATAACTTTGCATTTTTCGCAAATTGGTTTTACAGATGGTCTTACCTTCATCATCCATACCTCCTTTTAGATCGGAGCATTCCCGCGTTATTATTTATAGCGGTAGGTAATACGTCCTCTACTTAAATCATATGGAGAAAGTTCAACCGTCACTTTATCTCCTGGAAGAATACGAATGAAATGCATGCGTATCTTACCGGAAACGTGAGCGAGTACGGTATGACCGTTCTCTAACTCAACTTTAAACATTGCATTAGGCAATGTGTCAACGATTGTTCCTTCTACTTCAATTACATCTTCTTTCGCCATCGAGTTGATCTCCCTTCTTCAAATCAGTCACTGCTTCATCTACAAATTTTGATAAGGCAAAACGAAGTTTGCCATTCGTTACGCGACCAGTTTCTAGAAGGCTATTTTCGACCTCAGGAGAAACATACTCAGTACATTCAATGTGTTGAATATTCTTCTTCTTCGGCCTGTCGTACTTTCGTTTTTCTCCGTCTGCGAGCATCACAAAACGATCATCAACAAATCCGATGATAATCATATATTGTTCAACCTCACGTCCTTGCAAAACACGAACAACCTGACCTATTCGTGGACTCGAATCCGCTTCGTTCAAAAACGATCACCTTCACTTAGGCTTTAGTTAAAATCTCAAAACCTTCATCCGTTATAGCAATAGTATGCTCGAAGTGGGCACACATCTTACCATCTTCCGTCACTACTGTCCAGTTGTCAGCAAGTGTCCGTACATAACGTTCACCAGCATTGACCATTGGCTCTACGGCTAAAACCATTCCTGGTCTAAGTCGCGGCCCCTTATTAGGTGGGCCGTAGTGTGGAATTTGTGGATCTTCATGAAGCTCTTGCCCAACTCCGTGGCCTACATATTCTCTAACAATAGAGAAACCTTTAGGTTCTACGAATGATTGAATAGCATGAGAAATATTAGATAAGCGAACGCCCGGTTTAATTTCATCCAGACCTTTAAACAAGGACTCTTCTGTTACATCAAGTAGTTCCTGTGTTGCTTCATCGATTTCCCCTACTGGGTAAGTCCAGGCAGAATCTCCATGATAGCCTTTATATTTAGCGCCAATATCAATTGAGATAATATCTCCATTGTTTAGTTGGCGATCACCTGGAATTCCATGTACCAGCTCTTCATTGACAGATACACAAATACTGCCACGGAATCCATTATAACCTTTGAAAGAAGGAATTGCATCCATACTGAGGATGAATTCTTCTGCAATCTCATCAAGTTTTTTGGTAGAGATACCAGGTTCAATATGCTTTTGCAATTCCTGGTGCGTGAGTGCGACTATTCGGCC
Source organism: Pontibacillus chungwhensis (assembly GCF_030166655.1). GTDB lineage: Bacteria > Bacillota > Bacilli > Bacillales > BH030062 > Pontibacillus. The sequence goes on along the minus strand of NZ_CP126446.1, from coordinate 153,664 downwards.
GGCTTCACGCATGATATCTAATTCACGTGGCGTTTTTGTAATAATCATTTAGATAAGCCTCCGAGCTTGTTATCAATATCATGGAAGACTTGATCAATTTCTTGATCTCCATTGATTGTAACTAAATATCCTTTACCTTCATAGAAGTCTAAAAGTGGTTTAGTGTTTTCAAGGTTTACTTCAACACGCTTGCGTACGGTTTCTGGCTTGTCGTCATCACGCTGAATGAGTTCGCTGCCATCATGATCGCATTTCCCTTCCACTTTAGGAGGGTTGAATGTTACATGATAAGTGGCGCCACATGTTGGACAAATTCTGCGTCCAGTCAAACGTTCGACAAGCTGATCTTGGTCTACATCGATATGAAGAACATAATCTAAGGTAGAGCCTAAATCAGAAAGAACTGTTTCAAGCGCTTCTGCTTGTGCGATTGTTCTTGGGAAACCGTCTAGTAAGAAGCCTTCTTTAGCATCATCTTTGCCAAGACGTTCGCGAACAATACCAATTGTCACTTCGTCAGGCACAAGAGCACCTTGGTCCATATAGGACTTAGCTTCTTTACCTAGGTCTGTTCCTTCTTTAATCGCAGCACGAAACATATCTCCTGTTGAGATATGAGGGATTTGGTATTTTTCAACGATCTTCTCTGCCTGGGTACCTTTACCAGCACCTGGTAAACCCATTAAGATTAAGTTCAAAATGTTCCCCTCGCTCTCATATGGTGGATTAGCACCTAATCCTTTTATTTAATGAAGCCTTTATAGTGACGTTTCACTAATTGACTTTCTAATTGTTTCATCGTTTCTAGTGCAACACCAACTACGATGAGTAGACTAGTACCACCAATTTGAACGCTTTGTGGTAATCCCGCAATGTTTCCTAGAATAATTGGTAATACAGCAATTACAGCTAAGAAAAGGGATCCTACAAATGTTAAACGGTAAAGTACACGAGTCAAATAAGTTTCGGTGTTCTTACCAGGACGAATTCCTGGGATATATCCACCTTGCTTCTTCAAGTTTTCTGCCATTTGTTCCGGGTTAACCTGAACGAATGTGTAGAAATACGTGAAGGCAATAATTAAAGCTACATAAATAATCATTCCAGTCCAGTTCTGATAATCAAAGATATACTGGATAGTGGATGCTACTTCATTATCACCGAAGAACCCTGCGACTGTACGCGGTGCAACGATAAATGAGATAGCGAAGATTACTGGGATAACCCCTGCAGCATTTACTTTTATCGGAAGGTGCGTAGAATGACCACCCACTGGAGAACGATTTACTAATCGCTTCGCATATTGGATAGGAATTTTACGCAACGCTTGTTGAATGAATATAACTCCAACGACAATTCCAACTGTTACTAGTGCAATCAATGCTACGATTACGATATTGAGAAATAGCTGTTCACCTGCACCGGCAATGTATTTCTCATAAAGCTGGTTTACTCCACCCGGAATACCAGCTGCAATCCCTGCAAAGATTAAGATGGAAATTCCGTTACCTACACCATGAGCTGTGATTTGCTCCCCAAGCCACATTAAGAATGTTGTTCCACTTGTTAATACAAGTGCAATGACAACAAACTTCATAGCGCCTGGATCTAAGATCAATTGTCCGCCAGTCATAGCGTTAAAGCCGACTGACATTCCAATTGCTTGAATAAAAGCAAGAACAACCGTTCCATAGCGGGTAAACTGAGCTAATTTACGACGGCCAACTTCACCTTGTTTCTTCCACTCTGCAAATTTAGGAACAACATCCATCTGCAAAAGCTGCATAATGATGCTGGCCGTGATATACGGCATGATTCCCATTGCAAAAATGGAGAACTGTTGAAGGGCTCCGCCCCCAAACGTATTTAAGAAGCCAAAAACATTATTTTCATTCATAAAGTTAATGGCGTTCTTATCTGTAAATGGAACAGGTATAAATGTTCCAAGTCGAAATACGACTAACATTAAAAGAGTGAAGATGATCTTTTGTCGTATATCACTCACGCGCATAAAATTGGAGATTGTCCGGAACATTAAATCACCTCAGTTTGACCGCCCGCTGCTTCGATCGCTTCTTTCGCGGAAGCAGAGAACTTATGAGCTTTTACAGTTAGTTTCTTCTCAATGTTACCTTTACCAAGTACTTTGATGCCAGAATTAAGTTTGCTAACCACGCCTGTTTCAAGTAAAAGCTCAGGAGTGACCTCTGTACCTTCTTCAAAACGATTCAACGCATCAAGGTTTACAACTGCAAACTCTTTGCGGTGAATGTTTGTGAAACCACGCTTTGGTAGGCGTTGGAATAGAGGCATTTGACCTCCCTCGAAACCTGGGCGAGTACCGCCACCGGAACGAGCTTTTTGTCCTTTATGACCACGTCCAGAAGTTTTTCCGTTACCTGTAGCCATACCACGGCCTACACGATTACGTGTTTTACGAGTACCTTCTGCTGACTTCAGTTCATGAAGTTTCATTGTAGCACCTCCTCTTATACGTTATTTGATCGTTATACTTCTTTTACCGTCACTAGGTGAGATACTTTGTTCGCCATACCACGTACAGCTGGAGTATCTTCGTGAACTACGGTTTGGCGAATTTTCTTAAGACCAAGCGCCTTTACAGTAGAGCGCTGTGGTTCTGGTCTGCCAATCACACTGCGAGTGAGGGTAATTTCTAATTTTTTAGACATATGATTTCCCTCCTTATCCTAACAGTTCTTCTACAGACTTTCCACGAAGTTTCGCAACGTCTTCTGCACGCTTAAGTTCGCTAAGTCCGTTTAGTGTAGCACGTACCATGTTAATTGGTGTGTTTGAACCTAATGATTTAGATAGGATGTCACCTACACCTGCAAGCTCAAGTACCGCACGTACGGGTCCACCTGCGATAACTCCTGTACCTTCTGCAGCAGGTTTCATAAGGATGTTTCCAGCACCGAAACGTCCGTTGATTTCGTGTGGAATTGTAGTACCAACTGTTGGTACAGTGATTAGATTTTTCTTCGCATCTTCAATTGCTTTACGAATCGCTTCTGGAACCTCTTGGGCTTTACCAGTACCGAATCCAACATGACCATTTTTGTCTCCTACTACAACCAATGCAGCAAAACGGAAGCGGCGTCCACCTTTAACAACCTTTGCAACACGGTTGACAGTAACAACGCGTTCTTCTAGATCTAATTTGTTAGGATCTACTACGTTTGTACTCATTTCTGTCCCTCCTTTTACTATTAAAATTCTAGTCCTGCTTCGCGAGCAGCGTCAGCTAGAGCTTTCACACGTCCGTGATATAAATAACCTCCGCGGTCGAATACAATAGTAGAAACGCCATTGTTCTTCGCACGATCAGCTACCATTTGACCAACTTTTGTCGCAGCTTCAACGTTTCCAGTAGTTTCAAGATTGAACTCGTTATCTACTGTAGAAGCGCTAGCTAGTGTAACACCATTTACATCATCAATAATTTGAGCGTAAATGTGTTTGTTTGAACGATAAACGTTTAAACGTGGACGTTCCGGAGTACCAGCTACTTTTTTACGCACACGTGCATGTCTTCTCTTACGCACAGCATTTTTGTCAGCTTTTGTGATCATTCAGGTCACTCCTTTCTGTTCCCTAACGAAACTTATTTAGCAGTCTTACCTTCTTTACGACGAACTTGTTCGCCTTCGTAACGGATACCTTTACCTTTGTAAGGTTCCGGTGGGCGGATAGCGCGGATATTTGCAGCAACAGCGCCAACTAGTTCTTTATCGATACCTTTAATAGTTACTTTTGTGTTAGATGGTACTTCGATTTCAATACCTTCACGCTTTTCTACCTCAACTGGGTGAGAGTAACCAGCGTTAATGATAATTTTTTCACCTTGCTTCTGCGCACGGTAACCTACACCTTGGATTTCAAGGCTCTTTTCGAAACCTTTAGAAACACCTTCAACCATGTTTCCGATAAGACTACGAGTGGTACCATGTAAAGAACGATGTTCTTTGTTATCGCTTGGGCGAGCAACGCTTAAAATATTGTCTTCAATGCTGATCGTCATGTCTGGATGGAAAGTACGAGTTAATTCACCTTTAGGGCCTTTAACTGTAACTTCGTCCCCATTCATGCTGATTTCAACACCTTCAGGGATTTGTAGTTGTTTTAAACCTACGCGGGACATACTGTGCACCTCCTGTCATTCAATTGTTTATTACCAAACGTAAGCAAGCACTTCGCCGCCAATAGCTTGTTGGCGTGCTTCCTTGTCCGTTAAAACACCATTTGAAGTAGATACGACTGCTACTCCAAGACCGTTTAATACGCGTGGAAGCTCATCAGCTTTCGCGTAAACACGAAGACCAGGTTTACTGATTCGTTTTAATCCAGTGATAACACGCTCGTTGTTAGCACCGTACTTAAGGAAAATACGTAAGATTCCTTGTTTATCGTCTTCAACCATTTCGTAATCACGAACGAAGCCTTCACGTTTAAGAATGTCCGCAACTTCTTTTTTTAGCTTAGAAGCAGGTACTTCAAGCTTCTCGTGACGTACCATGTTCGCATTACGAATGCGAGTTAGCATATCTGCAATTGGATCTGTCATGACCATTTTAGATTACCTCCTTCCCTAATTGGGGATTACCAGCTTGCTTTTTTGACACCAGGAATTTGACCTTTGTATGCAAGTTCACGGAAACAAATTCGGCAAAGCTTAAATTTACGTAGTACAGAATGTGGGCGACCACAACGTTCGCAACGTGTGTACTCTTGTACTTTAAACTTTTGTTTACGCTGTTGTTTCGCGATCATTGATTTTTTAGCCACAATTTTCCCTCCTTATTAAAGCTTGAGTAGCTTATTTCTGGAAAGGCATACCGAATTGAGTTAGTAATTCGCTCGCTTCTTCGTCATTGTTAGCAGTTGTAACAATAACAATGTCCATTCCGCGTACTTTGCTTACTTTATCATAATTGATCTCTGGGAAAATTAATTGCTCTTTAACACCTAGAGTGTAGTTACCGCGACCGTCAAACGCTTTGTTTGAGATACCGCGGAAGTCACGTACTCGTGGTAAAGAAACAGCGATTAATTTTTGTAGGAATTGATACATACGCTCACCACGAAGGGTTACTTTCGCGCCAATCGGCATTCCTTCACGTAGACGGAAACCAGCAATTGATTTCTTCGCTTTTGTGATTAGTGGTTTTTGACCAGAGATTAATTCTAACTCTTCAACAGCGTTGTCTAACGCTTTTGCGTTTTGTACTGCGTCACCAACACCCATGTTAATGATGATCTTTTCGACCTTCGGTACTTCCATCACAGAGTCATATTCGAATTTATTCATCAAGCTTGATACGATCTCATCTTGATATTGTTGTTTAAGTTGATTCATCACGTAGCCCTCCTTTCATCGCTATTTATTTATCTAAAGCTTCACCTGATTTTTTAGCGATACGAACTTTCTTTCCATCACGCACTTCATAACCGACGCGTGTAGCATCACCTGATTTAGGGTCAACTGGTAAAACGTTCGACACATGAATCGGTGCTTCTTGGCTTAGGATACCGCCCTGAGGGTTGTCTTGTGATGGCTTCGCATGTTTTTTAACAACATTTACGCCTTCAACAAGGACACGCTCTTTTTTCGGGTAAGCTTCTAGGATCGTTCCCTGCTTGCCTTTATCCTTACCAGTGATCACCATGACTTTGTCACCTTTTTTTACATGCATTGTTGTGGCACCTCCTTACAAGGCAATAGTTCGAGTATTTATAATACTTCTGGCGCAAGTGATACAATCTTCATGAATTTCTTATCACGAAGTTCACGTGCAACAGGTCCGAAAATACGAGTACCACGTGGGCCTTTGTCATCACGGATGATTACTGCAGCATTTTCATCGAAACGGATATAAGATCCATCTTTACGGCGAACACCGCTCTTTGTACGTACGATAACCGCGCGTACTACTTCACCTTTTTTGACAACGCCTCCTGGTGTTGCTTGTTTCACTGAACAAACAATAATATCACCAATATTGGCAGTCTTACGGCCAGATCCACCTAATACTTTAATGGTTTGAACTTCACGAGCACCAGAGTTGTCTGCAACTTTTAAAGAAGTTTCCTGTTGAATCATACGGTTGTTACCTCCCTTCGGGTTTCATCCCCTACGAACAATATTAGATAATAACTGATTCTTCAACGATTTCAACTAAACGGAAACGTTTGCTAGCGGATAGCGGACGAGTTTCCATAATTTTAACGACATCGCCAAGTTTTGCAGCATTTTGCTCGTCGTGAGTTTTGAATTTCTTAGAATATTTAACACGTTTACCATATAGTTGGTGGAATTTGTACGTTTCAACTAATACAGTAATCGTTTTGTCCATTTTATCTGAAACAACACGGCCAGTGTAAACCTTACGATTATTGCGTTCACTCATTTGAGGCTAACCTCCTCTCGATTATCGATTATTTAGCGCCTAGCTCTCTTTCGCGAACAACGGTTTTCATACTCGCGATTGACTTACGTACTTGACGGATGCGAGCAGTGTTTTCAAGTTGACCAGTTGCTAGCTGGAAGCGTAGGTTAAATAGCTCTTCTTTAAGAGACGTAACTTTTTGTTCAATTTCGGCAGTGGTTAGTTCTCTGATTTCATTAGCCTTCATTGATCTCACCACCAATTTCTTCACGTTTTACAAACTTCGTTTTGATCGGCAGTTTGTGAGAAGCAAGACGTAATGCTTCACGTGCTACTTCTTCTGAAACTCCAGCAATTTCAAACATGATCTTGCCTGGCTTCGTAACTGCTACCCAACCTTCAGGTGCACCTTTACCGGAACCCATACGTACTTCTAGGGGCTTCGCTGTGTAAGGCTTATCTGGGAAGATTTTAATCCATACTTTACCGCCACGTTTCATGTAACGAGTCATTGCAATACGTGCTGCCTCGATTTGACGGCTTGTAATACGTGCTGGTTCTACAGCCTGTAGTCCGAATTCACCGAATGCTACTGATGTACCGCCTTTTGCACGGCCAGCTAAGCTATCACGGTGCTGCTTACGATATTTTACGCGTTTTGGCATTAACATTATGCTTTTCCCCCTTCCTTAGTTTCGTTTTGATGGAAGGACTTCTCCACGGTAGATCCACACTTTGACACCTAACTTACCGTAAGTTGTGTCAGCTTCTGCAGTACCGTAATCGATGTCTGCGCGAAGTGTGTGTAGTGGTACAGTACCTTCACTGTAAGATTCTGCGCGAGCAATGTCTGCTCCGCCTAGACGACCAGATACCTGAGTACGAATTCCTTTCGCTCCTCCACGCATAGCACGTTGGATAGTTTGTTTCTGAGCGCGACGGAATGATACACGGTTTTCTAGTTGACGTGCAATATTTTCAGCAACTAATGTTGCATTTAAATCAGCTTTCTTCACTTCAACGATGTTGATGTGAACACGTTTGCCAGATAGATCATTTAGAGATTTACGAAGTGCTTCAACCTCAGAACCACCTTTACCAATTACCATACCTGGCTTCGCAGTGTGGATAGTAACGTTAACGCGGTTCGCAGCACGTTCGATTTCAATAGTAGATACAGAAGCATCTTGTAGACGCTGTTCTACATATTCACGAATCTTAATGTCTTCATGAAGTAAATCTGCATAGTCTTTGCCAGCGTACCATTTTGACTCCCAGTCACGAATGACACCAATACGCAGACCTACTGGATTAACTTTTTGACCCACTGATTATCCCTCCTTCTTTTCTGATACAACGACCGTGATATGACTAGTACGTTTGTTGATCTGACTTGCGCGTCCCATCGCACGTGGACGGAAACGTTTAAGAGTTACGCCTTCGTTAACAAAAGCTTCAGATACTACTAGACTATCCGGGTCCATTTCATTGTTATGCTCCGCATTTGCAATAGCAGAGTTTAGTACTTTTTCAATCTCTGGTGAAGCTCCGCGCTCTGTGTGACGCAGAATTGCAATTGCTTCCCCAACCTTTTTTCCTCGAATTAAATCAATAACCAAACGAGCTTTACGAGGAGCAATACGAACGGATTTCGCAACGGCTTTGGCTTGCATCTTGTGTGCCTCCTCTCATTTAGCGTTTTGTTTTCTTATCATCGCCACTGTGGCCTTTGAACGTACGTGTTGGTGCGAATTCACCAAGTTTGTGGCCTACCATGTCTTCTGTAACATATACAGGTACATGTTTGCGTCCATCATAAATTGCGATAGTATGACCCACAAAGTTAGGGAAGATAGTAGAACGACGAGACCAAGTTTTAATAACCTGATGTTGTCCGCTCTCATTCAATCCTTCAACTTTTTTCATTAAATGATCATCAACGAAAGGTCCCTTTTTTAGGCTACGACCCATGCATAAACCTCCCTTCGTGATTGACAGTCGAGCTAATTCACCCGACGTCTATCCCGATTATTTTTTACGACGACGTACGATATATTTATCAGACGACTTGTTGCGTTTGCGTGTTTTCTTGCCAAGTGTAGGTTTACCCCATGGTGACATTGGAGATGGAAGACCGATTGGAGCGCGTCCTTCACCACCACCGTGTGGGTGATCTACTGGGTTCATAACAGAACCACGAACTGTTGGGCGGATACCTTTCCAACGAGAACGACCAGCTTTACCTACGTTGATAAGTTCATGCTCAAGGTTACCTACTTGACCTACTGTAGCACGGCAAGTACCAAGAACTAAGCGAACTTCACCAGATTTAAGACGTACTAGAGTGTACTTACCTTCACGTCCAAGAATTTGTGCTGAAGCACCAGCTGAACGTGCGATTTGTCCACCGCGTCCTGGTTTAAGTTCAATGTTGTGAACTGTTGTACCAACTGGGATGTCTTGAAGTGTAAGAGCGTTACCTACTTTAATGTCTGCTTCAGAACCTGAAATGATTTGAGTTCCTACTTGAAGACCTTTAGGAGCTAGGATATAACGCTTTTCACCATCCACGTAGTTGATTAGAGCAATGTTAGCGGAACGGTTAGGATCGTACTCAACTGTAGCAACGCGTCCTGGTATTCCATCTTTGTCGCGTTTGAAGTCGATAATACGGTATTGACGCTTATGACCGCCGCCTTGATGACGAACTGTTAACCGACCTTGGTTGTTACGTCCACCTTTTCCGTGTAGTGGAGTTAGCAAGGATTTTTCTGGTTGATCAGTAGTGATCTCAGCGAAATCAGAACCTGACATGCTGCGACGACCGTTTGTAGTTGGTCTAAACTTTTTAATCGCCATCTTTATTTCCCTCCTTTATTTATCAATTTTTATTTAAGCACCTTCGAAGAATTCAAGGTCTTGGCTTTCTGGAGTTAACTTAACGACTGCTTTTTTGCGGTCGGCACGGTAACCTCCATAACGTCCCATACGCTTGAATTTACCATTAAGGTTCATAGTGTTTACTTTTTCAACTTTAACACCAAAGATAACTTCGATCGCTTCTTTGATTTCAGTTTTATTAGCTTTTGGGCTAACTTCAAACGTGTATTTTTTCTCAGCCATTAGATCCGCAGATCTTTCTGTAATTACAGGGCGCTTAATAATATCACGTGGGTTCTTCATTATGCAAGCACCTCCCCTGCTTTTTCAGCTGCATCCTTAGTTAAGATCAGCTTGTCATGCGTTAACAAGTCAAGTACGTTAACTTGTTCAACAGTTAGTACCTTAACATCTTGAATGTTATTAGCTGATAGTACTACGTTCTCTTCAACGTTAGCTGTAACGATGATCGCTTTTTCAGCATCTAGCCCTTTAAGCATGTTAACAACTTCTTTAGTTTTAGGAGCTTCAAGAGAAAGACTCTCTAGAACGATAAGGTCGTTGTCAGCAGCTTTTTGAGAAAGAGCAGATTTTAAAGCTAAACGACGAACTTTCTTAGGTAGTTTGTAGCTGTAGCTACGTAGTGTAGGACCAAATACTGTTCCTCCACCTACCCATTGTGGTGAACGGATTGAACCTTGACGCGCACGTCCAGTTCCTTTTTGACGCCATGGTTTGCGTCCTCCGCCACTTACTTCAGAGCGATTTTTAACTAAATGAGTACCTTGACGTAATGAAGAGCGTTGCATTAAAACAGCTTCGTTCATTACATGTGTGTTTGGCTCAATACCAAAAACGGACTCATTCAACTCAACATCGCCTACTTGAGAACCGCTTTGGTTAAATAGTGCTACTTTAGGCATGACATATCCTCCCTTCGTATTGTATTAGTTAGCCTTATTTGCACTTGTGATTTTCACGTAAGACTTCTTCGCACCAGGTACGTTACCTTTGATAAGAAGTAGGTTGCGTTCTTCGTCAACCTTAACTACTTCAAGGTTTTTGATAGTAACTTGTTCGCCACCCATTTGACCTGGAAGAGCCATACCTTTGAATACGTGTCCTGGATCCATTTGACCCATAGAACCTGGACGACGGTGGTAACGAGAACCGTGAGTTTCAGGTCCGCGACCTTGGTTGTGGCGCTTGATAGCACCCTGGAAGCCTTTACCCTTCGAAATACCAGTAACGTTAATTACATCACCAGCTGCAAATACGTTTACAGAAACCTCTTGACCTAAGTCGTAGTCTTCAAGGTTTGCATCACGGAATTCACGAACGAAGCGCTTAGGAGCAGCCTCTGCTTTACCAGCATGGCCTTTCTCAGCTTTGTTAGCTAGTTTATCTCGTTTGTCCGCAAAACCGATTTGTACAGCTTCATAACCGTCATTCTCAGCAGTTTTCTTCTGTAGCACGACGTTTTGGTCAGCTTCAACTACTGTTACTGGTACTAGTTCGCCAGTTTCATCGAAAAGCTGTGTCATGCCGATCTTACGACCTAAGATTCCTTTCGTCATCCGTCACACCTCCTATTTATTCATATAGTTTATAATTTAATTTCGATGTCCACACCAGATGGTAAATCTAAACGCATTAGCGAGTCAACCGTTTGTGGTGTTGGATTTACGATGTCGATTAGACGTTTGTGTGTACGCATTTCAAATTGCTCACGAGCATCTTTGTATTTGTGTACCGCACGAAGCACTGTGTAGATGGAACGCTCTGTCGGAAGCGGGATTGGACCAGATACATTAGCACCTGAACGCTTTGCAGTGTCCACAATCTTTTCAGCGGATTGATCTAGAATACGGTGATCATACGCCTTTAAACGAATACGAATCTTCTCTTTTGCCATTATTTTCCCTCCTTTTTCGCCTATTTTAGTAACAGACATTCTCCACGAAAATTTAACCTGAACTACCCGCCATGGCAAAGGGGCCGGGTGTTTCAGCAACCTTTCGCTTCATCGCCTTTTATGACCAACATTATTCATTATAATAAATAATGGGCTCGAATGCAATAACAAAATGTATTTTCATATGTGATCGCACTTTTTATATTATACAAAGGTATGTCCTTCTTTTCAAGGGGGCATACCTTTTTTCTTCAGTTATTCTGTAATTTAACTTCCAACCCTTATGAACTTGGAGGTTTCATTCATGATCATCCATCGTGCTCATATTATATAGAAGAAAGTCGTTTTTGATTTTCGAGCATAAAAAAAGCAGCGAGCTTTATAGCTCACTGCTTTATTCATTAAAAGACTATTCAATGATTGTAGATACAACGCCAGCGCCTACTGTACGGCCACCTTCACGGATTGAGAACTTAGTTCCATCTTCGATAGCGATTTTAGAAATAAGTTCAACTTCCATTTCTACGTTGTCCCCAGGCATAACCATTTCTACGCCTTCAGGAAGTTGGATAACGCCAGTTACGTCCGTAGTACGGAAGTAGAACTGTGGGCGGTAGTTGTTGAAGAATGGAGTATGACGCCCACCTTCTTCTTTTGAAAGTACATAAACTTCTGCTTTGTACTTATGGTGAGGAGTGATTGTACCAGGCTTAGCTAGTACTTGACCACGGTTGATATCGTCACGGTTAACACCACGAAGTAGTGCACCGATGTTGTCACCAGCTTCAGCATAGTCAAGAAGCTTACGGAACATTTCAACACCAGTTACTGTAGTCTTGAATGCTTCCTCTGCCATACCGATGATTTCAATTTCATCGCCAACTTTAACAGATCCACGCTCAACACGGCCAGTTGCAACTGTACCACGGCCAGTGATTGAGAATACGTCCTCAACAGGCATCATGAATGGCTTGTCGTTGTCACGCTCTGGAGTTGGGATATATTCGTCAACAGCGTCCATAAGTTCGAAGATCGCGTTAACGTATTGCTCTTCGCCTTCAAGAGCTTTAAGAGCAGAACCTTTAACTACTGGTACATCGTCACCAGGGAAGTCGTATTCGCCAAGAAGGTCACGTACTTCCATTTCTACTAGTTCAAGTAGCTCTTCGTCGTCTACCATGTCGCACTTGTTAAGGAATACTACAATCGCAGGTACACCAACCTGGCGAGAAAGTAGGATGTGCTCACGAGTTTGTGGCATTGGACCGTCAGCTGCAGATACAACTAGGATCGCGCCGTCCATTTGTGCCGCACCAGTGATCATGTTCTTAACGTAGTCAGCGTGACCTGGGCAGTCAACGTGTGCATAGTGACGAGTTTCAGTTTCGTACTCAACGTGAGCTGTTGCGATTGTAATACCGCGCTCGCGCTCTTCTGGAGCACCGTCAATTTGGTCGTACGCCATTGCTGTACCAGAACCAGAACGCTGGTGTAAGCAAGTAGTGATTGCTGCTGTTAATGTAGTTTTACCATGGTCAACGTGTCCAATAGTCCCAATATTAACGTGGGACTTGGAACGGTCAAATTTCTCTTTACCCATTCTAAAACTTCCTCCTTTAAATATAAGAAAATGTTATTGTAAATATATTTGTTGTACAGGAGCTAAAACCTTAAGGTCTTTAGCTCCTATACGTACAATACAAGTTATACTTGAGATTTACGAAAAAATCAATTATTGACCAGAATTTTTCTTGATAATCTCTTCAGAAATGCTCTTCGGTACTTCTTCGTAATGAGAGAAGTGCATAGTGTACGTTCCGCGACCTTGAGTGTTAGAACGTAAGCTTGTTGCATAACCGAACATTTCAGAAAGAGGTACAAATGCTTTAACAAGTTGAGCTGTACCGCGAGTATCCATACCTTCTACACGTCCACGACGGGAAGTTACGTCACCCATGATGTCTCCCATATATTCTTCAGGGATAACAATCTCAACTTTCATCATTGGTTCAAGAAGAACTGGTTTACACTTGTTTTTCGCTTCTTTAAGTGCCATAGAAGCAGCAACTTTATATGCCATTTCGTTGGAGTCTACATCGTGGTAAGAACCATCAAATAGCGTTGCTTTAATGTCGATTAGTGGATAACCGGCAACTACACCGTTTTCCATAGCTTCCTCGACACCTTGTTGAACTGATGCGATGTATTCACGAGGAATTACACCACCAACAACTTTGTTTTGGAATTCGAAGCCAGCGCCTTCTTCATTAGGCTCGAACGTCATCCAAACGTGACCGTATTGTCCACGACCACCAGACTGACGTACGAACTTACCTTCAACGTTCGCAGAACCGCGGAACGTTTCACGATAAGCAACTTGTGGGTTACCAATGTTCGCTTCAACTTTGAATTCGCGACGAAGACGGTCAACGATGATGTCTAGGTGAAGTTCACCCATACCAGAGATGATCGTTTGACCAGTCTCTACGTTTGTTTCCGTCTTGAATGTTGGATCTTCCTCAGCTAGTTTACCAAGTGCAATTGACATCTTATCTTGGTCAGCTTTAGACTTCGGTTCGATCGCAACAGAGATAACTGGCTCAGGGAATTCCATGGATTCTAAGATTACAAGGTTCTTCTCATCACATAGAGTGTCACCTGTAGCCGTATCTTTAAGACCTACACCAGCAGCAATATCTCCTGTGTATACTTCAGAGATCTCTTCACGAGAGTTTGCGTGCATTTGTAGGATACGACCTACACGCTCACGCTTATCTTTCGTAGAGTTTCTCACGTATGAACCAGAAGATAATACACCAGAGTATACGCGGAAGAATGTTAACTTACCAACGTATGGGTCTGTCATTACCTTAAAGGCAAGAGCTGAGAATGGCTCTTTGTCATCTGCTTTACGAACTACTGCTTCTTCAGTACGTGGAACGAAACCTTCGATTGGAGGTACGTCTAGTGGTGAAGGAAGGTAGTCAAGTACAGCATCGATTAATAATTGAACACCTTTGTTCTTGAAGGCAGACCCACAAAGAACAGGGTAGAAATCAACGTTTAGAGTAGCTTGACGGATCGCTGCCATAAGCTCTTCGTTTGTGAATTCTTCACCCTCAAGGTATCTCATCATTAATTCTTCATCGGATTCCGCAACTGCTTCAATAAGCTTACCGCGGTATTCTTCAGCTTGCTCTTTATATTCATCAGGGATTTCACGTGCTTCAAGACGTGTACCTAAGTCATCTTCGTAGAAGTAAGCTTGCATTCCGATAAGATCGATGATCCCTTCAAACTCATCCTCTGCACCAATTGGTAATTGGATTGGGTGAGCATTCGCACCAAGGCGATCTTGAAGAGTACCAGTAGAGTATAGGAAGTCAGCTCCTACTTTGTCCATTTTGTTAATGAAAACAATACGTGGAACACCGTAGGTAGTAGCCTGACGCCAAACTGTTTCTGTTTGTGGTTCTACACCAGATTGAGCATCTAATACAGCCACAGAACCATCAAGTACACGTAGGGAACGTTCAACTTCTACTGTGAAGTCTACGTGTCCAGGTGTATCAATGATGTTGATGCGGTGGTCTTTCCACTCTGCAGTTGTTGCTGCAGAAGTGATTGTGATACCACGGTCTTGCTCTTGCTCCATCCAGTCCATCTGAGACGCACCTTCGTGCGTTTCACCTAGCTTGTGAATACGGCCTGTATAGAACAAGATACGTTCTGTAGCAGTGGTTTTACCAGCATCGATGTGTGCCATGATACCGATATTACGTGTTCTTTCCAAGGAGAACTCTCTAGGCATGCGTTCTTCTCCTCCCTATTGGGTGATATAGTTTGATGTTCGTTCTTACCAACGGTAGTGAGCAAACGCTTTGTTTGCTTCAGCCATTTTGTGAACATCTTCGCGCTTCTTAACAGAAGCACCAGTGTTGTTTGCTGCATCTAGGATTTCGTTAGCTAGACGTTCTTCCATTGTCTTCTCACCGCGTAGACGAGAATAGTTAACAACCCAACGAAGTCCAAGTGCTTGACGGCGCTCTGGACGTACTTCAACAGGTACTTGGTAGTTAGATCCACCTACACGACGTGCTCTAACCTCTAGTACTGGCATTACGTTCTTAAGAGCTTGTTCGAAAGTTTCCATAGCGTCGTTTCCACTACGCTCTTGTACTAGTTCGAATGCTTTATAAAGAATTTTTTGTGCTTTACCGCGTTTACCATCCACCATGATTTGGTTGATCAGGCGAGTTACAAGCTTTGAGTTGTACATTGGGTCTGGCAATACATCACGCTTTGGTACTGGTCCTTTACGTGGCATACGGTCCCCTCCTTTCAATCTTACTAAAGTTTTATTAAGTGCAAGTTAACTTGCCTTATTTTTTAGGTTTTTTCGTTCCGTATTTAGAACGACCTTGCATGCGGCCTTCAACACCTGCAGTGTCAAGAGCACCACGTACAATGTGGTAACGTACACCTGGTAAGTCTTTTACACGTCCGCCACGGATAAGAACAACACTGTGCTCTTGTAGGTTGTGGCCGATACCAGGGATATACGCTGTCACTTCAATGCTGTTCGTTAAACGAACACGCGCATATTTACGAAGTGCAGAGTTCGGTTTCTTAGGTGTTAGCGTACCAACACGTGTACAAACACCACGCTTTTGTGGAGAAGACAGGTTAGTGAACTTCTTCTTGTAGCTGTTATAGCCTTTGTTAAGCGCTGGAGAGTCTGACATTTTCTTTTTAGAAACGCGACCTTTACGTACTAATTGGTTAATAGTAGGCATTAGATTTTCCTCCCTTCAAATTTAGCTTTTGTAATACCACACATCCAGGTGGTTCATAAATAAGCAAAAAACAAAGCTTTCGCGAAAGTTTGCCTTACCGCCAAAACTTTATTGCTTTATCGCTACTACAGCTGCTCCCACATCAATTCCACAAGCTTTTCCCAATTTCTCCATTGAGTCCACTCGTGCGAACGGAGTTTCAAACTCTTCTGCGAGTCGCAGTACTTTAGCCGTTACATGCTGATCAGCATCATCAGCAACAATAACTTCTTGAACTTGACCATGTTTTATAGCCTTCATGGTTTGCTTTGTTCCAATTACTACATTCGACTTAGCCTGTGCTACTTTTTCATAAGACATTTAACTATATCCTCCAAAGTAACAAGGATAAATGGAAGCACCTAGAATATAGTATCACCCGCTACTCATAATGTCAACGTGGTTCGTATATTTTTTCTAGATGCCTCCTAGATTATCACTTGCTTCATCAGCTTAATAAACCGAAATTAAGACTGTGGAATCTCTTCAGGCTCTTCAGCTTTAATCATATCTTCAGTTAATTCATCAGAAGCTGGTTGCACGGAACGATAGCGAGGCATCCCCGTACCTGCCGGAACCAACTTACCAATAATAACATTTTCTTTAAGTCCTAGCAATTCGTCACGTTTACCTTTAATCGCTGCATCCGTTAGGACACGTGTTGTCTCCTGGAATGATGCGGCAGATAAGAAGGAATCCGTTTCAAGAGATGCTTTCGTAATACCAAGCAGAACAGGACGACCAACAGCAGGTTGGCTACCTTCAATAAGGGCATCACGGTTAGCATCACGGAATTGGTGGATCTCAAGTAGTGAGCCAGGAAGTACATCTGTATCACCAGCATCAAGGACACGTACTTTGCGAAGCATTTGGCGAACCATTACTTCAACGTGTTTATCCCCGATTTCTACACCCTGCATACGGTATACTTTCTGAACCTCACGTAGAAGATACATTTCAACGCCTTCTACACCTTGGATTTTCAGTAGTTCTTTCGGATCTACAGAACCTTCTGTTAGTTCTTCACCAGCCTTGACGGAATCTCCAACTGTTACTTTCATACGGGCGCCATAAGGAGCCGTGTAACTACGTTTTTCAACTTCGCCTTGTACTGTGATCTCTAATTTCTCTTTCACTTCATTAATCTCTTCAACCGTACCATGGATCTCACTGATAACAGCTTGACCTTTCGGGTTACGGGCTTCGAATAGCTCTTGGATACGAGGAAGACCCTGTGTGATGTCATCCCCTGCTACACCACCTGTGTGGAAGGTACGCATTGTAAGCTGTGTACCAGGCTCACCAATTGATTGTGCAGCAATAATTCCAACTGCTTCTCCTACTTCTACTTCAGATCCAGTTGCTAAGTTACGGCCGTAACATTTCTTACATACACCATGACGCGTGTTACATGTGAACGCTGAGCGGATTGTTACTTTTTCAACACCAGCATCAACAATGGAACGGGCCATATCTTCTGTAATAATTTGATCACGTTTAGCCATCACTTCGCCTGTCTCTGGGTTATGAACCTTTTTGAACGCTGTACGTCCGATTAAACGGTCGATTAGCGGTTCAATCATTTCTGTACCTTCAGTAAGAGACGCTACTTCTAATCCTCGATCAGTACCACAGTCGTCTTCGCGGACGATTACGTCTTGAGCAACGTCAACTAAACGACGAGTTAGGTAACCTGAATCGGCTGTCTTCAGTGCCGTATCGGCAAGACCTTTACGAGCACCGTGTGTAGAGATGAAGTACTCTAGTACCGTCAGACCTTCACGGAAACTTGATTTAATCGGAAGTTCAATGATCTTACCAGCCGGGTTGGCCATAAGTCCACGCATACCCGCTAACTGTGTGAAGTTAGATGCGTTACCACGAGCTCCGGAATCACTCATCATGAAGATCGGGTTGGCTGGATCAAGTGATTGCATTAGACGATCTTGAATATCATCTTTGGCCGCTGACCAAATTGCAATAACACGATCGTAACGCTCATCATCAGTGATTAAACCACGACGGAACTGTTTCATGACTTTATCAACTTTACCTTGAGCTTCTTCAAGAATCTCTTGTTTCTCTGGAAGTACCACAATGTCAGATACACCAACCGTGATACCAGCTTTTGTAGAGTAAGCGAAACCTAGGTCCTTCATGCGGTCAAGCATTTTAGACGTTTCACTGATCTTAAAGCGTTTGAAGACTTCTGCGATAATGTTCCCAAGAATCTTCTTCTTAAATGGAGGAACTAATTCGCGCTTCTTAATTTCCTCTCTTACATCTGTTCCCTTCTCAATGAAGTACATTTCAGGCGTTTTGCCTTCAAGGTTACTTTGAGTCGGTTCATTAATATAAGGGAAGGATTCAGGCAGAATTTCATTGAAGATCAGTTTACCAACTGTCGTTAATAGAAGCTGGTTATTCTGTTCTTCAGTAAATGTGCCATTATTTAATGAACGGGCATGCACAGCTACACGTGTGTGTAAGTGAACATAACCATTTTGGTAAGCAATTAGTGCTTCGTTTGTATCTTTAAATACTTTGCCTTCCCCAACTGCTTCTTCACGCTCAAGTGTCAGGTAATAGTTACCTAATACCATATCCTGTGAAGGTGTTACAACTGGTTTACCGTCCTTAGGGTTAAGGATGTTCTGAGCAGCTAGCATTAAGATACGAGCCTCTGCTTGCGCCTCTGCAGATAATGGAACGTGAACAGCCATTTGGTCACCATCAAAGTCAGCGTTATAAGCTGTACATACTAATGGGTGCAGGCGAATTGCACGACCTTCTACAAGAGTAGGTTCGAACGCTTGGATACCTAAACGGTGAAGTGTAGGGGCACGGTTCAGTAACACTGGGTGCTCTTTAATAACTTCTTCTAGGACATCCCAAACTTCTGGATGAATACGTTCAATTTTTCGCTTAGCAGATTTAATGTTGTGTGCTAGTCCACGGTCAACAAGTTCACGCATAACAAATGGTTTAAATAATTCTAAAGCCATTTCTTTAGGTAAACCACACTGGTACATCTTCAGACTAGGTCCTACGACGATTACAGAACGACCTGAATAGTCTACACGTTTACCAAGTAAGTTTTGGCGGAAACGACCTTGCTTACCTTTCAACATATGAGAAAGGGATTTTAGAGGACGATTTCCTGGTCCAGTTACTGGACGACCACGACGGCCGTTATCGATTAAAGCATCCACAGCTTCCTGAAGCATACGTTTTTCGTTTTGAACGATAATCGTAGGTGCTCCAAGATCTAATAAACGCTTCAAACGATTGTTACGGTTGATTACACGACGATAAAGATCGTTTAAATCAGAAGTTGCGAAGCGTCCACCGTCAAGCTGTACCATCGGGCGAAGTTCCGGCGGGATGACAGGAAGCACGTCTAGGATCATCCAAGACGGATCATTTCCTGAACCACGGAATGCTTCTAATACTTCTAAACGTTTAATAGCGCGTGTACGACGCTGGCCTTGGGCTGTTTTCAGTTCTTCCTTAAGCGTGTCAACTTCCTTCTCAAGATCGATATCTTGAAGCAATCTACGAATGGCTTCAGCACCCATCATGGCTTGGAAGGACTTCCCGTACTTCTCGCGGTACGTACGGTATTCTTTCTCAGAAAGTAACTGTTTCTTTTCAAGAGCTGTATCACCTTGGTCTGTTACCACATATGCAGCGAAGTAAATGACTTCTTCTAAAGCACGTGGTGACATATCAAGAACAAGTCCCATACGACTTGGAATTCCTTTGAAGTACCAAATGTGAGAGACAGGGGCAGCTAATTCTAAGTGCCCCATACGCTCACGACGTACTTTCGCTTTGGTAACTTCTACTCCACAGCGGTCACAAACGATCCCTTTATAACGAACTCGCTTGTATTTACCACAGTGACATTCCCAGTCCTTTGTAGGACCAAAAATGCGTTCACAGAACAAACCGTCTTTTTCCGGTTTTAACGTACGATAGTTAATGGTTTCTGGTTTCTTCACTTCACCAAATGACCACGAACGGATTTTATCAGGTGAAGCTAAACCAATCTTCATATATTCAAAGTTGTTTACATCTAGCAAGGGGCCTACCTCCCTTATAATCTCCAGGTTTTACCCTAAGCTTAGAGTCCAGTGTCATAAGCTCTTACTCTATTGCGTCTTTAGGATCGCCATCTACATTCAGCTTTTCAGCTGACTGCGCTTCTTCTTCTTCAATATCACGTAAGTCAATCTCAGATTCATCAGCTGTTAGCATCTTAACATCCATACCTAAACTCTGTAGCTCTTTAATCAATACTTTAAATGATTCTGGTACACCTGGTTCAGGTACATTTGAACCTTTAACAATTGATTCATACGTTTTAACACGTCCAACAACATCATCGGACTTAACGGTTAGGATTTCTTGAAGTGTATAAGCAGCACCGTAAGCTTCAAGAGCCCAAACCTCCATCTCACCGAAACGCTGTCCACCAAATTGAGCTTTACCACCCAATGGTTGTTGCGTAACAAGGGAGTATGGTCCAGTAGAACGCGCGTGAAGTTTATCATCAACCATGTGCGCAAGTTTAATCATGTACATGACACCTACTGATACACGGTTATCAAACGGTTCACCCGTACGTCCATCATAAAGAATTGTCTTCGCATCACGAGCCATTCCAGCTTCTTTTAATGTTTCCCAAACGTCTTCCTCACGAGCACCATCAAATACTGGCGTAGCCATTCGGACACCTAGTAGGCGAGAAGCCATACCTAAGTGTAACTCTAGTACCTGACCGATGTTCATACGAGAAGGTACACCGAGTGGGTTTAACATGACATCTACTGGTGTGCCATCTGGTAGATAAGGCATATCTTCTTCTGGAAGAATCTTAGAGATTACACCTTTGTTACCGTGACGACCGGCCATTTTGTCACCTTCAGAGATCTTACGCTTCTGAACGATGTAAACACGAACCAACTGGTTTACACCAGGAGGTAATTCGTCTCCATCTTCACGGTTGAAGATCTTAACATCAAGCACAATACCACCGGCACCGTGTGGAACTCTTAGAGATGTATCACGTACTTCACGTGCTTTCTCTCCGAAGATTGCGTGTAGCAAGCGTTCTTCTGCTGAAAGTTCTGTTACACCTTTAGGTGTTACTTTACCAACTAGCAGATCACTGTCACTTACTTCCGCACCAACGCGGATAATACCGCGATCATCAAGATTCTTAAGCGCGTCTTCCCCAACGTTCGGGATGTCGCGAGTAATTTCTTCAGGTCCAAGCTTCGTATCACGTGCTTCTGATTCATACTCTTCAATATGAATAGAAGTGTAAACGTCATCTTTAACAAGACGTTCACTCATGATAATCGCATCCTCATAGTTGTAACCATCCCATGTCATAAAGGCAACAAGAGGGTTTTTACCTAGTGCAAGTTCACCTTTTTCCATAGAAGGACCATCAGCAAGGATTTCTCCTTTTTCAATACGATCACCAGCGCTAACAATAGGCTTCTGGTTATAACATGTACCCTGGTTCGAACGGATGAACTTCTGGAAACGATAGCGATCTAAATCGCCTTCTACTTCTTTACCGTCTACAACTGAAATACGACGAACAAGAACTTCCTTAGCATCAACACGTTCTACAATTCCCTCGTGATGCGCTACAACAGCAGCACCTGAGTCTTTACCAGAGACATATTCCATACCTGTACCAACTAGTGGAGATTCAGGTTCCATCAATGGTACAGCTTGACGTTGCATGTTCGCACCCATTAGGGAGCGGTTGGAGTCATCGTTTTCTAAGAAAGGAATACAAGCTGTCGCAGCAGAAACGACCTGTTTTGGTGAAACGTCCATATAGTCAATACGTTCACGTTTAACAGCCGTGTTCTCACCACGGAAGCGAGCAATTACTTCTTCATCTTGGAATGAGCCATCTTCTTCTAACTTCGCGTTTGCCTGAGCAACAACGTAGTTATCTTCTTCATCAGCAGTTAGATAATCAATTTGAGCTGTTACCTTCCCTGTTTCAGGGTCCACACGACGATATGGTGTTTCAATAAAGCCAAATTTGTTTACTTTTGCATAAGATGAAAGAGAGTTAATAAGACCAATGTTTGGTCCCTCTGGCGTTTCAATCGGACACATACGACCATAGTGAGAGTAGTGAACGTCACGTACCTCGAAACCTGCGCGCTCACGCGTTAAACCACCAGGTCCTAGTGCGGACAGACGGCGTTTGTGCGTTAACTCTGCAAGTGGGTTCGTTTGGTCCATAAACTGTGATAGCTGAGAACTACCAAAGAACTCTTTAATGGATGCAATGACCGGGCGGATGTTAATCAGTTGTTGTGGAGTAATAGAAGCTGTGTCTTGAATGGACATACGCTCACGTACTACACGCTCCATACGAGATAGACCAATACGGAATTGGTTCTGTAGAAGCTCCCCAACTGAACGTAGACGACGGTTACCTAAGTGGTCAATATCGTCCGTGCCACCTACATCATGAAGTAAGTTAAAGAAGTAACTTACCGCTGAAAGGATATCAGAAGGCGTAATGTTCTTAGTACTGTCATCCACATTAGCATTACTAATGACGTTAAGTGTTTTTTCTCCTTCAGGATCTGTTGGATCTACAATCTTAACGTTTTGAATCTTCATAGGGTCATCTAGCACGCCATCATGAGGTTCTACGATTTCATCCCCTAGATTCTCTTCAGAACCTTCTAGGTATGGTAGAATCTTATCTAATAAACGACGATCTAGTTTATCCCCTTTATTTGCAAGGATTTCACCTGTTTCCGGATCAGCTAATGATTCAGCTAACACTTGGTTAAATAGGCGATTCTTGATGTGTAACTTCTTATTAATCTTGTAACGACCTACGTGTGCAAGATCATACCTCTTTGGATCAAAGAAGCGTGAAACAAGTAAACTCTTCGCATTCTCTACTGTTGGTGGTTCACCAGGGCGAAGTCGCTCATAAATTTCTAAAAGAGCTTTTTCACTGTTTTCCGTATTATCCTTCTCAAGCGTATTCTTAAGGTATTGGTTGTCACCAATAAGATCAATAATCTCTTGGTCTGTACCAAATCCTAGTGCACGCAATAAGACGGTGATCGGAAGTTTACGAGTACGATCAATACGTACGTGAACTACGTCTTTTGCATCTGTTTCAAACTCTAACCAAGCACCGCGGTTAGGAATTACAGTAGCTGTATACCCTCTCTTACCGTTCTTATCTACTTTTGGACTAAAGTAGACACTTGGAGAACGAACTAACTGAGATACGATAACACGCTCTGCACCATTAATGACGAAAGTACCTGTACCCGTCATTAGTGGGAAATCACCCATAAATACTTCCTGCTCTTTCACTTCGCCAGTTTCTTTATTAAGCAAGCGTACTTTAACACGAAGAGGAGCTGAATAGGTGACATCTCGCTCTTTTGATTCATCTACAGGATACTTAGGCTCTCCGAGAGTGTAATCTACAAACTCTAAAGAAAGGTTGCCTGTAAAGTCCTCAATCGGTGAAATGTCTTGGAACATCTCCCTCAAACCTTCTTCCAAGAACCAATCATAGGAAGCAGTTTGAATTTCAATTAAGTTTGGTAACTCGAGTACTTCGCTGATACGCGCATAACTTCTGCGCTGGCGGTGTCGTCCATACTGAACTAGTTGACCTGTCAACTGATTCACCCCTCAAATCAAGCATTTTAATAAAGAAAAAATTGTCCGGCAAAAATGGCATGCCGAACTAGCTAGTACAGAAAGATCATTCCTGCACCAGGTTAATCTATAAATACATTCGCACTAGGCGAATGTAATTGAACAATTCCGTTTCTCTAACGTTAGACAAAAGAAAAAAGGGTTTCTATAAGAAAACCACAATATACGATTTGTTTATTCGATTTTACCAGTCTTGCCTAACGGAAGGCATTTATACGTAAAAAGTTTAAAAAAACTCTTGACATAGAAACTTATATATTGGCATTTTTCAATACTATCACAACTATATTTTAGAGTCAAACTTTTTCGCCTTTAAGATGAAGTAGCCTTTTGCCTTCTTTTCTACTGTGACCTGATCGAACAAATCTTCTAAACGTTGTTGAGCAGATGGGGCACCCTGTTTCTTCTGAATGACAACCCATAACTCGCCGCCTGGCAATAATGCCTGGTGACTTTGTTCAAACATGGAGTGTACAACTTTCTTTCCTGCTCTAATTGGTGGATTTGTTACGATTGCCGCAAAGCTCTGATGTTGTATAGCAGAAAATTGATCACTTTGTCGTATATCTGCATTGGTTACGTTATTCTTCGTTGCGTTATCTTGAGCTAATTGAACTGCTCGCTCGTTTACATCTACCATAACAACTTTACGATCTGGGAAATCCAGAGCGAGTGAAAGACCGATGGGGCCGTATCCACAGCCCAGATCAAGAAATTCTCCGTTGATCTCTGGCTCAGTAAATGTTTCTATTAAGGTTCTAGACCCAAAATCTACTTCGTCTTTAGAAAATACTCCTTGATCTGTGCTAAAGTTAAGCGTTCTTCCTCGTAAGTTGAACGTCCATGACTTTGGAGCACTCTTAGATTCAGGATTTCTTGAATAATAGTGTTCTGACATTCATAACACCTACCCATCTTGCAGTTTGTTTTACACTTAACCATATAGGCATATGCCCATGAGTTAATGTATAACAAAAGCAAAGCTCGCCGTTATACAGCGAGCTTTTTGTGCTTTCTCTTACTTAAGTTCGATCTTAGCGCCTGTTTCTTCAAGTTTAGCTTTCATTTCTTCAGCTTCTTCTTTAGAAACGCCTTCTTTAACTGGTTTCGGAGCGTTATCTACTAAGTCTTTAGCATCTTTAAGTCCAAGGCCAGTGATTTCGCGAACTGCTTTAACAACTTTGATCTTAGAAGCTCCAGCGTCTTCTAGAACAACGTCAAATTCAGTTTGCTCTTCAGCAGCTTCAGCAGCGCCGCCGCCACCTACAGCTACAGGTGCCGCAGCAGTTACTCCAAATTCTTCTTCAATTGCTTTTACTAAATCATTAAGTTCAAGAACGTTCATTTCTTTGATCGCGTCGATAATTTGTTCTTTAGTCATGATATATCCTCCTTGTAATAAATATAATTATTAGACGTGCCTATTAGGCAATTAAGCGCCTTGTTCTTCTTTTTGGTCTGCAACTGCTTTCGTTGCAAGCGCGAAGTTGCGCATTGGAGCTTGTAGTACAGAAAGAAGCATAGATACAAGTCCGTTTGCGTCTGGAAGCTCTGCAAGTTCTTTGATTTGTTCAACACTTGCTACGCTACCTTCGATTACGCCACCTTTGATTTCAAGAGCGTCGTTTTCTTTAGCAAAACTGTTGATGATCTTAGCCGGAGATACAGCATCGTCCTCACTGAAAGCAAGTGCTGTTGGGCCAACTAATACCTCATCAAGGTCAGTCAGTTCTGCTTCTGCTGTCGCACGGCGAGTCATTGTGTTTTTGTACACTTTGAAGTCAACGCCAGCTTCACGTAGTTGTTGACGAAGATTCGTTACCGTATCAACGTCTAAACCGCGGTAGTCTACAAGTACTGTAGATTTACTGTTCTGAAGTTTATCAGCGATTTCAGAAACAAGCTGTTTCTTGTGTTCAATAATTCTGCTCATCGTTCCACCTCCTATTGACTTTTCATCATACCGTTAGGGTGCCAAGGTTCATAAAAGGCTCGCGATATAATTCATAAAAAATGTGCCTTCAAGGTAGACAAGAAGGCACATGAGTTGATGATAGCTATCAGCGAACAACTATCACGTATATCAACACACCTCGGTAGGAAATTAAGCGACAAGCGCACCTACTGTCTACGGTATAACGTATTCATATTTGCAACATTGAATATTATAGCTAAGCGCTATTGAAAAGTCAATGCCAAATTAGCTTTTGAAAGAAGAAACATCTACGCGAACACCAGGGCCCATAGTAGAAGCTACTGATGCGTTCCGCATGTAAGTTCCTTTAGCAGCCTGAGGCTTCGCCTTCATTAGCGTCTCAGTGATCGCTGTGAAGTTCTCAACTAACTTGTCATTTTCAAAGGAAACTTTACCAATTGGTACATGGATGTTTCCTGCTTTATCAACGCGGTATTCAACTTTACCTGCTTTGATTTCGTTAACAGCTTTTTCAACATCGAATGTTACAGTTCCTGTTTTAGGGTTAGGCATTAGACCTTTTGGTCCAAGTACGCGACCTAGTTTACCAACTTCAGCCATCATGTCTGGAGTTGCTACAACTACATCAAATTCAAACCAACCTTGGTTGATTTGGTTGATTAGGTCTTGTTCACCTACGAAGTCTGCACCCGCTGCTTCTGCTTCTTTCGCTTTATCACCTTTAGCGAAAACTAGAACGCGCTGGGATTTACCAGTACCGTGTGGTAGAACCATAGCACCGCGGATTTGTTGATCCGCTTTCTTAGGGTCTACTCCTAGACGGAACGCAGCTTCTACTGTTTCGTCGAAGTTTGCTTTTGCTGTTTCTTTTACAAGCTTAACCGCCTCTTGAGAGTCGTAAGCTTTTGATTTATCTACTAATTTTAAAGCTTCTTGGTAACGTTTGCTTTTTTTAGCCATTTCATTTTCCTCCTCATTGTGGTTTTAACGGTTTTACCTCCCACGAATAAAGGTTGCGAAATGTGGAAAATCCCCCACCTCGCAACCTTACTCAATCCAGAGCCGCTGTGGGATTAGTCCTCGATAACAAGTCCCATACTACGCGCTGTACCTTCAACCATGCGCATAGCTGCATCCACGTCAGCAGCATTTAGGTCAGGCATTTTTGTTTCAGCAATTTCGCGTACTTTGTCGCGCTTAATTGTTGCAACTTTATTGCGGTTTGGTTCGCCTGATCCGGATTTAATGCCAGCCGCATCTTTAAGAAGAACGGCAGCAGGCGGAGTTTTAGTGACGAATGTAAATGAACGGTCTTCAAACACCGTAATTTCAACCGGAATGATCATACCAGCTTGATCTGCTGTACGTGCGTTAAATTCCTTACAGAAACCCATGATATTAACACCTGCTTGACCTAGTGCTGGTCCAACTGGCGGAGCCGGATTGGCTTTACCTGCAGGAATCTGTAGTTTTACAACTTTAATAACTTTTTTAGCCACGAGACACACCTCCTTAAGTCCGTGATGTGGTTACAGGGGGTATCCCCCTCCCACTCAATCATATACACATAAAACCTCTTTCTCGAGGCATAAAGAACATAAAAATTCTAGCATTTTTCCAGAAAGAATGCAAGGGGGTCCCCATTATAATTTTTCAATTTGAGAGAACTCTAGCTCAACCGGGGTTTCGCGCCCGAACATATTAACATGGACTTTTACTTTTTGCTTGTCCAAGTCAATGGATTCAATAGAACCAGTGAAGTTCGCGAAAGGTCCTTCTGTTACTCGAACACTTTCTTTCACTTCAAAGCCAATGTCCTGGAGCGGTTCATCCATACCCATTCGCTTAAGAACTGTTTCCATTTCTTCTTCCAAGAGAGGGGTAGGCTTCGAACCTGAACCAGTAGATCCAACGAAACCTGTTACTCCTGGTGTGTTGCGTACAACATACCACGAATCATCCGTCATAACCATTTCCGCTAACACATAGCCAGGGAAAGTTTTCTTTTTAACGGTCTTACGTTTACCGTTTTTAATTTCCGTCTCTTCATCTTCAGGGACAATTACACGGAAGATCTTATCTTCCATTCCCATAGAATCCACACGTTTCTCTAAATTTGTTTTCACTTTATTCTCGTAACCAGAATAAGTGTGTACAACATACCATCTTTTTTCCATAGTTTCAGGACAAACGGTTTGCCCTTCCCTCCCTCATCATTAAGTTTCGTTTTTTGGTCAACATGAAAAAACCCGTTAAACGGGTTTTTTGAGCAAGAAACGTATTAATAACATTATAACATAAACATAAGTGCTTTATTCGGTAATCAATTCAAGAATCCACGAAATCCCTAAGTCTACTACTGCAAAGAAGACAGCAACAAAAGCCACGGTAGAAATAACCGTTACAGTGTATTTAGAAAGTTCTTTCCCTTTAGGCCAACTGACTTTTTGCATTTCTCGAGAAACGTTTTTGAAAAACTTGAACATGCTAGTACCCCCAAACTTTCACCCGTAAGGCTTCCTCGTTATTTTGTCTCCCGGTGCAGGGTGTGTTTGCCGCAATTCTTACAATACTTTCGTGCTTCAAGTCGTTCTGAATTGATGCTCGAGTTCTTATTGGTTGAGTAGTTACGACTTGCACATTCAACACACGCTAAGACTACCTTTTTTCGCATTTTTCTCCGCCCCATTCCAGGGTTTTAGTCACTTCCATTAATGTACCATGGGATTATAAGGCTGTCAACGTAGCGCTAGAGCGTAATTTCACTGATTTCCAAGTACCGCTCAAGCTTTCGCTTCACCCGTTGTAATGCGTTATCGATAGACTTCACATGGCGGTTTAAATCTACCGAGATCTCCTGATAGGATCTCCCGTCCAAGTATAAACTCAGAACCTTTCTTTCTAAATCACTTAACAATTCTGACATTTTATACTCCATATCCCCAAATCGCTCTTGATTAATGATCAGTTCCTCGGGATCTAAAGCTTTCGCACCGGCAATTACGTCCAATAATGTTCGATCGGACTCTTCATCATAGATAGGCTTATCTAAAGAAACATAAGAATTAAGCGGAATATGCTTCTGTCTAGTGGCAGTTTTGATAGCAGTAATAATTTGGCGAGTTACACAAAGTTCTGCGAAGGCTTTAAACGAAGAAAGCTTGTCCTCCTGGTAATCACGAATTGCTTTATACAACCCGATCATCCCTTCTTGCACAATATCTTCTCGATCTGCGCCAATTAAAAAATAGGTGCGGGCTTTAGCACGTACAAAATTTTTATACTTGTTAATCAAATGTTCTAAAGCTCGACTATCTCCTTCATGCACAAAAACAACGACATCCTCGTCTGACAATTGTTCAAAATCCAAATTCTTGATGTCCTTCTCCACTTGTCCGATGATCACGTAAGGATTCCCCCCGACCGTACTTCACTCGATATATAGAAATATTATACAGTAAGCGTTTCAAAAGCGTCAACATAAGCTGGCATTACTTTTCACCTCGGCGCCACTTTTCAAACACATCTAATACTTCCTTTTTTATCGGTATTTTAGACTTGTTTTGAACCTGATTGTAAGACTTCACTTCGTTTTGGATTTCTTTTTCTATATTTTTCATTTCGATGTGGAGCTCTCTGGCTGAGAGCCTTAAAGCCCCTTGCGCAAAGATCGTACGCTGCTCTGTGTAATCCGATGTTGCTACATATACTTGGGTCCGAATATTTTTAACTTCCTGAACGAGCTTTTCTATCCGTTCGTCTGCTGTTTCATTTTCTCTGGTGAACACAATTTCTACATCGTAATTTTTTCGTTTTTTCTCGATTCCCTGTACATAATAGGCATCAAATACAACGATAACCCGGTTCTTAGAAAAAGCTCGGTATTCCGCCATTCTTTCAATTAATAGATCACGGGCTTGGCCGAGATCATAATCTTTCAGAGATTGAAGCTCTGGCCAAGCCCCGATAATGTTATATCCATCTACAATGAGAACTTCCATTATTACTCACCCAATGGGTGGCGTTTTCTGTGGATTTCATACATGAGTAAACTAGCGGAAACGGAAGCATTAAGGGATGTAACGTGACCTACCATTGGCAGACGAACGGACCAATCGCACTTTTCTTTTACTAAACGGCTAATGCCTTTTCCTTCACTTCCAATGACAAGCGCGACAGGCATGTCCCCTTTTAGTTCACGGTAGTCTTCTTCTCCTTTAGCGTCTGTACCTACCACCCACACGTGTTCTTTCTTTAAATCTTCTATGGTACGAGCTAAATTGGTTACACGAACGACAGGGATATATTCAATGGCTCCAGTAGACGTTTTCGCTACAGTCGCGGTTAACCCTACCGATCTTCTTTTAGGAATGATCACTCCGTGTACGCCTGAAGCATCGGCTGTGCGAAGGATGGAACCAAGGTTATGGGGGTCTTCTATTTCATCTAGAATTAAGAAAAAGGGAGCTTCTCCTTTTCTTCTGGCGTGTTCAAATAAGTCATCTAGCTCGCTGTAGTCATATGCAGCAACGGAAGCAATAACCCCCTGATGGCTGCCATCTACGAGTTGATCAAGCTTCTTCTTTGGAACTTTTTGAACTTGAACACCGTTCTCCTTAGCAATCTTTTGGAGGTTCTGAGTTGCTTTATGTTGGAGTTGATCGGAAACCATGACTTTATTAATGGACCTGCCCGATTTAAGAGCCTCAGACACGGCATTCTTCCCAATAATCCACTCTTCTTTCATGTTGTCGCGCTCCTTTCTTCTACATGTTGTATAGCTAGTGTTACTAATTCGACCAAGCGGTCATTCTGATTTAAGAAATACAAATATCCTAACAGAGCTTCAAAAGCTGTGCTGTATCGATAGGTTTGTACATCTGTATTCTTTGGCGTGGAGCCACCCTTGGCGTTTCGCCCTCTTCTCACAACAGCTTCTTCCGCTTCTGTCAATAAGTCACCATCGAGCCAGGTACGAATAACAGCGGATTGGGATTTAGCAGAAACGAAGCGCACCGCAGCTTGGTGCAGCTGCTGCGGTTTAACGCTTCCGCTCCTGATCAGATGTTCCCTGACAAATTGTTCGTACACGACATCTCCCATATAGGCGAGGGTTAAGCTTTTCAATTGTCTTACATCGACTTCTTGCTGGTTCATATTAACCTCTCTTCCATCTGGTTCCTTGAGGCGTATCTTCTAAAAAGATCCCTTGTTCTTTCAGATTGTCTCGAATTTCATCCGCTCGTTGGAAATCACGATTCTTCCGGGCATCAATTCGTTCTTGAATTAAAGCATCGATTTCTTCATCAAGAAGTTCATCTTCTGTAGCAACACGGATTCCTAATACGCCCGCTAATTCAGTGAGTGTATGCTGAAAGGCTGAAATCACTTTTTCAGAAGTATGGGATGATTGCAGGTAAACGTTCGCATCCTTTGTTACGTCAAACAGAACAGAAATGGCGTTTGCCGTATTGAAATCATCATCCATTTCCTTGATAAATGTTTCTTTATACCCTTCTGTCTTCTCAAGCCACTCCGTATCGTTATCTGTTTGATCCGTGCTGGATTGTTTACGGTGTTCAAGGTTTTCATAAGCATTTTTAATCCGGTCCAGGCTATTCTTTGCCCCTTCAAGAAGGGCCTCACTAAAGTTAATCGGATGACGGTAATGAACGCTTAGCATAAAGAAGCGGATCACTTGCGGGTCATGGTGTTTGATAATGTCATGAACGAGAACGAAATTCCCGAGTGATTTGGACATCTTTTCGTTTTCAATCTTAATGTAGCCATTATGCATCCAGTAGTTTGCAAACTGCTTTTCGTTTAAAGCTTCAGATTGAGCAATTTCATTTTCATGGTGAGGGAAGGTTAAGTCCTGTCCCCCTGCATGGATATCAATCGTATCGCCAAGGTATTTCTTCGCCATAGCCGAGCATTCAATATGCCAGCCAGGTCGCCCTTCACCCCAAGGACTGTCCCAAGCAATTTCGCCATCTTTCGTTGTCTTCCAAAGTGTGAAATCGAGCGGGTCTTCCTTCTTCTCTCCCACTTCAATACGGGCTCCAGTTCGAAGCTCATCTATTGATTGCTGTGAAAGTTTTCCGTAAGAATCAAAGGAACGAGTTCGGAAATAAACATCTCCACCTGATTCATAAGCATGACCTTTCTCAACCAGCGTGTTGATAAACTCAATAATTTCAGACATATTCTCTGTTACACGCGGATGATGAACCGCTTCTTCCACACCAAAGGCCCCAACATCTTCCTTATACGCTTCGATAAATCGCTCTGCAATCTCAGGAACTTCAGAGCCTAATTCATTGGCTGCTTTAATTAACTTGTCATCTACATCCGTGAAATTCAATACGTATTGAACGTCATAATTTTGGTACTGAAAATACTTACGGACCGTATCAAACACAATTGCAGGGCGCGCATTTCCAATATGAATGTAATTGTAAACCGTTGGGCCACATACATACATGCTGACCTTTCCTTCTTCAATCGGTTTGAACGCTTCTTTCTGACGTGTAAGGGTATTATAGATCTGAATCCCCATCATGTTTCACTCCTTGTTTCATATCTTCTATTTGTTTTTGTAATCGGGTAATTTCTTCATCCATCTTTTCAAATCGGTCAGCCACGGGGTCAGGCATCTTATGGTGATCTAAATCTTTTCGCACTTTCTTCCCGTCACGAATTACAATCGTCCCTGGTATACCAACCACAGTAGAATTATCAGGTACATCGTTTAATACCACCGAACCTGCTCCCACTTTTGAGTTTTCCCCGATGGTGATGGAACCAAGAACTTTAGCTCCTGTAGCGACAAGGGCGTGATCTTTAAGAGTTGGGTGTCGCTTGCCTTTTTCTTTTCCGGTACCACCTAATGTAACCCCTTGGAATAGGGTCACATTATCTCCGATTTCACACGTTTCTCCAATGACTACGCCCATGCCGTGATCAATGAAAAAGCGACGGCCAATTTGGGCACCTGGGTGAATCTCAATCCCTGTGAAAAAACGACTCAATTGTGAAATCACTCGTGCTAAGAAGAAAAATTTCTTTATATAACAGGCATGAGCAAGACGATGTCCCCATATTGCATGCAGTCCTGAGTAAGTTAGAATGACTTCGAAACGACTTCTGGCTGCCGGATCCTGATCAAATACAACATCAACATCTTCCTTGAGCATCTGGAATAGCCCCATTCATATCCCTCCAATACTTCATCATGAGCATAAGGTGAACAAACGGCAAACCTTTATGCGAGACAGAAAAAAAGCGCCTCTGTGCTTTAAAACACAGAGACGCTTTTTGCGCGGTTCCACTCTGTTTGAGATAATACAACATTATCTCCAACTCGCCTCTCATAACGGGAGAGTACCGCTCATATTTACTACAATTCAACATGAGACTCAGAGGTGCATTTCAAAAGAGCTCCTTCAACCACTTTCAGCCGGGGTGATTGTCTCTGCTAAAAGAAGCGACCCTTTTACTTCTCCTCTTCAACGTTCTAGGTTATTAATGCTACTATATTACATTTCACGAAAAATGTGAATTTCTATGCCTGAAGCTGCTCAACGGCATTTTTTAGTCGTTTCTGAACCGTGTCTTTCCCTAACAAATGAATCGCATTTGGTAACTCTGGACCATGAGTCTGGCCAGTAGTCGCTACACGAATAGGCATGAATAGTTTTTTTCCTTTGTGCCCTGTTTCTTTTTGGACAGCTTTTACGGCTTTTTTAATCGCATCAGGTTCAAAGGCCTCTAAGTCATCTAGCTTTTGACTATACGTTTCTAGCACCTCTGGTACTTGCTCCTCTTTAAGAACAGCCATTGCTTCTTCATCATAATCAATTTCTTCTTTAAAGAATAATTCAGTAAGTTCAACAATCTCAGCTGAATAATTGAGTTGCTCTTGATAAAGAGCGATCAATTCACGAGCCCAAGTACGCTGTTCATCGTTCATATCTTCTGGCAGGCGACCTGCTTCAACTAGGTGAGGAAGAGCTAACTCCACAACACGATCTAGATCAGCCGCTTTAATGTATTGATTGTTGATCCATTTTAACTTTTGAGGATCAAACACTGCCGGCGAAGAGGATAAGCGATTTGAATCAAAGATTTCAATTAATTGGTCTGATGTGAAGATCTCTTCTTCCCCAACAGGAGACCAGCCAAGAAGGGTAATAAAGTTAAATAACGACTCAGGCAGATAACCAAGTTGTTCATACTGACCAATAAACTGAAGGATATGCTCGTCGCGTTTACTTAGCTTCTTGCGTTGCTCATTTAGAATTAATGCCATGTGGCCAAAGCGCGGTGCTTCCCAACCAAGTGCATCGTACACCATCATTTGTTTTGGCGTATTGGAAATGTGCTCCTCACCGCGTAAAACGTCTGTGATCTTCATAAGATAATCATCCACAGCCACAGCAAAATTATACGTTGGTGTTCCATTTTTCTTAGCAATAACCCAATCACCGAAATCACTAGAATCAAATGTGATTTCACCGCGAACAAGGTCATTCCACTTGTAGGTTACACCTTCAGGTACGCGAATACGAATACTAGGTTGACGACCTTCTGCTTCGAACTGTTTTATTTGATCTTCTGTCAGATCACGGTGAGCTCCCGAATACATCGGAACCTCTCCTCGTTCACGCTGCCCTTCACGCTCTGCTTCTAATTCTTCTTCTGTCATATAACATTTATACGCAAGATTACGGTCTAATAGTTCATCAATATATTTTTGATAAAGGTCAAGGCGTTCCATTTGGCGGTATGGTCCATACTCGCCGCCAACATCAACACTCTCGTCCCAGTCGATCCCAAGCCATTTTAAGTATTGCATCTGGCTTTGTTCCCCACCAGCTACGTTACGCTTCTCATCCGTATCTTCAATACGAATAATAAATTTACCACCTAGATGGCGTGCATATAAATAATTAAAAAGTGCTGTACGCGCATTTCCGATATGTAGATGACCGGTTGGGCTTGGCGCATAACGCACACGAATTTCATTTGTCATGATTAGTTTCCCTTCTTTCTACCGAATGATAGTCTACCTTCATTTTATCATCTCAAGCACGTGCTTGATAACGAAATTTGTTAATTACCATGCTCATTATAGCGATTGTGAGCGTGTAAGTAAAACCGTGGCTTGTGAAGCAATTCCTTCTTTACGTCCAGGAAACCCTAATTTTTCCGTCGTTGTAGCTTTAACGTTAACTTGTGAAGATTCCGCTCCTAGTATGCGCGCAATATTTGCCTGCATAGAAGCCGTATAAGGAGACATCTTCGGAGCTTGAGCTATAATGGTACAATCAATATTCCCAAGCTCATATCCTCTCTCCTGAACGATCTGCCATACATGCTCAAGCAACTTCATTGAATCTGCATCCTTGAATTCCGGATCTGTATCGGGAAAATGCTTTCCAATATCCCCTTCACCGATCGCCCCCAGGCATGCATCCGCTACAGTATGTAACAATACATCAGCATCTGAATGACCGAGCAATCCTTTTTCGTATGGAATTTCTACACCACCAATGATACAAGGTCTTCCATCTACTAATTGATGAACATCGAATCCTTGTCCGACACGAAACATATCCATTTCCTCCTTCGTTCTTGTGCTAGCAGAGCGTTTATGAATGATCGTTTCAGCTTTTTCAATATCTTCAGGTGTTGTAAGCTTAATATTATCATAACTCCCTTGAACCACTTCAATATGTCCTCCGATTCGTTCTACTAGAGACGTATCGTCTGTCCCAAGGTACTGATCATTTTTAGCCTTTTGATGCGCTTCAATAATCAATGAATATTGAAAGGCTTGAGGAGTTTGAGCAGCCCAGAGTTCATCTCTCTTTAACGTTGTAAGTACTCCGCCTTGATACTGCTTAATGGTGTCCGTTACTGGCACAGCCAAAAGGGCTGCTCCATGGTGATCTGCTTCCTTGACCAACTTCTGAATGGACTCATACGTCACAAAAGGTCTTGCCCCGTCATGAATAAGAACAATGGAATCTTGACGAGAGACTGCTTCTAGCCCAGCCAAGACGCTGTCCTGTCGCTCTTTCCCACCGTCCACAAGTGTAACCAGGTCCTCGTATCCGTACTCTCGTAATAACTCTTCTATCTCTGACCGTTCATTTGGATTAATCACTAAGATCCGCTTATCACATAAATCATCGTGATTAAAAGCTTCAACAGTATGAATGAGAAGCGGCTTTCCATCAATGGATAAGAACTGCTTATTGCGGCCTGCCTTCATTCGTTTGCCTTGTCCGGCAGCTAGTATGATAACTTGATACGAACTCATAAACCCCATCCTATACGTATGATAAAAATTTATACAAAACAAAAGCGATAACATGGCTGTTATCACTTTTGCTTAACTCTATTTTGTTTATACCCTTTTTATAGGGCTTTTTCAAGTAGTTTAGGCTTTGCAAAGATCATACGACCAGCAGAGGTTTGTAACACACTTGTTACGAGCACCTCAATCGTACGCCCAATATAATCCTTACCTTCTTCAACGACAATCATCGTGCCGTCATCAAGATAAGCAACTCCTTGGTTTTGCTCTTTCCCGTCTTTAATGACC
This sequence comes from Pontibacillus chungwhensis, assembly GCF_030166655.1. Taxonomy (GTDB): domain Bacteria; phylum Bacillota; class Bacilli; order Bacillales; family BH030062; genus Pontibacillus. The sequence goes on along the minus strand of NZ_CP126446.1, from coordinate 117,342 downwards.
TGAACCGTCAATTCTTCTCCTGGTAATACCACAGGTTTAACGGCATTTGCTAAATCATTAATATTGAGTACTTGAACATTTTGAAACTCACAAACTTTATTTAAGTTAAAGTCATTCGTTACCACTATGCCATTAATAAGCTTTGCTAGCTTCACAAGTTTACTATCAACTTCCTGAACGTCTTCAATATCACCCTCGTAGATCTCTACGTTTACTGGTAACTCTTTTTGCATCCGATTCAGAACATCTAAACCACGGCGTCCTCGGTTCCGCTTCAATACATCAGAAGAGTCAGCAATATGCTGAAGTTCTTCGAGCACAAATTGCGGAATTAAGATGGTTCCTTCTAGAAAATGAGTCTGACAAATATCTGCGATTCGTCCATCAATAATAACACTTGTATCTAATATCTTAGTTTTTGGTGCGAAATCTCCCTCGTCATCGTCATCTTCGGAAGTCTTCTTGCGATCTTTCTCTTTTTCCTTTTTGTTGGCTAATGAAAGTAGATTGATGAATTCATCACGTCGCTTGAAACCTACCTGAAATCCTAAATATCCTAATATCACAGTTAGGAAAATCGGCAATACCTGTGATACTACCATTATAGGATTTTCCTGAAGGGGGATATTTACTAAGAAGGCTACAATCAACCCTACAATTAACCCTAAACTTCCGAATAACAAATCTGCTACAGGCACTTTCACTAGTGTTTCTTCTACCCACATAAAGAAATCGACAATATAATCAACAAACCAAAATGTTAATAAAAATAATATTATGGCTCCTAGCACCATCCCGATGTACTCATTGGCCATCCAGGATTTTTCGCCGACATCAGACAGACTCACAACTAAGTCTGGTATAAACAAAAATCCTATGGTACCACCTGCGATAACAATAAATAATTGGACCACTTTCTTAAGCACCACGGTCACCTCCTAACATGCAGTATTACCATGTTTTCTATAAATTATAATGAAAGAATTAAATCCATTTATATAGTCGAAACGGTATCACACCTTACAAATATAGTCAATTAAATAAACGTTGTATGATAGCAAACATTTGAAAATGTGTCAATTGTGTGATCAAATGTGACGGTCAATAAATAATTGTTCTTGGATACGGTTTAAACCTTCTTTGATTTTCCCCGCTCTGACTTCCCCTATTCCATCTACTTTTACTAGCTCTTTCGGAGAAGCTTTCACCACATCATTTAACGTACCAAACTCATCCACCATGGATTCTACGATTAAGAACGGGAGTCGTGGGATCTTATCTAAGATCCTGTATCCTCTTGGAATGACAGGGTCATCCGGTTTGGTAGATGAAGGATACCCTAGAAGCTTTAAGATTTTAGCATCTTCCATAAGCTCTGTGTTGGCCACCTCTTGAAGCTTTTTTAAAATGTAATGAGGCTCATAGTCGCCATACTTACTATAATCTTTTAATAATAATCGAGCTTCATTTTCGATATTCGATACCAGTTCTGTTAACTGGAGCTGAATTAAACGTCCTTCTGTACCTAATTCATTTACATACCCCAAAATTTCATTCTTTATGCGGAGAACCATTTCTATTCGATGAATAACTTGTAGGACTTCAGAGAATGTAACCATCTCTTCAAACTCTAAAGCACCAAGGTTGGTTACCCCCTGATCCAATACATTCTTATACTTCTCTAACGTCTGCATCGCTTGATTAGCTTTTGTTAAGATAACCCCAATGTCTTTTAGAGAATATTTCAAATTACTTTTATATAGGGTAATCACATTACGCCTTTGGGAAATCGCAATAACTAATTCACCTGTCTGTTTAGCAACCCGCTCTGCCGTTCGATGTCGCATTCCAGTTTCTGTTGAAGAAATCGAAGGATCAGGTATTAATTGTGCATTAGCAAATAGAATCTCGGAGGCTTTTTCATTTAAAATGAGCGCCCCGTCCATCTTCGCCAATTCATACAGGTGTGCAGGTGTAAAGGATGATTGAATGTGAAAACCACCATCTACAAGTTGCTGCACTTTATCATTATATCCAAGTACAATCAGTCCACCAGTGTTAGCGCGCAGGACATTATCAATGCCTTCTCGTAATGGTGTACCAGGTGCTACAAATTTTAGAATGTCTCCTATCATGGACTCTTTTCCTTCTACCCATTCCATCTAAGCGCCTCCCAACGTAGCTTTTAAAGCTTCTTGAACTGAATTAACTCCTATTATCTCGATGTCATCAGGGAGAGTCCAACCGCTCAGATTCTTCTTCGGGACAATCGCGCGTTTAAATCCTAACTTCGCTGCTTCCTGCACACGTTGCTCAATTCGTGCAACTCGGCGAATCTCTCCTGTCAGCCCCACTTCTCCAACTAGGACATCATCTGGCTTAGAGGGGCGATCCTGAAAGCTTGATGCGATGCTTACTGCCACGGCAAGGTCAATGGCTGGTTCATCTAATTTCACACCGCCTGCTACTTTTACATAAGCATCTTGGTTCTGTAAAAGTAACCCTACACGCTTTTCTAAAACAGCCATTAACAATGGAACACGGTTATGGTCTAATCCGGTCGCCATACGCCGTGGATTCCCGTAGCTTGTCGGCGATATAAGGGACTGGATTTCAACGAGCACAGGTCGAGTGCCTTCCATAGAGGCTACAACCACGGAACCTGCTGCCCCTTGTGACCGTTCTTCTAGGAATATTTCTGAAGGATTCGCTACTTCTTTCAGCCCTTCTTCCTTCATCTCAAAGATTCCCATCTCATGAGTGCTCCCGAAACGGTTTTTTACGCTGCGTAATATACGGAAGGTATGATGACGCTCTCCTTCAAAGTAAAGCACAGCATCCACCATGTGCTCGAGTAAGCGTGGCCCGGCAATTGACCCCTCTTTCGTAACGTGCCCAACTATAAAGATTGGAATACCATTATTTTTAGCTATCCGCATAAGTTCACTTGTACACTCACGAACTTGCGTTACACTACCAGGAGCAGAGTTAACGTCCTCTTTATAGATTGTTTGAATCGAGTCAATCACGACAAATGAAGGCTGAATTTGATCAATATGGTGAGCAACATCTACCATATTCGTTTCTGACAACACATACAGATCATCAGATAAAACACCAAGACGATCCGCTCTTAATTTCGTTTGTCTCGTCGATTCTTCACCTGATATATACAGAACACTCACATCTTGTTTATGAGCAAGTTGAGATGACACTTGTAACAACAATGTCGATTTACCAATACCGGGGTCACCCCCAATTAACACTAGGGAGCCAGGTACAATCCCGCCACCTAATACACGATTCACCTCAGGCATGTCTGTTTTAATACGAGGCTCTTCTTTGGTTTCGATTGCTGTAATTTTTTCTGGTTTCTTGCTAGTTTGTGCATCACTTGTTACAAATGTATGCCTTCCAGTTGATTTAGATGCTACCCGTTCTTCAACTAGTGTGTTCCACTGGTTACAACTTGGACATTTCCCCATCCATTTAGCAGTTTCATAACCGCACTCTTGACATACAAACTTTGACTTTTGCTTCGCCACAACGATCTCTCCTTACTTACTAAGAAGAGCCTTTTACTCTCCTTATTATCTCATACGTATTATGAATGAATCAGTTACAATGTTTTTACAATATCATTACGTATTTACCTAAAAACACATTAGAATTCGCCTTCAATACGTTACCTTATAAAAAAATCGGAAGGCTCTCACCTTCCGATTTTAAATGATTATCTATTTATGATCTATTGTTTCGGATCATGAATGAGTGGTAACCGCAAATTCTCCATTGTCATCCACGTCGATCACAACATTTTGACCGGTTGAGATGTTCTCTTTTAGCAGCTCTTCAGACAGTAGATCTTCAACATTTTTTTGCAGAGAACGACGTAATGGTCGAGCTCCGTACTCAGGGTCAAACCCTTCGTCTGCAATTTTGTTGAGTGCTTTGTCAGTCAGAGTAAAGTCAACATCCAATTCTGTGAGACGTTTTTGAAGTTGGTCTACCATTAACGTAACAATCTCTTTCATATGCTCCTTCTCTAGAGAGTGGAAGACAATGATTTCATCGATACGGTTTAAGAACTCAGGACGGAATGCACGTTTCATTTCATCCATAACTTTAGATTTCATGTCCTTATAGTCCTGATTAGCATCTCCCATGGTGAATCCAGCATATTTGTTCGTTTTCAGTTCAGTAGCCCCGACGTTTGAAGTCATAATAATGACCGTATTGCGGAAGTCTACAGTACGACCTTTAGAATCCGTTAATCGTCCGTCTTCAAGAACTTGTAGTAACGTATTGAAGACATCAGGGTGAGCCTTTTCAATCTCATCTAACAAGATAACAGAATAAGGCTTTTGTCGTACTTTCTCTGTCAGTTGTCCACCCTCATCATATCCAACATAACCTGGAGGTGAACCAACAAGGCGTGACGTGGAGTGTTTCTCCATGTACTCAGACATATCAATTCGAATCATTGCATCCTCTTCACCAAACATAGACTCAGCAACCGCACGCGCTAATTCGGTTTTCCCGACACCTGTTGGCCCTAAGAAGATAAAGGAGCCAATTGGACGTTTTGGATCTTTTAATCCTGCACGTGCACGACGGATAGCTTTCGAGATTGATTTAACAGCTTCTTGCTGCCCAATCACTCGGTTATGCAGAACTTCTTCCATATTCAGAAGACGCTCACTCTCATCCTTCGCTAATTTAGAAACCGGAACTCCCGTCCAGATGGACACCACTGAAGCGATATCTTCAACTGTAACTTCTGAGTTTTCCTGACCTTGCTTTTCTTTCCATTCATCTTTTGTCTTATCTAGTTCTTCACGAAGCTTTTGTTCGTTATCTCGTAAAGAAGCGGCTTTTTCAAATTCTTGACTTTGAACAGCGGCATCTTTCTCTTTACGAACTTCTTCTAATTTCTGCTCTAACTCTTTTAAGTTAGGAGGTGCTGTATAGGAACGTAAACGTACTTTAGAAGCAGCCTCATCAATCAAGTCAATCGCTTTATCTGGTAGGAAACGATCTTGAATGTAACGGTCAGAGAACTTAACAGCAGCTTTAATCGCTTCGTCAGTTATGGTCACACGGTGGTGTGCTTCATATCGGTCACGAAGACCTTCAAGAATTTGTTCCGATTCTTCAAGATTTGGTTCATCCACTTGAATAGGTTGGAAACGACGCTCTAATGCGGCATCTTTCTCAATATACTTACGGTATTCTTCTAATGTAGTAGCACCGATACATTGTAAATCTCCGCGTGCAAGAGATGGTTTTAGAATGTTGGAAGCATCAATAGCCCCTTCTGCACCACCAGCGCCAATTAAAGTGTGGAGTTCGTCGATAAATAGAATGATGTTTCCAGCCTGACGAATCTCTTCCATAACCTTTTTCAATCGATCTTCAAATTCCCCGCGATATTTAGTTCCTGCAACGACAGTACCCATATCAAGTGTCATAACACGCTTATCGCGTAAGATCTCAGGAACCTCGTTATTGATGATCTGTTGAGCTAGACCTTCTGCTATAGCCGTTTTACCTACCCCTGGTTCACCGATAAGAACAGGATTATTCTTTGTACGACGGCTTAATACTTGAATGACACGTTCAATTTCTTTGCTTCGACCAATGACTGGGTCAATGTTGCCCTCTTTGGCCACGCTTGTTAAATCACGAGCTAATGAATCTAGTGTAGGTGTGTTAGCACTCGCAGATTGGCGACCGCCTCCCTGGCCATTAGAAGTAGATTCATTACTTCCAAGTAACTGAAGAACTTGCTGTCTAGCTTTATTAAGACTTACTCCCAGGTTGTTCAATACACGAGCAGCCACACCTTCTCCTTCTCGGATCAACCCAAGCAGGATGTGTTCTGTACCCACATAGGAGTGACCTAACTTACGTGCCTCATCCATTGATAACTCAATTACTTTCTTCGCACGAGGTGTGTAATGGATCGTTTGGGAAACCTTATCTCCCGTTCCGATTAGCTGTTCCACCTCTTCTTGAATCTTATCTGCAGCCAGACCCAAAGCACCTAACGCCTTCGCTGCAATTCCTTCTCCTTCACGCACCAAACCGAGAAGAATATGTTCTGTTCCAATATTATTATGACCTAGTCGTACGGCTTCTTCCTGAGCTAATGCTAATACTTTCTGTGCTCTTTCAGTAAAACGCCCAAACATCATGGGGCACCCCTCCTAGTCTAATTATATTTCTAAGTTTAATCTTTCCCGAATTAACGTTGCTCTTCGAACATCACGTTCATCAGGAGATAATGTCTGCTGTGCATACTGTTGTAAAAATCCAGGCTGAGTTAAGATCATTAATTCATTCAAAATGGTTTTGGACAGGTTGTCAATATACCCCAGGTCTATTCCCAACCTTACATCAGAAAGGCACTTAGCTGCTTCTTTCGATTCAATAATGCGGCTATTTGCCAGAACACCATAAGAACGAAAAATCTTATCTTCTAATTGTATGCCGTTTTGTTGAATAATTTGTTCCCGAGCATTTCTTTCTTGCTCAATTAATTGTTCAACCACACTTTTTAAATCATCTACAATATCTCTTTCTGATTTTCCTAATGTAATCTGGTTGGAAATTTGAAAGATGTTACCTATTGCTTCGCTACCTTCTCCATAAATTCCTCTAACAACTAGACCTAATTGATTAATAGCTGGTATTAGCCGGTTCATTTGCTGGGTAACAGCTAGAGCAGGAAGGTGCATCATTACCGAAGCTCTCATTCCAGTACCAACATTCGTTGGGCAACTCGTTAAGTAACCCCGTTTCTCATCAAAGGCAAAATTAATCTTTTCCTCGAGCCAGTCATCAAAATTTGAAGCTTGCTCTAACGCCTTCTCTAACTGAAAACCAGGGAAATACAGCTGTATACGAATGTGGTCTTCCTCATTCACCATTACAGAGACTTGCTCATTTTGAGAGATTAAAGCAGCTCCCCTCTTTGAGTGATCAGCCAAATGAGGACTAATTAAATGCTTTTCCACCAGCACTCTTTTCTCAGTAGCATTGAGTTTACTCATATGGATAAATTCAAAATCTTTATAAGCTCCATAGGATTTATCCTCATATTCTTCTTTAAAAAATTCAATGACATGTTCAAGCTCTTCTGAGTCAGCGATAATTGGAAACGGAATATCATCAAAATTTCTAGCTAATCGTATTCGGCTGCTTAGAACAATATCACTATCTGGCCCTTCTTCCTTCAACCAAGGACTTATAGCCTCATTCATAAACTGTTCTAGGGACATTACTCTTCACCATCCCTTTGCTCTGAATCCAGCTGCTTCTCTAAAGTTCGAATTTGATCCCGTACTTTAGCCGCCTCTTCAAATTCTTCTTGTTGAATTAATTGCTGAAGTTCAGTACGTTTTTGATTAACTTCCCTCTGTACATGTAGTAAACCACCTCTACGTTTGGGAACTTTCCCGTCGTGAACGGTGTTACCGCTATGCACTCTCCTGAATATAGGGTTTAAACGTTCATCAAATGTTTTATAGCAATTTGAACAACCGAATTTACCTACACGCTTAAATTGATCATAAGTTAAACCACAATGGTCACATTTTAATGAGTTTATATCATGTTGTGATGAAGAATAGGATTTTGAATCAGCCATTTGAAACGAATCAAAGTTAAACAAACCAGACAATAAATTATGCAACGATAGAGATTCTTGCCCTTGTGACATATACCCCTTTTCATATGCACATTTCTCACACACATATACTTCTGTCTTATGGCCATTTACTACTTGAGTAAAATGTAAAGATGCAGGACGCTCATGGCATTCTTGACACTCCATTTTCCGTCCCCTCCCTTTTAATCTTTATACTTTAAGGTTGTTAACATTGAAGATAAAATTCTAGATCTAAGTTCATCTCGAAGAGTAAGCGGTACAGCTAGAACTTCTTTTGAGATCGCACTTACCATCAGTCTAGCCTCACGATCTGAAATTAATTCCTCTTCCAACAAACGTTCTATAACATCAATAGCACCTTGTTGAGTAACACGGGGTTGAATAAGTAAGATAAGTTCATTAAATAACTTCAATTTATCCTGGTGTTTGATGCGACTAATTCGAATGTAGCCGCCCCCTCCGCGTTTGCTTTCTACTATATAGCCTTTTTCCACAGTAAAACGCGTTTTAATCACATAATTAATCTGCGAGGGTACACACTGAAAGGATTCTGCTATTTCACTACGCTTGATCTCGATAACATTGTGGTTACTTTTTTCAATTATGTTCTTTAAATGTGCTTCAATGATATCGGATATATTTCGCATAGCCCCCCTCCTCAATAAGTTCGTTTTTGACTTTGACTATCTTTGACTATACCTTCATTATACAAATTTCAAAATGGTTTGCAACTAAAATGCACTATAAACATTCTTGCCACTTACGTGCACCTTAATAACACCTATTTCGCTCCATTTTCTTTTATTTACGCTGATTCACACATTTAACATGGGGGACAGAAGATAAGCGGTCAAAGAGCTCTAACTCTCCGTAGTCATCTTTTTGGGTCAGTTCTATAAATATATTCTTCTGACCGTTCATCTCATTTTCAATTTGTACATGATTAATCTCTAATTCAAAAGCCTCGAAGGGTTCTAATAACTTTGACATCTCTAAACCTTCAAAAACGACAATTTGTATATGATGTTTACTTTTACGTTTGAAAATACGCTCGGTATTATTAAGTACAATTAAACTGATTAAAACGACCACCGTGGTAAGGATAGCTGGCCCATACATGCCTGCTCCTATAACTAAACCAAGTCCTGCTACTACCCATATTGAAGCTGCAGTAGTTAAACCACGTATGGTTACACCATGAACCATAATCGTTCCGGCGCCTAGAAAGCCTATACCACTAATAACGTAAGAAGGAATCCTGGCTGGGTCGAAACGAATGCTATCATGTTTATTTAAGTAAGGGTCAAATCCATACAAGGAAAGAAGCATCATTACGCATGCCCCGACTCCGACAAGGATATGTGTACGAAAGCCTGCGGAGTGGTTTTTAATTTCCCTTTCAAATCCTATTAACCCACATAATACAACTGCGGTTACAAGACGAACTGTCATCAGTAGAAAATAGTCATTAAAGAAAGTTTCCATCGACATCATATCCCTCCAATGGTCTTACATCTATTCTACGTTGAGGTCGTTCAACAATATGAATGAAAAGCTCGCAAAATTATATTAGGGTAAGAGGAGGATCTTTACCTTTTACCCTTTTCTCCCTTAGTTTAATCAGATTTAGATTAGGAATTTAAGGGAAGGTCCATAAAGAAAATTATATTTGCATACAAAAAACCTCAAAGGATTATATCCTTTGAGGTTACGTTGCATGGCGGCGTCCTACTCTTGCGGGGGTGAAACCCCGACTACCATCGGCGCTGAAGAGCTTAACTTCTGTGTTCGGCATGGGAACAGGTGTGACCTCTTCGCCAAAACCGCCATACTATTGTTTTGTTGAAGGAGTACCTTCAAAACTAGATAAGAATTATGACATCGTGCCTTTTACGTTTTTACGTCTAGCTCCAGCTCCCAGACCCTAGCGTATAAGTCATCTTTTCTACAAAGGCTAAAGCCTTTTTCGAAAATCTGTCTTATCCGTACGGGTCTAGGCGGTCGCTTGCGCTTTTGTTAGTTAAGTCCTCGATTTATTAGTATCGGTCAGCTGCACGTGTCACCACGCTTCCACCTCCGACCTATCAACCTTGTCGTCTACAAGGAATCTTACTCACTCGAAGTGATGGGAAATCTCATCTCGAAGTGGGCTTCATGCTTAGATGCTTTCAGCACTTATCCCTTCCGCACGTAGCTACCCAGCTATGCTCCTGGCGGAACAACTGGTGCACCAGCGGTGCGTCCATCCCGGTCCTCTCGTACTAAGGACAGCTCTTCTCAAATTTCCAACGCCCACGACGGATAGGGACCGAACTGTCTCACGACGTTCTGAACCCAGCTCGCGTACCGCTTTAATGGGCGAACAGCCCAACCCTTGGGACCGACTACAGCCCCAGGATGCGATGAGCCGACATCGAGGTGCCAAACCTCCCCGTCGATGTGGACTCTTGGGGGAGATAAGCCTGTTATCCCCGGGGTAGCTTTTATCCGTTGAGCGACGGCCCTTCCATACGGCACCGCCGGATCACTAAGCCCGACTTTCGTCCCTGCTCGACTTGTAGGTCTCGCAGTCAAGCTCCCTTGTGCCTTTGCACTCTGCGAATGATTTCCAACCATTCTGAGGGAACCTTTGGGCGCCTCCGTTACTCTTTGGGAGGCGACCGCCCCAGTCAAACTGCCCACCTGACACTGTCTCCGGACCGGATCACGGTCCTGGGTTAGAATGTCAATACAGCCAGGGTGGTATCCCACGGATGCCTCCACCGAAGCTAGCGCTCCGGCATCGACGGCTCCCACCTATCCTGTACAAGCTGTACCAACATTCAATATCAGGCTACAGTAAAGCTCCACGGGGTCTTTCCGTCCTGTCGCGGGTAATGCGCATCTTCACGCATAGTATAATTTCACCGGGTCTCTTGTTGAGACAGTGCCCAATTCGTTGCACCTTTCGTGCGGGTCGGAACTTACCCGACAAGGAATTTCGCTACCTTAGGACCGTTATAGTTACGGCCGCCGTTTACTGGGGCTTCGGTTCAAAGCTTCGCTAATGCTAACTCATCCCCTTAACCTTCCAGCACCGGGCAGGTGTCAGCCCCTATACTTCACCTTTCGGTTTCGCAGAGACCTGTGTTTTTGCTAAACAGTCGATTGGGCCTTTTCACTGCGGCTCCTCCTATGAAGGAGCACCCCTTCTCCCGAAGTTACGGGGTCATTTTGCCGAGTTCCTTAACAAGAGTTCTCCCGATCACCTTAGGATACTCTCCTCGTCTACCTGTGTCGGTTTGCGGTACGGGCACCTCTTTCCTCACTAGAGGCTTTTCTTGGCAGTGTGAAATCAGGAACTTCGGTACTATAGTTCCCTCCCCATCACAGCTTGTGATTGATGCACGGATTTGCCTATGCATCTCACTCACTGCTTGGCCGCTCACATCCAGTGGAGCGGATTCCCTATCCTACTGCGTCCCCCCGTTGTTCAAACGGAAAGGAGGTGGTACAGGAATATCAACCTGTTATCCATCGCCTACGCCTTTCGGCCTCGGCTTAGGTCCCGACTAACCCTGAGCGGACGAGCCTTCCTCAGGAAACCTTAGACTTACGGTGGAAGAGATTCTCACTCTTCTTTCGCTACTCATACCGGCATTCTCACTTCTAAGCGCTCCACCAGTCCTTACGGTCTGACTTCACAGCACTTAGAACGCTCTCCTACCATTGTTCGTAAGAACAATCCACAGCTTCGGTGTTATGTTTAGCCCCGGTACATTTTCGGCGCAGAGTCACTCGACCAGTGAGCTATTACGCACTCTTTAAATGATGGCTGCTTCTAAGCCAACATCCTGGTTGTCTGAGCAACTCCACATCCTTTTCCACTTAACATAAACTTAGGGACCTTAGCTGGTGGTCTGGGCTGTTCCCCTCTCGACTACGGACCTTATCACTCGCAGTCTGACTCCCAAGGATGAGTCGTTGGCATTCGGAGTTTGACTGAATTCGGTAACCCGATGAGGGCCCCTAGTCCAATCAGTGCTCTACCTCCAAGACTCTTACCTTGAGGCTAGCCCTAAAGCTATTTCGGAGAGAACCAGCTATCTCCGTGTTCGATTGGCATTTCACCGCTACCCACACCTCATCCCCGCACTTTTCAACGTGCGTGGGTTCGGGCCTCCAGCCAGTGTTACCTGGCCTTCACCCTGGACATGGGTAGATCACACGGTTTCGGGTCTACGACCACATACTATTTCGCCCTATTCAGACTCGCTTTCGCTGCGGCTCCGATTTTTCATCTTAACCTTGCATGGGATCGTAACTCGCCGGTCCATTCTACAAAAGGTACGCTGTCACCCATTAACGGGCTCCAACTACTTGTAGGCACACGGTTTCAGGTTCTATTTCACTCCCCTCCCGGGGTGCTTTTCACCTTTCCCTCACGGTACTGGTTCACTATCGGTCACTAGGGAGTATTTAGCCTTGGGAGATGGTCCTCCCGGATTCCGACGGAATTCCTCGTGTTCCGCCGTACTCAGGATCCGCTCCGGAGGAAACAAGATTTTGACTACAGGGCCGTTACCTTCTTCGGCTGACCGTTCCAGATCATTCATCTATCTTGTTTCTTGGTAACTCCAATGGAGCGTCCTACAACCCCAGAGAGCAAGCTCTCTGGTTTGGGCTGTTTCCGTTTCGCTCGCCGCTACTCAGGAAATCGCGTTTGCTTTCTCTTCCTTCGGGTACTGAGATGTTTCAGTTCCCCGAGTCTACCTTCCTTAACCTATGAATTCAGTTAAGGATCCTACCCCATTACGGGTAGTGGGTTTCCCCATTCGGAAATCTCCGGATCATAGCCTACTTACGGCTCCCCGAAGCATATCGGTGTTAGTCCCGTCCTTCATCGGCTCCTAGTGCCAAGGCATCCACCGTGCGCCCTTATTCACTTAACTATCTAAAATCAATGTGAAAAGACGCATCATAATGATGCTTACGTTAAATCTAACGTTGGTTTGATGTCTAATTCTTATCTAGTTTTCAAGGTACTGTTTGAAAGCATTTGAGCTTCCAAAACCGAACGAAACGAACATGGTCAATGGTTTAATGGCACAATGTGTGCCTGCTAGCAAGTCCCGAAGGACTCGCTAGTTCCGTAATATCCTTAGAAAGGAGGTGATCCAGCCGCACCTTCCGATACGGCTACCTTGTTACGACTTCACCCCAATCATTGGCCCCACCTTCGGCGGCTGGCTCCAAAAAGGTTACCTCACCGACTTCGGGTGTTGCCAACTCTCGTGGTGTGACGGGCGGTGTGTACAAGGCCCGGGAACGTATTCACCGCAGTATGCTGACCTGCGATTACTAGCGATTCCGGCTTCATACAGGCGAGTTGCAGCCTGCAATCCGAACTGAGAATGGTTTTTTGAGATTTGCTTGACCTCGCGGTCTCGCGGCCCTCTGTACCATCCATTGTAGCACGTGTGTAGCCCAGGTCATAAGGGGCATGATGATTTGACGTCATCCCCGCCTTCCTCCGGTTTGTCACCGGCAGTCACCTTAGAGTGCCCAACTGAATGCTGGCAACTAAGATTAGGGGTTGCGCTCGTTGCGGGACTTAACCCAACATCTCACGACACGAGCTGACGACAACCATGCACCACCTGTCATTGCGTCCCCGAAGGGAACTCCCTATCTCTAGGGATAGCGCAAGATGTCAAGACCTGGTAAGGTTCTTCGCGTTGCTTCGAATTAAACCACATGCTCCACCGCTTGTGCGGGCCCCCGTCAATTCTTTTGAGTTTCAGCCTTGCGGCCGTACTCCCCAGGCGGAGTGCTTAATGCGTTAACTTCAGCACTAAGGGGCGGAAACCCCCTAACACCTAGCACTCAACGTTTACGGCGTGGACTACCAGGGTATCTAATCCTGTTTGCTACCCACGCTTTCGCGCCTCAGCGTCAGTTACAGACCAGAGAGTCGCCTTCGCCACTGGTGTTCCTCCACATCTCTACGCATTTCACCGCTACACGTGGAATTCCACTCTCCTCTTCTGTACTCAAGTTCCCCAGTTTCCAATGGCCCTCCACAGTTGAGCTGTGGGCTTTCACATCAGACTTAAGGAACCGCCTGCGCGCGCTTTACGCCCAATAATTCCGGACAACGCTTGCCACCTACGTATTACCGCGGCTGCTGGCACGTAGTTAGCCGTGGCTTTCTGGTTGGGTACCGTCAAGGTACCAGCATTTCCTCTGGCACTTGTTCTTCCCCAACAACAGAACTTTACGATCCGAAGACCTTCATCGTTCACGCGGCGTTGCTCCGTCAGACTTTCGTCCATTGCGGAAGATTCCCTACTGCTGCCTCCCGTAGGAGTCTGGGCCGTGTCTCAGTCCCAGTGTGGCCGATCACCCTCTCAGGTCGGCTACGCATCGTTGCCTTGGTAAGCCGTTACCTTACCAACTAGCTAATGCGCCGCGGGCCCATCCATGAGTGACGGCCGAAACCGCCTTTTACCAGTGAACCATGCAGTTCACTGGGTTATTCGGTATTAGCTCCGGTTTCCCGGAGTTATCCCGATCTCATGGGTAGGTTGCCCACGTGTTACTCACCCGTCCGCCGCTCGATCCACAACAATCACCCCGAAGGGATCATGTTGATTCACGCGCTCGACTTGCATGTATTAGGCACGCCGCCAGCGTTCGTCCTGAGCCAAGATCAAACTCTCCATAAAATGTGAGTCTGCCTAGCATCAAAATAAATGATTACTGGCTTTAAAAATCAATTTAAAGACATTGACGATACATGTTGTTTCGTTCAGTTTTCAAAGATCAAATGTTTCATTGGTGGAGCCTAGCGGGATCGAACCGCTGACCTCCTGCGTGCAAAGCAGGCGCTCTCCCAGCTGAGCTAAGGCCCCTTATTTAAATGGTCGGGAAGACAGGATTCGAACCTGCGACCCCATGGTCCCAAACCATGTGCTCTACCAAGCTGAGCTACTTCCCGCAAAAAGAAAATGGCGCGCCCGAGAGGAGTCGAACCCCTAACCTCTTGATCCGTAGTCAAACGCTCTATCCAATTGAGCTACGGGCGCTTGATATTTGCAATGGTGCCGAGGGCCGGACTCGAACCGGCACGGTAGTTACCTACCGCAGGATTTTAAGTCCTGTGCGTCTGCCAATTCCGCCACCCCGGCAGGACTTTTTAAATGGAGCGGAAGACGGGATTCGAACCCGCGACCCCCACCTTGGCAAGGTGGTGTTCTACCACTGAACTACTTCCGCTTATGAAATTATGGTGCGGGTGGAGGGACTTGAACCCCCACGTCGAGAGACACTAGATCCTAAGTCTAGCGCGTCTGCCAATTCCGCCACACCCGCACGGTGTGTATAAATGGTGAGCCATGGAGGATTCGAACCTCCGACCCTCTGATTAAAAGTCAGATGCTCTACCAACTGAGCTAATGGCTCCCTTAATCTATATCAGACTTATTATAGTAAAAATGGTGCCGACCGAGGGACTCGAACCCCCAACCTACTGATTACAAGTCAGTTGCTCTGCCAGATTGAGCTAGGTCGGCTTCATGATCTTTAGTTTTTAAAGTAAAATGGTGGAGGATGGCGGGCTCGAACCACCGACCCCCTGCTTGTAAGGCAGGTGCTCTCCCAGCTGAGCTAATCCTCCATATATGTAAAGCCTGGCGGCGTCCTACTCTTGCGGGGGTGAAACCCCGACTACCATCGGCGCTGAAGAACTTAACTTCTGTGTTCGGCATGGGAACAGGTGTGACCTCTTCGCCAATACCGCCAGACTTTTTCTCTTCCTTTTTTTCAAGGACAAGATATATTGTACTTTATTTATTCAACAAAGTCAACAGGTATTTTAGATTTTTTCTAAGTACCTTCAAAACTAGATAAGAATTATGACATAACCATTTTCACTTTAGTTAGATAAGTCCTCGATTTATTAGTATCGGTCAGCTGCACGTGTCACCACGCTTCCACCTCCGACCTATCAACCTTGTCGTCTACAAGGAATCTTACTCACTCGAAGTGATGGGAAATCTCATCTCGAAGTGGGCTTCATGCTTAGATGCTTTCAGCACTTATCCCTTCCGCACGTAGCTACCCAGCTATGCTCCTGGCGGAACAACTGGTGCACCAGCGGTGCGTCCATCCCGGTCCTCTCGTACTAAGGACAGCTCTTCTCAAATTTCCAACGCCCACGACGGATAGGGACCGAACTGTCTCACGACGTTCTGAACCCAGCTCGCGTACCGCTTTAATGGGCGAACAGCCCAACCCTTGGGACCGACTACAGCCCCAGGATGCGATGAGCCGACATCGAGGTGCCAAACCTCCCCGTCGATGTGGACTCTTGGGGGAGATAAGCCTGTTATCCCCGGGGTAGCTTTTATCCGTTGAGCGACGGCCCTTCCATACGGCACCGCCGGATCACTAAGCCCGACTTTCGTCCCTGCTCGACTTGTAGGTCTCGCAGTCAAGCTCCCTTGTGCCTTTGCACTCTGCGAATGATTTCCAACCATTCTGAGGGAACCTTTGGGCGCCTCCGTTACTCTTTGGGAGGCGACCGCCCCAGTCAAACTGCCCACCTGACACTGTCTCCGGACCGGATCACGGTCCTGGGTTAGAATGTCAATACAGCCAGGGTGGTATCCCACGGATGCCTCCACCGAAGCTAGCGCTCCGGCATCGACGGCTCCCACCTATCCTGTACAAGCTGTACCAACATTCAATATCAGGCTACAGTAAAGCTCCACGGGGTCTTTCCGTCCTGTCGCGGGTAATGCGCATCTTCACGCATAGTATAATTTCACCGGGTCTCTTGTTGAGACAGTGCCCAATTCGTTGCACCTTTCGTGCGGGTCGGAACTTACCCGACAAGGAATTTCGCTACCTTAGGACCGTTATAGTTACGGCCGCCGTTTACTGGGGCTTCGGTTCAAAGCTTCGCTAATGCTAACTCATCCCCTTAACCTTCCAGCACCGGGCAGGTGTCAGCCCCTATACTTCACCTTTCGGTTTCGCAGAGACCTGTGTTTTTGCTAAACAGTCGATTGGGCCTTTTCACTGCGGCTCCTCCTATGAAGGAGCACCCCTTCTCCCGAAGTTACGGGGTCATTTTGCCGAGTTCCTTAACAAGAGTTCTCCCGATCACCTTAGGATACTCTCCTCGTCTACCTGTGTCGGTTTGCGGTACGGGCACCTCTTTCCTCACTAGAGGCTTTTCTTGGCAGTGTGAAATCAGGAACTTCGGTACTATAGTTCCCTCCCCATCACAGCTTGTGATTGATGCACGGATTTGCCTATGCATCTCACTCACTGCTTGGCCGCTCACATCCAGTGGAGCGGATTCCCTATCCTACTGCGTCCCCCCGTTGTTCAAACGGAAAGGAGGTGGTACAGGAATATCAACCTGTTATCCATCGCCTACGCCTTTCGGCCTCGGCTTAGGTCCCGACTAACCCTGAGCGGACGAGCCTTCCTCAGGAAACCTTAGACTTACGGTGGAAGAGATTCTCACTCTTCTTTCGCTACTCATACCGGCATTCTCACTTCTAAGCGCTCCACCAGTCCTTACGGTCTGACTTCACAGCACTTAGAACGCTCTCCTACCATTGTTCGTAAGAACAATCCACAGCTTCGGTGTTATGTTTAGCCCCGGTACATTTTCGGCGCAGAGTCACTCGACCAGTGAGCTATTACGCACTCTTTAAATGATGGCTGCTTCTAAGCCAACATCCTGGTTGTCTGAGCAACTCCACATCCTTTTCCACTTAACATAAACTTAGGGACCTTAGCTGGTGGTCTGGGCTGTTCCCCTCTCGACTACGGACCTTATCACTCGCAGTCTGACTCCCAAGGATGAGTCGTTGGCATTCGGAGTTTGACTGAATTCGGTAACCCGATGAGGGCCCCTAGTCCAATCAGTGCTCTACCTCCAAGACTCTTACCTTGAGGCTAGCCCTAAAGCTATTTCGGAGAGAACCAGCTATCTCCGTGTTCGATTGGCATTTCACCGCTACCCACACCTCATCCCCGCACTTTTCAACGTGCGTGGGTTCGGGCCTCCAGCCAGTGTTACCTGGCCTTCACCCTGGACATGGGTAGATCACACGGTTTCGGGTCTACGACCACATACTATTTCGCCCTATTCAGACTCGCTTTCGCTGCGGCTCCGATTTTTCATCTTAACCTTGCATGGGATCGTAACTCGCCGGTCCATTCTACAAAAGGTACGCTGTCACCCATTAACGGGCTCCAACTACTTGTAGGCACACGGTTTCAGGTTCTATTTCACTCCCCTCCCGGGGTGCTTTTCACCTTTCCCTCACGGTACTGGTTCACTATCGGTCACTAGGGAGTATTTAGCCTTGGGAGATGGTCCTCCCGGATTCCGACGGAATTCCTCGTGTTCCGCCGTACTCAGGATCCGCTCCGGAGGAAACAAGATTTTGACTACAGGGCCGTTACCTTCTTCGGCTGACCGTTCCAGATCATTCATCTATCTTGTTTCTTGGTAACTCCAATGGAGCGTCCTACAACCCCAGAGAGCAAGCTCTCTGGTTTGGGCTGTTTCCGTTTCGCTCGCCGCTACTCAGGAAATCGCGTTTGCTTTCTCTTCCTTCGGGTACTGAGATGTTTCAGTTCCCCGAGTCTACCTTCCTTAACCTATGAATTCAGTTAAGGATCCTACCCCATTACGGGTAGTGGGTTTCCCCATTCGGAAATCTCCGGATCATAGCCTACTTACGGCTCCCCGAAGCATATCGGTGTTAGTCCCGTCCTTCATCGGCTCCTAGTGCCAAGGCATCCACCGTGCGCCCTTATTCACTTAACTATCTAAAATCAATGTGAAAAGACGCATCATAATGATGCTTACGTTAAATCTAACGTTGGTTTGATGTCTAATTCTTATCTAGTTTTCAAGGTACTGTTTGAAAGCATTTGAGCTTCCAAAACCGAACGAAACGAACATGGTCAATGGTTTAATGGCACAATGTGTGCCTGCTAGCAAGTCCCGAAGGACTCGCTAGTTCCGTAATATCCTTAGAAAGGAGGTGATCCAGCCGCACCTTCCGATACGGCTACCTTGTTACGACTTCACCCCAATCATTGGCCCCACCTTCGGCGGCTGGCTCCAAAAAGGTTACCTCACCGACTTCGGGTGTTGCCAACTCTCGTGGTGTGACGGGCGGTGTGTACAAGGCCCGGGAACGTATTCACCGCAGTATGCTGACCTGCGATTACTAGCGATTCCGGCTTCATACAGGCGAGTTGCAGCCTGCAATCCGAACTGAGAATGGTTTTTTGAGATTTGCTTGACCTCGCGGTCTCGCGGCCCTCTGTACCATCCATTGTAGCACGTGTGTAGCCCAGGTCATAAGGGGCATGATGATTTGACGTCATCCCCGCCTTCCTCCGGTTTGTCACCGGCAGTCACCTTAGAGTGCCCAACTGAATGCTGGCAACTAAGATTAGGGGTTGCGCTCGTTGCGGGACTTAACCCAACATCTCACGACACGAGCTGACGACAACCATGCACCACCTGTCATTGCGTCCCCGAAGGGAACTCCCTATCTCTAGGGATAGCGCAAGATGTCAAGACCTGGTAAGGTTCTTCGCGTTGCTTCGAATTAAACCACATGCTCCACCGCTTGTGCGGGCCCCCGTCAATTCTTTTGAGTTTCAGCCTTGCGGCCGTACTCCCCAGGCGGAGTGCTTAATGCGTTAACTTCAGCACTAAGGGGCGGAAACCCCCTAACACCTAGCACTCAACGTTTACGGCGTGGACTACCAGGGTATCTAATCCTGTTTGCTACCCACGCTTTCGCGCCTCAGCGTCAGTTACAGACCAGAGAGTCGCCTTCGCCACTGGTGTTCCTCCACATCTCTACGCATTTCACCGCTACACGTGGAATTCCACTCTCCTCTTCTGTACTCAAGTTCCCCAGTTTCCAATGGCCCTCCACAGTTGAGCTGTGGGCTTTCACATCAGACTTAAGGAACCGCCTGCGCGCGCTTTACGCCCAATAATTCCGGACAACGCTTGCCACCTACGTATTACCGCGGCTGCTGGCACGTAGTTAGCCGTGGCTTTCTGGTTGGGTACCGTCAAGGTACCAGCATTTCCTCTGGCACTTGTTCTTCCCCAACAACAGAACTTTACGATCCGAAGACCTTCATCGTTCACGCGGCGTTGCTCCGTCAGACTTTCGTCCATTGCGGAAGATTCCCTACTGCTGCCTCCCGTAGGAGTCTGGGCCGTGTCTCAGTCCCAGTGTGGCCGATCACCCTCTCAGGTCGGCTACGCATCGTTGCCTTGGTAAGCCGTTACCTTACCAACTAGCTAATGCGCCGCGGGCCCATCCATGAGTGACGGCCGAAACCGCCTTTTACCAGTGAACCATGCAGTTCACTGGGTTATTCGGTATTAGCTCCGGTTTCCCGGAGTTATCCCGATCTCATGGGTAGGTTGCCCACGTGTTACTCACCCGTCCGCCGCTCGATCCACAACAATCACCCCGAAGGGATCATGTTGATTCACGCGCTCGACTTGCATGTATTAGGCACGCCGCCAGCGTTCGTCCTGAGCCAAGATCAAACTCTCCATAAAATGTGAGTCTGCCTAGCATCAAAATAAATGATTACTGGCTTTAAAAATCAATTTAAAGACATTGACGATACATGTTGTTTCGTTCAGTTTTCAAAGATCAAATGTTTCGTTTTAATGTTTCTTCGTTATGTCCGCTGTTTAACAGCGACTTAACTAGTTTAACATGTGGTTGATTTTGAGTCAATATCTTTTTTAAAAAGTTTTTGTTCTCTTTTTCAACTCGATCTCTCACTCATTAAGTATGGCGCGCTCTCAAATTGCTTTATGTGCGTTTCGCCTGAGATCCTTTTTTGTTGCTGTCGTTTAACAGCGACTTAAATATCTTATCATGCGGTTAATTTTGAGTCAATATCTTTTTTAAAAAGTTTTTGTTCTCTTTCATTAACCTGATCTCTCTCCTATATAATAAGAAGATTTGTGGTGGCAATTCAATTGCTTAACACTATCTCGAGATCACTTTGTTTGTTGCGTTGTTGTTAACGCAACGTTTAATAATGTACCACGGCTGACTTTCTTCGCGCAAGGTTTTTTAACAACTTTTTTGTTTTAAGTTTATTCTAATGAATCTGAAAAATCCATTGTGTACTGATACATCAACTATTCCGTCATATTTCCACCACCACCCCGCTATTAAAATAGCTACATATAAAAAAATCCCCTGCAATTTGCAGGGGATCCATATTAGTCACGGTTTCTCATTTGCGGGAACAATAACACATCACGAATAGATGGAGAATTAGTAAGAAGCATTACTAAGCGATCAATCCCGATTCCAAGTCCTCCTGTTGGCGGCAGACCATACTCAAGGGCTTCTAAGAAGTCTTCGTCCATTAGATGAGCCTCATCATTTCCTTCTTCTCTTTCTTTTACTTGCGCTTCGAAACGCTGACGTTGATCAATAGGATCGTTAAGCTCAGAGAAGGCATTCGCATGCTCTCGACCTACAATAAAGAGTTCGAAACGATCCGTGAAACGCTCGTCCTCTTTATTCTTCTTCGCTAGAGGAGAGATTTCTAATGGGTGACCATAAACAAAGGTAGGTTGAATAAGCTTATCCTCTACACGTTGTTCAAAGAATTCGTTCACAATATGCCCGTACGTCATATTGTCTTCGATATCGATTCCATTTTCTTTAGCAAGAGCTTTTGCTTCTTCATCAGTCATCTGCTGCCAGAAATCTACACCGGTATATTCTTTAATCGCATCTACCATATGCAAGCGAGTCCATTTCGGCTCAAGATTAACTTCATATTCTCCGTATTGAACTGTTGTCGTACCTAAGACATCCTTTGCGATATGAGCAATTACTTCTTCCGTTAAAGCCATCACATCATGGAAGTCAGCATAGGCTTCATAAAGTTCTAGCATTGTGAATTCCGGGTTGTGTCTTGTAGATACACCTTCATTACGGAATACTCGACCGATCTCATATACTTTTTCCATGCCACCTACAATTAGGCGTTTCAAATGAAGCTCAATGGCAATGCGCATATATAAAGGCATATCTAACGCATTGTGGTGAGTAATAAACGGACGAGCAGACGCTCCACCAGGAATAGCATGCATCGTCGGAGTCTCTACTTCTAAGAAACCTAAGTCATCAAAGTAGCGACGCATAGACTGAATAATTTTACTGCGAGTCACAAAGGTGTCACGGCTAGTTGGATTAGTAATAAGGTCAAGATAGCGTTGACGATAACGCTGCTCTACGTCCTTAAGACCATGAAACTTCTCAGGTAATGGACGAAGAGATTTCGTTAGCATATGAAATTCAGTTGCTTTAACCGAAAGTTCACCTACTTTGGTTTTAAACATCTTCCCTGTTACACCTACAATGTCTCCCATATCCGCTGTACTGAATAACTCATACGCTTCTTCACCAACCGTATCTTTACGAACGTAGATTTGAATTTGTCCTTTCAAATCTTGTAGGTGTGCGAAACCTGCTTTGCCTTTTCCGCGTTTCGTCATGATACGGCCAGCAATCGTTACTTCAGCAGCCTTCTCTTCTAGTTCCTCTTTAGAGAATTCATCATATGCTTCTTTTAAATCCTCCGACAAGTGAGTACGCTCATATTTATTCCCAAATGGGTCCAGCCCTTGTTCAGCGTAAGATTGCAATTTCTCGCGACGTACGCGCATGTGGTCATTCAATTCTTCTGTCATGTTAATCACTCCAATTTTTTAGCTTGTCCACTCAAGTAGCATATTCATCCATCAGCCAAACAATGGCTAATGAATAGTATGCTTATCCTTTAGATGTTACGAATCCACGCTTTCTTAATGGCAAGCGAAAACTCCTTGCCCTTATTCCTGTCAAACTCAATCCCTCGGGACTAATTCTTGGATCGGAACTTTTAGCTCTATTGAAATTTTATTTATGAGCTTTTCATTAGGAAAACGAGCACCTCTCTCAATTTCACCCAGAACAGATACTGAAATTCCAAGCATCTTTGCAAAATCAACTTGAGTATAGCCCTTTAATTTCCTGTAGGATCTTATTCGTTTACCCCATTTTGCGGCTTCCATTTAGCGATTCCTTCTTTCTCATCATCTGCTAGGGCAGCTAGTAAATCTGAAACAGACTCACCAATAACAGGAACGATTAAATTCGGAGCTAGTTCAGCCAAAGGCACAAGCACAAAGCCTCGTTCTTGTAATCTAGGATGAGGGACAACTAATTCTTCTGTTTCAATATTCTCTTGATTATATAATAAAATGTCAAGGTCGATTGTACGAGGTCCCCATTTAATCGTACGTTCACGTCCAAGATCTCGTTCAATTCCCTGACATACTTCTAAAAGGCTAAAAGCAGTTAGAGAAGTGCGGATATGGGCTACCATATTTAGAAAATCACTTTGTTCAGTATAACCTACAGGAACCGTTTCATAAATAGGAGAAGCTTGTAAAACTTCAACATCTTCATGCTCGTGCAATAGCTTTAAAGATTGCTCAAGATAGTTAGCCTTCGGAGGGATGTTAGATCCCAGTGCTATATATGCTTCCTTCATTCACTTGTACGCTCCCTGTATAGTTCAATGGCTACCGATTCATAATGCCCTGGTATAGGTGGATCAGGTTTAATAACCGTAACAGTTAAAGCTTGTAATTTCTCAAAATGAGTCAGCAATTCTGAAGCAATATTCTCAGCTACCGTTTCCACTAATTGCTTTGCTTCGCCTTCGACAACCTCTTTTGTCACTTCATAAATACGTCCGTAATTAATGCTCTCTTCCATATCATCAGTTTGTCCAGCTTTCTTAAGATCTAACTCTAAGCTTAGGTCAACCTTAAACCTTTGCCCTAATTTATTCTCTTCCGGAAACAAACCATGATAGCCGTAAAAAGACATTTGGTTAATTAGAATTTTGTCCATGTTAATCGCTCCCCTTTCCTAGCATCTTATCCATCATTTTCGTCATTCTTGCAATGGGTTTTACATCATGAACTCGAACAAGGTCAATACCTTGTGTCATACCATAACAAACCGTAGCCCCCGTCCCTTCCATGCGCTCTTCAACAGGAAGGTCTAGCACCTGGCCGATAAATGATTTTCTAGAGGTTCCAAGTAAAACAGGGTACCCTAACGATACGACTTCTGACAAATGACCCATAACCTCTACGTTTTGCTCGGGCGTCTTCGCGAAGCCTACCCCAGGATCCAATAAGATATTCTCATCTCTCACACCAGCATCTTTAGCAAGGTCGATACTTTCCTGTAGATCCTTTTTCATATCTTCTATTAAATTGGCATAATGGCGGTCTTCACGATTGTGCATTAATATAATTGGAACTTGATATGCGGCAGCTACTTGGGCCATTTGTGGATCTCTTTTAGCTCCCCACACATCATTGATAATAGAAGCTCCAGCCTCCAGGGCTTGCCTGGCTACTTCTGATTTATAGGTATCTATTGAGATCGGGATATCAATTTCCTGCCTCACCGCCCTGATAATAGGAAGAACTCGTTTCAACTCTTCTTGTTCAGTAACCGGATCATGCCCGGGTCTTGTTGATTCCCCGCCCACATCGATAATATGAGCTCCATCCTGCTGCATTTGCTTCGCTTGCTTTATAGCGACCTCTACCTCATCAAACTGACCTCCATCAGAAAATGAATCGGGAGTAACATTTAAAATACCCATGACGAGGGTTTCCTTCGTTAAATCAAACGTTTTTTCTCTTGTACGAAGAATAGTCACAATACCTAACTCCTTTATTACCGTTCTTGTTTCCTATTCTATTGTACACAATCTAAGGGATATATTCACATAAGTGAGCCAGTTCAGCATGAATGATGCCTTTCGCCCTTTTTTATAAAATCGGAGACGATGCCGCTGTGAGTTTGCAGGAAAGCAACGTCGCACCCTATAAGAGGGATCTCTTTATTCCTTATCACGTATACAAAAAAACCTCTCCCTATAAAAGGAGAGGTCATTCTTAAAGCTAGGAGGGATCGAATTGGTAAAGAGGAGTAGATAGGTAACGCTCTCCGTTGCTTGGTACAATAGCGAGCACCTTCTTACCTTTTCCAAGCTTTTTGGCTACTTCTTTCGCAGCATAGATTGCAGCACCAGTAGAGACACCACCTAGCACACCTTCAGTCTTCGCTACTTCCCTAGCCGTTTCGTATGCCTGATCATTGGTTACTTGGATAATTTCATCATAAACAGCTGTGTCCAGTACCTTAGGAACAAAGCCGGCACCGATTCCTTGAATTTTATGCGGGCCTGGGGAACCACCTGATAGAACAGGAGAACTTTCCGGCTCTACAGCGTAGATCTGAATGTTAGGAAATGCATTCTTCAAAACCTTTCCTGCTCCCGTTATCGTGCCCCCTGTTCCGATTCCTGCTATAAACGCGTCTAACTGGTCGCCCATCTGTTCCACAATTTCAGGACCCGTAGTCTTCTCGTGTACGGCCGGGTTCGCTTCATTATTGAATTGTTGAGGCATGAAGTAGCCGTGCTCTTTTTGCAAAGCTTCAGCCTTTTTAATGGCACCTTTCATACCTTCACTCCCTGGAGTTAGCACCAGTTCAGCCCCGTAAGCTTTCAGAAGGTTTCTTCGCTCTTCACTCATCGTATCTGGCATAACTAAAATGGAGCGATATCCTTTTGCAGCCGCAACCATCGCAAGGCCAATACCTGTATTACCACTTGTTGGTTCAATAATAGTATCCCCTTCCTTCAGGTTCCCCTCTTTCTCAGCGGCTTCAATCATCGCAAGTGCAATTCGGTCTTTCACAGAACTCCCTGGATTCATGTATTCTAATTTAACGTATATATCCGCGCTGTTCTCATCAGAGATTCGATTCAACTTCACAATAGGCGTCTTACCAATTAGATCTGCGATTGAATTTCCAATTCTCACATCAAACACTCCCAATTCCTAGTAATATTATAGACTTACTAATAATTTATGGATAATAGTCTAAAAAGTCAAACAAAAAGAATCCCTAATTAATATATCCTTCCCACCTATAAAAAAGAAGCGATTCGTTAATCGCCATAAATCCAGTTGACCCCAATCTCTTTCCATAGGGGGGAGGCCGATAACGAACCACTTACATAATCAAGTGCAATTTCTCTTTTAATTTGTTCTTTAACTTCTTCATAGGTAAAAGTGATAGGAGGAAGCGTCCGGTGCAATTGAAGCAACACAAAGCCCTGATCTGTTTGGAAAGGGCTACTGTACTCACCTTGACCTAAACTTTCCGCCTCTTCATAGTAGGAGGATGGTAAGTATCGACTTTCCACGGAGAAATAACCGAGATAACCGCCTTTATCTTTCGTGTATTCATCTTCTGAATATTCTCTGGCTAACATACTAAATTCAGCCCCGTTATCAAGTTCTTCTTTCACCTTTAAGGCGGTTTCCTTTGAAGGTAAAACAATATGAGAGAACTGATAGGTCGTATGGAACTCGTATTGGTCTTGATGATCTTCATAAAAGTCTTTGATCTTTTTCTCGCTAATACCAATATCTTTCGTCAACAGATCTTCCAAAAAATAGCGGTACTGAACATCATTCTCCCACTGCTCCCGTTTCAACTTTATTTCACTTTCATCCATAACCGGAAGCATCGTCTCCATAAGAGCAAGTTCACGTTGGATGAGTTTATTTGAAATATCAACCTCAAACTGATCAGCAAGTTGAAAGACTACTTGTTTATCGATCATTTCCCTCAGAATGTCTTCCCCGTATTGTTCCTGAAGGGTAGCCATCCACTCTTCATGATGAATTTTTTCATCTCCTACTAAAGCTACTGGTTCTTCTGTTGCTTCAACAACCGGAGCCAGCTTATTCGTGGAGCTTGTTGAATCTTGTTCCTTAGTGTTCACCCAAACTAACAGTGTCGTTAAATTTGTAACAAGTAAAACTACAATAATCCCCCACAAAAGCTTTCGCGTCATCCCAACCACCTTTCCCTAGATGTCTATCTATTGTGTTTTAAGTTCGCGAAGCTCATCCTCTGTAAAGTGATACGCTTCATTACAGAAATGGCAGTGCGCCTCTGCACCATGATCTTCTTCAATCATAGCTTGAAGTTCTTCATCACCTAGACCTTGAAGAGCCTGCTCCAGACGCTCACGCGAACACTGACATTTAAATTGAACCGGCGATTTGCTTAAGATCTTCATATCTCCGCCTTCTAGAAGTTTTTCTAGCATTTCTTCAGGCGTATGCCCTTCATTAATTAAACGAGACACCTGTGGTAGTTCATTGATTTGTTGCTCTATTTTTGAAATGGTTTCATCATCAGCACCAGGCATAATCTGAATGATAAAGCCTCCAGAAGCTTTAATAGTCTGATCCGGGTTCACCAGCACTCCAGCACCTACTGCCGAAGGGACTTGCTCAGAATTTGCAAAGTAATACGTAAAGTCTTCCCCAATCTCCCCAGAAACAATCGGTACTTCACCGGTAAAGTTATTCTTTAGGCCAAGATCTTTCACGACACTTAACGTACCCGTTGTCCCTACCGCTCGGCGGACATCAAGCTTTCCGTTGTCATTTAAGTCAAAGTCTACATGAGGATTGGATACATACCCACGTACATCACCGTGAGCTGTAGCATCGGCTATAATTGCACCAATCGGTCCTCCACCTTCAACCTTTATCGTAAGTTTATCGTCTCCTTTTAACATAGACCCCATCATAGCTGAGATTGTTAAAGTACGCCCAAGCGCAGCAGAAGCTGTTGCATAGGTATCTTGACGACGAACTGCTTCTCCTACTGTTTCTGTTGATTGTATGCCATATGCGCGTACCATACCATTATAGGCGGTTGCGCGAATTAAATAATCACCCATATTAATTCATTCTCCTTTTCTTTTTCGTAATCCTGCTTTCAGCAGTATAATCCACATCCCTTTTAGAGATATGTACGAAATGAGCTTATCACTATTTATTTAAAATAAACGATATTGGTTATCTATTTCAACAAAGTTACTCAATCCTATTGTAAACGAAGGGAGGGAAACTAGTCACATAATCTGAAACATATGCATGCAGAACACCCTTACACACAAACAAAAACTGCTTCAGCTCTTAAGGGCTGAAGCAGTTCTTTAGTATACTTAGTCGTTTTTCTTATCAGGGTCTTCGCCATCCGTTTCAGATGGTTCAGATTTATTTAGGTTTGTTGGTTCTTTCTTATTCAGATCAGCCTTTGGCTCTTCATCTTCTTTGGACTGAATGTTCACTTTAACATCTTCTCCAGATTCAGATTTAGAAGTATAGGCTGGGTCATCAGAACCTTCAGGTAAAACACCTTTATCAAATAAAGAACGGATTTGTGCTGCATCTAACGTTTCTATATCAAGAAGCGTCTTGGCAATTAGCTCAAGCTGCTCTTTATGCTTAGTTAAGATGCCTTTAGCACGGTCATATTGTTCTTTAATGATTCGCTGAACTTCCTGATCAATTTCATACGCAATCTTGTCACTGTAATTTTGCTCATTTTGGATGTCACGGCCTAAGAACACTTGTCCTCCACCGCCACCACCAAATTGAAGTGGTCCAAGCTTAGAGCTCATACCATATTCAGTAACCATCTTACGTGCAATGCTTGTCGCGCGTTGGAAGTCGTTTGAAGCACCAGTACTAACTTCTCCAAACATAATTTCTTCTGCCACACGTCCACCAAGCAGACCTGCAATCTTATCTTGAAGTTCCGGCTGGGTCATCATGAAGCGATCTTCCTTAGGAAGCATAACGGCATAACCGCCAGCTTGACCACGAGGAACAATCGTAACCTTGTGAACCATATCCGCCTCATCAAGAACCATTCCGATAATGGTGTGTCCACTTTCGTGGTGAGCCACAATGTTACGCTCTTTCTGAGAAACGACGCGACTCTTCTTCGCAGGACCTGCAATAACACGATCAATCGCTTCATCAACTGAGAGCATATCGATTTTTTCCTTATCTGCACGAGCCGCAACAAGCGCAGCTTCGTTCAGTAAGTTCTCAAGGTCAGCACCCGAAAATCCTGGTGTACGCATTGCAATTGTATGAAGATCAATTGACTCGTCATCCAGTGGTTTATTACGAGCGTGAACTTTAAGCACTTCTTCGCGTCCTTTTAAGTCCGGACGGTTTACGGTAATTTGACGGTCGAAACGTCCTGGACGGAGTAAGGCTGGGTCAAGAATATCTGGTCTGTTTGTCGCAGCAATGATAATGATTCCCTCATTGGCACCAAAACCATCCATCTCAACAAGTAGCTGGTTAAGCGTTTGTTCACGTTCATCGTGACCTCCACCTAAACCTGCGCCACGTTGACGACCTACAGCATCAATCTCATCGATAAAGATAATACATGGTGCATTCTTCTTCGCGTTCTCGAATAAATCACGTACACGAGAAGCACCTACACCAACGAACATTTCCACGAAGTCTGAACCACTGATTGAGAAGAACGGTACGCCCGCTTCCCCAGCTACAGCACGTGCTATTAACGTTTTACCTGTTCCTGGTGGTCCAACAAGTAGAACACCTTTAGGAATACGTGCACCAATTGCAGCAAATTTACGAGGATCTTTTAGGAAATCAACAACCTCAACTAGTTCTTGTTTCTCCTCATCTGCCCCGGCTACGTCTTTAAAACGAACCTTTTTCTTCTCTTCATTGAATAACTTCGCCTTACTTTTACCAAAGTTCATGACTTTGCTTCCGCCACCTTGAGCTTGGTTGAGTAAGAAGAAGAATAGAATGAAGATGATGACAAACGGAATAATGGATGTAAAGAACGTCACCCATCCGCTAGGCTCTTCCGCTTTTTCAAAATCAACTGTCTCAATTCCCTGTTGTTGTGCGGCATCTGCAATTCGGTTAACAATTTGTTCGTTATCCGGAATCGTTGCTGTGTAGCTTTGATTCTCTTCTTCTCCATCGCCAGACGAAACCAAGTCACCAGTCACCTTGTAAGCATGGTTCGTATATTGAATGTTCATGGTCTCTATCTGACCATCATTTAGCTGCTGAACAAATTCACTGTATTTAAATTGTTCATCTTGAGAAGTATCTCCTCTGAATAGACCAACAACTCCTATCACCACTAAAAAGATTAGCGCATAGAAGATGGTATTACGAAATATTCGGTTCATTGCCTACCTCCTCCCAGGCGAGAAAACTATAGTAAATAGTACCATATGTGAAAGAACTTACACAACTAATTACCCTTGTCAGGTAACGGTTGTCAACAGATTGTCACCTCTTACTATGAGTACAACCCGTTTTGGTGAATTATATGAATAAAACGAAGGTTTATTCTTATTGATCTCCACCGTAAACAGCTGGTTTTAAGACACCGATATATGGTAGGTTACGATATCTCTCTTGGTAGTCTAACCCATAACCTACTACAAATTCATCAGGTACTTCAAATCCTGCAAGGTCCGCTTTAACGTCTCCTTTTCGGCCAGATGGCTTATCAAGAAGCGTTACGATCTTAATGGACTTCGCTTTACGGTATTTAAACAGATCAACAAGGTAACTTAAAGTTAAGCCACTATCGATAATATCTTCGATAATTAGAAGGTCTCTTCCTTCTACCTGTGTGTCTAAATCTTTAACAATTTTCACTTCGCCTGATGATTGCATTGTACCGTTATAGCTTGATACATCCATAAAGTCCATTTCCAGGTATGTGTCCATACGCTTTAACAGATCAGACATAAATGGCATGGCACCTTTTAGCACACCAATTGCTAGAGGAAACTTGCCTTCATAATCTTCAGACAGTTGGGCTGCCAATTCCTTAACTTTTGATTGTAGCTCCTCCTCGGAAATTAAGACTTTTTCGATATCATTATGCATTTTCCATCCTCCTAGAAGTTCTTGTGATTCTCATAAGTAAGATGTAACCAGGTCGGGTGTTGTTGATTAACTGGAATGTTTGCTTCTTTTAATGAAACGACCCACAGGATTTGACCATTTGCATCTGTAACAATTGGCCACTTACTGCGTTGTTCATGAGGGACCTTTTCATCAATAAATAAGTCTTTCACCTTTTTACGCCCCTTCATTCCTTTAGGAATAAATTTATCGCCCGGCTTTCTCGTCCGAACGATGAGAGGTAAGGTTACGTTACTTATATCACAAGCAAAATGATGGCTGTCGTGACCCCTGTAATGATCGTCTTGATCGGCATATATATAAGCTCCATCAGGCAAAACCAATTCCCCTGGCACGTGTAACAAATAATGAAAAGGGACCGCTTCTTCTTTCTTAAAGGTAAAAACGATATTCTCATAAGAACGAACAACAGACAGACCTCTTGGCAAATGCATGATTGCTTGTGGGGTCTTGTCTTTCACTATTCGTATGTATTGCTCCCAGTGATGATAAGTTACATCAAAAGAGGGTTCTTGATACAGATAGTTTAATATTAAGTGAAAGGTCCTCCTTTGTAAAGGTGAAGGAACGTTTAAAAAATCACTTCGATTAAACTGAATCTCATGATCCTTTTTGTCAAAAAGAGAGGACTCGAAAATCCGCTTAGATTCTTGCATCATATAGGCCTCGTCATCCCGCTGATACTCTTGGAAATACTGCATATGCTCGTGGACCTTCGGGTTGTGAGACTTCAGGACCGGTAATACGTGAGCTCGCATAGCGTTCCTTGTATAAGTCGTTGACTTGTT
Organism: Pontibacillus chungwhensis; assembly: GCF_030166655.1. Classification (GTDB taxonomy): domain Bacteria; phylum Bacillota; class Bacilli; order Bacillales; family BH030062; genus Pontibacillus. Next base: position 85,907 of record NZ_CP126446.1, on the reverse strand, counting down.
GGACTCATCTATACGAGGAGTAATACCAACTTCTTCACAATAAGCTTCAATTTCTTGCTTTGTCACACATAGAAGTGGACGAATAATCTGACCTATGCTAAAGGAACGATAAACTGGAATACCACGAATGCTGCTTGGTTCTGCTCCACGCACCATTTCCATAAGAATCGTCTCCACTTGATCATCGCCATGATGACCCATCGCCAGAAAATCTGCATGATGCTTTCGCATTTGATCGCTGAAGTAACGATATCTAAGCTTCCTGGCTGCCTCTTGTGTTCCTAAACCGTGCTCCTCTTTGAAAGAAGGCACATCTAACGTAACGGTTTCACATTTAATATCCCACTTCTTACAGGTAGTACTTACATAATGAACATCCTCTTTGGAGTCTACCCCTCTCAAGGAGTGATCAATCGTTAAAACAACAAGATCAATTCCAAAGCGTTGTTCCCTGCTTTTTAGATAATGGAGAAGAGCCATAGAATCAGGCCCTCCTGAGACAGCAACTAATATGGTAGAATTCGCTGAAAACAGCTGATGCCTTTGAGCAAATTGATCGACCTTTTGGCTAAACAACTGCCCCAACTCCGTTCTTATTCTTTTTATCTTAATATGCCATTTCTATCCTACCATTTATCATTCAACTACTGCAAAACGTAAGCGTCCAACTCGTTAAATCCACTGCATAACTACATACATCATATAAAATAAGCACACGGTCATAACAATTCCAATCAATTCCCAACTACGAGCTGAGCTTGATGCAGAAGAGGAGTGTATGGGTCCAGATGGGCTCTTCTGATTTTGCTTTATAGAAGCAGATTGGCGTCTGGCAATTCTTGAAGTGCTAGCGGTCTGACGTGTAGGAGTTAATAATAAAGTATTTATGGCATGCTTCATCTCTTCTGCAGAGGAGTATTCAGAATGAAGTGCTTTCTTCAGGATCTCTTTATATGGAGCTATTTTTTTAGCTTGTTGTACTTTCGAAAACAAAGTCTTCTCCGGGTGGGTCCCTCTTTCAAAACGAGAGGGGTATTCAATCTGTAAAAGCACCATCGCTAAGGCAAATAAATCATATTGAGGATCTGCTTTCCTTGATCCCATCCCCCAATAGCCACGATCATAAAATTCAGTGTACTCTTTAATCGCTCTCCCAATTTGAGTCGTACCCCCGACATCCAACCAACGAAGACGCGCAGGTGGGAACGTCACGATAAGGTTATCAGGTTTCAAATCTCCAAATACCCAACCAAATTGATGAAGGTGTTCTAAGTCTTCTAGCAGCTGAACCGCGAGAATACCAATCCATTCAGTCCCATGATCTTGCACAAATGGATTTAGATCTTTCCCTTTCAGATACTCCATGGCATAAAAAGAAACTTGTGAGCCATCTGGAAGGACAAAGTCGTCTACATCTAATAAAGAAGGTCCAAGCTGGTGATCTTGAACCTTTTGAAACGTACGTAATACATTTACTTCTGTGGTAATAGAGGAACTATTGTGCCCGAACTTCACTGCCACCTTCCGCCCTTGTTCTGTGGCTAGATACACAACACCCATAGCGCCAGACCCTAACTGTTTAACGATTATAAATGAACGATGGTGCCACTTCCCTTTTACAACTGTACCAGGTGATAAATTAATACCCTGATTCTTCTGCATGATGATCTTCACGACCTATGAAGTTACGAAGGCTTCGTTTTTTGGCGAATTGTTGCATGGCCTCTCTTAAAGCAGGCCCTGTTGGTGTAATCCCACCACTGGTCAGTTTCGGGAAGACAGAAGAAATGGAATCAAGCTTAGGCGTCCAATCCATAACCTTATCCAAATCCTTGCGCTTCCCTGGAAATGTGTAGATGGAGAAGCGGTTTTTCCCCATACGGGCATTTAAACTTAAAGATAGATCGAATAAAGAATCACGCACTGTAGGAAGTTTATTATGCATACTCGCACTTGTATCCACCAATACCAATACTTCTAAATCACACGTTTCACCAAGGTCTTCCACAACTTCCATGATCTCTCCGCGCTTTTCAGGAGGAAGATCCTCAATCTCTTGCTGTGCTCCAAGGATTTGCTGTAATTCTTGATTAACGACACCCTGAAGCGTCTGGGTCATAGCTTGCTTGGTTACCATTTGAACAGTCTGAGACAAAGACTTTGCATATACAATCTGGCTAACCCCACCACCACTCATCGCAATCTCTTCAACTTCTTCTAAACCATCAGGTTGCTCTGATTGTTGATCGTCAAGGACCCCGATTACATTTACCGTTACCCCCTGCTGATAAGCTAACGTCGCCACAGCAGAAGGATCCTCTCCCTGGTTTGAACATCCGTCTGTTATCAATAGAATTTGCTTTAATGTCCCTTTATTCATGAGATATCTCCTCCTCCATAAATTACTATCATCTTCGACTAGATTCATTGCATTTATACTAGTAACTTACAAAAGCAGAGTCTCCCAAAATAAAAAAGAGCACCTCCGCCCAAAAGGTACCCTTTTCTCTTTATTGTGCCCGTCCAAGTATAGGGATGTTCGCCCACTGGGGAACATTATGATTGATTTTTGCCACCACAACGGTCATGTCATCCTCAATTGCCCCAGCCCGTGTCCTGACCACTTCTTCAAGTAATAGGTCAGCAACATCTTGAGGATCTTCTGTTTCCATATCTCTAATTTTACGCTTTAACCACATGTCAATATTCTCTACATGCTTTGGCCCCTCAAAGATTCCATCACTCATCATGATAAGAAGATCGCCAGGTTTTAACTGATCACTAACAACCTCAACATCGAATTCCTGTATGATGCCAATAGGTAAGTTACTCGCCTCAATTTTGCTTAGTTGATCTCCCCTCTTAATGAAGCTTGGAGTAGATCCGATTTTTAAGAACTTCACGGCTGCATCCTGCAAGTCAATAACCGCTAAATCAAGTGTTGAGAATATTTCATCGGTGGTTCTTAGAGAAAGAATAGAATTAATAGATTTAATCGCTACCTTTTCTTCGATGCCTGACTGTAAGATTTGTTGAAGTAAGCGTAGCGTCTCCATGCTCTCCACATGAGCTCTTTCCCCATTGCCCATCCCATCACTAATCGCAACAGCGTATTTACCTGCTCCAAGCTCCATTGTAGAATAACTATCGCCTGAAACTAATCCACCATCTTTGGCAGCATGAGCCACCCCTGTATCGATTACGAATTTCTTCGTGGAACCAAATGAAAATGACCCATATCCATTAGGGAATGGTGAGATCTCCTCATGCTTCACCATTACCGTTTCATTTAAGATCTCAGACAAAACAGGAGCTATAATCTTCGCACCCTCCCCTTTATAATCATAGAAAGAAAGCGTCATATCGATATCAATATTCCCCGTTTCTAAGCTATAGATCTCAAGTTGTTCAATCTCAAACCCCATACTTTTTAATGCTTGTATTATTTCTTCTTCTTGTAATTCATGATTTTCCCGCTCTTTTAAGATCTCTTTCGCGAAGTCCCCCATAACTTCTGAAACACCGTTCAGTTGGTCCGCTACGAAACGTCTGCTCTCTAATACTTGCTTTTTCAATCGCTGATTGGCTTGGAAAAATGATAGTTCATGATTCATCGTTTCAATAACCTTCTTTGATTTAACGCAGTGCTTTTCAAAGTCTGATTGCAGTTTTCGTTTATGCTGGAAGGTTCCTGCATCCAATTCATTCATCATTTCTTTCATATATCCGTAGGTCTCATCAAACTGCTGAGCCCAGCATTTATCCTTCTTGAAACACGATTGGCACGTCTTCTCCGTAACATTGCTCAGGAAATAATCGGTTTCTTTACTCTCTTGTTCCTCATCCATATGATGCTGTACTTGCGCAAAACTCTTAGAGAGCGCCTGAAAGACACTTGAGAATTGCTCAACTCGGTTGGCTGTTACATTGCGGATTTTTTGTAAGTATTGCTCTTGCTCCTGGGAATGTTCATTGGTCCCAGGTATATACCTGGCCAAATTACGAATCCACTTTTCTGGCGTGACAAAGAAGAGCAAAACAGCCACGGAAGACTCTAACATGGACGGAGCCAATGAACCCAGTCCTTCCCCGTAAATACCGATTAGCATCGTACCAACGAAGAGGCCAACCCCCACCCCAATCTTCTTTCCTTCTTTTAATAAACCACCCAGTAACCCAGAGAAGGCTAATAAACTCATTTGATATAAGCTTGCCACGTTAGCCAGACTTAATATTAACCCCGTCACCACTCCGACGGTTGAACCAATAGCCGCCCCACCAATGTAAGCAAGCCATAGGACAAGATACCTCGATAACGTTTGTTCAAGCGATATATTATAAATTTGCCATCCAATCGTACCTGTTAGGACGGAAGCTAATAAGATAATCATACAAACAATCTCTTCATTTTTGAGTGATTGTTTATAACGTTTTGGTGATAACAATGGAATACTCTGCATAAAGATAAGTACAAGGATCGCGCTCAAGCTTGCTTCTACAACGGCAAGCATCCAATCATATGCTTCAGCAGGCTGAACGACAGTATAAGCCACGGCTCTTGGAATGAAACTTGCGAGAAATACCACAAAAGGCAAGATTTCTTGCTGTTTTTTCATGCGCTGAAGTACAAAGGCTAATAAGAAGAAACTCATCATAGCCGCAAATACATAGAGACTATGTTGCCAGTTATAGGTTAATGAACCAATAAGAACAGCGGACATAACCTTCAATGACTTATCTTTTCTCATAAGCCAAACAGAAGCGAGAAAAGAAAGGGCAAAAGGCGATACTGATGATAGAACAATCGCTCTTCCTAACAGGAAGCCAACAATCCACAAAAGCCACCCTTTTTCAATCATAAAGGCTTTCGCCTGCTCCCCCATCCTTCGCTTCCAATTTTCTAGAGTAGCTAAACCCACCCCGCTCATTTCCTTAACTCCTCGTTTAGTTAAGATCTCCATTTGAACACTCCCCCTTAGTGACTTATTTAATCACATAGGACAGGCTTATTTTGTCAAAACAACAGAACGGAATGTAAAAAAGTTTCGACGGCTTTCTATACGGTGAATGGTCTTTCGCCAAATTGTTTGAAACTTTCCTTCTCTCCCTCCTTTATCTCTGTCGGAATCCCATATCTTACTTCAGAATTAAGCGCTAAATATTCAAAAAATAATGACATTTATAAAATCCGTTGACACTTTGGCGTTGGTCATGTAATATAATGCTTGTGACTTCGGGGGAAACACACCGAAGAAACAAAAAGTATACTATTACACAGTAAGATTATGGCGGTGTAGCTCAGCTGGCGAGAGCGTACGGTTCATACCCGTGAGGTCGGGGGTTCGATCCCCTCCGCCGCTACCATTTATTTTACTAGATACTATTCAACGGCCCGTTGGTCAAGCGGTTAAGACACCGCCCTTTCACGGCGGTAACACGGGTTCGAGTCCCGTACGGGTCATCATCCGAATTCTTGTCCTACCACACACCGGTGTGGATTTTTTTACATTTATGTGAAATAGGATGAAGGAAAAGCTGCTTCTTATTAAGAAGCAGCTTTTTTATATGTGTAGCATTTCTATTCCTCATGATTTCAACCTCAAGTTATAGAGAGGTTTGTAAATTCCTTAAAGCATCCTTGACCGTGGCATAGGATTTAATATCATCTACAAGGATCCCCATTCTAGCTGCTTTACTTGCAAAGTCAGCGGATATTCCAGCAATCATTAATTCCGTACCTAGAAGTTGCAATAAATGATGCAATCTATAAATTCCGTGAATAACTTCTTCGTCAAAATCGATTAACCCTGATAATTCTACAATCAACTTACGGTGTTTTAGAGAGGCCATCTTCTCTGCAATATTGTCAGATATGATAGCAAGCCGTTCCCCGTCCATATTGCCGATCAAAGGTAAAACCGAGATCTCATCTGTTAAAGGAACAATCGGTGTAGAGAGAGCTGTTATCTCGTTTAAGGATTTTGTTAAGTCCTCTTCTGCCCTTTTCTTGTCCGTTACATCTCGTTGGATCCCAATAAAAAAATGTTTACTCTCTTCTTCTACGTAAACTGGATCAATATGTAGTTCATTCCAGAAGGTTTCTCCATCTTTCTTATAATTCTTGAGCGTTATAGAAACGGATTCTTTATTGGCAATGGCATGCTTTAACTGAGCTATCCTTGCCTGATCTGTCTGTTCGCCTTGAAGAAACCTACAGTTACGCCCTATGATTTCATCATTGCGATATCCTGTAATAGATTCAAAACCTTTATTAGCATAAATAATCGGGTTATCCGATTGGTCTGGATCTGTTATCGTAACACCTACTCGAGTGTGATTGATCGCATCTTCTAACAACCTCTTTACTATATGTTCTTCCATCCATTCCTTCACGACTAAGGCCTCCTCCTCAATCATCTATATATTCATATTATCAAACCTTTATAAAAGGAACCAAACAAAGCTCTTCGCCCCTTCCTCATTGAATACAAAAAGTGACCAGCTTTTAATAAAGCTGGTCACTTTTTTATATAAGAACATTCAATTCATAATGGTTGCTCATAGACAGCAAGTTAGCCTCGTTTAGCACCTCGACCTCCACGTTTCGATTCCGTGTGCTTTTTTAAAGATGCGAGTTTTTCATCACTATCTTTAAGGAAACGATTCATTAACGAATCAAAATTCTCAGGGCGCTGGTTGCCTTTGTTTCCTTTGCCTTTTCCGCCGCCTTTATTATGGTTATTACTGCGACGTTCGCGGTCACCTTTGTAGTTGTCCTTCGCTTTCTTAATAGACAAGCCAATCTTACCGTCTTTTTCTACATTAATCACTTTCACTTCTACCTGGTCGCCTTCACTTAAGTGATCATTAATGTCTTTTACATAATTATCAGCAACCTCACTAATATGAACCAAGCCTGTTGAACCATTAGGTAGTTCAACGAATGCTCCAAAATTAGTGATACCTGTTACCTTGCCCTGCAACTTGCTGCCTACTTCAATTGACATAAAAAAATTGCTCCTCCTTATGAATTTCAAAAAGTATCATTCTTATATATTATATATAAGCTTTAAAAAGAGTGTCAATAAGAGGGACCATTATCAGGGATTTTAAAGATAATTTCGCCTTCTTTTGAGAAGAAATAGTTCGTTCTTGCGATTTGTAAAACGTACTCTTCATCATTTAAAAGCTTTATTTCTTCTTTAAAATCTTTTTCCTGCTTCTCTAATAGGTTCATCTCTTCTTGTAATTCTTCATATTTAGCCTGTTTATCAGCATAAAGACTTCGTTGTTGAATATGGTAAGTCAGTAATCCACCAAATAACAGAAGGGTGGCGATCACAAACAAGGCTAATCGGCGAATCAGCCGCTTCTTTTTCTTGTTTTGACGCTCTACGTGCGCATCATACTGCTTTACATATCCCGAATCAATCTTTGCCACTGAGTCACGTTGATTCTGCACGACGATGTGCTACCTCCTTTTTTGCTGGATAAATTCCCGCCATTTTAGTATTATATTCTTTATTTTACTATAAAACCCTGCTACGTCTAGTAAGTATTTTTTCGCATTTTTCGGCACAAGCTTCCACGTTATGCGCCCGATTAGCTGAAATGGATATAGTATAATTTTTAGTAAAAAGAAAAGAATGGCTAGCGAGGTTGTCCATAGAAGGAGAATTAGCTTCACAATCGTGAATATTAGAAAACGGATAGGACGAACAATAAAAACGGTCACAAGACGCGTGAGGAAACGAATCAGCCCTGCAACAATCTTGATTAACCTCTCTAATACTTTTTTATAGGTTGTCCTAAATAAGGCCTGGTATGCAGCATAACCGCACACCACAGCCAGCACAATATATAGACGTAATTCCCCTTGGTTCGCTAAAAATAGAAAATAAAACAAGACCAAACCTTGAAGAATCCAGAATAAAATTTCAAACGAATACCTCATGACGACGTTCGGCTTCCACAAGGGTTCGAATCTTTTAAATGTATCCATAACCATACCCAAGTAGACGCCACTACTAAACATGATGAGCATTGTAATAAATTGAGTATCTAAACTCATTTGAACATTTTGCTAAAGAATCCTTTAGCTTTCTCCTGTTGCTGTTCATCCAAATAGGAGAGCTCATACACCTTTCCCTTAATAGAGACGATCCCTTGCTCTACATCTAAGTTCTTCATCTGTAGATTCTGGCCCCGAACCACTAAATACCCCATATTGGTCTGCAACAAAAATTCTTCAGCATCAAAGCTATCGACTTCTTTTACTCCCGTGATTTCCAGATTGCGTCTATTATTCATCTTTACGTGATGATCCCCTTGCCCTCTGGACCCTTGTACTTCTTTATCATAATACTCCATATATCCACCCCTCCCCTTATCGATACCAATCTATGAAAGAGGGGATTCATTTATGTACAATCCCTTTAAAAAAGATGATGACCTTATCCTTAAATAGACACAAAAATGAGCACGGATCTCAGGAAAGGGAGATCCGTGCTCAATGCTTTTGTTCGGTCTGTCTAAACCTCTTGCTCACTTATAATTTTATAGAGAGAGGATGCCTCATCTTTTTTCACATTTTCCCGTAGAGACGTCACCTCTAATGTTAATTGCTTCTGTCCAAAACGAATGGAAAGCTCATCACCTATAGATACATCAGTAGATGCCTTTGCTGTATTCCCGTTTAATTGAATTCGCCCTTGATCTGCCACTTCTTTCGCCAAAGTACGACGTTTAATCAAACGAGATATTTTTAGAAATTTATCTAGTCTCATCGTTTATTGTTCCCCTTTCTCCCTGTTTTTAGCTTGTATCCAATATCGATCTAATTGCTCTAACGTCATCGTTTCCATTTGCTGATTCTCAGATGTGATTACGGATTCCATCTCTTTGAAACGTCTTTCGAATTTGTCATTTGTTCGTTGAATTGCGAGTTCTGGATTTATTTTATAGTAACGAGCAAGATTCACAAACGCAAACAACACGTCTCCATATTCTAGTTCTTGAGCGGAAAATCCTTCAGAATGCAAGCTCTCTTTAAACTCATCCATTTCTTCTAACACCTTATCCCACATTGGCTGCGGATCATCCCAGTCAAATCCTACTTTCTTCGCCTTCTTCTGCAGTTCTTGAGCTCTCATTAAGCCAGGCAAGGCTTCTACTATTCCATCTAACACAGATGGACGCTCTTCCCCTTTTTCATCCTTTTTAATTTCATCCCAATTCTTCATGACTTGTTCTACATCATCAGCTTGGCGGTCTCCGAATACATGAGGATGACGGCGAATCATTTTCTCCGTTAATGATAGAATTACGTCATCCACTGTGAAAAATCCTTCATCTTCACCAATCTGACTATGTAATAGCACTTGTAGAAGCACGTCCCCGAGTTCTTCCACAATCCCCTCATCATCTTGATCATCAATAGCTTGTATTAACTCATAAGATTCCTCAATTAAATAGGGGCGCAAACTCTCATGGGTTTGTTTACGATCCCACGGACAACCGCCCGGCGCACGTAATGCAGCGATAACTTCACGAACACGAAAGAATTTATGAGGAAGCTGCTCTTCTTTCACAGGTGGGACATATACACTTGTGAGATTACTCAGTTCAACGTTGCGATCAAGCTCAACTAAAGGTACTTCTATTATACGTTCATGCTCACTTCCGGCTGCATCTACGATATAAACCGGGAACTCAGGCGACAAATCCTCTAATAAGGCAACCTTTACATCTGATGCAATCATGTTGTCGTATACCTGACAGAATACTGTATGTTGTCTGTGCTCTATGCTATTACGAGAAAAGCCTGTAGCATCGATAAACTGAAATCCTTCTATTGGATCAATTTTTAAACTTGTGAAAAGATCATCTAAATAACTCTGTCCCCCTTTAATTGAAACAGAGACTGTATGATTCCTTTCCGCTTCTAACAAGAGCTGGACTGTTTTCTCTGCAAGCATAGGGTGGCCTGGCACCACATACACAACGTCTTGTTGTTGCGCTTTAGATAGGATCTCTTTCGCTATTCTTTCATACACTTCACCAAATTGTTGTTGTTCCTCATAAATGTGATCAAATGATTGAAATGTGATCCCTTCCGCTTCTAGTTCTTGAATAACAGGATGATCTAGCGTACGGGCATAGCGAGCCCCTTCACTCTTTAACAAGAAACGATAGACACCTAAGGGCAACTGGTTTAGATCTGCCGCCCCTAAACCGACTATATCAATATGATGTGTCATTAAGATGACCTCCTTTTCGTTAATCTTTTTATTTTTGAAGACATAGGAAATTCCTTCACTTCATCTTCCGTAAAAGCACCAGTCTTAAGTAATGAAATCATATAACTCACGCCTCCGGCTCCAATTGTGAGAAGGCAGTATCCTATATAATCCTGACGATCGTTCATTTCTACAAGACCTTTATAAGCTTCACCAGTGAGGAATACAACCATAACCATTATACCTAAAGAGATGATCGTAGCTCTCCAAGGAATACTTGCTTTCAAGGACACAGGGACTCGTTTTCTGAATATCACTATATTGCTAAGAAGGATGATAAGAACACTCAACAGAGTAGCGATGGCAGCTCCTGTGATGCTGTAGAATGGAATAAGGAGGCTGTTTAAGACTCCCTTTACCACAATGCCACCCCCTACGGTCAAAGCTGGCAAAAATACTATACCAAACCCTTGGAGTAAAGAAGACAGAGTCAACGTAAGAGAAGCGAAGACAATCACAATGGCCAATATCCTTAGCGCAGTGGTTCCCTCATTACTAGTAAAGAGAAGAACGTTCACTTCAGGTAACAACATAAAGAGTCCAACAGAAGCAGCCACTGAAATCAGCAATGAAAGCTTCATGGCTTGCCCCACATTCTCCTCTACATCCTTCGCTTTATTCTCGAGTCGCTTCTTGGTCACAGACGGAACTATAGCAAGAGCCAAAGAAGAGGCAAGAACAGTCCCTAATTGAAGGAGGGGATAGCCACGATCGAATATCCCCTTCATTTTCTGAGCTCCTTCTAACGATAGGCCATATTCCTTTAAAGGAGAAACCATTGTAAAGGCATCCGCAAACTGCATAAGTAAGAGCATCATGTAATTTACACATAAAAATAATCCTGTGAGAACCATAGTCCTCGCAATCTCCATCATGGAAAAAGCATTCGAGGAATGAAACAGAAGAGACGACCGACGTTTCACGATAAAAAGAGAAAGCACAAAACAAGCTCCAAGCCCTCCTGCAATCGAACCGAATGCCGCACCTGAACCTACATAATAATAGTTATAGCCTTCCCCTACAAAGTATAAGGTGGCCAATATAATGACGCTAACTCTTACCACCTGCTCCGTCATCTGAGAAACCGCTGTGGGCGTCATATCATCTATCCCCTGAAAGGCCCCTCTTCCAATTGAGGTAAAAGGAAGGAGTAAAAATACCGTCGAAGTTACCTCAAGGGGCTCGCGTAAATTCGAATCCCCCATTACAGAGGCAATGACAGGAGATCCGAAGTAAATCAAGCAAAACAACACGATGCTAATGGTAACCATCACTCCAAAGACAGGTACGTAAAAGCGGGAAAGCGATAACGATCTTTTCTCTGCTCTTGCTTTGGCCACAAGAGACGAAATGGCCATAGGAAACCCATATATCGAAATCATAGAGGCCATCCCTAATATCGGATAAACCTGCTGGTAAATATAAAAGCCTACATCACCTGCAATATTTTGAAGGGGGATTCGATAACCTGCGCTTAATACCTTCCCGACTAAACCAGCTAACGTAAGTAGCAAAGCCCCTCTCAACAGGCGTTGTTGTTTCGTATGTATTGCCATGTATGTATCCCTTTCTAAACCTTTCCATTCTTACTTATTCTAGTATGTATGAAAAGAGGAGCCTACGCAAATGAGGCTCCTCTCTTTCTTTCTATTCCATTTGTTTAGCTAAGAAGCTCGCTGCTGTTTCGACCGCTTTTTGCTCAACGTTCGTTAACGCTTCGCCTTCTTTCGACAGGATCATCACACAACCAATTGGATCTCCACCTGAGATAATCGGTCCAATAACATACGAAGAAATGGTTTCGTCAATGCCATCTGCAATTTCAATTGTGGACTCATTGGATTCTGTTAAGACCACACGATCCTGAATAGCTTGTTCGACTTTTTGGCCAATACTTTTATTCAAGTATTCTTTTCTCGACCCACCTGAAACAGCTATGAATTCGTCACGATCACAAATAAGGACAGGATGACCAAGTGAGTCAAATAGTGCATCTGCATATTCCTTTGCGAAATCTCCTAGTTCACTAATCGGTGAATATTTCTTTAATATAACTTCACCTTCTCGGTCTACAAAGATTTCTAGAGGATCCCCTTCTCGAATACGAAGGGTTCTTCGAATTTCTTTCGGGATAACAACCCGACCTAAATCATCAATACGTCTTACGATACCAGTTGCTTTCATTCCATGAAGCCTCACTTTCATCTGATGATTATTCTCTTGGTGATGTATGATCGCTTCTGTAAAGAACAAAATCACCATTTGATGGGTATAGTATTTTTCTCAAAGTGAGAACTATACATTATTCCTTCATATTTGTAGGAGAAAACATCAAATTCTTCAAAGTGAGGCTCATTTTGTACAATAAAATTAGGGATATTGCTTAACATTTGCTCTATGCAGAATGTTTGGCTTCAGGCAATTGCTGCAAGAACTCCTCAATCGTTTTATAACGATGATGGGCGGTGTTTCGATCCCATTTAAAGACGACTTTCAATTGCTGGCCTTCTGTCCCTAATTGAATCATACGCCCATATTGGTTAGCGATCTCAAATAACTTCGCTCCATCAATTTGCTGGCTAGCATCGGCTTCCATCAGCAACTCAATCTTTTGTTTCTTCTCACTAATGGATTCCACGCGCTCCTTCTTGGCAGCAAGTTTCAGCACCGCTACTTGATACAGATTCTCTACCTGTTCAGGATAATCACTGAATCGATCGATCATCTCTTCTCGCAGATCATGAAGATCTTCCTGAGATTCAATGGACTGGAATCGCTTGTACATATCAATCTTCTGTTTCTCATCCGCAATATAAGAATCCGGGATATAAGCATCCAGGCTTAGAGTAAGTTCTGGTTCAAACGGTTTCGTCTCTTCGACTTCTTTTCCTTTTTGCTTGGCTTCGATGGCATCATTTAGCATTTGAGAGTACATGTCGAAACCAACGGAATCTATAAAACCATGTTGTTGAGAACCAAGAAGGTTCCCTGCTCCTCGTATCGATAGATCACGCATGGCAATCTTAAAGCCTGAACCCAGCTCTGTGAATTCCTTGATAGCTTGTAACCGTTTCTCTGCTACTTCAGATAGGACTTTATCTTTTTGATAAGTGAAATAAGCATAGGCTACGCGATTAGAGCGCCCTACACGTCCTCTTAACTGATAAAGCTGACTCAATCCCATGCGATCAGCATCATACACGATAAGTGTGTTTACATTCGGTATATCCACCCCTGTTTCAATAATGGTGGTAGATACAAGAACGTCAGACTCCCCTTCAAGGAAACTAAACATCACATTTTCAAGCTCAGACTCATTCATTTGGCCATGCGCATAAGAAACACGTGCTTCGTCCACGAGTGCTGATATTTCCTCCGCCATACGTTCAATATTCTCCACACGGTTATACAAGAAGAAGACTTGTCCACCACGGGCCAATTCTCGTTCAATGGCCTCGCGAATAAACACGTGGTTATATTCGAGTACGTATGTCTGAATAGGAAACCTGTTCTCAGGAGGTGTTTCGATAACGGATAGATCTCGTACGCCTAGCATCGACATATGAAGCGTTCTTGGGATTGGTGTTGCTGTAAGCGTCAGGACATCGACATTTGTTTTCATCTGCTTAATCTTTTCTTTGTGCTTAACTCCAAAGCGTTGTTCTTCATCGACTATAAGAAGACCTAGATCTTTTACCTTAATGTCTTTAGATAGGATACGATGAGTCCCAACGACAAGATCAACCGTCCCCTTTTCTAAGCCCTCCGTCGTTTCTTTCTGTTGCTTTCGTGTTCGGAAGCGGCTTAGCAAACCAATTTCAATAGGGAAATCCTGAAAACGCTCACGGATGGTTTCATAGTGCTGCTGAGCTAATATGGTTGTCGGCACCAGAATAACAACTTGCTTTCCATCTGCAATCGCCTTAAAGGCTGCGCGAATGGCGACCTCTGTCTTTCCATACCCTACATCACCACATAGAAGGCGATCCATCGGACGTACTTTCTCCATATCCGTTTTGATCTCCTCAATACAGCGAATTTGGTCTTCTGTCTCCTGGTAAGGGAATGCAGCTTCAAACTCCCTTTGCATTTCAGTATCCTCAGCAAAGGCGTACCCCTTTGTCGCCTCTCGTTCTGCATAAAGCTTAATTAAGTCATCTGCAATATCCTCGACAGATGATTGAACGCGGCTTTTGACTTTCTTCCATTCACTTCCGCCGAGCTTGTAAAGCTTAGGTTCTTTGCTTTCAGATCCAACATACTTTTGGACCAAATCAATTTGGTCAATCGGAACGTATAGCTTATCATCACCTGAGTACTTAACGAGCATATAGTCTTTATGTAGCCCGTTTAATTCAAGCGTTTCAATTCCTAAGTATTTTCCGATTCCGTGATGAGCGTGAACAACGTAATCTCCGACCTTCAATTCCTGATAACTTTTTATCCGCTCAGCATTCGAAATCTTCTTCTTTCTCTTTGGACGTGTTGACCTCTTTTTAAATAACTCATTCTCTGTTAACACGGCTACTTTATGCATAGGTAACTCAAAACCTGTGGTCAGGTGACCTACCATAATCGTTGGATTAGTCAGTGGGAAGGCAGGCCTTCTTTCAGAAACGACCGCTTCCATATCATAGTCTTCGAGTACAGCCTGGATTTTCTCTGCGCGAGATTCGTTTGGTGCTACGATTAGAACGGAATAATCTCCCTTTTGCCAACGATCCATTTCCGTTTGTAGCAAATTCATTTGCCCATGGAATTGTTGCATGGCCCTACACGAGATATTTACGATATTCTCTGGTTGGGTATTTGGAATATGGCGCAGGAATACTGACATATAAAGACGAGGGTGGTGAATGGAATGCCAAACATCAGACCAATTGTAGGAGATTGATAAATCCCTTACCATTTGCCCTGATTCCAACAAACTACTATACCATTCGGCTTCTTCTTCATCTAAGCGTGTAGCGGTTTCTTGAATTCGACTCATTTCATCAAAGACCATTAACCCATTGTCTGGTAGATAATCTAGCAAACTAGCCGATTCTTCATAGTATAAAGAAATATATTTATACATTTCCTGAAAACGTTCCTGCTGCTTTAATCGTTCAATATCACGTTCGATATTCTCAGATAGCGTTTCCTTTAACTCTGGTGATTTAAGATTCTTCAGCGTGTCTGCAAAAGACTCGCTAAGCTTTTGAGCGGCCCTTGCTAAATCTTCATCGGTTAAAAGCAACTCACTAGCAGGTCCAATTGTGACCCGATTTACTTTCTCCAGTGAACGTTGACTTTCTGAATCGAAATAACGAATTGAATCCACTTCATCGTCAAAGAACTCGATGCGCAAAGGGTTGGGTTGTGTTAGTGGATAGATATCCATAATCCCACCGCGCATGCTGAATTCTCCAGGAGCAGATACCATATCAGCACGTTCATAGCCCATATCGACTAGTTGTTTCATGTAATCTTCTAATTGAATGACCCCACCCACTTCAAAGGGAAGCTGATAGTTCTCCCAGTAGGAGGTCGGTGGCAAAATACGTTTAAGAGCGGCAACCGGAGCAATTAAAATACCCGATTTCCTCTCAGACCAATGATTTAAAGCTTCAATCCGCTCACTTCTTAACTCAGGGCTTGCTACCGCAATCTCCGAAGCAATTAATTCATTGACTGGATATAAATGAACTTCCTCAGGCTCTGTGAGCCCAAGCAAATCTTCATAGAGTTGTTGAGCTTGCATAAGCTGATGGGTCACTACTAAAACAGGGCGCTTCGCAGATTCTTCAAGTAAGGATATTAAGACCCCACGCGAAGAACCTGAAAGCCCTGATACAAACTGTTCTTTCATGCCTGATGAAAATCCTGAAATAATGGAGTGGATATCATCTTGTTGTGTTAGAAATTGCTTGAGTCCTTGCAATCTGTTCCCCCCCTTAATCCCCACACTCCATACAAAAATGCTTTGGCTTTTCACCAAAGCGAACAAATCAATTTAATGTATAAAGAAATCAAGTTCATGATAGTGAGGATTTTCTTCTAATGATTCTTGGCAATCTTCACAAATTGTTCTTACCATCACATCACCATTTTCGTGATAGCTAACCATATCTAAAAGCTCCTCCTCGTTCAGAGAAGTAAGTCCAAGCTCGACGGAATCAAGCACATCTTGTGATAGTTCACCGATTTCCTTTTTGCAATGACGACACTGATATTTAACGGCCATGGTCATCCTCCTAAAACTAGCTATTTACACTCTAGTTTGTCCGGAGTCTCCTAACGTTATACGAATGACCGCTTCTCTACTCTACTCATTTTACTTGTTAAATTCATTCATAACTTCTAAAAAGCCTTTTTCCATCCAAGCTTCACACGCATCTGCAGCCTTTTGAACACTTTCTTTCGCTGCCGTAGCATCTTCCCCTTGAAACTTCCCTAACACATAGTCAGGTACAGGCATCGGACCACTAGGACGTCCAATTCCAAGTCTTATGCGCGGGAATTCCTTCGTACCTAGGTGATCGATGGTTGAACGGATTCCGTTATGGCCCCCGTGTCCACCCTTTTGACGCAAACGAACCTTTCCTGGAGGTAAATCCAAATCATCATAGATCACAACGATATCCTCCGGAGCTAAATCGTAATAGTCCATCAACGGGCGAATAGACTCTCCAGATAAGTTCATATACGTCAGTGGCTTTAAAAGAATAACCTTTTCTCCACCTAGACGTTCTACAGTATGCTGTCCTTTATATTTCTCTTTATCTAATTTCCAATTATGGCGACGTAATAGCTCATCAATTACCATAAATCCAATATTGTGGCGCGTATCTTCAAATTTAGGGCCTGGATTCCCTAGACCAATAATACATTTCATGTAATCACTCTCTTCTTTATCTAGTTGAAAAGTCTTCTGCTCTCTTTATTATAAGCGAAAAAGAAGAGTTCAAAGCGTTGTTCTTTTAATTCTTCAATTCTGCTACTGAATCCTTCTTTACGTGTAAAAAGAGACGTAACCTTTTGGGTTACGCCTCATATCCAACCGAAGAATATTAAGCTTCTTCGCTCTCTTCCGCTTCATCATCATCTTTTTGATTAATGACTTCTGGTTCTACATCTCCATCCTGAGTTTCGCCTGGTTCGACAACTTCTTCAGTTTGAGGAGGTAAGATGGTCACAATTGTTGTGGTCTCATCCTGAGTAATTTCGTAGTTATTTCCAGCTTTCACATCACTCACAAGAAGACTATCCCCAACTTCTAGATTTGTAACATCTAGTTTGATCTCTTCAGGGATTTCGTTTGGCTTAGCACGAACGGAAAGTTCATGAAGTGGCTGAGAAAGAATCCCACCATCTTTCGTCCCTTGTGCTTCTCCTTCTAAGTGAATTGCTACTTCTACATCAATTTCCTGACTCATATCAACCATATAGAAATCGGCATGATATAACTCATTACGAATCGGTTCAATCTGATAATCATGTAACATTACGTCTACGGGTTTCTTACCTTCTATATCAAGGGAAATAATTGCGTTCTTCCCTTCATCACGTACTGTCATTAATAATTCTAAGCTGTTTACCGATACCGCAATTGGTTCTTTGTCTTTTCCATAAACAACTGCTGGAACCAGTCCGGACTTACGAAGCTCATTTTTAGTTGAACGTTTGAAATCTTCTCTCGTATTCGCTTTAACTGTAACTGCCACGTTTATCACCCTCCAAAGAATTATAAAGCTTCTAATGATTTATAATTCCCTTTTACAGAGGGTGTAAACCTGATTTTCAGAAAAAAGGTAAATTAATCAAATAATACGCTGATTGATTTACGCTCGTGAACACGTGTAATAGCTTCGCTAATTAGCTCTCCTACAGAAAGCTCTGTAATTTTATCGATACGTTTTTCATCTTTAAGAGGAATCGTATTTGTTACGACAAGCTCTTTAATCTTAGAGTTGTCAATACGCTCAATTGCCGGTCCAGATAGAACAGGGTGAGTACAACAAGCATAGACTTCTTTTGCCCCATTTTCGATAAGAGCATTGGCTGCAAGTGTAATCGTTCCCGCTGTATCAATAATATCATCAATCAGGATCGCTGTTTTTCCTTCAATATTACCGACAATATTCATAACTTCGGCTACGTTCGGACGAGGACGACGCTTATCAATAATCGCAATTGGTGCTTTCAGGCGATCAGCCATTTTACGGGCACGTGTAACGCCACCGTGGTCAGGCGAAACAATAACCACATCATCGAAATTCTTCTCTTCAAAGTAATCAGAAAGAAGTGGAACACCTACAAGGTGGTCGATTGGTACATCGAAGAATCCTTGAATTTGAGGTGCGTGTAAATCTAACATAATGACGCGGCTTGCACCAGCTGTTTGAAGAAGGTTCGCGACAAGCTTAGACGTAATTGGCTCACGAGAGCGTGCTTTACGGTCTTGACGTGCGTAACCATAGTACGGCATTACAATGTTAATGGAACGAGCAGAAGCACGCTTCAATGCATCAATCATAATAAGTAATTCCATAATGTGTTGGTTTACTGGCTCTGAAGTTGATTGAATTACATATACGTCACACCCACGTACACTTTCTTCAATGTTAATTTGAACCTCTCCATCACTAAAACTTGTTACCGTACATTTTCCTAATTCTGTACCAATATTCTCTGCAATTTCTTGAGCTAGAGTTGGGTTTGAATTAAGTGAGAACACTTTTAAAGCTGGATCTTTATATTGAGAAGTAGCCATTCGCTAAAACCTCCATTAATCTTTTTTCGCTTGATTTATTTTATCTGCGTACCCGTCTTTATTCGTTTGACGAGAACGAGCAATCGACAACGCACGATCAGGAACATCATCTGTAATCGTTGAGCCTGCAGCTACATATGCACCATGACCAACTGTAACAGGCGCTACTAAGTTGGAGTTACACCCGATAAACGCATCATCTTGTATGGTTGTTAGATGCTTATTCTGGCCATCATAGTTTACGGTAATCGTCCCACAACCAATATTTACTCCGTTTCCTACCTCAGCATCACCAATATAACTTAAGTGAGAAGCCTTACTTCCTTCGCCAAACGAAACTTTCTTCAACTCTACAAAGTTTCCAACTTTAACGTCGTCAGCAAGGGTAGAAGCGGGACGTATGTGAGCGTACGGGCCGATTTTCACACGATTCCCAATGTGACTTTCATGAGCAACACTTTGCTTAATAACCGTAGCTTGTCCAACTGAACAATTCTTAATTTCAGTATGAGGACCAATTTCTGCACCTGTTGCAATTTGTGTGTTTCCTTCAAGAACACACCCAGGATAAATGATAGCATCCTGTTCAATTGTAACATCTAATCCGATATACGTATGATCCGGATCGATCAGAGTAACGCCATTGCGCATGTGACGCTCATTAATTCGACGTTTCATTGCCTTCTCCGCACGTGATAACGCAACGCGGTCGTTTACACCCAATGTTTCTTCAAAGTCTGAAGATTGATAAGCAGCAATCTTTTCCCCTTTGTTCTTAAGGATTTCGATCACATCAGGAAGGTAGTACTCCCCTTGAGCATTATCATTTGAAACATTCTGAAGAGATTCAAAAAGTGCCTCATTATCAAAACAATAGATAGCTGTGTTGATTTCCTGAACTGCTTGTTCTTGTGGAGAAGCATCTTTATGCTCAACTATACGAGCGACATCCCCGTGTTCATCACGAATCACTCGACCATAGCCTGTCGGATCTTCAGCATGAGCTGTCAGAACCGTTACTTTCGCCTGTTCTTGTTCATGATAGTTAAACACTGACTCAAGCGTTTCTGCTGTAAGTAGTGGGGTATCAGCTGCTACTACAAGAGTTGTTCCCTTGTTAGTGCCAAGGATAGGTTCAGCTTGTTGAACCGCATGCCCTGTCCCAAGTTGCTCTTCCTGAACAACAAATTGGCTGTCCGCGCCGATTTGTTCACGCACTTCATCAGCACTACGCCCTACTACTGTTATAACTTCATCTAGTTGAAGAGACGTTAATTGATCCATTACATGTTGCACCATAGGCTTACCGCAAACAGGATGCAATACTTTCGCCAACGACGATTTCATGCGTGTCCCTTGCCCGGCTGCCAATACAACAGCATAGCGATTATTCATGAAGAAACCTCCATCCTTTTTATCCATTACGAATATATCTTAAAACCGCACTATTTTCAACAAAGAAAAGATTATGAGAACGGCTTCACACCTTATAATGCAGGACTTTTAGAGGGTAATCTACCGAGAAGCCCTAATTGATATACAGATATGTAGGATATTTCCTTTATTCACTCATTTCTGACCAAAAAAAGAAGCCTAATCTGTTGATTAGACTCCTGTTGCGTTGTAAAGCATTAGGAAGCTCCAGCTTCTTCATACTCCACTTCTTCTTCAACTTGTCCCGCTCGATGATACTCTTCTAACACAGCGTCTTGAATTTTCCCACGTGTGCCAGAGTTAATTGGATGGGCAATATCACGAAATTCTCCATCTGGAGTACGTTTGCTCGGCATCGCCACAAACAAACCATTGTTGCCATCAATTACTCGAATGTCGTGAACAACAAATTCACCATCCAACGTAATAGAAGCAATTGCTCGCATTCTTCCTTCAGTATTAACGCGTCGTAGTCTCACGTCAGTTACTTCCATTATTTGTCACCACCTTTTTCCATAGGAACTTATTTACCAATATTCAACAAGACTGTTCAAATTCCTTCTTAAATATAAAAAAAATTTAAGTTTTTCTAACAATATCCAAAATCTTAATTCCTTTGTACGATGATTCAGCCCGTTATATCTTCCTTTAGAAAAGGTAATAACTTTTTAAACAATTCTCTAAATGCCTATACGATTTTTTACGTCAAAAAAAGAAGAATGCAATTCAATGCATTCTTCTCTAGTTACGAGTGGAACATAGTTCCTCTGTGTACTTCGATTTTCTTTTCTTTAATGTCTACGTTATTTATTTGAAGGAGTGATACGTAATCTTGCACGACACGTTCCTCATCTTCATCTTCCGCTTCAGCTAAAACACCAATACCTGCTACATTAGCTTCAAATTCTTTCAACAGGCTCTTCATTCCATCAATGGTACCCCCGGCCTTCATAAAATCATCTATGATTAAGACATTAGCCCCTTTTTGGAGACTGCGTTTAGGTAAGACCATTGTCTGGATCTTTCTTGATGACCCTGATACGTAGTTAATGCTGACCGTTGATCCTTCTGTAACTTTAGGATCACGTCTGACAATGACGACCGGAACATTTAAGAATGATGCGACCGCATAAGCTAAAGGAATCCCTTTAGTAGCCACCGTCATAATGACATCCACGTGTTGCTTCGAAAAATGAGTCGCAAAAAGACGTCCGATATTCCGAATCGTTTCCGGGTCCCCTAGCAAATCGCTCATGAACAAGTAACCACCCGGGAGTAGGCGTTCAGGGTCTTCTAATTGCTTTGCCAATAGATCAGCAAAGTGTTCACTATTCTCTTGCGAATTAAACGGAATGAACTTCACACCACCTGCTGCACCTGAAACAGTGTGCAACTCTCCAATCCCTTGCTTTTGAAACATTTGATTAATAATACCTAAATCTTCACTCACAGAAGACTTAGCTGCATCATATGCCTCTGTAAAGAAAGGTAAAGAGACAAGTTGTTGGGGATGCTCCAATAAATAATACGTCATTCCGACCAAACGTTCACTTCTTTTCATTTCTACACCTCAAAAACCGAATATTTTCATTTAATATAACAGTTTTATACGGCTTTAATCAAGAGGGACTCGTCCTCCAAGCATACGTACCACGTAAACTTCATCACAGAAACCTCGTAAACCGTTGTAAATACGCTGAGCTCTTGTTTCATGTTGAACTAAGCCAAATACCGTCGGACCACTTCCGCTCATTAACACAGCATCCGCACCAAATTCATGCATATGTTCTTTAATTTGTTGAACATCACTGTGTAACTGAACGGTGACAGGTTCCAATACATTTCCGATCTTCTCACAAATCTCTTGATAATCTTCTTTCTGAATAGCCTTCACCATCCCTTTGATATCAGGATGTTCCGCTTCCTCTAAATTCAAGTTCTCATAAATCGCTTGAGTCGACACGCCCATCGTCGGCTTCGCCAATACTACCCAGCAAGCCGGCGGTGCAGGAAGTTTTTCGATTCTTTCCCCTCTGCCAGTAGCCCTCGCTGTTCCACCATGAACACAGAAAGACACGTCAGAACCGATTTGAGCTCCGATTGCGGCCAGCTCCTGAACACTTAAATCCAATTCCCACAATCGATTCAGCCCTCTCAGAACCGCGGCAGCATCACTACTTCCCCCAGCAAGCCCAGCAGCTACAGGAATTTGCTTCTCAATATAGATCTCCACACCCTCACGGATGCCAAACTTATCTTTCAACACTTGAGCAGCCTGAAAAGCAAGATTACGGTGATCACTCGGAACAAACCGATTTTCCGAAACAATCAGAATCTCATCAGTTCTCAAAGGGCTTAACTCAATGCGATCAGACAAATCAATTGTCGTCATAATCATATCCACTTCATGATACTGATCCGGACGCTTGTACAACACGTCCAAGGCTAAATTAATCTTAGCCGGCGCCTTCTCCAAAAAACGCATATCATCACCTGCTTCTTCGCATTAATTATGGATAAATTGTATCATAGTTAAACGAAAAGCGCAGGCGACTGTTCAGTGTCGTACGCATAAGCCAGATCTTCGGAAAAGGCGATAGCCTTTGGAGAGGAGCTGGCTTATGACGCTAGACACTAGGAGCCGGAGCTAGACACTACGAAAAGCGCAGGCGGGTTAGAGAGCGGAAGTTCGACTAAGAACGTCACCTCCTGTGACAACGCCGAACGACCCCACATCGTGTGGGGCCGGATAAGCAAACTGCCGGAAGTGGCGATTAGCCACTGCAGGTAGTTTGCTTATCTCGCTAGCCTCTACCCACCGGAGCTGGACATAAACGAAAAGCGCAGGCGACTGTTCAGCCCCGTACGCATAAGCAAGCTAACGGAAGTGGCTGAAGGCCACTGGAGTTAGATTGCTTATGACGCTAGGGGCTAGGAGCCGGAGCTAGACACTACGAAAAGCGCAGGCGACTGTTTAGTGTCGTACGCCCCCCTCGTGCGAGATCGATCTCTAACATTTCCCTTGGTTATTAAGCCGAAAAGGTAACAGACCCCCTTCCTCTGTTACCTTTCAAGAAATAAATACGTTTAAAAGGTCATTGATCCGTTGCATCTGTTACCTTTTACGGGAAAAGACCTTTTAAAAAGTAAGAGATTCTCGTCATCTATGACCTTTTGGGATATGAGAAGCTTTAAAAAGTCACAGAGAATACTCACTGCATGGCAAAAACAAGCGCAATACCCCTTTAAACAAAAAAGGGGCCAAGCCCCTGTCATTAGGACTTGTCCCTCATCATTTGTTCTTGAGCTTTTTGGATAGCCCGTTTGGTGATATTGCCAGCGTCACGCGCCGTAATACCGCCCCAACCATCCTTTTCAACCGTGTCGTAAAAACCTAATTCCTTTGCGATTTCCTCTTTTAACTCATCAGACATGTAGCCTCGACGTTTACCCAAGGAAAACAGCTCCCTTCATTGTGTTAGTACGACACGTTTAGCATATGTATATTCCGATTGTGTAGTCTTAAACAATAATGGGTATTGAAGCAATCTTTACAAAACAATTGATCCCGCTCTGTTAGAACGGGACCCGGCTATGTACCCTAAAGCAAGTAAAAAGCAGTAAACCTAGGTTTACTGCTCCCCTAACATCATTCTGCTCAGATCTTCACCAAAGTTTAGCTCTACTGTTTCAGTAAGTACATCAGCATAGCTATAAGAGACGCGTTCATAAGCATTCTCTTCTTGGTCAAGTTCTACAATGAAAACAGAAGGATACGTTTCAGCTAATACACCACTTCGTTCGATGGTTTTACGTCTACCACCATTAGCTTTCAATGTTAACCGTTTCCCAATTTGCCCATCGAGAGACTGTTTGATTTCTGCTAACGTTTTTGCCACTACACTCCACCTCACTAATTATACTATAACACACGCTTGTCTTTTCAGTCAATAAAACTTTATATTATAGCAGTATGTTATTTTTAATGTCAATGAAATACGGCCTTTTCTTTTTTTCTATTTGTAGTGTTTCTTGGATCTGACAAAATTATGTATGAAAATGGCAACATTCGACTTTTCTCTCCATGCAAGGTCGAATGACTCTTCACAATGGAGTAGACCAGAAGAGAGTAAAGTACCGTCTTTTCAAGGTTTAACATCCTGCCTAAAACAAAAAACACCCATTATGATAATGGGTGTTGAAAAGGATTATTCTCTTCATCTTCAATTTCTTCCTCAGCGTCATAAGGCATACCTGTTCTCATCAATCCTCGTGTATCCACTCCCCCAAGACCTTTTTCACCAGTTAACGTATTACGGATTACATCCCATACATTCACTTTATCCATGAAGGAGGTATAGCTAATTTTCGCCACTATATAAACAGGATCTAACGCATGAATGTTAATACGTGAAGGAGAACTAGCGAAATTAGCTCCTGCACGTATTAAAGATTCAAAATGAGACTGACAGGCACCAGCAAAAATGACAAGCTGATCCAGGTGAGGCACTTTCCTCCGAGCTTCCCTTACCGCTTCTGCAAAATACTTGGAATGGCGATAAGCACGGAGATCATGCTTATTCCCTTTACTTTTAGAATAAGAATCATGGCCTGTAATGACGACCACATCCGGGTTAATCTTATCAATTAAATCTCCAATTTCATGAGCCATTTCTTTTTCACTTAAATGGACCCCATGAACCTGCAAACCTAATTGCTGATATAGATCGATACACTTTTTTAAATACAATCTGTCTCCATCCAGATGAAGAACACGGGATGGAAGCTGGAAATAGGCATTTTGATGCTGGTAACCGCCTGAAGCTTCATAGTCACGCTTTTGACGCATAAGCTGATAATCTTGTCGAAATAATCGATACGAATAATCTTCTTTCTCTTTAGCTTCCCTTTTGCGCCGCTTCAGGTCATCTGTTTGGACCTTTACCAGGTCTGACAGTGGAGCATCTGCTTCAAGACGGATTTCTTCTCCGTACAACAGCACTCGACTTTCTTGAATATCCTGCACACGAAATAATACATCATGCTTGTAGGAGGATCGCGTAACTAAATCTCCTCTGCTAATCATCTTCCTTCCTCCTCACACCAACCGTTCTAAAATAGCCTATGTGAGAATAAAGGAAATGTGCCCCTATAATGCTTCGTAAAACGTGTTTGCGAGTCGAGCAAATTCCTCTATAGATAAGGATTCGCCTCTGCGCTTTTCTTCAATACCGCTTTTCTCTAAATACTCTCTTATTTCATCTTTGCTAAACCGATCCTTAAAATGGCGACTGAGGTTATTCATAATCGTTTTACGACGCTGCCCAAAGGATGCCCGCACGAGATCAAAGAAGAAAGGTTCATTTTTCACATCTACCGGGGGCTCATTTCTCATGGAAAGACGGAGCACAGCTGAACCTACATTTGGTTGAGGCATAAAGACCGTTCTAGGAACATCCATCACAACCTTAGCCTCGGTATAGTATTGAACTGCTATGGAAAGAGAACCGTAAGCTTTGCTGTTCGGAGATGCCGCCATTCGATCTGCCACTTCTTTTTGAATCATTACCGTTATGCTATCAATCGGTAAGCGCTCCATTAACAAATTCATTAGAATAGGTGTCGTAATATAATAAGGCAGGTTGGCCACAACATGGACAGGTTGACCTTCTTTAAAATGATCCTGGATCATTTCTTTTACGTTAGCCTGCAAAATATCCTGATGAATAACAGAGACATTATCATAATCATGAAGTGTATCTTTTAAGATCGGAAGTAAACGCTGGTCAATTTCAAAGGCCAGCACTCGGTCCGCCTTACGTGCCAGTTGCTCTGTTAGGGCTCCTATTCCTGGCCCAATTTCAATTGCGCCACTCTCCGCATTTACCCCTGCATGATTCACAATATTTTCTAATGTGTTGGCATCTATTAAGAAATTTTGCCCTAAACTCTTTTTGAACGAGAATCCGTACTTCTCAAGAATCGCTTTCGTTCGCACGGGTGTTGCTATTGCTTTATAATCACTCATTCTTCTTCCTCCTGCTTCATATCTTCCATCGCAGCTATGAACTCTTCTCTTGTGATCTGGAACATAACCAGGCGTTTATATAACTGTTTTCCATTGGTATAACCAATTTTTAATCGTTTCCCTAACTTTTCCCGTCTTGCTTTCGACCCCTGTCCGCCTAGCAGACCATAATCAACCAAATCGGCTTGTTCAATATCCGTCTCATAGGTCTCTGTTATACTGTATACGTTCTTTAGAGCCTCTTGGATATCTGCTGGTGTAGCATGCTCAACCCCTACGCCTTTGGAGTGTTTCGCTAGTGCTTGCTCTTTAGGTAAAAATGCGTGTTTACAACCTGGTACAGCCTCGGAAACTATGCTACGTATTCTCTCCCCCGGGGAATCAGGATCTGTAAAAATAATCACGCCTCTTTTTTCCTGGGCGTGGCAAATCTTTGTAATGGTTTCCTTGTTTACAGCTGAACCATTTGTTTCGATGGTATCCGCGTCTACAGCACGCTTGATATTCACCGTATCATCTCTTCCTTCAACTACAATTACCTCTTTAATAATCATTGTATCCTCCCGCTTAGGTATCTTGTTTAGTTATAACACGTCCATCCTTCAAAATAAAACACTATCTGTTTGTCCTTCGGTCTATTCAGACAAAATGATTCACGTGAAACAATTTTTAGAATACTTTAATTTTTTTGTTCGACAACAGGAGATTAGAGTGTAAAACTGCATATAATATGGGTACATACGTAATAAATATTTCATTATAACTAGAAGTTGAATTTTAATAATCCCTACACTCATCTAACTTCGTTTCTAAACGAAAAAAAGCAGAGGTATGAAACCCCTGCTCTACTTTCCATATACTTTTACCTGAACATTTCTGCGACCAAAGCTATTTGCAGCACTTTTACTAGACATAAATAAATCAATGCGATTTCCTTTAATTGCTGAGCCCTGGTCTCCTGCAATAGCATACCCATAACCTTCAACCCATACTTTAGATCCTAATGGGATAACATTCGGATCTACAGCGATGACTTTTTGATTTGGATTTGCACGCAGATTAATCCCTGTTGATGTTACACCACTACACCCGGCACAGTAGGCCGTGTAAGCTGTTGCATGCATGTATAATGTCTTTTGAACGCCCGATGAACTGTTACTACGAGAAATTTGAGGTTGGGATGACTGAACTTGCTGCACCTTCGTACCAATGGCAACAATCTTATCCTTACTGTCCTTTTTACTTTCTTCTTTCACAAGTTTACGGTCCACTTCTTCGCCATTTTCTAACGTGACTTCATATTGCTTTACAACTTGGCCCTCTTCACCGTTTTGAACAACTTTCTCTTTACCCTTTGCCAAGGATTTGTCGTTACGTTTTACGACAGCATAATCCACCGTTTCTTCAACAACATCTGTTACCTTCTCAACACGAGTAATCGTCACTTCATTTTGATCTTTAGATAATGAAGCGGACTCTTTTTGTTTTAAACGATCCAGTTCGTTAAGAGAGATAGCCTGTTGTTTCAAGAAATCATTTACGGTGTTAGCCGTTGTCCATATTTCAGAAGTTTCACCGCCATCATTTAAAGCGACCTTAAATGCCTTTTGAACTTGAATTTCCATTCCATCTTTCAGAGAAGATGCTTGTTCGTGGGACACTTTGTCACGCTCTTTAATAGAGATGCCTTCTGCTTTGAATAGCTGTTGTACTGTATCGGCTGTAGTGTAGTATTGTTGAGTGTTACCATCTACTTTCACAGTGATCTGTTTAGCAGATTGATAGTCTATATTCATTCCTGAAGTAATTGTATCGTTAAGATTGTGTGATAATGCATCATGTGGTTCTACTTTTATTCCTTGGTCGTTTAACAGGTCTTCCACCGTACCAGCATGAGTACGCACGGTTTTTGTTTCTTTATTCGTGCTTAATTGTACTTCTGCCTTGGTAGTTTCAAACCCTAAGCTCCCAAGTAAGGCAAAAAACATAAGGGCACTTGCGACCAACGCGATTATTTTTTTCACGCTTCTGCCTCCTTTTTTCTACGCAGTGTATTATATCCACCGCACCAACATCTGTCAAATGATTAACGGCAGAAATGGAAAAAGGACCCATTCAATCACCTTGGCTCCTTTTACTATACCTGCTCCCTTTTCAAAAAGAAACGGAAAAATCGCGACAGATGTGTACATAACCTGCCATGATTTTCCCGTTATTCTAGTACGTGTACATTTTATTGGTCAAGTTTAAAGAGTTTAAAGGCATTTCTTGTCGTAGTTTGTCCAACTTCTTCGAGCGAAATTCCTTTTAATTCGGCTACCTGCTCTGCCACAAGTTTCACGTATGCCGGCTCATTCCGCGTTCCGCGGTTTGGATGAGGAGCTAGGAAAGGACAATCTGTTTCTACAAGTAAATGATCTAAATCAATAGCTTCTGCCACTTCTTTTGGCTTTTTAGCATTCTTAAAGGTCACCGGACCTCCTAAGGAAATGTAGAAGTTCATTTCTATACACTCCTTGGCAATCTCTACTGAACCGCTATAGCAATGCATAATGCCACCTACTTCTTCAGCCTTTTCCTCTTTTAGAAGATCCACAATATCCTGTGTGGCTTCACGGTTATGAATAATAATAGGCATTTGCACTTTCTTAGCAAGTTGAATTTGCTTTTTGAACACTTCCTTTTGGACATCTGCAGGTGATTTGTCCCAGTGATAGTCCAAGCCCATCTCTCCGATAGCAACTACTTTAGGATGTGCTGCTAGCTCTTCAATCCACTCTAAATCCGAATCTTCCATATCAATGGCATCCACTGGATGCCACCCCACGGCGGCATAAATATTCTCGTGAGATTCTGCGATCTCTATAGCTAATGGAATCGTTTCCCGGTCAAACCCAACGACAACCATATACTCAACGCCTGCCTCATGAGCACGCTTAATGACTTCTTCTCGGTCTTCTTCAAATTGTCTTGCATTCAAATGTACGTGTGTATCAAACAGCATGTCACTGACTCCTTTATCGATCGTTTAGTTGTATTGTAACACCAGTCTATAAGTGTTCAAAATGATCACGCTCCCTCCCTATTGTTAACCAATAGAAAGAAAAAAAGGGCACCCTACTTGTATAGAGTACCCTTAACGTTCTAGTTATTTAACTTTTGTTCCATTTGGAAGGCTTTGATCTACTGAAGCAAGAGAAAGTGTGCCTTGCTCGTCTTCTCCGGCCAACACCATACCCTGAGAAAGTTCTCCTCGTAATTTAACAGGCTTCAAATTCGTTACACATATGACTTTCTTCCCTATTAAATCTTCTGGCGTATAGTGTTTCGCAATTCCTGAAACGACCTGACGTTGTTCGTTCCCTAAATCAAGTTGCAAACGTAGAAGCTTATCTGCTTTCGGATGCTTATCTGCCTCGACAACTTCAGCAACACGAAGATCCACTTTTAAGAAATCATCAATTCCGATTTCTTCAGACCCCTCTTCTTCTTCCTTTTCTTCCTCTTCAGGAGCCGGAGTGCCACCTTTCATCATGTTTTTGATGATTTGTGTTTCCTCTTCCGTTTCAAGACGCGGGAAGATAGGTTGGCCTTTTTGAACTTTTGTTCCGGCTGGAATGATACCTACTGTATTTAAACTTTCCCACTTCGCATAGCGCTCGTCCTCAATGCCAAGTTGTTCAAACATAAGTTTTGGAGTGCGCGTCATAAATGGCTGCAGCATTACCGCAATATGGCGAAGGGATTCCGCCAAGTGGGCCATCACATTACCAAGACGCTCTTTTTTATTTTCATCCTTAGCCAGTACCCAAGGAGTTGTTTCATCAATATACTTATTTGTACGGCTAACAAATGCCCAAAGACTTGAAAGCGCCACAGAGAACTCCATATGGTCCATAGCCTGTTCAACTTTCTCTTTTGTTTCTTTAGCAAACGTCTCTAAGGAGACATCAACATCCTCCTGACCAGCTTCGAACGCTGGAATTTCCCCATCAAAGTATTTGCTAATCATTGCTACCGTACGGTTTAGAAGGTTACCAAGGTCATTCGCTAGATCGTAGTTTGTACGCTCCACAAATCCTTCTGGTGTGAATACCCCGTCTGAACCAAACGGCACTTCACGAAGCAAGTAGTAACGTAAAGAATCTAGTCCGTAACGGTCAATTAAATCAACAGGGTCCACAACGTTTCCTTTTGATTTAGACATCTTTCCATCTTTCATTAAGATCCAACCATGGGCAAATACCTGCTTTGGTAAAGGCAGATCAAGAGCCATCAGCATAATTGGCCAGTAAATCGTGTGGAAGCGAACGATCTCCTTACTCATAAGGTGGACGTTAGCCGGCCAGTACTTCTGATAACGTTGGTCATGTTCTGTACCGTACCCTAAAGCTGTAATGTAGTTACTTAGAGCATCAATCCAAACATAGATTACGTGTTTTGGATCTCCTGGTACTTTAACACCCCAGTCGAAGGTTGTACGAGAGATAGCTAAATCTTCAAGACCTGGCTTAATAAAATTATTAATCATTTCATTTTTTCTGCTCTCAGGCTGAATGAAATGAGGGTTTTCTTCGTAAAATTTTAATAAGTCATCAACGTATTTGCTCATTTTGAAGAAGTAGGATTCTTCTTTTACTTTTTCTACTTTGTTTCCGCAATCCGGACAATGTCCATCGTCTAACTGTCGCTCTGTAAAGAATGACTCACACGATGTACAGTACCACCCTTCATATTCATCAAGGTAGATATCGCCCTTCTCAAGAAGACGATTAAAGATTTTCTCAACGACATCTGTATGGCGCTTCTCTGTTGTACGGATAAAGTCATCAATAGAGATGTCCATCTTATCCCAAAGACTTTGAATACCACTTACAATGTCATCCACATAAGCTTGTGGGGTTACCCCTTTTTCATCTGCTTTTCGCTGAATTTTTTGGCCATGCTCATCTGTACCCGTTAAGTACATCACATCGTACCCTTGTAAACGTTTATAACGCGCAATTGCATCACCGGCTACTGTTGTGTAGGCATGTCCGATATGCAAGTTCCCACTAGGATAATAGATCGGTGTCGTAATATAAAAGGTCTTATTTTCTTCCGTCATGGAATCCCCTCCTATTTAATATATGTAGAACAACTCTCAATTGAGATGAGAGAGATCACTTCTATAAAGTTAATAAAGCATACCTTTCTATTTTATCGGTTCATAAGCATTATTTCCATTCCTAACAAAAAACTATACAAAAACATCCCCTATTTAATCAAGAAAACTACTTTATTTCCATTTATAATCACGTTTTTTACCTTACCTCCTGGATTCCTAACAGAGGTCGGTTCGCCAAACCTTCCCACATGGACAGCTCGATCAAGCAAATCATTCGATTAAGGGGAAATAACATAGGGTAAAAAGACTTATAAGTAATCGCTTCACATTCTTTTATAAAGGAGGGTAGAGATCATTAAGTCTTCCACCGACCTTAAGGGAATAAAGTTTTATCATTGACCCCCCAAATAGGTCGAATGGTGTCGAAAATTTATAACAGCTGTATGCGATGTTGTTTCCTTTTAATTGAAAAAGTTAAGAAACAATAACAGCCCTAGGAAAATTCTCCTTATTTAGTGGTTTACTTGTTTTATATTTGTTAATTTTTTGTTGTATTTGGCAAATAAAAGAATTGACATCCATGGGAATCACTGGTACTATATGAGGTATAGAATGTCGAAACATGACGAAGATAAAGAAAAATATTTTGAGTGAGAGGAGCAATACACATGAAATCAACTGGTATTGTACGTAAAGTAGACGAACTGGGTCGCGTGGTAATTCCTATCGAATTACGCCGTACTCTAGGAATCAATGAAAAGGATGCGCTTGAAATCTACGTGGATGACGATCGCATCGTATTAAAAAAATACAAGCCTAACATGACTTGTCACGTTACAGGTGAGGTTTCTGAGAGCAACATGAGCCTTGCTAACGGAAAATTAGTTCTTAGCCCAGAAGGTGCAAAAGAATTAATGAACGAGATTCAAAATAGCTTAAATAACAAAGTAGACTAATATAGAGATAAAAAAGAGACGACAAACCCCCGCGGTAAGCGGGGGTTTTTTATTACGTATGATAAGCTTGGTAAACATCTCTCTTAGAGATTTTTCGATCCAGTGCCACCTGTTTAATAGAGTCCTTTGATGACTTTCCCTCTTCTATATAGCGTTCGACATGCTCCTCAAGGGATAAATTATCCCACCAGTTGGTCTCACTGTCTTCTTCTTCA
Source organism: Pontibacillus chungwhensis (assembly GCF_030166655.1). Classification (GTDB taxonomy): domain Bacteria; phylum Bacillota; class Bacilli; order Bacillales; family BH030062; genus Pontibacillus. The sequence goes on along the minus strand of NZ_CP126446.1, from coordinate 53,114 downwards.
CCCGTGCTACCTTCAACAATAATACAAAACTCACCGCGAACCTGTTCAGATTGAGCCCAATCTAATACTTCAGAAGCTGTTCCTCTGATATATTCCTCATATTTTTTGGTTAACTCACGAGCTAATACGACTTGCCTATCACCAAACCCTTCATGTAAGGCCTTTAACATTTCTTTCAAACGATGAGGAGACTCATAAAAAACAAGCGTCTGCGCACTCTTGCTTAACCTTTCAAGTTCCTCTTTCCGATCTTTCTTCTTACGAGGTAAAAAGCCATAGAAAGAAAAACGAGTCGTATCTAAACCTGAACCAACTAGGGCACAAAGAGCAGCATTTGCACCAGGCAGTACAATAACCGAAATGTCCTCTTCTATCGCACGCTTTACGATCTCAAAACCCGGGTCAGATACTCCAGGCATTCCTGCATCACTCACAATGGCTATTTTCTTTCCATTCTGCAATGCTTCTAAAAGGTGCGCTTCCCGGTTAAACTTATTATGTTCGTGATAGCTAGTAAGGGGGGTATGCAAGTCGAAATGAGTTAATAATTTCTTCGTTTGCCTCGTATCTTCTGCTGCAATTTCATCCACTTCTCCTAAGATGCGCAAAGCCCGATACGTAATATCTTCTAAATTACCAATGGGTGTAGGGACAATATAAAGTTCTCCCTGCTGATCTTCAGGATTTTGAAAGCTTTTTTGAGTCTTCATGATCTGCCATACCTTTCTGATCTGAATTAATAAGTCGTTCTTTTTGAATACGTGTCAGCTGCTTGATTCGATACTCTTCACGCAAGGCCTCACGCTTTGAAGAAAAAGAAGCGCAATAAAGGAGAGTGAAAGGCCCACGTCCTCTCGTATATTTTGCCCCTTTCCCTTCCTCATGCATACGTAAGCGATTCTCTAAGTGATTTGTGTAGCCCGTGTAGATTGTGTTGTCTTTACAACGGAGCATATAAACCGTATGTTCATTATTCTCCATAGAGAATCTTCCTCATCTCGTCCGAGTACTCCCCGTTTTCTTGATAGATATAGAGTGGAGGTAAAACTTTAAGATCTGGCTTCCCGTCTCGCGCTCCTTCTATTAAAACCATATTCGCCTCTTTACCTGGCTTAGGATAGACAAGTTGAATTCGTTTAGGCTCTACCTGATACTTGCGGTAAAGAGAAATTAAATCCGGAAGACGACCAGGCCGATGAACCATGGAGATCTTTCCTCCTGACTTCGTTAAGCGACTGCACGCCCAGACAACATCTTCCAACGTACAGTAAATCTCATGTCGGGCAATCGCTAAATGTTCATTCTCATTTTTATAGTCATCTTTTGGAGTAGGAAAGTAAGGGGGATTACAGGTAACCAAATCAAATTGACCATTCCCTAATTCAGAAGGCATCTCCTTAAGATCCCCATGGACAAACTGAATCTGGCCCTCTAACCCATTCAATGCGGTATTTCGTACAGCCATATCATATAAGCGCTCTTGGAGCTCTACGCCTGTAATGGAAGCACGGGACCGATTACTCAAAAAGAAAGGGATAACACCGTTCCCTGTGCAAAGATCCAGAATCCTCCCTCTCTTAATCGGCACATACGTAAATTTTGCAAGCAAAACAGCATCTAACGAAAAAGCGAAAACACTGGGGCTTTGTATGATACGTAAATTCTCTTCTGCTAATAAAAAATCAATTCGTTCATCTCCATGTAAGTTTACCATGGGTGGTTCACTCCCTTATTCATCCGTAAAGATAAATAGAGAGGCTGTTCCGTTTGGACCAGCCTCTAACATTACTTCTTTTTATTTAAAAATGATAGGCAAAATAAGCAATCTTCATCCCTGGGACTCCCAAAATGGAGGTTACAGATATGGAAACCCTCTTCGTACAAACGAGCAAGGTTATCATATCCTTCACCTACCAAAGCTCCCTTTGCTTCGGATTGTTTTGACTCGCTTTGTTCAGAATGTTCATGATCTTGCTCAAGACGTTGCCTTAGGTGGTGGTTCTCCACGGATAAGTGCTGATTCTCTTCTAACAGCTCCACCAGTTGTTTCTTTAGATCCCCTAATTGTTGATAGAGTTGTCCGATTTGTTCTTCCATATGTGATACTTGCTCAAATACTTCTTTTTTATTCACGCTTACATCCACCCCATTATTCTGTGGCTTGCGTTGGTACTGCACCTTCTTGAATGAGCTCTTCTAGCGTATATTCAATAACTCGTTCTTGATCAGGGATTTCTATTTGAATAACACGTTCAAGGATGTTTAAGCCAACGACCTTGCCGGGGCCATGTGGTGTCCGAATATCTTCCCCAATATCAGGAAGTTCCTTCTTCGCTGTTTCGTAATCATCATTCTCATACTTCAAACAGCACATAAGGCGACCACACAAGCCTGAAATTTTCGCAGGATTAAGCGATAGATTTTGATCTTTAGCCATCTTTATGGAAACCGGTTCAAAATCCCCTAAAAAGGTAGAACAACACAACATTCGGCCACAAGGACCTATGCCACCTAACATTTTCGCCTCGTCACGTACGCCGATTTGACGCAACTCGATCCGTGTTTTAAACACAGACGCCAGATCTTTCACAAGGTTACGGAAGTCTACACGACCATCTGCCGTAAAGTAAAAGATTACTTTATTTCGATCAAATGTATATTCCACATCTACAAGCTTCATATCTAGCTTATGTTGTATAATCTTATCAGCACAAACGTCAAATGCCTCTTTCGCATTTTGTTTGTTCTCTGTTACAACTAATTTATCTTTTTCATCCGCAATTCGGATGACTTTCTTAAGCGGTAAGACAATATCCTCTTCATCCACCTGTTTACTCGAAATCACGACTTTACCGAATTCGATTCCTCGAACGGTCTCAACTATTACATAATCGTCGTCTGTAATTTGGTAAGTATCCGGATCAAAATAATAAATCTTTCCCGCCTGCTTGAAACGTACACCAACTACTTCAACCATTCAATCACCTCTGTATTTGAAGCGTGAGTTGTTCCATCACCAGGGTTGGGTGAACATTTGATATTAGCTTACGTTTTGCCTCTAAAATATAGGTCAAAGCATTCGTAGCAAATGGCTTCGACCATGTATAGGAGCTTGTACGAATGCGCTCCCTTTCTGTAATAAAAACAATAGAAGACTCAAGTCCGATATGTTCGTACACTAAGTCCTTAAACCATAAGGAAAGAAGATCTAAACCTTGATTTAAGGCATCCCGGTCTTTAAAATGAGCCATCCATTGATTGTTAACAAATAATAAAGCCTCGCTGGGTTTTTCCTGAAGGACTTCAATTAATTGTATCACTAACTTTCTCGCATTCGCAAACCAGTCATCACGATTCATTTCAAGAGCATCATCTATGTTATTGGTTAGAGCACTCAATAAACGAGCTGAAGATTCGGATACCCCTTCTTGAATTAAACGCTTCGTTACATTTTCCGCGTTTAGTGGCTGAAAAGCCATGATCTGACATCTTGAACGAATCGTATCAAGCAGCGCCTGACCATTTTCAGTAAGAAGCATCGCGACAGTTTGACGATTAGGCTCTTCGAGAAACTTAAGCAATCGGTTCGCTGCATTGGCTGTCATTTTATCAGCGTCTTCTACAATGTATACCTTTTGATTCGATTCTAACCCCGTATAGGTAAACTCTTTCTGTAAATGAAGAATCTGTTCTTTCTTAATTGATTGACCCTCTGGTTGTATAACGTGTACATCCGGATGATTACCGGAGTCGATGCGAATACAATCCTTACATGTTTGACAAGGTTCTACTCCTTCACGGAACTGACAAAAGAAACTTTTGGCAAACAATAAACTCATCTCTAGTTTCCCTGTCCCCCTAGAACCTTGAAATAAATAAGCGTGAGAGATGCGATCTTTTTGAATACTGTTGGTTAACATTTTCGTAACCATTGGCTGAACCTCGATCATATCGGCCCACTTGTTCATTCCTGTCACGACCTTACGTATATAAGTTCACTAATAAACCTTTAATTTCTCCAATAATACCTAAGACATCAATGGATTTTTTCTCTTGGTTCATTACTTCATCTGTTAACTCAGTTAACTTGTCATCCACAGACTTCACGAGTGTAAGCTTTCTACTTTGACCATCCATATTCCAGCTGTGGGACTGATTTAAATTCATTCCATACTGAACAGCTTCCTGCACAAATGACTTTACAAGGCGCTTGTATCTGGCTAAGTCCTTAAATGAACGAAAGCGCGCAACTTTCTCACCTTGTTTCGTAATATCTCCCATTAAGCGATGCAATTCCTGCTGACGCATCTTGTGCGATTCAGACTGAACCATCTGGTCAAAGCCTTTGGCACCATTAGAGTTCGGTCTCATATTCTTTTGAGCAGAATCCATTTGTGACCTTAAGTCTTGACCGATCTTCACGTCATCATCTCCTTAATTAAAATTGAAAGAATGAATCTACAGGAAGCACAAATACAGTAGCGCCTCCGACTTCTACTTTCACAGGTTTCGGGATATAGGAATCCGCATTTCCGCCCATTGGGGAGATAGGGGCTACCATTTGTTCACGTTGGCTGCAGTTATCACGAATAATATCTAAAACATCGTCCACATGATGGTCTTCACAACCGATCATTAATGTTGTGTTCCCCTCTTTTAAAAAACCACCTGTTGTTGATAATTTTGTTGTTTTATATTGATGATCAGCTAATGCGTTCGTTAACCGATTGCTATCTTTATCCTGTAAAACCGCCACAATCATTTTCATGACGATATCCTCCTTACTAAAACCCATTTGTACCCTATTATAACAAGAATTTTTCAAGTTACGAAGTGCATCTGTTAAATAGCGGAAGAAACTTTTTGATAAGCTGCTTCTATAACCTTATCTAAAGATTGATCTGCATTAATAGGTTGAATGCGGTTTGGGTATTGCTCCAGTAACATTCCGTATGCTTCATAGACCGTATGATGGAAGCGAAGGTGCTCCAAGTCTAAGCGATTTTGTTCCCTGCCTTTGTTCCGGGCAATTCGTTCTAACCCTCTTTCAGGCGTAATATCGAAGAACAACGTTAAATGAGGCATATACCCTTCTATAGCAAACTCATTAATGCGTTGTACTTCTTCGATCCCTAACCCTCTTGCATGGCCTTGATAAGCTAGGCTACTATCAATAAACCGGTCACAGAGTACAATTTTTCCTTCATTTAATGCCGGAACAACTTTCTCCACTAAATGCTGCCTCCTCGCAGCTGCATATAGCAACGCTTCCGTTCGCCCATCCATTGTAATATGCGATGGATCAAGAATGACTTGGCGAATTTTCTCTGCGATATCAATTCCACCAGGCTCTCTTGTCATAACAACATCATATCCTTCTTGAAGAAGGCGCTCTCCCACGGCTTTTAGAACCGTTGACTTCCCAGCCCCTTCTCCTCCTTCAAAAGTTACAAACGTTCCCTTCACTTTCATTCTCCTTTATTCTCTTTCTATATAAACGTGAATCCCTTTCCGATAAGCTGCTTCCCTCGTTTGGATGTGCTTCTCGTTTCGTATGAATTCACCCATACGTTCTACATGCCCTTTAAGGATACGTTCCCCCCTCATAATGAATGGAATACCAGGGGGATACGGAGTAACCGAGGAACTTGCTACTCGTCCAATAGCTAAGTGCCAAGGTACAAACTCCACCTCCATACCCTCTAATTCTTGATAAGAGTATGGGTTGGGTTGCACCATATTTATAACTGGATGAACGACTCTCTCTATTGTAGCATGGTTAAAATCGTACTTGTCTTTTAATTTAGATTCGACTCGCTTAAACAACCTGTTTAAATGAGCAACAGAATAATTAGGGGTCAAAGCTAGTGTGAATAGAATCTGTTGGCCCACCACTAACTCAGGATAAAGACCTTCCTCTTCTAAACACCCAGCAACCTCATCTGGGTCTAACCCCTCTCTTACAAGAAGTGTAACCTTGTACGGGTCATCTACCCCGTTTTCAAAAGGGAGGAGCGTCCATACGTCTGAATTGGAAAGTGAAAGGCGCAATTGATGAATCCAATCTAAACTAGCTTCTATATCTCTTTTATCTAAGTGAGCCAGGTAATGCCTTGCCAGGTCTAATGAAGCGAGTACTGGATAAGAAGGACTACTAGATTGAAACACTTGTAAATAGTGAGTCAATTTGCTGTTGTCTATCCTATTTGTACTAGTATGTAAAAAAGCCCCCATTGTCATAGCTGGAGCCATTTTATGAGCCGACTGGACCACTACGTCAGCCCCCAAATCCAAAGATGACATCGGGATGGAGGGGTGTTGTAGAGAGAAGTGAACCCCGTGAGCTTCATCTACTAATATAGGTATATCATAAGAGTGTGCTAGTTCAATGATCTCTTTCAAGTCAGACGTATGTCCAAAATAGTCTGGTGAGGTTACAATGAGTCCAGATACATCAGACTGCATGTTTAATGCCTCTTGTACTTCTTCTTTATGAAGACCTGTAAAGCGCTTATAGTTTTGCTCGTAGCGTGGAGAAATAAAAATAGACTTAGAACCTGCTAATTCTAAAGCATGCATAATGGATTTATGGCTGTTACGTTGTACAAGAAAAGGTTTTCCTTTCTTGTGCGCCGCAAGAATCATAGCTAGATTTCCAGAAGTACTGCCTCCTACTAAAAAGTAGGACGACTTAGCTTTAAACCACTCTGCTGTCAGCTGCTGCGCCTCTTTAATAATTCCATCAGGCTGATGAAGGTCATCTAAGCCAGTAATCTCCGTCATATCAATAGATAATATATTTTCAAAAAAAGGCTTGCCTGCATGAGGAATGACAGTCCCATTTTTATGACCAGGCACATGCATAGAAATGTAGTCTCGTTCAGCCCTCTCCTGTAGTGCTGTATATAATGGGGTTTGCGATTGCAACATAAGATAAACCCTCCTCATTCATGTAAAAAAGGTGCCAAGAAGGAATGACCTTTCCCTTCTAAACACCTTAGTATCACTATACTATGAATATTGCTTTGTTTGGGTTATATTTTTTAATTTCTTTAAGAAATACTGATACTGTTGATCTTCGGGAGACGTTTGAACAATTTCCCTCTCACAGTCCTTACATATAAATAAGTTATATAAATGAATGCCATTCTTTCTTCTGCACTCACACACACCACAAGTTTCATAGATTGATTGTTCTTCCTTCATATTCTCCACCTCCGTATGATTAGTGTGTCCCATGTAACCTAGTTTTATACGAATAGCTTTTATGATCTATGATAATGTACGTAAGATATTCAGTTTTGTGTTTGTACGGCTTGTTTTGTTTCCTGGACCGATTGAAGAAAGTTACTAATTTGAGGGGCTAGCCATTCATCTAAAAGCAATGTAAGGAATACAAAAAACCTCAAAGGATTATATCCTTTGAGGTTACGTTGCATGGCGGCGTCCTACTCTTGCGGGGGTGAAACCCCGACTACCATCGGCGCTGAAGAGCTTAACTTCTGTGTTCGGCATGGGAACAGGTGTGACCTCTTCGCCAAAACCGCCATACTATTGTTTTGTTGAAGGAGTACCTTCAAAACTAGATAAGAATTATGACATCGTGCCTTTTACGTTTTTACGTCTAGCTCCAGCTCCCAGACCCTAGCGTATAAGTCATCTTTTCTACAAAGGCTAAAGCCTTTTTCGAAAATCTGTCTTATCCGTACGGGTCTAGGCGGTCGCTTGCGCTTTTGTTAGTTAAGTCCTCGATTTATTAGTATCGGTCAGCTGCACGTGTCACCACGCTTCCACCTCCGACCTATCAACCTTGTCGTCTACAAGGAATCTTACTCACTCGAAGTGATGGGAAATCTCATCTCGAAGTGGGCTTCATGCTTAGATGCTTTCAGCACTTATCCCTTCCGCACGTAGCTACCCAGCTATGCTCCTGGCGGAACAACTGGTGCACCAGCGGTGCGTCCATCCCGGTCCTCTCGTACTAAGGACAGCTCTTCTCAAATTTCCAACGCCCACGACGGATAGGGACCGAACTGTCTCACGACGTTCTGAACCCAGCTCGCGTACCGCTTTAATGGGCGAACAGCCCAACCCTTGGGACCGACTACAGCCCCAGGATGCGATGAGCCGACATCGAGGTGCCAAACCTCCCCGTCGATGTGGACTCTTGGGGGAGATAAGCCTGTTATCCCCGGGGTAGCTTTTATCCGTTGAGCGACGGCCCTTCCATACGGCACCGCCGGATCACTAAGCCCGACTTTCGTCCCTGCTCGACTTGTAGGTCTCGCAGTCAAGCTCCCTTGTGCCTTTGCACTCTGCGAATGATTTCCAACCATTCTGAGGGAACCTTTGGGCGCCTCCGTTACTCTTTGGGAGGCGACCGCCCCAGTCAAACTGCCCACCTGACACTGTCTCCGGACCGGATCACGGTCCTGGGTTAGAATGTCAATACAGCCAGGGTGGTATCCCACGGATGCCTCCACCGAAGCTAGCGCTCCGGCATCGACGGCTCCCACCTATCCTGTACAAGCTGTACCAACATTCAATATCAGGCTACAGTAAAGCTCCACGGGGTCTTTCCGTCCTGTCGCGGGTAATGCGCATCTTCACGCATAGTATAATTTCACCGGGTCTCTTGTTGAGACAGTGCCCAATTCGTTGCACCTTTCGTGCGGGTCGGAACTTACCCGACAAGGAATTTCGCTACCTTAGGACCGTTATAGTTACGGCCGCCGTTTACTGGGGCTTCGGTTCAAAGCTTCGCTAATGCTAACTCATCCCCTTAACCTTCCAGCACCGGGCAGGTGTCAGCCCCTATACTTCACCTTTCGGTTTCGCAGAGACCTGTGTTTTTGCTAAACAGTCGATTGGGCCTTTTCACTGCGGCTCCTCCTATGAAGGAGCACCCCTTCTCCCGAAGTTACGGGGTCATTTTGCCGAGTTCCTTAACAAGAGTTCTCCCGATCACCTTAGGATACTCTCCTCGTCTACCTGTGTCGGTTTGCGGTACGGGCACCTCTTTCCTCACTAGAGGCTTTTCTTGGCAGTGTGAAATCAGGAACTTCGGTACTATAGTTCCCTCCCCATCACAGCTTGTGATTGATGCACGGATTTGCCTATGCATCTCACTCACTGCTTGGCCGCTCACATCCAGTGGAGCGGATTCCCTATCCTACTGCGTCCCCCCGTTGTTCAAACGGAAAGGAGGTGGTACAGGAATATCAACCTGTTATCCATCGCCTACGCCTTTCGGCCTCGGCTTAGGTCCCGACTAACCCTGAGCGGACGAGCCTTCCTCAGGAAACCTTAGACTTACGGTGGAAGAGATTCTCACTCTTCTTTCGCTACTCATACCGGCATTCTCACTTCTAAGCGCTCCACCAGTCCTTACGGTCTGACTTCACAGCACTTAGAACGCTCTCCTACCATTGTTCGTAAGAACAATCCACAGCTTCGGTGTTATGTTTAGCCCCGGTACATTTTCGGCGCAGAGTCACTCGACCAGTGAGCTATTACGCACTCTTTAAATGATGGCTGCTTCTAAGCCAACATCCTGGTTGTCTGAGCAACTCCACATCCTTTTCCACTTAACATAAACTTAGGGACCTTAGCTGGTGGTCTGGGCTGTTCCCCTCTCGACTACGGACCTTATCACTCGCAGTCTGACTCCCAAGGATGAGTCGTTGGCATTCGGAGTTTGACTGAATTCGGTAACCCGATGAGGGCCCCTAGTCCAATCAGTGCTCTACCTCCAAGACTCTTACCTTGAGGCTAGCCCTAAAGCTATTTCGGAGAGAACCAGCTATCTCCGTGTTCGATTGGCATTTCACCGCTACCCACACCTCATCCCCGCACTTTTCAACGTGCGTGGGTTCGGGCCTCCAGCCAGTGTTACCTGGCCTTCACCCTGGACATGGGTAGATCACACGGTTTCGGGTCTACGACCACATACTATTTCGCCCTATTCAGACTCGCTTTCGCTGCGGCTCCGATTTTTCATCTTAACCTTGCATGGGATCGTAACTCGCCGGTCCATTCTACAAAAGGTACGCTGTCACCCATTAACGGGCTCCAACTACTTGTAGGCACACGGTTTCAGGTTCTATTTCACTCCCCTCCCGGGGTGCTTTTCACCTTTCCCTCACGGTACTGGTTCACTATCGGTCACTAGGGAGTATTTAGCCTTGGGAGATGGTCCTCCCGGATTCCGACGGAATTCCTCGTGTTCCGCCGTACTCAGGATCCGCTCCGGAGGAAACAAGATTTTGACTACAGGGCCGTTACCTTCTTCGGCTGACCGTTCCAGATCATTCATCTATCTTGTTTCTTGGTAACTCCAATGGAGCGTCCTACAACCCCAGAGAGCAAGCTCTCTGGTTTGGGCTGTTTCCGTTTCGCTCGCCGCTACTCAGGAAATCGCGTTTGCTTTCTCTTCCTTCGGGTACTGAGATGTTTCAGTTCCCCGAGTCTACCTTCCTTAACCTATGAATTCAGTTAAGGATCCTACCCCATTACGGGTAGTGGGTTTCCCCATTCGGAAATCTCCGGATCATAGCCTACTTACGGCTCCCCGAAGCATATCGGTGTTAGTCCCGTCCTTCATCGGCTCCTAGTGCCAAGGCATCCACCGTGCGCCCTTATTCACTTAACTATCTAAAATCAATGTGAAAAGACGCATCATAATGATGCTTACGTTAAATCTAACGTTGGTTTGATGTCTAATTCTTATCTAGTTTTCAAGGTACTGTTTGAAAGCATTTGAGCTTCCAAAACCGAACGAAACGAACATGGTCAATGGTTTAATGGCACAATGTGTGCCTGCTAGCAAGTCCCGAAGGACTCGCTAGTTCCGTAATATCCTTAGAAAGGAGGTGATCCAGCCGCACCTTCCGATACGGCTACCTTGTTACGACTTCACCCCAATCATTGGCCCCACCTTCGGCGGCTGGCTCCAAAAAGGTTACCTCACCGACTTCGGGTGTTGCCAACTCTCGTGGTGTGACGGGCGGTGTGTACAAGGCCCGGGAACGTATTCACCGCAGTATGCTGACCTGCGATTACTAGCGATTCCGGCTTCATACAGGCGAGTTGCAGCCTGCAATCCGAACTGAGAATGGTTTTTTGAGATTTGCTTGACCTCGCGGTCTCGCGGCCCTCTGTACCATCCATTGTAGCACGTGTGTAGCCCAGGTCATAAGGGGCATGATGATTTGACGTCATCCCCGCCTTCCTCCGGTTTGTCACCGGCAGTCACCTTAGAGTGCCCAACTGAATGCTGGCAACTAAGATTAGGGGTTGCGCTCGTTGCGGGACTTAACCCAACATCTCACGACACGAGCTGACGACAACCATGCACCACCTGTCATTGCGTCCCCGAAGGGAACTCCCTATCTCTAGGGATAGCGCAAGATGTCAAGACCTGGTAAGGTTCTTCGCGTTGCTTCGAATTAAACCACATGCTCCACCGCTTGTGCGGGCCCCCGTCAATTCTTTTGAGTTTCAGCCTTGCGGCCGTACTCCCCAGGCGGAGTGCTTAATGCGTTAACTTCAGCACTAAGGGGCGGAAACCCCCTAACACCTAGCACTCAACGTTTACGGCGTGGACTACCAGGGTATCTAATCCTGTTTGCTACCCACGCTTTCGCGCCTCAGCGTCAGTTACAGACCAGAGAGTCGCCTTCGCCACTGGTGTTCCTCCACATCTCTACGCATTTCACCGCTACACGTGGAATTCCACTCTCCTCTTCTGTACTCAAGTTCCCCAGTTTCCAATGGCCCTCCACAGTTGAGCTGTGGGCTTTCACATCAGACTTAAGGAACCGCCTGCGCGCGCTTTACGCCCAATAATTCCGGACAACGCTTGCCACCTACGTATTACCGCGGCTGCTGGCACGTAGTTAGCCGTGGCTTTCTGGTTGGGTACCGTCAAGGTACCAGCATTTCCTCTGGCACTTGTTCTTCCCCAACAACAGAACTTTACGATCCGAAGACCTTCATCGTTCACGCGGCGTTGCTCCGTCAGACTTTCGTCCATTGCGGAAGATTCCCTACTGCTGCCTCCCGTAGGAGTCTGGGCCGTGTCTCAGTCCCAGTGTGGCCGATCACCCTCTCAGGTCGGCTACGCATCGTTGCCTTGGTAAGCCGTTACCTTACCAACTAGCTAATGCGCCGCGGGCCCATCCATGAGTGACGGCCGAAACCGCCTTTTACCAGTGAACCATGCAGTTCACTGGGTTATTCGGTATTAGCTCCGGTTTCCCGGAGTTATCCCGATCTCATGGGTAGGTTGCCCACGTGTTACTCACCCGTCCGCCGCTCGATCCACAACAATCACCCCGAAGGGATCATGTTGATTCACGCGCTCGACTTGCATGTATTAGGCACGCCGCCAGCGTTCGTCCTGAGCCAAGATCAAACTCTCCATAAAATGTGAGTCTGCCTAGCATCAAAATAAATGATTACTGGCTTTAAAAATCAATTTAAAGACATTGACGTTACATGTTGTTTCGTTCAGTTTTCAAAGATCAAATGTTTCATTGTTTAGTGCGCTTTTTAACAGCGACTTAATTATCTTAACATGTGGTTGTTTTTGAGTCAATAACTTTTTTGAAGTTTTTTTGATCTCTTTTTCAACCTCATTTCCGAATTTCTTTTATAGAATTGAAAAGCTTTTTCTAGTATAATTAGAAGTTCGCTTGCTTCGAAAATGTTGTTTTGTTTTGCCGCTCTCAATGCGACATAAATAAATATACCATGGTGTATTTACGAACGCAATGGTTTTCCTATATTTTTTTGGTTTTTTTATTAAAAAAGTACATAAACACAAGAAAAACCCGCTTTATGCGGGTTTTTCTTGTATTAGTATGATTTGCTATTACACAACAAATAATTGAATAGCAGCTAGTGAAGCTAAGCCAGGAAGTCCCAAGAATCCTGATATCATCGCTGTAAAAACATTAATCGGAATATGAACTCCTAATGAAGCACCAAATACATTAAAGAAGAATAAGAATAAAACTCCGATTACAACCTTAATTGCTCCATTCCCTAAATAACGCAAAGGCTTTAACGGAGCACCCGCTATTAACAACACACCGATCATGACTACAATACTTATCACAATAACTGTTGTATTCAAGAAAAAACCCCCTTTGCCTGTCCTACATTAAATGTATGACCTGCATAAGGAGGAAATGACACTTTCATTAGTGATTAGCTCTTATTTTTCGTTGTCTTGCTTCTTTTAATAAATAGAAATATTTCGCTTCTACTAAACGTAAATCCATAAGTCCCTTTTCACTCGCATCGATACTATGCTCCATTATTCGCTCAAGAGACTCCCATTCCTGCTTGAGACGTTGTATTTCATCGAGAAGCTGTCTATCATATTCTTCTTTCTTAAACTTTTTGCGTCTGAACATGGTGTCTCCTCTTTTACAGTTCTCTTCTACCTTCTAACGCTTTAGATAATGTTACTTCATCCGCATATTCAAGGTCTCCACCCACAGGTAATCCATGAGCAATTCTTGTAGTCCGTATACCAGCTGGTTTGACTAAGCGTGAAATGTACATAGCTGTAGCTTCTCCTTCAATATTAGGATTCGTCGCAATAATGAGTTCCTGTACTCCTTCATCCTGAAGACGGTTAATCAGACTAGATATATTTATATCTTCAGGTCCTATACCGTCCATTGGAGAGATGGCTCCATTCAGTACGTGGTATCTACCACTAAACTCTTTCATTTTCTCCATCGCTATAACATCTTTCGGATCCTGGACGACACAGATGACACTTGAATCCCGTTGTTCATCCTGACAAATAGCGCATGGATCTTGGTCTGTAATATGACCGCATGTAGAGCAATGGGTTAATTCCCTTTTTGCACTTACTAATGCTTTGGCAAAATCTAAAACATCATCTTCTTGCATTTCCAATACGAAAAAAGCCAGGCGCGCAGCCGTCTTGGGCCCAATCCCTGGCAATTTCGTAAAACTATCGATCAATTTGGAAATGGGTTCCGGATAATACATCTCAATTCCCCCTAGAACATTCCAGGCATATTCATTCCTTTAGTGAATTGTCCCATTGTATCGTTTGTTTTATCATCTACTTGTTTTAACACATCGTTCGTTGCTGCAAGGATTAAGTCTTGTAGCATATCTACATCGTCTGGGTCTACTACGTCTTCTTGAATCTCTACATCTGTAATTTCTTTCTTACCATTGGCTACAACCTTAACAACTCCACCGCCAGCAGTAGCTTCAAAACTCATCTCATGTAGTTCCTCTTGAGCTTTCATCATTTTCTTTTGCATCTTCTGCATTTGTTTCATCATATTATTCATATTACCTTTCATGGCAATACCTCCTTTAGTCTTCTTGAATATCTAATAACTCATCGCCAACTAACTTACGCGCTTCTGCAATAAGTGGATCCTCCTGTTGAGATTCCTCTTCCGGCTGATCTTGTTGGCGTTGTTTCTGTACATATTCTTCACGCAACTCTTGCCAATTCGTTTCAGGGATTGGAATAATGGTAATTTCTTTCCCCATAAACTCAGCCAATTGCTGTTGGATAATAGCTTGGTTCTCAAGAGCAAGTGAACAATGAATTTCATATTTAAAGGATAGGACAATCGCATTGTCAGATGCAGCTCTTGGTGTACTGTTCATCAACCTAGCATGGGCAGGAGGACTTGTCTGTCTTAGAGAGTCCATAAAACTAGCCCACTGATTTTTAATGGTTTGTAAGTCTTGTTTTGAAGCCTCGTTCATAACATGCCGTATGCGTTCAAACGGAATTTTGTACGAGTTCTTACGATTTGCACGTTGTTGTGGTCGTTTTTGTTCTTGAGCAGAAGTAGCTGCCGCTGCCGGCTGTTGTTGAATAGTGGCTAACCGTTTTTCTAAAGCTTCTACTTGTTGTTGCAGTTTCTGCACAGACTCTGGTTCAACTGAAGAAGATTGGGCTGCTAGTTTAGGTATCCCTTGAATCTCACATATGTTCAACATAGCTATTTCAATGAATACCTTTGGGCTATTCGTCCATTTCATCTCCTGCTGACACTGGTTCAGTACTGATATGGTCTGCTGAATCCAGTCTGCTGTAATCGAAGAACTCAACTGCTTAAATGCTTCATCAGGGATAGCTCGTTCCAGGATATCTTCAAGCCCAGGGGCACTTTGATAAAGAAGAAGATCCCGTAAATAGTAGATAAGATCAAAAATAAAGCGTCCCGGGTCTTTCCCTTCTTGAATAAGCGAGTCCACATGTTGCAACGTCTCTTTTACTTCATTTCTCTGTAATGTTTCGACGATCGTAGCTAACTTTTGCTGCGATACAGATCCAGTGACAGCTAGCACATCATCAATGGCTACCTGGTCTTCACTATAGGAGATGGCTTGGTCCAATAAGCTAAGAGCATCTCGCATTCCACCTTCAGCGGAAAGAGCTACAGCTTCTAAGGCTTCCCTCGTTACACCTATTTGCTCTCGGTCAACAATATACTCCATCCGTTCCACAAGTGCTCCTTGTGAAATTCGTTTAAAGTCAAAACGCTGACACCTTGAAATAATAGTGAGAGGGATTTTATGAGGTTCCGTTGTTGCTAATATAAATATGACATGTTTAGGAGGCTCTTCTAATGTTTTTAATAAAGCATTAAATGCCCCGATAGAAAGCATGTGAACTTCATCGACAATATACACTTTATAAGGGACAGAACTTGGTGCATACTTCACCTTATCTCGTATATCACGAATTTGTTCCACTCCATTATTAGATGCTGCATCAATTTCTATAACATCTGATATGGAACCATCTTGTATACCTAAACACGCTGAGCATTCGTTGCATGGCTCTTTCACAGGAGAACGCTCACAGTTTACAGCTTTAGCAAAGATTTTTGCAGCACTGGTCTTCCCTGTCCCACGGGGTCCTGAGAACAAATAAGCGTGGGAAAACTTATTCTGGACAGTCGCATTTTGCAGAGTACGTGTTATGTGTGTTTGTCCAACGACATCAGAAAAGTTTTTCGGACGCCATACCCGGTATAAAGCCTGATAACTCATTGTTCCCAATCTCCTTTATGGTTTCTTCCTCATTATACCTAAATCTAGAGGGGCATTTCAAAAGTTATTTCCCTCTCGTTACCACCTATTTAGAAGTAGTTTTTTTATAATAAAAAACTCACCTTAAGTCAGGTGAGTTGTGTTTATGTATTGGCGCCGTGCACCCACCGTCGATGAGGCGGCCCCAAGCGTTACTTGAGTTCATGGCTCGACCCGGGCTGTCCCGCAACACACGGGAATGACCGCTTACTGCTGCTTCCTTCCGGACCTGACAGGATTTACGGGTTCCCATTGTGCGGGACCCGGGTGTCAACACCAATCCCTCAAGGCAGACCTTGAAACCGCCCCACCTTGGGTGGGAATTCGGCCTCGCTATAGCGGATTGCGAGTACAGGACACCGCTACCTTCCCGCTTAGCACGGCAAACTTGTTATCAATTTGTTCATTGCGCCTCTAGTAAGTGCGCAATAAATAGTATATCTATTTTTTCTTTAAAATGCAAACGAAATTAAAGCTTCTGTTCTGTAAGTTATTGTAAATCCCGTTTAGCCCTCTTCTTTCTCTCCCTTAATTGGCGAAAAAAATCAGTGAGAAGGCTGCTACACTCAGATTGCTTCACTTCGGCAACCACTTCACACGTATGATTAAAGCGATCATCTTGCAACAGATTCATGAGAGAACCTACACAACCAGCTTTTTGATCGTATGCCCCAAAGATAACACGAGGTATTCTAGATTGCAATATGGCCCCAGCACACATCGGGCATGGTTCTAAGGTTACATATAGCGTGCATTCTTCTAACCTCCAACTCCCTACTACCCGATTTGCACGTTCAATGGCAATGAATTCGGCATGAGAAGAGGCTAATTGCTCTGTTTCACGAACATTGTGTCCTGTCGCGATGACCTCGCCGTCTTTTACGATGACAGCACCAATAGGCACCTCGCCTTTTTGTGCCGCTTTCTCCGCTTCTTGAATAGCCATTTCCATAAATGTTATGTCATTCATATTATCACTTCACTTTACTTGTTTAATTCTTATCACTCTAGAAAGAATAACAGTAAAAGGGAGGTTACATGATGAAGACCAAAAGAACTGCTATTCTCTTCATTGATTTGATTAACGATTTTCAATTCCAACATGGATCAACATTGCTAAATGAATGCCATTCTATGCTACCGAACATTTTACGATTAAAATCCTATGCAAACAAGCACAACCTTCCTATTATCTACATAAATGATCATTATAAACTTTGGCAAGCAGACCTAGACAGGATTGTAGATAAATGTAGAAATGAGCAAAACCATACATTTCTTAATCAGATTATACCCGCACAATCAGATTACTTCCTTATTAAACCGAAACACTCTGCTTTCCACCAAACAGCTCTTCAAGCTTTGCTTGTGGAGTTAAAAGTAGACCACCTTATCATAAGCGGTATTGCAGGCAACATTTGTGTGTTATTTACAGCAAACGACGCTTATATGCGTGAATACACATTACACGTTCCCTCTGATTGCATCGCATCTAATGATCCTGAGGATAACATTTATGCTTTAAAAATGATGAAAAACGTTTTAAAAGCTGATGTTTCTCCTATTCGTAAAACATGATCCAATCATACTTCAGCCCCTTTCTACATATGTCTTAATTAGTTAAGCATTTACAAAGAAGGGGGCAATGGTGTGCAAATTCATGTCGTGTCTTCAGGTGAAAGTCTCTATAGTATTGCAAATCAGTACAGTGTTTCAATGGAGGAAATCGTTAAAGCAAATGAATTGGATGCGCCTAATGATCTGGTCATCGGTCAAGCCTTAGTCATCCCAGACCGGGGTGAGTATTATTTTGTACAAAAAGGGGATTCTCTATATTCTATTGCCAAGCAGTACGGTCTAACAGCCCAGGAGCTGGCTAATATCAATAACATACCGGTTGATCAACCTCTTCCTCTAAATTTACGTCTATATATTCCACCACAACCCAAAGTAAAAGCAGCTTTTAATGGGTATGCAGAAACCTATGGTGATCAAGTATCCAAAGAGTTAGAGGACTATGTGAGAGAGCATGCTAAATCACTATCCTACCTGGCACCGTTTAGTTATGAAATTAACCGCGATGGGTCATTGGTAGAACCTCCTCTAAATGATTATTTTTCAATAGCAAAACAAAACAATGTTGAAATGATGCTAGTCGTAAATAACATTGAAGAAGGTGGTTTCAGTAAAGAATTAGGACGCCTTATTGTGACAGACGCCACACTACAAGATAAACTTCTTGATAATATAATCAAGACGGCAAAGGAAAAAGGGTTCGGCGATGTTCATTTTGATTTTGAATTTCTTCCTCCTGATACGAGGGAAGACTACAACTCCTTTTTGCGAAAAGCCAAAAAACGCCTTTCAGCTGAAGGACTTCAAATGTCTACAGCGCTCGCTCCTAAAAAAAGTGCTGAGCAAACAGGAGCTTGGTATAGCGCACATGATTACAAAGCGCACGGTGAGATTGCCGATTTCGTCGTCCTCATGACATATGAATGGGGGTATAGCGGTGGACCGCCTATGCCTGTTTCACCTATTGAACCCGTCAGAAACGTAGTAGAGTACGCTTTAAGCGTCATGCCAGCTGAAAAGATCTTTCTTGGCCAGAACCTATATGGTTATGACTGGACTCTCCCATATAAAAAAGGTAATGAACCAGCCGAGGCACTTTCTCCTCAAAAAGCAATTCGTAGGGCACGAGAAAATAATGTGGAAATTCAATTTGACGAAGAAGCCAAGGCCCCTTTCTATACGTATAAAGATGCGGATGGGAAAAAACATGAAGTTTGGTTTGAGGATGCGAGATCCATACAAGCTAAATTCGACCTCGTAAAAGAACTTGGTTTGAAAGGCGTAAGCTATTGGAAGTTGGGGCTTCCATTCCCCCAAAACTGGGAACTGCTTGAGAATCAATTCGACGTTGTTAAACGTTCCTAAAAAAACAGAAAGGAAGAAGGGGGAAAACAGTTTGTGAAGTCTTCCGAAGTTCTCGTTGAAGTAAAGCCTAATATATTTCTCTCAAAGCATGATCCCGGCTATTTAAGGAAGTACTTGCATTATCGTCCTTATGACGCGGATAAGTGGGTTGAATATGCAAATGAAGCAATGAGTAGCGGAGATCACAAAGCGTATAAGGCCAGGTTAAAGAAGGCAGCTCAGCTTGGGCACCTGGGGGCAATGAGGGCAATCCGCCCCTCATCTGTCCCTATTATAACTTCCAATAAAGAGAGAGCTGTCCCATCCTTCATTTGGTATATCGTGTTGTTATGTCTCCTATTCTTAATCGGCTTTCTACTTACCTACTTCATCCTCCATCACACTTTGTACCAAGAAGTCGCAATAGAACAACACTACTATGAACAAAACGTATTCCATCGACCCACTCTTCCCATTGAGACTCCTGCCTCACCTACCCAAGGGGAACTCGCCTTAGCTACAGTCCAAACAGCCTTATCTAGCTATCAGAAGGATCATGGAACATACCCCTCTTTCATTAAAGATTTAATTCAAGATTATCCTAATAACTATCTATCAGTTGCCCCTGCTACCTTTTCCTATAGTAAAGCGGGGGATAACATCACGCTTGGCCTGTCTTCCGCTTCAGTAAAGAAAGCAATCCCAACTCTAATCCTGGTCTTTTATCCAGAAGGAAATCAATTATCTGTTGAAACCTCTGACGGAAACACTATGGCGGTTTATCCTGTCGGAAGCGGCCCTCCCTTACCTTTTCAAGAAGGTTATGTACAAGGAAGGATCGTGAAACCTAACGGAGGGGATGGGGTTTATGGAACAAGGGGATTAGTGTTGCAACATAACATAGCCATACATGGAACAAATGAGCCCACTAGCATTGGCCTAAAAGAAAGCAACGGTTGCATTCGTATGTTTAATGAAGATATTGAACGAATATATAAATACATCCCACTTGGAACACCATTTATTGTTCGTCACGAATCCCCGGACCCTCCTGTATTTCAAAATGGCCTTCCACCTTACCCAGCTCATACGCTCCTCAAGTCGGCAGATGAAGAGTCGAGCCAATCGTTTATGTGGAGACATTAAATTTTTAAAAGTGTGTTTCACCTAAACCCGTACTAAAAAACACTCCTTTGTCACAACCTATATGTGCAGAAAGGAGTGTCATGAATGATCGTTATTTTAAAGTCCATTCTTATGATAACCGCAGGCGTTTGCTTATTAAGATTTGCCGGCAGAAAATCAATTTCTCAAATGTCTTTAGCTCAAACGGTTATAATGATTTCAATTGGATCCATTATTATTCAACCCATAATCGAAACAAGTATATGGCGCACCATTGTAGCTGCTTCCGTATTTGTCTTAATGCTTATTCTATTTGAGTTCTTACAACTCAAATTTAATGGGTTCGAGAAATGGATTACCGGCAAATCACGCATTGTCATTCAGAACAGTCAACTACAGACGGCCGAACTTCGAAAGTTACGATTGTCGGTGGACCAATTAGAGATGCTTGTACGACAACAAGGCATTACTAGTCTTTCTTCGCTGAAGACGGCCACAATTGAGCCAAACGGGCAACTCGGGTACGAATTAAAGGAAGAAGAAAAGCCCCTGACAATTGGAGAGTTCAAGCGACTCATCCACCCTTCTATGCTAAAGGAAGTTCCGAATACTTCTAATCAATCCAGTACAAATATATTTGAAGAAATGACCAACCAAAAGGAATTGCATTCTGATCCAAAACTCAAATAGCCCCTTATCCTTCTATAAATGTCACAGTTCTCTCTTGCCAATCAGCTGAATGATAAGCTTTCAAAAGTTGATCACCAGAAACGGAAGGACTGATACACTTAAAAGGAATAGAGAGTGTGAAAGCATCTTCAAACGGAAATGGACGGATGCGGATTTGTGTAGAATCAACCCATTCGGCCTCCACCCCTTCTGGAGCAAAGGAGAATTTCTGCGGGAACCCGCTACGAAACCAGGATAATTCGTTTTCCTTTTTCACACCTGGTGAATTCATACAACAATAAAGAGAAAGATTATCGCAAAATTGAAGGAGATCGAGATGATCATATAGGCGAACGGGTTCTACAGGCAGAGAAGAAAGAATGGCCTCTCGCCTCCTACTTTCATTATGTAAAAACTGTTTTACCGATTTTGAAGTTGTATCGTCATTATGATAGAAAGAAGCGTAATGTAAACTACATAAAAGGGCAGCATAGGACGAAGTTTTCTCAATTTCATTAACCCCTTCTTGATAAGCTGCTACTTTCTCTTCCTCAGGATAATCAATAAAGGAATAGGGCAGGTGTTGTTCCGTATTCCACCGTGGTTTCTGATCCAACGGCACCCACGCCCGATCGTGATTCATAATAGCGTATTCAACCTCATCCTCATATCCACCTTTGGTTTTGTACTCCTTGTTCCATTTTCTTGCCATCACACCTGACACTAACGCATGATGATGTTGATTAAACATCATTATGGAATCATCATTTTTTACAACAATCATGGTTCCTCCCCCTTTTTCTATAACAAGATAAAATCCTGCAACCTTTACAGTTGCAGGATTTTTTATGAAGTCTATCTTTAAAGTGGCTACATTAGCCCAAAAGCTTCAGTGCTTCTCGGTTAAATGCCGGTATATCATCTGGCTGGCGGCTTGTTACTAGTTGATTGCCACAAACCACGACTTCTTCGTCTTTGTACGTAACGCCTGCATATTCCATATCAACCGCTATAGACGTAAAACCTGTTGCCGTTCGCCCTTCTAATGATTTAGCTGTAATTAACAGCTGAGGACCATGACAGATGGCAAAGACCGGCTTCTTCTCATCCATAAAGTGCTTGGCAAAATGAACAAAACGTTCATCTGCACGTAGCTGGTCAGGGGAGAAACCTCCAGGAATAAATAACGCATCAAAATCTTCTGGTTTCACATCATCAATGCTCTGATCAATCGTTACAGATTCATTCCCTTGCTTCCCTGTCACTGTATTGCCTTTTTGCTTTTCAATCGTTACAACTTCATGGCCAGCTTCTTTAAAAGCTTTAGCTGGATCTGTGTATTCAACATCTTCAAAAAGTTCTGTAATGACACATGCAATTTTACTCATGATGATATCCTCTCCTTCAATTTTGATTACATTTCCTTTAATTCCCTTTGTCCTCTTGTTTAAACACTACAGGCGGCTTCAATCCTTTTCTTTCATTTGAAACTGCTGAAATATAGCTCCTTCTCCCTCAGGGTATACCGTTCTACCTGCAATGGTATTGACCATTTTGATATTTCGATTTACTGAGAGACCTAAATTGTTCGCGCCCGTACCATGAGAGTGACTAATATTTGTAGTGGTAAAGATCTTATTTGGACGTTCTTCTTGAAATTTAATTTCACAATTTCGACCGACTTTAAACAGTTTCTCATCTTCATAAATAACATCTTTGGCGAATCGTTTAGTAAACCATGCAGGGATATTCGGTTTATAACCAGTAGCTAAGACCACTTTATCGGTAGAATAAGAAAATGTTTCATCCGCTTGCCATTGGTGACACTCAAGGGTGTACCCTTCTTCAGCTTGTTGTATACCACTTACCTCCGTTAGGGGTTGAATGGTAACTTTGTTCTCTTTAGAACCGATAGAACGATGATATAACCAGTTATATATATTACTTAGAGTAGAAGGATCCACCCCATTTTGTAAGGAATCAAGGTCAGAGAGTGTGTCCTTTCGTTGTTCGTATGTTAATGAATGAAAGTAAGTGACATAGTCCGGCGAGAAGAATTCCTGAGGCAACTTCGCCGTATCTAGCTGAAAGAGGCCGGGTGAACGTGTGAGCCAGGTTATCTCAAAACCATAATGGCCTTGTTCTACTAGCAGATCCTCAACAATCTCTGCAGCGCTTTGCCCAGATCCGATAACCGTAATCTTTTCTCCTTTTACAAGCTCTTCTTTCTTATATAAATAGCGACTTGTATGAACAACGTCATCTTCTGGGAGATCCTCCATCCCCTTTAGAACAAGCGGCTTACTACCTGTCCCCATCACAATATGTTTTGTATTATAATAGACTTCTTCTCCATCACGATTTCTCACGGTTACTGTGAAGAAACGTTCATCCTCTTCCCTTTTTTCCTCAACGTCTACGACCTTTTCTCCAAAGCGTAGATGGTTTAACTGATCCGCCACCCATTGTAAGTACTCATTGTACTCTTCTCTTGGAGCCTGAAGCTCTTGAAAGAAAAAGAAGGGGTACAACCGATTTTGTTTATGTAAATAATTAACAAACGAGTAGTTGCTTGTAGGATCTGCAAATGTAACTAAATCAGCAAGAAAAGGAACTTGTAGATTTGTTCCTTTAATTAACATTCCAGGATGCCATTGCAATTGCTCTGTCTGTTCAAAGAAAAGACCATTTACATCTTCTAGCGGCTCTATAAGAGCTGCCAACCCGAGATTAAATGGGCCTATTCCTACGCCGATTACATCATATATTTGATTAGACATACTTTATCCACCTTTTATACAGAGTCCTCTTCATTTTCCCTCAATTTCAGGAAAATAAAACAAAAGAGTAACCTTAGACTAGCCAGGTTACTCTTTCGCTATATGTATGGTTCAAGTAGATCCAGGGAAAAAGACGGGAAGATCTGGGTTATATGCAGAACATATAACCTCTCCTCTGTGACCCTATCACCTATTTTTCAAGGTGTAGTATTTTAGTCGCTTCATCATTTTCTTGTAAGAGATCCTTTAAAGTATACTGATTTAAAACAAAGAAGAAGGACTGCAAAGCTTCTTCTAGAGCATACTTTAACTGATCAGATGGTTTTAAAACTTCCTCTTGTGACTCTTTTTGACCATAATCTATAAGAACAAAGTCATTTTCCATTTTTCGAATGACCTCTCCAAGATTAATATTTTCAGGAGGTTCTAAAAGTTTAATTCCACCTGATCGTCCCCTAATCGTTTGTATAAGTTCAAGTTTCCCAAGATGAAAAACCACCTTACTTAAGTGGTTCTGGGAGATTCCAAATGCTTGAGAAATCTCTTTTATTGAAGATAAATGATCTTGCTCTTTAGAACCTACGTATACGAGGACGCGCAAAGAGTAATCTGTGTACTTTTTTAGACGCATACATTTTGCTCCTTTATAGCCGTCAGTTTTTATTATATTATTATAACAAAGAATTTCCTTCCTAACGAACTATAATAATGATTACCCTAAAACGTCCATTACTGCAAAACCCTGGTATATCAGCTATTTAAAGTAAATTTTATTACTAACTTAAATTTATTGAAAATTATTTAACAACCTTAACCCCGAAAGGAATAAGTGTAATTTTATTATACTCTGCTAAATATACCATTTTATAAACATTTTACTTATGCCCACTTCTTATATTTATTTCACATAAATAAAAGGCTGTTCCTGTTTGGAACAGCCCAATACTTTTACTCTTCTAGCGTAGATACATCTCCGGTTGGAAGCCCTAACTCCCAAGACTTCAGCAATCGACGCATGATCTTACCACTACGGGTTTTTGGAATGGTATCTTTTACTTCTAGCTCACGAGGTGCAGCATGAGCACTTAACCCTTTCTTTACAAATTGACGAATCTCTTCTAAAAGCTCGTCTGATTCTGAATATCCTTCGTTTAACGTAATAAATGCTTTAATGATTTCTCCTCGCTCAGGATCCGGTTTACCAATAACGCCGGCTTCTGAAACGGCAGGGTGTTCAATTAATTTGCTTTCTACTTCAAAAGGTCCTACCCGTTCACCAGACGTATTAATAACATCATCCAGACGTCCTTGGAACCAAAAATAACCTTCCTCATCTTTATACGCACTATCCCCTGAAATGTACCATCCATTTAAGAAGTAGCTTTCATACTTCTCTGGTCGCTTCCATATAGCGCGCATCATAGAAGGCCAAGGGGCTTTAACAGCTAAATTACCCATTTGATTAGGCGGTAGTTCGTTCCCTTCATTATCAATAATAGAAGCAACGATCCCTGGGAATGGTTTCCCCATAGAGCCTGGTTTCATATCAAGAGCAGGGAAATTACAAATTAATTGACCTCCTGTTTCTGTCATCCACCATGTATCGTGAATGCGAAGCTCTAATGCATTCATTCCCCAGGCAATAACTTCAGGGTTAAGTGGTTCCCCTACACTGAGTACATGGCGAAGATTCTTCAGGTTGTATTGTTTAACAATATCCTCACCAGCACTCATTAACTTACGGAACGCTGTCGGTGCAGAATACCACACAGTGATCTCTTGATCTTGCAGTGTTTCATACCACTGTTCAGGACTAAATCGCCCTCCACGTACCAAGTTAGTAACGCCATTTAGCCAAGGGGCGAAAATCCCGTAACTTGTGCCTGTTACCCAGCCAGGGTCTGCTGTACACCAGTAGATATCATCTTCTTTTAAATCCAATACCCATTTACCTGTTTGATAGTGTTGTAACATGGCATTGTGAACATGGTACACCCCTTTTGGTTTACCAGTAGACCCGGAAGTATAATGAAGAAGCATACCATCTTCTAAATCCACCCACTCCACATCAAAACTTTTAGAGGCTTCTTTCATTTCCGCGTAATAATCAATATACGCATCCCCTGTGTGATCAGAGTCTCCTACCAAGACGATTTTCTTTAAGTGAGGTAAATCTTCAAAAGGTACTCGCTCTAATAGCTCCGGTGTCGTTACCAACATGGAAGCTTCACTATCTTCTAAACGATCACGAACCGCTTGCTCCATAAACGCTTCAAACAGTGGACCAGCAATGGCTCCGACCTTTAAGATCCCGAGGAAAGCGGAGTAAAACTCCGGACTTCTAGGCATGAAAAGAAAGATACGATCTTCTTTCTCTACCCCGTATTTTTTCAATACATTAGCAAATTGATTACTCGATTGTTTTAAATCTGTAAAAGTCAGTTTTTCTTCCCGATCGGGTGCAGAGTAAATAAGGGCAACTTGATCTGCCTTATCTGGATTTTCAGCATGGCGGTCAATGGCTTCGTACGCGATATTTACTTTCCCTGACGTATGCCAGCTAAAATTGGATTTAGCTTCATCCCAATTAAAATTTTGATACGTTTCCTCATAGTTCTTCATGTTGTAGTTTCCACTTTTGGTTTCAATACGTTGCATGTTCATCCAATCACCTCGTCCCCATTTTGTAAACGATTACAGTCTTCTTTAAAAAAGAAGGTTCGTTTGAAGCTGAAACTATTTAAAAATTCCGTTAATTAATTCTATTGTATGGGATTCACGAATAAATTTAAAGTCATAACCCTCACAATAACTGGAATATACTAGTCAGAGAATGAAAAAAGCCCTGCAAGATAAAATCTCACAGGACTTTTTCCACGTTTCTATTATTTCTTACTGGAGTTATAATCCATATAAACCACTTGCGTTACAAGGAAGTCTTCGACACCGTGCTTACCGTCGGCGCCACCTATACCAGACTTACGAAGTCCTTGGTGATACCCTTGGACCGCTTCCATGTTCTCACGGTTTACATATGTTTCCCCGAACTTAAGTTCATTTACGATACGCATGGCTTCACTAAGGTCTTCTGTATATACAGAAGAGGATAGTCCATAAACTGTATCGTTTCCTTTTTCAATGGCTTCATCAATAGTGGAGAACGTCACAACCGGAATAACAGGCCCAAAGATCTCTTCCTGTACAACCGTCATATCATGAGTAGCATCAGCTAGGATGGTCGGTTCATAGAAGAAACCTTTCTCCTGGTCACCACGCTTACCTCCTGTTACGATACGAGCTCCTTCACTCACAGCACTCTCTACCATTTTTTCAACCTCTTGAATACGGTCTTCACTAATTAAAGGACCTACATCCGCTTCTTTGTCCTGAAGAGGATTTCCGAGTTTTTGATTTTCGAAGGATTTTTGGAGACGATTAATAAACTCCTCCGCTACACTTTCATGTACATAGACTCTTTCAGCATTTGTACAAGCTTGTCCATTATTAATCAGGCGAGATTGCATCACATTTTCTACCGCCACGTCTAAGTTTGCGTTCGCCGTTACAATAGCTGGCGCTTTACCGCCCAGTTCCAGATTAACTTTTGTAATATTCTGCGCAGCCGCTTCCATAACCTTGGTACCAGCACCCACGCTACCTGTCATTGAGATCATATGAACTTTCTCGTGGGTAGCCATGGCATTACCAAGCGTACCTCCAGTACCTGTGATAAAGTTATAAATTCCTTTCGGCAAGTCCATACCATCAATGATCTTAGTAAACTCCGCTGCTGTATTTGGTGTTTGTTGACTCGGTTTTAGTACAATAGAACAACCTGTCACAAGGGATGTAGCAACTTTACGGGCTAAAATAAACATAGGGAAGTTCCACGGAACGATACCTGCTACTACGCCAATAGGTTTCTTATAAACCATGATGTTTTCATTTGGTCGATCACTTGGAACAATTTCTCCCTCTATTCTTCTTGCCCATTCTGACATGTATCGGAAATAATCTATAGCAAGGTCGATTTCCCCACTTGCTAATTCATATGCTTTCCCTTGCTCTTCTTGTAGTAATTGAATAAATGTATCGCGTTTCTCTGCTATTTTATCTCCCATCTCACGTACTGCTTCACCGCGTTTAATAGCGGGGGTAAGTTCCCATTCCTTCTGAGCATGAAAAGCTGCCTCAACAGCTTTGTTCACATCTTCCTCAGTCCCTTTTGGGGTTCTTGAAATAACTTCTTCTGTCGATGGATTTATAATATCAATAAACTCACTGCCTGTAGACTCAACATATTCGCCGTTAATGTATAATTTATGGGGTTGCATGAGAATCCTCCTTAAATGAGTGTTCTCTACAAATTTACCTCGTTATCTAGAAATCAAAACTTTTTAGTAGGTTACTAGCGCGCGTTGACACCTTTGACTCCCCCTTATATACTAAAGTTATTAACAGTATAGGACATTCCGAATTGGGAGAGGTTCTAGCTAAACCCTCTATAAAAAACTAAAGGACGAGAGGTGAATCTTCCATGAGAAGAGCATCCTCTTTTTTTGTTCTTTGAGAAAGTGGTGACCAACTATGGCAGGAAGAAAAGACGAAGAATTAGAAGGAGTAACATTACTCGGTAATCAAGGAACGAGTTACTCATTTGATTACGACCCAGACGTATTAGAGTCATTTGATAACAAACATCCACAGCGAGATTATTTCGTTAAATTTAATTGCCCAGAATTCACAACACTGTGCCCTAAAACAGGCCAGCCAGATTTCGCAACCATTTATATTAGTTACATTCCAGGAGAAAAGATGGTGGAAAGTAAATCCTTAAAGCTTTACCTTTTCAGCTTCCGCAATCACGGCGATTTCCATGAAGACAGTATGAATATCATTATGAACGATTTAATCAACCTTATGGACCCTCGTTATATTGAAGTATGGGGTAAATTCACACCAAGAGGCGGCATCTCAATCGACCCTTACTGCAACTACGGAAAACCAAACACCAAGTACGAAAAAATGGCCGAACACCGCCTAATGAATCATGATATGTATCCGGAGAAGATTGATAATAGATAGAAAAGCGCAGGCGACTGTTTAGCCCCGTACGCATAAGCAAGCTAACGGAAGTGGCTGAAGGCCACTGGAGTTAGATTGCTTATGACGCTAGGGGCTAGGAGCCGGAGCTAGACACCATAGAAAAGCGCAGGCGGGTTGGTCAGGACCGTACGGATAAGAAAAGCCACGGAAGTGAGCTTGTCTCACTGCAGTGGCTTTTCTTATCTCGCTAGGTCCTACCCGCCGGAGCTAGACATTAGAAAAGCGCAGGCGGGTTGAAGGAAATGAGGAAGTTCGACTAAGAACGTCACATCCTGTGACAACATCGAACGACCCCACGTCCTGTGGGGCCGGAGAAGCAAACTGCCGGAAGTGGCGATTAGCCACTGCAGGTAGTTTGCTTATCTCGCTAGCCTTTACCTGCCGGAGCTAGACATTAGAAAAGCCCAAGCGGTTTGGACAAAAGGAAAACATTAAGAAATAAAAAAGCCAAGTACAAAAGGATGTACTTGGCTTTACATTATTCTTTTTTAGGTTCCTGTAATGATTTAGGTTCCTCTTCATCTTCTAGCAATTCTTTTGTAGACTGTTTAAATTCAGCTAATGTCTTCCCAAACGCTGCACCGATCTCCGGTAACTTTTTGGGGCCGAATAAAATGAGCGACAATACTAAGATGAGCACTAAACCAGGGATTCCGATTTGAGGAAGCATAGGGCTTCACTCCTTTTGTTTAGAAATTAAACGAGAGAACCACCATTTTTACGATATTTCTTAATCCCCTCAGCGGCACGATAGGCAAGTGCGCCTACTGTATCTGTTGGGTTTACTCCTCCATTATGAGCAAATGCTGAAGCTCCTACGACGAATAAATTCTCCGCATTCCAATGCTGCAAGTAGTTGTTTACAACAGAGCTATTTGGATCAGCCCCCATTATGGCACCACCCGTGTTGTGGGTGGTCTGATATGGCACAATGCTATAGTCTGTTAACTCTGGGTTTGGAACCGTCTTTGAGGCTCCCATTTTCTCAGATATTTCTGCAGCCTTTTTAGTAATGTACTTTTGCAGATTCTTATCTTGTTGGGTAAAATTATACGTCATACGTAATAAAGGTAGACCATAGGCATCTTTATAGGTTGGATCAAGATCTAAGAAGTTTTCCTTATAAGGTAAGGAAGCACCTTGAGAACCGATTGTGAGTGTGCGTGTATAATATTTAATCGAATTATTTTTAAACTCTTTCCCCCACCTCGGTGTATCAGGAGGTGTTGGATTATTTGCTATAGGTCTCTTACCTGTTTGCGTAATGGAAACGACTCCGCCATGAATGAAATCAAGATCAGAATGGTCAAAGTTATCCCCATAAAAATCGTTAATCGAAGTACCAAGGGCACCGGCACCCATAAAAGTGTTAAATTGCTCCTCTTCATAAAAACCGGTTGCACCAGGAAGAATCTGATAGCAATAGCTACGTCCCACAACACCTTTACCTGTCTTAGGATCATACTTCTTACCAATATTAGACATTAGCAAGAACTTAACATTATTCATCACGTAAGATGTTAGGGCCACAACCTCAGCAGGCTGGATAAATTCCTCTCCGCTTTGAACATCTACGTATTTCACTCCTGTTACTTTATTTCCATCGTAGATGATTTCTGTCACGTTAGAGTGATAGCGAATTTCATAATTCCCTGATTCTTTAGCGGCTGGAATAACAGAGATCACCGGATCAGACTTTGCTCCGTACTCACATCCAAAACGTTCACAGAAGGCACAGTATTGACACGCATTAATTTGCATACCATATTGGTTCTTGTACGGTTCAGATAAGTTAGCAGAAGGGATTCGATATGGC
This sequence comes from Pontibacillus chungwhensis, assembly GCF_030166655.1. Taxonomy (GTDB): domain Bacteria; phylum Bacillota; class Bacilli; order Bacillales; family BH030062; genus Pontibacillus. The sequence continues at coordinate 22,589 of NZ_CP126446.1, read as the reverse complement.
TTGTACCCCAAATCCTTTGTCGCTTTTGTAAACTTATCTAATGAACGAGTACTTTTCATTGGAGGGGTTGGATAAGGATTGCTTCGCTTTCCAGCCATAGGATTTTCCTCGCCTGAGATGCCACATGCTTTTTCAAATTGATCATAGTAGGGCTCTAACTCGTCATATGTAATGCCCCAGTCCTGAACAAAATAGCCATCTTTAATTTTCCCTTTTCCATACTTCTTCTCAGTCATAGATTTGATTTCAAAGTCATAAGGGAAAAAGCGATAGGTTTGTCCGTTCCAGTGCACACCAGCACCACCTAAATTCTCTCCTAATAAGAAGGAACCTAGTTGACGCATAGGTAGAGCGCGCTGCTTACGATTATTACGGAATGTAAGGGTCTCTTTAGATGTATCCTGCATTAGCTCATAGCGAAGCGCATAACGCAGTTCATCGTGACCATGCAAGTAATCTTCTGTTGACCTTTCTTTCCCTCTTTCAAGTCCTACTACCTTCATACCATCTTTCGCTAACTCTGCTGCTAAAATACCACCTGTCCAACCTACTCCTACCGTTACTACATCAACCTTTGGCAACGTCTTTGCCATATGATCTCCGCCTTTCTATTTATTCAACATAGAATGCAAGCTTTGCGGCTCTATATCTACAAACTTATCGCTCTCGATTTTACCGATATAAGACATTTGGGCACCTGGGAACTGCTTCATCTTCCAGCCTTCCATATTGCGGTTTCCACTATACATTGGATCTGCATAAACTCCTTCAATCGTTGCTGCTCGCATCATCTCAAAGAACTCCGCAGAAGTTGTACCACTTATCTTCACATCATCATTTTCAAAAGCCGTTAAGATCTTATCCTGTTCTTCTGCGCTTAACTCTTGGAAGCTCTTCTCATAATCAGATTGGGCCTTTTCTTTTAACTTCTTAATGCCCACACGGAAGATCTCCCCGCGGTTCATACGAGACTGATATCCTTGTGTAGGCTCGCCCTTGTAGAAAGGACCTTGCATGTATTCTTTAGTATTATTGCCCCAAGGACCTGCAAGTTGATGATCAATAAAGAATGGTACACCTAGCTTAATAGCCCCCGGACCATTTTCATCTTCTGGAAAAATCCGCTCACAGCTTGAAGCTAATACACGGAAGTCATCACGGTTCGTAAAGAACATAAAGGCATCATTGAATTGATCTTCACTTCCACCATTCGTTTGACTATTTTTGGTTTTAGGGTCATCCTCCATTACTTGCATAGTAATCAAACTAGCAATTAACCCTCCACCGACTACACCACCTGCTGCATAACCGCTTTTCTTTAAAAAGTCCCGGCGACTATATTTCTCTTGCTCGCTCATGTGTAGACCTCCCTTAAATGTTTTGTCTTCAGTATTCCTCTAGAAAATACTGTTATACTTTCCAAAACAAAAAAGATACTTAAAAAGTTTTAAGCATCAGTCAAAATATGTTAATATTTTCTATGTTATAGAAAGAAATAAAGATCGTTAGGGTTCAGGGGGAATTCATTTGAAAGCCATGATTGGACAAGATACAAAGCCAATAAAAGTTGGTATGATCGTCATTTTTGTAATTGGGAGCTTCTTCTTTCCACTCTTTCTTGTAATCTTCTTTCAAGATATCTTCTTCTTCTCAAGAGAGCACATTTACTTCCAGCCTTTATTCGCTGCCTATGCCTTTTTCTTTGCGGGATCCATGTTAATGGCTAGTACGGTCGTTTTAGATCTTCTCTACAATTCCAAACGAGAGAATAAAAATTTAAAACACCGACCGTGGATGTTTTTCATCGGTATACCTGTGGTTATTTTAACTTGTGCATTAGGAGTAAATAGTTACTTTTACTTTGATCCAGAAGGACTTCACTTCAATGAAGCTTTCACACTGGAGCGTCATGATATGGAGTGGGGGGATATAGAAGAGGTCATTAAGGTAACAACACGTGAGAACAATACCATTACATTAAAAGAACACGAGTTTATCGGAAAAGACGGAACGCGGTTTACGGTTCAGAATGATCGGGACTTCTTTGACTACCGTAATAAAATTTATGCCTATATAGAAGCAAATGACGTGCCAATGAGGACAATTTTTATTGAGCCAGAGGAGTAAATCAACAGTTTAACTCCTCTTCTGCCCATTTTTCCTTTTGGAAAGTCGCACGCTTCCCATCCTTTAACATTTCAAATACCACTAAACCGTTGCTCGGCTGTCCATCGGGATAACGCATTGGAATCGCATCAAACATAACAAAGTAAATGGAATAATATACAAATAGATTCCAAAACTTCTGTCCCTCTATAAGATCATAATAAATGAGTGCGTTTACGCCAATAGCGGCTAAAATATTAAAAATCATTGGGCCGGCATAGACCAGAATATAGTGAAAGCGTGTATTCTTTTCAAGGCGCTCGAACTGGCACCAGCTATAGAAGAAATAATATTTACGAAAGCATAATCGTCCGATTTGTAAAATCGGCTTTCCACAGCCGATATCTAACGTTTGGTTTTTCGCTTTAAACAAGACCGCGAAGAATAAGTGTCCGATCTCATGAATCATAGACACAATGGGCAATATAATAAAAATGGAAACCATTAAGTACAAGATATCGTATAATCCAAACAAGTTTAATGCCCCCTTCACGGAAAATAATCATGTGAATGGGATTCCTTTTTATCCAAGACATTAAACTAGGAACACTATCCTAAAATAGGAAATAAAAAGAAAAAGCTGTCCAGAGTTGGACAGCTTTTTCTAATAGATGACCCCGGCAGGATTCGAACCTGCGACACAAGGTTTAGGAAACCTATGCTCTATCCCCTGAGCTACGGAGCCATGAATTCCTTTCCCTATTATATAAAAAAAGAACGATTTTGGGAAGTCTCTGCACTCAGCTCAATACATGGTATACAACCAACTGGCACAACCTACATATGGAATCAATTTTAAAGAATATGACCGTTACTTACGTCCAGTGATTATGATAAAATGTAGTTTGTCTGTCTGAACGTATAGAGTAATACTGTTGGCGAAGGAGGAGGAGAGATGGGGAATACTCCCTTTATTGCAGTAGAAGGTCCAATTGGGGTAGGGAAAACATCCCTGGCACAAAAATTAGCCACCCAATTTGAATATACCTTATTAAAAGAAATTGTCGAGGAGAATCCGTTCTTAGGGAAATTCTATGACAACATTGAAGAATGGAGCTTCCAGACTGAGATGTTCTTCTTATGCAATCGATTTAAGCAGTTAGAAGATATCGAAACTTACTATTTAAATCAAAACCGACCTGTGATTTCTGATTACCATATTTCTAAGAATTTAATTTTCGCTGAACGTACACTAAAGGAAACACAATATAAAAAATATGTTCAAATATACGATATCCTCACAAAGGATATGCCTCGTCCGAATATGATTATTTACTTGCATGCCAGTCTAGATACACTCCTAGAACGTATAAGAATGCGCGGCCGTGAAGTAGAGCAAAATATCCAAGCGAGTTATTTAGAACAATTACTTCATGATTATGAATTATTTATGGAGAAATTCGAGCGTGAACATCCAGATATTCCTGTAATCCGTTTTAACGGAGACAACTTGGATTTTGTCAAACACCAGGATGATCTAGACTACATGATTCAAACAATCGAGAATCACTTTAAAAAAGGGGAAGTTATATAATGAATGCACGTAATCAATATGGCATTCCACATGATGCTGTCATTACGATCGCCGGCACTGTTGGTGTTGGTAAATCTACCATGACAAACGCTTTAGCCAGAGCTTTAAATTTCAGAACGTCATTTGAGAAAGTTGATACGAACCCTTATTTGGATAAGTTCTACAACGACTTCGAGCGTTGGAGCTTCCATTTACAGATTTACTTCTTAGCTGAACGTTTCAAAGAGCAGAAGAAGATTTTTGAGTATGGTGGCGGCTTTATCCAGGATCGTTCGATTTATGAAGACACTGGTATCTTCGCAAAAATGCACTACGAAAAAGGTACGATGAATGAAGTAGATTATAATACCTACACGAACCTATTTGATGCAATGGTTATGACACCATACTTCCCACATCCTGATCTTCTTATTTATTTAGAAGGATCATTTGATGATGTGGTAAGCCGCATCAAGGAACGCGGTCGCCCAATGGAACAACAAACACCAGTAGAGTACTGGGAAGAAATGTTTGGGCGTTATGAGAACTGGATTGATGACTTCAATGCATGCCCTGTCCTTCGTCTTAACATTGCCGATTACGACGTTGTAAATGATGAGAATTCCATTGAACCCATTTTAGAGAAGATTGGACATTTCATTCAACAATCCCGCAAGTGGCGCTCTCGCCAACTTACGTAAAAAAAGAGTGAGCTTTCCTTTTTAAAGGATCTGCTCACTTTTTTTATATCTTAATTTTGACTCACTATAATAAGCCATTAAAAAAACCTCAGTGATAACTCACTGAGGTTTGATCTATATCGTTAGTGATTTTTCAATCTCCAATTTTTACGCGCATAAAAAATGGCGGAGGAGGAGGGATTCGAACCCCCGCGGGGCGTTAACCCCCTGGCGGTTTTCAAGACCGCTCCCTTCAGCCAGACTTGGGTACTCCTCCGTAGCGACATTTAATAATATAACATTTAGTATTATTAAAGTCAATGATTTTCAACAATATCTTTTAAAATGTTGAAAACTGTTGGTTGCCTCTTACATCGGCTGAAAACAACCACAAAGAATATTGTATCTGAATTATATATAAAAAACAAGCCTTTTATTAATTTTTTTATAAAAAGCTAGTATGTTCACTGTAGTTTACCGTTGTCTCCGAGCAAGCCCAAGCTCTTATCAAACGTAACGGCCCCATAATCGCCCAATAAAAAAAGAGCTCGTGCAAGCGAGCTCTTTTTTTACTTCTTCATTTATTTGATTACATCTTTCCCACCCATATACGGACGAAGGACTTCTGGAACTACTACCGTTCCATCTTCTTGCTGGTAATTTTCTAAAATTGCAGCTACCGTACGTCCAAGGGCTAAACCAGATCCATTTAAGGTATGAACGAATTCAGGCTTCCCTTTCTGATCGCGTCGGAAGCGAATGCCCGCTCGACGAGCTTGGAAGTCTTCGAAGTTAGAGCAAGAAGAGATTTCACGATACGTATTGTAACTAGGCAGCCATACTTCAATGTCATATTTCTTAGCAGCTGTGAAGCCCAGATCACCTGTACACATATCCATGACACGGTAAGGTAGTTTTAACAGCTGAAGTACTTTCTCTGCGTGCCCTGTAAGCTGTTCAAGTGCGTCATAAGACTCTTCAGGTTTTACAAACTGCACAAGCTCTACTTTGTTAAACTGGTGCTGACGGATGAGTCCACGTGTATCGCGGCCAGCAGACCCTGCTTCTGAGCGGAAACAAGCACTGAATGCGACATATTTTCGTGGTAGGTCCTCTAGAGAAAGGATTTCTTCGCGATGGTAGTTTGTAACAGGTACCTCTGCTGTAGGTGCAAGGAAATAATCCCACTCTTCTACTTTAAAGGCGTCTTCTTCAAACTTAGGAAGCTGCCCTGTACCTGTCATACTTGTCCGGTTAATCATATAAGGAGGTAGCATTTCTTCATAACCATGCTCCTCTGCATGCAAGTCCATCATAAAACTCATTAGTGCACGTTCCAAGCGAGCCCCTAATTTCTTATAGAAAGTAAAACGACTCCCTGTTACCTTGGAAGCTCTCTCAAAGTCTAGAATATCTAAATGATCCGCTACATCCCAATGGGCTTTAGGATCAAACGTGAATTGAGGTAATTCTCCCCACTCACGAGCAACGATATTATCATCCTCATCACTTCCTACCGGTACGCTTTCATGAGGAATATTCGGGATCGAAAGAAGAAGAGTTTCAAGACGTTCTTCAACCTCTTTTAACTCTGTATCTAATTCTTTAATGCGATCTCCTACTTCACGCATTTCCGTAATTAAATGATCCGCATCTTTCTTTTCTTTTTTCAAAGCAGAAATATCTTTAGATACTTCGTTTCGTTTTGCTTTTAGTTCCTCTGTTTCGCGAATAAGCTCACGACGACGTTCATCCAATTCACCAAATGCGTCTAAATCGGATAAGTCTTCCCCACGATTTTGAAGCTTATCTTTTACTTCATCAAAATGATTACGTAAGTATTTTAAATCTAGCATTGTTGTTGCCTCCTCAATAATTTGTACATACAAAAAACTCTCGTCCTTAATCAATTGATTAGGGACGAGAGTTGTATATTCCCGCGATGCCACCCTTATTGAAGGTATCTACCTTCCGGCTCACTTTACAGTAACGATGCGTCAGCACCGGACATGCTTACTTAGATTCGGCATATCAGCTCGAGGATGGATTGGCAACGCACCTTCACTGGTTCTCACCGACCACCAGCTCTCTTAAGAAGTTAACGTTGTTACTAGTTCCTGTCATCACGTTTCATATAAATGTTGTTATGAAGAAGAATAGCGAATTTTTGACTAAGATGCAAGTGTTTTCTTGGATTCTTCCACCATTCTTACAAAATGTTCCGTTAAACGATGATCATCTGTTAATTCAGGATGAAAAGCACATGCAAGGTAATGCCGATCCTGAGCTGCAACGATTTTATCATTTTGCTTGGCAAGGACTTCAGATCCGTCCCCTACATCTACAATATAGGGTGCCCGGATGAATACGGCTTCATACCCTTCAGCAATCCCCTTAATATCCAGATGGGCTTCAAAGCTTTCCCTTTGGCGACCGAATGCATTTCGTTCTACTGTCATATTCATTAAGCCAAGATGCGGCTGATCTTGGCCCTGAATATCAGTAGCTAACAAAATTAAACCAGCACAAGTTCCAAAGATAGGTTTACCACTTTGCCCAAACTGTTTTAAAGGCTCAAGAAAATTGTACTTATCAATTAGACGACGCATGGTTGTACTTTCGCCCCCAGGCAAAATTAGGCCGTCAATATCGTTTAATTGTGATGTACGTTTAACAATAACCGCTTCAGCTCCGCTCGCTTCGATAGAGCGGACATGTTCACGAACTGCTCCTTGTAAACCTAAGACACCAATTAAAGTCATGATGTATTCCCCTTTTATTCATTACATACTACGGTCTTGCATACGATCAGAAGGTTGTAGAGTAGACATCTCCATACCCTTCATTGCCGTTCCAAGACCTTTAGATAGCTCTCCAATTAACTTGTAATCATCATAATGAGTTGTCGCTTCTACAATAGCACGAGCGAACTTCTCTGGATTATTGGATTTGAAGATCCCAGAACCAACAAAGACTCCATCTGCTCCAAGTTGCATCATTAATGCTGCATCAGCTGGTGTTGCAATACCACCTGCAGCGAAGTTTACAACAGGCAGACGCCCTTCTTCCTTAATTTGAATAAGGAGTTCATATGGGGCTCCGATGTTTTTAGCATAAGTCATTAATTCATCTTCATTCATGCCAACTACTTGACGAATTTGAGATTGTACTTCACGCATATGACGTACCGCTTCTACAATATTCCCTGTACCCGGTTCACCTTTTGTGCGAAGCATGGAAGCACCTTCGCCAATACGGCGTGTTGCTTCACCAAGGTCGCGACAACCACAAACAAATGGAACGGTATAATCATTTTTCTTAATATGATAGACCTCATCTGCTGGAGTAAGTACTTCACTTTCATCAATATAATCTACGCCCATTGATTCTAATACACGAGCTTCTACCACATGTCCAATACGTGCCTTAGCCATAACTGGAATGGATACAGCGTTCATAACTTCTTCTACAATCGTTGGGTCAGCCATGCGGGCTACGCCACCTGCTGCACGAATATCTGCCGGAACTCGCTCAAGCGCCATTACAGCAACCGCTCCAGCTTCCTCTGCAATTTTAGCTTGTTCCGCATTTACAACGTCCATAATGACGCCGCCTTTTTGCATTTCCGCCATACCTCTTTTTACTCGATCTGTACCTGTTCTTGACATGAATATTCCTCCTAGTCCAAATGTGCACATAGTATTTATAGGACAGCTTCTCCTAAAGATATTGTATACCAAACCACTCTAAAAACCTACATCATTACTAGGTTTAAAACCATCCTTTTACAGTATCTACAACACTCGTAAAGATATCAGCAAAGAAACCAGTAATAGCGCCAATCATAAGCATGAACCAGTTAGATTTCTCTACTTTTTCTTGTGTTACAAGATCAACGCTTTCTTTTTGCTCACCATCAGAGGTGATATATCCGAAATCTTTCTCACTATTGACTAGTTTTACAGAACCGACTTTTTGTCCCTTTTTAATCGGGGCAGTCAATTCTTTTTTGTCGTTCAGAACTGAGTCATCCAACTTGTATTCCACGTTGTATTGATCTTCCGTTCCTTTCTCAATCATAGTCGTGAGAGGGGCATTAGAAGCAATTTCAACTGTGTCTTGCTTCCCTTTTGTAACAGATAAAGTCTTTTGATCTTCTATCTGATATTCGTTAGGGTATAATTCTTTCTTTTCAAACTGGTTGAATCCATAATCTAGTAGTTTTCTCGTTTCTTCAAAACGAGCTTCCTTACTATCCGTTTTCATGACCACTGAAATCAAGCGCTGATCACTGCGCTCAGCTGTACCCGTGAAACAGAATCCAGCTAAGTCCGTCCAACCTGTTTTAAGTCCATCCATGCCTTCATATCCATATTGTGATAAATAACCCGGCATATTTGGCAACATCCAGTTCCAATTCTGAATTTCCTGACCATCAAATTCTGTGGTCGTCATACTGGATATATCCAGAGCTTCTGGGTAATCATTAATTAAACGGTAGGCAAGTAATGCTGCTGAACGAGCAGACATTAAGTTATCTTCGTCAGCGCCAGTTCCTTCCGGGACATTATTACCTAAATCAGAATTAGCCAGCCCTGTCGCATTGACAAACTTTGCATCAGGGAGACCCATCTGGTCTGCTTTTTCATTCATCATCTTAACGAAATCGCCTTCTGAACCTGCAACAAGTTCAGCTAATGCAATAGCTGTAGCATTATCTGAGTTAATAGCCATCGCTTCATAAAGTTCTCGAACCGTGTAGTCTTGATTTTGCTTCAATCCAACTCCAGAGAAAGCTGGATCTGCAGAAATGCTATAAGGGTAGTCTGTAATTTGGGTCGTCGTGTCCCAACTAATTTTCCCTTCATTAATGGCTTCAAGTACTAAGTATTCGGTCATCATCTTTGTCATACTAGCGGGTGGCAATGCTACATCTGCATCTTTCTCAAATAGAATTTTACCAGTTTCTGCGTCTACTAGAATGGCAGTTTTAGCTTGCACATCTACCGCTGCTGAAGTTGTAATCGGTTTCGTCAGCATGGAAGTAAATGTTACAAGTACCATTATTAACAATAGAAAAGGTACTTTTAATCTAGTTTTCAACGTCCTTCAACCTCCAAAAAGATAGTATACATATGACGTTATTTTATCATAGGACGACTTAATAGAGAAACAGACTTTCCACCCGTTATGACGGAACTGAGCCGTATATACCTCATTTTAAGTTGATCCTGGTCGTATGTAGAACCTTATAGTTGTATGTTTAGTTGTTTCCTCCATAAAAGACAGAGCTCAGAATATGACAAACTGAGCTCTGATCCAATGAATGTTTAATTTTAAAAAAAGAAGGTATTAAATAGAGTAGTTCGGTGCTTCTTTCGTAATTTGTACATCATGTGGATGGCTTTCACGTAAACCGGCATTGGTAATACGAGTAAAGCGAGATTCGTTACGGAAAATGGTTAAGTCAGAAGCGCCACAATATCCCATGCTAGAACGTAGACCACCAATCAGTTGGTGTACCGTATCAGCTAGAGGCCCTTTATAAGGTACGCGCCCTTCAATTCCCTCTGGAACCAATTTATTTGCTTCTGAAGACTCTTGGAAGTAGCGATCTTTAGATCCTGACTTCATCGCACTTACAGAGCCCATTCCACGATATACTTTAAAGCGTCTTCCTTGGAAGATCTCTGTTTCACCTGGACTTTCAGATACACCAGCAAACATACTTCCAATCATAACGGCATGGGCACCGGCTGCAAGAGCTTTGGCAATATCTCCTGAGTACTTAATTCCCCCATCAGCAATAACTGGAATGCCGTGCTGTTTGGCTTCTAAAGCACATTCGTAGACGGCTGAGATCTGCGGGATCCCGACTCCAGCTACAACACGGGTTGTACAAATAGAACCAGGTCCAATTCCTACTTTAATAATATTCGCCCCTGCTTCAATTAATTCGCGGGTTGCTTCTTGTGTACCGACATTACCCGCCATAATATTTAGGTGTGGGTAAAGCTTACGAACAGACGCTACTTGGTCAATTACACCTTGTGAATGACCATGAGCTGTATCGATTACGATAACATCAACTCCTGCATCAACAAGCTTTTGAATACGTGTGTCAGCATCAGCTGTTACGCCTACAGCCGCACCTGCTAGAAGTCGTCCAAATTCATCTTTAGCTGAATTTGGGAATTCAATGACTTTTTCAATATCTTTGATTGTAATCAAGCCTTTTAAAACCCGGTTATCATCTACTAGTGGAAGTTTTTCAATCTTGTAGGTTTGAAGGATCTTTCCTGCTTCTTCAAGCGTTGTTCCAACAGGAGCTGTAACGAGATTTTCGCTTGTCATAACTTCAGAGATCTTAATAGAATAGTCTTGAATAAAACGAAGGTCACGATTTGTAATAATACCAGTTAACTGTTGGTCTTGTTCGTTATTCACGATTGGTACGCCTGAAATACGATATTTCCCCATTAGATATTCAGCATCATACACCTGATGTTCTGGCGTTAAGAAGAAAGGATTTGAAATGACGCCACTTTCACTTCGCTTCACACGGTCCACTTGCTCTGCCTGCTCCTCAATGGACATATTCTTATGAATAATACCAATGCCGCCTTGGCGAGCCATTCCAATTGCCATTTCTGCCTCTGTCACCGTATCCATCCCTGCACTAATCAGCGGAATATTCAGTTTCAAACTAGAGCTTAATTCAGTTTTTACTTCTACATTCCTTGGTAATATGTCTGATTTCCCCGGGATTAAGAGTACATCATCAAATGTTAAACTTTCTTTAGCGAACTTATCTTCACGCATTTCATTACCCTCCTGACACGTATTCATGTTTTCTTGTGATTTAGGACAAACTAAACCTATAAGTTGTTATATTGTAGATTACAATACGTTATTAAAAAGGGTTTTTCAACTGTTTTTAAGGAAGTGGGGCCTCTATTATGAATATCCGAAATATTCTGTCCATTTATACAAATCTTCAATCTGCTCCTTTCGCCCAAAGTTACTTACAACAATGTTATGCCCCCATTGATGTAGATGCTGAACGAAAGAGTTATGATAACACCTATCGGTTAATCTATTATTTAGAACATGGCCAAACTTTTTATAAGCAAGGAGAGGAGTCTCCATTATCGATTCAACCTATTCTATACTTTTATGGAATGGCACAGTTTATTAAAGCTGCGCTCTTAACCGTACGTCCAGATTATCCTGAGTCAACGAGTGTTTTAGCTCACGGGGTAACAAGTCGCAAACGAAAAAAGCAAAATTATTCTTTTCTTCAAGACGAAGTGAAAGTTCAACACAAAGGACTCTTTTCTTATGTCGCCGAGCATATGTTTCACATGGAACAATCTTCTAAAGAAAAGTTTACAATGAGTGAATTACTCTCAAGGATTCCAGAAATGGGTGAGGTGTATCGTTTCCAAAACCACCCCAAAAAAGGATACTTTATTGGAAGTATGGGAGCAGATACGCTCACTTTCCCCCTTTCTATCCTTGATGATTACCACTGGTCTGAGAATTACTTCAAACAACATATTCCATCTATTATTACTGAAGGAAACCATGTCAGTATAGAAAATAACTCAATAAATGTATCTCTGAAATCACCCTTCCGTACACTTCACCACCCTTATATTTACGTCAATCAAGAGGATGATCGTTTATTTATATCTAACCATCGTTCATTACAGTATCCTTTTCCTGAACTCCTGTCTCACTATTTGGTTTTGTATAATTTAAGCATGCTTTCCCGCTATGAGACTGAGTGGTGGGGAGATATTCTTCATTCCTACACAAGTGAGGACTTGGTGTATATTCGTACGTTTCTAGAAATAACAAAGACAAAGATTCCATGGCTAATAGCCGACTTTCTTCACTCTCACCTATAAAAACGTCCCCCTTACTTCTAAGGAGGACGTTTGTCAGGAGATAATTTCTTCGATATAAATTTCCCGGTGGAATTTAAGATGAATAATCTCATCGTTGTGCTGTAGTCGAATCATAGGTCTTGTTGGATATTTGGATTCAATAAAAACGATCTCTGCTAATTGGTTATTTGTTAAGCGTATCTTCATCCCTGAAGATAGGCTAGTCATACTCTGAACGAGTGTTTGAGTAATAGTAGGATCAAACTTCCCAAATTGTTGATGTAGAAGTTCTTCTAATACCTTAAAAGGAGACTGTTTAGATCGGTAGACCCTTTCTGAAGTCATTGCATGATAGAGATCACTCACAGCAATTATTTTCCCATATGTATGCAATTTATCCTGCGAGATACCTAATGGATACCCACTTCCATCAAGGCGCTCATGATGTTGCAGCACAGCGAGACGAACTTCATTTTTTAAAGCCGGAATGTTTTCGACCATTCTATAAGAATAAGTCGGGTGCTTTTTAATTTCTTCGTATTCGTAAGAAGTTAGTGATCCCCTCTTTGATAAAAGCCCTTCATCAATTTTCGCCATTCCACAATCACTTAAGAAACCTGCAATCCCAACTTGAATGACCTCTCCTTTAGAATAGTTCAGCTGATCTGCTATTATGGCTGACAATAGGGCAACAGCAATGCCGTGATGATAAAAGTAATCATCTTTACTCGTGAAATGATGCAAAGAGTAAATTTCATTTTTATGCTTTGGCGCTTGTTCAATTAAAGGGACAATTACTTCCCTAACACCAGGCATATTAATAGCAAATCCAGCTTTCCACTGGTGAAACATCTTCTTATAGGCCTGAACGGCCTGGAGATATTGTTCTGTAAACGGAGGTTGCTCTGTTTCGTGAACAGCCGATATTTCTTGTGGCTGATTATTACTTTTTTCAGGTAAAAAAGAACTTCCGTTTGAAAGTTTTTGTCCAACTTCCACTTCATCTACTAAGAACTTGTGCAGGACCGTAATGTGAACAGGCTTAATCACTGTATTCTTTGTCACAATTGGACGATTTGTTTTCCCCATAACATCTCTCATTACAATACAACCAGGAATTAACTGGTCAGGGTGCACACGCATGTTTTTCCCCCTCCACTATAACCATTTCCACTAAATTGGAACTCATTTTGTGTAAAAAAAAGGAGATGTATGTACATCTCCTTTTTTAGTTACTCATCTTCTGATGTTGAGTCTTCTTCGATGATTGTTTCTTGCTCTGTAGAAATGCCTTCAATAGCTTGTTCACTTGCTTCTTCTAACGTTTCTTCTTCTTGTTCTTCAGTTTGAATACGAGCCACCGTTGCTACTTCTTCGCCTTCTTGAAGACGAATTAAACGTACGCCCTGTGTGTTACGTCCGGTTTGAGAGATGCTCTCTACACCCATTCTAATAAGCACACCAGCTGCTGTAATAATCATAACATCTTCTTCACCTGTAACAGCTTTTACAGCGACAACGTCACCATTCTTCTCAGTAATATTACAAGTACGAATTCCTTTACCACCACGCCCTGTAATACGGTACTCATCGGCTGGTGTTCGTTTACCGAACCCTTTAGTCGTAACGTTTAGAACTTGAAGGCCATCTTCAATAATCTCCATAGAGACAACTTCATCTTCATCTCGTAATGAAATTCCTTTCACCCCAGCTGCTGTACGTCCCATTGTACGTACATCTTCTTCTGGGAATCGGATCAGATAACCGCCTTTTGTACCAATCATAATATGCTTATGACCATCTGTAAGACGGACTGAGATTAATTCATCATCTTCACGGAGGTTCAGCGCAATAAGTCCACCACGGCGAATATTAGCAAAGGCAGATAACGTAGTACGTTTAGAAATACCATGCTTCGTTGTGAAGAATAAATACCAGTCATCAGCAAATTCTTCTACAGAAATTACAGCATTAATCCACTCATCTTTCTCAATTTCTAACATATTAATGATTGGAATTCCTTTTGCTGTTCTGCTGAACTCAGGTACCTCATACCCTTTAGCCCGGTAAACCTTCCCTTTGTTTGAGAAGAATAAAAGAGTGTTATGAGTGGATGTTGATAGTAAGTGTTCTACGAAATCATTTTCGTTGGTTCCCATACTTTGAACACCGCGTCCTCCTCTTCGTTGTGAGCGGTATGTGGTCGCAGGGAGACGTTTGATATAACCCTGGTGAGTAACCGTTACAATCACCGTCTCTTCAGGAATCAGATCCTCATCCTCGATAAAGTCTGTTCCACCAGCTATGATTTCTGTTCGTCGCTCGTCAGAGAATCGTTCTTTTACTTCTGTTAATTCTTCTCTTATAATCTCAAGAACTTTTTCGTCATCAGCTAGAATAGCCTTTAGTTCTGCAATCAACTGAACAAGTTCTTCATATTCTTTTTCAATTTTATCGCGTTCTAACCCAGTTAAACGTTGTAAACGCATGTCTAGAATCGCTTGAGCTTGCTTCTCTGAGAGCTCGAAATTCGTCATAAGGTTCTCACGAGCAATGTCAGTCGTTTCAGATTCGCGAATTAAAGCAATAATCTCATCAATATGATCCAACGCAATTCGTAAACCTTCTAGAATATGTGCGCGAGCTTCCGCTTTACGAAGCTCATATTCTGTACGACGTCTGATGACAACCTTCTGGTGTTCTAAATAATGTTCTAAACATTGCTTTAGATTTAATACTTTCGGTTGCCCATCTACTAGTGCAAGCATATTAATCCCGAAGGATGTTTGAAGAGCTGTTTGCTTATAGAGGTTATTTAAAACAACGTTTGGATTTACATCTTTACGAAGTTCAATAACAACGCGCATTCCTTCACGGTCTGACTCATCACGTAAGTCCGTAATTCCATCAATCTTCTTATCACGAACAAGTTCGGCTACTTTCTCGACAAGCTTAGCCTTATTCACTTGGAATGGTAGTTCTGAAACCAAAAGACGGGACTTCCCGTTCTTCATTTCTTCAATATCTACTTTTGCACGAATGGTAATAGACCCTTTTCCTGTTTCATAGGCTTTGCGAATACCACTTCGCCCTAAAATTTGACCAGAGGTCGGAAAGTCCGGTCCATATATATAATCAGTCATTAGTTCATCAATAGTAATCTCACTATTATGACTGACTGCTAAAACGCCATCAATGACTTCCCCTAAATGGTGTGGAGGAATGTTAGTAGCCATTCCCACCGCAATACCACTTGCTCCATTCACAAGTAAGTTAGGGAAACGGGCAGGAAGAACAATAGGTTCTTTCTCTGTCCCATCATAGTTATCCGCATAATCAATGGTATCTTTGTTGATGTCACGCAGGAGTTCCATTGAGATCTTGGACATTCTTGCTTCTGTATAACGCATTGCTGCGGCAGCATCACCGTCTACAGAACCAAAGTTTCCGTGGCCATCTACCAGCATCGCGCGGTAGTTAAAATCTTGTGCCATACGTACCATAGAATCATACACAGCAGAGTCACCATGAGGGTGATACTTACCAATAACATCCCCTACAATACGTGCTGATTTCTTATAGGCCTTATCTGAGTGCATACCTAAATCATGCATCGCATATAGAATACGGCGGTGCACAGGCTTTAATCCATCTCTTACGTCTGGTAAAGCACGGGACACAATAACACTCATGGCATAATCCATAAAGGATGTACGCATCTCTTGGCTAATATTGATTTCTTTTACGTTTGGGCGTTGTTCATCCGCCATCGTGATACCTCCTATTCAATAAGGAAAAGAGAGCTCTACAGCCTCTAAAGTTCATTCATCTGTTCTCATTTCTCTTGCTTCAAGCTTACAAGCCGAACCACCATAAGAGGGTTCGGCTTGTGTAAGTCCATGAAGCATTTCTTTATCTTAAACGTCTAAATTCTTAACATACTGGGCATTATCTTGAATAAAGTTACGACGAGGCTCTACTTTATCTCCCATTAAGATCTCAAACACTTCATCTGCTTCCATAGCATCCTGGAGACTAACTTGAAGCATTGTACGCGTTTCAGGATCCATTGTAGTCTCCCAAAGCTGCTCTGAGTTCATTTCTCCAAGACCCTTATAACGCTGCAAGCTAGGCTTAGGCTGCTTAGACAGCTGGGCTAGAGTAGCTTCCATTTCTTTATCGTTAAAGGCGTATTGAATAGCTTTCCCCTGTTGAATTTTATAAAGAGGTGGCTGGGCGATATAAATATAGCCATATTCAAGTAGCGGACGCATATAACGATAGAAGAATGTTAAGAGCAATGTTCGAATGTGCGCTCCATCGACATCCGCATCCGTCATAATGACAATTTTGTGGTACCTTGCCTTTGTAATATCAAATTCTTCTCCAATACCCGTTCCAAGCGCTGTAATAATAGAGCGAACTTCATTATTGGATAGGATCTTATCTAAACGGGCCTTCTCAACGTTAATAATCTTACCTCTTAAAGGAAGAATAGCCTGGAAATGGCGATCTCGTCCTTGCTTAGCAGATCCACCTGCTGAATCTCCCTCTACCACATACAACTCACTGATCTTAGCATCTTTAGAAGAACAGTCAGCCAACTTACCTGGTAGGTTAGAGATTTCTAACGCACTCTTACGGCGCGTTAACTCACGTGCTTTCTTAGCAGCAGATCGTGCTCTAGAAGCCATAAGCCCCTTTTCGACGATCATCTTCGCTGAGTCAGGGTTTTCAAATAAAAACTTAGAGAAATACTCATTAAAGATATTATCCGTGACAGTACGGGCTTCACTATTTCCTAGTTTTGTTTTGGTTTGTCCCTCAAATTGAGGATCTGGGTGCTTAATGGAAATGATTGCTGTAAGCCCTTCGCGTACATCATCACCTGTTAGATTCGGGTCTGTTTCCTTAAACATTTGGTTCCGACGGGCATAATCATTAATAGCTCTTGTTAAAGCTGTTTTAAATCCGGATTCGTGTGTTCCGCCCTCATAGGTATTGATGTTATTTGCGAAAGAATAGATGTTACTTACAAAGCCATCATTGTACTGTAAAGCAATTTCCACACTGATGTCTTCACTTTCATTCTCAACATAGAAAGGCTCATGCAGTCCTTCACGAGTACGGTTTAAATGCTCTACATAAGAAACAATACCACCCTCGTAAAGAAAATCTTTTGCCCCTTGTTCTTCATTACGCTCATCATTAATCGTAATGCGAATCCCTTTATTTAAAAACGCTAACTCACGAAGTCGGTTAGCTAATGTATCAAAATTATACTCTCTTGTTTCGTTGAAAATCTCAGGATCTGGGGTGAAGTGAATACGTGTACCCGTTACATCCGTTTCTCCAATTACCTTCAGATCTTCTTGAGGAACACCTCTATGATACTCTTGGTAATGAATTTTACCATCCAGGTGTACATATACTTCTAAACTGCTCGATAAGGCGTTTACCACGGAAGCTCCAACACCATGGAGACCACCTGATACCTTATAGCCGCCGCCACCGAACTTACCACCAGCGTGCAGTACCGTTAGAATAACCTCAACAGCAGGACGGTTTGCCTTTTTATGCATACCTACAGGAATCCCGCGTCCGTTATCTGTTACGGTAATGCTATTGTCCTTCTCAATTGTTACAGTGATGTGATCGCAATAGCCTGCTAGTGCTTCATCGATACTATTATCAACAATTTCCCAAACAAGGTGATGAAGTCCCTTTTCGTTTGTTGAACCAATGTACATTCCTGGACGTTTCCGCACCGCTTCTAAACCTTCAAGCACCTGAATTTGACTCTCATCATATGCCTGTTGATTTGGTAGATTTTCTTCCCTCATCAGTCATTCACCTACATTTCTTTCCCTAGGTTATATTCTTTCGTTCTCCTGAATCATTCTGCAAAGTCTTCGATTTTGTTCAATGTTGAAGTCATGTTGGCACGTTTTTTAAGAGTAAAGACAGAAAGTGGACTGAAGTATATATAGTCTCTCGTTATAACAATTGACTTTGCCTCCGCATTTGGAGATTCAAAGACTCTTTGGTTCAATCGCTGATTTTGAATCATTTCCTCTACGATTGAAGATGAGCTTAGCAATTCAAAGTCAATAATCGAAATAACGTCTCCTGATTCAATAACATGATCTTCCCCAATATGAATAAACAAACTTCCACCTCAATTCGCCCTGGTTACGCTACCTTCCTGAACGTAGAAAACATCCGCCTTTTTAAGTGTTTCGTGCTCAATGCCGTCTACACTTGTCGTAGAAACAAACGTTTGAACCTTTCCCTGAATGGTATGCAATAGATGGGATTGTCTATAATCATCTAATTCACTTAATACATCATCTAAAAGCAAGATCGGATACTCACCAACCTCACTATGAATTAACTCAATTTCAGCTAGTTTCAGTGATAAAGCCGTCGTACGTTGCTGACCTTGAGAGCCATAGGTTTGTACGTCTTTTCCATTCACATAGAAAATTAAATCATCACGATGTGGACCAATTAAAGTAGTTCCACGTTCTAATTCACGTTTTTCTATTTCTTGAAATTTTTCTTGAAATACCCTTACAAGCATAGACAAATCCATATCTTTTGATACGTCAGCTGTAGGATTATAAGCAATTTCAAGTTTTTCCAGTTGGCGGCTAATTCCTTCGTGTATTGGCAAGGCCCAGTCTCTAAGTAGCCCCAGAAACTTAAATCTTCTCTGAACAATTGTTGCAGCATGCTCAATAAGTTGGTCAGTTAATATTCGCAACATCGTTAAATCAGGATTTTGTTTACGCTGGTACTCTTTTAATAAATGATTTCGTTGCTTTAAGATTTTTTGGTACTGTCCCAAATGATAAATATAAGCAGGCTGAATTTGTCCAATCTCCATATCTATAAAACGACGACGAACCTGAGGATTCCCCTTTACCAGGTTTAGATCTTCAGGTGCAAACATGACAATATTTAATGCGCCTATATAGTCGCTTAAACGTTTCTGCTCAAGATGGTTAAGCTTTGCCTTCTTACCCTTTGTTGACGTTACAATTTCTAATGGGAAATGGCGTTTTCGCTTAAACACACTCCCTTTAATTTTAGCATACTCTTGGTCCCACATGATAAGTTCTTTATCACGGGGAGTTCGATGGGATTTTGCAAAAGCTAAAACGTAAATAGCTTCCATAAGGTTAGTTTTTCCTTGAGCATTCTCTCCAATAATAACGTTTACCTTATCATCAAACGTTATATCTAACTGCTCATAATTACGATAGTGTTTTAATGTTAGTTGTTCTAAATGCATAGGGAGTCCCCTTCAACTTAATTGGGAAATTAAGATTCTGATACAACCTTAAAGGTACCTACACCTTCAACCTCTACAAGATCTCCAATAGATAGTTTCTTACCACGACGATTCTCTGGCTCACCATTTACAAAAACTGGGTATTCGGATAAAAACCATTTAGCCATACCTCCAGTTTCAATAACATTGGCAATTTGTAAAAATTTACCTAAAGGAATCATATCAGTTTCTATTTCAATAGCTTCATACATTATTTTTTCACCCTAATTCCAGACTTGACCTTCTACCTATTTTACTAAAGATTTGTCCATAAGAAAAGCAAGGGATGTCATCCCTTGCTTTTTATTTGCTAAATGGAGAAATTAATACGTTCGAACAGGTAAAATAAGCTGTAAAATTTGATCATTCTCATTTGGTCGAATTAAGAATGGACGCATAGCACCAGTAAACTGGATGTTTACTTTTTCACAGTCGACAACTTTAAGTGCATCCATCATATATTTCGCGCTAAAGGAAATTTTTAAATCTTCCCCTTCTAACGATTCCGCTGTTACTTCTTCTACAACATTCCCTACTTCAGGGGAATTACTTGTAATCTCCACACGGTTGTTTTCTTTTGTGGTTAATTTGACCACACTATTGCGATTTTCTTTTGCCAACAGAGATGCACGATCAATAGACTGAAGCAATTCTTTGGTATCAATGAACACCGTTGTTTTGACTTCATCAGGAATAAGTCTTGATGTTTCTGGATAATTCCCGTCTAGCAAGCGTGATAAAAAGTACAAGTGCTTTGTACGGAATAAAATTTGATTTTCTGTAACGCTGATTTCAATGGTTTCTTGAGAATCATCAAGAATTTTGTTGAGTTCTGTCAGGCTTTTTCCAGGGATAACAACATTCTCAAATGATAAAGGTTGAACGTTGTCACCCATTGGAATCTTTCTAGAAGCAAGACGATGACTATCCGTTGCAATAAAGTATAAATCATCGTTTTCCACTTTCATGTTTACACCTGTCAAGATAGGGCGTGTTTCTGAGGTGGACACCGCAAAGACCGTTTGTCGAATTAAGTCTTTTAGTAAATCAATCGGAACTTCAAAACTTTGGTTGGTTTGAATTTGCGGCAAGTGCGGGTATTCTTCAGCGTCTTGGCCATTTAAATGGAATTCTGCACTACCAGAACGAATATTTACGTTGAAGTGATCATCAACCTCGATTTCTACCGTTTGTTGAGGTAACTTGCGAACAATATCCGGGAAGTATTTAGCTTGCAATACAATACTGCCTGGTTCGATGTTCTCAACCAAAACAATCCCATCTTCTTCAACAGGGATAAAGGATTCAATAGTGACATCAGAATCACTACCTGTAAGTTTTACCCCGTATTCTGTAGCTTCTACTTTCATTCCGGTAAGAATAGGAATAGTCGTTCTAGAAGATATAGCTTTCATAACATCTTGAACGCTGTTCATTAATTGATCGCGTTGAATTGTAAATCTCATGAATCGAATCCTCCTAAATGGATCTTCTTTAATTATATTTATTTATAAAAAAGGTCGTAGTAGTCGTAAGGGCTGTGAATATGTGCATAAGTGGTTTCATCGCTATAACTGTCAGGTTTTCCACATGTGGATAGACTGTGAGTAATTTTTGGAATAACTTTAATGGATATCCACAGACGACATTTACGATTTAAGTGTTTCTTTTAGATCATCTAAGTCTTTTTGTAACTGCTGATCTTGGCTAAGCATCTTTGAAATTTTTTCATGAGCATGGATGACGGTAGTGTGATCGCGTCCTCCAAACTCCTCTCCTATCTTCGGAAGAGAGTAATCCGTCATTTCCCTTGATAGGTACATAGCGATTTGCCTTGGATAAGCAATGGTTTTGGTTCGTTTTTTCGCAGCGAAATCGTCAAGTTTAATATTATATTTTTCAGCTACAACTTCTTGTATAGCTTGAATGGTAATGACTTTAGGCTTGGAGCTTGGAATAATATCCTTTAATGCTTCAGCTGCTAATGAAGCATCAATATCTCTATTAATCAGAGATGAGTAAGCTACAACTCTAATAAGTGCGCCTTCTAGTTCGCGAATGTTGGTGTCGATTTGATTGGCAATATAAAGCATAACCTCATTCGGAATATCTAGACCTTCTGCTTTAGCTTTTTTGCGCAAGATGGCAATACGTGTCTCAAGATCAGGTGGGGTTATATCCGTAATGAGTCCCCATTCAAATCGAGAACGCAAGCGGTCTTCTAAAGTAGGAATTTCTTTAGGTGGTCGATCACTTGAAATGACAATCTGTTTATTCTCTTCGTGAAGTGTATTAAAGGTGTGGAAAAATTCTTCTTGGGTTTGTTCTTTTCCCGCAAGGAATTGAATATCATCAATTAATAGCACGTCTACATTGCGGTATTTGTTGCGGAAATTAACGGCTTTGTTGTCTCTGATGGAATTGATAAATTCATTTGTAAATTTCTCTGAAGAAAGATAAACCACTTTAGCAGATGGATTATGATCAAGAACATAATGGCCAATTGCATGCATGAGGTGTGTTTTCCCTAACCCAACACCCCCGTATATAAATAAAGGATTGTATGCTTTTGCAGGTGCTTCAGCTACAGCGAGTGAGGCTGCGTGAGCAAAACGGTTTCCTGATCCAATGACAAATGTATCAAACGTATACTTAGAATTTAGCATGCTTTGAGGCGATTCCTCTTGCTCATTTTGTTCCATATTCTGAACCTGTTTCATGGCTGGTTTCACTTCGTCAGGAGTTACATCTTTTGCTTCAGGAATAATAAATTTTGTTTGAAGCTTTGCTCCTGTTACTTCAAATAAAGCATCAGAGATTAACTTAGAATAACGGCTTTCAAGCCAATCCCTAGCAAATTCATTGGGCGCTACGATAATGAGCGTATCATCTTTAAGAGAATCTGCTTTTGTGCTCTTTAGCCAGGTTTCAAAGCTTGGTTTGCTGATTTTTTCTTCTATCTTTTTAAGTGTGTTGTCCCAAAGCTCATTGATATTTTCCAA